>NZ_CP073089.1 GCF_018137945.1 Brevibacterium sp. W7.2 | reverse complement strand
TACACGCCTGTGCTTACCCAGGCCTCCCCGTCCGGTCATCCTGCGGTGCACAGGCGATCCACACCCTCGCCGAGGCGGCGATCCCCTGATCTCCGGCACCTCCCCGACCGTCGTCCACAGATTCCACAGGTGCTGATACTTCTGCTGTATCAACTCAAGGGGATAGGAGGGCGGACGCCATCGACTGCGCTCGGCGGACGGCTCGGCTACCGTGCGGTCACTCCGGAGGCTGAGGACTATTCGAACATCGCCTCGGCGATGATTCTCGGATCCGAGATCCGCGGTGGTGAGCACCGCCTCGGCGATCGTCCGGGCAGCCGTGACGACCACGCTCGGGTATCGGATCATCGGTTAGGCTGTGTACAGTTTTCCGAGCACCGTCAAGCCACAGTCGCGAGCACATCGGGTGATTTCCCGAAGGAGTGAAGTGAACGCCGAAGCAACCCCTCTGAAGTTCAAAGTCAATCGTGACGTCCTCGCCGACGCCGTGACCTGGGCGACCAAGACCCTCCCCAATCGGCCCTCCGCTCCCGTCCTCACCGGCATCCTCATCACCGCCGAGACCGGCGGCACGGTGCGCCTGGCCGTCTTCGACTACGAAGTCTCCTCCCGGGTCGAGATCTCCGCCGACGTCGTCTCCCCGGGCACCGTGCTCGTCTCCGGTCGACTCCTCGCCGACATCTCCAAGGCGCTGCCCAACCAGGAGGTCACCCTCGAACAGGTCGGGTCGAAGGTCGACGTCACGTGCGGTTCCTCGCGCTTCTCGCTGATGACGATGCCCGTGGCCGAATACCCGTCGCTGCCGCAGGTCCCCGACGATTCGGGCACCGTCTCCGCCGGGGAGTTCCAGAACGCCGTCTCGCAGGTCACGATCGCCACGTCGAAGGACGACACCCTGCCGATCCTCACCAGCGTCCGCGTCGAGATCGAAGGCGAGAAGGTCACCCTGCTGGCCACCGACCGCTACCGCCTCGCCGTCCGCGAATTCACGTGGAACCCGGGTCGCCCCGACGTCTCCGCGGTCGCCCTGCTGCGCGGCCGCACGCTCTCCGATGTCTCGAAGTCCCTCGGCGGGGATGTCACGATCGGCCTGAGCACGGATGCCGGCAAGGACCTCATCTCCTTCACCTCGGCGGGACGGGTGACGACCTCGCTGCTCGTCGAGGGCGAGTACCCGAAGGTCCGCTCGCTCTTCCCCGACTCCGTGCCGATCCACGCGATCGTCGAGACCGCGGTGCTGCGCGAAGCCGTGCGTCGCGTCTCCCTCGTCGCCGAGCGCAACACTCCGCTGCGCTTCGAGGTCAGTGACGGCATGCTCACCCTCCACGCCGGCACCGGCGACGACGCACAGGCCTCCGAGGCCGTCGAAGCCGTGCTCCAGGGCGAGCCGATCACCGTGGGCTTCAACCCGCACTACATCGCCGAGGGACTCGCGGCGATCGAGAGCCCCTACGTCAACTTCTCCTTCACCCAGCCGATGAAGCCCGTCATCATCTCCGGGCAGAAGGACCTCGACTCGTCGGCCGATGAGTCGTATCGCTACCTGCTCATGCCCACGCGCATCTGAATGTGGATATCCCGACTCTCGCTGCGTAACTACCGGTCGTATCCCGAGCTCGACCTCGAGTTCGGGCCCGGAGTCACCACCTTCGTCGCCGACAACGGCACCGGCAAGACGAACATCGTCGAGGCGATCGGGTATCTCGCGCATCTGCGCTCCCACCGGGTGGCGTTCGACGCCCCACTCGTCCACGAGGAGGCGAGCTCGGCCACCGTCTCCGCCCTCGTCAACCGCGGGACGCGGCATGCCGCCGTCGAAGTCTCCATCCAGGCCAAAGGCGCCAACCGCGCCCGGGTCAACCGCTCACCCGTGAGGATCAGGGAGATCCTCGGACTCGTCTCCGCCGTCGTCTTCGCTCCCGAGGACCTCGCCCTCGTGCGCGGCGAACCGGCCGAGCGGCGGTCGTGGATCGACACCCTCGTCGTCGCCCGCAATCCGCGCTTCGCCTCGGTGATCACGGACTTCGAGCGTGCCCTCAAGCAGCGCAACGCCCTCCTCAAGCGCCTCCGCGAGGACCGCGATCCCGGACTCGAGGCGACCCTCGACATCTGGAACATGGCCTACGCCGAGGCGGCCGCCGAACTCGTCTTCGGCCGGCAGAGGGTGCTCGCCGACATCGTCGACCCGCTCAAGGAGAACTTCGCCTACATCGCCGCCGACGCCCGCCTGGAGAGGCAGGGAGTGAGCGCGACCTACGACTCGCGCATCGACTACTCGCAGACCACCTCGGCGAGCGAGGCCCGCGAACTCCTCCTCGGCGCCCTCGAGCGGCGCCGGACGACGGAGATCGACCGCGGAGTCACCCTCCACGGCCCCGGACGCGACGACCTCTCCCTGATGATCGGCTCGCACCCGGCGAAAGGGTACGCCTCCCACGGTGAGACGTGGTCGCTCGCCCTGGCGATGCAGCTCGCCGGCTGGGATCTCCTCAGCGCGGACGCGGGATCGACCGCCGAACAGCCGATCCTCGTCCTCGACGACGTCTTCGCCGAACTCGACACCGGGCGACGCAACCGGCTGGCGGCACGGATCACCGCGGCCGAGCAGGTCCTCGTCACCGCCGCCGTCGACGCCGACCTGCCCGCGGGTCTCGATGGCGCGCGGATCGATCAGTCGACAATGCTCCGGACCGACGGCCCGGATGAGGAGCCCGCCTCATGAGCGGCATTCAACGCGACGAGGCGACCCCGGTCGCCGCCCTCGAAGCCCTCGACCGGGTGCGGCGGATGGAGGCGACCGAGGCGCGATTCGTCCGCAGTCGCCGCCGCTCCCGCATCCGCGCGGAGGTCACGTACACCTCGGCGGGCAAGGACCGACGCGATCCCACGGCGATCTCCTCGGTCCTCGGCGGACTCATCAGTTCCCGCGGCTGGTCGTCGTCGATCGACATCGGCAAGGTGCTCGGGCGCTGGCCCGACCTCGTCGGCGAACAGGTCGCCCGCCACTGCACTCCCGTCGACTTCTCTCCGCCGCTGCTCGTCATCGCCGCGGACTCGACGACCTGGGCCACGCAGCTGCGGGTGCTGCGTCCGACGATCCTTCGGGCCCTCGAGGCGGGACTGGGATCCTCGACGATCACCGAACTCGAGATCCGCGGGCCGGCCGGGCGGACCTTCAAGAAGGGCCGCCGCAGCGTGCGCGGACGCGGTCCGCGCGACACCTTCGGATAGAGGGAGATCGGCGATGTCGGCAGAATCAGCAGAAGGCCTGTAGCGGCGATAATCGGACCCGTCTGCGTCCGGGGGTACGTCTGCCGGGTCGAAAATCCCGATATGGACGTTTCTGTGCCGATTGCGGGCATTTGTCAGCCGTGCGCGGTAGAATAGTGAGCTGATAACGTCCATTTGCACGAGGAGTCACATGACGACCGAGGAACAGCCCCATTACGACGCCGGGGACATCACGGTACTTGAAGGTCTCGAAGCGGTCCGCAAACGCCCTGGCATGTACATCGGGTCGACCTCGGAGCGCGGACTCCACCACCTCGTGCAGGAGATCGTCGACAACTCCGTCGACGAGGCGATGGCCGGATACGCCGACGACATCGACGTGACGATCCTCGCCGACGGCGGAGTGCGCGTGGCCGACAACGGCCGCGGAATGCCGGTGGCGATGCACCCGACCGAGCACAAGCCCACCGTCGAGGTCATCCTCACGATCCTCCACGCCGGCGGCAAGTTCGGCGGTGGCGGCTACGCGGTCGCCGGCGGCCTCCACGGCGTCGGCTCGACCGTCGTCAACGCGCTCTCCGAGCGCCTCGACGTCGAGGTCCTCCGCGACGGCTACCACTGGACGATGGACTTCCGCCGGGGCGTGCCCACCGGTGAGCTGCAGCGCGGGGAGCCGACGGACAGGACCGGCACGATCGTCACCTTCTGGCCCGATGCGGAGATCTTCGAGACCACCGACTTCTCCTACGAGTACCTGCGCGCGCGGTTCCAGCAGATGGCCTTCCTCAACAAGGGTCTGAAGATCAGGCTCATCGACGAGCGCCACGCCCAGGTCGACGACGACAATGTCCAGATCGACGAGGACGAAGAGGCCGACGCAAAGCCGCGCGAGGTCACGTACCAGTACGATCACGGGCTGCTCGACTACGTCGAATACCTCAACTCGGCGAAGAAGGTCGATCTCATCAACCCCGACATCATCGTCTTCGAAGCCGAGGAGACCTCCGAGACGCTCTCCCTGGAGATCGCGATGCAGTGGACGACGGCCTTCAGCGAGTCGGTCCACACGTATGCCAACGTCATCAACACGCATGAGGGCGGCACCCACGAGGAGGGCTTCCGCACCGCGCTGACCTCGCTCATCAACGGCTACGCCCGCGAGCAGAAGCTGCTGCGGGAGAAGGACCCCAACCTCACCGGCGATGACATCCGCGAAGGCCTCACCGCCGTGATCTCCGTCAAGGTCGGCGACCCGCAGTTCGAGGGACAGACGAAGACGAAGCTCGGCAACTCCGAGGTCAAGGGCTTCGTCCAGCGCGTCGTCCGCGACGAGCTCGGACACTGGCTCGAGTCGAACCCCGCCCAGGCCAAGGACGTCGTGCGCAAGGCGCTGCAGGCCTCGCAGGCCCGACTCGCCGCGCGCAAGGCCCGTGAGGCGACCCGGCGCAAGGGCCTCCTCGAGTCCTCGGGCATGCCCGGCAAGCTCAAGGACTGCCAGTCGAAGGACCCGAACATCTCCGAGGTCTTCATCGTCGAGGGCGACTCTGCCGGCGGTTCGGCCGTGCAGGGACGCAACCCGTTCACGCAGGCGATCCTGCCGCTGCGCGGCAAGATCCTCAACGTCGAGAAGGCCAGGCTCGACCGGGCACTCGGCAACAACGAGGTCCAGGCGATGATCACCGCCTTCGGCACCGGCATCGGCGAGGAGTTCGACCTCGACAAGCTCCGGTACCACAAGATCATCCTCATGGCCGACGCCGACGTCGACGGCCAGCACATCACGACGCTGCTGCTCACCCTGATCTTCCGGTACATGAAGCCGCTCATCGAACACGGCTACGTCTACCTCGCGATGCCGCCGCTCTACAAGATCAAGTGGTCGAACGCGCCCTACCAGTTCGCCTACACGGACAAGGAGCGCGACGCGCTGCTGGCCACCGGCAAGGCCGAGGGCAAGCGGCTGCCCAAGGAACAGGCGATCCAGCGCTACAAGGGCCTCGGCGAGATGAACTACGAAGAGCTGTGGGAGACGACGATGGATCCCGACACGCGTCTGCTCCGGCAGGTCACCCTCGACGACGGGATCGTCGCCGACGAGATCTTCACCGTCCTCATGGGCGACGACGTCGACTCACGTCGCCGCTTCATCCAGGAGAACGCGAAGGACGTCCGCTTCCTCGACATCTGAGCCGGCATGCGGATCCGGATGCCCCACCTCGGCGCCGGATCCGCACTCCTGCCACGCACATTCCATCCGCCGCCGTTCGCCACGGACCCCGCGCCTTCACGGGCGGGAGCGCTGCTCCCGCTGAGGGAGAGGGCACCGAGGCCAGAAGAACGGTCACGACACAAGGGAAGAGCCCACATTGGCTGACGATTTTGAAACCCCCACCGAGATCAACCGCGTCGAACAGGTCGATCTCAACCTCGAGATGCAGAAGTCGTACCTCGACTATGCGATGAGCGTCATCGTCGGGCGCGCGCTGCCCGACGTCAGCGACGGACTCAAGCCCGTCCACCGCCGCGTCCTCTACGCGATGTACGACGGCGGGTACCGCCCCGACCGCAACTTCTCCAAGTGCGCCCGCGTCGTCGGCGACGTCATGGGCCAGTACCACCCGCACGGCGACTCCGCGATCTACGACGCCCTCGTCCGCCTCGTCCAGCCGTGGACGATGCGCTACCCGCTCATCGCCGGACAGGGCAATTTCGGCTCACCCGGCGACGACGGGGCCGCAGCACCGCGGTACACGGAGTGCAAGCTCGCGCCGCTGGCCATGGAGATGGTCCGCGACATCGACGAGGACACCGTCGACTTCCAGCCGAACTACGACGGCCGCAGCCTCGAGCCCGTCGTCCTGCCCTCCCGGTTCCCCAACCTGCTCGCCAACGGCTCGGCGGGCATCGCGGTGGGCATGGCGACGAACATCCCGCCGCACAACCTCCGCGAGCTCGCCGCCGGCGCCCAGTGGCTCCTCTCCCACCCCGAGGCGACGAAGGAGGAGGCGCTCGAAGCCCTCCTCGGCATCGTCAAGGGTCCCGACTTCCCGCTCGGGGCGACGATCCTCGGCCACAAGGGCATCGAGGACGCCTACCGGACCGGCCGCGGATCGATCACCCAGCGCGCCGTCGTCGAGGTCGAGGAGATCCAGGGCCGCACGTGCCTCGTCGTCACCGAGCTGCCCTACATGGTCAACCCCGACACGCTCGCGGCGAAGATCGCCTCGTACGTCAAGGACGGCAAGGTCGCCGGCATCGCCGACCTCCGCGACGAGTCCTCGGGCCGCACCGGCCAGCGCCTCGTCATCGTCCTCAAGCGCGACGCCGTCGCGAAGGTCGTGCTCAACAACCTCTACAAGCACACCTCGCTGCAGGAGAACTTCTCCGCGAACATGCTCGCGCTCGTCGACAACGTGCCGCGCACCCTCTCGCTCGACTCGTTCCTGCGCCTGTGGGTCAAGCACCAGATCGAGGTCATCGTCCGCCGGACGAAGTTCCGCCTCCGCAAGGCCGAGGAGCGCGCCCACATCCTGCGCGGCTACCTCAAGGCCCTCGACGCCCTCGACGAGGTCATCGCCCTGATCCGCCGCTCCCCGTCCTCGGACGAGGCGCGGACCGGGCTGATGGAGCTCCTCGAGGTCGACGAACTCCAGGCCAACGCGATCCTCGACCTCCAGCTGCGTCGCCTCGCGGCCCTCGAGCGGCTGAAGATCCAGGAGGAGTCGGAGAAGATCGAGGCCCTCATCGCCGAGTACAACCACATCCTCGAAACGCCTGCGCGCCAGCGTGAGATCGTCTCCGAGGAGCTCGACGAGGTCGTCGACCGGTTCGGCGACGACCGCCGCACGAAGATCCTCGCCGGGTTCGACGGCGACGTGTCGATGGAGGACCTCATCCCCGAGGAGGAGGTCGTCGTGACGATCACGCGCGGCGGCTACGCCAAGCGCACCCAGTCGACCCTCTACCGCGCCCAGCATCGCGGGGGCAAGGGCATCAAGGGCGCTCAGCTGCGCGGCGACGACGTCGTCGAGCAGTTCTTCGTCACCTCGACGCACAACTGGCTCCTCTTCTTCACGAACACCGGCCGCGTCTACCGCGCGAAAGCCTATGAGATCCCTGAGGGTTCCCGGGACTCCAAGGGACAGCACGTTGCGAATCTCCTGGCACTTCAGCCGGGTGAGACGATCGCGAAGGTGCTCTCGATCCGCGACTACGACGAAGCCGAGTTCCTCGTCCTCGCGACGAAGTCCGGTGTCGTCAAGAAGACCCGCCTGAGCGAGTACGACTCGAACCGCACCGGCGGCGTCATCGCCATCAACCTGCGCGAATACAAGGGGGAGCCGGACGAACTCGTCTCCGCACGCATCGTCGGATCCGAGGACCACCTCCTCATGATCTCCCGCAAGGGCATGTCGATCCGCTTCGCAGCCGACGACGACTCGATCCGGCCGCTCGGCCGCGTCACCGGCGGTGTCACCGGCATGAAGTTCAAGGACGACGAGCTGCTCACCATGGACGTCGTCCAGCCGGGCACGTACGTCTTCGTCGTCACCGAGGGCGGCTACGCCAAGCGCACCCCGGTCGACGAGTACCGCGTCCAGGGCCGCGGCGGCCTGGGAATCCGAGTTGCGAAGATCACCGAGCAGCGCGGAGACTTGGTCGGAGGCCTCATCGTCGACGAGGGAGAAGAGGTCCTCGTCGTCATGGAGCGCGGTAAGGTGGTGCGATCGAATATCGACGAGGTTCCTGCGAAGGGACGCAACACCATGGGTGTGGTGTTCGCGAAGCCGGGCAAGAATGACCGTATCATCGCAGTAACCCGTGGACCCGAAACCGCAGTGGAAGACGAAGACGACGCCGAGGTTCCGGCACTCGAGGGCGCAGCTCCTCAGGCCGCGGCACCCGAGACCGAGGGTGCCCAGCCCGAGGGTGCTGCGACCGATGGTGCCGACACCGCCGGCGCAGAACCTGAAGGTCTGGACCCCGAGACCGGCAGCGAGGATGTGGAAGAGTGAGCGACAACAAGCAGTCAGGACCCGGCAAGATCATCCGCACATCGAGCGGATCGACCCGTCTGACCGCCGGTTCCGGCAAGAGCGAGACCGCTGCGAGCTCGGGTTCGTCCGGGTCCTCCGGTTCCGGCCGCTCGGGCTCCTCGGGATCGTCGAACAGCGGGCGCGGCGGTTCTGCGCCGCGCACCGGCACCTCGGCGAAGGCGGAGAAGTCCGCTGCCCCGGCGACGGAGAAGGCCACAGTCGTCGCTCCGCCGGCCCCGAAGGCCTCGCCCAAGCCCGGCCGCGCACCGTCGACGGGATCGGCACCCACCGCCCCGGCCACCTCGGCGAGCACGCAGACCGCTGACTCCCAGTCGACCGCCTCCCAAACCGCGGGCGGGACCGGCAGCGGTCCGGCCACCTCGGTGATGGGCAACGTCGCGAACACGGTGCGCGCAAGCTCCGGCGGCGTGAAGATGGGCGTGAAGAACATGGTCGACAACGGCAAGGGGAAGAAGCGGAAGGGTCCCCGGACCGTCCGCCTCACCGTCGCCGCCGTCGACCCGTGGTCGGTCATGAAGATGTCGTTCCTCATGTCCGTGGCCATCGGCATCGCGACGATCGTCGCGTTCGTCGTCCTCTGGATCGTCCTCCAGGCCACCGGCGTGATGAGCGGCCTGGAGGCGACGATGACCGAGCTCGCCGGCGCGGAGTCGGCTGAGCGGATCGTCGGCATCTTCGGCTTCGGCCGGGTCGTCGCCGCGGGCTTCATCATCGCGGTCATCAACATCGTCCTCATGACTGCGCTCTCGACGCTGGCGGCCTTCGTCTACAACATCGGCTCCCTCATCGCCGGAGGCTTCCACCTGACGCTCACCGACGACTGAGCTGAGTCTCAAATGACCGGTCTGAACTGACCGGTCCGGCAGCACAGGATCCGCGCGCCGGCACGCTGTGAGGCGTGTCACGGCGCGCGGATTTGTGCAGGGGATGCGCCGTTCGGTATATTTTTACTTCGGGTTCACCCCGAAAAGGGCCTATAGCTCAGGCGGTTAGAGCGCTTCGCTGATAACGAAGAGGTCCCTGGTTCAAGTCCAGGTAGGCCCACTTCCTTTCGAGGAGGATCATGAAGAAGTGGATTCTCTCCGGTCTCACCCTTGTGGGGCTGGGGGTGTTCTTCCGGTGGCGGCACACGAATCAGCGTGCCCAGGCCGAATGGTCAAAGCACACCGACTCGGTGTAGGGTGATAACCCACCTGGGGGTATGGCGCAATTGGTAGCGCATCTGCTTTGCAAGCAGAGGGTTAGGGGTTCGAGTCCCCTTACCTCCACTCGAGAGCAATTGAGACAGCACTCGCAGGCGTTGGCCCCGGACCTCTGGTTCGGGGCCTTCGTCGTGCCCGGGATGTGTCTGCTGCCCCAGCCCTTCTCGATACTGTTGCCGTCCTCGATACTGACTGTCATCCTCGATACCGGATCCCGTTCCGCAGAGACGATTCGTCTCCTTCCGACCCGTCTCGGGCGTCACACACAGCCGGAGTGAACTAGACTGCCCAGACCAGACTGCCCCGAACGGCGGACCATCCAGAGCTCAACGACGGAAGCGAGGAGGGCATGGAACGTGTGACCGGTATCGGTGGGGTCTTCTTTCGCGCTGAGCGGCCCGATGAGCTGACCGCCTGGTACGAACGGCATCTGGGAGTCGAGGCACCTCCCGAGACCTACGACACGCCCTCGTGGTGGCAGCAGTCCGGCCCGACCGTGTTCGCGGCCATGCCCGCGGACTCGGAGCATTTCGGTGGACCGGCCAAGACCTGGTCGGTGAACTTCCGCGTCGCCGACCTCGACCTGATGGTTTCGCAGCTGCGGCAGGCCGGGATCGCGGTGGACGTCGATCCGGAGACCTATCCCAACGGCAGGTTCGCGATCCTCACCGACCCGGAAGACAACGTCATCCAGCTCTGGGAACCGGCTGGCGCCGACGCATCCGGGGTGGCGACGGATCCGGAGTGAGGTCCCAGCCCAGGTTGCGTTCGCGCGACAGGCTCACCGTCGGGTGCTGCTCGGCTCCTGTCTGTTCCCTCGGTGCTTCCCCGCCCGGCGGTACCGGATACAGCCTCCGCGGAGGCCGCACGTCGGGGACGGACACACTGTGCGGCCTCAACTCATCCGCACGAGCGCTTGATCGAGCATCCGGACAGCGATGGACACGGTGCTCCCTGCGCCGCGCGTTGAACGAGTTGCATGGCGAGTGCACTCACGTCAGCGTCGTGAGGACGCCGCCGTCGACTCGCACCGCCGCTCCGTTGATCGCTGAGGAACGACGACCGGCGAGGAAGACCACCACGTCGGCGATTTCCTCCGGGTCGATGAAGCGTCCGAGCAGCGACGTCGGGCGCACGAGGCCGGATTTCAGCTGTTCGGTCGAAATCTCCCGTTCTGCCGCGATCTCCTCGATGCGTGCGGAAACCCCGTCAGAATAGGTCGGACCACCGAGAACGGTATTCACGGTCACCGCAGTGCCCTTGGTGAGTTTCGCGAGTCCGTTGCTCAGTGCCAGCGCCGCGGCCTTGGTCGTTCCGTAGTGGATCATATCCGCGGGCACATCGACGGCCGACTCGGTTCCGATGAAGATGATTCGGCCCCAATTCCGCGTGAGCATGCCGCCGAGGAGGGCCCTCGACAGCCGCACTCCGGCCATGAGGTTGACAGTGAGATACCGCGACCACTCATCATCGTTGATCGTCGTGAAGTCGGCGACGTCGAAGATCCCGGCGTTGTTGATGAGCACGTCGACCCCGAGGTCTCGGAGCCGGTCGAGGAGCCCTGATACCTCCACGCTTACGGCCAGATCGGCCGCACACCCGCTGATCGACGCTCCGGGCACCGCAGCACGGATTCGATCGATGGCCGCGTCGACTGCCGGTTCGGTGCGTCCGTGCACAATCACCTCGGCGCCGTCAGCCGCACACCCCACAGCGATGGCATGGCCGATTCCACGAGTCGACCCACTGATGAACACAGTTTTGCCCTGCAGACTCATCGTTGCACTCCCTGCCGCTCATTTACTTTCTCAGACAAGTAAAAACTAAGCGCGAATGGTTTCCTGGTCAAGTAATCGACTACTGTGGTCGGATGACCTCCGAGGAATCCTCAGATCTGCAGCGCGGCGGTCCCCTCTCGGGGTCTCAGCTCGAGACCTGGTCGGCCCTGGCCACAGTGCTCGAATGGCTGCCGCCGGTGCTCGATGCGCAGCTGCAGGAGAACTGGGGGATCAGCCACTTCGAGTTCGGCATCCTCTTCGCCCTGTCAGAAGCCGACGGGCACACGTTGCGAATGAGTGCCTTGGCCCGGTTTGCCAACAGCACTCTTTCTCGCCTCTCCCGTGCAGTCGCACGTCTTGAGAAGCGAGGGCTGGCAATCAGGAACGCCGATCCCGACGACGGTCGGGTCACCGTTGCGCGACTGACTGAGAGCGGCCTCGACATCGTCTCCGACGCGTCTCCGGCCCACGCCGAGCTGGTCCGTCGTCTGGTCTTCGATGCGCTCAGCGACGATCAGGCGATGGCGCTCCGGGACGCCAGCCTGAGAATCGCCGATGCCATCGACGCGGGTGCCGGTTGGCGTCCGAAACAGTGAGTTCGGCTCCCGCCCGCGGTCAGCTGCCGGAGAGGATGTCCTTGACGAGCGGGACCACCGATTCCCCATAGAGGCCGATCGACGTCTGCAGCGCGGCGTGCGTGACCTCGGCCTGGTCGTACTTGAGGTCGAAGCGGTTGACGCCGAGGGCGCGCACGGTTCTCGCGATCTTCTTCGCCACGGTCTCCGGGGAGCCGACGTAGAGGGAGCCGGACTCGATCTCCGCCTCGAAGTCGCCCGGCTGCGGCGGGGGCCAGCCGCGTTCGCGGCCGATCTTCTTCCGCGACCGCAGCCAGCCCTCGGCGACGAGCTCGCGCGCCGCCTCATCGGTGTCGGCGACGAGGCCCGGCGAGTG
Organism: Brevibacterium sp. W7.2; assembly: GCF_018137945.1. GTDB lineage: Bacteria > Actinomycetota > Actinomycetes > Actinomycetales > Brevibacteriaceae > Brevibacterium > Brevibacterium sanguinis. The sequence continues at coordinate 3,849,348 of NZ_CP073089.1, read as the reverse complement.
GATGGCCACGGGCCGATGCGGCACACCGTATTCGTCCTGCGCGCGCTTGAAGAGGTCGACATAGGGGGCGAACCGCTCGGGTGCGCCGCCGATGATCGCGAGGAACAGGTTGAACCCGTACTTCGCGGTGCGCACCACCGATTCGGGGCTGCCGCCGACCCCGACCCAGGCGGGAATCGGCTTCTCCGTGGTCGGGTACGCGGACTGGTTCGACAGCGGCGCCCGCGTCGTTCCCTGCCACGTCACCGGCTGGTCCCGCAGCAGCTTCGCGAGCAGCTCGAGCTTCTCCTCGAAGAGCACCTCGTAGTCGCTGAGGTCATACCCGAAGAGCGGAAACGACTCGATGAACGAGCCGCGTCCCGCGACGATCTCGGCCCGTCCGTGCGAGACCGCATCGAGGGTCGCGAAGCGCTCGTAGACTCGCACCGGGTCATCGGAGCTGAGCACGGTGACCGTCGATCCGAGATGGATCGACTTCGTCCGCGCCGCAGCCGCCGAGAGCACCATCTCCGGACTCGAGACGGCGAAGTCGGGCCGGTGATGCTCCCCGACCCCGAAGAAGTCGAGACCCACCTCATCGGCGAGGACCACGTCGTCGACGATGTCGCGGATCGCCTGCGACTGCGTCACCGGGGAACCGTCACCGCTGATCGTCACCGCCCCGAAGGTGTCGACCCCGAACTCCACGTCCCTGCCTGCTGAGTCTGTCTGCGTCGTATCCTCAGTGTCCGTCATGATCCTGCCAACGCCGAGGCGGTGCGAAAGATTCCGTGTCAGCACCGCATGCGACGCTGGAGGCCGGAGAGGAGAACTGTGCGACAATTCTTCCTGCAGCCGGAATAAGCCCAACGACGTCGCCGTTGAGTGCTGTGTCTGCCTGAGATCCCGCCTCATCTGCGGAGACCGACCACCACGTCCGATCGGAGTCCTGACTTGTCGACCGACAAGAACACCACCCCTGCCTCAGCCTCGAGCGATGACGTCATCGATCCAGCGGGGATGCGGGTCATCTGGCTGCTTCTCGTCGCCGCCTTCGTCGCGATCCTCAACGAGACGACGATGGCGATCGCGATACCCGAACTCAACCGCTCGCTCCACATCCCGCCGGAACTCGGCCAGTGGCTGACGAGCGCGTTCATGCTCACGATGGCCGTCGTCATCCCGACGACCGGCTTCCTCCTCCAGCGCTTCACGACGCGGCAGATCTTCCTCACCGCGATGATCCTCTTCTGTCTCGGCACGCTCATCTGCCTGCTCTCGCAGGGCTTCCCGATGCTCCTGCTCGGACGCGTCGTCCAGGCCGGCGGCACGGGCATCATGATGCCGCTGCTGATGACGACGATGATGAACGTCGTCCCGCCGCATCAGCGGGGCCGCATGATGGGACGGGTCAGCCTCGTCATCTCCCTGGCTCCGGCCATCGGCCCGACGATGTCGGGCATCGTCCTCGACTCCCTCGGCTGGCGCTGGCTCTTCGGCATCGTCCTGCCGATCGGCCTCATCGCCCTCGGTCTCGGCGCGAAGTGGATGACCAACCTCGGCGAGACCACCCACGCCCCCATCGACGCCGTCTCGATCATCCTTTCGGCGTTCGCCTTCGGCGGCATCGTCTTCGGCCTCAGCCAGTTCGGCGGCGGCGAATCCGGTGCCGGCGCCTCGGCGGGCACGGGCCTGGCGTGGACGGCGATCGCCGGCGGCCTCATCTTCCTCGGCCTCTTCGTGTGGCGGCAGCTCGTCCTCATCAGAGCGGATCGGGCGCTGCTCGATCTGCGCGTGTTCACCTCGCGCAACTACGTCCTCTCGGTCATCATCATGGCCGTCGTCGCGCTCTCGATGTTCGGCACGCTCTCCCTCCTGCCGCTCTACCTGCAGAACGTCGTCGGCCTCGGTGCGACCCAGTCGGGCCTCGTCCTGCTGCCGGGGTCGATCCTCATGGGCCTCCTCGGCCCGGTGATGGGTCGGATCTACGACGCCAAGGGACCGCGGACGCTGCTCATCCCCGGCACGATCCTCATCGCCTCGGCGATGTTCGCGTACTCGAACGTCGGCATCGGCACCCCGGTGTGGGTCCTCGTCATCATCCAGATCGGCATGTCCCTCGGCCTCGCCGGATCGTTCACCCCGCTCTTCTCGGCGTCGCTGGGATCCCTCGAACGGCACCTCTACTCGCACGGATCGGCGGCGCTCAACACGCTGCAGCAGGTGGCCGGTGCGGCGGGCACCGCCCTGCTCATCTCGATCTACTCCTCGGCGCTGCACACCGGACAGGCCGCCGGTGAGAGCGTCGCCGAAGCCGGCGCCCCCGGCGCCCACAATGCGTTCCTGCTCGCGTCGATCATCGGGCTCGTCCCCGTCGTCCTCGCGTTCTTCATCCAGAAGCCCGAGGACCAGCGGGAGGTCACCCGCGACGAGGCTCCGCTCGTCGACGACAACTCGTGAGCCGGCGGCATCCGACTGCCGGCCGCTGACGTCGCGACCGTCCCCGCTCCGGTGATCTGAGCCACTAGCACACCGGCGACAGCCCTCGTCTGCCCCGAGATCTCGGGGTAGACGAGGGCTGCGGCAATTGTGTGGGATGCCCAAGTCTCAGGTGTGCGTAGACACACCGAACCCGCGTGGACGAGCCTGGAGGGCGAAGGGGAGTAGTTCCTCGCCGGCGACCACCGGCTTGAGCCCTGTCGACACACTGGCGGTCACGAGGACCGCCCGGCGCGGCACCTCGCAGGGACCTCATCGACTGAGATGGGGCGCGTGAGGCGAACGAGACCTTCGGCCGCTTGTCGCGTCCGAGGTCCTCCCCGGCTGCGGCACGTTGAAGGAGTCCACGTGCCCCCTGCACTCATCCGCCGCATCATCCTCTGCCTGCTCGTCGCCGCTCCCGCCGTCGTCGTGCGCATCGCCGGCATCGAGATCGCCCCCGTCATCGAGCTCGTCCTCTTCGGCGCCGCGATCGTCGCCGCCGCGTTCCTCCTCGCCTGGGCCGCCGAGGCCGCCCAGAAGGACATCGCCGGGGCGCTGGCGATCGCGCTCCTCGCCCTCATCGCCGTCCTCCCCGAGTACGCCGTCGACCTCTACTACGCGTACCGGTCGGGCTCGGACCCGCAGTACCTCCACTTCGCGGCCGCGAACATGACCGGGTCGAACCGCCTGCTCCTCGGCTTCGGCTGGCCGCTCGTCGTCATCATCGCCCTCCTCGTCGCCTACCGCGTCTCGAAGCGCACCGGCGGCCCGGTCAACCGCGCCCTGCAGCTGAGCGGCGAGAGCCGGATGGACATCGGCTTCCTCGTCATCCTCGCCCTCATCGCGTTCATCATCCCGCTCATCGGCAGCATCCCGCTGTGGTTCGGCATCGGCCTCATCGTCATCTTCGGGCTCTACCTGTGGCGGGCCGGCCAGGGCGCCGACACCAGCGACGAGGAGTTCGTCGGCGCCGCAGCCCTCATCGTCTCGATGCCGACGCGGGCCCGCCGGGTCACCGTCGTGGCGATGTTCATCGTCTCCGCGGCGATCATCCTCACCTCGGCTGAGCCCTTCGCCGAGGCGCTCGTGGCCTCCGGCTCGACGCTCGGCATCGACTCCTACTTCCTCGTCCAGTGGCTCGCCCCGCTCGCCTCGGAGTCACCGGAGTTCATCATCGCCGCGATGTTCGCCCTCCGCGGACTCGGCGGTGCGGCGATCGCCACGCTCATCGCCTCGAAGGTCAACCAGTGGAGCCTGCTCGTCGGCTCCCTGCCCGTCGCCCACTTCCTCGGCGGCGGCGACACGATGCTGCCCCTCGACGCCCGGCAGGTCGAGGAGTTCACGCTCACGGCCACGCAGACCATCCTCGGCGTCGCCATCATCCTGGCCCTGCGCTTCCACTGGATCCCCGCGGTCGGACTCGCCGCGCTCTTCGGCATCCAGTTCTTCGTCACCGACACGACCGGACGCTACGTGCTCTCGGCGATCCAGGTCGTCCTCGCGATCATCTTCCTCATCCTCCACCGCAGGGACATCATTCCGACCCTTGCCGCCCCGTTCCGCCGCACGACGCAGCTGACGGCGGCCGCGGCGGAGAGGACGGACCCCGCCGAGGCGGGGGCGACGACGGGACCGCGCGCGTAGGATCCCCATGCATAGAATGGTCAACGTGCCACGTCCCGCAGTCACCCGCATGGTCGAGGACTACGTCACCCTCATCTGGAAGGCCTACGAATGGCCCGGAGGCCGTCCCGCCACGACGGATCTCGCCGAACAGCTGGGCGTGACCGCCTCGACGGTTTCGGCGAACCTCAAGAAGCTCGCGAAGGACGGCTACCTCGACTACGAGCCCTATGGGGCGATCGCCCTCACCCCGGCCGGGCGGGAGATCGCCGTCGAGATCGTCCGTCGGCACCGGATCGTCGAGACCTACCTCGTCGAGAAGCTCGGACTGAGCTGGGATCAGGTCCACGATGAAGCCGACCGCCTCGAGCATGCGGTCTCCGACCTCGTGCTCGAGCGGATGGATGCCGTGCTCGGCGGCCCCACCCGGGATCCGCACGGGGACCCGATCCCCGATGCCGACGGTCGCACCGAAGCGGCACCGAACCTCTCACTCGCCGAGGTGACTCCCGGTCGCGATGTCACCGTCGTCCGCGTCTCCGATCGCTCCCCCGAACTGCTGCGCTACCTGAAGGCCCGCGGCATCGTGCTCGGCACGGTTCTCCAGGTGACAGCCGTCAACCCGGCCGCCTCGGCGATCGGGGTGAGCATCGACGGAGTGCCCGTCGAACTCGCCCTCAGCGCCGCCGAGGCGATCCGGGTGGCATGGTGAGCAGACCTCAGCCCGCGGTCGCCGGAGCCTCAGCGGTCTCTCGCGTCGACTCGTCCCGGGAGGCCGGACCGCCTCGGCGCAGCTCTCCCCCGCGGGAGAGTCCGGCGATGACGAAGACGACGAGGCCGGCCAGGGTGACGAGCGCGCCGGCCCAGAGCGGGGAGGCGTAGCCGAGGCCCGCGGCGATCGTCAGTCCGCCGACCCAGGCGCCGAAGGCGTTGCCGACGTTGAACGCGGCGATGTTCGCGCCCGACCCGAGGGTCTGCGCCGTCCCCGAATGGTTCATGATGCGCATCTGCAGCGCCGGCACGGTGGCGAAGCCGAAGCCGCCCATGAGGAAGAGCGCGATGATCGTCGCCGGCTGCGAGCCTGCGACCTGCGAGAACACGGCGAGGATGACGACGAGGCCGATGAGCAGGGTGAGCAGAGTGGCACCGAGGCTCCGATCGGCGGCGCGCCCGCCGAGGAAGTTGCCGATGAAGAGTCCGACGCCGAAGAGGACGAGGAGCCACGGCACGGTCGAGGCGGCGAAGCCGGAGACGCCGGTGAGGGTGAACGCCATGTAGGTGAAGGCGCCGAACATGCCGCCGTAGCCGAGGACGGTGAGCAGGATCGAGGCCCACACCTGCGGCGTGCGGAAGATCCGGAACTCGCCGAGGATACTGCCGGTCGCGGTCGCGCGTCCGGCGTCCCTGGGGATGAGGGTGACGATGCCGACGAGGGCGATGATGCCGATGATCGCGATCGCCCAGAAGGTCGAGCGCCAGCCGGCGGCCTGGCCGAGGAACGTGCCGAGGGGAACGCCGAGGACGTTGGCGCTGGTGAGGCCCGCGAACATCATCGAGATGGCGGCGGCCTGCCGATTCGGGGCGACGAGTCCGGCGGCGACGACCGAGCCGATGCCGAAGAACGCGCCGTGGCAGAGGGCGGCGACGATGCGCCCGATCATCATCATCTCGTAGGTCGGGGCGAGGGCGGAGAGCGCGTTGCCGATGATGAAGAGGACCATGAGGCCGACGAGCGCGGTCTTGCGGTTGACCCTGGTCAGGGCGACGGTGATGAGGATGGCGCCGAGCGCGACGGCGAGGGCGTAACCGGAGATGAGGTAGCCGGCGACGGTCTCCGTGACGGCGAAGTCGGCGGCGACCTCGGGCAGCAGGCCCATGATGACGAACTCCGTGAGTCCGATTCCGAACCCGCCGATGGCGAGTGCGAGGAGCGCGAGTGGCATGAGGTGTCCTTCCGGAACGGTGGTCTGTGAGGTGCTTGTGCAATATGCGGCGTGTGCAGTAGTTGCAGACGCATGGAAATAAATACTTGCACACGCGGTCTATCGGCGCAAGTGGTGTATCATAGGGAGATCGAGATTGCGAGGAGGAACACATGGGCATCAGGGACGACGCCGTGGAGATCCGCGCCCGCGGCTGGCGCACCCTGGCCGCGCTCCACGGCCTCATCGACACCCGGCTCGAGAAGAGCCTGCAACGCGAACACGAGCTCTCCGTCGTCGAGTTCACCGTGCTCGACGCCCTGAGCAGGCAGGACGGATGGCATATGCGGATGAGTCAGCTCGCCCGAGCGGCGGCGCTCTCGAGCAGCGCGACGACGCGGCTCGTCACGCGCCTCGAGGATCGGGGGCTGCTCACCCGCATCCTCTGCGCCGATGACCGGCGCGGCATCTACACCGAGCTCACACCGGCGGGGGAGAAGCTGCTCCTCGCCGCGCACCCGACCCATGACCGGGTGCTCGAGGAGACCCTCGCCGAAGCCCGCGAGATGCCCGAACTCGAACCGCTCGTCACCGCGCTCTACGCAGAGGCCCCGGCCGCTGCGAGGTAGGCGGCGGTGAGGCCGGCCGCTGCGCCGGCACCGTTGGCCGTGGAGCCGGCAGCAGCGGCGCCCTGGGCGGCGAGGTCCGTGGGGGTTCCCTTCGCGACGATCGACCCGCCGTCCGTGCCGGCCCCGGGTCCGAGGTCGACGATCCAGTCGACGACGCGCAGCGTGCGCAGATCGTGATCGGCGATGACGACTGTGTTCCCGGCATCGACGAGCCGCTGGAGCTGACCGATGAGCATGTCGATGTCGGCCGGGTGGAGACCCGTCGTCGGCTCGTCGAGGATGTAGAGGCTGCGCCCCCGCGATGACCGGTGGAGTTCGGAGACGAGCTTGATCCGCTGCGCCTCTCCGCCGGAGAGGGTCGGCGCGCTCTGCCCGAGGCTGACATAGCCGAGTCCGATGTTCTGCAGCAGGGTGAGGATCGTCGTCGCCACCGGCACCTCGGCGAGGAAGTCCGCGGCCTCATCGACGGTCATCGCGAGCACATCGGCGATCGTCCGGTCGCGGTAGGTGACCTCGAGGGTCTCGGGGTTGTAGCGCTTGCCGTGGCATTCCGGACACGGCGCCGTCTCCGTCGGCATGAAGAGGAGCTCGATGCTCACGACTCCGTCGCCGAGGCAGACCGGGCACCGTCCCTCCGGCTGATTGAACGAGAACCGCCCGACCCCGAACCCGCGCTCCTTCGCCCCGGGCTGGGCCGCGAAGAGCCTGCGGACGCCGTCGAAGAGGCCGGTGTAGGTGGCCGGTGTCGACCGGGAGGTCCGCCCGATCGGCTTCTGGTCGACGACGATGATGCGCTCGAGGGCCTCGAGGCCGGACGTCGATCCCGTCGTCAGCTCATCGCTGCCGAGGTCCCAGACGGGCACCCCGTGGACGAGTTCGTCCCCGATCTCGACTGCGGCCGGATTGCGCTCCTCATCAGCTGCGACCTCGGCCGAGTCGAGGCGGGCCCGGATGGCATCGGCCAGGGCCGTGAGCACGGAGGTCTTCCCGGAGCCCGAGACTCCCGTGATCGCCGAGAGCGCGTGGAGCGGCAGCCGGACGTCGATGCCGGTGAGGTTGTGTCCGGTGACGTCGCGGAGCTCGACCCAATCGGTGAGCTGCCGCGCCCCCGACCCGCCTGGCGGAAGCGGAGGCGCAGCGCCGAGGTAGCGGGCAGTGACCGAGTCGGCCACCTCGGCGAGACCGGCCGACGGTCCGTTGAAGAGCACCTCACCCCCGTACCGACCGGCTCCGGGACCGAGGTCGACGATCCAATCGGCGGCGCGGACGACCTGCGCGCTGTGCTCGACGACGAAGACGGTGTTGCCGTCGTCCTTGAGCCGTGTGAGGGCGGTCAGCAGGAGCTCGAGGTCGGCGGGATGGAGACCGGCCGAGGGTTCGTCGAGCACGTAGAGGACGCCGAAGAGGCCGCTGCGCAGCTGCGTGGCCAGGTGGAGGCGCTTGAGCTCACCGCTCGAGAGCGTCGAGGTGGGGCGGGCGACTTCGAGATAGCCGAGGCCGAGGTCGACCATCGTGCCCAGCTGGCTGATCAGGGCGTCGATGAGCGCCTGCGCGGCCTGGTGGCGTTCGACGGAGAGCTCGGTCGTCGCCGGATGGGTGCGGGCGGCTTCGAGGAAGGAGACGAGACCGGTGAGGGGAAGTCGGGCCGCCTCGGCGATGTCGATGCCGGCGATCGTCACGGCGAGGGCTTCGGGGTTGAGCCGTTTGCCGTGGCAGGTCGGGCAGAGCTTGTCGGTCATGAAGGACGCGGCCTTCGCCCGCATCCGCGCCGACGGCGAGTCGGCGAAGGTGTGCTCGACCCAGCGCTTGGGGCTCATGTACGTGCCCTTGTAGCCCTCCTCGACGACGATGGTGGGCCGGTCGCTGGTCGTGAGCACCCACTCCCGGGTGTCGGCGGGCAGGGAGTCGAACGGGACGGTGATGTCGATGCCGAGGTCGCGGAGGACGCGCCGGTTGTTCTTCCCGCCGAAGGCCCCCGGCCACGCGACGATCGCGCCGTCGTCGATGCTCAGGTGGGGATCGCCGACGAGGAGGTCCTCGTCGACCTGGAGGAGACGCCCCATGCCGGAGCAGGTGCGGCATGCGCCGACTGCGGTGTTCGGGGAGAAGCTGTCGGAGTCCAGCGGTGCGGCGTCCCGGGGGAACTTGCCGGCGAGATCGGCAGGACGGTAGCCCTCGGGGTAGGTGCCGGACCGTGAGTAGAGCATGCGGAGGACGTTGGAGACCCGGGAGACGGTGCCCACGGTCGAGCGGGTGCTGCCGGACTGCTGCTGTCGGAGGGCGACGGCCGGCGGCAGACCCGTGATGAGGCGGACCCGCGGGGGCGAACCCTGGTCGATGAGGCGCCGGGCGTAAGGGGCGACGGATTCGAGGTAGCGCTGCCGCGAGTGCGTGTAGATCGTGCCGAAGGCCAGCGAGGACTTGCCCGAACCGGAGATGCCGGTGAAGGCGACGACGGTGTCGCGGGGGATGTCGATGTCGATGTCGCGGAGGTTGTGCTCGTGGGCGCCGCGAACCGCGATGTGCCCGGGAACGACGTCGCGTTCGTCCATGTCAGCGTCCTTTCCGTCATATTCGCGCCGTCGCCGTCACGGCGGCGGTGTCGGCGGCTTTCCATCATGCCATCGGCACTCGATCATGCCATCGGCGGAGGTGACCCGGACATGCGACAGGCCGGTGGCGGGATCGCCACCGGCCTGAGGCGGTGCCGCAAAGGGCAGTGCCGTCAGGGGTCAGGAGTTCTCGTCGCGTTCCTTGTCCGCCTGGGACAGATCGCTTGCGGCGACGGAGCGAACCTCCTCGGAGTCACCTTCGCGGGTGAGGTCTCCGGCTTCGGAGGCGACCCACGCGCTCGTCTCACCGTCGCGGCCGCCGGACTGGCGCAGCACACTGGCGGCGACCGAACGCTGCTCCTCGGTGGAGTTGGGGTCGTCCATGATGCGGGCGGCTTCGGAAGCGGTGACGGAACCGGATTCGTTGGTGTTCTCGGACATGTGCAGACCTTTCTCGACAGTGGGGCGATACCCCGTGGCGCGATGGGTCGGGCCCCGTTGGATGGAAGTTCAGTCTGGCACCGCCCGGTACGACTGTCCACCCCGAATGGCGACAAACATCATTGTCAGCTGGCATTGCCGCCGATGACAGGCCCGCCCTGGACACCGCCGCCGATCACTGCGCGAGCGCCCACCGTCCGCATGACGGTGGGCGCTCAGGTGTCGGGACCCGCCGCAGACCAGTCAGCGCGGCACGGTCGGGCTCGCCGCGGGGTCAGGGGTGGACGCGGATGAGGTGCTCGTTGGTGAACGCGCGCAGCGCCCACTCGGCGTTCTCGCGCCCGTAGCCGGAGCGGTTGATGCCGCCGAACGGGTACTCCGGACCGGATTCCATGTGCGAGTTGACGAAGCTCATGCCGGCGTTGATCCGGGCGGCGAAGCGCTCGCCCTTCTCGAGGTCGTCCGTCCACACCGAGCTCATCAGCCCGTAGTCGGAGTGGTTGGCGATGCGCAGCGCGTCCTCCTCGTCCTTCGCCCGGTAGATCATCACCGCCGGTCCGAAGAGCTCGTTGCAGCCGAGATCGGAGTCCGGGTCGATGTCGGTGAGCAGGGCCGGCGACATGAACCAGCCGGGACGGTCGAGCTTCTGGCCTCCGGTGACCAGGGTCGAGCCGTCCTCGACGGACTTCTGGATCCGCTCGACGATCTCATCGCGGGCGCTCTCCGACGACAGCGGTCCCATGCCCACCTCGGGATCATCGAAGGTCGAGACCTTCGTCGCCTCGACGGCCTTCTTCGCCTCGGCGACGAACTCGTCGTAGAGCTCGTCGACGACGATGAAGCGCTTCGGTGAGGTGCACACCTGGCCCGCGTTCGTCAGGCGGATGCCGACGACCTTCTTCGCCAGCGCCGGGACGTCGGTCGAGTCGAGGACGACGAGGGGATCGTTGCCGCCGAGCTCGAGGACGGAGCGCTTGAGGTACTTCGCCGCGATTCCCGCGACGGAGGCGCCGGCGGCCTCGGAGCCGGTGAGCGAGAAGCCCTTGACCCGCGGATCCTTGAGCACCTCCTCGGCGTGGGAGCTGTCGAGGTAGATGTTCTGGTACACGCCGACCGGCAGGCCCGCCTCGACGAGGAGGTCGGCGAAGTACTGGGAGGACTTCGGACAGATCGACGCCTGCTTCATGATGATCGCGTTCCCGACGACGAGGTTGGGGATGACGAAGCGGGCGATCTGGTTGTACGGGAAGTTCCACGGCATGATGCCGAGCAGCACGCCGAGGGGGTCGTGGCGGACGTAGCTGCGGGCGGCTCCGGCAGACGGCAGCTCCGTGGGATTGAGGTGCATGTGGGCGTGATCGGCGAACCAGCGGGCGGTGCGGGCGACCTTGTCGACCTCGGCGAGGCCCTGCTGCTTCGGTTTGCCCATCTCCCGACCGATGATGTCGGTCATCTCGTCGGCATTGGCGTCGACGAGGTCGGCGAACCGACGGAGGATCGCCGAGCGTTCGATGAGCGGGGTGTCCTTCCACGCGGTGAAGGCGTCATGACCGCGGTCGATGTAACCGGGAATCTCCCCGACGGGAACCGAGGGGAATTCCTCCTCCAGCTCACCGGTGTTGGCGTTGGTGACAGCGAATCTGCTCATGGGGATGTCCTTTCGCATGTGGGAGTCGTGGTCAGTGTCGAGCGTAGACCTGTCAGCGGAACGCATCGTGTGCGGGTCCCATTCCTGAGATTCCCGAATGATGGGATGCGCGCCGAGGTGGGGGCCGGGTGCACGGGGAGTTCCGACGAGCGGTGGGGGTTCCCGTGGGTCGAGGCCGAACGTAAGGTGGCTGGCATGGAGAGAGTGACCGGAATCGGCGGATACTTCATGCGTGCCCGTGACCCCGAGGCGTTGTCCGCGTGGTATCAGGACATGCTCGGCATCGACATGACGGACGGGGTGTGGCGTCAGGCGGCGGGACCGACGGTGGTCGCGGCGTTCGAGGACGAGACCGACTACTTCGGGTCACGGCCCGATGGTGTCGATCGGCAGCAGACGATGCTCAACTTCCGAGTGGACGATCTCGATGCGATGCTCGAGCAGCTGCAGGCCGCCGAGGCGGACGTCGTCGATGAGATCCAGGAGATGGAGGGCATCGGACGCTTCGGGTGGGTGACCGATCCCGAAGGCAACCGGATCGAACTGTGGGAGCCTGCCCCGGGAGCGGAGTTCCCGCAGAGTTCGGAGAAGCTCTGATGACGGTGCGATACTCCTCCTGGCCGAGTGCCTGCACAGCCCACTGGGCTCCTGCACGGCCCACGGAGCTTCGGTCCCGGTCAGAACGGGGGCGGATCGCATGTCGGGTCGTGGTCCCAGATCCTCTCATCTGAGCCTCCACCGAAGGTCTGAGGGTATTCGAGTGGCTCGTCGGGGCCGATGACGCCGTCATCGGTGAACGTCTCATTGCCCGGGAAATGCTCGGCCACCGCCTCGGCGATCCTCGTGTCGAAGTAGGCGCACGGCGTCGACGATCGGGCTCGCCATCTCCGCTCCGCCTGCAGCTGTCCGGGATCGGGTTCGTCGCGACGGGGTCTGCGAACGGTGGGGCCTGGTGGCAGTGCCTTCATCGTGAGCAGATCGGATCCCGGCGGGAGGCTCTTCTGGTGGCCGATCTCGTTCCAGTCGATCTCATTCCAATGGAGCGCCTGCCAGAGCCGGCGTCTGCGCCGAGCGGCTTCGGAGCGGGCGATGGCGTCCTTCATCGCCGTCTGCCGAGCGGCCTCGTCCGCGACCCGACTGTTTTCGGCCTCCCACTCGGCGATCTGCGCCTCGGTGGGCATGACCTCGACGATCGCGGACTCGTCGGGCACCGCATGGTCCGGCACGGCTCGTCGCAGCGGCTTCTCCCGGAGGAGTTCGCAGAGTTCGATCGCCTGCGCCGCATTGATCGGCTGGTCGGGTGCTGTCACCGTGGTCATGAGGCCGTGCCCGAATTGGTAGTCGACGGCCGGGGTCGCCGACCCCCGGTCCGCCATGCGCACCGAGTATCGCCGGGCGGTCTTGAGCGCGTGGTCCTTCTTGCACAGGGGATGGAGGTTGCCGAATCGCGTCAGCCCGCCGTGGCTCGGGTCGTCGTGATTGAAGGGGTCGACATGGTCGATCTCAGACTTCTCCGCTGTTCTCCGACAGCCTGGCACGGTGCACATCATCCATTGGGAGATGAGCGTCCTTCTCACCTGCTGGGGAATCGCATACGTCTTCGCCTGGGCGTTGATCGGAGTGCCCGTGGCCGGGTCCGTGAGGATGCGCGTGAGCGTGGGTGAGCCGGCGGCGATGCGACGCGCCGTCTCCGCGGGGATCGGAGAGCCGTCGGGCAGGACGCCGGGAAGGTTCGAGTCTCCGAGGAGCGACATGAGCGGAAGCGTGACGACGAGTCCTGCCTGATTGCGGATCCAGTGCGGACCCGTCGGCATGGAGACGTCGATGAAATACTCCCGTGGCACGGGATGTGGCTGCGGACCGGGGAAGAAGGCCGAGCCCGGGCTGCCCGGACTCCAAGACACAGGTGTGCCGTCGCGCGACTCGCGGCTGGTGTCCGGGCTTGTGCTGGTGCGCGGATCGCCGGGCGCATACGTGTCGGCGGGCGGACTGTCGCCGCCGCGGGTGCGCGGATCCGCGACGGAGGGTCCATCGCTAGTGGCGGTCGGGTCAGCGGTCGTATTCCGATCTGGGGCCGCTGGGGGATCGAGAAGATCTGTGAGGCCGGAGATGCTCCGCGCGTCAGCGGAGAACAGCGGCTCTCCGGTGTCATCGAGCATCGAGGCCGACCGTTCGCTTTCGATCCCCGTCACCGGGTCGAGCTCTCTAACCCGGATGCGCAGCTTCGGCTGGGGGCGGAGCAGGATGTCGCACATGAGGGCGTTGATGTCGCGTTCATCGATGATCTCGATCCGCGATGGGAGCCCGAAGGTGTTCGTCTGACCGGCATGGATCGCCCTCGCCATCGCCTGGACGCGGGCGAAGCAGGCATGGATCTCGTCCGCGGGTCCGTTCACCATGAGGCAGGCCGAACCGTCGGAGAACGTCTCGACGCTGACGCGGCGGCGTTCGGCGGCCACCTCGGCGCGGTCGGCCGGGGTCTGCAGCAGATTGATCTTCTTGCGCAGCGATGCGCGCAGGGTGTCGGAGGTGATGTCGGCTCGACGGGTTGCGAGATGGTCGTCGAGCTCAGGCAGATGCCTGAAGGCCACGGTCTGGCAGAGGTCGGCGACGGCGACGACCTGAGCGTGGGTGAACTGGCCGTCGAGGGCGCGAGCGGTGAATCGCGGGAGTCCGAAGATCAGGGTCATCGACTGTGTGAAGTGCCGGTATGAGCGGGCGGTGGTCGTGCCGAGGATCGTCGATGTCTCAGCGACGTGTTCGCTGTGCACATGGTCGTGCACCCACGCCGCGAAGGTCGTGTCGAGCGAGAAATGGAGGAAGTCGGGCAGTGCGGGAGCCTCGCCTCCGTCTCCATCGGCGCCCTCCGGTTCGCCACCTGCGCCCGTGGTGGCACGCGAGACCGATTCCGAGAGTGACGCGAACCTGTATGGTTCGCCGTCGCCCGGCGCGGGAAGGTCGAGGTCGGCAGCGGCCTCGCCGAGGATGATTCCGGCGGTGAGCTCGAAGACCGTCATCTGAGCACGGTCGACGGCCGCCGATGCCTGAGCGAAATCCGTGATGCTCGACCCGACGCGCAGCGTGTAACGGGAGTTGCCCGACGACGGGGAGTCATTGCCCGAAGACAGGGAGCCGCTGCCCGACGACGGGGAGACGGGGGACTCAGTGAGAGAATTGGGCGATCCAGTGGCGCGCGCAGGTGAGTGTGCGTCGGTGTCGGGGACATCGACGGGGATCGGATCATCATGACTGCTCGGAGGAGCAGTGGTGCCGCGCATTGTGTTTCACCTGCCTCAGACAACAGTGTCGGGGAAGAGTGGTGCCACGAATCAATGGAACGAACTAGTACATCAATAGTAAAGAATTAGTAGAGTCAAAGTCAATACTCGATTCGAAATCCATTCGAAGTATTTTTCATCTCTCCCCCATAATGTTTCCTCTTTGTCCTCCAATGATGGCATTCGGCACTGACACGAGAGTGCGCCGATTCGAACTGCGGCAACGATCTGACTCGAGGTCCGTGGACGAACGAGGGCATCGATGCACCCTCTCGCCGCGGGCTCTCTCACGTACCCGGAGCGATCCCGGGCGGTCGCCGCGCAGGAAGTGGACCGACGCTGCGAACGCGACCGGCCGATGAAGAGGTGAGGACAGGGAGAGATGACCCGCGAGGCGGCTCACCGCTCCTCGTCGATGCCGCCCCTCGCGGCGCATGCAGCCTCAGCGGTCGATGGCGTGGGGGTGGTCACCTCGGCGAGGGACTGCCGCCCAACCGCACGCCAGCGGCGTTCGACGCGGATCGCGATGCCGGCGACGACGAGCGCGGTGAGGGCGAGGAGGATCGCGACGATGACCGGTGCCCGGAATCCCCAGCCGAGGGCGATGACCGCCGCCCCGGCAGCGGGGCCGAGCGCATTGCCGACATTGAACGCCGAGGTGTTGACGCTGGCCGCCAGGGTCGGCGCTTCGGTCGCGATCTGGAACACTCGGGCGTTGAGGGCACCGGCGATCGAGAAGCCGCTGGCCCCGACGAGGACCATCGCCACGATCGCCGCCCAGCCCACGTCGGCGACGAGCCACAGCGCGAACAGGCTGATCGCGAGCGCGGTGAGGCTGCCGACGACGGTGCGGTCGGCGAGGCGGCCGCCGATGACGACGCCGATGAACGCGCCGACGCCGAAGGTCGCGAGCACGCCGGGGACGAGGTCGTGCGAGAGTCCGGCGACCTGGGTGAGGAGCGGGGAGAAGTACGAGAAGGCGGCGAACACGGAGGCCTGGAAGAGGGCCGTCGTGCCGAGTGCGAGCCAGATCCGCGGGCCCCGGAACGCGACGAGCTCGGCGCGGATGAGCGTCGGGAGGTGGATGTCGGCGCGATGGTCCTCGACGGTCGCGGGGTCGTCGGCACCGGCTGCGGCAACGCCGGCGCCGTGTGCCGTGCGGCTGCCCGCGCCGTTCGCTGCCGCTCGCGGGCGGGTGGCGAAGGCGATGAGGATCGCGGCGAGCGCGGTGACGACGGCGACGGCCCAGAAGGTCGCGCGCCAGCCGAACTGCGTGCCGATCCACGTGCCCATCGGCACGCCGACGAGGTTCGCCACGGTGAGTCCGCCGACGAGGCTCGCGAGCGCCCGGCCGTGCACGGCGGGAGGCGAGATCCGCGTCGTGTGCACTGCCGCGACCGCCCAGAACCCACCGCACGCGATCGCGGAGAGGACGCGACTGACCATGAGAACGGTGTAGTCGGGGGCAAGAGCGCCGAGGATGTGGAGCGCTGAGAAGGCGACGATCGTGATGATCATCGTCGCCCGGCGCGGAAGTTTGAGGGTGAGCAGGGCCATCGCGGGCGCCCCGACGATCATGCCGACGGCGAATCCCGTGATGAGGAGGCCGGCCTGCGGGATCGAGATGGCGAGGTCGCCGCTGATCGGCTCGAGGATCCCCGCGATCATGAACTCCGAGGTGCCGAGGCAGAAGATCACCGCGGCGAGCAGGTAGACCTGGGCGGGAACGCGCGGTTTCGGTCCGGGGATGGAGGGCCCGGAGGCGTGTCCGGGGGCGGAGGCAGAGCCTGGGACGGCCTCAGCGGAGGCGCGGTCCGGAGTCGTCATGCTGTCCTGCTTTCGGTCGGCGGAGAGTCGTGCGGTGGGCGGAGTGTTCGGCAGTCAGTGGCGCGCTTTGCGGCCGGTGGAGTGTCCAGTGGTCGGTGGCGAGTCGTTCGGTCAGCAGCGCGTCCGGCAGTCAGTGGAGCGTCGTTCGGTTGGCAGCGGGGCGGGGCACATCACGCAGCACGGACATGCCTCACTTATCAGTGGGGTCAGGCCTTATCGGTGGGGTCAGGTGGACGAGGGCAGCGGCATCGGAGTCGTCGCGGCCAGGGTTGTCACGCCGTCCGGGGTGCAGAGGCTCTCGACGAAGGTCCTGGCCTGGGCCTGGACGTTGTCGGCGGGCATGACGCGGGCGGCGATGCGGAGGCCGGCGAGCACGCTGTGGATGAGCTCGGCAGTGACAGCGGCTTCGAGGTCCGGGCGGATGTGCCCCTCGGTCTGACCGCGGACGAGAAGCGCGCGATAGGTCGTCAGCCACGCGGCACGATCGGGATCGAGGATCGTGCACACGGCGTCGACCTCCCGGCCGAGTTCAGCGGCGGTGTTCGCGGAGAGGCACCCGGTGCGCTTCTCATCGGCGCACTGCTGCGCCAGAGCCCCGCCGAGGCGCTCGACCACGAGCACCGGAACCGGCAGCGCGCTCGTCCCAAGGTGCTCGCGCAGCGGAATGCCCGTGGCCGTGTAGTCGCTGAGCGCGCGGAGGAAGACGGCGTCGAGGCTCTCGAACGTGTTGTAGAAGCTCGACCGGCCGATCCCGGCGCGCTCGCACACGAGTCCGACGTCCGTTCCCGTGTACCCGTGTTCGCTGAACACGGCGATCGCGGCGTCGATCACCGCCTGTTCGTCGAACGTCTTCTTCCTGCCCATGGGTCGAGCGTAGATCATTATGGACAGTCGTGTCCAATAAAATTTCCCCAGCGCCGAGGCGGGTGTACCCTGACAGCGAATGTCGTCATTGTGGTCGCCGGCGTTGGTCGATCAGGCCTGTGACCTCGCAGGATGATCGGCAAGCGGTGAGAAGCGGCGGCGTGAAGCAGTCAGAAGGGCAGCACGAGTCGAGCGGGAGGAGAGACGCGATGAGTTCGCTGAGCGCAGGTGAGAAGCAGGCGATGCGAGAGGACGACGCGCACTGGAAGTTCGGTCTCCTCTATTTCTGTCCGCGGGATCCCGGCTTCCTCGTTCCGAAGAGATTCGGCGTCGGCTGGACGCTCAACTTCGGCAGCATCTGGACGCTCATCGTCCTCATCGTCATCGTTGCCGTCATCGTCTGGGGCGTCGCGTTCTGACCGGCCGCGCGCAGAGATCCACGCGCAGAGGTCGAGAAACCGGGCCGCCTCGGCGCTCTCTGCGTCAGCACCGTGAGCTACGGTGGCGGCATGAGAGGGGATGGGCTGCTCAAGGTCTGCGTCAACGGTTCGCGGACGCTTGCCGATCATCCACGGCTGTCGTCGGATGCCGGTGACATCGCTGCTGAGGCAGCCGCCGGAATCGCCGCCGGTGCCGCTGCGGTTCACGTCCATGCCAAGTCATCAGGCGGACGTGACAGTCTGCTCGGAACCGATGTCGGCCGAGTCCTCAGCGCCATCCGCGCGGCGTGCCCGGGAGTGCCCGTCGGCGTCACCACGGGAGCGTGGGCCGCGCCCGAAGCGTCCGATCGGATCGCCGCGATCACCTCGTGGAGGATCCTTCCCGACTTCGCGTCCGTGAACTGGCACGAAGACGGTGCCGACGAGGTGGCCGGAGCTCTCCTCGCGCATGGGATCGGGATCGAGGTTGGGATCTGGCATGAGCGGGGACTGACCGCCTGGGCCGCATCCCCTCACCGGTCGTCGTGCCTGAGAGCGCTCATCGAGATCCAGCCCGACGAGCTGCTGCCGGTCGACAGCGTCGCCGAGCGGCTCATCGGCGGCGTGGAATCTCGCGAACCCGAGCTCCCGATCCTCCTCCACGGAGAGGGCACGACCGCGTGGCCGGTGCTCGACCTCGCCGCTGCCTGGGGGTATGCCACGCGCATCGGGCTCGAGGACACGCTCGTGCTTCCCGATGGCCTGCCGGCCGAGAGCAACAGCGAGCTCGTCGCCGAGGCGGTGCGCCGACTCGCCTCGACGTGCGTTCCCGCGAGGGTGTGAACGCAGGCGGATCGAAGCCGGCACTGAGCACGGGCCCGGTCGAACGGGTCCGCCGCCTACGCCTCGTCGCCTGAGTGCTGGAGGACGTGGTCGAGGACGGCGGCCTCGCTGATCTCGGCGTGCTTCGAGGCGGTGAGGAGGGTGACGGGACCCTTCTCCGCATAGTCGCGCAGCGCCGCGAACGCCTCGGCGTGGTCATCATCGGCGAGCTCCGCGCGGTAACGGCGGGAGAACTCCGCGAACTTCGCGGGGTCATGGGAGTACCACTTCCGCAGGCCCGTCGAGGGGGCGACGTCCTTCAGCCACTCGGTGAGGTCTGCGCGCTCCTTGCTCACTCCGCGCGGCCAGAGGCGATCGACGAGGATGCGCGCCCCGTCAGCGGGGCTCGGATCGTCATAGATGCGGCGGACATGGACAGGGTGCCCCTTCGCCATCGTGCTCTCCACCTTCCATCGTTGCTGGGCCACCCAGTCTAGCTCTCCGCACCACCCGGCCGCTCCTCGTCATCGACCCTCCGACCTGGGAGAACACCGACCGTCGAGGGGCCTGGGCCGGGCCGGCGAGGAGGCGCGGATTCGTCGGCCCGAGTCCACCTCACGGCGGCTTTCGCCGCGTATACTGACCGACCAAGGACGATTGTCGTCCGACCTCGCACTGTCGGGGCTCGCGGAAGAGGAGACGATTCAGTGACAACGCAGTATGGAAACCCTCCGGACAGCACGAACCCGCAGCACGTCCTCGAGCCGCCGTCGCAGTCGGGCGTCTTCCTCGTCGTCACCGTCAAACCCGGTGCCGAGGACCACGTGCGCGATTTCTTCGGCGAGATCGGCGGCGTCATCCGCGCCGTCGGCTTCCGCGTCAAGGCGGCCGGCCTCAGCTGCGTGACCGGCATCGGCTCCGACCTCTGGGATCGTCTCTTCCCGCAGAAGCGCCCCGCGAAGCTCCACCCCTTCAAGGAGCTCAAGGGCGGCAAGCACGTCGCCCCGTCGACGCCCGGCGACCTCCTCTTCCACATCCGCGCGGACCGGACGGATATGAGCTTCGAACTCACCCGTCAGCTGATGAGCAAGCTCGAGGGCTACGTCGACGTCGTCGACGAGGTCCACGCGTTCCGCTACTTCGACCAGCGCGACATCCTCGGCTTCGTCGACGGCACCGCCAACCCCGAGGACCAGCTCGCCGTCGACACCGTCTTCGTCGGCGACGAGGACCCGGACTTCACCGGCAGCAGCTACGTCATCGTCCAGAAGTACATCCACGACCTGCCGAAGTGGAACTCGATCACCGTCGAGGAGCAGCAGGCGGCGTTCGGCCGCCACAAGCTCTCCGACATGGAGTTCCCCGACAAGGACAAGGCCCCCGATTCCCACATCGTGCTCAACACCATCACCGAACCCGATGGCACCGAGCGCAAGATCGTGCGCGACAACATGGTGTTCGGCTCCGTCGAGTCCGGCGAGTTCGGCACCTACTTCATCGGGTACGCCGCCGATCCGACGGTCACGGAGACGATGCTCGAACGGATGTTCTTGGGCGACGGCGACGCCACCCATGACCGGATCCTCGACTTCTCGACCGCGCTGACCGGCTGCCTCTTCTTCGTGCCCACCGCCGACTTCCTCGACAACCCCGCCTCGGTGCTCGGTTCGAGCACGGAGTCGAGCACTCAGGGTGCGAGCACTTCGGGCTCGAGCAGCGACCACAGCGGCGGGGCCGGCACAGCGCCGAACTGAACCGCACAGCTCCGAGCTGAACGGCAGGAGAACCCAGTGGTGAGCGAGACTCCGACGGTGCGCCGGATCCTCCCCGGAGAATCCGCGCAGCTGAGTCTGCCCGCGGCTTTCGCCTTCCCGCAGGACCACGCGGACCCGGCGGACCCTGGGCAGTCCTGGGTGCGGGCGGTGTTCGTCGCCTCCGTCGACGGCGCCGCGACCGTGTCCGGGCGGGCCGGGGGTCTCGGCAACGCCACGGACCGGGCGGTCTTCGCACTCAACCGCGCTCTCGCCGATGTCATCATCGTCGGCGCCGGAACCGCCCGCACCGAGGAGTACGGACCCGCCGAGGACGACCCGCAGTGGCGTGCTCTGCGGGCCGGCCGCCCCTCGACCGCGCCGCTCGCCGTCGTCTCCGAGAGCCTTGCTCTCGACTTCACGGCACCGCTGTTCACCGAGGCCCCGGCCGATGCCCGGACGATCATCCTCACGAGTGAGTCCTCCCCGCTCGCGGCGCGGGAGAGAGCCGCCGAGGTCGCCGAGGTGATCGTCGCCGGCGTCGACGCCGTCGACTTCGCGCTTGCCCTCGATCAGCTGCGTCAGCGGGGCTTCCACCGGATCGTCTGCGAGGGCGGTCCGAGCGTCTTCGCCGAACTCGTCCGCGCCGAGTGCGTCGACGAACTCTGCCTCACTCGCTCCCCTGAGATCGTCGGCGGGACAGCCACCCGCATCGTCCACGGACCGACCTTCGACCCTCCGGTTCCGCTCGACCTCGCCTCGGTGCTCGCCACCGACGACGGGTACCTCTACCTCCTCTACCGATTCCCCGCAGACAGCCGTTCTCTCAGGAGCCGACCATGACCCAGGCCCCACAGTCCCCCGAACCCCCGCACCGTCCCGAGGTCTCCGATCACCGTGATCCCCTGAATCCCCCCGCCGAGGCGGCCGCCGCGCCGCCACCGGCCGACGGGGCGGAGATCGGGTCGCTCATCGGCGGCGTCTTCGGCCTCGTCTTCCTCATCGTCAACAGCGCCGGGTTCTCGACCGTCGGCCGCATCGGCGTCATCGTTCTCGGCACCGCGGCCTTCGCAGGGATCCTGGTCCTCGCCTTCCGCAGCCTCGGACGCCGCAGGGGACATCCCCGACCTGCGGGCGCGAACCCGTTCTCCCGCAGCTATTGGATCATCGTCGCCGTCGAAGCGCTCGCCCTCTTCGGCGGAGCGAAGCTGCTCTCGGGACTCGGCTACCCGGAGCTCGGTGTCGCGTGGGTCGCCGTCGTCGTCGGCACGCACTTCTACGCACTCGGGCACGTCTTCAGGCTCGGCCGCTTCCACGTCCTCGCCACCGTCGTCACACTGCTCGGCGTAGCCGGATTCATCGCCTTCTTCGTCTCCGCCCCGGCGTTCATTCCCGTGCTCGCCGGCGTCATTCCCGGCTTCGTCCTGCTCGCCTTCGCACTCTGGGCGCTCGCCCCCGCCGCCTCGGCGCCGGCCGCACGCGACGCGCAGCCCGCCTGAGGCCGCAATTTCCGGACGCAGAGTGTCGATCCGACGCCGTGGAATCGACACTCTGCGTCCGGCAGTCGGTGAGCGACCTACGCGTCCCCGCCGGGTGCGGCCCCGGGTGCGGCTCCGCCGGGCGTGCGGGGGCTGCGCACGCGCGGAGCGGGGAGGTCGGGGGCGGTGACGGCTGGTGTCTCGTCGAGGGCGGCGAGCACCTCGGCGATGCCCCGATCGAGCTGCGGATCCTCGGCTGAGAACAGCTGCCCGGGATCGTGCTCGACCTCGATGTCCGGGTCGACACCGTAGTTCTCGACGTCCCAGCCCTTGCCCTCGAGCCAGAACGCGTAGCGCGGCTGCGTGATCCCGGTGCCGTCGACGAGGTCGTAGCGGCCGTCGATGCCGACGACCCCGCCCCACGTGCGCACGCCGATGACCGGGCCGATGCCCTTGGCCTGGACGCGGGCGTTGATGATGTCGCCGTCGGAGCCGGAGAACTCGTTGGCGAGGAAGACGACGGGACCGCGCCGGGTGTTCTCCGGATCCGGGGTCATCTCGTCGTAGCTGCGCACCGCGCCCCACGCGATGACGCGGTCGGCGAAGCGCTCGGCGACGAGCGCGCTCGTGTGCCCGCCCCGGTTGAACCGGACATCGGCGACGACGCCCTCGGCGGACATCGCCTGGCGGATGTCGCGGTGGAGCTGCGCCCAGCCGCCGGCCATCATGTCGGGGATGTGGACGTAGCCGACGCGGCCCCCTGACTTCTCCGCCACGTACTCCCGCCGTGAACGCACCCAGTCCTGGTAGCGCAGCTTCTCCTCGCTGCCGATCGGCACGACGGCGACCGTGCGCTCCTTGCGCCCGCGCCGCAGGGTGAGCTCGACGATCGTGTCCGCCGCCCCGACGAGCAGCGGCGCGGGCCCGAGCTGAGGATCGACGCTCTGACCGCCCACCGCGACGATGACATCTCCGGGTGCTGCCCCGACCCCGGCCTGGCGCAGCGGCGACCTCGCCGCCGGTTCGCTCGTCTCACCGGGGAGGATGCGTGCGATCTCCCAGCCCTTGTCCGTCCGTGTGAGATCCGCGCCGAGGAAGCCGAGCCTCTTCGCCTCATCGCCGAGCGGCGCCGGCGGGGTGACGTAGGCGTGGGACGTGTTGAGCTCCCCGACGGTCTCCCAGAGGATGTCGACGAGGTCGTCGTGCGTGAGCGCCTTCGCCGCGACCCCGCGCCACCGCAGGGTCACGCCCTCCCAGTCGACGCCGTTCATGTCCGAGCGCCAGTAGTGGTCGCGCATGATCCGGGCGTTCTCCTCGAACATCTGCAGCCATTCGGCCCGCCGGTCGAGCTCGAAGCGCAGCCGGCCGAGGTCGACGGTGACGTTCTCGTCGTCATCGGCCTCGACCTTCCGATTCGCCGGGCGCACCGTGACGTCATCGCCGGAGCGGACGATGATGAGCTTGCCGTTGCCGGACACGCTGTAGTCATCGGCCTTGTCGACGACGGTGGTGAGCTTGCGCTTGGCGAAGTCGAAGTACTGGATGACCTCGGCGGCCTTCTCCCCGGTGTCCCCGGAGTGCTTGTCCCCGATCTCCCCGTCCTCGGCATCGCCGACGCGCATCCACAGCACGCCGCCGTCGGCGGCTTCGAGGTCGCGGAAGACGCCCGAGGAGACGGGGAACGGCACGATCCGCTCCTCGGCGCCCTCGAGGTCGACGTCGACGGTCGTCACCGCCTGGTCCCGCTCGGTCTTCGCCTTCCTGTCATCGTCGGTGAGTTCGCTGATCGCCCAGCCGCTCGTGCTCGGACCGAAGGGCGCCGGGTCGGTCGCTGACAGCGGGAGCAGCCACGGCCGGGTCACCCCGTTGAAGGAGAGATCGAAGGAATGCTGGTTGTACGCGGGATCGAAGGTCCGGTCCGAGAGGAAGACGACGTACTTCCCGTCCCGGGTGAACGCCGGGGAGTGGTCGTTGTACTTCCCCGTCGTCAGGGGCGCGCCCTCCCGACCGGCCTTCACCTCGGCGATCATCAGGCGGTTGAGCTGCTCCTCGCCCTGCGTCGGCTGCGCCCACACGAGGTACTTCCCGTCGGGGGAGAAGCGCGGGGACGTCGCCTCCCCGGACCCGGAGTGCCCGACGACGTGCGTCCGGCCCCCGGAGACCTCGATGAGGCGCACGGTCCCGTCGTGGGAGATCGTCGCGAGCACCTTGCCCGCGGGATCGGCGGCCAGCGACAGCACCCGGCCGAGCGCTCCCGCCCCGATCCGCCGCGGCTCCTTCTCGCCCGCGAGATCGCGGATCTCGATCGCGTCCTCGCCCTCGGCGTCGGTGACGTATGCGGCCTGCCCGGTGGTGCCGAGGACGACGGGCAGGCGCACCCGCACCGAGGAGTCCGCCGCGAGCGCCCGCGCCGGACCTTCGCGATGAGCGAGGCGGAAGGCCTTGCCCCGCCATTCGACCACCGCGGCGTTGCCCCCGTGATCAGGGGCGATGGCGCCGATTCCGGTGCTCGGATCAAGCGTGAGCGGCTGCACCTGCGTCCCCGGCAGCACGACGTCGAGGGTGCGGACGTCCGAGTCGAGGCTGTCGAGGACCTTGATCTCGCCGCGTGAGTGCCACACGATCCGCGTTCCGTCGCTCGTGGCGTCCCGGACATAGCCGTCGGCCTCGGTCTGGTGGGTGAGCTGGCGCGGCTCGCCGAGGCTGCCGGGAGTCCGCGTCGCCAGTCCGTCCCAGATCCACAGGTTCGCCTGCTCGCCCGCGTTGTCGGGGAACGTCGCCGCCCGATCCGAGGTGACGACGAGGGAATCGCCGATCCACAGGGGATCGGTGAGCGAGGCCTCGTCGTCACGGAGCAGCCGCTCCCACTGCGCTCCGGCGCCCGTGTCGTCGGCGGTCCGATCGAGCCACAGCCTCGGCGCGGTGCCGCCGCGGTAGCGCTTCCAATGCGCAGGGGGCCGGCTGAACGGGGTCGACAGCGCGCTCACCCCGGTGTGGTGGCGGGCGAAGCCCGAGGCCCGGCCCCACGTCAGGCGCTCGACCTCCCCGCTCAGGCTGACGGACTTGATGACGTGGTTGCGGACCTCGGCCTCACCGGCGTTCGACCCGATGAGGATGTGCTCGTCGTCGGCCCAGCCGAGCATCGTCGTCACCGAGCCGCCCAACCAGGTGAGCCGGCGCAGGGCACCGGTGGCCACCTCGGCGAGCATGAGCTCAGGATGGCCGTCGCGGAACGACACGAACGCGACATGGGTCCCGTCCGGGGAGATCCGAGGACTGCGCACGGGAGCATGATCCGAGGTCAGGCGCCATGCGCGGCCTCCCTCGACGGGGACGAGCCAGACGTCGTCGTCGGCGGTGAAGGCGATGAGATCGCCACTGACATGGGGGTAGCGAAGATAAGTCACGTGATCCACATTACAGCCGTGGATCCAGTCCCTGACCTGAGGAAACCGCATTGGCGGGGCGCGAATAGAATGGGGGCATGCCGACGCTCACTTCACTTCTCAACGACCGGTTCGCCGCGGCCCTCACCGCCGCCTTCGGGGAGGACTTCTCCGATCGCGACCCCGTCATCAGGAGCTCGCAGTTCGCCGACTTCCAGGCCAACGTCGCGCTGCCGCTCGCGAAGGAGCTGAAGTCGAAGCCCCGCGACATCGCCGAGGCGATC
Source organism: Brevibacterium sp. W7.2 (assembly GCF_018137945.1). Taxonomy (GTDB): domain Bacteria; phylum Actinomycetota; class Actinomycetes; order Actinomycetales; family Brevibacteriaceae; genus Brevibacterium; species Brevibacterium sanguinis. The sequence goes on along the minus strand of NZ_CP073089.1, from coordinate 3,823,964 downwards.
GTCGAGAACCTCGATCTCGACGGCGTCTGCGCACCCCCGGAGATCTCCGGGCCCGGATTCATCAACCTCACGTTCCTGCCCGAGTTCCTCGCCACCGCGCTCGAGACCGGGGACGCCACCGCCGTCGACGCCCCGGCGACGCCGCAGACGGTCGTCATCGACTACTCGGCGCCGAACGTCGCGAAGGAGATGCACGTCGGCCACCTGCGCACGACCGTCGTCGGCGATGCGCTCGCCCGCACGCACGAATACCTCGGGGACACCGTCATCCGCCAGAACCACATCGGCGACTGGGGCACCCCGTTCGGCATGCTCATCGAACACCTCCTCGACGTCGGCATCGGCGAGACGACGGAAGCCGAGATCGCCTCCGACCCGAACTCCTTCTACCAGGCCGCGCGGGTGAAGTTCGACGGCGACGAGGACTTCGCGACCCGCGCCCGGGCCCGCGTCGTCGCCCTCCAGGGCGGGGACGCCGACACGCTGGCGCTGTGGGACACCCTCGTCGGGTACTCGAAGACCTACTTCAACAGCATCTACTCCCTCCTCGACGTCACGCTGCGCGATGCCGACCTCGCGGGGGAGAGCACGTACAACGATGACCTCGCCGACGTCTGCGACGAACTCGAGGCCAAGGGTCTCGCGTGGATCAGCGACGGTGCCCTCTGCGTCTTCCCGGACGGCTACAAGGGCCGCGACGGCGAACCCCTGCCGCTCATCATCCGCAAGTCCGACGGCGGCTACGGCTATGCCACGACCGACCTCGCCGCGGTCCGCCGCCGCGCCCGTGACCTCCACGCCGACCGGGTCCTCTACGTCGTCGGCGCCCCGCAGGCCCTCCATTTCGAGATGGTCTTCGCGACCGCCCGCGCCGCCGGCTGGATTCCCGAGGGCACATCCCTGGACCACGTGAAGATCGGCAACGTCCTCGGATCCGACGGGAAGATCCTGCGCACCCGCTCCGGCGCCCCGCTGCGCCTGGCCGCCCTCCTCGAGGAGGCCGTGGCCCGGGCCAAGGTCACGCTCGAGGACTCGAGCGCCGACTTCGCCCTCGGTGAGGAGGACGAGGTCGCCGCCATCGTCGGCATCGGCGCGGTCAAGTACGCCGACCTCTCCGTCGCCCACGACACCTCGTACACCTTCGACCTCGACCGCATGCTCGCCCCCATCGGCAACACCGCCCCCTACCTCCAGTACGCCGGGGCGCGGATCCGCTCGATCCTCCGCCGGGCTGACGCCGAGGACGGGACCCGCGCGTTCGCGACCGCGCCGATCGTCCTCGGTGAACCGGCCGAACGGGCTCTCGCGCTCGCGATCCTCGGGTTCCCCGATGTCGTCGCCGAGGTGGCCGCCGGGTCCGTGCCCCACCGGATGGCCGCGTACCTCTTCGACCTCGCCCAGTCGTTCACCGCGTTCTACGAGCAGTGCCCCGTCCTCGTCGCCGACACGCCTGAGCTGCGGAACTCGCGTCTGCGCCTGAGCGCGACGGTGCTTGAGGTCCTCGAGGCCGGACTCGGCGTGCTCGGCATCCGCGTGCCCGAGAGGATGTGAGCACGCCGGGCCGCGTTGCGGTGTCGGGGATGGTGCCGTGGATCGTCGCGGGCATCGTCCTCCTCGCCCTCAACCTGCGCACCCCGATCATCGCGCCGACCGCGGTGCTCGGCGACATCCGCGCCGACACCGGTCTGAGCGCGGCCGGTGCCGGTCTCCTCACGGGTCTGCCCGTCCTCCTCTTCGCCCTCGCCACGCCGCTCGCGACGAAGACGATCCGCCGCCTCGGCGCCGAAGCCACCGTGCTCGCGTGTCTCACCGGGGTGCTCGCCGGCACGGTGCTGCGCTCGGTCGGGCCGACGTGGCTCGTGCTCACGGGCACGGCGATCATCGGGCTCGCGATCACCCTCGGCAACATCGTCGTGCCCGTCATCATCCGCCGCGAGGTCCCGTGGAACCAGGTCTCCATGGTCACCGGCCTCTATTCGGCGACGATGAATATCGGCTCGATGGTCACCCTCATCGGCACCGGACCGCTGGCCGCCCTCGTCGGCTGGCGCTGGGCGATCGGGCTGTGGGGGATCCTCGCCCTCGCGGGTCTCGGGTTCTGGCTGCTCGTCCTCCGCCGGCGCAGACGTGCCGAGGCGGAGTTCGCCGCTGAGTTCGACGCGGAGGTCGACGCGGAGCCGAAGCGCCCGCCCGAGCCGGGGAAGCGTCCGCCCGAGCCGGGGAAGCGGCCGTGGCGGGAGGCGCCGCCGCAGTTCCGGGCGATCGTCGCCCTCCTCGTCATCACCTTCAGCGGCCAGTCGATCTCCTACTACACGACGACGACGTGGCTGCCGTCGATGCTCGCCGACACCGAGGGACTCGCCGCCGGTGCGGCCGGCAGCACGGCCTCGCTCTTCCAGGTCGCTGCGATCCTCGGCGCCTTCGGGGTGCCGCTGCTCGCCGGGCGGGCCCGGCCGTGGGTGCCCGTGGCGATCGTCGCCGTCCTCTGGCTCTCCCTGCCCGTCGGCCTCCTCCTCGCCCCGGACCAGTACGTGCTCTGGGCGATCACCGGCGGCATCGCGCAGGGCGGCGGATTCACCGCGATCTTCTCGATCATCGCGCGCACCGCGGGCAGCGACGCCCAGACCGCGTCCGCCTCGGCGCGCGTGCAGGGCGGGGGCTATCTCGCGGCGACGCTCGCCCCGCCGTTCGCCGGCTGGCTGGCGACGACGACCGGCGGATGGGTCGGACCCCAGCTGCTCGTGCTCGCCGCGACGCTCGCGTTCACGGTCGCCGGCCTCCTCGCCGCCCGCCTTGCCGGACGCTTCACCCCCGGGGGACCCGCGGGCCGACGCGAGGTGCTCTGAGCAGCATCGTTCACGGGGGTCTGCCGACGGCGGTCTGCCCACCCGGTGCACAGGACGGCTTGCCGACCAAGTAGAGTGAGACCCACGACACATCCGAGCGGCGCATCGCGGCGCCGCATCGCTTGGACCCGAGGAGAACCATGACGGCCGATGTCCTCACTGCCCTGCGGGACGCGCTGCCCGCCGACGCCCTCATCACCGATCCGGACTCGATGGACGCCTATCGCTGGGATCGGGCGAATGACCCCGGTGCCGGGATGCCGCTGGCGATCGTCCGCGCGTCCTCGACCGCCGATGTCCAGGCCGCGGTGCGCGTCGCGGCCGCCGCGCGGATCCCCGTCGTGCCCCGCGGCGCCGGTTCGGGGCTCTCGGGCGGCAGCTCCGCCGTCGAGGGCGGGCTCATCGTCTGCCTCGACCGGATGCGCGACATCGCGGTCGACCCCGCGACCCGCATGGCCGTCGTCCAGCCCGGGGCCTTCAACGCCGAGGTCAAGGCCGCCGCTGCCGAACACGGTCTGTGGTACCCGCCGGATCCCTCGTCGTACGAGTTCTGCTCGATCGGCGGCAATGTCGCGACGAACGCCGGCGGCCTGTGCTGCGTGAAGTACGGAGTGACGACGGACTACGTCCTCGGCATGACCGTCGTCCTCGCCGACGGCCGGGCGATCGAGCTCGGCGGTCCGCGGATCAAGGACGTCGCGGGGCTCTCCCTGCTCAAGCTCTTCGTCGGCAGCGAGGGAACGCTCGGCATCATCACCGAGGTGACCCTGCGGCTCGTGCCCGCCCAGCTGCCCCCGACGACGCTGGTGGCGACCTTCCCGACGCTCGAGGGTGCGACCCAGACCGTCCTCGACATCTGCGCGCAGATGCGCCTGTCGATGCTCGAGTTCATGGACCGCGCATCGATCAACGCCGTCGAGGACGAGCTGAAGATGGGCCTCGACCGGGAGGCCGAGGGCATGCTCGTCATCCAGTCCGACGAGCCCGGCGAGTACGCCGCCGGTCAGATCGCCATCGTCGAGGAGCTGTGCGAGAAGAACGGGGCGACCGAATGCTATGCCACCGATGACGCCGAGGAGGGGGAGGCCTTCGTCACCGCGCGGCGGATGGCGATCCCCGCCGTGGAGAAGAAGGGCACCCTCCTGCTCGAGGATGTCGGGGTGCCGCTGCCCCGCCTCGGCGACCTCGTCACCGGGATCGAGCGGATCGCCGCCGAGCGCGACGTCCTCATCTCCGTCATCGCCCATGCCGGTGACGGGAACACGCACCCGCTGCTCGTCGTCGACCCGAACGATGCCGCCCAGCGGGAGCGGGCGGACATCGCCTACGGCGAGGTCATGGATCTCGCGACGTCGCTCGGCGGCACGATCACCGGCGAGCACGGTGTGGGTCGGCTGAAGAAGCCGTGGCTGCCGGAGTACCTCGGTGCGGACGTCATGGAGCTCAACCACACGATCAAGCGCGCGCTCGATCCCGACAACATCCTCAACCCCGGGGCGATCTACGCCGACGGGTTCAGCCGGGCGGATGCGGCCGAACGGCGAGTGGCCGAGCCCGAGGGCTGAGCGGCGGAGACGACTGAGGCGGACCACCGGAAAGGTGGTCCGCCTCAGTGTTGAGCAGCTCAGGGCTGCCCAGGCAGCTCAGTGCTTCGCGTTGGAGTCCGTGGTCGGGTCGACGGCCGGCTTCGGGGTCGGGGTCGCCGGGGTGGCGGGAGCCTTCGAGTCGGGCACCGGAGCCTGCGAGACGTTCGGGGTCGTGCCCTGGCGCGAGGCCGGGGTCGATCCGACGGGGCGGGCATCGGCCGGGCGGTTGTTCGGCAGCGGCGTCGACCAGGGGTCCTCGACCGGCTGGGCCTTCTTCCACACGTAGTAGCCGATGCCGGCGGCGGAGCCGATGACGAGCGTCCACACGAGGGCCTTCTTGCCGCCGCCGGACTTCTGCGCGGTCTCCTTCTGGATCCGCTTGCCGGCCTGGGCGAGGGCCTTGCGGGCCTTCTTCATCGCCTTCTTGTCACCGGTGAGGCGCACGGCGAGGTTGTCGATGAGCTGCGGGGTCTCCATCGCCGCGAGCGAGGTCGCAGCGGTCCCGGCGAACTTGCCGGCGCGCTCGGTGGCCTCGGGCCGGTAGGCCTCGATCCGGTCTGCCCAGTCGTGGACCTGCTGGTTCGCCTTCTCGGCGAGCGCCTCGACCTGGGGGCGGGCCTTCTCGGTGAATGCCTCGACGCGACCGTTGGCCTTGTCGGCTGCCTCACGCAGTTTGGGAGCGGCGGCATCCGAGGCGTCGGCCAGGAAGCGGAGCGACGTCTTCTTCGCGGAATCGAGCTTCGACGCGAGCGGTTCCCGAGCTGGCTTCTTCGACATGAACATTCCCAATCCTCTTAAGTCCGGGGGCAACTGATCACTCCCCAGTCTACGGCCTGGCCCGGGGGGAGGGGCTACCGGAGGGGGAGGAATTTGCCTGCGGATCTGCTGGAGGTTTGTGCAAACCCTCCTTGACGGATCAGCAGATTCGCGGCCGGCGTGGAAGAATGAGGGGCATGTCCACATCTGCAACGAACACAGCGGTCCTGCACACCAACCACGGCGACATCACCATCAACCTCTTCGGCAACCACGCCCCGAAGACGGTCGCGAACTTCGTCGAACTCGCCACGGGTGAGCGCGAATACACCGACCCCCAGACCGGCCAGCCCACGAAGGGCCCCTTCTACGACGGCACCGGCTTCCACCGGATCATCTCGGACTTCATGATCCAGGGCGGCGACCCGCTCGGCACCGGCACCGGCGGTCCCGGCTACGTCTTCGACGACGAGATCCATCCGGAGCTCCAGTTCGACCGCAAGTACCTGCTCGCGATGGCCAACGCCGGCAAGCAGATGGGCCGCGGCACCAACGGCTCGCAGTTCTTCATCACGACTGCTGAGACCCCGTGGCTCAACGGCAAGCACACGATCTTCGGCGAGGTCGCCGACGACGCCTCCCAGAAGGTCGTCGACGAGATCGAGGGCGTGCGCACCGGGGCGATGGACAAGCCGGTCGAGCCGGTCGTCATCGAATCCGTCGAGATCAAGGACGCCTGAGCACCGCCTCACACGATCTGACCTACGATGGGTGCATGAGCACACCAGAGCAGGGCCCGGCCCGGGAAACCGGCCGGGCCCTCTCTGTGCACTTTCCCCCGGTGACGGCCGGGATCATGATCGTCACCGGCCTCTCGTTCCTCCTCCAGCTGCTGCCCGGACTCGATCTCCTCCACCGGTTGAGCTACGTGCCGGCGCTCACCGTCGAGCAGCCGTGGCGTCTGCTCACCGTGGCCCTCGTCCACGAACAGCCCTCGCCGGTCCATCTGCTCGCCAACATGCTCGGCCTCTTCTTCTTCGGCTCGTTCGTCGAGCGCGCCCTCGGGCACTGGAGGTTCCTCGCCGTCTACGTCCTCGGCGCGGTCGGCGGCTCCGTCATGGTCCTCCTCCTCGCCGAACCGTGGAGTCGGGACTGGGTGACGAACAACATCGGCGCGTCCGGCGCGGTGTTCGCGATCATCGGCGTCCTCCTCGTGCCGACGAAGCGGCTCGACCGCAACATCACCGGCGTCGTGCTCTTCGTCGTCCTCAACTTCGGCTACGGATTCCTCGTGCCGGGAGTCTCGTGGCAGGCGCACTTCGGCGGTCTCGTCACCGGATTCGTCCTCGGCGCCGGTGCCCTGCTCGTGGGGCGGAAGCGCTCGGGACTCGTGTTCTGGCTCGTCGCGGCAGCCCTCGTCCTCGTCATGACGGTCGTGGTCATCGCGAAGACAGCCACCGCAGGCGCTGCGCCCTGAACTGCATTCGTCATTTGTCCACAGTGGTTATCCACACGGTGGATAACTCACATCGATGTATTTCTGCTGGTCACAGGCGTGTAAAAAGTTATGCACAGGACAGCGTGCGCGCTTGGGTATAACTCAGCCCCTCCCTCGGCCCGTGTGATGGGCCGAGGAAGGGGCGGTGATGCGCCCAGGAAGGGGCGACTGATCTAGCGCCAGCGCGTCGACATGATGAGGCCCGCGACGAAGAACGCGAAGCCGATGAGGATGTTCCAGTTGCCCCATGCCTCGACGGGGAACGCACCCTGCGTGATGTAGAACGTGACGAGCCAGATGAGGCCGATGAGCAGGAGGCCGATGAGCACCGGAAGGAACCAGCGCGGATTCGGCTTGATCGTCTGCTGGCCGGCCTCGGAGGTGTAGCTCGCGGTCTTGCGACCCTGCGAGCGCTTGGCCGGATTGCCCGAACGCGTCGTGCGCTTCGCGCCCGCCTTCTTTGCTGACTTCTCCTTGGCGGACGACTTCTCCTTGGAGGCCTCGGCAGCGGCCTTCGCGGTACCGGACTTCGCTGTGCTCTTGGTAGCCGTGCCCTTGGTCGCTGAGTCCTTCGTCGCCGTGCCCTTGGACGCGGAGTCGTCGTCCTCGGCCGCGTCCTCATCGGAGTCCGCCTCGGCGTCGTCCTTCGCATCCGCCTTCGCCGAGGCGGTCCCCGACTTCGCGGCTGCCGTCGGCTCCTCGTCGGAATTGTCCTTGTCGTCGGCGGCATCGTCCTCGACGACCTCGACCTCGACCTCGTCGACGATGACGACGTCGGTCTCGGTGCCGTCGGCATCGACCACCTCGGTGACCTCGATGTCGGTCTCGTCGACCACGGTGGCGTCATCAGCCGTCTTCTTGGCTTTCGCCGCATTGCGCGCGGTGCGCTGAGGGCGCGAGGTCCGTCCATTGGACTTGGCCACGAGTACTCCTTCGACAGCGACCCCAGGGGCGGGCCACCGATTCACTGGTCGGGGACAATCGCCCCTCAGTCTACTCGTGAGGCGGGGCTGAATGAAAAACCTGACCCCAGACTTCGAGTGAGCTGTGAACCCGCCACAGCACCGTGTTCATGCGATAAAGTGCATTAGGGTGTCCCCGCTTGTCCACAGGGCGAGCCCCGGATTCAAGGTCATAGGCACGGTGCAGAAGTGGTGAATAGCTCCTCCTCGGGTAACGAAGCGTCTTCGCGACCCACCATTCGATCCGCACAGCGGCGGATGCCCACTCCCCAGACACCGCCGACCCACCCCGCCGATGAGGCCACGAGCCAGGGGGACTACGGCCAGGGCCCCTACAGCCAGGGCGATGCGGGTCCGGCGACCGAGCCCTTCCGGATCGACGCCGCCTCAGCGAACACCGTCGACGCCGCCTCGGCGAACACCGGCGACGCCGACTCGGCGAACACCGGCGACGCCGACTCGAACTCCGCTGCCGATGCCACCGCCGGCACGAACTACGACGCCCCCCTGCCGAGCCGCCGCGAGCTGCGCCGTCGTGAAGCCGCTGCCGCCGCCGGTGGAGCCGGTGCCGGGACCGCCGGCACCGCTGCCGGTGCGGGAAGCGCCGACGCCCCGCCGCTGCGCTCCGAGGCCACCGAGGCGATGCCGACGCAGGCGATGCCCGCCTGGTCCCAGCAGCACGCACAGCAGCAGCCCCAGCCGTACCCGCCCACGGGTGCGCAGCCGACGATGGTCCAGCCCGCCTACACCGACACCACCGGCAATCCCGCCTACGCGGGCGCGGGCTACGCGGCAGCTGCCGCCCCCGCAGCAGCAGGCCCTGGCGGCCCGGGAGGACCCGGCGGGCCCGCCGGCCCGGGCGGTCCCGGCGACGGCAGCTCGGGCGGGGGCCGACGGAAGAAGCAGCCGGCCCAGCGCCAGCCGATCGGCCCGATCCGCGGGACGATCCGCACCTTCGGCGAACTCTGCATCACCGCGGGGCTCGTCCTCATCCTCTTCGTCGTCTGGCAGCTGTGGTGGACGGACCTCGAGGCCAACCGCGACAACGAGGTGCTCGCCGACCAGCTGACGAAGGACTGGGCGAACCAGGATCCCAATCAGCTGCCCGATGACCCGGACGAACCCGTCGTGGCCGACCCCGTCGAGAAGAACACCGCGTTCGGCATCTTCTACATCCCGCGCTTCGGCGACGACTACTACCGCACGCTCGCCGAGGGCGTCGACCTCGAACCCGTGCTCAACCGCATGGGCGTGGGCCGCTACCCGAACTCCGCGATGCCCGGCGAGGTCGGCAACTTCTCCGTCGCCGGCCACCGCGTCACCTACGGCAAGCCGTTCAACCAGATCGCGAAGCTCCAGCCCGGCGACGAGATCGTCGTGCAGACGAAGGACGGGTTCTACACGTACACGTTCCGCAACTTCGACATCATCCTCCCCGATGCCGTCGAGGTGCTCGCCCCGGTGCCCGACCAGCCCGATTACAAGGGCAAGGATCGGATCCTCACCCTGACCGCGTGCAACCCGATGTTCTCCGCGCGCGAGCGCTACATCGCCTACGCCGAGCTCACCGAATGGCGCCCGGCCGGCGAGGGCCCACCGGACGCGATCAAGGACTCGAAGGCGTACGACAAAGTCAGCAAGAGCGGAGGAGCGTGACATGTACGGACTGATCTGGCGGATTCTGCCCGGGCCGTGGTTCGTCAAGCTCGTCTTCGCCCTCATCCTCATCGCGGCCGTCGTCTACCTGCTCATGCAGTACGTCTTCCCCGCCGTCGCCCCCTACATGCCGTTCAACAACGCGACCGTCACCGACGAGGGCGGGCAGTGACCCGCATCCTCGTCGTCGACAACTACGACAGCTTCGTCTACACCCTCGTCGCGTATGTCCGTGAGCTCGGTGCGAGGGCCGACGTCATCCGCAATGACGACCTGTCCGCCGAGGCGGCCGTGGAGCTGGCACGCGGATACGACGGCATCCTGCTCTCCCCGGGACCGGGTGTGCCCGCGGAGTCCGGGGTGTGCCCCGACCTCATCCGCTGGGCCGCCGAGGCGGGCCGCCCGCTGTTCGGGGTGTGCCTGGGGCACCAGGCCCTCGGCGAGGTCTTCGGGGCGACGGTGACGCATTCGCCGGTCCTCATGCACGGCAAGACCTCGGTCATCACCCACGACGGGGAGGGCATCTTCGCCGGCTGCCCCTCGCCGCTGACGGTGACCCGGTACCACTCGCTCGCGATCGTCGACGAGACGATCGACCTCGAGACCTTCGCCGTCACCGCGCGCACTCCTGATGATGTCGTCATGGCCATCGAGCACCGCAGCGCACCCCTCTACGGCGTCCAGTTCCACCCGGAGTCCGTCCTCACGGAATCGGGCTACCTCATGCTCGGCAACTGGCTCGAGGTCTGCGGACTGTCCGGCGCGGCCGCACGGGCTGCGGCGATGTCGCCGCTCGCCTCGGCGATCTCCGCTCCCTGACTCTTCCGCCTCCCGGACCTCAGCGCTTAGGATCGACTCAGACGATCCAGTGAGAGGACATCCCATGGAAGAGCCGAGTTACTTCCCGACCGAGCCGTATCGCGAACTCACCGTCTTCGAGGCCCAGCCCGTGCCCACGGTCGTCGTCGAGGCCCAGAACCATCCGATGAGCGAGCTGCCGGCCCTCTTCGACTCCGTGTACTCCCGGCTCTTCCCGGCCCTCGCCGAGGCGGGAGTCGAGCCCGCAGGTCCGGCGTTCTCCCTCTACACGCGCCCGCCGTCGGACACCGTCGACATCCAGGTGGGCATCCCGGTGGCCGGGGTCCTGAGTCAGGCACTCGACCTCGGGGACGACCTCACCGCGATCCCCGCGGAACTGCCCGGGGGATCGGTCGGAGCGATCTCCCACCTCGGCGGCTTCGACGGCCTCGCCGAAGCGTGGAATGCGCACATGCAGGGTCTCGTCGCCGCCGGCCATCACCCGGACATGCCGTTCTTCGAGGTCTACGTCACCGAGCCGAGCCCGGACATGGACCCGGCGGACCTGCGCACGGATCTCTTCGTCACGCTCGGCTGAGGGCTCGCCTGCGGCTGAGAGCTCAGTCGCCGTTGCCTCTGGCGTCGGCCCAGTCGTCGAACCACGAGCTGCCGCCGCCGACGGCACCGTCGTTCGACGTCCCTCCGCCGTTGCCGTTGTCCCCGCCGTTGCCGTCGGGGCTGTCGGTCGGCGACGGCGCGGTCGGGATGCCGCCGGGGATCGACGGGATCGTCGGGGACGGCTCCGGCGGCTTCTTGGCCACGCGGATGGTGATCTCCGAACCCTGCGCGACATCGGTGCCGCCCGGGGTCGACTGCTCGAAGACCGTGCCCTCATCCTGATCGGCGGTCTCGACCTCTTCGACCTTGCACTGGAGCTTGTAGTCGTCGCCGGAGAGCGTGCTGCACGCGTCCTCCTGCGTCTGCCCGAGGACATCGGGCACCTTGACGAGTCCCGAGGACACGACGAGATCGACGTTCGAGTCGACATCGACCTTCTCGCCCTCACCGGGCTTCGTCTCGATGACGACGCCCTTCTTCACATCCGGTGAGTTCTGGGAGATGTGGGTGCCCGCCTGGAGCTTCGCGTCGTTGAGGATCTGCCGCGCCTCCTCCTCGGTCTTGCCCGCGACCTCGGGGACGGTGACGTTCTCAGGTCCTAAGGAGACGACGAGTTTGACGGTGCTGTTCTCCGGGATGCTCTGGCCGGCGGCCGGATCCGTCGAGATCGCACTGCCCTCATCGACGTCGGCGTTGTACGTCTCCTCCGTCGTGACGTCGAATCCCTGATTGCGCAGCTGCGCCTCGGCGGCATCGGCATCCATGCCTGCGACGTCGGCGACCTGGACCTGGACGATCGGTTCGGGCTTGTTGATCTCGTACACCCACAGGGCGACGGCCGCGAGGGCGAGGAGGACGAAGATGCTGCCGATCCAGATCCACGCCCGCGAGCGCTTCTTCACCGGCTGCTGCTCCTGCCGGGTCATGATCTGGGAGACCGGACCGGTCTCGGGAGCCGCCTCGGCGTCGAGCGGGTAGGCCTGCGTCGCCGGCGGCGGACCCATCATCCCGGCCCCGCCGGCCGCGGCGAACGCCTGCGTGCGATCGAGGTCGCCGTCGATGCTCAGCGGTCGACCGTCGCGCGCGGCGAGGACGTCCTCCCGGAACGTATAGGCGTCCTGGTAGCGCTCGTCGCGATCCTTCTTCAGGGCGTGGAGGACGAGTCGATCGACCTCGGGGGGCACATCGGGGTTGTAGAAGCTCGGCGGCTGCGGCGTCTCACCGACATGCTGATACGCCACGGCGAGCTGCGAGTCGCCGACGAACGGGGGTCGCCCGGCGAGCAGTTCGTAGAGGAGGCACGCGGTCGAGTAGAGGTCGGACCGGGCGTCGACGACCTCGCCGCGCGCCTGCTCGGGGGAGAGGTACTGGGCGGTGCCGACGACCGACTGCGTCTGGGTCAGGCCGCTGTTGTCCTTGAGCGCACGGGCGATGCCGAAGTCCATCACCTTGATGTCGCCCTCGGGAGTGAGCATGACGTTCGCCGGTTTGATGTCGCGGTGGACGATGCCGTTGCGGTGGGAGTACTCGAGCGGGGCGAGGACTCCGGCGATGACGTTGAGCGCCTCATCGACGGTGAGCGTGCCGTGTTCGTTGAGGACTTCGCGCAGGGTCTGACCCTCGACGTACTCCATGACGATGAAGGGCACGGAGACGCTCGAGCCGCCGGACTCGACGAACTCCTCCTCACCGGAGTCGTAGACGGCGACGATGCCGGGATGGTTGAGACCGGCAGCGGACTGCGCTTCGCGTTTGAGTCGCGTGTGGAAGGAGGGGTCGCGCGCAAGATCGGACCGCAGAAGCTTGATCGCGATGCGTCGACCCAGACGGGTGTCGACGCCCTCGTGCACCTCTGCCATGCCCCCACGGCCGAGGAGGGCACGGACTTCGTACCTCTCCGACAGCACCTTGGGCTCAGTCATGTACTTCCTCCGCGTATGTCACCCGGACGCGTTGAGCAGTCCGGGCAGTTCCTCAAGATTACTATTCTTCGCTCGTCCCATGTCCCAGTCGCCTCGGCGGCTAACCCTCGTCTCCGCTGGAGTCCCCGCCTGCGTTCGTGCCGTTTCCGTTGTTGCCGTTGGCGTTGGCTCCGCCGTTCGGGTTCGACCCGGGATTCGAGTTCGCGCCGTTGCCGGAATTCGAGGACCCTCCGCTCTCCGAGCCCGACTCCGAGGACGAGCCTGAGTTCGAGTCCGAGGAGGAGCCGCTGTCCGAATTCGACGACGAGCCGGTCTCGGAGTTCGACGAGGATCCGCTGTTCGAGTTCGACGACGACCCGGAGTCGGACGATGAGCCCGAGTTCGAACCGCTGCCCGACCCCGAATTCGAGCCGGAGTCGCTGCTCGGTTCGCTCGGCCGCGAGGTCCGCGTCGGTTCGGGTGCCGGCTCTTCGGCCGGCCCTGAGGAGATGTAGAGGGTGACGGTGTCGCCCTCTTCGAAGGTGTAGCCGCCGCCGTCGGCCTCGCCGACATCGGCGACGGTGCCCTGGGCGCGGTTCGAGTCGATCGTCTCCGTGTCGACGCGCAGGCCCTGCCGTTCGAGGTTCTGCGTCGCCGAGGACTCGGACTGCCCGATGTAGTCGTTTCTGTCGATCTCGATCTCCTGCGGCGCCTGCGAGGTCGTCGCACTCGTCGACGGGGCGGGAGCCGGCTCCTCGCCGTTCTGCCCGAGGAAGTACCAGAGGAGGGACCCGACGGCGATGAGCGCGAGGATCGCGAGGACCCAGATGAGGACCCTGCCCTTCTTCGACTGCTTCTTCTCCAGCTCATCATCGGTGCCGTTGGGATCGTTCGGGTCACCCGCGGCGACGGCCTGGTTGTAGCCCGTTCCCGTGGGCGGACCGTAGCCGGGCTGCTGGTCGGCGCTGTAGACGCGGGTCGCATCGTTGCTCGAGGTGGTCGGCAGGACCTGCGTCGAGGGCACCGGGTCGGGGTCGTTGAAGACCTGCGTGAGCGCCTCCGATGCGGCGTTGCCGTGGCGCATCTGCGGCAGCGCGGCCTCGGCGGCGGCGACGTTGCCCACGGCCAGCGCCTCGGCGGCCTTGGCCACGGCCATCGCATCGTCGGGCCGGCGTTCGGGCTTCTTCTCGAGCAGGGAGTCGACGAACCGGCGCATCGGCTCGGAGACCGTGTCCGGCAGCGGCGGGTGCTGCTGGTTGACCTGGGCGATCGCGATCGCGACCTGCGAGTCCCCGGTGAAGGGGCGCTGGCCGGCAAGCGCCTCGTAGGCGATGATGCCGAGCGCGTAGAGGTCGGATCCGGGACCCGAGCCCTTGCCGGTGGCCTGTTCGGGCGCGAGGTACTGGGCGGTGCCCATGACCTGACCGGTCTTCGTCAGCGGCGCCTGGTCGGTGACCCGGGCGATGCCGAAGTCGGTGATCTTCACCCGGAAGTCCGGGGTCATGAGGATGTTGCCGGGCTTGATGTCGCGGTGGACGACACCGACCTTGTGCGCGGCGCCGAGCGCCTGTGCGGCCTGCGAGACGATGCTCAGCGTGTCCTCTTCGGACAGCGGGGCGCTGCGTTCGATGATCGTCGACAGGGGTTCGCCGGGCACGTACTCCATGACGAGGTAGGGCGAGCCGTCCTCGTCGCCGTAGTCGTAGACGCCGGCGATGCCGGGATCGGAGACGCGGCCCATGTTCTGCGCCTCGGCGCGGAAGCGGGCGAGGAACGTCGAGTCCGAGAGGTATTCGTCCTTGAGGATCTTCGCGGCGACCTCGCGTCCGAGCACGGAGTCGACGCCCTTCCACACCTCGCCCATGCCGCCCACGGCGATCCGCGAGGTCAGGGTGTACCGGTTCCCCAGCTGAGTGCCTTCACTCGGCCTCATTTGTCGACCACCGCTTCCATCATGTCCTTGGCGATCGGTCCGGCGACCGTCGCTCCGTAAGCTTCATTGCCGGCGTTGCCGCCGTTCTCGACGACGACCGCGACCGCGATCTGCGGGTCGTCGGCAGGGGCGAAGGAGATGAACCACGCGTGCGGGGCCGCGCCCTGCGCGTGCTGGGCGGTGCCCGTCTTCGCCGCGACCTGGACGCCGGGGATCTGGGCCACCGAGGCGGTGCCGTCGGTGACGACGCCCTGCATCATCGTATTGAGCTCTTCGGCCGTCTGACCGGAGACGGGACGTGAGAGCTCCGTCGGCCTCGTCTCCGTGATCGGCTCGAGGGTGTTCGCGTTGAGCACGCGGTTGACGAGCTCCGGCTTCATCATTCTGCCGTCGTTGGCGATGCCGGCGGTCATCATCGCCATCTGCATCGGCGTCGAGCGCACCTCGAACTGGCCGAGCGAGGACTGCGCGAGCTGCGGGGGGTTGAGGTCGGAGGGGAACGTCGACGGGGTCACGGTGAGCGGGATCGAGAGGTCCTGGCCGAAGCCGAACTTCGCGGCCTGCTCGGCGATCGCGTCCTCACCGAGATCCATGCCGAGGGAGGCGAACGACGTGTTGCACGATTCGGCGAGCGACTCCGCGAGAGTGGGGCGACCACCGCTGCGGCAGGCCCCGGCGTGCGAGTTGCTGATCGTCGCCGTCGTCTGCGGCAGATCGAGGGTGGCCGGGCCGTTGAGCCGCGAGTCCGGCGTGTAGTCGCCCGATTCGAGGGCGGCGGCCGCGACGAGGACCTTGAAGGTCGAGCCGGGCGGGTAGAGGTTGCCGCCGATCGCGCGGTTGTAGGCCGGGTTCTCCGGGTCGTTGTTGAGCTGCTCGAACGCCGACCGCGCCTCATCCGGATTGTGGCTGGCGATCGGGTTGGGATCCCAGCCCGGCGTCGAGGCCATCGCGAGGATCTTCCCGGTCTTCGGGTCGAGCGCGACCGCCGCACCGGTCTGGTTGCCGAGGCCGTCCCAGGCCGCCTGCTGGACGTCGGGGTCGACGGTGAGCTCGACCGCGGCACCGCGCGGCTGCTCACCGGTGAAGAAGCTGCCGACCTTGTCGTAGAAGAGGGCGTCGGAGTCACCGGAGAGGTAGTCACCGGCGGCGCGCTCCATGCCCGAGGCGCCGGAGACGATCGAGTAGTACCCGGTCATCGACGCGTACGCGCGAGGGTCGAGGCCGTCGGAGCCGTACTGGCGCTGGAACCGGTAGCGGTCGTCGACGGGCTCGGAATAGGCGATCGGCGTGCCGTCGACGAGGATCGGTCCGCGGTCGCGGGAGAGCTGATCGAGGATCTGCCGGTTGTTGAGCGGGTTGGCGTTGAGGGAGTCGGCGGTGACGAACTGCACCCAGCTCGTCGAGCCGAAGAGCAGGGCGAACATGACGAAGCCGACGACTCCGATGTGCGTGAGCGACTTCTTCATCGGTCTCCTCCCTGGGAGGGCTCGTCGGTCGGGCGCTGGTCGGGGCCGCTGGGGCGGCGGGTGCTGAGGTTCGTCGTGACCGCCTCGTCGGCGGGAGTCGTCGCGTGGACCGTCGTCGGCGACTCATCGCTGCCGGTCCGGTCAGCAGGGTTGATCCGGTCGCCGGGGTTGTTCCAGTGATCAGCGTCGGGCTGGTCGCCGTCGTCGTCGGACTTCTTCCGGCGGCGCGCCGAGGCGGTCGTGGAGTCCGCGTCTTCGGTGATCTTGAGGACGCCGGTGTGGAATTCGTCGACCGGGCGGCGGGCATTGTCCGACATCCGCAGCAGGAGGGCGATGATCACCCAGTTCGCGACCAGGGACGAACCGCCTTGGGCGAGGAACGGCGTGGTCAGACCGGTGAGCGGGATGAGGCGGGTGACGCCGCCGACGACGACGAAGACCTGGAGGGCGATCGTGAAGGAGAGCCCCGCGGCGAGCAGGGTGCCGAAGCCGTCGCGAAGCTTCTGCGCGGTGCGGATGCCGCGTTCGAAGATGAGGAGGTAGCAGAGCAGGATGACGAAGAGACCGGCCATGCCGAGCTCCTCGCCGAAGCTCGCGTAGATGAAGTCGGATTCCGCGTAGGGGACCATGTTCGGTCGGCCCTCGCCGAGCCCGGTGCCGACGAGACCGCCGTTGGCCATCCCGAACAGGCCCTGGACGAGCTGGTAGGACCCGCCCGGCGTCTTGTTGTACTCCTCGGCCGTGAGCGCATTCAGCCAACCGTCGATGCGCTGCTGGACGTGGGAGAAGAGCAGGGTCGCGAGGACGGCGCCGGCGGCGAAGAACGACATGCCGATGATGATCCACGAGACCTTCGAGGTCGCGACGTAGAGCATGGCGACGAAGAGGCCGAAGAAGAGGAGGGAGGTGCCGAGGTCGCGTTCGAAGACGAGGACGCCGACGCTGGCGATCCACGCGATGACGATGGGACCGAAGTCGCGCAGCCGGGGGAAGCGGATGCCGAGGATCTTCGGGCCCGCGAGCACGAGCTGGTCGCGGTAGGCGACGAGGTAGCCGGCGAAGAAGATCGCGAGGAGGATCTTCGCGATCTCACCGGGCTGGAACGACAGCGGTCCGATGCCGATCCAGATGCGGGCGCCGTTGATCGTCCTGCCGAGGCCCGGGATGAGGGGCAGCAGGAGGAAGAAGAGGGCGAGGAAGCCCGAGACGTAGGTGTAGCGGCGCAGCCAGCGGTGGTCGCGGAGGACGATGAGCACGGCGATCGCGAGCCCCACGCCGAGCGTCATCCAGATGAGCTGCTGGGTGGCGCTGTCGAGGAACTCCACGCGACCGAGGTCGACGCGGTGGATCATCGCCAGGCCGAGTCCGTTGAGGAGGACGGCGATGGGCACGAGGACGGGGTCGGCGTACTTCGCCTTCCACCACACGACGATGTGGATGAGGAGGGCGAGAGCCGTCAGCCACGCCATGTAGCCGTAGATGTCGGTCGGCATGGCATCGTCGACGCCGAGCCCGACGAGCGCGTAGGCACTCGTCGAGGCGATGATCGCCAGGATGATGAGCCCGAGCTCGGCCAGGCGGTAGGGCCTGGGCCGGGCTGCCTGGGAGACGGAGTCTGACATCACTGCGACTCCTGAGTGATCGCGTCACTGGGTTCGGCGCTCTGCCCGTTCGGCGGGGAGGGGGCGGGATCGCTCGGCGCGGTCGCATCCTCGGCGTTGCCGGAGACGGTGCCGGCGCTCTCGGCCTCCCGGCGGAGATTGTCGATGATCCGGTCGGCCTCTTCGCGGGAGTCGGCCTGGATCGAGCTGCGAAGCCGGTCCTGGGAGAAGCTGTTGAGCGAGTCGACCTGGATGTCGGTGGTGTCCTCGAGGCGGCTGAGCTCGATGGGGCCGAGCGTCGTGTCGAGGCCGCGGTAGAGCGTGACCTGGCCGTTCTCGTTCGTCAGGTAGTAGTGGTTGTTGATGTAGTTGTAGGCGAAGAAGCCGGCCACGGCGAGGGCGATGATGACGATGGCGGCGATGATCCACCCGAGGTAGGAGCGCTTCTCGACGTCCTCAGGCTCGTCGTCCTCGTCGGACTCGGCCGCATCCTCGGTCTCGTCCTCGGTCAGTGTCCGCACGGACCCGGCGGGCACCTCGGCGGTGGGTTCCTGCCCGGAATCACCGGACCCGGCATCGGTCACGGTCTGCAGGGGCACGGTGTCGGTGGGGATATCGGTGTTCGCGAAGTCGTGCTGCGCGGTCGCGCCGTCGCCCTCGGGGCGGGTGCCGATCGTCGCGTACTGCGGGTTGAGGTGGACGGAGCCCACGGACTTGCCCTGGGCGGTCTCGACGGTGCCCTCGATGACGTCGCCGATGACGACGGTGACGTTGTCGGCGCCGCCGCCGGCCAGAGCGAGGTCGATGAGCTGGCGGCAGGCCTCGTCGGGGTCGGCCACCTCGGCGAGGACCCGGGTGATGTCGCCGATATCGGCGAACCCGGTGAGGCCGTCGGAGCAGAGCAGCCAGCGGTCGCCGACGTGGGCCTCCCGCAGGGAGAGGTCGAGGTCAGGGGACGTGCCGACGTCGCCGAGGACCTTCATGACGACGGAGCGCTGGGGGTGGGTGTCGGCTTCCTCGGCGGTGATGCGGCCCTCGTCGACGAGCATCTGGACGAAGGTGTGGTCGTGGGTGACGGCGTGGAGTTCGCCGTCGCGGTAGACGTATCCGCGGGAGTCGCCGATGTGGGCGAGGGCGAAGCGGTTGCCCGGCGCGCGCAGGAGGGCGGTGACGGTCGTGCCCATGCCGGCGAGTTCGGGCTGTTCGGCGACGCCGCGGCAGATGCGGTCGTTGGCGTCGAGGATCGAGGTGCGGAGGATCTCGAGGGCGTCCTCGCCCCCGGTCTCGCGGTCGAGTTCGGCGAGGCGGGCGACGGTGATCGCCGAGGCGACGTCACCGCCGGCGTGCCCGCCCATGCCGTCGGCGATGAGGAGGAAGTTGGGACCCGCATACCCGGAGTCCTGGTTGTTCTTGCGCACGAGCCCGGTGTGAGACCGGGCTGCGGAGCGAAGGGTGATCGTTCCGTCGGTCGTCACGATTGGGTCTCCAACGTCGTATGTCCGATGGTGATCTGAGTGCCGATGCCAAGGTCGAACGGGGCGGTGATGCGCGAGCCGTCGACGAACGTGCCGTTCGTCGAGCTGAGGTCCTCGAGCACCCAGGCGCCGTTCCGCGCGATGATGCGGGCATGGTGGCTCGAGGCGAAGTCGTCGTCGATGACGATCGTGTTGTCCGGCGCGCGCCCGAAGGTCACGGGTGCCCCGGAGAGGATGAGCGAGGTGCCGGCCATCGGACCGGCGGTCACCCGGATCGAGCCGGGATTCGCCCGCGGCACCGGACGCGAGGGCGCCGGCGGCTGCTGGGCCGGACGGTTCTGGGCCTGGTTCTGCGCCTGCTGATTGTGCGCCTGCTGGTTCTGGGCGGGGGCGGACTGGCGCGAGGAGCCCCGCGCGGCCTTGTTCTTCTTCGACTTGCGGGGTCCGCGCCGCGCGCCGAAGATGTCCCGCCTGAGCACGCCTGCCACCCCGAAGACGAAGAGCCAGAGGATGACGAAGAACGCGAACCGGAAGACGGTGACGGTGAATTCGCTCACAGAGTGTCCTGTTCGGTGTAGCGCACATCGGCGTCGCCTGCCGTGAGCACATCACCGTTGCTGAGGTTGGCGGAGGTCAGTTTGCGTCCGTGGAGCAGCGTGCCGTTCGTCGAGCCGAGGTCGTTGGCGACGGCATGGTCGCCCTCGACGACGATCTCGAAGTGGCGGCGCGAGACACCGGGGTCGTCGATGACGAAGTCCGAGCTGTTCGACGAGCGTCCGAAGACGTTGCTGCCCTGACGCAGAGGGTAGGTCTGTCCGTTGATGTCGACGCTCGCCTCGATCGTGCGCTGCCGGGCCGGGGCGGCCTGGCGGATCGGGGTCGCCGACCGCGCGGGCTCGCTCGAGCGCCGCGGCGCGGCCTGGCGCTGCGGCACGGGACGGGAGGTCGAGGCCGGGGCCGGTTCGACGATGTTGTGGGAGCGGGAGACCGGGTCGTAGCCGCCGCGGTTGGCCGGCTGGGCCGCCGGCGACCCGTCGGGGCGCTGGGTGCTCGAGACGACGCGGTACATGCCCGTGTCGAGGTCGTCGGCTTCGACGAAGTCGACGGACACCGGCCCGACGAAGCTGTACGCCTGCTCGATCGCGTGGTCGCCGATGACCTGGCGGAGATCGGCCCGCAGTTCGGTCTCGATGCCGGAGAGGCGCTCGAAGTCGGCGGGTGAGAGCTCGATCGTGTAGTGGTTCGCCGTCAGGGTGCGTCCGCGGGAGACGACGGCTGCCTTGTTGTCGGCTTCGCGGCGCAGGGCCCCGCCGAGTTCGACGGGTTCGACCTGGGAGCGGAAGGCCTTCGCGAAGGCGCCGTTGACGACGTTC
The DNA here is from genome assembly GCF_018137945.1 of Brevibacterium sp. W7.2. Classification (GTDB taxonomy): domain Bacteria; phylum Actinomycetota; class Actinomycetes; order Actinomycetales; family Brevibacteriaceae; genus Brevibacterium; species Brevibacterium sanguinis. Next base: position 3,803,495 of record NZ_CP073089.1, on the reverse strand, counting down.
TCCAGTCCCTTCTCGAAGCGATCGAGAATTCCCATGGCACCTCCTCCGGTTCGGCATCGTCTGTCTCGTGTTCGGGCGGTCGGCCAGAACGTGGGCACATGGTCTGCACTGCTCTTTCGCGTGGGCGTGACCGTATCCGGCGCGAGGCGCCGTTTCGGGTACACCAACACCCAATCCTAACGCGGAGGCGCTCTCATCTCACGTCCTGCGCGATCTCGGGGCGCACCTCGGCGGGGATTCACTGTGCGCGTTCAGCCTGGCAGGACGCGTTGAGCGGTCCGGCAGTGACGGGGGAGTCGAGGGCTGCGTTGGGGCGCGGCGGCGGGGTGCGGGGGCATCGCGGTGGCGGGGTGCGGCGGCATCGCGGTGGCGAAAGTGTGAAGGTCGCCACTTTTCGGAGGTTTCTGCGGGGATTTCGGTCGATTTCGCCTGATTTCGCGGGTTCACGGGCCCTCTGAGTTTCTTGAAATCCGCGCGGCGATGATAAAGTCTTCTCTTGTTCGCGCGAGTGGCGGAATTGGTAGACGCGCTGGCTTCAGGTGCCAGTGATCGCAAGGTCGTGGGGGTTCAAGTCCCCCCTCGCGCACCAGCGAACATGAGCCCCTCACCGGCCCGATCAGGGTCAGGTGAGGGGCTCTTCGCATGCCTGCTTCCTGTCCGCCCCGCACATCACCCGTCCCGCGAGCGTGTGCGCCAGTCGAAACTGAGATGGCCAGGTCCGGTACTGGCCATCTCAGTTTCAACTGGCCACAACTCGACTGGTCACAACCTGTCGCGCACTCATGAGAGCGGTTCGACATCGCGCTCCGCCGCTCCCTGCAACCTCTGTCGTCGCACCGCGCCCGGGGTCGACCCGACGATTCGGGTGAACGCGCGGTTGAACGCGGCCTCCGAGCGGTAGCCGAGGTCGCCCGCGAGCGTCGCCGCCGTGACCTCGGTGTCCCGCAGCCGCGACTGGGCGATGGCCATCCGCCACCGCGTGAGGTAGGCGATCGGGGCCTCGCCGACGAGGTCGGTGAACCGGGCGCTGAATGAGGATCGCGACATCCCCGCAACCCGTGCGAGGCGCTCGAGCGTCCACTCCTCACCGGGGCCGTCATGGATCGCCTCGATGACCCGGCCGATGCGCTCATCCCGCAGGGAGCGCAGCCACCCGGCGCCCGCCTCGGCGTCGGAGTTCATCCACGACCGGATCGCCTGGACGACGAGGACATCGGCCAACCGCGTCGCCACGGTCTCCGCTCCCGGCTGCGGATGCGCGAGCTCGGCGGCGATGAGCCGGAGGGTGTCGCGCACCGAGGAGGCGACGCCCGCCTCATCCCCGCTGACCCGCAGGATCGCCGGCAGGCTGCGGACGAGCTGCCGGGCGGCCGGATCATCGAAACCGACGATCCCGCAGATCAGCCGCGTCGTCGGGCCCGCGCCCCCGTACCGGAGGACGGAGTAGCTCTCGCCGAGGTACTCCTGCGGCAGGAGATCGACGCGCGGTCCGCGCGGGGCCGCGGGATCGCTGAGGAGATCGTGACCGCGCCCGTGCGGGACGAGCGCGAGGTCACCGGCGGCGAGCTCGACGGCGTCCTCCCCGGGCAGGCGCAGCCAGCACGACCCGGCGATGAGGACGTGGAAGCTCACGGAGTCGGCGATCGCGGGCATCTCGAGCGACCACGGGTCACCGAACTCGGAGTGGGAGCAGAACGTCGAGCGCATCCGCAGGGTGCCGAGCACCCGGGCGAGCCGATCCTCGCCGCCGGGCGCCTCAACAGCCCGACCGGCCGCCGATCGTCTCTGCGGTGCTCGCGTCCCCGGTGCCCCCGTCGCGGGTGCGGCGTTCTTCGGTGCGCTCATCATGTCGGCATCGTGTCACAGCCCGCCCGCGGCGACCAGGGCTCGGTTCGATCAACCGACTCGTTCGGACGATCGGGCAAGAAGTGCGGCCGTTCGGGCATGGAGTGTCCGAGATGACGTCCGTAGCGTCGGAGAGGCAGACAGATCAGCCACTCCAACAGATCAACCACCGTAGTAGAGAAGCAGTAGAGAAGGAGTCCACCATGTTCGTCATCGCAGGAGCCACCGGACGCGTCGGATCGGCCACCGCCCACACCCTCATTGACGCCGGCGCCGAGGTCCGCGTCCTCGTCCGCCGGGAGGCCGACGCCGCACCGTGGCGTAAGGCCGGAGCCGAGATCGCGACGGTCGACCTCACCGACCGCGCGGGGCTGACTGCCGCCCTGACCGGGGCCGCAGGGTTCTTCGCTCTGCTGCCGTTCGACCTCGGCGCCGCTGACCTCGACGCCCATGCCGAGCTGCTGAGCGACGCGATCGCCGGGGCCGTCGCCGAGGCGGGTGTTCCCCACGTCGTCATGCTCTCCTCGGGCGGCGCCGACCTCGCCGCGGGCACCGGCCCGATCACCGGACTCCACCGTCTCGAACGGGCACTGGGCGAGACCGGTACGACGCTGACGGCCCTCCGGTCCGGCCACTTCCAGGAGAAGGTCTCCGACGTCATCGACCTCGCCCGGGAGACCGGCACCTACCCCGTGTTCGCGCCCACCGCCGAGGCGCCCGTGCCGATGGTCGCGACCCGTGACCTCGGGGCGGTCGCCGCCCGCGCACTGCTCGCCCCGCCGCCGTCGAGCGAGGCCGTCGACATCATCGGGCCTTCCCGGTCCGAACGGGAGGTCGCCGAGGTGCTCGGTCGTGCCCTCGGTCGCGCGCTCACCGTCGAGATCGTCCCCGAGCCCGCGTGGGCGCCCGGGCTCACCGCGGCCGGGTTCGCGCCCCACGTCGCCGACAGTCTCGCCGAGCTCTACCGAGCCGATGCCGCGGGACTCCTCGCTCCGCGGGGCGACCGGCGCATCACGGTGACGACGACGGTCGAGGAGACGATCGCGGAACTCGTCGGCCACGCTTCCGACGCGGACGCTCCGTCATGATCACCGGTGTCCTCATGATCACCGAACTCCTCGCGGCGGCGACGCTGACGAACGGACTGCTCGCCGGGCTGTTCTTCGCGTTCGTCTGCGCGATCTCGCCCGCCTATCGGAGACTCGACGACGGAGAGTTCGTCCGCGGATTCCGTGCGATCAACTCAGTGATCCTCCGCCCGACATTCCTCGTCGTCTTCGTCGGCGCCCCTCTCACCGCGGTGGCCGCTGCCGTGACGGGCACGCTGAGGATCGGGGTCGAACCGGGAGAGCTCGGAATCGCCTCCGACCCGGCGGGAATGGCGCTGCTGTGGATCGGGGCGGCCGCCTCGGTGGTCTCCTTCCTCATCACCGCCACCGTCAGTGTCCCCCTCAACCAGGGTCTCGACCGGGCGCCGATCCTCACCCCGGCGGACCACACGGCGGCTCGGGTGACCTTCGAAACCCGGTGGAACCGCGCGAACCTCGCGCGCACGCTGACGTCGACGCTGTCGGTTCTCGCGCTCGCGTCCGCGCTCGCCCTCGGATGACTCGCCCCAGCCCCGGATGCAGGGCCCCAGCTCCCGACCCGGCTGTTGCCGAACCGGAACAGGATGAGCACCCCTCGGGCCGCGACCGCGCATAGATTCGCTTCCATGACCTCGATTCGTTCCGCCGCAATCGCGCTCGCCGCCGTGCTCGGTCTGACACTGACCGCCTGCACAGCCTCGACGCAAGACGATCCGGACCTGCCGCCCGAGGCGCAGGTGCAGCTGAGCCCGCAGGGTGACAAGGGCGCGTGGCTCACTGATGCGTACGCGGCCGGATTCGTCGCGCAGTACGCGACGGCGAACGAGGTCTGCGCGGTGACCGACGACATGGCGATCGAAGTCGAGCGCGGGATCGGCGGGGACTCGACAGTGATGGGCAGACAGCTGCGCGGCGGTCAGATCCTCTGGGAGATCGACGATGCGACCTGCGGGCAGGAAGCGCTGCTGCCCGGGGACCCGGACTCGTCGGTCCCTGCCGCGTCCGCGGCGACGGTCGTCGTCGGGAGCCGGTGGCAATCGGGGATGCGCGCCTGGAGCCTCGTCGATCCGGCCACGGGAACCGAGCGGCAGGCCCTGGGGTTGGGACCCGAGGTCGCGAGCGCTCAGCCGGTGGCCTGGGCCGGCACCCGCGTCGTCGTCCGGACGGGCGTCGAGGACCTCGTCGGACTCGACATGGGCACAGGCGAGAAGAAGGGGAGCGAGGTGTGGCGCAGTCCCGTCGCGGCCGGCTCCGAGGTGACCGTCCTCGCCGACGATCTCCTCGGGGTGACGAACCAGCGGGGCAAGCGGATCACCGTTCTCGACCTCGAATCCGGCGAGGAGAGGCTGTCGACCGCCGTCACCCGGCCCGACTGGATCACGTGGGCCAGCGACGGATATGTCGAGAAGATCCAGGAGACCGACCCCGAGTACGCCTTCGTCGACCTCGACGGCCGCGAGGTCGACCGCACGACGGGCGTCTCGCAGTACACCTTCGTCCCAGAGCCCCGTCAGGGCGTGACGTTCCCCCTGTCCGACCACCGGCAGGCCGGCACCGTCGTCGGCGTCGATGCGACGGGGACCCCCGCGCTCACCGAGGACGCCGCACGCCGCATCTTCACGCGCTCCGGTGAGATCGCCGAGCTGCCCGACAGCCTCATCATTCTCCAGGGTGTGAGCGCCGACGGCTCGCTGCTCCTCTTCCCCGGCACTCCCGACGGACTCGTCCTCATCGACGACGCCGGCGAACAGGTCGCCTCCTGGCCGCTGGGGTTCTCGGAGCTGCGGATCGAATCGGGGCTCATCGTCATCCGGGGAGAATCGGGGACCTCGGTGCTCCTCCCCGGCGAGGTCTAGTCAGCTCTCGCCGAGGCGGTGTGCGATCCCCGTGTCAGCGGCGCGCAGTAGGGTTGACCCATGCCGAGTGAGACCGCGCCGTCGATCGCGTGGTCCGTCATCGGTGCCGCGCGCCGCGACGAACAGGCGGGCCCGGGCGACGACGGCATGGTCACCGTCGTCGATCTCGACGCGTCCGGGGCGGAGATCGCCCGAACCGACCTCGCCGAGGCGGCCCTTCCCGACCTCGTCCGTGCCCGTGAGCGCAGTGCTCGATCGCCCGATGACCTCGGCGCGCGCCCTGCCCCTGCGCCGAGGTGGGTGCTCAGCGACACCCCCAAGTGGTCCCCGGCACTGCTTGCGGCCGGGGTGCGCATCGACCGCGCCCACGACCTCAGGCTCGCTCATGCGATCCTCGTCCGCTCCGAACTCGTCACCGAGCCCACGGCGCTGCGGGCCGCCGCGGAGTGGGATGCCGGACCCGTCACCGCCCCTGCCGTCGGGCAGGCGGAGACCCTCTTCGACGTCACCGGCGGGCGCGGGCGCCCGAAGGAGGTGCCCCATGACATCGACGCCGCCCTCGCCGAATTCGCCCGGCAGCAGGCGGCGCTGACGACCGCGACCGACCCGGGACGACTGCGCCTCCTGCTCGCCGCGGAATCGGCCGGCGGCCTCGTCGCCGCGGAGCTACACGCGGCCGGAGTGCCGTGGGACGTCACCGAGCATGAGCGGATCCTCACGGACCTCCTCGGCGAGAAGCCGGCTGCGGGCGCGAAGCCGGCGAAGATGCTCGCCGTCGCCGAGGAGGTCCGGGCCGCCCTCGACGATCCCCGCGCGAACCTCGATTCCCCGACCCGCCTGCTCGCCTCCCTGCGCAACGCCGGGATCAACGTGTCCTCGACGTCGAAGTGGGAGCTCGCCGAATCCGACCATCCGGCGATCGAACCGCTGCTGCGCTACAAGAGGATGGGCCGGCTGCTCTCGGCCAACGGCTGGCACTGGCTCGCCGAATGGGTGAGCGAGGGCCGGTATCGTCCCGTCTACGTGCCCGGCGGCGTCGTCACCGGTCGCTGGGCGGCCAGCGGCGGTGGGGCTCTGCAGATCCCCCGGCAGCTGCGCCCGGCACTGCGAGCCGACGACGGGTGGACCCTCATCTCCGCCGACGTCTCCCAGCTCGAGCCCCGGGCGCTCGCCGCGATGTCCGGCGACCGGGCGATGGCCGAGGCCGGGCGCGGGCGCGACCTCTACTCGGGACTCGTCGACGAGGGGATCGTCGCGACCCGGCAGGAGGCGAAGATCGCCGTCCTCGGGGCGATGTACGGATCGACGACGGGGGAGGCCGGCCGGCTCGTCCCCCGCCTGCGCACCTCGTTCCCTGCGGCGATGCGCCTCGTCGACACCGCCGCCGAGGCGGGACTGCGCGGCGGGATCGTCACCACCTGGCTGGGACGGTCGTCCCCGGCGCCGAGTGACGGCTGGCGGCAGGTGCAGGCGCAGGCGAATGCGTTCGATGCGACCCCGGCCGATGAGAACCGGGCGAGGCGGGCCGCAGGGGACTGGGGGCGCTTCACCCGCAACTTCGTCGTGCAGGGCACCGCCGCGGAATGGGCCCTCGCGTGGCTCGCCGATCTGCGTCTGCGCCTCGCGCGTCTCCCGGAGCTCGACGAGGGGCGGGCGGACGCCTCCGGACCGGTGTTCGCCGGGCGCGCCCACCTCGTCTTCTTCCTCCACGACGAGGTCATCGTCCACGCGCCGGCAGCGCAGGCCGACGCTGCGGCCGAGGCGATCAGGGAGGCGGCCGCCTCGGCGGGACGACTGCTCTTCGGCGACGCTCCCGTCGACTTCCCGCTCGAGATGACGATCGGAGAGCGCGCCGCCGCGAAGTGACAAGGCACCTGGTGTCCGACCGGCGGTCATCGTCACGTCAGGGGCACGATGTAGGGTGTCCCCAGATCAGCAACACGCCGCTGCACACACCGGAGGTCACCCATGGCAATCACCGTCAAGGCACTGCAGAAGACCGGGCCCGAGGAGCCCTTCCGCGTCGCGGAGATCGAGCGCCGCGACCCGCGTCCCGACGACGTCGTCATCGACATCCGAGCCGCCGGCATCTGCCACAGCGACATCCACACCGTCCGCAATGAATGGGGCGAGGTCGACTTCCCGCTCGTCGTCGGCCACGAGATCGCCGGAGTCGTCTCCGCCGTCGGCGCGGACGTCACCGACTGGAAGGTCGGCGACCGCGTAGGGGTCGGCTGCCTCGTCGACTCGTGCGGCGAATGCGTCGAATGCCTCGCCGACCAGGAGCAGAACTGCCTGCGCGGCAACGTCGGCACGTACAACTCGACCGACGTCGACGGCACCATCACCCAGGGTGGGTATGCGGAGAAGGTCGTCGTCAACGAGCGCTTCGTCCTCCGCATCCCCGACGGCCTCGACTTCGACGTGGCCGCCCCGCTGCTCTGCGCCGGCATCACGACCTACGCGCCGCTCAACCGCTGGGGCGCGGGCGAGAAGAAGGCCGGAGCGCCGAAGAAGGTCGCCGTCCTCGGGCTCGGCGGTCTCGGGCACATGGGCGTCCAGATCGCGGCGGCCATGGGCGCCGAGGTCACCGTGCTGTCCCGGAGCCGCAAGAAGGAGCAGCTCGCCATCGACCTCGGGGCGCAGCGGATGCTCGCGACGACCGACGAGGACTTCTTCTCCGAGCACCGCGGCGAGTTCGACCTCATCCTCAACACGATCAGCGCCGACATCCCCGTCGATCGGTACCTGCGTCTGCTCGCACCACGCGGTGTCATGGCCGTCGTCGGACTGCCGCCGACCAAGCAGGAGCTCTCCTTCGGATCGCTCATCGGCGGCGGCAAGGTGCTCGCCGGGTCGAACATCGGCGGCATCGCCGAGACCCAGGAGATGCTCGACTTCTGCGCCGAGCACGGCATCGCCGCCCAGATCGAGACGATCGACATCGCCGAGGCGGACTCGACCTACGACCGCGTCGTCGCCGGTGAGGTCTACTTCCGCGCCGTCATCGACATCGCCTCGCTCAGCGCCGCTGAAGCTGTGTCTTCCTGAGGCCGGCCGCGTCAGAGCATCGTCGCCGCGCTCGCCACGAGGGCGAAAGCGGCGACGATGACGGCGACGCGGACGACGTGGAGGCGGTCCCAGCGCCGCATCTGCGCGCGCCAGTCGTCCGGGTGGTCCTCGGCCGTCCACGCCTTCGTTCGGTTGTTGATCGGCACGAGGAGGGCGGTGGACATGACGACGCTGACGACGAGCAGCGCTGCCGCGACGCCGAACAGGGCGGCTTCCGGCCGTCCCCTCAGGAGCACTGAGAGCACGACAGTGACGACGAGCGAGCCGATGTAGAAGATCGGCATCGTCCGTCCGAGCAGGCGCGCCCCATCGGCACGGCCGGCGATCGCAGTTCCGGCCGGCAGGCGGAGGAGCACCGGATGGAGCGCGAAGGCGACGGCCGCCTCGATCCCGACGAGCAGGCCGATGACGATGATTGCGACGACGGCAGTGAACGGTTCCATGATGAGTCCTTCATCTAGCGGCGCTAGACAATCTAGCACTGCTAGAATAGGGCGGGTCGGGTGAGAGCGCAAGAAGGGAGTCGTGGTGGCGAAGTCGTCGAAGGCGGACCAGACGGAGACGCGGACGTCCGCGCGCCGCGCGGCGATTCTCGTCGCCGCCCGTGACCGCGCTGAGGCCGAGGGGTGGGCGGCGGTGACGACGCGTCGTCTCGCCGAGGCGATCGGCTATTCGCAGCCGGTGCTCTACGGACATTTCCCCGGCGGCAAGACGGAGATCATGCGCGCGGTCGCCCTCGAGGGATTCGTCGAACTGCGACTGCGGTGCGCAGCCGCGGTCGAGCAGGCAGCGGACGCCGCGGCCGTCGACGCGCTTGCCGGGGCCTACCTCGACTTCGCGGGGGACCACCCTGCCGTCTACGAGGCCATGTTCGCGCAGCCGATCGGTGCGCGCTTCGCCGAGGAGGACAACGAACCGGAGCTGCGCGGCGCCTTCACCGTGCTCGCCGAGGTGATCGGCGACGACACCGCCGCCGAGGTGTTCTGGAGTGCGCTCCACGGCATGAGCCTGCTCGAGGCGGCCGGGCGGATGAAGATCGAGGACCGCAGTCGGCGCATCGGGGAGCTGACCGCACGGTTCCCGTGAGGCTGGGCGTCGGCGAGACGGCTGGGAGTCCCGCCTCGGCGAGATCGCTATCGTTGACGGTGATGACGGATGACAGTGATGACAGTTGACAGCGATGACAGATGACGGGCGGCAGACGATGAGCGGATACCGGCAGCGGCTGCGCACGGTGCCGCTCGGCCTGCTCATCCTCTACACCGCGTTCATCGCGCTCGTCACGCTCACCCCGCAGCAGCTCGACACGAGCCCCGACTCGTTCGTCGCGCGTCTCCTCGCCGTCCTCGCCTCCCACGAGTCGACGGCGTGGATCGACTACGTGACGCTCGAGAAGCTCGCCAACGTCGGACTCTTCGTCCCGTTCGGCTTCCTCCTCGCCCTGCAGCTGGGCCCGCGGCGCTGGTGGATCGGCTGGGTCGCGGGTCTCGTCTTCACGTGCCTCATCGAAGGCACCCAGCTCACCCTGCTCTCACCCACGCGGTTCGGCACCGTCAGCGACCTCGTGACGAACACGCTCGGCGCCGGTCTCGGAGCCGCTCTCGCGCTGCTGGTCATGCTCATCTGGCCCCCGCGCACCGGGAAGGAGCCCGTCGACTACGTCGTGCGGTGAGGCGGCTTCTGTGAGGTGTCGGCCGGTCCCTCGAGGGCATCGATGCAGGTGTCGAGTGTCGCGCCGAGGCGCTTCCGCCCCGCCTGGTCGAGGCCGGCGACCATGCGCTCCTCGATCCCCTCGACCAGTCTCGACGCCTGAGCGAGCAGGGTCTGCCCGTCGGCAGTCAGCGTCGTCGGCCGGGCTCGTCCCGACTCGACGGTGTCGGGTCGGGTGACGAGGTCGCGATCCTGCAGGCCGCGCAGCAGCGTGTTCATCGCCTGCCGGGTGACGAACGCGCCGCGGGCGAGCTCCGAATTCGATGCGCCAGGGCTGCGCTTGAGCAGCTCGAGGCACGCGTACTGCGGCGTCGAGAGGCCGAGCGGTCGGAGGACTTCGTCCATCCGCGACTTCAGCAGAGACTGCAGGTGCTTGAGCTGATAACCGATCAGCGATTCGAGGCGAGGACTCTCTTGACTCATGTCAATATTCTGACATACGGTGGGAATGTCAGAAACCTGACATATGACAGTTCCGATGAGTTCGCGGTGACGAGAGCAGCGTCGGAGCGTGAGGGAAGGAAGCAGTCATGATCGTCAACGGAGTGGATTTCGTCGCCCTGCAGGTGCGCGATGTCGAGGACGCCGCCGACTTCTACGAGACGCGGCTCGGGCTCACCCGAGCGCCGGCCAGTCCTCCCGGCGCCGTCGTCTTCGCGACTGAGCCGATCCCCTTCGCCGTCCGCGAACCGCTGCCCGGTGTCGATCTCGACGCCGTCGAGCGGCCGGGAACCGGGGTGGCGCTGTGGCTGAGCTGTGTGGGCACCGCAGAGCTCCATGACGCACTCGCCGAGGCGGGGGTGGAGATCCTGCGACCGCCGTCCCAGAGTCCGTTCGGTCTGACGTTCACGTTCAGCGATCCGGACGGCTACGCGGTCACCGTGCACGAAGCGGGGGTGTGACCTGGCCGCCTCGGCGATCGGACCGCCTCGGCGATCAGGTTGCCTGGGCGATCAGGCCGCCTCGGCGAGGTCAGCGGGATCGGCGTCCGGGGACCCAGCAGGCCACCTCGGCGCTGTAGTCGTCGAAGTCGGCACCGAAGCGCTGCCGCAGATCCGCCTCCTCATGGGGGCGGATCATCCAATTCCACAGCAGGGACCCGGCGATCGCGTAGACGATGACGAGCCACGATTCGATGAACATGCCGATCGCCACGCCCTGGACGACCCCGGCGACGGCCATGGGATTGCGGACGAAGCGGTACGGGCCGTCGTCGACGAGGCGGTTGGGCATCGCCGACGGCAGCGGGGTGCCCCCGCCGTAGCGCGCCATCGTCACCGCTGACCAGATGCCGAGCGCGCTCGCGAGGACGAGGAGGGCGAAACCGGCGAGGACGACGAGGAAGGGGAACTTGACGTCGAGCTGCCACCGCTCCTCGAGGGACTTGATGATCCACGGGAGGATGACGAGGAAAACGCCCCAGAAGCACACGAGCTGGGCGAACGTGCGCATGAGAAGCGCGTTCTCACCGTCGGTCCGGGAGCTGCGGAAGGCGAACGGTCCGACGAGGAGGCGCTCGCTCGGCACGCGTCCGCAGACGACGAGGGACCCGGCGACGACGCCGGCGACGGCGGCTGCGATCATGGCGACCGCGCCGAGTCCGGCCTGCGTGGTCACGGTCGCGTAGACGGCCATGCCGAGGGCGACGAGGATCGTCCACGGCACGACGACCCACACCGCCAGGCGGACTCCGAAGGCGACGGCCGCCGAGGCGAGGACGAAGAGGGGGATGTCGAAGACGGCGACGACGATGGGGTCGAGCGGTCCGAGGGTCGCGGTGCGCACGCCGGGCATCGTGAAGACGCCTGCCCACCATGCGGCGCCGAGGAGGGCCTGGAGTCCGAACCAGACGCGACCGTGGACCGCGGTGACCGGCACATCGGTCGAGCGGAGTGCGTTCGTCATCGTCCTGCCCTCACGCGTTCGCGGTGCCGGTGAAGCACACTGTCGTCGGGCCGCCCACCCAAATGGTGTCGCCGTCCCGGGTGATCGAGATGACGCCGGCACGGCCGATCGCCGTGCCCTGTGTCGCGGTGTAGGCATCCGGAACGAGGCCCGAGCCCATCAGCCACTGGGCGACGGAGGCATTGAGGCTGCCGGTCACGGGATCCTCGGCCACCCCGACCCCGGGGACGAACGCGCGGACCTCGTACTCATGGTCGGACCCGTGCGGGTGAGCGCCGACGACGCCGAGCTTCGTGTCCGGGATCGCCGAGAAGTCGGGGGTGAGCGCGAGCACCTGCTCTGCGGAGGCGAGCCTGACCGCAGCCCAGCCCGGACCATTGTCGACCCACGCGTGGTCGAGGATCTCGCTGCGATCGATGCCGATGGCGGCGGCGATGTCGGACACGAACGATTCGTCGAGGGGGCCGGACCGGAGGAGATCCGGGGCGGCGAAAGCGAGCTGATCTGCGGGGGTGTCTGTGTCTGTGCTGTCTGCGGCGGTGCCTGAGCTGTCTGCGGCGATGCCACGGCGCAGCTCGACGAGACCGACCCCGCACTCCTGGACGAGACGGTCCGCGCGCCGGGGCTGTCCGCCCGCGTGCAGCCACGCCGCCGCGGAGCCGAGCGTCGGATGTCCCGCGAAGGGCAGCTCGCGGGTCCTCGTGAAGATGCGCAGGCGGTAGTCGGCGCGGTCGTCGGTGGGCGGGAGGACGAACGTCGTCTCCGAGAGGTTCGTCCAGTTCGCGATCTGCGCCATCTCGTCGTCGCTCAGGCCTTCGGCGTCGAGGACGACGGCGACGGGATTGCCGTGATAGGGAACGCTGGAGAAGACATCGACCTGGGCGAACGCGCGCTCGCGGGGCATGGAGACTCCTTACCGTGTGCTGGGCCTGTGACCATCGTAGTCACGGAAGCTCAGGGTTCCCGGACAGTGGGGGCCGCCTCGGCGAACTTCCCCTCCCTTCGATCTTAAGCGACAGGGAGGATTGTCGCGGACGGACTGCCGGGCCAGGGCGCCGGGCAGGGATCCCGGGAAGGCAGAGATGAACTCACGGGCAACACGTTCACCGCGGCGTCGACCTGCGTCCATGTGGCGGTGTCACCGCAGGTCAGCCGTGCCGCGCGAGGTCTGGTCCCGAGCCGTCTGCGGACGCTCCCGGCCCATTCACCGACCAGCATCTCAGCGTTCAAGCAGATCATGCCCGGGGTTCATTCAACCTCGCGACACTGGTCCGGTTGCCCGATGACCCCCGACCATGACGGAGGATGCCGATGAGCCTGACGCGGACGAGCTCGGCGCAGCGTGAACAGCGCACACGCGGACTCCGCGAATGGGCGATCTTCGCGGCATTCATCGGTCCGAACATCCTCCTCATCCTCGCGTTCATCTACTATCCGCTCGCCTCGAACGTCTACTACTCCCTGCTCGACTGGCGACTCGGATCGAACAGCGCCGATTTCATCGGATTCGGCAACTACGTCACCCTCTTCACCTCGCCGACCGGCCTCGACATGTGGCGGGTCACCCTGATCTTCACGGTCTCGACGGTGGTGATCTCGATGGCCCTCGGTCTCGCGCTCGCCCTCGTGCTCAACAAGCAGATCCCCGGCCGGACGGTCGCCCGGACGGCTGTGTTCTCCCCGTACGTGCTCTCCGGGGTCGGCGTCGGCATGGTCTGGAACTTCATCTTCGACCCGCAGCTCGGTCTCCTCTCCCACGTCTTCGCCTTCTTCGGCCGGAACTCCCCGGAGTGGTACCTCGACCCGGACCTCGCCCTGCTCATGGTCATCGTCGTCTACGTGTGGAAGAACCTCGGCTACTGCGCCGTCGTGTATCTGGCCGGGCTCCAGTCGCTGCCCAGGGACCTTCTCGAAGCAGCGGCGATCGACCATGCCGGTCCTCTCCGCAGGTTCGTCTCGATCAGCCTCCCCCTGCTGGGGCCGACGACGTTCTTCCTCGTCATCACCACGATCCTGTCGTCGATGCAGGCCTTCGACATCCTGCGCATCATGACACCCAACGGCAACGGCACGAACACGATCGTCTTCGAGCTCTTCCTGCAGGGATTCGGCGTCTACCAGCGCGCCGGGTACTCCGCCGCGATCTCCGTCGTCCTCTTCGCCGCCCTCTTCGTCATCACGGCGGTGCAGATGCGCTACGTCGAACGGAAGGTGCACTACTCATGAGGACGCAGAAGACCGTCGCCGAAGCGGGACCGGAGACGCCTGTCCGCGACGGTGGAGCGGCGGCGGGCAGCGGTTCCTCCGGAACCGGGGCGACCACCTCGGCGAGCCGACAGGATCCGTCCCCGCGGAAGCGGGACCGCGCGACGTGGAGTCAGGCCTTCGCCCCACGGAATCTGGCCGACACGATCCTCACCGGCTATCTGCCGCTGCTCATCGCCATCGCGCTCATCGTGGTGCCCCTGGCATGGATGGTCATCGCCTCGTTCAAGCCCCCGGGTGAGATCATCACGCTGACGCCGACGCTGCTGCCGCAGGAACCGACGCTCGGCAACTACGAGGCCGTCGCCGACCGGGTGCCGCTCGGGCGGATCCTCCTCAACAGCGTCATCGTCACCACGGTCGGGTCGGTGATCAAGGTGGTCCTGGCGATCACCTCAGCCTACGCTCTCGTCTTCATCAGGGTGCGGTTCAAGAACGTCATCTTCCTCGGCATCCTCGTCGCCCTCATGGTCCCGCCCGAGGTCGCACTGCTGCCGAACTACCTGACGATCTCCGCCCTCGGGGGACGGGACACGCTGTGGGGGATCCTGCTGCCGGGACTCGGCACGGCCTTCGGCACGTTCCTGCTGCGTCAGCAGTTCAAGACCCTGCCCGTCGACATGCTCGAGGCCGCCGAACTCGACGGTGCCGGGCACTGGAAGCGACTGTGGCGCATCGTCGTCCCGGTCTCCGCGCCGGCCATCGCGACGGTGGCGCTGGTGACGATCGTGACCGAATGGAACTCCTTCATGTGGCCGCTCGTCATCACCGACACCCCGGAGAACATGACGCTGCCCGTCGGCCTCAATCTCCTCCAGTCGGTCGAGGGGCAGACGGGCAGCTACGGATACCTCATGGCCGGCGCGGTCCTCGTCATCGTTCCCGTCCTCATCGTCTTCGCCGCGCTGCAGCGCCACATCGTCTCCGGCCTCACTCAGGGTGCCGTGAAGTAGACCGTCCGAACCCCGAATCCGACCTCCACCCGCCACCCACCCAGAGAAGAGACCAAGGAGAGCCAATGCCCCGCTTCAGCCCCCGCCTCACCCTGTCCACAGCCGTCCTCGGACTTGCCGCGCTCGGGATGAGCGCCTGCGGACCGAGCGTCGGATCCGACTCCGCCGCCGGTGCCGACGTCGACTTCTCGGGAGTCGAACCCGCCCAGTCGATCACGTTCTGGTCCAACCATCCCGGCGGCTCGATGGAGATCGAGGAGGAGATCATCGCCGGCTTCACCGAGGAGTCGGGCATCGAGGTCCAACTCGTCACCGCCGGCGCGAACTACGAAGAGGTGTCGCAGAGGTTCCAGACCGCGCAGACCTCCGATGACGTCGGCGACATGGTCGTCGTCTCCGACGCGACATGGTTCACGAACTTCGCGAACGACTCGCTGCTGCCGGTCGATCAGGCTCTCGAGGCAGCGGGTGCCGACACCTCGACGTACCAGGAGACCCTCTACGACGACTACCTCTACGACGACGCCCACTACGCGGTGCCCTACGCCCGGTCGACTCCGATCTTCTACTACAACAAGGATCAGTACGCGGAGGCCGGTCTCGAGGACAGGGCCCCGGCGACGTGGGACGAGGTCAAGGCGAACTCCGAGCAGCTGCAGGAGGCCGAAGTCGCGAACTCCGCGCTCGCCTACCCGAAGGAGGACTCCTACCCGGCCTGGATCCTCGGCAACCTGGTGTGGGGCTACGGCGGAGGCTGGAGCAGTGAGTGGGACATGTCGGCGATGACGAGTCCCGAGACGGTCGAAGCCGTGCAGTTCGCTCAGGATTCGACGCAGGACGGCTGGGCGACCGTCTCGAGCGGAACGCCGGAGGACGACTTCGCCGCCGGTGCCACGAGCCAGATCCTCGCATCGACCGGGTCGCTCAAGGGGATCCTCGACACCGCGGACTTCGAAGTCGGCGTCGGCTTCCTTCCGGGCGGACCTGCGGAGACGGAGGCCGTGGTGCCGACCGGCGGAGCCGGAGTCGCGATCTCGGCGAAGTCGTCGCCGGAGGAGCAGCTCGCCTCGGCGATGTTCCTCGACTACCTGACGAACAGCGCGAACACGGCGCTGTTCTCCGAGGGCACCGGGTACCTGCCGGTGCGCACCGACGCGGACATGGGCGCGGTGTACGAGACGACTCCGCAGTTCCAGGTCGCCGTCGAACAGCTCGCGAAGACCCGCACCCAGGATCCCGGTCGCGTGCTCCTGCCCGGCGGGGACCTGACCATCGCGAAGTCGCTGCAGACGATCCTCACCTCGGACGTCGACGTCACCGAGCAGCTGCAGTCCGCGCAGGACGAGATGCAGAGCCTCTACGACAACGACGTCCCGGAGAAGCTGAAGTGACCGCACCGCTCGTCAGGCACACCTCTTTTCAGGAATGAGAACACCATGGTCAATGTCGCGCTCACCGCTGTCAGTCTCCGCTATCCCGGAGCCGACGCGCCGGCGGTCTCCGGGTTCGACCTGGACATCGCCGACGGGGAGTTCCTCGTCCTCGTCGGACCGTCCGGCTGCGGGAAGTCGACGACGCTGCGGATGCTCGCGGGACTCGAGCACCCCACCGAGGGCCGGATCTCCTTCGGCGGCACCGATGTCACTCACATCGGGGCGAAGGACCGCGACGTTGCCATGGTGTTCCAGTCGTATGCGCTCTATCCGCATATGAGCGTGGCGGGCAACCTCGAGTTCTCGCTGAAGAACTCGGGGATGCCGAAGGCGCAGCGACGCGAGCAGATCGAGACGGCGGCCGCGATGCTCGAACTCGACGGGCTGCTCGACCGGAAGCCGCGCGAACTCTCCGGCGGGCAGCGGCAGCGGGTCGCGATGGGCCGAGCCCTGGTGCGACAGCCCCAGGTGTTCCTCATGGACGAGCCGTTGTCGAACCTCGACGCGAAGCTGCGGGTGCAGACCCGCGCACAGATCGCAGCCCTGCAGCGCAAACTCGCCGTCACCACCGTCTATGTCACCCACGATCAGACCGAGGCGATGACGATGGGCGACCGCGTCGTCGTCATGAACGCCGGACGCATCGAGCAGGTGGGCACCCCGCGCGAACTCTACGACCACCCCGCCTCGCTCTTCGTCGCGAGCTTCATCGGCTCACCGACGATGAATCTCCTCCCCGCTCGCCGCGGCGAGTCCGCGGTCAGCGTCGGCGGCGCGGCTGTGCCCATCGACAGGGGCCTTCCCGCGACGGGCGCCGAGGTGGTCCTCGGCATCCGCTCGGAGGACCTTCGTCCCGCCGCGGCGGGAGAGGGGGCGTTCGAACTCGAGGTCGACCTCGTCGAGGAGCTCGGTTCGGACACCTACGTCTACGGGGCACTGACCGGCACCGCGGGAACGGGATCGTCACCGTCCGAGGAGGCCACGTCGTCGGGGACGGCGGGCAGCCTCGGCGACAGGCCCTTCGTCGTTCGACTTCCCAAGGGAGCGGTGCCGCGGATCGGCGAGCGGATGTGGGTGGACGCGGATCCCGCGCGGGCCCGCCTCTTCGATCCCGAGTCCCAGCTGGCGATCGTCTGAGCGTGCCACTCAGGGTCACTTCCTAGACTTGAGCGCTCAGGCCGGACCGGGGACGGTGCGGGTGCGGGGCAGGCGCGCGCCACGACGGCGCGCGGACTGCGCAACGGACGAGTGAGGTGACGATGGACCTGCAGCAGGGCGTGTCGACGTGGTGGGAGGCGATCACCTCGGGATTCGGGCGCGGGGACGGCCTCGACCTCGGTCCGACGCAGCTGCTCATCGTCCTCGGCATCCCGCTCGTCATCACGATGACGCCGGCGATCTGGCGGTTCTTCGGACTCTTCGTCACGTTCGTCCACGAGCTCGGGCACGCGTTCGCCGCGCTGATGACCGGCCGAGTCGTGCGCGGGATCTCACTCAACTTCGACCACTCCGGGCAGATGAACTCCTTCGGTCGGGTCGGGTTCTCCGCCACCTGGTCCGGCTTCTGGGGATACCCGGCGCCCGCGGTCCTCGGACTCGTCCTCATCACCTCGGCGATCTACGGCTGGGCACCGCTGGCACTGTCGCTGGGCGCCCTCGTCCTCCTCATCGCCCTCATCTTCATCCGCAACGTCGCCGGTGTCGTCATCGCCGTGTGTACGGCGATCGCCGCGCAGCTGCTCGTCGTCTTCCTCCCGCTCGAGTGGATCGCGGTGTTCGTCGCGGGCCTCGGCGTCGCGCTCGCCCTCGGCTCGCTCAAGGACCTCGTCAAGGTCATCCGCGTCCACACCCGCCGTCGCAACGTCCAGCAGTCCGACGCTTACATCCTCAGCCGCGGCTCGTCGGTGCCCGCAGGGGGATGGCTGACGCTCTTCGGTCTCGTCATCGTCGGGTGCGCGCTCGGGTCCGGGCTGCTGCTCTACTCGGCGTTCGCAGAGTCCGGCGGGGTCGCCGGGCTGACCTGAACGGGGTCGCGCCACCGACGTGACGCTGCGGGTGCTCGGGACCACCGCGACGGTTCGGGGCGTCCGGGACCACCGCGACAGTGGGTGCTGTGGGACTCGGGTCGGCCGCCTCGGCGAGGACATCGATGCGACTTCGAAGCCAGGTGAGCGCGGGAGGCCAGGTGAGCGCGCGACAAATGACGGAATCGGCCTCGGCGGATGACAGAATCGACCCTATGGATCTGAGCCCGAAATTCGCTGCCGTGCTGTTCGACTGTGACGGCGTCCTCGTCGATTCCGAGAGCATCACGAACGGGGTGCTGCGCGGCATGCTCGCCGAGCTGGGCTGGAACCTGTCGAAGGAGGAGGCGGTCGCGCGGTTCGTTGGCAAGATGCTGCGCGATGAGACCGACGTCATCGAGGCGCACACGGGATTCCGCATCGACGACGCCTGGCTTGCCGATTTCCGGCGGCGGCGCAACGTCGAGCTCGAGGCCTCCCTGCAGGCCATCCCCGGAGTCGTCGAGGCCGTGCGGACGATCGTGCCGGCGTATCCGGGCAAGCTCGCGTGCGCGTCGAGCGCCGACCGCCCGAAGATCGAGCTGCAGCTGAAGAAGATCGGCCTCTACGACGTCTTCGAGGGCCGGATCTTCTCCGGGATGGAGCTCCCCAAGTCCAAACCGGCCCCCGACGTCTATCTCGCAGCCGCGGATGCGCTGGGCGTCGATCCCGCCGAGGCGGCCGTCATCGAGGACTCGCCCACCGGCGTCATCGCGGGGCGGGCTGCCGGATCGTTCGTCTTCGGCTTCTGCCCTCCCTCACCCGTCCATCAGCGGCCTGAAGCCCTGCTCGCCGTCGGCGCCGACGCCACGTTCGACTCGATGACCGAGCTGCCCGGCCTCCTGACCCGCGAGGTGTGAGGCGGCCGGAACCAAGCAGAGGAGTCTCGGGCGCTGAGTCCGAGACGGGATGTCTGAGACGCTGAGTAAGGGTCGGGGCTTCTGAGACGCTGAGCATGCGTCCCGACGTGCGGTCACGTGCGTCGACGGCGGATTGAGGTGCCCGTGGGTTGAGGGGCTGCGACGACGTTCGGAGTGCCGAGCGGGTACGCGGAGTGTCGTCCGGGTACGCGGAGTGTCGTCCGGGTACGCGGAGTGCCGTCCGGGTACTCACCGATTCTCTTGAAAAGCAGACCGCAGCGGCGACTCGCAGTCACGTGCCGAGGGCGGACCGGGCTGGGTTCTCGTAGTGACGCGGACTCGACCAGCGCCCCGTATTCGCGACGGACTGGATTCGCTCGGCGGGTTCGTACTACCTGATGCTCCCAGCGCTCCGAATCGCGGGAACCAGTCCGGTTCCACTCGCACGTCACGTCGCAGGACCCCGGTGTCCGTCGAGGCTGGACGGAAGAAGCGGAGGCGCCGTATGCCCGATCTGACTATCCGAGGTGCACTCGGATATTGCGTTTCCGCCCGGCGACCGCTCCCGACAATCGCTGAGCACTGCGAAGCGAATGAATTTCACGTTCGAACGAGTTTCGAAATAGGCATTGACATCGAATGTGACGTGAACTACACTAATGTCATTAGCCACGCTGATGTGGGAAGACAGGTGACTCCCGTGACTGACACAATCGAATCGGTTCCATCCGCAGATCAGCCTGGCTCGAATCCCCGCGGTGTCGAGGTCGACCCGACCTCTCCCTACGCCGACGTCTACGCGGTCTACACATCCTCGGACCGGGCGCAGATCGCCGCTCTCGAAGCGACGGCCCGCGCCTTCCTCGCCGATGTCATCGGTCATCTCGACCTCATCAATCCTGATCCCGGCAGCCCCTACCGGCATGCGACCTTCAGCGAGACTGCGTGGAGGTTCGCTCGCGCGCGCAACGGCAGCGGTGATGAGCCCGACGACCAGAGTGAGACCGGCGGCGACGGCGCTGTCTCTTCAGATACCGGGGGCTCTTCAGATGTTGGGGTCTCCCCAGTTGCCGGGGGCTCTTCAGATGTCGGGAGCTCTACGGATACCGAGGTCGATGACCTCGATGACATATCGGTCCCCGGCTCGATCGATGCGGAGCCCGGCAACACCGGTGCAGACGATTCCGAGCCTCACGTCGCGGCGCCCGCTGAGGGCGGCACAGAGTCACAGGATGCCGATTCGGCGTTTCTGCCGGGATTTCCCAAGTTCAGCGAGACCCAGACGATGGACGGATGGGTTCACCGGTGCTCCCACACCGAGGACGTCGCTGAGCTCTCAGCGATCCGCGGCTCGACGGTGTCCGGCACCTACGCGCACATCGTCGCCGCAATGACGCTCGTCCACGGACTGCCCAAGTTCCACGCGCGATGTGCGGCCGGAGAATTCACCATCGAGCACATCCTCGCCGCCGCGCAGGCGTGCCGCCATCTCAGGTTCACGAATCTGCACGCCGTCGACCGCTACCTCGACGAGCGCCGTGCGGACATCACCATCGAAACCTTCAAGAAGTCGCTCGCGATGAAGATCGCCGTTCTGCAGCCGAACGAGGAACGGACCGAGAGCGCCCGCGAACACCGTCGCGTCGATCTCACCACGTATCCCGACGGCACAGCGTGCCTGACCCTGACCGGATCGTCTGCAGACCTGCAGGCCCTCTATGTGCGGATCGAGGCCTTCGCAAAGCTCATCCGCAATGGCAGCACCGCAGCCATCGCCGACCAGCTTCCTCCGGGCGCCGTCATCGACGACGACCGCGGCATCGCCGCACTCATGTTCGACATCTTCACCCGCACGGTTCCTCAGGTCAGCATTCAGGTGCGCGCCCATGACACCGACACGGGGGAGACGACGACAACGGAGATTCCCCTCGACCTCGACGACGTCAGGAATGCCGAGGACATCGACGCCGCAGTCGCCGCCGCAGCCAATGCTGGAGGCTCCGGCGGCGACGCCTCAGAGTTCATCGCCGATTCCGAGGACGGTTCCCACGACCTCTCTTCGCCCACAGGCCCTGCCGTCCCGCACAGATTGCACCGACTTCCCGGCGTTGAGCTGGATGAGTTCGGTCGGGTGGCTTTCGCTCTGACGGTCTCGATGCCGACCGACGAGTTCTGGATGCGTGCCCAAGCGAAGATGATCACCACCGTGCCCTGCATGTCCCTGGCACAGCAGGCGGATCTGCCGGGTACCTTCTCCGACGGATCCCCAGTTCCCGCCGAGACGGCGCGATACATTGCCGCACACTCGAGGACATGGACCCGGATCCTCACCGACCCGGCGACCGGCACCCCGATCGACGCGAAGGCCCTCAGCTATCAGATTCCCGCCGCGATCCGGCAGACCCTCATCGTCCAGTGGCGCGGATGCACCGCTCCGGGCTGTCGACGACGGGCCGAGACCTCGGAGATCGACCACATCATCCCGTTCGATCACGACGATCCGGCCTCCGGCGGCAAGACCGTCTTCGGCAACCTCCATCCGCTCTGCAAACAGCACCACCAGGCGAAAACCGATGGAAAGTACTCGGTGCGGATGGTGGAACCCGGGGTGGTCGAGTACCGCTTCGCCCATGGCAGCACCGCGACCGTATCGCCACCTGATCACCCGGTGAACGCGGAGAACGCGAGACTCATGCGCGACATCGGTGACGCCGACCCGCCCGGCCCATCTGCTCCGCCCGATTCATCAGGGCCATCGGATTCGCCCGATACGCCGGGGCCATGGAGTTCGTCAGACTCACCGGATCTGCCGAACTCGCCAGGCACACCGGACTCGCCGACACCGTCGGACACACCGGGCCCGCCGGCTCGGCCCAACTCGGTGGTGCAGTCCCAGCCGCCAGGGTCATGGCGTCCTCCAGACTCGACGAACCCGCCGGACCAGCCCAGTCCATCGGATCGGTCCGTTCCGACCGATCCATCGACGTCGCGCGTTCCAAGCGACACGCCTGAACCACCGAGGTTGCCCGGTCCGAATGACGCACCTCAATCATTGGGGCCGCACGATCCTAACGGAGCACCTCGATCACCGAGGCTGTCCGACCTGAACGACGCCCCTCCCTCACCGAGGTTGCCCGACCTGAACGACGCCCCTCCCTCACCGAGGCTGTCCGATCCGAACGAGGCACCGTGCGAGCAGGGCGGCGAGGTCCACCGCGCGGGGGAGGTGCGGAGGTCCGCCGAATGTCCCGGACCAGAGGGAGGCAGCGGGCACCCCGGGTGGATGCCGAAGTTCGGATCGACCGAGTGGAAGGCCCCGAAAGGCAGGGAATGGGTGTGGGACAACGGAGAACCCCCGCCGTTCTGACAACACCGCCGTTCGACGCCACGATCACCGACTCTGTGCGACGCTCACGATCATCCCGCTGGGCGGCGATGACGATCACGCCCGCTGCGTGACGCCGACGGTCACCGGCGACAGCCTCGGCGGGTTACTTCTCCGATTCCTCGATGACCCGGCGGACGTCGTCCTTCGTCTTCACCTCACCGTTCTTCGTGGCTTCGACGATCTTCTCGTGCTGGTCATCGGTGACGACGGGGACCTCCTCGCCGTTGCAGTCGACGATCTTGCCGTCCTTGATCGTGTCGCCCTCGGCGAGGATCGCCTCGTGGTCGAGGAGACGCTGGAGGTCCTGCTGCCGGACCACGCGCCCCGTGCCCGCGACGAACACGGACCGATCCGAGCGGTCCTTCGTCTTCGCGCCGATGTGGTTGAAGATGAGGTTGAGCAGCACGGCCATGATCGTCGCCGACGAGATGCCCGAGTGGAGGATGATGCCGACCCACGACGGGAACGAGTTGTAGAAGTCCGGCTCGACGACGGGGATGATGCCGAAGGCCAGGGAGACCGCGACGATGATCATGTTGAGGTTGCCCTCGTACTCGACCTTCGACAGCGTCCGGATGCCCGAGGCCGCGACCGTGCCGAAGAGGACGATGCCGGCACCGCCGAGCACCGGCGACGGGATCGCTGCGACGACTCCGCCCATGACCGGCAGCAGACCGAGCACGACGAGGATGACACCACCGGCGGTGACGACGAAGCGCGACTTCACGCCGGTGATCGCCACGAGGCCGACGTTCTGCGCGAACGCCGACTGCGTGAACGAGTTGAACACGGGCGAGACGGCCGAGGAGAGCATATCGGCGCGCAGGCCGTTCGCGATGCGCTTCGAGTCGACCTTCGTCTTGACGATCTCGCCGACGGCGATGATATCGGCCGTCGTCTCGGCGAAGGTGACGATGATGACGATGAACATCGAGATGATCGCCGCAGCGGAGAAGGTCGGCATGCCGAACGCGAACGGCTCGGGGAACGCGAAGATGCCGCGATCGAGGACGTTCGAGAAGTCCGCCCAGCCGAAGATCAGGCAGACGACGGTGCCGACGACGATCGCCAAGAGGATCGACAGACGCGAGATCATCGCGACGGGAATGCGGCTGAGCAGCAGAACGACGGCGAGAGTGCCGACGGCGATGAGGATGTTGCGGGCGCTGCCGTAGTCAGGAGCCTCGGCGTTGCCGCCCATCGCCCACCCGGCCGCCACCGGCATGAGCGAGAGGCCGATCGTCGTGATGACGGTGCCCGTGACCACCGGTGGGAAGAACTTGACGATGAGGGCGAATCCCGGTGCGACGATGAGCCCGATCGCCGAGGCGACGAGCACTGCTCCGAAGACCTCGGGCAGACCGTCGCCGCCCGCGAGGATCGCCGTCATCGTCGCGACGCCGGCGAACGACACGCCCTGGACGAGGGGGAGCTGGGAGCCGAAGAACGGCACGCCCCACGACTGCAGGATCGTCGCCAGACCACCCATGAACAGGCACGATGCGATGAGCACGCTGATGCCGGCATCGTCGAGACCGGCGGCCTTGCCGATGATGAGGGGGACGGCGATGATGCCGCCGTACATCGTGAGGACGTGCTGCAGGCCGTACGCGAACGACGTGCCGACCGGCAGCCGCTCGTCCTCTGGCCGCTGCGTCTTGTGCTTGGACTGTTTGGACACCGACATTGTCTTCTCCATCGAATTCCTGTTCGCTCCCCGAATGGTCGGGCGCGAACCTGCTGGCCGGTCGCTGAAGGCGGTGCCGTCCGGGAGTGCGACAGTGCACCGCCCTGGAACGAAGGCTCACATCGTGAACCCGGCCTGCGCCTTGAGGGGATCGGATCGCTGTACTGCTTCCGTTGAGGTCGTCCGGAATGTTCCTCTGGCGATTATCACTTCCAAGATGCGAAAGTATTTTTCCTTATCGCAGAATGCTAAGCGAATGCTGTCGGGTTGGCAACTCGAAATCGTGATGCGGAGCACATGTTAGAGTTCAGTCTTGTCGGTGTCGGTTCCGCGCACAAATCAGCGCCGGATCCGCACAGAGCGGACGAGCCGCACACCGACCGGCGGAGCAGCAGACGCCGTGAAACCTGAGCTGGTGGCGATGGCCCCAGCGTCCTCGCCTCACCGGCGGCCGAGCACGCGCCCGACCGCGACAGCCCACCCATCGAGAGGCGATGACGATGACGAGAATCTGGCTGCGCAACCCCCTGGCCGTCCACCTCGGGCGCTCCACCCGAGCAGACAGCGCTGCCCGGGCCGACGGCACTGCCCCGGCGGAGAGCCCCACAACCCACGACACCCACGACGCGACTGCCGCACGCGGCGGCATCGTCGTCGACACCGAATCCGGCACGATCGTCGAACTCGTGCCCGCCGGGGGAGCCCCCGGCACCCCTGCCGACGAGGTCGTCGACGCGAGCGAACACGTCATCACACCTGGGCTCATCAACACCCACCACCACTTCTACCAGACGCTCACCCGCGCCTGGGCGCCCGTCGCCGACCTCCCGCTCTTCGGCTGGCTGACCAACCTCTACCCCGTCTGGGCGCGCCTGACCCCGCGCGCCCTCGAGCTCGCGACGACCGTCGCGATGGCCGAACTCCTCGAATCCGGATGCACGACCGCCGCCGACCACCACTACCTGTTCCCGACCGGCATGGACGATGCCATCGACATCCAGGTCGGCGTCGTCCGGAACCTCGGCATGCGCGCGATGCTCACCCGCGGCTCGATGTCGCTCGGTGAGGACGACGGGGGCCTGCCGCCGCAGCAGACCGTCCAGGACGCCGAGGTGATCCTCGCCGACTCGCGTCGACTCGTCGAGACCTATCACGAGCGCGGCGTCGGCGCGCAGGTCCAGATCGGCCTCGCCCCCTGCTCCCCGTTCTCCGTGACGACCGAACTCATGCGCGACAGCGCCGCACTCGCCGCCGACCTCGACGTCCGCCTCCACACCCACCTCGCAGAGACCCTCGACGAGGAGGACTTCTGCCGTGAGCGCTTCGGCCTGCGCACCGTCGACTACCTCGAATCCGTGGGCTGGCTGGGCGACCGCACGTGGCTCGCCCACGGCGTCCACTTCGACGACGAGGAGATCGTCCGCCTCGGCGCGGCCGGGGTCTCCGTCGCCCACTGCCCGACCTCGAACATGCGCCTGGCCTCGGGCATCGCCCGTGCCGTCGAACTCGAGGACGCCGGCGTCAGCGTCGGACTCGGGGTCGACGGCTCCGCCTCGAACGACGCCTCGAACCTCATCCGCGAAGTCCGCCAGGCACTCTACATCCAGCGTCTGCGCTACGGCGCCGAGGCGGTCACCTGCGACCGCGTCCTCGACTGGGCGACCCGGGGGTCCGCGGCGGCTCTCGGTCGCGACGACATCGGCGAGATCGCCGTCGGCAAGCAGGCCGACCTCGCACTGTTCCGCCTCGACGGGCTCGCCTTCTCCGGCGCGCACGATCCGATTCCCGCCCTCGTCCTCTGCGGGGCGGAGAAAGCCGACCGGGTCATGGTCGCCGGGGCCTGGCGCGTCCGCGACGGGCGGGCGATCGGCGCAGACGGCCAGACGCTCGACACCGAGGCCCTCATCGCCGCCCACCAGGAGGAGGCCCGCCGGCTCGTCGCCGGGTGATGTCCTCGCCGAGGCGGGGCCGCGCTCGGTCGATCGCGTTCGGTCGATTGCGCCAGGGCCGCGTCCGGTCACTTCCCGTCGAGGAATCCGCGGAGCAGCTGCTCGGTGCCCTCGGCGTGCTGCGCGGCCAGCGTCGCCGCCGCCTCGGCGTCCTGGTCGAAGATCGCCTCGACGATGCGCGCATGCTGCATGCACGAGTGCTCGACGTTCGTGTGGATGAACGGGATCTGATCGAGCAGCGCATTGATCCGGTCCCTCGTCGTCGCGGCCGCCTCGGCGAGCGAAGGGATTCCCGTGAGCTCGGCGATCGTCAGGTGGAACCGCGCGTCGAGGGCGCGGAACTGCTCGATGTCCTCAGCCGAGCTGCCCAAGGGCATCCAGCAGCCCTGCTCCGCGGCGATGAGCGTCTCCCGCTCCTCGGCGCTGAGCCCGCGTTCGGCGACGACCCGGGCGGCCGCAGTGTCGAGGATGAGCCGGAACCGCACCGCATCGTCGAGTTCGCCGAGGTCGATCCCGGCATCCCGATCCGCGACCGGCAGCCGCGTGACGAAGGTGCCGCCGTAGCGTCCCCGGCGGACGCTGACGACCCCGGCGGTCTGGAGTTCGCTGAGCGCCTGGCGCAGCGTCGCCCGGGAGACGTTGATCCGCGCGGCGAGCTCGCGCTCGGGCGGCAGCTTGTCGCCGACGAGGTACTTGCCGAGGCGGATCGCGCGGAGGAGCTCGGCGATCGTGTGCTCGAAGACGTTGCCGCCGCGCAGTCGGGCCGGACGCTGGGACTCCGCAGCCTCCTCAGCGGCACCTGGGCCGTCAGCGACATTCGGGGTGCCGCCGGGCTTGCCGCCCACGCCGCCGCCTCCGCCGTCTGCGTTCCGATCCACGTCCACTCCTCAAGATTAGCCTCGGTCGACCCTTGACACCGTGATCTGGGTCATACTACAGTCGACTCCAGCCAATGGTCTGAACATGATCCATTGAATCGCTGGGAGCGGATATGTCCAAGAACATCGAGTACGGCAACGTCGATGAGCACTACCTCGAGAAGCGACAGCTGAGGAAGGGCGCGGCCGGGTGGATCCTCCTCGCCGGCCTCGGCGTCGCCTACGTCATCTCGGGTGACTTCTCCGGCTGGAACCTCGGCCTCGCGGAAGGCGGGTGGGGTGGTCTCCTCATCGCCTTCCTCCTCATGGGACTCATGTACGTGTGCATGGTCTTCGGTCTCGCGGAGCTCTCCTCGACCCTGCCGACGGCGGGTGCGGGATACGGGTTCGCCAGACGCGCGCTCGGCCCCCTCGGCGGCTTCGCCACCGGCATGGCCGTCCTCATCGAATACACGATGGCCCCGGCGGCGATCTCGACCTTCATCGCCGGCTACGTCCAGGCGCTCGGCATCCTGCCGGAGTCCGTGCCCGCGTGGACGATCTACCTA
The DNA here is from genome assembly GCF_018137945.1 of Brevibacterium sp. W7.2. Classification (GTDB taxonomy): domain Bacteria; phylum Actinomycetota; class Actinomycetes; order Actinomycetales; family Brevibacteriaceae; genus Brevibacterium; species Brevibacterium sanguinis. Next base: position 3,775,995 of record NZ_CP073089.1, on the reverse strand, counting down.
GCCGCCTACGCGATCTTCATCGGCATCCACCTGTGGGGCGTCGGCGAGGCGCTGCGCCTGATGTTCGTCATCACCGCGGTCGCCGTCATCGCCCTCATCGTCTTCGTCATCGCCGCGATCCCGCACTTCGATGCGAGCAACCTCTTCGACATCGAACCGACGGCGGCGCTCGGCTCGAGCACGTTCCTTCCGATGGGCATCAGCGGGCTGCTCGGCTCTCTAGTCTTCGGCATCTGGTTCTTCCTCGCCATCGAGGGCGTGCCGCTGGCCGCCGAGGAGTCGGCCGACCCCAAGCGCGACATGCCGCGGGGCATCATCACCGCGATGGCCATCCTCGTCGTCTTCGGCGCCCTCATGCTTCTCCTCGTCCCGGGCATCGCCGGTGCGGCCGCCATGGGCGAGTCGGACAACCCGCTGCCCGAGGCGCTGCGTGCGGCCTACGGCGAAAACTCGTGGCTGGCGACCTTCGTCAACTGGGCCGGTCTCGCCGGACTCGTCGCGAGCTTCTTCTCCATCATCTTCGCCTACTCGCGGCAGCTCTTCGCCCTCTCCCGGGCCGGCTACCTGCCCAAGTGGCTCTCCCACACCGGCAAGCGCAAGACCCCTGTGCTCGCCCTCATCGTCCCCGGCACGATCGGCTTCCTCATCGCCGTCCTCTCCGGCGGCAACGGCGGTGTCCTCCTCAACGTCGCGGTCTTCGGGGCCACGGTCTCCTACGTGCTGCTCAACCTCTCGCACATCCGGCTGCGCTTCAAGGAGCCCGACCTCAAGCGCGGCTACCGCACCCCCGGCGGGGTCGTGACGACGGGCATCGCACTCGTCCTCGCCTCGGTGGCCGTCATCGCGACGTTCTTCGTCGACATCCTCGCCGCCGGCATCGCCGCAGCCGTCTTCCTCGTCGCGCTCGCCTACTTCTGGTTCTACTCGCGCCACCACCTCGTCGCGAGCGCCCCGGAGGAGGAGTTCGCACAGATCGAGGCCGCCGAGAGCGAACTCAAATAGTCCCCCCTCGTCGCCTCCCCACCCCGGCGCATCCCCATCCCCACCCACCGACGCACGATACTGACTCACGACACCGGCTCACGACACAGACTGACGACACCGACGCACGACAACTGAGAACAAGAGGAAACCCTGATGAACGACCTCACGACCTCACCGAAACCGACGATCACCTCGGCGCCCACGACCGCGCACTCGCCCCAACGGACGTCGCGCGGATCGGTGCAGGCCGAGCCCCTGACGCTCGACGAGCTGCGCCGCCGCACCGAGGACGGCTCGATCGACACCGTCGTCGTCGCCGTCACCGACGCCCAGGGCAGGCTCCAGGGCAAGCGGCTGGGAGCGCAGTTCTTCCTCGACGACGTCGCCGGGCACGGCTCGGAGGCCTGCAACTACCTGCTCGCCGTCGACGTCGACATGAACACCGTCGACGGCTACGAGATGTCCTCATGGGAGACCGGCTACGGCGACCTCGTCATGCAGCCGGACCTCAAGACCCTGCGGCTGCTGCCGTGGCAGCCGGGCACGGCGATGGTCAACTGCGACCTGTTCTGGACGACCGGCGAACCCGTGGCCGCCTCCCCGCGGCAGATCCTCCAGCGGCAGCTCGACCGGCTCGCCGAGGCGGGACTGAGCGCCCATGTCGGCACCGAACTCGAGTTCATCACGTTCGACACGAGCTACGAGGACGCCTTCAACTCCCGCTACACCGGCATGACCCCGGCGAACCAGTACAACGTCGACTACTCCCTGCTCGGGACCGCCCGGGTCGAGCCGCTGCTGCGCGACATCCGCAACTCGATGGCCGGTGCCGGCCTCTACGTCGAGGGCGCGAAGGGCGAGTGCAACTTCGGCCAGCACGAGATCACCTTCCGCTACCAGCAGGCGCTCAAGGCCTGCGACGACCATGCGGTCTACAAGAACGGGGCGAAGGAGATCGCCGCTCAGCACGGGAAGTCGATCACGTTCATGGCGAAGTACGACCAGAAGGAGGGGTCGTCGTGCCACATCCATCTGAGCTTCCGCTCCGCCGACGGTGACATGGTCATGGCCGGCGACGGCGAGCACGGCTTCTCCACCCTGATGAACCACTTCATCGCCGGGCAGCTGGCGTGCATCGAGGACTTCACGTACTTCTTCGCCCCGAACATCAACTCGTACAAGCGCTTCGTCGAAGGCTCCTTCGCCCCCACCGCGGTCGCGTGGGGCTTCGACAATCGCACGTGCGCGTTCCGGGTCGTCGGCTCGGGTCCGTCGCTGCGCGTCGAATGCCGCGTCGGCGGGGCCGACCTCAACCCGTACCTCGCCGCGGCCTCCCTCATCGCCGCCGGTCTCTACGGGATCGAGCACGAACTCCCGCTGCCGCCGATCACCGAGGGCAACGCGTACATGTCCGATGCGAAGCGCCTGCCGACGACGCTGACCGGCGCGCGGGATCTCCTCGAGAACTCCGACATCGCGAAGGAGGCATTCGGCGAGGACGTCGTGCGCCACTACGTCCATGCCGCCGACATCGAACTCGAGGCCTACAATGCGACCGTGACCGACTGGGAGAGGATCCGTGGCTTCGAACGACTCTGACATCGCCGAGGGATCCGCGGCAGCGCCTGCGGATCCGCCCGTCATCGGGATCAGCTGCTACCTGCAGCAGGCCCAGTGGGGAGTATGGGACACCGAGGCGGCCCTCGTCCCCGCCGACTATGTCCGCATGGTCGCGGCGGCCGGGGGCATCCCGGTCCTCCTGCCCCCGCACGGTCAGGCACCTGCAGTGCTCGACCGCCTCGACGGGCTCCTCATCGCCGGCGGCGCCGACGTCGACCCCGCGGCCTACGGGGCGGCGGCGCACGAGCGCACCGGCTCGCAGCCGTTCCGCGACGACAGCGAATTCCTCCTGCTCGCCGCCGCGCGGCAGCGGGGTCTGCCCGTCCTCGGCATCTGCCGCGGCCTCCAGGTCATCGCCGTCGCCCACGGCAGCACGCTCATCCAGCACCTGCCCGAGGTGACCGGCCACACCGACTACCAACCGCGGCCCGGCATCTACGGCGAGGTCGCGGTGACGACGGAGCCGGGCACCATCGCCCGCGCGGTCCTCGGGGAGACGGCGACGGCACCGTGCTACCACCACCAGGCCGTCGACCGCCTCGGCGCGGGACTCACCGTCACCGCCCGCAGCGCCGAGGGCCTCATCGAAGCGATCGAGATCGACCCCGCCCACCGGTCCGACGGGTGGCTCTTCGCGGTGCAGTGGCACCCCGAGCACAATCCGGACGACGCCCGCGTCGTCACCGCCCTCGTCGACGCCGCGAAGGACCGCCTCGGCGCCCCCATGAGCATGACCGCACCAGCGTGAAACCGCACCAGCGTGAAGGAGACACCGAATTGAGCACGTACACCGTCGTCAACCCGGCCACGGAGGAGTCGATCGCCGAGGTGGAGCTCGCGGACCTCGCGGCCACCGACCGGGCGATCGCGCGGGCCGCCGAGGCGTACGAGACGTGGCGCCACGTCGCCCCCGCCGACCGGGCCCGGCTGCTGCGGCGCTTCGCCGCCGCCGTCGACTCCGCGATCGATGAGCTCGCCGCGCTCGAGGTCGCCAACGCCGGGCACACAATCTCGAACGCGACGTGGGAGGCCGGCAACGTCCGCGACGTCATCGAGTACTACGCGGCGGTGCCCGAACGCCTCTTCGGCCGCCAGATTCCCGTCGCCGGCGGGGTCGACATCACGTTCCACGAACCGCTCGGCGTCGTCGGGGTCATCGTGCCGTGGAACTTCCCGATGCCGATCGCCGCGTGGGGGTTCGCCCCGGCGCTCGCCGCCGGCAACACCGTCGTCCTCAAGCCTGCGGAGATCACGCCGCTCACCGCGATCCGGATCGGGGAGCTCGCGCGGGAGGCCGGCATCCCCGAGGGCGTGCTGACGATCATCCCCGGCAAGGGATCGGTCGTCGGGGAGCGCTTCGTCACCCACCCGGCCGTGCGGAAGGTCGTCTTCACCGGGTCGACCGAGGTCGGCAAGCGGATCATGGCCGGGTGCGCCGACCAGGTGAAGAACCTCACCCTCGAACTCGGCGGCAAGAACGCGAACATCGTCTTCGACGACGCCGATGTCGCCGCCGCTGCCGCCGCGGCCCCCGGCGGGGTGTTCGACAACTCCGGGCAGGACTGCTGCTCCCGGTCGCGTCTGCTCGTCCAGCGCGGCATCTACGACGAGTTCATGGCCGCGCTCGAGGAGGCCGTCGGGGACTTCGCCGCCGCCGATCCGACCCTGCCCGAGACCGCGATGGGCCCGCTCGTCACCGCCGCCCACCGGGACAGCGTCGCCGGATATGTCGCTGCGGGCGATGTCGCGTTCACCGGGACCGCGCCGACCGGGCCCGGCTTCTGGTTCCCGCCGACCGTGCTCACCCCGCCCACGACCTCGTCGGTCGACTTCACCGAGGAGATCTTCGGCCCCGTCCTCTCGGTCGTGCCCTTCGACACCGAGGCCGAGGCCCTGCGGATCGCCAACGACACGGAGTACGGGCTCTCCGGGTCGATCTGGACGTCGAGCCTCGACCGCGCGATGCGCGTGTCCCGCGGCGTCGAGGCCGGGAACCTGTCGGTGAACTCGCACGCCTCGGTGCGCTATTCGACGCCGTTCGGCGGGTTCAAGCAGTCCGGTCTCGGCCGCGAGCTCGGACCCGACGCGGTCGCCTCGTTCACCGAGGTCAAGAACGTCTTCTTCGCGACCCAGCCGGCGGACTGAGCGACCGGCCGAGACCACCACACCACCACAGCCATACCAGAGCATCAAGGCCACACCAGAGCATCAAGGAGAGCAATGACCACTGCGGCAACCCGACTCAAGGACAAAGTCTGCGTCATCACCGGCGGTGCCTCGGGCATCGGGCTGGCCAGCGCGCGGCGCCTGGCCGAAGAGGGGGCGAAGGTCGTCATCGCCGATCTCGACGAGACGCGCGGGCCGGAGGTCGCCGAGGAGCTCGGCGGCCTGTTCGTCCGCGTCAACGTCGCCGAGGAGGAGGACGTGAGGAACCTCTTCGCCCGGACCGTCGAGCACTACGGACGCGTCGACGTCGCGTTCAACAACGCCGGCATCAACCCCACCGATGACAGTTCGATCCTCACGACCGACCTCGCCGCGTGGCAGAAGGTGCAGACGGTCAACCTCACCTCCGTCTTCCTCTGCTGCAAGTACGCGCTCGAGCAGATGGTCAAGCAGGGGTCGGGATCGATCATCAACACGGCCTCGTTCGTCGCGCTCATGGGGGCGGCGACCTCGCAGATCTCGTACTCCGCGTCGAAGGGCGGGGTGCTGTCGATGAGCCGCGAACTCGGCGTCGAATTCGCCAAGCAGGGCATCCGCGTCAACGCCCTGTGCCCGGGACCGGTCAACACGCCGCTGCTGTCCGAGCTCTTCGCCGCCGACCCGGTGCAGGCGCAGCGGCGCCTCGTCCACGTCCCGAGCGGACGCTTCGGCGAACCCGAGGAGATCGCGGCGGCCGTCGCGTTCCTCGCCAGCGACGATTCGACGTTCGTCAACGCCTCGACGTTCACCGTCGACGGAGGCATCACCTCGGCGTACGTCACCGCGGAGTAGTCAGTGGGGTCGGACAGTGTGAAGATCCTCGTCATCGAGCACGAGACGGGCACCGGGCCGGAGCGGTTCGGCCAGTGGCTGGAGGAGGCCGGCGCCGAGGTGGTCGTCGTCCGGCCCTACCTCGGCGACGCGATCCCGGTCGACGGCGACGGTGATGGGGGCGGCGGTCTCGGCGAGTTCGGTGCCCTCATCGTCCTCGGAGGCGCGTCCGGTCCCCTCGAGGACGCGGACAATCCCTGGTTCCCGCAGGTGAGGAGTCTGCTGCGCCGGTCAGCCGATGGTGAGTTCCCGAGCTTCAACATCTGCCTCGGCGGGGAGCTGCTCGCCGCGGCCACGGATGCGCCGATCACGCGGCGAGCGCGCCCGCAGATCGGCATCTACGATCTGCACACCACCTCGGCGGGGGAGGCGGACCCGGTGTTCGCCGCCCTGTCGGGGATGACCCTGCCCTCGGTGCTCTTCCACCAGGAGGAGATGGCGCTGCCCGACGGCGGAGAGCTCCTCGTCACCGGGTCCGACGCCCCGGTGCAGGGCTTCCGCGTCGGCGAATTCGCGTGGGGCACCCAGTTCCACCCGGAGACGGACGCCGAGCAGATCCGGCGGTGGCTGCGCTCGGACGCGGTCGCGCTGCCCGAGGGGAAGACGACGGACTCGATCGTCGCCGAGCTCGACGCCGCCGATGCCGAGCTCGTGCGCGTGGGACGCCTGCTCGCGCAGAGCTTCGTCGCCTACCTCCGGGACCGGGCGGGGGAGTCCGGCAAGGCCGCTGGCACCGGATCCTCTGTTGTGCGCGCGGCAGGAGAGTGACAGTGGCCGGTCTCCACCATGTCGAGCTGTGGCTCGACGAGCGGTCGTCGTCATGGGACTCGTGGGCGTGGCTCTTCGATGCGCTCGGGTTCGAATGCGTGCACGAGTGGTCGGGCGGTCAGACCTGGAAAGGCGACGATCGCGGCTATCTCACCCTGACGACGTCGCCGAACCTCCTGCCCGAACAGTTCGACCGTCGCCGAGGTGGGGTCAACCATCTCGCATTCGTCGCCGACACCCGGGCAGACGTCGATTCCATCATGACGGCAGCCGCCGCCCAGGGGTGGCAGCCGCTGTACCACGAGCGCTATCCGCACGCTGGGGGAGACGACCATTACGCGGGCTGGTTGGAGAATGCCGACGGATTCAAGGTCGAAATCGTCGCACCGTGAGTTCGGAGCAGCCTCGCCGTGGATGCGACGAGGCTGCTCCCACCTCAGGGGTCGACGATCTTCTGTTCGGTGTTGCTGTAGCTGATCGAATCGGCCATCGAGCCGACGAGGCCCATCGTCACGCGCAGCAGCCCGGGTTCGACATCGTCGAGGGGCGGTGGCGTGTCGGTGCCGATGGTCACCGAATCGCCGGTCTTCGTCGTCGCGGTGATCGATCCGAGGTAGACGCTGACGTGGCCTTTGAGCGTCATCTGATCGGCCTTCGTCACGAGCCCCGGCTCGTCGGGCGGCCGCACCGTGAGTGAGAACCCGTCGATCGTGATCGACTCTGCGGTGATCTTCAGGGCGCGGATGCTCCCGCCGTCGGCCGTCGGCACGGTGACGATCGAGATCCCGCTCAGCCCCGTGAACGACAGCTTCTCCGATCCCATCGACGCAGGCGTCTTCGCGAAGACCGGGGCCTTGTCGTCCTCCTTCGCGTCGACGGGTGCCGTCGGTGATGCCGTCGGGCTCGGCGACTCGGTCGGCGAGGGCGACTCTGTCGGGGCAGGACCGATCGGCGCAGGCCCGGTGGGTGCAGGCTGCTCGGATGGTGCGGGGTCTCCGGGGCCGAGGTCACCTGGTCCCGGTTCGGCTGGTCCGGGTTCCACCGGTCCGGGGGACACCGGTGTTCGGGGCACCTGGGGCGTCGGTCCCGCAGCCGGGCCGGGCAGAACCGGACGCTCGCACGGCGTCAGCTCAGAGCAGAGCCCACCCATCCGATCCACCGTCGCGGCTCCGGAGGCCTCGGGGGCTGTGGCCCCCACGGACGCCGGGACCGTGAGTGCGAGAGCAGCCAGGAGCAGCGCCGTCCGCGGCCCCCGCGCCCTCATCCAGTCCCCTCATCGCTCGACGTGCCAGTTCCCGACGCCTCAGTTCCCGATGCCGGGTTGCGCGGGCCCATCCAGGCGACGACGAGCACGGCGCCGATGCTCGCCAGCAGCATGCCGAGGACGAACCCGCCGAGGTTGACCCCGACGAGCGAATAGATCGCGACGATGAGCGCGAGGATCCCGTAGAACACATGATGCGTCGGCATCGTGATCGCGAGGACGCCGAGGAGCACGAGCGCGAGCGGGATGACCGTGGCCTGCAGGCCCTCGATGCCGAACTGGATCTGGATGTTCCCGGTGTCGAGCTGGCCGGAGAAGAAGAGCTCGATCCCGCCGAGGACGACGAGCACCCCGCCGATGAACGGCCGCTGCCGACGCCAGTGCCGGAAGCCCCGGCCGTTCTCGGTGCTGCGCGCCGCATCGCTGCGGCGGCGTCGCCGCGACGGTGAGACTGCCGCGCCCTGGGTATCGGTCGATGCCTCAGCCATCAGAAGCACGTCTTCGAGCCGTCGGTGAGCTCCAGCTTCATCCCCTTGAGGGTGAAGACGGACGCCTGGGTGCTCCAGGCCGTCTGCTCGAGGCCCGAGATCGAGATCGTATCGGCGTCCTGGGCGAAGTCGCCGGGCGAACCCTTGGCCTTGGTCTCGACGTCCGAGGCGTCGACGCCGATGCGGATGTTCTCGAACTCGGCGTCGCCCTTGAGCCCGGTCATGCCGATCTGCAGATCGCTGGCCGTCGCCGGTTCGCCGTCGCCTCCGGCCGTGATGAGGACGCCGACCTTGCCGAGCGGCGTGTCGGTGACCGCGGACTGGCAGAGATCGCCCAGCTCAGCGCTCTTGATGTTCGCGATCGCAACGGTGTGGTCGCCGCCCTCGGTGTCCTTCGCGACACCGCCGTACTGGGAGAATCCGGTGCCCTCGAGCTGAGAGGCGCTGATCTGGAACTGGCTGCCGGAGACCGAGAACGAGACCGGGACGGCCCCCTGGGCGACCCCGCCCATGAGGCCGGCGGAGACGATGCCCGCGGGAATCGCGACGAGGGCGATGCGCCCTGCATGAGTCGAGCCGAGGGCGCGCAGATGACGGAGCATGGGGAACTTCATTGATCCTCTTCCCGACGCCGACTGCAGCGTCGGCGCCTCGAATGTGACGTAAGTTACTACGGGGTGTTACTGCACGGTATAACGATCGTCGGCGGCAAATCAACACCCCGTTCTCGGACCGGCCGGAACGCGAGCGCCGTGGAAGGCTCCTTGTCCCCCGAGGCGGTCGGGGGCGTCGCTGAAGACGGGCGTCTCTGCCGATACCGTGACATCCGTAGTGCGGTAGTGCGGAATCCGTCGGATGTGCCGCGAAATCCGCACAACCTCGGTGAGGGCATCGTGACCGTCCGAGCAGTGATGATTCGCCCAGGTTTCGCCACTTGTTGCTCAGGTCACGTGTTGATAGCGTGAGAGGCAGGCATGCGCGATCCGTCGCCACAGACGGTGCAGTGGCATGCATTCGCGTCACCGGAGCCCACCCAGGGCACCGCGAGTCAAAGGAGTCCGATATGAGCAATTCAGTCAGTGCCGCCACCGGCTACCGGGTCGAGAACCCCGCCACCGGTGAGATCATCGAGCGGTTCGACACCGCGACGGACGAGCAGATCGGCCAGGTCATCGACGACGCTGCCGAGGCCTACCTCTCCTGGCGTGAGAAGACCATCGAGGAGCGCGCCGCGATCGTCAACAAGGTCGCCGACCTCTTCGGTGAGCGCAAGGAGGAGCTCGCGAAGATCATCGCCGAGGAGATGGGCAAGCCCATCCCCGAGGGCGTCGAGGAGGCCGAGTTCTCCGAGGCGATCTTCAACTACTACGCCGACAACGGACCCGAGTTCTCCAAGGACGAGGAGATCAAGTCGTTCTCCGGCGGCAAGGCGTTCATCCAGCGCCGCCCCGTCGGCGTGCTCCTCGGCATCATGCCGTGGAACTTCCCGTACTACCAGGTGGCGCGCTTCGCGGCCCCGAACCTCGTGCTCGGCAACACGATCATCCTCAAGCACGCGGAGATCTGCCCCCGCTCGGCCGCCGCAATCCAGCAGATCATGGACGACGCCGGTGTGCCCAAGGGCGTCTACAACACCGTCTACGCCTCGCACGACCAGATCGAGACGATCATCGCCGACCGGCGCACGCAGGGTGTGTCCCTGACCGGTTCGGAGCGGGCCGGTTCGATCGTCGGTGCGCTCGCCGGCAAGTACCTCAAGAAGGCCGTCCTCGAGCTCGGCGGTTCGGATCCCTACATCATCCTCGACACCGACAACCTCGACGAGGCCGTCGACACCGCGTGGGGCACCCGCCTCTACAACACCGGTCAGGTCTGCAATGCGAACAAGCGCATGATCGTCATGGACGACATCTACGACGACTTCGTCGCCGGCCTCACCGAGCGCGCGCAGAGCTCGCAGAAGTCGAACCCCTCCGATCCGATCGAAGGCGGATACTCGCCGCTGTCCTCGCGCGCCGCCGCGGAGAACCTGCGCAAGCAGCTCGATCGCGCCGTCGAGCAGGGCGCGACGCTCGTCGGCGGTGAACTCGCCGACGACGGTTCGGCCTACATCACCCCTGCCGTGCTCACCAACGTCACCGAGCAGATGGACGCGTACCGCGAGGAGCTCTTCGGTCCCGTCGCGACCGTCTACAAGGTCTCGAGCGACGACGACGCCCTCAACCTCGCCAACGACACGGACTTCGGCCTCGGCGGGGCCGTGTTCTCGAAGGACGAGGAGCGCGCCGCGAAGATCGCACAGCGCCTCGACGTCGGCATGTCGAACGTCAACACCCCGGCCGGTGAGGGTGCGGAGATCCCGTTCGGCGGCACCAAGCGCTCGGGCTTCGGCCGCGAGCTCGGCCCCTACGGCATGGACGAGTTCGTCAACAAGCGCATGTACTACGTCGCCGAGTGATCTGCTGGTGAACTCAGCCTGATCGGTCGCGCACCGATCACCGCACGGGCGTCGCGCCGGGTCCGGGAGTCCTCCCGAGGCTCGGGGCGGCGCCCTGAGTTTCCCGCTCATCTCCACCCTTTAGACTGCGCACTATGACGGAGCAGTGGACATCACGGTGGCACATCACCGGCAACGGCCAGGTCATCCGACAGTGGTCGAACGGCACGGACGCAGGCGAACAGGTGTTCCGGCGGATCCCCGCCGACCGCCGCCCCGAACTCTCCGAGATCGTCGCCCTCGACGAGGAGCTCAGCCGCTTCGACACCGTGTGGAGCCGCGTGACCATGGTCTTCGTCTGGCTCGGCGCACTCGCGATCCTCGGCGTGATCTTCGGGCTCTTCGGCCTCCCGATGTACGGCGTCGCCGACTCGATCTCCCTGACCGTCGGCGTCACCTCGGTGATCGTCATCGTCCTCATCCCCATCGCCGCGATCTTCATCATGCGCGCCCTGCGCTCCCGTGTCACCCGGCTCTACGCCGAGGCGGGACTGACCGACCCGCTCGGGATGATCGTTCCGACCCCCGACGCCGAGATCATGGTCGGCGCCCCGAAGACCGTCTCCACGGACCCGACCCCCGCCAAGGCCCCGGACATCAGCGCCCGCAGCCACGCGGCCTGAGGGTCCCCGTGCCCATCACCGCGAGCATCCTCGCCACCGCGGCGTCCCATCCCGACAGGCCCGCGATCGTCGGCGGGGACGACCGGCTCACCTATGCCGAGCTCGTCGCCGACTCCCGTGCCGTCTTCGCCGCCGTCGACGCCCTCCACCGCGCCCAACCCGCCCCGCCGACACCGGCCCCGGAGACCGCGGGCGTGCCGATCACGGCCGTCAGCCACACCTCGGCGTTCCTCACCGCCCGCATCGTCGCCGGGCTCGCCGGCTTCCGCGCGGTCTCCGCGACGATCGACCCCCGCTGGCCGCTGAGCCACCAGGTCGGGATCATCCAGGCCACCGGTATCGGCGTCGTCATCAGCGACTCACCCGCCCTCGCCGAGGCGCTCGCCGCCTCCGCGTGGACCGGCACCGTCATCTCCGCGGCCGCCTTCGAGTCCGCCGTCACCGCCCGCCGATCCGACCCCGGCCTTCCCGCCCCGAGCGTCCGCGCGCCCGCGGAGCCCTTCCTCATGCTCTTCTCCTCGGGCACGACGAGCAACCCGAAGGCGTTCATCAAGACCCGGGAGCAGTACCGCGCGAACGTCGCCGTCTCCGCCGCCCACCTCGAACCGCTGCCGGGCGTCGCGACGCTCGCACCCGGACCCGTGTCCTACAGCCTCACCCTCTACGCCGTCATCGAGAGCCTCGCGACCGGCGGCACCATCCACGTCGCCGACGAGTTCGACCCCGCAGCCATGGGCCGGCGCATCGCCGAGGAGAAGATCACCCGGATCGTCGCGGTGCCCGCGATCATCCGGGCGCTCGCCGAGGCGGCCGACCGTGACCCCGCACGCTTCGCCGGTCTCGACCTCGTCGTCACCGGGGGAGCGAACCTGCCCGCGGTCATCCGCGACCGCCTCGGCGAGGTCCTTCCCGACACCCGTCTCATCAGCTATTACGGGGCCGCGGAGATCGGATTCATCGGAGACTCCCGCGCCGGCGACGGCACGTGGATCACGATCTATCCGACGATCGGCGCACAGATCCGCGACGACTCCGGTTCCCCCGTGCCCGACGGTGAGCTCGGGACGCTGTGGATCCTCGCCGCCGCATGCTCCGAGGGCTACGTCACCGGCACGAGCACCGAGGTCCTCCGCGGCCCCGACGGCTGGGCCACCGTCCACGATCAGGGGCGAATGGACGGCGGTCTCCTCCAGCTCGCCGGACGGGCCGGGGACATCGCGATCACCGGAGGCCACAAGGTCTCCCTCCCCGAGGTCGAACGGGCGTACGGCACTGTGCCCCACCTCGGCGAGGTCGTCGCCATCGCCCTCCCCGACGCGAACCTCGGCACCGTCGTCGCCCTCGTCATCGAGGACCGCGGCGACCAGTCGACGTCGATGCCCACGTCGACACCGGAGTCGATGTCGGACGTCCCGGACAAGGCGGCCCTCCTCGCACACGGGCGGACCCAGCTCGCACCGCAGTTCGTGCCGCGGCGGTTCTACGTCCTCGATCGACTGCCGCGCACGGTCGGCGGGAAGATTCGACGCACGGAAACCGTTGACCTCATCGTGAACGGACAGGGACGCAGACTGTGAGGCGGCGACAGTGAGCGGTGACCGCCGCGCCGTCATCACCGGCATGGGCGCGATCACCCCGGGCGGACTCGACCCCGAGAGCCTCTGGGACGCGGTCCGCGCCGGGCGCAGCGCGATCGACGTCCTCGTCGGAGAGGAGTTCGCCGACCTCGCCGTGCGCATCGGCGGGCAGATCACGGACTTCGACGCCGAGGCGGTCCTCCCGCGAGCGCTCGCCCGTCGTCTCAGCCCGGTCCAGCACTGGGCGATCGCCGCCGGCGACCAGGCGCTGGCACAGGCCGGCATCCCCGACCCCGCCGCCGCGCTGCCGTGGGACCGCGAGCGCGTCGGCGTCATCGCCGCCACCGGATCCGGACCCGTCGACGCCATGCAGTCAGCCACCCGCGCTCTCGACGCGACGGGCCCGCGCGGCGTCCCCCTCACCCTCGCCATCCACGGCGCCCCCGATTCCGCGGCCGCCCTCCTCAGTCAGCGCTTCGAACTCCGCGGTCCCGCACAGGGCGTGTCGGCCACCTGCGCGTCCGGGGCGATCGGCCTCGGCGAGGCGATGCGGCGCATCCGCCACGGGTACGCCGACGCGGTCCTCGTCGTCGGGATGGAGGACTGCCTCGGACCGGTCAACCTCGCCTCGAACGCCAACCTCCGGGCACTCGCCGCCGGGTACGAGGACGATCCGCGGGCGGCGAGCCGACCCTTCGACGCCGCCCGGAAGGGCTTCGTCATGAGCCAGGGGGCTGCGGCGATCCTCCTCGAATCCGCCGACAGCGCGGCCGCCCGCGGCGCCGCGGTGCTCGCCGAGCTCGACGGGTTCGGTGCCGCGAGCGACGCCCACCATCCGACGAACCCGCACCCCGACGGCCGCGGTGCGGCAGCGGCGATGCGCGAGGCCCTGACCGATGCCGGGCTCGAACCGGCCGACATCGACCACATCAACGCCCACGCCACCGGCACCCCAGCCGGCGACCGGGCAGAACTCGCCGCCTTCGACGCCGCCCTCGGCGATACCGCCCGCACGATCCCGATCAGCGCGACGAAGTCGAGCACCGGCCACCTCCTCGGCGCCGCCGGAGTCGTCGAAGCGATCATCGCGATCGCCGCGCTGCGGGATCAGGTCCTGCCGCCGACGCTCAACCTCGGCGACCCCGACGCCGAGGGCTGGGACATCGTCGCAGGCCAGGCACGATCAGTGGGCGACGAGGCGCCGATCGACACCGTGCTGTCGACGTCCTTCGGCTTCGGCGGCCACAACGGCGCGATCATCCTGCGCCGGCCGCAACCGTGAGACCGCCGCAACCGCGAGATCAGCGCAACTGTGAGACCAGAGAACAAGGAGAGACGATGACCGATCGCGAAGCCCACATCACCGAACTCGGCGAGCGCTTCCTGCCCGCGGAGATGCTCGAGCGCTTCCGGGAGCGCGCAGCCGTCACCGACCGGGAGAACGGCTTCTTCGACGCGGACCTCGAGGAGCTTGCGGCCCGCGGCTACCTCACGCTCTTCGTCCCCACCGCGCACGGGGGACCGGGGCTGAGCCTCTTCGAGGTCGCCCGACTCCAGCAGCGCCTCGCCGCGGCGGCACCGGCGACCGCGCTCGCCGTCAACATGCACCTCATGACCACCGGCGTCGTCAAGGCCCTGGCCGATCGCGGCGACGATTCGCTGAACTGGGTGTTCGACGAGGCCATGGCCGGTGAGATCTTCGCGTTCGGGATCTCCGAACCGGGCAACGACTGGGTGCTCCAGGGTTCCAACACCGAGGCGGTCCCGACACCCGACGGCGGCTACGAACTCACCGGGGTGAAGATCTTCACCTCGCTGTCACCCGTGTGGACCCGGCTCATCGTCCACGGCGCGATCACCCCGGTCGACGACGGCATCGCCGGTCCCGACGGCGACGAACCGGCGGAGGGCGAACTCGTCTACGGGTTCATCGACCGCGACGCCCCGGGCATCAGCGTCTCCGATCGCTGGGACGTCCTCGGCATGCGGGGCTCCCAGTCGCGGGCGACGATCCTCGACCGCGTGCCGATGCGCCCCGACCGCGTCTCGCGCGTCATCCCCGCCGGTCGTCACCCCGACCTGCTCACATTCGCGATCACGAGCAACTTCCAGCTCCTCATCGCCGCCGTCTACGCCGGCATCGCCGCACGCGCCCTCGAGGTCGGGGCGGCAGCGCTGAAGACGCGGAGATCGGCGAAGTCCGGGACGACGTTCGCCGAGGTCCCCGAGGCCCGCACCCGACTCGCCGACGCCCACCTCGACTACCTCACGGTGCCCGCGATGATCGACGCGTACTCCCGCGACTTCGACGACCTCGTCGATCACGGCGCCGGCTGGCCCCTGCGTCTCGTCGGCGCGAGGATCAAGTCCGCCGAGGCGGCCCGCCGCACCGCGGAGGCCGCCCTGCTGAGCACCGGCGGCAGCGGCTTCGACAACAGCCACGAGGCCTCCCGCCTCTACCGCGACGCGACAGCCGGGCTATTCCACCCGCCGAGCCCCGACGCCGCCCGCCCGATGTACGCCGCAGCGCTCCTCGACGACTGAGAGTTCCCGCAAACATATTGACATATAAATATACGTGCATACGATTGGGGTATGGACGAGAAGCGGAACGAGTCGGCAGCTGTCACGGCGACGAACGACCGGTCGCGTGCGAAACCCGGCGATGATGGGCACGGTCACGGTCGCCTCGGCGGGCCCGCCTGGGAACTCGGGTTCGCGATCACCTCCGGTGTCACCTACATCGCCGGAGCGATCTTCGAGTACTTCGTCCCCGGCGCACCCCTGACCCAGATCGCCATCCCCCTCTTCCTCGCGACGTACTTCTTCGGCGGGTTCTTCACCTTCGCCACGGCGATCAACTCCGTGCGGCACGGCCGGTTCGAGGTCGACTTCCTCATGCTCGTCGCCGCGATCGGCGCGGCCAGCGTCGGGCGGTTCGCCGAAGGCGCTGTGCTCCTCTTCCTCTTCTCCCTCGGTCACGCCCTCGAAGAGTACGCGATGGGTCGGGCCAAGCGCTCGATCGAGGCGCTCGCGGAGCTCGCCCCGGCCACCGCGCTCGTGCGCGTCGGCGATGACGTCGTGGAGCGGCCCACCGAAGATCTCGAGATCGGCGATGTCGTCGTCGTGCGCCCTCATGCCCGCATCCCAGCCGACGGCTTCGTCGCCGTCGGCAACTCGGCCGTCGACCAGTCGGCGATCACCGGCGAGAGCATCCCCGCGGAGAAGTCCCCGGTCACCGACCGCACCGAGGCCGTCGACAACCCGGGGCGCATCGACCCGGCCTCCCGGGTCTTCGCCGGCACCGTCAACGGCTCCGGCTCCCTCGACGTCGTCGTCCTCGCCGTCTCCGCGGACTCGACGCTCTCCCGGGTCGTGACGATGGTCCGCGAAGCCGACGACACGAAGAGCGCGACCCAGCGCTTCATCGACCGATTCCAGCGCTGGTACGTTCCCGCCGTCATCGCGATGGTCCTCATCGTCCTCTTGGTCGGCTGGTTCGTCCTCGACGAGACGTTCGCCGACAGCTTCTACCGCGCGATGCTCGTCCTCGTCGCCGCGAGCCCGTGCGCGCTCGCCATCGCCACCCCCGCCGCCGTCCTCTCCGGTGTCGCCCGCGCGGCCCGGGCAGGGCTGCTCATCAAGGGCGGCGGACCCCTCGAGACGCTCGGGAAGGTGCGCTCGATCGCCTTCGACAAGACCGGCACGCTGACCTGGGGACTGCCGCGGCTCACCGACATCCGACCCGCCGCGGGCGTCGAGGCCGGCGAGCTCTCCCGCGTCGCTCTCGCCCTAGAATCCTCCGTCGACCATCCCCTCGCCACGGCGATCGTCACCGGCCTCGACCCGCAGGTGCCTGCCGCCGACCGACTCGAGGCCGTCGACGTCGAATCGGTCACCGGTCAGGGCGTGACGGCGACGATCGCCGGGCAGCGTGCCGAACTCGGCAGCCTGCGCATGTTCGCCGGCGACCTCACCCCGGAGATCGAGGGCCTCGTCACCCAGCTGCAGAACGCGGGCCGGACGATCATGGTCGTCCGCTGGGGCGGCCGGTTCCTCGGTGCCCTCGGCGTCATGGACGCCCCGCGCGCCGAGGCGAAGGCCGTCATCAGCTCCCTGCGCACCTCCGGCGTCGATGAGCTCGTGATGATCTCCGGGGACAATCAGCGCGTCGCCGACGCGATCGGCTCCGAGGTCGGCGTCGACACCGCCGCCGGCGACCTCATGCCCGAGGACAAGGTGTCGACGATCCGCCGACTCGCCTCGCAGGGCGACACCGCGATGGTCGGCGACGGCGTCAACGACGCCCCGGCCATGGCGAACGCCTCGGTGGGGGTGGCGATGGGGGCCGCGAGCTCGGCTGTCGCACTCGAGACCGCGGATGTCGCCCTGATGAGCGACGACATCGGCAAGGTCCCGTTCCTCATCCGGCTGAGCCGGGCCTCCTCGGCGATCATCCGGCAGAACCTCATCGCCTCCCTCGTCATCGTCGCCTTCCTCGTCCCCGCAAGCCTGCTCGGGCTGCAGATGGGACCGGTCGTGTTCATCCATGAGGGATCGACGTTCCTCGTCGTCCTCAACGCCCTGCGGCTGCTGCGGTTCGGCAACGGCGACGAGCACTCGGGCATCGCCCACGAGAACCGTCCCGAGCCCGCCCGGGCGTGAGCTGGTCTGCTGACCGGCGTGACCTGGACCGCTGTCCGGCGTGACCTGGACCGCTGACCGGCGTGAGCCGCTTGGTAGACTGGGTGCCATGATCGATTCGATGAAACTGTGGAACCGCCGCTGACGGCGGCGGGACCGGTCTTCTCAACCCTCTGATCTCTCGTTCGCCGTCCAGGCCGATCGCCGGGCGGCCCCATTGTGCTGTCCGGCTCCATGACGAGCTGAGAGACTGCAATGCCACTGACTTCACCACTTCGACACATCACCCTTCCCGCGGGCGCGGCCGCGCACATCCGCGCTGAGAACCTCACCGTCAACCGCGGCGGCCGCCCGGTCCTCGACGGCGTCGATGTCACGCTCTCCGCCGGCTCCCGGCTGGCCATCGTCGGGGAGAACGGGCGCGGGAAGACGACCCTGCTCCACGTTCTCGCCGGTGCGCTCGCTCCCGACGCGGGGACGGTCACCCGCACCGGAACCCTCGCCCTCGTCGAGCAGGAGCTCGACGTCGTGGGGGAGCGGACCGTCGGCGACCTCATCGCCGAGTCCATCAGCGACGAACTCGCGGCGCTGGCGGCGCTCGAGGAGACGACCGCGAGGCTGGCCGGCGGTGAGACCGGGGCCGAGGACGACTACGCCGCAGCCCTCGACCTCGCGACCGGCCTCGACGCGTGGGATGCCGAGCGGCGCATCGACATCGCCCTGGCCGGGCTGCACGCGACGACGGACCGAACCCGCACCCTGGCCAGCCTCTCGGTCGGGCAGCGCTACCGTGTGCGCCTGGCCATGGTGCTCGGGTCGACCACGGACCTGCTCCTCCTCGACGAACCGACGAACCACCTCGACGCCGCGGCCCTTGACTACCTGACGACCCGCCTTCGGGACCATGCCGGCGGGATCGCGATCGTCAGCCACGACCGGGCTCTGCTCCGCGACGTGGCCACGACGTTCCTCGACCTCGATCCCAGCCGGGACGGACGGCCCCGCATGTACGCCGGCGGCTACGCGGGGTGGGTCGACGGGGTGCGGCGCGACCGGGAGAGCTGGGAGCACGACTATGCCGCCGAGGTGGCCGAGCACTCCCGTCTCACGCAGGCCGCCGAGGATGCCCGGGGCCGCCTCTCCACCGGGTGGCGACCGCCGAAGGGCACCGGCAAGCACCAGCGCGCGACGCGGGCAGCCGGTGTCGTCCAGGCGTTCAATCGGCGAGTCGAGGAGCTCGAGTCCCACCGGGTGACGGTGCCGCAGCCCCCGCTGCGCCTTACCTGGCCGGCGTCGCGGACGCGCGCCGGGTCACCGATCCTCAGCGCCGAGGACATCACCGTCGAGCGACGCCTGCCTGCGCCAGTGTCGATCGCCGTCGACGGCGGCGACCGGCTCGTGCTCAGCGGTCCGAACGGGGCGGGCAAGTCGACGCTGCTCGGAGTGCTCGCCGGGCTGGTCACGCCGAGCACCGGGGTGGTGTCGCGGCATCCCGAGGCGCGGATCGCACTGCTGACCCAGGAGGCACCCGACTGGGACGCGACGACGCCGGCGTTCCGCATCTACGCCGAACACATCGACCGGAGTGCACGGGAGAATGGTCGGGCACGCGGGCGAAACGACGACGCGCCGTCGCTGGCGAGTCTCGGCCTGCTCGACTCGGCGGCAGCCAGGACGCCGGTCGGACGGCTGTCCCAGGGTCAGCAGCGACGCCTCCAGCTCGCGCTGTGCCTGGCGGAGCAGCCCGATCTGCTCCTCCTCGACGAGCCGACGAACCATCTCTCGGCCTTCCTCGTCGACGACCTCACCGAGGCTCTGGGCACGACCGCCTCGGCGATCGTCGTCGCCACCCATGACCGGCAGCTGCGCGCCGACCTCGCAACCTGGCCGCACCTCGCACTGCCGCCCTCAGGCACGGCATGAACGACGAAGTTCCGGACGCGGAGTGTCGATTCGGGTCACTGAGATCGACACTCCGCGTCCGGAACTTCCGTTACGCAGCGGCGCGTGGCGCGTGAGACTGCTGGGGCCTCAGACCTCCGGGAGGAGGGAGATCGGGTTCTCGATGCAGTCGGCGACGAAGGTGAGGAACTCGCTCGGCTCGGCGCCGTCGCACGCGCGATGGTCGAAGACGAAGCTGAGGTACATCACCTTGCGCACTGTGAGCTCGCCGTGTGAGACCCACGGCCGGTCCTTGATCCGACCGAGCCCGAGCATCGCGACCTCGGGCAGGTTGATGATCGGGGCCGACCCGTCGACGCCGAAGACACCGTAATTGTTGAGCGTGAACGTCCCGCCGGTCAGCTCCGAGGACGCGAACTTGCCCGTCGAGGCCTTGCCCACGGTCTCGCCGATCTCATCACGCAGCTGACGCAGACTCATCTCCCCGGCCCCGTGGACGACGGGAACCATGAGCCCGCGCGGCGTCTGCGCGGCGAGCCCGAGGTTGATGTCGCCGTGGGTGACGATCTCGTTCGCGGCCGTGTCGATCGAGGAGTTGAGGATCGGATACTTCTTCAGTCCGGCGATGACGAAGCGCGCGACGAGCGCGAGCAGAGAGTACTTCTCACCCGTGCGGGCTTCGAGCGCCTTCTTCGTCGCCAGCAGTTCGGTCGCGTCGACGTCGAGCCAGATCGTCGCCTCGGGGATCTCCCTCCGCGACTGGGAGAGCCGCTCGGACACGACCTTCCGCAGTCCCGTGATCGGGGTGCGGGTGTCGCGGTCGGTGCTCGGGATCGCGGTTCCGGTCGTGGCCGCGGTGTGCGGCTGTCCCGGCGCCGAGGCGGTCGTGCCTTGACCCTCAGGAGTGCCGTGGAGGCCGGTCGTGCCCTGACGATCGACGGCGGCGAGGACGTCTGCCCTGGTGACGACCCCACCGGGCCCGGTCCCCGGCAGGTGCTTCGCGCTGATGCCGTGGTCCTTCGCGAGTTTGCGCACGATCGGCGAGGACACGGGCGAGGTGGTGGCAGTGTCTGCCGGCTGCGCGGTGGGTTGCTCAATCGGCTCAACCGGATCGGTCGACTGAGCTGCCGGCGCCGGTGCGCTCGGTGTCTCCGCAGGCGAGCTGGCCGCCTTCGCGCCGAATGAACGCTTCTTCCCCGAGCGCGCCTTCGGTGCGGTCGTCCCGTAGCCGATGAGGTTCGCCCCTCCGCCTTCGATGCCGACGGGGTCGGCATCGTCGGTCGGCAGTTCGTCCGCGGCGCCGGCAGCGCTGGTGGAACCGGCATCGCCCGCGGGCGCAGTGTCAGCGGCCCCCGCCTCGGCGACGGAGAGCAGAGCCTGCCCGGCCTCGACGGTGTCACCGGCGTTCGCGTGGAGTGCCACGATCGTGCCGGCGAACGGGCAGGGGAGTTCGACGACGCTCTTCGCGGACTCGACCTCGACGACCATCTGGTCGACGTGGACGGTGTCGCCGACGGCGACCTTCCAGCCGATGAGCTCCGCCTCGGTGAGGCCCTCGCCGAGGTCGGGGAGGATGAAGTCGCGCGCTCCGGTGGTCGACACAGCACTCATCACAGCTCCCAGTCCCAGGATTCGAGGGCGTCGAGGACGCGTTCGGCGGTCGGCAAGTAGTACTCCTCGAGCTTCGGGGACGGGTAGGGCACGTCGAAGCCGGCGACCCGGAGGATCGGGGCGGCGAGGTGCGTGAAGTTGCGTTCGGTGACCCGGGCGGCCACCTCGGCGCCGTAACCGCCGAACTGGGCGGCCTCATGGATGACGACGGCCCGGCCGGTCCGGCGGACCGAGGCGGACACGGTCTCGTCGTCGAACGGCGAGAGCGAGCGCAGGTCGATGACCTCGATGGACAGTCCGTGCTCGGCTCCGGCCTCGGCAGCAGAGAGGGCCGTGCGGACGGTCGGCCCGTACGCGAGCAAAGTGACGTCGGTGCCGTCGCGGACCACCTCGGCGCGGTTCATGGGAGCCGTGGTCACCGGCAGGGTGAGCGTGTCCTTCATCCAGTACCGGGACTTCGGCTCCATGAAGATGACGGGATCGTCGGAGGCGATCGACTCGCGCAGGAGCGAGTACGCGTCGGCCGGATTCGACGGGGTGACGACGGTGAGCCCCGGCGTCGACGTCCAGTACGCCTCCGAGGAGTCCGAGTGGTGCTCGACGCCGCCGATGTCACCGGCGTACGGGATGCGGATCGTGATCGGCAGGGTGACGCGGCCCTTCGTCCGGTTCCGCATCTTCGCGATGTGGGAGACGATCTGCTCGAACGCGGGGTAGGCGTACGCGTCGAACTGCATCTCGATGACCGGGCGCATCCCCGCCATCGCCATGCCGACCGCGGTGCCGGCGATGCCCGACTCCGCGAGCGGGGAGTCCCACACGCGTTCGGGTCCGAATTCCTTCCGCAGGCCCTCCGTGACCCGGAAGACCCCGCCGAGGCGGCCGACGTCCTCGCCGTAGACGACGACGTTCTCGTCCTCGGCCAGGGCATCGCGCAGGGCCTGGTTGAGTGCCTTCGTCATCGTCACCGAGGCTGGGGCAGGGGTGGTCGCGGTCGTGGCGGTGTCTGTTGCTGTGTCCGCGGTCGTGGCGGTCGCCGGCTCGGGAGTGTGGGCCGGTGCCGTGTCGGTCGGGGAGTCGACGCTCATGCCTCAGCCCCTGCGAGTTCGGCCTCGAGCTGGGCGCGCTGCTCGCTCAGGCTCGCGCGCTCGGTCCCGTAGACGAAGGCGAAGAGCTCGGTCGGGTCGACCTCGGCCTCGGTGTTCATCGCGTCGCGCACCGAGGCGGCCAGCGCCTCGGCCTCGGCCGCGATCTCCTCGACGCGGGCGTCATCGAGCACGCCGCGGTCGCGGAGGAACGTCTCGAGGCGGTCGATCGGGTCGAACTGCTTCCAGTGCTCGACCTCCTCGGCGTCGCGGTACTTCGTCGGATCGTCGGAGTTCGTGTGCGACTCCATCCGGTACGTGAGGCATTCGATGAGGGTCGGGCCGTCGCCTTCGCGGCCGCGTTCGAGGGCCGCGGAGACGGCGGCGAACACCGCGGCGACGTCATTGCCGTCGACGCGGATGCCGGGCATCCCGTAACCGGCGGCGCGGTCGGCGAGCATCGTCGCGTTCGACTGCTCGCGCAGCGGGGTGGAGATCGCGTACTGGTTGTTCTGGAGGACGAAGACCGTCGGGGTCTGCCACACCGAGGCGAAGTTGAAGGCCTCGTGGGTGTCGCCCTCACTGCTCGCACCATCGCCGAGGAAGGTCAGCGTCGCCGCGTCACGGCCCTTGAGCTTGGAGGCCATCGCGAAGCCGGCGGCATGGAGGGTCTGCGTGGCCAGCGGTGTCGCCGCCGGTGAGGTATGGTACTCCTGCGGGTCGAACCCGCAGTGCCAGTCACCGCGGAAGGCTGAGAGGATCTCACCGACGGGCACGCCGCGGGTGAGCAGAGCCGCGGAGTCCCGGTACGTGGGGAACAGCCAGTCGTTCGGCGACAGTGCCGTCGTCGCACCGACCTCGCACGCCTCCTGTCCCGCCGCCGACGGGTACGTGGCAAGGCGTCCCTGCCTGGTCAGGTGGGTCACCTGCGCCTCGAACCGGCGGGCGAGGACCATCTGCCGGTAGAGGCCGGTCAGTGTCCGATCGCTCGGGATCGAAAGCCCCTCGGTCGGGGTGTCGGTCGGTCGGCCGTCGGGGCCGATGAAGCTGATGGGCTGCAGCTGGGGAAGAGCGCGGCCTGTGGTGGGAACGTCGATGGTCATGACTTCATGATGACGTGACCGCGATCACCGATCCAGGCTCTTCAGACGGTCACGGACGGGGGTGCCGATCGTGTCGCGAACGGTGGACGAACTGCGCGAACGAGGCGGGGTGGAGCGGACGAATGGCCGCGGTCGAACGGGGCTGCTGAGCGCGTGGGCCGCTCAGATCTCACCCCAGCGGTAGCCGCGGGCGGTGAAAGCCTCGGCGACCTTCTCCCGCTTGCCCTCGACGCCGCCTTTGAATGCCTGGTGGCCGCCGAACTGGGACACGCACGCCATGTCGGCAAGAAGTCGTCAGGCGGGCAACTTGTCGCCGGCGCATCGACTTCTCGCCGACATTGCTGGCGTGTCGGCGTCGAGGAGGGGGGTCGATTGACGATCGACCGCCTCGGCGGATTGCGGAGCGACGAGAATTCAGGTTAGGCTAACCTACGAGATCACGAACGGATCGCGCGTCACGGCAGTTGACACACCTGCTTGGAGTCGCGACCTGCGGGATCTCACTGTTTCATCCGACACGGAACCCTCGACAGCGGCGATTCGGTCGTCCGCGCAGATGCTGCCGATCATCGTGCGCGCACGACGCAGCGACGGCCGCGTCGAGGGTTTCCGTCGTTCGCTCCTCGAAAGGACGCCATGACACTGAAGACGATGACCGCGCTGACCGCCGGCTGCGCCGCGCTCGCCCTCCTCGCCGGCTGCGGGGGCGGCGGTTCCGGGAACGCCGAGGCGGCGGGCGGCGGCGAGACGCGCACCGTCACCGACGCCACTGGAGCCGACATCGTCATTCCCGCTCAGCCGCAGTCCGTGGCCACCCTGCACTACGCCGCGACGGAGACCCTCATGGATCTCGGGCTCACCCCCGTCGGGCAGGGGGAGTATCAGGAGGCCTCGGTGCCTCAGGGGTGGGTCGATCGCCTCGGCGAGGTGCCCGTCGTGGCGACCGATGAGCCGGACATCGAACGGCTCGCGACGACGGACCCCGACCTCATCCTCGCCCCGAACACCCTCGACTCCGGAGTCGTCGACCAGCTCGAGGACATCGCCCCCGTCTACCAGTTCACCCTGCGCGGCGGAGACCGCGCGAATTGGAAGCAGCGGGTCGGGGAGGTTGCCGACGCGGTCAACCGGAGCGCGGAGCTCACGGCCCTCGACGACGCCTTCATCGCCGAGCAGACGCGCATCAGCGAGGAGTACAGCGACGTCACCGATGGGACGACGATCGCGACGCTCTCCTCATTCACCGAGAACACCGCGTACCTGTGGGGGAGCGGGAACATGCTCGGAACGATCTACGACCCGCTCGGTCTCACGTGGTCGGCCGACGAGGACAGGGTCATCGCGGAGAACGCCGAGGCGGCGGAACCCGAAGCCGAGGTCTCGCTCGAACTCGTCGATAAGGCCGCCGGGGACGCCGACATCGTCTTCGTCACCTCGAACCTGCGCGGCGAGTACGACGAGCTGAGCACCGCGCTCATGGACTCACCGGTCTTCGCTCAGCTGCCCGCCGCGCAGGCCGGCAACGTCTATCCCAACGGCAAGTCGACGATCGCCGGATACTCCGACGCCAACTACAGCCTCGAGATGGTCGAACAGGCGCTGCAGGCGTACCGGCAGCGGTGAGCGCGGCTCAGTCCGGCCGACGGGCTCAGGCCGGCGCGCGGCTCAGCTCAGCGGGCTCTGTGCGCCGGGCCGGTGACCCTCCGCCTCGTCGAGGATGAGCAGCGACCGTGACGAGGTGACGCCGGGAACCTCGTGGATGCGGCGGAGGATGACCTGGGACAGCGCCGTGTTGTCGGGCGCATTGACGGTGACGAGGGCGTCGATGTCGCCGCTGACGGCCTGAACCTTCTCGACGAAGGGGAGCGCGGCGAGCTCGTCGCGGACCTCCGGCCACGGCCGCTCGCCGACCTTGACGACGACCACCGCGGTCACGGACATGCCGAGGGCGGCGCGATCCACCTCGGCGGTGAAGCCCTTGATCGCCCCCGACTCGAGGAGGGCGGTGAAGCGCTTGTGCGCGGCGGACCGGGAGATGTGCACGCGCTCGGCGAGCTGGCGCACGCTCAGCCGGGAGTCCTCGACGAGGGCAGCGATGATGCTGCGGTCGATGTCGTCGAGGTCGAATGACAAGGGCGTGCTCCTTCGGCGTCGCTGCTGGCTGCCGCCCGGCAGCCTCGGTGCGTCGTGCTCCTCTCCGGGGTCGCGCTCGTCGTGAACCAGCACCCGGTCGAGGTTCCACCATTCTAAGTGGGCACGGCCGGTGGTGGGGGCCGGGCCAGATCCCAACGGCCGGGATCCCGGCGGTTCCCACCGGTCACGGCGGTGTCGACGGCAGGTGCGGGTCACCTCGGCGGGCTGGTAGGCTTGAAATCGATCGTTCGTTCAGTGGCGTTGGGCTCGTCCCGCAACGACAGGCACCCTGGTGTCCGAAGTGTGGCCTCCACCACGTACCATGGAGGGCGGAGCACGCCGCCGCATGCGCACGCGGATGCGGCGGGCGAACGGCATGTTTCCCGCCTGTAGATTATGGGGGAGACGACACTCAGCAGGACTGACTGCTCGGCGGCGGACCTGCGTCATTCGAATAGGAGCCACGTTGAAGATCGCTGTGTTGGTCAAAGAGGTCCCGGACACGTACGGGGATCGCAAGCTCGATCTCGAAACCGGCCTGGCGGACCGTGCCGCCTCGGAAGCCGTGCTCGACGAGATCGGCGAACGCGCCCTCGAAGTCGCCCTCAACTACGCGGACAGCCACGACGGCACCGAGATCACCGTCATCTCGATGGCCCCGTCGGGTGCGACCGCGACGATCCGCAAGGGCCTGGCCATGGGCGCCGGCAATGCGGTCCACATCTCTGATGAGGAACTCCTCGGCGCCGACCTCGGGCTCACCGCCGAGGTGCTCGCCGCCGCCATCCGCCGCGGCGACTACGATCTCGTCGTCACCGGCAACATCTCGACCGACGGCAATGCCGGCATGCTCCCGGCGATGCTCGCCGAGCACCTCGACCTCCCGCACGTCACCGGTCTGAGCACCGTCGAACTCACCGACACCACCGTCTCCGGCACGCGCGCCGTCGACGGCGGTCAGCAGCAGGTGACCGCGGAGCTGCCCGCCGTCATCTCGATCACCGAGGCGCTGCCCGAGGCGCGCTTCCCCAACTTCAAGGGCATCATGGCG
This sequence comes from Brevibacterium sp. W7.2, assembly GCF_018137945.1. Lineage (GTDB taxonomy): Bacteria > Actinomycetota > Actinomycetes > Actinomycetales > Brevibacteriaceae > Brevibacterium > Brevibacterium sanguinis. The sequence continues at coordinate 3,749,609 of NZ_CP073089.1, read as the reverse complement.
GCGAAGAAGAAGCCGTTCGAGGTCATCGGCCTCGCCGACCTCGACATCGACGCCGCCGACCAGTCGACCGCCCGGTCGATCATGGTCTCCGTCGCCGAGAAGCCCCCGCGCGAAGCCGGCGAGAAGATCGTCGACGACGGCAACGGCGGAGCCGAGCTCGCCGAATTCCTCATCAAGAACCGCCTGGCCTAAGGAGAGAAGACATGGCTGAATTCCCCCAGGACACCATCCTCGTCGCGCTCACGGTCGATCCCGAAGGCGCTCTCGAGAAGCCCGCTGCCGAACTCCTCGGCGGTGCCGCCGCGATCGGCAGCCCCGTCGCGCTCATCGTCGCCCCTGCCGGCACCGGTGACGCCGCGGCGGAGACGGCCGCCTCGCTCGGTGCCGTCCAGACCCTCATCGCCGAGGTGCCCGCGGGCACCTCCGCGCTCGGCACCTTCGCCGTCGACGCACTCGTCGGGGCCGCGGAGCTCACCGCGCCCGACGCCATCCTCGTCCCGAACTCGATCGACGGCCGCGACCTCGCCGGCCGCTTCGCCGTCCGCACGGGCTCGGCGCTCTCGGTCGACGCGATCGGCGTCGAACGCGATTCCGAGGGCATCGTCGCCGACCACTCCGTCTACGGCGGCGGCTACACCGCGCAGTCGGCCCCGACCTTCGGCGCGCCCGTCATCACCGTCCGCCTCGGTGCGATCGAGAACCGCGCTGAGGCCCAGCCCGCGAACGCGCAGGCCCTCGAGGTGACCGACTCCGGCAAGCGCAGCGCCGACGTCACCTCCTTCGAGGCTGTCGTCGAGACCTCCTCGCGACCCGAGCTGCGCGGGGCGCAGAAGGTCGTCTCCGGTGGTCGCGGTGTCGGCTCGGAGGAGTCGTTCGAGCTCGTCGGCGAATTCGCCGACGTCCTCGGTGCCGCTGTCGGCGCCTCGCGCGCCGCGGTCGACGCCGGCTACATCGCGCAGTCGCACCAGGTCGGCCAGACCGGTGTGTCCGTGTCCCCGCAGCTCTACGTCGCGCTCGGCATCTCCGGGGCGATCCAGCACAAGGCGGGCATGCAGACCTCGAAGACGATCGTCGCGGTCAACAAGGACGGCGAAGCGCCGATCTTCGACATCGCCGACTTCGGCGTCGTCGGCGACCTCTTCAAGGTCGTCCCCCAGGCCGTCGAGACCCTGAAAGCGAAACAGGGCTGATATGGCCACCTTCTCCAACACGCTGCGCTCGGGTCTGCCCCGGGTCTCCGGCGGCGATCCGTGGCCGCCGGAGGGCACGGTGGGTCAGGCTGTCGAGTGGGAATCCCGGGAATGGGTGAGCGCCGAGACGGCTGCTGCTGAGCCTGCGGGTGGCGCTGATGCTGGCGCTCCCGTCGATTCTGGCGCCGTCACCGAGGTGACCGCTGCCGAGACCTCGACCGTGGACTCGGTCGAACCGGATGGGACCGGCGTCGAACCCGGTCTTGACTCCGGTGTCGACTCCGGGGTCGACGACACCGTCGCCGTTGAGGCCGACGTCGAAGTGCCTGCTGGTGCCTCGAGCGACGCTGTTGGCTTGAGCGACGCAGGTGCCTCGAGCGACGCCGATGCACTGGCGCCCGGTGACCCTGTCGCTGCCGGCGCGGGTGCGGGTGCAGCTGTTGGAGCAGGCGCGGCCGCTGCTGCCGTCGCCGATGACGCGGCCGATTCGGCCCCCGCGGCCGAGGTTCCCCTGCGCCGTGGACTTCCCCGCGTGAGCGGTGGAGACGCCTGGCCACCGGAAGGGTTCGCCCCTGCTGGGGTCAAGGCGCCGAGGCAGGCCGGTGGTGCTGCTGCCGCTGGTGCCGCGCCGGCCGAGCCTGGTGCGCCGAACGAACCTGGTGCGTCGGAAACCGGTGGTGGAGAAGCCGTCGTCGAGCAGACCTCCAGCGTCAGCGAAACTTCTGCCGTTGATGGTGTCGATGCTGTGGAAACGACCGAGACAGTCTCCGGCGCGGAAGAGACTGACACTGCAGCGACCGGTCCTGCTGTTGTGGCAGGCGCGGGCGCTGCTGCCGGGGCAGGCGTTGCCGGAGCCGGCGTCGCCGCAAAAGACGCCGCATCGGTGCCGTTGCGCCGTGGGCTGCCTCGCCGGTCCGGTGGGGACGCATGGCCGCCGGAGGGCCTCGCCCCTGCTGGGGTCAAGGGATCCTCGGCGAGCACAACGCCTCCTGCCGCGACCGCTGAGTCCGGAGCACCCGTTGCCGGTGACCAGGCTGCTGACTCTGCCGCCGCGAGCGCTGTTCCTGCGGACACTGTGACCGCGGACGACACCACGTCCGTTTCCTCGGCGGGTGCTGAGGCTCCTGCAGGTGTTGACCCTGCTGCCTCGACAGCTGCTGCTGCGGCACCTGCTGCCGGTGGGGCGACAAGCGCGTCCGCCGCGGAGCTCAGCGATGTTCCGCTGCGCCGCGGTCTGCCGCGCACCGCCGGCGGCGACCCCTGGCCGCCCGAGGGCTTCGCCCCGGCAACGGCCACCGCTGGTCATGGCGCCAGTGGTCAAACCACCAGCGGTCAGGCCACCGCGCCCACCGATGCGCAGCCGACGGCCGCACCAGCGGCCGATGCCACCGGTGCAGCGGACACCGCCGACGCAGCAAGCACCGCGGACGTCCCTGCCGCAGCCGCCGGCGCTGGCGTTGCCGGTGCCGTGGCTGCCGGCGCTGCCGCCTCGGCGAGTGGAGACACCGCGGAGAAGGACAGCGCCGCAGAGAAGGCCGGCGCCGACACGGAGGCGGCGGCGGACGAACCCGCCAAGCCTGCGGGCCGCACAGGTCTGCCGAAGACCAGGACGGGCCTGCCGAAGTCCACCGGCCCCGACACCGGCAAGCCGGGCGACAAGCCCGCGGGACGGACCGGTCTGCCGAAGACCGGCGGACCGGCGACGAAACCGGCCGAGAAGCCGGCGGCGAAGTCCCCCGCCGCGGGAGCCGGCGCGAAACCGGCAGCCGCAGGGTCGACGGCGGCCGCAGCGACCGCCTCGGCGGGAACAGCGGCGAAGTCCACCGCGGGGTCGACGGCCGCGAAGTCGACCGCCTCGGCGAAGCCTGCCTCCGACAAGCCCGCCTCCGCCGCACCCGCCAAGCGCGACCCGATCATGATCGGGTCGAAGTCGCTGGGACAGTGGATCGGTCTCGGGTCGCTCGGACTCGGTGGGCTGATTGTCGCCGCAGGCATCCTCATCCTCGCCGCACGCGGAGTCACGACTCTGCCCGGTGTGCCGGGATTCCTCGAGCGCTACCCGGGCGAATACCACCTGCCCGACTTCGTCGAACCGGGTTTCCCGGCCTGGGCGCGGTGGACGCACTTCCTCAACTTCTTCTTCATGGTGCTCATCATCCGCACGGGTCTGCAGGTGCGTCACCAGCAGAAGCCTCCGGCGTTCTACACGCCGAAGAACGGCGGGAAGAAGATCAGCATCAACCTGTGGCTGCATACGAGCCTCGACGTTCTCTGGCTGCTCAACGGCGTCGTCTTCGTCGTCCTCCTCTTCGTGTCCGGCCACTGGGCGCGCATCGTGCCGACCAGCTGGGAGGTCTTCCCGAATGCCCTCTCGGCGATGCTGCAGTACATGACCCTGGAATGGCCGATGGAGGACGCGTGGGTCAACTACAACTCGCTCCAGCAGCTCATGTACTTCATCGTCGTCTTCATCGCCGCCCCGCTGGCCGCGATCACGGGTGTGCGGATGAGCGAGTGGTGGCCGAAGAACGCGACGACGCTGAATAAGATCTACCCGGCACCGCTGGCGCGGGCGATCCACTTCCCGACGATGATCTTCTTCGTGTTCTTCATCGCCGTCCACGTGTTCCTGGTCTTCACGACCGGGCTGCGGCAGAACCTCGGCTACATGTTCGCCGGGACGAACGTCCTGGGCTGGGCGGGCGTCATCTGGTTCCTCGTGGCGGTGGCCGTCGTCGTCGGCGCATGGTTCGCCGCCAGACCGCTCGTCCTCGCCCCAATCGCGAACCTCTTCGGCAGAGTGTCGAGCAGGTAGGGCACATGTCAGAGGGCCCCGGGTGACATCACGTCACTCGGGGTACTCGTGTTTCTGCGGGAGGTTCACGGCGTTTGTGCGCCAGGTCCATGGTGATCTCGGCGCGAATTTCGCCATGAACCTGGCGCAGAATCCCAGGGCGCTCTTGCTCAGGCGGGGATGCGCACGCGCTCGACGAACTCGACGACGGCCTCTTCGAGCTGCTGCAGTCCGGGCTCCTCGAGCGGGAAGTGGCCTGCGCGGTCGAGGATGACCTCGGAGAACAGCTCCGGATCGAGTCGGGACACGACCGGCGTCGACAGATCCCGCGGGGTCCACCGGTCCTCGCCGGGCTGGGTGAGGAGGACGGGGCACGCATCGAAGTCCGCGGGCTCGACGGCCGGGACGTACGTGGCGTAGTCGGCGAGGAAGCGCAGCCACATCGCGTTGCCCGCCGAGGTCGCATCGGCGAGGAAGACCTTCATCGCGCCCGGGTCGTTGGCCAGCGCCGACATCTTCGACGCCAGACGCATCGGGTAGCGGAGGCTCTTCAGTGGAGTCCTCGCCATGAGGCGCACCCAGGGCATGCCGACACGGGCGGTGATGAGGCTGCGCGCCGTCCGATCGACGACCTCCTGATGGCGCTGATCGAGGAAGGTCATGCCGACGATGCCCCTCAGCGCGCCCGGCGCGGCCTTCGCGGCGACATGGTAGGCGAGCATCCCGCCGGCCGACAGGCCGTAGAGCACCGTGGGCTTCGGGTCCCGTGCCTGCTCGGCGGCGAGGAAGTCGATGACCATGTCGACCCAGTCGGCATACGACGGCGTGTACCCGGACTCGACCCGCGTCATCCCGTAGCCGAGATTGTCGAGCGCGACGACGTCATAGCCCTGCCGGGCCAGCGGAGCACCGAGGATGAGCGACATCTGGCGGCCGTTCGTCCCGACGCCGTGGTGGAGGATGACACGGGCCTTCGCATCGGGTCGGCGATAGCGATCAAGATGGATCCAGTGCCCCCGCCACCCCCAGAACTCCTCATCGGGAGCGGAGGTCTCGTCGAGTCGCAATCGCTCGGGCAGGAACTCCTGGAGGTCCTGCCACGCCTGCTGATCCTGATAGAGCGCTGCGCTTGCCATGCGTGTCCTCACGTCGACGATGACAACACCTTACGACAGAAATGACACTGAGTGTCAATACTGGCCCGTGCGTACAATGCTGGCATGGACCTGCCCTCCCTGCGCGATCGCAAGCGCCTCCTCATCCAGGAGGACATCATGGCGGTCGCCCTCCGACTGTTCCGCGAGCGCGGTTACGAGGCGACGACCGTCGACGACCTCGCCGCCGCCTCGGGGATGTCGCGGCGCACGTTCTTCCGCTACTTCCCGTCGAAGGAGGACGTCCTCGCGGGGAAGTGGACGGCGATGGGCGAGGGGATCGTCGTCGCGCTCATGGAGCGTCCCGCCGACGAGGAGCCGTGGACCTCGCTGCGCGCGTCGCTGGCCGGCGTCGTCGACCACTACGCCGATCCTGCGCGGCGCGCCGACAGCTATGCCCTCGACGAGGTCGTCGATTCCACCCCGTCCCTTCGCGCGGCATTCGTGGCGAAGGTCGACATCCTCGCCGAGGCGCTCTCCGCCGTTCTCGTCTCCCGCGGAGTCGCCGAGGTGAGGGCGCAGTTGCTCGCCCGAGCATGCGGGGCAGCGCTGACGGTCGCGATGCGGCAGGCGCGCGCCACCGGCGCCGAGGGCATCGCCGACGACCTCGATCGGGCGATGGGAGTGCTCACCCCGGGGATGTGAGCGCCTCTATGCGAGGGCCTTGCGGACGGTGGCCTCGAACTCGCGGACGTGTTCGCCGGCCAGGGTGCTGACGGCGAGTTCATCGCCGGCGAGGATGCCCTCGAGCAGGGAGATGTGCTCGCGGATGTGGCCGAGCAGGTCGGGGATCTTCGGCAGGACGAGGCACCAGATCCGAGTGGCGAGGTCGTCGAGGCGCACGAGCGTCTCCTGGAGGTGGATGTTGTCGACGGCGCGGTAGATGAGGCGGTGGACCTCGAGGTCGCGTTCGATGAGGGTGCGTGCGTCGAGACCGGCCCTGAGCTCGCCGAGTTCGGCGATCGTCGCCGCGAACTCCTCACGCAGCTCCGGCGTGATGTTCCGGGCGGCACGCGTGGCGGCAATGGGCTCGAGCGCCTGGCGCATCTCCGTGATCGCCGCTAAGTCCGTGATGTCGACATTGGCCGCGAACGTCCCGCGCCGCGGGTAGGACACGACGAGGTGGGCGCCCTCGAGGCGTTTGAGGGCCTCGCGGATCGGGGTGCGCCCGACCTCGAGTTCGGCGCTCAGCGCCGCCTCGTTGATGACGTCACCGGGGGCGATGTCGAGCATGACGAGCCGATGGCGCAGCGCCTCGTACGCGCGGTCGGCCAGAGACGAGCTGCTCGCCGAGGTGTCCGCCGTCGTTGTCATCCCACTCCTCCATGCGTCGTCGAGCCGTCCCGGTCGGTGCGGCCCGGGCGGGTGGCCAGGTCTGGTGGCCAGGTCGGGGAAAAGTTCTCCCGCACCCATTGCCACGGCTGAAATTCTGCGCCTAGACTACAGGAACACAGCTGATATATTAGTTGACGATTAACGATCGAGGGAGATCGCATGACCGAGCAGCTCGCAGGAACCGCGGACGCGCAGTCCGGGACGCCTGGAACGCCTGGGACCGAGTCCGGGACGCCCCAGTCCCCGGGGGCCGGAACGACAGCGGCCCTGCCCACCGACTTCCCCAGTCGCGCCCCCGAGGAGCTGAGCACTCCGCTCGCGCAGCTCGACCCGGAGATCACCGGCTTCATCGACGCCGAACTCGGCCGTCAGCGCGAAGGCCTGGAGATGATCGCCTCGGAGAACCACACCGCCACCGCCGTCATGGAGGCGCAGGGCTCGGTGCTGACGAACAAGTACGCCGAAGGCTACCCGGGCCGCCGCTACTACGGCGGCTGCGAATTCGTCGACGAGGTCGAGCGTCTCGCGATCGCCCGGGTCAAGGACCTCTTCGGGGCGGCCTTCGCGAACGTCCAGCCGCACTCCGGCGCCCAGGCCAACGCCTCGGTGATGCACGCCCTCATCCGTCCCGGCGACACCGTCCTCGGCCTCGACCTCGCCCACGGCGGCCACCTCACCCACGGGATGAAGCTCAACTTCTCCGGCCGCCTCTACGACATCGTCGCCTACGGCGTCGACGACGACACCCACCGCGTCGACATGGCCGAGGTCGCCCGTCTGGCCCGCGAGCACCAGCCCAAGCTCATCGTCGCCGGGTGGTCGGCGTACTCGCGGCAGCTCGACTTCGCCGAATTCCGGCGCATCGCCGACGAGGTCGGCGCCTACCTCATGGTCGACATGGCCCACTTCGCCGGCCTCGTCGCCGCGGGCCTCCACCCCTCCCCGGTGCCGCACGCCCACGTCGTCACCTCGACGACGCACAAGACCCTCGGCGGTCCCCGCGGCGGCATCATCCTGACCGATGACGCCGAGGTGGCGAAGAAGGTGAATTCGGCCGTCTTCCCCGGTCAGCAGGGCGGACCGCTCGAACATGTCATCGCCGGCAAGGCCGTGGCCTTCGGTCTGGCCGCGACCGAGGAGTTCGCCGACAAGCAGCGCCGGACCCTCGCCGGCGCCGCCGAACTCGCCCGCCGCCTCGGCGAGGATGACGTGGCAGAGCGCGGCATCACCATCGTCACCGGCGGCACCGACGTCCACCTCGTCCTCGTCGACCTCCGCGACTCCGTCCTCGACGGGGCGCAGGCCGAGGATCTCCTCGCGCGGATCGGGATCACGGTCAACCGCAACGCCGTGCCGAACGATCCGCGTCCGCCCATGGTCACCTCGGGGCTGCGCATCGGCACGCCCGCGCTCGCCAGCCGCGGCTTCGGGTCGCAAGCCTTCGCCGAGGTGGCCGACATCATCGCCGAGGTCCTCACCGCCGGCACCGACGAAGACGGACCGAGCCAGGAGACGATCGACGACCTCGGCGCCCGGGTCTCCCGCCTCGCCGCCGACCACCCGCTCTACCCGCACCTCACCCCGATCGGAGCACGCTGATGGCCGACCACCTGCCCGAACACCCCGACTTCCTGTGGCGCAATCCCGAGCCCAAGGCCTCCTACGACGCCGTCATCGTCGGCGGCGGGGGACACGGACTCGCGACCGCGTACTACCTCGCGAAGAACCACGGGATGACGAACATCGCGATCCTCGAGCGCGGGTGGCTGGCCGGGGGCAACATGGCCCGGAACACGACGATCATCCGCTCGAACTACCTGTGGGACGAGTCCGCGGCGATCTACGAGCACTCGCTCCGCCTCTGGGAGCAGCTGCCCGAGGAGCTCGACTACGACTTCCTCTTCTCCCAGCGCGGCGTCCTCAACCTCGCCCACACCCTCGGCGACGTCCGGGAGTCGCAGCGCCGCGTCGGCGCCAACGTCCTCAACGGCATCGACGCGGAATGGCTCGACCCGAGCCAGGTCAAGGAGGTCTGCCCGATCATCAACATCGGCGACGACCTGCGCTACCCCGTCATGGGGGCGACGTACCAGCCGCGGGCGGGCATCGCCAAGCACGACCACGTCGCCTGGGCGTTCGCCCGCAAGGCCGACGCGATGGGCGTCGACATCATCCAGAACTGCGAGGTCACCGACGTCTACCGCGACGGCGACCAGGTCATCGGGGTCGAGACGAACCTCGGGCGGATCGCCACGGAGAAGGTCGCGATCGCCGTCGCCGGTCACACCTCGGTGGTCGCCGCCATGGCCGGCATCCGGGTGCCCATCCAATCCCACCCGCTGCAGGCGCTCGTCTCCGAGCTCTTCGAACCCGTCCACCCGACGGTCGTCATGTCCAACCACGTCCACGTCTACGTCTCCCAGGCCCACAAGGGCGAACTCGTCATGGGCGCCGGCGTCGACTCGTACAACGGCTACGGGCAGCGCGGCGGCTTCCACATCATCGAGGAGCAGCTCGCCGCCGCCGTCGAGCTCTTCCCGATCTTCGCCCGCGCGCATGTCCTGCGGACGTGGGGCGGCATCGTCGACGTCACCCTCGACGCGTCCCCGATCGTGTCGAAGACAGAGGTCGACGGCCTCTACGTCAACTGCGGATGGGGGACCGGCGGGTTCAAGGGCACCCCAGGAGCGGGCTTCACGTTCGCCCATACGATCGCCAACGACGAACCGCACGCGCTCAACGCTCCGTTCGCACTCGAGCGGTTCGAGACCGGCCATCTCATCGACGAACACGGCGCCGCCGCCGTGGCCCACTGAGGGAGAGGGACTGCCATGCTGCTCATCACCTGCCCGAACTGCGGGGCCCGCGACGAATCCGAATTCGCCTACGGAGGTCAGGCGCACGTGCCCTACCCGGAGGATCCGTACGCGCTCACCGACCGCGAATGGGCCGAATACCTCTTCTATCGCGACAACGACCGCGGACTCTTCGCCGAACGCTGGTGCCACAGCCTCGGCTGCAGGAAGTGGTTCAACGCGGTCCGCGACACCGTGACCTATGACTTCGCCGCCGTCTACCCGATGGGACAGCCGCGGCCCGCCGAATTCGAAGGAGGCCTGAAGCGATGACCTCGACGCACACCGACTCTCACGCGGACTCCCACACCGAGACCCGCACCGGCTCGGACCCCGCGACCACCGCGACCGCGCAGCGCGAGCGCCTGCCGCACGCGACCGGCATCGACCGCACCCGGCCGCTGACCTTCCGCGTCGACGGTCGGACCTATACCGGGTTCGCCGGGGACACGATCGCCAGTGCCCTCATCGCCGCCGGCCGCCTCGACTGCGGGAACTCGACGTACCTCGACCGGCCTCGGGGAATCCTGGGCGCCGGGGTCGAGGAGCCCAACGCCCTCGTCCGCGTCCACGCCCCCGACGACGCCGAGGTGGCCGAATCGATGCTCCCGGCGACCCGCGTCCTCATCCGCGAGGGCATGGAGGCCGACTACCTCTCCGGGCTCGGCATCCTCGACCCCGGCCGCGACGACGCCGTCTACGAGCACACGCACACCCACACCGACGTCCTTGTCGTCGGTGCCGGTCCCGCCGGGCTCGCCGCCGCCCGGGAGGCCGCGAAGTCAGGGGCCCGCGTCCTCCTCCTCGACGACGAACCCGTCCCCGGCGGGGCGCTCCTCGCCGCTCCCGCGGAGGTCATCGACGGGGTGCCGGCCCCGGAGTGGGTCACCTCGACCCTCGCCGAGGCGACCGCCGCCGAGGAGTTCACGTACGTTCCCCGCACGACCGTCTTCGGCAGCTACGACTCGAACTACTTCGTCGCTCTCGAGGACCGCACCGGCGCCGAGGCGGGACCCCGGCAGCGCGTGTGGCACATCCGGGCCGGTCAGGTCGTGCTCGCGACCGGAGCGCACGAACGTCCCATCGTCTTCGCCGACAACGATCGTCCCGGCATCATGTTCGCCTCCGCCGTGCGGACCTACCTCGGTCGTTACGGTGTCGTCGCCGGGCAGCGGGTGGCGATCGCGACGACGAACGACTCCGCCTACGACCTCGTCGGTGACCTCGCCGCCGTCGGAGTCGAGGTCGTCGCGGTCATCGACTCCCGCGCCACCGCCTCGGCGCGGGCCTCCCAGGTCGCCGTCGACACCGGTGTGCGCCTCATCCTCGGCGCCGCGGTCACCGGGACGGCGGGCGAGGGCCCGGCCGGACGGATCTCGGGGATCACCGTGTCCGCACTCGATGACGACGCGGTCGCCGCACCCGGCGGCGAGGACATCGCCGTCGACCTCCTCGCCGTCTCCGGCGGCCACTCGCCGGTCATCCACCTCCACGGTCAGCGGCGCGGACCGATCGCCTGGGATGCCGACATCGCCGCCTTCGTGCCCACCGCCCCCGTCCGCGACCAGGCCACGGTCGGGGCGATGACCGGGGACTATGCGCTCGCCTCGGCGCTGCGGCAGGGCGCGGAGGCAGGCCATGCCGCAGCGGCGGCCACCGGCTTCGACGCGGAGCTGACCATCCCGCGCCCCGACACGCCCGACACGACCCCCGGACCTCATCGACCCCTGTGGGCGGTGACTTCGGCCGAGGATGATCCCGGCGCGCTGACCACGCACTTCGTCGACTTCCAGCGCGATCAGAGCGTCGCCGACATCCTCCGGGCGATGCACGCGGGCATGCGCTCGGTCGAGCACATCAAGCGCTACACGTCGATCTCCACGGCCAACGACCAGGGCAAGACCTCGGCGGTCAACACGATCGGGACGATCGCCTCGGTGCTCGGGGAGGACAACCTCGGCGAGGTCGGCCACACGACGTTCCGCGCGCCCTTCACCCCGGTCGCGTTCGCGGCGCTGGCCGGGCGGCGCAAGGGGGAGCTCTTCGATCCCGCCCGGGTGACCTCGATCCATCCGTGGCACGTCGCCCACGGGGCGGAGTTCGAGGACGTCGGGCAGTGGAAGCGGCCGTGGTACTACCCGCAGCCGGGCGAGGACATGGACGCCGCGGTGCTGCGCGAATGCCGGGCGGTGCGGGAGTCCGTCGGGTTCCAGGACGCGTCGACGCTCGGCAAGATCGAGATCCGCGGCACCGATGCCGGGCGGTTCCTCGGGCGGATCTACACGAACGGGTTCGCCAAGCTCGGGGTCGGCAAGGCCCGCTACGGACTCATGTGCACCCCGGACGGGATGATCTTCGACGACGGCGTGACCCTGCGCGTGGCCGAGGACCGGTACTACATGACGACGACGACCGGCGGGGCCGCGAAGGTCCTCGACTGGCTCGAGGAATGGCACCAGACGGAATGGCCCGAGCTCGACGTCGTCTTCACCTCGGTGACGGAGGAATGGGCGACCGTCGCCGTCGCCGGGCCGAAGTCGCGGGAGGTCATCGCCCGGGTCGCCCTCGACCTCGACGTGTCCAATGAGGCGTTCGGCTTCATGGAGTTCCGGCACACGACGCTGGCGAACGGGATCCCGGCGCGGATCTGCCGGATCTCGTTCTCCGGTGAGCTCGCGTTCGAGATCAACGTCGAAGCCTTCTACGGGCTGGCAGTGTGGGAGATGGTCGCCGAGGCGGGAGCCGAGTTCGACATCACCCCGTACGGCACGGAGACGATGCACGTGCTGCGCGCGGAGAAGGGGTTCATCATCGTCGGGCAGGACACCGACGGGACGGTCACCCCGGCCGACGCCGGGATGGAGTGGATCGTCTCGAAGGTCAAGGACTTCATCGGCAAGCGCTCGTACACCCGCGTCGACACCGCGCGGGAGGACCGCAAGCACCTCGTCGGGGTGCTCCCCGTCGACGGGACGACACGGCTGATCGAGGGCGCGCAGCTCGTCGCCGCGGACACCCCGATCACCCCGGAGGAGGGACCGGTGCCGATGATCGGGCACGTCACCTCGTCATATCTGTCCCCGGCTCTGGACAGGCCGTTCGGGCTCGCGCTCGTGGAGAACGGTCGGAACCGCCTCGGCGAGATCGTCCGATCACCGCTCGGTGACACGGTCATCGACGTCGAGATCACCTCACCTGTGTTCTACGATCCGGAAGGAGACCGGCGCGATGGCTGAGACCACCGACACCGTCCTCGAAGACCTGCGGGTGTCCCCGGCCGCCCACCTCGCCGAGGCGATGGCTGAGGCGAGCACCGCCGAGGTGGGGTTGCGGGAACGTCCCTTCGCCGTCCAGATCGGCGTGCGCGCAGTGCCGGGGACCGCCTCGGCGCGGGCGATCGAATCCGCGCTGGGGATCACTCTGCCTGAGGCGGTCGGGGAGGTGACCGGGGACGCGGCCGGGCGGCACACGCTGTGGCTGAGCCCCGACGAATTCCTCACCGTCGACGTCGCGGCCACGCAGCGCCCGGGGGAGACCGACGCCGCCGAGGCCGCGCTCGAGGGACTGCCCGGGCAGGTCGTCGAGCTCTCGGCCAACCGGACGATCCTCGAGCTCACGGGGCCACGGGCCCGGACCGTGCTCGAGAAGAGCTGCCGCGCCGACCTCCACCCGCGGGCGTTTCCTGTCGGGACGGCGATCGTCACGCAGCTCGGGCCGGTGCCCGTCCTCCTCCACCGGTCGGGGGAGGAGGAGTTCCGCGTGCTGCCGCGCTCGAGCTTCGCCGACTTCATGGTGCGGTGGCTGCTCGACGGGATGGCCGAGTTCACCGGGGCTTCTAACCACGATCGGAAGGGCTGAGCATGCCGGAATACGTCCTCTCCCTCGAATGCGATGAGCGTCGGGGAATCGTCCACTCACTCACCGGGGCGCTGCTCGAACACGGCGGTGACATCAGGGAGCTCAAGCAGTTCGACGACGCGCTGAGCAGGCGGTTCTTCCTCCGCGTCGAGTTCGAGCTCGAGACTGAGGCGCTCGAGGATCTGCGCAGTGAGATCGAGGCGGTGGCCGGGGACCTCGATGCCTCGTGGAACCTCTGGCCGAAGGGGGAGAAGCGCCGAGTCCTCATCATGGTCTCGAAGTTCGAGCACTGCCTCAACGACCTCCTCTTCCGCGCCCGGATCGGGGAGCTGCCCGTCGAGATCGCCGCGGTCGTGTCGAACCATCCCGACCATCGGGAGCTCGTCGAATGGCATCACGTGCCGTTCTTCCGGATCCCCGTGACCGCGGAGACGAAACCGGAGGCCGAGGCCAAGCTGCTCGACCTCGTCGACCGGTTTGAGATCGACCTCGTCGTCCTCGCCCGGTACATGCAGGTCCTCTCCGACGATCTGGCCCGTGAGCTCACGGGGCGGGCGATCAACATCCACCACTCGTTCCTCCCCTCGTTCAAGGGGGCGAAGCCCTACCACCAGGCGTACGAGCGGGGAGTGAAGACCGTGGGCGCGACCGCCCACTTCGTCAACAGCGAGTTGGATGAGGGGCCGATCATCGCCCAAGCCGTCACCGAGGTCGACCACGCCTTCGGTCCGCAGGATCTCGTCGCAGCCGGCCGGGACACCGAATGCAAGGCACTCTCGAACGCTGTGCGCTGGCACTGCGAGGGCCGGGTGTTCCTCAACGGAAAGCGCACCGTCGTCCTCCGGTGAGGGGTGGGACGGGGTGGGTCGCGGTGCGTCGGGTCCGGCGGGCGGAATAGTCAGGCCGCGGCTGCGGTTCGCATGAATGCGCCGGTCGACTCCGGCGGGAGCGCCTCACACGAAAGGTCGAGCATGGCTGAGAACACGATCACGATGTACGGAGCGGAATGGTGCGGCGACTGCCGGCGCACGAAGAAGCAGCTGACCGAGCTCGGCATCGACTTCGATTACGTCGATCTCGTCGCGGAGCCCGAGCGGGCCGACGACGCGAAGGCGATCTCGGGTCGGACGAACATCCCGGTCGTCGTCTACCCCGACGGCTCCCACCAGGTCGAGCCGACCAACCCCGAGGTCGAAACCAAGCTCAAGGACCTCGCTCTGCTCTGAAGTCCGCACCGAGACCGCCACTTAGCGCCGAGACTGACACTTCTGACCGTCGGTCTCGGCGCTAACTGTCCGTCTCGGCGGACGAGGACGAGCTCCCCGGTTCCGCGTCGGCGGCGAGCGCCTCGGCGATGATCTTCGCCTCCCGGCGGAGCAGGGCGACGAGGTGCTCGACCCGCTGACCGGTGACGCGATCGGCGATCGAGGCGATCGACAGGGCGGCGCGCGGGCGCTCCCCGCGAACCTTGAGTGCGACTCCCACCGCCCACGACCCCTGCGCGAACAGTCCAGGGTTGTGGACGAAGCCGTCGATGCGGGCCTGGTCGATGATGTCGCGGAGCTGGTCGATGCGGACCTTCGGATAGCGCTGCGCGAGGATCTGCTCGTTCGCCGCGAACAGGGCGTCCACCTCGGCGCCGGGAAGCTCCGCCATGATCGCGAGACTGCCGGCTCCGATGCCCAGCGGATGCCGGTCGCCGACGGCGAGGGCGTTGTTGAAGATCTCCCCGAAGCCCTCCTCGCGCCGCGCGCAGATCGAATAGCTGCCGGTGCGCAGGGTGAGGAACGCGGTGTCCTGGGTGATCTCGGCGAGCCTGAGCAGACTCGACTCGGACTCGATGACGAGGGGATCGACGGACTTCTGCGCGAGCTGCCCGAGGATCTGCGACTGCACGCCGAGGCGGTACCCGCCCTCATCGAGGCGCTCGACATAGCCCATCGCGATGAGCGCCTGGAGCATCCGGTGGACGCTCGCCTTCGGCCGCCCGCTGATCGAGGCGATCTCCGACAGGCTCGCCCCGGTCTTCCCGTCGCTGGCCAGCAGACCGACGAGTCCCAGGAGCGAGAGCGCCCGCTGGATGCTCTGCGCGCCGGTGCCCGGCTCGAGGTCATCGACGGCATGGGCGACGTTGAACGAAGCGGACCGGCGCAGGATCTTCCCCCGCATCTTCATCCGCCCGATGTCCTCGGGATCCACGCCAGTGACCATGATCCGATTATCGCGCGCCGAGGTGGTCCCACCACGGAAAATCCATGATGTGGAACCTCGGCGACGGCAGAGCGGACAGTGCTCGTCGTGCTGCCCCGCACCCCTATCGCCGAGGCGGTTCGAGGGCTAGTCTCGAACCACTCGACAACCACATGCACCGCTGCATTGGGAGGACCACCATGACCGCCACCTACACGTTCGACGTGTTCAGCAGCCTCAACTCACGCGCCACCGTCTCCGAGGAATCCGACTGGGGCGGCTACTGGGGCAAGCAGGGTCCCGAACTCCTCGAGGAGCGCCTCGGCGAGTACTCCGGTGACCAGCGGCTCGTCCTCGGGGCGAACACGTACCGGGCGTTCGCCGCGATGATCGCCGCGGCCGGCGAGGACTCCGAGGTCTTCGACCCGTGGGTGACCGAGATGCGCAACCTCCCGACCACGGTCATCTCGAACACGCTGAGCGAACCGCTCGACTGGCCCGACGCAACCCTCGTGCGCGGCGATGCCGTCGAGGTCGTCACCCGGCTCAAGGAGAGCTCCGATGTGCCGCTGCGCTCACACGGCAGCCTCGCGATGAACCGCGCACTCATGGACGCCGGGCTCGTCGACCGCCTGCAGGTGACGATCTTCCCCGCCCTGACCGGCCGCACCGGAACCGAACCGATCTTCGACGGCGCCGAGGACTTCGACCTCGAACTCCTCTACTGCCGCACCCTCGACGGACGCACCCAGGAGCTCATCTACCGGCCCCACCTGCACTGAGCGTCTCACCTGCACTGACAGCGGGAGGGCGAGCCGCCTCGGCGCGGTCGTGACCGCTCGTGTCCACCGATCGGGGGACAGCGGTCGTCCACTGCTCGGGCGTTTCGGACGGATCGCGGTGCGCCGAGGATGGAACCATGGCTCACGCAATCACCGCCCGAGACCTCGTCCGGACCTACCGGCGACCCAAGCAGGACCCGTTCAACGCCGTCGACGGGATCGACCTCACGATCGGCGTCGGCGAGTGCTACTGCCTCCTCGGACCCAATGGGGCAGGGAAGTCGACGACGGTCAACATGCTCGACGGGGCCCTGAAGCCGACGTCCGGGGAGATCTCCGTCCTCGGATTCGTCCCCTACGGCGCTCCCGCCGCGTTCCGGTCCCGCATCGGCGTCGTCCTCCAGGAGGCCACCGACGGCTCCCACTTCACCGTGGCCCAGACGATGCGCCAGCTCGCGCACATCTACCCGCATCCGGCCGATGTCGACGAGCTCATCGCCGCCGTCGGCCTGACCGAGAAGGCGAACGACAAGGTCTCCCGTCTCTCCGGTGGGCAGCGCCGCCGCCTCGACGTCGCTCTGGGGCTCGTCGGTCGCCCGGAGATCCTCTTCCTCGATGAGCCGACGACCGGATTCGATCCGGTCTCGAGACGGCAGTTCTGGGACCTCATCCGCAGACTCCACGGCGACGGCACGACGATCGTGCTCACGACGCACTACCTCGACGAGGCGGAGGCGCTCGCCGACCGCATCGGGATCATCAACCACGGAGTGCTCATCGATGAGGGAGCTCCTGAGGACATCGGCGGACCGCTCGCGCGCATGCCCCGCGTGCACTGGGTCGACGAGACCGGCGCCGACCGCGTCGAGCGCACAGCGACCCCGACGGCCCTCGTCGCGTCGCTGACCTCGCCGAACACGGCGGAGATCCCCGGTCTGCGGGTGGTGCGGCCGAGCCTCGAAGACGTCTACGTCGAGCTCATCGGCGGCGCCGATGACGGCACTGCTGACGGTGTCGACAGCCCTGCGAGCGGCACTGCCGGCACCGCCTCGGCGGCACCGACCGATCGATCACCCGAGACGGCAGATTCCCCGACCACCGAGGCAAGGAGCCGACGATGAACCGACAGCACACCGCCGAGGTGGACCGACCGTCCGCGACCACGATCAGTCCCCAGTGGCGTCCGCCGGTGTTCGCGCTCGGCTGGCAGCGGACGAAGATCGAGATCGCCGTCCTCGCTCAGGACTATCTCTCCCTCTTCCTCGTCCTCTTCTTCCCCGCCCTGCTCATGCTCCTCTTCGGCGCGATCTTCGACGATATGCCGCCGCTGCCCGGCCCCGACGGACAGACTCTGTCCGTGGCCCAGACCTACCTGCCCGGACTCCTCGCCGTCGGCGCCGCGCTCAGCGGCTTCCAGAACCTCACGGGCTACGTCGCCGTCGACCGCTTCAACGGCACCATCCGCCGGCTCTCGGCCACCCCGCTGCCGGAGGTCAGCTACTTCCTCGGCAAGATCGGCATGACCCTCATCCTCGTCATCATCCAGAGCATCCTCCTCCTGCTCGTCGCCACGCTCGTCTTCGATGCGTCACTGCCGACGGACCCGCTGCGCTGGGCCGTCATCGTCGGCGTCATGCTGCTGTCGACGGCGGCCGGGGCCGTGCTCGGGATCGCTCTCGCCTCGGTCGCAAGAACCGAGCAGGCCGGTGCCACCCTCGCCGTCGTCCCGACGATGGTGCTCTCATTCATCTCCGGCGTCTACATGCTGCCGAGCCTCCTGCCGGACTGGCTGCTCGGCATCTCCGCGGTCTTCCCGCTGCGATGGACGGCCGTGGGACTCCAATACGCGTTCCTGCCCGAGTGGGCGTTCGACGCCCCGGAGATGAAGACCGCCGACCCGTGGCTGGGCGTCGGCATCATCGCCGCGTGGTTCGTGCTCGGACTGATCCTCGCGATGAAAACCTTCAAATGGAAGCAGAATGGCTCATAAGCTCAGTGGTATGGACAGCGCAGAGGATCTCCCGGCGCGGGCCGACCTGCACGCCGTGGGCGGTGCCTCGGTCGTCGAGACCTCTGCGCGCTGGTGGCACCTGGCGTTCTATCTCTGCTTCGCGGGCACCGCGGTCTTCTACGCCGTCGTCATCCCCTGGCCTGAGGCGCTGCTGGCGCTCGCCCCCTTGGCCGTCATCGTCGTCGCCTACTCGGTGCTCGTCATTCCCGACTGGCCGCCGCCGAACCGCGGGCGCGCCTATGTCCTCATCGTCATCGTCTGCTTCGTCGTCGCCACGATGCTGACTCCCTACGGCGCCTTCATGTACTTCTTCGCCCTCGGCCACATCTGGATGTTCTCCGGCGGACTGCGCGAAGTGGTCATCGCCTTCATCGTCCTCGCCGCGGGACTCACCGCGGGGATCGGCATCCGCACCGGAGGTCTCGATCCCGTCGATGTCTTCCTCCAAGTGGTGGTCCCGTGCGCGGCGAGCTTCGCCATGGGGCTGTGGATCGATCGGATCATCAGGCAGAGCGAGGACCGTGCCGAGCTGCTGCGGACGCTGCGGCGCACCCAGGACGAGCTCGCCCGCGCCCATCACCTCGCCGGGGCGGCGGCGGAGCGGGAGAGGGTCGCCCGCGACATCCACGACACCCTCGCGCAGGGCTTCACCTCGATCGTCCTCCTCTCCGAAGCCGGACTCGACCAGGTGCGCCGGCCCGCCGAGGCGGAGGCAACCCTGCGCGCGATCCGTCGGGTCGCCCACGACAACCTCGGCGAGGCCCGAGCGCTCGTCCAGTCCGGCCAGCAGCGGTGGGACGACTCCGCGTTCCTCGGGGCGCTCGAGCGCACATGTGCCCGAGCGCAGACGGTGAGCCCCGGCCGGATGGAGGTGCGGGCCGTCATCGACCAGTCCGCGACCGGACTCGACGTCAATGAGAAGATCATGGTCCTCCGCGGCCTCCAGGAGGCACTGGCGAACGTCCTCAAGCACGCCGAGGCCGCCTCGGTGACGGTGACCTTCACCGCTGATGAGGACACAGCGCGCCTGAGCGTCAGCGACGACGGCATCGGCTTCGATCCCGCCGCCGACCGGGGCGCGACCGACGGACACGGCCACTTCGGACTGCCCTCGATGCGGCAGCGCGCCGCCGAGATCGGCGCGGACCTCGCCATCGCCTCCCGGCCCGGGCAGGGCACCCGCCTCGACATCACGGTCGCGCGCACCGGAAGTGAGGACGGACATGCCTGATGTGCGAGTGATCCTCGCCGACGATCATCCGGTCGTGCGCAGCGGCCTCGTCGCGCTGCTGGCCGCGAAGGACGGCATCGACGTCGTCGCCGAGGCGGGTGACGGGCAGGAATGCCTCGCCGCGGTGGCGCGCCTGAGCCCCGACGTCGTGCTCATGGATCTGCGGATGCCCCGCCTCGACGGGGCCGCGGCGACCGCGGCGATCACCTCGGCGCATCCGGCGACGAAGGTCGTCGTCCTCACCACGTACGACGAGGACGCCGACATCGTCCGCGCGGTCGAGGCCGGTGCGGTCGGCTATCTCCTCAAGGACAGCGGTGCCGACCAGATCGTGCGTGCGGTGCGGGCTGCCGCGCGCGGGGAGACGGTGCTCGCGCCGCGGATGGCGACGACCCTGATGAACCATCTGCGCGCGCCGTCCGGGCCGGCGCTGTCACCGCGGGAGATCGAGGTCCTCGGCGGGGTCGGCGAGGGATTGAGCAATGCCGAGATCGGCAGGCGCCTCCACATCACCGAGGCGACGGTGAAGACCCATCTCGTGCGCGCGTTCGCGAAGCTCGGCACGCAGGATCGGACGCGCGCGGTGCTCGAGGCGATGCGGGCTGGGTACCTCCCCGGACCGTAAGGTCGCGGGCGGGGTCGGTGCCGCCCGCCGAGCCTTCCATCCACGATGCGGAACACGATCGCGGAAACGGTCGACCGCCTCGGCGATCGTCGGTCCTAGACTCGAACCGACCGTGACCGGACGATGAAAGGCGGCGCCGTGGCCGAAGCAGTCCTCGATCTGCGCGCAGTGACGTTCCGGCGCGGGGCGACGAAGATCCTCCACGGCATCGACCTGCGGATCGAGCGCGGCGAGCACTGGGTGCTGCTCGGGCCGAACGGGGCAGGGAAGTCGACGATCCTCTCGTTCGCCGGCGCCCAGGTGTTCCCGACCTCGGGGACCGTCGACGTCCTCGGGCAGCGGATGGGCCGGGTCGAGCTCGCGGCCCTGCGCCGGCACATCGGCCACGTCAATCCGCGCCATCCGCTGCGGTCGAACCTGCCCGTCCGCGACGTCGTCCTCACCGGTCTGACCGGGACGATCGAGCGACCTCTGCGCTGGGAGCCGACCGCCTCCGACCTCGCGCGCGCCGCTGCGATGCTCGCCGAGGTGGGGCTGACCTCCCGTGCCGACGCCGGGTGGCAGGTGCTGTCCCAGGGGGAGCGGGGTCGCGCTCTCGTCGCCCGGGCGCTCATCGCCGACCCCGAGCTCCTCCTCTTCGACGAGCCGACCACCGGACTCGATGTCGCCGCCCGCGAGCAGCTGCTCGAGACGATCGATGCCCTGTCGGTGACCTCGCCGGAGCTCACCACGCTGCTCGTCACCCATCATCTTGAGGAGATCCCCGAGACGACCTCGCACGCCGTGCTCATCTCCCGCGGCAGGCTCACGGCCGCTGGACCGATCGACGCGGTGCTCACCACCGAGGCGGTCTCGACGGCGTTCGAGCACCCGATCGCGGTCGGGCACGCCGACGGACGCTGGTCGGCGCGAACGGTGCGGGCGCGAGTGTGACGACGCTCCCTGCCTGACGACGCGGCTCACCTCTCGGCACGACCCGCGGCGATCCGACAAGGGGTCTGGCCAAGCCGGCCGCGGACGGGCAGACTGTGGGCACGGGCATGCTCAGCCCGACACGCAAGGGAAGTGAGGACGCCATGGGACACCACAAAAACAACGACGAACTCCGCGAAGAGCGCTTCGAGCAGGAGCAGCACCGCCAGGATCTGCGCGACGAGGTCTTCGCCGAGACGGACGGCGACGTCGACGACTCGGGTTCGCAGGATGAGCGCCGCAAGGAGGGGCTGCCGGCAGAGGAGTGACTGACGTCCGCCCCGGGGTGGGTCACCTCGGGGCGGGTCACCCCGCAGCGCATTGCGGCCGGCTGCCGCGGCGACCTAGGCTGGACTCATGAAGATGAGCACAGTCTGGAGCGTCGTCGGCGCGGTTCTCGCGATCATCATTGCCTGGTGGCTCGTCAATGCCGTGTTCTCGATCGCCTGGTTCCTCGTCAAAGCCCTCATCGTCGTCGCGGTCGCGACCGTCGTCTACGCCTTCCTCAAGGGCGCATTCCGCGCGAAGGACCGGCAGTAGCCGCACCCCGGCACCCGTGGAGACCATTCGCGCGGCCAGCGTCGTCATCGTCGACGAGCATGCTCGTGTGCTGCTCGTCCAGCGCGGCCGGGATCCCGGCCGCGGAAAATGGTCGGTGCCCGGCGGCAAGTGCGAGGCCGGGGAGACCTTCGCCGAGGCGGCCGCCCGGGAAGCGCGCGAAGAGACCGGTCTCGACGTGCGCGTCGACCGCGAGCTCTGGTCGCTGACGATCCCCGCGGCAGACGGCCGCGAATACGACGTCCACGACTTCGCGGCCACCGTCATCGGCGGCGTTCTTCAGGCCGGTGACGACGCCGCCGACGCCCGCTGGTTCACCAACGCCGAACTCGACGCCCTCGACCTCACCGATGACCTCGCCGGTTATCTGCGTCGGGCGCGGGTCTTCGACCCTAGGTGAGATCGCCGAGGCCGGTGTTCGCTCCGCAGAGGACGACCGCGACCTTCTCGCCGGGTTCCGGCGTGTACCCGCCCGAGCTGTGGACCCCGGCGAGCGCGGTCGCCGCCGCGTGCTCGACGACGAGTCGGTGCTCGGCCCACAGATGACGGCGGGCCGCGATGATGTCCGGATCGCTGACGAGCACCGAGGTGACGAGGTCGGTCTGCGCCGCCGCGAGTGCGAGCGGCGTCGCGCACCGTGCGCCGAGGGAATCGGCGGCGACGGAATCGACGGTGACGTCGACGGGAGCACCGGCCTCGAGCGCGGCATTGAAGGCGCGCGACCCCTGCGGTTCGACCGCAACCGTGCGCACCCCGTGGAACGTCGCCGCCGTCGCGACCCCGGCGAAGAGTCCGCCCCCGCCGACCGAGACGACGACGGTGTCGAGATCGGGCACCTGGGCGAGGATCTCCGTGAACACCGTGCCGGCGCCCGCGGCGATGAGCGGATCGTCGTACGCATGGGACGCCAGCGCTCCCGACGACTCAGCGAACTCCGCGCAGGCCGCGGCCGCCTCGGCGTACTCCGATCCGACGAGCCGGACATCGGCGCCGTAGGACCGCAGCCGGTCGACCTTGACGGCCGGGGCGGTCTCGGGCACGAAGACGGTCGCCCGCACCCCGGCCTCCCGGGCGGCCCACGCGCACGCGAGGCCGGCGTTCCCACCGGAGGCGATCGTCACCCCGGCGGCGGGGAACGAGCCATCGTCGAGGTGGGCACGGATGAAGTTCTGCGCACCGCGGGCCTTGAAGGTCCCCGTGTACTGCATGAACTCGAGCGCGAAGTAGAGCCCGGCGGCCGCGGGGTCGGCGGTCGGCAGCGCCACCCACGTCGCCCCGGTGTCGGTCTCGGCCTCGGGGCGACGGCCGTGCTGCGCGGCGGCCACGGACACCGCGCGCACGCGACCGGTGATCCGCTCGGCGGCCGCTTCGATGTCGGGATAGTCGAGCCGGGTGCGGGTGGGCTCGGTCATGGGCGCCTCCTCGGTGATCGTCACTGACGTGTCTCTCCACCCTAGACGCACGGGATCGAATCGCGGATCGGGCCGGGTGCTGAGGTGGCACGGCTACGGTCGGCCGCCTCGGCGCAGATCACGCTGTGGGCGAGGATCCCGCTGTGGACGATCCCGCGTCAGTGGTGCTTGGGCACGCGCAGCGGGGTGCCCTTCGTCTCCTTGACGAGGCTGACGCCGATGAGCGAGATGACGCAGACGATGGTGAGGTAGATCGCGATCGACAGGGAGTTGCCGGTCCGCGCGAGCAGGGTCTCTGCGATGGTCGGGGCGAACGCGCCGCCGAGGATCGCGCCGAGCGCGTAGCCGATCGACACGCCCGAGTACCTCACCTGGGGCGGGAACATCTCCGCGTACATCGCCGACATCGGGCCGTAGCTCAGACCCATGCCGACGGTGAGGACGAAGATGCCGATGCCGTACATCCAGATGTTCGCAGCGTCGATCATGAGGAACGTCGGGATGAGCCAGAGGATGAGGAGGATGTAGCCGATCTGGAAGGTGCGCACGCGCCCGAGCCGGTCCGACAGCGCCCCGCCCCACATCGTGAAGATCAGCCAGCCGAAGCTCGCGAGCGTCGTCGCCAGCAGCACCGGCGCGCGGTCGAGGCCGACGGTGCCGCCCTCGGCGATGGGGCGTGAGGCGTAGGCGGCGAAGAACGCGATGATCATGTAGCCCACGGCGTTGTTGCCGATGAAGATGATCGCCGAGAGCACGACCTCCTTCGTGTTCTTCCTGAACAGGGTGCCCAGCGGGGCCGAGGATTCGGCGCGGCGCTCGGCGAGTTCGGCGAAGACGGGGCTCTCCTCGACCTGTTTGCGGATGTAGTAGCCGACGAGGACGAGGACGACGGAGAAGAGGAACGGGATCCGCCAGCCGAAGCTCGCGAACTGCTCGGGCGTGAGGACCGTGGTGAGGATCCAGATGACGCCGGTCGCGAGGATCATGCCCACGGGCACGCCGATCTGCGGGTAGGCCCCGAAGATGCCGCGCTTGGCATCGGGGGCGTGCTCGACGGAGAGCAGCGCCGCCCCGCCCCATTCGCCGCCGGCGGAGAATCCCTGGAGGATCCGCAGGAGGGTGAGCAGGATGGGGGCGGCGACGCCGATCGCCGCGTACGTCGGCAGCAGACCGATGAGCGAGGTCGCCGCGCCCATGAGGATGAGTGTGAGGACGAGCATCCGCTTGCGTCCGATCCGGTCACCGAGGTGGCCGGCGATGATCGCGCCGAGCGGGCGGAAGAGGAACGAGATCCCCAGGGACGCCCACGCCATGATCTGGCCGAGCGCCGGATTGTCGGCGGCGAGCGGACCGAAGTACTGCACCGAGAGGATGAGGCCCGCGGCCTGCGCGTAGATGAAGAAGTCGTACCACTCGATGGTGGTGCCGACGAGGGTGCCGGCGAGGACTTTGCGCTCCTCGCGGGTGATCGGCGTCGCCGATGGTGTCGTGGTGGACATGGGTGATCTCTCCGTTGAAATCCGGGGCCCGCAGGTCGCAGGGTCCCTGCCGGTCTCCGGTGAGCGGCGAGGAGGCGACCTTTGGTGACTGTTTGGTCAGTTAATACGGATGATCATAGTCCACCGAGGTGACCCGCACCACCCGCGTTAACCCCGATGACAATTACCGACCGATTGGTTAGTATATGGACTGATCGGTGAGCTCGGACACACATTCCGGGCCAGGTTCGGAAACCATCACGTCCGGGCCGCGTTCGGGTGCGGATCCGGGCGCTGAACAGTCGACAGCGGCGACGGGGCACGAGCGGCCCCGAGCGTCGAGAATGCGGGAGACCCCATGACCGAGACCCTGAGCTCCTTTGCCGCCGGCACCTGGCACACCCCGGCCGACGACGCCGGGGCGCGCGATGTCCGCGATGCGACGAACGGGCAGCTGCTCCACCGCGTGTCCTCCGACGGCATCGACTTCACCGCCGTCGCCGACCATGCGCGCCTCGTCGGCCTCCCCGCCCTGCAGAAGCTGACGTTCCACCAGCGCGGCGTCATCCTCAAGCAGCTCGGCGCATACCTCATGGAGCGCGCGAAGGACTACCACGAGATCTCGTTCACCACGGGCACGACGAAGCGCGACGCGTTCGTCGACATCGAGGGCGGCATCGGCACGCTCTTCACCTACTCGGGCGTCGCACGCCGTCAGATGCCGAACACGACGGTCCTCCTCGACGGCGATGTCGAGCGCCTGTCGAAGAACGGCACCTTCGTCGGCCGCCACATCCTCACCTCCCGTCAGGGCCTGGCGCTGCAGATCAACGCGTTCAACTTCCCCGTGTGGGGCATGCTCGAGAAGTTCGCCCCGATGTTCGTCGCAGGTGTCCCCGTCGTCGTCAAACCCGCGACCGATTCCGCGCACCTCACCCGCGCCGTCGTCGCCGACATCATCGCCTCCGGACTCCTGCCCGAAGGGGCGGTTCAGCTCGTCACCGGCGACATCTCCCCGCTCTTCGACGAGCTCGCCGAACAGGACACGATCGCGTTCACCGGCTCGGCCGGCACCGCCCGTCGCCTCGCGTCGCTGAACTGCGTCACCGAGCGCGGCACCCGCTTCTTCGCCGAGGCGGACTCGCTCAACTTCTCCCTGCTCGGTCCCGATGCCGCTCCCGGCACCCCGGAGTTCGATCTCTTCGTCGACGGCGTCGTCGCCGAGATGACCGTCAAGGCCGGGCAGAAGTGCACCGCGATCCGCCGCACCTTCGTTCCCGCCGAGCACGCCGAGGCGGTCGGGGAGGCCCTGACGGCGAAGCTCGCCACCGTCACCGCGGGCGATCCGCGGGAGAGGTCGACGAAGCTCGGCCCCGTCATCTCCGACAAGCAGCGCGGTGACGTCCTCGACGCCGTCGATGAGATCGTCGCCGGCGGCGCCCACCTCCTCACCGGCGGCCGCGAGGCCTCCGATGCCCTCGCCGCCGAGCTCGGCGGATCGTTCATCGCCCCGACCGTCCTCCAGGCCGACGACTCCTGGGTCGACGCCGTCCACGACATCGAGGCCTTCGGTCCGGTGACGACGCTCATCACGTACTCGACCCTCGCCGAGGCGGTCGACCTCGCCGCGCGCGGGCGCGGGTCCCTCGTCGGTTCGGTCGTCACCCACGATCCCGCGTTCGCCGCGGAGTTCGTGCGCGCCGTCGCGCCGTGGCATGGTCGCATCCTCGTCCTCGACCGCGATGACGCCGAGGAGTCGACGGGACACGGGTCCCCGCTGCCCACCCTCGTCCACGGCGGGCCCGGCCGCGCCGGCGGCGGCGAGGAGATGGGCGGTCTGCGCGGCGTCACGCACTTCATGCAGCGCACCGCCGTCCAGGCCTCCCCGGACATGCTCACCGCGATCGGCGGGGAGTGGGTGACGGGAGCGGAGCGCCGCCTCGGCGACCATCCGTTCACGAAGTCGCTGGCGGACCTGCGCATCGGCGACGCCCTCGAATCGGAGTGGCGGGAGGTCACGCTCGAGGACATCGCGCACTTCGCGGAGTTCACCGGGGACACCTTCTACGCGCACACCGACGAGGAGGCCGCAGCGGCCAACCCGTTCTTCCCGGGTCGCGTCGCCCACGGCTACCTCATCGTCTCCTTCGCCGCCGGCCTCTTCGTCCAGCCGGATCCCGGCCCGGTGCTCGCGAACTACGGACTCGAGGGCCTGCGCTTCGTCACCCCCGTCTCCCCAGGTGACAAGCTCAAGGTGACGCTCACGGCCAAGCGCATCACCCCGCGCGAGACCGACGAATACGGTGAGGTCCGCTGGGACGCCGAGGTCGTCAACCAGGACAACGAGCCCGTCGCGAACTACGACGTCCTCACCCTCGTCGCGAAGGAGTGAGGGCAGGCGCGGGTGCTCAGGCCCGCGCTTCGTCCTCGGCGGGGACCTCGGGATTGCGGATGCCGGCCAGGGACACGAGCCCGCCGGCGATGAGGAGGACCGCCACGAAGACGGCCGCGCGGTGGAAGCCGGTGAGATCGATGGCCCCGCCGACGATGACGCCGACGATGGCGATGGTGATGAGGCCGGCCACGCGCGAGATCGCATTGTTCACGGCACTGGCGATGCCGCTGCGCTCCTCCGGGATCGCCCCGAGGACTGTCGAGGTCAGCGGGGAGACGGTGGCGGCGAGTCCGAGGCCGAAGACGATCATCGCCGGCAGCACCTGCCACCAGTAGTTGAAGTCCTCGCGGACGAGGAGCAGCATGAGCGACCCGACGCCCATGAGGATCGGACCGAGCGCCATGAACAGGCGCGGACCGAAGCGTCCGGCCAGGCGGCCGCTCGTGGAGCTGAAGAGGATCATCATGATCGTCGTCGGCAGGCTCGCGAGACCGGCGGCCGTGGCCGTCAGCCCGGCCTCCTCCTGGAGGTAGATGGCGACGACGAAGCCGTTGAGCGACAGGGCTCCGTACATGAGCGTCGTCGTGATGTTGCCGACCCAGAAGTTCCTGGCTCGGAAGAGATCGAGCGGCAGGATCGGATCGGTCACCCGCCGTTGGCGCAGCAGGAACAAAAGGAAGAGGGCGGCCCCGCCGAGGAGGGTGATCGGAATGAGCGGATTGCCCCACCCCAGCCGGGGCTGTTCGATGAGGCCGAAGACGAGGCCGCCGAGTCCGAGGATGGAGAGGATCGCCCCGAGGATGTCGATGCGGGCGTCCGGGCGGTGGGGCGGATCGGGCACCTTGCGCAGCAGCCACAGCGTGATGGCGATCGGGACGACGTTGATGAGGAACGCGAACCGCCAGCTCGCGAAGTCGACGAGGACACCGCCGATGAGCGGGCCGACGATCATCGCGCCGGTGGTCAGCGCGGTCCACGTGCCGATGGCCTTCGCGCGGGCAGCACCGGAGAAGTGGGCGCTGATGAGTGCGAGCGAGCTCGGCACGAGGAAGGCCCCGGCGGCACCCTGGAGCATCCGTGCGATGATGAGGATGAGCGGGTCGGGGGCGAGCGTGATGATCACCGAGGCGATGCCGAACCCGATGAGGCCGATGACCATCACCCGGCTGCGCCCGTAGGCGTCGCTGATGGAGCCGGCGACGAGCATGATGGCCCCGAGCGTGATGAAGTAGCCGTCGACGACCCACTGCTGGGTGACGAGCCCGCCGCCGAGTTCACGGTCGATCGCGGGCAGGGCGACGTTGACGATCGTGCCGTCGAGGAACGCCACGAACGAGGCGAGCACGGCGATCCACAGGATGCGAGAAGTCACCCTGTCAGAGTACGCCCTGAGGCAAGGCTGTTTGAGTTCTGTCGTGGCGCGTGACGTGGTGCGACTCGCACCCCGGACTTCAGGTCGCAGAGTGTCGATTTTTCTGCCCGCCATCGACACTCTGCGACCTGAAGACGGCGGATTCGCGGCTGCCTCACTTCGGGGGCGGGGCCTCCAGGCCGGTGAACGCCATCGCCGTCACTGCCTCGGCGATGGTCTCGGGGTCCACGGGGTAGCCGGGGCGGTACCACTCGGTGATCGAGTTGACCATGCCGAAGAGCAGGCGGGTGACGAGGCCGGGCGGGAAGTCCGCGCGGATGCCGCCCTCGGCGATCGCCTCGGCGACCAGCGCCCGGATCTTGTCGTCGATGCCGCGCCGCTGTTCGAGGGCTTCGCGTTCGACCTCGGAGTTGCCGCGCACCCGCAGGAGGAGGGTGACGGAGTGGTGGTATTCGATGAGAATGAGGACGCTGGCGTGGACGGCGAGCCGCAAGCGCTCGAGGGCGTCGGTGTCGGTGCGCCGGCTCTCGGTCTCGACCGCCGAGTCGAGGGCGCTGATGCCGCGGTTGATCGCCAGCCGCAGCAGCTCCTCCTTCGACTTCACATGGTGGTAGATCGCCGACTTCGTGATCCCGAGCTCGCGGGCCACGGTGTCCATCGACGTCCCGTCGTAGCCGCGGAGGACGAACACCTCGGTGGCCTTGTTGATGAGCGTCTCCCGGTCGTAGCCGGGACGGCCACGGCGCGGACGCGACTGTGTGGCCGCCTCGGCGACGATGCCACCGGCACCAGCCCCGCCAGCGGCACTCCCACCGGCACCAGCCCCGCCGGCGGCCTCATCGACAGGACCCCTGCGGGCAGCCGGAGGCACGACGGCCTCCTCAGCCGAGGTCGGCTGAGTCTGTGCAGGTGACGGGCTCTTGGACATGCGCACCAGTCTAATCAGCGAGGCGAGGCCGCTGCCGCGACACGGGTCACATCCGCCTCAGCGGATGTTCTCGCGGCGGTCGATGATGCGCTTGAGCTTGCCGACCGAGCGCGGCAGTGACCCGGGATCCTTGACGTCGACGGTCGAGGAGACGCCGAGGCGCTCCTTGATCCGCCGCGCCACGCGGCTGCCGAGCCCCTCACGTTGGGTCGCGTCGACGCCCTCGCGGCACTCGACCTCGACGGTCACCTCGTCCATCCGGCCCGGGCGGGTGAGGACGAGCTGGAAGTGCGGGCTGAGGTGCTCGAACTCGAAGAGCACGGACTCGACGTTGGCGGGGTAGACGTTGACGCCGCGGATGATGATGAGGTCGTCGGAGCGGCCGGTGATGCGGGAGATGCGGCGGAAGTTCGGGTGGGCGGTGCCCGGCAGCAGGCTCGCGAGATCGTGCGTGCGGTAGCGGATGATCGGCAGCGCCTCCTTCGTCAGGGAGGTGAAGACGAGTTCGCCCTCCTCGCCGTCGGGCAGCACCTCGCCGGTGAAGGGGTCGACGATCTCGGGGTAGAAGTGGTCCTCCCAGATCGTCGGGCCGTCCTTGGTCACCGCGGATTCGCAGGCGACGCCGGGGCCCATGACCTCGGAGAGGCCGTAGATGTCGACGGCGTCGATGTCGAAGGACTTCTCGATCTCGCGGCGCATCTCGTCCGTCCACGGTTCGGCGCCGCAGATCGCGACCTTGAGGCTCGTCGAGGTCGGGTCGATGCCCTGCCGGTGGAATTCGTCGAGGATCGTGAGCAGGTAGGTCGGGGTGGCGGTGATGATGTCGGGCTGGAAGTCCTGGATGAGCTGGACCTGGCGCTCGGTCTGTCCGCCGGAGATGGGGACGACGGTGAAGCCGTGGCGTTCGGCCCCGTGGACGCCGAGTCCGCCGGTGAAGAGTCCGTATCCGTACGCGTTGTGGAGCATCTGGCCGGGGCGTCCGCCGGCGCCGATGATCGAGCGGCGGATGAGGTCGCTCCACACGTCGAGGTCGTTCTGCGTGTATCCGACGACGGTCGGCAGTCCGGTGGTGCCCGAGGAGGCGTGGATGCGGGCGACGTTGTCGCGGGGGACGGCGAAGAGCCCGAACGGGTAGTTCTCCCGCAGGTCCTGCTTGCTCGTGAACGGCAGCTTCGCGATGTCGTCGAGACTGGTGATGTCCGCGGGAGTGATGCCGAGCTCGTCGAAGGCCTTCCGGTAGAAGGGGACCTTCTCGTAGACGGTGGACACCGTGGTCGTGAGGGTGGCCAGCTGATGAGCGCGCAGCTCATCGAGGCTCATCGTCTCACCGGCGTCGCTGGCGGTGGCGGTCATCGTGGTCTCCTGGCGGGTGTGTCGAATGGCGTGTGGATGTCCTGGAGCGCCGAGGTGGCGGCGCGTCGCGGGCGGCACCGGGTGAGCGCGGTCCGCGGGGTGAGGGTCAGGGGGCGGCGTCGGGCTTCGGGGCAGGAAGGGTGCGGGAGCGGCCGCGGTAGACGGCGATCGTCTCGTCGCCGCGCTTGACCTCGACGTCGTAGATGCCGGAGCGGCCCTGCCGGACGACCTCGCGGCCGTGGGCGACGAGTTCGTCGCCGACGCGGGTGGGCTTGAGGAAGGTGATGTCTCCGCCCGAGGCGACGGTGACCGATCCGGGGTAGTTGCAGGCCATCGCGAACGTCGTGTCGGCGAAGAGGAAGATGTAGCCGCCATGGGTGATCTCGTGCCCGTTGGCCATGATGTCGGTGACCGTCATCGAGCACTGCGCCCATCCGGGTCCGTGATCGTCGAGAGTGATCCCGAGGTGCTGGGAGGCGCGATCGTTGGCGTACATCGCCGCCGCTCCCGTGTGCGCTTCATTGCCGATGCCGGGCGCGGTGCGCTCGGGTGAGCCGGCTGTGCTCGCCGAGGCAGCCGGAGCCGGGGGAGCGGCCGTGTTGGTGCGGGCGGTGTTCGTCGCGTCGATGTCGGCATGTGCCATGTCGGGCTCCTCCTCGAGTCGCTGCGCTGCGAGGCGCGGGCAGGGTCGCCGTCTCAGAGGTGCCGCACGGCGGCATGAGAATAAACGACCATCTGGTCAATAAATATCGTTGTGATCGGCGTCTCTGTCAAGTCAGCGAGGAGGTGGCTGCACCCCGAGTATCGCTGACGGACGACGCTGTCACTGGTTCGCGACGGAGCTCTGCTGCTGAGACCCCGATGCCTGAGAACTCTGCTTCTCGAATGAGCTCGGCAGCGGGAACTTCTCCGAGAGGAACCAGTGCATGATCTCATCGAGGTGCTCCTGGGCCTCAGGGGTGGAATCCGTGTCATTGAGGCAGAGGACATCGAGGTTTCTCCGCCGCAGCAGTCGACGCATGTAGAGCTCGGCGTCGGGCCGCGAGATGTCCATGTAAGCGTAGCGAATGGGCGAATCGATCGCCTTGCCCCGTGCGTAGGCGTGGAAGTGATAGAGCGCCGAGGAGATCGAGTAGTCATCGGGATGCCGGAACTTCGACTGGGCGACATGGTCGAACAGCTGTTGATACTCGGCTTCGAAGTCGGACATCACCGACTTCAGCTGCGGGTGGGGTGTGTGCTTGAACTTGTTGCCGACCCGCCGACCGTGCTCGTTGAGCATGAAGTCACGCCCGTGTTTGGCCGCCGACAGCACCGGCATGTCCCGTGCGCTCGCCTCGGAGAGGTCGAGTGGGGCCGTCGACGGGAAGAAGCGGGACAGTCCGTTGCCGGTGAAGAAGAGCTCTGGGCTGGTGGGGCGCATGAAGAACAGGTCGTCATTCATGTAGATGTACTTCTCGCTCAGCCCCGGAATGTGGTGCATCTGCGATTCGATCGCGTGCGAATTGAAGACCGGGAGGTTGCCCTGGTCGGAGAAGATGTCCTTGTGGTCGATGACCGTGATCTTGGGGTGATCGGTGTCGAGCCAGTCAGGGACCTGGGCGTCGGTGATGAGATAGATGTGGTTGACCCAGCTCGCGTAGGCCTCGACCGACCGCAGTGAGTAGAGAAGCTCCTGCCGATCGGCGAAGCGCGATTCCGAGACCGCCGTCTCGTTGATCTGTCCCTCGCTGAGGTCGCCTTGGGCGCGCAGCTTCTTCGCTCGCCATTCGGGGTCGGAGCCGTCGACCCAGGTGTAGACGAGATCGACGGGGTCCGGAACGCCGTAGAGATCGGGGGCATCCGGCAGGATCGTGTGGTTGTCGTTGGCCAGGGACGCAGCCCAGACCTCGGGAGTGAAGTATTCGACGAGGGTGCGCGGCTGCTTCGCCACTCGGTGCAGGGTCCCCGGAATGTGCGTCGACCCGTCCACGCGTCGGCGTCGGGGCCCGAGGTCGGTCCATGCTTCGACGATGACGCCTTCGAATCCGGTGCTCAGCACGCGTCCGTTCGGCGCGACGACGCGGCGGTGGAGAATCATCGTCGCCACGGCGAAGGGGTCGCGGCGCTGTTTGCGCGGACTCGCCGACGCCCACGAATAGTATCGGCGGTACTGCGTCCAGCCCTCCGATGCCCGCAGCGAGGTGAGCGCCTCGAGTGCGTGCCGGGTCTGTGACTGCGGAATGACCAACCGCGCGCGATCCCGCGCGCGCCGCGGAAGCTCGACGAAGTCGACGCCGGCCGCTCTGAAGGCCGATCGCACGGCATCGAGGTTGCGCTGCTGAGCGGCGACGCTGTTGTGGACTTCGGTGGCGACGACCTGTGGTTGATGCGCCAGACTCGGCCGGAGCGTGGTGCGGATCCGCTGCTGCCAGTCCTTCTCGCCGTGACGGACCTCCGACAACCACAGCTTCTGGTCATTGCTGAGGAGATCGATCGCCTTCCTGCGAGTCCGCCGAGCGAGGATTCTCATCGCTTTACGACGACTGTTCACTGGCAGTACCTCCGCAGGTCATTGTCACGTCACTTTCAATTTAATGCGAAGTCATCTTTGCACCGCGGATTGACACGGGCAAATCAGATGTAGTGGATCACAGGAATAGTCGGAGTCAGAGCTGTAGTCCGACAGGAAGGGC
Organism: Brevibacterium sp. W7.2; assembly: GCF_018137945.1. Classification (GTDB taxonomy): domain Bacteria; phylum Actinomycetota; class Actinomycetes; order Actinomycetales; family Brevibacteriaceae; genus Brevibacterium; species Brevibacterium sanguinis. The sequence goes on along the minus strand of NZ_CP073089.1, from coordinate 3,716,441 downwards.
CGGAAAGCAGCAATACTTGCCGACTGCTGGCGGCTGCCCATGCTCCCCGAGGTGGATCCCGCTCGATATTCGGCACGGAATCGAGCGGGATCCACCTCGGCGGGCATCCTGGGCGCAGGGTGCCCTATTGCGTGCGGGCGTGGGGTATGCCACACTGGTGGAGAACTTTACAGAACAAATGGTCAGTAAATGGTCCGATGGAGTGGTCATGACAACTGAAGCACAGCTCGAGGCGCAGTTCGCCGACACGATCGAAGCCAAGGATCGCATCGAACCGCGCGACTGGATGCCCGAGGCCTACCGCAAGACGCTCATCCGGCAGGTCGCGCAGCACGCGCACTCGGAGATCATCGGCATGCAGCCCGAGGGCAACTGGATCACCCGCGCCCCCTCGCTGCGCCGCAAGGCGATCCTGCTGGCCAAGGTCCAGGACGAAGCCGGCCACGGCCTCTACCTCTACTCCGCCGCCGAGACCCTCGGCGCCAGCCGCAACGAGCTCACCGAGAAGCTCATCGCCGGCAAGCAGAAGTACTCGTCGATCTTCAACTACCCGACCCTGTCGTACACCGATGTCGGCACGATCGGCTGGCTCGTCGACGGCGCCGCGATCTGCAACCAGGTGCCCCTGTGCCGGACCTCCTTCGGCCCCTACGGTCGCGCGATGATCCGCGTGTGCAAGGAGGAGTCCTTCCACCAGCGCCAGGGCTACGAGCTGCTCATGACGATGATGCGCGGCACCGACGAGCAGCGGGAGATGGTCCAGGAATCTGTCAACCGCTTCTGGTGGCCGGCGCTGATGATGTTCGGACCTCCCGACGACGACTCCCCGAACACCGCGCAGTCGATGGAGTGGGGCATCAAGACCCACACGAACGACGAGCTGCGCCAGAAGTTCGTCGACATGTCGATCCCGCAGGCCGAGGCCCTCGGCGTGACGTTCCCCGACGAGAACCTCAAGTGGAACGAGGAGCGCGGCCACTACGACTTCTCGACGCCGGACTGGGACGAGTTCTGGTCCGTCGTCAAGGGCAACGGTGCCTGCAACGACCAGCGCATCGCCCACCGCAAGCGCGCGTGGGACGAGGGCAAGTGGGTCCGCGACGCCGCGCTCGCCTTCGCTGAGCAGTCCGCCGAGGCGACCGCCGCCTCAGCCCCGTCCGGCACTGAGACCCCCGCCGCCGGCACGATGACCGAGGAGACCGCGAAATGACCGACACCACCTCGGCGAACACCCCCAGCGCCCGCGGAGAATGGCCCCTCTACGAGGTCTTCGTCCGCGGCAAGCGCGGCCTCAACCACGTCCACGTCGGCTCCCTCCACGCCCCCGACGACCAGCTCGCGCTCCGCCATGCCCGCGACGTCTACACCCGCCGCAACGAAGGCGTGAGCATCTGGGTCGTGCGCTCGGCCGACATCACCGCGTCGAGCCCCGACGAGAAGGACCCGATGTTCGCCCCCAGCGGCGACAAGGTCTACCGTCACCCGACCTTCTACGACATCCCCGACGATGTCCCGCACATGTGAGTGACGAGCAGATGACGAACGAACCCAACGCCCCCAAGGTCCACGTCGAACACGACGAGGCCGGCACCACCGTCGACCACGACTCGCACGAGAGCGCTTACTCCGGCCTGCTCGTCAACGACGCCCACTGGGCCTTCGGCACCGACTTCGAGGACCCGCTGGCCGGCGTCGACACGACCGTGCCCGAGGGCGTCGACCCGGCCGCGCTCGCCGCGTACTGCCTCATGCTCGGCGACGACGCCCTCGTCTTCTCCCAGCGCATCTCCGAGTGGTGCTCGAACGCCCCCGACCTCGAGGAGGACATCGCGCTCGCGAACATCTCCCTCGACCTCCTCGGTCAGGCCCGTCTCCTCCTCGCCCGCGCCGCCGCTGCCGACCCGAGCCTCGTGCCCGCGCTCCCGGCCTCCTCGCCGGTGCCCGACGAGGACCGACTCGCCTACTTCCGCGACGACATGGCCTTCCGCAACGTCCGGCTCGCGGAGGTGCCCAACGGTGACTTCGCCGAGGCGGTCGCGAAGATCCTCATCTACTCGACCTGGCGCCTGGCGATCTTCGAGCGCCTGACGGACAGCCGCGACTCCGTGCTCGCGGCGATCGCGGCCAAGGGCGTCAAGGAGATGTCCTACCACCGCGACTTCTCCGCCCGCTGGGTCCTCACCCTGGCCCGCGGCACCGAGGAGTCCCGGACCCGGCTGCTGGCCGCCCTCTCCGGCCTCTGGCCGCTGTGGGCCGAGCTCTTCGAGACGCACCCGACCGAAGCGGCCGTCGCCGCGGCCGGCATCGGCGTCGACCCCGCCGCGGTCGAGGACGAGGCCGGGGTCATCCTCGACCAGGTCTTCGCCGCCGCCGGCATCGACCGTCCCGACCGCGGGGCGCTCGCCGGCGTGCGCGGCAAGAAGGGCCGCGACGGCCTCCACACCGAGGCGCTCTCGCGCATGCTCGCCGAGATGCAGGTCGTCGCTCGCGCCCACCCGGAGGGGCAGTGGTGACCGCGATGCCCCTGACCCCGCTCACCGACGGCGCCGAGGCGGTCGACCGCGCCCGTGCCGCCGCCGCTCGCGTCACCGACCCGGAGATGCCGATGCTCACGCTCGTCGACCTCGGCGTGCTCCGGGACGTCACCGTCGAGGACGATCACGTCGTCGCGACGATCACCCCGACCTACTCGGGCTGCCCGGCGATGGCGACGATGCGCGATGACCTCCAGCGCGAACTCCAGGACGCCGGCTTCCCCGATGCGGAGATCCGCGTCTCGCTCACCCCTGCATGGTCGAGCGACTGGATCACCGAGGAGGGACGGGCCGCCCTCGCCGGTGCCGGGATCTCCCCGCCCGGGCAGGCTCCCCGTCGCCAGGGTCCGGTCGCCCTCACCCTCATGCCGACCCGCCGCGCCATCGTCTGCACCCTGTGCGGATCCGACGATGTGGCACTGACCTCGGAGTTCGGGCCCACCGCGTGCAAGGCGATGTACCAGTGCCGCACCTGCCTCGAACCCTTCGAACACGTCAAGGAGATCTGAGATGACCGACACGCTCGGTGCGAACGCGCCGACCTCCGCCGCCTCTCAGTCCGGTGACCGCACGGGCTTCCATCCGCTCACGGTCGCCTCCGTCGACCACCTCACCGAGGACTCCGCGGCCGTGACCTTCGACGTGCCCGCCGACCTCGCCGATCTCTTCGACTTCGCCGCCGGCCAGTCGCTCACCCTGCGCCGGATCATCGACGGCGTCGAACACCGCCGCACGTACTCGATCTGCGCCCCGGCGGGCACCGCCCCGCGCATCGGCGTGCGCGAGATCCCCGACGGACTCTTCTCCCGGTGGCTCGTGCGCGACGTCCGCCCCGGTGAGACGATCGACGTCCAACCGCCCAGCGGCAGCTTCCAGGCCGATCCCAGCCTCGGCGGGAAGCACCTGTGCATCGCCGCCGGCTCCGGGATCACCCCGATGCTCTCGATCGCCACGACCGTGCTGGCGAACCCCGAGGCGTCGGTGACCCTGCTCTACGGCAACCGGTCGACGAACACCGTGATGTTCGCCGAGGAGCTCGCCGACCTCAAGGACGCGCGCAACCAGCAGCTCGACCTCGTCCACGTCCTCTCCCGCGAACCCCGCGAGGTCGACCTCTTCTCCGGCCGCCTCGACGCCGACAAGCTGCGGCAGCTGCTGACCATGCTCGTGCCCATCGACGACGTCGACCACGTGTGGCTGTGCGGGCCCTTCGGCATGCTCAGCGACTCCCGTGCTGTCCTCGATGAACTCGGGGTGCCGAAGGAGAAGGTCCACTTCGAGCTCTTCTACGTCGACGAGCCCCCACCCGAGGTCGTCCACGCCGACAAGGTCCTCGAGGGGGCGACCTCCGAGGTCACGGTCATCCTCGACGGACGACGGACCACCTCGGCGATGTCGCAGGGCAAGACGATCCTCGACTCCGCACAGGAATCGCGGTCGGACCTGCCGTTCGCATGCAAGGGCGGCGTGTGCGGAACCTGCCGGGCCAAGGTGTGCGCCGGTGAGGTCGACATGGTCCGCAACTACGCCCTCGAGGACGCCGAGGTGGCCGCGAACTTCGTGCTCACCTGCCAGACGTTCCCCGTCAGCGACGACGTCACCATCGACTTCGACTCCTGAGCCCGATTCCGCAGAGTGACCCGTCCGGACGTCCGGACGGGCACCGCGCTACGATCATCACGTCTGACCCGAGAATAAGGAGCACCATGCCTGAGGCTTTCATCCTTGACGGACTGCGCACCCCCATCGGCCGCTACGGCGGAGTGCTCGCTGATCAGCGGCCCGACGATCTCCTCGCCACGACGCTCAAGGCCGTCGTCGACCGCACCGGGATCGACCCGGCGGACATCGACGAGGTGATCATGGGGGCCGCGAACCAGGCCGGTGAGGACAACCGCAACGTCGCCCGCATGGCCGTGCTGCTCGCCGGACTGCCCGTCTCCGTGCCCGGCTTCACCGTCAACCGCCTCTGCGCCTCGGGCCTGACCTCGATCATCCAGGGGCGGGCGATGATCGCCGCCGGCGATGCCGACGTCGTCGTGGCCGGCGGTGTCGAATCGATGACCCGCGCCCCGTGGGTGACCGAGAAGCCCTCGCGGGCCTGGGCGAAGCCCGGCAAGACCTTCGACACGTCGATCGGCTGGCGCTTCCCCAACCCGCAGTTCGACGCGGACACGACGCTGTCGATGCCGGAGACGGCCGAACGCGTCGCACAGCGCTGGAACCTCACCCGCGAAGAGCTCGACGCCTTCGCCTACGCCTCCCACCAGAAGGCGCTCGCGGCACAGGCTGCGGGGAAGTTCGACCCGGAGATCATGCCCGTAGGCGACGTCACCGCCGATGAGGGCCCGCGCGCCGACACGACCCCGGAGAAGCTCGCGAAGCTGCGCACCCTGCACGGCCCCGACAGCGTCATCACCGCCGGCAACTCGTCGTCGCTCAACGACGGTGCGGCCGTGACGATCCTCGTCTCCGACCGCTACGCGGAGAAGCACGGCCTCGACCCGCGCGCCCGCGTCGTCGCCGGCGCCAGCGCCGGAGTGCCGCCGGAGATCATGGGCATCGGTCCCGTGCCCGCCTCGGAGAAGGCGCTTGCGCGCGTCGGCTGGAGCGTCGACGACCTCGACGCCGTCGAGCTCAACGAGGCCTTCGCCTCCCAGTCGCTCGCCTGCATCCGCGACCTCCACCTCAACCCGGAGATCGTCAACGAGTTCGGCGGGGCGATCGCGCTCGGCCACCCGCTCGGCGCCTCGGGCACCCGCATCACCCTCACCCTCCTCAACCGCCTCGAGCAGGGCGAGGAGAAGCGCGGACTCGCGACGATGTGCGTGGGCGTCGGGCAGGGCTCGGCCGTCCTCCTGGAACGCGCATGAGCGAGACGACCGGCGCGGGCGCAGGGTCCACGGCGCACCCTGGCGAAGGGTCCGCGGCGCACACGGGCGCAGAGTCCGCCGCGGGCGGGGACTCTCCGCTGCTCATCGAGCGCGGGGAGAACCGGATGATCGTCCGGCTCAACCGCCCCGAGGTGAAGAACGCCATCGACCTGACGATGGTCGAGGCCCTCCACGAGGTGTGCGCCGAGCTCGAAGCACACCCGCAGGTCGCGATCCTCACCGGCACCGGCGGGACGTTCGCCGCCGGGGCCGACATCGGACAGCTGCGCGAACGCCGCCGCGACGACGCCCTGGCCGGGATCAACTCGAAGATCTTCAGCCGCATCCTCGACCTGCCGATGCCCGTCATCGCGCTCGTCGACGGCTACGCCCTCGGCGGCGGGGCCGAACTCGCGTTCGCCGCCGACTTCCGCATCGGCACCCCGAGCACGAAGATCGGCAACCCCGAACCCGGCCTCGGCATCCTCGCCGCCGCCGGTGCCGCCTGGCGCCTGCGGGAGCTCGTCGGGGAGCCGCGGGCCAAGGAGATCCTCCTCGCCGGACGCACCCTCAACGCCGATGAGGCCAGGGCCATCGGTCTCCTCAACGACGTCGTCGACCCCGATGAGCTCGAGGTCGCCGGGGAGGCGCTCGCCGAGCGGATCGCGAGCTTCGCGCCCCTGGCCGTGCGGCTGACGAAGTCGGCGTTCCACGCCCCCCGTGAGGCCCACCCCCTCATCGACAACATCGCCCAGGCGGTGCTGTTCGAAACCGACGAGAAGTACGCGCGGATGGATGCGTTCCTCGCCCGCCGCGACGCGAAGAAGCAGGCGAAGAGAGAGGCTGCAGACGAGTGAGCGACGAGACGACGACCCCCGCCGGACCCGGAACCGCAGTCGCTGGGACCGTGCCGGCGACCGCCTCGGCGAATGACCGCGCCCAGGTGCCCGACACTGTCGGCGTCTACGGCGGAGGACGGATGGGGGCGGGCATCGCTCACGCCTTCGCCACCGCCGGGGCCCGCGTCATCGTCATCGAGAGCACCGAGGACACCGCGGCCGCGGCCCGTGAGCGCGTCGACGCCTCGATCGCGAAGTCCGAGGCCAAGGGCATCGCCGTGCCCGGCCGGGTCGACGTCGTCCGCGACCCGACCCTCCTCGACGAGGCGCTCCTCGTCGTCGAGGCCGTGCCCGAGGACGCCGAGCTCAAGCGCACGATCCTCGCCGCGATCGCGAGGTACGCCCCGGCGGCGAGCATCGGCACGAACACGAGCGCTCTGTCGATCGACGAGCTCGCCTCCGCCCTGCCGCGCCCGCAGGCGCTCATCGGCCTCCACTTCTTCAATCCCGTGCCCGTGTCCGACCTCGTCGAGATCGTCGTCGGCTCCCAGACCTCACCCGAACTCGTCGCCGCGGCGACGAACTGGGTCGCGGCCCTCGGGAAGACCCCGATCACGGTGACCGACTCGCCCGGGTTCGCCTCCTCCCGCCTCGGCGTGGCACTCGCCCTCGAGGCGATCCGCATGGTCGAGGAGGGTGTCGCGAGCGCCGCCGACATCGACACCGCGATGACGCTGGGCTACCGGCATCCGGCGGGCCCGCTGAAGACGACGGACATCGTCGGCCTCGACGTGCGCCTCGGCATCGCCGAGCACCTCGAACGCGAACTCGGACCCCGCTTCGCCCCGCCCCAGCTGCTGCGCGACAAGGTCGCGGCCGGGGAGCTCGGACGCAAGACCGGCAAGGGCTTCTACGAATGGTGACCTGGAGGAACAGCCGATGACCGAGATCAGACTCAATGTCCGCGGACCGCTCGCCGAGATCGTCCTCGACGGACCCGACTCCCGCAATGCGCTGAGCGCCGACAACCTCGGTGAGCTGGCCGCAGCCGTCGGCAAGGTCGCCGAGGCGACGCCGGGCATGCGCGCCCTGCTGCTGCGCGGGGAGGGGAAGGTCTTCTCCTCCGGACGCGACATCTCCGCCGTCGACGTCGCCACCGACGATGCGTATGCGTTCCTCGAGGAGTCGTTCACCCCGGTGTTCCGCGCGATCCGCCGCCTGCCGATCCCCGTCGTGGCGCAGGTCCAGGGGGCCGCGCTCGGGCTCGGCTTCGGCATCGCCGCGGCCGCCGACATCATCTACGCTGCCGATGATGCGAAGTTCGGCTCGCCGTTCGCCGCGATCGGCGCGATGCTCGACTCCGGCGCCCACCACGTGTTCCTCGACCGCGTCGGCTACCACCGGACCATGGATCTCATCGTCACCGGTGACTTCATGACCGGCGCCGAGGCGGCCGCCACGGGGATCGTCTCCCGTGCGGTGCCCGCGGCCGAGCTCAGTGACTTCGTCGCTGAGAAGCTTCAGCGCATCGTCGCCGGACCCGCCGAGGCGTATGCGATGGAGAAGAGCTTCGTGCAGAAGCTCGTCGACGACCGCCCGCGCATCGCCGAGGTGCTCGAGGCCGAGGCGAAGCTGCAGGAAGCGGCCCGGCAGACACCGGACTACGTCGAGGGATTCCGCGCCTTCCAGGAGCGTCGCACCCCGAACTTCGGCTGAGCCGTCACTGCGGCGAGGCGCTGCCCGGGTCCGGTCCCTCGGGCGGTGGCGCGGGGTCGGGGTGCCGGGTGCCGCGCCAGCGCCGGAAGGACACGATCGTCAGGCCCCCGACGAGGAGCCACGCCACGCCCACGGCGATGCCGTTGGGGATCGTCGGGTCGCCGATGAACGCCCCGATCGCGACGAGGGAGAGCTGGCCGGGCAGGGATGAGATGACGGTGGCGATGACGAACGTGCGATTGTCGATCCCGAACGCCCCGCTGCCGTAGTTGACCGGCCAGTACGGGAAGCCCGGCATGAGCCGGAGTGTGGCGACGGCGTAGAGGCCACCGCCGTGGAGCTGGGATTCGACCGCCTCGGCGTGGGAGCCGAGCATCTTGGCAGCCGTCTGCCGCCCGAGCACCCGGGCGATCCAGTATCCGGCCCACCCGCCGAGGACGACGCCGATCATCGACAGCAGCGTGCCCAGCGGCAGGCCGAACGCGAGGCCGCCGGCGACGGCGACGATCGTCACCGGGATCGGGGTCGCCGCGACGACGGTGTAGAGCAGGACGAAGAAGCCGGCGCCCCAGACCCCCGCCTCGGCGATGTCCTCCCGGAGGTCACCGGGTCCGGGAAGGTGGACGTTGAGGACGAGCCACAGCCCGGCGAGGATGACGAGCGCGAGAGCGAGATTGCGCAGGATCGAGCCCCAGGGAAGGCGCGGGCGACCGCGCCTGGCGGGTCCGGGATTCGTCAGCGGCACGGGTCGAGTGTACGCCTCGGTCCCGGGCGGTCCCGCCTCGGCTCACACGGCCAGGAGTGCGAGGCCGACGGCGACGAGGGAGTAGAAGACGCTGACGGAGAGGATGAAGATCCGCTCGGAGATGCCGAAGACCTTCGGCCGCAGGACCGTGACGATGAGGACGAGGACGCTGATAGCCAGGGAGAGCGCCGCGATCCAGCCGATGACGGTGAGTGCGGTGCCGAGCCACGCGGGTCCGGCGGCGGTGAAGAAGCGCGAGAAGTTGCCCATGCACGCGTAGCTGATGGCGAACCATGCGATCGCCAGTACGTAGTGGAGGCGGCCGATGAGCGTCGGCGCCTCACCCTCGAGGGTCGTCGGGGCGAACGGGAGGACGGCGAAGATCACGGCGAGGACGATGAGGGCGACGACGATGCCCGTGGCGTCCGGCCAGTCGGGGACGCCGGTGGCCACCGCGGCGGCGAGCAGTGCCCAGAAGATCGCGGTCAGCCACGTCATCACGCTGCTCAGCCGCCTGGTCGGACCGACCGCGTAGTCGCTGACGGCATGGCCGACGATCGTGTAGTCGCTCGGCACGAGGTGCAGGGCGATGAAGACGCCGAGGCGGGCGAGGCCGAAGACGAGCGCGAGAAGGGCAAGGGTCAGTGCCATGGGTGCTCCTGAGGATCGGTGTGGGGGCGGGGTGCGGGAGGCGCAGCTGGTCAGCCGGCGGGAGGCGCGGCCGGTCAGCCGTCGGGGTGGCGGATGGTGCGGACCTCGTCATGGAGGTCGCGGATCGTGCGCGCGAGGTCCTGCGGATCGAGGCCGATCGCGCGGGCGTTGTCGTCGAGGGAGGTCCCGAGCAGGCGACCGCAATGGTCGGCCTTGGCCGCTCCCGCCTCGGTGAGGTGGAGTTCGCGTCGATTGCCCGAGCCCTTGGCTGCCTGGTTGTCGACGAAGCCGGCGCGAAGGAGGGCCTTGACGATGCCCGATCCGGCCGCCTCGGTGACGCCGAGCGCCGTCGCCAGGGTCCGTCCGGTGATGCCGGGATGCTGACCGAGGATGACGAGGGCGACGTACTGGTTGTAGGTGAGGCCCTCGGGCGCGAGGATCCGCTCGGCCGACCGGTCGAGGGTGCGGACGAGATCGTGGAGTTCGAAGGCGAGGTCCATGGCACTAAGTTAAGCACTTAAGTTAATGGCTCGCAAGGGGGTCCACTCGATGGGCTCACGGAATGCGACAGCGGCCCCGCCGCGGATGCCGGATCCGGGGCGGGGCCGCCTGTGAGGTGGGGCTGTGTGGTTCGGTGCTGTGCGGTTCGGTGCGGGCCCGGCGTCAGCCGGTGAAGATCGCGACCGCCCTGATGACGGTGAGGGTCAGCCCCCAGGCGAGGCCGCCGACGACGACGACGGTGAGGCCGGTGCCGATGACCTTGTACGCGCCGCCGGTGGGCGACTGCGGGGAGCCCTCAGCGGGAACCGATGACCACGATTCTGATGCGCTCATGAGTCTGTCTCCTTCCTTGAGTCGGTCAGTCGTTCTTCGGGGCGGTTGCCGTCGACGGGTTCGCGCCGCTCGACTCCGGTTCGAGGTACTTGTCGTTGACCGGGCGGACGAGGAGGTTCGCGACGAAGCCGATCGCCAGGGCCCCGACCATGATGAACATGCCCGGCGTGTAGAGCTCGGGTCCGGTCCTGCCGGCCTTGTCACCGGCCTCGACGACCGAGTTGACGATGAGCGGTCCGGCCACACCGGCGGCCGACCAGGCGGTGAGCAGGCGACCGTGGATCGCACCGACCTGGTAGACGCCGAAGAGGTCGCGGAGGTAGGCGGGGATCGTCGCGAAGCCGCCGCCGTAGAAGGAGATGATGAGCAGGGTGGCGACGACGAAGAGGACGATCGACCCGCCGCCGAAGAGTGCGACGACGAGGTAGAGGAGCGCACCGCCGCCGAGGTAGATCATGTAGTTGTTCTTCCGGCCCAGGTAGTCCGAGGTCGTCGACCACACGAAGCGACCGGCCATGTTGCCGATCGAGAGCAGGCCGACGAAGCCGGCGGCCGCAGCCGCGGTGATGCCGAAGTAGGCCTGGATCATCGGGGCGGCGTTCTCGAGGATGCCGATGCCGGCGGTGACGTTGAGGAAGAGGACGATCCACAGCAGCCAGAACTGCGGGGTGCGGATCGCGTTCTTCGCCGAGACGTTGCCCGTCGTCTGCAGGGGCTTCGCCTTGATCGTCGAGGGGTCGAATCCCTCGGGCTTCCAGTCCGGGTGCGGCACGCGGATGACGTAGGCGCCGGCGGCGATGACGACGGCGTAGACGACGGCGAGGGTGAGGAACGTCGGTGCGAGGCCGGCGACGAGGTTCTGCGGCTCGGAGCCGCCGCCGTAGAAGGCCATGAGCGCGTTCGACATCGGGCTGGCGATGAGCGCACCGCCGCCGAAGCCCATGATCGCCAGGCCCGTGGCGAGGCCCGGGCGGTCCGGGAACCACTTCATCAGCGTCGAGACCGGCGAGATGTAGCCGATGCCCAGTCCGATGCCGCCGACGAAGCCGTAGCCGAAGTAGACGAGCCACAGCTGGCCGGTCATGATGCCGAGGGTGGCGATGAGGAAGCCGCCGACCCAGCAGGAGCCGGCCGCGACCATCGAGGCGCGGGGCCCGGCCTTCTCGACCCAGGTGCCGAAGATCGCCGAGGAGATGCCGAGCATGAGGATCGCGATCGAGAAGATCCAGCCGATCGAGATCTCACCGGCGTCGAAGCGCGACATGAACGGGATCTTGAAGACGCTGAATGCGTAGACCTGGCCGATGCACAGGTGGATCGCCAGTGCTGCCGGCGGCATCAGCCAGCGGTTGAAGTCCATCGGCGCGATGATCGCCGAGCGGGAGAGTACGGAAGCCATGAGGACCCTTTTCGTCTGCGCCGCGTCCCCGGTCGCCGACGTCGGCGACCGGGGACGCGGATTGCTGCCAGCGGTTCCCGAGAACCGCGTTCGTCCCATACAGACTAGAGGCCTCTCACTGATTTTGCGAGATCCTGAAAGACATTCCCCAGAATCGTTGGAATCCGTGACCTACGGGCAGGTAGTTGAAACCTCCATGATGGCGGGGATCCGCGGGATGTCGGGGATCCCCGCCGAGGTTGTCCTCAGGTGGCCTTGTGCGCGCGGATTCCGCAGCGCCTCAGTCGACGGTGACAAGAGACGTTTCCGTGCGGGCGACAGGGCGGGGTGTCCCGGTCGGGCTCAGAGGTTGATCGTCACGTCGCCCTGATCCTGCAGCTCCCCGGCGTACTGCTGGGTCGCCTCGTTGGCCTTGTCGCTCCTGACCTGCTCCTCGAGCTGCGGGCGCATCTCGTCGATCGAGGGCACCTGCGCCTCCTGACCGGTCTGCGCGGCCATCTGCTCCTGCTGGTCCTTCGCCTGCTGGTAGGCCGCCCCGACCTCCTCGTCGGTGACCTCGAACTCTCCGAACTCGTCGGCGATGAGGCCCTCGATCTTCAGCTGGGTCTTCATCTCCTCATTCACCCGCGCTTCGTCCATGCCCTGGTCGTTCATCGCCGAGAGGAACTTCTCGGTGCTCATCTGCGAGGCCTGGGCGGTCTCGTCGAGGGCGGTGGCGACATCGTCGTCGGTGACCTCGATGCCGCGCCTGTCGGCTTCCTGCTTCAGCAGTTCGGTGCTCACGAGGTTGTCGGCGGTCTGCTGCTTGAGTGCGGCCTCGTCGACGGGCTGTCCGCCCTGCTGGGCGGCCATCATCATCTGCCCGTACTGGGTTTCGTAGAGGGGGACGAACTCGTCCTTCGTGATCTGCTCGCCGTTGACCTCGGCGACGACGTCGGGGATGTCGTCGGTGTTCGGCGCCCCGGCGTCGCTCTGCTCGGCGGCCGGGCTCGTCGGGGCGGCCGACGGGTCGTCACCGCTGGTCCCGCAGCCGGCGAGCGCGACGACGGAGACGGATACGGCGAGTCCCACCCACCACTTGGACTTGACCACAATCACTCCTGCGAATCGATTCAGCCCACCACGCTAACAGGCCGGGATCACTGCGGCCTGTGCGCACGCGGTCACAGCCTGGGCGCGCGGTGAGTGCGCGGCTAGACTGCAGGCATGACCGAACCCACGGAAACCCAGTTCCGCGGAGTGTTCCTCACCTGCGCGGATGTGGAGACCACGGCGGCGTTCTACCGGGACATCGCGGGACTCGCTCTCACCGCGGCCGGTGATGAGGAGTACAGCTACCAGCGCATCGACGTCGACGGGATCCAGATCGCCCTCCACGACGCCGAGGCGTTCGCCGACTACACCTCGCCGCCGCACCCGGCCTCCAACCTCACCCACCTCTACTTCCGCATCGCGGACCGCACGGCGTTCCTCGACCGCCTCGACGCGGCCGGGATCATCCCGGTCGCGGTCGACGACGTCGTCGTCACCGTTGCGGACCCGGACGGCCGGAAGGTGATGTTCGGGACGGCCTGACCGCCTCGGCGCGGGACGTGTCCGCCTGGGCACGGAACGGACGGAGCGACGAACGAGGCCGGATCACAGGCTCGTCGGGACCTCTCCGGTCGGGGCGTAGGCGGAGTAGACGACTCCGCTGCGGTGGAAGGGCCGGGAGTCGAGCAGGGAGAGCTGCGGCTGCGGGTGGCCGTCGGGGAAGAAGCCGCGTCCGCGCCCCTGCCACACGGGGTGGACGAACATCCGGTACTCGTCGACGAGGCCGGCGGTGATGAGCTCGTGGGCGAGCGTGATGCTGCCGGTGATGATGACGTCGAGGCCCGGTTCGCTGCGCAGGGCCGCCACCTCGAGGAGCGGTTCGGTGATGACCTCTGAGTTCGTCCACCCAGGTTCGGTGAGCGTCGAGGAGACGACGACCTTGCGGACCTTGTCGAGGTGGGCGGCGATGCCGGTCGTGTCGTCGGTCTGCTGCGGCCAGTAGCCGCGGAAGTCCTCGAACGTCTGCCGGCCGAGCAGGAGGATCTGCTCACGCGCGGACTGCGCCATCAGCTCGGCGACGAGCTCGTCGTCCTGGGCCTGCGGGTCGAACCAGTCGTCGAGCATCTCGACCCGTCCGTCGAGGGTGACGTTCTGCGTGATGATGATGCGCACGGTGGACTCCTTCGTCAGTGGCCCGGCGGGGCGTGTGCCCATCACGCTACGCACCCGGTGAGCGGGCGTAAAGACCCGGGCGACGGTGTCGTTCGGCCCGACTAGGATCGGGTCCATGACGACCCCCGACTTCCGCGCCGAGGCGACCGCCCTCCTTCCCGATCTCGTCACCCTGCGTCGCACGCTCCACGCCCACCCCGAGCTCGGCACGCAGCTGCCCTTCACGCAGGCCGAGGTGCTCCGGGCGCTTGCGGGGCTGGGACTCGAGATCACGACGGGGGAGTCGCTCACCTCGGTGGTCGCCGTCCTCCGCGGCCGGCGCCCGGGACCGGCGGTCCTGCTGCGCGGGGACATGGACGCCCTCCCGGTGACCGAGGAGACCGGGCTCGACTTCGCCTCGACGAACGGGTCGATGCACGCGTGCGGCCACGATATGCACACGGCCGGACTCGTCGGGGCGGCCCGGCTGCTCGCCGCCCACCGCGACGAGCTGCCCGGCTCCGTGATCTTCATGTTCCAACCGGCCGAGGAGAGCGAGGGCGGGGCGGAGCCGATGATCGCCGAGGGCGTCCTCGAGGCGGCCGGGGTGCCCGTCGTCGCCGCGTACGGCATCCACGTCGAAGCCGACGTCCGCGGCCGCTTCGCCACCCGCGGCGGTCCGCTCATGGCCGGTTTCGCCGACCTCGAGATCACCGTCCACGGCGCCGGGGGCCACAGCTCCCAGCCGCAGGCGACCCGTGACCCGGTGTCCGCGGTCGCCGAGATCGCGCTGGCGCTCAACACGATGACGACGCGTTCCTTCGACATCTTCGACCCCGTCGTCGTCTCCGTCACCCAGCTGCAGGGCTCGGCGGCGAACAACGTCATCCCCGACACCGCGTCGCTGGGAGCCTCGATCCGCTTCCTCTCCGCCGCATCGCTCGCCCTGCTCGAGGAGCGGATCACCGAGGTGGCCGAGGGCATCGCCCGAGCGCACCGGTGCACCGCCTCGGTGGACTTCGCAGTCGGGTTCCCCGTCACCGTCAACGACCCGGGTGAGACCGGCGTCGTCCTCGGACGCCTGCGGGAGCTGTTCGGGCAGGAGAGCGTCACGGTCCTCGACCACCCGCGGATGGGATCCGAGGACTTCTCCTACGTGCTCGAGCGGGTGCCCGGTGCCTTCGTCTTCCTCGGGGCGACCCCGGACGGGATCGACCCCGACGCGGAGACGAACCATTCGCCGAGGGTCCAGTTCGACGACGGACTGCTCGGCGATCAGGCCGCCGCACTCGCCCACCTCGCCTTCGCGCGGCTGCGCGACGAGGCGGGCGACTGAGCGACGAGATCGCCACTTAACGGCGAGACGGACGGTTATAACCGGCGGTCTCGGAGCGAAGTGGCGATCTCGGTGGATGGAGAGCTGGGGAGCGGGGGAACTCAGGTCTCGTCGGCGACGGCCAGCGGCGGCTCGAGATCCCGGCGCCGCACCGTGCGGTAGGCGTCGAACGTGTGGTCCTCGTGCAGGGTCTTGACGATGCAGATGCCGAGCAGCGCGACGATGACGGCGAAGGGCAGGGCCGAGAGCATCGCCGCCTGCTGGAGGGCGGCAAGACCGCCGGCGAAGAAGAGGACCATCGCCGTCGTGCCCGTGAGCGCGCCCCAGACGGTGAGCACCCAGCGGCTCGGTTCGAGCGTGCCGCGCGAGGTGAGCATGCTGAGCACGAAGGTGTTCGCGTCCGCCCCGGAGACGAAGTAGAGGACGACGAGGATGATCGCGATGACCGAGGTCAGCCCGGTCCACGGCAGCTGCCCGAGGGTCTCGAAGAACGCGGAGTTGACGTTGGCGGCCGCGGCCTGGCCGATCTCCCCGCTGCCGTCCATGTCGAGCTTGATCGCGGTGCCGCCGAAGACGGTGAACCATGCGAAGAAGACGAGGCTCGGCACTCCCATGACGCCGAGGACGAACTCGCGGACCGTGCGGCCCTTCGAGATCTTCGCGAGGAACACCCCGACGAAGGCGCCCCAGCTCAGCCACCACGCCATCATGAAGTACGTCCAGAACTGGTACCACTCGACATCCCCGGAGGCGAGCGGCGTGAGGAGGCTCGTCGTGAAGAACTCGCCGAGGTACTGGCCGGTCGAACGGAAGAAGAGGTTGCCGATGAACCCGGTCGGGCCGACGATGAGGACGAAGAGGCCGAGGAAGATCGAGAGCACCGCCGTCGTCTGGCTGAGGAACTTGATCCCCTTGTTGACCCCGGACAGCGCCGACAGCGTGAAGACGACGGTGATGCCGAGGATGATGATGATCTGGACGAAGAGCTCGTTGGGGATCCCGAAGACCCGGTTGAGGCCCTCGGAGATCTGGGAGGCGCCGAGGCCGAGCGACGTCGTCGTCCCGAAGAGCGTGGCGATGACGGCCATGATGTCGACGACCTTGCCCGGCCACCGGTCCATCGCGCTGCCGAAGAGCGGCTTGAGCATCGGGGAGATGAGCCCGGTGTTCCCGCGCTTGTGCGTCGAATAGGCGATCGCGAGCCCGAAGACCCCGAACACCGCCCACGCGTGCGGACCCCAGTCGAAGTACGAGTACTGGAGGGCGACGACCGCCGCCTGCGTGGTGCCCGCCTCGGCGAGGTCGTGCGGGGGAGTCGTGAAGTGCGAGATCGGCTCGGCGACGCCGTAGCTGATGAGCCCGATGCCCATGACCGCCGAGAGGATCATCGCCAGCCACGCCCACGTGCTGAACTCGGGACGGTCGTCCTCGGCGCCGAGGCGGACCCGACCGAAGCGGCCGAAGCCGAGGTAGACGAGGAGGCCGATGCAGCCGAGGGTGACGACGAGGTAGGACCAGCCGACGTTCGCGGCGACCGCGTTCATCGCCGTCGTCATCGTCGTCGACATGCCCTCGGGTGAGATCACGCCCCACAGGGTGAAGGCGGCGACGCCGGCGATCGAGATCCAGAACACCGACCCCGGCCGGTGGCGCAGGGCGTTGGCCTCGGCCATCGCCGGGGAGATCCCGGCATCGTATTCCATGCCGCCGCCGGGCAGCTGGGCGTGGCGGTGCGGGGGGCCTGATGAGGGGTCATCGGCGGGGCCGGGGACGTGTTCCATGGCGAACTCCACTTCCTTGTGAGTCAGTTCTTCGGGACTTCGGTGATCGGTCTGCGGGTGGTGCTGGTGGAGCTGCGGTGCTCAGGGGAGTGGGTGAGGGGGTGCCGGCGGGGACTCCGGATGCGGCATGGAGGGCTCGGCCGGTGGGGACGGCCGGTGGCATGACTCTCAGTCGAGGGACTTCAGGTCCTTGCTGTCGAAGAACTTGCCCGCCTTGTAGATCATCGGGGAGTCCTCCGAGGTCTCGGCGCTCTTGACCCGGCCGATGAAGACGGTGTGGGTGAGCGCCTGGAAGCGCTCCTTGATCTCGACCTCGATCGAGGCGGCCGAGCCGTCGATGAGCGGCGAGCCGCCGGCGGCGGGATGCCAGTCGAGGGTGGCGAACTTGTCGGGGGCCTTCGAGGCGAAGACGCCGATCGTGTCCCGCTGGTTGCGGCTCATGATGTTGATGCCCATGTGCGTCGAGCGGAACAGCGCCGGATACGTCGACGAGGTCTTCTGCACGCAGACGAGGACGAGCGGCGGGTCGAGGGAGACGGAGTTGTAGGAGTTGACGGCGAGACCGCGGGGCCTGCCCTCCTCATCGGTCGTCGTGACCACGGTGACGCCGGTGATGAACTGCCGGTTGAAGGCCTTGAGCGAATCCTTCGTCGGATTGCCCGTGAGGTCGGCGGTGACGACGTCGTCGGGGGCGACCTCGAACGCCGAGGACAGTGACTTCAGCCCGAGGTCGGCCAGCAGCTCGTGGGCGTCCCACGTCACCGTCTCCCGTGCGATCCGGTCGCCGTCGAGGGTGATGAGGTTCGAGCCGTGGGTCGTCACCTGCTGCCCGGTCGGCGGGATGTCGCCCATCGGCTCGGTGAACGTGCCGACGGAGTGCCAGTAGATCGCCCCCTCATCGTCCTCGATGAGGATGTGGTCGATCGTCGTCGTGAGATCGGGGAACGCGGCGCGGATCTCCGCGATCTCCTCCTTGATCGCTGCGGCGTCCTTCTCCTGTCCGGAGTTCGTCGAGACGCGGACGTAGTCGTCGGTGACGAGGGCGTCGAAGGCGTCGAGGTCATCGGTGTCCCAGACGGCGTGCCACGCGTCGCTGATGGTCTTCTTCACACCACTGAGGGCGGCATTCTGTGTTTCTTGCATACCAGAGACCATAGAATGGTCGACATGCATCCGTCAACAGATTCAGAAAACTCAGTGAAATCAAGGTTTCAATCATGCTGTTGACATGCTCGCATGTATGCAAGTAGATTTCTTGTATGCAACAGATCTCCAGCGACGCACAGACCGAATCGTTCCTCGACCGGGTCCGCACGCTCATCCTCAGCGACGGGTACGAACCGGGTGACATGATCCCCGAATCGACGCTCGCCGAGTCCTTCGGCGTCAGCCGCACCCCGGTCCGCGAGGCCTTCAAACAGCTCGAGCGCGAGGGTCTCGTCGAGATCCGGCCCCGGGTCGGAACCTTCCTCCGCCAGCCCAAGCGCCGGGAGATCGTCGAGCTCTTCCAGCTCAAGGAGTCCCTCGAGGGCCTCGCCGCGAACCTCTTCGCCAAGCGCGGGGCGATCCCCGAGCTCGCGATGCTCAAGGACAACTCCGACGCCTCCGACGCCGCGGCGCTGGCCGAGGACGCCGAGACCTACGCCCGGCTCGTCCACGAATTCCACTGGGCGCTCGTCCGCGGGGCCGACAACCGCAAGCTCACCGAGACGTACGAGCGCCTCATGCACCAGCTCGCCTACCACCGCATCGTCCTCAAGGCCGTGCAGCGGCCGGGCCGACTGAGCGAATCGGTCGGCGAACACCATGCCGTCATCGACGCGATCGAGAACAAGGACGCGATCGGCGCGGAGATCGCGATGCGCGAACACGTCAGCGCCTCCTCCCGTGCGGCCCTGCTCTCCCTGACCGAACAGGACCGGCAGACCGCCGGAGCCGGCACCGAGGAGGCGCAGTGAGCGCGGCAGCCCCGACCGAGAATCTGCCCGCGTCGTTCGACGACCTCGCCCGCCGCCTCGGCGTGCGCTCTCTCACCGTCCACCGCGAGGAGATCCTCTCCGAGGCCGGCACCGACCTCGATCGCCCGCTCGTCCAGGCGGCCGCTGTCGCCGTCGTCCCCAACCCGTGGATCGGGGAGGGGCCTGCGGCCGACCTCGCCGCCGCGACGCAGGAGCTCGCACCCGTGCTCGCGAAGGTGCTCACCGACCGTCTGCTGGCGGCCATCGGATCCGCCGAGGCGGTCGAGGCCTTCGGGAAGGGTGCGGTCGTCGGCACGGGCGGGGAGCTCGAACACGCCGGCGCCCTCATCCACACCCCGTACTTCGGCAACATCATGCGCGAACTCCTCGCCGGCACCTCGGTGCTCTGCTTCGCCGACGGCCGCGGACCGGCCGGGACGACGATCCGCGTGCCGCTGTGGCACAAGACCCACGCGACCTCGCGCGACCACTACCAGTCGATCGAGGTCGCCCTCCCCGACGCCCCTCACGCCGACGAGATCTGCGTGATCGCCGCGGCCTCGAACGGGCCCCGGCCCTTCGCCCGCATCGGCGACCGTCGCACCGACGGCGCCGTGACCACCGACATCCTGAAAGGACTCATCTCATGAAGGTTCGCAAGATCACCACCATCGTCGAAGACGTGCTCACCGAGGGCGGACGCGACGTCAACCCGATCACCCGCGTCGCCGCCGTCGCCGCGGTCATCGAGAACCCGTGGGCGGGACAGGGCTTCGTCGACGACCTCGGGCCCGGCATCGACGCCACGGCCAGCGACCTCGGTGCCCTGCTCGCCCCCCGCGTCATGGAGGCCCTCGGCGGGCAGCTCGAAGCGTACGGGAAGGCGGCGATCGTCGGACTCGGCGGAGAGATCGAGCACGGCTCCGCCCTCATCCACACGCTGAAGTTCGGTGACCACTTCCGCACGGCAGCCTCGGCGAGCACCCTGCTGCCCGCCGTCGAGAAGCGCGCGGACGCGGGAGCGACGTTCGACATCCCGCTCAAGCACTTCACGGATGCGACGATCCGCTCGCACCACCAGACCTTCGAATGGCGCGTCTCCGATGCCCCGCACGCCGACGAGATCCTCGTCGCGCTCGCCGGTGCCACGGGCGGACGGCCGCAGGAGCGGCTCGCCCCGCTCTCGGCGGACAAGTAGTCGGCGCGATGACGGCTGAGGATGCGGGCACCCCCGTCGTGCTCCTCCACGGGGTCGGTCTCGACCGGACCGTGTGGGCGCGCGTCGAGGACCGCCTCGACCGCCCGACGGTCGCCCTCGACCTGCCCGGGCACGGGGAGCAGCCGCCGCTGACCGCGCCGACGACCCTGGAGGACATGGCCGCCGACATCGCTGCGCGCATGCCCGCCGGTCCCGTCCACCTCGTCGGGTTCTCCCTCGGCTCGCTCATCGCGCAGCAGCTGGCGGCGACGCTGCCCGGGCGCGTGCGCACCCTGACGTGCGTGAGCTCCGTGGCCGCGCGCACCGCCGAGGAGGCCGCGGCGGTCCGGGCCCGCCTTGAGACCGCGTACGAGGACTTCGCGGGCAGCATGGAACGGGCGCTCGACCGCTGGTTCCCCGCCGGGGAGAGCCCGGAGACCGCGGACTGGCGGGCGGAGACGCGAGCGGTCCTGCTCGCCAACGACCCCGACTCCTACCGGCACGCCTATGCGGTCTTCGCCACCGGCGACCGCGCGATCGCCCCGCGGCTGCCGGCGATCACCGCCCCGACCCTGGCGATCACCGGGGAGCAGGATCCCGGGTCGACCCCGGACATGAGCCGTCGCCTCGGCGCGCTCATCACCGGCACCGAGGTGGTCATCGTTCCCGAGGCCCGCCACATGCTTCCCGTCACCCATCCCGAGACGCTCGCCCGCCGGGTGAGCGCGCTCATCGACGACAGTGCTGTTCCCACGGATCGCAGTGCTGTCCTCGACGACGGCAGTGCCGTTTCCCATGACCACAGCGAAAGGAGTCAGCGATGACGCTGCGACTCGACCACTTCATCGGCGGGGAGCACAGCGCCCCGGCCGACGGCGGCTACCTCACGAGCACGAACCCGGCGACGCTCGAGACCCTCTACGAATTCGCCCGCGGCACGGCGGCCGACGTCGACCGGGCCGTCGACGCCGCCTCGCAGGCCTTCTCCTCACGGATCTGGCGCCGGACGACACCGACCCAGCGGGGGCACCTGCTGCGGCGGTTCGGCGACCTCATCACGGAGAACGCGGACGAGCTCGCGCGGCTCGAGAGCCAGGACAACGGCAAGCTCCTGCGGGAGATGGTCGGCCAGCTCGCCGGGCTGCCCGAGTACCTCTACTACTTCGGCGGGCTCGCCGACAAGGTGCAGGGGTCGCAGATCCCGACGAACTCGCCCGAGGTCATCAACTTCACGCAGCGGGAGGCGCTCGGCGTCGTCGGGCTCATCACCCCGTGGAACTCGCCGATGACGCTGACGCTGTCGAAGCTCGCACCGGCACTGGCGGCCGGGAACACCGCGGTGATCAAACCGAGCGAGTACACCTCGCGCACGATCCTGCGCCTGGCCGAACTCGCCGATGAAGCCGGGTTCCCCGCCGGCGTCGTCAACGTCGTCACCGGCCTCGGCGCCGAGGCGGGGCAGGCGCTCGTCGACAACCCGAAGCTCGCGAAGATCTCCTTCACCGGATCGACGCGCACGGGGTCGGCCATCGCCTCGGCGACGGCGGGACGGTTCATCGGCTCGACCCTCGAACTGGGCGGGAAGAGCCCGAACATCGTCTTCGACGACGCCGACGTCTCGAACGCCGCGATGGGCGTCATCGCCGGCATCTTCGCGGCCGCCGGGCAGACGTGCATCGCCGGGTCCCGGGTGTTCGCGCAGCGCGGGATCTACGACGAGTTGCTCGAGAAGGTCACCGCCCGGGCCGCGTCCATCGTCATCGGCGACCCGATGGCCCCGGAGACCGAGCTCGGGCCGCTCGCCTTC
Source organism: Brevibacterium sp. W7.2 (assembly GCF_018137945.1). Classification (GTDB taxonomy): domain Bacteria; phylum Actinomycetota; class Actinomycetes; order Actinomycetales; family Brevibacteriaceae; genus Brevibacterium; species Brevibacterium sanguinis. The sequence goes on along the minus strand of NZ_CP073089.1, from coordinate 3,694,586 downwards.
GAAGCGCAGCTCGGCAAGGTCAAGGAGTACGTCGACCTCGCGTCTCCGAGGGCGGACGGATCGCCTACGGCGGGGACCGGCCCGACGTCGACCTCCCCGGCTACTTCTTCCAGCCCACCGTGCTCACGGACACGACGAACGACATGCGCGTCGTCCAGGAGGAGATCTTCGGACCCGTCGCCGCGGTCATGCCCTTCGACACCGAGGAGGAGGTCCTCGCACTCGCCAACGACACCCACTACGGGCTCGCCGCCGGGGTGTGGACCCAGAACCTCGCCCGCAGCATGCGGATGTCCCAGCAGCTCGAGGCCGGCACGATCTGGATCAACATGTACCGCGCGATGTCGCCGATGTCGCCGCGGCAGGGGTTCAAGAACTCCGGGGTGGGCATCGAGCACGGCATCGAGTCGATGCACGAGTACACGCGGCTCAAGAGCATCTGGATCAACACGGACGAAGGCCCGGTCGCCGATCCCTTCGTGCTGGGGAGGTGAGGACATGCCGCTCATCGACATCTCGATCGGCCGGGGCCGCACGCCCGAGCAGCTGCGCGCCCTCATCGCCGGCGTCCACGACGTCGCCGCCCACACCACAGGTGCTGCGGACGAGAACATCACGGTGATCGTGCGCGAAGTCGACAAGGAGCTCTGGTCGCGGTCGAACACGACGATCGCCGAACGCGAAGCCTCCGCCTGACCTGCTGACAGCGGTGGGACGGGCCTCCGGCGGCCGCCTCGGCGAACTCATCACCACGACCACACCACCCCGCTGAACCCTCCACCACCTCGGCGAACCGACCACAACGACAGCACCCCGCTCACCTCACGAGCAGAGATCCGCCAGGCGCCGCCTGCGGATGGAAAGGACCAACGATGCGCTTCTCGCTCTTCCTCCACATGGAACGCTGGGACGACTCGATCAGCCCCGAACAGCACTGGGCCAACCTCGTCGAACTCGTCAAGATCGCCGAGGCCGGAGGCTTCGGCACGGTGTGGATCGGCGAACACCACTCGATGGAGTACGTCTCCTCACCGAGCCCGATGCCGCAGCTCGCCGCGCTCGCCGCGCAGACCTCGACGATCCGGCTGGGGTCGGGCACGATCATCGCCCCGTTCTGGCACCCGCTGCGCGCCGCCGGCGAGGTCGCGCTCCTCGACGTCATCAGCGGTGGGCGCGCCGAGGTCGGCATCGCCCGCGGCGCCTACCAGTTCGAGTTCGATCGGATGGCCGGCGGCATGCCCGCGGCCGACGGCGGTGAGTACCTGCGCGAACTCGTGCCCGCGATGCGCGCCCTTCTCCAGGGCGACTACGCCCACGACGGCGAGCACTGGCAGTTCCCCGTCTCGACGGCGGTGCCCAAGCCGGTGCAGCAGCCGACGCCGCCGATCTGGCTCGCCGCCCGCAGCCCCGAGACCCACGACTTCGCCGTCGCCAACGGCTGCAACGTCCAGGTCACACCGCTGATGAAGGACGACCGCGAGGTCGAGGACCTCATGAACAAGTTCGAGACGGCGCTCGCCGCCCACCCCGAGGTCGAGAAGCGCCCGGAGATCATGGTGCTGCGCCACACCTACCTCCACTCGCCCGAGGACCCGGAGGGCTGGAAGGTCGGGGCTGCCGGCATCAACAAGTACTACCGGACGTTCTCCGCGTGGGCGTTCGGGAAGAAGGACCCCGTCGACGGCTTCCTCGACCCGACCCCCGAGGAGCGCTTCGCCGACCGTCCCGAGTTCGAACTCGAGTCCCTCCACCGGTCGGCGATGATCGGCACCCCCGCCGAGGTGACCGAGCGGATCAGGCACTACGCGGACCTCGGCTACGACGAGTACAGCTTCTGGTCGGACAATGCGCTCAGCCACGAGGAGAAGAAGGCGTCGCTGCAGCTCTTCATCGACGAGGTCGTGCCGAACTTCAGGTGATCGGGGCTGTCGGGGCGGGTGCGCGGTGCAGGTTGATGCGTGTCGCTGCGACGTGCCCCGGCTCCCGGGCGCTCGGGTACGTCTGTGCTCGGCGTGAGCCCGCGCGCGGAGTGAGCTCAGGTGCGGCGTGCCCCGGAGGTGGATCCCGCTCGATTTCTGCTCCGGAATCGAGCGGGATCCACCTCGGGGACGTGCTCGGTCGTGCGAAGCCCAGCAGCCCTGCCGACCCGCAGCCCTTCTGACCAAGGGCCGCAGCCCACCCGCGACTGCGGCCTCAGCCCGTCACGCGCTGATGAGGCCGTGGGGGTCGAGGACGAACTTCTTCGCGACGCCCGAGTCGAAGTCGGCGTAGCCCTGTGGGGCGTCCTCGAGCGAGATCGCCGTGGCGTTGACGTTCTTCGCGATCGAGACCTTGTCGTGGAGGATCGCCTGCATGAGGCCCCGGTTGTACTTCATCACCGGGCACTGGCCGGTGACGAAGACGTGCGACTTCGCGAACCCGAGGCCGAAGCGCATCGACAGCGAGCCCTCCTTGGCCGCCTCGTCGACGGCCCCCGGATCACCGGTGACGTAGAGCCCGGGGATGCCGAGGCTGCCGCCGGCCCGCGTGATGTCCATGAGCGAGTTGAGCACGGTCGCGGGTGCTTCGTGCCCCGCGTCCTTGCCGTGTCCGCGGGCCTCGAAGCCGACGGCGTCGATGCCGCAGTCGACCTCAGGGGTGCCGAGGATCTGCTCGATCTGGTCCTTCGGGTCGCCCTTCGAGACGTCGACCGTCTCGCAGCCGAAGCTCCGCGCCTGCGCCAGACGGTCCTCGTTGAGGTCGCCGACGATGACGACGGCGGCACCGAGGAGCAGCGCCGAGGTGGCCGCCGCGAGACCGACGGGACCGGCGCCTGCGACGTAGACGGTCGAGCCGACCTGCACTCCCGCCCCGACGGCGCCGTGGAATCCGGTGGGGAAGATGTCCGAGAGCATCGTGAGGTCGAGGATCTTCTCCATCGCCTGCTCTTTGTCCGGGAACTTCAGGACGTTCCAGTCCGCGTAGGGGACGAGGACGTATTCGGCCTGTCCGCCGACCCAGCCGCCCATGTCGACGTAGCCGTAGGCCGAACCGGGACGATCGGGGTTGACGTTGAGGCAGATGCCCGTCTTGCCCTCCTTGCAGTTGCGACAGCGGCCGCACGAGATGTTGAACGGCACCGAGACGAGGTCGCCGACCTTGACGAACTCGACGTCCCGGCCGACCTCGACGACCTCACCGGTGATCTCGTGCCCGAGGACGAGGCCTTCGGGAGCAGTCGTGCGGCCCCGGACCATGTGCTGGTCGGAGCCGCAGATGTTCGTGGCGACGGTCTTGAGGATGACGCCGTGGTCGACCTTCCGGCCGACGTTGGCGGGATTGACGCCGGGGCCGTCCTTGAGGACGAATTCCGGGTACTCGGTGTCGATGACCTCGACCTTGCCGGGACCTGCGTAGCTGATTGCCCTGTTGCTCATCCTTGAGCCTCCGTTCGGAGCTGATGGTGAGGACGTGATCGGCGGGAGAACCGATCGGCCTCCTGAAATATCAGTCTTGTATCAGACGTGCTGTCAGTCTTGCCGGGCGTCTCCGTCCGTGTCAATACCCCAGTTCGGACTGTGCGACTCCTCCCAGGACCTCGCCGAGTCGCCGCGACGCGCGGCGCGGCGCACCCTGCCCGGCAACCTGACTTGGCGGTCGCGGCGACGGTCGGCCGCCTCGGCGCGTGGGGTCGGCCGGTGCGTCATCGGCCAGGTATTCCTTTGACGCCCTCGACCGACAGATACGCCCTGCGCTAACGGCGTATTTGTCGGTTCACCGCGTCGAAGCGTCAGCGGGCGGCAGGTGACGGCGTATTTGTCGGTTCAGGGCGTCGGTGTGGGGCCGGAGGAAGGCTGCGCTCGCCTCCTCGCACGGGGTCGCACTGCGCGCAATCGTTGCGGGCTGGACCGGCCTCCGCGCAGCCAGCCGTCCCACGCAACCGCCCACACCCCCGCGCTCTCAGTCGGATTCGCCGAGGCGGGTGGCGAGGATCCGCTGGGACGTCGCGCGCAGGTGGCGGAGGGATTCGCGGATGAGCGGCGAGCCGCGGCTGCCGGTGCGCACGGCGGCGATGATCCTCCGCGAGAGCCGGGCCGTGCCGGTCAGCCGCACGCGCCTGACGTTGTCCTCACCGGAGAGGTTCGCGAGCCGGGGGACGAGGCTGACCCCGATGCCGGCGCCGACGAGCGCGGCCGAGGTCTCCCACTCGACGGACTCGTGCGCGATCGTCGGCGTCAGCCCGGCCGCGGTGAACGCGGCGATGAAGAGCGCGTGGTAGGGCGAGCCGGGCACCGCGGTGATCCAGTCCTCGCCGGCGAGGTCCGAGAGATCGACCGCGTCGAGGCCGGCGACCGGGTGGTCGGAGGGCACCATGACATCGAGCGGATCGTCGAGGAGGTCGACCTTCTCGAACCGCGCGTCGTTCTCCGCCCGAGTGTCCCCGCGCGGGGAGACGACGACGGCGAGGTCGATGCGCTCGGCGACGAGGAGGTCGAAGCAGCGGCTCGGACTCGCCTCGATGACGTGGACCCTGACCTCCGGATGGGTGGTGCGCAGGTTGGCCGCGAGCGGGGCGAGGAGATTCGCCGAGGCGGTCGAGAACCCGCCGATTCCGAAATGGGAAGGCGCCTGGTCACCGGCGGTGAACGAGGAGGCGCGGATCTCCTCCCACACGGAGATCAGCCGGTCGGACCGGCGGACGAGATAGCGGCCCGTGGCCGTCAGGCGCAGGCCGCGCCCGTCCTTGGTGAGAAGCGTCATTCCCAGCGCATTCTGGAGGTCGCGCAGCTGCGCGGACACCGCCGAGGGGGAGTATCCGGTGAGCTCTGCGGTGGCCGCGATCGTGCCCGCTTCGGCGAACGTCCGCAGCGTGATGAGACGCGGATCAAGCATGCTGACATTATGCACCGATTCCGCACGTTGATCTCCAGAATCTCGCGCTTTTCCCGCAGTGTTCGCCCGGTCTATCGTGACATCAGCGAGGCGGCGGGGCTGGGCGATGGGTCGGCCACGCCCGAGGGGCCGCTCGCCTTCATGAGCGCATCAAGGGAGATCGGAATTGACCGCTACCAACCTGGCACCGACGAAGAAGGGATTCCCCGCGGGGATCAGCGAGGAGAGGCTCGATGAGATCCGCCTCCTCCTCGACACCAGGCGCCAGGGCTTCTCACTCGAAGCCCCGTTCTACACCGACGACCACCTCTTCAACCTCGACATGCAGGGCATCTTCGGCCGGCACTGGGTCTTCGCGTGCAGCGTCGCCGAGATCCCCGAGCCCGGTGACTACATCACCGTCGACCTCGGGCCGTACTCGCTCATCGTCCTGCGCACCGACGACGGCGGGGTCAACGCCCTCCACAATGTCTGCCGCCACCGCGGCGCCCGGGTCCTCACCGAGTCCTCGGGCACGACGGGCAACCTCGTGTGCGGTTACCACTCGTGGACGTACTCGCCCGACGGCGAGCTCATCCACGCCTCGGCGCCGGGGGAGATGTCCTTCGACAAGGCCTGCTATGCGCTCAAGCGCGCCCACGCGAAGGTCGTCGCCGGCCTCGTCTTCCTCTGCCTGGCCGAGGAGCCGCCGGAGGACTTCGCCGAGGTGGCCGACCTCTTCGCGCCCTACGTCGGTCCGCACGAGCTCGCGAAGACGAAGGTCGCCTACCAGCAGAACATCGTCGAGGAGGGCAACTGGAAGCTCGTCATGGAGAACAACCGCGAGTGCTACCACTGCGACGGCCACCCCGAGCTCGCGTGCTCGCTCTTCCCGACGTGGGGGCTGAGCGACGAGACCGTGCCCCCGCACCTGAACGAGGTGTGGGAGCGCAACCAGCAGGCCCAGGCCTCGCTCGAGTACCGCTGCCGGCGCTACGGCCTGCCCTACGAGGTCATCGAGGAGCTCGACACCCGGGTCGCCGGCATCCGGATCTCCCGGGAGTCCCTCGACGGGGAGGGCGAGTCGTTCTCCGCCGACGGGCGTCGGCTCGTCAAGAAGCTCCTCGGCGATCTGCCCGACTTCCGGCTCGGGCGGTGCTCGATGCACCTGCAGCCCAACAGCTGGTTCCACCTCCTCGGCGACCATGTCATCACCTTCGCCGCGTTCCCCATCAACGCCCACCAGACGCTCGTGCGCACGACGTGGCTCGTCGCCGATGACGCGGTCGAGGGCGTCGACTACGACCTCGAGACGCTCACCCACACGTGGAAGCAGACGAACCTCCAGGACAAGGCGTTCGTCGAGCTCTGCCAGCAGGGCGCGGCCAGCCCGATGTACGAGCAGGGCCCGTACATGAAGAGCGAGTACCAGGTCGAGGCCTTCATCAACTGGTACGTCGGCCGGATGCGGGAGCACGTGGAATGAGGTCGCTCGCCGACCCGACCATCCCGCTCGCGCAGCGGATCCGCGGCCTCGAGATGCCGTGGAACCGGGTCCTCGGCTCGACCGCGGGCCCGGCCGGTGCCGCCACCGCGCTCGGACCGTGGCATCCGCAGGAGTTCACCGCCGAATGCGTCGAGACGATCCCCGAGGCCGGGGACATGATGACGTTCGTCTTCCGCCGCACCGACGGCGCACCGCTGGCGTTCCGGTCGGGACAGTACGTCAACATCGACTTCCCCATCTACGGCGCCGAGGCGGAGCCGGAGTCCCGCAGCTACTCCCTGTCCTCGGCGCCCACCGAACCGTGGACGTTCTCCGTGACGATCAAACGCGATGACAACGGACTCGTCTCACCGTGGGCGCACGAGTCGATCAGGCCGGGCACGGTGCTCGAGATGCTCGGTCCCGTCGGCGCCTTCCACCTCGCCGACTGGGACCGGCGGGCCCGCTACCTGCTGCTCGCGGCCGGGGCCGGGATCACCCCGCTGATGTCGATGATCCGCACGATCCACTCGCTGCCCGGGCAGGCCGACGTCATCCTCCTCTACCACGGGTCGGAGCCCGACCGCTTCGCCTTCACCGACGAGCTCGACTTCCTCGAGAAGGCCGACTTCCGGATCCAGGTCGTCTACTGCCTCGGCGATCGGGCGCAGTCGGCGTCGGCGGAGGCGTGGACGGGACGGACCGGTCGGCTCTCGGCCGAGCTCCTCGACGAGGTCGTCCCCGACGCCAACGGCCGCCAGGTCTTCGCGTGCGGACCGGAGGGCTACCTCAACACGGCCACGGAGTGCCTGAGCCGGGTCGGCGTCGACGACACCTCGGTCTTCATGGAGTTCTTCTCCGGTGACCGGGCGACCCGCCTCGAATACGCCGAGGAGGTGGCGCTGGCCGGAGAGATCGCCGGGGAGATCGCCTCGTCGACCGAGGAGTACTGGGAGCAGCAGCCTGCGGCGTTCGACCTCTACGAACCCGAGTACGACACCGAGGGCGCAGTCGAGACCGGCGGCGTGCCCCTCGAGGCCGTGCCCGCCGACGTCGAGACCACCCCCGACAGTGCAGATGATGGCGAAACGAGACCCGCGGACCCGGACAGCTTCGCTACCGTGGGAGAAGGCGAACTCACCATGGCCTTCCTCCGCACCGGGGTGAATGTCCGCATCGCCCCGGAGGCCAACATCCTCGAGGCCGCACGGCGGGCCGGGGTGCGGATCGGAGCGAACTGCCAGGAGGGCATGTGCGGTTCGTGCAAGGTCGTCAAGCTCGACGGGGAGGTCGACATGAACCACCAGGGCGGCATCCGAGCCCGCGAGATCGACGCGGGGAAGTTCCTTCCCTGCTGCTCGACGGCGACGACCGATCTCGTCATCGACGCCTAGGCCACCGTGTCCACGGTCCCGGCACCCGCCTCGGCGCGGGACGGGACGGGGCGACCACCTCGGCGAACACATCACCACACCTGTCCATCGCAGCGTCACCACAGCAAGGAGAACCCAGTGTCGAATTCCTCACCGCGGGTCGTCATCATCGGAGCGGGCATCGTCGGGGCGAACCTCGCCGATGAGCTCGCGCAGTTGGGCTGGACGAACACGCTCGTCATCGAACAGGGGCCGCTGTCCATCCCCGGCGGATCGACCTCGCACGCCCCGGGACTCGTGTTCTCGTCGAATCCGTCGAAGTCGATGACGGAGTTCGCGCAGTACACGATCGCGAAGCTGACGTCGCTGACCGGGCCCGACGGACGGGGATCGTTCCTGCCCGTCGGCGGCCTGGAGATCGCGACGACCCCCGAACGGCTCGCCGACCTCGACCGGCGGGCCGGCTGGAACCGCGCGTGGGGCGTCGACGCCGAGGTGGTCGACGCCGACGAGGCGGTGCGGCTCTTCCCGATGCTCAACCGCGACATGGTCTCAGGCGGACTCTTCACCCCCGGCGACGGCCTGGCGCTGGCGGCGCGGGGCACACAGCTCGTCATCGAGCGCGCCCAGGCCGCCGGGGTCGAGTTCCGCGACCGCACGGTCGTCACCGACATCGAGCATGCCGGGGGCAGGGTCGCGGCGGTCATCGCCGGCGACGAGCGGATCCCCGCCGACATCGTCGTCTCGTGTGCGGGGTTCTGGGGACCGAAGATCGGGGCGATGGCCGACACCCCGATCCCGCTGCTGCCGCTGGCCCACCAGTTCGCATGGTCGACTGAGGTCCCGAGCCTCGTCGGGAAGAACGAGCTGCCCAACGGTGCGCAGGCACCGATCCTGCGCTACCAGGACGAGGACCTCTACTACCGGGAGTGGGGCGAGCGGATCGGGATCGGCTCGTATGCGCACCGACCGATGCCCGTCGACCTCGACGAGCTGCCGGCGTACGACCCGGACGAGATCACGTCCGAGCGGATGCCCTCGTCCCTCACCTTCACCCCCGAGGACTTCGAGCGCGAGTGGGAGCTCAGCCGGCAGATCCTTCCGGAGCTGGCGCAGACCGACATCCAGCGCGGGTTCAACGGCATCTTCTCCTTCACCCCCGACGGCGGGTCGCTGGTCGGGGAGTCCCGGAACGTCAACGGCTTCTTCGTCGCCGAGGCGGTGTGGGTCACCCACGGGTGCGGCGTCGCGAAGGCCGTCGCCGAGCTCATCGCCCGCGGGCACTCGTCGACGGACCTGTCCGGGCTCGACCTCAACCGTTTCGAGGACGTCCAGACGACACCGGAGTACGTCAGCGAGACCTCGCAGCAGAACTTCCGCGAGATCTACGACGTCCTCCACCCGCTCCAGCCCCGGGTCTCACCGCGCGACGTGCGGCTCAGCCCGTTCAACGAGCAGCAGAAGAAGCTCGGGGCGGTGTTCCTCGAGGCCGCGGCGTGGGAGCGCCCGCACTGGTACGAGGCGAACGCCGCGCTGCTCGACGAACTGCCCGAGGAGTGGCGGGCCCCGGAGCGGGAGGCGTGGGCCGACCAGTTCCATTCCCCGATCGCCGCCGTCGAGGCGTGGAAGACGCGGACGAACGTCGCGATGTTCGACATGACCCAGCTCAAACGCTTCGAGGTCAAGGGTCCCGGGGCCGGCCGGCTGCTGCACGGGCTGACGACTTCGTCGATGCTGCGCAAGCCCGGGGCGGTGAGCTACACGCTGCTCCTCGACGAGGCCGGCGGCATCACCTCGGACATCACGGTGGCGATCCTCGACGAGGAGACCTACCAGGTGGGGGCCAACAGCAACATCGACCTCGCCTACATCTCCCGGGCCGCGCGGCGGCAGACCGAGGAGGACCCGAGCCAGTGGGTGACGGTGCGGGAGACGACGCCGGGCACGTGCTGCATCGGCCTGTGGGGACCGCTCGCCCGCGACGTCATCGCCGCGGTCAGCGACGACGACCTCTCCGATGAGGGGCTCAAGTACTTCCGGACGAAGCCCATCACGATCGCGGGGATCCCGGTCACGGCGATGCGGCTGTCGTATGTCGGGGAGCTCGGCTGGGAGCTCTACACCTCGGCGGATCTCGGGCACCGGCTCTGGGATGTGCTGTGGGAGGCCGGACAGGAGTTCGGGATCATCGCCGCCGGTCGGGAGGCGTTCAACTCGCTGCGGCTGGAGAAGGGCTTCCGCTCCTTCGGCACGGACATGACGAGCGAGCACGAACCCGAGCAGGCCGGTCTCGGCTTCGCCGTCAAAGCGTCGAAGACCGATGACTTCGTCGGGAAGTCGGCGCTCGCGGCCCGTGCCGCGGCGGCGGAGAAGAAGCTCACCTGCCTCACCCTCGACGAGCCGAGCGACATCGTGCTCGGCAAGGAACCCGTCTACGTCGGGCGGTCGGACGGCGACGGTGGTGCGGCGGGTGGCGGTGCTGCGTCGGGGTCGGGTGCGGCCTCGGGCTCAAGTGCGGCCGACGGGTACGTCACCTCGGCGGCGTACGGGTACACGATCGGGAAGGCGATCGCCTACGCGTGGCTGCCGAACACCCTGTCCGTCGGTGATCCCGTCGAGATCGAGTACTTCGGGCGCCGGGTGCCGGCCACCGTCACCGCCGAACCCCTCTACGACCCGGAGATGACGCGCCTGCGCGGGTAGTGCGCGAACCGGCGCGCTCCGCCTGTGAGCGCTCGTTCCACACTTCGCGTGAAAATCGCGTCCTCGGAGGGCCGTTTTTCACGCGAAGTGTGGAACCAGGGTGCGGGGGCTCCGCGCGGCGGTGTTCTGCGCGCGAAGTGCTGAACGACGGCGCCGAGGTGGTGGAGCGGGACGGGCCGTCACCTCGACGAGCGGGTGCGGAAGGTGAGCACGGCGATGACGGCGCCGACGGCACCGAGGGCGGCAAGACCGGCGCCCATCGTCGTCGACCCGCCCGCACCGGGACCGCCGACAGCGACCAGCACGCCGACGAGGGCCGAAGCGATCGCGTTGGCGATGAGCTCCGCGGTGCCGAGGCCCGCGGCCGCCTTCGAGCCCTCGACGGGGTCGTCGCTGCTGCTCATCGCGGCGACGTTGAGGTGGGGGAAGGCGAGGCCGATGCCGGCTCCGGCGACGACGAGACCCGCCGCCCAGACCCACGCGATCCAGGTGCCGGTGACGTGCTGCGTGACCGCGAAGACGGTGAGACCGGCGGTCACGAGGATCGGCCCGAGCACCATGAAACGGCGGGCGAGGCGGGGGCTGTCGACGCTCGCGCTGACGATCTGGACGAAGCTCCAGCCCACGGAGATGGCCACGCCGAAGACGGCGGCGACGAACGGGGACATCCCGATGAGCTCTTGGCCGAACTTCGGCAGGAAGATCTCGATCATCGCCGCGGAGGAGAGGATGCCGAGGACGAGATAGATCCACTTGAGCGGGTTCCCGCGGCGGTAGGCGAGGTGGGGGAGCACCGACGACGGCGAGCGGCGGTCGATGAGGACGAAGCCGACGACGAGGCCGACGCCGAGGACGAGGGCGACAGAGGTCGGCAGGCCGACGGGGACGACCGCCGCCGCGCTGAAAGCCGAGGCCGCGAGGACGAGCACGGTGAGGGAGGCGTACGGCAGCGGTCCGAAGTCGGGGTGATCTGCGGAGCGGCCGGGCAGGCTGCGCAGGGCCATGACTCCGAGGACGAGCGACATGATCGTCAGCAGCCAGAACGCTCCTCGCCAGAAGTCGAACTGGGCGAACAGTCCGCCGACGGCCGGGCCGACGAGGGTGCCGAAGCCCCACATCGCCGAGACGAGCCCGGTCGCGCGGGTCCACAGCCTGCGGGGGAGGGCGTCACGGATGACCGCGTAGCCGAGACCGGCGAGCAGACCGCCGCCGGCGCCCTGGATGATGCGGGCCCCGACGAGCAGCTCCATCGTCGGTGCGAGGGCCGCGCCGAGCGAACCGACGGAGAAGAGCATGAACGCGAAGAGGTACGCGCGGGCGGCACCCCAGGCTCCCAGTGTGCGGGCGACGAGCATCGAGGTGAGCACGGACGCGACGAGGAAGGCCGTCGTCACCCAGGCGAAGTAGCGTTCGCCGCCGATGTCGGCGATCGCGGAGGGCAGGAGGGCGGCGGTGACGAAGGTGTTCATCGCGTAGACGGCGACACCGCCGGCGAGTACGAGGGAGGCGGTGAGATGGTCAGGGCCGAAGAGTTCGCGCCAGCTGCCGGTCTCGCTCGGCACGCTAGTCGCCGGATCGGGAGTCATCGTCGGGTCGGAGGCGGTTGAGGGCCTGTCGTCGTCTCTCATATCGGCTACGCTAAAACCTCAACCAAAGTTGAGGTCAATGATGGATGTGAAGAATTCTCACGACGTGAAGCCCTCGCCCACCGATCTGCTCTCGGTCGGTGAGGTCGCGAGGCGCGCGGGCGTTGCCGTCTCGGCACTCCACTTCTACGAGCGTCAGGGGCTCATCTCCGCGACGCGGACGTCCGGCGGTCAGCGGCGCTATGCGAGGCACGTCATCCGCAGGGTCTCGGTGATCCAAGTGGCCAAGCGGATGGGCATCCCTCTCGTCGAGGTCGCCGAGGTGTTCTCCGACCTGCCGTCGGACCGGATGCCCGGCAAGGCGGACTGGCGACGGATCAGCGAGCGCTGGCGCGGCAGGCTCGAGGCCAGGCGCAGGGAGATCGAGCGGATGGAGAGCGAACTCGTCGAGTGCATCGGGTGCGGATGCGTGTCGCTGAAGAGCTGTCGCGTGCTCAACCCCGATGACGAACTCGGGACGAGCGGCTCGGGCCCCCGGCTGCTGCCGGAGATCCCGGCGGAGTGAACGGGAGACGGCTCACGCGACTGACACGGTGACGGCTGCGGCCCGGCCCGCCTTTCACTATTGCGACCGACGAACCCGGCCTGCGCGGATCAGGCGGCGACCGCCTCGGCGAGGGTGCGGCGATGCATCGCACGGTGGCCGATGACCGCGGCGACGGCGATGATGACGGCGACGAGGGCGATGCCGATCCACTGGTTGATGAGCAGGGAGGCGGCCCCGGCGAGGGCGCCGATGAGGATGAGCGCGACGGCGAGGCCACGGCGGATCCAGTTCGTGCTGTCGCCGCCGGCGAGCCGAGAGTCTGCGGCGAGACCGACGATCGTCGAGGTGACGACGACGGTCGTGACGTCGGCGATCTTCATCCGCCGTGCCGCGGCGGCCTGCGCGCCCATGAGCGTGGAGAGCGCCGAGGTGAAGATCGTGCCGGCGGCCCCGAGAGCCGGATCGGGAACAACGGCGACGTAGACGGACAGCGCCGCGCAGCCGAGCGCGACGAGCGTGAAGATCAGCGTCGTCCGGTGGTGCCAGGCCTCGCCGCGACGGCCGAGGATCCGTCCGCCGAGTGCCGCGCCGACCATGAAGAAGGCGAGCGCGAGCGCCGGGCGGAGGACGGGCAGGTCGTCGGCGCCGGTGAGCGCCATGCCGAGGATGACGACGTTGCCGGTCATGTTCGCGGTGAAGATCTTGTCGAATCCGAGATAGCCGATCGCGTCGACCATCCCTGTCGAGAAGGTGAGGACGAGGAGCATCGCGAGGTCGAGGCGGCGATTCATTGCGCCCCTTTCGTCGGGAGGGGTCCACGCGCAGGGGCGGGTCCGCCTGCCGGGAGGGGTCCACGCGCGTGCTCTCGCACGCGCGTGGGGGTGAGGGTGAGTCGTACGTGTTGTCGTCTCATTGCTGAGCCGGCACTTGTTCGGCCAGGTCATGGCCGGCCGAGCACGCGGCTCTTTCGACTGGCGCGGTGCCTGCGAGTTGCGCAGTGCCGGGCACAGACGCGGGCCGGCTGGGAACCGGCCCGAAACGGGTCTCCCACGGTGCGGGAGACCCATTGGGTTTGTATACAAAAAGCATAACCGTCGATAGATTGTATGCAAACGGAAGGCCGGAAACGATCTCCCGATTGCCTACGATGGCCTCAAGGCCGAATTCCCGACGCGCCACCGGTTCCACGGAGGAACACCGATATGACCTTTACCGCGCCCGCCGCGTTCACGACCCGCCCGACGCTCGAAGGCCACTTCGGAATGTCGGCATCGACGCATTGGCTCGCGACCGCCTCGGCGCAGGCCGTCCTCGAACGCGGCGGCAACGCCTTCGACGCTGCGGTGGCCGGAGCCTTCGTCCTCCACGTCGTCGAACCCCACCTCAACGGACCCGGCGGTGACATGACGGGGGTGTTCGCCACGGCCGATGACCCGTCCTCCCCACAGATCCTCATGGGCCAGGGCCCGGCTCCGGTGGCTGCGACCATCGAGCACTACCGCGGTGAGGGGCTCGACATGGTCCCCGGAGCGGGTGCCCTCGCCGCTGCCGTGCCCGGCTCCGTCGACGCATGGCTCGCCCTCCTCGAGGACCACGGCACCTGGGAGCTCGCCGAGGTGCTCGCCTACGCGATCGACTACGCCGAGAACGGGCACCCCGTCCTCGCGCGGGTCGCCGGAACCATCGAACGGGTGCAGGAGCTCTTCACCGACCATTGGCCGACCTCGGCGCAGCTGTGGATGCCCGAGGGCCGGATTCCCGAACCCGGAGAGATCATCGTCAACCCGGCCTACGCCGAGGTGCTCCGACGGCTGATCGCCGCCGGTGACAGTGCTGCCCCCGGTGAAGGCGCGGAGGCCCGGGCCGCGCGGGTCCGTGCCGCCCGGACGGAGTGGAAGACCGGATTCGTCGCCGAGGCGATCGCCGAGTTCGTGCGGACCCCGCACCGCCATTCGACCGGCGGTGACCACGCCGGAGTCCTCACAGTCGCTGACATGGCCGGTTTCGACGCAGGATACGAGACGCCGGTGACGATCGACTTCCGGGGATATGAGATCGCGAAGATCGGACCGTGGGGACAGGGACCGGCACTGCTCCAGGCGCTGACGATCCTCGACGGATTCGACGACGACCGCCTCGACCCATCGACGGAGATCGGCGCCCACACGATCCTCGAAGCCCTCAAACTCGCAATGGCCGACCGCGACGCCTACTACGGAGACGCCGCTGTCGACCTCGACTGGCTGCTCAGTGACGAGTATGCCGCGAGCCGCCGCGACCTCGTCGCCGACACCGCCTCGGCGGAGTTCCGACCAGGGCCGAACCGGGCCGGCGAGGCTCCGACGTTCACCCCGCCGCTCGTCCCCGAAGGCGCGGACCGGGAGGAGCTCAGCAGAGCGGGAATCGGTGAGCCGACCGTCCAGAAGAACGGAGTCAACAACGGCGACACCTGCCACATCGACGTCGTCGACCGCTGGGGCAACATCATCTCCGCCACGCCGTCGGGAGGGTGGCTGCAGTCGTCGCCGGTCGTGCCCGAACTCGGCTTCTGCCTCGGCACGCGCCTGCAGATGACGTGGCTCGACGCGGACTCGCCGTCGGCGCTGACGCCGGGCAAGCGCCCGCGGACGACCCTGACGCCGACGCTCATCTCGCAGAACGGGCAGCCGATCATCGCGCTCGGCTCCCCGGGCGGCGACCAGCAGGAGCAGTGGCAGCTGCTGATGATCCTCCGCATGCTCGTCGGCGGATACGCGCCCCAAGAGGCGATCGACGCTCCGGCTCTGCACACGACGGCGCTGGCCGGCTCGTTCTGGCCCCGCACCTGGGTGCCGGCGGGCGCCGTCGTCGAGGACCGCCTCGGCGAGGACGTCATCGCAGGACTCATCGAGCGCGGACACGCGGTGACACGGGCCGGCGACTGGGAGCTCGGCCGGCTGTCATGTGTGACCCGCGAACCGACGACGGGCACGCTCGCGGCGGCGGCGAATCCGCGCGGTGCCCAAGGCTACGCGGCGGGGCGATGATGAGCGGCTCGAGTGCCGCCGCCGTCGGTGCGCTGCTGCGTCACGACATCATCGCCGGTGTGCTCCCACCCGGCACGAAGCTGCGGGAGGCGGCGCTCGCCACCCACTACGCGGTGTCTCGCATCCCCATCCGCGAGGCGCTGCGGGCGCTCGAATCCGAAGGGCTCGTCGAATCCCGGCCGTACGTCGGCAGCGTGGTCGCCCCTTCACCGGTCGACGACGCCGAGGACCTCTTCGAGATCCGCAACGTCCTCGAATCCGCGACAGCACGGAAGGCGGCGAAGCGGGCGGCAGCGCAGAGCAGCGGCGGGGCGACCGATGCGCAGTGGCTTCGGGTGCGCAAGGAGATCACGGTGATCCTCGACGACGGTGATGCCGTGATCGCGCAGCAGCGTTTCGACGCGCTCGCCGAACTCAACATGCGCTTCCATTTCGCCATCGCCGAACTCAGTGGAAGCCTGTCACTGACCAGCCTGCTGCGACAGATCTCGGGCAAGATCGAATGGCTGTATTCGCTCAACGTCACCACCCGCGGGTCGCAGGCGTGGTCGGAGCATCGGGGGATCCTCGCCGCCGTCGACGCCGGTCAGGAGGCAACCGCCGCTGACCTCATGTCCATCCACGTCTGCCGGAGCCGTGATGCGTACTTCGCGATGGTGGCCGAGGCCGCCGACCGCTCCCGGGAGAGCCCTGCCGCCGGCAGCTGACTCTCCCGGGAGCGGTCCCGGGCATGCCTCCTCTGCTCACCCCGCCTCGGCGAGCAGGGCGTCGAGCTTGTCATAACCCTCGACGATTCCGGTCTCCATACCGGAGGCGACCATGCCGTCGCGGGACTCGACGGAGTCGAAGATCGCCGTCGAGCTCAGCCGGGTGCGTCCGTCGCCGAGGTCGGTGAGCGTGAGGATCTCGAGGCTCACGGCGTCGGGGAAGCCCTCGTACGTGAAGGTCTGGACGATGCGCTCGTTCTCGCGCACATCGTGGAACGATCCGAAGAATCCGTACTCGCCGTTGTCGTCGGTGGAGACGTAGCTCCAGTTCCCGCCGGTCGTCGGATCCCATGCGCGGATCGTGTTCGTGGTCTCGGCGGGGCCGTTCCACTGCATGAACAGCTCCGGGTCGACGTGCGCCCGGAACACCTTCTCCGGCGGTGCCTGGAAATCGCGGGTGATCGAGACGGTCTGGACGCCCTCGGGCGCCTCGATCCTCGTCGTGCTGAAATCGGTGTCGGTGGTCATGTCATGCTCCTTTGCATCAGTGTCGGTCGGTCGTTTCCTGTGGTGTGGTCGTACTGGAGATCAGCTCGCCGAGGCGGTCCCCGGGTTCGCGTCCTCCCCGTCCTCGTCCGCGGTCATCGCGTCGAGCACCGCGTCGAGGCGCTGGTAGCGCTCCTCGGCTTGGCGCTGGTATCGCTCGATCCATTTCGTCATGAGATCGAAGACGTTGTCCTCGAGGTGGACCGGTCGACGCTGGGCATCGCGGGAGCGCGTGACGAGTCCCGAGTCCTCGAGCACCTTGAGATGCTTCGACACCGCCTGGACGCTCACGTCGTAGGGTTCGGCGAGTTCGCTCACCGTGGCATCGGCCACGCTGAGCCGGGCGACGATGTCCCTGCGAGTGGGGTCCGACAGTGCCGCGAACACCTTCGACAGCTGGTCGGTCACCGCACCTCCTCCGGCTGCAGTCGACGGTGAACAGTTTCTCAACCATTCGGTTGATTGCAACGGTAGGACTGCGCCGGCCTGTTGTCAACCATTTGGTTGAATAAAGGGTTAGCCTTCGTGCGCTGAGGTTCGGAGGCAGCGATGTTGATCCGGGTCGCTGTCTTCGGCAGGCGCGCGGCGAACCACAGCGACACGACTATGGCGAAACCGCTGGCGATCCAGAGCACTGGCTGCACGCCCAGGGACGTGACGCCGATCGCGGCCAATCCGGCTCCCAGCGGCAGAGCGCCCCAGCTGATGACCCGCGACGCCGAGTAGACGCGACCGAGCAGGTTCAGCGGTGTCGTCCGCTGGCGAACGACGGAGACGATGATCCGCCAGACTGTCGACCCGGCGCCCGCGATGATGATTCCGGCGGCGATGACCGGAACGGGGGCGCCGAGCGCAGCCGGGAGGACGAGGCCCGCAGTGCCCACGGTGTCAACGAAGAGGAGGGCGGCAGGAGGCAGCAGTCGTTCAAGCCGCGAGGTCAGCATCGAAGCGACGATGCCGCCACCGGCCATGCTCGCGAGGAGCAGGCCGTACGCTGCCGGCGAGAGGCCGAGGGGGCCGGGTGACACGGCGAAGAGAACGAAGACCGATGTCCAGGCGCCCCACACCACACTCATGGCGGCCGTCAGCACGGTGAGTTCGCGCTGAAGCCGATGGTTCCAGAGGAAGCGCATTCCGCCGAGGACTCCGCGCGGAGGTGTGGTGCTGCCGGCTGATTGCTGTCCGTGATCCTTTCCTGCGTCATCGGCGGTGGAGGCGGCCGGAAGTCGGGAGGGATGATTCGATGCCAGGCGATTGTCGCTGCTGAGCGTGATCGCCAATCCCACCGCGGCTATCGCCGCCAGCGCGTAGAGACCCGACCCGACTGCGGTGGCCGCAAGGCCCGACAGTCCGATGAGGAGCCCGGCGAGCGGGGGTCCTGCGAGCTGGTTGGCGACATTGATCGTCGCCTCGAGCCTGCTGTTGGCCGCGGTGAGCTGCCCCTTATCGACTGTTCGGGGGACGGTGGAGATCAGGGCTGTGTCGACGAGTGTCTCTGCGACGCCGTAGACGAACGCGGCTCCGACTGTGAAGGCGAAGGTCGCGAAGTCGGTGGTGAGCGAGACGGCAAGAGCGGCCAATGCAAGGACTCGTGCGACGTTGACGGTGACGAGCAGCGTTGCCGGAGAGGCTCTGTCGACCAGCCATCCAGCGTGGAGTCCGAAGAGGGGCCAGGCGATCGTCGCTGACACGGTGACCAGTGCGACCTGCCCCGGCGGGGCACCTGCGGCCACGGCGATGAGCGGCAGTGCGGTAACGGTGATTCCGTCACCGAGGTTGGCGGCACCCGAGCCTGCCCAGAGCCATCGAAATGATGCGCGCATTCTAACCACCTAAATCTCGTTTGAAGGTCAAGTCTTCTCCGAACGTCCTAACCAGTCAAGAGTCTGTGAGTGGTAAAGTTGGCGCATGGACTTCGAGCATGTCGGAAACGCCCACTGCTTCGAGCTGGTGAACTCGGTGCCGAACCGCCAGGACGGTGGAGACCGGGACTGGCTGTGCGACGTGGATACCGCCGAGGCATGGGCGCAGACGCTCGGACTGGGGCCGGTGCAGCGATTGACCCGAGACGAGCTGGCCAGCCTGCGGTCGTTGCGCGAGAAGATCCATGCCGTCTTCACGGCGGTCGTGAGCGACGTCGATATCCCTGTGGCTGAACTCAACGCGGTGACCGAGGCTCACGCGGCGGGGCTATCGCGGTACGGCTATGCGCCGACATCCACCGGAATCGCTCGAGCCTGGCCTGATGTCTGGGATGCAGAATCTCTCACCGCGCTTTTCGCTGAATCCGCCATCGAGGAGCTCAACGGTCCTCGGCTCGACCGAGTCAAATCGTGTCCGAACTGCCAGTGGCTCTTCGTCGACACCTCGCGGAACCGAAGTCGACGGTGGTGTTCGATGCGCACGTGCGGGGGGCGCGACAAAGCCCTGCGGCACTACCGGAAGACATCGGGCTGAGCTCGGCCATCATGCGGCGGCGCAGTCGGCTGCGGGACGACGCGCTGGTCGACGATCCGCACCTGCGGTGGCGTCCGCTGACGGATCGTGAACCGGCGCTCAACTGAGCCGACCCGCGGGGACATCGCATCAATTCGCCTCCAGCGCCCGCCGAGCGGGCCGCGGTCGGCTAAGGTCTGCAGAACAGAAGTGACTTGCGCGGCCTGCTGTGACCGATCGGCGGTTCGGCGTCGCGCCCTGCAACAACGACGACGACGTCGGGAAGGACAGTCATGAGCTCTCTGCGACAACAGCTCTTCCGAGTGAAACCGGTGCCGCGCGACAGTGAGGAGGCCGGCAGCGACCTCAAGCGCACGATCGGACTCTTCTCCCTGACGATGATCGGCGTCGGATCGACGATCGGCACGGGCATCTTCTTCATCCTCTCCGAATCGGTGCCCGTCGCCGGTCCCGCCGTCATCTGGTCGTTCGTCATCGCCGGCGTCGTCGCCGGTCTCGCGGTGATCTGCTACGCCGAACTCGCCGGCAGCGTGCCCGTCTCCGGATCGTCGTACTCCTACGCCTACGCCACCCTCGGTGAGCTCCCCGCGATGGGCGTGGCTGCGTGTCTCCTCCTCGAATACGGCGTCGCCGGTGCCGCCGTCGCCGTCGGCTGGTCGCAGTACGTCAATCAGCTGCTCTTCAACCTCTTCGGCTTCCAGATCCCCGATGCGCTCGCCTACGCCCCCGAGGAAGGCGGCATCGTCAACCTTCCCGCGATCCTCCTGCTTGCGATGTGCTGCTTCCTCCTCGTCCGCGGCACCGGCGAATCGGTCGTCGTCAACACGATCATGGTGTGCATCAAGGTCGCCGTTCTCGTCTTCTTCATCGTCGTCGGCCTCACCGGCTGGAACTCCGACAACTTCGCGAACTTCGCCCCCTTCGGCCTCTCCGGAGTC
The DNA here is from genome assembly GCF_018137945.1 of Brevibacterium sp. W7.2. GTDB lineage: Bacteria > Actinomycetota > Actinomycetes > Actinomycetales > Brevibacteriaceae > Brevibacterium > Brevibacterium sanguinis. The sequence goes on along the minus strand of NZ_CP073089.1, from coordinate 3,674,366 downwards.
GTCTCCGGTGCCGGCATCATCTTCTTCAGCTACGTCGGCATGGACGCCGTCGCCACGGCCGGCGATGAGACGAAGAACCCGAAGAAGACGATGCCCAAGGCGCTGATCTCCGCGCTGCTCATCATCACCACCGTCTACGTCCTCGTCGCCGTCGCCGCCCTCGGCGCACAGCCGTGGGAGGAGTTCGAGGGGCAGGACGCGGGGCTCTCGGCGATCCTCGAGAACATCGTCGGCTCGACGTGGCCGGGCACCGTCGTCGCCGCGGGTGCTGTCATCTCGATCTTCAGCGTCACCCTCGTCTCGATCTACGGTCAGAGCCGCATCCTCTTCACGATGTCGCGCGACGGGATGATGCCCAAGCTCTTCCAGGACGTCAACCCCCGCACGCTCACCCCGGTCAAGGGCACGATCGTCGTCTCCGTCGTCATCGCCATCCTCGCCGGCTTCATCCCGATCAACTTCCTCGCCGAGATGACGAGCATCGGCACCCTCGTCGCCTTCGTCGTCGTCGCGCTCGCCGTCATCATCCTCCGCGTGCGCGAACCGAACCTCGAACGCGGCTTCAAGGTGCCCTTCTACCCGGTCCTGCCGATCCTCTCGATCCTCGGCTGCCTGTGGATCATCAGCAGCCTGCGCCCGATCACGATCGTCGTGTTCGTCGTGTGGACCGCCGTCATCATCGGCCTCTACCTCGTCTTCGGCCGCAAGAGCTCGGTCCTCGGCAAGCAGATGGCCGCGGCCGACCGCGATGCCGCAGGAGGTCAGCGATGAGCATCGTCGTCGGTGTCGCCCCAGGTCAGGACAATACCTCGGCGGTCGAACTCGGAGTCGTCCTCGCCCGTTCGTACAGCAGGTCGCTGACGCTGGTGTCGGTGAGTTCGACGGCATGGCCGCCGAACCGGGACAAGATCGATCAGGAGTTCCAGTCCTACATCCGCACCGTCGCCGAGGCGTCTCTTGAGGAGGTGCGCCCGCTCGTTCCCGACGACATCAGTACCGACTATGTCGTCCACGCCGCCCGCTCCTCCCGGCGCGGTCTGCTCGAGGTCTGCCGTCGCGTGGGAGCGTACCGGCTCGTCGTCGGCTCGGCCGCCGACGGCAGGGACGGGCGGATCACGCTCGGCTCGGTGACCAACGGCCTCCTCCACAGTGCGGAGCTGCCCGTCGTCCTCGCCCCCATGGGATTCCGCGCCGAGGCGGGGGCCAAGCTCAAGCGGATCACGGCGGCCTACAGTGGGTCGACCACCTCGGCGGAGCTCATCCTCGGTGCCGCGTTCGTGTCCCAGGAAACCGGGGTGCCCTTCCGCATCGCGTCGTTCGCTCCGCGTTCGCGCGTGCTGTCGGCGGCGAGCATCGGGCTCAACGCCGAGGCGGGGATCGTCGACGAGTGGACGAAGGTCGTCCGCCGCGACACCGATGAGATCCTCTGCTCGATCGACCAGCTCCACATCAACCCGGGGGAGACGGAGGTCGCGATCGGCACCGGCCCGAACTGGGCGGCCGCGCTCGAGAGCATCGGCTGGGAGCATCCCGAGGTGATGATGCTCGGGTCCTCGGGGCTCGGCACCCTCAAGCGGGTGTCACTCGGCAGCCACGCGATGCGGATCCTGCAGAACTCCCCGGTCCCCGTCGTCGTCGTTCCCCGCCGTGCCAAGGCCGGCTACATGTCCCAGGCGCGCGACCGCACGGACCTCGGCGGGGAGGGGTAGTCCGGTCCGCGGCGTCAGTATTCGGATTGGTACCAGGCGCGGCGTTCGAGGAGCTCGGCGCGGAATGTCGATGTCAGCAGGCGGGGATCGGGGATGTGCACTCGGGAACCGGGGCCTCTTGGGTGTCCGAGTGCCGCAAGAAGGGTGTCAGCCCGCTGGCTCGGCGCCGACTTCGCACCGAGGTGGCTCTGCAGGTCCTTGATGCGCAACGGGGTGCGACCCGCGGTCGATGCGAAAAATGTCTCATTGATTTCCCCTGCGATCCAGAACAGTGCCGCGAGCAGCGCCGGATCGGAGAACCGGCGCCGGAAGACGGTCGGTTCACGGCGGGCCACCTCGGCGAGGATGCGGAAGGCGACGGTGGCGAACTCCGGGTCGCCGAAGAACTCCTGTGCCGTTGTCGTCACCTGAGGCAGAAGAGGGCGGAGCCGATCGACGACATCGTCCGGGATGCCCGTGGCATCGAAATCCTCGGTCGGCAGCGGGTCGATGGTGAGCGAATCGAGGTTGGCTCTGCCCCCGACGGTCTCTTCGAGAAGGGCGAGTTGCCGTGTCGCGAACTGCTCGTCGGCGACGAAGCGCGCCTGCAGTGCGTCGATGAGTTCCGGCGGCAGATCGACACCGTCCGGCAGCTCGGCGAAGGGGAAGCCGATCGTGTCAGGCTCCGCCCGTCCGGTGACGAGGCTGACGTAGTCGGCACGTCCTGCCTCGATAGCGTTCAAGGCATTCTGCGTGAAGCCGGGATCGACGCCGGAGCGTTCGTTGGCGTACTGGACGAGCGCTGTCAAGGTCGTCGGCATCGACAGCATATATGCGTCATCGGCGACGACCTTGCGGGGATAGAGATCATGGAGGATGCGGTCGGTGAAGCTGCCCGACCAGCGCAGAGGATCGTTGTTGCCGTAGTTCGCCTGGAATTCTAGGAGCAAGTCGGCGTGCCTGAGCTCGTCCCCAGTGAGGTCTGCGGCCCACGGCGAGGCGGCGAAGTCGTCGGCGATCTCCTTGATCTCCTCGGGCGTCCACTCTTTGAGGTCGTACCCGATTCCGCCGGTGGGCATGAGTCTGAGCATCCAGGTCAACATCGCGCGGGTGCCAGGCCAGGTTTCGGTTGCCGGTGCTGGAATGATGGTGTCGCTCATGTCGAGGGCCTCGATGATTCGAGCCCGCGCATCGGCAGGGCTGAGCTCGACCCGGTCGACGTCGATCTCTGGGTTGACGGCGATTCCCGACATCACGGTGTCAAAGGACTCGGGCGTGAGGTAGGCGTCCTCGATGAACGGGGCCCCGCTGCGTTCGATGCCGATGGCGAGCGTGCACGACCGGGCCGCCGTGCTGATCTCGACGACGATCGTCTCTTCGATGAGCACGGGCGAGACGATCGCCGCAGCCCTGCGCGGGGTGACCTCGTCGATGCGTCGGACCCATTCGGGCTCCCGGCGATCGGCCGGTGGCAGCTGCCGTCTGATGCGTCGGCGGAACAGTTCGTCGTCGATCATCTCCGCCCATATGCGCACCAGCGACTCGGTTTCCTGACCGGCAGGGTCGAGCATCGACAAGGCGATGTCCTGGAGCCTGCTCAGGTCGCCGACATCGGGAATTGCCCTGTTGATCCGGTTGGCCTCTCGGAAGTCGAGGTCGGTCCCGGTGTCCTCACCATCGCTGCCGACGATCGCTGCGACCAACGTGCTCGCCAGTTGCAGGAGCGGGACCGGATCGGTCGGATCGGCGGTTGCCTCGGCAACGATGCGGATGAGGTCGAAGTCCGCGGGGCCGTGGGGTCCAGGAGGTCGGGCCATGCCCACACGCTACGCGATCGGGGCGGGCAGATGCGAGACTTCGGGGGGACCGGCTCGCGTCCGGGTGACCTGCGAATTGGTGCTCCGGTTCGGCGTGAGGGGACAAGGGAATCAGCCGAGCACCGATCTGGGGAGTCGATGCACGGTGACGGCTCCTTTCGGAGTCATCGGGTGCAGAGGGTCGGGCGCGGTGGATCCGGTCGGACCGCCGAGTTCGGAATCGGCCAACGCGCTCATGACCACGTAGGCATCGGCTGACGACCAGCCATGGTCTCCGACGAGGAAGTCGAACATGTCCTCGTAGCCGCGGGCGATCGATTCCTGCACCGGGTCGCCGAGTCCCACGAAGATCCACTCATCGGTGGTCTCGATCCGTGGCGCGCGCAGATTCGTCATCGTCGACCCTTGGTGGTCTCTGGCGCGCAGGAGATCGATGGAGACGATGGCCGTGCCCTGCGCCTCGATCGCCACGAATGAGGATTCTCCCCGGGCCATGAGCGCATGAATGTCGCCGATGCTCAGCAGGGCGCCGGGAACTTCGACCGGCAGGTAGACCGTCGAGCCCGGCTTGGCATCCGTGAGGTCCATGTTCCCGCCGAATCCGTAGCTGGGCATGATCGTCGAGCCTGTCCCGACCGCCGGTGCGGTTCCAATGCACCCGATCATCGGCTCGACGGGCGCCGTGAGCGAATCCGTGAGCACCACCTCGGCGCCGTTGATCGGTATCCGGTACGCTCTGGTCTCGCCTCCCATCCTGTTCGCAAGGGCGCCCGTCCCCGGCAGGTAGACCGACCACCCGTAGTCACCGAGGTCGATCCGGTGGATGGTCACGGCGAGCGTATCGCCGGGTTCGGCATCCTCGACGAAGACCGGCCCGGTCACCGGGTTGATCGGTGCCGTGACCGCCTCCAGGCTGCCGCGCTCATGGATCTGCGCATAGGCCGCGTCGTCGGTTTCGAATCCGATCGTCTCCGAGGTGCCCGGACGGATGGTCAGAGCAGGCTCGGCCTGGGCGTCGAATGCCGGTTTTCCGAAGGATCTGTCCAGGAGATGGGTTGGTGAGTCGGGCATGGTCACTCAGCCTCCTTGTGAAAGCGATGTTGGGAAGGGTGCTGAGATCCCGGCACCCTTCTTGCGATAGATGAAGAATACGATGGCGCCAAGAATGAGCCATGCCAGGCCGTCGATCAGCACGAAGCCATGCATCAAGGTGCCCTCCGAGATCACCGGGCTATCTCCACACTCAGTGATCCGGGGCCGTGCCGATCGTCGGCACAGCCCCGGATCACGTAAGCGCGACGTCAGTCGGTCTCGGGCTGCTGCGTCCCGCCGAATCCCTCGTCCTCGCTCTCCTCGAGGCGTCGACGGTCCTGCCCGTCGCCGAGGCCGTCGCCCTCGGGTCGGCCCGCCTGCTGTCCGTCGAGGCCGCCGACGCCGCCGCGGTCGCCCTGCGGCTGCCCGCCGGTGTCCTGCTCGCCGAACTCGGACTGGCTGCCCGGACCCGGATGGCCCTGCTGTGACTCCTGCGGATCCTGTCCCTGCTCGGAGTTGAAGCCGCCGTTGCCGAAGTTCTCCGATGTCATGTCCCACTCCTTCTCTGGTGTCGAACCGTCGCACTGTGCGACATGTTCGTCAGTCTTGGCCGTCTCCTCCAATTCGGCAAGGAGGTTTGTGCAATACTCATCGAACTCTGAGTTTGCGGACACGCAGGACTCCGCGCCCGCGACCATGACCTGGCACCATGGGAGGTCAAGCGACCATCGTTCGCCCGGCGGCGCCTGTCGCGGCCGCCCGAGAACAGGAGCCACCCATGACTACCAGACGCCTCCCGCTCGACGGTGTGCGAGTCCTCGAACTCGGCAACTACATCGCCGCGCCGACCGCCGGGCGCATGCTCGCCGACTTCGGCGCCGAGGTCATCAAGGTCGAACGTCCCGGCACCGGTGACGAACTGCGCAACTGGCGGCTGGCGGCCGGCACGACGTCGATGCTCTACCGCACGATCAACCGCAACAAGAAGTCCGTCACCCTCGATCTCCGCACCGAGGCAGGGCGGGAGGCCGTGCTCGAACTCGTCCGCCGCAGCGACATCGTCCTCGAGAACTTCCGACCCGGCACCCTGGAGAAGTGGGGGATCGGCCCCGACGTCCTCGAAGAGGTCAACCCCGAACTCATCCTCGTGCGCATCTCCGCATTCGGTCAGACCGGCCCGCTGTCGGCCCGACCCGGCTTCGCCGCCGTCGCCGAGGGATACTCCGGCTTCCGCGAACTCGTCGGCGACCCCGATCGCCCGCCCGTGCGCGTGGGCGTCTCGATCGGCGATTCGATCGCGGGCATGCAGGCGGCCTTCGGCGCCGTGATGATGCTCTTCGACCGTCAGCAGCAGAGGATCCACGGAGCCGCCGAGGCGGTCGTCGGATCCGAGACCGGCTTCGAAGGAGAGGGCCCGCTCGCCGACCGCACGGTCGACGTCGCGCTCAACGAGGCGATGTTCTCCGTCATGGAGTCCCTCGTGCCCGACTACTCCGCCTTCGGCGAGGTGAGGACCCGCACCGGCGGTCGCATGGAGGGCATCGCACCGTCGAACGGCTACCTCTGCGCCGGTGGGAAGTCCGTCGTCATCGCCGGCAACGGCGACGGCATCTTCACCCGCCTCATGGCCGCGATCGACCGCCCCGACCTCGGTGCTGACCCCGACCTGCAGACCAACGCCGGACGGTGGGCCAGACGCGACGAACTCGACGAGGCGATCGGCGCCTGGTGCGCGACCCGCGAGGTCGACGACGTCGTCGCCGTCCTCGACGCCGCCGGGGTGCCCGCGGGGCCGATCTACACGGCCGAGGACCTCGTCGCCGACGACCAGCTGCGCGCCCGCGGAATGATCCAGCACCTCGACGTCTCCACCGGCGAGGAGACGCTGACCGACGTCGCCTTCCCCGGGATCACCCCGGTCATCGGCACCGCCTCGCTGCCGATCGATCACCTCGGCCCCGACCTCGGCGAACACACCGATGAAGTCCTCGCCTGGCTCGGACTGAACCGCCCGGACGACGACGGCGGCGGCACCACCGAACAGACGGACGCGGACTGAGCCCATGGCCGCGCTGCGCTACGCCATCAACGTCACCATCGACGGCTGCGTCGACCACCGCGAGGGTGTCGTCGACGAGGAGCTCCACCGCCATCACGCCGAGAACCTCCTCCGCGCCGACGGTCTCCTCTTCGGCCGGACCACCTACGAGATGATGGAAGCGGCCTGGCAGAACCCCGCACCCGAGATCGCCGACGACCCCTTCGTCCAGGCGATCAACGCCGCGCAGAAGTTCGTCGTCTCCCGCACCCGCACCGAGGTCGGCTGGAACTCGCGGCTCATCACCGGTGACCTGAGGACGGAGATCGAACGCCTCAAGGCCGACTCGACCGACGGCATCGCCGTCGGCGGCGTGACTCTGCCGGCAGCGCTGGCGCAGCTGGGACTCATCGATGAGTACCAGTTCGTCATCCACCCCCGCGTCGCCGGCCACGGACCCTACCTCTTCGCGGGCCTCGAGCCGCGACTCGACCTCGACCTCATCGGACGGTCCGAGCTCGGATCCGGCGCTGTCGTCCTCGACTACCGCCCGAGACGCTGAGCGAGGCCGACCGGCCCAGACGCCGAGCGTCGCAGCCTTTTCCCGAAGAACGGGAACTGCGACGATGAGTTTCCCGTTAGCTCTCACATACCGACCGCTGCGTCTTCCCCGTGTGCGCAGGGCTATGGTAATCCTGACACCAGCACGCGACGAGGCGTGCAGTACCAGGCATTCCGGCCGGCCGTCCCGCTGACCGGGAGCCACCCCGAAGGAGTCTCATGGTTCGGCCGACCGCGGTCCACATCCTCGATACGACGCTGCGCGACGGCCTCCAGATCGAGTCGACCATCGTGCCCACCGACGTCAAGGTCGAACTCGCCGAACGGCTCATCGCCGCAGGCCTCACCCAGCTCGAAGTCGGCTCCTTCGTCAACCCGAAGAAGGTCCCGCAGATGGCCGACACCGACGACGTGCTGCGCCGCCTCCAACCCTATGAGGACCAGGGCGTCGAGCTATTCACCCTCGTCTTCAACCTCAAGGGAGCCCAGCGGGCCGTCGACGCCGGGGCGAAGAACATCAAACTCGTCGTCTCCGCCTCGGAGGGCCATTCGCAGGCGAACTCCGACGCCCCGATCGCGCAGGCCACCGAACGCCTGCTCGCCGCCGCCGACTACGCCACCGAGCACGGACTCCGCTGGGACATCACCACGGCCGTGAGCTTCATCTGCCCCTTCGACGGCATCACCGACTCAGGCCGCCTCGTAGAGGTCCTCCGTCCCTTCGTCGACGCCGGCGCGCACAGCATCGGGGTCGCCGACACCATCGGCAACGCCAACCCCTCGCTCGTGGCCGCGAACACCTCGGCGGTCATGGGGGCCTTCCCCGGCAAGCCGGTCAGCCTCCACCTCCACGACACGTACAACTTCGGTATGGCCAACGTCATCACCGCCCTCGACCTCGGCATCGAGAACTTCGACGCCGCGATGGGCGGCCTCGGCGGATGCCCGTTCGCCCCCGGTGCCGCCGGCAACATCGGCACCGACGACCTCGTCCACCTGCTCCACCGCGAAGGGGTCGCCACCGGCATCGACGTCGACGCGCTCGCCCAGGTCCGCGCGCCGCTGACCGCGGCCGTCGGCCACGACCTCACCTCGAGCCTGTCCCAGATCCCCGCGGTTCCCGCGAGCCTGACGAGCTGATCGGGGCCGGGCCATGAGCGCAGAGGACACGACCACGAGCACCGAACCGCTGCCGCTCGAGGGCATCCGCGTCATCGAGTTCTCCCACATGGTCATGGGGCCGAGCTGCGGGATGATCCTCGCCGACCTCGGCGCCGAGGTCATCAAGATCGAACCCCGCGGAGGCGGCGACAAGACCCGCTACCTGCCCGGTTCGGGCTCGGGGCTTTTCCCCGCGTTCAACCGCAACAAGCGCAGCGTCCAACTCGACATCGCCGAGGCGGTCGACCGCGACATCGCCCTCACCCTCATCGACTCCGCCGACGTCGTCCTCGAGAACTTCCGCGTCGGACGGATGGAATCCCTGGGCTTCGGCTACGAGGAGCTCTCCGCGCGCAATCCGCGCCTCATCTACTGCTCGCTCAAAGGCTTCCTCACCGGTCCGTACGGTGAGCGGACCGCCCTCGACGAGGTCGTCCAGATGCTCGGCGGGCTCGCCTACATGACCGGGCCGCCCGGCCAGCCCCTGCGCGCGGGAGCGAGCGTCAACGACATCATGGGCGGCATGTTCGGGGTCATCGGGATCCTCTCGGCGCTGCGAGTCCGGGAGCGGACCGGCCACGGGCAGGTCGTCAACTCCGCGCTCTTCGAGAACAACGCGTTCCTCGTCGGCACGCACATGGCCCAGGCGCAGCTGAGCGACGAACCACTGCGGCCGATGCCCACCCGCCGGGCGACCTGGGCGGTCTATGACATCTTCCGCGACCGGGACGACAGCCAGGTGTTCGTCGCCGCCGTCAGCGACGGACAGTGGCGCGACCTCTGCGACGAATTCGGACTCACCGAACTCGCCGATGACCGCGCCCTGGCCGACAATCAGGGGCGGGTTGACAACCGCGACCGGATCCACCGCGTCCTCCAGGCCGCGCTGTCCCACCTCAGCCTCGACGAGATCGTCGAGAAGTGCACGCAGCGCGGCCTCCCGGTCGCTCCCGTCAACACGCCCGCCGATCTCACCGCCGACCCCCACCTCGTCGCCTCCGGGGCGCTCGCGGCGACAGCGCTGCCGACCGGTGAGCGCGTCGACGTGCCGCTGCTGCCGCTGACCTTCGACGGTGCGCATCTGCCGAAGCGCAGCGACGTGCCCGCGCCGGGAGAGCACAACGGAATCTACCGCGACGGCGAGCCGGAGACGGCACACGACCGCGATGACGACGTACCCGACCGCGAGGAACACGCACCCGACCGCACCGAGGAGAGGGTGCAGTCGCCATGAGTGATGCGGTCATGGACTCGGACAGAAGCAGGCTCGGACTCGGACAGAAGCAGGAAGGACACTGCAGGCGACTGCAGCCGGTGAAGGAGTGGCAATGCGATCAATGGAGATCACACGTCGGACAGGGACGACGGGCGGCGCGGCGACCGCCTCGGCGCCGAGACGGGGGAGGAGACGCTGGCTTGGGATCGGTGCCGCGGTGGCGACGACGGCGCTCGTCCTCTCGGGGTGCCAGGGCAAAGCGCAGCCGCCCGGTGAGAGCGGGGACTACCCGAGCGGCCCGGTGACGGTGACGGCTCCGGCCGAACCCGGATCGGGATGGGACACGACCGCGCGCGCCGTCGTCGAGGCGCTGCAGCGCGACGAACTCGTCACCTCGCCGCTGCCGGTGCAGAACCGGCCGGGCGGCACGGGCTGTTCGTGGCTGACGACGATGATGCAGCAGGACAAGGGCAAGGACGACCAGATCGCCATCACGTCGCTGGCGAGCCAGACGATGAAGGCGCGGGGACTGTGCGAGTACGGCCCCGAGGATGCCACCCTCATCGCCACCCTCTACGTCGAGGACTTCATGGTCGTCGGCCCGAAGGACGGCGACATCAAGAACCTCGAGGACCTCGTCGCCGCACTCAAGGACGACCCGCAGAAAGTCACCGTCGCCGCAGCCGGTGACGACACGCTGCCGTTCGCGCTCTTCGCCCAGGCCGCCGGGGTCGAGCCCGCCGACGTCAACTTCGTCAACTACGACGGCGGCGGCGAGCAGACGACGGCGATGCTCAACGGCGATGCGAAGGTCGCGATCGCCGGGCTCAGCGAGTTCCGGTCCGTGCTCGAAGCCGGCGACATCGTCCCCCTCGTCACATTCGCGCAGCAGCCGCTGGCGGCTCCCTTCGACACGGTGCCGACGGCGATGGACTCCGGGTACGACGTCACCCTCGGCAACTGGCGCGGGGTCTACGGTCCCGCGGACATGCCGCAGACCGCCGTCGACTACTGGGCGACGACGCTCGAGGAGATGAGCACATCGCCGACCTGGGAGGACACGGTCAAGAAGAACCAGTGGGCACCGGAGTTCAAGACCGGCGAGGACGCGCAGGCCTACGTCAAGGAGGCCGCGACCACCGTCGACGAGGGTGTCAAAGCCACCGGCATCGGTTCGGAGAAATGACCGCGACGAGACGCGACCTCGTCACCGGGGTCGTCGTCGCCGTCATCGGCGTCATCTACTACATCGCGACGTTCTCCATCCAGGAGACGACCGACATCGTCACGCCGCGGACGTTCCCGGCGATCGTCGGGGCAGGGCTGATCATCCTCGGTCTCTTCCTCGCCGGTCAGGCCCTGTGGCAGGGGAGGACGGCGGCCGCAGACGCGGCGGCTGCTGACGCTGTGCCTCGAGACGGGGTCACGGCAGACGCAGCCCCCGGCGACACGACAGCCGCAGACGCGACGCCGGCAGACACGGCACCCGGCGACACGGCGCCCGAACCCGCCTCGGGTGTCGTCCTCCCCGCGCCCGAGGACCCGCCGGCCCGCAGGGTAGTGCTCCAGTTCGCGCTCTTCTTCGTCTACCTCGCGATCGTCATTCCCGTCGGCTTCCTCCTCTCGACGGCGGCGTTCCTCATGGCGGTGACGAGCCTCTACGCCCCGGAGAAGTGGATCCGCAACCTCCTCTACTCGGTGCTGTTCTCCGTCATCATCTACGTCGCCTTCGTCTACGGGCTGCAGGTCTACCTGCCCGTGGGAATCCTAGGGTAGAGGGAGGCACGGACATGGACACTCTCAGCGACCTCGCCGGCGGTTTCGCCGCAGCGGTGCAGCCGGCCAGCCTCGCCTTCGCCCTCCTCGGCGTCCTCCTCGGCACCGTCGTCGGCGTTCTGCCCGGCATCGGACCGATCTCGGCGATCGCGATCCTCATCCCCGTCTCCTTCGGCATGGAGCCGGTGCACGGGCTCATCCTCCTCTGCGGCATCTACTACGGGTCGATGTACGGCGGGTCGATCACCGCGACCCTCATCAAGACCCCGGGTGAGGTCGCCAGTGCGGTGACGGCGATCGAAGGCTACGAGATGGCCCGCCGCGGTCGGGCCAAAGCCGCGCTCGCGACCGCGGCGATCGGGTCGTTCCTCGCCGGCACGCTCGCCATCGTCGGGCTGACGTTCCTCTCCCCGCTGCTCGTCCAGCTCGCGAACTACTTCGGCGCCACCGAGTACTTCCTCCTCATGGCCACCGCCCTGCTCCTCGCCTCGACGATGTCGGCGGGGTCCCGGGCCAAGGCGCTCATCTCGATCTTCATCGGTCTTGCCGTCGGTCTCATCGGCCTCGACTTCCAGACGGGACTGCCGCGCCAGACCTTCGGTGTCGGGCTCCTCTCCGACGGCGTCGACTTCACGATCTTCGCGATGGCGCTCTTCGCGATCCCCGAGGCGATCCGCAACCTCGCCCTCGGGCGCGGGGCGAAGGAGGAGATCCAGAGCTTCGGCAGCGACAAGTGGATGACCAGGGAGGACTGGCAGCGCTCGGCGGGACCGTGGGCGCGCGGGTCGGTCCTCGGCTTCATCATCGGCGTCCTGCCCGGGGTCGGGCCGTCGCTCGCGTCCTTCATGTCCTACATCATGGAGAAGCGGATCTCGCGGCGGAAGCACGAGTTCGGGCACGGGGCGATCGAAGGCGTGGCCGGTCCCGAGGCGGCGAACAACGCCGGCGTCGGCGGGGCGATGATCCCGCTCTTCAGCCTCGGCATCCCGGGATCGGCGACGACGGCGCTGCTCCTCTTCGTCTTCACGATGTACGGGCTCCAGCCGGGACCGCTGATCTTCCGCGACGATTCGGCGCTGATCTGGACGATCATCGCGAGCATGTACATCGGCAACGTCGCGCTCATCATCCTCAACCTCCCGCTCGTCGGCGTCTTCGTCAAACTGCTCAAGATGCCCAAGGAGATCCTCTTCTCCGCGATCCTCGTCCTCGTCGTCATCGGCGCCTACGCGATCGAGTTCAGCCTCTTCGGCCTTCTGCTGCTCGGCATCTTCGGGGTCATCGGCTACCTCATGGAGAAGGGCGGCATCCCGCTCGCGCCGTCGATCCTCGCGCTCGTGCTCGTGCCGCTCCTCGAGGACAACTTCCGCCGGATGCTCCAGATCTCCGGCGGTTCGGTCGCGCCCCTGTTCACCCGGCCGGTGTCCCTGGCGATCATCATCCTCATGCTCGCCGGCATCATCGGTCCGTTCCTCTTCCGCTGGTGGGTGCGCCGGCGGAAGCTCCTCGCCGACGTCAGCGTCGGCTGACCCGACCGCACACCGTCAGACACGAGAGGCAGGCTCCCATGGCACGGTCCATCGACACGGCAGAGGCGAACCCCATCGCCGAGGTGCGCGCCGGGCCGGACCCGGACCCGCCCGACGGCGGCAACCGCAGGTCCGCGGAGGCCTCGCCGGTCGGTGAGGCCCAGGAGGTCGGGGTGATCGCCCGCAGTGCGGCGATCCTCACCGCCCTCCAGGACTCGCCGCTGACCGCCGCCGAGGTGTGCCGACGGCTCGGGTACTCGAAGTCGACGACCTACCGGCTGCTCGCCGACCTGCGCACCCACCGGTTCATCGTCCGCGACCCCTCGGGTCTGCTGCGGCTGGGACCGTTCCCCGGGCGGCGGAGCATCGCGACGACGAACTCCGTGCTCGAGCACCTGCGGACGCGGGCGAGCGAGTCCGTGCAGCTGTGGGTCCGCGTCGGCGAGGACCGCGTGTGCGTGCGCAATGTCGAAGCCGACCACGAGCTGCGGGTCACGCGCAGCGTCGGCACGATCCTCCCGCTCGTCGACGGCGGGTCCGCGGCGCTCGCCCTGTGCGGGCCGGGCAGCCCGCAGGAGTTCTACGCGACGAAGCAGGCCCGGGTCAAGGGGACCGCCTCGGCGAGTGTCGCGTTCACGGTCGGACCCACGGTCTTCGCGCTCTGCGTGTCCTATCCGCTCTCCCGCGAACCCGACAACGTCGCCGGGGCCTACCGCGGACTGCTCACGAGTGCCGCGACCGAACTGAAGTCGCTGCTCGACGGCAGCGAGGAGCTCAACGTCCTCCGCGACATCGCCCGCCTCTCGGTCGGAGCGGCCCGCGGCGGGCCGCGGTGACCCCGTCAGTGAACTCGGTGCCGGGTCAGCTGTCGTCCTCGCCGAGGTAGAACGCCGTCGTGCGCTCCGCGGCGGCGCGTGCCTCGTCCGCAGGGGTGCCGGCCAGCCGGGACGCCTCGGCCCAGCGATCGCTGACGATGCGGATGAAGTCGTGGGCGGGTTCGGCGTCGAACGTCGCCGCGTCGCGGGGCTCATCGCTGCGGGACTCGAGGTAGAGGGCGAGACCGAGGAAAGAGAGGTCCCAGCCGACCCCGCCGGCACCGGGACCGAACTGCGTCCAGAAGTCGGCGTCGGCCTCGGCGGTGAAGCGGTGTTCGAGGGTGAGCCGGGAGTGGTGGCCGTCCTTGGCCATGCGCACGGCGACCTCGCTCTCATCACCGGCGCTCTCCCACGTCAGGGTGAAGGATTCGCGGGGTTCGCAGGCCGTGATCGTGCCCTCGGCGTTGTCCTCGACGACGTAGCGGCCGCCGAGCCGGAAGTGACCGGCCACGGGCGCGAACCACTTGCCGAGGCGCTCGGGATCGGTGCACGCCTCCCAGAGGTTCTCCAGCGAGGCGGGGAACGTCTGGGTCAGCGACTGCGCGGTGTGCCGGAGGCCGTCGGCGACGTCGACGGTGAGGGTTCGGGCGACGGAATCGGGTTGGGCGGCGATGATCTCGTCATCCGTGCGGTGCGCCATGCGTGCTCCTTCGGGTCGGTCGCCGGTGGTCGGCGCTTCTCATCATAGGCCCGCCCGGATCGCGGTCGTCGCCACCCCTCGGCGCCGGGGTGTGGTTCGATGATCCCATGACTGCTGCACTCGAGACCCATCGCGCCCGCCTCGGCGACGGGGCGATCTACAACGGCCTGTGGATGATGTCGGCGGCCCCGGAGCTCGCGACGATCGGGGCGGCGGCCGGGTTCGACTACGTGTGCCTCGACCTCCAGCACGGTCTCGCCCGGGCCGGTGACGTCGTGCGCCTGTCCGATGCCGTCCGCGCGCACGGAACCGCGCTCGTCACGGCCCGAGTCGCGGCGAACCGGTTCACGGAGATCGGGCTGCTCGCCGACGCCGGCATCGAGGCGATCATCATTCCCCTCATCGATTCGGTTGCCGACGCCGAGGCGGCCGTCGCCGCGCTCGACTACCCGAGCCGCGGTGGGCGCCGATCGTGGGGTCCGACCGCGGAGATCCTCACCGGCCAGGTGCGGGACTCCCGAGCCGCCCGTCCGCTCCTCTTCGTCATGATCGAGACCGCCGAGGCGCTCGCCGCCGTCGAGGACATCTGCGCGGTGCCCGGCGTCGACGGGGTCTACGTCGGCCCGGCGGACCTCGCGTTCGCCGTCGGCACGGTACCGGGCCGGCCCAACGACGCCCACGCCGAGGCGCTCGTGCGCATCCGCACCGCCGCGGACGCCGCCGGCATCGTCCCGGGCATCCACTGTTCGACCGGGGCGGAAGCCAAGTTGCGGGAGGAGCAGGGGTTCCGGTTCATCACCTCGGCGAGTGACATCGGGGCCGCTGGCCGGGCGCTGCGGGAGGATCTCGAGGCCGCCCGCAGCTGACACCGGCCGGAGTCTGCGGTCAGCGGCGGAGATCGACGACGGTGCGCAGGCCCGGGGTGGGGTGGGCGAACTCCGCCGACAGATCGTTGAGCCCGATGGGTCCGCCGAGGATGTCGTCCCAGGGCAGCGCCGAGCCGGCGGCGGCGAGGAAGTCGACGGCGGCGGTGAGGTGCCGGGGTTCGTAGTTGTGGACCCCGGTGATCGTGCGCCATCCGCGGACGATGTGTTCGGGGTCGACGGGGACGTGCGGGCCGGGCGAGACGCTGCCGACGAGGACCGCGGTGCCGCCGATGCCGAGCGCGTCCAGGCACGTCCGGACCCCCGCCTGAGCGCCGGAGAGTTCGATGGCGACGTCGACGTCGGCAGGGGTGTCCCCGTCACCGGTGACGAGGACGTCGGCGCCTGCCGCAGCGGCGAGGGTGCGACGGTCAGGGGCGGGATCGAACGCGGCGACCTCGGCAGCACCGCGTGCCTTCACGGCCGCGACCGCGGCGAGCCCGAGCATCCCGAGGCCGTTGACGAGCACCCGCCGTCCGGCCAGCTCTCCGGCGGCGTCGAGGGCGGCCATGACGGTGGCCACCGCACAACCGGCGGTCGCCGCGACGGCATCGGGCACGTGGGCGGGCACGGGAGCGACCGCGACTCCTGCGGGCAGGAGGATGTGCGACGCGTAGGTTCCCGACAGGGCCCAGCCGGAGTCGGTCGCTTCGTGGCCGACCTTGGCGACCGCGGCGCATTTCGCGCTCAGTCCGCGCCGGCAGTTCTCACACGCCCCGCACACCGAGGTGACGGCGAAGACGGCGCGCTCGCCGACGGTGAGATCGCCTCTCGTCGCCTCGATGACGCCGACGCCCTCATGGCCGAGCACCGACGGGCAGGCACCGGAGCGATGGCCGGAGACCGTGTGGCGGTCAGATCCGCAGACGGTTGCGGCACTCAGGCGCACGAGGCTCTCCCCGTCGGCGAGGACCGGGATCGGCAGGGTCTGCCGGTCGAAGCGATCGCCGCCGAGCCAGACGAGCGCCTCGGCGGTCGTCGCCACCGGGCCGGAAACAGGGTCAGACGCGGCGGCGGGGAGATCCGCGGTGCGATCCGCAGAGGGTGCCGGGGTCGCGGAGGCAGTCGGGGCGGTCCGGGTCGCGGTGGCGCGGCGGCCGGCGCCCGCAGTCGCAGTCGAGGTCTGGTCGTCCATAGACGACCAGTTGACCAACCTCGGCGTGACTTGTCTACACAAGTCGCCCGAGTTCACGTCCGCGCCACGATGATTTCATGCGCCGTTGTGACAGTTCACGGCCTGGCGTCATCGCCTGATCCACCACTGCGGGCCCGGTGTCCCGGCAACGCCTCGGCTCAGTGAACGACGGGTTCGTCGCGCGATTCCTCGGGAGAGACCATCCCTGTTCGCGCAGCTCTCACCCGTGCGGTGATGACAAGGGCGAGCCCGACAACGATCATCGTCATGCAGGTGACGAACACGGCGAAGGGAAAACCGACATGCGTCGTCGTGAATTCGACGCCGGTCACGGTGTCGCCGTGGCACTTCAGATACGGCAGAAGATAGTTGGAATCGATTCCGAAACCGAGGATCTCCTCACCCTGAAACGAGGACGGGCAGACGGGCGAGCCGTCACCGGAGTTCGACGCCCGATACCACGCCGCGTACTGGGCGAGGATGCCGAAAGGACCGATGACGCACGCCGCCATGAGCAGCCCGACGCCCCACCTGGCCATCCGCCCTGCGGATCGAGGCGCTCCCCACGTGACCAGCGCTTTCACGGCGACTGCGCAGAAGACACCGAAGAGGGCGACAGTGCTGATCACAGCAATCGCGATCGCGAAGAATGTGAGAATCGAGAGATTGCTGAACTCCGTGACGCCGAAGCCGCCGTCGGAGAACGTAGCTTCGCACGCATAGCCCCACACCCCGCGGCTGACGATCTCCATCTCCTTCACCTGGCCCATCGAGGCGAGGTCCGCGCACACGACGTCGACTCCGCGACTGCGTGCGTCGGAGAGTTCGACGAAGGAGAGAAACGACTGCACGGCACCGAGAATCACGGCGACGACGAATCCGAGGCCGGGCAGCAGAAAGCCCCATTGGAGCAGGGTCAATCGGGGCAGCCTGCGCCGGTTCTCCGGTCCGGTCTGCCGCACGTCGCGCTTCCTTCTCACGAGCTCACCCTAGCCGACGCTGACGCCCGGTCCCGAGGACGCTGCCGCGGATTCCCGAACCCCCTGACCTTGCGGTCCACGGGCCCCGCGCCCCGCCTCGGCGGGAGTATCGTGAGGACATGGCGCACGCGCAGATGTTCGACGACGATGACCCGGTGCTCGCGCGGTTCCGGACGCTCGCGCTCGGGTATCCCGCTGCGCAGGAGAAGGTCTCGCACGGTCGCCCCGCGTTCTTCACGAAGAAGGTCTTCGCGTACTTCGGCGGCACGGAGAAGCACGTGACCGGACAGCTGGAGCAGCATCCGCACGCCGTCCTCCTCCTGCTCGATCCCCTCGACGCCGAGGTGATGCTCGAGCGGAACGACACGTTCGTCCCGATGTACCTGGGTCCCACCGGATGGATCGGCATCGACATCGACGATCTTTCCGACGAGGAACTCCGCGAGCTGCTCACCGATTCGTACCGCAACACCGCCCCGACGCGTTTGGCTCGGCTCGCCGAGGCGGAGCCGGAGGCGGACTCGCAGTCCTGAGACGGCGCCGACTCCTGCGGGTGACGGAAACGGGTGCGGTCGTGCGCTGACGGTCGTAGGGTGGAAGCATGACTGAATCCGGCAACGGCACCCCGATTCCCACCGTCGACCTCAACGATGGACGCCCGATCCCGCAGATCGGCCTCGGCACCTACGCGATGACCGGTGACGAGGGCGTTGCGGCGATCGACGCCGGCATCGCCGGCGGCTACCGACTGCTCGACACCGCGGTCAACTACCAGAACGAACGCGAAGTCGGTCGTGCGATCGCCGAGAGCCCCGTCGCCCGCAAGGACCTCTTCGTCACGAGCAAGATCCCCGGCCGCCACCACGGCTTCGACGAGGCGATCGCGAGCACCGAGGAATCCCTTGCCCGGCTTGGCCTCGACCATCTCGACCTCCACCTCATCCACTGGCCCAACCCCAGCGTCGGCAAGTACGTCGACACGTGGCGCGGCCTCATCGAACTGCGCGATCGCGGACTCGTGACGTCGATCGGCGTCTCGAACTTCACCGCGGACATGCTCACCGAGCTCATCGAAGCCACCGGCGTGACCCCGGCCGTCAACCAGGTCGAACTCCACCCGTACTTCCCGCAGACCGCGCTCGTCGACTTCCATCGGTCGATCGGCGTCCAGACCGAATCGTGGTCACCGCTCTACCGCGACGGCGGGCTGTTCGCCGAAGACCCCATCACCGAGGCGGCGGCCGCCCACGGCGTCGAACCGGCCCAGGTCGTCCTGCGCTGGCACGTCGAGATCGGCAGCATCCCGATCCCGAAGTCCGCGAACCCGGCCCGCCAGCGGACGAACGCCGACATCTTCGGCTTCAGCCTCACCCCCGCCGAGGTGGTCGCGATCTCCGGACTCGAGCGCGGCCGGATGAAGGACCGGGACCCGCTCACGCACGAAGAGATGTGACCGGTCGCCCGGGCCTCAGCGGGTCACGGTCTCCCGCGCCTTCGCATCCGCCCGCCGGGTCCGCAGGTTGCGGATGACCGCGGCGACGAGCGGGTAGGCGAGTGCCACGAGGGCCGCGAGGGTGAGGATGAGCGAGAGCGGCTGCTGGAACATGATGAGCAGGCTGCCGTTGCCCAGCGCCGAGGTCTGCACGAGGTACTTCTCGAGCAGCGGGCCGAGCACGAGGCCGAGGACGAACGGTGCGGCGGGGAAGTCGAAGCGCTTCATGAAGTAGCCGAGCAGCCCGGAGAAGAACACGATCCACAGGGTGAACATGTTGTTGCCGAGCGCGAAGGCCCCGATGAAGCTCATCATCAGCACGATCGGATAGAGGTAGACGTAGGGGATCCGCAGGATCTGCGCGAACACCGGCGCCATCGGCAGGTTGAGCACGAGCAGGATGAGGTTGCCGAAGAAGAAGCTCACGAGCAGACCCCACACGAGGTCCGGCTCCTGCTGGAAGAGCAGCGGGCCCGGCTGCAGACCGAAGATGACGAACGCCCCGAGGAGGACCGCCGTCGTGCCGCTGCCGGGAATGCCGAGGGCGAGGGTCGGGATGAAGCTCGCGTTCGCGGCCGCATTGTTCGCCGCCTCCGGAGCCGCCACCGCTTCGGGTGCGCCCTTGCCGATGAACTGCCGGAACCGGCTCACCTGCTTCTCGACACCGTAGGCGAGGAACGTCGCGAGCGTCGCCCCGGCGCCGGGCAGGACTCCGACGGTGAAGCCGAGCCCGGTGCCGCGCACCGTCGACGGGAACGCCCGCCGCAGCTCCTCCTTCGTCACGAGCAGATCCCGGAAACCGGCGCGGATGGGCTTCTCCCCGCCTCGGCGGATCTGGTGGAGGACCTCACCGACGGCGAAGATGCCGATCATCACGGCGACGAAGTCGAGGCCGGAGAGGAGATTGACGCTGCCGAACGTGAACCGGGCCGTGGAGAATCCCGAGGCGACCCCGACCATCGACACGAGCAGCCCGGCCGCGGCCATGGTGATGCCGCGCAGGATGTTCTCCCCGGCGAACGACACGATCGTCGCCATGCCGAGGAGGATGATCGCGAGGTTCTCGGCCGGACCGAAGTTGAGGGCGAACCGGGCGATCGGCTGGGCGAGCGCGATGAGGCCGATGAGGGAGACGATGGCGGCGAAGAACGATGCGAGCGCCGAGATCGCCAGCGCCGCGCCGGCTCTGCCCTTCCGCGCCATCTGATAGCCGTCGATCGTGAGCACGACGCTCGAGGAGTCGCCGGGCGTCGAGATGAGGATCGAACTGATCGACGACCCGTACTGGGACCCGTAGTAGATGCCGGCGAGCATGATGAGCGCGGTCACCGGGTCGAG
This sequence comes from Brevibacterium sp. W7.2, assembly GCF_018137945.1. GTDB lineage: Bacteria > Actinomycetota > Actinomycetes > Actinomycetales > Brevibacteriaceae > Brevibacterium > Brevibacterium sanguinis. Next base: position 3,654,165 of record NZ_CP073089.1, on the reverse strand, counting down.
GGTGAGGGTGACGGGCAGGAGGATCGCGACACCGGTGGTCGATCCGAGGCCGGGCAGCAGGCCGATGACGGTGCCGAGCAGCACGCCGACGAAGCACCACAGCAGATTCTCCGGGCTGACTGCGGTCTCCAGCCCGAGCATGAGATTGTCGATCATGAGCACTCCTCAGATCAGGCCGAGCATCCCCGTCGGCATGGGAACCGAGAGGACGAGGCCGAAGACGATGTAGACGAACACGGCGGCCCCGATCGTCGCCGCCGCCGAGGTCCACCACTTCTGCTTCTCCACGACGATGAGGAGGAAGAGGATCGCCAGGGACAGCGCGATGATGAGGCCGAGGACCGGAACGAGGGCGAGAGCGACGCCGAAGGTCGCGAAGATGACGAACGGCGCGCGGTTGCGCTGCTTCTCCGTGCGACCGAACGTGTCGACCTCGTCCCCGTCGGCCGAGACCGCCTCGGAGGCGGAGTCGATCGACTCCGCGGCCGTGGCCTCGATGTCCTCGACGGCGGACATGATCCGTCCGCCCGAGGTCCCGACGCGGGCGAAGAAGAGACGGAAGATCTCCGCCACCGAGGCGAGGAAGATGAAGGTGCCGGTGAGGAACGGCAGCAGCCCCGGCCCCACCTCGCCGCTGTCGACGCTCAGCCCGTAGCCGATCCCCATGACCGCCGCCACGGCGCCGACGACCCCGAGGATCGCGGTGCCGATGACGTCGGAGACCTCCGGTCTGTTGCGCGGCGGATTCTTCGCGGTGACCGTGTTCATGTCTCCTCCATTCCGTTCATCGCGTCTGCGCCGGCGCCGAGGCGGTCGCCCCGGTCGTCGGGGCATCCGCGGTGGCCGCGTCCCGGCGCGAGGCGGCCATCGCCACAGCGAGGTCGAACGCGTGCTGACTCGGGCTGAGATCGGCGGTGCGGGTGCCGACGATCCCGTGCGCCGTGCCGTGGGCGGGCGTGGCGATGGGGATGGGCAGACCCCCGTGGACGGTCACCCCCTGGTCGAAGCCGAGCAGCTTCATCGCGATCTGCCCCTGGTCGTGGTACATCGTCACGACCCCGTCGTAGTCGCCGCCGGCGGCCCGGCCGAAGAGCGTGTCGCACGGGAACGGCCCCTCGACGTCGATGCCGCGGGTGCGCGCCAGCTCGATCGCCGGGGCGATGTCCTCGATCTCCTCCCGCCCGAACTTCCCGCCCTCGCCGGCGTGCGGGTTGAGCGCGCAGACGGCCAGCCTCGGTGTCGGGGTCCGCGTCTCCCGGACGACGCGGTCGAGGAGTTCGATCGTCTCGAGCACCCGGCCGGCGCGGATGCCCGCGGCGATCCGGGACACCGGCACATGGGAGGTGACGCGGGCAGTGACGAGCGAGGAGATGAAGTTGAGTTCGGAGGTGAAGCCGGTGAAGCCGATGCGCTTGGCGAACCACCGCAGCTCATCCTCCTCGGTCATCCCGGCCTGCCCCATCGCGCCCTTGTTGAGCGGGAGGAAGAGCACCCCGTCGGCGCGTCCGGCCGCCCACAGGTCGAGCGCGGTGCCGAGGTCGGAAAGCGCCCGCTCGCCTGCTGCCGTGCTCACCACTCCGGGCGGAATCTCCGGACCGTCATAGGCGGTGCCGAGGAACTCGATGGCATCGACGTCGGGGATGCTCACCCCGGCGGTGTCGGCGAAGGCCGCGAGCTCCTCGGGCGTCGCGGTGATGAGGACGTCGGCCCGCGCGCGGTTCTCCGGGTCGGCGAGCAGCCGGGCGAGGAGCTCGGGGCCGACCCCGGAGAGGTCGCCGGGCACGAAGACGAGGCGAGGGAGTGTCGCGGTCATCTCGGCGCTCACTGTCCGATCGCCTCACGCAGCTCCTGGTCGTTCTCCCCGAGGTACGTCGTGAAGTCGTCCCCGTAGGCGACATTGGGCTGCATCATGTTGTCCTCGATGTACTTCGTGTACGCCTCGGACTCCGCGAACTTCTGCGACTGCTCGATCCAGTACTGCTTCGCCTCGTCGGGGATGTCTCCGGGGGCGATGACGCCGCGGAACTGGGCGAACGCGACATCGATGCCCTGCTCCTTCGCCGTCGGGATGTCCTTGAGCGCGTCGTACTCGTAGCGCTCCTCGGCGGCCGCGCACAGCGGTTTGAGATCGCCGGACTCGAGCTGACCGGAGACCTCGCCGGGGTTGACGGAGATCGCCTCGACCTGACCGCCGAGGACGGCGGTGATCACCTCGGCGCCGGATTCGAAGGGCACCCGGTCGAACTTCGCCCCGGTCGCCTTCTCCATGAGCGTGAATGTGATGTTGTCGAGGCCGGTGGCACCGGAGATCGCGACGACCGTGCGCTCGTTCTGCGCCTTGTCAGTGAGGTCCGAGCACGTGTTGAGCGGGGAATCGGCCTTCGTGACGATGAGCGTGTAGTCGTCGCCGAGCTTCATGATCGGCGTGAAGCTCTCGTACGTGAACTCGACGTCCTGGGTCGCCGGCAGGGCGAGCATCGCCGTCTCCGTCGCCAGCAGGTAGCTCGGGTCCCCGCTGCGACCGAGGAACTCCGAGTACCCGACCGCGCCGGAGCCGCCGTCGATGTTCTGCACGGTGATCGTCTTGCCGGTCGCCTCCTCGAGTCCCGAGGCCGTCGCGCGACCGGCGATGTCGCTGCCGCCGCCGGCGGCGAAGGGCACGATCATCGTGACATTGCCGGGGGGCTCGTACCCGCCGTCGGATGAGCCCGAGGACCCCTGACCGCACGCGCTGAGGGCGAGCGTCAGGGTGCCGGCCACGGCGGCAGCGGTGAGCAGTTTCTTCGAATGCATGTCCATCTCCTTTGACAGAACGTCCAGATCGGTGGTGCCGGTGGTGCCGGAGCGAGGGTCACTCCGCGGTGGGCAATGAGGCACGCACCTCCTCGAGCCAGCGGTCGGATTCGGGAGTCGCCCCGTCGAGGCGGTCGACGACGTCGATGAGGAACGAGAGGTTCCCGTGGTTGTCGAGTGCGGTCTCGATCTCGTCGATGTCGCCGCGCAGGATGACCTCGAGCATGTGGGCGTGCCGAGCGACGTTGCCGTCGAGATCCTCGATCTCCCGGCGCGCCTGGTTATTCAGGGCCATGCACATCTGCAGCTGCATCGCCATCGCCCGGTACGTCGATTCGATGCGGGCGTGGCCGGCGAGGCCGACGACGGCGTAGTGGAACTCGAAGCCCGCCGCGACCATGTCGCCCTCGGACCCGGAGTCGGCGATCTCGCGCATCGTCTCCAGTGCCGCCTCGCACCGGGCGACCCGGTCGGGGACGAGGGTCGGCAGGGCGAGGCGCAGCGCCATCGACTCGAGTTCGCGGCGCAGGGTGGCGATCTCGAAGACGTCGTGCTGGGTGATCGACATGATGCGGACCCCCTTGCGGGGAGTGTGCTCGACGAGTCCGGTGTGGGCGAGTTCCTTGAGCGCCTCGCGCAGCGGCGGACGGGAGATGCCGAGCTCTGCGCACAGGCGCTCCTCGACGAGACGCTCACCGGGAAGGTAGTTGCCTTCGAGGATGGTGCGTTCGAGAGCCTGCCGTGCCTGCACCGACAGGCTGGGCTGGGAGGGAAGGAGAGTCGACACTTTTGAATAGATCCTCTTTTGTATACAGTAGCGCAAAGACTGTAACGCGGATCACAGTACGAATCAATGGGGTGTTTCGGCGAAGTGTCGCCTCGCAGCGACTCGGCGGCAGGTGATTCCTACAGGATCGATGGCGATGTGAGGAGATCTCATGAACGAGGATGCGACAGGCGGGGGAGCGCTGGCCGGGGTGACGGTCCTCGAGCTCGGGGTCTTCATGGCCGGGCCGTTCGCGACGATGCAGCTGGCCGACCTCGGCGCCCGGGTCATCAAGATCGAGAACCCCGACGGCGGCGACCAGACGCGGAGCACCGGACCGTACGTCAGCGGTGAGAGCGTGCCGAACATGCTCCTCAACCGCAACAAGGAGTCGATCACCCTCGACCTCAAGGACCCGACCGGTCGGGAGGCATTCATGCGCCTCGTCGAGCGCGCCGACGTCGTCGTCGAGAACATGCGACCGGGGGTCATGGCCCGCCTCGGCACCTCGTACGAGGAAGTGGCCGCGCGCAACCCCCGCATCGTCTACGCCTCGGCGTCGGGCTGGGGGCAGGACGGGCCACTGGCGCCGCTCGCCGGCCTCGACATCATGGCGCAGGCCCGCAGCGGGCTGATGAGCATCACCGGGTTCCCCGACTCCCCGCCGGCGAAGGTGGGGGTGCCGATCTGCGATCTCACCGCCGCGATGTACGTGGCCCTCGCCGTCACCGCAGCACTCGTCGAACGGGACCGATCCGGTCAAGGCCAGCACATCGACGTCTCCCTCTTCGAAAGCGGAGTCTCCTACGCCGTGTGGGAGGCCGCCGCGTACTTCACGGACGGGACGATCGGGCGCCCCAACGGCTCGGCCCACCAGAACCAGGCGCCCTACCAGGCGGTCCACTCCGCCGACGGGTTCGTCACCGTCGGGGCGAACACCCCGCGGAACTGGGAGCGGTTCTGTGCCGCCCTCGGACTCGAGGACCTGCTCGACGACGCGCGGTTCGGCCAGTCCTACGACCGTCTCACCCACCGGGAGGCCCTCATCGCCCGCATCGAGGAGAAGACGCAGGCGATGACGACCGACGAGATCGTCGAGGTCCTCAACGCGGCCGGGGTTCCCTGCGCGCCGATCAGCGACTACGGCGAGGTCTTCACCGACGACCATCTGCAGGCCCGCGACTTCTACTGGGACTCCGACCATCCGGTCGCGGGAACCGTGCGGCAGATCGGCTCGCCGATGCGCCTCTCGCGCACCCCCGCCCGTCGCGGTCCGGCCGGCCCCTCCCTCGGGGCCGACAACGCCCTCCTCGACGACCTCGGGTTCACGCCCGAGGAGCTGACGAAGCTCAGGGGACAATGAGCGAGACGACTGACGAGCACCCGGATCCAGCGTCCCGGGTGACCACGACGACGAGCGAAGGAGCTCGACCATGACCGACCATGCCCCCGACACGGCCACCGAGGACCTCCTCGTCGACCTCGACGACGGCGTCCTGACGATCACCTTCAACCGACCCGCGGCGCGCAACGCGATGACGTGGGACATGTACATGGGCCTCGCCGAGGCGTGCGAGGAGGCCGACTCCGACGCGGCGGTGCGCGTCATGGTGCTGCGCGGCGCCGGTGACAGGGCGTTCGTCGCCGGCACCGACATCGCCCAGTTCACGGACTTCGACGGCCCCGCCGGCGTCGCCTACGAACACCGGATCTCCGAGGTGCTCACCCGCCTGCGCGCCGTCGACGTGCCCGTCATCGCCGCGATCGACGGCTACTGCGTGGGCGGGGGACTCGGCATCGCCGCGTGCGCGGACCTGCGGGTGGCCTCGCCGACCTCACGGTTCGGGGTGCCGATCGCCCGCACCCTCGGCAACTGCCTCTCCGGGGACACCCTGAGCCTGCTCATCGAGCTCCTCGGCCGCGGCCGCGTCGTCGACATGCTGCTGCGCGCCCGCTTCATCGAGGCCGACGAGGCGCACACCGCCGGGTTCCTCGGCCTCGTCACCGCCGATGTCGATGCGGCGGCGGCCGAGTGGGCGGAGACGCTCAAAGGGCACGCCCCGCTGACGATGTGGTCGGTCAAGGAGGTCGTCCGACGCCTCTCGGACTCCGGCGGGTCGATCGACGACGCCGATGTCATCGAGCGGATCTACGGCTCCGAGGACTTCCACGGCGCGGTCCGCGCCTTCATCGCCAAGACCCCGTACGAGTGGACGGGACGCTGAGCCTGCGTCACTGAGCCTGCGTCGCTGAGCGGCCCCCGGCGACCGGCGGCCCTCAGTGACCGGCGGCCCCTCCCGCACCCGGCCGCGTCACTCACTGCGGGTCGTAGGTGCGGATGACCTGCGAGTCGTCGCGGCGGGCGAGTCCGGCGTCGGCCGCCTCGGCGAACTTCCTCCCGGCCACCGGCAGCAGGGCGAGGTCGATGTCGAGGTCGGCGGCCACCTCGGCGACGAGATCCGTGTCCTTGACGAAGATGCTCACGGCACTGGCGACGGGGGCCTCGAGGCCCTCGAGCATGCGCGGCCCGCGGTCGCCGAGCATCCACGACTGCCCGGCACCGGCGGTCATCGCGGCGAGCACGGACTCCTCGTCGAGGCCGAGCCGATCCGCCAGGGACAGGGCCTCGGCGGCGGCGACGATGTGGACGGCGCACAGCAGCTGGTTGACCGCCTTGTACGCCTGACCGTCACCGACCCGCTCACCGCAGTCGATGAGCGTGCCGAGTGCTTCGAGCACGGACCGGCGCGACTCGAGCACCGCGGGCGGACCGGAGGCGAGGAGGCGCAGGGTGCCGGACCGGACCCCGGCGATGCCGCCGGTCACGGGCACGTCGAGGACGGCGATGCCGTGGGCGGCGGCGGACTCGGCGGCACGGCGCACGGCGTCGGGGCCGACCGTGCTCATGATGACGAGCACGGACCCCTCAGGCATGAGCGCGAGCAGTCCGGGGGTGTCGGTGCTCGGGTCGCCGGTCAGGGCGGCCTCGAGCTGCGCGCCGTCGGCGACCATGACGATGACGGTGCCGGCCGTCGCCGCCGACAGCGGCTGCGCTGCAGTCGTCAGCCCCGCGGCGGCGGCACGCTCCCGCGGACCGGGGAACGGGTCGACACCGGTGACGGTGAGACCGGCGGCGTGCAGGCGCAGCGCCATCGGCAGGCCGATGGCTCCGAGGCCGAGGAACGTCACGTGATCGGACATGGATCCTCCCGTGGATCGGTGGGGTCTAGTGGAAGTAGAGGCCTCCGTTGATGCTCAGCGTCTGGCCGGTGATGTGGCCGGCGCCTTCGCTGATGAGGAACGCGACGGTCGCGGAGACGTCCTCGGGCACGGAGATGCGCCCGAGCGGAGTGGCCGCCCCCATCGCGTCACGGCGCGCGTCGTCGAGGGGACCGCCCATGATGTCGGTGTCGACGGGTCCCGGGGCGATGGTGTTCGCGGTGACCCCGTGCGGCCCGAGCTCGAGGGCGACCCCGCGCATCAGCCCGATGATCCCCGCCTTCGCCGCGGCGTACGCGGTCTTCGAGAACGTGCCGCCGCCCTTCTGCGCCGTCACCGAGGAGAGGCCGACGATCCGGCCGAGCCCGTTGGCCGCCATGATCCGGCCGAACGCCTGGGTGACGAGGTGGGTGGCCGTGAGGTTGTTCGCGATGACCCGGGCCCACTCGTCGTCGGTGATCTCGAAGTAGGTCACTGAGGAGGAGACACCGGCGAAGTTCGCGAGCGCGACGATCTGGGGCAGGTCGGATTCGAAGGCGGCGGCCGCCTCGGCGATGGCCGTCGAATCGGTGACGTCGACGCCGGCGCCGCGTGCCGCGATCCCGTGGGCCGCGGTGAGCTCGGCGGCGAGTGCCGTGGCCTCGTCCTCCAACCGGGCGATGAGGCCGAGGTTCCAGCCGGCTTCGGCGAGCCGGTGGGCGGTGTGCCGGCCGATGCCGTTGGCGCTGCCGACACCGGTGAGCACGGCGGTCCGCTCGGCGGGGAACGCGGGCCCGGGCTGGGCCGATCCTGTCTGGGCGGATTCGGTCATGGGGTGACACCTTTCGTCGACGGCGCGGCGGGGCGGGGTGAGGTCGCGAGCAGGCCTTCGAGGTACGTCCGGTTCTCCGCACAGACGCCGAGGCTGTCGCCGCCGTACTGCTCCATGAGGAACGGCCCGTCGAATCCGAGCTCGACGGCGCGGGCGACCATCGCGCGGTAGTCGATGAGGCCGTCGCGCAAGGTGGTCGGATGGGCGGTGAACCACGAGCCGTCGGCGGCTTCGTCGCGCTGGTAGTTCTTCATGTGCCAGTAGTTCGCGTACGGCAGTGTCGCCTCGTGCATCTCCCGCCAGTCCTCGATGGGCCGGTGGAGGCGGATGAGGTTGCCGATGTCGGGGTTGAGGCCGACGGTGTCGAGCCCGATCTCCTCGATGAGGCGGACGGCGGAGGCGGCGGTGCCGAGGTAGGTGTCCTCGTACATCTCCAGCGACATCGGCAGCCCCACCTCGGCGGCATGACGGCCGAGCTCACGCAGCCGGGTCACGGCGAGCGCGCGGACCTCGGGATCGTCGGGGTCGGTCCAGCCCGGTGCCGTCCAGAACCACAGCGCCCGCTTCTGCGCGGGGGTGAAGGGCTGGTGGAGTCCGGTGGAGAAGACCCGGCAGCCGAGTTCCGCGGCGGCGTCGATCGTCCGGTGGGCGTAGGCGAGGTTGTCCTCGCCGTGGACGGGGTCGATGACGGACCGGCGCTGGACGTGGACGGCGGCGAAGTCGATGCCCGCCGAGGCGGCTGCGGCGGCCATGTCGCCCCGCCGCTGCGCGGTGAGGTCGCCGGGTCGGATGTGGCTGTCGGCGATCTCGAGGGCGGTGAATCCGAGACCGGCGACGGTGTCGGCGACGTGCTGCCAGGCCGTGGGGTCGGCATCGTGGAGGGCGAGGCCGTCGCGGTCGACGGGGGAGAAGCCGTGCATGCAGCAGGCGATCATACTCATGTGTCCTCACTCTTCTTCATGCCGGGACTCCTCTTCGTCCCGGGCCGGGTCAGGCGTCGGGTGGCTGCGGGTCCTCGACGAGGGCGCGGTGGGCGACCATGCGCAGGTGGTGGCGCATCGCGGCCTCGGGGGCGGTGGGGTCGGGGGAGGCGAAGGCATCGAGGATCGCGCGGTGTTCGGCGATCGCCTCGTCGACGTCGGTGATGCCGTGGGGCAGGGCCTGGCGCAGGCGGTGGACCTGGGCGCCGAGGTCGGACGACATCTTCATGAGGTACCGGTTGCCGCAGCCCTCGAGGATGACGCTGTGGAAGGCGCGGTCCTTCGCGTAGTAGTCCTGGGCGGCGGCGACTTCGATGCGGCGGGCGGCGTCGGGATCCTCGGCGGAGTCCGCGGCGGTCTGCGCGGCCTCGCGGACGCGGGCCCCGGCCTGCTCGTGGTCGGCATGGGCGTCCTCGAGCGCGCGGAGGAAGACGTCGTCGGCGGGGGTGGCGAGTCGTGTCGCCGCGGTCTCGATGGTCTCACGGGCGACGAAGAGCTCGTCGAGCTGTCCGCGGTCGAGGGGCGGTGCCACCCGGTAGCCGCGGAGGGCTTCGCGGACGACGAGGCCGGTGCGCTCGAGGTCGACGAGGGCTTCGCGGACCGGGGTCGGGGAGACGTCGAGGAGCCGGGCCAGGCCGTCGATCGACACGCGTTCGCCGGCGGTCAGCTCACCGGTGAGGAGGATCTCGAGGATGTGGTCGTAGACGTGGTCGCGCAGGCCTCGCCTCTCGATGTCGGGGCGGCGGATCTCGGGGAGTGAACTCATGGGGACAGCTTAATGACGTCGGGAAGCTCGTCGAGGATCGCCGGGATCGCTGCCGGGTCGTGGGCGAAGCGGCCGAGGAAGAGGCCGTCGACGGCCGCCCCGAGGCGGGTGAGCAGGCCGGGGCGGGCGCTGCCGCCGTAGATGAGACGGAAGTCGAGGCCGGGGTATTGGGCGCGGGTGCGCGAGCGCACGACGGTGCACACCGCGGCGATGTGGTCGACATCCGCCGGTTCGGCGGCCCCGATCGCCCACACCGGTTCGTAGGCGATGACGACGGTGAGCGGGCGGGGGAGGTCAGCGGTCGCGGTCGGCAGTGCCGAGCGGATCTGGACCATCACCTCGGCGGCGGCCTCCTCAGCCGGGACCGCGTCGACCTCCCCGACGCAGAGGACGGGGATGAGTCCGTGACGCAGGGCGGTCGCGGTCTTCTCCCTGATGAGGCCCTCGGTCTCGGAGAAGTGACGGCGGCGCTCCGCGTGTCCGATCTCGGCGAACCGGCACCCGAGTTCGGCGAGCACGGCGGCCGAGACCTCGCCGGTCCAGGCCCCGGAGTCGCGGGCGGCGACGTTCTGCGCGCCGATGAGCACGGGGCCCGCGACCTCGAGGCACGCCGGGATCGAGGGGAACTGCGGGAGGAGGAAGAGCCCTGCCGCACCCGAGGTGAGCGCCGGGTGATCACGGGTCAGTGCGGTCACCTCGGCGAGCCAGTCGAGGGTCCGCCGGTGGCCGAAGTACATCTTCAAGCTGGTGCCGAGGAGCCGATCGGGCAGGGGAGAGGTGACCGCGTCGTCCATGGGTCAGCGGGACTCGTACGCGCTGATCTCGGCGACCTTGTCGTTCGAGGCGCTCGTCGGGTCGAACGTGTAACCCATCCACTCGCGTGCCAGGCGCCGGGCGAGTTCGACGCCGATGACGCGCTGGCCCATGCAGAGGACCTGGGCGTCGTTGGAGAGCACGGAGCGTTCGACGCTGAAGGAGTCGTGGGCGGTGGCCGCGCGGATTCCCTTGACCTTGTTCGCCGCGATCGCCACGCCCAGTCCGGTCCCGCAGATTAGGATCGCGCGGTCGGCGTCGCCGCGGGCGACGATCTCCGCGGCGGCGGTCGCGATCGAAGGATAGAACGTGTGCGACTGTGCGTCGACGCCGACGTCGGTGACCGCGGAGATGCGCTCATCGGCCTCGAGGTCGGCCTTGATGACCTCTTTATAGTCGAACCCCGCATCGTCGGAGCCGACGACCACTCGCAGTGTCATGATCGGGTTGCCTTTCGTTCGGTCGGTGCCAGGGGCGGTGATGTCGTCAGTGGGGCGGCGCGGCGGGTGAGCTCCTCGGCGACGACCGAGGCGATCATCGCCAGCGAGACCGCGCCGGGGTCGGGGGTGCCGAGGCTCTTGTCCCCGTGGGAGCGGGCGCGGCCGCGGCGGGCGACGAGGTCGGCGGTGGAGTCGGCGCCGCGGTCGGCGGCATGGGCGGCGCGGGAGGCGGCCGCGGCGATGAGGGGAAGCGGGCTGGTGCTGTCTGGGGCGGTGTTGTCCGAGCTGGTGGTGTCCGGGGTTGTGCTGTCCGGGGCGACGCTGTCCCGGACGGGTGCGGCGGCTTCAGCGACCGCCTCGGCGAATTCGTCGGCCAAGGGGGCCAGGGCATCGACGAGGGTCTTGTCGCCGACCTCGACCCTTCCGAACGCGCGGACGTCGTCAAGGGTCGTCGCCAGCACCGCGGCGACGCCCTCGGGGGTGGGGTCGTCGTCGACGGCTGCGGCGAGGGAGTTGAGGATGCGGCCCCAGATGGCGCCGGAGGTGCCGCCGCCGACGTCGGCCCAGGCCTCACCGGCGACGCGGAGAACGGCGCCGGCCGACTGGTCGTGGGCCGCGGCCGCTTCGGCTTCGAGGGCCGCGGCCTTCGAGCCACGCTGCATGCCGATCCCGTGGTCGCCGTCGCCGGCGATGCTGTCGAGGTGTCCGAGGTCGTCCGCGGCGTCGTCGACGGTCACGGCGATGCGAGTGAGGACCGCTGCGATCTCCCGGCCGAGCGCCCGCGACCGGGCGGTGGGGCGGGGACTGCCGGCATCGCCGCCTGCCGCCGCTGCCGGCGCGGACGTGTCGGGCGCGGCGGTGTCTGGGGCCGCGGCGTCTCGATCTCCCGCGTCTGCCGTCGTCGCGTCGTCGTCCTCGACTCTCTCGTGGGTGAGGCCGAGGGCGCCGCGGGTGAAGGCCGCCGAGGAGCAGGGGGCGTCCCAGAGGGGCGCGAGTTCGTCGTCGAGCCACACGAGGGTGAGGGAGAGGCCGGCCATGTCGAAGCTCGTGCAGAACTCGCCGACCTCGGGGTCGACGATGACGAGTCCGGCCTCGCGCAGGAGCGGGTCGATGAGCCCGTAGAGGAGGTAGAGCTCCTCGTATTTCACGGTGCCCAAGCCGTTGAGGATGGGCACGACCCGTCCCGAGGTCACGGGCGCCTCGGCGAGGAGTCGGGTGACGAGGAGATCGGCGAGCTCCGATGCGGTGGGGAGGGGGACGTCGTCGATGCCGGGTTCCCCGTGGATGCCGAGGCCGACTGCCATGCGGCCGTCCGGGACGGTGAAGAGGGGAGCGTCGGCGCCGGGCAGGGTGCAGCCGGAGAAGGCGACGCCGATCGAGCGGGTGCGGTCGTTCGCCGAGGCGGCCAGGCGTTCGACCTCGGAGAGGTCGAGTCCCGCTTCAGCGGCGGCGCCGGCGATCTTGAAGACGGCGAGGTCACCGGCGATGCCGCGGCGGCGGTCGATCGCGTCGGCCGGGGCGCTGAAGATGTCGTCGGTGACGACGACGGTGCGGGTGTCGATGCCCTCGGCGCGCAGCTGCTCCTGGGCCTGGTCGAAGTTGAGGACGTCGCCGGCGTAGTTGCCGTAGCTGAAGAGGACGCCGCGGCCCTGGTCGCTCGCGCGGGCGACGGAGAGGATCTGCTTCGTCGACGGGGAGGCGAAGACGTTGCCCATCGCCGCGCCGTGGGCGAGGCCGGGGCCGACGAGGCCGGAGAACGCGGGGAAGTGTCCGCTGCCGCCGCCGATGACGAGCGAGACGGTCGGTGCGGGAGCGCGGGTCGAGCGCACGACCCCGCCGGGCACTGCGCGCACCCAGCGCGCGGCGGCAAGGCTGAGTCCGCGTGACATGTCGGCGACGAAGTCATTCGGGTCATTGAACAATCGGGCCACGAGCTCCCCTTCGAACCAGTTCCTATTTCAAAGATCCTATAGGATTATTCGCCGGACGCAAGACCCGGGGGTTGCGCGGACGTCGACGCGTCAGGGCATCAGCGACAGTGCGACTGCGCAGATGGTGCGATCCTCCCCGCTCGCCAGATCCATCCCGAGTGCATCCTCGAGCTCTCTGCGGTGTGAACGGGCTGTGTTCCGATGGGCGCCGAGCCGAGCGGCCGCCCGAGCCACGGACGGCGAATCGACGAACGCCGCCAGAGCGTCGAGCAGAGCGGTTTCGTCTCTGCGCCCGCGAATCGGACCGAGCACTGCCTCGGCGATCGCTGTGGAATGGGCGGGCGGCACGAGGAGGCCGAGGTCGCGCAGCCGTGGCGGGCCGACGAAGCGAACTCCGGCAGATCCTCGGTGTGAGGACGGCGCAGGGGCCGCATGCTCGGGCACATCGTCGTCAGGGCTCGCCGGATCGACGTGGAGACCGACGAACAGTGACAGCGCCGAGGTGTGACGCACGGCTTCGCTGACAAGCACGCTGTCTCCGGCTTCCGCATTCACCGCCTCGACGAGTTCGTCGAGATGGGTTTCGGATTCCCCAGCCTCACGGCCGTTGCGGGCAGCGGGCAGGCCCGCTGCGGCCGCGGTTTCCGAGCCGTTCCGAAGTGGGTCGGTCGGCTTCGACGCCGACCACCGCACCGCGGAGAACGGGGCCAGCAGGAGCAGCACGGTGCGCTCGGTCTCCACCGGGAAGACGACGACGTGATCGTGGAGAATCCGCATCAGGCGCCAGGTCAGGAGGTGACGGCGGATGGGACTCCGAGCGCGGACGCTGAGCATTCGCATGCCCGTCGTGCTGTCGACGCCGAGGTCCGCGAGCGCTGTCATGATCTCCGCGGATGCGTGGCTGCCCGTCTGCCGCAGGGCCGCGAGAAGAGCATCGGACTTCTCGCTCCGCGGCAGACCGATGCTCAGACTGCGAGCGAGCACCATTCCCAGGATCGCGGCCGCAGGCGTGAGTGCGGTGCGCAGTGTGGTGGGAGTGAACACCGGCGCCGGAGTCCCGGACTGCACTGTGCTCGGCGGCGGACTGTCGAGGCAGTGCAGGTGCCATTGCTCGTCCTCGCCGATGTTGAGGGGCAGCGAGAGCAGGGGAGCGGAGTCGGACTTCCTCCCTGCGGAGCGGTCCGAGCCGGGCATGCGGTCGGTGGACACGAAGACGGCGTCCTCATCGTCGACCACGCGCAGAGCATGTCCGATGCGAGACGCTACGCGTTCGAGCAGCGGGGCGAATTCGAGACCGTCGGCCGCAAGCTTCGTGCACTCCTCGGCGATCGACCAGGCGTGGTGCGATGCCTGGTGCTCGTCCTCGGAGAGCGCGCGGAGGACGAGGTTCTGGAGGCGGAGAAACGGCACATCGGGCGGGACGAGCAGAATCGGCAGACCGCGGGCGTCCGCGGCATCGATGAGTCCGTGCGGCACCTGCTGGTGCGGCTTGCCTTCTCCGAACGCGATCGCCGCCGTGCCGGCGGCGACCAGCCGTTCGACATAGCCGTCCCAGATGCGAGCATCGTCGAAGTTGAGCGCCATTCCGGTGGTGAGGACGAGCGTGCCCGGCGTGAGGTAGGCGGCGGGATCAATGGACTCCGTGGCCACAGCGGCGCCGATCGCCGTCTGGAGGCGCTCCTGTGAACTCGGGGTGGCGAGTTCGAGGCGGAGCATCGGGTCGGCGATGAGGTCGATGAGTCTCATGCGCTGAATCTACGAGCACTGTGCACTGTGCACAATAATCTGCGGCGAATTTGATCATCGGCGTGGTGCAGGTCACATCCGGTTTCCATACGGTTGTGCCAGGAGGTCACCGATGACGAAGACAATCAATGCCGATCTCGGCGAAGGAATCGGTCTGCACGCATTCGGCAACGATCCTGAGCTGATGACGCTCATCGACGTCGCCAATGTGGCATGCGGGTTCCACGCTGCCGACCCGCACATCATCAACACGACAGTCGAACTCGCAGCGGAGAACCAGGTGAAGGTGGGAGCGCACCCGGGGCTGCCCGATCTCGCCGGATTCGGGCGCAGACCGATGGTGCTCAGCGCCGACGAGGTCGAGGACATCGTCACCTACCAGGTCGGGGCGCTCTCGGCCTTCCTCGACCGACACGATCTTCGGCTCAACCACATCAAACCTCACGGGGCGCTCTACGGCATGGTCGGCCGCGACCCCGAGCTCATGGCCGCGGTCGCCCGAGTCGCGCTCGTCCACGGCGTCCCGATCTTCGGATTGGCGAACACCGCGCACAAGACCGTCTGCGACGAGCTCGGCGTTCCCTTCGTCGCCGAGATCTATGTCGACCTCGGCTACGACGCCGAGGGCAGACTCGTCATCGAACGCGCTCCCCAGCCGGCAGTCCCTGCCGAGGCCGCTGCGCGGATCACCTCGGCGATGACAGACGGCACGATCCGCGCCAACGACGGAACGGAGCTCACCGTCGATTTCGACAGCGTCTGCGTGCACTCAGATCCTGCCAATGCCGCCGAAGTCGTTCGGGCAGTCAGAGCCGCCATCGACGCCGCCGAGGAAGAGGATGCCGACAGCCGCTGACGGTCCTCGCAGATTCCCAGACCCCTCTCCAGACATTCCCCACCCAATCGGACGCTGACGTCCGGCCAGTGAAGAACAACGAAAGCAGGAACCGACATGGCTGAGATCATCTCCCCACTCCCCGGTGTCTTCTACCGGAAGCCCGCCCCCGGAAAGGACGACTTCGTCGAGATCGGCGACACCGTCGAAGCGGGACAGACGATCGGAATCGTCGAGATCATGAAGCAATTCACCGAGGTCAAAGCGGAGACCGCCGGTACCGTCGCCTCCTTCAACGTGGAGAACGAGGGCACGGTCAACCCGGGCGACGTCATCGCCGTCATCGACGAGGCCTGAGGCCGCCCGGGTTCCTATCCCGGCCGATCCCGAGAATTCCCATCCACCCAGAGCTGGAGACCCTCTCATGGACCACCTATTCATCGCCAACCGTGGCGAAATCGCGGTGCGCATCATACGCACCGCCCGACAACTCGGAATACGCACGACCCTCGCCGTCAGCGAGGCGGACACGGACTCCCTGGCCGCTCAGATGGCCGATGACACCGCACTCGTCGGTCCCGCACCGGCCACCGCTTCCTATCTCAACGGAGAAGCCGTACTGAAAGCCGCCCGCGATTCCGGTGCCGACGCACTTCATCCCGGCTTCGGCTTCCTCTCCGAGAACGCCGACTTCGCCCAGATGGTCAGCGACGCCGGGATCATCTGGGTCGGACCCGATCCGGAGTCGATCCGCCTGATGGGCAACAAGGCCGCGGCTCGCGCAGCGGCCGTCGACGCCGGCGTCCCCACCCTCGCCGGGTCCGATGGCGCGCTCGCCGCCGACGCCGACGTCACGGCGATCGCTGCGGAGATCGGGTATCCGCTCGTGGTCAAGGCATCGGCAGGCGGAGGCGGCCGCGGCATTCGTCGAGTCGAGTCGGCAGAGCAGCTGTCCGGAACGATCGACATCGCCCGGGCAGAGGCCGCCGCGGCATTCGGCGATGACGCTCTGTACATGGAGCGCTTCGTCGACCGCGCCCGACACGTCGAAGTCCAGGTCCTCGGTGACGGGGAGCGGTACATCCACTTGGGTGACCGTGACTGCTCGATGCAGCGACGCCAGCAGAAGGTCATCGAAGAGGCAGAGGCGCCGAGTCTCCCCGACCACGTTCGTGACCTCATCCGCTCGTCGTCCGTCGAGTTGGCACGGCGGTCAGGCTACAAAGGGGCGGGAACCGTCGAGTTCCTCTACGACCCGGCTCGCGAGACCGCCGCCTTCATCGAGATGAACACCCGTCTGCAGGTCGAACACCCCGTCACCGAATTCGTCACGGGAATCGACATCGTCGCCGAACAGCTGCGGATCGCCGAGAGCCGCGGACTGTCGGTCACGCAGGACGAGGTCGCCTTCGACGGGCACGCGATCGAGGTGCGCATCAACGCGGAAGACCCCGCACACAACTTCATGCCGTCGCCGGGGACGATCACCGCACTGCGTTGGCCGGACGGGGAGGGAGTGCGGATCGACTCCGGCTTCGTCGAAGGCGGAGTCGTCGCCCCCTTCTACGATTCGATGCTCGCCAAGCTCATCGTGCACGCGCCGAACCGCGACCAGGCCATTGCGAAGATGCAGCGCGCGCTCGACGACACCGAGATCGACGGGGTGAAGACCACGGTTCCCCTGCTGCGCGCGCTCATCGCCCGCGAGGAATTCGCCGCCGTCGACCACTATTCGACCTTTGTGGAATCCGCCGACATCCTTCTGGAGACGCTATGACCACGACCATTGAACTCGGACCAGCCCGCTACACGTTCGGAGGCGACGAATTCCTCTTCGTCGAGGTGTCGGAGGAGATGAGCCTGCAGGCCAACTTCCGGGCGATGCTCATCGCCAGGACCCTCGCCGAACGCATCGACGGGGGAGAGCTGCCCGGGATCGTCGAACTCTGCCCCGCCAACGCCTCACTCCTCATCCGGTTCGACCCCGACGTCATCGCCCCGGGCACGCTCGAGGCGGCCGTCAGAGAAGTCGAGGAGTCGGTCATCCATTCCGACACGACGACGCTGGAGACGCGCATCGTCGAGGTCCCCGTCTGGTACTCCGACCCCTTCACCGCCGAGGTGGGCGAGCGTTTCCGTGAGGGCTACCACCAGGACCCGTCCGGCACCGATCTCGACTATGCGGCCGCCGTCAACGGCTTCGCCGGCGCCGACGAGTTCATCCAGGCCCACCACTCCTCGCCGTGGTTGGTCACGATGGTCGGCTTCGTGGCAGGGCTGCCGTTCATGTATCAGCTGGTGGACCGCGACCATCAGCTCGAAGTCCCGAAGTACTTGGCCCCGCGCACCGACACTCCGAAACTGACGATCGGGCACGGCGGGTGCTTCTGTGCCCTCTACTCCGTGCGGGGAGCAGGCGGATACCAGATGTTCGGAGTGGCCGCGGCGCCGATCTTCGAACCCGAGCAGAAGGGCCCTGACTTCGCCGATTTCATGATCTTCTTCAAGCCCGGAGACATCGTGCGCTTCCGCCCCATCGACGAGGCCGAGTACAACGAGATCCAGAAGGAGGTCGACGCGAACACCTATGCGTTCAAGCAGGCTGCGGTCACCTTCGACCTGGAACGGGCACTGGCAGAAGGACCGGCGTACAACGCAGAACTCCTGGAGGCACTGAAGTGAGCGCGACGACACCCTCAGACCGAGCGACCTTCGAGGTCCTCACCCCCGGCCTGTCGACGACAGTTCAGGATCGGGGCCGCTTCGGCTACTACAACGTCGGACTGCCGCAAGGGGGATCCCTCGACAACTACTCATCGCAGGCGGCGAATATGCTCGTGGGCAACTCGCCGGACGAAGCGGTCCTCGAATGCACCTACATGGGTGCGAACCTGCGCTTCGACTCGGCCGCCACGATCGCCGTGACCGGAGGCGACATCGATGTGACGGTCAACGGCGAACCCGCACCGACATGGCAGACGGTGGAGGTTCCCGCCGGGGGCACCGTCGAATTCGGCATGCTGCGCTCCGGGGCTCGCTTCTACATCGCCGTCCACGGTGGTGTCGATGTGCCCGTCGTGCTCGGCTCACGGTCGACCTATCCGCTGGGGCAGATGGGCGGATTCAACGGCCGCAAACTCGAAGCGGGAGATGTGCTGCCGATCGGCGCGGGCAGCGGTGAGGCTCCGAACAGAACCGTCGTCGAAGAAGCGGCGCGGCCGTCGTTCGCCAAACAGCAGGATGTGCGCATCCTCATGGGCCTCTACGATTTCCGGCTGACGGAGACGGGCAAGCGCAACCTCGTCGAGGGCGAATGGGAGCTGACCCCGGTCGCCGACCGAGCCGGCCTGCGCTACAAGGGGCCCGGAGTGGAGTGGGTGGAGCGCGAGCAGCCCTTCGGCGCGGGTTCCGACCCGTCGAACATCGTCGATGCCGGCTACGCCGTGGGTTCGATCCAGATCCCCGGCGGCACGCAGCCGATCGTCCTTCACCGTGACGCCGTCTCAGGCGGCGGCTATGCCATGGTGGCCACGGTCATCAGCGCGGATATGGATCTCGTCGCCCGGGCCACTCCCGGCACGAAGACACGGTTCGTCGAGGTGACGATGGAGGAGGCGCTTGCCGCGCGCAGAGAGTACAAGGATGCCGTGGCGGCGCTGTGGGAATGAGGCGCTGTGGAAATGACAGAGTCGACGCTTCTGCCACCAGGCTCATGCGGAGCCCAATGCGCCTTGCATCCCGGGCATCGCACCCCGGCAGTCGGGTGAGAACGGCCGGCTCACTCGTGTGACAATGGTGGGCGTGAAGATGGACAGGCGCCGCCAGCGCGCCCTGCGGGGCACTGCTGCCGCGGTTGCCGCTACCTTCCTCGCGCTCACCTCTCACATCCTCGGCGGTGGGTCGATGCCGACGCTCATGGGCATCGTCGCCCCGCTGGCGCTTTCGATGCTCGTCTGCGTGCTCCTCGCCGGGCGGCGGATGACCCTGGCCCGACTCGTGCCCTCGGTCTTCGTCAGCCAGGGCCTCTTCCACGGTCTCTTCTCCGTCTTCACCCCGATGCATCCGATGGCGATGGGCGCCACCGCCGTCGAACGCCAGGCCATGGACCATGCGGGCATGGACGGCTCGGGGGCGATGGCGGGACAGATGGCCGCCTCGGCGGGACAGATGAGCCAGATGCATTCGCACTTCTCCGTGCCGATGACGATCATGCACTGCGTGGCGGCGATCGCGACGATCGCCCTCATCTACTGGGCCGAGACCCTGCCGGTGCGGCTGCTCGCCTTCGTCCGCCTCGTCGTCCGCGCCCTCGTGCCGGCCCTCGGCACCGTTCGCGCGCTGCCCGAGCGCCCCCGTCTGGCCGTCCCGGTCAGCGATTTCGTGCCCCCACCGCTGGGCGTGCTGCGCTCACCGGTGCTCAGGCGCGGACCCCCGCTTCCGGCTTTCTGATCACTGACCTCCACGGCTCGGCCGCCCTGCCCGATGCCGTGGCATCGCCGTGCCACGACCGACTCTGTGCCACGGTGCTGCCGCGCGTGCCCGGGACCGCCGTCGAGCCGGCGAAGCGCGCCCGAATGCGCCCTTCGCCGACCATTCCACACAGAAAGCTTGACCATGACAGGACTGTCATCACCCCTGCCCGAAAACTCGGGCACCGCCACCCAGCCGCCCACCCGGCGGCCCGCTCCCGACCGCCGGCAGCCGTGGTTCTCCTCGCTCCTGCGCCGCCTGCACTTCTACGCCGGCATCCTCGTCGGCCCCTTCATCCTCATCGCCGCCCTCAGCGGTGCCGTCTACGCGATCAGCCCGCAGATCGAGCGGGTCGTCTACGCCGACGAACTCACCGCCTCGACGGAGGGACCGGCGCTGCCGCTGTCCGACCAGGTCGAATCCGCGAACGCCTACATCGGGGAGGGTCAGACGATCGCCACCGTCCGTCCCGCCCCGGAACCGGGCATGACGACCCGGGTCATGTACGAGGACCCGACGCTCGACTCGAGCGACTACCGGACGATCTTCGTCGACCCGACGACCGCTGAGGTGAAGGGCGACCTTCCCGTGTACGCGGCGTCGAGCACCCTGCCGGTGCGGACGTGGATCTCCCGCCTCCACACCGACCTCCACCTCGGCGACGTCGGGCGGTACTACAGCGAACTCGCCGCCTCGTGGATGGGGATCATCGCTGCCGCGGGCCTGTGCCTGTGGATCGTGCGGGCGCGGAAGGCGAAGAAGATCAGCTCGATGCTCAAGCCCTCCCGCAAGCACAAGGGGCTGCGCCGCACCCTGTCGTGGCACGCCTCGACGGGTGTGTGGATCGCGGTCGGGATGCTCTTCCTCTCCGCCACCGGGATCACGTGGTCCCAGCTCGGCGGCGGGAACGTCGGAGCGCTGCGCGAAGCACTGAACTGGACGACGCCGTCGGTGTCGACGGAGCTCAGTGAGGATCCCGGCACCGAGGCAGACGCCGGTGGCGCTCATGCCGGCCATGGTGCCGCATCCGGGGGCACCGAGGCGGCTCCGGCCGGCACCCCGAATCCGGCGGACTTCGACATGATCTCCTCGATGGCCGAGAACGCCGGCTTCACGACGTCGTACATCGAGATCGTGCCGCCGGCCGATGCGGACACCGCGTGGCTCGTCGAGCGCTATCAGCACAACTACCCGGACAACACCGGCACGGTGTCCGTCGCCTACGACATGGCGACGATGGCCGAGACCGACCGCGTCGAGTTCTCCGACTACGGGGTGGCGGCGATGCTCACGAGTGTGGCCATTGACCTCCACATGGGGACGCTGTTCGGTCTGCCCAACCAGATCGTCCTCTTCGTCCTCGCCCTCGGCATCGCCTCGATGGTCGTGTGGGGATACACGATGTGGTGGCAGCGCCGACCCAAGCACGACACCTCGCGCCGCTTCGGGATCGCTCCGGCCCGCGGAGCGCTCAAGCAGGCGCCGTGGTGGGGTGTGGCTCTCGTCGTCCTCGCCGCCGTCGGCATCGGACTCTTCCTGCCGCTGGTCGGCCTCAGCCTCGTCGCGTTCCTCGTCCTCGACGTCATCCTCGGGCTCCTCGCCCGACGGAAGGTGCGGGCACAGTCCGGTGCCGGGAAGGAGATGGCACCCGCGTCGCGGAGCTGGCCTGAGTAAGGAAGCGGACGACTGCCTCGGCGGGGGAACCATCCCTCGCCGAGGCGGTCGGTGCTTTGCGGGGGAAACCGAAGGCGTCTTGTGAGAAATCCGTGGTGAGAGGCGCACGCGCAGACGCATTTCCCTGGACAGGGCAGAATCTGTGGATATGCTGGGAGAGAACTCTGACGTGCGGCGTCCGCCCGGACGCCGCACGTCAGCCCAAAGCGGGGAAGGTGCGGGGATGCATCGGGTTCGCTCGTGGGGCTGCCGGAATTCTTCGGGGAACTACGCCCGTCGGAATGCCGAACAGTTCCATTGAACAATGAAAATGTTGCTGAGGCAACAAATGTTGAGAAGAGTTCATCTCCGCCATCATCCTCACCCCACAAGCGGGATTGCTGGTTATCCGCAAGTGGGATTGCCGATTCGTCATCACAGTGCCGTGCCCGAATGTCTGCAGGAGTTGTTATGTTCTCTTCCTCCCATGCCGCTCGAAAGTCGCAGCACCGCGCCTCGCAGCCGGTGTCCTCCACCTCCCTGCCAACGGACGTCGTCCGCGCACGACACAGATCCTCGACCCGGAGCCGAATTGCCGGGTCGGGGGTGGAGCATGACTGAGACGACCCCAGTGAGCACGATCCTCAAGAAGATCGCTCCGATCCAGATCGCCGCCTGGCGCCTCATGATGGAGAAGCATCAGGACTTCATCGTGCGATTCTCCGCCGGCTTCCGCGACCGCCATGACCTCACCGTCAACGAATTCGACGCGCTCATCAACACTCCGCCGGACGAGCAGATCCGCCAGCGCGATCTGCTCCAGCTCATGGTGCTCAGTCGCAGCGCCCTCAGCCGTCTGCTCCGCCGGCTCGAAGCCCGCGGTCTCGTCACACAGACCCCGGATCCCGAGGACCAACGCGGGGTGCTCGTCGAACTCACCGAGAAGGGGTTCGCGCTCCGCGACGAGGCGGCGCAGACGAACGCTGAGATCATCCTCGACGGGTTCTCCGGGCTCACCGACGCCGAAGCCGATCAGCTCTTCGCGCTCGTCAGCAAACTCAAACCGCTCAAGCCGCAGGCGATCGCACCGGAGTGAGCCAGCGCCTCGGTGCCGCCCCCGCGCCGCGCTGAGGCACCGCGAGAAACCGGCGCCTCAGGCGGCGGTCCCAGCTGTTCAGGCGGCGTCGAAGGGACGGTTGCCGTCGCCCATGTCCGGGTCGGGCAGCTTCGACTCGGGGTCGAAGAGCCCGACCTCGAGTCCGTCGAGGGTGAGCCGGCGCATCGCCTCGAGCACCATGCGGCGACCTACGTCGGTGAATGCGTCGACCCGGCTGACGTCGACGACCACGGTGCCCGACGGCGGGGCGGTGCCGTCGAGTTCGTGGAGGATCGCCTCGGCGCCGCTGAAGTTCACGGTGCCCTGGAGGTCGACGGTCGTCGTGTCCCCGTCCGTGCGGATGTCGCGCAGCGCCCGCGATCCCGTCGTCTCGACCTCCATGAGATGGAAGCCCATGTCCTTGGACATCCGGCTGAAGAGTTCGACGCCGCGCACACTGTTGCCGTGCTCGTCGAGTCGCGGGGAGAACGCCCCGAGCCCGATCTGGCCGGGCAGTGCGCCGAGGAGGCCCCCGGCGACCCCGCTCTTCGCGGGGATCCCGACATCGCTGAACCACGAGCCCGCCGCGTCGTACATGCCGGCCGCCGCCATCGCCGACAGCGTCTGCCGGGCCACGGGCTTCGCGATCACCCGTTCCCCGGTGACCGGTTGGACGCCACCGGTGGCCAGGGTCGCGGCCATCGTCGCGATGTCGGAGACCGTGACGAGGATCGAGCACTGCGCCGTGTAGCCCTCGACCGCCTCGTGGGCGTCGTCCTCGATGATCCCGTAGTTGTGGAGCATGTGCGCGATCGAGAGGTTCCGGTCGGCGGTCTCGAGCTCCGATTCGTAGATCGTCTCGTCGATGCGCAGCTGTCGGCCGGCCAGCGTCGAGAAGAACGCGAGGGCCCGCTCGACCCGCTGGTCCCGGCTCGCTCCCTCGCCGACGAGGAGGCTGTGGGCGGTGATCGCGCCGGCGTTGATCATCGCGTTCTTCGGCCGGTAGGTGCCCGTCTCCAGGGAGAGCTCGTTGAACGCCTCACCCGAGGGTTCGATGTCGATGCGGCCGTCGACGAAGGTCGTGCCCCGGTCGGTCAGCGCTGCCGCGTAGGCGAAGGGCTTCGACATCGACTGGATGGTGAACTCGACGTCGCTGTCGCCGGCGGCGTAGGTGCGTCCCTCGACCGTCGTCAGGGCGACGGCCAGGCGGTCGGGATCGGCGGAGGCGAGTCCGGGGATGTAGTCCGCGACGGCGCCGCGGTCGTCGTCGCGCAGGTCGTCGAGGATCTCGTTGAGGTAGTCGGGAATGGGAGTGCGCATGGGTCTGCCTCTCTGCGATTTCGGCCCGGCGGGCCGCCTCTGTACGCAACCTTACATGTGTGGGATTGTTGAGATCGCAACGACTTCGACGCCCTTCCCGCGCCGAGGTGGGACCGATGTGACCCCTGGTGGCACCATAGAGGCAACCTCGGTCGGGTCGACCGCCTCGGCGGGGGAGGATCTGTCGGAGCAGGCAGGAGTGGAGGTGTCCATGAGCAACGTCGAGACCCGCCCGGACCAGGTGGTCTGCCGGTCAGGCGGCTTGCCGGGTCCGCAGTGCGATCAGCAGGGCCGGGCTCCTGTCGAGATCATCACCGCCCGTGACGTTCCGCTCGGCGGACCGCGGGCGATGACCGTCCGCCGCACGCTGCCGCAGCGGCAGCGCTCCCTCATCGGCCCGTGGTGCTTCGTCGACCATTACGGTCCCGAGGACGTCTCCCGCTCGGGCGGGATGGACGTCGCCCCGCACCCGCACACCGGTCTGCAGACCGTGAGCTGGCTCTTCGAGGGCGCGATCCAGCACATCGACTCCGGCGGCAATGCCGGGCTCGTGCTGCCCGGCGAAGTCAACCTCATGACCGCCGGTCGCGGCATCTGCCACTCCGAGGTCTCGACGGAGGAGACGACGACCCTCCACGGCGTCCAGCTGTGGCTGGCACTGCCCGACTCCTCACGGCACCAGAAGGAACGGGCATTCGAGCACTACGCTCCGCAGGTCAGAGCCGTCGACGGCGGAGAGCTCCTCGTCTTCCTCGGTGAGCTGTGGGGCGAGTCGTCTCCGGTGACGACGCATTCGCCCCTCCTCGGCGCGGAGATCCGGCTGAACCCCGGGGCGAGCATCGATCTGCCGGTCAATCCTGAGTTCGAGCACGGCCTCCTCGTCGACGCCGGCGACGTCGCGCTCGAGAACGTCGCCCTTCCGGTCGCCGCGATCGGCTACACGGGGGTCGGGCTGAATGAGCTGCGCATCGCCAACCGCGGCGAGACACCGGCCCGCCTCGTCCTCCTCGGCGGAGAGCCGTTCACCGAGGAGATCGTCATGTGGTGGAACTTCGTGGGCCGCAGCCACGAGGAGATCGTCGAGTACCGGCAGGAATGGCAGGACCATTCGGACCGCTTCGGCGTCGTCGAGGGCTACGTCGGTCGCGGCGGGCCCGGTCGCAACGCCGAAGGATTGGGCCGGCTGCCTGCTCCCGACCTGCCCGAGACCCCGATCCCGGCGCGGAAGAACCCGCCGCCGCAGGTTCAGGGCGGGGAGGACGAGACGTTTGAGGAGACGCAGTTCTGAGCGGCTGAGCGCCCACCCCATCCCGATCCCCGGACACCTAACCAGCCGACCACTCACCCCGCACCACCGACACAAGGAGAAGAACGATGAACGATGCACTCAAGGACTCCACCGGAGAGGACGTCACCGTCGAACTCGACGAGGCGGGTCTCGCCTACGACATCAAGGTCGCTGACGGGGAGGTCGCCGGTCGGGCGCACTACCTCGTGGGAGCGAAGGACCCCAACGAGCGGATCTTCTATCACACGACCGTCGATTCGAAGTTCGGCGGCCGCGGACTCTCGAAGATCCTCGTCAACGAGGCGCTCAAGGACGCGCGGGAGAAGGGCGAGACCGTCGTCGCGATCTGCCCGCTCTTCGTCAAGAAGCTGCAGGAGTCCGGCGATGAGTACATCGCCGAGGGCGGCAAGATCCGCAACCCCACGGGCGCGGACTTCGATCAGGTCAAGCAAGAGGCCTGAGCGCAGCGGAATGCACGCGAACAGACCCTTCATCGACAAGGCCAATCCCGAGATCTACAAGGCCGCCGTCGCCGCCGCGCAGGCGACCCGGAAGGCGGCGGTGGCCGCAGGCCTCGACGTCGCGCTCATCGAGCTCGTCAACTCCCGTGTGTCGCAGATGAACAGGTGCCACACGTGCCTGAGCATCCACGTGCCCGCCGCGCGGAAGGCCGGGGTCGACCAGCTCAAACTCGACATCCTCTCCGCGTGGCGGCATGCGGAGATCTTCAGTGATGTCGAACGCTCTGCCCTGCTCCTCGCGGAGTCGCTGACGGACCTCAGCGTTCCGGTCGACCATGAAGCGGTCGCCGCCGAGGTGGGACAGCATCTGAGCACGGAGCAGATCTCAGCGATCGAATGGGTCGTCACGCTCATCAACGCGTTCAACCGCATCTCGATCGCGAGCAACCATCCCACTGTCGGGGGTAAGCAGCTCGCGGCGATGCTCGCCGCCGGGGGCGGAGCGCCGCCGAGCTCCGGCGGAACGAAAGCCGCGGACGACTGACCTGCGCAAGACTGACCTGAGCACGCCTGACGCGCCCAGCCTTTGAGACCGTCGGGGCACCGGCGGTCGGCTCCGGGCACACTGATGGTCGCACCTCGGCGCATTTCCGGCCGAGGGGCGACCGTTCTGCGCCGACCTGAGGAAAGTCACGAGAGAATGCCAGCCGAACCGACACCGCCGTCGACCACCGAGCCCGCGACCGCCTCGGCGCCGGTGAACCTCACCGCACGCCTGCGGCTCATCGGACCGGGGATCGTGCTCGCGCTCGCGAGCGTCGGGGCCTCGGACATGATCACGACGATGAACTCCGGGGCCGAGTACGGTCTGGCTCTCATCTGGGTCTTCACGGTCGGGATCGCCCTGAAGTTCGTCCTCTCCGAAGCGGTGTCGCGGCTGCAGATGAGCGGTGACCGGTCGCTGCTCTCCCACCTCACCCGGTTCGGGGGACGACTGTTCCCCGCGCTCTTCCTCATCGCCGAACTCCTCGTCGGACTGTTCTTCGGCGCCGGCGTCGTCGCCGTGAGCGCGAACATCCTCCAGGCGATCTTCCCCGTCCTGCCGTTCTGGCCGACGGCGATCGTCGTCCTCCTCTCCGCGGCGATCCTCGTCGGGATCGGCCGCTACGGCATCGTCGAGAAGGCGATGATGGGCTTCGGCATCATCATGTTCTTCGGGATCATCGCCCTCGCGTTCTCCGTCTTCCAAGGTCAGGGTGCCCAGGAGATCGCTGCGGAGACGATCGTGCCGGTCTTCCCGCAGACGTCGATCATCACGGTGATGTCGCTCATCGGCGGGGTCGGCGGGGCGACGGGGATCCTCGCGTACTCGTTCTGGATCCGGGAGAAGTCGTGGCGCAGTGCCGACTGGAAGCCCGTCGTCCGCCTCGACCTGCTCATCAGCTACGGTCTCGTGTTCGTCTTCGCCGTCGCGATGAGCGCGGTGGGCGCGTTCATCCTGTACGGTCAGGGCTTCACGATCGCCGACAACGACGCCCTCTTCGCGATCGCCGACAGTCTCATCGCCTCGATCGGCGACGTCGGGCGGCTGATCTTCCTGCTCAGCTTCCTCGCCGTCGTCTACACGAGCGTGCTCGGCGGGTTCTCCGGCATCGCCTACGTCACCGCCGACTGCATCCGCGTGCTCCGCCGCTACCCGCACCAGGACGAGGCGCGGTACGAGATGTCGGCGACGTCGATCGAGTTCCGCGTCGTCCTCGTCTACCTCAGCGTCGCGACGCTCATCATCATGGGCCTCGGCAGGCCCGTTACCCTCGTCCTCGTCTACGCCGCGATCAGCGCGTTCATCCTCCCCGTACTCGCGCTCGCCCTCCTCGTCATCCTCAACCGCTCCTCAGTGCCGGTCTCCCTGCGCAACAGCTGGTGGTCGAACGTGCTGCTGGCCGTGTGCCTCGGCCTCTTCGGGTTCCTCGCCGTCCTCCAGGTCATCGAGTCCGTATCGGGGTTCGTGGGGTAGGGCGGCGAGGGGTCGGCGTCCAAGTGGAAAAGCACGCGTTTGCGGTGTCGGCGCCGGCGCAGATCATTCCATGCAGGAACTGTCCTCAAGAGGTCGGTTTCGGCAGGGAAGCGGCATTCGAGGGCAGGACGGCGCGGATACCTGTTCCAATTCGGAACAGAAGTTCTGCACCGATTGACGCCAGTAGCAGAGCTTTCCGGCTGTGTCAGTGTCAGGTGCCATGCTCTTGACCAGACGTCCGAAACCTTTGGTCTGATGAGCTGCGAACGCTCGGTGAAAGCTGCGTAGCTGGGTGAAGTTCGATATGCTGCAGAGCAGATGCGTGGGGCGAACGTCTCGGCGGTCGACGTTGGCTGTAGTGTGCTGGTGAGGAAGGTTGGTGGAATGTGATCAGGTACAAGCTGGGTGAGTTCTTCTCGGGTCCCGGGGGGATGGCGCTTGGTGCCCACCATGCAGTGGACCCAGAGCATGGCGGTGATCCCGACCTGGTCGGTCGGGTGAAGGTCGAACATGCGTGGGGTGTTGACTATGATCGGGACTCGGTTTTCACTTACATCGCCAATATTCCGGGCGCATCAAGCGCGAGCATGCATGCCGAAGACGCGCGCGTGATGGCGTCGTCTGAACGGCTTGACCAGCTCGGCGATATCGACGGATTCGCATTCGGATTTCCATGCAACGACTTCAGCCTCGTCGGAGAGCACAAAGGGCTGGCGGGTGATTACGGGGGTCTGTACCGAACTGGACTGGAAGTCCTCGTGGCAAAGCGACCCAAGTGGTTCGTAGCGGAGAATGTCAGCGGAATACGGTCGGCTAATTCAGGAACAGCCTTCAAGCAGATCCTTCACGATCTGTCGATGTACTCGGATGACGGTGAACCGGAGTACATGCTGACCACTCATCTGTACAAGTTCGAGGAATACGGTGTCCCGCAGAAGCGTCACCGCGTGATCGTCGTCGGAATTCACAAGTCCCTGGCCGCAATGGGCATAGAGTTCAGAGTTCCAGCTCCGACCCACGGCCCGGGGCGCGGTTCGAAGTTCGTCACAGCAGGACACGAGTTGGGAAGGGAATTTCCGCCCGGCACCACCCACATGGATCAGACACGGCAATCGCCACGGGTTGTGGAACGTCTCAGCTATATCAAACCTGGCGAAAATGCCTTCACCGCTGCGGAAAGGATGCCAGCGGACCTGCGTCTCAACGTTCGCGGCGCGACCATCAGCCAGATCTACAAGAAGCTGCGCGAAGAGGAACCTTCCTACACAGTCACCGGATCGGGAGGAGGCGGAACCCACATGTATCACTGGGCGCAGAACCGGGCGCTTACGAATCGAGAGCGTGCGCGCCTGCAGACATTTCCCGACGACTTCCAGTTCCACGGGCGGCGAGATTCCGTGCGCAAACAGATCGGTATGGCAGTCCCAGTGCGCGGAGCTCAAGCGATCTTCGCCGCCTTGTTCAAGAGCTTGAATCATATCCCGTACGACAGCATTGAACCGAATATCGCAAGCACCACTGTCCGTAGAGACTCGACAGCCATTCGAGGCCAAGAACTCATGACGCGTCCCACTCGAATGTCCTGAACACGAGCTGAAAAGAAGAAGGGAATCCGCCGCCGTGGATAACAAGAACCGGTCTATCGTCGAAGAATATCTCGAAGGCCGCCTTCATCACATGAACTTCAATGACGCGGTCAAGCAAGTAAACGAAAAACTCGGTGACCTGATAGATGACATGGACGAGATTCTTCAGGCGATTGTTCGGGAGCGCGAGGAGCAGGTTACAGCATTCACGAAGCTCACTGAAGTGGGGATATCGCGCCGTCAGGATCTGCGAGAGGTCGGCTGGTATACCGGAGTAGAAGGCGACGGCGTCTGGAGCGCATTGAAGGAGCTGATGGAGAATGGGGGACTTGGCAAGGCCCTCACGTCCATCGATGCCTCGTCGGACGAAATTGTCGCAACTTTGGCGGAGCCCAAGGTCGACGGGGACAAGAGGCTCGGCTTGGTAGTCGGCAACGTTCAGTCAGGAAAGACGGCGAACTATTCAGCTGTCATAGCAAAAGCACTGGACTCCAAGTATCAATTGGTGCTGGTTCTGTCGGGAGTGCACAATAACCTTCGGAAGCAGACTCAACAACGGCTGGATCGTGATCTCGGTGTCATCGAGAACTCTCGGGACTGGTACCAGTTGACGAGCGACGAGGCTGACTTCGGTACTGCGTGTATCACGAACGCATCTGCGATCGCCAGAAACAACAAACGCATTCTCGCGGTGGTGAAGAAGAACGGCAGCCGTTTGCGCAACCTGCTGAATTTCCTTCGCGCAGTTGACGAGGAGACCAAGAAACGGTTGCCCATTCTCATCGTGGATGATGAGTCTGATCAGGCGACTCCGGACTCTTCACCGGACAAGGATTCAGACCCAACGGCCATCAATCAGCTGATGCGTGAAATCTGGGCGGAGGTTCGCAACGGAACCTATGTCGGATATACCGCAACTCCTTTCGCCAATATATTCATGGATCCGAACTCCCAGCAGGGCAGTAAATTGGAGGAGCTTTACCCTAAGGACTTCCTGCATGTCATGCCTACGCCGGCAGAATACTTCGGGGCTGAGCGCATCTTCGGCCTAGGAGAAGTCGCCGATGAGAAAACCGATGTGCCTGATGTTGTACGAACGATTCCACAGGACGAAGTCGAAATCCTGGTGCCGAAAGGCAAAGGCGCGGACCTTTCATCCCAAGTCGTGACGCGGTCGCTGGGAGAGGCAATCAGGTGGTTCGTCGTGGCGTCCGCTGTTCGACGGGTGAGAGGGCAGACAGAGAAGCACTCGACGATGCTCATCCACACCACGCATAAGACGGAGCCCCACTTCGCCATGCGCGAAGCTGTTGAAGAGTTTCTCGAGCCTATTCGTCAACTCGCTCTGAACGACGACGTTGAGTCATTCCGGGAAGTGTTCACAAAGGAGATGAGCCGCGCTGGACATCTCTTCCATGGGGACGCATCTACGTCAACATGGAAACATGTTTCACGAGAGATACCTGCGGTGCTTCACAGCCTGAGAGTGGCGGTTGATAACAGCAAGGCTGAGGATTTCGAACGACTTTCGTATCCGGACGATCAACCGCAGACCGTCATTGTGATCGGTGGTGGCACACTTTCCCGTGGACTGACTCTCGAAGGCCTTTTCGTCTCATATTTCTGTCGAACATCGAACACATACGACACGTTGCTGCAAATGGGGCGCTGGTTCGGCTACCGCAAGGGATACGAAGACCTGCAGCGAATCTGGCTGAGTCCAGGATTGGACCTTGATTACCGTTTCTTGGCCTCTGTCGAATCCGATCTGCGCAACGACATGGAGCTTATGACCAGACTCGGGCAGACTCCCGCCGAGATCGGGGTGCGTGTCCGCCAGCATCCTGGTCGCTTGCAGATCACCAATCCGTCGAAGATGAAGCATACTGACCGGGTTGCCGTTGATTTCGAAGGCTCGCGGATGCAGACAACGCTCTTCGACGTGTCCGATGAGGATGTCCTTCGAACGAACGCTCGCACGACTGAATCGCTGATCAATCGGATCTCTCCGTACCAGCTGAGTCCTGAGCGCCAACTTTTCAGAGATGTTCCCCTCGAAGAACTGACGGAGTTCTTCAACGACTTTACGGTGCACGAGCGCTTTCGCGAGCCCTTTGCCGATGCCGTCAAATGGGCGGCGGACAAGCTCCCAGATACTCCCTGGAACGTCGTAATCGCCTCTGGAAAGGGAGTCGACTTCATTACGGGCAACGGAGTGAAGATCGGTTCGATCCAACGCGCTCCGATCCAGAAACCGGATGAAGAAGTCAATGCCGAGGCCATCAATATTCGCGCGTTGATGAGCGGTGAGGACATCGTTTCCGACATCAGGTTGGACGGCAGACTCAAATCCCTCAAAGACGAGCGTGGGTCCAGTCGCCTCAGCAATAAGGCGCAGTACGATCTGCGCAAGGCATCCGACGGCGCAGATGGTCGTGGCCTGCTGGTCGTGTACCCAGTCAGTCGCTTCTCAAAGCCGGACCCCGACAGTAAGGAGCGAATGCCTATGGACGACGCGCTTCGCGCCGTCGACGAGAAGCTGGTAGACGACGGCCTTCCTCCGATGTTGGGGATTGCAGTAATCGCTCCTTTCGACAGCGCTGGAAAGGTGAAGGACAAGGGCACTTTCATCGCGGTTCAGCCGATCTTCAACGACCATGAAGAGCCTGTAGTCGAGCTCACCGTCGATGCGGAGAAGGACTTCGAAGGCGATCCGAGATGAGCGCCGGGGAGTATTTCGAAAGAGCTTTGAAAGAGGGAGGGGCTCTCGGCTGGCAACAGGCTCAAGTTCTGCCTGTCAACGGCCTCTCTGCTCCAAGACGGGCTTGGTTGGGGGTCGACGTCGATTCGCTGTCAGTTGCCTACTTCGAGGTGGATGACCCTGGGGAAGTCAGCTTCTCAGTGAGTCAGGTGATCAGCGTCCAAACGGTGGAAGTCAACGAAGCCGAGACCCGCGAGACGGTGTCCACGGTCAAACTTACTTGCCTTGAGAATCGACTCCGGGAAGTGTTCTACGTCTTCATCGACGAGACTCTTTCACGCCTGGAGAACTGCCAGTCTGTTGTCCAAGTGATCAGATCTTCGGCAGAAGAATGGCGGAGCCTGTTACAGGTTGCTCGAGGCGGCCTGGACGTCTCTACTGCCGCTGGAATATACGGGGAACTGGTCTTCTTGGAGGATGGGTGCCGGCAGGTCGGACCCGAAATGCTGGGGTGCTGGCAGCGCACACCTCAGGACGTACATGATTTCGTAGGAAATTCGGCGCGTGTCGAAGTCAAAACATCGTCCTTTCAGTCGCGAGCTGTCGTCGGAATTCATGGGCTCCGGCAGATGGAGCCTCCCGTGGACGGCACGTTGACGCTTGCCGTAGCTGAAATCGGGAAGCACAGCGGAGAAACTCTCGACGCGATCGTCGATCGGTTGCTCGACCTCGGGGTCAATGCCGACGACCTGACCGAGAAACTTGCCGATTCGGGATTCGTCCGAGGAATGCCCGGAGCTGCGGACTGGAAATTCGAAGTGATCGAGACGAGGTTCTGGGAGATCACCGACGAATCGCCGGTTCTGCGCCGTTCCGCAGTTTCCGGAGTTGTTGCAGACGCCGTCTCAGAGGTCACCTATTCGCTGTCGCTCAGCGCCTTGGGCGACTGGAGTGGCGAATTCGATTGGCACCGATTGAAGGAGATCCGCGGATGAGGTTTCGGCAGCTTTCGCGATATTCGAAACCGCGCCGTCCGGGGGACCAGACAAGTGGGGGGCGCGGCAAGCTTCTTCGCGCGACTGCGGACCTGACGAGGATCGAATTGCTGATTCGTGAGACGCTTCAGAACTCGTGGGATGCTCGAGAGGAAGATTGGTATCCGGCCTACGGCGTCAGACTCGATCGATTGGACAAGTCAAAACGTGTTCTCCTTCTCGACCATGTGTTCACTGATCTGCCCGAGTCTCTGGAGCAGATTCGAGCGAGTTTGAGCTCGCCTGATGTTCACGTTGTCGAGATCTATGACAGGGGGACGACTGGACTCGACGGCCCATTCCGTGCTTCGGAAGAGGCCGTTGACGGAATGCCGAATAACTTCAACTCGTTCGTCTTCGACATCGGAACGACAAGTGATTCCGAAGTCTCCGGTGGAACTTTCGGCTTCGGAAAGACTGCGACGTTCGAAGTCTCAAAGGCCCACAGCGTCGTGTATTGGTCGCGGTGCCGCGGGCTCGACGGCGAACTCGAGTATCGGCTTATCGCGTCGTCCTTGCATGACGATTATGCGGAAGGCGGCAAGCGCTACACCGGAGCCCACTGGTGGGGTGTTGCGACGAATGACGATGTGGTGCCATTGCGAGGACATCAAGCTGAGGAACTCGGCAATGCTCTGTTCCAGAAGTCGTTCGGAGAGGACGAGACCGGAACCTCAATCCTCATCATCGACCCGGAGATATCATTCACCGGCGACAGCGATGGCCCCTTGAACGAACGTACGCCAGTGCGAACCGACGAACAGGGCGATGAATTGATTCAGCAGGTGTCGGATGCACTTGCCTACAATGCATGGCCGAAGACGATCTCTGCGGACGGCGTTCACCCTCCGATGATCTTCGAACTGTTCCGAAATGACCAGTCGCAAGAGGTCGCGGCGAAGATCAGAAGCAGTTGGTCTCGGTGGGCCGACGCGCTCATTCAGGTGCGGAGGCATCAAGAGCAGCAGAGCGAAGAGACGATGCCTGAGCGGCCGGCTGGAGTCATAAGAGAAGTGACCGAACCTATTTCACTTCGTCCACGGTCATTGAACGCGACTCGTGAAGAGGTCTTCGGAGATCGAACGGACACTGTGGTCGGTCATCTCCACCTCGTTTCGAGCATCGGTGAGACAGGTCCGCAGGTTAACTCTGTTCCGAAGAACAAGCTCTGCATGATGCGTTCCGGAGCAGAACTGGTAGTCAGATACGAAGAGTTCGCTGACAGTGAAGACGACGGTCTTCAGTGGCATGGGGTGTTCAAGCCGACTCCCCAGTGCGATCGACATTTCTCTGCGACCGAACCTTCTACTCATGACAGTTGGAATCCTCGCGCTGCTGAGAAGGAGGTCTCCACCTACGTGGTCGAGAAGGCCCTGCAGCAGGTGCGTCTCAAGACCAGGAAGTTCCTTTCTGATTCAGGTACTGAGCAACGGGATGGAGAACGGTCTGTTCGAATGGTTGCACTGGCTTTGCGCTCCTTCATGCCTCTAGGCGAAGGCCCTGACGAGGAGCTGGTCGGAGGTACTGGCCCGAGTGGCAGACGTCGGAGTAGCAAGCGCCGCGCAGACCCTGGCGCGTTCCTGACCGTGATGAGCGCTGAACCTCTCGAGCAGGGCAATGGTCAGCAGATGTCGATCATGCCTGAATCCAAAGCTGGGAGAACGACGATCTCTGCAACCGCGATGGTCTATGCGAAGACTTCCGAGGGCCGAATGCTCCTGAACGACAGCGAGATTTCGGTCTCCTGGTTCCCCCACGGAGGACCACCGGTGTCCGGAAACAGATGCGCTCTAGAGGCGGGACGACCTGTTCGATTGGAGCTCCGCACCCTGGTTCCTATGGCGTTGGAAGTCGACCTGAACGCTGAGGAGGCCTGATGGCGAAGGTAGTTCTCTACCCGTATCGGAGATTCCAAGCGGCTGATGTGACTTGGAATGATTGGGTGGCTTCGCTTGATGGGAGAGTCGTTCGCATCGAGGAAGTCGCTGACAGCTGGGATCCCAAGACGCAGCTCAGATTCTCTATGGAAGCGAGCATCAGGTCGGTTTCGCTCGAATCGATAGGAGGCGGAAGGCCCAAGCTCGTATTGACTGCCGCCAGCCACGACTGTGCCTCGACCTTCAGCGCTTCGACAGACTTCATCACGTCGGGCGAATCCTTGACTGCGGGCACTGAGGTAGTGGTACCCGGAAATGCCATTGCGCAGTCCCTCGAACTCAACGCTCGCATTCTGCTCGCTGTTCCGGGCCCATCTGGCACGAAGACATTGAGCCGACGCATAGTTTCCGAGATTCCGTCCACTCGTGTCGCGTTGGACTCAACCGTGGAAGGATTCCCAACATCGGCATACTCGTTTGAGAAGCACAAGCTACCCGAAGCGCCGTGGCGTCTCGCGATTTCGGCTGAAGATTTGGAATCCCCATTCAGCCACTCGGTGCGTCTGCACCTCAACGAGGACTATGCGGCAGTGAGGGGGCTTATCGACGGAAGCCCTAAGAAGCATGTCGAACAGGAATTGACTGCGACTATTGCTCGCGTTCTGATCGGAACAGTGGCGCGGTTGGCAGCCGACGACGCGCAGAACCGAAGCCTGGACGCGGTAGCCGCGGAGTTTCCCGACTCTTTGGCCGCCGGCGCTCAGGTGGCGGCGAACAGGTACCTTCGGAAATCCTTGGACGCGGCAGCCTCGGATTATCGGAAGCGTCCAGAGGGATTTGAGTACGCGATCTACGGCGGCGTCGGTTCGCTGAAGGGGACGTGATGAGGGAATTCATCCTGCTTCCACGACTTGATCCGCTGATCGCAGAGCAGCGCCGGAGCTCTGTCCAATCGCTCGAGCAGGGCCATGAACTGTTCAGCATGGTGGACTTCCACGAAGCTCTCGCTGATCCGCATGCATTTCCGCCGACTGGAGGTCGTCAGGTAGATCCGACCGATCTTCTCGCGCTTCGTGAGCGATGTCTGCACGCCGTGGAGTCTGCTGAGACGCTGGAAAGGGCGCGATTCGCCCAGTCCTTCGACATTCGCATCGGAAGGATCCTGTACGAATTCGGAGTGGAATCCGTCAGCGACATGGGGCACCCGCGAGTGTGGAACTTTCTCACTCTGATTCTCCTCCCGGATATCGCAATCAAGCGAATCTTCGTAGGAAAGACGAACGAGGAGATTGCCCGAACGAGTTCCGCAAGTCGCTTGACCGGCGGAGACCGTCGGCACGTCCTGCAGCGCCTGTGGCGCAGATGGAAGGTTTTCGGTCCGGATCTTGTCGAACGCCAGAAACTGACAGAGGATGATTATGTCGCGCTTTTGGAAAGGCGCCTGACCTTGGGGCAGAGTCGCGTGGCAGTGACTGCAGCGGAGGCGATACTCAGCTCGTCCTTCACCGGCAGTGCGCGGCGAGAGTACACGCGAATCCTGATGCGAAATCTTATTGCCCTCTCCGGAGTCGTCCACATCGGTGACGATGATCCCGAGCATCTCGAGGAAGTGTTCAATCATCTGCATGAACAGACTCTCGAAATGATGTGAGCTCGGTGGTTGACTCGTGGGCCTCATCGGAGCATGCTCGGCGAACGATGCGTGCGAACAGGCGCCGAGACACCGGCCCGGAAATGCGGGTTCGTCGCGCCCTGCATCATAAGGGACTGCGGTATTTCGTTGATCGCGCTCCTATCAAAGGGCTCCGTCGTCGTGCTGATCTTGTCTTCCCGAAAGCGCGTATTGCTGTTTTCATCGACGGCTGCTTCTGGCACGGATGCCCGCACCACTTCGTGGAGCCTAAGACCAACGTCGACTATTGGAGAGCCAAGATCGATCACAATGTGATGCGTGACAGAGAAACCGACAGTCGTCTGGAAGCTGAGGGATGGATTGTTATTCGAATCTGGGAACATGAACAGCCTGCAGTGGCAGTTGACCGTATCATAGCGGCATGGTCACAACGGCGAAGCTAGACACATGGGACTCTTCGGGAACAGAATCGGACGATTGAAATACGGTCGCGGCCCACGTCGCGGGTTCCGGAGACCTGCGACGTCGCATGTGCGACTGCTCAGCCGAGTACGAGGACACTGACGCGGCCCGCTGATCGCTGTTGCGACTCGCAATCACGGCAACCAACGATTTCCAAGGTCGGAGGTTCGTTTGTTGAGAAGGCGAAGAGAAGCGTTCTGTAGGATTCCTCTGTTCGCGTCCGTGCCGGAGGCCATGATTGTGTCATGGATGAGTACAGGTTCATGCCCGGTTCGGACTTCCTGGGGCATTTTCGGTTGGAACCTCCCATAGCCGGCGCCGAGTTGATCGGCGTGACTCTTGGAGTCGATTCGCGTGCGCTGTGCACGTGGCTCGCGGGCACGGACGACGGTTTTGATGCGCCTCCTGCGGATGTCGCAGCCGGACACCTTCGGCCTGCGGCCAGTCCAGTCACCGTCACTCTCCAGGACAAGGAGGCTGGGGTTGTCCAAGTATGGGACATTCCGAATCCGATGGAAGGTGCGTCCTACCGTGTACTGCCTGAAGGCCACCTCTTTGCATGCGCCTACTATCTGACGATCATCGAAGAGAGCTTTCGCCGGAGAGCAATTGTCTACGACCGCAACAGTGCCATTGTCACGATGGGGTCGTTACGCGTTGAAGCCGATGACGTTCGAACAACAGGAGACGGTGCCATCTGGGTAGCCAACAAGGCGATTATCTTCGAAGATTTCTGGATCCCTGTCCCTGGTCTGGAACGCTTTTCCGCTGATCTGAAGCTCCAGTGGGAGCCCAATGAAGGTCTGCGATTCAGCCCGGGGCCCATGTCAGTTCTCGGCGACGGTGTAGTCTTCTTCGACCACGAGCACGGCGCACCATACCTCAGTGCTGATGAGAGTTGGTTGGCGGATCAGCCCGATGCTTCCGGTTGGGTTCTCCACGACCCCGAAACTCAACGATGGGGATTCGTCGAACTTGAAGCTGCCGGACAGTTGTATG
The DNA here is from genome assembly GCF_018137945.1 of Brevibacterium sp. W7.2. GTDB lineage: Bacteria > Actinomycetota > Actinomycetes > Actinomycetales > Brevibacteriaceae > Brevibacterium > Brevibacterium sanguinis. The sequence goes on along the minus strand of NZ_CP073089.1, from coordinate 3,616,468 downwards.
TGACTCTTGGATGGATGGCCTTCCACGGCAGATGGAAGCCCTTCTCGAAGGGGTCGATTCCAGTTCCATTCGCGTCGCCGATGGAGAGCACCCATGTCGAATGCGATGCATCATCCGTCCACGTCTGGATAGGGCAGCGGTGGTATTCGTTGACTCTCAGCGACCTCTTCGACGACAGCATCAAATCGGTCGCTCCGAGGCTGCCAGATGTCGCGCCGGAGGAAGAGGAACCGGCGCAATGATCGCTGACCAAGTAGAGGCGCAATTCGGACCTGGTCGGCAATTGCGGATTCCACAGATGAGCCGCCCTTATCCGGGCCTCTCACTGGACGTTGTCGATGTGACGGGCGGACCGCAGGGAAGCTTGCTTGCAACGTGGGTGGATGCTGTCGAGCGACGGGAGCTCGACCGACTGACCAGCGGCCACGTCATACCGTCGGAACGTACCCGCATTCACTTGGAGGTTGTAGCTCAATACCTTCCTACAGGAGAGATAGCCGCTCAATGGGCGATCTGGACCGACGAGCCAATGCTCGAGTACCGGGTTCTGACAGAAGGAAAACTTCTCGGGTTCACCCGAGAATCAGTCGATCGCGACAACGTCTTCGTCTTCGAAACTGACGGCACCAAAACCCGGTCGGGCCGCCTCAACCCAGGCGTCACGGATGTCGGCATACTGAGCGACAGCGCGATCCTCATCGCCTACGATCGGTACTTCGAAGATGACCAAGGTGTAGTGCTCGGGCTCGCCATGTACACCACCACATTTGAGAGGACAGATTTCGGAGACGGTGCGGGATACCTGCCGGCCAAACTCGCGATCGGCGAGAACGAGGTGACGTTCTGGGACCGCAGCAGTTCGACCATCATGTCTTCGAAGCAGAATCGACCCATCTGGCCCGATCTGAGTCGACGGTTACCCGGCCGTCTCGAACCGGAGTGGGTTTTGCACACGCCCGGAACCAACCGATGGGGTCTTGTCGAGCAGACAGTATCGGGGCCCGTGGTCGTGCTCGGGTACGTCGAAAATGTCCGATGGACGACAGTGGGCGAACTCAAGGTCCTGGAGTCGGAGCGGTTCGCTCATCAGGCGTCCAAGGTCTTCTGCGACACGGAGACATTGAGCTGGTGCGCCGGACGGAAGTGGTATTCCATGTCGATTGACGAGATGTTCAGAGATCTGCGCGCCGAGTCGGAGCCCGGCGGCTGAACACTCACTGTCACCGCTCCCGCAGCTCGAGCGCCTCCCACGCGAACGTCGCCACCCAGTGCGACGACATGTACTCATCTGACACGGCAGCCCCAAGCCCTGGTGCCATGAGCGCATCGACACGGGTCAGCATACCTTTGGCCAAGGAGTCGAGGTCTGGCCTGTCGTGTCGTTGGGCAATCGCCTCGAGCTGTGGAGCGAGCCTCATGATCGAAGCCGCGACCGACAGCCCCAAGCCATAGAGGTGACTCTGCTGACCGTCGGTAGGGTCGAGCACCTCGACCGGTGAGAGCGCAGGCGACTCGGGGGACAGCTCCGAGAGGAACGCCGGCAGCCACACGGCGAGCTCATCCTCGGTGAGGATCTCCGACATCAGGTCGGCCTCGCACAGTCCCGCCGAGAGGAAGTCCTGACCGCTGCGCTCCTGACGGAAGTTCCATGCCTCGTCCTGGGCATAGAAGCGTCGCGCCGCACCCGCGATGACATCGACGACGTCCCGACGACCCTCTGCGCGAGCGCCGAGGAGGATCCGACGCAGACCGAACGCAGTGTTGGAATGCACCCCGTGCCGAACAGGCTCGGGAACCTTCGGCAGCCACGCGACCACGAGATCGAACACCGTGTCCGCGAGAACTTGCGCGCCCTCGGCTAATTCGCGCAGCTGCGGGTCCGAGCTGGTCCGCAGCGCCTCGACGAGTTCGACCGCCCACGCCCATCCGTACGGCCGTTCCCACCCCGGATGGTCGCGCAGGAACGCGGCCTCCGCAGTGAGTTTCACGGCACTGAGGTGCAGCTGCAGCAGCTCGATCGCCTCGTCGCGCCACGGCGCGTCCTGCGCCGCCTCGGTGTCGAGGAGCTTCACGAGCAGATAGTGCATGTGAACGCTCGAGTGCCAGTCGAACGAGTTCGCGAACGCCGGGTGCTTCTCGCTCGCGGGCACGATGTCGGCAAGGCTGTTCGCCACGTGATGCGCCGCGTAGGGATAGTCCTGCGTGATGTTCGTCAGCGCGACCTGCGCGAACGGATGAACGAAATCGGCGGGTGCAGTCATGCGGGAGTCCTCTTCGGCTGGGGTAATCCAACTGTAGTCGAGTGAAGTCGGATGAGCCGACCAGACCAGCAAGCGTCGTTGACGTGAAACAGCCCCTCCGCCGAGGCGGTCGGACGTAAGCTGGTCCCCAACGGTTCGACCGCCCACCGAGAGGACGCTGCCATGACGAGTTCGACCGCAGGGAGCCCTGCCGCCCAGGCTGTGTCCCTCCTCGAGGTTCGGGCATGACCGCGAGCACTGGCGGCGTCGATACGGAGGCCCACAAGGCCGCCGGCGGCAGCTGGCTCACCGTCATCATCGCCTTCGCGGCGAACCTCGCCGTCGCGATCGCGAAGACGATCGCCGCCGGCATGACCGGCTCGGCTGCTCTCGTCGCCGAGGCGGCCCACTCCTGGGCCGATGCCGGCAACGAAGTGTTCCTCCTCATCGCCGAACGCAAGTCCTCCCGCCCCGCCGACGCCAAGCATCCCCTCGGCTTCGGGCGCGAGGCCTACGTGTGGTCGATGTTCGCGGCGTTCGGCATCTTCACGGTCGGCTCCGCCGTCTCGATCTGGCACGGGGTCCAGTCGCTGTTCTCCCACGAGTCCAATGACAGCAACTACCTCGTCGGGTACATCGTGCTCGCGATCTCGTTCGTCCTCGAAGGATTCTCGTTCCTGCAGTCGGTGCGCCAGGCCAGAGGCCGGGCGGCGGAACTGCGGCAGCCGGTCCTCCGCTATGTCCTCAAGGGCTCGAACCCGACGTTGCGGGCGGTCTTCGCCGAGGATGCCGCGGCCCTCATCGGACTCGTCATCGCATTCCTCGCCATGTTCCTTCACCAGATCACCGGCATCGCCGCCTTCGACGCGATCGGTTCGATCCTCGTCGGCATCCTCCTCGGGATCGTCGCGATCGTCCTCATCGACCGCAACCGCCGCTACCTCGTCGGCGAGAACGTCACCCCGCGCATCCGCGACATGATCCTCCGCGCCCTCCTCGAGGACAAGGACATCGTCGAAGTCACCTATCTCCATGTCGAATTCGTCGGCTCGGGCAAGGTCTACGTCGTCGCCGCCGTCGACCTCGTCGGCGATGCGAAGGAGAGCCAGCTCGCGGTGCGCCTGCGCACCGTCGAACGCCACCTTGAGGAGAACCCCATGGTCCAGGAAGTCGTCCTCACCCCGTCGGCTCCCGGGGAGAAGCCGCTCGTGCCGCTGACGGTTGACTGAACACATCTCCCAGAACTGCTGGAACTGCTTTATAGCATGTAGCTATATTTGATTCATGGGACGGTTTGACTCCGACGATGCACGCGATCTCGTCCGGACCGCTCGGCTCGATGCTGGGTTGACGCAGACAGAGCTCGCCGAGCGCGCCGGTATGCGTCAGCCGACGATTGCCCAGATCGAATCGGGCAGTCGGAAGATCTCTTCGGAGATGCTGGAACGGATCCTGCAGGCAGCCGACTATCGACCGGCGCTCGCCCTCGAACGAGTCGTCAGTCAGGTGCGGGACATCGCATCGGAACTCGGTCTGCGCAACGTCAGGGTGTTCGGGTCGGTGGCACGCAACGAAGACGGCTATGACAGCGATATCGACCTCGTCGTCTCCGCCGACGATGGGGTGGACCTGTTCGATCTGGCGTATTTCGGTGAGCGGGTCCGCCAGATCACCGGCTTCCCCGTTGACGTCGTCGTCGACAACGGGCCCGTGCCACCGGGCTGGGACGTCCTGCGTGAGGCGGTTCCGGTATGACCGGCCCCGACTCGTCCAGGCACGATTACTCGGCCGGGCGGCGCCGCAGTCGACGGAACAGCCCGAACTTCGACCGCGAGAACATTCGGGAGGAGCTGGCTCGAATTCTCCAACGCGCACAGGCCGTCGCCTCGACCCCGCGCCATGAGTTCGTCGACGGGGCGCCGTCCTACGATGTCGCGAGCATGGTGATCATTCGCCTGGCCTCATTGACTGAACGTGCAGAATTCGCTCCGTGGCTTGACGAATTGACCCCGATGGAGGTCACCGCGATCAGGGCGACCCGGAACATTGCCGCCCACGCCGGGTATACGGCAGTGAACAACGAGGTCTTCTGGAACGCTGTGACAGTTCGTGTTCCGGAGATCATCGGCCGTCTGCTCAAACGCTGAAGTTCGAACGATGTTCCCGCCTGACCCTCACCCGTCGAAGAGATCCCGGATGTCGTCTGCGGTGATCTCCCTGCTGAACGCCTGACCGTCGCCGCCGGAAGCCCCCGCCGCCGGCCCACCCGACGCCCCCGACCCTGAACCCGAACCGGGCGCCACCTCGTCGCCCTCACTCATCAGCGAGTCGAAGAGCTCCGCCTTCCGCCGCTGCAGCCCGAGCACCTTCTCCTCGATCGTGCCCTCGGTGACATAGCGGTAGACGATGACGTGCTTCGTCTGCCCGATCCGATGCGCACGGTCGATCGCCTGATTCTCCGCCGCCGGATTCCACCACGGATCCATGAGGAAGACGTAATCCGCCTCGGTGAGGGTGAGACCGAACCCGCCGGCCTTGAGACTGATGAGGAACACCGGCGCCGCCCCAGCCCGGAACGACTCGACGACCTCGGCGCGATTGCGGGTCGACCCATCGAGCACGACGGAGGGGACACCGCGACGATCGAGCTCCTCGGCGACATGATCGAGGAACGACGTGAACTGACTGAACACGATCGACCGATGCCCTTCGGCAACGACCTCGTCGAGGTGGTCGAGGAGCGCAGTGAGCTTGCTCGAGGGCACCGCGGCGTGCTCGGCATCGACGATGCGCGGATCGAGTGCGAGCATCCGCAGCAGGGTCAGCGACCGGAAGACGATGAACCGCTGCCGGTCGTAGTCGGATTCGATGAAGCCGAGGATCTTCTTCCGCTCCTTCTGCAGGATCCGATCGTAGAGCTTCCGGTGCGCGGCCGAGAGCTCGACGGTGATGACCTGCTCCTGCTTCTCCGGCAGATCGGCGGCGACGAGGTCCTTCGTCCGGCGCATCATGAACGGCCGGATCCGTCGCTGCAGACGCTGCATCCGCCCCGGATTCTCCCCGCCTTCGATCGGCCGCACGTACTCCTCCTCGAACCGGTGCGGCGAGGGGAAGAGACCGGGTGCGGTGATCGCGAGCAGCGACCAGACGTCGCGCAGCGAATTCTCCAAGGGCGTGCCCGTGAGCGCGAGGCGGAACGGCGCCCGCACCGCCTTCGCCGCCTGGTGGACCTGCGAGGACGCGTTCTTGACGAACTGCGCCTCATCGAGGATGAGCCCCGCCCATTCCAGGCCGGCGATCTCGTCCTCATCGAGGCGGAGGATCGCGTACGAGACGACGATGACATCGGCACCGGCGGCCACCTCGGCGACGGACGTGCCCCGCTTCTTCGTCGACTCCCGGACGACGCGGACATCGAGGTCAGGGGTGTGCATCCCGGCCTCCTGGGCCCAGACCGGGACCACCGAGGTGGGGGCGACGACGAGGAACGGCGGCTCGGTGCCGGTGGCCTGACGACGCGCATGGGCGATGAGCGCGAGCGTCTGCAGGGTCTTGCCGAGCCCCATGTCGTCGGCGAGGATCCCGCCGAGGCGGCACCGGTGCAGCAGCGCGAGCCAGCGGAACCCCTGCACCTGGTACGGCCGGAGGGTGACCCCGTTCAGGTGCGGCACCGGGGTGGCGGGAAGCCGGTCGAGCTCGGTGAGTGCCTGCGCGGACTCCCGCCAGGTCACGGCGGGTTCGGCCTCGTCGGCGAGGTCCTCGAACTCCGACCACAGACCGACGTGGAGGCGACTGATCTTCGGGGCGCCCGGTTCCCATTCGGGGATGAGCTCCGCCTCGGCGAGGAGGGCCTTGATCCGGTCGAAGACGGGCCGGTCGAGGGTGAGGAAGGTGTCGTCGACGACCTTGATCTTCTTCGCCCCCTTCGCGAGCGCGGTGAAGAGCGTGGCGAAGGGGATCGGCTTGCCGCCCACGGTGATCTGGAAGCCGAGGTCGAACCAGTCGTTCTTCTCCGACTCGACCGAGGTGATATTCACGCTCGGATCGCCGCCGAGCTCACGGTACGGCTGCCGCCTGCCGCGGGTGATGACCGTGACGTGGTCGATCACCTCGAGGCCGGGGAGGATGTTCGCGACGAAATCCGCGGTGTCGGCGTCGTCGAGGTCGACGTCGGTCGGGGTGGTGGGGAACTCGGTCCCAGGGTCGGTCAGCGCGAACCGGGCGAGGTGGGTGCTCACCTCGGCGAGGACCGCGGCTTCGTGCTCGTGGTCCCGACGCTCCTCGCCGAGGCGGTTGTCGCGGAGGCGGTCGACCGGCCGGACCGGGAGCCTGCGACGCGGCCCCGAGTACTCCCAGTACCAGCGCACGCTCAGCCGGTCCGCGGTCCCGAAGGTGAGGAAGAGAACGAGACGGGGGTCCCTGAAGTGCGGAAACGTCACGGAATCATCGGAGCTCACGACCTGCGCGGAGGTGCGCAGCAGTGGGTAGTACTCCGCGAAGAACTCCTCGGACTCGGCGGCGGGAATCGTGATCGGGCCGGGGGAGGAGAAGACCGGCAGCGCCGAGGCGGTCGTCGGCGCCGCCGCCGGCGCGAGGGTGACGGTGAAGCCGGTGCGGGTGTCGACGCCGAAGAATCCGTGCGTCCAGATCGGCTTGGCCAACCCCGTGGCGAATTCGCGCTCATCGATCGTCACCTGCGGTTGGACGCGGAGGCGACCGGGCACCCGGGCGACGTCGATGAGGGCGTTGGCACTCCGCCCGATGCGGACGTCCATGCCCTGGTTGACGCCGACGAACGCGATCCCGAGTTCGGCCCCGTGGGCGAAGATGTCCCAGATCAGCGGGGTGTGGAAATCGCCGAGGTGGTACGGCGCACCGTCGGGCGTGAAGTCGGTCTTGTCGCGGGTGCGCAGGCCCGCGAGCTGGGAGAACCACTCCTGATGGCGCGGGTCGACCCCGAACTGCGTGGTCATCCGGTCGATCGTGCGCCACGTCAGCGACTTCTTCACCCAGTTCCCGGACTCGCTGAGGACGAGCGGCCGGATCGCCAGCGTCGGGTTCGCCCGCGGACTCACGGCATTCCGCGTCAGGAGCACCGAGCGCTGCGGTTCGTACCACGTGCGGGGCACGACCTCGATGAGCTCGAATCCGAGGGCCACGGGCGTGTGGTCCTGCGGCGTCACCTCGGCGAAGGAGGCGAACGTCGTGCGCCAATCGGTGGGAACGCTCTCAGACCGCCGAGGCTGCGGCGAGGTCGGACGATCGATAGGCACGACCCCATCTTCTCACCCCGGCCTGACACGGGGCCGCTGCTACGGCAGCAGGCCCGTCTCCTGCGCCTCGATGACCGCGGCGTACCGTGTGCGGGCGTTGAGCTTCGCCATGAGCGCCTTCATATACGCCTTGACGGTGAGCACGGTGAGACCGAGCGCCTCGGCGACCTCCCGGTTCGTCATGCCCGTCGCCACGAGCGCGAGGACATCGGTCTCCCGCTCGGTCAGCGACACCGGCACCGTCGGCTCACGCCTCTCCGGCAGCGCGAGTCCCTCGGCGATCTCGCGCAGCTCCCGGCGCAGGCGACCGTCGGTGACCGCGGCACTGAGTGCCCGCAGCTCCCCATGGACGGCGCGGATCCGGGTAAGCAGAGCGCGGGCCGCCTCGGCGTCGCTCTCGAGCCGCTGCGCACGGGCGACGATGAGCGCGTGCTCGAGTTCGCGGGCTTCGTCGGTCAGGGTCGAGAGGATGCGGTCGGCGATGACGGCGTCGCTGCGGAACGCGGCATAGAGAACGACGGTGGTCTCACGGTCGACGACGACCGGGGCCGCAGCGATCGCCCGCAGGCGCTCAGCCCGGATCACCCCGTCGTAGTGGTGGGAGATCGCCTCCGAGGCGACATAGTCGGCCACGGCCAGAGGCCGCCGCAGGGCGACCGTGCGACCGCCGAGCCCCGCATCGTAGGACAGCGTGACACCCGGAAGCGCACCGACGGTGGGGCCGAAGAAATGGGAGAGGAGCAGACCGCGGGAGTCGTCGACCACCCCACCGAAGGCGAGGTCGACACCGGTGCCGGTGCGCACGCGATCGAGCGACCGTCGAATGCGCTCGTCGTGCTCCGTGCCCATCGCCGCCCCGTCCTCGCCTCATCGCCTCGGCAGCAGCCACTGCCCACTTCGGAGGGTAGTCAACGATGCGCGCCTTGCCTAGTCTCGCTTCAAACGTCTCGCTTCACCGGCGCACGGGACCACGGTGCCGTCGAGACAGGACGATGACGACCGAGACTGAGGAGAGCGCAATGAACGAGGCAATGACGACCGGGCAGGTGGACGAGGACGTCGCGGCGGCGCCCGCCCCGTGGCAGGACCATCCCGACATCGTGGCCGAGGTCGAGGAGCTGCGCCGCCGATTCTCGGTGGCCGATCTCTGCCTCGCCGAGGTGCTCTGTGACAGCCGTCCGGCAGCCGACACCGCGTTCGTCTGCGTCGACGAGCGACTCGACCCCTACCGCCTCACGTTCGGCGAACTCGCCGATCGCTCCCAGCGCCTTGCCGCACTGCTCCGCGAACTCGGCGTCGGACGCGGATCGCGAGTCGGTGTCCTCATGGAGAAGACGCGGCAGCTGCCGATCGTCCTCATGGCACTCTGGCGCCTCGGCGCGGTCGAAGTCCCCCTGTTCACCGCCTTCGCCGGACCGGCGATCGCGACCCGAGTGACCGGGGCCGATGCCGTGCTCATCGTCGCCGACGCCGCCCAGCAGCCCAAACTCGAGGGCATCGATGTTCCCGTGCTCGGGACGGGTGCCGACCTCGACCGGGAGATCGCTGCACGTCAACCGCTCGAGTCCGCCGAGGCGATCGGCGGGGACGGTCTGTTCCTCCAGCTCTACACCTCCGGCACCACGGGCACCCCCAAGGCCGTGGGGGTCCCGGGCTCGGCGCTCGCCGCGTTCATCGCCTACATGCGCTACGGTCTCGGCGTCGCCGAGGACGATGTGTTCTGGAACGCGGCCGATCCCGGCTGGGCATACGGCCTCTACTACGGCATCGTCGGACCGCTCGCGATCGGTGTGCCCAACATCCTCTTCGCCGGCGGCTTCGACCCCGCGACGACCGGGCGCCTGCTCGACGAGCTGCAGGTGTCCAACCTCGCAGCCGCGCCCACCATCTACCGGGCACTGAAGAAGACGGGCATCACCGCTGCCGCACCCCTGCGCGCAGCCTCCTCGGCGGGAGAGCCGCTGACGGCAGACGTCGTCGACTGGGCACCGGGTGCGCTCGGGGTGACGGTGCGCGACCACTGGGGGCAGACCGAGCAGGGAATGGCCATCGGCAACGCGTGGGACGCACGTCTGCGCTCCACGGTCGCCGACCGGTCGATGGGGCAGGTGCTGCCCGGGTTCGTCGCCGGCACGACCGGCGGGTCGATCACCCTCTCGGTCGAGGACAGTCCGCTGATGTGGTTCACCGGCTACGTCGACGCCCCGCGCCAGACGGCGGAGCGCTTCAGCCCCGACCGCCGGTGGTATTTCACCGGGGATATGGGCCGTGCGGAGGGACCGGACTTCTTCTTCGCGTCCCGCGACGACGACATCATCCTGGCCGCCGGCTACCGAATCGCCCCGTTCGACATCGAGAGCATCCTCGTCACCGACGACGCCGTCATCGAGGCTGCCGTCGTCGGGCGCCCGGACGAGGTCCGCGGCGAGGTCATCGAGGCATTCGTCGTCCTCGGGGAGTCCGCGGGCACCGACGATCTGGTCACGCGGCTGCAGAACGCCGTGCGCACCACGTACGGCGCACACGCGTATCCGCGCCGAGTCCACATCGTCGACGAGCTGCCGAAGACGCCGAGCGGGAAGATCCAGCGATTCGTCCTCCGAGATCTCGAAGTCTGAGCTGCCCCGTAGGATGGTGGGGATGACGGATGCAGCGCGCGACAGATCCCACACCCCCACTCCTGCGGTGCTCGGGGCCCTGCTGCTCGCGACCGCGCGCACGACCGACCCGGCATCGACCGACCCTGGACCGGCGGGCACGGCGCCGACCGACGCCGCTGGACGGCTCGAGGCGCCGGATGAGACGATCCTCGCCGAGGTGGAGGCGACGCTGTCCGCCCAGTTCCCCGATGATGCGGCACTCGTCGCTCGCACCGTCACCGAGGTGGCCGAGGCGATCGGCTCCATCCGCCGTCGTGACGCGAAGCCCGGTCTGACCGCGGCACGCTACGACGCCGAGCGCACCGCACTGCTGCGCCACCTCGGGATCGGCTCGGGCAAGGGCGCGAGCGTCTGGCCGCCGACGAGCCAGACCGCCGTGCAGCGGTTCGGATCGTGGAACGATGCGCTCACGGCGGCGGGACTGGCGACGAGCAGCACGGGCCGGGCGAAGGGGCAGCTGCGCTTCGACGCCGCTGCCTACGATCGGGCGATCGCGGCGTTCGTCGCCGACTGCGAATCCCGCGGCGTCGGCGCCACGTACAAGGAGTACGGGGAGTACGCGACGGCGCACAAGGGCGAGGTGCCCTCGGCCGCCGCGGTGCGGAAGTTCTACGGAAGCTGGAACGCAGCGCTCGCCTCGGCGACCTGACCCGATCGCGGGACCGCCGCCGCGGCGGGATCGACAACATCGATTTCTGCCCGATCTGTCGGCGGCGACGGCCTGACCTCGACGGCCGCATGCCCCGTGATCGCGGGGCACACGCCGGGAAACGCCCGACCGCGTGATCCGACACGGCAAGTTCACCTGGGTGAAACTCCGGGAAAAATCCTTGAAAAATGTGCGTGAGGTTTGTAGTGTCACTGCGTCTGTACAGGTGGAATGGAACCAAGCAGGCCTGCCGGTCTGCAGGCTCCGTTCCCTAGAGAGAAGGATGGAAACATGGTTGTCATCGGCTGGATCATCGTCGGACTGCTCGCGGGAGCGCTCGCGAAGCTCATTCTGCCCGGCAAGCAGGGTGGTGGCTGGATCAGCACCATCATCCTCGGTGTCATCGGCGCCTTCGTCGGTGGACTTCTCTTCGGCCTCTTCGGCGGCAAGGGAATCGGCGCAGTCTTCTCGGATCCCTGGTCGTGGGGTTCGTTCTTCATCGCCGTCATCGGCGCGATCGTGTTCTCGTTCATCTGGGGACTGATCATCAAGAACCGCAGCAAGAACGCTGCCTGACCACGATCCGGTCTCTTCCGGATCACCTGTTGGAACAACGAAAGGAAATCGCCATGAGCGCGAAGGACAAGTTCGACAACAAGGCCCAGGAGCTCAAGGGCAAGGCCAAGGACGCCACCGGCAAGCTCATCAACAACGAGCAGATGCAGGCCGAGGGCAAGGCCGACCAGGCCGCCGCCGGCACCAAGCAGGCCGGTGAGAAGCTCAAGGATACCGCGAAGGACGTCACCGACCGTCGCTGAATGACGGGCGCTGATCTCTGATCAGTGCGTCCTGGCTCCGGTGATCGCACACCGGGCACCGACCCGGTCGCGCCGTGTCTTCCGCGGCGGTCCGGGCAGCGCAGGGGCGAGTGCACTTAAGTGCACTCGCCCCTGTCGCGTTCTCGGCCTGCTGAAGTCACAGCGTCACTGCGCCACCCTGTCACCGCGTCGCGGCGAAGTCCGCGAGGCGTCGGCACGCCTCCCTGATCGTCTCCGGGGACACGGCGAACGTCAGCCGCAGATAGCCCTCCCCGGCGGGGCCGAATGCCGACCCGGGAATCGTGGCGAGCCCGTGGTGCCTCAGCAGCTCGAGTGCGACGTCCCACGAGCTCAGACCCCAGTCCTTGACGTTGGCGAACGCGTAGAACGTCGCCTCGGGGCGCAGCACGCTCATTCCGTCGATGGCGTTGACCTCGTCGACGATGAGGTCACGGCGCTGCGCATACGACTCGACCATCTCTCCCACCACCGACTGCGGGCCGGTGAGCGCGGCGATCGCCGCCTCCTGGACGAAGCCCGGCAGACTCGAGGTCAGCCCCTCCTGGAGCAGCGGCATCGGTGCGATGAGATCGGCAGGGGCGATGACGAACCCGCACCGCCACCCCGTCATCGCGTAGGTCTTCGAGAAGCTGCCGATGACGAGGTGCCGATCGAACCCGGGCCGCACCTCGGCGATCGAGGTGAACGTCGCATCGTCGAAGACGATCTCGTCGTAGACCTCATCGGAGATGATCGTGAACCCGAACTCCTCGGCGAGGTCGACGATCCCCTCGAGATCGCCCCGATCGATGACCGAGCCGAGCGGATTCGACGGGGAGTTGAGGATGATCGCCGCGGTCCGCTCGGTGACGGCGGCCCGGACATCCTCGGCGCGGACCTTGAAGCCGCTGTCCTCGTGCACGGGCACGGGCACGGCAAACGCGCCGAGGCGGTGGATCTGACCGCGGTAGTTCGGGAAGCTCGGATCGGCGATGATGACCTCCTGCCCGGGCGAGACCGTGGCATCGAGGGAGAGGGTGAGCGCCTCCATCGCCCCGAAGGTGACCATGACGTTCTCGACGCCGACCGGCCGTCCCCAGCGGGCCGCGTACTTCTCCGCGATCGCCTCGCGCAGCCCCGGGATCCCGGCATTGGCGACGTAGCTGGTCTCATTGTTCTCGATCGCCCGGATGCCGGCGGCCTTGATGTGCTCCGGCGTGGGGAAGTCCGGTTCGCCGACAGTGAGCTTGACGGCCTCGGGGTGATCGAGCGCGAGGTTGAACATCCTGCGGATGTCCGAGGCCGGGTACGTCTGCGCCATCGGCGAGATGCGCTGGTCCGGGGTCGTCATGGTCGCACTCCTTCATCGTCGCTGCCCTCTCACTGAGTCTGGCAGATCTCAGCCCGGCCGTGTGACAGCAGCACGGCCCGCGCCGCGCCGCCGTTTCCCGGACGCAGAGTGTCGATGATCGAGTCCGAAATCGACACTCTGCGTCCGGAGAGCGGCAGAGGTGCACCGCACACCTCAACCCGCCGCCGGATTCTCTGCCTGGAACGACCTGAAGTCGGCACCGCTACTCCGCGAGGCCGGCGAGCCGCGCGCCGAAACGGGCGAGGAGACTCGTCCGCTGCGCGTCGGTGATGCGCTCCCACTCATCGGCGAGGTTGAAGATCTTGTACATCGACCGGATGCCGAGCCACCGGATCGGCTCGGGCTCCCACTGCCCCGAGACGTGGTCGTTCCACGGCAGGGCGGTCAGCGGCGTCGGCGTGCCGGCCGCCCGGTCGAGCAGCGTCTTCGCCGCCAGATGCGTCGCCGTCACCCCGTGTCCGGCATACCCGCGCGCCACGCCGATGCGCTGTGCGGGGTCGAAGAAGATTCCGGCGCACCAGTCGCGCGTCACCCCGAGTGCACCCCGCCACGCGTGGGCGACCTCGACGTCGAGGGTCGGGAAGAGCGAGGACAGGCGCGTGCGGAGCAGGTCGACCACCTCGGCGGGGACCCGTCCATCACCGGGCAGGCCCGAGCCGAAGGCATACGGCGCACCCCGGCCGCCGAGGGCGATCCGATCATCGGCGGTGCGCTGGGCGTAGATGAAGGTGTGCGCGGCATCGCCGAGGCACTCCCTGCCCTCCCAGCCGATCTGCTCCCACGCCTCGGCCGGCAGCGGCTCGGTGGCGATCATCGAGGAGAACACGGGAATGACCTGGCGGCCCTCGAGGCCGGGCAGGTCTCCGGCGACGGTGTCGGAATACCCTTCGAGGCAGACGAAGATCGTCTCCCCGCTGACCGGGCCGCGTTCGGTCGACACGAGGCCGGTGCCGATGTGCCGGGCCCGCGTGCCCTCGCAGATCGTCACGCCGCGCTCGCGCAGAACGCGGGCGAGTCCTTCGGTGAGGAGCGCCGGGTCGATGCGCGCGGTGCCGGGCACGAAGACGCTGCCCTGCGCGTTGTCGACGTTGATCCTCGCCCGCGTCTCGGCGGCGTCAAGGACCTGCATGTCCTCAGGCCCGTACCCGAACCGGCGGTTGCCCTCGACGAGGTCGTGGAGGCGGGCCATCCCTGCCGCGGACTGGGCGACGTCGATGTGCCCGCCGCGCACCGCCTCGGCGTCGATGCCCTCGGTCTCGAGCACGTCGAGGACCTCGTCGATCGAATCGAAGAGCGCGGACTGGAAGGCCCGGACGCTCTCGACGCCGGTCCGTCGGGCCGAGCCGACCGGGCCGTCCGGGTCATCGATGACGGCGCGGTCGACCGCCTCGGCGAAGCGGGCCCGATTGCCGGGCATGAGCGTGGAGAGCCACCCGCCGTTGCGGCCCGAGGCGCCGTAGCCGACCGTCTTCGCTTCGATGACCGTGATCGCCCAGTCGGGGTGGGCCTGGCGGGCGCAGTAGGCCGACCACAGCCCGGTCATGCCGCCGCCGACGATGACGAGGTCCTGCTTGGCAGAGGGGAGTGGGGTGGGGATGGGCGCGGCCGGCGACTGCGCCAGCCAGAACGACGCCTCACCGTTGAGGTAGGTCAATGGAGCTCTCCTGATCGAGTGCGCCCGCCCGCTGCGAGCGTACGGATTCAGTTCTATCCCATGGCTAGTCGTGCTGTAAACAGCAGCTGGACGTCGTATTGGCATATGTAATCGCCGAGGCGGCTCCGAATTCCGTGCTCGTGTTCCGGTTCCGCTCGCTACACTGGGCGCATGAGCGCAACGGAGCCGATCGACACGACCACCTACCCCCTCGACCACGAGCCGATCGAGGAGTGGCAGCGCCTCGACCCCGCCGGGACTGACGCGCCCGGCGACGCTGGGGCGCCCGCCGCGGAAACGACGACAGCGTTCGCCGAGCTCGGAACGATCGGCGACGTCGACTACGGACTGTGGGAGATGAGCACGGGCGCGATGCGCGATGTCGAGGGCGACGAGGTCTTCCTCGTCATCTCCGGTGCCGGTCGCATCGAATTCGACGACCCCGCGCAGGAGCCGGTCGTGCTGGCACCCGGCTCCCTCGTCCGCCTGACCGCCGGGATGAAGACGCGGTGGTACATCGACAAGTCACCGCTGCGGAAGCTCTTCATCGCCCCGAACGAGGGGTGACTCCGAGCCCGGCTCGCGGACAAGGCTGACGCCGACCCTCAGGCTGCAGACGACACCAACCCTCAGGCCGCCTCGGCGATGAGGGATTCGATCGCAGCGACAGCACCGGTGATCGCGAGCTCGAGACCCCTGGCCGAACGGTCATCATCATCCCCGAACGGCGCCGCACGCTGCAGGTGCGGGACCGCATGATCGCCCGGCTGCCACATCGGCACCGGGGCACCGCGATCGAGCGCCGATCCGAGGACGACCGCGTCGAGCATCGAGACGACGTCGACTTGGTCCTCGGCGGGGATGCCGATCTCGTCGAGGATCGCGAACGCGACCTCGTAGATCCGCAGCGTCGGCAGGTCGTCGACCGGGGAGCCGACGAGCAGCGGCATCGCGGCGGGCAGCTTCGCCATGTTCGCCCGGTAGCTGCGGATCCACGCCCGCAGCCGGTCCTGCCACGGGGCGCCCTCCGCGGTCGCCGCACGCAGGTCGATGCGACCGTAGAGCGCCTCGCGCATGAGGTTGATGATCTCGTCGCGACCGCCCCGGACGTGGTGGTAGAGCGATGACGGGTTGACCCCGAGCTCCTTCGCGATCCCGGGAATCGTGAAATCGTGATCGCGCTCGACCAACGTCAGGGCCGCCTCGGCGATGATGCTGGGGGAGAGGATGTTCTTGCTCGGTCGCGCCATGGCGCCATTCTCTCAGAGCGTCGCGCATCCCCTCCCGTCAGGAGGCGGTCAGTGGACGATGACCGTGCGGCCCTGAGCCCCCGCGCGCATCGCGTCGAAGGCCGCATTGGCCTCGTCGAGGCCGACCCGATCGGTGATGAGGCGGTCGATCGGCAGCTTCCCCGCGCGGTAGAGCTCGGCGAGGAGCGGGAAGTCGCGACCGGGAACCGTCGACCCGTAGTTCGAGCCGACGAGCCGCTTGCCCTCTTCGGCCAGGAGCAGGGCGTCGACGGAGACCGGATCGTCCTCCGGGGGCAGTCCGACGACGACGGCGGTGCCGCCGGGCATCAGGCACTCAGGCATCTGCTCGATCGTCTGGCGCCGGCCGATCGCCTCGAACGCGTAGTCGACGCCGGTCCCGGTGAGCGCGGCGACCTCGGCGGCGAGGTCGGGTCCCGATGTCAGCGTGTGCGTGGCGCCGAACGATGACGCGAGGCCGAGCGCCTCGTCGGAGATGTCGGCGGCGATGATCGGGTTCGCCCCGGCCAGGGCGAGGGACATGATGATGCTCAGCCCCACCCCGCCGGCGCCGATGACGAGCGCCGAGCGGCCGGGTTCGACCGCGGAGTCGTTGACGACGGCGCCGAAGCCGGTGGCGATCGAGCAGCCGATGAGGGCGGCGACGTCGAAGGGGACGTCGTCGGGGATCTTCACCGCCGCCTGCTGCGCGACGACGGTGTACTCGCTCATCGACCCGACGGCGAGGTACGGGTAGACGGGGGCATCGTCCTGCGCGAACGCCGTCGTCCCGTCGGGCAGGAGCCCGGCCGAGGCGCCGCTGCCCGTGCACACCCACATGCGGCCGGCGCGGCAGGCCGCGCAGTGCAGGCAGGGGTAGAACCAGCTGAGGACGACGTGGTCGCCGACGTTGAGGTCGGTCACGCCCTCCCCGGTGGCGACGACGGTGCCGGCTCCCTCGTGGCCCATGACGGTGGGACTCGGCAGGTTCCAGTCGCCGTCGAGGACGTGCCGGTCGGAGCCGCACACCCCCGAGGCGCCGAGCTTGACGAGGACCTGGCCGGGACCGGGGTCGCGGACGACCACCTCGGCGATGGTGAGGTCGGGTCCGGCGGTGTGGATGGCGGCACGTGAAGCGGTGGGCATGTCTCTCCTTGGTGGTGATGGCGCATGGTGCGGTGGGCTGGAGGGCTCGCCGAGGCGGTCGGTCCTCAGCGGGCCGGATGCCGGGAGGCGTAGGCGACCCGGAAGATGAGGAGGTAGATGAGGCCGGCGACGAGTGCGGCGGGCAGGGCGGCGGTGATGACCGAGAACGCCGGTGCGGTCTCGAGCGTGACGGGGTTGTAGAGCCACACGTAGAACGCGGCGCCGGCGATCACGGCGACGATGCCCGCCCAGTTGACCCCGCCCGTGTACGCGTAGAGCCGGCCGTGCCCGCCGAGGTGGAGCTCGCGCAGGTCGATGTGCTGGCGGCGGAGGACGAAGTAGTCGGCGAGTGCGACGCCGCAGATCGCGGTGAGGAAAGCGCCGGAGAACGACACGAACACCATGAACTGCTCGTACATGAACTGGGGGAAGAACGTCATGATCGCGGGCAGGACGAAGAAGGCCGCCGTGAGCGCCTTCCACTGCACCCGTCTCAGCGCGTGACCGGCGGACTGGCGGATCGCGAGGATCGTCGAATAGACGATCGAGGACATCGACGTGATGTTGGCGAACCCGATGAACGCGAGCACGGCGACCCCGAGGACAGGACCGCCCAGCGGCACCATCCAGTACGTCGGATCGGAGTCGCCGATCGTCAGGGCCGCGGCCATCCCGACGGCCTGGGCGATGAGGGTGGCGAAGAACAGGGCGCCGAAGGCGGGCCAGACGGCTGCTCGGCGGCTCTTCGTCATCCGCGCGAGCGAGCCCATGACCGGGTACCACGAGACCCCGACGCCGACGTTGAACTCGACGGCGACCATGAAGTTGAGCGTCGGATCGTCGAACGGCGCGAGCGGGGACGCGTCCCGCAGGGTGTCCCACGAGGTGGTCGCCACGAGGACGATCATCATGACGACGGTGATGATCGCCAGCCCCGGGGCGACGAACTTGTTGAACTTCCCGATCGTCACCGGACCGCGGGAGAGGACGAACCACGCGATGCCGATGGCGACGAGGCCGCCGATCGTCACGAGCGGCCCGTACTGATCGAACTCCGCTCCGACGAGCGTGCCCGCGACCTGGCTCGTCGCGCGCCCGGCCATGACCGCGAGCAGAGACGACCAGCCCATCTCCGTGACGAGGATGATCGTGAAGACGATGAGGCCGACCCCGACGACGCCGAACGCGCCGCGCAGCAGTGTGTACTGCTCGGAGCCGTAGCGCTGGGAGGCCGGCACGGAGGCGAGCACCATGAAGCACAGGCCGATCGCGTTGCCGATGATCATCGCCGCCACACCGTCGGCGAACCCGACGAGCAGGGCGGTCGAGCCGCCGACGAGGAACGCCCACGTGGCGATCGCGAGTGCTGTGTTTACCCACGTGAAGTCCCAGCCCGACCAGGTCCGCTCGGATTTCAGCAGCGGGAACGTGCCGTAGATGCGCTCCTGCTGCAGTTCGCGGCTGACCGGGTCCTCGGCGGCCGTCGCGGACCCGGCCGTGTGATCCGGTGCCCCGTTCACAGCGCCACCACCAGCAGGCCGATGAGGCAGGCGGCGACGGCCGACCCGGTGTAGACGGTGAGCTCTGTCGCCGACAGCGGCAGACGCGAGGGATCGGCCGCCTCGGTGGATTCGACGATCGCGATTCTGCGCTCGATCTCCTCGGCGACGGCGGGTGAAGTGCCGTTCGCGGCCATGGTGGACGCGAACTCGCTGTGCGGTGTCATCGGTGACTCCTCGGGCTCTCGGTGGCGGGTCGAGGGCAGCGGCTGCGATGCGCTCGACGAACCGGACGGCCAATAAACCAAATCCGATTTGGTTTATAATTGTCACTGACCGGCGAAGGTGCCGTCAATGGTGGCGGGAGGAAAACTTCCGCGCGGAGAGGGGATGCTCCATGAGCGAACAGCGCACACCGGGACGTGTGGCCAGTGCGAGCCCGGCCAGCGCGGGTCCGGCGGGCGCGGGTCCGGCGGTGGCGATCGGGATCGTCCAGGCGGCCGCCCGCATCGACGACATCGACGGCAACCTGCGGACATTGCGGCGCGGAGTCGCGGAGGCACGGGACGGCGGCGCCGAGGTGGTGGTCACGCCCGAGCTCTTCGCCACCGGCTATGACCCGGCTCGGGCCTGGACCCATGATGGGGAGCGGGTGCGGGAGGGACTCGCCGGCATCGCCGGTGACCTCGGTGTCGCGCTCGTCGCCTCGAGCGTCGACGAGGTCGGTGCCCGCCGGTTCATCGCGGCCTCGTTCTTCGACGACTCCGGCACCGAGCTCGCCCGGGTCCACAAGCGTCATCTCTTCGACATCGAACGCGACTTCTTCACGCCGGCCGACCGCTGCGGCGACCTCGTCGACTGGCGGGGCATGCGCTTCGGCATGGGCATCTGCTACGACATCGAGTACCCGGAGTTCGCCCGCGCACTCGCCGAGGCGGGAGCCGAGGTGCTGCTCGTGCCGACCGCCGTGCCCGCATCCTCCGGTGACGAGCCCCGCGACCCGGCCCTCGCGTTCTCGCCGACGCAGACCTCGACGCTGCTCGTGCCCGCGCGGGCCCTCGAGAACGGTCTCGCGATCGCCTATGCCAACCACAGCGGCGAGGGCTTCACCGCCCACAGCTGCCTCGTCAACCCCAACGGCCGCATCGTCGGCCTCCTCGACCGCGGCGCCGGCGTCGCCGTCACCGTGATCAGCGCGGCGGAGATCGCCGAGGCGCGAGCCCGCAACCCCTACCTCGCCGACCTCAGGCGCCTGCGCGGCCGAGGCGCTCGCCCCTGAGCCGCGGACGGTCGCCCGGTGACCTCAGCCGGGCGACCCCGACCCGCGCGCAGGTCCGCCCGCCCGGGCGACCACCTCGGCGATCGTCTGCGGGTCGGAGATGACGAGGCGGAGCTGCACCTTCGCGATCGTCTCAGGAGGGACGTCGGGGGTGTCGTGGGGCCAGAACATCGCTTCGTTGGCCACAGCGTCGAAGAGCTCGAGGACGGCGTCGGGGTCCTCGGCGATGAACTGGCCGGCGGCGATGCCATCCCGGAGGACCGCGTCCATCGTCGCCCGGGCGGCGTCGACGGCGGCACCCCAGGCGGGGAACTTCTCACCGAGGGCCGGCGGCAGGCGGAAGAGCCAGCGCGTGTCGAACTCCCCGCCGAGCTCGATGGCCATCTCATCGCGGAAGAGCCGGAAGAGGTCGACGGCCGGATCGTCGGCGGTCCGTGCGAATCCCCCGCTGAGCAGGGGAGAGGCCGACACACGGGCCGCGATGAGCTCACGGCCGATCGCCTCCTTGCCCGCGAAGTAGTGGAAGAGCGAGGGCTGCCGGATGCCGACCGCCTCGGTGATCGCCCGCGTGCTCGCCCCCTGGTAGCCGAGTTCGGAGAAGAGGCGGGCCGCTTCGCGCAGGATGCGCTCCCTCGTGTCGCCGGTGCTGCTCGCATTCGTCGGCCGCGCCATCGCCGTCCTCTCGTGGTCGTCGTCTCGACTCAGCCTAACGGCTCTTCCCAGGGAACCTATCGGGTGATAGATTATCGTTCAACCTATCGACTGATAGGTTAATTCGCCGGGCGCAGCGCCGCGCCCCGACCCCATCTCCTTCCGAAGGGACGCACCGTGGCTCTCCCTCCCGCCGACACCGCACCGAACCCGATCGTCCGCACTCGCGGCATCGGCACTCCCGGACTTGTCTTCTTCGTCCTCGCGGCCGCCGCGCCGCTGACGATCCTCGCCGGCTTCGTGCCCCTCGGCATGCTCGCCGGCGGGGACGCAGTCGTCCTCGGCTTCTTCTATCCCGGTCTCGTCTACCTCCTCTTCGCCGTCGGCTACACGACGATCGCCCGCCACGTGCCCGGCGGCGGGGCCTTCCTCACGTACATCGCCGCCGGCCTCGGCGCCCGCACCGGCTCAGTGGCGGGAATGGTCGCCTACGTCGGCTACCTCGGCGGACAGATCGGATTCACCGCCTCGGCGTCGGTCTTCGCGTCCCTGACGATCGAGGGGATCACCGGTCTGGCGATCCCGTGGCTGCCGATCGCCCTCGTCATCACCGGCGCCGTGCTCATCCTCGGCCTGCGCCGGGTCGGGGTCGGCGCGATGACCGTCGCCGTCCTCCTCGTCGCCGAGGCGGCGATCCTCGCGATCTTCGCCGTCGCCGTCCTCGCCCAGGGCGGCTACGAGGGGCTGACGCTCACCGCCTTCGCGCCGGAGAAATGGGTGAGTGCGGCCCTGCCCGGCGTCTTCGTCCTCACCTTCGTCGCGTTCGTCGGCTTCGAGCAGACGACGGTCTATCGGACCGAGACCCGCAACCCCAACCGCACGATCCCCCGCGCCACCTACCTCGCCGTGACCGTCCTCTTCCTCGGCTACACCTTCGGTGCCTGGGTGATCCTCCAGGCTGCCGGGCAGTCCCGCATCGACTCCCTGCTCGCCGGCGATCCCTCCCAGCTCGTGTTCTCACTCAATGACGAATTCGTCGGCACGGCGATCACGCCGATTATGCTCGTGCTCGTCGTCACGAGCTTCTTCGCAGGAGTGATCGCACTGCAGAACACCTCGTCCCGGTACCTCGTCAACCTCGCCCGCGGCGGCCTCATGCCCGCCGGCCTGTCCCGGCTCGCGTCCTCGGGAAGCCCGCTGACGGCGAACTTCGTCCAGACCGGCCTCGTCCTCATCGTCCTCTGCCTCTTCGCCGCCGTCGGCGCCGACCCCTACACGCAGATCGTCACCTGGACGAACACGCCGACGATCATCGCCGTCCTCCTCCTGCAGATCCTCACCTCGCTCTCCGTCGTCGTCTTCTTCCGGCGCCGAGGCGGTGGAGAGCGGGCGTGGAACCGGATGATCGCCCCGCTCGCCTCCGCTCTCCTCCTCACCCTCGCGCTCATCCTCCTCATCTCCCAGATGGGCGCCCTCACCGGACTCGGCCCGGCCGGCAACGCCTGCGTCATCGCCCCGCTCGTCCTCGCCGCGGCCTGGGGTCTCCTCCGGGCCAACCGGATCGACGCGGCGCGGGCGACGCTGGCGACCCTCGGCGCCGACGCCGCGATCGACCCCGACACCCCCAACCCTGACTCCAGCCCCGACCCCCACCCCGACCGAAAGGACCCCACCCCATGAGCGCACGCATCGACTACGCCTGGTCGACCCCGAGAGGGCTCATCGAACGCCCCGGCGAATACCCCGACACCACCGAACTCTGGGGCTACAGCGACCGGTTCGCCTACCGGTCCGGGGAGACCGTCGACCTCCGGGTGCACACGACGGCGGAGACCTTCGATGTCGCGATCATCCGCGACGGCGCCCGCCCCGAAACCGTCTTCACCGCCACCGGCCTGCCGGGAACACGGCAGGAGACCCCCGCGGACGCGTACGCGAGCGGGTGCGGGTGGTCGAGCTCGCTGCAGGTCGAGCTGAGCGCGGACTTCGCTCCCGGATACTACCTCGTCGTCTTCTCCACGACCGATGACCACGGTCGCGACGTCGAGCACGAGTCCTTCTTCATCGTCCGCCCGGCCGGTCCCGCCGACGTCGACGTCCTCCTCGTCCACGCCACCTCGACGATGCTCGCCTACAACGACTGGGGCGGCGGCAACCACTACCGGGGGCTGCCCGACGGCGACCGCAACGACATCCCCTCCCCGTACTCGTCGATGCGGCGCCCGATCGCCCGCGGCATGCTGCGCAAACCGGTCGGCGCACCCCGCAACGCCCACCTCGACGTCAGCGTGCCGATCGGTTGGGAGCCGCGGCATCCGACGTACGAATGGGCGTGGCAGCGCGGGTACTCCCGCCACCACAACGACGCCGGCTGGGCGACCTACGAGCGTCCGTTCACGGTGTGGGCCGAGGACCAGGGCTACCGGGTCGGTCACATCACCCAGGTCGAACTCCACGCCGAACCCGACGTGCTCGACGGGTACGGCTGCGTCGTCATCGTCGGCCACGACGAGTACTGGTCGTGGGAGATGCGCGACACCCTCGACGCCTACGTCGAGGCCGGCGGTCACGTCGCCCGGTTCGGCGGCAACTACGTGTGGCAGGTCCGCCTCGACCTCGATGAGGGCGTGCAGACGTGCTTCAAGGACCCGACGGCCGACCCGATCGCCGAGACCGACCCGAGCCGGCTGACGACAGCGTGGGATGCCCCGGCGATCGGCCGACCGGGGGCGGCGACGATGGGCCTGACCGGGCTCGGCGGCGCGTACATCCGGTACGGCTCGGCGGTGCCCCGCGGCAGCGGCGGCTTCACCGTCTACCGGGAGAACCACTGGTCACTGGCTGGCACCGACCTCTACTACGGCGACGTCTTCGGCCAAGCGCCCCTGTGCATCGCGGCCTTCGAGGTCGACGGCTGCGACTACACGTTCCGCCACGGCCTGCCGTATGCCACCGGCGATGACGGGGCACCGGAGAACCTCGAGATCATCGCGATGGCCCCCGCGGTCTCCGGCGGGGAGGACCGGTGGGGCGGCCGCGTCCCGATCGGGGCGCCCGCGGCCGAGCTCGCCGATCTCTTCGCCGGCATCTACCCCGACGGCCCACCCCCGCACCACCAGGGCAACGGCTACGGCTCGGCGATGATGGCCGCGTTCACCCGCGGCGACGGTGAGGTCTACTGCGCCGGCACGACCGACTGGCCCTACGGCCTGGCCGCGAACGACCCGTTCGTCACGACGATCACCCGCAACGTCCTCGACCGCTTCATCGGTTCCGGGACCACCGGCGCCGCCCACGCCGCCGAACTCCACGCCGCCGAACACACCGCATCAGAGAAGGAGACCTCATGACTGCCACCGTCCAGACACTCACCGAGGCGGCCGACCGGGCCGTCATCCCCGACCTCGCCGACTACGACGCCCACTCCGAGGGGTGGACGGAGACGGAGTTCCGGGTCGAGACCGGGCCGACCAGCGTCGCCGGACGCTGGGCGGGCGAACCCGGCTGGGTCGAGTTCGACTCGTGGCCGTACCGGGAATTCTGCGTCATCGTCTCCGGTCGGGTCGCCGTCGAGAGCCGCGATGGCACCGAGCGCTTCGAGTACGGCCCCGGTGAGGCGTTCACGATCCCGCAGGGCTTCGCCGGGCGCTGGGTGACGCTCGAACCGACGCGGAAGGTCTTCATCGGCGTCACCGAGTGAGGACCCCTTGACGCGGTCGTCTATCGTGTGAGGAAGGCGCCGCCCACTGCTCCGCGCGGAGTGCGTCGCCTCCCACCAGCTGCACCACCGTTCCTTCCGGCATCGCTGCCGGGGAGCGGGCGTTCGAAGGAGCCGCCGATGAAGACTGCCCAGCGACTGAATGACCTCGGCACGGAAACCGCTTTCCGCGTCGCCCAGGCCGCCGCCGATTGGAAGGCGCAGGGGAATCGGGTCTATCCGTTCCACCTCGGCGATCTCGATTTTCCGATGGCTCCGCACATTGTCGAGGCGATGAACCGGGCGATCACGGACGGCAGGACCGGGTACTGTCCGGGGCCGGGGATCCCCGAGCTGCGGGCCGCGCTCGCTGAGGACATCGGATCCCGGCGCGGTCTCGACATCGATCCCGCCGAGGTGGTCGTCACCACCGGGGGCAAGCCGGTCATCACGAAGTTCCTCCAGGCGGTCATGGATCCCGGTCAGTCCGTGCTCTACCCGAATCCCGGATTCCCGATCTATGAGTCGCAGATCGAATACCTCGGCGGGCGGGCGCTGCCGTACCGGTACGTGCCGACCGCCGACGGGTTCGCCATCGACCTCGACCATCTGCGGGCCTCGATCGACGAGACGACGGTGGCGATCATCTACAACGATCTGCAGAATCCCATCTCCGCGGAGTCGACGCCGGGGGAGCGGGAGGCGATCGCGCAGATCGCCGCCGAGCATGACCTCTGGGTGCTCTCCGATGAGGCGTACTTCGAGATGCGCTACGGCGGCGAGTCCGCGTCGATCGCCGCCCTGCCGGGGATGCGCGAGCGCACCGTCATCCTCTACACGTTCTCGAAGAAGTTCGCGATGACCGGGTCCCGGCTCGGGTGTGCGGTGGCCCCGAAGGAGGTCGCCGAGGCGATCTCGACGATGAACACGAACGACGAATCGTGCACGACCCACTACGTCCAGTGGGCGGGGATCTCGGCGCTGCAGGGTCCGCAGGAGCCCGTCGCGGAGATGCTCGACGTGCTCCGCGCCCGCCGCGACGCCGCGTGCTCGCTCATCAACGCGATCCCCGGCATGGAGGTCGCCGTGCCGGAATCGACGTTCTACATCTTCCCCGACGTCACCGAGGCGATGGCGAGCAAGGGGATCGCGACCCTCTCCGACTTCTCCACCCAGGCCCTCCACGACACCGGGGTCTCGTTCTGCACCCGCGAGCACTTCGGTCGCCCGCAGCCGGGGGAGGAGCAGAAGTACATCCGGCTCGCCTACTCGGGCATCGGCGAAAGTGACATCGTCGAGGGGCTGACGAAGCTCAGGGAGTGGGTCGAGGCCGGATGAGCCCAGTGCAGCAGCGTCGTCACCGCAGGCGGAACGTCGCCGTCCCCACGGCGTCGCGGACAGCGGCGAGCGTCTGCTCCGAGGTCTGAATGCTGCTGTCGATGACGTGGTCCTCCAGCTCGCCGAGGTGGCTGAACTGATCCCACATCGTCGTGATCGGCTCCTCGTCGGTGAGGTCATCGGGACCGGTGCGCGCGGTGGCGCGGTCGAGAGCGACCTCTCGGCTCGGACGGAGGATGAGGTAGTGGACGGGCAGAGGATCAGGGTGCCGGGTGAGAACCCGGAAGTGATCGAGCATCCACGGTCCGACGATCCCATCGACGATGACGGTGTAGTCGCCCCGCGCGTAGATCGCGGCAGCGTGGACGATGACCTCCATGACCGTGTGGTTCTGCGCCTCGGACTCCGGCAGGTAGGGCGGGATGGCGCCGGCGGCGATGAAATGCCAGAAGTCGTCGGTGTGCAGGTGGACGGACCGTGGGAAATCGTGCGCCAGGGCGCGGGCTGTCGTCGACTTCCCGGCTCCCGGAGGTCCGGCGAGGATGATGACGTCGGCGCTCATGGTCGTCAGTGTACGGTCCGCGGCATGTCAGAGCCGAGTGGCTGACGGAACCACCGGGTGCTGGTCGACTAGGGTGAGTTGACCAGCCGACATCGAGTGAACCGGAGCCGTCCTGCGCCTGCGACCCCGCCACAGCCAGATCATCACGATCTCCGATGACACGCGCTCATCGGTGAGCATGATCCCCGCCCTGCTCGTCGGGGTCGTCGTCATCGTCGGTCTCGGATTCTCCCCTTTCGGCGCCGATTCAGCCGGTTTCGTCGATGCGACGCAGCGACTCATCGCCGTCTTCCTCGTCGCGTGGCCGGTGTACGCGCTGGTCTACCTCCTCTGGACCCATGCCGGACTGCAGGACCTCACGGAGACGGAGCTCACCGTCCACTCGCGCTGGGCCATCGCACGCAGGCGCCGCTGGACGTCGATCCTCTTCGGCGGCGGCGGTGCCGTGTCGTGGACGCTCGTCGCCGCCTTCGTCGCCATCATGCTCAACGTCTACCTCGTCACCCTCGGATCGAGCGAGGAGACCGTCATCGCCGGTGCCCTCGGCGTCGCCAACGTCATCGCCTCGTGGGCGGTCATGGTCTACTCGTTCGCCCTCGACTACATGCGCCTCGACCTGCGGGACGGCGGAAGCCAGGCGGCACGCCACCTCGAGTTCGACATGGAAGAGGATCGGGCCTTCAGCGACTACCTGACGTTCTCCGTGCTCACCTCGACGATGACGGCGGCGCTGCCGGGCCGAGCCATCACCCGCGCCGGGTGGAGACTCGTGCGCACCAACGTCATCGTCGCGTTCGCCTTCAACTCCGTCGTCGTCGCCACACTCGTGTCGATGATCCTCTCCTACGTCATGGAGGCGTAGCCGAGCCTCCGGCCGGCTCGGATGCTCGGCTGAGCCCGCGGGATCAGAGCCGCCAGCAGCTGTTGAGCGGTGACCGACCGGCGAAGGTCGTCGACGTGAACGCCTCGACGCGCGGCAGCGAGGCGAGGTACCCGCCGATGTGCGTGGGCGCGAGATTGTCGGCGAAGGTCACCGACCTGCCCGCATCGCACCAGGCCGCGGCGAGCCCCCGGCCCTGCGCGAAGGGCACGACGTCGTCGAGGCGGCTGTGGTTGACGAGGACGGGAATGTCCGGGATCGCCGCCGTGCCCAACCGCTGCTCGTCGAGGACTGCGGTGAACTCCTCCTCGACGAGCTGCTGGAAGTCCCCGCCGTTCTTCGTCAGCGTGCTCGTGTCGACGAAGGCGTTGGTGAGAACGGCTTCGACCGTGCACTGGCCGGCGGCGCGCTCGACCGTCTCCTGGCCCTGCTCGTTGAGGTGCTCGCTGAGGTCGATGCTCGCCTGCTCCGCGAACGAATCCGCCCCGAAGAGGAGGAAACCGGTGTAGACGCCCGAGAGGCTGCCGACGGCGTCGTTGAGGTCGGTCGGAGCGGCCCCCGCCGAGGCGGAGGTGAGGTTGAGCTCGGGCGCCCACTCCGCGGCGAGTTCGAGGGCCGCCGCCGTCGCCTGCCCGCCCTGGGAGTAGCCGCGCAGCTGCAGCTGCGTCTCCGCATCGATGCCGCTTCCCTCGACCTGTTGGACGGCGCGGGCGGCGTCGAGCACGGCTCGGCCCTCTTCGACGCGGTTGAGGTAGCGGTGCGGACCCTCGGTGCCGAGTCCGATGTAGTCGACGACGATGACCGGACGGTCGGCGGCCAGCGCCGAGGTCACCCCGATGCCCTCGTACTCCGTGCCCATGCTCAGCTGTCGGCTGGGAGCGCACTTGTCGGCAGTGCCCTGCGTGCCCGGGGCGATGACGACGGCGTCCTGCGCCGGGCCGTCGGAGTTCGCGGGGCTGAGCAGGGTGGCGGTGGCGGCACGGGCAGTGCCGCGTTCGTCGGTGGTGCGGTACATGAACGTCGTCGTCTTCGCGTTGTGCCTGATGAGCCGGACGGGGTCGAGGTAGAAGTCGGATTCGGCCTGCCTGACGACTGCGCCGTTCTCCTCCGGCAGCGTGGCGGGAGTCTCATAGAAGTCCGCGGGGACACCGGATGCCGGGAGGTCCTCGACGGCGGCCGCGTATTCGACATCGGCGACGGTGATCTCGTCGGAGGATTCGACGACCGACCGTGCCTGTTCGACGCTCACTCCGGCGGGAACGCTGCTGCGATCGAGTTCGGCGGGATCCTCGGCGGCCCGCTCGTCATTGAGGCGTTCGGCTTCGGCGTCCGTCGTCGGAACGGGGTCGGCGGCGTGGGCCGGGGTCGCGATCGTGCCCACCGCCAGCGCGAGGCCGGCGACTGCGGCGGTGCCCATCGTGGTCAGTCGTCGCAGGGGCGGAGTCATTGTCGGTCGACGTGTGCTCATAGGTCTGCATTCCTGTTCTGTCGTGGATCTCGGCGGTGAGAGTGCGCGAACAGCCGACCGCCCGGGCTTCGGTGGAGCCGCGGGGGTCGACCAGGACGGGGTGCCCGTATGGTGACCGGCGCCACACATCCTACCGAACAGAACGACTGATCGGTAGTAAGTCCTCGGTCGGCCCGGTAAGCCCATCGCCCCGCGGCAGGGGCCGCGCACCGACTGATCACCGGCAATTCATCGACACTGACCCTGATCGGGCGTACGCTCAAAATCGGGTGCCGACCGTTGTGTCACTGCTCTGCCTGCGTGATCGTCGGCTGGTCACCGCGAACCGGCGGACGTCATCGCCACCGGTTCGATCACCGCCACGATTGCAAAGGAGCAACCATGCGAGCATCTGTGTCCGAGGGCGTCGGCGCACCGTTCACCACGCGGGACGTCGACATCGACGAACCGCGCGAGCGCGAGGTCCTCATCGATGTCAGGGCGTCGGGTCTCTGCCATTCCGACCTCCACATCGTCGAGAGCGGCTACGGCTTTCCCTTTCCCGCCGTGTTCGGCCATGAGATCGCCGGAGTCGTCGAGGCGGTCGGCTCCGAGGTCACGACGATCGAAGTCGGCGACCACGTCGTCGGCTGCCTCATCCAGTTCTGCGGGGTGTGCACGACGTGCCTGTCGGGGCGCACCTACGAGTGCCCGAACCCGCAGGCGACGGTGCGCGGACCGGACGAACCGTCGCGCCTGAGCGCCGAGGACGGCACGGCGATCGCCTCGGGGTGGGGTCTCGGCGGCTTCGCCTCCCAGGCGCTCGTCCACGAGAACCAGCTCGCCGTCGTCCGCGACGATCTCCCGTTCCCGCAGGCGGCGATCATCGGGTGCGCGGTCGTCACCGGGGCCGGATCGGCGATCAACACCGCCGGTGTGCGCGTCGGCGATTCCGTGGCCGTCATCGGCACCGGCGGGGTGGGGCTCAACGTCATCTCCGGCGCGCTCCTGGCCGGAGCCACGCACGTCATCGCCATCGACATCATCGACGCGAAGCTCGAGGTCGCGAAGAGCTTCGGCGCCACCGAGGTCATCAACTCCTCACAGGTCGACGCCGTCGAGACCGTCAGGGAGCTCACCGGGGGAGGGGTCGACCACGCGTTCGAGGTCATCGGACTGCCGGCCACCCAGGAGCAGGCGATCGCGCTGCGCCGCGTCGGCGGGCACGCCTACCTCATCGGCATCGCCAAGCCCGATGCCACGGTCACCCTCGACACCTCGCTCGCCGCCCTCGTCAGCCATGCCAGTGTGCAGGGCGTGAGCATGGGATCGACGAACCTCAAACGCGACATCCCGATGTACGCCGACCTCTACATGCAGGGGCGGCTCAACCTCGACGGGCTCATCAGCCAGGAGATCTCCATCGACGACGTCGACGAGGCCTACGACAAGCTGAAGAAGGGCGAGGTCATCCGCTCGATCATCACGCGCTTCTAGACGCTGACGGCCGCCTCGGCGATATTCCCCGCCGAGGCGACCGTCAGCTCAGCGCGCGAGGAGTCCTCAGGCGGGATCGAGGACGAAGTCGTAGACGGTGACCTCTCCCTCGCCGTCGGGGTTCGGCTGCGGATCGAGGAGGAGCTCGGGCTTGACCGCCGAGGCGATGTCGTCGTCGTTGTGCGGATCGCCGGGGAAGTAGAGCTGCGAGGTGATGAGCTGGTGGTCCGGCGCATGCACCTTGAAGTGCAGGTGAGCCGGCCGCCACGCATGCCACCCGGCGGCCGCGATGAGCTGGCCGCAGGCCCCGTCGGTGGGGATCTGATAGGGCGCGGGCCGGATCGTGTGGATCTCGTACTCGCCGTTGTCATTGGCCGTGAACGTCCCCCGCAGGTTCCACTCCGGCAGTCCCGGCGCGAACTGCGAATAGAAGCCGAGATTGTCGGCATGCCAGAGCTCGAGCTTCGCCCCCGGCAGTGGAGTGCCGTCGACCGCGGTGACCTGGCCCTTGAAGACGAGCGGTGTCCCCGGTTCGTCCTCGCGCATCGGGATCGTGCCGTTCCACTCCAGCTCCGGTGAGCCGCCGAGGTAGTACGGCCCTTCGATCGTCCCCTTCGACCCCTCCCGGTCGGCATTGGCGACCTCTTCGACGGAGTGCTCGAGCCACACGTCGAGGAAGAGCGGCCATTCGCCGTCTTCCCCGACCTTGATGAGCCACGCCTTGAACGCGTTGTACTCCTCGTAGCTCAGCTGCTCCTCGATGACGAGGTCGTTGAGCGCCTTGATCGCCTTGCCGGCGAGGAGGGCGACGCGCTCCTGGTCGACGGCGGCGGTGCTGCCGCCCTGCGCCTGCCTTTCGCGGAAGCGGGCCGAGGCGTTGGCGCCGGATTCGGCGGCCTTCGCCGTGACTTCGGACTGGAAGCTGTTCTCGGACATTGTCTCTCTCCTTCGGGTGATGTGAGTGCGGTGTCAGATGTGGGAGGGGTGGGTGGCCAGGGGTGTGACATGGATGCGCATGTGCGGGAAGAGCGGCAGGCCGCTGAGCAGCTCATGGAGTTCGTCGTTGTCGGTCACGTCGAAGACCGAGTAGTTCGCGTACTCCCCGACGATGCGCCAGATCTCCTTCCACCGGCCGTCGCGTTGCAGCTCCTGGGAGTAGGCCTTCTCGCGGGCGAGCAGCTCCGTCGTCTCTGCCGCGGAGAGGTCGGTGGGAAGGGTGACGTCCATTCTCACGAGGTACAGCATGGGAGGCTCCTTCGGTTGTCGACTCTGCGTCGTCGTCGGGCGGGACAGCGGAGTCGGGCGGGTCAGTCGATGCGGTAGTGGGCGAGCTTGTCCTCATCGACGACCGTGCCGACCCCCGGGTCGGTGGGGGCGGCGACGCGACCGTCGACGATGCGCAGCGGTTCGGCGGCGAGGTCGTCGGCCATGTCGAGGAAGTTCGAGAGCTCCGCGGGGTAGCGCGAGGAGTGCTCGAAGGCGGCACCGAAGGTCACGGTGGCGATGCTCCCGAGCTGCGTGTCGATCTGGTTGCCCATGAGGACGTCGAGGCCGAGCGCCTCGGCGAAGGCGAGGATCTTGCCCGACTCCGTGAACCCGGTGCGCGCAGTCTTGATCGACAGGGCGCTCGCCCCTCCCGTGTGGATCTCCCGGGCCGCCGCGCCGAGATCGGGTGCCGACTCGTCGGCGACGATCGGGATCGGGGAGGTCGCGACGAGGCGCCGGCGGCCGAGCACCTCGGCGGCGTCGTCGGGCTCCTCGAAGAACCGCAGATCCGCCCCGGGCGTGGCCGCGAGCATCTGTGCGGCCTCGGTGGCCGTCCACCCGCGGTTGGCGTCGAGGTAGAGGAGGACATCGGGGCCCACGGCCTCCCGCAGCGCGGTGACGAGGTCGACGTCGACGCCGACCGGGCGCCTGCCGACCTTGATCTTGAACGACCGCACCCCGTGCGTGTCGATGAACGCGAGCGCCTCGTCGACGACCGCCTCGGTGGGGGCGAACCCGAGCATGTGGGTCACCGCGAGCGACTCGCAGTACCCGCCGAGGAGCCGGTGCACGGACACTCCGGCCGCCTGCCCGATGAGGTCCCAGAGGGCGACGTCGATGCCGCCCTTCGCGGTCTGGTTGCCGACGGTGCGGCGCAGGTGGGCGTGGATGCCGGCCCGGTCGAGGGGATCGGCGCCGAGGAGCGCCTCGGCGAAGACGCCGTCGATGACGGCGATGACGGAGGCCAGGGTCTCCCCGTACGTGTAGGGCCGGGGCGGGATGTCGGCGCAGCCGGTCAGCCCGTCGTCGGTGTGCAGGCGGAGCAGGACGTGCTCGATGTGGTCGACGGCGCCGCTGGCGAACGCGAGCGGTTTGCGCATGGGGATGCGGTAGGGCACGGTCTCGACGGCGGTGATCCTCATGACGCGTCCTCCTCGGCGATCGCCGCTGCGACAGGGGGCTCGGCGATGGCCGCGGCGACGACCTCGGTGATGATCGCCGTCATCCGCTCCGTCGCCCGGGAGTCGTCATCGGCCCGCCGGGCCAGGGAGAGCTCGGTGCGCGGGGCGTCGACGATGGTGCGGAATTCGACGCCGGGGATGGCCAGCGCCGAGGCGGTGCCGGGGACGATCGCCATGCCCAGTCCCGCGGCGATGAGGGACATGAGCGTCGAGGTCTGGGATGCGCGGATCGCGTAGTCCGGGGTCCGGCGGTGAGCGCCGAGGAAGTTCGCCGTCGTCGTCGACATCACCGAGGTCTCCGGGTAGCCGACGAGGACGCGGCCGCTGATGTCGGCGGCCGTGATCGCGTCGGCGTCGACGAGGTCCGAATCCGAGGGGAGTGCGGCGATGCAGGGTTCGGAGCCGATGGTCTGGCACTCAAGCCCCGTCGCCGGGGTGGTGCCGCGCAGCAGGGCGATGTCGACGGTGCGGTCGAGCAGCTGGGTGACGAGCTGCGGGGTGATCATCTCGCCGCTCACGCTCAGCTGGAGGCGGGGTGCCAGCGCCGCGGTGCGGCGCACCACCTGCGGCATCACCCCGTACGTCGTCGAGCCGGTGAAGCCGAGGCGCAGCGGGCCCTGGAGTCCGGAGCCGATGAGACCGACCTCGGTGCCGAGGGTGTCGAGTTCGGCGAGCACCCGCTCGGCCTCCTCGAGCAGGTGGGCGCCGGCCGGGGTGACGGTGACCGAGCGCGTCGTGCGGTGGAGCAGGGTCGTGCCGAGCTGGCGTTCGAGTTTGCGGATCTGCTGCGAGAGGTAGGGCTGGGCGAGGCCGAGGCGCTCGGCGGCCCGCCCGAAATGGCGTTCCCTGGCGACCATCGCGAAGTTCTGCAGCTGGCGGGTCTCGAGCATCATGCCCGCACGGAGGTGAGCGGGCCGCGGGTCGGCGCGGCGGGCGTGGGTGGGATGAACATCGTCGTTCCTCTTCCAGTGATCTCGAGGGTTCTCCGTCAGACTATGCGCGGGCACAGGACTTTTAAAGAACCGATTTCGTCTTGATTGAGACTCCACAGTTATCAATGAACAGCCGGCGGATAGTGTCCGAAATATCGGACAGAACTTGAGCCAGACCACTTCCGTCCGTGCTCCCAGCGGACACAATGGAAGGGTAGTCAAAGACGATTCGGCCCCCACGGCCTCTCGCCGTCGGGCCGCGATCGGGAATCCACTCCGTCGGACACACCGGTCGAACTGAGCTCAGGTCCCCCTGCGGGACCCCACGAAAGGGAATCCCATGACCGCCACGTCCGAAACCGACGCCGCGACCACCTCGGCGACCACACCGTCGTTCACCCAGCACGACCCCACCCGGGTCATCCGCGCCGACCGCGGACCCGAGATCACCGCGAAGAGCTGGCAGACCGAAGCCGCGAAGCGGATGCTCATGAACAACCTCGACCCCGAGGTCGCCGAACGCCCCGAAGACCTCGTCGTCTACGGCGGCACCGGCCGTGCCGCCCGCTCGTGGGAGGCCTACGACGCGATCGTGCGGACGCTGGACGACCTCGAAGACGATGAGACGCTGCTCGTCCAGTCCGGCAAGCCCGTCGGCGTGCTGCGGACCAACGAATGGGCACCGCGCGTGCTCATCGCGAACTCCAACCTCGTCGGCGACTGGGCGAACTGGGAGCACTTCCGCGCGCTCGAAGCCGAAGGCCTGATGATGTACGGCCAGATGACCGCGGGCTCCTGGATCTACATCGCCACCCAGGGCATCCTCCAGGGCACGTACGAGACCTTCGGGGCGATCGCCCGCAAGCGCTTCGACGGGACGCTGGCCGGCACCCTCACCGTCACCGCCGGCTGCGGCGGCATGGGCGGCGCCCAGCCGCTGGCCGTCACCCTCAACGGCGGGGCCTGCCTCATCATCGACGTCGACCGGACCCGCCTCGACCGCCGCCAGGCCAAGCGCTACCTCGACGAGGTCGAGACCGACCTCGACACCGCGCTCGCCAAGGTCATCGAGGCGAAGAAGAACGGGCAGGCGCTCTCCGTCGGACTCGTCGGCAACGCCGCCGAGATCCTCCCGCTCATCCTCGACCGTCCCGAAGCCGCCGAGGTCGACATCGTCACCGATCAGACCTCGGCCCACGACCCGCTGTCCTACCTGCCCCTGGGCGTCAGCCTCGACGACTGGCAGACCGAAGCCGAGCAGGACGCGGAGAAGTTCACGCTGCGCGCCGAACAGGCGATGGCCGCCCACGTCAAGGCCATGGTCGAGTTCCAGGACCGCGGCGCCGAGGTGTTCGACTACGGCAACTCGATCCGCGACGAAGCGCGCAAGGCCGGCTACGACCGCGCGTTCGCGTTCCCCGGCTTCGTCCCCGCCTACATCCGTCCCCTCTTCTGCGAGGGCCTCGGACCGTTCCGCTGGGTCGCGCTCTCCGGTGACCCGAAGGACATCGAGGTCACCGACGCCGCCCTCAAGGAGCTCTTCCCGGAGAACGAGTCCCTGCACCGCTGGCTCGACGCCGCCGCCGAATACGTCGAGTTCGAGGGACTGCCGGCCCGCATCTGCTGGCTCGGCTACAAAGAGCGCCACCAGGCCGGTCTGCTCTTCAACCAGCTCGTCGCCGAGGGCAAGGTCTCGGCCCCGATCGTCATCGGCCGCGACCACCTCGACTCCGGGTCCGTCGCCAGCCCCTACCGGGAGACCGAGTCGATGCTCGACGGCACGGACGCGGTCGCCGACTGGCCGCTGCTCAACGCGCTCGTCAACACCTCCTCGGGCGCCACGTGGGTCTCGATCCACCACGGCGGCGGCGTCGGCATCGGCCGGTCCATCCACGCCGGACAGGTGTCCGTCGCCGACGGCACGGAGCTCGCGGCGAAGAAGCTCGCCCGCCTGCTCACCAACGACCCCGGCATGGGCGTCATCCGCCACGTCGACGCCGGCTACGACCGCGCCGTCGAGGTCGCAGAGGAGCGCGGCATGCGCATCCCGATGATCCCCGAACTCGACGTCCGCGACGAGGAATCGGCAGCCCAGTGATGAAGCTCCTCACCGGCATCAGCGAACTCGTCACGAACTCGGACCCCACCGAGCTCATGGCCCGCCCCAGCCTCGGCGCGGGAGATCTCTTCTCCCTCACCGACGCCGCGGTGATCATCGACGGTGAGACCATCGCCTGGTCCGGTCCCGCCGCCGAGGCGGACGCCGCCCTGGCAGCGCTCCTGCTCACCGCCCCCGACGCCGAGGTCGAGACCGTCGACCTCGGCGGGCGGGCGGTCCTGCCCGGCTTCGTCGACAGCCACAACCACCTGATCTTCGCCGGTGACCGCTCGGCGGAGTTCGCCGCCCGGATGGCGGGGGAGAAGTACTCAGCCGGAGGCATCGCGACGACGGTCGCGGCGACCCGCGCGGCCAGTGACGAGGAGCTCGAGGCCAACCTTGTCCACCTCCTCGACCAGGCCACCCGGGCCGGCACGACGACGTTCGAGAT
Source organism: Brevibacterium sp. W7.2 (assembly GCF_018137945.1). GTDB lineage: Bacteria > Actinomycetota > Actinomycetes > Actinomycetales > Brevibacteriaceae > Brevibacterium > Brevibacterium sanguinis. The sequence continues at coordinate 3,580,631 of NZ_CP073089.1, read as the reverse complement.
CAAGTCCGGCTACGGACTCGACCTCGCCGACGAGATCCGGGCGCTGGAGATCATCGGCCGCCACACCCCGGAATCAACGCTCATGGCAGCCCATGTCGTGCCGCCGGAGCACAAGGACGACCCGGAGGCCTACGTCAGCCTCATCATCGACGAGATCATCCCCGCCGCGTCCGGCCTGGCGAAGTGGATCGACGTGTTCTGCGAAGAGGGCGCGTTCGACGAGGACCAGACCCGGCGGATCATCGAGGCCGGCGTCGCCGCGGGACTGCGGCCGCGCCTCCACGCGAACCAGCTCACCGCCGGTGGGGCGCTCCAGCTCGGGGCCGAACTCGGCTGCGTCTCCGTCGACCATGCGACCTTCGCCTCCGATGAGGACCTCGCCGTCCTCGCCGCCGCGGGCACCGTCGTCACCCTCCTGCCCGGCGTCGAGTTCTCGACCCGTCAGCCCTACCCCGACGTCCGCCGCTACCTCGCGGCCGGGGTGCGCATCGCGATCGCCACCGACTGCAACCCCGGGTCGTGCTTCACCAACAGCATGCCCTTCTGCATCGCCGTGGCCGTGCGCGATATGCACTTCACCGTCGACCAGGCCGTGTGGGCGGCGACCGCCGGCGGCGCCCACGCCCTCGATCGCACCGACATCGGCCACCTCGGTGCCGGGGCCCGGGCCGACCTCACGGTCCTCGACGCCCCCAGCCACCGGCACCTGGCCTACCGGCCCGGCGTCCAGCTCGTCGACCGCGTCTACCGCGGCGGCCAGCTCGTCGCCGACAACCGTCCGACCACCTCGGCGGACTGAGGATTCGAAGGAGAATCATGACCACCCCGACCACGCCGTCCCGGACGAGGCCCGCCGGCACCTGGCGGTTCTTCGCCTACAGTGCCATCGGGATCGTCATGTTCTTCGTTCCCGTCACGATCGCCGGGGTCTCGACGATCCCGCTCGACCACATCGTCACCGCCATCCGCACCTTCGCGGGCCCGGTCGTGCCGTTCATCGTCCTCGCCCTCATCCTCCTCGGCGCCGTTCGCCCCTTCGTCACCGGGACGTGGAAGTCGTCGGTGACGAAGGGGATCTTCGCGGTCCTCGGCGTCGTCGGCCTCGTCGTCGCCGTCCTCATTCTCACGGTCCCGCCCGCGTGGCTCGCCGCCGAGGACATCGGTCCGTTCCTCTGGGACAAGCTCGTCATCCCCGTCGGCCTCATCGTCCCCGTCGGCGCGATCTTCCTCGCCCTCCTCGTCGGATACGGGCTCATGGAGTTCATCGGCGTCCTCGTCCAGCCGATCATGCGCCCGGTGTTCAGGACGCCGGGCCGCTCGGCCATCGACGCCGTCGCCTCGTTCGTCGGCAGCTACTCCCTCGGTCTGCTCATCACCAACCGGGTCTACAAGGAGGGCAAGTACACGGCGCGGGAGGCCGCGATCATCGCGACCGGGTTCTCGACCGTGTCGGCGACGTTCATGATCGTCGTCGCCAAGACGCTCGACCTCATGGACCACTGGCTCCTCTACTTCTTCTTCACCCTCGTCGTCACGTTCGTCGTCACGGCCATCACCGTCCACCTGCCGCCGCTGCGATCGATCCCCGACACGTACTATCCGGGGGCGACCCCGCAGCCGGAGGAGAAGGTGACGAAGCACCGCTTCCGCGTCGCGTGGCGGGAGGCGAAGGCGACGCTCGCCGAGACGCCGAGCCTCGGCCGCAACCTCTGGCTCAACTTCCGCGACGGTCTGCTCATGGCCGCCTCGATCCTGCCCTCGATCCTCTCCGTCGGGCTCATCGGCCTGCTCCTGGCGAAGTACACGCCGATCTTCGACTGGCTCGGATGGATCTTCGTGCCCTTCACGTGGGTCACGCAGCTGTCCGATCCCGTGCTCGCCGGCAAAGCCTCGGCGCTCGGCCTCGTCGAGATGTTCCTGCCGGCCACCCAGGTCGCCGGCTCCGACGACCTCGTGCTGCGCTTCACGATCGCCGTCGTCTCCGTCGCCGCGATCATCTTCTTCTCCGCGATGGTGCCCTCGATCCTCGCCACGGAGATCCCGATCTCCGTCGGCGCGCTCGTCATCATCTGGTTCGAACGCGTCGTCCTCACCATCCTCATCGCCGCCCCGCTCGCCCACCTGCTGCTCTGACAGCGACTACGCTGTGAGCGCCCGCCCCACCGACCATCCATCCGCCATCTGTTTCCCGCCCCGACGAAAGGCCCCTAGATGTCCGCTGTCATCGATCTCGATCCCGATACCCTCACCTTCGCCGACGTCGTCGACGTCGCCCGCCACGATGCGAAGGTGGCCCTGAGCGAGACGACCCTGGCTCGCGTCGGGAAGTACCGGGAGGCGATCGATGCGCTCGCAGCGGCGCCGAAGCCCGTCTACGGCGTCTCGACCGGTTTCGGGGCGCTCGCCCAGCGGCACATCCCCGCCGAGCTGCGCACCCAGCTGCAGAAGTCGCTCATCCGCTCCCATGCCGCCGGTGTCGGCGCACCCGTCGAACGCGAGGTCGTGCGGGCGCTGATGCTCCTGCGCGCCCGGACGCTGGCGACCGGGCGCACCGGTGTCCGCGCCGAGGTGCTCCAGACCTACGTCGACCTGCTCAATGCCGGGATCACCCCCGTCGTCCACGAATACGGGTCCCTCGGGTGCTCCGGTGACCTCGCGCCGCTGTCGGCGTGTGCGCTCGTCGTCATGGGCGAGGGCGTCGCCGAAGGTCCCGACGGCGTCGCCGGACCTGCCGACGAGATCCTCGCGCAGGCCGGGATCACGCCGGTCACGCTCGCCGAGAAGGAGGGGCTCGCGCTCGTCAACGGCACCGACGGCATGCTCGGCATGCTCATCATGGCGCTCACCGACCTCGAGAGCCTGCTCACCGCCGTCGACGTGTCCGCGGCGATGAGCATCGAAGGGCTCTTCGGCACCGACGCCGTCTTCGCCCCCGAACTCCACTACCCGCTGCGCCCCCACGACGGGCAGGCCGCCTCGGCCGCCAACATGCTCGCCGCCCTCCACGGGTCGGGCATCACCGCGAGCCACCGGGACTCGACCCACCTCGTCCAGGACGCGTACTCGATGCGCTGCGCCCCGCAGGTCAACGGCGCCGCCCGGGACGCCGTCGCCTTCGCCACCCAGGTCGCCGAACGCGAGCTGCGGGCCGCGATCGACAACCCCGTCGTGCTCACCAACGGCATGGTCTCCTCGAACGGCAACTTCCACGGCGCCCCGCTGGCCCACGCACTCGACTTCCTCGCGATCGTCGCCGCCGATGTCGCCTCGATGGCCGAACGCCGCACCGACCGCCTCATGGACGTCGCCCGCAACCAGGGGCTGACCCCGTTCCTCGCCGACGACGCCGGAGTCGACTCCGGTCTGATGATCGCCCACTACACGCAGGCGGCCATGGTCTCCGAGGCCAAGCGCAATGCCGCCCCCGCCTCGGTCGACTCGATCCCGTCCTCGGCGATGCAGGAGGACCACGTGTCGATGGGCTGGTCGGCGGCGCGCAAGCTGCGCACGGTCGTCGACAACCTCGCCAGCGTCATCGGCATCGAGCTATACGCGGCGTCCCGCGCCTGCGACATGCGCGAGGCTGATCCGGCCCCGGTCACCGGCGCCGTCATCGCCGCACTCCGGGAGACCGTGCCCGGCCCCGGCCCCGACCGGTTCCTCTCCCCGGAGCTCGCCGAGACCATCGCAAAGGTCAAGGACGGGTCCCTCGTCACCGCCGCCGAGGCGGTCACCCCGCTCACCCACACCGTCACCGCAGCCGCCGGCACGTGGCAGCCCGTGGGCGGCGGCCCGGCCGTCAACGATCCCGACTTCACCGCGCTCGGCAACCTCGAGGCCGCCGCGGAGGCCTCGGGCACGGCCGCGGCGACGACCGAGTACCACGAGGACAAGTGAGATGAGCGACGTCGTCTCCCTCCTCACCCAGATCGCCGACACCGGTCGGGATCCGCGCGGACCCGGGTACCAGCGGCCCGGGTTCTCCGCCACGGAACGGGAGCTGCGCACGTGGTTCCTCGCCGAGGCGGACCGCCGCGGTCTCGACACCGAGATCGACGCGAACGGCATCACCTGGGCGTGGGCGACCGAACCGGGCGACGACGCCGTCGTCACCGGCTCCCACCTCGACTCCGTCCCCGGCGGCGGGGCGTTCGACGGACCGCTCGGGGTCGCCTCGGCGCTCGCGGCCTTCGATGACCTCAAGGCCTCCGGGGCGCTCGACGCGGCCGGCCGACCGCTCGCGCTCGCCGTCTTCCCCGAGGAGGAGGGGTCGCGGTTCGGGGTCGCGTGCCTCGGTTCGCGGCTCATCACCGGTGCGATCGACTCCGACCGGGCCCTCGGCCTCCGGGACGCGAACGGCGACACCTTCGCCGATGTCGCGCGCGGCTACGGCCTCGATCCCGCGCGCATGGGCGCGGACCCGCAGCGGCTGCAGGGCATCGGCTCGTTCATCGAACTCCACGTCGAACAGGGCATCGGACTGGCCGGCACTGATCAGGCTGTGGCCATCGGCTCCTCCATCATCGGACACGGTCGGTGGCACTTCGCGTTCGCCGGCCAGGGCAACCACGCGGGGACGACCCCGATGAGCCACCGCGCCGACCCCGTGGTCGCGGCCTCCCGCGTGATCGGCGACATCCCGACCCTAGCGGCCGCCACTGACGCGACAGCCGTCGCCACCGTCGGGCGCACCCTCATCCACCCGGGCGGGACGAACGTCATCGCCTCGGCCATGAGCTTCTGGCTCGACATCCGCCACGAGGACGATGCCGTCGTCGAACAGGTGCTCGAGGCGATCACCGCCCGCGCCCGGGACCACGCTGCGGACACCGGTGTGAGGGTCGAGGTCTCGCAGGAGTCGTACTCTCCGACGACGCGCTTCACCGCCGCGCTCAACGACCGGCTGCGCGCGGTGCTCCCCACCGCCCCGATGCTGCCCTCGGGGGCCGGTCACGACGCGGGCATCCTCGCCCCGCACGTGCCCTCGGCGATGCTCTACGTCCGCAATCCGACCGGCGTCTCGCACGCGCCGGAAGAGGCGTGTGAGGACGATGATGCGCGGGCGGGCGTCGACGCCCTCGTCGCCGTCCTCGAGAGCGAACTCGGCGTCGGCGGTGACCGATGAGTACCGCATTCTGGTGCGAGTCGGCCTGGGTCGATGGCGCGGTCGCCACCGGCGTCCTCCTCACCGTCGATGACACGGGCACGCTCACCGCGGTCGACACCGGCATCGCCGTCGCGCCGGAGGGCGCCGAGGTGGTCCCCGGCCTCGTCCTGCCCGGCGGAGTCAACGCCCACTCCCATGCGTTCCACCGGATGCTGCGCGGCCGCACCCACGGTGACGGCGGCACGTTCTGGACGTGGCGGGAGGTCATGTACTCGATCGCCGGCCGACTGACCCCGGAGAACTACGAAACCGTGGCCCGGGCCGTCTTCGCGGAGATGCTCGCCGGCGGATACACCTCGGTCGGCGAGTTCCACTACGTCCACCACGCCCCCGACGGCACCCCCTACGGCAGGGATGCCGGCTCATCCCCGCACGCGATGGAGCGGGCGCTGGCCCGGGCGGCCGCCTCGGCGGGCATCCGTCTCCGCCTCCTCGACACCGCCTACCTCACCGGCGGCATCGGCGCCGATCTCACCGCCGAGCAGGCGCGCTTCGGCGATGGGACGATCGCCGGCTACCTCGAGCGTCATGCGCGGCTCGGCGAATATCTCGCCGCCGAGTTCCCCGTCGGTGCGCCCGGGGAGAGCTTCGTCCACCTCGGTGCCGCGATCCATTCGGTGCGTGCGGTGGCCGCCGCGGATCTGCCGCGCTTCACCGAACTGTCCGGACCGCTGCACGTCCACCTCTCCGAGCAGCCCGCGGAGAACGAGGCGTCGGTCGCGGCGTACGGGACGACGCCGACGCAGGTCCTCGCCCGGGCCGGAGTCGTGAGCGAGAGACTCTCACCCGTCCATGCGACGCATCTGTCCGACGCGGACGTCGCGACCCTCGGGCAGAGTGGGACGACGATCGTCATGTGCCCGTGCACGGAGGCCGACCTCGCCGACGGGATCGGTCCGGCCCGGGAGCTCGCCGAGGCGGGGGCGACGATTGCGCTCGGCTCCGACCAGCACGTCGTCCTCGATGCCCTGCGGGAGACGCAGGGACTCGAGGCCGGGGAGCGGCTGCGCAGCGGCCAGCGCGGCCGGTTCTCTCCGGCCGAGCTCATCGCGGCTCTGACGACCGGGGGTGCGCGCAGCCTCGATCTGCCCGTCGGCGAACTCGTCCCCGGGGCGGCGTGCGACTTCATCGCCGTGGCCACCGACAGCATGCGGACGATGGGGTCACTCGGCGAGCAGATCGTCCTCACCGCCACCGCCGAGGACATCCGCATGACGGTGAGCGGCGGCATCGTCCGCATCCGCGACGGCGTCCACACCGAGCTCGGTCCGATCGCCGATCTCTACGCCGCGGCGTTCGCTGCCCTGGGAATGACGACGGCTGTATCCGGGACGCGTGTGTCCGGGACGCATGCGTCCGGGACGGCTGGCTGAGTCGTGGCTGAGGTTCCCGCGCTGCGCCGCTCGGTGGCGATCCTGCGGCACCTGGCGGCGTCGAACCGGGCGATCTCCGCGGGTGCCCTCGTGCGCGCCCTCGACCTGCCGCGCTCGAGCGTCTACGAGCTCCTCGCGGTCCTCGAGGAGCTCGGCCTCGTCGTCCGCACCGAACCGGGGTTCGTCCTCGGGCCCGGGGTTCACGAGCTCGGCAGCTCGTACCTGCGGATGAATCCGCTGCAGCGGCTCGCCCAGCCCGTCGTGCGGCAGCTCGCCGAGGACACGGCGGCGACGGCCCAGCTCGCCGTCATCCGCGGGTGGGAGACGGTCTACGTGCTCAAGGAGCAGTCGCTGAAGTCCGTCGCCGTCGTCACCGCGACCGGGGTGCGGATGCCGAGCTATCTCACGGCCACCGGGCGGGCGATCCTCGCCCAGTTGCCGAAGTCCGAGGTGCTCGCGATGTTCCAGTCCGAGTCCGCCTTCGTCACCCGCACGGGCCAGGGGCCGACCTCGGTGCGGCAGCTCGGCGCCCTGCTCGCGCAGACCAGGCGTGCCGGGTGGGCGATCGAACACGGGGAGGTGACGCCGGGCATCTCGACGCTCGCCGCCCCCGTCTACGATGTGCTCTCCCGCCCGATCGCCGCGATCGGCCTCTCCGTGCCCGCGCCCGAAGCGCCGGCCCCCGGAGCCGGTGAGGCCCCCGCGACGCCCGCAGTGCCCGACGATCTCGTCGCCCAGGTCCTCACCGCCGCCGCCGAGGTCACCGCGAAGCTGCGCTGACCGCGAACCTGCGCTGACCGCGTTCGCCGCGCACCGCCTCGGCGATTGTCCTTGCTGACATCAGACACCGATGCTGACATCCGGCACCGATGCTGACATCCGGCACCGATGGGCGGCGGTTACACTGTGCCCACCCCAGACCGCAGCGGAGCCGATGGAGGGTTCGCGCGAGACCCAGGAGCAGGCATGGAATCCCCACATCTGACAATGTTCGGCAGCGACGCCGGACGCGCTCGGGAGATCCTCGAGGTGCTCGCGCGCTACGGCATCGCCGAACGATCCGCGCGCACGCTCGCCGCCGCGGACGGCAGCACGAACCTCGCGACGCGGTTCGCCGATCCCGACCTCGTCAAACTCGCGCCCGGTGCACGGCTGACCGCGGCCTTCACCGAACTCGGGACGACGTGGATCAAACTCGGCCAGTCGCTGAGCATGCGCGGCGACCTCGTCGGCGCCGATATCGCCGAGGCGCTGTCCGGGCTCCAAGCCGAAGTGCCCGCCGATCCGCCGGGCAGGGCGAAGGAGCGGGTCGAAGCCGACCTCGGTGCCCCGGTGAGCGAGCTCTTCACCTCCTTCGACGTCGAGCCCTTCGCCTCGGGATCGGTGGCGCAGGCGCATCACGCGGTGCTCACCGACGGCACCCCGGCCGTCGTCAAGGTCCTCCACTCCGGTGCCGAGGAGAAGGTCCGCGGCGACCTCGACCTCATGAAGAAGGTCGCGCGGTTCGTCGAATCCGCGGACCCGGAGCTCGCGCGCTTCAACCCGGCGCAGATGGTCGACGAGTTCGCCGAGATGATGAGCCAGGCGATGGACCTGACCAACGAGCTCCGGGCGATGCAGCGTTTCGCACGGGAACTCGACGAACTCGACTGGCTGCTCGTGCCCACGCCCTACCCGGAGCTCAGCGCGACAGGGGTGCTGACGATGGAGCAGATGCCGGGCGTTCAGACGAAGACCAGCGCGGATGTCACGGGCGCCGGGTGGAGTGTCGACGATCTCACGAAGCACGTGACGAACGCGTGGATGACGATGATCTTCGACAACGGCCTCTATCACGCCGACCCGCACCCGGGGAACTTCCTCATCCCCGATGCCGAGCACGTCGTGCTCCTCGACTACGGGGACGTCGGCTACCTCGCCGGCCCACGGCGCAACGACGTCATCCGCCTCCTCACGGCCGTCGTCGGACGTGACGTCTCCGACCTCACCGACATCCTCCTCATCGTCTGCAACGCCCCCGCCTCGACGGACGTCAAAGACCTCGAGATGGCCGTCGACAAGTGGATGGCGCAGTACCTGCCCGAGGACACGGCGTCGACGGACATCGACCTCAACGCCGCGATGACCGCGTGCATGCAGCTGCTCCACGACAAGGAGTTGAGCTTCCCGAGCGACCTGGCGATGCTCGTGCGCGTCATGGGGCGGCTCGAGGGATTCGGCATCCAGCTCGGCAGCACCGTGACGATGGAGGAGTACCTCGGGCCGTACCTGCGTGAGCACATGATCAGGGAGAACAGTCCGAAGAAGATGCTCGAGCGGCTCGTGCGGTCGACGACGAGCTGGACCCGGATGGCCCGTGAGCTGCCCCGCGACATCGAGATCCTCGTTCAGCAACTGCGCAAGGGCGAGACGCGGTTGGAGATCAACCTGCGCGACCCCGAGGAGCTCACCGACAAGCTCATCGACGGCCTCATGGCGTCGTCGTCGTTGCTCGCCGCCTCCCAGCTGCTGGCGAACCGGACGGGACCGACGGTCAAGGGGGTCTCGATCGCCGGTCTCGCCGCGGCCGGGGTCTCCGTGGTGACGTGGCGGAACCTCACGGTCCGGCGCAACAGTCACATCACCGTCACCGAGGAGCTCATGAAACTGGCCCGCCGCGTGCGGTGAGACCGCCAAGGCTGCTTCGCGCCGCGCCGCTCAGAGATAGGGCCGCGTGATGAGCTCGAGGTAGTGGCCGGCCGGGTCGAGGAAGTAAACGCCGCGACCGCCGTGTTCGGTGTTCGTCTCCAGCGGGCGCGTCCGCTGCGGATCGGCCCAGAACTCGAGGCCGCGCTCCCGCAGCAACGCCATGGCACGGTCGAATTCGTCGTCGGTGCAGAGGAACGCCATATGCACGGGCGAGATCTCAGACGGCGGCGGGGGAGCGGCGAACTGGAGCATCACTCCGCCCGTGAGCATGATGTTGGAGAAGACGCCCCACGACTGGGTGTGCTCCGCGCCGAGGATGTCGACGTAGAACTGTGCGGACTCGACCGGGTCCGTGGCGGCGATGATGGTGTGGTTGAACGTGGCTGACATGTGGGAATGACCTGACTCTGTGATGTGCGTGGGGCGACTCAGCCGTGGGATCTCAGGCCGTCACCGGCCGTCGTCGATGAGGGTGAGCAGCTCTTTCGCCGCCTTCTCGATCTCGCCGTGCTTGTACTCCCCGGCGCGCGATTCAGCGGCGATGACACCGGCCCGGTGGACGACGACGAAGTCGCCGTACGGGAACGAGTAGGCCTTCTTCGTGCGCGGGTCAGCCGATTCGTCGATGCCGAGGTGCCACTTCGCGTAGGCGTCCCACCCGTTGTCGGAGATGAAGACGTCCTCGTCTTCGGCGCTGGGGCGATCCTTCGACCAGTCACCGCGATCGTTGCGATCGACCTTGCCGTCTCGGATGAGGGTGCGCGCCTGTTCGACGCCCTGGGTGTTCACTGCGATCGACATGCGGGTACTCTAACGCGCCCACCGGGCACTGACCACCCTGCAAGCTGTGGCTGGGGTCCATTGAACTGTCGGTCCGGTCAAGGCGTCTCCCGCCGATGAGAGTTGTCTGGCGGCGCGTGCCAAGGGGTGAGAGAATTGACGACGTGAGCGGTGACCTGCCTTTCGACGAAGTTGCCATCGCACGTGTGTGCGAGCAATTCGGTGTCGCACGTCTGAGCGCATTCGGCTCGGTGCTCCGAGACGACTTCGATTCTGAGACCAGCGACGTCGACTTTCTTGTCGAGTACAAGCCGGACGCAGACCTGACGTTCTCGTCCTACTTGGCATTGCGCGCAGAGCTGGAGGCAATCGTCGGTCGACCAGTGGATCTCGTGGATGTCCGCACGCTCCGAAATCCCTACTTCACCCGAAATGCACTGTCGACATCGCGCGAAGTCTATGCCGCCTGAGACCGGGGCATATCTGTGGGACGCCCTCGAAGCCGCTGAGTTCGCGCAGTCAATCGCAGAGAAATCCTCCCGCCGTGAGTTCTCCGACGATTGGATTCTCCAAGCGGCCGCAGAACGCAAGTTGGAGATCCTCGGCGAAGCGCTCAACCGGATTCGCCAGACCGATCTTCCGACTGCTCTGCGCATCCCATCGGTCAACGAGATCATCGCCACCAGACACGTCATCGCTCACGGCTATGCGACTGTCGACTCCGAACGGGTCTGGAGGATGATTCGGGACGACCTTCCCCAGCTGATCGTCTCACTGAGGAATCTCCTGGAGGAGTTCGGACCCCCGCCGCGCTAGACCGCTCCCGCCCGGCGGCGCAGGAGGACTGCGACCTCGAGGTGCTTCGTGTGCGGGAACATGTCGAAGACGCGGGCGCGGGTGACTTCGTAGCTCGGCATCCGGTCGAGATCCTTCGCCAGGGTGAGCGGATTGCAGCTCGAATAGACGATGTGCTCGACCCCGGAGGTCTCGAGCGCGGTCGACAGCCGCGACCCGATCCCTCGCCGAGGCGGGTTGACGATGATCGCGTCCGGGCGCTCCCCGGCACCGAGGCGGGCCTCCGCGACCTCGGTGGCATCCCCGGCGATGAACTCCGTGATGTCGTCGACGCCGAGTTCGACGGCACTGAGCTTCGCCGACTCGATCGCCTGGTCGCTGATCTCGATGCCGGTGATGCGCCTCGGCGCCAGCCTGCCATCGTCGCTGCCGGCCGCACTCCACAGGGCGAAGCCGCCGACCCCGCAGTAGAGGTCCCACAGTGCGGCCGGTGCGATCTCGTCGACCCAGTCCGCGACCTGATCGCAGAGCGCGGTGGCGACCCCGGTGTTCGTCTGGAAGAAGCTCTGCGGCCGCAGGTGGAGGTCGACGCGCTCGAGGTTCATCCACAGCGACTCACCGACGAGCATGACCTCGCGGCTGCCCTCAAGTGCGGCCTTGTGCTCGGGGAGGAGGTTGACGGAGACGACGGACGCCTGCGGGATCGCCGCGCGCAGCGTCGCGGTCCGGGAGGCGATGACCTCGAGCCCGAACTGCGAGCGGACGACGAAGCGGACCATGAGCTCCCCCGAGGGCGCCGCGGTGACGTGGACGAACTTCAGCTCGCCTCGGCGGGCGGAGACATCGTAGGGGTCGAGGCCGGTCGCGTCGAGGAAATCGGCGAGCACGGGGATGACGGCGCGGATCGTCGGCACCTGGATCCCGCAGTCGCGCAGGTCGACGCCGTGGAAGTCCCCGTCGAGGATGCCGAGCGTCACCGCACCCGCGACCCCTCCGACGGCGAGCTTCGCCCGGTTGCGGAAGTCGTGGTCGGGACCCGAGGCCGCCGGCAGCCACGCGGCGGGGGCGTGGGCGGCGAGGACCTCCCGGCACCAGGCCTCCTTGTCCGTGATCTGCTCGTCGTGCGGGGTGCCGAGCAGCGCGCACGACCGACACCGGTCGGCCTCGAAGTAATGGCAGACCAGGCGTCCGTCCACGGTCGTGGCAGGAGCGAGCGGCAGCGTGGTCATGCCTGCCATTTTACGCGGCACCATCGCCGGCACCCGGCGGGAGTGGGCTCAGTCCTCCGCGGTCGCGCTCTTCATCGCATCGTAGGCGGCGAGCGCGGCATGACGGGACTCGCCGAGGTCGACGAGCGGGTCGCCCGCGTCCCCCGACGCACCGAGCCATCGCCTCACGTACACCCCGTCGGGGTCGAAGCGGATCCGCTGCCGTTCGGGATTGAAGACCCGGAAGAAGGGGGAGGCGTCGGCACCGCACCCGGCGACCCACTGCCAGGACACGGGATTGTTCGCCTCATCGGCGTCGACGAGGGTGTCCCAGAACCACTGTTCCCCGGACTGCCAGGCCAGCAGCAGGTTCTTCGTCAGCAGGCTCGCCGTGACCATCCGGACCCGGTTGTGCATCCACCCGGTCTCCCACAGCTGCCGCATCCCCGCGTCGACGAGGGCGATCCCCGTCCGGCCCGCCTGCCATGCGTGCAGCGCCTCGTCATCGTCCTCGTAGGGGAAGTGCGCGAACTCCGGCCGCATCGGCCGCCAGTCGAGGTCGGGCACATGGTGGGTGAGGTGCCACGCGAACTCCCGCCAGTACAGCTGCCGCACCCACGCCTGCCGATCCGCCGCCCCGACATCGGTGAGGTCCGCGACGGCGGTGAGGAGCTGCCGCGGCGAGACCTCACCGAAGCGCAGGCGCGGCGACAGCGCCGACGTCCCCTGAGGATCACCGGGGACGTCCCGGTCCTCGGCGTAGCCGTCGATGCGCTCGCCGAGGCGGTCGAGCGCCTCCGCGGCAGCGACGACCCCCGGTGTCCAGTGGGCGGCCACGGTGTCCGTCCACCACGGAAACCCGTCCTGGTCGCCGGAGGCCGGATCACCGGCCACGGCGTCGAGCAGGCGAAGGTCGGCGACGCCGGTGAGGAGGTGGGGACTGTCCTGCCGGACGCGGGCGAGACGCTCGGCGGTCGCAGCGCTCGGCGACTGCGCCTCGATGACCGGCAGCGGCGGGTCGACGGGGATCTCCCGGGCGGCGTTCCAGAACGGGGTGAAGACCTTGTAGTGCTCACTCGCCGAGGACGGCGTGACCTCCCACGGTTCGACGAGGAGGGCGCCACGCGAGCCCTCCGCCGCGATGCCGCGAGCGCTCAGCGTCCCGGCGACGACCTCGTCGAGGGCGCGGGAGGCCGGGGCGTACCGGCGTGACCAGCGCACCGTCGTCGACCCGAGGCCCTCGGCGACGTCGGGAATGATGTCGGCGGCATTCCCCGCGGCGAGGAGCAGCGGGATGCCGAGCGACTCGAGTTCCCCCTCGAGGACCCGGAGGGATTCATGGGCCCACCAGCGCGCTGCCGCCCCGAGCGGCCGCGGCCCGCGGCCCTCGGCATCCCGGGTCTCGCGGATCCAGATCGCCACGACGTCGCCGGCTTCACGGGCGGCGGTGAGCGCTTCGTGGTCGGCGACGCGCAGATCATCGCGGAACCAGACGAGGGTGAGAGGGTGGGAGGCCATGACAGGGATTATTGCACTGTCACCGTCATGGTGAGTGCCGTTGACCGACGCGATTCGGAGGCCTACAATTGAATGAACCAAATCGATTTGGCCACGATCGTACGGCACCCCGAGATCCCGCGATGCTGCGGGTCGGACCGCCAGAGCCCGAAGGACGATATGAATCCCCTGCGCACCCTCGACGACACTGCGACGCTCCTCGTCCCCGAACAGCTGCTGCTGCCGACCGGACCGCAGCGGGATCACGCCGTGCTCATCGAGAACGGCCTCATCGCCGCGGCCGGTCCGACCGCCGAGCTCGCAGCGACCGCCGCCGGTCGCACGGCTCGGCGGATCGAGCTTCCCGGCCGCCTCCTCATGCCCGGCTTCGTCGATGCACACCATCACCTCTCGCAGTCCTTCGGCAAATCCCTCGTCTTCGGCGAACCCTCGGAGATCTTCTCCCGCGTGTGGGTGCCGATGGAGGGGCAGATGGATGCCGAGGCCCTCGACGTCGCCACCCGGTTGGCCGCATGGGAGTCCCTGCGCGGCGGCTTCACCACGGTCGTCGACGCCGGAACCCGGGCCGCCGCCGACGTCGGAGCGATCGCCGAGGCGACCGTCGAGGTCGGGATGCGCTGCGTGCTGGGACTCATCGGCAACGACCTCGGCGGCGGGGTGCGCACCGCGTCCGTGCCCGAGGTGACGGCAGCGGCTGCCCACCATCTGAGTCGCTGGGAGTCGATAGAGCTCGTCCACCCGTCCCTGGCGGTCTCGATCCCCGAGGTCGCCTCCGATGAGGCGCTCATCGCCTTGGCGGGGCTCGCCGGTGAGGCCGGCGCCGTCCTCCAGACCCACCTCAACGAGCACCTGGCGGCAGTCGAGCGCTCCCTCGTCGCCGGTGGCGAGCGACCGCTGGAACGTCTCGCGCGCCTCGGCGTGCTCGGTCCGCAGCTCCTCGCCGCCCATGCGACGCTCCTGACTCCGCGAGAGATCCGCCTGCTCGCCGACACCGGCGCGGCGATCGCCTACAACCCGGTGGCGAGCTCGTGGAAGGGCAATGCCGTGGCGCCCGCCCTCCTCCTCCACGAACTCGGGGCCCGGCTGGGGCTCGGCACGGACGGCACCCGCTCCGATGCCTTCCGCCTCCTCGACGCCGCCGAGACAGCCCAGCGCCTGACCGCCGGCCTCGCCGCGGGAGATTCATCGACCGGCGGCGGGTGGACCTGGCTCGAGCTGGGCCTGCGCGGGGGAGCCGACGCCGTGGGCCTCGCCGGGCGAGTCGGCGAGATCACCCCGGGGGCCTACGCGGACCTCCTCGTCGTCGACCTCGAGACGCCGGAGTTCGCGCCCTCGTGGGACCTGCCGTGGGAGCTCGTGCGCCTGGGCAATCGCGACCAGATCGAGGCTGTCATCGTCGGCGGTCGTCTGCGCCTCGAGCGCGGATGGCCGGTCGACTGGGACGGACGTGCTCTGCTCGGACGGGTGCGGGAGATCGCCCAGCGGGTCGTCGAGACCTCGCCGATCACCCGCGTCGACCCGCTCTCGGCCGACCATCGCGCTGCGTGGGTGAGAGAGCATGCCGCCGACGCGGCGCGGGCCACCGCGCACCCTGTCGAGGTCGCACAGTGACGCTCCTCGCCCTCGGCATCATCGCGGGCACCGTCCTCGTCTCGGCGTTCGTGCAGGGCTCGACGGGCATGGGGTTCGCGATGATCGTCGCCCCGGTCGTCAGCTTCATCGACCCGAGCCTCATCCCCGTCATGCTCCTCGTCCTCATGATCCCCTTGAATCTCTACGTCGCCGCGCGCGAGCGCAGCGCCATCGACTGGCACGGCGTCAAGTGGATCAGCGTGGGGCGCTTCGCCGGGACCTTCGCGGGATTGTGGATCCTCCTCATCGTCAACCTCCAGCAGCTCTCGCTGCTCATCGGCTGGTCGACCCTCGTCGCCGCCGTCATCGCCCTCCTCGCTCCGAAGTTCACCCCCAACCGCACGGTGCTGGCCTCCGTCGGCCTCGTCACCGGGGTCACCGAGACCTCGACCGGCGTCGGCGGACCGCCGTATGCTCTGGCCTACCAGCACAGTCCCGGTCCGGAGCTGCGGTCGACGGTGGCTGTGTGCTTCCTCGTCGGCGAGGTCATCTCCCTCGTCGTCCTCGCCATCAGCGGTCAGGTCACGGGCGCCACGCTGCAGACGACGCTCATCATGCTGCCCTTCCTCGCCATCGGCTCGTTCATCAGCCGCTACGTCCACCATCGCCTCGACGGCCCGGTGCTGCGCTACATGGTCCTCGGCTTCGCGATCATCTCCGGTGCCATCGTCATCATCCAGGCGTGAGAGCCGACGGCGCTCGGCCGGGACCATCCGCTCCGGGCTGCGCGACCCCGTCCAGTACGCTGAACCCATGTCAGCACCCACCCGGCGGCCCCGCGCCACGATCGCCGATGTGGCCCGTGAGGCCGGCGTCTCCCGGACGACCGTCTCCCATGCGCTCAACGGCCTCGGGAAGGTCAACCCGCAGACCCGCGAGCGGGTCCGGGCCGTCGCAGAGGCCCTCGACTACCGTCCGAGCGTGCGCGCCCAGGGCCTGCGCAAAGGCCGGTCTCGCGCGGTGGCCCTCCTCTCGTCGATGCCCGCAGCCGTGTCGGCTGGGCCCTCCCAGCTCGGCTTCTTCACCGAACTCGCGATGAGCTGCGCCCGCACGGCCCTGCTCAGCGGCTATGTCTTCGTGCTCGCCCCACCGGCGGACGGCGACAGCCCCGTCGACCGGCTCGACATCGACGGAGCGATCCTCCTCGAACCGGAGGCCGACGATCCGATCGCCGCGGCGCTGACCGCTCGCGGCATCCCCTTCGTCACGATCGACGGACCGGAAGCGGTCGACAGCCCCCAGGCACGCGCCTCGGTCGATCTGCATCACACGCAGACCGCGACGCTGCTCATCGATCACCTCATCGCCCAAGGGGCGCAGGCGCCTGCGCTCATCGTCGGCACGAGCGATCGCGGGGCGCAGGTCGCCGCCCGCGACGTCTATCTCTCCGCGGCGGCCGCCCACGGCTTCACCCCGATCATCGCCGAGGCGGATGAGGCCGACGGCGAGGACGGCGGAGCCCGGGCCGCCGCCGAGGTGCTGGCCGACCATCCGCGCATCGATGCCCTGCTCGTGCCCATCGACACATTCGCCGCCGGAGCGGTGCGGGCGGCCGCCGAGGCGGGACGCCGGGTCGGCAGCGACCTGCTCATCGCCACGCGCTATGACGGTCTGCGGGCACGCACGAGCACGCCGCCCCTCACTGCGGTGCATCTCGGACTCGATGCCGTCGCTCAGAGTGCCGTGGAGTCGCTGCTGTCCGTCCTCGACGCCGAACCCGAGGAGGCGAGCGAGCCTGCCACGGCGGAGCCGCCGGCACCGACCCTCATCCCGCGGGCCTCGACGGCCGGCGGGATGAGCGCCGGCGGGGCATGAAGGCCGGTCAGCCGCCTCGGCGCAGGAATCAGATCCGATAGTCGCCCGGTCGCTGTTCGAGCGCGCTCGGGTCGTCAATGGGGGTGCGCGCCTTGGGATGGCGATTGCGCTTGCCCGTGTGATGGAAGAGGAGATTGAGGAGGACGGAGACGAAGGCGGCCATCGCCACGCCGCTGCCGAGCAGTGAGGCGACGTTCGGCGGGAACTGGGAGTACATGCCGGGGATGAGGACGGGCAGCAGTCCCGCGGCGAGACCGACGGTCGCGGTGATGAGGCTGCCGGTCTGAGTGAAGTCGACCCGGGCGAGCATCTGGATGCCGAGCACCGCGATGATCGCGAAGACGACGACGGCGGTGCCGCCGACGACGGCCGGCGGGATCCCGTTGAGGATGCGGGCGAGCGGGCTGAGGCCGATGAGGATGAGGAGGATGCCGGCGAACGCGGTGACGTAGCGGCTGCGGACCCCGGAGGCGCGGACGATGCCGACGTTCTCGCCGCTGGTGACCATCGTCGGAGTGCCGAAGAGGCCGCCGGCGAGTGTGACGAGGCCATCGGCGCGGATGAGGCGGGGGACGTCGCGGCTCGGCTCGACCTTCTTCTCGACGATCTCGCCGTTGATGATCGTCTGTCCGGTGGCCTCGGCCATCGAGGCCAGCGCCCACAGGAGCATGGGGATCGCCGCGATGAGGTCGAAGGTCGGAGGACCGAAGGGGAAGAGCGTGGGCACGGCGACGACAGGACCGTCGAGCTGGCTCCCGAACGTCGTCATTCCCATGAACCCGCCGACGACGGTCCCGCCGACGAGGCCGATGGCGATCGAGAGCCGGCCGGCCATGCCGCGGAGGAAGCGGAAGGCGAGCACGGTGATGAGGATCGTGATGAAGCCGAGGAAGAGGTTGCGCGGGTCGCCGAACGAGTCGCTGCCGGGTTCGCCGACCATGAGTCCGCCGGTGACCTGGATGAGGTTGATGCCGATGACGACGACCATGATCCCGATGACCAGCGGAGGGAAGAATTTGAGGAGTTTGACGAAGAGCGTCACGGCGACGATGTAGAAGACGCCGGTGATGAGGACGGCGCCGACGGCGGTGGAGGGGTCGGTGTCCTGGCTGATGGTGATGAAGAGGATCGTCGCGGCCCCGCCGGGAAGCATGACGAAGGGCAGGCGCACCCCGATCTTCCAGACGCCCACGGACTGGAGGATCGAGCCGAGTCCGGAGAAGACGAAGACCGCGGAGAGGATCGCCGAGGTGGTCCCCGCCGGCAGCGACAGCGCTGAGGCGATGAGGAACACCGAGGAGATCGGTGTGGCGACCATGACGAGCACATGCTGGATCGCGAACGGCAGGAGGCTGTGCACCGGGCGCAGCCTGTCGACGGGGTGGATCTCTGAGGCAGTGGTGTCGGCGGACATCGAATCAGTTCTCCTTCGCTCGTGGCTTCGTCGTCGAAGCCCATCGCGTCCAGCGCCGAGGCGCACGAGTGGCCTGTTCACTGCTGCGGCCAAATCGATTTGTTCAATCGTGCACGGGCAGCGGAGAACTGTCAAGGAGAATTCTTCAGGCGGACGTCCGCCCGCCGGCTCACAGGAGGGCGAAGCTGAGGATGAGGAAGAGCGCGAAGGAGATGACGGGGGCGAAGATCGCGACGGCCGTGGCGATGATGCCCTGCGTGCGGCCGCGGTCGGCGGCGGTCGCGATGATTCCCATGACGAGGCCGCTGAGCCCGGCCAGCGTGCACAGGCCCTGGAGGGCGAAGAGGGTCGTGCCGAGCACCGTCAGCCACGCCGGTGCGTCGGAGAAGTAGCGTCCGTTCGCGGCTTCGGCGGGCCCCGCGGTGGCCCCGAGGATCATCGAGGCGATGAGGGAGAGTGCCGCAGCGCCGACGGTGAGTCCGAGCGCCCACTTCCCGAGCCGCGGCGACGGCGCACCCACCGGGGCGGACCCGGGCACTGGGTCGACAGGGCCGGGCACTGGGTTGACAGGGCCGGGCACTGGGGCAGACGACGTGCGGAGGGCGGAGGGTGCGGCCGGCATCTGCGCGGCCAATTCGTCATCGGTGGGCTGCGGAAACGAGAAGTTCGGCGAGGTCATGTCCCCGACGCTACGGAACCGCGATCCCGGGGCCCAGACGGCTTCCCAATGGGTGGGGTCGGGATATCCTCACTCCTTGATCGCGGCGATGAGGAAGCGCTTCTGCGTCACCTCGATCGGGCGGCGCTCGGCGGCGAGGCGCTCCAGACCGCCGAGGTGGTCGCCGACGACGAAGTCGGGCACGTCCCACGGCACGTACGCGAGGTACTCGATGACGGCCTCGACATCGGTGAAGCGCATCGTCCCCTGCCAGCGGCGGGCCGCCTCGACGCGCAGCCCCTGCTCCTCGACGGCGTCGACGCACGGTTCGAGCTGGATCTCCGGATGCTCGGGCTCCCCGCCGAACCAGTTGCGGAACTCGATCGCCTCGGTGCCGTCGACCTGCTGGGTGAGGAAGAGTCCGCCGGGGGAGAGGACACGGGCCACCTCGGCGATGTCATAGCTCTCGTGCCGGTTCATCACGACGTCGAAGGAGGCATCGGGCCACGGCAGCGGCTCGCCGTCGCCGCTGTCGTAGTCGCTGACCTCGATCCCGAAGGGCTCGAGCGCGGCGGCGGCCACCGGCACGTTCGGCGCCCAGCCCTCGGTGGCGACGATCGAGAGGTCGGGCGCGGTCCCGGGGTGGCGGCCGCGGAAGCGTTTGACGAGGGCGATGAGGCGCTCGCCGCCTCCCGTGCCCATGTCGAGGACGGTGCTCGCGTCGTCCCAGGCCTCGAGGCACATCGTGTCGAAGTCCCACGGGGGATCGTCGGCGACGAGGCGGCCCTCGAGGGCGGTGAAGTTCCACCCGGTCATGGCGGCGGTCTCGTGGATCCAGGTCCACCGGGAATGGCGTTCGGCCGGGGATTCGGCGCGAGCGCGGCTGCTGTCGGCGAATTCGGGCATTTCCACACTCCTTCGTCTGGCGTGGCGGCCGTCACTTCGAGCCTAGCCGAGTCGTCGTGCGATCCGAAGCACCGCAATGTTGCAATCGGTTCACGGTCGTCACGACAGTTCCGCGGGCGGCGAGCTCACACGAGGAAGCACCCGATGAGGACGAGGACGGTGAGGGCGAGCATGCCCAGGCAGTTGAGCCAGAAGTCCCGGCCCGTGTAACCGGCTCGGAGGTGGGCGCCTGCTGCGGTGAGGAAGTAGACGACGAGCCCGGCCATCGCGGCGAGTCCGACCCCGGGAATCCAGAAACCGGCGATGAGACCGGCGACGGCGGTGACCTTGACGACGGCGAGCACCCACCACCAGTCCCGCGGCAGGCCCACCCCGTCGAGGCAGGCGGCGATGAACGCCGGCGGGCGGAACGTCATCGCCGCATCGCCGGCCACGATGACGGCGATGACCGCGACCGGCCACCACGGATCGGGCAGCAGCGTCACGGCGTCCTCCGGAAGCGGGTGTGGAAGGCGATGATGTCCGACAGCGCTGTGACCGCGTCGGCGGCGCTCATGTCGCTGGCCGCCCAGCGGAAGATCACGCCCATGTAGGAGTCGTAGAGGGCCGCGGCGCTCGCCCGAGCATTGTCCTCACTGATCCCGATCGACACGAGGTTGTCCCGCAGGGCCGCCTGCAGATCCCGGGCGAGGCCGTCGAAGACCTGCGGTCGACCGTGGATGCGGATGAGCGCGGCCGCATAGTCCCGGGAGAGGTCCTCATGGGCGGCGAAGAACTCGAGGAACGGCAGGAAGATCCCGAGCAGATGGTCCTGCACCGCCGAGGCGGTGCCCGTGCGCGCGATCGTCGCCGGGACCTCCGAGGTGCCGTCCTGGAGCTGCCCGATCCACCGGTCGTAGCACGCGATGAGGAGAGCGTCCTTGTCCCCGACCGCCATCACCCGGCCCACGGACACCCCGGCAGCCTCGGCGACCCTGCGGATGGTCGTCGCCCGGTATCCCGCGGCGAGGAAGAGCTCGGCGGCGGCCGTGACGATCCGGTCCTCGGTCCGTCGGCGCTGGAGTGAGCGCGGGGATTCCGCGGCGCGCGGAGAATTTGAGTGAACACGTTCACTGGACATGGCTCCACGATACGCCGCCTGTGCGCGGGTGCCAAGGCGCCGAGGTGAATGCTCGGTGACGATGCTGCCGACCGTCCGGGTTGCCGGCCGATGAAAGTTAATGTACCTTAACTTTATGCGCAGGACCTCTCCGTCGGCTCACACTGCGAGCCCCACGACCCCACGGGCGCGGCCCCGCTCGTCGCTCGTGCTCCTCCTCGGTCCTGCCTTCGTCGCCGCCGTCGCCTATGTCGATCCCGGCAATGTCGCGGCCAACCTCACGGCCGGCGCGCAGTACGGCTACCTCCTCGTCTGGGTGCTCGTCGCCGCGAACCTCATCGCCGTCCTCGTCCAGTACCTGTCCGCGAAGCTCGGACTCGTCTCCGGGCGGTCGCTGCCGGCCCTCCTCGGCGATCGCCTCGGCCGGAGGTCACGGCTCGCGTACTGGGGGCAGGCGGAGATCGTCGCGGTCGCCACCGATCTCGCCGAGGTGGTCGGCGGTGCCATCGCCCTGAAGATCCTCTTCGACGTGCCCCTCCTCCTCGGCGGGGTCATCGTCGGCGTCGTCTCCCTCGTCCTCCTCTCCATCCAGTCGACACGCGGGCAGCGTCCCTTCGAGTTCGTCATCATCGGCTTCCTCGCGATCATCGCGATCGGCTTCCTCGCCGGACTCGTCGTCGGCGACGTCGACTGGGGGCAGGCCGCCGGAGGCCTCGTCCCGCAGCTCGAGGGCACGAACTCGCTCGTGCTCGCCGCCTCGATGCTCGGGGCCACGGTGATGCCGCACGCGATCTACCTCCACTCCGCCCTCGCCGTCGACCGGCACGGGATGGTGCCGCGGGCGGAGATTCCGCGACTGCTGCGGGCGAACCGGTGGGATGTCGCGCTCTCCCTCGTCGTGGCAGGCTCCGTCAACATCGCGATGCTCCTGCTCGCAGCAGCCGCGCTGCGCGGGGAGTCGGGCACCGACACGATCGAAGGGGCGCATGCGGTCGTCACGGCCAACCTCGGCGAGGTCGTCGGCCTCCTCTTCGGCATCGGCCTGCTCGCCTCCGGGCTCGCCTCCTCAGCGGTCGGATCCTATGCGGGGGCCTCGATCATGCAGGGTCTCCTGCGCATCGACGTGCCGATCGTGTGGCAGCGGGCGGTGACGATGCTCCCGGCCCTCGCCGTCCTCGCGATCGGCGTCGACCCGACGTGGGCGCTCGTGCTCAGCCAGGTCGTCCTCAGCCTCGGGATCCCCTTCGCGATGGTCCCGCTCGTGCGGCTGACGAGGATGCGCACGGTCATGGGCGAGTTCGCCAACGGGCGGGCGATCACGGTCGCCGCGCTCGCCGCCGCGAGCCTCATCATCGTCCTCAACGTCGTCCTCATCGCCCTCCTCGTCGCCGGCATCGACTAGGTCGAGGAGCCGGGCACCGCACCTGAGGCCCGCCTCGGCGGAGGTACATTGGCGGCCCCGCAGGGAGTCAGCGACCCCGCGGGGAGTCAGCGGTCGCGCAGCGATACGGGCCGGACGATCGTCACCGGGTCGGAGCGGACCCACCACGGCACGGGCTCGCCCGCCGCCCGCGCCGCGCGCCGCTCTTCCCGTGTCGCATACCGGTAGGTGAACATCCGGGCGCGGATGAGGGCGGGAGCCTCCCCGTCGAACGGGTCGGGGCCGAGCAGCCGACGGATGAGCGGATCTCCGGTCGCGAGGCGTTCGAGGAGCACGAGGAACCAGGAATCCCGGTAGTCGCCGAGGGCGGCGAACCACATGAGCCAGTCGAGCCGCAGATGATAGGGCGCGACGATGGGTCCGCGCCGGGTGACGTCACCGGGCTTGCCCTTGAAGACGTATTCCTTCCACCCGTGTGTGCCCGAGGGGTCGAGCGTGCCTTCGATGGCGATCTCGTGGCGGGTCTCCGACATCGACCCGAACGCCCCGTACGCGTTGCCGAGTCCCCAGCGGTTGAAGTGCGCGTTCATCAGCTGCCGCGGCGAGAAGAGGTTGCGCAGCGCCGGGATGTTGAGGATGGCCTGCCAGATGACGAACGCGGTGGTGAGGAGCACCCACCACAGCGGGGACGGCGGGTAGGCAGCGGAACTGCCGGCCGCCTCGGCGATCGTGCTGACGGCGGCGTCGATGCCCCACTCCGGCCACGGCCCGCCGATGATCCAGCGGAGGAAGGAGTCGCTGATGCCCGCGCACGCGAGCAGGATCGTCGCCCAGTTGAGCCACGCGTAGTTGCCGGTGATGACGAGCGCGAGCTGGGTGATGATGATCGCGGTCGCGGCGAACGAGGCGATGGGCTGGGGGAGGAAGAGCAGCCACGGGGCGATGAGCTGGACGATGTGGCTGCCGAGCGTCTCTCCCTTGTGCCACCATGTCGGTTTGAGGTGGGCGCTGCGGCTGAGCGGACCGGGCATCGGCTGCGTCTGATGGTGGTAGTTCATCGCCGTGAGGTCGCGCCACGAACTGTCCCCGCGCATCTTGATCATCCCGGCGCCGAACTCGACGCGGACGGTGAACCACCGCAGCAGGAGGATCATGAGCAGGGGCGGGGCGACCGCGTGGGAGCCGAGGAACCCGACGAAGAACCCCGCCTCGAGGAGCAGGCTCTCCCAGCCGAAGCCGTAGAAGCGCTGCCCGATTGCCGAGATCGAGAAGTAGAGCCACCACATCATGAGGAACACGGGAATCGGTGCCCACGCGGGACCGGCCTGGGGGAGGCCGACGATGACGGTGAGGGCGAGGACGATGCCGACGGCGCAGACGATGCGGAGGTTGCGATCGGAGTACGGAGTGCGTCTCCAGCGGAAGAGGCTCGGGGCCTGCCGTGCCGTCGTCAGGGCGATGAAGCGCGGCGCGGGGAGGAGGCCGTGCTCGCCGAGGAGGGGCGGAAACTGGTTCCAGGCGTTGACGAAGGCGATGAGGAAGAGGACCGCGAAGCCGCGTTGGAGGATCTCGCGGGCGATCGTGTAGTCGCCCGCGTCGAGCAGGGGAAGCAGAGCGGTGACGTCCACGGGATCCTCCTCGCCTCGCAGGTGCCCTTGCAGTCGACTATCGCGCGAATCGGGGATGGGGGCAACAGCGAAAAGCGGCTATTGTCGGGGCTGAGGCGCGATCCCCGCGCTCATCACACCCCAGGAGGCATCATGAGCGATCATCCCCAGAAGACCAAGGAGTCCATCCTCGGCCATCCCGCTCCGCGCGACATCGAGTGGAAGCACTTCATCACGATGTGGGAGAACTATGCCGATCGGGTCGAGCAGGAGTCGGGTGACCGCCTGGCGGTGAACATGAACGGCCACCGTGTCGTCTTCCGCCGTCAGCACGACGGGCTCGTGAGCATCGAGGACGTCGAACGCGCCCGTCACCTCTTCGCCGCCCACGAATCGACCGAGGGCGAGGGGCACCTGTTCGTCGTCACGCTCACCGACGAGGACGCGCGCTTCTACGACTTCGACCTGAGCGCCCATGATGTCGAGGTCGACCAGCACGAGCACGAGAAGAACCCGGACTCCCGCGGCCACCACATGCGCACGGTGGAGAAGAAGACCGGTCGTGACGACAAGCAGGACCTCGACCGGTTCTTCGACGACCTCGTCACCGAGATCGACAAGGCCGCGGCGGGACGCGACTTCGTCCTCCTCGGCCACGGCACGGGAACCTCGAACGCCGCCGACGACTTCGAGAAGTTCCTCGCCCACCGGCACGAGCCGCTGCACGAGCACATCATCGCCGCAGGCGTCATCGACCTCAGCGCCGCCGGTGAGCCGGAGATCGAGAAGAAGGCGCAGGAGCTCGCCGGACGGTGACTGTCTTCGTGCTGCGCGGACTGCCTCGGCGCTGCGGAGACGGCATCGGACCGGGCTGGGTGAACTCGGCGGAAATCCTTGTCCGCCCTGTTCACAACGGCGGGTTTGACACGTAGCCTGTCAGCAAGGCGGCTCGTCCCAACCGGGGACGACGCTGGCCCGCTCCCGGCCAGATCTCAGTGCCGATCGGGTGCCGCCGATGCCATGCGATATCAAGGAGGAATCATGACGGAATCCAACTTCGATCCCAACGAAACCGAAGGCCCGGCCGACGGCGGTGCCGCGGGCACGCCTGGCGTTCACGACGGCGGTGCTGACGGTGGCGCCGAGGGTCCGGCCGACGGCGGAGCCTCGGGCACCCCGGGTGTCCAGGACGGTGGCGCCGACGGCGGTGCCGAAGGTCCGGCCGACGGCGGAGCCTCGGGTGAACCCGGTGTCCACGACGGCGGTGCCGACGGTGGAGCCGACCGGTCTTGAGCAGTCCCACCACTGAGGTCCAGCACCCCGACGCCGCTGCAGGCGCCGGGGTGCTGGAATCCCGGCTCATCGACTGCTCGCGCGAGACCTTCGCCAAGGACTACTGGGGCAGGCGGGCGCTGCTCAGTCGCGGAGTCTCCGACTTCTCCGACCTCTTCTCCTCCCGCGCCGTCGACGAGCTCATCTCCGCCCGCGGCCTGCGCTCCCCGTTCCTGCGCGTCGCCAAGGACGGCGCGACCCTGCCGACGGCGTCCTTCACCTCCCCGGCCGGGGTCGGCGCGACGATCGGCGACCAGCTCGACGACACGAAGCTGTGGAAGCAGTTCCATGCCGGAGCGACCCTCGTCCTCCAGGCTCTGCAGCGCACATGGGAGCCCATCGGCGAGTTCTCGAGCGCGCTCAGCCGCGAACTCGGCAACCCGGTCCAGGCGAACGCCTACATCACCCCGCCGCAGAACCAGGGCTTCGACGACCACTACGACGTCCACGACGTCTTCGTCCTCCAGATCGAGGGCACCAAACGGTGGGTCATCCACGCGCCCGTCTTCGATGCGCCGCTGCGCGACCAGCCGTGGACCGACCGACGCGAGGCCGTGGGCCGGGCGGCGCAGACCGACCCGGTCATCGACGCCGTGCTCGAACCCGGTGACGCCCTCTACCTGCCGCGCGGCTGGCTCCATGCCGCCACCGCCCAGGGCGAGGTCTCCATCCACCTCACCCTCGGCATCCACAACTGGACGCGGTACGGGGTCGCCGAACAGCTCGCGCAGGCGGCGCTCGCCCAGCTCCAGGACGATCCCGCGATGCGGGCGAGTCTGCCGCTCGGGGAGAGCCACCCGAGCCCCGAGGTCCTCGAGGCGATCCGCCAGGCAATGGTCTCCGCGCTCACCGCGGCTGACCCCGGTCCGAGCATCGACCGGATCAGTCGGTCGCAGGCCCGCCCCGCGCCCCTGGGTCCCCTCGCCCAGCATGCGGCGATGCGAGACCTCGACGACGCGTCGCCGCTCACGCTGCGCGCCGGCCTCGATGCCACCCTCGAGGGGAACCGCCTGCGCACCCGGATCGGCTGGTTCGACTTCAGCGACGCCGAGCTGCCCGTCGTCCGCACCCTCCTCGACGGCGATCCGGCGTCGGTCGCCGACATCGGTCGGCCGTTGGCGGAGCGGCTGCTCGCTGCCGGTGCGCTCGTGCCCGCGCTCGGCTGAGCACTGGGGTTGAGGTGACGATGAGCGAGGTCCGGGGCTTCCGCTGCTCGAACGCCGCCCGTGACCGCGGCGACAGCATCGTGGGCACGGCCCCGCGGGGGACGTACTGGGTGCTCATCGAACACCGAGGCGGCTGGCCGATCAACGGCTTCGAGGGCCTCGACATCGACTGGCGCGTGCGGTCCGAGGTCTTCTATGCCGCACAGTCCCTGCGCGCCCGCATCCTCCTCATCCGCCGACCCGGACGGCGCACCCGCGGTGGGCCGGGTGTCTGGGGTGTCATGCACCTCGAGGGTCCCGGCCGCCTCCACCAGATGTGGGGAGAGTGGGAGGACGACTCCGACCTCCTCGCGATCGTCGAGGCACTCGAGGCCTGTGCCGCGCAGTCCGAGACCTTGCAGTCCGAGACCTCACAGTCCGAGACGGGATTGCTGCCGCCGGTCGTCCTCGTCTGCGCCCATGGGCAGCACGATGTCTGCTGTGCGGTGCGTGGGCGACCCGTGGCCGCCGTGCTCGCAGAGCGGTGGCCGGATCTCGTGTGGGAGTGCACCCACGTCGGCGGGGATCGGTTCGCGGCGAACATCCTCGTCGTGCCCGACGGCGTCTACTACGGGGATCTCGATGAGGACACCGCGGTCGACGTCATCGCCGGGCACCTCGCCGATGAGATCGACGGCTTCCACCTGCGCGGCTACACGGATCTCAACTCGCTCGAACAGGTCGCCGTCGCCGCGGTGCTCAAGGAACGGGGCCCGGCCGGACGCTTCGCCTACGGGATCGGCGGCGTCGACTCGGCCGACGGGGTGTGGACGGTGCGGGTCATCGATCGGCGGACCGCCTCGGCGAACGTCGACGTCGACATCACGGTGTCCCGGTCGGACCCGCACTTCCTCACGTGCCGCGGCGTCGAACGCGCCGTCGCCAACGTCTTCACCGTGGTCGGGATGCGTCCCGGCGATCCGCTACGCTGACGACATGCGCGCAGGGGAAGTGTCGGAGGTCAGCCAGGACTATCTCAAGGCGATCTGGTCGGCACGCGAATGGGGCGGGGATCCGATGACCGCGACCGAGCTCGCGCAGCGCTTCGGGACGACGAAGGCCAACGTCACCGAGGTGCTCAAGCGCCTCGACGACCTCGGCCTCGTCAACCGGGTGCCCTACCGGCCACCGGAGCTGACGGCGGCGGGGGAGGAGATCGCGGTGGCGATGGTGCGCCGGCACCGACTCATCGAGACGTTCCTCGTCGAGTCGCTCGGCTACAGCTGGGACGAGGTCCACGATGAGGCGGAGGCGCTCGAGCATGCGGCATCGGACCTGCTCATCGACCGGATCGATGCGTTCCTCGGCCACCCCACCGCGGACCCCCACGGCGATCCGATCCCGGGATCCGATGGGGCTGTGCAGTGCCATGACTCCTCGCTTCTCCTCGCCGAGGCGGTCCCCGGGTCGTACGAGGTCCTGCGGGTCTCCGACGCCGACCCCGAGGTGCTCGCGACCCTCGCCGAGGCGCGCGTGCGCCCCGGCTCGACCGTCGTCGTCAGACGCGCGGCCGCGGGCGGGACGGTCGAGATCGCCGTCATCGGCGCCGCCGGCACCTCCGTCATCGACGCAGCCGCCGCCTCGGCGGTGTATCTGGCCTGAGCGCGCCCCCTCAGGATTCCGGCACGTACTCGAAGACGGCGCCGAGGCACTGCGGAAGGTATGGCGGCGATCAGCCCCTGCGGTGAGGGAACAGCCGCTCCCCATAGAGCAGACACAGAGTCGTGGCATCCCGCGGAGAGAACTCTTCGTCGAGGACGAGCCGCGGCCACGGCTGCCACAGCACTGACTCATACGGAGTGCCCGGCAAAGATCGTGGGTGCGTGACCTGGCGACGGTGCGGGTGCGACGTGAACGCGCTGGCCTCGATCGATGTGAAGGTTCGGAACAGCGATTCGTAGAGGACCGGCGTGAATCCGTCGTCTCGAGCGGCGGTCGCAACTGTCACCCACGCGGGAACTCCCAGGGGTCGACCCTCTTCGAGAGTCGTCCACATCACCGCTTTGATCCCCGCCGGACGAGGATCAGGCGAATGGCGAATGAGGACTCGGCACCAGTGCAGAGCGTCCTGCGGGGAGAAGTCGGTCCACATGTCATGGCGTTCTGGCAGCATTGTGCGGCCTTTCTCGGGTGACGGGCCACCCGGATCGAGTCTTGCCCTGCCGTGCGGCGCGGGCCCGTTCTTCCCCTGGGGCACCCGGTCGATGACGGGTTGCCGTGTGGCCGGCCAGGTACCGTTGGCCACAGCTCGCGAACGTGATACCGATGCTATCCCACCCCACTGTCACGGTCAGGTCACTCACCGACAACCCTCTTCAGAAGTTCGAAAATCAGGACTAGGCTCGAAGACAACGTCGAAAGTGAGGGACAGATCATGGCGCGAACAGTGGCTGACGACCTATGGCACATGCTCATCCAGGCCGGCGTGAAGCGATGCTACGGAATCGTCGGGGACGCACTCAATCCGACGATCGATGCACTCGCCCGACACCCGGAGATCGAGTTCATCCACGTCCGACACGAGGAGTGGGGCACGTTCGCCGCCTCGGCGGACGCCCAGCTCAGTGACGGTCCCGTCGTCGTCTGCGGCACGGCAGGCCCCGGTGTCACCCACCTCCTCAACGGCCTGCTCGACGCCTTCCATGAGATGGCCCCGGTCATCGCGATCGCCGGTGACGTCGAGACGAACATCATCGACACCGAGGCGATCGAGGAGGTCAGTCCGTACGACCTGTTCCGCACGGCCTCGCTCTACACCGGTCGCGTCGTCAACCCGACCCAGGCGCGCGCGGTCTTCCAGCAGGCGATCACCGTCGCCACCGAGGAGCACGGTCCCACGGTCATCGCCCTGCCCGGTGACGTCGCCCATGCGAAGTCGCCGCTCGCAGAGCCCGCGGTCTACGCCTCTTCCCGCGGTTCTGTCCTCACCCCGCACGACGAGGACGTCCAGGCCGTCGCCGATCTCATCAACGGCCACGACCGGGTCTTCCTCTTCGGCGGCAACGGCACGGCCGGGGCCGTCGACCTCGTCAAGCAGCTCTCCGACAAGGCCAAGGCGCCCGTCGGCTTCACGCTCAAGGGCAAGAACTGGCTCGAGGCCGACAATCCCAACGCCGTCGGCATGACCGGCCTGCTCGGATACGGGGCGGCGGCCGACTGCATCAAGCACGCCGATGTCATGCTCATGCTCGGGGCCGACTTCCCGTTCCCCGACTTCCTCGACCGCGGTCACGCGGCGATCGTCCAGGTCGACAACACCCCCTCCCACCTGGGTCGTCGAGTGGCACTCGAGCTGGCGATCCCCGCCGACGTCGGCGTCTTCCTCGAGAAGCTCCTCCCGCTCATCGAGCCGAAGCGAAACGACGAGTTCCTCCGCACCGCACAGCACGTCACCGAGAGCTGGCGGAAGCGCCTGCGCCACTACGTCGACGGGGGCGAGAAGCGCTCGCCGATCCGACCCGAATACCTCGCGTCCGTGCTCGACGACCTCCTCGACGACGATGCGATCGTCACCGCCGACACCGGCACCTCGGTGATCTGGGTCGCCCACCAGATGAGCTTCGGCGGTGATCGGTTCCAGTTCGGGTCGTACTCATGGGCGTCGATGGCCGACGCCTCGCCGTATGCGTTCGGGGCGACCAAGGCGCTGCCCGGACGGCAGGTCGTCGCCCTCTGCGGGGACGGCGGGTTCTCGATGCTCGGCCTCGGCGACCTGCTCACCGAGCGCCAGCACAGGTCGCCGATCGTCCACGTCATCCTCAACAACGAGGAGCTCGACTTCGTCAACATCGAACAGCAGGAGGCCGGGTTCCGACCCTGGGGCACCGAGTTCCCGGCCGCGAACTATGCGGCGATCGCCGAGGGATTCGGCGTCAAGGGCATCCGCTGCGAGGACCCCGCGCGCCTGCGCGACCAGATCGCCGAGGCGCTCGCCCACAAGGACGGACCGGTCGTCGTCGATGTCGTCGTCGACAAGCGCGCGCTCGCCCTGCCGTCGACCATCAACGCTGACCTCGTCGGCAAGTTCACTCTCAGCGTCTTCAAGCGGGCCCTCCGCGGGGAGATCCCCGAGCTGTGGGACGAGGCGAAGGACAACATCAGGCTGCTGTGAGGGCGGAACAGCCCTGCGGGTCCACCCGATCCGGATGGACCCGCAGGGTCGGCTCACCCCTGGCGGCGCGGCAGGTTCCAGCGCGGCTGCGGCTGGGACCTCTTGCCGTGCTGGGGCATGTAGCCGCGCTCGGCCTGGAGATGAGCCTTGTCATGGCTCTTCGCCGAGTTGTCGGCACCGGGGATCGGAGCCTCGAGCCGAGCCGGCGCCTCGGCGCCGACAATGGGCATCTCCCCGGTGATCACCGGCTGGGATCCGGTGATCGGGGCGGACTCCGCGACCGCCTCGGCGAGGGATTTCTGGTCTGCGGGCTTCTTCGCTCCGCTGCCGTTCTTCTTCTGCATTGTCTCTTCCTTTCCTTGTGCCGTCGTCGGCGTGGTGGTCCTGTCAGCGGCCAGCGCCGTATAGAGTCCGGCCCACTGTGCGGGGGTGAGTTCGCGTGGCAAGGCGTCTCCTCTGATGTCGTTGCGGTCCATGGTCGATTGCAGGTGGGGTCGATCGGTGAGCTTCATGTGCGTGAGGATCCCTTTCATTCCGCGTCCGCGACCGGTGAAGGCCGCTCGGACGAACTGCTGGTAGGAGGCCCGATCCCGGTGCGGGACCAGTCCGGTCGCGAGGCGTTCGACGGTGAGCAGGCCGCCGTCGACGCTCGGTCTGGGGGTGAACGCGTGCGCGGGCACGCGGGTGATGAGGCGGAAGTCGAACCACGGACTCCACTGCGCGGTCATCATCGTCGATCCGCCGATCCCGGCGCGCTTGCGCGCGACCTCCCACTGCGTGAGCAGGATCGCCGACTGCCACGTGCGGGCACGGAGCAGGCGCCGGAGGATGGGCGTCGTGAGGTGGAAGGGCAGGTTGCCGACGACCACCTCGGCGTCGAGGTCGGTGCTCAGAGCATCGGCGTGCCTGACGCGGGCGCGGGGGAAACGGTGGGCAAGGGTCTCAATCCTCGTTTCGTCGATCTCCACGAGCGTGAGCGGTCGGCCGAGCCGGTCGAGCTCCGCAGTGACCGCTCCGGCCCCGGGTCCGATCTCGAGGATCGAACCGCTGGTGGCCCGGGCGAGGCCCGCGATCGTGGCGATGGTCTGGCGTGAATGCAGGAAGTTCTGGCCGAGTTCGTGTCGGCCGCCTGCCTGGGAATGGGGTCGCATGATGTG
Organism: Brevibacterium sp. W7.2; assembly: GCF_018137945.1. GTDB lineage: Bacteria > Actinomycetota > Actinomycetes > Actinomycetales > Brevibacteriaceae > Brevibacterium > Brevibacterium sanguinis. Next base: position 3,548,785 of record NZ_CP073089.1, on the reverse strand, counting down.
GCGCTCCAGAAGTGGAATGGAGAGCACCCAAGGCTGCGCGCTGCGTCGTCGCTGGTGACAGCGGTTCAGCGGAGGCCCGGATGCCGATGGTCTTCCGGGAGGACAGCGCGCAGCAGCGTTATCGGTGACGAACCGATCCGATGGATCGGGAGTTCCTGACGGTGTGGCTGTCGGGGACAGTCACGAGGGACCGCCTCGGCGAGGTCGGCGGGGAGTCGGGCCCTGAGCCGGGCTCAGCGGCGGACTCGGTCGAACGACCGGAGGAGGTGAGGAACGTGCGCGCTGTCAGGCGCGGCGGTCACGGATGTAGGCGATGCCGGACGCAGTCACTGCGCAGCGAATCAATGTACCCATGGTCATCAAGCTAGCACAGGTCCGCGCACGGGGGCCAGGGTGATCGCCGAGGTGGCCGGCGGTCGCGATCATTCCGCAGCGTCGGGACCGGTACCGGCCTCGCGGCCGTCGGCGTCCGGATCCGGTGCGACGAGGTTGAGCTGCCACGACACCCCGTACCGGTCGTTGAGCCACCCGAAGGGCCCGAATCCGTAGTCCCCGAGCGGCATGAGCGCGCGCCCCTCCTCGCCGAGGAGGCCGGTCCACAGTCGGTCGAGCTCGGTCTGCGAGGTCACGCGGTAGAACAGGGACGTCGACGGGGTGAAGTCGAAGCCGTGCCGGACCGAGCTGTCGATGATGGCGATCTGCTCGTCGGCGATCGCGAACCGCGCGAGCCGCACCTTGCCGGCCATGCCGGGAGTCTCCGGCCCGTACCGGTCGATCATGAGGAGCTCACCGCCGAAGAGGTCGATGTAGAAGTTCAGGGCCTCCTCGGCGCGGCCGTTCTGGAACATGAGGAACGGGGCGAGCTGCTGGATGTCCGACATCGGTGAGGGTCCTGTCGCTGAGGGAGTCATTCGATGACTTCGCCGCTGATGATCTCTCCGCCGCCGTCGCCTCGGCGGTTGATGTGCGGGTCGGCGGCGATGCGGGCTTCGAGTTTCCGCAGGCGCCAGCCGAGCCAGACGAGGGCGATGCCGACGAGGGCGATGAAGATCGAGAGGGTGACGACGAGGGCGGCGATGCCGGCCTCGGGGGCGAAGAGGAAGAAGCCGCCGATGACGATGCCGACGACGCTGATGATCGTCAGCAGCCACCACGCACGCACGCCGAGCTGGCGCACGAAGACGGAGATGCCGATGCCGAAGGTGCTCACGGCGATGATCGTCAGGCCCGCGAGGACGGTGACGACGGCGGCGAAGAGCATCGGGGCGAGGAAGACGATGACGGCGAAGGCGAGCATGAGGATCGTCCGCAGGATGCGACCGCCGCCGCGGGTGCCGCGCGGGGCGAGGACGAGCGAGGTGATCGCGATGAGCGCGACCCAGCAGGCGAAGATCCGGGCGACCACCTCGGCGGTCGCGCCGGGCCAGACCATCATGAGGACTCCGACGGCGAGGGCGATGACGCCATTGACGATGACGGCGGTTCCGGTGCGTTTGAGGTCCATGGACCAAGCGTAGTCAGCGGGGATGGAAGGAGTCTGAACGCTGGGAATCCGGGACGGTCTCGGTCACGTCGGCTGGCGGTGGTCCCTCGTCACCGAGTCCCAGCCGACGACGGGCGGCGGTGTGGGTTCGGAGCCGACGGCCGGTCCGAAGCACGGTGCCTGGGCGGGAGGTGCAGGTGTGTCCGCCGAGGCGGTCGGCTCGTCTGCGCTCTGTGCCTCGTGATCCTGCCCGTCCTCGTCGCCGGCGTCGGAGCGCACCGACTGCGACAGTGCGCGGACCATGCTGTCGAGCTCCTCGAGGGAGTAGCCGGTCGTCTTCATGAACTCGGCGATGGTGATGTCGCGGGTGCCGGTCAGCCCGGTGAGCCGGTCATGGTCACCCGCTGCGGTGTCGATCGCCTCACGGACGCGCTCAGCGACCGGTGCGTCTGAGTCAGCCGAGTGGTCCGAGCCGTCCGCGCTGTCGGCGGCACGGCTCTGACGGTCCGCCGGCCTCGGTGAGTTCGATTCGAGGAAGCGGAGCAGTTCGACGGGGAACGGCAGGACGAGTGTCGAGTTCCGCTCGGAGGCGACTTCGACGATCGTCTGCAGGAGCCGCAGCTGGAGGGCTGAGGGCGTTTCCGACATCGCGCTCGCGGCCTGGGCGAGTTTGTTCGACGCCTGGAGTTCGCCGTCGGCGACGATGATGCGCGAGCGGCGTTCGCGTTCGGCTTCGGCCTGCCGGGACATCGAGCGCTTCATCGCCTCGGGCAGGGCGACGTCCTTGATCTCGACGCGATCGATGTGGATGCCCCAGTCGACGGCGGGGCTGTCGATCATGATCGCCAGACCCTGGTTGAGGCGTTCGCGGTTCGTCAGCAGGTCGTCGAGTTCGCTCTGGCCGATGATCGACCGCAGCGAGGTCTGGGCGACCTGACCGACGGCGAGCCGGTAGTCCTCGACGTCGACGATCGCGCGGCGCGGGTCGACCACTTTGAAGTAGATGACGGCGTCGACGCGGACGGTGACGTTGTCGCGGGTGATGCCGTCCTGTGCGGGGATCGGCATCGTGATGATCTGCAGGCTGACTTTCTGCAGGTGATCGACGAACGGGATGATCGCGGTGAGCCCGGGATCCCGCGCATCGCTGGTGACGCGGCCGAAGCGGAAGACCACGCCGCGTTCGTACTGTTTGACGATCTTGAGGCTGTTGCCGAGCGTGATGGCTCCGACGGCGACCAGTCCGAGAAGGATGTAGAGGAACAACATCGTCATCGCCCCCTTGCGACGCTTGCTGGTCCTTTCAACGGTAGCACCGCTCTGGTCAGATGAACCCATCTCATCTACAATGCCCGGCGGATTGTCGACAGGTGTGAAGATTCGGCGGTGACGTGAATCCGCCGCTCACGCAGAGGTGCGGAGTCAGGCAGCGGGGGCGGAGTCAGGCAGCGGCTTCGCGGGCGAGGAGACGACGCCCTGCTGGGTAGGCGGCCAGGGACTCGGGGAGGCGGATGCGCCGTCCCGAGGCATAGGTCGCGATGATCTCGCCGAGGCGGACCTCGGGTTCCGCTCCCACCTGACCGTCGGCGGTCACGATGGGGATCTGTGCCGTGGCGGTCTCGACGCCGAGGCGGCGCAGCGTCTGCTTGGCCACGGGCACGGGGGAGTCGAAGAGGGTGATGCCGGCGCGGGCGGCCATGATCCGGTCGGCGACGAGTCCGTAGTGCGTGCACCCGAGGACGATCGCCTCGGTGCCGGGGTCCATCTGGGCCAGAGCCGCGTCGATGGCGGCGTCGATCGTCGGCATGTCCGCGTCGTTGATCGCCTCGGCGAGTCCGGGGCAGGCGATCTTCGCCACCGTGAGGTCGCCGGCGAAGGAGTCGATGAGGTCCTGCTGATAGGCGCTGCCGGTCGTTGCCGGGGTCGCCCAGATGGCGAAGTCCTCGCCGGTGCCGGCCGCCATCTTCACGGCGGGCACGGTTCCGATGACGGGAATCGTCGGTTCGTAACGGGCCCGGACCGCGTCGAGGGCCTGCACCGAGGCGGTGTTGCAGGCGATGACGATCGCGTCGGGTTCCCAGTCGGCGAGCACCGCCGCCGAGGCGAGGGCCCGCTCTTCGAGGGTCTGCGCGCTGAGGCTGCCGTAGGGGGTGAAATCGGGGTCCATGGCGAGGACGAGGTCGGCCTGCGGGGCGAGGCTGAAGAGAGCGTCGGCGGTTCCGAGGAGCCCGAGACCTGAGTCGAGCAGTCCGATGCGCGTCATGATTCCTCTTTCGCGGCGGAATCGGTGGGGGCATCGCCGCGGGAGGGAGCGTCCGCCTCTGCGGCAGTGTCGTTGTCGCTCTGGTCCTCGCGGATGTTCGAGTCCTCGCGGACGATCGGCTGCGTGCGGGGGTGCGCGAAGTCCTTGATCTCCTTGAGGTGGGCGCGGGTGAGCCCTTGGGCGAACTCGGGGGCGATGATCTTCAGGCGGTCGGAGGAGTAGCGGTCGACGAAGTACCGCCGTGTCGTCGGGGCGGCGAGATCGTCGTCGACCCACACGGCCTTCTGCGGTTCGTGGGTGTCGAGCCAGTCCTCCATCGCCCGCGCCTTCCACCACAGCTGCGGGTCGTTGGCGTAGCGGTTGTGGGTGTCGTCGGGCATCTCGATGACGTCGAAGGAGTTGCGCATCCCGAACTTCGGTTCGAGCTCGGTCTTGCAGCGCTGCGACCACGTCGAGAGCCAGACGATGTCGACCTCATGGGTCTCGACGAGGCGATCGAAGAAGGCGATGACCGACGGTCGGTAGTGGAGTTCGTAGTCCCACGCCTGGAGCTTCTTGCGCCCTTCGGTCATGAGGCGCAGCGCCGGCACGGGGTAGGAGTTGAGCACTCCGTCGACATCGAGGAAAACGGTGACGTGGCGGGCCTGCCGACGCGCCGAGACCGGCGACGATGATGCAGCTGCCATCGTTCCTTCCTGTGTCGAGGGCGACCCGGTAGCCTGGCGGCAGGTCTGTGATCGGATCAAGATTCTGTCATCTGATCCGGAATCTTTGATCCCAATCAGAATACCGTTCGAAGCTGAGGACTGAGGAAGTCGGGGCGCCGTGCACCGAGACGAGCTGGCATGTATCGCGAGGTGAGGATCCCGCGACTCCGTGCGGTGCTGTGGGTGTCCGGCCCTGATGTGGGAAGGCGTCCTTTGTTGTCCGATGGGATTGACCGATCGGTGGCGGAGAACGGGACAACGGCGACCGGGACAACGGCGTCGGACCATGGCGAGGACGGCGTCACGGCCGATGTCATCGTCCCCGATGGGTGCATGGATCTCATCGCCCTCGACTCCGGAATCGTCATCGCAGGTGCAGATTCCACCGCTCGCCGAATTGCTCCTGCGCGGAACCCCGCGGTTGGTCTGCGCTTCGATTCCGGCGTTCTGCCGCAGCTGCTGACGATTTCGGCCGCGGAACTCGCTGACCGCGTCACCCCGCTCGGAGACGTCGTCCGTCTGAGGCCGTTGACATCGGGATCGCGCGGTACCGGTCCGATGATGTCCGCCGCGCCCACGTCGAGCACTCTCGCCGAGGTGGCTCGAACGTGGGTCGACGGTGCGTCAGGTCTCTGGAATGACCGCGGGTTGCCGGGTGGCGACGGGGGCACGCAGGCTGCGGTGTTCGGAGAGAGCGTGGAGAGGCTCGTCCGACTAGGCGAAGCACTCGTCCGCGGCACGGAGATCGATCGGCGCCCGCTCGACTTGGCGACTGCCCTCGCTTTCTCTCCGGAGGCGCCGGCATCGACGATCGCCGAGGTGGCCGCCGACTTCGCCTATTCCCCGCGGCAGCTGCGGCGGCTCTCAGGAGCGTGGTTCGGGTATGGGCCGAAGCATCTCGCGAAGATCCTGCGGTGGAGGACTGCCCGCGAACTCCTGGATGCGGGCCACACGCGCACGAGCGCGGCGGTCCGTGCCGGTTATGCCGATGCCTCCCACTTCTGGCGGGATGAGCGCTCGCTGCTGGGTCGGTGAGAGCCTGAGTTCAGGTCAGTGCGTGGGATTCAGTTCTGCGCTGCGAAGAGGTCGATGGTGTTCCCGTCGGGGTCGGAGATCACGGCGTAGCGCTGTCCCCAGAAGGCGTCCCAGGGTTCCTTGACGACTGCGGCCACCGGGTCGCCGTCGTCGCTGCCCTCGGTGAGCTGGGCGAATGTCGCATCGACGGCCTCGGCGGTGGAGCAGTCGAAGGCGAGTGACATCTTGTGGCCGCCGGTGGGCCACGTCCACTGGGGGTCGATTCCGAGCATGACCTCTTCGGTGTCGAGGAGGACACGGAGGCCGCCAGTCGAGAGCTCGGAGTGCGGTGCTTCCGAACTTCCGTCGACGAGGTTGAGGCCGAGAGCCTGATAGAAGGCCAGTGCCTTGGCCATGTCTGCTGTCACGATGGAGATGGCGTCGAGTTTCATACCGACAACGCTAGGGCCGAGGCGCCTGGCTGGGCATGAATGATTCGGCCATGTTCGGGGTGAACCAGATTCGAGGCAGCGGTTCAGAAGGGTGGGGGTTCGCCGTTGTCCCAGACCCATTCCTGTTTCGCGGGGTTCTTCCATCGGATGCCGCCTGCTCGTGGCATCCACCCCGGGGTCCCGTCCTCGCCACCTGCCGGCCCTGGGCATTCGGGTCCGGTGCGCACTTCGCCATGGGGCGGCGTTGAATCTGGTGGGTCAACGACCAGTGGTGGGATGCCGGGAACATCGAGATCGTCATCGAGGTTGCTCACGCCGGGACTGCTCATGCCGGGACTGCTCATGCCGGGACTGCTTGTGAATGGGTCGTCCGGGTCTCCGGCGAGGCTGTTCGTGTCGGAAACATCGGGGCGGCTGACAGTGACGGGGTGATCGCTGGCGCTGCTGGTGGTGCCGGTGCTGCTGGTGAGGGTGTTGATGAGGCGTGCGTTCTCGACGTTGACAGGGTTGTCCCCTGGGCGTGCGGTGACGCGGGTGCCGTGGGCGAATGTGTACTCGGCGATCCCCGGGGTGCTCATTTGCACGGTGAGGAGCCGGTCGGTCTTCTGCTGGTGGTGCTGTTTGCAGAGGGGGTGGAGATTGCCGAAGACGGTCAGGCCACCGTCGTCCGGGTTGTCGTGATTGAACGGGTCGATGTGGTCGATTTCCGCGGTCGCGGCACGGCGACGGCATCCGGGCACAGTGCACCATTGCCATTGCGCGGCCAGCGTCGTTCTCACGGGTGTGGGGATGTGGTACGTCTTGGCTTTCGCGTTGATGGGGGTGCCGGTGGCGGGATCGGTGAGGATTCTGGTCCAGGTACGGCAGGTCCCGGCGATGAGTCGGGCTTGGTCAGCGGGCAGAGGGGTGCCGTCGGGCAGGGTGCCGGGCAGATTGCTGTGGCCGGAGAGGGTGGTGCAGGGCACGGAGATGAGCATGCGTGCTTGCATGGCCATCCAGTAGGGGCTGGTGGGCGCTTCGAGGGTGAGGGAGAACAGAGATCGGCCCTGGTCGTCGAGTCCGGCGTCGGTGATGCGGGTCAGAGCCGCCCGCAGCGCGGCACTCGGTGACCGCGGCGGCGGTGGCGACTCTTCGTCGGATGTGTTGCCGTCGTGGCCAGCTATCGCGGAGATTTTTGGTGCTGATGCCGTGGCATGATCGTCCGAATGACTCAAACCGACTTCGGCATCCTCGGTGGGTGCTGTCTCAGTGGCGGCGGCGACCGCCTCGGCGGTGGTGTCGTCTGTCGGGCCGGCGTTGCCGGGAGGAACCTCGTGGTGGGGCAGGCCTGCTGCGTCGGCGGCAGCGGTGATGGCGGTGGCGATGTCGTCCATCGTGGCGGCGGTGTCGAGGTCGAGAGGAATGCTGCGGTCCGCGGTGGCTCCGGTGTCGGTGTCGTGGGCGCGGATGGTCAGGTTCAGGCGCGGGGTGGTGCTGGTGAGGATGTCGAACATGAGGGCATCGATGCTGCGGACGTCCTCGATGACGGAGTCTTCAGGCAGTTGGTCGGCGAATGCGGTGGTGTTGCCGGCGCGGATGGCTTTGGCGAAGGCTTCGATGCGCAGGTAGCAGGCGTGGAGTTCGAGGGCGGATCCGGTGAGCATCAGGCATGCGGTGCCGTCGTCGTGGGTGGTCAGTGACACTCGTCGGCGCTGATGGGCGGTCTGGGTGCGGTCGTCTGCCGGTTCGATGACGTTGATCTTCAGGGACAGTGACTTCCTGAAAGTTTGGATGGTCACGTCGGGGCGGCGGTGGCACAGGTAGTCGTCGATGAGGGGCAGGTGGCGGAAGGCGACGTTGCCGCAGAGGCGGGTCGCTGCCAGGGCGTGCTCGATGGTGAAGTCTCCGGCTTGGCAACGAGCGTGGAATTTCGGGAGGCCGTGGATGAGGGTCATGGCGTCGGTGACGTGGCTGTAGGTGTGCGCGATGGTGGTGCCGCGGATAGCGGTGAGTTCGGCGATGTCTTCGGCGTGGGAGTAGGTGTGGACCCAGGCGTTGAAGGTGCGGTCGGGGGCGAAGCGGGGAAATCCGGGCAGCGCTGGTGACGTGGGCTCCTGGGCCTGCGGGTCCGGGGTGGAGTCGTCTGCCGAACTGGCCTGCGAGTCGGTGCCGACCTTGCCCGCGCTATCGGGGTCGGTTGTCGCGGGCGCATCGGGAGAAGGTGGTGCGCCGGCAGCGGAGGGTACACCGGTTGCGGGACGGTCGTCAGTGCTGAGGACGCCGGTGCCACCGGCAGCATCGTTCCGACCACCGGGAGCATCATCGCCACCACCGAGAGCGGCTTCTCCGTCACCGGTGTCAGCGTCGCTGTCGGTCTCGTCGTCGGTGACCCAGTCGGCAGTGCAGCCCTGAGCTCGGGCGAAGCGGCGGACGGTCTCGGTGAAGGCGGCGTGTTCGTAGGGGGTGCCGGGACGGGGATTGAGGAGATTGAGGTGGGTGATCGTGTCGGTGAGGAAGAGGCTGGCGGTGGTCTCGAGCGCGGCGAGTTGGGCCTGGTCGCTGGCGGCGTAGACGGTGAAGGCCGCGGCGTAGGGGGAGGAGGCGTCGATGTCGACACGGGCCGGAAGAGGGCCAGGCGTGTCCCCGGAAGGAGCGGATGCGATTGTGTCGGTCACTGGGTTTCACCTGTCTTCCCACGTCAGCGTGGCTGATGACAATAGTGTAGTTCACGTCACATCCGATGTCAATGGGTAGTTCGAAACTCGTTCGAACGGAAGATTCATTCGTTTCGTTGTGCTCAGTGATTTTCAGGCGCGAAAATCATCGTCGTGAGGTGCTGTGAAGGTGTGCTCAGCGATCGTGTGTGGCGCCGTGAGAACGTGGCAGCGTGCGAGCCGATCCGGGGGCTGTGCCGTGATTGTGAGGCCTCTTAGGCGAGCCTGATGAGAGTGCGAGCGGGAGCGAGCAGGGGCAGCGGATTCCTCCTGAGCAGGGATCCCTCAATGCGTCGGCCGAAGGCCCGCACTCGATTCAGCTGCCCTGCTCGTGTTCACTCTGCTCGCGGTGCGTCGCGTCGGCTCGTCGAGGGCCGAGCGCATCGGTCCCTCGTGGCAGTTCTGGCCCGCTGATTCGCGCGGGCGCGGCAATGCTCCGCAAGGCCGCCATTCCGCGTTGCCCCGCAGGGCCGCCGTTCCGCGCGATCGCCGCCGTTCCGCGTTGCCCCGCAGGGCCGCCGCTCCGCGCAGCCGCGCTGCAGCTCCCCGCACCTGCAACTCTGTACCGCGCAGCCGCAACCCTGCCCCGCCCGCGCAAGTGCAGCGAAGCCGCTGCCCTACTCCGCGAGGTAGGGCTCGAAGACGGCGCGGACCTCGTCGGTGAGGGGAGTGGGCCGGCCGGTCTCGCGGTCGATGTGGACGAGGACGACGTCGGAGTCGAAGACCTTCCGTCCGCTCTGGTCGCCGCGGGTGCTGATCGTGAACGACGAGTTTCCGATCTTCTTGACCACGGCGGTGAGCTTGAGCTCCGGGCCGTACATGACGGGCACGAGGTAGTCGATCGACTGGTGGGCGACGAGCAGTCCGCCCGAGGTGATGTGCGATGCCCTGACGTGGTGCATCCAGCGGACCCGGCACTCCTCGATGAGTGTGATCATCCGGGCATTGTTGACGTGGCCGAGCAGATCCTGATCGGACCACCGCACCTCGGGAGAGTACTCGAACGTCCTCACGGCCACCCCTTCCGTTCCTGTCGGGCACGACACTTCGCGTGTCGGCAACGACGATTACTTCGCCTGTCGGCAACGACGATTCCGCCGCTGTGCGTCATTGTCGAAACTGATCGAACGTTCTACAGTAAATCAGGATCTGTCGGCGAAGGTGAAATCGACGAAAGGGAGATCAATGGAGATGCCACCAGGAGCGGGCCCGTCGAGCGCAGGAGCAGGCTCGGCGAGCGCCGACGACAATGACGCGAACCGTGCCCCCGCGACCTCATACGGCACAAACCCTGCCCCCACCACCCCGTCCCCCGGCATGCTCGCCGGGGTGCGCGTCCTCGACCTCGGCGGTATCGGACCGGGTCCGTTCGCGACGATGATGCTCGCCGACCTCGGCGCCGAGGTGATCCGCCTCGACCCGCCGACGAGCATCGGTCAGCCGATGAATCCCGTCCTCGACCGGGGCAAGCGCTCGGTGACCGCGGACTTCAAGACCGCCGAGGGCATCGCGCTGGCCAAGGCGATCGCCGCCGGCAGCGACATCGTCGTCGAGGGCTTCCGGCCCGGCGCTGCCGAGCGCCTCGGCCTCGGGCCCGACGACCTGCGCGCTCTCAACCCCGCCCTCGTCTACGGGCGGATCACCGGCTACGGACAGGACGGCCCGAAGGCCCAGAAGGCCGGCCACGACCTCGGCTACATCGCCTCGACGGGACTCCTCGCCCAACTCGGCCGCGCCGACGGACCGCCGCAGTTCCCGGCCAATCTCCTCGGCGACTTCGGGGGAGGGGGCATGCTCCTCGTCGTCGGCGTGCTCGCCGGCCTCACGCATGCCCGCGCCACCGGCGAGGGCACCGTCGTCGACGCCGCGATGGTCGACGGCGCCAACCTCCTCTACGCGATGATGCACGGGTTCGCCGCGATGGGCATCTGGCGCCACGACGCCCGCGGCCGCAACCTCCTCGACTCCGGGGCGCCGTTCTACGACGTCTACCCGACTGCCGACGGCAGACACCTCTCCGTCGCCTGCATCGAGCCGCCGTTCTTCGCCGCGTTCGTCCGCGCGCTCGACCTCGAGGACGATCTCCCCGAGCCGCTGGGCACCCTCGACCACTGGAACCCGCAGCACTGGCCGGCCCTGCGCGCCCTCATCGCCCCAGCGATCGCCGCCCGCAGCCTCGCCGAGCTCGACGACCTCTTCACCGGTGTCGACGCGTGCGTCGAACCCGTGCTGACGATGGCCGAGGCGAAGCACGACGAGCACAACCGGGCCCGCGGTCTCTTCGCAACTGATGCCGCCGGTGTCGACCAGCCCAGCCCCGCCCCGAGGTTCGGTGGCACGAGTGCCCCGGAGCCGCCTCGGCGCGCTCCGCAGATCGGGGACGACACCGCCGCGGTCGCCGCGGAACTCAGCGCAGACCGCACGTGACCTGCAACGCAACCGTGTGCCAATCGTGACCTGCGGCCCAAATCGGGTGCGGTAGTGTGAATGGCGCCGGAGGGTCGAGAACCGCCCGGCGCCCCTTTCCCCGACGGAGCGAAGCAGTATGAGCAATGGGACCCAGTCGATCGATCGAGCCGCAGAGATCTTGTCGCTGGTCGTCAAGGCCGACGACCCGATCTCGTTCACCGAGGTGGTCGAGGCCACGGAGCTCGCCCGGTCGACCGTCTCCCGCCTGCTCTCCGCGCTCGAGCGCAACGGCCTCGTCGAACGCAACGCCGAGGGTCACTTCCGCGGCGGCTCCCTCTTCGCGACGTACGCCTCCCGCTTCGATCGGGTCGAGGCGCTCGTCGCCGCCGCCGACCCCATCCTCCAGCGTCTGAGCGAGGAGACCGGCGAGACCGTCAACCTCGCCGTGCCGAGCTCGAACGCCGTCGTCCAGATCGCGCAGGTCGACTCGACGTACGTCCTCGGGGCGACGAACTGGGTCGATGTGAAGGTGCCCTCCCACGCCTCGGCGCTGGGGAAGGTGATGTTCGCATTCCGCGCGATCCCCGTGCCGACGGGGCGTCTCGAACGCCTCACCCCGCGCACGCTCGGATCGCGGAAGGAGCTGCTCGCCGACCTCGCCGAGGTGCGCGACCGCGGGTTCGCGATCGTCCACGAGGAGTTCGAGCCGGGTCTCGACGCCCTCGCCGCCCCCGTGCTCGGCACCGATGACCAGGTCATCGCCGCCGTCGGCATCTCCGGCCCGACGATGCGCATCGCCGAGCACCACGACCGGTTCGGTGAGCTCCTCATCGCCGAGGCGGGGCTGCTGTCCCGCAGCCTCAAACGCAAGGTCAGCCACCGGTAGGCTCGGCGGGGAGGTGCGGGCGTCGTCCCGCACCGAGGCGGTCGATCGTGTCGTCCGGAAGTGCGGTCGACGACTAGAACCTCACCGATTCAGAACCTCACCGGCTTACGACGTCACCGAGGCGGGATCGGGGTCGCCGAGCAGCTCGAGCTGCCTGCGTCGCCACGCCTCGGTGTCCTTGACCTGGTTGAACGTGTAGATGTGCAGTCCCGAGACCCCCATGTACGGGTCGGCGAGGACGGGGGAGAGGCGGTCGAGGAACTTCCGGGGGTTGTAGCCGCCGGGCTTGGCCATCCGGGTGAACGTCGCCGTGTTCTTGCGCAGGAACCGCGTCGATTCGCCGACGCCGATCTTCGTCGCGACCTTGGCGAGCTTCGCGAGCTCGACCTTGCCGGCGATGCCGAGGATGAGGGGCATCTCGATCCCGCGCGCCCGCACGCGGGCCAGCCACGTGCTGACGATCCCCGGGTCGAAGCAGAGGTTCGAGACGATGTGCGTGGCGTAGTCGCGCTTGTCCCACATCGCCTGGACGGTGACGTCGTCGGGGATGAGCGGGTGTGACTCGGGGTAGGCGGCCACCCCGATCTGCGAGATCGGCGGGGCGAGGCTCGTGAGGTCGATGAGGAGGTCGAGCGCACTCGCATAGCCTCCGGCCGGCGGCGTGGCATCCCCTGCGGGAACGAAGATCGTGTCGATCCCGGCGCGCCCGAGGCGATCGATGATCTCCTCGAGCTCGGTCCGGCCCTGGACCATGCGGGCGGCGATGTGCGGCACGGCGGTGTAGCCGCGGGCCTGGAGCGCCTCGGCGGTGGACAGGGTCGCATCAAGGCCCATGCTCGTCGATGCGGTCACCGTGATCGTCCGACCTGGGGCGACGTGGTCGCTGATGCGGTCGACGATCCCGGCAGTGGGGAGGACCTCGTAGCGGGCGGACTTGAGAAGTGTGCGAAGAGCGGACACGGACACCATTGTCTCCTTCCGGCGGGGCAGGGACCCGATCGCGGCGGCAGCCGATCCGCCGTCTTGCGCGCCGGCCAAATTACCGGTCGGAAGTCCTTGCTTCTGCTGTGCCGACGATTCTACACTCAAATCACCCATAATATGGGAGTTGAGTTCCATAATATAAAACTGTGGAAGCAGGGGGAAACCCATGGACAACAATGTTCCAACCGTTGATCAGAGCGACAGAGGCGTCCCGATCAACCTGAGGCAGTCCGGCCCGACCCCAGTGGAGATGCTCATCGACACCCGCGTGCGGAAGTCCCCGTACTGGGAGCTGTCGATGGAGCAGGGGTGCTGGCGGGCATCGATCTACAACCGCATGTACCACCCGCGCGGCTACATCTCCCGTGAGGACGGCGGGATGATGGCCGAGTACCAGCCCCTCGTCAACGACGTCACCCTGTGGAACGTCGCCGTCGAACGGCAGATCCAGGTCAAGGGCCCCGACGCCGAGGCGTTCGTCAACTACGTCATCACCCGTGACGCGACGAAGATCCCGGTGATGCGGGCCCGCTACGTCATCCTCTGCAACGAGCAGGGCGGCATCCTCAACGACCCGATCCTCCTCCGGGTGGCGATCGACGAGTTCTGGTTCAGCCTCTCCGACACCGATCTCATGCTCTGGCTCCAGGGCGTCAACGTCGGGAAGAAGTTCGACGTCACGATCCAGGAGATCGACGTCGCGCCCGTGCAGGTCCAGGGCCCGAAGTCAGTCGACGTCATCGCCGATCTCGTCGGCGACGAGGGGCGCGACCTCCCGAGCTACGGCCTCATGGAAGCCCAGGTCGGCGGCCACGACGTCATCATCTCCCAGACGGGATTCACCGGGGAGAAGGGGTACGAGATCTACCTCAAGGACGCGACGAAGTACGCCGAGGACATGTGGAACGCTGTGCTCGCCGCGGGCGTGCCCTACAACCTCCGCGTCGTCGCCCCGAGCCACCACCGGCGGATCGCCGCGGGCATCCTCTCGTGGGGCCAGGACATGGACTTCGAGACCCTGCCGTTCCAGGTCAACCTCGGCTATCAGGTGCCGCGGAAGAAGGAAGCCGACTACATCGGCAAGGCACGGCTCGAAGAGGTCCGCGAGCAGATCGAGGCGGGCGACCCGCCGTATCGGACGCAGCTCGTCGGACTCGTCCTCGGCGGCAATCCGATCACGGACTACGCCCCGGACTTCTGGCTCGTCAGCGAGGATCCCGAGTCCGATCCCGTCGGCTACGTGACCTCGCCGTGGTACTCGCCGGAGCTCGAGTCGAACATCGCGATGGCTCACGTGCCCGTCGGCAAGGCGGAGCTGGGCACCGAATTCTGGGTGCACCTGCCCGAACCGTATGCGGACACTCCCGGAGTGCCGGTGCGCGCCGAGGTGGTCGAGATGCCGTTCCGTCCGAGCGTCAACCCCAACCAGCGTGAACGCCTCAAGGTCAGGGGACTCGACGCCGCGATCTGAGCCGGCGCTCCCGGACAGTCCGGCAGGCTGTCCCACCGATCCGGGCGCGGTCACTGTGCGAGAAGCCGGTGGCCGCGTTCGCACGTCCGACAGGCGGGCTCTCGACCTGTGGGCCGGTCCTCAGACCGCGGCGTCACTCAGCCCGTGACCTGCCTCAGCCCGTGACCGGAACGTCCTTCCTGATGTCGGCGAACAGCGTCGCGGCCTCGGGAGAGGGCACCACGCGGTTGGGATCCTCAGGGGCGGGCTGCCACGGCATCGTCACGACCGTGATCCGGTTCGCATCGACCTGCGCGAGGCGGGTGAAGACCGACGCCAGGGCCGCTGACGTGCCCAGGTCGCTGTCGACCGTGAGTGCCTCGGCAGCGGAATCGGCGAGGTCGAGGACCCGGTCCGGGCGGGTGAGGAGGTTCTGCTCCCTGACCCGGTCGACGATGGCGGCGATGACCTCCTGCTGGTGGGACAGGCGGGAGATGTCCGAACCGTCGCCGATCGAGTGCCTGGCCCGCGCCCAGGCCAGGGCCTGCCTGCCGTCGAGGACCTGGTCTCCCGCCGGCAGGTCGAGGTCGGCCGCGGTGTCCTTCATCGGCGCGTCGAGGCGGACGGGCAGACCGCCGATCGCGTCGATGACGGAGGCGAAGCCGTCGAAGTCGACGAGCGCGAAGTGCTGGATCGGCACCCCGGTGAGCTCTTCGGCCGCCTGCACCGAACACGCCGGTCCGGCGTTGAGCGCCGAATTGATCATCATCGTCGTGCCGGACGCTCGGCCGGTGCACTGCGGGGCCTCGACGAGGGTGTCGCGGGGAATCTGCACGGCGGAGATCCGCGAATCGTCCTGCGAGAGGTGAACGAGGAGCATCGAATCGCTGCGCTGGGCCCCGTCGTCCTTCCCGTAGCGCTCTGTGGTCAGTTCCCGCGAGTCGGAACCGAGGACGAGGATATTCAGCCCGGGCCCGTCCTCTTCGGCGAGCGAACTCGTCAGCAGCGGCTCGGTCCGGATCCTCTCCTCGACCCGGTTGAGGGCGATCACGGCGCTCCCTGCCAGCAGCAGGATCAGCGCCCCGCCGATGATCGCCGTCCTCCGCGTCCAGCGCAGCCGGCGCGATGACGAACGGCGGGGTGAACGGTGTGACGGTGGGCGATGGTCTGACATGGTCTCGTCCTTTCGCGGTGATGGTCGGGGCTGGTCAGCGCTCATAGCCGAGCGGTTTGACGGGCTGGCGCTGGACCCATTCCCAGGTCCTCTCCAGCCCGTCACGCAGGCTCGTCGTCGGAGCCCACCCGGTGAGCTCGCGGGCCAGCGAATTGTCGGAGAGCAGACGGTCGACTTCGCTGCCGGCGGGACGGATGCGCTCTGCGTCCTGCTCAAGGGCCACCTCGGCGCCGGAGATCTCGACCAGACGGGTGATGAGGTCGCCGACGGAGATCTCGTGTCCGGTCCCGAGGTTGAGGGTGCGACCGATGGCCGCGTCCGCGGCGGCGATCGCCATGAAGCCGGCCGCGGTGTCCGTGGCATAGGTGAAGTCCCTCGTCGGCGTCGTGGAGCCGATGCGCAGGGTGCGGGCTCCGGCATGGATCTGCCCGAGGATCGCCGGGATGACGGCGCGGGCGCTCTGCCGGGGACCGTAGGTGTTGAACGGTCGGCAGACGGAGACGGGGGTCTCGAAGCTGTGGAAGTACGACATCGCCATCATGTCGGCGCCGATCTTCGACGCCGAGTACGGTGACTGCGGCTGCAGCGGATGGTCCTCGCTGATGGGCACGGTGATCGCGGACCCGTAGACCTCGCTCGTCGACGTGTGCACGAGGCGGCGGACATCGTGACGGCGGACCGCCTCGGCGACATTGCGGGTCCCGGCGATATTGGTCTGCAGGTAGGAGTCGGGGGCGACGTAGCTGTACGGAATGCCGATGAGGGCGGCGAGGTGGAAGACCGTGTCCGCCCCGGCCACGACGCGCGAGACCTGATCGGCGTCCCGGATGTCGCCGCCGACGAGTCGGACGTCATCGAGGAGATGGGCGATGTGGCCGTTCTCGCCGTAGGGCTTGTAGTGGGCGAAGACGGTGACGTCCGCTCCGGCGCTGAGGAGCGATTCGACGAGGTGGGAGCCGATGAATCCCTCGCCGCCGGTGACGACGACGCGGCGGGAGGAGAAGAAGCTGGTGTCCATGATGAGTCCTGTTCTGATTCGTGATCGATGGTGCGGGGTGGGAAGGGGTGGGGCGGCGCAGAGCTCAGCGCCGCGGGGCGGGAAGGAGCGCGAGGAGCGAATCGGCCAGGGTGGCCGCCGCCCTCGCGTGGATCGAGTCGGCGGTGCCCCCGGCCGCCTCGCCGCGGTCCCTGTTCCGGAGTTCTCCGGTCCGGGCGAGGAGGTCGGTGATCGCCGCGTCGAGGCGGGAGGGGCTGAGCTCGTCCTCGGCGATGACGTCGGCGAGGCCCTGCGACCGCAGGTGGTCGGCATTGGCCTGCTGATGTCCGCCCGCCGAGGTGGTCAGCGGCACGAGGACCGCGGGAAGTCCGAGATGCTCGAGCTCCGCGACGGTCGAGGCGCCTGCGCGGGCGACGATGAGATCGGCGGCGGCATACGCGAGGTCCATGCGGGAGAGGTAGTCGACCGTCGTCACCGCGGTGGAGTCGACGTCCCTGGCGGCTGCGGCGCCGGTCTTGATGAGGAAGTGGATCCCCGGGTCGCCGTTCCGGGCGACTCCGAGCTCGAGTGCGGCGTCGTTGACGGCCTGTGCGCCGAGGCTGCCGCCGGAGACGAGCACGAGGACGCCGGATTCGGGCACCCCCAGCTGCTTCCGCGCGCGGGTGCGCAGCGACCGGCGGTCGAGGCCGACGAGCGCCGGATCGATCGGCATTCCGGTGATCGCCGCCGCCCGCTGCCCCGCTGTGCGCGACACGGCGGCGAACCCCCGGGCGGCGGCGGTGCTGCTCACCGCCACCTCGGCGCCGAGGCGGGCTGCGGTGCGATTGGCGAGGCCGGGCACGCAGTTCGATTCGTGGACGAGGGCCGGCAGTCCGAGCAGCCGTGCGGCGATGAGCGCCGGCATCGACGGGTAGCCTCCGGTTCCGAGGACCGCCTCGACCCCGGCGCGGCGCAGGGCGCGAGCGCTGCGCATGACCGCCGCGGACAGCGTCCCCGGCAGGGTGAGGGCCGAACGCGGACCGGTGAGACCGTGGATGCGCGAGGTTTCGAGGTGATAGCCCCGCGCGGGGACGATGCGGTTCTCCATCCGGTCGTCGCTGCCGAAGAAGATGACGTGATGACCGCGTGCCCGGAGTTCGTCGGCGACGGCCAGCCCGGGATAGATGTGTCCGCCGGTTCCGCCTGCGGCGATCGCGATGGTCCGGGGGCGGTCCGCGCTCGAGGTGCTGATGTGCCCGTCGTGCCGGGCGCTGCTGAGGATGCTCATGCCCTCAATGGTGGGAAGGGGACATAAGACGGATATAAGAGCAGCGGATGCGGCCGGTCCTACGATGGGGTGCATGAGAATTGCGATCGTCGATGACGAGCCCCGGATCGTCGAGGCCGTCTCCGCAGCGGTGGCACTCGCCGGGCATGAGACGCTGAGCGCCGGCAGCGGGGAGGACGCGCTCGTCCTCATGGCCGAGCACGACGTCGATGCTCTGGTCCTCGACGTCTCGATGCCGGGTCTGTCCGGGCTCGCCGTCGCCAGGGCGCTGCGCGCGGCGGGGGACCGGCTGCCGATTCTCATGCTCACCGCCCGCACGAGCGTCCGCGACCGCGTCGACGGTCTCGATGCCGGGGCGGATGACTACCTCACGAAGCCCTTCGACATGGAGGAGCTGCTCGCTCGCCTGCGCGCCCTGCTGCGCCGCGTCGACGATCCGGCCGCCGCGCAGCTGCGATTCGGCGATCTCGAGTTCGATCCCGGTGAGCGGACCGGTCAGCGGGGAGGTCGGCGGATCGACTTCACCGCCACCGAGGCGGCCATCCTCCGGCTCCTCATCACCGCCCCCGACCGGGTCTTCACCCGCGCGCAGATCGCCGAGGAGGTCTGGGACCGCACCTTCGACCCGGGATCGAATTCGCTGACCGTCTACATCGGCTACCTGCGGCGCAAGCTCAACGCCGACGGGGACGAACCGCTCATCCAGACGGTCCAGGGACTGGGCTACCGGCTGGGGGTGCGCGCATGAGGGTCCCCCTGCGCCGGCGCCTGGGGCTGACGCGCGCTCTCACCCTCACCGTCGCCGCGGTCATCGGCCTGCTGCTCGTCCTCGCCCTGCTGGGCGCGTACTGGCTCGTCTCCCGGGAGAGCTATCGGAGCCTCGACCTCACGCTCGTGCGGTCGGCGAATGCCGTCGTGCTCGAACAGCGGCAGGGTGAGGAGATCCCGACGACGACGGACTGCCGGTGGTTGGGCGCACCCGCGTGCACCGAGGTCGCCGTCACCGGTGACCCGGTCCCGCCCGGCGGTCTCGTCCTCCCCGACGACCGCGCCGCGATCGCCAGCGGCGAGGCGCCTCCGGAGTTCCACACCGAGACGATCGCCGGTGCGCACTACCGCCTCTACACCGCACCGCTGGCGGATCGGTCCGGCACCGTCACCGTCGCCTACCGGGCCGACAGCGTGGAGACCTCGCTGCAGCGCACACGGTGGCTGTTCCTCGCCCTCGGCGGAGCGAGCGTGCTCGCCAGCCTGCTCATCGGTGCGCTGGTGTCGCGCGCGCTGCTGCGGGATCTGCGGTCGGTGACCTCGACCGCCGAGGCGATCGCGGAGAGCCGGGACACCGAGCTGCGGCTGAATATGCCGGGCACCGACGAGCTGGCTCAGCTCGGACGGTCCTTCGATTCCATGGTGGCCGCGCTCGACACCTCGCTGCAGGCCCAGCGGCAGCTCGTCGCCGACGCGTCCCACGAATTGCGGACGCCGCTGACCGCGATCAAGGCCAACGCCCAGTTGGCGACGAACCCGCAGCTCGATCAGCGCCGCCGCGAGTCGGCCGAAGCGAACCTTCACGAGGCGATCGACGAGATGTCCGGTCTCGTCTCCGATGTGCTCGACCTGGCGCGCGGTGCCGAACCCGATCCCTTCGTCGAGCCCCTGCGCCTCGACGCCGTCGTGGAGTCGGCAGTGACCTCACTGCGCGCGGCCTGGCCGGAGCGCACGATCCGCGTCGACGTTCCCGAGGTCGTCATCGTCGGCAGCGAGCCGGATCTCGGGCGCTTGGCGGGCAACCTCGTCGCCAACGCCCTCAAGTACTCCCCGGGGGCCGTCGACGTCACGGGCGTGCTCTGCGGACCCGACGGGCACGCGGCCGCAGCCGACTCGGCGGACAGTGTGATGCTCCGGATCAGGGACGAGGGTCCCGGCGTCTCCGTTGAGCACCGCGAGCGGATCTTCGACCGCTTCTATCGCGCCCCGGACAGCGGAGGGCAGACCGGCTCGGGGCTCGGACTCGCCGTCGCCCAGCAGATCGCGGCGGCCCACGGAACGCGCATCGTCGCTGACTGGCCGGCCGCGGGCGGCACGCTGATGAGCATTCGCTTCCCCCTCGCCGCCGTGTGAGACCGGTGCGGCCCTCAGCGGCGGGACGAACACCGAATCTCTCGCCGAGTCGTGCCAGATCTGCCAGACTGTTGGTATGAAGCCCGCCGACCGACTGGATATCGAGGCGATTCGTCGTGCGTGTGAGCGCTACGGCGTGAAACGGCTTCGGGTGTTCGGCTCGTATGCCACCGAGAAGTTCGATCGCGAAACGAGCGATGTCGACTTCCTTGTGGTCTTTCAACCCGGGCGTGAGAACGTCTACCATGACTACTTCGATCTGAAGTTCGAGCTGGAGAGAATCGTCGGCAGACGAGTCGACCTCGTAGTCGAGCGTTCTGTGAGGAATCCATTCTTCAGGGCATCCGCTTTCGCCAATGCACAGGACGTCTATGCGGCCTGAGGCAGGGGCGCACCTGTGGGATGCGGCGGACTCGGCCACGAATGTGAGGGACTTCGTCGACGGCAGGACCGAGACCGAGTTCAACTCCGACCTTGTCCTCCGGTCGGCGATCGAGCGTCAGCTGGAGATTCTCGGAGAGGCTCTGAATCGGCTGCGGAGGGACGACAGGGAGACGTCAGAGAGGGTGCCGGGACTCGAGAAGATCATCGGAATGCGGAACATCATCGCTCACGAGTACGGGAACATCGATTACGAGATCGTGTGGCGAGCATCGACGACCGATATCCCCGCGCTGGTCCCTCTACTCGTTGAACTTGTCGATGAAGCTCGGGGCGCTGCCGAAGCACAGTAGCTGAAATGACGTCATCGACCGGTTCGCGAAGTCGACGGTCCTGCCCACATGACTGTGGCGCTCACCGCCCCGGCTTGGTCCACTCGAGCGTGTACCTGAACCCGACCCTGTGCCGGAACCGCGCGCCGGGCAGGTGACGGCGGGCCGCCTCGGCGATCTCATCGAACGTCATCGTCGGATCCGTCACCGGGAACGGGTCGCGCGGACCCGCGGACGTGGGAGGGTTCCCGTCCGGTCCGCCGACCCGGTCGTCCCCTCGCCGAGGTGGGGCGTTCTTGACCATGCCGATGAGCGGGTTCGTCACGACCGAGATCCCCTCCCAGAGGAAGTCCCGGGGAGTCGCCGAGAGGGCGAGGCCGACGATGAGGAGCCGACCGCCGGGGGTCAGGAGGCGGGCCGCCTCGGTGAAGGTCTCCTCGACATCGAGGTGATGGAGCGCGGCGACCATCGTGATGAGGTCGATCGGCTCCGGTTCGGTGCCATGAGCTTCGGTGCCATGAGCTTCTGTCCCGGGATCGAGGTCGCGCAGCTGGGCGGCATCGATGGTGACGTTGCCCAGGCCCGCGCAGCGCCGGAGCGAATCAGCGCGCATCGCCGCCGAGGTGTCGGTGCCGTGGACGTGCCGGAACTCCCCGGCCAGTCGGGCCAGGAGTGCGCCCTGCCCGCAGCCGACCTCGATCGCACCGCGCCTGCGAGCAGGCAGGCTGGCAACGATCCATGGGTGGAAGTGGTCGTTGTGGCTCCACGGGAACCGGTCGTTGAGCCGTCGCAGCGTCCGGGCGAACGGGGTCACCGCCGCATCCGCGCCTTGACCTTGGACAGCAGCTCCGCCTCGGCGTTGGGCCCGGCCTTGACCCCACCGGGCAGACGGAACATGTAGAAGACGCCGACGATGAGCCAGGCGGCGAACATCACCCACGACTGCCAGGCCAGCTGCGCGGAGAACGGGGTGATCGGCAGGTAGAGGACGAAGAGGACGAGGGTGAGGATCGCCGAGATCACCCCGATGACCATGCCGCCGCTGCCGCGCCCGCCGATGCGCAGGGGACGGGCCATATCCGGTTCGTTCCGCCGCAGCACGATGAAGGCGAGGCTGACGAGGAAGTAGGCGATGACGATCGCCGGGGAGCCGGCGTCGACGATCCAGCCGAGCGCCGCCGCCCCGAGGAACGGGGCGAGGGCGGAGAGGACGCCGATGAAGATGATCGCGTTGACCGGGGTCCGGTACTTCGGGTGGAGCCGGCCGAACCAGGCGGGGATCATCCCCGCCACGGCCATCGCCCACATCAGCCGCGAGGAGCCCATGAGGAACGCATTCCACGAGGTGATGATGCCGGCCAGGCCGCCGGCGATGACGATCTGGCCCCAGACCGGGGAGCCGAACATCGCCGAGAGCGCATCGGCGGTGACGAGGTCGTGGGCGGTCAGCTCGGTGGCGGGGATCGCCAGCGACGTCATCCAGATGATGACGATGTAGAAGACGATCGCCATGAGCACCGAGATGACGACGAGCTTGCCGA
Organism: Brevibacterium sp. W7.2; assembly: GCF_018137945.1. Lineage (GTDB taxonomy): Bacteria > Actinomycetota > Actinomycetes > Actinomycetales > Brevibacteriaceae > Brevibacterium > Brevibacterium sanguinis. Next base: position 3,526,631 of record NZ_CP073089.1, on the reverse strand, counting down.
TCTTCGCCGCCGGCAGCTTGATCTCCTCGGCCGACTGGGGGATGACGTCGAAGCCGACGAAGAGGAATGGGACGACGGCGACGACGCCGATGAAGCCGGCCGCCCCGCCGGTGAACAGCGGTTCCGTGTTCGCCGGATCCCCGCCGACGATGCCGCCGGTGAGCAGGAGGAGGGCGACGATGATGAGGAACGAGACGACGAACGTCTGGACGAGGGAGGCAAGTCGGACGCCGCGGATGTTGATCCACGCGATGACGATCGCCGTGACCGTGCCGATGAGCGCCCACGTGAGGTAGACGTCCTCGCCGGCGATCGTCCACAGCTTGATGTACTCGAGGTCGGGGAAGAGGTAGAGCGCGGTCCGCGGGACGGCCACGGCCTCGAACATGACGACGCTGATGTATCCGCCGGTGATCGCCCACGACCCGAACAGCGAGATCTTCGGGCCCATCGCCCGGATGAGGTAGTTGTGCTCGCCGCCGGCATGGGGCATCGCGGCGACGAGTTCGGAGTAGACGGTGCCGACGAAGCACATGATGATGCCGCCGACGGCGAACGCGAGGATCGCCCCCAGGGTGCCCGCCCCGGTCAGCCATTCGCCGGTGAGGACGACCCAGCCGAACCCGATCATCGCCCCGAACCCGATGAACAGCGCATCCACCGTGCCCAGCGCCTTGACGAAGCCGTGCCCCCGGTCCTCGGTCTCTGTGTGCTGAGTGCTCATGACTCGCCTTCCTCATCGTCGGTCCATGCCCCACCGAGGTGGCCGGCAGCAGTGCCGATCCCGTGGGTATCTGCACAGTAACAGCACAGGGAGCGTCTACCCGGCGGTATGACAGGGATTTCCCACGTCCGCCGAGGCGGGTGCTAGATTTCCTCTGTGCACAGCACACATCGAAATGCGATCGTCCGAGTGGTCACGGGGTACCTGTCCGCGCTGATCGTCGGGGCCGGTCTCCTCATGACTCCCGCCGCGACCGTGGCGCCGGGCGGGATCTCCCTGCTGTCCGGACTCTTCACGGCGACCTCGGCGCTCAGCGTCACCGGCCTCGTCGTCCTCGACACCGGGCAGGACTTCACCTTCTTCGGCCAGCTCGTCATCCTCATCCTCATCCAGGCCGGTGGGCTCGGCGTCATCCTCCTCACCACGCTGCTCGCCCTTGTCATCGCCGGGCGCGCCGGACTCAAGCTGCGGCAGTCGGTGGCCTCGGAGACGAAGAGCTCCGACATCGGCGGCGTCATGCCGATGGTGCTGCGCATCACCGCGCTGACGCTGAGCACCGAATTCGTCGTCGCCGTCCTACTCTACCTCCGGCTGCGCTGGTACTACGGCGAGGCGAACGGCGACGCCGTGTGGAGCGCGATCTTCCATGCCGTCTCCGCGTTCAACAACGCCGGCTTCGGCCTCAACCGCGACAACCTCATGGCCTACGTCGCCGATCCGTTCATCACCGGACCCATCGCCCTGTCCGTCATCCTCGGCGGCCTGGGCTACCCCGTGCTCATCGAGCTCTTCCGCAAGTACCGGTTCCCGCTGACGTGGAGCATGACGACGCGCGCCGTCGTCGTCGTCACCCCGATCCTGCTCATCTCCGGCACGATCTTCATCGGCGCGATCGAATGGAACAATCCCGGCACGCTCGGCCCCCTCGACTGGTGGGGCAAGATCCAGGCCGCGGCCTTCCAATCGACGATCACCCGCACCGCGGGATTCAACACCATCGACATCGGGCAGATGCACCCGGCGACGTGGTTCGGGATGGACATCCTCATGTTCATCGGCGGCGGTCCCGCCGGCACCGCGGGCGGTGTGAAGATCACGACCTTCGTCGTGCTCGCGGCGATGACGTGGACGGAGATCAGCGGCGGTCGCGCCGTCAACCTCTTCGGCCGTCGGGTCTCCCGCTCGGTCCACCGCCAGGCCACGACCGTCATCGTCCTCGGTCTCGGCCTCATCGTCGTCTCGACGATGGCGATCATGCTCGATGCGCAGGAGCTCGGGTTCGACCGGATCCTCTTCGAGGTCGTCTCGGCGTTCGGCACCGTGGGCCTGTCGACCGGGATCACCGCGCAGCTGCCGCCGTTCAGCCAGGCCGTCCTCATCGTCACGATGATCTTCGGTCGCCTCGGGCCCGTCACCGTCGCCTCGGCGCTGGCCCTGCGCAACCGCCCCATCCGCTACGAACTGCCGAAGGAGCGCCCGCTCATCGGCTGATCGCGCTCGCCTCCACTGACACACGTCCGCATCGCAAGGAAAGGACACCGCAATGAATGAGAAGACCTGGCTGGCCCGCTCCGCCGCCTTCTTCGCCGGCGACTCCGAGCCGATGGCCGAAGCCGGGGCGGTCGCCGTCATCGGCCTCGGTCGCTTCGGCGGCTCGCTCGCGCTCGAGCTCGCCAAGCACGGAGTCGACGTCATCGGCATCGACAACGACGAGGCGGTCGTCGCCGAATACGCGGACAGGCTCGCGTTCGCGACGCGAGCCGATGCCACCGACGAGGTGGTCCTCCGTCAGCTCGGCATCGACGAGGTCAGCCGGGTCGTCATCGCGATCGGCAGCGACCTCGAGGCGAGCATCCTCGCTGCCTCCCGCATCCTCAAGATCGGCTGCCAGCACATCTGGGCCAAGGCGATCAGCGAGACCCACGGCGAGATCCTCCACCAGCTCGGGATCAAGAACGTCATCCGGCCCGAGAACGACATGGGGCGCCGGCTCGCGCACCTCATCCGCGGCCACATCTCCGACTTCCTGCCCATCGACGACGACTTCGTCCTCGCTCGCACGACTCCGCCGGTGCGCGTCGCCGATGTGCCGCTCGCGAGCCTCGGCGTGCGGGCCACGTACGGGGTGACGATCGTCGCGGTCAAACGGGCCGGCAGCAGGCAGTGGGACATCGCCGACCGCGACATGACCCTCTACGCCGACGACGAGATCCTCATCGCCGGCCACCCCCGTGAGGTCGAGCGGTTCAGCGAACTCGACAAGGATACGGACAACTGAGACTCGGGGTGGGGTGAGGCCGGTGCCTCGCGTGGGGCGAAGCCGCTCGGGTGGGGTGGTCAGAAGTCCCGTCGCCGCAGCCGCCACGCGGCGAGGATCCAGCCGATCGCCACCCACGCTGCGAGGACGATCACCGCTGGGACGATGCCGAGGAACTCCGTCGACCCCGCCTCGGCGGCACCGCTGATCGTGTGGACGGCGGCCAGGGGCAGCACGGGCGCAACGACCGCGGCAGCGCCGGCCGGCAGCCAGCCGGCGAGCATCGAGGCGACGATGAGGCCGAGCGCGCCGAGGACGCCCGCCGCCATCGACCCGAAGGCGAAGGCGGCGAACGCGGCGAGCAGAGCGAAGACCACGGGCATGAGCGCGCTGCCGAGGAGCAGCCGGAGATGCTCGGGTGAGACCGCCGCAGTCAGGGTCTCCGACCAGCTCGCACCGGTCAGCGTGGCCGCGAGGGCGACGGCGACAACGGTGAGGGCGAGTGCCGCGATCACCGCGGTGAGCACGGTGACTGCGGCGATGACGAGGGCCTTGGCGGTGATGACCGCGGAGCGGCGGGGCAGGCGCAGGAGCGCCTCGGTGATCGCGCCGGTGCGGAACTCGATGCCGACGAACCACGCGGCGAAGACGACGAGGACGATCGCCGCGACATCGACGCCGAGCACGCTGGCGGTGAGGACATCGGTCAGCGGGGCGCGGTCGAGCGCCGTTCCCTGCGTGACGGGGAAGCTGAGGATGAAGACGGCGGCGGAGACCGCAGCGAGCACGACGGCCGTGCCGCCGAGCATGCGCGGGGCGCGCAGGGCCTGCAGCTTCGCCCATTCTGCCGATGCGGCGCGGGCTTGCGGGGTTGTCGACATTCAGCGTGCCTTCCGGGTGGTGGTGAGACGGAGGAAGACCTCTTCGAGGCCGGGTTCGTCGAGGCGGAGCTCATCGAGGTCGACGCCGAGGCGGACGCTGTCGCGGAAGATCTCGCGCGGTTCGGCGTCGGCGATGACCGCGCCGGTTCCGTCCGGGGTCGGCGTGCTCGGTCGGCCCGCCGCCGCTTGGCTGGCCAGCAGGGCAGAGAGATCGGGACCGCGGACGACCACCCCGGCCTGTGCGTGGGAGACGAGGTCGGCGAGCGGGAGGTCGGCCACGAGGCGACCGGCGCGGATGATGACGACGTGGTCGGCTGTGAGCGCCATCTCGGTGAGCAGGTGGCTGGAGAAGAGGACGGTGCGCCCCGAGGCGGCGAAGCGCTTGAGGAACGTCCGCATCCACGTGATCCCCTCGGGGTCGAGGCCGTTGAGCGGTTCGTCGAGGAGGAGCACCTGCGGGTCGGTGAGGATCGCGGCGGCGAGGCCGAGGCGCTGGCGCATGCCGAGCGAGAGCGCGGAGATGCGACGGGTCGCTGCGGACTCGAGCCCCACCTCGGCGAGGACGGCGGCGATTCTCGTCGTGCGCTCGTCGCCGGTCAGGCCCGAGAGCCGGGCCGCCCACTCGAGGTGCGCGTCGACGGTGAGGCCGGGCAGGAGGCGTTCGGTGCCGAGCAGCGAGCCGGCGACGGTGGCGGGGTTGGGGTGATCGCTCAAGGGTGCACCGGCGACGAGCGCGGTCCCCGCGTCGGGAGCCGTCAGCCCGAGGATCATCTGCAGGGTCGTCGACTTCCCGGCGCCGTTGGGGCCGAGGAAGCCGGTGACGTGGCCGGGCATGACGTCGAAGCTGAGATCGTCGACGTCGGTCGCCGTCCCGAAGCGCTTCGTCAGACCGCGGACGCTGACACCCGCATCGTCGTTTTGCAATATGTTCATACCGCAATAGTGATACAAGTTGATCGTATTGTAAAGTGGCGGAATGCCGAAGATCGTCGACCATGCCGCCCGCCGCACCGAGATCGTCCACGCGCTGTGGCTCGTCATCTACACCCGGGGGATCGATGCGGTGACCTTCAGGGCCGTCGCCGATGCCGCGGGGATCTCGATCGGTCGCGTCCAGCACTACTTCCCGTCGCGTGAGGCGCTCGTCCTGGAGGGGTGCCGGCAGCTCGTCGCCGGGGCCGAGATCGACGACGAGGTCGAGGCCGTTGACGAGGCCGGGGACGTCGCGGGAACCGATCCGGTCGATGCCCTGCGGACGTTCGTGCGCGCCTTCATCCCCGCTGGTGAGGCGATGCGGGTGGGGGCGTCGGTGTGGTTCACGTATGTCGCGAAGGCCGTGGGCGACCCGCTCATCGCCGAGATCGTCGTCGACAACGATCGGCGGACGGCGGAGGCGGCGACCCGGCGGGTGGCGCGGGTGCTCGCGCGGGGGAGCAGGTCCGGGCAGGTCGCGTTGGGCGCTGAGTCGGCAGAGTCAGCCGCCGAGGCGGCGGTGCGGCTCGTGGCGCTCGCGAAGGGTCTGGCTCAGGACGTCATGCTCGAGGTGCGGACCCCGGAGGCGGCCTACGACATCCTCGACCGCGAGATCGCCGGCATCGCCACCGCCTCGGCGCAGGACTGAGCCGACGAACGGCGCCGTTCGTCAGCTCAGTCAGAGGTGAAGTGTGGTGTCAGTCTCCGAGGTCGACGACCTCGAATTCGAGGAGCTCCGCCGCGCTCGAGACGGGTGCCTGACCGTTCGACTCGTGGGCCGAGGATCGGTTGGCCTTCCAGTTCTCGAAGTCCTCCTTCGTCGCCCACTGCGTGTAGACGAAGTAGCGGTCGCCGCCGGCCGTGGGACGCAGCAGCTGGAAGCCCTCGAAGCCGGGCGCGCTGTCGACGGAGTGCTTGCGGGCGGCGAAGCGCTTCTCGAGTTCCGGGCCGGCGTTCTCGGGAACCGTGAGGGTGTTGATGGCGACGACGGACATATCTGCTCCTCCGTGGGGTCGGCGATGAGTGTCTGTCCTCCCGACCCTACGACCGCACCCTGGATCCACGCTGGGTTGTCCGGATGCGGTCGCCGTGCGTCTCGCGCCGACTCCACGCGCTGACTCTCACGGGGTGGTGCGTGCGGCGCCGATGCCCGGGTCGATCTGCACGGGGCCGTCGGAGTTCGGTGTGACGTCGAAGTCGAAGATCGCGGTGGGCAGGTAGACCGTGGCGCACGAGTTCGGGATGTCGACGACCCCGGAGAACCGTCCCTCGATCGGGGCGGCGCCGAGCAGCAGGTACGCCTGCTCGGGGCTGTAGCCGAACTTCGTGAGGTAGTCGATCGCGTGGAGGCAGGCCCGCTGGTACGCCAGCTGCGAGTCGAGGTAGCGCTGCTCGCCGTCGAGGGTGACCGAGGTGCCGGAGAACGCCAGCCACTCCGAGTACTGCGGGTCGGAGTTGCCGGGCTGGAAGATCGCGTTCTCGCTCACCCCGTAGGTGTCCATGCCGCCCTTGATGAGGTCGACGCGCAGATCGATGAATCCGCCCATCTCGATGGCGCCGCAGAACGTGATCTCACCGTCGCCCTGACTGAAGTGGAGGTCGCCGACGGAGAAGTTCGCACCGTCGACGAAGACCGGGTAGAACACCCGGGTGCCCTTCGTGAGGTTCTTGATGTCCTGGTTGCCGCCGTTCTCCCGAGGCGGGGCCGTGCGGGCGCCCTCACCGGCGACCCGGTCGAAGTCCTCCCCGGTCAGCGACCCGAGGATCGCGCCGTTGGGCTCGGGCGGCAGGGCCAGCGGTGGTTCCCGATCGGGGTCGGTGGCGATGAGCGCGGCTTCACGGGTGTTCCATGTCCCCAGCAGATCGGCGCTCGGGGCCGTGCCCATGAGGCCGGGGTGGACGATTCCGGTGAAGGACACGTGCGGGACGTGGCGCGACGTCGCCGTGCCGCCGGAGAAGTCCCAGCACGCCTTGTAGGCATCGGGGAACTGGTCGACGAGGAACGAGCCGCCGTTCTCCTTCGCGAAGATCCCCGTGTAGCCCCAGCCCTGCCCGGCGAGCGGACCCTCCTCCTGCGGGATCGGTCCGACGTCGAGGATGTCGACGATGAGCAGGTCACCGGGCTTCGCCCCTTCGACGCCGACCGGTCCGGAGAGGGCGTGGACGATGTCGACCGGCGCATCGCGGACGTCATCGGCGCTGTCGTCGTTCTTGATGAACCCGTCGAACCATTCCCGGCAGTCGAGCCGGAACGATTCCCCGGGCTTGACGTGGACGGCCGCGGGAATGTCCGGGTGCCAGCGGTTGTGGCCGGTGATCTTCTGGTCGGTGAACGGCTTGGTCGAATCGAGGGGAAAGATGACGTCTGGCATGGCGTGTCCTTTGCGTGGAGTCGACAGTGACGGGCGGCGGTGCAGGACGGTGCTGATGGAGCAGCTGGGCGGTGCAGGACGGCGGAGCGGCGGCGAGCGGTGTCAGGCGCGTGGGAGGGTCTGGTGCCGAGGATCTTGGCTCACCCGCCTCGGTGCGCGTGGTGAACCGGGCAGACGATCGACGACGGGAGGGGCGTCTGCGGTCCGTGCGGTCGCATCGAGGAGTCGGTGGGCCGTGGTGTTCCCCGCGCCGAGGTGGGGCGAACTCACCACCGACCGTGCCGTCCCAGCGCAGCGGGGGCAGGCGATCGTCGACGGCTTCTCGAGCATGGGGAAGGTCTGCTCGGTGTCGCCGCACGCATCGCAGCGGTAGACGTATGTGGGCACTGCATCACCCCTGACTTCGCTGGTGGAGGGCCTGATGTGACCGTACAAGCATTCTGTCAGCGCGGCGAGAGCCTGGGAAGACCTGTTGGGACATTCGCAGCGCGAGTGAGCGGCCGCCTCGGTGCGGGAGAGTGGCCGCGCCAGGGCGGGAGCGTGGCCGCGCCAGGGCGCCCGCTCACCGATTTCGCTGAAATCGAGGACGCAGAGTGTCGATTTCAGCGCCTCGAATCGACACTCTACGACCTGAACTCTCGCGGGGAGGCATCTGCGCCACCTCCACAGCGAGTGTGCGCCACGTCCATGGCGATTTGCGCGCAGATTCCACCCCCAGCCTGGCGCAGAACACCAGCAGCGGCCCGGGAAGCGGCGCGGAGGTCAGGAATCGGCGATGGTGACCTCGGTGAAGGTCAGTCCGGGGGCGAGCTCGTCGGCGGCGCGGCGGATGCGCTCGGCGGTGAGGTCGCTGATCGTCGCGAAGCCGCCCGCGCGTGCGCTGTTGCTCGCAGCTCCTGTGCCAGCCGCGCTTGCTCCCGCCGCAACTGCGGCCTCACCGGTGTCCGCAGCCCCAGTGTCCGCGGCCCCAGCCCCGCCTGCCCCTGCGCCGCTGCCGTCGCCCGCCTCACCCGACGCGCGCACGCCGCGGCCGCCGCATTTGCCGCGCAGCTTCTCTGGGAGCTGGACGAGGACGAACGACCGTCGTCCCTCGTCACGTCGGTTGGCCTCCATGACCGCCTGGGCCGTCGTCCCGGAACCGGCGAAGAAGTCGAGGACGATGGCCTCGGGGTCGAAGAACGTCTGTGCGGTGATGAGCGTCTTGACGAGGTCGACGGGCTTCGGATACCCGAACACCCCGCCCAGACCGAGGTCCTCGAGGTCGTTCTGCCCGCCGAGGGCCTTGATGATCGAGTAGAGCTTCGAGCTCGCGAGCTCGTACGGCGTCACCCGCACCACCGCGTGCTTGCCGGGACCCCAGGGCCGGAGGATGTACTCGCCCGAGGCCAGCTTCGCGTCCACCTCGGCGAGCTTCCGCTCACCCTTGACCGCGCGGATGTCCTCGTACATGAGCCGCCGCTCCGACCCGCGCGCATACCGGCCGAAGCTCGCCCGCAGCACATCGGTCTCGACGAGCATCTTCCGCCCGTCGATGACCTCGACCTTCGCCGGGGCCTTCTTCTCCGTGAGGAACGCCCCCGCCGCGCGCGCGTCCCGACCCCACACGTGGATGTAGTCGTGCCCGCGGACGAACGACGGGGAGTTGCCGCCGCCCTTCGCACGCTGGTGGATGAGGGTGCCGAGCGAATTCGCCTCCCCGAAGACCTCGTGCCCGAGCAGCTGCGCCCACGCGCTCTCCCCATCGTCGAGGTGGAGGTAGAGCACGCCGTCATCGCGCATGAGCTCCCGGGCGAGGATGAGCCGCGGAGCCATGAAGTCGAGCCAGCTGCCGTGATCGTAGCCGTCGTCCTTGTACGCGTGCGCGTTGCCCGTGTTGTACGGCGGATCGATGTAGACGACCTTGACCCGGCCCCGATGCGTGGCGAGCAGCGACTGCAGCGCGGGCAGATTGTCCCCGACGACGAGGAGGTTCTCGTGCGGGTCGGGCACGTGGGTGCGCAGGCTGTGCTCATCCGTCCCCGGCAGTCCCGCGCCGAGGCGGCCGCCGGGAACCGTGAACCCGGCCCCCGGCGTGCGGCTCAGGTGGTGACCGAGCGCGAACGACTCCTCTTTGCCGGGCCAGGTCAGGGCGGTCACGGTCGTCATCACCTCGCTTGATCGTCTCGACGGTGCCAAGATGGCTGTATGAGTATTTCACGAGTGGCAGCCGTCGGCGCAGGCATCATCGGTGTGGCTCTCGCCCGTGAGATCACCCGCCGGTTCCCGGACGCCGAGGTGACGGTCCTCGACCGCGCCGACCGCGTCGCGGCCGCCCAGAGCGGGCACACCGCGGGCATCGTCCATGCGGGACTGACGGAGGCGCCGGGCACGCTCGAGGCGAAGCTCGCCCGCCGCGGCCTCGAACTCCTCATCCCCTACGCCGCCGGGCAGGGGATCGCGCTGCGCGAGTGCGGGCAGCTTGTCATCGCCCAGGACACCGATGAGGTCGAACGCCTCGAGGACCTGCTCACCCGGGCCGAGAAGACCGGCGTGCCCGGGGTGAGGGTGGTCGATCGAGCCGAGATGCGCGAGATCGAACCGCAGGCCAGGGGCGTGCAGGCCCTCTACTCACCCCATACCGCGATCACCGACTATCGCAGCCTCGCCGAGGCGCTCGCCGCCGACGTCCGGGAGGCCGGGGGCCGCTTCCGCTTCGGCACGGAGGTCACCGGCATCGACGTCATGAGCAACGAGGTGCGGGTGCGCGCCCGCAACGCCCCGACCGACGACGAGGACGGCTCTGAGTCGAGCGAGACCGGCTATTCGACCGACCTCGAGACCATGCCCGGCGAACGGCCTCACACCGACGACGACCAGGTCGTCGACCGGCCGCGCACGTATCGCGGTGACGACGGAGAGCCGCAGGTCGAGGCCGGCAGGGGCGGACGCGGCGGCCGGCTCGGGGAAGAGCTGCACCGCCGGTTCGGGGACAAGGACTGGTTCCGCAGCGCCGAGGACAAGATCGACGAATGGACCGGCACCAAACCCGTCGACCGGAACCGGCCGACCCCGCCCGCGGAGTTCGACGCCGGGGTCTTCGACCTCGTGTTCGTCGCCGTCGGGCTCCAGTCGGATCGGCTCGCCGCCGCGGCCGGCCTCGACCCCGAACCCCGGGTCGTGCCGTTCGCCAGCAGCTATTCGCAGCTGGTGCTGCCCGCCGCCGAGGCGGTCCACGGGATCATCGGCTCCGTGCCCGACCCGGATGATCCCCTCGAGGAGACGATGCTCGTGCGCACCGTCGACGGTGCGCTGCTGCTGGGCCCGACCACGCATATCGCGCTCGGTCGCAATGCCGGGTCGGCCCGTGACATCGACTTCGGCGACCTCGGCTCGTCCTTCGGGTTCTCCGGATTCTGGAAGTTCGCGAAGCGCAATGTGCGCTCCGCGGCCGAGGGTGTGCGGTCGGCGACGAGCACCTCGGCGCTCGTCGAGCGGATCAGGCGCTTCGCTCCCGATCTCGACACGGCGGAGATGACGGCGGGACCGCGCGGGATCCGCGCCGCGACGATCGATGCCAAGGGCGACCTCGTCACCGGACTGACCGTGACCACCCGCGGCCGACTCACCCAGGTCCGCAGCGTGCCCGCATCAGGGGCGACGATGGCGCTCGCGATCGCCGAGCACATCGTCGAGCGCGCGCAGGCAGCGGGGCGCTGAGGGGCTCAGCCCTCGGAATCGCGCTTGCTCGTCGACCGCAGGGCACAGATTGCGGCGAGGGCGATCCCAGAACCGATCGGCGCGCCGATCATCGTGGGAAGGACCCGTTGGAAGCCTTCGCTCATGCTGCCCGTCAGCATGCCGATGATCGGCCACGCCACGACGGGAACCAGGCAGATCCCGATCCAGGTGAGGACGAAATCGATGGGGCGTTCGGGCCGTGCGGTGAAGAACCGCCGCAGCGCGCCTGTCTCGGACGAGGACACCGCTCAACCTCCTCAATGCTCGGGCCCACCAGTGTAGTTGCAGGTCAGAGGCCGATCAAGGATCTCGTCGAACGCGCGCAGGCTGCAACCGGGCGCTGAGGCGGCTCAGCCCGAGTGGCGTTCGAGGAACTCGAAGACCTCGGTGTCGTCGACGCCGGGGACCGCACCGGGTGGGACGGCGGCGAGCAGCGAGGCGTGCATCTTCGCCGACGGCAGCGAGTTGTCCTCCCACTTCGCGGCGAGGTCGTCCGGGGCCGTCCGGCAGCATGAGGGGTCCGGGCAGCGCGACTGCGAACGGATCGGCGACTCCCGACCCTCGAACCACTTGACGTGGGCGAAGGGGACGCCGACGCTGATCGCGAAGTCACCGCCGGGCAGCACCCGGGCGGTGCACCAGAACGAGCCCTGCGGGGTGTCGGTGTACTGGTAGTACGGGCTGAACCGGTCGGCGACGCGGAACACCGTGCGCGAGGTGAAGCGCTTGCACGCGAACTGCCCTTCGATCGCCCCGAGCGGATCGGTGGGGAACGGCAGGCCGTCGTTCGAGTACGCCTTGTGGATCGTCCCCGAGGTGTGGACCTTCATGAAGTGGACGGGCAGGTCGAGGTGCTCGGTCGCGAGGTTGGTGAACCGGTGCGCCGCGGTCTCGTAGCCGACGCCGAACATGTCGCGGAGGTATTCGACGGACAGCTGCCGCTTGCGCTTGGCCTCGGTGAGCACGGGCACGGCCTCACTCTCCGGCAGCAGCACGGCTGCGGCGAGGTAGTTCGCCTCGACGCGCTGCTGGAGGAACTCATGGAAGTCCTTCGGCGAATCATGGCCGAGCACATGCGGGGCGAGGCTCGTGAGCAGGTGCGTGCGCGGATCGAATGCGGCATCTGCGTTGGGCAGGTAGATGCGGCGGTTCGCCGTGTCGGAGATCGACCGGGTCGAACTCGGCAGATCCGAGACGTAGTGGAGGCTGAAGCCGAGCTTCTCGGCGATCGTCGCCGTCTCCCGCTGCGACACCGTTCCCGATTCGTACCCGGCGAGGCTGAGCAGCTCGGCGGCCTGCTTCTCGAGATCGGCGAAGTAGTTGTTCTTCTCGCGCATCATCTCCCGCAGCTCCCGGTTGGCCCGCCGAGCCTCCTCCGGGGTCGCCGCTCTCCGGGTGAGCACCTCGGCGAGCTGCCGCTGAAGTCCGACGATCGCCTCGAGCGCATCCTGCGGCAGGGACTTGATGCGCACCTGCGGCAGGCCGAGCGAGGAGTACATCGGCGAGGCCTGATTGCGTTCGGCCTCGAGCTCGAGCGCCTGCCGACCGTCGACGGGAGTCGGGTCGATGAGCTCGGCGACCTCGGTGCCGAGCGCCGCTGCGATCGCGGCGAGGAGCGTGACAGAAGTTTCCCGCTTGCCGTTCTCGATCGTCGAGATCTGCGAGGCCGCACGCCCCACCCTCTCCCCGAGCTCGCTCAGCGTCATCCCCGCCTGTTTGCGAAAAAATCGGATTCTTCTGCCGATGCTGAGGCTGTCGACGGGCTGGTCGAGATCGGTTCCCTGCGTCTGTGTGCTTGTCACAACGGCCTCCGAGGCGTCGAATCGGCGAGTGATGCGCGAGTGTGACCAGTATGACAGAACTGAGATTTTTCACCAATGGGAAAAGCGCAGAATATTCTTCCCACTTTCCTCTGTCGCACCCCTTGCGGCCCCACCAAGATGGATGACACGAACCACCTCGGCAAGCAATCAGGAGTGAGAACAATGAGCGCCAACGAACTGCACGACATCGAAGCGATCCGCCGCGACTGGGCGACCAACCCCCGGTGGCAGGGAGTCGCCCGCGAGTACTCGCCCGAGGATGTCGTCAAGCTGCGCGGATCCGTCATCGAGGAGCACACGCTGGCCCGTCGCGGAGCCGAGAAGCTCTGGGAGGAACTCCACGATCTCGACTTCGTCAACGCCCTCGGCGCGCTCACCGGCAACCAGGCCGTTCAGCAGGTCAAGGCCGGGCTCAAGGCCATCTACCTCTCCGGCTGGCAGGTCGCCGCCGACGCGAACCTCTCCGGCCACACCTACCCGGACCAGTCGATCTACCCGGCGAACTCGGTGCCCGCGGTCGTCCGCCGCATCAACAACGCCCTGATGCGCGCCGACCAGATCGAGCATGCCGAAGGCGTGCAGACCGTCGAGGACTGGATGGTCCCGATCGTCGCCGACGCCGAGGCCGGCTTCGGCGGCCCGCTCAACGCCTTCGAGCTCATGAAGGGCATGATCAACTCGGGTGCGGCCGGTGTCCACTGGGAGGATCAGCTCGCGAGCGAGAAGAAGTGCGGCCACCTCGGCGGCAAGGTCCTCATCCCGACCTCGCAGCACATCCGCACCCTCCAGTCGGCCCGCCTGGCCGCCGACGTCGAGAACGTCCCCTCGGTGATCATCGCCCGCACCGATGCCGACGCCGCGACCCTGATCACCACCGACGTCGACGAGCGCGACAAGCCCTTCCTCACCGGGGAGCGCACCGCGGAGGGCTACTACAAGGTCCGCAACGGCCTCGAGGCCTGCATCGCCCGCGGCAACGCGTACGCTCCGTACTCGGATCTGCTGTGGATGGAGACGTCGCTGCCGGATCTCGAGATCGCGAAGCAGTTCGCCGAGGCGATCCATGCCGAGCACCCGGACCAGATGCTCGCGTACAACTGCTCGCCGTCGTTCAACTGGAAGAAGCACCTCGACGACGACACGATCGCGAAGTTCCAGCGCGAACTCGGTGCGATGGGCTACAAGTTCCAGTTCATCACCCTCGCCGGCTTCCACGCCCTCAACTACTCGATGTTCGACCTCGCCCACGGCTACGCCCGTGAGCAGATGAAGGCCTACGTCGAGCTGCAGGAGCGCGAGTTCGCCGCCGAGGACCGCGGCTACACCGCGACGAAGCACCAGCGCGAGGTCGGCACCGGCTACTTCGACCTCGTCTCGACCGCCGTCAACCCGGAGGGCTCGACGCTGGCCCTGTCCGGGTCGACCGAAGAGGCTCAGTTCCACTGAGCCGATCCGGCCCACAGACTCGGCGCGGATCGACGGTGTTTTCACGGGGTTTGCACCGCCGATCCGCGCCGGCACCTCCTACTTCCCCAGCCCCGCACCATCACCATCTCATCAGTCCCGCACAGCACTCACGACGAGTGAGGAGAAGTCCCATGTCACGCATCACGATCAACGCCCCTCTCGACTCCGGTTCCGACGCGATCCTCACCGCAGACGCGCTCGACTTCGTCGCCGACCTGCACGAGAAGTTCGGTGACCGCCTCGGCGCTCTGCTCGCCAAGCGCGACAACCGTGCGGCCGTGATGAACGACGGCACGCTGCCCCGGTTCACCCCCGACTACGCAGCCGTCCGCGCCGACCGCACCTGGCAGGTCGCCGGGTCGACGAGCGCCCCGGGACTCGAGGACCGCCGCGTCGAACTCGTCGGCCCGGTGACCGAACCCGAGGTCGTCGCAGCGCTCAACTCCCAGGCCAAGGTGTGGCTCGCGGACTTCGAGGACTCGACGTCCCCGACGTGGGCGAACATGATCGGCGGTCAGCACGCCCTGTACCTCGCGATCCGCGATCGGCTGCCCGGGGTGAGCAACCGCAACCAGCCGACGATCGGCATGCGCCCCCGCGGCTGGCACCTGCCGGAGAAGCACCTCATCGTCACCGCTGAGAGCGGCGAGCAGTCGCCGGCGATCGGGGCGCTCGTCGACTTCGGCCTCTACTTCTTCCACAATGCGAAGCAGCTCATCGACTCCGGATCGGGACCGTACTTCAACCTCCCGAAGCTCGAGTCCTCGCTCGAGGCCCGCCTGTGGAATCAGATCTTCGTCTTCGCCCAGGAGGCACTCGGCATCGACCAGGGCACGATCCGCGCGACCGTGCACATCGAGACGATCGACGCCGCGTTCCACATGGAGGAGATCCTCTGGGAGCTGCGCGACCACTGCGCCGGCCTCCAGGCCGCCGGCTGGGACTACCTCTTCTCCGTCGTCAAGAACCTCCGCCACTCCCCGGAGTTCGTCCTCCCCGACCGGGAGCGCCTGACGAACGCGCTGCCGCTGATGAAGGCGTTCACCGACCGCCTCGTGTGGACGTGCCACCGCCGCGGAGCCCACGCGATCGGCACGATGAGCAACCTCATGACCGACCACCCGGACGAGGCCTTCGTCGCCTCCGAGTTCGCGCGGATGCGCGAGGACAAGGCCCGGGAGGCCTGGCAGGGATTCGACGGCACGTGGGTGGCCGATCCCGGCCTCGTGCCCGCCGCGCTCGCCGTCTACGATGCCGCCCTCGGTGAGCGTCCGCACCAGTTGGACAACCTGCGACCCGACGTCCGCGCGTGCGCCGAGCATCTCCTCGACATCACCGGTCTCGAGCCGATCGTCACCGAGGAGGGGGTGCGGGTCAACATCCGCGTCGCCATCGGCTACCTCAACGAGTGGCTCGGCGGCAACGGCAACGTCGCGCTCGAGAACCTCCTCGAGGACGTCTCGACCGCGGAGATCTCCCGTTCGCAGATCTGGCAGTGGATCCACCACGAGGTGACCCTCGACAACGGACAGCAGGTGACCCGTGAGCTCGTCGAGCGCTACCTCGGTGAGGAGCTCGCCGTCCTCGAGCAGCAGCCCGCTGACCACCTCGCCGAGGCGGTCGAGATCTTCCGTGCCAGTGCCCTGACCGACGAGTTCCCCGAGTACCTCACGGTCCCGGCCTACACCGAGCACCTCGTCGACCGGGTGGCCAAGGGCGCCGTCCACGCCGCCTGAGCCCTTCGGCTCGACCGGCCCCGTTCAACCGGCCCGGTTCGACCGGCCCGCACAACTGAAGAGCTCAGCCCCGATCCGCATCGGCACCCTGAACCCGTCCGACTCGTCCTGCACAGCGAGTCGTCACGGGGCGCGGGTGCCGATGTGCGTCGGGGCTCAGCTCTCGTCTCCGCCCCAGCCCTCCGGCGGCCACGGCTGGCCCTCGGCCTGGGCGTTGAGCTGGTAGGAGATCGCACCGTCGAGGGATTCGCGGATGATGTCGGCATGACCGGCGTGCCGGGCGATCTCCGTCGTCAGGTGGTTGAGGATCCAGCGCAGACTCATGTCGAAGTCCGGCGGCATCCACGGATTGGCCACGGTCACCCGTGTGTCGAGGTCGATGCCGGAGTCCGCGACGTCGCGGCGGGCGGCGGCGATCTCGGTGACGGCGCGGTCGAAGGCGGCGAGCACCTCGGCGAGTGTCTGGTCCGGCAGGGTCCCGCCGTCGAATGAGCCGGAGAGCCCGAGCTCCGCATTGAACGCGGCGTAGTCGGCCTCGGTGGGGACGAAGTCCGGACGGCGGACCTGCTGCAGCCAGCTGTAGACGACCTGGGCGCTGTGGGCGAGCAGCCCCATGATCGACAGGGCGCTGACCGTGGGCGTGCTGCGCGCCTGCTCCTCGGTGAGGTCGAGGGCGGTGAGCCGCAGCTGCCCGCACTGCTGCTCGAGGAACGAGAAGAGGGCGTCGGCTTCGGTGGTCACGGACGGGGCGAAGAACGGCATGGCTGACTCCTTGGCGGTTGAGCGGTCGGACAGTTGGCACTGATCGAACACCACAAGCGTCTGCGGTTTTGCGGACATATGATGTCCGCATGCGAACCGAGGTCAGAC
Source organism: Brevibacterium sp. W7.2 (assembly GCF_018137945.1). GTDB lineage: Bacteria > Actinomycetota > Actinomycetes > Actinomycetales > Brevibacteriaceae > Brevibacterium > Brevibacterium sanguinis. The sequence continues at coordinate 3,509,812 of NZ_CP073089.1, read as the reverse complement.
TGCTGCGCATGCTCGCGCTGCTGAGCTCCGGGCGCGGTCTCACCGCGGCCGAGCTCGCCGCCGAATTCGGCGTCACCACACGCACGGTGCGCCGGGACATCACGGCGCTGCGTGATCTCGGGTATGCCATCGACGCGGCGCCCGGCGTCGCCGGCGGCTACCGTGCGCACAGCCGGACCCTGCTCCCGCCGCTGCAGCTGGCGGCCGGGGAGGCGATGGCCACCGGCCTCGGACTCGCCCTCCTGCGCGGGGCCGGACTGAGCACGGCGACCGCCGAGTCGGCCGGGCGGAAGCTGACAACGATGCTGCCGCCGACGATGGCCGCGACGGTCCGTGCCGTCGAGACCGCGGTCACCGTCGCCCCCGGCCACGCACCCGACGTCGACCACGAGACCGTCGTGACGATCGCCTCGGCGATCTCCTCCCGCCACCGCGTGACGTTCGCGTATGCGAAGCCGTGGACCGACGCCGAGGCGGAGCAACGTCGCGTCGAACCCGCCCAGCTCGTCGTGCTCGGGGCCCACTGGTACCTCTTCGGCTGGGACCTCGACCGCGAGGACTGGCGCGTCTTCCGCCTCGACCGGATGAGCGCGGTCCGGGCGACGACGTTTCCGATCCCGGCCCGCACGGTCCCCGACGCCGAGGCGGCCGTCCGGCGCGCCGTCACCGCCGCCGCGTACGAGCACACGGTCATCCTCGACGTCGATGCTGTCAAGAGCGAGGCCGAGTCCTGGTTCCCGACCCGGGCCGCGACGATCACCGAGGTGCCCGGCGGTGTGCGCATCGAGTTCGGGGTCACCGACCTGCGATGGGCGGCCGCGCTGACCGGGAGCATCCCCGCCGCCTGCCGGATCATCGCGCCCGGTGAGCTCATCGCCGAACTGCGCGCGCTGCGAACCCGGGTCGACGCGATGTGCAACGCCGAGGTGTCCGGGAAGTGACCGCGCGGTGAACCGCCCGTGCGGTCATCCATATACTTGAACCCATGACGATACTCATCGGCTATCTTCCTGCCCCGGAGGGCGAAGCGGCACTGCGTGCGGGATTCGCGGAGGCGGCACTGCGCTCCTCGAGCGCGGTCGTCGTCAACTCCCAGCGACGCGGAGCCAGCGGCGCTCCCACCGAGATCGACCAGGACGACATCGATCGCATCGTCGCCCTCGGCGAGGAGTCTGGTGTCGCCGTCAGCGTCCTCCAGCCCGACCACGAGGACGACGTGCCGGGCACCCTCAACGACCTCGCCGCCGAGCATGACGCCCAGCTCATCGTCATCGGGCTGCGGAAGCGCTCGGCGATCGGGAAGTTCATCCTCGGCTCACAGGCTCAGCGCATCCTCCTCGAAGCCGAAGTCCCCGTCCTCACCGCGAAGGCCTGAGTCTCACCGCAAAGGCCTGAGTCTCACCGCGAAGGCCTGAGCCCGACTGTCCCCGGAGGCACAGCTCACGGGCGGGGTGTGTCGAGGCCGTGACCCCACGCGAGGAGTTCGGCGAGTGAGACGCCCTGAGCGTCGCTGAGATCGGCGATCTGCGTGCGGCACGAATAGCCGTCGGCGAGGACGACGATGAGCTCGCGGTCTGCTCCGCCTTCTGCTCCGCCGTCGCCTGCGTCGCGCAGCGCCGGGAGCAGGGCCACCTCGGCGACGGCGACCGAGGTCTCGTAATGGCCCTCCTCGACTCCGAAGTTCCCCGCCAGCCCGCAGCACCCGCCGAGGAATCGCGCCGTCGCCCCGGCCCGGGAGAGCAGCTCGCGATCGGCGGCGGTGCCGAGCACCGCGGACTGGTGGCAGTGCGGCTGCACGGTCGCACTCACCCCGCGCAGATCCGGCAGTTCGGCTCCGACGGAGAGGAGGAACTGCGCGAGCGTCTGCACGCGCGATCCGACCCGGGCGGCGGCCTCCCCGCCGAGGAGTTTCTGCGCATCGTCTTTCAGCGTGGCCAGACACGAGGGCTCGACCCCGACGATGGGAACGTCGCCCGTCGCATCGAGGGCCGCGATGGTCTCACCGAGGTTCGTCCGCGCGACATCGAGCTGACCGGTGGAGATGAGCGGCAGACCGCAGCACACCGTCTGCTCGACGACCCGGACCGTGACGCCGGCGTGCTCGAGGACCGCGACGGCCGCACCGAGGATCCGCGGGGAGAAGTGATTCGACCATGTGTCCGCGAAGAGGACGACCTCGCCGAGGCGGTCCGCACGGGCCGCGGCGCCCGCACGGGATCTGCCCGCCCCCGCCTCGGCGAGGGAGGACCACCACGACCGGAATGTCGTCGACGCGAACACGGGAATCGTCCGGCGGGCGTCGATCCCGGCCAGCCGCTTGCCCACCGTGCCGATCCCGGGCAGCCGCGCCACCCGGTTGACCAGGGACGCGAGCGGGGTCACGGCCCGCGCCAGCTGCGGGAGGAACCCGAGCGAGTAATGCGAGCGCGGCCGCAGCCGTCCCCGGTAGGACTGGTGGAGGACCTCGGCCTTGTACGTCGCCATGTCCGTGCCGGTCGGGCATTCGCTGCCGCACGCCTTGCACGACAGGCACAGGTCGAGCGCCTCGGCGACGGCGGGGGAGTCCCACGCGGTGGCGAGCAGATCGCCGGAGACCATCTCCTGGAGCACCCGTGCCCGGCCCCGCGTCGAATGCTTCTCATCCCGTGTGGCCTGGAACGACGGGCACATGGTCCCACCGGTCGCGGCGGAATCCGCGCGGCATTTGCCCACCCCGGTGCACCGGTGGACGGCTGAGGCGAAGCCGTCGGCGTCCCCGGGATAGGCGAACGCGAGCTCACCGGGGAGCCGCTCGCGCTCGGGCAGCCGGGTCAGCCGGATCGCTGCGTCGAGCGGATCGGGATCGACGATGACGCCGGGGCCGAGGAGATGCCGCGGGTCGAAGAGCTCCTTGACCGCGCGGAAGAGGTCGATGACCTCGGGCGGGTAGAGGAGCGGCAGCAGCTCCGACCGGGCCCGTCCGTCGCCGTGCTCGCCGGAGACCGACCCGCCGTAGCGGGCGACGAGCCGCGTCGCGGCGACGAGGAAGTCCCGCATCACCGTCGTCCCGCCGGCCGCCTCGAGCGGGAAGTCGACGCGCATGTGCAGGCACCCGTCCCCGAAGTGCCCGTAGGGGATGCCCCACAGACCGTGCTCGTCGAGCAGATCCATGAGATCCCGGAGATAGTCGCCGAGGTGCTCGACCGGGACCGCGGAATCCTCCCACCCCGCATGGGCGTCCCGTCCGTCGGGGGTGCGGGAGACGAGTCCGGCCCCGTCGGCGCGGATCGCCCACACCTCGGCAGCGGCCTCGGCATCGAGGACTGCGGCATCGCCGGCACGCGCCTCGGCGATGAGCCGCTGCGTCTGACCGGCGAGCACGGCCTCGTCGTCGCCGGTGAGTTCGACGACGAGCCAGCCCGCGCCGTCCGGCAGCGCGGGAACCGCCTCGGCGCCCTTGGCCGCGACGACGCGATCGAGCATCCGCGAATCGAGCCCTTCGCACGCGGTGACGGGGAAGTCGCTCAGCAGCGGCGCGTCATGGGCGGCGGCGACCATGTCCGGGTACCCGAGGACGACCGCTGCGGTGTGGGCCGGTTCCCTGACGAGCTGCATCTTCGCCGCGAGCACGATGCCCCACGTGCCCTCGGAGCCGGCGAAGGCGCGACGGACGTCGAAGCCGTTCTCCGGCAGCAGGGCCTCGAGTCCGTAGCCGGAGACCTGCCGGGAGAACGTGCCGAGATGGGTGCGGATGACGCCGAGGCGGTCGGCGACGAGCGCGTGGAGGCGCGGGAAGAGCGCTTCCGGGTTCGTCTCGTCGAGGTCGACGATCGTGCCGTCGACGAGCATGACGGTGAGCGCCAGGAGGTTCGCGCCGGTCCGGCCGTAGCCGAGCGCGCGCGGGCCACACGCGTTGTTGCCGATCATGCCGCCGATCGTGCAGCGCGTGTGCGTCGAGGGGTCGGGTCCGAAGCGCAGACCGTGGACCCGGGCTGCCGCCTGCAGGGTGGCGTGGACGCAGCCGGGCTCGACCCAGGCCGTCTGCGCGGCCGGATCGAGGTCGAGGACCGCGGTCATATAGCGGGAGAAGTCGAGGACGATCCCGGTGCCGATCGCATTGCCGGCGATCGACGTGCCCGCACCCCGACTCGTCACGGGCACGCCGAGGCGGCGGGACACCGCGAGGACCGCCGCGACGTCGTCGGCACCCCGCGGGAAGACGATGGCCGCCGGCACGAGACGGAAGAGCGAGGCGTCGGAGGAGTAGGCGGCCCGGTCGGCGGGATCCGCCGTGACCTCGAGACCGGCCCGGGCGAGTTCGGCGACGATGTCCGCGACGGCGGGAAGAGCGGCAGACTGCCCGGTGAGCGGGCGCTCCGAAGTCGTCATGGTGTGCATTCTGCCACCGTCAGCGCAGGCGATCGAGTGCACCGAATGGGCAAATAGCGTTGCCATAAGGTGCAATTGCACTCCGTTACCGTTTTGTAACTATTCGGTGGAGCATAAGCTCCCCCGCTTCCAGTATTCGGGAAAAATTGGCGTCGCATAGGCGTCGTGGTATTTAATGGAAGGACATTTTCCTGTGGCGGTGGGCCACATGTGCAGGCAAGGAAAGAACAATGTCACGTCGCGCTCGTGAATTAACAGTAGATCAGACAGCCCTGGTTGCGGCTGTGAGGAGAATTTCCCGACAGCGGACCAAGATCAACACGAATTACGTCATGTCGATCCTCCGCGCTCGCGAGGAGGGAGCGACCTTCGGCGCCATCGCCGAGGCCGCCGGCACCTCGTCTCAGGCGGTGCAGGAGATCGTGCGGCGTCATGGTCGCGTCAAACGCGCAGAGAACTCTGGTGAGAAGGCCGGATCGCAGGCCGGAGCGGCTGGCTCCGGTGCCTCGGTCCCGGCCGCTGAGACATCGGCCGTCGCTGCCGAGTGAGTCATGTGAACGCGTGAAGCGCGGGGCCGCCGTCGGCGACCCTGCGCTCGCGCGCGCTCTCCGGCGCCCGGTGCGGCGCGGAGGCGGCACCGCGGGATGCGGAAATCGACAGTTCCCATGTATTGTCCCGGAATAATCTCTCCGAGTTTTCCGAATTGATATTTACACGGTAAAGCAGGATTAATTCTCGGCGTTAAACTAACCCATTCCGCTGGACTTTGAGTGGACGGAAGCTGAGCGTTCGATCCATGTCAGGTGAACGATAGCGTCGCGGAGATTCCGCGCGTCCGAGAATTTCCGATTGTGATGATCGTGTGACATTCGGCGGGCTCGGGCGGCCCGGCATGCGCGTGCGACCGCGCGTTAAGGTGGCCGCATGACAGCATCCGGTTCGCTGCCGCGCAGCCTCTCCGATCACCCGCTCGTCCGCATCGCGGCAGATCTCTCCGTCATCGCCTGGGAGCAGATGTCCCAGTGGCGTGCCGTCCTCGGCGCCGACCTCGATGCCTCGGTCGTCGACACGAAATCGTCTCCGAACGATCTCGTCACGGCCGCGGATGCCCAGATCGAAGCGCTCGTGCGCGGATATCTGCGCGCCGTGCGCCCGGGTGACCTGATGATCGGCGAAGAGGGCGCCGAGGCGATCGGCCCTGTCGACTTCTTCGGCCGCGTCCTGCTCGGGCGGCTGAGCTTCTTCGACCCCGGAGCCGGCGCGCTCGTCGCGGCCGACCTCGATGGCGATCAGCAGCTCGAGTGGCACGTCGACCCCATCGACGGCACGGTCAACTTCGTGCGCGGCATCGAGCACTTCGCGTTCTCCGTCGGCGTGCGCCGCGGTGCCGACGCGAACTTTGAGGGCACTGACCCTGAGGCCGCTGTGCCCGGAAGCGAGGACGAGGGCTGGCTGATCGGGCTGGTGGCGTCCCCGGGACTCGGGGCGACCTGGCTGGCCGGCCGCGGACACGGTGCCTACCGCGTCGACGGCCGCCTCGTCGATCGGCTCCCGGAGCCCGGCGACTCCGCTGCCGTGATTCCGGCGACCCGTCTGACCGGTGAGCCTGCGGGCTTGAGCGGGAGACTGCTCGCGACGGGATTCGCCTACACGGAGGAGGGGCGGGCGGCCCAGCTGGCGAAGCTGCCCGAACTCCTCTCCGGCTACAACGACATCCGCCGGTGCGGATCTGCGGCGATCGACCTCTGCATGGTCGCCGAAGGCAAGGTGACGAGCTACGCCGAGCGCGGACTCGGGATCTACGACTACGCCGGGGGAGCGCTCATCGCCGAGGAGTCCGGCGCTGCTGTGCGCCGGGGAGGCAGTCGCGGCGCGACCGCTGCCGCGGATTCGCCCGCCGAGCTCGACCGCCTCCTCGCCGTGGTCTGAACCCTGCCGGAGTCTGAGGATCCCCGCGCGGGAAACTGTGACCTGAATAACGCAATATCGACGTCGTCTATTTCTTGAAGCTTAGGCTAAGCTAATGCGCAGATGGTTCACATCTGACCACGCACGCTGTCCCCTGAAGGAAGTAGAACACGATGATCTCGACCCGCCTCCGCCTCGGTGCCGCTGTCGGCGCCCTGGCCCTGGCCCTGTCCGGTTGCGCTGCCAGCGCCGAATCCAGCGAGCAGAGCACCTCGGGTGCCGGCACCGTCGAGGTCGAGGACAACAACGGCACGCAGACCGTGACGACCCCGCCGACCTCCGTCGTGGCCACGGACAACCGCACGTTCGAGACCCTCGACTCGTGGGGCGTCGAGCTCAGCGGCGCCGCCGTCAGCCTCATGCCCGAAGGCCTCTCGTACACGACGGACGAGACCATCAAGAACCTCGGCAACCACCGCGAACCCGACCTCGAGCAGGTCGCTGCCGCGAAGCCCGACCTCATCGTCAACGGGCAGCGCTTCGCCCAGTACCACGACGACCTGCAGAAGCTCGCTCCCGAGGCCGTCGTCCTCGAACTCGATCCGCGTGACGACCAGTCCTTCGACGAGGAGCTGCGCCGCCAGACGACGACCCTCGGCGAGGTCTTCGGCAAGCAGGACGAAGCAGCCAAGCTCGTCGAGGACTTCGACGCCTCGATCGAGCGCGCGAAGGCCGCGTACAACGGCAGCGACAAGGCCATGGGCCTCATCACCACCGCCGGCGAGATCGGCTACTCCGCACCCGGCGTGGGACGCACCGTCGGCCCGGTCTTCGACATCCTCGATCTCGAACCGGCCCTCGAGGTCGAAGACGGCAGCGATGTCGACAAGGGCGACGACGTCTCCGTCGAGGCGATCGCCCAGTCGCAGCCCGACCTCATGCTCGTCCTCGACCGCGACGCCTCCTTCGCTCCCGACGAGCGCGAGAAGGGCTCGGCCCCGGCGGCCGAGGTGCTCGAGAAGTCCGAGGCGCTCAAGGACGTGCCGGCGATCAAGGACGACAAGATCGTCTACTTCCCGCAGGACACCTACCTCAACGAGGGCATCCAGACCTACACCGAGTTCTTCAACTCCTTCGCCGACAAGCTCGAAGCGGCGAAGTAAACCGGCAGGCCGCCGCGGCACAACGGGAAACGGCAGGATGACGACACCAGAGAACACGTCCCGGTCACGGGTGACGGCGACCGCCTCGGCAAATGGGGATTCCCCCGCCGAGGCGGTCGCCGCCGTCGCCGGTCCACGCCCCATCCGATCAGCCGGGTCCACCGGCACCGCGGGCGGGAACCGGCTGCTGAGCTGGAAGCTCGTGCTCGCGACGATCGGGGTGCTCGGGCTCATCGCCGCCTCCCTGCTCACCGGGGTCTACGACATCTTCGGCGCCGCCGACGGTGCGGAGATGTTCCAGATCACCCGGGTGCCGCGCACGATCGCGCTCATCCTCGCGGGCGCGGCGATGGCGATGTGCGGACTCGTCATGCAGCTGCTCACGCAGAACCGCTTCGTCGAACCGACGACGACCGGCACGACCGAGTGGGCGGGCCTCGGCCTCATGCTCACCGTCATCATCTACCCCGACGCGACGATCGTGCAGCGGATGATCGGCGCGATCCTCGCCGCATTCATCGGCACGATCGTCTTCTTCCTCTTCCTCCGCCGCGTCTCGCTCAAGTCCTCCCTCATCGTCCCGATCGTCGGGATCATGCTCGGGGCGGTCGTCGGGGCGGTCTCGACGTTCATCGCGGTGCGCACCGACATGCTCCAGAGCCTCGGCATCTGGTTCGCCGGCAGCTTCACCTCGATCCTCCGCGGCCAGTACGAAGTCCTCTGGATCGTCGCCGTCGTCGTCGTCGCCGTCTTCATCACCGCCGACCGCTTCACCGTCGCGGGCCTCGGCAAGGACATCTCGACGAGCATCGGACTCAAGTACAACCAGGTCATCCTCATCGGCACGATCCTCGTCGCGATCGCCACCGGCGTCGTCACCGTCGTCGTCGGCTACCTGCCGTTCCTCGGCCTCATCGTCCCCAACGTCGTCTCGATGGTCCGCGGCGACGATCTGCGCTCGAACCTGCCGTGGGTGTGCCTGCTCGGCATCGCGATCGTCACCGTCTGCGACCTCATCGGCCGGGTCATCATCGCCCCGTTCGAGGTCCCGGTCTCACTCATCCTCGGCATCGTCGGCGCGGCCGTCTTCATCGCCCTCCTCCTGCGTCAGAGGAGGCGCGGCTGAAATGAGAGACACGAGCATGAACGCCCCCGACCCCCGTCCCCGGCTCAGCGCGGAAACGGTCCCGGGCCCCGCCTCGGCGCCCAGGACGACACCCCGGCACTCCGGTGCGCTGACGACCCCACGGGCCCGGCGCCGGTACTGGACGATCATCGCAGTCCTCGCCGTCGCCGCGATCGCGATCGCCTTCGGGCTCCTCGCGTGGGACAACCCGCTGCCGATCACCGACGAGGGATTCTGGCTCATCGCGGGCCTGCGGGGGCGCAGCCTCGTCGTCCTCATCATCGTCGCCCTCTGCCAGGCCTTCGCCACCGTCGCCTTCCAGACGGTGACGAACAACCGGATCATCACGCCCTCGATCATGGGATTCGAGTCGCTCTACGTCGCGATCCAGACCTCGGCGATGTACTTCTTCGGGGTCACCGCCATCGTCGAACTCCGCGGCCTCGTGCCCTTCACCGTCCAGCTCGTCGTCATGGTCGGGCTCTCGCTCGCCCTCTACGGCTGGCTGCTGTCGGGGAGGTACGCGAACGTCGAGGTCATGCTCCTCGTCGGCGTCGTCATCGGCGGCGGGCTGGGATCGGTGGCGACGTTCATGCAGCGGACCCTGACGCCGAGCGAATTCGACGTCCTCTCCGCCCGCCTCTTCGGGTCGATCGCGAACTCCGACGCCTCGTACCTGCCCGTCGCGATCCCGCTGTGCCTGGTCGCGTGCGCGGCGATCTACCTCCGCTCCTCGCGCCTCAACGTCCTCGCCCTCGGGAAGTCCGTGACCGGCAACCTCGGGCTCAGCCATTCCCGCGAGACCATCACGATCCTCTTCTTCGTCTCGATCCTCATGGCCGTGTCCGTGTCGATGATCGGGCCGATGATCTTCCTCGGGTTCCTCGTCGCGATGCTCGCCTACCAGCTCTCCGACACCTACGACCACCGGTACGTCCTGCCGATGGCCGCCCTTCTCGGGTTCGTCATCCTCGGCGGCGCGTACTTCATCCTCAAGAACATCTTCTACGCCGAGGGTGTCGTGTCCATCATCATCGAAGTCATCGGCGGAGGCGTGTTCCTCTTCGTCATCATGCGGAAGGGTCGACTGTGATCACACTGTCCGGCGTTGCCAAGAACTACAGCGAAGCCACGCAGATCGGCCCCGTCGACCTGCAGATCCCCGCCGGCGGGGTGACCGCCCTCGTCGGCCCGAACGGGGCGGGGAAGTCGACGCTGCTGACGATGATCGGGCGCCTCCTCGGCCTCGATGCCGGAGCCATCGAGGTCGCCGGGTTCGACGTCGCGGCGACGAAGTCGAAGGATCTTGCGAAGATCGTCTCGATCCTGCGCCAGGAGAACCACTTCATCACCCGGCTGACGATCCGCCAGCTCGTCGGCTTCGGCCGCTTCCCGTACTCGAAGGGCCGGCTCACCGTCGCCGACGAGGAGATCGTGTCCCGGGCGATCGACTTCCTCGAGCTCGGCGAGCTCGAGGACCGGTTCATCGACGAGCTCTCCGGCGGCCAGCGGCAGCGCGCTTACGTCGCGATGGTGCTCGCCCAGGACACCGACTACGTCCTCCTCGACGAACCGCTCAACAACCTCGACATGAAGCACTCGGTGCAGATGATGCAGCACCTGCGCCGGGCGGCCACGGAGATGGGGCGCACGATCGTCATCGTCATCCACGACATCAACTTCGCCGGCCACTATGCCGACCACATCTGCGCGGTGAAGAACGGCGCGGTCGTCGAGTTCGGAACGCCGGAGGAGATCATGACCACCGAGGTGCTCAGCCGCGTCTTCGACACTCCCGTCGAGGTCGTCGACGGTCCGCGGGGGCCGCTTGCCGTTTACTTCTGAGGGGGACTGCCCTTAGCGCCGCCCTCAGCGGGGCCGTTGTTCTCGGGCTTTCGCGCGTCTCCGTCAGCGGTTCGCGGTCGGAGCGGTCGCCTCGGCGGGGGCGGGGATCGAGGTCCGCACGGCGAGGATGACGAGGGCGATGAGCCCGACGATGAGGAGTCCGTCGGCCGCGATGTAGGCGAGATGGAGTCCCGACCCGCCGTCGTCGACACCGGCGAGGACGGCATCGGTGCGCTCGTTGAGCAGCGGTCTGATGGCCGCGACCTTGACGATGAGGACGCCGATGACGGTGCAGGTGAGCGCCCGGAACGCGGTGCCGACACCGTCTTTGAGGATCGCCCAGAGCAGGACCGCGGCGATGACGATCTCCACCCAGTTCATCGCCGTGAAGACGAGGCGGCCGATGCCGAGCCCGAGCGGGATCGTGATGCCCGGCGCCTGGAACTTCAGCGGCGCCTCGATGAGCGAGATGCCGATGATGAGGCCGAGCCACACGGCCGGCAGCACGACGCGCGCACCCGCGGACAGTCGCGAATCCTGGGGACCGAGAACATTGACCATGCCCAGGATTCTACTCCGCGTAGAAAACCGGTCGGCTTGTGTCTCACAGGTCGACGGCGGTCAGTTCGCAGCGGTCGGCGAACCGCCTCGGCGCCGCCAGAGGATGACGCCGAGGACCAACGCGCCGAGCGCGAAGAACGGGGTCGACGCGAGATCGGGGAACGAGAGGTTGTCGGGATCGGCGACGTCGCGGAGGCCGAGGCCGCGCTGGCCGACGGCGAAGAAGACGACGTTGTAGCCGCCGTGCACGCCGATCACACCCCACAGGTGTCCCTGGATGATGACGAGGAGGGCGGCGAAGAGCGCGAAGACGATGACGAAGAGCGCATAGAGCGGGGTCATCGTCGGATTGCCGAGGTGGAGGGCGACGAAGAGGAGCGCCTGGACGGCGACGGCGGGCCACAGTCCGATCCACCACGCCGTGCCGCGCAGGAGGAAGCCGCGGGAGACGATCTCCTCGCCGGCGCCCTGGAGGACGTAGGTGAGCAGGTAGAGCAGTGCGACGAGGACGAGTGCGGCGCCGCCGGGCATCTCCGCCGGCTGGGTGGGCCGGACGAGGTCGCTCGACCAGGCGATCGCGGTGCCGAGTCCGCTGATCGCCGCCCCGAGGAGGAGGCCGGTGGCGAAGGCGCCCCAGCGCGGTCGGCTCAGACCGATCGACGCGAGCCCGACCCCCAGACGCGCCCGCAGGTAGATCGCGATGACGGCGACGGTGCCGAGCACGCCGACGAGATAGCCGATGGCGCGGGCGGAGGCGTCGGTGAGCGACCACGGCAGCGGGTCGATGACCCCGGCGGCGAGGAACGGGATGAGGCCGATCGCGTTGAACGCGAAGCCGAAGACGGATAGCACGGCGGCGATGATGAGGATCTCGGTGACGCCGAGCACGCGGCGGGGGAGTCGAGCGTCGGAGGCGGCCGCGGGGATGGGGAGGGGAGGGGCGGTCATCGGCCCATCATAGACTGAGCGCATGCGTCTGTTCTCCCACGCCGTCGTGCGCACTCTCGACCCTCCCGCGCCGACTCCGACCGCACCGGCGGACGCGATCCTCGTCGACGGGGGAACGATCGTCGCGATCGGGACGCGGGACGAGCTGCTCGCCCTCGCGACCGCCGGAGCCGAGGCGGCGACAGGGGTGCTGACCTCGGACGATGGCGGGGCGACCGCCTCGGCGGGGGCCGCTGCGGGGGTCGAGGAGATCGACTGCGGGGGACGGGTCATCCTCCCCGGCCTCGTCGATGCGCACATGCACTCCGTCGCGTATGCGGCCTCGCTCGTCGACCTCGATCTGTCGGGGACGACATCGCTCACCGAGGCGGTCGCAGCCATCCGCGAGCGCGCGCAGACCCTGCCGGTGGGCACCTGGGTGGTCGGCTCCGGCTGGGACCTCAACCGCTGGGCGGACCCGCGGTATCCCGACCGCGCGCTGCTCGACGCCGAGGTGCCCGACCACCCGGTGGCGATGTGGTCGATCGACCTCCACACGGTGTGGGCGAACGGGCACGCGCTCGAGATCGCCGGCATCGACGAGGCGACCCCCGATCCGTCCGGAGGTGAGATCGTCCGTGACGCCGAGGGCATCGCCACGGGTCTCATCAGGGAGGACGCTGCGGATCTGCTCATTCGCTTCATCCCGGAGGTCTCCCGGGAGGAGCAGGTCGAGATGCTCGACCGGACGCAGCGGCTCTTCCTCTCCCTCGGGCTCACCGGGATCCACGACTTCGACGGCATCGCCTCGACGCTGGGGTGGAACGATCTGCGCGAGGCCGGCCGGCAGGACATCCGGGTGACGAAGTTCCTCCGCGGGCCCGAGGTGCCGTGGGCGATCGAGACCGGGTGGCAGACCGGCGGCGGGGACGACTGGCTGCAGCACGGCGGGCTCAAACTCTTCGCCGACGGGGCGCTCGGCTCGCACACGAGCCACATGTCCTCACCGTTTCCGGCACCGGAGCCGGCCGGGGTGGGCGTCCACGGCGCCGAGGCGCGGGAGGCGGCAGCCGATTCGGCCGTCGCGTCAACCGGTGCGGGGACGGCGGCGCCGGTGGCCGAGACCCACCTCAACTACGGCATCGCGCAGATGAGCGAGGACGAGCTCTTCGAGCAGGCGCGGATCGCGACGGAGGCGGGGATCTCCGTGGCGATCCATGCGATCGGCGATCAGGCGAACCATCATGTGCTCGGCGTTTTCGAGCGGCTGCGGCCGATCACGCTCTCAGTCGAGGCGCGTCTGGGCAGGCGCCTGCGGCACCGGGTCGAGCACGCGCAGTTCATCCAGCCGGCTGATGTCGCGCGGTTCGCCGCCCTCGACGTCACCGCGTCGATGCAGCCGCGCCACTGCATCTCCGACCTCCACCTCCTCCACCTCATCGACGAGTCCGCGCAGCTTGCCGCGTATGCGTGGCCGGATCTCGTGCGGGCCGATGCCGCGGTGATCTTCGGCTCCGACGGGCCGGTCGAGCATGCGAATCCGTTCGCGGCGATCTACGCGGCGATGACGCGGGCCGACATCGCCGGCGATCCGACGACGACGTTCCAGCCCGAGCGGCGGATGTCGGCCGTCGAAGCGCTGCGACTGCACACCCGGGCACCTGCGGTCGCCGCCGGCCTGGGCGAGCGGCGGGGACGGCTGGCACCGGGCATGGATGCCGACTTCATCGCCGTCGACACCGATCCGTATGTCGCCGACGGCCTCATCGACGCCGAGGCGCCGGCCGGTCCCGTCGGTCTGCTCGGCTATGTCTCGGAGGCCGCGCTCTTCGCCCACGCCGAGGCGATCCGCGACACCCGTGTCACCCTCACCGTCGTCGGCGGCGAGGTCAAGCACTCCGCGTGAGGCGCGCTGGCTCGGGAGGCGCGTCGCCACGCCGGCTCATGTCGGCCAAAAGTGAAATTGCCACTCGACTGGTCGAGCGCATTTGCACTTCTGGCCGACAGACACCGCGTGTCGCGCCGCGCCGCCGCTCATGGTTCGTCACCGACCGCCGCCGCTCACCCCGCCGCCCGCTCCACCAGCCGCTCGAGGGCGGCGGCGTAGCGGGCGGCCATCATCTTCTGGGAGGCCACCGACACGGGTTCGACCGCCTTGAGCAGCGGGTTGCCGGGCACCGACCGTGCGGTGATCGAGGCGATGAGGCGCTCGTCGTCATCGATCGAGACGAGGAACGTCTCCACGCCCGTCTCGAGATGACCGGGCAGCGTGCGGTAGACGAAACCCGCCTGCCGGTCGGTGTCGATGACGTCCTCGACGATGCACGAGCCGACCGGCACGATGAGGTCCTCACCGCGCAGCCGCCTCGGCGGGGCGGGCCAGAGCGGATTGAGCCAGAGGTCGACGATCATCCCCTGACGCACGGGCCGCTGCGGGCGGACGATGACGCCGGCACCGGCCTGCAGCTGCCACGAGAGGATCGCCTCGCGCGCGATCGGGAAGCCTGCGGCCGGGCCGATGTCGCGGATGTGCTCGAGAGCGTTCACGGCGCCACCCCGGCCGCGTCGCGGCAGATGTCGCCGTAGCGGGCGGCGACCCCCTCGGCGTCGAGTTCCCCGCCCGGGCGATACCACTGCGCGACACCCGTGCAGATCGTCGTGATCGCCCGCGCGGCATCCCGCGGGAACGGCGTCGTGAACACGCCCGCGGCCACGCAGGCGGCTACGGCATCGTCGAGGAGCTTCTGCTGGCGGTCGCGGGCGGCGATGTGGGACTCCCTGGCATCGGCGGGCAGGCTGCGGATCTCACTGAACGCGATGAACGCGATGTCGGCCTGGTGGGCGTGGAAGAGGAGGAGGTTCTCGACGAGGCGGTCGAACCGCGAGAGCGGATCCTGCGGGCCGTCCGCGAGCGCCGCAGTGCTCCGCGCCCACAGATCGGACATGGCCAGGCGGTCGATCTCCGTCAGGATCGCCTGCTTCGAGGCGAAGTGATGGTAGAGACCGGGCACCGAGAGGCCCGCGGCCTGCGCGACCTGGCGGATCGAGGTGCCGTGGAAGCCGCCGCGGACGAAGCAGTCGAGAGCAGCGGTGAGGAGGGGAGGGAAGAGGGGAGTGTCGTAGGTTCTCCAGGCGGCCACGTCGTCATCCTTGTCTTGAGCCGGCGGGTGGGGCGCCGGCGAGCGTGCGCGAAGCAGCCCGAATCCGGTGCTGCCTCCGACACCAATCTACGTCCCCGGTGCCCGGTCGGCGGAGTAGGGGAGCAGGAATGTCGCCGAGGCGGTCCGGCGGATCCGAGAACGACCCTTGTGCCGGACCGGAATGTGACCTAAGCTACATCAGTAACCGAGCGAGCGCTCGGTCGGGCAGGTGCCCGAGACTGCGAAGTGGAAGTTCGATGACGAGTCAGCAAAGCGGATCAGCCCTCAGCGCTCCCGTGTGGACGCAGCTCTACCCGGATCGCGTCGACGTCGACCTCGACGTCCCCTGGGAGTCGGTGGCCCACGCGTGGAACGCCCGGGTCGCCGCCGCCCCCGCCCAGACCGCCGTCCTCTACCGCGGACGGGCCATGACGACGACGGAGGTCGACACCGACGCCGAGGCGCTCGCCGCGGGCCTGTTCGACCTCGGCTGCCGGGCCGGGACGATCGTCGGCTTCTACCTGCAGAACGTCCCGCAGTTCGCCATCGCGCTGCTCGCGGCGTGGAAGATCGGCGCCGTCCCGCTCGTCCTCAACCCGATGTACCGCGGACGTGAGCTGTGCGCCCTCATCGACGACTCCGGGGCCGCCGGCCTCATCTGCGACGCCTCCGACGCCGAGGCGGTCACGACGACCCTGTCGGGCAGCTCCGTCTCGTGGGTGCTCACGACGACCGACGACGAGTACGCCCCGCCGGCTGTCGATGACAACGCCTCTGCGGCCGGGACCGAAGTCACGCCGCCGACCGCGGCGGTGAACAGGGCTGCGATCACCGCGATCGCCTGGGCAGACCTCCTCGACCGCCACCGCCCCGCCTCGGCGAACGGCACCGCCGACCCCGCCGCCTCGGCGGGCTCATCCGAGCACCGGGCCGACCTCCTTCCCGGACTCGACGATCCCGCGCTGCTCACCTACACCTCGGGGACGACCGGCCCGGCGAAGGGGTCGGTCGCCACCCACTGGAACGTGCTGTCCGTCGCCCTCGGGTACGGGCAGTGGCTCGGCCTCGATGATGGTGACGTCATGCTCGCCGTCGCGCCCCTCTTCCACATCACCGGCGCCGTCGCGTGCGCGGCGACCTCCCTCGTCTTCCCCGTCGCCCTCGACTTCATCGGCCGTCCCGACGCCGAGTCGATCGTCTCCGCCGTCCGCGACGACGGCGTCACCGTGACGATCGGATCGATCACCGTCTTCAACGCGCTCCTCGAGCACCCGAGCGCTGCCGCAGCCGACTTCGCCTCCATCCGGTACCTCTATTCCGGCGGGGCACCCGTCCCACCGGCCACGGTCGAGCGGTTCCGGGAGCGGTTCGGGCACTACATCCACAACATCTACGGGATGACGGAGACCGCCTCGGCGGTCATCGGGGTCCCGCCCGACACCGCCGCGCCGGTCGACCCGGCCACGGACACGCTCGCGATCGGGGTGCCGTTCCCGGGCCTGAGCGCCCGCGTCGTCGACGTCGCCACCGGCGCCGTCATCACCGACGGGACCGCCGGCGAACTCGAACTCCGCGGACCCCAGGTCACCCCCGGCTACCTGCACAACCCCGAGGCGAACGCGCGGGCCTTCGACGACGGCTGGCTGCGCACCGGCGACGTTGCCGTCATCGACGATGCCGGGTGGATCTACCTCGTCGACCGGATCAAGGACCAGATCAACGTATCCGGGTACAAGGTGTGGCCGCGCGAGGTCGAGGACGTCCTCTACGAACATCCCGCCGTGCTCGAAGCCGCCGTCGTCGGCCAGCCCGACGACTACCGCGGCGAGACCGTCGTCGCGTTCGTCTCGCTGCGGGCCGGGGAGACGACGACGCCGGCCGACCTCATCGCCTTCGCCAAGGAGCGCCTGGCAGCGTACAAGTATCCGCGCCGCGTCCACATCATCGGCGACCTGCCGAAGACCCACACCGGCAAGATCCAGCGACGCCTGCTCCGCGATTCCGGCACCGAGGCGGCCCCACCACCGGACACAGCCGCAGACCCGGCCGGCTCAGCCGGCCCACCGACATCGACCACGACAGAGGAGACATCATGACCGAACCCACGAGCGGCCGCCGATTCGACGGTGAGATCGCACTCGTCACCGGCGCCAGCCGCGGCATCGGACTCGGCATCGCGCAGCGCCTGGCCGCCGAAGGCGCGACCGTCGTCCTCACCGCCCGCAAACCCGACCCCCTCGCCGAGGCGGTCGCAGCCTTCCCGGAGGGCACCGCGGTCGGCATCGCCGGGAAGTCCGACGACCCCGCCCACCGCGCGGAGGTGTTCGACACGATCGCCGAGCGCTTCGGCCGCCTCGACGTCCTCGTCACCAACGTCGGCATCAACCCCGTCTACGGGCCGACGATCGACATCGACCTCGACGCGGCGCGGAAGATCCTCGACGTCAACGTCATCGGCACCCTGGCCTGGGTGCAGGGCGCCGTCCACCACCCCGCGCTGCGCTTCCGGGAGAACCGGGGGCGGATCGTCAGCATCTCGTCAGTCGCCGGAATCGTCCCGAGTCCCGGCATCGGGTTCTACGGGATCTCGAAGGCCGCGGTCTCCCACCTCACGCAGACCCTCGCCGTCGAGCTCGGCCCCGACATCCGCGTCAACGCCGTGGCCCCGGCCGTCGTCAAGACCCAGTTCGCCGCCGCCCTCTACGAGGGCCGCGAAGCCGAGGTCGCACAGACCTATCCCGCCGGTCGCCTCGGCACGCCCGAGGACATCGGCGCGGCCGTCGCCTACCTCGCCTCCGCTGACGCCGACTGGATCACCGCCCAGGTGCTCACCGCCGACGGCGGACTCGTCACGGCAGGGGGAACGGCATGACCGCGCTGCCCCCGGACGTCGAAGCGCTGCGGGTGCGCACACGGGACTTCATCCGCGACATCGTCATCCCCGCCGAACCGCGACCCGGCGTCTACCTCGCCGAGGAGGTGCTCTCCGACCTGCAGGCACAGGCCAAGGCCGCCGGTGTCTTCGCCCCGCATGTGCCGACCGAATGGGGCGGCCAGGGGGTGCCGATCGAGCACTGGTCGCCGATCTTCCAGGAAGCCGGCTACTCGCCGATCGGTCCCGCCGTGCTCGGCTGCATGGCCCCCGACGAGGGCAACATGCACATGCTCGCCCGCATCGGCACGCCCGCGCAGCAGGAGCGGTACCTGCGTCCGCTCGCGGCCGGCGACATCCGCTCGAGCTTCGCGATGACCGAACCCCATCCCGGTGCCGGGTCCGATCCCTCGGCCCTGGCGACCCGGGCGGTGAGAGACGGCGACGACTGGGTGATCACCGGCGACAAGCGGTTCATCTCCGGCGCCGAGGTGTCCGGCTTCTTCATCGTCATGGCCGCCACCGACCCGACTGGAGGCACCCCCGCCGAGGCGGCTGCCGGGTCCGGGTCTGCGCAGGAGCGGCGCGGGCAGGCGGCGACGATGTTCCTCGTCGACCGCGACACCCTCGGCGTCGAGGTCGGACGGTCGATCCGCACCGTCGATCGCACGATCGCCGGCGGGCACCCCTATGTCCGCTTCGATGGTGTGCGGGTGCCGTCGTCTGCCGTCCTCGGCGAACCGGGCAAGGGGTTCGCGTACGCGCAGGTCCGCCTCGCCCCGGCGCGCCTGACCCATTGCATGCGCTGGCTGGGCCTGGCCCGGCGCGCCCTCGACATCGCCCTCGACCGGGCGGAGCACCGGGAGGTGTTCGGCGCGGTCCTCGCTCGTCAGGGGCTCGCCCAGGAGCTCATCGCGCAGTCGGTCATCGACATCGAGACCGCGGACGCGATGATCACGAAGACCGCCCTCGTCCTCGAGGGCGACCAGGCCGAGGCGAACTCGCTGTCGTCGATCGCGAAGGTGTACTGCTCCGAAGCCGTCTACCGCGTCATCGACCGGGCCGTGCAGCTGACCGGCGGGGACGGAGTCTCCGACGAGCTGCCGCTCATCCAGTACCTCAACGAGGTGCGGCCGTTCCGGATCTACGACGGGTCGACCGAGACGCACAAGTTCGCGATCTCCCGCCGTGCGTCCTCACGGCGGCGCCGAGAGGTCGCCGCCGGAGCCCCGCGTCAGGACGTCGTCGCCGGGCCCGAGGCCGCTGGCGCTGACGATGGCGGACCTGACTCGGCCGGGCCGGAGGCCGCTGATTCTGCCACGGCGGAGGTCGCACGATGACCGCGCAGCTCGTCGATGTCGTCGAGACCTCGGCCCAGGCCGCCGAGCTCGACGCCCCGCCGCTGCTCGTCCTCGACGCGGTCACCGACCACCTCGATGCCCGCGGCATCGGCACCGGGCCCGTGCGGTGGGAGCGGATCGGGGAGGGCCAGTCGAACGTCACGTTCCGGATCCGCCGCGACGACGTCGACATCGTGCTCCGGCGCGGGCCGCGTCCGCCGATCCCGCGCTCGACCCATGACATGGTCCGCGAGGCGAGGATCCAGACCGTGCTCGGCGGGCAGGGCATCGCGGTGCCGACGATCGTCGACGTCTGTGAGGACGAATCCGTCCTCGGCGTGCCGTTCTACCTCATGGACTTCGTGTCCGGAACCGTCGTCACCGACACCCTGCCGGCCGTCCTCGAGAGCCCGGACCGGCGCCGTCGGTTCGGCGAGGCCCTCGTCGACCAGTTGGCGGCCCTCCACGACGTCGACGTCACCGTCCCCGCGGTCGCCGACCTCGGCCGACCCGAGGGCTACCTCGAGAGACAGGTCGCACTCTTCTCCTCCCTGTGGGAGAAGAACACCCGGCGTTCCCTGCCCGCGGTCGGCCGCCTCGGCGCCTGGCTCGAGGCGAACCGACCGGACACGCAGCGTCATTCCGTCGTCCACGGCGACTATCGGGCGGGCAACGCGATGATCGCGGTGCAGCCTCCGGTCGCCGTCGCGGCGATCCTCGACTGGGAGATGTCGACGCTCGGGGATCCGCTCGCCGATCTCGGGTACTTCCTCGCAACGTACTCCGACGGGAGGCATCCGCGCACGGTCATGGACCTCACCCCGGTGACCGGGCAGCCCGGCTTCCCCTCGCGGGCCGACCTCACGGCGCGCTACCGGGACCGGACTGGCCTCGATCTCACGTGCCTGCCGTGGTACCAGGCGCTCGCCCTGTGGAAGGCGGCGATCTTCTCCGAGGCGATCTACACGCGCTGGCTCGCCGGTGAGGCCCCGGCGGCCGGTGACTTCACGGGCACGCTCGAACACGGGGTGCCCGCCCTCCTCGACGCGGCATCGGAGGTGGCGGCGACGCTGACGTAGCCCGCGCACGACCGCACCCTCACCACCTCGGCGCCGCTGCCGCACATCACCACCGCGGTGCGCCAACATCGCCGGGCACCACCTCGGCGCGCACCACCTCGGCGCCGCCGTACACCACCACCACGGCGATCCTCCGCGCCCTGAGCACACCGTGCTCGGGCGGGGGCGGCGGCCGACCGAACCGGAACACCCAGTGGAAGGACAGACATGACCGCACAGATGGCGGGGACGACGGTGTCCCTGCGCGAGAAGAGGAAATCGGTGGCGGCGAGCACCGTCGGCAACATCCTCGAATGGTACGAGTGGAGCGCCTACGCGGTCTTCACACCATTCATCGCCGCCGCGATGTTCAACAGCGAGGACAGCGTCTCGGCGGTGCTCGCGACCCTCGGCGTCTTCGCCGTCGGCTTCCTCATGCGACCCCTCGGCGGGATCGTCTTCGGGCGCATCGCCGACCGGAAGGGGCGCAAATTCGTCCTCATCACGACGATGCTCATCATGGCGGCGGGATCGCTCATCATCGCCGTCATGCCCGGCTACGCGCAGATCGGCGCCGCGGCCTCGTTCATCCTCCTCCTCGTGCGCGTCGCCCAGGGCTTCGCCCACGGCGGGGAGTCGGCGACGGCGAACTCCTACATCGCCGAGATCGCCCCGGCCCACCGCCGCGGCCTCTGGGGCAGCATCGTGTTCATCGCGATCTTCGGCGGCTCCGTCCTCGCCTACACCGTCGGCGGAGCAGTGACCAACCTCTTCTCCGCGGACGCCGTGTCCGAGTGGGCGTGGCGGATCCCGTTCGCCCTCGGCGCGCTGCTCGCCCTCGTCGCCCTCTACATGCGGCGCGGAATGATCGAAAGCGACGTCTTCGCAGCCGCGAGCGCCGGCGGTCAGGACGGCGCCGCTGCCGCAGTCGGGAGCGCGGGTGCCGGTGACGCCTCTGCCGGTCGTTCCGTCACCGAGGCGGCTCCGCTCGATCGCGGGCGCGTGACCCGGTCGATCATCCTCGTCGTCCTCATGACCTCCGGCATCACCGCCGCCCACTACACCTGGTCGTCCTATGCCTCGACGCTCGCGATCACCGAGCGCGGCATGGATCCGCAGGCGGCCTACTGGGCGACGGTCGGGGCGCAGGTCATCGCGCTCATCTCGCTGCCGTTCTGGGGTGCGCTGTCCGACCGGATCGGCAGACGACCCGTGCTCATCGGATTCGGGGTCCTCATGGCGGTCCTCCAGTACCCGCTCATGGGCATGATCACCTCGGCGGGATGGACGCTCTTCGCCGCCTCGGCGATCGCCCTGCTCGTCGTGTCGATGGCAGGCGCCCTGCTCTCGGCGGTGCTGTCCGAGGCGTTCCCGACGAAGGTGCGCACGCAGGGGATCGGCTTCGCCTACTCCGTGTCCGTCGCCGTCTTCGGCGGCACCGCGCCCTACCTCAACGGGCTCTTCAACTCCCTCGACCTCCGGTGGCTCTCGAGCGGCTGGGTCATCCTCCTGTGCCTGGCCACGATCATCGCGGTCGCGCTCCTGCCCGAGACGAAGGGAAAGGATCTCGGCGAGATCTGACCCGACACCACCCGAAGGGTGCTCTGCGCGGCGATTGCGGCAGAGCACCCTGCGGGGTGCCGGGAGACCCGCGCCGTCACGCGGATGGGCGGCCGTGCGGGACGGCTGCGGCAGGTGCTCGCGTCCGTGAGCGCGCACCCCGGTTGTCGCCGCGTGCTCCGGGTCATACAATGGGTGCGGACAATTTCATACGCCGTTACGACATGACGTGGGAGAGCTGCCGGAGCTCCGCAAGGAACTCGCCAGGGCAGCGCCGTAGGTGCAATTCCCTCCCCGGGAAACTCTCAGGCCCAGTACCACCGAATGCAGGCATATCTGGAGGACTGCCGCACGCCGCCGCGCAACCCGCGACCGCGTCGCTGCAGAGCAGATCCGACAGATCGGGGAGGACTCTGCACCGCTCAGTGCGTCCTCCCACCGGAGGGCGCCGGACCGAAGGACCAGAACGGCAATGACCAGTTCACTCGCCCACACCACGCAGGCGACGGGAGACACGGCGCGACCGTTCTCCGACCGTCACATCGGCCCCCGCGCCGACGACACCGCGGAGATGCTCGCCGAACTCGGCTATGACTCCCTCGAAGCACTCTCCGAGGCGGCCGTCCCCGCCTCCATCCAGATCGACGGCCTCGATCTGCCCGGCGGCAGGACCGAGACCGAGGTGCTCGCCGACCTCCGCGACCTCGCCTCCCAGAACGTCATGCGCAAGCAGATGATCGGCCAGGGCTACTACGACACGGTCACCCCCGCCGTCATCCGCCGCAACCTCGTCGAGAACCCCGCCTGGTACACGGCATACACCCCGTACCAGCCGGAGATCTCCCAGGGCCGCCTCGAAGCGCTGCTCAACTTCCAGCAGGTCGTCGAGGACCTCACCGGCCTCGACATCGCCAACGCCTCCCTCCTCGACGAGGCCACCGCCGTCGTCGAGGCCGTCCTCCTCATGCGCCGGTCCGTGAAGAAGGGCTCGACGGTCGTCCTCGACTCCGAGCTCCACCCGCAGGTCATCGCCAACGTCCACGTCCGCGCCCGCGCGCTCGACTTCAACGTCACCGTCGCCGACCTCTCCCAGGGGCTCGTCGGCGAGGACATCTTCGGCATCGTCTGCGCCCAGCCCGGCACGACCGGCGTCATCCGCGACTTCTCCGCCGCAGTGGCAGGCGCGCACGAGCGCGGCGCCCTCGTCACCTTCGACTCCGACCTCCTCGCCCTCACCCTGCTCAAGGACCCGGCCTCGCAGGGGGCCGACATCTCCGTCGGCTCGGCCCAGCGCTTCGGCGTCCCCCTCTTCTTCGGCGGACCGCACGCGGCGTTCATGGCCGTGAAGTCCTCCCTCCAGCGCCAGCTGCCCGGCCGCCTCGTCGGCGTCTCGAAGGACGCCCAGGGCAAGCCCGGCTACCGCCTGGCCCTGCAGACCCGTGAGCAGCACATCCGCCGTGAGAAGGCGACGAGCAACATCTGCACCGCCCAGGCCCTGCTCGCCAACGTCGCCTCGATGTACGCCGTCTACCACGGCCCCATCGGCCTGACCCGCATCGCCTCCCGCATCCACCGCCTCGCGCAGGCGTTCGCGACCGCCGCCGACACCGCCCCCGGCGCCGAGGTCGTCTCCCGGGAGTTCTTCGACACCGTGGCCCTGCGCGTCGCCGACGCCGAGGCGGCCCGCGCCGTCGCCGAGGCCGCGGGCTTCAACATCCGCGTCATCGACCCGACGACGGTCGGCGTCTCCTTCGGCGAATCCCACACCGTCGCCGATGCCAACGGCCTGCTCGAGGCCCTCGGCATCATCGCCCGGATCGATGCCGATGACTACGAGGCCGCCTCGGCGGGGACCTTCGGGGCCAACCAGGTCCCGGCCCCGCAGTTCGCCGCCGACCTCCACCGGGACACCGAGTTCCTCACCCACCCGATCTTCAACACGCACGGCTCCGAGACGTCGATGATGCGCTACCTGCGCACCCTGGCCGACCGCGACCTCGCACTCGACCGGACGATGATCCCGCTCGGCTCGTGCACGATGAAGCTCAACTCGGCCATCGAGATGGAGCCGATCACGTGGCCGGAGTTCGCGACGATCCACCCGTTCGCCCCGATCGAGCAGACCCAGGGATGGCGCACGCTCATCGGCCGCCTCGAGGACTCCCTCGTCGAGGTCACCGGCTACGACCGGGTCTCCCTCCAGCCCAACGCCGGCTCCCAGGGTGAGTTCGCGGGCCTGCTGGCGATCCGCCTCTACCACCGTGAGAGCGGCAACCCGCAGCGCACCGTCTGCCTCATCCCGCAGTCGGCCCACGGGACGAACGCCGCCTCCGCGGTGCTCGCCGGTCTCGAGGTCCAGGTCGTCGCGACCGCCGAGGACGGGTCGATCGACCTCGACGACCTCGATGCGAAGATCGAGAAGAACGGCGACCGCCTGGCCGCGATCATGATCACCTACCCGTCGACGCACGGCGTCTTCGAGTCCGAGGTCCGCGAGGTCTGCGACAAGGTCCACGCCGCCGGCGGTCAGGTCTACGTCGACGGCGCGAACCTCAACGCCCTCGTCGGACTGGCCAAGCCCGGCGAGTTCGGCGGCGACGTCTCCCACCTCAACCTCCACAAGACCTTCTGCATCCCCCACGGCGGCGGCGGTCCCGGTGTCGGTCCGGTCGCGGTCCGCGAGCACCTCGCCCCGCACCTGCCCGGCAACCCGGTCAACCCCGACCTCGTGTCCGGGGACATGTCGACGACCGACCTCCCGGTCTCCGGATCGCTCTACGGCTCGGCCGGAGTCCTGCCGATCAGCTTCGCGTACCTTGAGCTCATGGGCGGCGAGGGCCTGCGCGAGGCGACCCGGGCGGCCCTCCTCGGCGCGAACTACATCGCGAAGAAGCTCGGCGACGTCTTCCCGGTCCTCTACTCGGGTGAGAACGGGCTCGTCGGCCACGAGACGATCCTCGACCTCCGGGAGATCACCGCGAAGACCGGTGTGACCGCCGAGGATGTCGCCAAGCGCCTCATCGACTTCGGCTTCCACGCCCCGACGCTCGCGTTCCCCGTGCCCGGCACCCTCATGGTCGAACCGACCGAGTCCGAGGACAAGGTCGAACTCGACCGGTTCATCGAGGCGATGCGGACCATCCGCGCCGAGATCGACGCGATCGGCACCGACTACGAGTACGCGGAGTCGCCGCTCAAGGCGGCCCCGCACCCGGCGACCGTCGTCATGGACGACTGGGACGGCAAGTACTCGCGCGAGACCGCGGTCTTCCCCGTGCCCGGCCTGCGCCTGACGAAGTACTTCCCGCCGGTCAGCCGCATCGACGGCGCGTACGGCGACCGCAACCTCGTCTGCTCCTGCCCTCCGCCGGAGGCCTTCGAGACCACCGACACCGAGGAGAAGTGATGACAGAGACCGACACCCAGGCAGCCGGCCAGATCAAGGAGACGCCGCTGCATGATGCGCATGCGGCGCTCGGGGCGAGCTTCACCGACTTCGGCGGCTGGGACATGCCCCTGAAGTACGGTTCCGAACTCGCCGAACACCGCGCCGTGCGCGAAGCGGCGGGGATCTTCGACCTCTCCCACATGGGCGAGGTCCGGGTCACCGGCGCCGGTGCCGCGGCCTTCCTCGACTACGCGCTCGTCGCGAAGTACTCGACGATGAAGGTCGGCAAGGCGAAGTACGGGGTCATCGTCAACGCCGAGGGCTACCTCCTCGATGACCTCATCACCTACCGGATCGGTGAGGAGGAGTTCCTCATCGTCCCCAACGCCTCGAACACGCCGGTCGTCGTCGCCGCCCTCACCGAGCGTCTCGAGAATTTCCTCACCGAGGTCGAGCCTGGCGCGGACGTGCGCATGGTCGACGAATCCGGGGACACCTCCCTCATCGCCGTGCAGGGACCGAACTCGCAGGACATCATCCTCACCGCCCTCGACAAGGGTGCCGACGGAACCTTCGGACCGCGGACCACCTCGGCGGATGCGGCCGATGACGCCGAGACGCGCACGGTCGGCGAGGCCGTGGCCGAACTCGGCTACTACGCGTGGATGCCGGTGACGATCGCCGGCATCGACCTCGT
Source organism: Brevibacterium sp. W7.2 (assembly GCF_018137945.1). Lineage (GTDB taxonomy): Bacteria > Actinomycetota > Actinomycetes > Actinomycetales > Brevibacteriaceae > Brevibacterium > Brevibacterium sanguinis. The sequence goes on along the minus strand of NZ_CP073089.1, from coordinate 3,483,859 downwards.
GCTCGCCCGCACCGGCTACACCGGCGAGGACGGGTTCGAACTCTACGTCCCCAACATCGCCGCGACCCGCCTGTGGGACACGCTGATGACCGCCGGTGCCGGCCACGGGCTCGTGCCCGCGGGCCTCGCCGCCCGCGATTCGCTCCGCCTCGAAGCGGGCATGCCGCTCTACGGCAACGAGCTGACGCTCACGACGACGCCGTTCGACGTCGGCCTCGGCCGGATGATCGGCTTCAAGACCAAGGGCGATTTCGTCGCCCGCGAAGCACTCGCCGCGCTCGGGGAGACCGAGCCCAGCCGCGTCCTCGTCGGGCTCGTCTCCGAAGGCAGGCGCGCCGCGCGGTCGGGATCGGCGATCATCTCCGACGGTGCGGAGGTGGGTGTCGTGACCTCGGGGCAGCCCTCGCCGACGCTCGGCCATCCCATCGCGCTCGCATTCGTCGACCGTGAGCTCAGTGATCCCGGCACCGAGGTGGCCGTTGACATCCGCGGCAAGTCGCACGATTTCACCGTGGTCGAACTGCCGTTCTACAAGCGTTCGGGAAACTGATGCTTATCGACCAGTGAGACTTGTCCGGATGACTCGTACACTGGTCACACCTGCTCGCCACAACCGCTGTCCCACAGCAGAAAGGGAAGATCATGGCTGATCTGCCAGCACTTCCGAAGGACTTCTCCTACTCCGCCGAACACGAATGGGTCAACCAGGGTCCCGACACCATCGCCGGACAGACCGTGAAAATCGGCATCACCGCGGTGGCCGCCGACGCCCTCGGCGAGGTCGTCTACCTCAACCTGCCGAGCGTCGGCGACGGCGTCAAGGCCGGGGAGACCTGTGGTGAGGTCGAGTCGACGAAGTCGGTCTCCGACCTCTACTCGCCCGTCGGCGGCGAGGTCACCTCGATCAACGAGAAGGTCCTCGACTCCCCGGGTCTCGTCAACTCCGATCCCTACGGCGAGGGCTGGCTCTTCGAGGTCAACGTCGACGAGGTCGGCGTCGTCATGGACGCCGACAGCTACGCGAAGAACAACTCGCTGTAACGCGTTCTCGCCGCCTCGTCGTCGCTGGTGACGGCGTCGGTGGCTCAGCAGTGTGACATACCGACGGGGTCGGTCATATCCGAAGAAGTCCGGATGGGACCGACCCTGTCGTCTGTCCGAAACGCCCTCCCCTCACCCCGTCATCCCGCCCCGTCGTCTCGCCCCCTTCTTCCCTGTCACGAATGCTCCCTCCTCAAGAAACGGTGGACCCACCATGCCACTGAGCGTCTTCGATCTCTTCACCGTCGGCATCGGCCCCTCGAGTTCGCACACCGTCGGCCCGATGCGCGCGGCCGTGAGCTTCCTCGATCTCATCGGCGATGACCTCGACTCCGTCGCGAGTCTGCGCGTCGACGTCTTCGGCTCGCTCGCCGCGACCGGCGCCGGCCACGGCACCTTCGACGCGATCCTCCTCGGCCTCGAGGGCTGCCGCCCCGACGCCGTCGACGGCAACGAACTCACCGCCCGCCGCACCCGGATGGCCGAGACCGGTGAGATCATCCTCGGCGACTCGACCGGCAACGGCGTCGAACTCGAGTTCACCGAGGCTGACATGGTCAAACGCCCACTGACCGTGCTGCCGCGGCACACGAACGCCCTCACCCTGGCCGTCTTCGACGAGGCGGGTCAGACCCTGGCCGAGGAGACCTACTACTCCGTCGGCGGCGGCTTCGTCACCTCGGAGACCGAGTTCGTCGAGAAGGAGCAGGCCGCCGAGGCGCTCGTGTCCACCGAGACCGCGCTCGCCGAAGCGGCTGCCGACGAGGGCGTCGCGGCGCTCACCGACGATTCGCTCTACGTCGAGGACGCCGACGATGCCGATGAGGGGTTCGACGACGATCCCGATGACCCGTCGAATGCCGATGAGGATCAGGAGTTCGCCGTCGCCGAGGCGGTCGTCGACGCCGAACTCGAAGCCGCGAGCGAGGAGCTGCCCTTCCCGTTCCACTCCGGCGTCGAACTCCTCGAGCAGTGCCGGACCAATGAGCTGTCGATCGCCGAGCTGATGCTCGCCAACGAGCGGACGATGCGCGACGAGGACGAGATCCGCCACGGCCTCCTCCACATCTACTCCGTCATGGAGGAGTGCGCGTCGAACTCGCTCGACCGGTCGGGTCACCTGCCGGGCGGGCTCAAGGTGCGCCGACGCGCCCACGACTGGTACCTCAAGCTCAAGGCCGAGGATCCCGACCGCGATCCGAAGTTCTACCTCGAATGGGTCAACCTCGTCGCGATGGCCGTCAACGAGGAGAACGCCTCGGGCGGTCGGGTCGTCACCGCCCCGACGAACGGCGCGGCCGGCATCATCCCCGCCGTCCTCCACTACGCGCTCAACTACGTCGACGAGGTGACCGCCGGGGGAGAGGCCGCCAAGCACGACGCGATCATGACGTTCCTTCTCACGGCCGCCGCGATCGGCGTCCTCTACAAGGAGCGGGCCTCGATCTCCGGCGCCGAGGTGGGCTGCCAGGGCGAGGTCGGATCAGCCTCGTCGATGGCCGCCGGGGGATTGGCCGCGGTCATGGGAGGCACCCCGGAACAGGTCGAGAACGCCGCGGAGATCGCGATGGAGCACAACCTCGGGCTGACCTGCGACCCGATCGCCGGACTCGTCCAGGTCCCGTGCATCGAACGCAACGCGATCGCCGCGGGCAAGGCGATCAACGCCTCCCGGATGGCGCTGTGGGGCGACGGCCAGCACCGAGTCAGCCTCGACGAGGTCATCGAGACGATGCGCCAGACCGGTGCCGACATGTCCTCGAAGTACAAGGAGACCGCGCTCGGCGGGTTGGCCGTCAACGTCGTTGAATGCTGAGGACAGAGCGCTGAGAGCAGCGAGTTGAGGGCAGCGGACTTGCGGGCGGCGTGCTGAGGACGGCCGGTAGCGCGGGGGCGTCCGCCTGTCGTTTGTGGTCACAGAACCAAGGAGATGGAGCCGATTCGCACCGTCGGCCTCGGTTCTGTGAGCACAAACGGGGCGGCAGCCTCGACGCGAATACCGCACCCCTCGGGAGGATATTGACTTCTAAACTGGACGTACGTACAGTTGGAGAACTTTCTTCCACAGAAGGACTCAATGATGCATTCTTCTTACAAATGGGTCGTGCTCTTCGGCTCATTCATCGTCTACCTCTTCGATGCCCTCGAGATCTCGATCCTCTCGTTCGCCATTCCTGCCGTCTCTCAGGAGTTCGGCCTCGAACCGTTCCAGGCTGGACTGCTGGCGACTGCGACGCTGCTCGGCATGGGTGTGGGCGGCCCGCTCATGGGCTGGCTCGCCGATGCCAGGGGGCGCAAGACCGCGCTCATCGTGTGCCTGACGATCTTCGTCGTGCTCACCAGTGCTGTCGCCCTCGCACCGAGCTACGCAGTATTCCTCGTGCTGCGGTTCTTCGCCGGGATCGGCCTTGGCGGTGTGTGGAGCATCCTCTCCGCGTTCGTCCACGAGGCATGGCCGCCGGAACGCCGGGGAATCGCCGTCACCTTCGTCCTCTCCGCGTTTCCATTCGGCGCGCTCGTCGCCGCCCAGCTGAGCGGTCTGCTCCTCCCCGACTGGCGCCTCCTCTTCCTCATCGCCGGCCTCGGCGGAATCCTGCCCCTGCTCATCATCGTCTTCCTCTTCGTCGAATCCGCGGTCTGGCGCACCGATCGTCAGAAGGCTGCCGCGGAACCAGGCGGTCAGGAGACTGCGGCGATCGGTGAGATCTTCACTGGTCCGCAGTTGCGGATCACCATCATCGCCAGCTGCGTCGCGGCCCTGGCCTTCATCAGCTACTACGGGGTGACCACCTGGCTGCCGAGCTATCTCGAGCTCGAACGCGGACTCGACGCGAAGGCGGTCGGGCAGTACATGACCTGGCTCAACCTGGGAATGTTCGTCGGCTATCTCGTCTTCGGCTGGCTCGCCGACAAGGTGGGCAAGCGGTCCGCGCTGGTCGCCTCGCTGCTTGGCGCGGGAGTGCTCATGCCGGTCTACGGCCTCGTCACCGATCAGTCCGCGCTGCTGTGGCTCGGGCCGCTCTATGCATTCTTCATGACGTTCGCCGGCCTCTTCGGCCCCTACCTCGGCAGCCTCTATTCGACCCGGATGCGGGCCACCGGCGCCGGATTCTGCTTCAATGTCGGACGGGGAATCTCGGCCTTTGCCCCGATGATCTTCGGCGCCATCGCGGCCGTCGCCTCGTTGGCGGCAGGACTGGTCATCAGCGGCGGACTCTTCCTCATCGCCTCCGTCCTTGTGCTCTTCCTCCCCAAGATCCCCAACGACCACAACCGCGCACAGGATGCGCCCGCGACCGCACTGCAGAAAGGCTGACAATGCCCGAGATCATCGACCTCTCCGTCGCTCTCACCGCGGGAATCGCCTCCGACCCGCCCGGTTACGAGCCGAAGATCACCTACATCGACCACCAACAGTCGGCCGACGATGTAGTCGCTTTCTTCCCCGGCGCCTCGACAGAGGATTTGCCCGACGGTGAGGGTTGGGCGATCGAGAAGATCGAGGCGAGCACCCACACCGGCACGCACCTCGACGCTCCCTACCACTTCGCGACGACGATGGACGACGGTCAGCGTGCTATCACCATCGACGAGGTGCCGCTGGAGTGGTGCTTCCAGGACGGAGTCAAGCTCGACTTCCGGCACTTCGACGACGGCTACGTCGTCACCCCCGACGACATCGACGCCGAGTTGGAGAGGATCGGATATAAGATCAAACCGCTCGATATCGTCGTCATCAACACTTCGGCGGGCGTCCGCTACGGTGCGGAGGACTACGTGTCGAAGGGCTGCGGCATCGGACGAGAAGCGACCCTGCACCTGCTGCGCCAGGGTGTTCGCGTCACCGGGACCGACGCGTGGAGCTGGGATGCGCCGTTCGTCTTCACTGCCGCCCGCTTTGCCGAGGACGGCGATCCGAGTGTCATCTGGGAAGGTCACAAGGCCGGCCGGGAGATCGGCTACTGCCACATCGAGAAGCTGCACAACCTCGAATCGTTGCCGCCCTTCGGCTTCCGCATCTCGTGCTTCCCGGTGAAGATCGATGCGGCATCGGCGGGGTGGACCCGAGCAGTGGCGATCGTGGAAGGAGGCGGAGAATGAGGTTGGCATCGATGATCGTCGGTGGTCAGCGCCGGTTCGGCCGGTTTGACCCCAGCGGTGCCGGGACCAGTCAAGCCGAATCTGGTGGGGGCAACCTCGGCAGCTTTGCACCGCTTGAGCGTGGTCTCGACCCGCGCATGCTGCTCGACCCGGATGCGGAATCAGCCCTCGCGTTCGACCGTTCGGTTCAGGTCGACGCAGGCGAGCCGTTCGAGGTGCCGGTGCCAGTCGCTTCGGTAAGGGACTTCATCACATTCGAACAGCACACGGCGGGTTCGCTGCGGGCGGTCTCAGGCACGAGCGACATCCCGTCAGCCTGGTTCGAAGCACCGGTCTTCTACTTCACGAACCCGCACGCGCTCATCGGCTCGGGGCACCCGGTGCCGATGCCGCCGGGCAGTGAGCGTCTGGACTTCGAACTCGAGGTTGCCGCGGTGATCAGCCGCGACGGCTTTAACCTCAGTGTCGACGAGGCGTGGGACCACATCTTCGGATTCACCGTGTTCAACGACTGGTCGGCCCGTGATTTGCAAACGCGTGAGATGAAGGTCGGGCTGGGGCCAACGAAGGGCAAGGACACGGCGACCACGGTCGGTCCGGTGGTCGTCTCGCTCGGCGAACTCGCACCTCGGCGTCAAGGTGATCGCTTCGATCTGCGCATGGACGTCGCCGTCAACGGCACGCCGATCGCCGCCGATTCGCTGGCGAACATGGCGTGGTCGTTCGCCGAGCTCGTCGCCTACGCAAGCCGAGGGACCTGGGTGCGACAGGGGGATCTCATCGGCAGCGGCACCGCCGGTGGGGGCTGCCTCGCCGAATTCTGGGGATGGTACGGACAGGATGTGCTGCCGGCCATCGGTGTGGGCGACACCGTGACGATGACCGTTGAGGACATCGGCACGATCAGCAATCAAGTCGTCGCCGGACCCGAACTCCACCCGATTCCCGAAGCGCGGCGGATCCCGTGGAAGCAGCCGCCGCTGCCTGAACAGGGTTAGGGGGAGCGGGGTAGGGCGATTCAGCGACGCCGGCAATGCAGGGATGGGAGCCACTTAGGGAATCGCCTCGGCGACGGTTCAGTACCTGCGCATGGGTGTCTCCTCTCAGATGAGACACTGGGTCAATGGCTGCAGTGAATCGCAAGGACCTCGCTCTCCAAAGTGCTGAGAAGATCTTCGCCGACTTCGGCTACGACCGTGCGACAATGCGGATGATTGCCGACGACGCGGACCTCAAGCTTGCGCTGCTCACCTACCACTTCACGACAAAGCTCAATCTCTACCGGGCGGTCTTCGAGGAACATCAACACCTCAATGAGCTGCGCCGGGAGCGGCTGCGGGAGGTCGATCTTGCAGCGCCCCAAGCACTGGAGGAGATCGTCGATGCCTTTCTCGTTATCGGCGATGCCGCCGAGGAAGGAGTCCGGAAGGAGCGGTATCTCAAGCTTGTCCTGCGTGAGGCCGCGGATCCGCGCGCTTACGAGCGCGGCATCATCGCGGACCTCTTCGATCCGATGGCCGCAGAGTTCATCGAGGCGCTGGGAGCGGTTCTGCCCGGGAAACCAAAGTCGTTCGTTCGGTGGGACTATCTCTTCTCGGTCGGGGCACTGATCATGTCCAATTCCGATGACCGGGCGCGCGCGCTCGGTGGCGGCGAAAGCGACGCCGTTCATCGCTTAGAGCACCTCAGGGAGTTCATCGTTGCGGGCCTGCGAGCCGGTACAGCCGGAAGCTGAATTCGTGCGGAAGAGGGTAACGCCGGACGCAGGGCTCGCGCTCGGAAGGACAGTCGTCGCTCAGCTGGCCCTATCGCGGGTGAGCAGTCTATGAGCTGGCGGGTCGCGGCTTCGACCCGAACCGGATTCTGGCTATCGAGTGCACCGGAGTGCACCACCTGAGCGACGTTGTCTTCTCGACCGTCGCCGTAAACGACGGAGCGGTCGAAGTTGGCGGCCCCGCCGTGTTCTCGCGGAGAGAATCGAGCTCGGACTTCTTCAATGCGACGAAGTCCTCGAGTCCGGGGAGTCGACGTCAATGCCGTTGTTGCCAAGCACGTGGGCTTCGTGGCCACCGGCATTCTCGCGACGATTCCGGAACGCCTCTCTACGCGACCAGGTGAAGTTGACCGCGCAATTCACGGAATCCGGACACCCGAAAGGCGGCCACAGGGGTACAGCCTCGACGAGGTCATCGAGACGATGCGCCAGACAGGTGCCGACATGTCCTCGAAGTACAAGGAGACCGCGCTCGGCGGGCTCGCCGTCAACGTCGTCGAGTGCTGAGGACAGAGCGCTGAGGGCAGCGCGCCGAGGGCATCGGGCTGCGGGCGGCGTGCTGAGGACGGCCGGTGGCGCGGGGGCAACAACCTCGGTGGGGTGACCGTGGACGGGACTGCAACGTCTCGGTCGGCGGATCGCCGTTCCTCATTCGGCTGGAACTCGTGTTCCACGTCTTGTGAAATGTAACGAACGGATAACGAAGGGTGCTTCGCCACGCAGCCGTAGTGGTGAGCACGACGATCCCCAGAGATGCCACGGGGAAACCCCGGGACCGCCTCGGCGAGGTTCTTATCCCCACCCCCGCGCTGCGGGTGCGGAATCGGGGTGAAATCGCCGAAGTGAGATTGACGCTCATGCTCATCTCGTTAGGTTTGTGGGCGTGAGAAACGCACTCGCTCAACCGAAGACGGAAACCGACGTCCGCCCTCCCTCGCTCGAGGACGGACAGCATCTGTGGCGGCTGGCGAAGGACTCGGCCGTGCTCGATCTCAACTCCTCCTACTCGTACCTGCTGTGGTGTCGTGACTTCGCGGACACCTCGGCGATCGCCTGGATCGACGGCGAACCCGCAGGGTTCGTCACGGGCTACACCCGTCCGGACAACCCGGACACCCTGATGATCTGGCAGGTCGCCGTCTCCGAGGCGTTCCGCGGACGCGGTCTGGCCTCGACGATGCTGCACGCGCTCGCCGACCGGACCGGAGCGCTGCGGCTGGAGACGACGATCACCGACGACAACGCGGCCTCGAACCGCCTGTTCCAGGCGTTCGCCGAGCAGCGCGGAGCCGGGCTCGACCGGCGCCCGCTGTTCACCCCGGACCTCTACCCGGACGGCCACGACACCGAATACCTCTACGAGATCGCCCCGCTCTGAGCGCGAGTCGGGACCGGCCCCTCCTCTGATGGAGTACGGGGCGTTCCTTTGTCTGCTCGACTCCAGCTCTCAACGGACGATCTCCCGCGGACCTCGTACGGGTGGGTCCGCACCCGCAGGCTGACCGGCTCAACTCTGCACCTCGCAGGCTGACCAGCTCAGCTCTGCACCTCGCAGGCGCGCCCTGCATCCGCAGTCGAATCTGCACCATGTCGAAAGGAATCATGCGATGACTGACACCACGACGACCACCCCTGACATCTTCGAGACCCGCGAATCCGCGGTGCGCGGCTACTCGCGTTCGTGGCCGGCGACCTTCGCCAAGGCCCAGGGCCCGCGGCAGTGGGACGAGGACGGCAACGAGTACCTCGATTTCTTCTCCGGGGCCGGTGCCCTCAACTACGGGCACAACAACCCGGCGCTGATGAACCCGCTTGTCGAATACCTCCAGTCCGGTGCCGTGCTCCATTCGCTCGACATGAAGACCCCGGCCAAGCGGGAGTTCCTCGAGACGTTCGAGAAGCTCATCCTCGAGCCGCGGGGACTCGACTACACGGTGATGTTCCCCGGACCGACGGGGACGAACACCGTCGAGGCGGCGCTCAAGCTCGCCCGCAAGGTCACCGGTCGCCAGCACCTGCTCTCGTTCACGAACGCGTTCCACGGCATGACCCTCGGCTCGCTGTCGGTGACCGGCAATTCGATGAAGCGCGAGGGTGCGGGCATCCCGCTGACGAACAGTTCGAAGATCCCCTACGACGACTACTTCGACGGGGAGACCCCCGACTTCCTCTGGCTCGAGAAGGTCCTCGAGGACTCGGGCTCCGGAGTCGACAAACCGGCGGCGATCATCGTCGAGACGGTCCAGGGCGAAGGCGGTGTGCGGGCGGCTCGGGCCGAATGGCTGCGGGAGCTTTCGGCGCTGTGCAAGAAGCACGACATCCTCCTCATCGTCGACGACGTCCAGGCCGGCTGCGGTCGCACCGGCACGTTCTTCAGCTTCGAAGACGCCGGCATCGAACCGGACATCGTCTGTCTGTCGAAGTCGATCTCCGGGTCGGGACTGCCGATGGCGCTCACCCTCTTCCGTCCCGAACTCGACGCGTGGGAGCCCGGTGAGCACAACGGCACCTTCCGCGGCAACAACCCCGCGTTCGTCACCGCGACCGCGGCGCTGAAGAATTTCTGGGCCGACAATGCGTTTCAGAACGAACTCGCCGACACGATCGCCCACCTCCACCAGCGCCTCGACGCCATCGCCGCGAAGGCCGAGGGCGCGACGGTGCGCGGACGCGGTCTCCTTGCCGGGCTGCTCTTCGACGACCCGGAGGCGGCAGGGAAGATCGCCGCCGAGGCCTTCGCCACCGGCCTCCTCATCGAGACCTCGGGCCCGCGCGACGAGGTCGTGAAGATCATGCCGCCGCTGACGATCACCGAACACGATCTCACCGCCGGACTCGACATCCTCGAAGCCGCTGTGCTCAAGGTCGCCCCGGCCGCGACGCCGGCGATGGCCTGAGCCTTGCCGGCGCCTCGCTCGAAGCTGGGGGAGCGGGCCCGCTCGTGGAGGGACCGCCTCGGCGCCGTGGGCTGGATCGCCTGCGGAGGACGACCTCGGCTGGAACGGACTGGACCGCCTCGGCGATATCGGGGTGAACCGCCTCAGCGAGGAGCTCAGGGATACGACCCCACTGACGATACGAAGGGACACGATATGTACGTAGTCAATCGCGATGACCTCAACGGAACCGACCGGGACGTCCAGTCGGAGACGTGGCGGAGTCGGCGGATGGTGCTCGGCCGGGAGGGAGTCGGATTCTCCTTCCACGACACCGTCATCTACGCGGGCACCCGCTCGACGTTCCACTACCAGAACCACATCGAAGCCGTGTACTGCGTGCAGGGCGACGGCACGCTCACCGACGAGGAGACGGGCAAAACGTACCCGCTCACCGACGGGACGATGTACCTGCTCGACGGGCACGAAAAGCACACCGTCGTCGCGAACACCGAGCTGCGCATGGCCTGCGTGTTCAACCCGCCGGTCACCGGCCGCGAAGTCCACGACGAGAACGGCGTCTACCCGCTCATCATCGGGGAGACCGCCGCCGTCTGAGTGTCCGGTGGTCGGCCTGCTGGCGTCCGGGGGCGCGGTCGGACGGCCAGTTGGCTTCCCCGCCGGTGGCATCAGGCCGACCTGCTGGCGTCTCGACCGACTGCGGCTCCCTTCAGTTTGAGGGGCTCACGTTTTGGCGTGAGCCCCTCAAACTGAAGTGAGCCCAACCCTGCGAACCGGCGGCTCGAACTCTCTGCTCGGCCTCACGGCCGGGCCCTACCCACGAAAATGGCCAGTCTGATCTGAGATGGACACATATTTACCTGTCCATCTCAGATCAGACTGGCCAATTCGATGCCGAGGTTGAACCGAGAGGCGCGGGGGAGGCTGGTTGAGCCCGCCCCCCCGCGGCCCCTCGCCTCACTGGGTCTTCGCTGCCTTCTTGGCGTCCTTCTTCGCGTCCCAGTAGGCGCGGGTGGTGACCTCGTCGGAGCCGTCCCAGGCGTCGATGCCGTCGACGCCGGGCAGGTCGTCGCGGTTGAAGACCGGCTCGAGGCCCTGCTTGCGCTGGTTCGTGTAGTTCTTCAGCACCTTGAGCGCGATCCCGCCGAGGAGGAAGACGGCGACGAGGTTCGTCAGCGCCATGACCGACATGAACACGTCGGCTGCGGACCACGCGAGCGGCAGGGCGATGACCGAGCCGGTGAACACGGCGGCCATGACGATGATCCGGTAGATGATGATCGCCGGACGCGCGTTCTTCTTGAACAGGTAGGAGATGTTCGCCTCGCCGTAGTAGTAGTTGCCGAGGATCGAGGAGAACGCGAAGAGGAAGATCGCCACGGTGAGGAAGTGGACCGCCCACGAACCCAGCTGGGAGGCCAGCGCGGTCTGCGTCAGCGACGCACCCTGCGCCTCGTCGTAGACGGGGTTGGAGAGCAGGACGATGAACGCGGTGATCGAGCAGACGAGGATCGTGTCGAAGTAGACCCCGAGGCTCTGCACGAGGCCCTGCTTGGCCGGGTGGGAGACCGACGAGGTGGCGGCGGCGTTGGGCACCGAACCCATGCCGGCCTCGTTGGAGAAGAGACCGCGGCGGATGCCCTGGAGGATGACGATGCCGATGCCGCCGCCGACGACGGATTCGATGCCGAACGCGTTCCTGATGATGAGCATGATCATGTCGGGCACCTCGGTGATGTTCATCGCGACGACGAGAACACCGAGGAAGAGGTACGCGACGGCCATGACCGGGACGATGACCGAGGACCAGGCCGAGATCCGCTGCACTCCGCCGAGGAAGACCGCCCCGGTGACGAGCGCGAGGAAGATGCCGAGGCCGACGGGCAGCCAGAAGCTCTGCGTGGTGTCGATGTTGAGGCTCGTGGCCGTGGCGTCGACGATCGAGTTCGCCTGCAGCGAATTGAAGACGAGGCCGTAGGTGACCGTGATGATGACGGCGAAGAACGCTCCCATCAGCGGCTTCTTCAGTCCCACGCTCATGTAGTAGGCGGGGCCGCCGCGGTAGGAGTCCTTGTCCTTGACCTTGTAGAGCTGGCCGAGCGTCGACTCGACGAAGGCGGTGGCGGCACCGAAGATCGCCATGAGCCACATCCAGAAGACGGCTCCCGGGCCGCCGATGGAGATCGCCAGGGCGATGCCGGCGATGTTGCCGGTGCCCACGCGGGAGGCGGCGGAGATCCAGAACGCCTTGAACGACGAGATCGACTTCGTCCCGTCCTTGTTGCTGCCGGGGCTCTCGCCAATGACGCGGAACATCTCCGGCAGCAGTCGCAGCTGGACCATGCCGGTGCGGATGCTCAGGTAGAGGGCGACGCCGATGAGGACGACGATGAGCACCCACCCGAGTCGGTCATTGACGAATGCGATGAGGTCTTCGAGGGACATGCCGATCGTTCCAATGCTTGTGCGGTGTTGTGCGTTTTCACAACTCATTGTGCCACCACTCACATCATCGGGTGCGCGGCAGGGGCGTGCGCAGTGCGGCAAGAGGGATTGCATCGCCGAGGCGGTTCGCCGCGACCGCGTCCACCCCACTTCAGACGTGGTACTATTCCTGTGATCTGCCGCACTTCGAAAGACCTGTACCGTGCCGACGACGCTGACTGGGATTCCTGCTCCCTGGGCCGCAATCGCCCGTTCCCCTGTGGAGGAGTCTCGTTGAGGACCGTTCGTCGCGCGCCCGCCGCTGAGCCTGATGCTCGCGGATCCGCCGGTTCAGCATTCGTGCGCCCACGCACCCTGTCGCGTTCGCCCTCCTGTCCCGCACCGAGGCGGTTCGCCGTCACCGCGCACCGAGGCACTCAGCGCGGGGTTCCCTGGGGCAGATCCGTGCACAGCGAACTCCCGACGGAAATCAGCCGACTCCGATCCCGGATTCACCGGCACGCAACCCTGACAACACCCGGGCATTGCCCGCAGCGCCTAGGATAATCCGCAATCGCCCTTGAGGTAACACGTTGACGGCTCCACCGGCACCGCCTCGGCGAACATCCCCATAAGGAGTACCCACCATGCCGATCACCGTTCTCACCCATCCTCCCGCAGGCGGCGTCAGGACCCCGGTCCCGCCGCTCGTCATCGCGCACCGCGGCGCGTCGCAGGGGTGGCCGGAGAACACGATCCCGGCGTTCGTCGCCGGCATCGACCAGGGCGCGGACATGATCGAGGTCGACGTCCACATGAGCGCCGACGGCGAACTCGTCGTCGTCCACGACATCACGTTCGATCGCACGACCGATGTGCGCACGGTCTTCCCCGACCGCGCCGACACCCACGTCTCCCAGATGACCGCTGCCGAGATCGCCCGGCTCGACGCGGGCAGCTGGAAGCACGAGGCATTCGTCGGTCTGCAGGTGCCGACCCTCGCCGAGGTGCTCGCCCTCGTCCATACGACGCGCACCGGGCTGCTCCTCGAGGTCAAGCATCCCGAGCTCTACCCCGGGATCGCCGAGGCGATCGTGGCCGCCTGCGACAACGTGCCCGACTACCTCGACCGGTCGCTGGCCGCGGGGCTGCTCGTCGTCCAGTCCGCCGACTGGGACTTCGTCCGCGAGTTCCACGAGCTCGCTCCCGAGGTGCCCGTCGGGCTCCTCGGCCGTCCGACGCCCGAGCAGCTGCGGGACTTCGCCGCGTGGGTCGATCAGATCAACCCCGAGTACGTCGACGCCGACGCCGAGTACCTCACGCTCATCCACGAGCTCGGCATGTCGAGCCTCGTGTGGACGATCGACGCCGTGCCCGACATGGAGACGGCGATCGAGAACGGTGCCGACGGCATCATCACGAACGTGCCCGACGTCCTCGTCGAGGTCGTCGAGGAGCTGTAGCCGGGCGCACAGATTTATGCACAAGCGCCGGGAGTCTATGTGACGCAGCGGCTCAGGGAATGAAGCGGTTGGGCGATGCGGTCGCGAGTCTGCTGCGCAGCTGGGGCCCGACGATGCCGAGGTACGTCGCGCCGATGACGTAGCCGGCGAGCGCGCAGAGCAGAAGCAGGATGTCGCCGATGCCGGTGCCGATCGTGTCGAATCGCGTCGCCGTGGCGAGGATGCACAGATGCATGCCGCAGACGAGTGCGACGAACCCGGCGATGCGGTAGATCGTCGTCGCGGTGCCTCCCGGTGGGAACTTCTCGTAGGCCCTGAGGGCGACGATGGCGACGAGAAGTCCGAGGAACGCGACCGCGGACACCAGCGCCGAGAGTGCGATCCCAGACGAGTCCCAGTCGAAGGCCGTTGCCATCATCGAAGAGAGAAACGGACTGAAGACGAGCACGAGCACGGTGGCGATGAGGGTCAACCCACTCGCCCGGTTCGCTGGCACGGGCTGATTCGGCACCGCGCGTCGGTCGGCCGTTGCCGATTCGTGAGCTCGGCGGAGGACGGCGGCTGCAATGAGGAAGGGAACGATGAGCGTCGCCGCGTACGGGAACGGCTGCCCGATGGTCCACACCCAACTGTCCTGAGATGCTGGAACCAAGCTGTAGGCCGCCTCGGCGATTCCGGAGATCCCGTACGCGGCGACGATGACGACGGTGACGAGATTCGCGGCAGCGGCGGTTCGCGGCGAACGATGAGGACGGCGGCGACCAGGGCGATCAGCGCGAAGGCACAGAGCGCATACCCCGACCATGCCCCGAGGTCGGAGCTGAGCGTTGCCGTCTTGAGCGAGCAGAACGCCGTCCACGCGATGAGGTGGATGGCGAACGCAGCGAGGAGAGGTGCGATCCGACTCGACGGCAGCCGCGTTCGGGTCGGGGAAGTCTCAGCCATGCGGCTATCGTCTCACGGCGCTCCTCGCCGAGGAGGCGTCTCGGCAACGTCACGGGTGCATGCGTGCGCCCTTGACCGTGCGGTCGACGGCGTTCTTCGGTCCGTGCAGGGCAACGCCGACGAGATTGAGGTCGACGGCGGCGACGGAAGCGACGGCGGCGCGGTTAGCGGCGTCATGGCCGGTGGCGAACAGCTCTTCCGTGTAGACGGCGAGCGGAATGCCGCGGTTGACGGCCTTGGTGCGGATCGAGGCGAGCCGTGAAGCGTCCGCGGTCATGACCATGACGGGTTGGCGCAGCATGGGCAGATAGTCGTTGCCGTCGGCGTCTCGGTAGCGGTCTCCGACGAGGTCGTCCGTGTTCGTCGCGACTCCGGAGATGAGGAACGCCGTGACGTTGAGCTCTTGCCAGGGCAGCAGGTCGTCACGGAGGACGACGACGACCTTCGTATCGAAGCGCACCGCCCTCTCCGGGGCGCTCGACGGTTCGGGTGCGGTCGCCTCGGCGCTGGAGTCGGTCGGTCTCTGATGCAGGGTATCGGTGGTGTCCATGCCTCCAGACTCCACGGGCGAGGTTGTCCGAGTCTTGTACATTTGTTGCATGGCCGAGATGATCCGCGCTTGGCACCCGCCGGTGCCGCTCGTGCAGGAGGTCCTCCATGCCCGGTTCGAGCACCACGCCTACCCGTCGCACACTCACGATTCATGGGCGGTTCTGCTCGTCGACGACGGCGCCGTGACCTATGATCTCGACCGCCATGACCACCTCGCCACTTCGGCCGCCATCACCCTGCTGCCGCCGCGGGTGCCCCATGACGGGAGGTCGGCGATACCGGAGCGCCCGTTTCGCAAGCGCGTCCTCTACTTGGAGGCGGACTGGCTGCCGGAGGATGCTGTCGGCGCTGCGGCGGACTCACCGACGCTGACCGGCACCGACGTCCTCTCCGCCGTCGAGGATATCCACGCGTCTCTGGGCCACCCGGCGGATGTGCTCGCCGCCGAATGCGGGGTGCTCGCGCTGCGTGACGTCGTGCTCGGTCATCTGCGGTCCCCGGCTGACGTGTGCGCTGACGTTCCGCTCGCCCGGCGGCTCCGTGACATGCTCGATGACCGTCTGCTTGAGACCGTCACCATCGCCGAGGCGGCTGCCGAGTTCGGGGCCAACCGCAGTCACCTCGTCCGAGTCTTCACGAACGCCTACGGCATCGCTCCGCACCAGTACGTCCTCGGGCGCCGGGTCGACCGCGCTCGCCGGCTCCTGCTCGCCGGCCTCACGCCCACCGAGGTGGCCACGGCGGTGGGGTTCCATGACCAGTCACACCTCACCAGGCATTTCCGGCGGACTCTGGGCGTGACACCGGGGGCCTTCGTCGCATGAGGTGAGGGGGCGCCTCACTCCCGTGGGGCGCGCTGGGTGCCCGTCAGCGGGGAATCCCAGGTCCCGGGCTCGGTCACGGGGAAGCGGCGGCCGGTGACCTCCTCGGCGAGGATGCGCACGAAGCGATTCTTCTTCCCCGCCTGCCACGGGGTGACGTCGAGGGAGATCGTGTCGAGCAGCTCATCGGTGCGGTTGATCGGCTTCGCCGTGCCCTTGACGACGACGCTCCACGCCTCCCCGGCCTCAGGGTCGAAGCCGTCGACCTCGAAGGCCACCTGCGGGTGGTCGTGGATCGCGTCGATCTTCGTGCCCTCCCCGGAGCGGAAGACGATCGACGAATGTTCGAGAGCGTAGTTGACGGGGAAGATCTCCGGGTGGAGGTTCTCACCCTCGCCGACGATGACGGCGAGGCAGCCGATCGTCGTGCTGCGCAGGCTCTCCCAGGCTTCGTCCGCGTCGAGGACCATGTTCGGATCAGCGTTCATCGCGTTGCCTTCCCTTCGGCGCGGGCGGCGGGACGTCGGAATCGCTCGCCATCGCCGCGCTTTTCTACAGAGTGTAGAAGAGTTGGCGGAGGAGCGATAGAGCATGCCGCGATGCGACCTCAAGAGTCTCGAAGTCGCCCCCTCGCGGTCTCCGGCGCGAAGTGAGAGGGTGGAGACATGGCCAACGAACTTGCCGCATCGACGAGCCCGTACCTCCGCGCCCATGCCGACAATCCAGTCGACTGGCGGATGTGGACGAAGGAGTCCCTCGCCGAGGCGGCCCGCCGCGACATCCCCCTCCTCATCTCGATCGGCTACTCCACCTGCCACTGGTGTCACGTCATGGCCCACGAGTCCTTCGAGGACCCCGCCGTCGCCGAGATCATCAACGCCGGCTTTCTCCCCATCAAGATCGACCGCGAAGAGCTGCCCGACGTCGACTCCCACTACATGAACGCCCTCCAGGCGATGCGCGGGCAGGGCGGCTGGCCGATGACGATCTTCGCGACCCCGACCGGCAGCCCGTTCTACGCCGGCACGTACTTCCCGCCGTCCCCGCGCGGCAACGTCCCCTCGTTCACGCAGGTCCTCGACGCGGTGTCCCAGACGTGGACGGACCGCCGCGCCGAGGTGACCGAGATGTCCCAGCGCATGGACCGCGGCCTGGCCGACATGGCCACCGCCGTCACCGATGCGATCCCCGCCGAGGCGGCTGCCGAGGCCCTGACGCCCGAGGAGCTCGACGCCGCCGCCTCGGCGCTGCTCGACTCCTACGATCCGGCGTGGGGCGGATTCGGCACTGCGCCGAAGTTCCCGCCGTCGATGAACCTCATGCAGCTGCTCGCGACGTTCGTCCGCCACGGCGGAACCACCTCGGCGAGGGCGACGGAAGGGCTCGCCGTCCTCGGCGCCGACGGCCATCTCACCGGCGAGCTCGCTCTCGACTGCCTCATCGCCGCCCGCAGCACCTTCGCCCACATCGCCTCCGGCGGCATGCGCGACCAGGTGCGCGGCGGCATCGCCCGCTACAGCGTCGACCGGCAGTGGTTCGTCCCGCACTTCGAGAAGATGCTCTACGACAACGCTCTCTACCTGCGGGCAGTCGTGCGCTGGGCCGAGGTCGAACGCGCCCTCGACCCGGCTTCGAAATGGCTCGCGCTCGCCGAGCGGGAGCTCGCTGACACCGCCGATTTCATGATCGCCGACCTCACCGCCGGGGACCGGTTCATCGCCGCCCTCGACGCCGATTCGCCCGGCACCGACGGGCGGCTCGAAGAGGGGGCCGCCTACGTCGTCACGCAGGACGAATTCGCCGAGGTGGGCGGGGTGGGAGTGCTCCAGCTCGTCGATTCCCCGGCGGGCGCAGACCTGCCCGGCCTCGTCGTCGCGGCCCCGCGGATCGTCGACTGGCTCGGCATGGACGATGTGCCCTTCGACGCCGACCATCCCGCACCGTGGGCGACCGACGCGACGCAGGCGCAGGTCACAGCATTGCGGACGCTCCTCGACGCGCGGCCGCAGCCGGCCAGGGACGAGAAGACGATCACCGAATGGAATGCGCTCGCCATCACCGCACTCGCCGAGGCGGCCCTCTACTCCCATCCGAGTGCGGCGTCGACGGCGTGGGGGAGCGTCGCGACGATCTTCTGGGAGTCGATGGTCAACCGCTTCATCACTGGTTCCGGCGATATCGAGTCCGAACCCGCCGAGATCGTGATTCCTGACGTGCGCGACCTGCCGGTGCGGCGCAGCTTCACCGGTGCCGATCCGGGCCCGGGGGCGGCGGGGTTGACGGACTGGGCGCAGATGATCGTCGCCGGTGCCACCGTGCTGCAGCTGCGCAACGCGGGCCTCGCCGAGGGTGCCGGCAAGCGAGCCGACACCGGTGTCGCGCTCGACGACACCCTTCTCACTCCGGCCGGGCTCGCCGAGCTCGGCACCGAAATGCTGCGGAGGTTCACGAACTGGGACGCCGAGGAGGAGGCCGGGCGCGCGGCACCGGTGGCCGGAGCAGGTGCTTCGGGCGGCGGCGACGATGCCGCCCGGACTCTCGAGGTCTTCGACGCTGAAGCCGACGACATCCTCGGCGTGCGCGGATCCGACCCCGTCGACAATGCCACGCCCTCGGGGCGCGCGGCCGCTGCGGAGGCGATGCTGCTGTTCGGCGAGCTGGGAGTCGACGGCGGCACTCCTGCTCGGAGCCGCCTCGGCGAGACGAATCCGCCCGTTGATCAGTCCGAGGGAATGCTCACGAGCAGCCAGGCGATCGATGTGCGCGATCGTCTGCTCGGGGTCTACCGGGCGCTGGCCGGTCGGGCGCCGCGCGGAGCCGGGCATGCGCTGTGGCAGGCCGAGCGCGCCCTTGCCCCGGTCCGGGTCGCCAGTCGCGACGACGCTCTGCTCGCGCTCGCCGCGAAGCACCCCGCGGTCACCCTCCTCACCGACTCGACCGGTGTGCCCGGGCCCGAAGGGGACGAGATCCCCGTGCCCGAGGGGGCGGCGATCGTGTGTCGCGGCACGGTCTGCTCGCTGCCGGTGACGACGACGGCGGAACTCGCCGCGCTGCTCGACGGGTGAGGGCGAGGGGTGAGGGCGAGGCCCCTCATTCGGGGATGAGGCTGAGCCCCCGGTAGCGGTTGAGCGCGGCGGCCATCTCCTGTGCGCGCGGCCGGGCGACGTGACCGGGATGCTTCCGGTGCCCGGTGAGGCCGTCGATGCCCTGCGCGTCGAGCATCGCCTCGATCTCCGCGAGCGCCTCGACGACGGAGACCTTCCCATCGAAGATCCTCGCCATGTACTCGAGCGACTCGGCGATGCCGTTCGTCTGCTCGGGGTCGACGAGCTGGGAGACGGCGGCGAGGTCGATGAAGCTCTTCCCGAACTGGATGAGGTCGAGCCCCTTCGCCTTCGCCGTCTTCGTCTTCCCCGCGGGATGGAGGGCATCGGCCGTGGGGATCCGCGGGGGCGGATCGCCGAAGACATCGGGCCCGGCGTCCGAGCTCTCGATGGCCAGCTGATCAGGCGTGACGCCGACGAGTTCGTGGGCCTGCTGCGTGACGTCGGCGGGCACGTAGGCATTCATCGCGATGACGAGGTCGGCGACTTCGAAGAACGCACTCGACCCGCCGGCGACGAGCACCGTGGAGACCCCGCGCTCCCCGAACAGGGGACGAACCCGGTCGACGAACGGGGTGATCGGCTCCCGGTCGGCGGGGATGAGCGCGCGCATCCGCTCATCGCGGATCATGAAGTTCGTCGCCGAGGTGTCCTCGTCGATGAGGAGGGAATGCGCGCTCGCCTCGACGGCTTCGACGAGGTTCGCCGCCTGTGAGGTCGAGCCGCTGGCGTTCGTCGTCGAGAAGAATCTCGTGTCCGTGCCGGATGGCAGATTGTTGATGAACGGTGAGATGTCGTCACCGGTCACTGCGCGTCCGTCCTCGGCCCGGATCGCGGTGGCCGTCGGCTCGGTGATGACCCATTCCCGCCCGTCACCGGCGACGTGCGGATAGACGCCGCGCTCGAGCGCGCGCAGAATCGTCGATTTGCCGTGGTACCCGCCGCCGACGATGACGGTGACACCACGGGGGATCGCCATGCCCGTGACCCGGCGTCCGCTCGTCAGGTCGAACGTGCGCTCGAGGCTCGCTGGGCTGCGGAAGGGCACGGCAGCCGCAGCGTCCATGGGTCGATCCGAATCACCCGAGCGGCGGGGCAGGAGCGCGCCGTTGCCGACGAAACCGACCAGGTCATCCTCGCCGAGGCGGTCCCGCAGCTCCGTCTGATCGCGCAGGAGCTGCACGTGGTCGGCCAGCGTCTGGCCGTCGATGTTGTCGTAGAGGAACATCGCCCGGGCGAGATCGATGACGTCGCGGGTGACGGTGTCGGCGGCCTGGTGACCGAGGATGCGGCGTCCGCGGGCAGGCAGATTGACGAGCAGGCGGGCCTCGAAGCCGTCATCGTCGATGATGACGTTCGTCCGTTCGAGCACCTCCTGGCCCGGGCGGCCGAGGTTGATCGACCGCCCATGGTCGCGCCGGATGACACCACTGCCCACCCGCAGGAGGTAGTCGGAGGCGGCGATCCGATCGAGGCGGCCGGTCGTGAGGTCGGCGGGGAACCCGGCATCGGCGCGTTTGACGCGCGCGCGCACCTTCGACGGAGAGGCGAAGGGATCGACCTGGACGCGATCGACGATGAGGGTGACCGGGCCGAACGTGTACTGCCCGGTGATCTGCTTGTAGTTGCCGTAGCTCTTGCCGTCGAGACGATGGAGGGTATCTGCCAGCTGCGATCGTTGGGGACTCATCTTCGCCATGCTACGCGACAACTGTCGTTGCGCACCGAGAAATTTCTGGTGTCATCGGCCTTGCATGTGACACCATAATGGTGTCACAATGGATCCATGAACATCACGCGCCATGTCGAGCAGCTCCAGAACCAGCTCACCGCCGCAGCCGCAGCCGGCGATGACACCACTCGCGATGTCGCCGAGCGACTCGTCACCGCCCTCGAACCTGCGGCGCGCGTGACGATTCTCGATGCGCTCACCGATGCCAGTGCGGAACTCACCTCGGCGATCGCCCCGGCCGTCATCGATGTCCGCCTCCGCGGGCGTGACATCGACTTCGTCGTCGACGGGCTGCCCGCGCCTCGGGGCGACGAGGACGATGCGACGATCGCGCAGCCGGGGGCTGAACAGGCCGCCGCCGACGTTCCCGTCGACCTCGACGACGCCAGCACCTCGCGGACGACGCTGCGGCTGCCCGACTCGATCAAGGCGCGCGCGGAGCAGGCGGCGAAGGCCGAGGGCATCTCGCTCAACGCATGGCTTGTCCGTGCCGTCGCCGCAGGTCTCGACACTCGCGGCACCGAGCGAACCCGAACCAGCAGAATCTCAGGATGGATGCGATGACTCAGTACACGACCATGACACGACCGGCGATCACCGTCGACATCCCGGCCGGCGCTCTCCTCGTCACCGCAGGTGAGCGCGACGGCGTCGACGTCACGATCGAACCGACGAACCCCGACCGCGCCGTCGACCGCGAGGCTGCCGAGCGGATCTCCGTGACCGAGGGCGAGGGCACTCTCGGCATCGTCGGGGAGAAGCGGCTCCTCCTCGGCGGCAAGGGCTCGGCAGATGTCCGACTGGAGGTCCCCACCGGGACCGACCTCGACGTGGCGATCGGCGCGGGATCCATCCGGCTGCGCAACCACGTGGGCGCCGTGAGAGTGAAGGCCTCCGCCGGCGACGTCACGGGTGACACCATGGTGTCACTCACGGCGAAAGTCAGCGCGGGAAGCCTCGCGGTCGACGAGGTGACCGACCGCGTCGATGTCCGACTCTCCTCCGGGGATGCCCAGCTCGGACGGATCGGCGGGGAGGCGCACATCAGGTCGGCCCACGGGTCGATCCGCGTCGGCGAGTTCGCCGGCACGGGAGAGCTCGCCACCGCGACCGGCACCATCAGCCTCGACAGCGTCGACGGCGATGTCAGGGCCGCCTCGGGGCACGGCTCCGTGCGGGTGCGCCGGGCCGGCAGCGGCCGCCTCGATCTCGAATCGTCGTTCGGCACCATCGAGGTCGGCGTCGCGGCCGGCGCGCCGGTGTGGATCGACGCGGACTCGAAGAACGGAGTCGTGCGCACCGACCTCGAAACCGACTCCGGACCGCTCGGCGACGAACTGCCCGTCGAAGTCCACGCCCACACGAAGTTCGGCGACATCATCATCGACCGCGCCCAGTAGCCCATCCCACCGACCTCCCCGAGGTCGAACCCATCAGCCGCTGTCGCGGCACATCATCACAGCGCACCAGGTCAAGCGACCGGGCGTGGCGTCGTGCACCCGAAAACAGGTCGGCGCACCGCCGCCGGCCCCCAGAAGACCATGAGAACAAGGAGGATCCATGTCGGATCTCGCCACCGAATCCGGAACCACACCGACGACCAGACCGGCCATCAGCGTCCGAGACCTGCGGAAGGCCTACGGCGACAAGACCGTCCTGGCAGGCATCGACCTCGAGGTCGCCCGCGGCGAGGTCCTCGCCCTGCTCGGTCCCAACGGGGCCGGGAAGACGACGACGGTGAACATCCTCTCCACACTGCAGCGCCCCGACAGCGGACGCGCCGAGGTGTTCGGTCGTGACGTCGTGTCCGCAGGGGCCGATGTCCGCCCGCTCATCGGTCTGACCGGGCAGTTCTCCGCCGTCGACGGTCTGCTCACCGGCCGGGAGAACCTCGCCCTCGTCGCTGCCCTCGCCCACCTTCCGGCAGCGGAGCAGAAGGCGCGGGTCGACGAGATGCTCGAACGCTTCGACCTCGGTCCCGCGAGTCGACAGCAGGCATCGACGTACTCCGGCGGCATGCGCCGCAGACTCGACCTCGCGATGACGCTCATCGCTCGGCCGAGCCTCGTCTTCCTCGACGAGCCGACGACCGGCCTCGACCCGCGCAGCCGCCGCACGATGTGGGACATCGTCGGCGAGCTCGTCGCCTCCGGGGTGACGATCTTCCTCACGACGCAGTACCTCGACGAAGCCGATGAGCTCGCGGATCGCATCGCCGTCCTCGACGGCGGGAAGATCGTCGCGAACGACACCGCGGACGGGCTCAAACGGCTCATCCCCGGTGGTCGCATCGACCTCGCCTTCGCCTCGGCGGCCGATCTCGATCGAGCGCAGAGCCTCTGGCCGCAGGCCGCCGGCCGGGCCGAGGCGCTCGCGCTCTCCGTCCCCGGTGATGGGGGAGCGGCACACCTGCGGCAGGTCCTCGGCGGATTGGAGTCCGCCGGCATCGAACCGCGCGGACTCACCGTGGAGACCCCCTGCCTCGACGACGTCTTCTTCGCTCTCACCGGGCACGGGGCACGCACGGCCGGTGCCGATGCCGGCCCGAGCGACACCGGAGACGGCGAGGTCGATGCGGCCGCGGATCCGGTGGACAGCCTCGGCGAGAGGACTGATGGCACCCACCCGACCGGCACCTCGACACGACACGGAAGGACCGAACGATGACTCAGACCCCCACGACACCGCTGACCGCGGCAGCTCCTGAGCCGGCGCGCCACCCGATCCGCTGGGCATGGGCGGACACGGCGACGATGGTCAAGCGGCAGTTCGTCCACGCGGTGCGCTACCCGGTGTTCATGTTCCTCGTCGGTGCCCCGATCGTCATCCTCCTGCTCTTCGTCTACGTCTTCGGGGGAACCCTGGGGCGAGGGCTCGGCGGTGATTCCGGTGACTACCTCGCCTACGTCATGCCCGGCATCATCGTGCTCACCTTCGTCGGCGGCATGCAGCTGACGGCGCTGTCGATGTCGCAGGACATGAACGAGGGGATCGTCACCCGGTTCCGGTCGATGTCGATCTCGCGCGGCGCGGTCATGGCCGGTCACGTCATCAGCAATGGCCTGCAGCAGGTCGCTGCCGTCCTCCTCGTCCTCGGTCTGGCGCTCATCCTCGGCTTCCGGCCGGCGGCGGACGGACTCGACTGGCTGGGCCTCGTCGGCTTCTGCCTCCTCCTCATCGTCTCCCTCGGCTGGCTGTCGGTGGCACTCGGCGTCATGGCGAAGTCGGTCGAGACGGCGAGCAATGTGCCGATGCTCTTCATGCTCCTGCCGATGGTCGGCTCCGGGTTCGTGCCCACGGACACGATGCCGCGCTGGATGCAGATCTTCGCCGACGCCCAACCGTTCACGCCGATCATCGAGACGATCCGCGGACTGCTCATGGGCACGCCGCCCGGCAGCAGCTGGTGGATCTCGTTGCTCTGGATCGTCGGCCTCGGCGTGC
This sequence comes from Brevibacterium sp. W7.2, assembly GCF_018137945.1. Classification (GTDB taxonomy): domain Bacteria; phylum Actinomycetota; class Actinomycetes; order Actinomycetales; family Brevibacteriaceae; genus Brevibacterium; species Brevibacterium sanguinis. The sequence continues at coordinate 3,459,561 of NZ_CP073089.1, read as the reverse complement.
TCGGCTATGTGCTCGCCCGGGCGGCGTATGAGAGGCGGGCCGCCGAATAGGGCGGGTCGGCGACGGGATCGTCCCCGGCGATTCTCAGTCCGTTCCGGACGGGTGCCGGGTCAGCTCGTGCGGGCGCGTCATCCGAGGTAGAAGTCGGCGGCGTTGGACCAGAAGACGGCGTCGAGTTCTGCGGGCGTGAGCACCTCGCGGACGAGGTCGAAGTCGGAGTCGGCGAACGGGCGGCGAGCCCGCGTCGACGGCAGATCGGTGCCGACCATGAGCGCGGACGGATCAGTGTCGACGATGCGGCGGATCGCCTCGGCGGGGTCGAGGTCGACCCGACCGAACCCGGTCGCCTTGACGTTGACGCCGCGATCGACGAGGCGGAGGAGAGTGTCGACGCCGTCCCGGTGCATCCCGAGGTGGTCGATGCTCACGGCCGGCAGAGCCGCGATCCGGGCGGCAAGATCGTCGTCGATCGTGCGCGCGTCGATGTAGAGCTCGGTGTGCCAGCCGGCGAGGTCATGGACGCGGCGGGCGAAGCGATCGAGGTCGCCCAAGCCCGCCGAGCCGCCGCGGGCGACATTGAAGCGCAGGGCGCGGATGCCGGCGGCATCGAGGGCGAGGATGCGCTCGTCGCTCGTGTCGGCAGGCAGCTGCGTGACTCCGGCGAAGGTCGGGCCGAGCTGCTGCAGCGCCTCGACGAGGTAGCCCTGGTCGAAGGCCTGGAACGACCCCGAGACGATCGCGCCGCCGGCGACGGCGACGGAGGAATCGCTGAGGCCGGAGGTGGGCTCGGCGTCGGCGGGGTCACTGGTGCCGGCGTCGGGGGTGCCGCGTCCACTGTCGCTGAGTCCACCGACGCGCGCGACGTAGTCGGCGACCGTGAACGGGTCGGGCAGATACCCGTTGTTCTCGACGAGCGGGTGCGCCGGGTCGATGATGTGGAAGTGCGCGTCGAAGACCTGCTGAGTTTCGGCCATGGTCCCAACCTACACAGGAGCTGGGTGACGTCTGCGCCGCTCGTTCAACAGTTGGCGTGAACATCGACGGGTTGCGTGCGGCAGTGGCCGCTCGTTCAACAGTTGGCGTGAAAAAGTGATCCCCGAAGACGACTTTTTCGCGGCAAGTGTTGAATGACGCCCGGTGCCGACATCGACGCGCAGCTCACGCTTGCACTGCACGCGCCCAGTGCGCTCACCCACTCCACACCCACCCCGCCGGCACCCACTCAGTCCCGAATAGCGGCACCCTGCGTAACGATCACGCTAAATCCCGCCCCGATCGTCCCGATCCGCCGGAACTGGCGGGTCCTCTCGGTATATTGTGAGTCAACTCACATTCTCAAGTGCGGTGACCAGCGCCGGTCGACGCCACGAGGAGGTGAGCCGACCCGTGCCGACCGACCACCACACGCCACCACACCACCATCGCCCCACACCATCGCCCCACACCACCACCGCCCCACACCACCACCGCCCCACACCACTTGCACACCACCCCATCCGCCAGCCCAGAGAGACCGAAGGGACACCGATGTCCGAGCGTCCGTCCGCGACTGCCACCAGTCCGCTTCCCCAAGCGAACGTCGACGACCTCATCGCCCAGTACGACGAGGAACTCCCGCAGCGCAGGCTCACGCGCCGACTCGACCTGGGTGTGAGCATCGTCTGCTTCCTCATCTCCCTCTACGTCCTCAACCAGGTGTTCTTCCCGCTCCGGCAGGGCAACCAGTACTACCTCATGTGGTTCCTCGCCTTCGTCCTGCCTCTCGTCTTCATCTGCTACCGCCCCGGGTTCGGCCGGCGGAAGGAAGCGGGCGCGCATGCAGCGGAGGCCGCTGCGGAGGCGACCACCTCGGCGCCGGGGACGGCACGGAAAGCGAAGCCTGCCCGCACCACGGACAACCCCTCGGTCATCGACTGGATTCTCGTCGTCCTCACCTTCCTCACCTGCGCCTACCCGGTGCTGCCGTTCTTCTCCGGCGGGTTCAACGAGTTCCTCAACCGGCAGGGCTCCCTCGACCCGCTCGACGTGACGATGGGCGGCATCCTCATGCTCCTCATCCTCGAGGCGACGCGGCGGACGACCGGCCTCATCCTCCCGATTTTCTGCGTCGTCTTCTTCCTCTACAGCTACTACGGGGCCTACATTCCCGTCGGCTGGCCCGGCGCGCACGCGGGACAGAACTTCGACCAGATCATCAACGCGCTCTACAACGACGCGTCGGGCTTCTACGGCATCCCGCTCGACGTCGCCGCGACCTACATCGTCCTCTTCACGATCTACGGCGCGGTGCTCGACAAGACGGGCGCGGCGAACTTCTTCATCGACCTCTCATTCTCACTCTTCAAGAAGTCGAAGGCCGCGCCGGGACGCACGGTCGCGCTCTCGGGCTTCCTCCTCGGCACGGTGTCGGGGTCGGGCACGGCCACGGCCGTCTCGCTCGGCGCGGTGACGTGGCCGGTGCTCAAGAAGGCCGGCTACCCGAAGGAGAATGCCGGCGGCATGCTCGCGGCCTCGGGCATCGGCGCGATCCTCTCTCCGCCGACCCTCGGCGCCGCGGCCTTCATCATCGCCGAGCTCCTCAACGTCTCCTACGGCCTCGTCCTCCTCTGGGCGGTCGTGCCCACCCTGCTCTACTACCTGGGGATCTTCCTCGCCATCGAGATCGACTCGCGCAAGATCGACGTCGACTACCGCCCGCCGCCGGGCCTGCGCTCGTGGCCGATCCTCAAGAAGGGCTTCTACCACTTCATCTCGCTCGGCATCATCGTCGTCTTCCTCGCCCTCGGCATGGCCCCGTTCAAGGCCGTCGTCTACGCGACGCTCGTCGGCATCGGCTTCGGCGTCATCGAGATCGTCCTCACCCACCGCGGGCAGCCGACCGCGATCCTTCGGGCGATCTGGGACGTCATCTTCGGTGCCCTGTCGACCGGCATCCGCTCGGTCCTGCCGGTGACGAGCGTGTGCGCGGCCGCGGGCATCATCGTCTCGACTATCACGAAGACCGGGCTCGGCCAGGTCATCTCCGACATCCTCGTCAAGGGCGCGCAGGCGATCTCGACGAACCCGACCGCCGTCCTCGTCTTCACGTGCATCTTCGCCGCGATCGCCGTGACCGTACTCGGTCTCGCGGTGCCCGTGACCGCCTCGTTCATCATCAGCTGGGTCATCGTCGGTCCGGCCCTCATCACCCTCGGCGTCCCCGAGGCGGCGGCCGCGATGTTCATCTTCTACTACGCCGTCCTCTCCGAGGTGTCCCCGCCGACCGCGCTCGCCGCCGTCGCCTCCTCGGCGATCACCGGGGGCCGGGTCATCGCGACGATGTGGCAGGCGTGCAAGTACGCGATCCCCGCCTTCCTCGTCCCGCTCGCCTTCACCTTCACCCCCGAAGGCGCCTCCCTCGTCGCGCAGGGCGGATTCCTCGGGGCCCTGTGGACCGGTGCCGTGTCCGCGTGCGCCGTCGCCGCGCTCGCCGCCGGGGCCGGCGGCTGGATCATCCGCCGAGCCGGCTGGCCCGAACGCGTCCTCTGCTTCATCGCCGCCGGCGCGCTCCTCTACCTCCAGCCGCTGTCGATGACCATCGGCTTCGCCGCCCTCGCCCTCGCCGTCATCGTCCACCTCGTGCTCCGACGTCGACCTCGGAGTCCGCAGGACACCCCCGCCGAGGCGGCCCACCCATGACCTCGCACCTGACCTCCCAGCCCGGTGCGGGGACCGGACGGCCCAGCCGCCCAACCGCCGACGCCAACTGCTGGCACCAACCGCTGGCCCCCGATCGTCCACTGAAGCCGCTGTCACCAGACCTCTACTGAGACACCCACTGAGAAAGGGAAGAGCCCATGAAGAGAACGAAGATGTTCACCGTCACCGCGGCCGCGATCGCCGCGGTCCTGGCCCTGAGTTCGTGCGGCGGCAAGCGCGAGAACACCCCTGCCGCCGAAGGCGGGGACGGCTGCACGGCGGCGTCGGGCCAGATCACGATCGCCACCGGCAATTCGACGGGCGTGTACTACGTCCTCGGCGGCGGTCTCGCGCAGCTGATCTCCGACAACACCGAGCTCAAGGCCACCGCCGCCGAGACGGGAGCCTCGGTGCAGAACCTCCAGCAGCTGGCGAAGGGCGACTACGACATCGCGTTCTCGCTCGCCGACACCGCAGCCGATGCCGTCACCGGCAACGCCGACTTCGACAAGCCCGAGGAGATCTCGGCGCTCACGCGCATCTACGACAACTACACGCACGTCATCGTCCGCAAGGATGCGAACATCAAGTCCGTCGAGGACTTCAAGGGCAAGACGATCTCGACCGGGTCGCCGAAGTCCGGCACCGAGGTCATCGCCAACCGCCTCATCGAATCCGCGGGCCTCGCCGACGGTGATGTGACGAAGCAGCGGCTCGACCTGGCCAAGACGGTCGACGGGATGAAGGACGGGACGATCGACGGCATGGTGTGGTCGGGCGGTCTGCCCACCGCAGGCGTCACCGACCTCTTCACCTCGAACGGCGGGGACGTCGAGTTCGTCGACATCTCCGGGCTCGAGAGCAAGATGAAGGAGCTCAACCCCGTCTACGAGGTGGCCGAGATCCCCGCCGACACCTACAAGGGCGCGGGCACGGTGAAGACGATCGTCACCCCGAACGTCCTCATGGTCCGCAACGACATGGATGAGGGCACGCAGTGCGCGCTGACGAAGCTCATCTATGACAAGAAGGCCGACCTCGAGAAGGTCCACGCGGCCGCGAAGGACATCACACTCGACACTGCGGTGCCGCCGGAGCCGATCACACTCGCACCCGGCTCGCAGAAGGCCCTCGACGAGCTGCAGAAGTGAGGGACTGAGTCACCCGACGCTGGCAGCGCCCCCGGCGCCTCAGCCTCGGCGGGGGCCGACCGTCGGCTCGGGAAGGTACACCTGGGCCCCGCGCTCGAGGAACTCCCGACTCTTGGCCTGCATGCCCGCGATCGCGGCCTGCGCCTCGGCGCTTCCGTAGGTGTCGCGGATGTCCTGGGAGATGCGCATCGAGCAGAACTTCGGCCCGCACATCGAGCAGAAATGCGCGGTCTTCGCCGGTTCGGCGGGCAGGGTCTCGTCGTGGAATGCCTCCGCTGTCTCCGGGTCGAGGCCGAGGGCGAACTGATCGCGCCAGCGGAACTCGAACCGCGCCTTCGACAGTGCGTCGTCACGGGCGCTCGCCCCGGGATGTCCCTTCGCGACGTCGGCGGCGTGCGCGGCGATCTTGTACGTGATCACGCCCGTCTTGACGTCCTCGAGGTCGGGCAGGCCCAGGTGCTCCTTCGGGGTGACGTAGCAGAGCATCGCGGTGCCGTAGCGGGCGATCTCCGTGGCCCCGATCGCCGAGGTGATGTGGTCGTAACCGGGAGCGATGTCCGTGACCAGCGGACCCAAGGTGTAGAAGGGCGCGCCGTCGCACAGCTCCTGCTGCCTCTCGACGTTCTCCCGCACGAGGTGGAGCGGAATGTGGCCGGGACCTTCGACCATGACCTGGACGTCGTGGGCCCACGCGCGCTTCGTCAGCTCGGCGAGGGTGTCGAGTTCGGCGAACTGTGCGGCGTCGTTGGCGTCGGCGATCGATCCGGGACGCAGCCCGTCGCCGAGGGAGAAGGCGACGTCGTACTGGGCGAAGATCTCGCAGAGCTCGTCGAAGTGGGTGTAGAGGAAGTTCTCCTCGTGGTGGGCCAGGCACCAGCCGGCCATGATCGAGCCCCCGCGAGAGACCATGCCGGTGACCCGGTCCGCGGTGAGCGGGACGTAGCGGAGCAGCACGCCGGCGTGCACGGTCATGTAGTCGACGCCCTGCTCGCACTGTTCGATGACGGTGTCGCGGTAGATCTCCCAGGTGAGCGCTTCGGCGTCGCCGTCGACCTTCTCAAGCGCCTGGTAGATGGGGACGGTGCCGATGGGGATCGGGGAGTTGCGGATGATCCATTCGCGGGTGGTGTGGATGTCGTTGCCCGTCGAGAGGTCCATGAGGGTGTCGGCACCCCACTTCGCGGCCCACTGGAGCTTCTCCACCTCCTCGGCGATCGAGCTCGTCACCGCAGAATTGCCGATGTTCGCGTTGATCTTGACGAGGAACGCCTTGCCGATGATCATCGGTTCGGACTCGGGATGGTTGATGTTCGACGGGATGATCGCCCGGCCTGCGGCGACCTCGGAGCGGACGAGTTCGACGTCGCACTGCTCGCGGATCGCGACGTAGCGCATCTCCGGAGTGATGATGCCCTTCCTGGCGTAGTGCATCTGCGTGACGGTGCGTCCGTTCTTCGCTCGCCGAGGTGACCGTTCCGGACCCTGCCACTGCTGAGAGGGCGCCCCGCGACGGACGGCGGCTCGGCCGTCGTCTTCGATGAGGTGTCCGCGCGCCTCGTAGGTCTCGGTGTCGTCGCGGTCGTCGATCCAGGGCGCGCGGTGCGGCGGAAGCCCGTGTTCGGGAACGGCGCCGGGGCCGACGGTGCGGTAGACGTGGACGGGTTCGTTGGGGCGGCCGTTCGTGTCCTCGAGGTCGATGCGGGTGACCGGGACGCGGATGCCGTGCTCGCTGTCCTCGACCCAGGCGAGCGAATGCGAGGGGTACTGCTCGAGGGAGTAGTCCTCGGCGGGCGTGGTGTTTTCGGGTGTGTCAGGGGTAGGCGCAGTCATCTGCGATCCTCTCTTCCTCCGCCGGTATCAACCGGATCAGGTTCAACGGTCTCGAGCGGCCTTAGCCCGATCTCAGCCTCCTGCCGGAGGCCCCCGTGGGGTCACACAACGACTATCACAGTGTGCGCGTCGCCACAAAACAGCGCGTCTCGTCGACCGCCCGTCGACCGTTCGGCGACCACCTCGTCGACTGTTCGGCGGCCGCCTCGTCGACCGCCTTGTCGACGGTTCGGCGGCCACCTCGTCGACCGCCCGGCGACTGCCGATCGCCCTCGATCACCGCGTACCCGGTCGCGCTCGATCAACGCGGCGGGAGAAAATCGATGCTCCCGCGAAGTCGGTCGCTCTCGATCAACGCGCAGCCGGAATTCCGCGTCTTGGGCGACGCGGAATTCGGGCCCAGCGTGGATCGAGGCTGGAAGTGTCGGCTGCGCGTGGATCGGCGTACGGAGTGGCGGCGCCGATCCCGCCCGGACCGACGCCAGAGAGCGCCGATCTCGCCCGGACCGACGCGTGGAGTGCCGGCGCCGGCCCCTACGCTCCCTGGAGGAAGGCCTTGGCGGCGGCACCGAGGGCGACGACGTCGCTGATCGCGCACATCTCCCGCGCCGAGTGCATCGAGTAGAGCGCCGGTCCCACGTCGACGGTCGTCATCCCCATCCGCGTCGCCGTCAGCGGTCCGATCGTCGACCCGCACGGCACGGAGTTGTTCGACACGAAGTCCTGGTACTCGACCCCGGCCGCAGTGCACGCCTTAGCCCACACCGCGGTGCCCACGGCGTCGGTCGCATACCGCTGCTGCGCATTGTGCTTGAGCAGCGGTCCTCCGCCGAGTCGGGGCCGCACCTGCGGGTCGTGCCGCTCCTGATAGTTCGGGTGGACGGCATGACCGGCGTCCGAGGACACGCACACCGACCCGGCCAGCGCGGCGAGGTGGTCGCTGCGCGTCGCGTCGGGGTAGAGGGAGGCAACGATGCGCTCGGCGACGTCGGCGAGGAACGGTCCGCTCGCCCCGGACCGAGAGTTCGACCCGATCTCCTCGTGGTCGAACCCGGCGAAGAGGGCGAGGTGGTCGAGCGCCTCGGCGTCGAGCCCGACCATCGCGGTGACCCCGGCGTGGACGGAGAGGAGGTTGTCCAGCCTCGGCGAGGCGAAGAACTCGTCCGCGGCACCGAAGAGCGCAGGCTCCTGGACGGGGATCGTGTAGACGTCGTGGCCGACGATGAGCTCGGGGTCCACCTCGGCGGAGGCGGCGAGGAGCTCGAGGACGTCGGCCTCGGCGAGATCAGCAAGACCGACGATCGGGGTCGTGTGGCGCTGCTTGTCGAGGGTGAGGCCCTCGTTGACCTGCCGGTCGAGGTGGATGGCCAGCTGCGGGATGCGCGCGATCGCCCCGGTGCGCGCGAGAACGACGGTGCCGTCGGCGAGGCTGAGGCGCCCGGCGAACGCGAGCTCCCGGTCGAGCCACGAGTTGAGCAGCGGCCCGCCGTAGATCTCGACGCCGACCTGGCGCACCCCGGCGGTCGTGAACTCCTCACCGGGCTTGAGCTTGAAGGCGGGGGAGTCGGTGTGCGACCCGAGGACGCGGAACGGCGGGATCACCGAGGTGGTCTCTGTCGGGGTCATCCACGCGATGATCGCACCGTCGCGGACGACGAAGTATCCGCGGCCGGGTTCTAGCGCCCAGGAGTCGCGTTCGTCGAGCCGGTGGAAGCCGGCGGCGCCGAGACGGTCGGCGGCGGCAGCGGTGGCATGATAGGAGCAGGGAGAGGCAGAGACGAATTCCGAGAGATCGGCTGCGACCTGCGCGTTTGCTGTCTGGTCGGTGGGAGGAGTGCTCATTTTCTCAGCCTATCCTTTGCGGTAGCTTTGATCACAGGTGCTTTGATCACAGCTCCGAAGCGGCAGACGCGGGACGACGAATGAGATTGCGAGGGGACTTCGACGTGAACCAGTTCGTGGCCGAATGGAACACCTGGCGGGACTCGCGGAACTCGTCGTTGGCGACCCCCTTCGGCTGGCTCAGCGTCGTCGGCCTGCACTGGCTCGATGAGGAGTCGACCTGGCCCGACGCCCCCGGCACCTTCACCGTCGACGACGACGGCTGGGTGCGCCTCGCGCTCGACCCGAGCACGAAGGCCGGCCCCGCCGCACAGACTTTGGACCTCCTCTCCCGCCCCGCCGAGGACAGATCTACCGCTGAGGACGGAGCTTCCGCCGAGGACGGAGCTACCGCAGGGGAGGCCCCCGCCGACGACTCGCCCCAGGTCAGGGTCGAGGACACCGGTTTCAGTGCGAAGCTGCCGCCGGGCGGTTCGCTCGGCTGGTTCACCGTCGGGCACGTGCTCTACGAGCTCATCGACCGCGGTGGGCGGATCGGTGTGCGGATCCGCGACGCGAAGTCGCCGCTGCTGAGCAAATTCGTCGAGGTCCCCGTCTACGACCCCAACCGTGAGTTCGTCTTCCTCGGTCGCTTCACCCCCTATGAGCAGCCGCAGGCACAACCGGTCTCCACCGCGCAGGAGGGTCTCGAGCTGACGACGACGGTCGTCGGCGAGGTCACGTTCACCGGCCCCGACGGCGAGGTCACGCTCATCGCCTCCGGGTGCCCGGCGACCGGACTCCAGCTCGACTTCCACGATGCCACGAACGGGAGGACCACCTCGGCGTGGCGGACCCTCGATCTGGGCATCCCCAACGCCGACGGATCGCTCGTCGTCGACTTCAACCGCGCGGTGAACTACCCGTTCGCGTTCTCCGCGTTCGCCACGTGCCCGGCTCCGGTGCCGGGCAACGTCGTGCCCTTCGCCGTCACCGCCGGAGAACGGCGGCCCCCGTTCTTCTACTCGGAGGCCGGCATCAATGTCCCCTTCCTCTTCTACCGCTGGTGGGACGAGGCGAGCGCCGAGGCGACCCGACCGTGGTACGCGCGTTTCGGCCTCGACATGACCGTCCTCAACCCCAACGAGGATGAGATCGACCAGTCGCTCGTCGGCTTCGACGGGGTCGCGATGTCCGGCGGCGATCTCGCCCCGCTCACGCGCAAGGCGCGCTCGCGGTTGGTCAGGGTCGCCACCGATGCGCTCACCTCACGGCTGCCGGTCATCGGGATCGGGGCGTTCGCGGAGTTCGTCATCACCGCCCAGCGGGAGCTGCGCGACCAGCAGGGCCACACCGAGGCGACCCCCGAACCGCCCGCGACGACACCCGGTCGGGTGCCGATCGTCATGAACAACGAACTCGACCCTGCCTCGGTGGGACTCGACGTCGTCGGCACCGACTCGACCGGACTCATCTACGCGGAGGCGGACATGACGCTGCCGCTCGAATCGACGTACCGCGAGATCGGCGAATTCGAGGCGGCGCTGGCGGCGAAGGCGCCGATCGGCAGCTGGGAGGAGTTCGACTTCCGCGTCGTCACGATGGTCCGCCGGCACCGATAGAGGCGCGGCGACCCCGATTCCGGCAACCCTCCGGCGCTCGGCAACCCCGCGCAGGGTTGCCCAGCGCCCGGAGGGTTGTCGGGACGAGACCTACCAGATGGTCACGCGGGCCTCGGGCGCGAGGTACATGGCATCGGACTCGCTCACGCCGAAGGTGTCGTGGAAGGCCGTCATGTTCTTCACGACCTGGTTGCACCGGAACTCCTCCGGCGAATGCGGGTCGATGCTCAGCCTGCGGACGCGCTCCTCGGTGCGCATCTTCGTCCGCCACGCCTTCGCCCATGCGGCGAAGAACTCCGCGGCCTCCGCTTCGGTGGGGGTGCGGCCGAGTTCGAGTTCGAGCGCCTTCCACCCGATCGACAGTCCGCCGAGGTCGCCGATGTTCTCTCCCACGGTGAGTGCCCCGTTGACGTGCTGACCGGCCTCGAGACCGGCGGGAACGAGCGCGTCGTACTGGTCGATGAGGGCCTTCGTGCGCTCCTCGAAGCGCTCCCGATCCTCGGCCGTCCACCAGTCGACGAGGTTGCCGTCGCCGTCGTAGCGCGAGCCCTGATCGTCGAAGCCGTGTCCGATCTCGTGGCCGATGACCGCGCCGATCGCCCCGAAGTTCGCCGGCACCGAACCCTCGGCGTCGAAGAACGGAGGCTGGAGGATCGCGGCGGGGAAGACGATCTCGTTCATCACCGGGTGGTAGTAGGCGTTGACCGTCTGCGGGGTCATCAGCCACTCGGTGCGGTCGATCTCCCCGCCGATGCGCGTGATCTGGCGGGCGTGCTCGGCTCGGGCGGCGCGGCGGACGTTGCCGACGAGGTCGTCGGCGGCCATCTCTGCCGGGTACTCGCGCCACTTGACCGGGTAGCCGACCTTCGGCGTGAACTTCGAGAGCTTGACGAGCGCCCGCTGCTTCGTCTCCTCGCTCATCCAGTCGAGTTCGGTGATCGACTTCTCGTACGCCTTGATGAGCATGTCGACGAGGTGGTCGATCGCGTCCTTCGCGGCAGGCGGGAACTCGGCTTCGACGTAGAGCTTGCCGACCGCCTCGCCGAGGAGGGACTCGACGAGCCCGACCCCGCGCTTCCAGCGGTCCCGCAGCGCCGGAGTGCCCGAGAGCGTGCGGGAGTTGAAGTCGAAGTCCTCTTCGACGATCTCGTCGGTGAGCAGGGACGCCGTCGAGGTGAGCACCGACCATCGCAGCCACACCTTGAGCGTCTCGAGGTCGGTGTCCTCCCACACCTGGGCCATGCCGGCGACGTACGAGGGCTGGCCGACGACGACGGTCTCGAGTTCGCCGTCGATGTCGGCGGCGACCGCGGCGAACCACGCATCGAAGTCGAACCCGGGGCCGAGCTCGCGCAGCTGCGCGAGCGTGTGCTTGTTGTACGTCTTCTCGGCATCACGGGTGGCCACGCGGTCCCAGTGGTGGCGGGCGAGTGCGGTCTCGAACGCCATGACCTTCGCGGCCACCTCGGCGTCGGTGATCCCCGCAGCCTCACCGAGGCCGGCGAATCCGGACATCCTCTGCACATGCGCGAGGAACTTCTCCCGCACCTCGGCGAAGTCGTCGTTGAAGTAGTAGTCCTCGTCGGGCAGGGAGATCCCGGCTTGGACGAGGTAGAGGGCGTAGATGTCGGAGTCCTTGGCGTCGGCGGTGACGTACCCGCCGAGCAGCCCCCCGATGCCCTCGGTCTCCAGCCGCCCGAGGAGGTTCGCGAGCTCCGCCTTCGACTCGGCTGAGTCGATGGCGGCGAACGTCGCCTCGAGCGGGGTGATGCCGAGCTCGTTGATCCGCTCGAGGTCCATGAACGAGGAGAAGAGGTCCGCGACCTTCTGCCCCTCGCCGCCGGCCTCCTGCGGGTCGTCGACGACGGAGCGGATGATCGAGCGCACCTTCGTCTCCGCGGTGTCGAAGAGCTCGCGCATGGCTCCGTCGCCGGCGCGGTCGTCGGGGATCGTGAACGCGTCGATCCACCGCCCGTTGATGTGGCGGAAGAGGTCGTCCTGCGGGCGCACCGACTCGAGGGGAGCGATGTCAGCAGAGGCTCCCGCGGACTCGGGATTCACCGGTGACGTCGAGGTGTGAGAAGTCATGGTGCAACAGTATCGTGGACGGTGGCCTTGTCCCCTGAGTGAGGAGTGAGAGTATGGCTCTGCCGTCCGTCGTGTTCGTGTGCACCGGCAACATCTGCCGGTCCGTCACCGCCGAACGCGTCCTCGAACGTCACTTGGAGACCATCGGCGCCGAGGCGGTCGTCGACTCAGCCGGCATCAGCGACGAGGAGGAGGGCAACCCCATCGACCCCCGGCAGGCGCGGGTGCTCGCCGCCGCCGGCTACCGCACCGACGACCATGCCGCCCGGCAGATCACCGCCGAATGGCTCGCCGACCGCGACCTCGCCGTCGCGATGACCGCCCGCCACTACCGCGCCCTTGAGCGTCTCATCGCCGACCTTCCCGCCGAGGCGCGCCCGGAGCTGCGCATGCTGCGCGAGTTCGACCCCGAGGCGTCGGTCGACCCCCGCCGAGGCGGGACGGCGGATCCGTACGGGAGCGGGGGCCGCCTCGGCGGGGGAGACGATGACGCACCCGCTCCTGACGTCGCCGACCCGTGGTACGGCGGCCGGTTGACAGATTTCGAAGAAACTCTTGAGACAATGGTGAGGTCCGTGCCGGGAATCACAGATCACCTGCACGTCGTCGCCGGGCAACCTCGGTGATACTGACACCAGGGACGAGGTTGCCGGCCGGCTGGGCGTCAAGGCACCCGAACATCGTTGAAGGAGAAACTCGCATGACTCGCACACAGTGGTCCGCTCTCAGGCTGGTCTTCGCCGCACTCATCGTCGCCGCCCTGAGCGTCGTCGCGGCGGCACCGGCCAGCGCCCACGACCAGCTGATCTCGACGAACCCCGAGAACGGGGCACAGCTCGACAAGCAGCCCGAGTGGCTCGAGATGAACTTCTCCGGCGAGATCCAGGCCGTGGGCTCCGAAGTCATGGTCAAGGTCGACGGCACCGACGTCTCCGCAGGTGAGCTCACCGCCGAAGGCAAGAAGCTGTCCGTCGCCCTGCCCGACAACCTCAAGCCCGGCGCGTACACCGTCGTGTGGCGCGTCGTCTCCTCCGACGGCCACCCGATCTCCGGCAACTTCGCGTTCACGATCGGCGACGCCGAGGGTGCCGGCGGCTCCGTCGAGCAGACGACGCAGGCAGGTCTCGGCGGCGCTGTCGTCGACGAGCCGGGTCAGAACACCGAGACCCGCGGTGAGATCGGCGAATCGACCGGCAGCGACACCGGCATGTCGATGCCGATGATGGTCCTCCTCGGCGTCGGTGCCCTGGCGATCATTGTCATCGTCGTCCTCCTCATGCGCCGCAAGGCCCAGGGCCTGCCCGGCACGAAGGACGACACGACGAAGGACTGACGCACGAGTCGTGGCGTGGTGCGCCGCGCCGCTCCGTGCGGCGCGGCGCGGGCGATGCGGCGCAGGGCGCGGCGCTCGAAGCGTCGCGGCCAAACGAAGCGGCATGTCATACCGCGCTCGAAGCGTCGCAGGGCGCGTGACGCGGCACAAAGCGCACTGCGAGGCACACCAGGTCCCCGGATGAACGCATTCGGGGACCTCGTGCATTCACGGACGCCTGTCGATCCACGCGGAGCTCGAATATCGATGCGTCCGCGAATCGCGGCTCGCCCGATCCACGCGGGGCCGGAAATCCGCGTCGCGGGCGACGCGGAATTCGTGCCCGGCGTGGATCGACGGTGGTGAGGCGAGGCGCGGTCGGCTCAGCTGTCCGGGCCCGCGGAGGCGCGGGCGACGCGGGCTCCGGTCGCCCGGTCGCGCGCGGATGCCGTGCTCGACGTGTGCCTCGCCGAGGCGGCCGCCGCCTCGACGATGTCCCGCACAGGTTCCGACGCCCACGCTGCCATCGCGACCTGCTGGGCCACCTGCGCATCCCAGGTCAGGGGCGGGGAGACCTCGTCGGCCGCCTCGGCGGCATGGAGGAGGGCGATGATCGTTTCGGTCCGCACATCCGGCTGGGCCCCGCCATCGAGGACCGCGGTGAGCGCTGCCCGCAGCCGCTCTTCCGGGCCCGGGTCGACGACCTCCCACGACGAGGTGGGGAAGAGGCCGAGGAAGCGCGAGCGGTGATGGTCGAGGATGCCGTGGTTGCCGAGCCGGACGAGGAGGACATCGTCGAGGCGGGGGAGCAGGATCGGCAGCGCCGAGGCAAGCGGACGCTCCTTCTGCCCGAGGAGTGCGATCGCGTTGACGAACATCGGATCGGTGGGGCGAGGGACCTCGGCCGGTCGGATGAACGGCGAACTCGGATCGGGTCCGGGGAGGATGTCGACGAACCCGGCCTCGGCGAGGTCGACGAGAAGGGCGCCGGTGAGCGCGGACTCGAGGCCCGGGGTGATCGTGGGGACCTTCCCGCTCTCGGGCAGGAGGAGCAGCATGAGGTCCTCGCTGATGAGGAGGGTGCGGCGAGCGGTCATCGTCGGGTCCTTCGTCCGTGGGCTGGAGGGCTGGTGTACGTGGGCTGGAGTGCGGGTCTCCGTGGGCTGGTGGGTGAAGCGGCGCGGATCGAGTGCAGCGGCGTCCGCGTTCCGTGGGAGTCAGTGTAGCCTCCTGCCGGTTCGGTCCGAGGGAAGATCGCGGGAGACCCAAGGCTCATCGCGGAGACACAGTTGGTCGCAGAGTCTCAGGGGCGGTCGCGTCGGGTGTCGGGTCGCTCATGGTCGTCTCCCATTCGTGCAGGGGGAAGACCGCCCTCTCCGCGGGCGAGGGCGATCGCGTCGCTGCGCCGGCTCACTCCGAGCTTCGCGAAAAGCGAGTTGATGTGGGACTTCACCGTCGAGACTCCGAGGAACAGGTGCTCGGCGATCTCTGGGTTCGTCGCTCCTTCGGCCATGAGCCGGAGGACATCGGCCTCTCGCACCGTGAGTTCGGGGAACCGTTCGTGCAGCGAAACGGGGTGGGCTTCGGGGAGGCCGGCGACGACCCGACCGGCGATGCGCGCATCGAGCGGAGTGCCTCCGGCCGCCGTCGCCCGGATCGCGGCGATCATCTCCTCCCGGCCGGCATCCTTCGTGAGAAATCCGGCGGCCCCGGCTCGCAGCGCCGAGTCGATGCTCGCATCGTCGCCGAAGGTGGTGAGCACGAGAACCCGCACCCCCGGACAGGACTGCGCGAGCCGCGCGGTCGCCTCCGCCCCGCCGAGGTTGGGCATCCGCAGGTCCATGAGCACGACGTCCGGGGTGAGCTCCTCGGCGAGGGCGACGGCCTCGATGCCGTCGGAGGCTTCGCCGATCACCTCGATGCCCTCGGCGAGGGAGAGCACGGTGACGATGCCGTCGCGGACAAGGGCCTGGTCGTCGGCGACGAGGACGGTGATGCTCATCATTCGGCTCCCACCTGGGTGGTGGACGCATCGGGCGAAGCGGGGTCCACGGCAGTCGAGGGTGTGAGTGGGATCCACGCGGTGGTCTCGAAGGTCCGTTCGTCGACGAGGTGTCCGTGCGCTCCGCCGCCGAGTGCCTCGCAGCGCTCCCGCATGCCGCGCAGCCCGAATCCGTTGGGCCCGCTCGTCGCGGCGGCGACAGCACCGGGCGGAGTCGAGGCAACGGGCGAGGTCGAGACGCCGGTGATAGTCGTGGCACCGCTGGGAATCGAGGAGTCTGAGGGAGCTGGGAATGTCGGCGAATCACCGACGACGGGGTTGCGGGCAGTCACGCGGACGACCGGGACGATGTCGGCTGCGGAACCGTTCATGCTGTGCCCGCGCGTGGCGGGCCCGGAGGCGCCAGCGTCCCGGGTCCCAGCTTCGCCAACCTCGGCGTCCTCGACTCCAGCGTCGCCAACACCGGCATCCTCAACCGCCGGGCCATCAGCTCCGGGCCCGAATGGTCCCCGGTCGATCCGTACCTCGAGGGTGACCGGTCGGCCGGGGGCATGACGGCGGGCGTTGGTGAGCATCTCCTGGACGGCGCGCAGCAGAGCCTCGGTGCTCGACGGGCTCAGCCGCTCGAGAGCCCTGGCCTGACTGTCCGGCACAGCGCCGTCCTGCCCACTCGGCGCAGCCCCGGCCGGCCCTTCAGGCACAGCCTCACCCTGCCCCTCCGGCAGCGTCGATTGAACCTCACCGCCGCTGTCCCGGTGGGCGCGCAGCAGTTCGCGGGTGCCGTCGAGCAGATCCTGCTGCGGCGTTTCGCGGAGCGCCGCGACGGCTCGGCGCGATTCGCCGAGGCCCTCGGCGGCCAGCCCGCGGGCCCGGTCGATCCGGGTCTCGAGTTCGCCCCAGCGCCTGGCCTGCGCCAGAGCGGCGGCCGCATCGAGCTGGAGCGTCAGCGCACCCAACGAGTGCGCGAGCACGTCGTGGAGATCGCGGGCGATCCGGGCGCGTTCGGTCAGGGCGGCCGTCGTCGCCCGTTCCCTCTGCAGGGTCAGCTGTTCCTCGAGAAGCTCCCGCGCCTGCCTCTCGGACTGGATGCGACCGGCACGCAACCGGGTGAGCAGCCCCACCCCGGCGCCGACGAGGAGATTGATGATCACGAGCTCCGTCGGCGCCCCCACGACGAGAGCCGACACCGTCAGGCCGCAGACGTCGGCGACGATGGTCAGCGTCACGAGGATCACCGAACGGTCGGACCGGCGCAGGAGTCGGACGAGCCCCGCGATCGCCAGGGGCACCATCGTCGTCTCGGGGGCGAAGGCCAGAGCACACGCCATGACCTGGGAGACGACGAGGAGCAGGGTGCCCGTCGTGTGCTGCCTCGGCGAGGCCTCCCGGTAGTCGTCGGTGAGCGCCCCGAGGAACATCTCCGCCACCCACAGGGCGACCGCCGCGAGAGCCGCCGCGCGCAGTGCGGGTCCGGTGACCTGCCAGGAGTTGACGGCGAAGAACACGCCGAGCACGATGCCGAGGCCGAAGGTCAGCGCCTTCGCCTGGCGGGATCGAAGCCGGATGCCTCCGCGCACGTCGTGACGGCGGGAGGGATCCGGCTTCATGGCGGCGATCATACCGCACCCCGGTGCGTCCGAGTCTCCACTGACGATCATGTCGACCGGCTCGGGATCAGCGGGGTCACTGCCCGCTCTGGGCGGCAGCGGGAACGGTGTGCGTGAGGCCCGAGTGCGCCCGCTGGACGGCGATCTGGGTGCTCGTAAGACGGGCGAGGCCGAGCGAGATGAGGAACAGGCCCGTGACCGAGACGAGCTGAGGTGAGATCAGGGCGGCGATCCCCACGTTCATGCCGATCCGAACGATGATGAAGCCGATCCACAGGCCGACCCCGAGCCAGCCTCCCCGGACCCGGACCTGGCCTGCGGCATCCGTCTCGACCGCGGAGAGCCTGCCCATGACCCATCCGCCGGCCAGCGAGACGAGGACGGTGAGCGCGATGACGAGCATCGCCGAGACCAGCGAGGCTTTGCTGCCCTGCAGCTGGAGCGGCAGACTTGCTACTCCGATGATGATGACGACCACGGCGATGCGCGTCATCCTCGCGGCGCTGCGCCAGCTGAGCTGACGGAAGAGGATGAGAGCGAGCACCACTGCGATGAGGAGGACATCGACGATCGACATCCAGGGGACGGTGGAGAGATTCATGACTGGGCCTCCAGACGGGCGACGGGATCGCCCGGTGCGATCCACTGCCCCCATCCTTCGCCGCGCCGCCGCCCACGCGAACCACCCGCGGGTGGAGATCCGGGTGGAGAAGCCCTAGACCTCCATCCGCACGTACCGGGCGAGCTCGGAATCAGCGGCGGTCAGTGCCCGTGCCGTGCTCAGCACCGTCCTCTCCATCGCCGAGGCGGCCGCCGTGGGCCGGACGTCCGCGCGGGAGGCGAGGCTGACGATGCGGGAGAGACCGGGATCGACGAGGCGGATCGACCGCAGGCGGGGCCGGTCGACGAGGACCATGGCCGGGACGATCGCGAGCCCGAGTCCGCGTTCGACGAACCGGATCGCCGCATCCATCTCGACGCCTGCGACGACGACATCGGGGGTCAGTCCCGCCGCCTCGAATGCCGCCGAGGTGGCCTCCCGGAGGTCGTACCCGTGATGGAAGACGACCTGCGGACGGGCGGCTACCTCGGCGAGGGTGATCGTGTCCCCATCGTCCCCGTCATCGCAGGCGGTGATGACGACGAGGTCCTCGCGGAGGACCTCCTGCATCTGCAGCCTGGGTGTCTGCGCGCCGAGGTCGACGGTGCGGGTGATGAGCGCGAGGTCGAGCTGCCCGGCGCCGAGGGCCTCGACGAGTTCGCGCGAGCCCTTCTCCACGACCTCGAGCTCGATCCCGGGATGCTCGGCATGGAACCGGCTGAGCGCCTCGGCGACGAGGCTCACGCACAGCGTCGGGGTCGCGCCGAGGCGGACCCGGCCCTGACGCAGACCGGCGAGCTCGTCCATGTCGAGGCGGATCGCCTCGGCGTCGGCGAGCATCCTTCGCGCGGTCGGCAGCAGGGCAGCCCCGGCCGCGGTGAGCGTGATGTGACCGCGGGCGCGGTGGAAGAGCTCGGCACCGAGCTCCTTCTCCAGCGTCGAGATCTGCCGGGACAGGGACGGTTGGGCGAGGTGGAGGGTCGCGGCGGCCTTCGTGAAGTGCCCGGTGTCGGCGACCTCGACGAAGCTCGCGAGCTGTTCGAGATTCATAGCAATAGCGTATCGCTATCGTGTTGAGTCAAACAATGCATTGGACGTATCGAATAGGCAATCCTAACGTGGAACGCATGAGCAGAGAACAGGGCAATGCCCGAAAGAGAGAACACTCGCTGTCGACCTCGGTGCTCGTCATCGGCACCGGCGGCTCCGGCCTCCGCGCGGCCATCGAGGTCGCCGAATCGGGCGCCGACGTCATCGCCGTGGGCAAACGGCCGAAGTCCGATGCGCACACCTCGCTCGCCGCAGGCGGAATCAACGCCGCCCTGTCGACGATGGACCCCGAGGACTCGTGGCAGCAGCACGCGGCCGATACGATCAAGGAATCCTACGACCTCGCCAACCCGCGCACCGTCGAGATCGTCACCCAGGGCGCCGAACAGGGCATCGCCGACCTCGAACGCTACGGCATGAACTTCGCCCGCGAAGAGGACGGGCGGATCTCCCAGCGCTTCTTCGGCGCCCACACCTGGCGGCGCACCGCCTTCGCCGGGGACTACACGGGACTCGAGATCCAGCGCGCGCTCATCCACCGCGCCGAAGAGCTCGACATCCCCGTCCTCGACACCGTCTACATCACTAAGCTCCTCGTCGCAGACGGCCGGATCTTCGGCGCCTACGGCTTCGACCTCGTCGACGGCACCCGGTACCGCATCCACGCCGATGCCGTCATCCTCGCCGCCGGCGGACACAACCGGATCTGGCGGCGGACCTCCTCGCGCCGGGATGAGAACACCGGCGACTCCTTCCGCCTCGCCGTCGAAGCCGGCGGCCGTCTCCGCGACGCCGAACTCGTCCAGTTCCACCCCTCGGGCATCCTCGAACCCGAGAACGCCGCCGGAACCCTTGTCTCCGAGGCCGCCCGCGGCGAGGGCGGCATCCTCCGCAACGCCCTCGGCGAGAGGTTCATGGAACGCTACGACCCCGAACGGATGGAGCTCTCGACCCGTGACCGGGTCGCGCTCGCCGCGTACACGGAGATCGCCGAGGGCCGCGGGACGGAGAACGGCGGCGTGTGGCTCGACGTCTCCCACCTGCCGCGCGAGACGATCATGACCCGGCTCCCGCGCGTCTACCAGACGCTCATGGAGACCCAGATGCTCGACATCACGACGAGCCCGATCGAGATCGCCCCGACCGCGCACTACTCGATGGGCGGGGTGTGGGTCGACCCCGTCGACCACAGCACCGACGTCGAGGGACTGTGGGCCATCGGCGAGGCCTCGTCCGGTCTGCACGGGGCCAACCGCCTCGGCGGCAACTCCCTCATCGAGCTCCTCGTCTTCGGTCGCATCGTCGGCCGCTCCGCCGTCGCGTACTCCGATGAGCTCGAAGCGCAGGTGCGGTCCCAGGAGTCCCTCGCCGAGGCGCGCGCTGAGATCGATGACCTGCTCGCCTCCGATGGGGCGGAGAACGTCCGGGCCCTGCAGCGCGAGGTCCGCAACCTCATGACCGAACACGCCGGCGTCGTCCGCGACGAGGCCGGTCTGCTGGCCGGACTCGAGAAGCTCGCGGCGATCGAGGAGCGCATGGCCGGCGTCGGCATCCACCCTGACATCGCCGGATTCTCCGACCTCGCCCACGCCTTCGACCTCAAGTCCTCGGTGCTCGCGGCCCGGGCGACCCTGGAATCGGCACTCGAACGCCGGGAGACCCGCGGCTGCCACAACCGCAGCGACTTCCCGGAGCTCGATCCGGAGCTCACGGTCAATCTCGTATGGTCACCGTCGACCGGTGTCGTCCGGGAGACGATCCCGGCCGTCGACCCCGAGGTCGCCGAGCTCATGCACACCGGTGAGATCAGCCAGGAGGGCAAGCTCGTCGAGTGAGGTCACCGCCCGGCGCGGGTCTGCGAGGGCTGTTCGCCGAAGACGCGCCGGTAGGCGGCGGCGAAGCGGGAGGGATGCGAGAAGCCCCACCGGAACGCGATGTCGCTGATCGGCTCCTCCCCGGCGAGGATGTCCGCCCGTGCCGCATGGAGACGCTCCTGCTGCACATGGTCGAGCGGGGAGGTGCCGAGCTGTTCGCGGAATGCCCGTTGCAGGGTGCGCACGCTCAGGCCGGCCGCCTCGGCGATGTCGGTCACGGTCAGCGGTTCGCCGAGGTGGTCGGCGATGTGATCGAGGGCCAGCCGCACCCGCTTCGTCGTCGCCGGACCCGCGCTCGCCGCGGAGTCCTCCGCAAGCCCGAGGTCGGGGTGGCCGAGGACGAGCTGGGTGAGGAGGAGGTCCTCGACGGATTTCGTCATCAGCTCAGGCATGTCACCGCCGGCACGGCCACCGGACACGAGTCCCTGGAGGACCCCGAGCCACGCGCCGAACCCCGGGCCCAAAGGCAGGGAGTGGCTGCGGAAGCGGGGCGACGGAGGTGCCGCGCGACCGAGCACGGACTGGCTGTGGGCGCGCAGCACCGCGGGGTCGACGCGCAGGTGGATCTGGTCGTACTCGGCGCCCAGGGGCATCCGCACCCGGGCGCCGGGGAGGAGGATCGCGGCACTCGAGGCGGGGGCGACGGGGATCGAGTCGGATCCGATGTCGACGCGGGCACTGCCTCGGCGGGCGATGAGGAAGCCGAGGTAGTCCTCGTGTTCGGGCAGGTCGACCCTGACCTCGGTGCCGAGGGAGAACTGGAGGATCCGCAGCCGTTCAAGGTCGAGCTTCCAGACTTCGGGCGCGAAGGAGCCCTCGTCGACGCCGAGCAGCCGGTGCGGGCTCAGCGAACGACCGACGTCGCGTTCGAACTCCCCGACGCCTGCAGGCTTGGTCACCCCGGTCATGGTCCCCGATATTACCGCGCGGGTGTTGCGCAGCTCACAGATTCGTGTCGCAGATCGGACAGCGGTGTCGCACATCGTGTCGTCGGGGGCGTGAGGGATTCCTATCGTGAGGACACGGTTCTAGAGAGAACCTGCCATGTCAGACACGAAGGAGTGCCCATGAGCACCACCGATCAGCGCACCGTCGGAAGCGATCCCACCGAGGCGGCCGCGTCGACGACCTATGACGTCGCCGTCGTCGGCTACGGTCCCTCGGGACTCGTCCTCGCCTCGGCGTTGGGCCGGCGCGGCCACCGCGTCGTCGTCATCGAACGCTGGAAGACCCTCTACGGGCTCCCGCGGCTCAACCACATCGACGGGGAGGTCGCGCGCATCATCCAGAACGTCGGCGACGTCGAGGTCGCGCTCAAGGGATCCGCCCCGGCCGACGAATACGTCTGGCGCAACGGCGCGGGCGAGAAGCTGCTCACCGTCGACTGGTCGGGGGAGTCCTCGGGCTTCGCGGCGCACTACACGATGTACCAGCCCGACATCGAGGACGCGATCGACGCCGACGTCCGCACCCGCGACAACGTCGACGTCCTCCAGGGGTTCAAGGGCATCGACTTAAGCCAGGACGCCGACGGCGTGACCCTGCGCGTGCGCCCGTGGTCGCGGGACGATGAGACCGCAGCCGACCACGGTGAGGACGACCTGATCATCCGCGCGAAGTACATCGTCGGCGCCGACGGGGCGAACAGCTTCGTGCGCACGGCGCTCGGCATCGACCGCGACGACCTCGAATGCAACGACGTGTGGCTCAACCTCGACACCGAGAAGGTGCGCGATCTGCCCGAGCGCTTCGACGTGAGCACCCAGTTCTGCGACCCCCTGCGCCCGAACATGTCCATGCCCATCGGGCCCGGGCGGCAGCGCTTCGAGGTCGCCGTCCTGCCCGGTGAGAACCCGGAGGAGGCGCTGACCGAGGAGCATGCGTGGAAGTGGTTCCGCGAACGCCATGACCTCGGTCCCGAGGACGTGCGCATCCTCCGGCACATCGTCTACGTGTTCTCCGCCCGCACCGCGCACCGGTGGCGCGACGGCCGGGCCTTCCTCATCGGGGATGCCGCCCACACGATGCCGCCCTACATGGGGCAGGGCGCGTGCTCGGGCATGCGCGACGGGCTCACGCTCGCGTGGAAGCTCGACCTCGTCCTCCGCGGGCACGCCGACGAGGCCTTCCTCGACACGTACGAGGAGGAGCGTCGCCCCCACGTCGCCGCGATCCAGGCCGGAAGCATCGCGCTGGGTAAGATCGCGAACATGCTCGACGTCGATGCCGCGAAGGCCCGCGATGAGGCGTTCTTCGCCGGTGAGACGCTCGATGCGCCGCCGTTCCCGACGATCGAGTCCGGGTACCTCGCCCGCGGTGAGCAGCCGTATGCCGGCACCCTCTCCCCGCAGGGCAGGATCGCCAAGGACGGTGCCACGGCGCTCTTCGACGACATCATCGGCAACGGCCTCCACCTCGTGACCTCGGGTGATCCCGCGACCGTGCTGTCGGCGGAGCAGTTCGACCGCCTCGCCGAGGTGGGGGCCGCCGTGGTCTCGACCGCGCCGGGCACCCCGTGGTCGGTGACCGATGTCGACGGCACGTACCGCGACTACTTCGCCTCGACGGACTCAGAGGTGTTCATCGCCCGCCCCGACTTCGTCGTCTTCGGCACCGGGGCGATGGCCGATGCGCCGGCCCTCGTCGACGACATGATCGCCCAGCTGCGCTCGGGTGGGCAGGATGCGGCGGCGTCGCGTTCGTCACTCGCCGAGGTGGGGGTGCGATGACGCGAGCCGACCATCCGAGCAGCGGGGTGTGGCGCCGACCCGATGTGTGCACGTTCGCGGCACACGCTCCCGACGAACACGGCGGCGAGCGGCACGGCGCAGACCAGCCAAGCGCTGAGCTGCGCAAGGAGCTCGACGCGCACTGGCGGGCCATGCCCGCCCAGCGGCTCCTCGACGGCGGCATGGTCCACGGTGACGTGCTGCGCCTGCAGGCCGCCACCGACTCGGGACAGCGGTGGGACGAAGCGGCCGAGCGCCTCGGCGAGGCGCAGGTGCTCCGCGCCGAGGCGGCCGCCGGCGAGGGCCGCTCCCGCACCGCGATCGACGCCTACCGGGCCGCGGTCGCCGACTTCCTCTTCGCGCAGATGCCGCTGCCCGACGGCGACCGGAAGTCCGCGCTCTACTCTCGGGCCAGGGCGGCACTGACCGCGATCACGCAGATCCCCGCCTCGTACCTGCAGCGCATCGAGGTGCCGTTCGCCTCGGGCTCCCTTGTCGGCTGGCTGCGCGTGCCCGCCGAGGCGCGGGCGAGCGTCATCGTCTTCGGCGGTCAGAGCGGCTGGGGTGCGACGTACTACCGCCTCTCCGATGCGCTCGCCGACCGGGGGATCGCCACGCTCATGGCCGAAGGCCCCGGTCAGGGGGAGAGTCGGCTCGTCTCCGGCATCCACCTCGACGTCGACGTCCCCGCTGCCTTCTCGCGTTTCGTCGACGCCCTCGAGGCCGTCCCCGAGCTCACGGGGCGGCCCGTGGGGATCTGGGGCAACAGCCTCGGCGGGACCTTCGCCGCGATCACGGCCGCGGCCGACCATCGGATCACCGCGACCGTCGTCAACGGGGGATTCGCCGCCCCGACGCTGCTGCCGTTCCAGACCTTCCGGGAGCAGGCGGCGATGCTCGGCTCCGACGACGAGGCGGCGATCGAGGCGAACTTCGCCCGCCTGGCCTTCGACCCGGAAACCGACCGGGTCAACGGCGGGATCCTCGTCATCCACGGCGGTGCCGACCCTCTTGTCGACCGGGAGGACCAGACGCCGTTCCTGAAGGCGAGCGAGGACTCGACCCTCCTCGAATGGCCGGCCGGGGACCACACGATCTACAACGACAGCGAAGCACGCACCGCCGCGGTCGCCGACTGGCTCGCCGACCGCCTGAGCTAGGGCGCAAGCCAGGTCGCAACGCCCGATCCTGGAGGTGTCAAAAGTGCGTTAGGAGGTGTTAAGACGGTGTCAAGATCGGCCCCGACGGCCTCGGGGCGCATGTGAGATGGGTGAGTACCGCACGACGGCGCACTGCGCCGCCGTGCACTGATCGCCAGCTCACGAGAAACCGAGGCCCCACCGTATGGATGCCCCCTTCGCCGATCTCCTCTTCCTCCTGCTCGCCCTCGCGACGATCGTCGGGCTCGTCGCCCTCGCGAAGGTCTTCGAGAAGGTCACCGCCGAGAGCGCGAGAACCGCGCGCGCCGCCGACCCGACCACCCCCGGCACCCAGCCGGGCGCAGGTTCCCCCGGCTTCCAGCCGGGAGCAGGCTCCCCCGGCTCCCAGCCGACCACCCCCGGCACCACGGGGGAGGCCCGCGCATGACCTGGCTGACCGGCATCACTCAGATCCTCCTCGTCCTCGGCCTCCTCGCGGCCGTGCATGTGCCCTTCGGCAACTACATGGCCGGGGTGTTCCTCTCGACCAAGGACACGAAGGCCGAGTCGCTCTTCTACCGGCTCACCGGCGTCGACCCGAAGTCCGAGCAGCGGTGGAAGACCTACTTCCTCTCCGTCCTCGGCTTCTCCCTCGTCTCCATCGCCGTCCTCTACGGTCTGCTCCGCCTCCAGGAGTTCCTGCCCCTGTCCAACGGCAAGACCGCGGTCGCGCCCGACCAGGCATTCAACACCGCGATCTCCTTCGTCACGAACACGAACTGGCAGTCCTACTCCGGTGAGGCGACGATGGGCTTCCTCACGCAGATGGCCGGCCTCGCGGTGCAGAACTTCGTCTCCGCCGCCGTCGGCATCGCCGTGGCCGTTGCCCTCATCCGCGGGCTTGCGCGCCAGCGCTCGCTGTTCATCGGCAACTTCTGGGTCGACCTCACCCGCACCGTCATGCGCATCCTCCTGCCGATCTCCGTGATCTTCGCGATCCTCTACATCGGCCTCGGCGTCATCGACAACCTCACCCCCGACCAGGTGGTGCGCACCGTCGCCGGCGGTGCCGAGGCCACGCAGACGATCCCGGGCGGGCCGGATGCCAGCCAGGAGGTCATCAAGCACCTCGGCACGAACGGCGGCGGCTTCTTCAACGCGAACTCCGCGCACCCGCTCTCGGCCCCGAACGCCCTGGTCAACCTCGCCAACGTCTTCCTCATCCTCCTCATCCCCTCCGCCCTGCCGCGCACCTTCGGCGTCATGGTCGGCAGCCGGAAGCACGGGTGGGCGATCCTCGGGGTCATGGCCACGTTCTTCGTCCTCTCGCTCACCGCCGTCATCCTCACCGAGACCACCCTGTCCACCCCGGCCACCGATGCCGCCGGGGCGGCGATGGAGGGCAGGGAGACCCGCTTCGGCGTCATTCCCTCGGCTTTCTTCGCGGTCTCGACGACCCTGACCTCGACCGGTGCCGTCGACTCCTTCCACTCGAGCTACTCGGGGATCGGCGGCGGGGTGCTCATGCTCAATATGATGCTCGGCGAGATCGCTCCCGGCGGGGTCGGCTCGGGCCTCTACGGCATGCTCGTCGTCGCGATCGTCGCGGTCTTCGTCTGCGGCCTCATGGTCGGCCGGACCCCGGAGTTCCTCGGCAAGCGGATCGGCCGCACGGAGATCACGCTCGCCTCCGCCGTCATCCTCATCACCCCCACCCTCGTGCTCGCGGGCACGGCCGTGGCGACGATGTGGCCCGGTGCCGCCGACTCGATCCTCAACACCGGCAGCCCCCACGGCCTCTCCGAGATCCTCTACGCCTTCACCTCGGCGGCGAACAACAACGGATCCGCGTTCGCCGGGCTGAACGCGAACACACCGTTCTTCAACACCGCCCTGGGTCTGGCCATGCTCATCGGCCGGCTCGCCCCGATCTGCGCGGTCCTCGCCCTGGCCGGTGCGTTCGCCGCCCAATCCACCGCCGAGGCGACCCCCGGCACCCTGCCCACCCACCGACCCCTGTTCGTCGGGGTCACCGTCGGCGTCGGACTCATCGTCAGCGCCCTGACGTTCCTGCCCGTCCTCGCCCTCGGCCCGATCAACGAAGGACTCCTCTGAGATGAAGACCGACCTGTCCACCACCTCCACGCCCCACCTCGTCGAGGACACCCCGACGCCCGCTCCCGGCGCAGACCACCGGACCACGGCGACCCACCGGCCGACGAGCACGGGCCGTTCGATCACCCTGCCCGCCCTCGCCCAGGCCACCGTCCTCGGGCTGAGGAAGTTCGACCCCAGGGTCGCGTGGCGCAACCCCGTGATGTTCCTCGTCGAGATCGGCGCGGTCGTCACACTGGTCCTCGCGATCGCCGATCCGACCCCGTTCACGTGGGCGATCAGCGTGTGGCTGTTCCTCACCTGCGTCTTCGCCAACACCGCCGAGGCGCTCGCCGAGGGCCGCGGCAAGGCGCAGGCCGACTCCCTGCGGGCGAGTCGGGTGAGCGCGAACGCGACCCGCATCCTGCCCGGCGGCGCCCGGGAGACGATCCCCGCCTCCCAGCTGCGGGCCGGGGACACCGTGCTCGTGACCGCCGGTGAGGTCATCCCCGGCGACGGCGACGTCGTCGAGGGGGCCGCGACCGTCGACGAGTCGGCGATCACCGGCGAATCCGCGCCTGTCATCCGGGAGGCCGGCGGCGACCGGTGTGCGGTGACCGGGGGGACGAAGGTCCTCTCGGATTCGATCACCGTCTCCGTCACCGCGAGCCCCGGGGAGTCCTTCCTCGACAAGATGATCGCGATGGTCGAAGGCGCGAGCCGGCAGAAGACCCCCAACGAGGTGGCCCTCGGCGTCTTCCTCTCCGTGCTCACCCTCATCTTCATCCTCGTCGTCGCCACCCTCGCCCCGATCGCGGCGTTCTCCGGCGCCCCGCAGTCGCTGACGGTGCTCATCGCCCTCCTCGTCTGCCTCATCCCGACGACGATCGGGGCGCTGCTCTCGGCGATCGGCATCGCCGGCATGGACCGGCTCGTCGCCGCGAACGTGCTCGCGAAGTCCGGTCGCGCCGTCGAGGCCGCCGGTGACGTCTCGACGCTCCTGCTCGACAAGACCGGGACGATCACGATGGGCGACCGGCAGGCCACCGACTTCGTTCCCTTCGGGGAGACCACCGATGAGCAGATCGCCGAGGCGGCCCGCCTGTCCTCGCTGGCCGACGAGACCCCGGAGGGCCGGTCCGTCGTCGCCCTGGCCGAAGGCGAGTTCCGCATCGACGAAGCCGGACTCGAGGCCTTCCCCGACGCCGAGTTCATTCCGTTCTCTGCCGCAACCCGGCTCTCCGGCATCGTCCTCCCCGCCGAGGTGGGCGCCGGGTCCCGCACGGTCGTCAAGGGAGCGGCCCGGGAGGTCATCGCGTGGGCGATCGACCGCGGCGCGGACATCCCCGCCGAGGCGAGTGCTGAGGTCGAACGCATCAACACGGGAGGCGGCACCGCCCTCCTCGTCGCCGAAGCCGTCGACAGCGCCGCCACCGACACGACCGTCGCGAACGGCACGACCGCCTCGGCGCGGGCCCGGGTCCTCGGGGTCATCGACCTCCGCGACATCGTCAAGGCGGGCATGGCCGAGCGCTTCGCCCAGCTGCGGGCCATGGGCATCCGCACGGTGATGATCACCGGGGACAACGAACTCACGGCCCGGTCGATCGCGAAGGAGGCCGGGGTCGACGACTACCTCGCCGAGGCCACACCCGAGGACAAGCTCGCCCTCATCCGGTCCGAGCAGGCAGGCGGTCGGATGGTCGCGATGACCGGGGACGGGACGAACGATGCGCCCGCGCTCGCGCAGGCCGACGTCGGGGTCGCGATGAACACGGGCACGACCGCGGCGAAGGAGGCCGGCAACCTCGTCGACCTCGATTCGGATCCGACGAAGCTCATCGACATCGTCCAGGTCGGCAAGCAGCTGCTCATCACCCGGGGTGCGCTGACGACGTTCTCGATCGCCAACGACGTCGCGAAGTACTTCGCGATCGTGCCTGCGATGTTCCTCCTCGCCTTCCCCGGACTCGGGGCGCTCAACATCATGGGCCTGCACAGCCCGGAGTCGGCGATCCTCTCCGCGGTGATCTTCAATGCGCTCATCATCCTCGCCCTCATCCCGGTCGCCCTGCGCGGGGTGCGGTTCAAGGCCGCGACCGCCTCGGCGCTGCTGGGCAAGAACCTGCTCGTCTTCGGGCTCGGCGGGCTCATCGTCCCCTTCATCGGGATCAAGCTCATCGACCTCGTCATCAGCCCGTTCCTCTGACCGGTCACCACACCCCCGTCCGCGGCGGCCGGGTCTCACGCCGCCGCGGCGCCCCATCAAACCCGCATCCGCACCTCACAGTCAGGACCTCCCATGCTCATCCGTCAGGCCTTCACCGGGCTCCGGGCCCTCCTCGTCTTCACCCTCCTCCTCGGCCTCGCCTACCCGCTGGCGATGGTGCTCATCGCCACAGTCGTGCCCAGCCAGGACTCGGCGATCCGGAACGCCGACGGCGTGGTCGTCGGCTCCGCGCTCATGGCCCAACCGGTCACCGGCGACGACTGGTTCTACCCCCGGCCGTCCGCCGGGGACTACGACGGACTGTCCTCGGGCGGGTCGAACCTTGCGGCGACGAACCCCGAACTCGTCACTGCGATCACCACGCGGAGGGCTGAGATCGCCGAGCGCGAAGGCGTCGATGAGGCCTCGATCCCCGCGGATGCGGTCACCGCCTCGGCGTCCGGTCTCGATCCGGAAATCAGTCCTGAGTATGCTCGACTGCAGATCGCTCGGGTCGCCAAGGAGACCGGGCTGAGCAGGGAGGAAGTCGAGACGATGGTCGAAGCCAACACGAAGCAGCCGCTGCTGGGCTTCATCGGCGTGCCCCGCGTCAACGTCGTCACCCTCAACAACGACCTCGCGAACAACACCGGCGCCCGCATCGACCTCGCGGATCCCCAGAACTGATGGGCACACCTCGGCGGGGGAAGCTCACGGTCTTCCTCGGGTATGCACCCGGAGTCGGCAAGACCGTCGCGATGCTCGAAGCCGCCGCCGGGGCCAGGGACGCCGGCCGGGACGTCGTCGTCGGCATCGTCGAGGACCACGGTCGCGCCCACACGGCCGCGCTCGCGCAGGGATTCGAGACCCTCGACCGCGCCCAGGTGCCCTACCAGGGACGGACCTTCGAGGAGCTCGACGCCGAGGCGGTCATCAATCGGGCCCCGGAACTCGTCGTCGTCGACGAACTCGCCCACACGAACGTGCCCGGGTCGGGGGAGCGGGAGAAGCGCTGGGAGGACGTCGCGGCGATCCTGGCCGCAGGCATCGACGTGTTCACCACCGTGAACATCCAGCACCTCGAATCCCTAGGCGACGTCGTCGGGTCGATCATCGGCCGCGTCCAGCACGAACGGGTCCCCGACCCGTTCCTCCGCACCGCCGACGAGATCGAACTCGTCGACATCTCCCCGGTCGCCCTGCGCGCCCGCCTGTCCGAGGGCAACATCTACGCCGCGGCGAAGGTCGATGCGGCGATGTCGAACTACTTCCGCCTCGGCAACCTCACCGCGCTGCGCGAACTCGCGCTGCTGTGGTTGGCCGACCGCGTCGACGAAGGCCTCGAGGAGTACCGGGACGCCAAGGGCATCCGCGACACGTGGGCCGCCCGCGACCGCATCATCGTCGCCGTCACCGGCGGGGCCGAATCGGTCACCCTCATCCGCCGCGGCCTGCGCATCGCCGGGCGGGTGGCCGGGCGCGAACTCCTCGTCGTCCACGTCGTCGAACCCGACGGCACCCGTTCGGCCACGGCCCCTGACCTCATGCGGGCCCGCGAACTCGCCGAGGGCAACAACGCGACCTGGCACACCGTCGTCGGCGACGACGTCGCGAAGGCCCTCGTCGAGTTCGCCCGCACCGTCAACGCCTCCCAGATCGTCCTCGGCGTCTCCCGCACCCCCTGGTACGGCCGCATCTTCGGTCCCGGCGTCGCCGGCCGCGTCATCAGCACCGCCGCCGACATCGACGTCCACATGGTCACCCACGCCCAGGCCGCCCGCGTGTGGCGGCCCAGCCGGGAGACCCGGCCGGCCAACCCGATCTCGAAGGTGCGCCGGATCGCAGGCTGGGTCATCGGTGCGCTCGCCCCCTTGGCGCTCACCGCCCTGTTCATCTCGCTCGGCCCCGGGGCGGCGTCGCTGAGCATGAACTTCCTCAGCTTCATCACCGTCGTCGTCATCGTCGCCCTCATCGGCGGACTGTGGCCGGCACTCATGACCGCGCTGCTCGGCACCGCGCTCATCAACTGGTTCTTCACCCTGCCCATCGGCTCGTTCACGATCGCCGAGGTCGAGAACATCGTCGCGCTCATCATCTTCATCGCCGTCGCCGTGGCCGTCGCCACCGTCGTCGACCTTGCCGCCCGCCGGTCGCGGCAGGCCCAGGCCGCCGAACACGAGGGCTCGGTGCTCAGCGAACTCGCCCGGTCGATGATCGCCGAGGGCGACAGCCCCGACTCGATGGTCGAGAACATCCGCACGACCTTCGTCCTCGACGGCGTGGCCGTGCTGACGAAGGATGAGGCCGGTGCGTGGGCGGTGACCGCCTCGGCGGGGGAGCCGGTGACCACGCGGGCCGAGGCGACCGAGACCTTCGACCTCGACGACGACACCGCCCTGATCCTCAAGGGCCAGCCGCTCAGCGCCGGCGAACAGCGGATCCTCGACGCCTATGCGGGCCGGCTGCTCCGTGTCCTCACCGAATCCGAACTCGCCGCGACCCGCTCGCGGGCCCGGGAGCTGTCGGCCGGCAATGCCGTGCGCACGGCGCTGCTCACCGCGGTCTCCCATGACCTGCGCACCCCGCTCGGGGCGATCAAGGCCGCCGCCTCGACGCTCATGCTCGAGGAGATCGAGCTCAGCCCCGAGGACGAACGGCTCATGCTCGCCACCATCGACAACGGCACCCAACGGCTGGAGAAGCTCATCGACAACCTCCTCGACATGAGCCGCATCCAGTCCGGTGCGGTGACGATCTCGACATCCCCGGTGCCCGTGGCCGATCTCGTCTCCTCCGCCCTCGCCGAGGTGGGGGTCGACGAGGTGCCGAACGACGTCACCGTCGACATCGAACCTGATGCGTGGGTCGACGTCGACTTCGGGCTGCTCGAACGGGTGCTCGTCAACATCGTCGAGAACTCGCTCAAATACGGTGGGGGAGCGCCGGTGACGATCGATGCCTCGACCGGCGCCGAGGCGGTCTACCTGCGGATCGCCGACTCCGGTCCCGGGGTGAGCGACGAAGCCCTGGAGACGATCTTCACCCCGTTCACCCGCCTCGATGAGTCGAATGCGAAAGGACTGGGCCTCGGGATGGCCGTGGCACTGGGGCTGTGCCGGGCGATGGGCATCGACCTGACCGCCGAGCACACTCCCGGCGGCGGGTTCACCGCGGTGCTCACCTTCCCCCGGTGCGCACAGACCGCCTCGGCGGACGGTGTTGACCCCGCACCGGCGGAGAACGACATGATCGGCAGGGTCCCGGGAGCCGCCTCGGCGAGAGACGACGAACTGCCGGCAGGAGCCGATGACGAACTGCCGGCAGGGGGACGGGGCCGATGAAACGAGTGCTCATCGTCGAGGACGACACGGATATCGCCACGGCTGTGGGGATCGGTCTGCAGGCGAAGGGACATGAGGTCGTCGTCGCCGGCACCGGTCGGCGGATGAACGAGGTGCTCAGCGAGTCCGAGATCGACGTCATCCTCCTCGACCTCGGGCTGCCCGACGTCGACGGGATGGAGCTCATCGCCCAGGTGCGGCGGTGGAGCGAGGTTCCTATCGTCGTCGTCTCGGCCCGGCACGATTCGCACGGGAAGATCGCGGCCCTCGACGCGGGTGCCGATGACTATGTGACGAAGCCGTTCTCGCTCGGCGAAGTGCTCGCCCGGTTGCGGGCGATCGAACGGCGCACGGGGAAGACGGGGGAGACCGGTCTCGTGCGCACGGCCGATGGTCGCGTCGTCATCGACCTCGCCGCCCACCTCCTCGAGGTCGAGGGCGAACCGGTGCACCTCACCCCGATCGAGTGGAAGATGCTCGAGGTCTTCGTCAAGCACAAGGGCGCGCTCGTCGAAGCGCAGACCCTGCTCACCGAGGTGTGGGGGCCGGAGTTCGGCAAGGAACGGAACTATCTGCGCGTCTACATGTCGCAGCTGCGCTCGAAGCTCGAGGCCGATCCGGCGCGCCCGCAGTACCTCCACACGCAGATGGGCATCGGCTACCGCTTCACCCCGTAGGTTCCGGAGCGATTTGCTGGTCACTCCACCGAGGTGCCCTTTGACTTGCTGGTCGCTCCACCGAGGTGGCTGGGCTGATTTCGGCCGCGCCACCTCGGCGCCGTGACCAGTGATTGTCACGCCACCTCGGCGCAGTGACCAGCAAATCGCCAGGCCGGTCTCCCAACCCGCCCGGCGGCCTCACTCCTCGACGCGGGCCCTGCGGCGGTCCTTCTCGATGCGGACTTCGTGGCTCGACCGCGACGGGTTGAGCAGCTTGAGTAGCGAGAGCGCGAGGATCGCCCCGAGCACCGCACAGCCTGCGGGCAGAAGCATCGCGGTGTGCGCCCCGTAGTGGTCGATGAGATTGCCGGCGATCGCCGACCCGAACGCGACGCCGAAGCCGAGCGAGGTGCCGAGCCACGCGAAGGCCTCGGTGAGCCGCCTCGGCGGGGCGAGCTGCTGGATGACGGAGTTCGCGCCGACGAGGCTCGGCGCGATCGTGAAGCCGACGATGAAGAGGATGAGGCCGAAGGTGAACATGTCGCGGGCGAGCAGCATCGTGCACGTGCCGATCGCCAGCAGCGAGACCGTCACCCCGAAACGGTGGTGGGTCGCGGAGTTCCAGTTCCTCGCCCCGTAGATGGCACCGGAGATGAGGGATCCGAGCGCGAACGCACTGAGGAGGAAGCCGGCGAGCGACTTCACGCCCTGCTCGTCGGAGAACGCGACGGCGATGACGTCGATGGCGCCGAAGTTCACGCCGAGGAAGACGTTGACGATGATGATCGTGAAGATCCCCGGGTTGGAGAAGACGTGGCCCTTCGCCTCGGTGGATCGTTCGATCGGAGGCGGCTCGGTCGACTTCTGGATGTAGAGCAACGCGGATCCCACACCGGCGGAGATCATCGAGAGGATGATGCCCGCGGGCGGCCACACGGCGGTCGCGAGCACCGTGGCGAGCACCGGTCCGGAGACGAAGAGCAGCTCGTCGGCGACGGATTCCCAGGAGAACGCCGTCTGCAGCTGGTTCGGCGAGTTCACGAGGTGCGACCAGCGCGACCGCACGAGCGATCCGACGGAGCCGACAGTGGCGCCGCCGATGCCGGCGAAGACGAAGGTGAGACCGACCCACCAGTCGAGGTAGACGGAGACGATGAGGAGGGTGAGCGCGATGAGGTGCGTGATGACGATGGGCACCATGACCTTCGCCTGGCCGCGACGGTCGACGAGGCGCGCGATCCCGGGACCTGCAAGGGCTTGGACGATCATGTACACGGCGGCGACGATGCCTGCCAGGCCGTACGAACCGGTGACGCCTTGGATGAAGAGGACGATCCCGAGTCCGAGGACGGCGATCGGCATCCGTGCGACAAGACCTGCCAAGGAGAACTTGAGAGCACCGGGAAGCGACAGAATTTCCCGATAGTTTGTGAACATCAGACGAGTCTATCTCCGCCCTTGCGACCCGCAACCGCGGATCCCGCAGGTTGAGTGGCATCTCACCCTGCGATCTCGCCGGGATCCGTCGCCGTTCCGTCCTCTTCCGTCGGATCCTTCTGCTCTCGGTGCGGAATCCGTGCCCGGCGTCGTAGGTGGACATCCCCTCGCCGAGGTGGTCCTCCGACCGGCATTGCCCCTTGCCGACCCGTCCCTCCAGGACGCCTGACGGCCCCCGCCGCAACCGGCTCCCGACCCGGCAAGCAGCCCTGCCATCAGGGGTTCGACAGGCCACGCGAATCGGCAGAGTGGGTCATCGGGACGTCATCGGACCCCTATACAATGAGCGGGATTGCCCACTCTCCTCTGCCGGCCCCTGCGCCGCCCCGAACCCAGATCCGGAGCGCCGATGACGGACAACAACCCGTTCGATGACATCTTCACCAACGACAACGACAGTGAGGAATCCCGGCGACCGCGACGGAAGAAGAAGCGCGTGTGGCGCAAGGTCCTCGTCGGCGTCCTCGTCGTCGTCGTCCTCGGCGTCCTCGGTGTCGGTGTCTACCTGTGGAACGTCGGTCGGTCCTTCGACGACAATGCCAATCAGCTCAGCGATGAGCAGGTCTTCGGTTCGCAGCGCCCCGAGGCGAAGAATGAGGAGGGCGGAACGAACATCCTCCTCCTCGGCTCCGACGAGCCGATGAAGGACGTCGACGTCAACTCCTCGCGCGGCCTGCGCTCGGACTCGATCCTCGTCATGCACCTGCCTGAGAACGGGTCGAACGTCCAGATCATGTCGATCCCGCGCGACAGCTGGGTCGACATCGAAGGCCAGGGCAAGGCGAAGATCAACGCGGCACTGTCCTACGGCGGACTGCCGTTGGCCGTGAAGACGGTCTCTGACTTCATCGGCACCCCCATCGACCACGTCGCCATCATCGACTTCGAGGGCTTCAAGGGACTCACCGACAGCCTCGGCGGGGTCCGGGTCAACTCCGAACAGGCGTTCACCCAGAACGGGTACACGTTCGAGAAGGGCGAGAACCTCCTCAACGGCGACGAGGCGCTCACCTTCGTGCGCGAGCGCAAGAGCTTCAAGGACGGCGACTTCCAGCGCGCCCGCAATCAGCAGGCGTTCATCAAGGGCCTTATCAATGAGCTCATCTCCGCCGACACCCTGTCGAATCCGGCGAAGATCCAGGAGATGGTCACCGAGTTCGCCCCGTACATGTACGTCGACTCCGGTCTCAACGCCCAGTACATCTCCTCGACCGCGTTCGCGATGCGCGACGTCCGCCCCGGCGACATCGAGTTCTTCACGTCCCCGACCGCCGGCGTCGGCCGTTCGGCCGACGGTCAGTCGATCGTCAACGTCGACCAGGACGAGCTGAAGAAGCTCCAGGACGCGTTCAAGAACGACACCGTCGACGAGTACGTCAAGTCTGCGCCCGAAGCGCACCTCTGATCATTTCGGTTCCGACGGCCCCTCGCCGAGGCGGTCCCGTCCTGGCCGTCGACGCGCAGTGACAGCTGAACCCCGTTCCGGGTGATCCTGGCAGCGGGGTTCTGCTGTGTGCCGCAGGCCTCCGCTCAGCTTCCCGGTGCCGCAACAACCTTCAGCCGAGCTGATCGGACAGCGACCGTCCACCGAGGAGATGAAGGTGCGGGTGCGTGATCTTCTGGTTCGTGTCCGGCCCAAAGTTCCAGGCGAGCCGGTATCCACGAGACTCGAAGCCCAAGGTGCGCGCAGTCTGAGCGGCCCGGCGCATCAGACGTCCGGCCCCCTCTGGCGAACTGTCGAGATACGAAGGCAGATCGGCTGCGTGCTCGCGCGGGAACAGGAGAACGTGTGCCGGGGTCATCGGGCGCAGTGGAGTGATGGCCAGACAGTCGTCATCTTCGAAGATGATCTCGGCCTCTTCGGTCCCGTTGGCGATCGCACACAGGATGCATGTCATGCCTCAATTCTGGCACCTGTCGAACCACAGTCTGATGACGCGACTGAACTCGCTCGAGGATGTGAGTCGTAGACAGACCTGGTGAGGGCCAGCCTCATGGCACGTCAAATGCGTCAAACTGATGAGGCGAAGTACCTCTGATGTGTCGAGCGCAGAGTCTCTTCATCTCGGCTCGTGAGAACCGCCAATTCCCAGTCGGAGCCGAAGTGAGTTTCGGCCAGCTCCATACGCCGTCGGACGGCGTCCTTGGACTCACCGAACTTCTCCAGAACCACGAGCTCAGCGGTGCGCTTGTTATAGGCGAGGACGAATTTAGTCATCACGGTCCCCTCTCACTAACGCGAGTAGCCTTTGCTCCATGTCGTGCAACGACCGCAGGATCGGCTCCTCACCCTTCTTGTCTTCATTGTACTTGGACGCCAGGATCTTGCGTGTGGCTTCGTCGACTGATTCGGAAACGTGAGACAAGTGACTGAGAAGGTTCAGGCGACCCTCGAACTCTGCGATGGTCCGTGATTCTTGCAGCATCGACACTACGAGGCTTCGCCCGGGAGCATTTGACGGCATACCTCCGTAGCGAATCTCTCGTCCCACAATCATCGCGAGAAGTTCATACGCGTTGGCCCATGCGCTCTGAAGCTGCGTTCGAAGCTGAATTTCGCATCGGCCCGCCGGATACTTGGTCAAGACGTGGACTGCACGATACCCACTGTGTTCGCCTCCACGCAGATCTTTAATGAAGACGTTCGCATCACCAACCTCGTCGCGAATTGTGGCCGCGACCGAATCAGCGAACGCAGTTTGCACCGAAAGAGACATATCGGCGTCGATGCGAACCCCTGCCAGGTCGCCGATGTTCTGCAATGGAGTCGAGCGATCTCGCCGGAGTTTTTCGATCAAAGTGCCAACTGTCTTTGGGCGCGATGTTCCGGGCGCCGCTGCCAATCCCAGTGGCGACCAATCGAGGCCCTCGAGGTGCTCCAGGACATCGCCAGAGAAGTCGAGGTACCACGCAAGTACCTCCTCATAATCTGGTGCCCTGCCTGGGGGCGTTGTTCCATCCCGGAGTGCCTTCCCGAGCGCCCTGAGGTCGTTTTGAGACCAAGGTGGCGTCTGCAGCCGAGGTGGATTGGCCATTTCGCAACTATAACCGGATGATCATCTGGCCTAGGGTCTTCGCGTGGCCGCAATCGAAATTCCTCCCAGACACAGCGAACCCCGTCCCAGGTGATTCTGGGGCGGGTTTTTGCTGTGTACCGCGGCATCCGCTCAGTCTCACCGAGGCGGTCGTCCGGAACCGTGCGAACCCCGCCGAGGCGGGTGATCACAGCAGAGCGCCCCGCCCCGGATTCCTCCGGGACGGGGCGCTCTGCGCTGCTCAGCTCTCTGGCCGGTTCATTTCGCGGCCGGCGACGCTGGGGCGGCGAGCGGGGCCGGGTTGCGGACGAACCAGCTGCCGACCACGGCGATGAGCGAGAGCACCGCGCCGGCGAGGAATGCCACCGAGACCCCGTCGGCTTGCGCGGCGACCGAGGCCGCGCCCGAACCGGCGGCCTGGACGGTGCCGATGCTGAGCACGGTGATGAACAGTGCCGTGCCGATCGCCCCGGCGACCTGCTGGATCGCGCCGACCGTCGCCGACCCGTGCGAGTAGAGCTGCGGGGTGAGCGATCCGAGCGCCGAGGTGAGCAGCGGCGTCATCATGAAGGCGACGCCGATCGAGAGCCCCATGTGTCCGAGGAGGACGAACCACGCCGGTGAGTTCTCGTCCAGCTGGGTGAGCGACCAGAGCACGGCACTGGCCATGAGCGCCCCGGGGATGACGAGCGGTCGCGGACCGAAGCGGTCGAAGAGGCGACCGACGATCGGCGCGGCCAGGCCCATGACGAGGCCACCGGGGAGCAGGAGCATCCCGGTCGTCACCGAATCGAGGGCGAGGACGTTCTGCAGGTAGATCGGCAGGAGGATGATCGAACCGAACATCGCCGCCATCATCACGACGACGAGGCCGATGGCCAGGGCGAACGTCCGTGACCGGAACACTCGCAGATC
Source organism: Brevibacterium sp. W7.2 (assembly GCF_018137945.1). Lineage (GTDB taxonomy): Bacteria > Actinomycetota > Actinomycetes > Actinomycetales > Brevibacteriaceae > Brevibacterium > Brevibacterium sanguinis. Next base: position 3,421,307 of record NZ_CP073089.1, on the reverse strand, counting down.
GAGCAGGGCCCGGTCGTCCCGCTGGAGGACGATCTGCCGCCAGATGAACAGTCCCAGGCTGAGCACACCGACGGCCAGGGCGGTCAGCGCTTGAGGGGCGGAATCGGGCGTGGCGCTGCCGAGGGTGCTGAACCCGTAGACGAGTCCACCGAAGCCGAAGGCGGACAGCGGCAGGGAGACCCAGTCCAGCGGTGAGTGGCTCTGTTCGCCGATGTTGCGCAGACGCAGCGCCCCGATGATCATCATGAGGATCGCCACGGGCAGGATCGTCCAGAACAGGAAGTGCCAGTTGAGCACGTTGAGGATGAACCCGGACAGCGTCGGTCCGAGGGCCGGGGCGACGGCCATGACGATCGTGATCCGTCCCATGAACCGACCGCGTTCGTGCGCGGGAACGAGGGTCATGATCGTCGTCATGAGCAGCGGCATCATCATCGCCGTGCCCGAGGCTTGGATGACGCGAGCGACGAGGAGGACGGAGAACTCCGGTGCGAGTGCGCCGAGCAGCGTTCCGGCGGTGAAGAGGCTCATCGCCAAGAGGAACACCTGTCGCGTGCTCAGGCGCTTGAGCAGGTAGCCCGTCGTCGGGATGACGACGGCCATCGTGAGCATGAAAGCCGTGGTCGTCCATTGGGCGAGGGTGAGCGTGACGCCGAGGTCGGTGACGAGGTGCGGGATGGCGACACCCATGACCGTTTCGTTGAGGAGGGTGACGAAGGCGGCGCCGAGGAGGAGCCAGATCACCCCGGTGCCTTTGCGCGGGGTCGCTGACTCGGGAGTCGGGTCAGCGGCCGCGGCCCGGTCGACTGCAGTGGATTCCCTCATCGTCATCAGACCCCTGCGATGCGCAGAACAGCGACAGCGAGTGCGACGACCATAACGATGATGTTCATGGTGAATGCCTCGTTGTGCTTCCTGTGGGCGAAGATCGCGAGGAACTGGATGAGGGCGAGCCCGAGTGCGGAGACGACGGTGAGCCAGGGGAGGATGCCGAGGAGTGCGGGCAGGATGATGCCGATCGCCCCGAGGACTTCGACGATGCCGATCCACCGGACCTGACCGGGTGTGTAGTCGAGGAGGGTGGGCATCGGCTTCGTCGAATTGTGCGGGCTGCGCACCTTGGCGAGGCCGGCCATGAGGAAGAGTGCGGCGAGGAGGCCGGAGAGGGCCCACGTGATGATGGAGAGAACGAGCATTGTGCCCCTTTCGGACGGTTCGTACTGTCAATAGTTACCAGTGGTAACCTAGATACCGTCGGTAATTATTCCGCAGGGTGTGGCACGCACAGCAACGTCACCGAGTCACACGGAGGTAACCATTTGACCTGGCCAGGGACGATCTCTGGGGTGGGTCGCCTCGGTGAGGAGGGGCACGACAGGGCCGCCGCACCGAGGCGAGTCGGCAGTGCGCGGGGAGGAGAGTAAGGCGATGACTGACCCATCAGTGAGGAACGATGCCCGTGGAGGCGTCGACGAACCGCGCATGGAGGCGATCTGTGAGGGTCCGAACGTCGACCCGGAGGTGTTCCGATCGATCCTCGCCCGCGTCGGCGACAAGTGGTCGATGATGCTCATCGGCATGCTGCAGGAGGGTCCGCGGAGGTTCTCCGAGCTCAAGTCGATGACTCCGGGGATCTCGTCGCGCATGCTCACGCAGACGCTGCGTCAGCTCGAGCGCGACGGTCTCGTCGAGCGGGAGATGTTCGCGGAGATCCCTCCCCGCGTCGAGTACCAGGTGACGCCGTTGGGCCTGTCCCTCGTGCCCGCCGTCCTCGCACTTGCCGAATGGGCGGCCACCCACACGGCCGAGATCGCTGCCAACCGCGACGCCTACGACGCGGCAGCAGAGTGAGAGACGTCCCCGCGGGGACGTCCTGGGCCGTCTCGCCGACGACCGCACACGAGAAGGGCGCCGGTTCCCGAGATGGGAACCGGCGCCCTTCTGCATGTCTCAGCTGATCAGCCCTGGCGCGACTTGAAGCGCGGGTTGAGCTTGTTGATGACGTAGGTGCGTCCGCGACGACGGACGACCTGCGAACCCGGCTGCTTCTTGATCGAGCGAAGGGAATTCCTGGCCTGCATGACTGCCTCCTAGTTGACGATTGAATGAGTCAACGGAGAACCAGGCGAGAGTATTCCGCAGGCCCTAGCGTCCGAGCCTCACCCCTGCGGCTGCTTGCCGAGCACCCCGTCGACGAGGGTGCGTGCATCGTGCTGGACGGCGCGCAGGTGGTCCTCGTCGCGCAGGGACTCGGCATAGATCTTGTAGACGTCCTCGGTGCCCGACGGTCGCACGGCGAACCAAGCGTTGTCGGTCGTCACCTTGAGTCCGCCGATCGGCGCGTCGTTGCCGGGTGCCGAGGTGAGCACCGAGGTGACGTCCTCCCCGCCGATCGTCGATGCGGTGACCTGCGAGGGTTCGAGGGCGCCGAGGCGGGCCTTCTGCTCGCGGTTGGCCGGCGCGTCCTGGCGGGCGTAGGCGCTCGTGCCGAACTTCTCGGCGAGCCCCGCATAGCGCTGTGACGGTGTCTGCCCGGTCTTCGCCGTCATCTCCGAGGCGAGCAGGGCGAGGATGATGCCGTCCTTGTCCGTCGACCACACCTTGCCACCTCGGCGAAGGAAGGACGCGCCCGCGGATTCCTCACCTCCGAACGCCAGGGTCGAGTCGAGGAGGCCGGGGACGAACCACTTGAAGCCGACGGGGACCTCGAAGAGGCGGCGGCCGTGGGCGGCGACGACCCGGTCGACGATCGAGGAGGTGACGAGCGTCTTGCCGATGGCCGCCTCGGCGGGCCAGTCGGGACGGTTCTCCAGGAGGTAGTCGATGGCGGCGGCGAGGTAGTGATTGGGATTCATCAGCCCGGCGTCGGGGGTGACGATGCCGTGGCGGTCGGCGTCGGCGTCGTTGCCGGTGGCGATGTCGTAGTCGTTCCTGGAGGCGATGAGCCCGGCCATCGCGAACGGCGATGAGCAGTCCATGCGGATGTTCTCGTCCCAGTCCAGCGTCATGAACGACCAGGTGGGGTCGAGTTCGGGGTGGACGACGGTGAGGTTGAGGTCGAAGTCCTCGGCGATCGCCGCCCAGTAGTCGACGCTCGCCCCGCCGAGCGGATCCGCACCGATCCTCAGTCCAGAGTCGCGGATGAGGTCCATGTCGATGACCGAGGAGAGGTCGCCGACGTAGTTGGAGATGAAGTCGAAATTCTCGGTGTTGTCGAGATGGAAGGCGCGCTGGAAGCTCGTGCGCGGGATCTTCTCCCACCCGGATTCGAGGTAGGCGTTGGCGCGGTCGGCGATCCACTTCGTCGCCTCAGTCCCGGCGGGCCCACCGTGGGGCGGGTTGTACTTAATACCGCCGTCGGCCGGAGGGTTGTGGCTGGGGGTGATGATGATGCCGTCGGCCTGGGCGTCGCCGATCGACTTGCCCGCATTGAAGCCGAGGATCGCATGCGAGAGCGCCGGAGTCGGCGTGTAGCCGTCGCGTTCGTCGATGAGCGCCGGGACGTCGGCGGCGGCGAGGACCTCGAGGGCGGTGAGGAACGCCGGTTCGCTCAGCGCGTGGGTGTCACGGCCGAGGAAGATCGGCCCGCGCACACCGTGATCCTTGCGGTAGTCGACGATGGCCGCGGTGATCGCGGCGATGTGGGCTTCGTTGAAGGCCCGATTGAAGCTCGAGCCGCGGTGCCCCGAGGTCCCGAAGCTCACGGCCTGTCCCGGCACCGACGGATCGGGGACGAGGTCGTAATAGGAGTCGAGGAGTGCGGGGACGTCGATGAGGTCCCCGTCCTGGGCGAGCTGGCCGGCACGAGTAGTCATATGCCTACCTTGCCAAACACGTCCGCCTCGACACAGTCAGGGCCCCCGAGTTCTTGCATCGTGGACGCAGACGCCCATGCATGAGGGCAGGTCACAGGCCGTGGTCAGCCCACGTCCAGGGTCGCGGCGTCGTGCCGCGACCGCCTCACTTCACCCAGGGTTCCTGGCCGGTCTCCGAGACGATGGGCTTGCCGTTGTCGATGTTCCACGAGCCCATGCCGCCTTCGACGTTGTAGGCGTCGAAGCCGTTGAGGTTGAGCCACGCCGTCGCCCGCAGCGACCGTCCGCCGGTGCGGCAGATGATGTACATGTCGTCGTCGAGCGGCAGATCGCCGAGGCGTTCGGGCAGTTCACCGAGGGGAACGTGGATCGCGCCCTCGATGTGTCCGGCCTCCCACTCGTCGTCCTCGCGTACGTCGATGATCGCGGCGCCGTCGGGGATCTCGGTCACGGTGACAGATGGTTCGCTCATGCCTCCCAGTGTAGGACCGTGCCCTGACGCTCGCATCAGGCCCATCCCCTCGCCGAGGCGGTCGGACCGTCCCCGGTGGGTCCGCGGTTCCGCAGTCGCAGCGTTTCGCCGAGGTGACCGAACGCGCGCAGGCGAGTGCGGTGCGCCCGCTGCCAGTTGAGAACCGCCAGTTGAGACAAGGCCACTGTTGTTTTCGACGCGCTCGTGTGAGAATGACGGCATGACCGTCCGTGGCCTGCCGGGCAACCGCTCGAGTGCAGGCACTCGGGGTCGGAATCCGTCTGCGAAGGGGAGAATCATGAGCCGCAACAGGAATGAGTCCAACGGAGAAGAGACGGCACGCGACGCCGCCGCCGGCCTCGACCACGCCACTGAGAAGATCGGCGGCACCGCCGACATCGAACAGGGCGCGAAGGTCGGCTACACCGAGGAGAACGTCGAAGCCCGCGCTCAGGAGACCGCGACCGCGGAGGGCTTCACTCTCTACCGCAACCCCGACGGCTCGCACACCGCGATCGACGAGTCCGCGACCGTCGGATACGCCTCGACCGGCCCGCAGCGCGATGCCACTGACCGCCGCCACCGACGGGAGGAGTCCGCAACTGACGGCCTCGACCAGCGCGACGTCGTGCGCATCCTCCGCGACGCCAAGTACGTCATGCTCACAACGGCGCTCGCCGACGGCAAGCTCCTCGCCCACCCGATGGCGCCGCAGCAGGTCACCGACGATGCCGACGTCTGGTTCTTCATCGGCCTCGACGGCGATCAGGCCGGAGCCCTGCGGCAGAACCCGCACGTCAACATCGCCGTCTCCGAGGCCGGGAACTGGCTTTCGGTAGCCGGCATGGTCGAATTCGTCGACAGCCAGGCGAAGATCGACTACCTCTGGAACGACGATGCGGCCACATGGTTCGAGGGCGGCAAGGAGGACCCGAACCTCGGCCTCCTCCACGTCGTCACCGACTCCGCTCAGCACTGGGGGCTCAAGGGCGGGAAGGTCGCGGGCCTTGCGCAGATGATCAAGGCCAAGGTCACCGGCCAGCGTCCCGAAGGCGGAAGCCAGACGACGGAGCTCTGAGTCCGGCCCTCGGTCAAGCCGGAGCGCACTTTTCGACGGTTCCTCGCTTCGATATGTGCGCTCCGGCTTGACCGAGGAGAGTCTTCGGCTTCACAGGTCGAAGAACGTCGACAGGGGCACCGGCTGGGCGACCGGCCGCTTCATCGTCTGCGACAGTGACGCAGCTGCATCCTCGGCACGCTCCGGATGGCCGGCACCGGGTGGAGCCTGGCCGCCGCGACCGGACAGGCATGTGACCGCGTACCCGCACTCGCGGCCCTGGCACCAGCCCATGCCGGCACGCGTCATGTTCTTCTGCGACCGGGCATCGGTGGCGGCCAGCTCGACGCGGGCGCGGGTGATCTCCCCGGCCCGCACCTCCTCGCACCGGCAGACGATCGTCTCCTCGCCGAGGCGGTCCTCCCACCCAGCAGGCACCGGATGAGCCCGGTGCATCGCTGCGGCGAACGCCCGGTGGCGCGCGATCGTCGTCCGCTCGGCGCGCAGTCCCGGCGCCGTCCGACCGGTCACCTCGGCGGCGGCGACGGCACCAGCGACCCTGCCCTCGGCGACCGCGAGCACGGCACCGCCGACCCCGGTGACCTCACCGGCGAGGAGGAGCCCGGGCACCGAGGACCGCTGACCCTCGTCGACGATTGCGACGAGCGACCCGTCGACATCGACCCGTGTGGCCGCCCCGAGGGACACCGGCAGCTCGAGCTGCGGGGTGAACCCCCACCCCAGACCGACCGCGTCGATGTCGTCGAGGATCCGTTCAGTGCCGGACACCGCCTCGCCGAGGCGGTCGATCCGTGCCGTGCGCACGGCCTCGACCCGGTCGTCGCCGAGGATCTCCGTGACCACGGTCTGGGTCCGATAGGGGATGCGCTCGCGGAGGAACGTCCACGCGTAGCCGGCGCCCTCGAGCGCCTTCTCCGGCACCCCGGCGGCCGACCTCACGTGGGGAAGCCATCCGGTGAGGCGGGAGGATTCGAGGACGGCGGCGACCTCGCCGCCGAGCCGGACGACGGTGTCGGCGACGGGGAGGAGGAACGGGCCGGTGCCGGCGATGACGAAGCGCCTGCCCGGCAGCAGGTCGTTCTGCTTCGCGAACCCCTGGATGCCGCCGGCGGCCATGACCCCGGGCAGGTCCCAGCCGGGGATGGGGATCTGCCGGTCGTAACCGCCGGTGGCGATGATGAGGCGCGACGCCCGGACGACCGGGTCGGGAGACTGTCCGGGGCCGTGGCTCGGGGCGAGCCGCAGGATGAAGCCGTCCTCGCCCGCTGCCACCGCCCACACCGAGGTTGAGGGCCGGAAGTCGATGACGCCGGTGGCGATGCTCGCATCGAAGGCCGCCCGCAGAGCGAGGTAGTCGTCCCACCCGTGGTGGAGGTGCCCGTCATCGCCCGCCGAGGCTTCGGTGCGGTGCCGCCAGAACTGACCTCCCGGTTGGATGGCCGAATCGACGACGAGGATGGTCGACGCTCCGCCGGCGGCAGCGGCATTCGCTGCCGCGAGGCCGGCCGGCCCGGCTCCGATGACGGCGATGTCTGCCGTGAGAGCGGGACTCATCGTCTGCCCCGATTGTCGGCGGTCGTCCCATCGTCACCGCGGGGAGGTGGGCCGTCGGCGCGGGGAGGTGGGCCGTCGGCGCGGGAAGGCCGACCGCCACCGCGGGGTGTCGGACGCACCCGACGAGCGTGTCCGCCCGCACTGCGGATGTCCATGCCCTCGGCGAGCGGGATCATGCACGCCCGCTGCCCGGTCTGACCGTCGATGTCGACGAGGCAGTCGAAGCACACGCCGATCCCGCAGAAGAGTCCGCGCGGCCGACCAGCCCGGGTCGTCCGCCAGCTCGTGCGTCCCGAAGCGAGGAGGGCGGCGGCGACGCTCGCTCCCGCGGGCGCGCTCAGCGGGGATCCGTCGAAGGACGCGGTGACCTCATCGCTCATGCCGACTCCTCCCTCCATGTGGGGACAGCATTTCGCCCTGTCGCCTCGACCCCCGCCGGCCCGACGATCCCCGAATCCCCGGTGACTTCTGCCGGCCCGTCGAGGAGTCCCGACTGCTCGAACCGTTCGGGGGCGAACGGCGTGAGGTCGCGGTCCGCGTCCTCGCCTGCCATCGCCTGGGCAAGGAGCTTGCCCGTGCCCACCGACAGTCCGATGCCCGCACCTTCATGACCGCACGCATGCCAGAGCCCCGGCGCTCTCGGATCGGGTCCGATGACCGGCAGGTGATCGGCGCAGTACGGGCGGAAGCCGTGGTAGTGGCGGAGGATGCGGGTGTCTGAGAGGAACGGGAAGAGGGCGGCGGCGTTGCGGGCAATCGCCCCGAGCGCCTCACTGCTCACCCGTTCGTCGAAGCCGACGCGCTCCCGGCTCGAACCGACGAGGATCGTCCCGGCCGGGGTTCCCTCGACGACGGGGCTCGCCTGGAGGTCGTCGGCGGAGCTGCCGACATTGTCGATGTACTCGGCGGCGTAGACCTTGTGGGCGATCATCGGCGGCAGGGGTTCGGTGACGAGGACGAAGCCGCGCCGCGGCAGGACGGCAAGCTCGATCCCGGCCATCGCAGCGATCTCGCTCGCCCACGTCCCTGCGGCATTGACGATGTGCCCGGCGGAGTACGACCCGGTCGGCGTCCGCACCCCGGTGACCCGATCGCCGGCACGCAGCAGCTCGACGACGGGGGAGTCGGTGACGAGCCGCGCCCCGCGGTCCTCGGCAAGGGCGAGAAGATGGCCGGCGGCGAGCATGGGCTGGACCTGGGAGTCATCGGGATAGAACGCGGCCCCGAGCGCCTCGGCGGTGATATGGGGTTCGAGCTCGCGCAGCTGATTCGGATCGAGGGGGATCGCTTCGACGCCGAAGGCCCGCTGGGCGGTGGTCACCCGGTCGAGGGAGGCCAGGCTCGATTCGCGGGAGGCGACGATGATCCCGCCCTTGGCCTCGAACTCCCAGCGGTCGGCGAACTCGGCGAGTTCGCCCTTCCACAGGCTCAGCGAATACTGGGTGAGCGCGAGCTCGGGTCCGAGTTCCTTGTCGGAGACGAGGAGGTTGCCCTCACAGCGGGACGAGGTTCCCGAGGCGGGCAGACCGCGCTCGACGACGGTGACGCTCAGTCCCGCCCGGGTCGCATAGTAGGCGATCGCGCTGCCGACGATGCCGGCGCCGATGACGAGAACGTCGCTGGTCCCGTCCGGCCGCCTCATGCGCCCGAGCCCATCACGGTGAATCTCCCAGGCCGCCCGAGCCTCCCGCGCCGCCTCCCAAACTCGCACCGCCGGCACTCCTACCACTGGCACCCGTACCGCCGACACCCCTAGCGTCGCCCGCCTCGCCGCCGGTCGCCCAGATCGAGCGGGCATGGCCGATGTGGGCGCGCATGAGCGCTTCGGCGCCGGCCCCGTCACGGTCGCGGAGGAGACGGATGAGCTCATGGTGCTCCTGTGCCGAGGCGACCAGCCTGCCCTGGCGGGCGAGCGCGGCGATGCCGTAGAGGCGGGTGCGCAGGCGCAGGGAGGTCGCGAGTTCGGTGAGCTGCGGGTTGTCGGCATAGGAGAGGACGCGCGCGTGGAAGCTGCGGTCGTGGGCGAGGTACTCGGCGAGGTCCTCCTCGGCGGCACCCCGGGCGCACGCATCGGCGAGTGCCGTGAGCTCGGCGAAGGCCTCCTCGGTGATGTTCTCGGCGACTGCGTGCATGACGGGCGGTTCGATGAGGAGGCGGATCGCGGCGAGGTCGTCGAGGTCCTTGTCCGTCATCGTCGTCACCCGGAAGCCCTTGTTCTTCACGGTCTCGACGAGGCCCTCGCGGGAGAGGTCCATCATCGCCTCGCGCACCGGGGTCGCCGAGACCCCGAGCTGCTCGCCGAGCACCGGTGCCGAGACGAGCTCCCCCTCGGCGAGGTCGCCGGTGATGATCGCCGTGCGCAGGCGGCCCAGCACGGTCTCGCGCAGGTTCTTCGGGCGATCGAGGCGGGGGAGATCCGGCACGGGAGAGTCCTTTCGTCGGCTGACTACGAGGATACTCATAGGAGGAATCCCGCCGGGAACGGATCGGACGGATCGAGGAAGTACTGCACGGTGCCGGTCACCCAGGCCCGGCCGGTCACGGTCGGCACGACCGCCGGACGGCCGCCCACCGTGGTCTCCCCGACGAGGCGGCCGACGAACCGGGACCCGATGTAGGACTCGTTGACGAAGTCGGTCTCGAGCGGCAGCTGCCCGCGCGCGTGGAGCTGCGCCATCCGCGCACTCGTGCCCGTCCCGCACGGGGACCGGTCGAACCAGCCCGGGGAGATCGCCATGGCATGCCGGGACCGCCGGGCATCCGAGCCCGGGGCCATGAGGTAGACGTGGTGGAGGCCGCTGATGTCGTCGCGCTCCGGATGGACGGGCGGATCGGTCGCGTTGACCGCGTCCATGATCGCCAGCCCCGCCGCGAGCAACTCGTCCTTGTTGCTCCGGTCCTCCCGGAACTCGATGCCGAGGCTCTCGGTGTCGACGATCGCATAGAAATTGCCCCCGAACGCGAGGTCGTAGGTGACCGTCCCGAGGCCCGGCACCTCCACCTCGGCGCCGAGGCGGTCGGAGAAGGAGGGGACGTTCGTGATCGTCACGGCATCGGCGTGACCGTCGGTGACGGCCACCTCGGCGAGGACGAGCCCTGCCGGGGTGTCGAGGCGGATCGTCGTCACCGGTTCGCTCACCTCGACCATCCCCGTCTCAACGAGGACGGTGGCGACGCCGATCGTGCCGTGTCCGCACATCGGCAGGCATCCGGAGACCTCGATGTAGAGGACACCCCAGTCCGCGTCGGGGCGGGTCGGGGGTTGGAGGATCGCCCCCGACATCGACGCGTGCCCGCGGGGTTCGGTCATGAGCAGGGTGCGCAGCTCGTCGCGGTGGGTGATGAACCATGTGCGGCGCTCGGCCATCGTCGCTCCCGGGAGCACGCCGACCCCGCCGGTGATGACGCGGGTGGGCATGCCCTCGGTGTGCGAGTCGACGGCGTGAAAGACGCGGGACGTGCGCAAGGCGGCCTCCTCGTTGATGGCCGGGGTCCCCTCGGCGGTGAGGGGGTGGGGTTCGGGTGACCGGGTCCCGGGAGGTCCCCGGGATCCGGTCTTCGCATGATATCTAGAGCGCCGAGGCGGTCGCCCGGGTCTCGGTCGCGTATCCCTTGGCGGCCGCGGCCTCGGTGTCGGCGACGATGCGCTCGACCAACGGCTGGGACAGCGGCAGGCGCGGGGGACGGCAGAGTCCGCCGCGCAGGCCGAGGACGTCCATCGAGAGTTTGATCGCCTGAACGAACTCGGTCTTCGAGTCCCAGCGCAGGAGCGAGTGGAGGTCGCGGTAGATCTCCTGGGCGCGGACGAGGTCGGCGACGTCGCCGGAGGTGCACAGCTCGAAGAGCTCGATGCACGCGCGGGGGATCGCGTTCGGGTAGCCCGAGACCCAGCCGACGGCACCGGCGAGGCCGACCTCGAGGACGGTGTCGTCGGTGCCGATGAGGATGTCGAGGGTGGGGGCGAGCTCCTTGATCTCGTAGATGCGGCGGGGGTCGCCGGAGAACTCCTTGACGCCGACGACGTGGCCGGCGGCGTGGATCTCGGCGATGAGGGAGGGGACGAGGTCGACCTTCGTGTCGATGGGGTTGTTGTAGGCGACGACGGGCAGGCCGACGGTGGCGACCCTTGCGTAGTGGTCCTTGACGATCTCGGCATCGGCTCGGTAGGTGTTCGGCGGCAGCTGCATCACCGAGGTGGCGCCGGCCTCCGCTGCCTGCTCCGCCCACCGCTGGGACTGGAGGGCACCGTAGGCGCCGGTGCCGGCCATGACGTGGAAGCCTGTCGGGCTCGCCTCGGCGGCGGTGGCGATGACCCGGGCGCGTTCGTCGTCCGAGAGCGTCTGGTACTCGCCGAGCGACCCGTTGGGGGCGACACCGTCGCAGCCGTGGGCGGCGAGCCACGCGACGTGCTCGGCGAAGGCGTCGTAGTCGACGGCGAAGTCGTCGGTGAACGGCAGGGCGGTGGCGACGATGACACCGTGCCAGGGCTTGGTCGACATGGGTTCTCCCTCTGGTTCGATCGCATCTTCATTAATGCGGTGTGACATGTTACTGTGCAATGGTACACACACGGAGTGGCGTGTGTCACGTTCCCTGGTTCACAGTTCCACAGTCCCGTTTCCGCAGTCCCTGTCACTGAGTCCATGTCACAAAGGAGTCGACCAATGGACGACCTGCTCGACGTCATCGGCACGATCAACACCGGCATCTGGAATCCCATGGCCTATATGGCCCTCGGCCTCGGCCTGCTCTACACGATCTGGACGGGGGCGGTGCAGATCAGACGACTGCCCGATCTCGTGAAGATCCTCAAGGAGAGCTCCGCCGGCGACGAGGGAGGGATCTCGAGCTTCCAGGCGCTCGCCCTCACCCTGTCGAGCCGCGTCGGCGTCGGCAACATCGCCGGTGTCGCCACGGCGATCGCCGTGGCCGGGCCCGGTGCCCTGTTCTGGATGATCGTCATGGGCATCCTCGGCGGGGCGACGGCGTTCGCCGAGTCGACGCTCGCCCAGGTCTTCAAGCGCCGCATCGACGGCGAGTACCGCGGCGGCATCCCCTACTACATCGAGCGCGGCCTCGGACAGAAGTGGCTCGCCGTCATCGCCGCCGCTGCCACCGTCATCCTCTACGCGATCCTCGCCCCCGGCGTGCAGAGCTTCAACATCGCCAACAGCGCCAACGTCGCCTTCGGCACCCCCGAATGGGTGACCGGCCTCATCGTCGCCGTCGTCTTCGGCATCATCGTCATCGGCGGGACGAAGCGGATCACCGCGGTCGCCGACAAGGCGGTGCCGTTCATGGCCGCCGGTTACATCCTGCTGGCGGTCGTCGTCATCGTCGTCAATCTCGACAAGGTGCCCGCGGTCATCGCGCTCGTCTTCAGCTCGGCGTTCGGCGTCCACGAGGTCTTCGGCGGCATCGTCGGCGCGGCCGTGGCGTGGGGTGTGCGCCGGGCCGTGTTCTCCAACGTCGCCGGCGTCGGTGAGGGCACCTACGCCTCGGCGGCGGCATCGGTCTCCCACCCGGCCAAGCAGGGCATCGTCCAGGCGTTCTCGATCTACGTCGACACGGTCCTCGTGTGCTCGGCGACGGGGATCATGATCCTCATGACCGACAGCTACAACGTCGTCACCGAGGCGGGGCGGATCCTGGTGGAGAACATGCCCGGGATTGAGCCCGGCACGGAGAACACCCAGGTCGCCCTCGACTCGGTCTTCCCCGGCTTCGGCTCGGTCTTCGTCGCCCTCGCCCTCTTCCTCTTTGCGTTCACGACGCTCATCGCGTTCAACTACATCTCCACCTCGGCGGCCGCATACCTCTTCAAAGGTGCCGCGCTGCGGATCGTCACCCGCATCCTCCAGGTCCTCATGGTCGTCATCGCGTTCCTCTCCGCGATCCTTCCCGCGGACCTCATCTGGGGCATCGGCGACATCGGCTACGGATCGCTCGGCTGGATCAACATGATCTGCCTCGTCTTCCTCGCCCCGCTCGTCTCGAAGGTGCTGCGCGACTACACGGCGCAGAAGAAGGCGGGACTCGACCCGGTCTTCGATCCGATCAAACTCGGCATCCGCGGCGCCGACGCGTGGACGGGGGAGAACCCGCCGGCGGCCGTCGCCGTGGCCCGCGCGAACAATGAGCGGCTGCAGAAGACCGGCGTGGATGCGCCCCAGCGGCATCAGTGACCCTCTCGCTCAAGCCGGAGCGCACTTTTCGACGCGAGGAACAGTCGAAAAGTGCGCTTGTGCTCGAGCGGACCAGCCACCCGCCAGGCAGTGACGACGCTCACTCCTGAGCCTGCTTCACCCGGTCTGACATGGGGCGGTCCCGGTCTAGCATGGAGCTATGGGGAAGCAGATCGTCATCATCGGTGCCGGCTTGGCCGGGACCACCGCCGCCAGAGAACTCAGCCAGGCGGGCCAGCGCGTCACCCTCATCGACCCGGATGCGGGTGACACGTACGAACGCCCGCCCCTGTCGAAGCACCTCTTCGACGACGCCCGCTACCACCTGCCGTACCACCTCGAATCCGATGAGGCCATCACCTTTGTCCGGCATCGGGCCGCGTCGCTCACCCTCGCCGAGGCGGGGGCCCAGATCGCCGGAACCGTGCACCTGGCCTCGGGGGAGACCCTCGACTTCACGCACTGCATCCTCGCGACGGGAATGGAGGCCGACCGTCCGGAGATCCCCGGATACCCGGATGCGCTGCCGGTCTACAACCTCGGCGAGGCGGAGTGGATTCGCGACTTCGTCGCTGAGGCGGGCGACCCTCTCGACGTCGGTGTCCTCGGGTCGGGGTACCTCGGGATCGAGGTCGCCAGTGCCGCGGTTGCGGCCGGGCACAAGGCGACGGTCTACCTGCGCGGGACCGAGCCGTTGCGTCGGCAGCTCTCGGCGCCGGTGCGTCAGGCGCTCTTCGCCAAGCACAGGGAGGCCGGCGTCCGCTTCGTCACCGAGCACACCGATGCCGCGGCGATCCCGCAGGGCGTCCACGATCTCTTCGTCACGAGTGTCGGCGCCCGCCCGGTGCGGATCCCCATCAACGGGGCTCTGCCGACGACCGACGAGCATCCTGCCGATCCCGAGGGCACGGTGTCGGGAGAGGCGCCGACGTTCGCATGGGACGTCGACGCGCACCTGCGCACCGCCTACCCGGGAGTATGGGCGGCAGGTGATTGTGCCCACATCACCGGCGGCCGGTTCCCGCTCGACCATCCGTGGGCGTGCGAGCCGGTGGCCGAGAGCCACGGGAAGTACCTTGCCGAGCAGATCCTCGCCGAGGATGCCGACAGTGGCGTACGGGACTGGACGACCGCCTCGGCGGGGGTGGAGCCGTGGGACGACGTTCCGTGGCACTGGAGCTTCCAGGGTCCGGAGAAGGTCTTCACGGCGGGTCTGACCAGCCCTGATGCCACTGACACGATCGTCCGCAGCGATCCCAGTGGCGCGAAGTTCCAGGTCTTCCACTTCGAAGGACCGGAGCCGGAAGCTGAGCTCGTCGGCGTCGAAACGCTCAACTGGCCGCCGATGCAGGCCGCGGCCCGGCGGGTCCTCGCCAGTTCCAACCGTCCCACCCGAGCGCAGCTTGAGAATCCCGAATTCGACTTCAAGGCTCACAGTCGCTTGTGAGATCGGCAGGCAGTCATCGCGTAGACTTCCTGTGTTCAAACCCCCATTGTCGACGAGAGAATCTTTACCTACATGGACATGGCCAAGCTTGCTGCCGAGCATGGACTCGACAGAGTGGGTGGGCGGCCGTCTCTCCCCCAATACATCAAGCAGCTGTGGAAGCGCAGCGATTTCACGCTGACGCTGTCCCGGTACCGGATTCAGTCCGAGAATGAGCGCAACCGGCTCGGCATGCTCTGGGTCGTGTTGCGACCGACGTTCTCGGCGATCATCTACGGCGTGATCTTCGGCGTGATCCTCGGCGGTGCCGGAATGCGGCCGGATGATTTCGTGCCCTTCGTCGTCATCGGCGTCTTCATGCTCGAGTTCTTCAACTCGTCGATGAACGGCGGCGCGAAGTCGATCATCTCGAACGCCTCTCTCGTCCAGTCCCTGCCGTTCCCGCGCATCGTCCTACCGATCGCGACGGTCATGCAGAACCTGCTCAACTTCATGCCGACGATGGCGCTGATGATCATCGTCGCGGTCATGTGGGGGGCGAGGCCTTCGTGGGAGTGGCTGCTCTTCATCCCGCTCATCATCCTCTTCTGGATCTTCTGTCAGGGTATTGCGTTCATCTTCGCGCGTATCACCGTCCATTTCAGGGACCTCAGTCAGGTGACGCCGTTCATTTCTCGGATGATCTTCTACACGTCCGGCGTGTTCTTCTCCCTCAACGAGATGATCGCGAAGACCTATCCCTCGCTGCAGCCCTTCGCGGATTGGCATCCGCTCAACGAGGTGCTCTCGATCTCGCGCGGCATCCTTATGAAGGGCTACGAGATCCCCTATGAGTATTTCGGGTACTTCGCCATCTGGGCCTTCGGCATCTTCATCTTCGGGTTCGTCTTCTTCTGGCAGGCTGAGGAAAGGTACGGTCGCGATGAGTGAGGCAGAGAAGGTCCACGACGAAGTGCACGAGTCCACCCCGCCTGTCGTTATCGCCGATGATGTCCACGTCATCTATAAGACTCTGGCCACGGGCAAGAAGCTCAAGCTCGGCGGTGCCGGAGGCATGCTTCAGAAGACCCGCGGACTGCGCGAGGTCCACGCGCTCAAGGGCGTGAGCTTCGTTGCCCACGCCAATGAGTCGATCGGCGTCATCGGCAGCAACGGTTCGGGCAAGTCGACGCTCATGCGGGCGATCACCGGATTGACTCCGACGACGCAAGGCGCGGTCTATGCAAGTGCCCGGCCGAACCTCCTCGGTGTCGGTGCCGCGCTCATCCCCGACCTCTCAGGTGGACGCAACATCGTCCTCGGCGGTCTGGCTTTGGGCCTGTCGCGGTCGCAGATCGAGGAGAAGTTCGACGACATCGTCGACTTCACCGGCCTTGGCGACTTCATCGACATGCCGATGCGCACGTACTCCTCAGGAATGTCGCAGCGCCTCAAGTTCGCCATCGCGACGGCGGTGCAGCACGAGATCCTCATCGTCGACGAGGCGCTCGCCGTGGGCGATAAGAAGTTCCAGCAGCGCAGTGAGGGGCGGATCCGCGAGATCCGCGAGAACGCCGGTACGGTCTTCCTCGTCTCGCACTCGATGCGCTCTATTCGCGACACGTGCAATCGCACGCTGTGGATCGAGAAGGGCGTTCTGCGGGCCGACGGTCCCACCGACGACGTCGTCAAGGAGTACGAGTCGTTTAAGTAGGGGAGTGGTCGTCGACCGAGCTCAGGTCGACGATCAGTTGACCGAACGACTGTGGGCGCCCGGATCATCCGGGCGCCCACAGCCGCATTCAGTTAGTTTGAGAGGCGGTCAGTTCCACACGCCTCGGGTGTCGTGGACGATCTTCTGGGCGAGCAGCGAACGGTCAATGCGTGCGAACTCGGTGTGGTCGACGAGCAGCAGGACGATGTCCGCGTCCTTCACAGCATCGTTGAGATCGGTGAGGGTGACATTGGCCCGCTCAGCGAGATCGGACGGCAATTCGTCGATGTTCGGCTCGACAGCCATGATGGTCGCGTCGGGAAGCTTGTCCGAGAGCTCATTGACGATCTGACGGGCCGGGCTCTCGCGAAGGTCGTCGATGTTCGGCTTGAACGCGAGGCCGAGCGCGGCGATCTTGACATCCTTGATGCGGTTGGCCTGCGGAAGGAGCTTGTCGAGGACGAACTGCGGCTTCGAGTCGTTGACCTCGCGGGCGGTCTTGATGAGCGAAGAGAAGTCGGGAGTCGTGGCGACGATGAACCACGGGTCAACGGCGATGCAGTGTCCGCCGACTCCTGGACCGGGCTGAAGGATGTTCACTCGCGGGTGGTGGTTGGCGAGGTCGATGAGCTCCCAGACGTTGATGTCGAGCTTGTCGGCGATCATCGACAGCTCGTTCGCGAAGGCGATATTGACGTCGCGGTAAGCGTTCTCGGTGAGCTTCGACAGTTCTGCGGTGCGAGCATCGGTCATGAGGAACTCGCCCTCGCAGAAGAGCTGATAGAGGTCGCGTGCGCGCTCTCCCGCGTTGCCGTTGAGGGTACCGACGATTCGGTCGTTCGTGCGGAGCTCGATCATGATGCGGCCCGGAAGCACACGCTCCGGGCAATGCGCGAAGTAGATCGACTGCGCCGTGCCCGGCTTGAGGGTGAGGTCGGGACGAGCTGCGATGATCGTCTCGGCGAGGAACTCCGTGGCCCCAGGGGGAGACGTGGATTCGAGGATGACGAGTTCGTTGCCCTCGAGCAGGGGCGCGATCTGCTTACCGGCTGCCTCGATGTAGGAGAGATCGGGCTTGTGCCCATCGGTGAACGGAGTCGGAACCGCCACGATGTAGTTGTCGGCGTGGGGAGTATCAGTTGTTGCCCTGAGGAAGCCCTGCGAGACCACACCGGCGACTGTGGTCGCCATGTCCGGTTCGACGAACGGCACCTGGCCCGCGTTGATTACGTCGACGTTCTTCTGATTAATGTCGACTCCAACGACATCCGCACCGGTGCTCGCGAGAATCGCTGCGGTGGGAAGGCCGATGTAACCGAGGCCGATCACGGCAACGGACGGACGTGCGGTGTCCACGGGGGCATTCATGTGGTTGGGCTCCAAATGGTCGAGGCGCGATGGGCTGCTGGACGAATCGCCAGCGGGCAACTCAGCGCCGTTGGTTGGTGATGCGATGAACTTCCCATTCTGCGAACGAAAGCTGACACCACTGAAATCAGGCTCAACTATATCAACGACGCCGAGATGAAGTATTTTCGTCGTACACGTGAATAGAATTCTGCGCGGGAAAAGCGACATCAACGCCCGATGCTATTCTGTCCCGGGGATCGACGGGCACCTTTTCGACGCCCCGCCGCGCTGGGCTTTGGGCCCAATCGCTAAAATCAGCACAAGTGCTGGTCATCCACCGGTAACCAATGGATCATTGAAGCCCGACAACGGGGGTAGAGGAGTAGCTGTGAGCGAAGTCGAGGCGGCCGCGAAGCCGACGGTCATGGTTGTCTACGGGACGCGCCCTGAAGCGATCAAGGTGGCCCCGGTGATCAAGGCTCTCGAAGAGGATCCTCGCCTGACGCCGGTGGTCGTCGTCACCGCCCAGCATCGAGAGATGCTCGACCAGGTCAACGAGGTCTTCGACATCACTCCGAACGTCGATCTCAATCTCATGGCACATGGGCAGACTCTCAATGGGATTGCCGGGACGGTCATCTCGAAGATCGACGAAGTTCTCGAAGCGCACAAACCCGACGCCGTTATTGTGCAGGGCGACACCACAACTGTCATGGGAGCGGCAATTGCTGCTTTCAACCGCGAGATTCCCGTTGTTCACCTTGAGGCGGGACTGCGCAGCGGAGACATCAATTCTCCGTTCCCGGAGGAGGCGAATCGCAAGATCGTTTCGCAGATCGCCCGGATCCACCTGGCCCCTACCGAGGTGTCCCGAGCCAACCTCCTCGCTGACGGGGTGCCTGATGAGAACATCCACGTCATCGGCAATACCGTGATCGACGCTCTGCATTGGGCGGTCGCTCGCCCCACAGAGAACACCATTCCCGAGCTTGAGGATAGCGCGGTCGAGGACAGGCGCGTGCTTCTCGTGACCACTCACCGCAGAGAGAATCTCGGGGATAACATGGTCAATATCGGTCGAGCGATGAGGCGCCTTGCGCTTGATTATCCGGACCTCCTCATCGTCTGGCCGGCACACAAGAACCCGAAGGTCAGGGCATCCATCGCTCCGCAGATCGCTGACCTCGACAACGTCGTATCAATCGAACCGGTCGAGTACGGCGAGTTCTCACACCTCATCGCTCGCTCGGACATCGTCCTCACAGATTCCGGCGGGATCCAGGAAGAGGCGCCCAGCCTCGGAAAACCGGTACTCGTCCTCCGGGAGAACACTGAGCGGCCGGAAGCTGTCGATGCAGGAACGGTCAAGCTCATCGGCACGGATACCGAGCGGATCGTCTCGGAGGTCTCCAACCTGCTCGACGATGAGTCCGCCTACAAAGAGATGGCAAACGCAGTGAACCCCTACGGAGATGGACTCTCTGCGGGCCGGAGCGTGGAGATCCTCAACTCACTACTTGTGAGGTGAAAACCTAGCTGGACCCACTTTGCGTCGGCTTCGCTCAGAACAGGTAATGATCGGGTGAGAATCCGAAGGAGTGGACGTTGCTGTTGGCCAACAGGAGGTCATCTTCGACGGACCAGGTATGCGTGTGCTCACCCCGCACCTGGACGAAGTTGAATCGGTCTGCCGAATAGATGCGCGCGCCAGCGTCGACGATTCTCCGTTGGAACTCGGTGTCCTCACCCAGCGTGCGTTCCGCGAACGGATGCGTAAGGAACAGTTCGCGATCGCCTACGAGGGTCGGACCCATGACGAGATCTGTGAACCGATGTTCGCGTTCGGGGAATCGGCACATGACGATGTTCCGGCTGCGCAGGTGCAGGTAATGCGCTTGTTTTCCGACAAGATCCGCTCCGGAGTATCGCAGGGCGGCCAACTGATCCGCCAAATAGTGTCGTCCGTAGAGGTCGTCGTCATCCATCTTGGCGATGATGAGTCCATCGGCGGCTTGGATGCCTCGGTTGAGGCAGGCGCCCAGCGTCTCGGAGGCGTCGACGCGAACAACCTCCAACTGGTCGATACCAATGTCGCGTGCCCTCGCGATGAGGTCTGTCGGAACGTCGATGCCATGCGCGACAAGGATCAGCTGCCTCTGCGAAAAGCTCTGCTTGGCGTGGGTGTCGATGATGTCGGATAGGTGATCCGGGCGATTGGTGGAGACGATCGCGGACACGGTGGTCCGCAGCGGATCATCGAAATCGATGCCGACGGAGTTCATGACAGTCATTGCCCTGTGACTGTACGTGTGTTCGTCCCAGATGCGGCGCTGCGCCTTGTGAACGATTCGATTGCGCAGTTCCGGGCTGCGCACCAGAGCGCGAAGCGTCCATTCGGCGTCTTGTTCCGTGTCCGGCTGCGGCACCTCGTCCTGCTCGAAGAATTCTCTTGTCGCGGCACTGGGCGTCGTCACGACAGGAGTCCCGGAGGCAGAAATCTCAAAGATCCTTCGTGCGCACATACTGGGCGAATCCACAACGGAGTTGACGTTGAGGAAGACCTTGTAGTTCTTGTATGCGGTGAGCAGATTGCGATACGGCAGTGAACCGACCACCCGGTCGGCGAGCCTGCCCGGAAATTGGTAACGTTCGTCGTCGCCGAGGAACCGCGAGAAGATCTCCAGCCCGTAGTCCATCCGATCCGAGACTGCGTCCGCTGCTCCCAGCAGGAGGTCCATCTGTTCCCTGCGCTCAGGGAACTTGTGGGCGAAGTACATCCCAGCGAACGCGATGTCGCGGGCCGCGAAGCCTCGAGCCGGCCGCGCCGGCGAATGGATTGCCGGTTGTGCGGCAAAGGGCAGGACGCCAACCCTGTCATGTCCCAGCTCCGCGCGGTACCGCGGTATCAAGCGCACGTCACTCGTGAAGACGACGTCGCAACGTTCTGCCAGTGGAAGGAAATCGTCGAAGTGCGGAGGATCCTCCTTGTTCCAGAACACCGTCGCGATTCCCCGGCGCCGACATTCATCCAACAGTGCGATGACGTCTGGTTTGAGCCCGGAGTCGCCAGTGAGCTGATACTTCCATTCTCCCTGGTTGCCGTTCCACGCAGATTCGATGAAGACGAAGTCAAGCTCGTCGAGCTGTCTGTGCCAGCCAGCGCGTGTGAGCGGTTCCAGGGTCCATTCGTAGCCGAAGCTCTCGGCTGAGAACTCGTCGAGAATCACTCCAACTTTGATATCGCCGAAGACTGGGAGTTGAGCTGACCGCGGCATCGCCGGAAACTGTTCAGTCAGAGACACGGCGCCCAGCTTGGTTGCTTTGGCCGCTGGGGCGACCTCTACGATTGGTTGCAGGATGCGCTGCCTTCGTCGCCAAGTCTTCAGTTGGCGAACCCCTCCGTGCCTGAGATGCCACAGTGCGGTCCTGACTGTGCGCAGTCGCGTCGCAATCAACGTTCATGTCCCTTCTGAGCCGACAAGCTCATTTCGCTCGTTGAACGATGCAAACATGAACTCGAATCGAAATCTTCATGCTGAGGCTGACCTCGTGAACGTTATGACCGTCGGAAAACCCATCGCTGATGGTGACGTACCACGTGTTTCCGTTCTATCGAATTCATCTCAGGCACGACCACTGTATCTGGCCTATCCGGATCAATAGTACAATCGTGGAGTTGATCGGCGCTGGCCTGCAACCTCGAGAGCTCTAGGCGACAGGGGTGTTGGTACGACAGTAGCGCTTTGGCTGAAAGAAATGAGGATTGTGGGACGCAGTATTGGGCCCGACGCCTCAAGTGCCCGTGTTGCCAAGGGCCTACGGGCTGTAGTCCGATCGTTGGCGGATGGCCTTATATTTGCACTGATTGTCTGTGCAATGGTGCTCTTCCGTTTCGACTTCCACCTAACCTCGTTAAGTCTTGCCGGGATGCTCGTCTCCGCGGGAATCGCAGTGATTGTCTTCCTGATCTGTGGACCGCTTGCAGTTTATCGCGGGCGCTATTATAACGGTTCTCCGGATCAGTTTGCTGCAATTGCGGGCACCGTCGCTCTAGGTGTCGGCCTCATGTGGGTTGCCGAATTCGCGTTCGTTTCCCGTCTGCTCATTCCGACTAGTGTCCCTATTGCTGCAGGCGCAATGATGCTTGTAGTAAAAAGTTTGGAGAACTGGATTCGGCGAAACTATCGGCAGAGGCTGCGTTTGGGGTCTCGCTCGTCCAAACCGGCACTCGTCATTGGGGCGGGGACCCAGGGCATGCGGGCTCTAGACATGATCGCTGAAGACCGCAATCATGAGTATTCGGCTGTTGGCCTGCTCGATGACGATCCCCATAAGCGACATCTGCGCTACAACGGAATTCGCGTCGTCGGTCCAATCTCAGACCTCGCCAATCAAGTCGACCGAACCGGGGCTACGGTCGTCATCATCGCAATTGCGGATATTCCTCCCGAGATGCTTCAGCGCGTTGCTTCGAGTCTCGACGGTCGACCCATCGAGATCAAGATCCTCCCGACAATCGCCGAATCTGATCTCGGTCGTCAGGAATCGCACTCAACTGCGGTGGCAGATCTGCGTTCCAAAAACTTCCGCGATATTAGCCTCGAAGACCTAATCGGACGCAAACCGATCTCAACAAATATTGACGACATATCAACTGCGATCAGCGGTCGGGTGGTCCTTGTCACCGGAGCCGGCGGATCGATAGGATCCCAACTTTGCAGGCAGGTCGCGCGGTTTGCGCCCGCTAGATTGGTGATGACCGACCGTGACGAGTCCGGCCTGCACGCAACGCAGCTCGGGCTTGAAGGATCGGCCCTTTTGACTAGCGACGATCTCGTGCTGGGGGACCTCAGAGACACCGCATTCATCGACGCTCTGATCGCAGATACCAGACCCGACATCATCTTCCACGCGGCGGCGCTCAAGCATCTAACCTTCCTCGAGCGGTTTCCCGAGGAAGCAATTCGCACCAACGTCGGCGCTAGCCTGGATCTGCTCAATGCCTCCCTCGCCAATGACGTCGAATCGTTCGTCCATATATCGACGGACAAGGCTGCGAATGCGATGTCGGTCCTTGGTCGGACAAAGTTCTCCATCGAACGCGCCATTGCCTCGGTCGCCGCTGAATCGGGTCGTCGCTATATGTCCGTTCGATTCGGCAACGTTCTTGGTTCTCGGGGGTCGGTCCTTGAGACGTTTGTCGCTCAGGTCGCAGCTGGCGACCCGGTTACGGTGACGGATCCGGAAGTCTCTCGATACTTCATGACTGCGGACGAAGCTTGCGAATTGGTACTGCAGGCCGCAGCGATCGGTCAACCGGGTGAAACGTTGGTTCTTGATATGGGAGTGCCCATCAAGATCGACGACCTTGCTCGTCGAGTTATTGCATTAAGCGGGCGGTCAGACGCTGAGATCGTCTATACGGGGCTACGCCCAGGTGAGAAGCTTACTGAGTCGCTTCTGTCACCCGGTGAAGAAGACATCCGACCAGTGCACCCGCTGATAACGCAGGTGAAGATCGTCCCTATCGAGATTTCTGCTCTGCGCGACTTAGTGTCTCACGCTCGTGAAGCTAGCTCTTACGGGCGTCGCGACAGTTTGGCGTCTGAACTCGCGAGTGCCCTCGATATTACCGATCTCGGAGCCGACGGCGAGCCTTCAGGTGGGTCCGCCCCACCAGTGGAGAATAGGTGTTCGCTCACCGGAAAAACGGCAGAGGTCGCTCCCGATGATGGTATGGGTGTGGGAGACACGGCCAAATGACCGTGCTGTCCGTTGTTGTGCTTATCGTCGCGGCAACAACGACGATCGGCACCGCCTTAGCAGTGTTCCCTCTACTCCGCCGTGCGGGAGTTGTTGATATTCCGTCGCACAGATCTTCGCACACCGAGGTGACTGTGCGCGGTGGAGGGATCGCGATCGGTTGCGGTGTCACTATTGCGACACTCGTCGCCACTGTGTGGAATGTTCTTGAGAACGGGGTTTTCGGCCTCGGGGGCATCTTTATGTCGGTTGGATTCCTCGTCCTGACGTGGTGCTATTCGGTCATCGGAATGAGCGACGATCTCGATTCGCTCCAACCGGTCGCACGTCTGATCGGTCAAGTGGCACTGGCTCTCATCTTCAGCGGATGCATCACTCTTGTCTCGGACCATGGAATCTCACAGGTCTTCGTCTTCGCGGCAGTTGGCGTGACACTAGTCAACGCCGTAAACTTCGTCGACGGACTCAACGGTTACGTAACGGGCTGGACGATCGTCACCGGAGCCTGGTATGCGTTCGTTGCTTCGTGGACTGGGCAAGACGACGTCATGATGCTCGCACTGGCATTGACCGGATCCGCGTGCGGCTTCCTACCGTTCAACGTTGGGAGTGCCCGCGCGTTCCTCGGAGATACAGGAAGCTACGGGATCGGGGCGGCAGTGTTTGCCCTTGCGGTATGGCTTTTCGTCTCGGAGGTGCCTATCGTCGTTGTTGTCGCTCCTCTTGTTTTCGTTCTGTTCGATGTCGGTTCGACGATCGCGTGGCGACTGTTTCAGGGGGAGAACATCCTGCTCCCCCATCGCAAACACATCTATCAGCGGATGCAACAGGCCGGATGGTCTCACGGGTCCGTTTCACTATTCCACGCGGCACTTACAGTGGTTGCGTGTGTGCTCGCCGTTCCGACCCTCATTTCAGGCAACACACCGTCGACGTATCCGGCTCATGTGTTCTGGGTCGGGCTCCTCGCGCTTTATGCACTTGTTCCTCTATGGCTGCGTCGGCGGGCCTCGACCTGGGCGGTGGCGTCGTGAGGATCCTTTTGCTCTCGCACTACTATTGGCCGGAGGTTGGTGCACCACAGCGGCGGTGGAGCACTATGGTCAGTCATCTAGTCGCCAAGGGCCACGAGATCGTTGTTGCAGCCCCACATCCTCACTATCCGTACACGTGTCGCGACGAGTTTTTCGGTTCAGGTGTGGGGCGTCGACGCGCTCGCGTACGTGCGAGTTTGGCAGGAAGTTGGGACACCGGGGAGTTCGGCGAACGGGTCATCCGCGTGCCTTATCTTCGCAGTGGGGCATCCATGGCCCGAC
This sequence comes from Brevibacterium sp. W7.2, assembly GCF_018137945.1. Lineage (GTDB taxonomy): Bacteria > Actinomycetota > Actinomycetes > Actinomycetales > Brevibacteriaceae > Brevibacterium > Brevibacterium sanguinis. The sequence goes on along the minus strand of NZ_CP073089.1, from coordinate 3,396,634 downwards.
AAATTCTCGACCAGGCCGTAGCCGCCTTCGGGGCAGTGAGCACGTCGCTGAGGATCATGCGCGGAGCGAACCGTCCCGATGTCATCATCTCGACGACGCCGGGGTTGCCGACGCTGCTGGCCGGCGACTTCCTATCTCGGGTACTCGGTGTGCCCCATGTCGCTGAGGTGCGCGACGCATGGCCAGATCTCATCCACGAGCTGTCCCTGGTCACGAACGCAACAGGACGGTTCTTGCCGAAGATGCTGACTGGGAAACTCGAGGACACCGTGCTGCCCGGGTTACTCACTCGAGCTCAGCAACGAGCTGCGGCCGTCGTAGTAACCACCGATAGCTTCTGCAAGCGCCTGCAGGATCGAGCAATCAACGCGACAGTGGTCCGGAGCGGAGTGGGCCGCGCGGAGATCGAATCAGATCCATTTGAAGCCAGTAGCCCCCTGCGGCCTCGGAGCGGAGTGAACCTTCTTTATGTAGGCACGGTCGGCTGGTCACAGGATTTGAGAACGGCCGTTCGCGCCGCAAGCAAGGTGCCTGGGGTGCGGTTGAGAATAGTGGGAGACGGCGCGGACAAGGTCGCGCTCGTCGCGCTGGCGCAGGAACTTGGTGCTCCTGTGAACTTCTACCCCCAATCAACCGGTACGGAACTGGCATCACACTGGGACTGGGCGGAGGCTGGCTTAGTCAGCCTCGGCGACCTTCCCGCACATACTCGTACCGTGCCGTCGAAGTTGTACTCGCTCATGGTTCGGCGGGTGCCCATTCTGGGCATCGTTGCTGGCGAGGCAGCCGAGATTATCACTGCAAACGGTGCTGGAACTGTGGCGCATCCAGGCGACGTCGACTCGGTCGCCAATGCGATGAGGCTCTTCGTCACTTCCGTCGTCGAGCCAAGCCACCGTGCGCGTCAGTGGGCGATCGACCATGCTTCGGTGGAAATCATGGGCCGGGCCTACGAAACACTTCTGGAGGACGTGTGCCGATGAATCCACTCTTCTTGGGCCGCCAGATCATCAACGCGATCGCCACAACCACAGCTCATGTGCGTGAGGACAGAGTCTTCTTCGGAATGCAGCTTGCCCGACGCCTGCCATCCGCGGCGTCAAAAGTCGTCGGCCGGATTCTTGGCCACCTACCTGATCCCGCCTCACGAACTGCTGCGGCATGGCTCCTCGGGCACGAATCCCACGCACGCGAACTTGTCCTCGACTATGAAACGACTCGACCTTCACGTCTGCTCGGCGAGATCGCGTTGAATCTTGGGCAATTTGAATCGGCATCGCGGATCGCCGATAGCGTCGCCGGCGGCGCCTCGTTGCGTTCGCGAATCCTCTGGAGCGATGGTCGCATCGATGAAGCGATCGCTGTACTCCGCGACGGCGGCAGGCGCCGGCGTCTCGTCGCTGAGAAGCGGTCTCTCGAACCCGGATGGTGGCCGGAGGTCTCCGGCAGGATCCTAGGGGCCCACGATATTGCTGGTCATCGTCCTGAGTCTCCGACGTCGTTGCATGTGCTGACCAATTCCCTCCCGCACACGCGCTCGGGCTACGCCTACCGCAGCCATCTCATCCTCAAGACCCTGCAGGATTCTGGTCATACAGTGATGGCTGCGACCCGCCCGTCGTACCCGATGACGATTGGGAGACTCAGCTCAACCCCCCTCGAGACGGTGGACGGAGTCGAATATCTTCGTCATGTCCCGCTGCTTCCGACAGCTACCCCTACGGCTCGACTGTCTCAACAAGCACGGTGGATCGCCGACCGGGTTGCCCAGGGAGGTGTCGATGTTCTGCATACCACTACGCATTACGTCAACGGTCTGGCCACCGGTGCAGCGGCACGCGCTACTGGAATTCCCTGGGTGTACGAAGTCAGAGGCGTACTAGAAGAGACCTGGGCGGCGTCCGGTGGCGGAGACGCTGAGCGCGTTGCCCGGCGAGCCAGCCAGCGCTTTGCCATGATGCGGGAGAAGGAGATCGAGGTTGCTCGAGCCGCCGACGCCGTGATCACGTTGGGCGAAACCATGCGCGCGCATCTCGTTGACAACGGAATCCCCGCCGACGCAATCACTTTGATTCCCAATTCCGTGTCGGAAGCCGTAGTCGGCGCGGAGGTCACAAGAAGGCCGGCCGAATTGCGAACAGAACTCGGCCTTCCCGAGGGCGGCGTCTGGGTCGGCACGGCGGCGTCTATCGTCGGTTACGAAGGTCTTGATGACTTAGTCGACGCTGTAGCCATCGCCCGTGCGCAAGGAGTCGATCTCCGCCTCCTAATCGCTGGGGACGGTACAGCGCTTCCCTCGTTGCGCGAGCGAGCGAGACCACTCGGGGACAACGCGGTTTTCACAGGACGTGTCTCTCAGAAGTCTGCGATTGCACATCAGCTTGCCCTTGATGCGATCGTAGTGCCTCGGAAAGACGAACCGGTATGTCGTCTCGTCACCCCAATCAAACCTGTCGAGGCCATGGGTTTGGCCCGCCCCGTTGTCATCTCCGACCTACCCGCTCTGAGAGAATTGGTCCCGGCTAGTGCCGGACTGTGGACAGAGCCGGAGAATCCGCAGTGCTTGGCCGCTGTGTTGGCCGAGCTCGCTCTAGATGCAACGACTAGAGAGAGCTTGGGAAATAATGGTCGGGAACATGTTTTGTCAACGAGGCGATGGAAGGACATCGGTCAACGCTATGGAGAAGTCTATTCTCGGCTCGTGGGAGCGAACGCGAAGTGAGTGATCCTCGTAATCCACTCGGCTTGACGTCCATCCCGTCGGTTTCGAGTGAGGGGCTAGTTCCGGTCGGCAAGCGAACGAGCCTGCGCAGCTACCTGTCGAGCCTGTGGGACCGACGGCACTTCATTGTCGCAGAATCCAGGGCAAAAGTGTCCGGATCGACACGCAAGAACCTCCTTGGCTATGGTTGGATGTTCCTCAATCCGATGCTGTCAGTCCTCGCGTTCTGGTTCATCTTCGGCTTCATCTTGCAATCTTCCGAAGGTATCGAGAACTTCGTCGGGTACCTCGTAATCGGCGTGTTCTTTTTCCAGTACACAGGCAAGAGCATGACCGGGGGCACGAACGCTATACGGTCGGGATCATCGATGATCAAAGGGTTCCAGTTTCCCCGCGCAGCGCTCCCAATCTCCACGGTTGTGCGGAACTTCCTCGACTTCATTCCAAGCTTTGTCGTCATGGTGCTCCTGATTGTCATCGTCCCACCACCGGAAAATATCACGTGGCGGGTCGTTCTGATCCTCCCGGTCATCATTCTGCAGACGGTGTTCAACATCGGACTGGCGTGTCTGCTCGCGAGAATCGGGCACAAAATCCCCGATTTAAGCAACGTTATGACGATCATTAGCCGATTCTGGCTCTACGGTTCGGGAGTATTCTTTTCCTTAGAAGACCGATTGGCGCAGTATCCTGAGCTCCTTACTGTGATGCAGCTCAATCCGATGCATTCCTTCCTGACTCTGGCGCGGAATTCATTGCTCTACGGAATCGATTCGCCACTGTGGATGTGGCTCATCGCCGCAGCGTGGTCCTTCGGGCTGCTGACGGTAGGGTTCCTGTATTTCTGGCGGGGGGAGGAGAGTTATGGTCGGCTCTGACCTAGACGAACCGAACATTGTCGCTGAGAACGTCCAAGTTCGCTACACGGTCAACACAAATGACCCTACGCAACGACCAAAGAACTTAATGCAGCTTCTTGGGCGCACAGTAACCGGGCGTGGCGGAACGACGACAGTCCGAGCTCTGCGAGGGGTGAACTTCGTCGCACGCGAGGGCGAGATGGTGGGCATCGTCGGCACAAACGGCTCGGGCAAATCGACGTTCCTACGCAATGTCGCGGGGGTTGAACAGCCTGACCGAGGACGAATTCTCGTGCGTTACCAACCGCTGCTTCTCGGAGTGAGTGCCGCTTTGCAACCTGCACTATCAGGCAGCGAAAATGTCCGTCTGGGTTGCCTGGCTATGGGGCTCACTCCCGAAGAAGCCGCGAATGCATTTGATTATGTCGTCGAACTGTCAGCTTTGGGATCCGCGATCCACCGTCCAATGGGTACATATTCGTCGGGCATGGGATCTCGACTGAGGTTCGCCATCGCCCTGGCCGCAAGGCCTAAAATCCTCCTCATCGATGAGGCATTGTCGACTGGTGACGCAACCTTCGCCGAGCGGAGCGAAAGAGCCATGGACGAGCTCCTTGCTGAGGCGGGGACCGTGCTGCTTGTCAACCACGCAGCGAAGGTGATCCAGGAGTTGTGCACCCGCGCTGTATGGATGCACAAAGGTGAGATCCTCATGAACGGTCCCGCCGAGGCTGTCGCCGAGAAGTACCGGTGGTGGGCCTGGAATGTAGCAAAAGGCAATGAGGATGTTTCCGATAAACTGCTCCATGACGTGATGAGCAATGCGCAGCACGAAGGGATCAATATACTTGAGCCCGAGTTGGTCAAGAATCCCGTTCCGCGCCACGCCACTAGGCCAGCGGCTGTAAGAAAGAAGGGTTCAAGCGCCGCAAGACACGTTCGTCGCCAGAAGCACAAAGCCGAAGTCGAAGAGGCTCCACTCGAACTACTTGCCTCGGCAGAGTCTCAAGTATGGCCGGACCACATCCAATCGCCGATGCCACAGGCGAAGTTTCCGGTTCTTCCGAAGCCAGCATCGGACGCTGTCAGCGCCCAGACGAAGTACGACGACCCGCCGCCCCTACGACTTCGCCCTGGCGACAAGAAGGTAGTTCTCCGGGCAGCCGATCCAAAGGATCGCGCGTCTTCGGTCGCCGAGGACAATGACTTGGCGGGCCGCCGTCTCGCGTCCCAGGCACGTAAATTCGCTGATCAGAGATATCAGGAACGGCAGCGGCGCAGAGCATTGGATGGCAGCTCGCCCGCTCCGGACCTGGCTGCCGAGCACGCGAACTCTCGCGACCAGAAAACGGTCCGAGCTGGGCGGGGCAGCTCGAAGTGAATATCGCGATCTTCGGCTCCTGTGTCAGTAGGGACACTTCCGAATTCATTCCGGACGCGAACGTAATTGCCTACGTCGCGCGTCATTCCGTGACCAGCCTCGAGACACCACACGGGGCAGAGGGCGTCGACCTTGGGCAACTGAGGTCGTCCTTCCAAAAGCGTATGGTTACTAGCGACCTCCTTGGTAGTGGACTCAAACAGGTATGTGACGGCCGCGACGCTGTGGATCTAGTTCTAATTGACCTCGTCGACGAACGACGCGGATTTTGGAGCTTTCCCAACGGTACGACTATGACAAACTCACTTGAAGTTGAAGCTTCCGGTGCGGGAGAAGCGGCCGAAAAAGCAGGAGCACGGCTCGTTGTATTTGGCTCTGATGAGCACTTCGAAGCGTGGAGTCGGGGTTTCGCCGTTCTTGTCGAAGGCTTGAGAGGCGCTGGCTTGTGGGAGAAAACTATCATTCTCGATGTCGAGTGGGCGTGTGCTGTCGACGGAGCCCTCCACCCGCAGTCTCACCGGATGAACAAGCTGGGGCGTAAATGGCGAAGATTGCAGCGAGGCGTGAAGGAAGCGAACCGTGTACTTACCGATAGGCGCTCGATTCGCGAAGCGTTGACCAGCCTCACCGACGTGGCGCCCACTGAGGCGGAGGTCTTCGCAGATAGAGCAACCGCCGCTAACCGCGAATACGTCCGGTACCGAAATCTGGCGCGGTCGCAGTTACGGTTCGCCGTCGTACGTTCGAGCAGCGACGTCCGAATAGATCGTGACCATAAATGGGGGCCTGAGCCCTTTCATTACCGCCGCGAAGATTATGAGTCGATCGTGCAATCTATTTCAGCCATTATGAGTGACGAAATGGATCGCCCCAAAAGTGACGGGTAAGAACCCAAGAAAGCTCTTGTTAACTCAATATTCATCAAATAGTGCATTGTCGGAGAAGATTTCAGAAAATGCAGTCGATCGGGAAGCGAGCGTTGGGAACGGCAATTGTGAATGATGCTGTATTGTAGTCGGAAGCATGTCGTTTTCATGCGCCCACTACCTCGGGCCGACCTAGCTAGACGATGCGATGAACCCTGCCCCGATGAGACGAATTGGAGAATCATGTGACTGACGAATGGTCCGACCCGGTGGTGCTCTTTGCGGAATCAAAAGAGCTGGCACCTGGCCAGGCGATTCCGCTGGCCAGCTACAAATGGAACGGCGATACGAATCCAGGAGCGGTGCTGCGGTGGGGTTTCCGTACCGACGGGGCACCTTCTCCAGATCAAGTATCAGTGGAGTACTTGAACGCGGCCGGCAAGGTGCTGAAGAGTGGAAGGCCATCGTTTAAGATCACCCGGGATGCCGATGGCCTGTTCGCCGTCGCGATGGAGGTCTCAGTACCCGCAGACTGTGCTTCTCTAGTGCTGAGCGGCACGGATAAGGGCCGGCACATAGCAATGATCGGGCCGGTTGGAAGGGAAGAATTTTCTTCATCCCGCAATAGGGCGTTTCTTGGTCGGACTGCCTCGTTCAATATTCCAGACGGCCAGGGAAGCCTGCAATTGGAGAGCCTGGTCGTAAGCGGTGAAGATAGCACTCCCGTCCATTTCGCAATTCAATTCTACAACTCGTCAGGCATGGAGATCATGCCTAGTTCCGAAACCAGTATCAGCCCGATTCTCGGATCCTACGTAGTTTTGGACAAAAACGAGTCAACCAGCTGGACCGCGCGACAAGTGTTACTTCCTGAGGGCACTTCCAGCGTTACTGTATCGGCGTTGAAGTCTCGACCCGAAACTGGTGTGGCGTGTGGGCTGCGGGTTCGGACCCGCTCCCGATCGGCCGAGTCGCTGATTGCATTTTTGGAAGAACTGCCTTCAGGAACGCCTTTGATCTTTATTGATTCCACTGCACCACCTTTAGGATCTGGCTTAATTACTATCCGACCGAATAATATGTCGGTCCAGTACACCTCGTTGGGGTACGCTGTCGTTTCTGTAGGCTACGGGGGGCTCAATGGCGTAGACCGTCGCGCGATGGATTTGTTCTATCAAGCTCCTCGTGACGAATTTGGTGAAGTGATCGAGACACTTTCCGACGAAAGTCGTCGCCGAGAATGTCTATATGTTTGCAGTTCCTTTCCGTCGCCGACCGCGGCAGTTGCTGTAGATACTCTTCGACGAAAAGGTTGGAAGACGTTGTACGAAATTCGAGACGATATGGAGGAGTTTAAGCGTGTCGGATATTCGAAATGGTACACACCGGAAGGTGAAAGCCTGATCTGTCGGCGCGTCGACTACATTACGACCGTGAGCCCGGCGTTGGCGCACAAGGCATCCGCCCTCTCACTGCAGCGTATTGATCCGAAAGTTATTCCCAATGGGATCCAGCCGAGGTTTATTGACAAGGCAGTACCACTTCGGTCCCTGGAAGTCGTGGAAAGAAAGCGATTGAACGGTGTCGTCGGTTACGTCGGTCATCTTACAGATGCGTGGTTCGACTGGGACTATGTGCTGCGGTGTGCTGAGGCGTTGCCTAATAATCGGTTTGAAATTATTGGTCCTGGAAAGCCCGATTCATTGCGTTTGCCTGCAAATGTTGAGTACCTGGGCCCGCAACCACAGGAGTTGCTCCAGGATTTTACCGAGAATTGGGCGGTCGGTCTGGTTCCATTCAAGAAATCGCCGTTGACTCGAGCAGTTGATCCAAATAAGTTGTTCGAGTACGTTGCCTGGGGTATGAGGACGGTCGCTGCCCAGATGGGCTCTATAGATGAGTGCCCAACTGCTACGTCTTATCACACTTACGAAGAAATGATCGCGGGTGTACGAGACGCTCTGAATCGTCCCTGGACGCAGCACGAATTGGATTTGGCTGAGCAATTTCTGCTCGAGTCGACGTGGAGACGTCGCGCTGAGGCTACGTTGGAGGTAGTTGGACTGTGACCGCGATTTTGAGAATTGCCACTGATCTGGGAATGGACGAGCTTCGAGATTTGTCGTCAAATCACGATTTTTCGGTTGCCGTTGTGGGCAATACCGAACAAGTTGCACCACATCGAGGACTGACGTGGCGTCATGTCACACGTGCAAGGCTCGAGAACATGGCTCGTGCTTGCAGCGGTGTTCGGGCATTCAACGAGGTGAGAATTTCGGACGACGCGAAAGTTGCAAATGCGGTCTTCGGAAGTAAAGGGCTTAAAAGTCGGTTGAATACCTGGATGGTTCGGTCGACTGAGGCTGGTCGAATTCAAACCGAGATCGACGCTCTGGATTTTACCCATGTTGATCGTGTATATGCTACGTCTGTTACGGCTGCAAACTTCCTCAAACGCAGAGTGCCTCCGGAAACGATCATTGAAACTTTGTCGCCGTCGCGATTGAGCGGTGTCGGTATCTCGAACCAGCCAGTTGAGCGTCTTAGTTGGATCGGCTCGGCCAATCCGGATGAAGGGTTACAGGACTTCTTGCGCATCGCGGCGCAGGTAGATCTGCCAGTAGAGATTGTGTGGACGCGCACTCCGGCGCCTACTGAGTTCACTTCTGCCGTATCATCGATTTCCATGCTCGGTCTCGAGGACAGGGTTGAGTTCGGTGTTCCCGGTACTTTTGAAGCATTCGAGCAATTGGGCAGGACATCCTCAGAAGTAGGCAGATTGTGGTTCTTGGCGGCGCGAGACTATCCGGCCCGGTCGGGTTACGAGCTGTTGGTCCAGCTGGGAGCGCGTGTGATGGCTTTCGACAGCCTTTACGCTCGTAACCTTGCCGCTTTATACCCTGGCCGTATTGAGCTTGTATCTGAAGGGGATGTACTTGAGGCGGCCGACTCGATTGAAATCGCACGGAAGGCGGTCGCATAGTGATGAGTACTGTCGAGGCAAAGGTTCTTGGAGGAATCGTTGCTGTCACTGCTGTTCTCGCCGTTGCCGCTATAATTGCAGGTCTATGGCAAATTTCAGGGATTCTTGCGGTCTGTTTGATACTTGCGTCAGTACTGCTAATGCTTGTTGTGTTACGGCGCATAAGCAATCTGTCATCAACTCAAGGTAAAAACACGAAAACTCGGTTGGCGCAATTGAGCGAGACCACGAACCAGATGCGGTCATCTGTCTCAGCGCTGGATGCGAAGGTCGCGCGGGTAGAGTCCGCTCAGTCTGCCCTGAAGAGCTCGCTGGGCGACATGAAAAAGCAAATCAGTCAGACAGCGAACTCTGGGTCGTTGCCACAAGCAACTGGGTCCGCAACGCGTACCAAGAAGACGACGATCTCTGTGATTCCGGAATCCGGGAAGACCCGTAATGTGGCCGACGTGGATATCTACACCGTTGGTAGACGACCCGACGACACTAGTCTCGGGACAAGTGGAGTAGTGCAGATCTACCCGTCGTCAATCCCGGCGCCGGCAACGGTGAAAGCTGGCTCAATTGTTCTGATCGATGAGTCAGGCTTCCAGCGGGGGGCATGGAAGAGCTTCGGACAGCAGCACGACTCCTATTTGCTCGGCGCATTGAACGACTTGCAGCGCCTTGTTCAGAACCGAGGCTTGGAGGTACATACAGTAGTTGTCGACGATACGCCAGGTCCGTTCAGAGTCACACGCAGCTGGGGAGAAGTAGTCAGCTCTGTAGAGCAGTATCTAGACATGCGATCCCGGGTTCAGAATGTGCGGCTTAGTGCTCACAAATGACGCATCCAGATACGGCTTATGTGACTTGAAAGGTTCGTATACATCCTTGGGTGATATAGTCGGTCATATTTTGGAAACTTCCATTCGCCCGGATTTACTGTGGGTTCGTCAAACGGCGCTTATGCGAGCGTGGAGGGCAAAACGTTCGCCCACAAAAAATAAACTCCGAACGAGTTTATGCAAGCTTCCAAGACAGCAAAGAAGGGTAGTTCGGCGTGCTGAGTGATGAACCCGCGGTTACACCAGAATACGGATTCTCGTCTCTAGATTCCGCAGAGATGATTATCGACCTGGGAGGAATGGACTCGCAAGCGGTCGAGTCATATCTACGGGACGTCAGACGGGGTGCCGGCCTCCATACGTTCAGCTTGATAGTAATCGTTGATGAGCTGCCCGCAGAGTTAGATGACGTCGATGTGACATTCGTCGAAGCGGGACAAAACTTCGACGCTACAGAACGTCTCAGTCTTGCATTTCAGATGGTGTCATCCGAACGGGTAATTGTCTCGAACTCAGCGCTTGAGTTTGATGCCAGAATGATTGACTCGCTTCTTGATGGTTTGGATCGTGTTTCCGTTGTGGAAGCCGATATACCGACCAAGGTTCCCACACAGGATGGCATGCTCGATGTCCGATCCTCACGGACAGTGGTCTTCGGGATAAGCTTCGATCTGTATTGCCAGATTCGAGGCTTCGATCTAAGAATCAGGACTGCTCGTGATGCTTTCGGCGATCTTGTACGGAGGGTGCGACAATGGCACGGCACATACGAACGTCTATCGTTCGAGAACGTTTGGGCATGGGCTCCAAAGACAATACTACCTTCAAAGCCCCAGTCTTTCGCCTTCTGGAAATCGAGCTCCATCTTCGTCAATCTTCCTAGATGGAAATTCATGCCTTTCCACGCGAGAAGCTTTGTCGACGTGGTTCGTATTAATCACACCCCGGTTTCGGATTTCGATGGCATTGAAGCACAAAGTATCGACGGTTACACGATTGTCGATTTGACGGCTGGGCCCGGAGACGAGCTCAATGTGCTGAGATCCTATTGTGCTGAGAACGGTGATAGACTTATAGCTCCGGTATTCAGTAACCAGGTAATTCCGCCGTGGCGGATAGTCGAGCAGATTCAGCAGATCCGGACCGGAAGTACTTATTGTGTGGCCCGGGCAGCCATCTCACAGGACTCTCAAGTCGGAGTGATCTCCGCATCGCAGACCGACCAGCCGCTGACTGCCCCCACAATCACCGCATTGACCACGGTACTCGCTCGCGCCGACGATATGGTCTCGCTTATCGAGGGGCGCCCCCAGTCAGATTTGAAAAGGGTTCAATCGAATTCCATCGTGGTGGCTGGCGACCCCGAACTGATGTGGGATGGTTGCGCTGTACCTGCCACAAATACGGAAAAGTCACGCCTCGCTCCGTACCTTGACGGGATCAATTCTGAACGCTATTTGATTTTCGATCAGTACACTGTCGGTCGTATTGACTACGTCGACGGATATGACCGAATAGACGCGTTGGTAACGCTGATCGGTGAAGACGGCCAACCAAAGCGAGAAGTCGCTGCTATCTCAGCTCCGACTCAACAAGATTTGGATACCTTAGCGAAGTTGGGTCTGCCTTTCAGTCTTATGGGGCTTAATGAATCGGAATCCGATATTGTTGGCATTCTTGCGAATGAAGTTCTTACCAAGCATTTTCGTAACGATACGCTCCTGCAAGCGGTTCCGGCCGGCAGTAAGGCCCAAACATTGGCCACTTCTCACCCCCATCCAATGTTATTCTGTAAACGCTACCCTGGCGATTTCAAAATCTTTGAACTGCGAACTGAAAGCGCACCCGCGCTTCCCTCAACGATCGACAACATAGATCTCGGCTTGCTAGATAAGGAAGTTGCCGTATGGATGGCGTGATGGAGCAGAAGTTTCATATTCTGTTGCCCGTACACACAGTTGCTGATTGGGGAGGACTCCAGGACTGGACGGTCGGCATGGTCAAGGGTCTGGTCGCAAACGGAGCCACAGTTACCTTGGTCTCAAATAATTCCCGAATAATCAACGAATGCCGAGGATATGTTGCCGGTTCGTACCTCGTAGATTGGAATAAGTGGGACGCGCCGGCGAAGCGTATTGCAAAAGAATCCGATTTCGACATCATCTTCGCCCAGCCATTCAAATCGCGCGAACTTGCGTTGGAACTTCGCAGGATGACTGGTGCCCCGGTCGTGTACATGTTCCACGGAAACAACTCCGATTACGCATACCTCTGGAAAGACGAGGTGCAAAAGTTTCTTGTGGCGAGTTCCTCCCTAATTCCAATGCTCACAGATTTTTGCCAGACTGGATCGATACCAATTGAGGTGTTGCCTAACGGCGTTCCGTCGAAGCTTTTTCTTGAGGACACAGTCGGCTACGAGACTCGGATGGCGGAGGGATCCTATGACTTTGTTCTGGCCGCTCGTCTGATGCCGGATAAAATTTCGCAGGTTGAGGGTCTCGTTCAAATAGCAAGCACTCTTCTTGATAACGGGATTATTCCGCGTGCAAGCGTGCATGTCATGGGAGGGGGGCCGTCTCGTGGTGAATTCCAGTCACGACTGAACGCATTCGCGGACCGGATGGGCGTGGTTGATGTTCAATTTCACGGTTGGGTTCCACAGAGCACTGTCCTCGATTATCTTCGGGCAGCAGTGTTTTCGGTTGCTGGTGGCGTTACCGGGGCTCAGAGTGTGGCACTTGGCACCCCGTGTCTTGGTGCCGGCATTCGGGGGATCTGTGGTGTATCGACTCCAAATAACATTGACCGAGTGCTTGGTAGCAATTTTGGTGATCATAGCGCGAGATTGAATATGACCAAAAAGGAAATAATTACTGATTGTCAAGCCATACTTTCTGAATCGAATTTTGAATCGTTCCAGAATACTTATGTGCCATTGATGCGTGAGCAGAGAACGCATGAAGCGATAGCAGCCCTGGCGCTCGATCAAATTTTAGATGCTTACAATTCTGTTACATACTGATATTAAGATTTGAGGACGTCTATTGCGGATTCCCTGGCTGTCTTTATCTTAAATTATGTGATTTCCTCGTTTTGGTCGCCCTTGTGCGGCCCCAGTTTGTTGTCACAAAGGGTGCAGGCTCAACGGTAGGCAATCCAGGGTATTGCGCCCAACGCTAAGACTCCACGAACAGATGGCGGTTTTGAATCCCTGCTGTGTACAGTTTCGACTAGAATGGACTCATGGACTACTTCGAACGAATGCAACGCCGCCTCGACGGCAAAGAGCCGTTTGTCCCTGGATTTCTCGGCGCTAAGAATAGGGTGCGTCAGATCGCCGATCTGATGGGTGTTCGCACTCCTCGGATACTCAAATCGGGGTCGATTGCCCAGTTGATGGATGGGGACCTTCCCAATGAGTTCGTCCTCAAGCCATCGTTTGCCTCTACGTCGTTGGGCGTCCGTCTTCTTCGGAAAACACGGGACGGTTTCAGGGATCTCGTTACTGGGGATGATCATTCGCGTGAGGAGATAATCGGTAGCGCCAACGAAATCAATACGCGCTATTTTGGAGAAGGCGAGGGCGGTGACTTCTTTATCGAAGAGCTGCTTTTAGACCGGCAAGGAAACTTCCCTCCAGACGATATTCGCGTATATAGCTTCCAAGGGGAGGTTGGGATGGTGCTGATGGAGCAGCACCTTTCGAGCCCTGCTAAAGCCATGTATTACGATGGCGACTTCTTGCCGTTTCCTGACGTGCATTTGCGATACGGTGTGGCCGACAATCAGGAGCATTTGGAAGAAATAGTCGAGGCGAAGACTCCTGAACACTGGCGGGAAATCTTGAACGTCGCTCGTCGAATTTCATGTGCAATGCCGACTGCTTTCTGTCGTGTTGATCTATACGACACGCCTAATGGGGTTTATTTGGGCGAGATAACATTTTATCCCGGTACCTTTATTACTCGTACCCGGAAGATCATGAGTCAGTCTGAAGCTGAGCGGCTGGGTAGGATTTGGGGAGATGCTGAAGATAGGTTGTCGGGTAGTCTGGAATTGAAGTACGGTTCGCAGATTCGTGACGTCGTTCGCACTGACAGTTCGAAGTAACCTATTTGGACGGTCGGTTTCGCCCTGAGGATCGCTCTTTCGTTGGGGTTTGTCTGAGTTACTTTTTGCGTTGAGGCGTAGGTTTTAAACCGGCTGCTTTGATGTGGTCTAGTGGCGGTTGTTGGCACAATTGGGGGGCTCACCCGCGGGGGCGAACCTGACGGGGTGTCGAACGTCATCGGACACTGATTTTCGGGGGTGGTGAAGTGTGAAGCGAACGCTGCATATCGTTGGCGCTTTGGCCTCAGTGCTGGTGATCGCAGGATGTTCGTTCAACCCTGCGACGAGGGACTCCGCGACGGAGTCGTCGGCGTCGTCGCTGAGCCCGACTTCGACGGCGTTCGCTCAGAACCTCGGCCCCAGACCGACCGGCGATGCCGGCACGATTGCCATCTCCGAAGACGGATCGGGCGAGGACTTCGGCGCGTCAAATATCGGCATCTCGTTCGAGGCGACCGACCTCGCTGATCCCCGACTCGACCCGGCGGCCTCCAACCTTGACGATCTGCTTGTTTCCCTTGGCAGTCCGGCGTTGCGGTTCGGAGGTAACGGACTCGACCGACGGACCTTCTGGACGTCGACGGGAGAGACCCCGCCGACGGCCGAGCAGGTGGCTGTTACCCCTGACGATTTCAAACGGTTGAAGAAGCTTGTCGACCTTACGGGTTCCACCGTGACGATCGGTATCCCTCTGGGTGAGTATGACCCTAGACGCGGCGCTGATATGGCTGCCAATGCAATCGACATTTTGGGCGAGGCCCTGGTTGGAATTTCCGTTGGCAACGAGCCGAATGGCTACACGGTCGAAGATGTTCCAGGTGGTGCTGTTCGAGGTGACGACTGGGACAAGACGAAGTACGTCGAACAGCTGAATGCGTACGTTGAAGCAATTCGGTCTCAACGTCCAGACGCGCCCATCATCGGGCCGGATGCGTTCGACGGAGCATGGATGGACGCTTTCCTCGGCGCAGATGTTGAGAATACCGCTGCACTCGCACAGCACTGGTATCAGCTTTACGATTGCGATTCTGATGTTGTTCCGGGCCGTGGTCCCGAACCGGAGAATCTTCTGGACCCGTCCGCCAAGGAGGCCGCAAAGAAGAATATCGGCATCGGCCTGGCCAAGGCCGACGCCGCCGGCCTCCCGCTCTGGCTCGAGGAGACCGGCCCGACGAGCTGCGGCGGCACGAACGACACCTCTCTGACCAACGCGATGTCCCTGTGGGCTGCCGACTTCACGCTCTACGCAGCCTCCCTCGGCGTCGACCGCCTTGCCATGCACTCGATGCTCGGTGCCTGCAACGGCGGTGCCCCGATGTCGCTCGTCTGCGACCCCGCCGACCACGGCACCGCCTCGAATACGTTGCAGGGTCGCCCGCACTTCGCGGCGATGCGCCTCCTCGTCCCGAGCATCGGCGGCACTTTCACGAAGACGGACATCGACGGCGGCGGGAACATGAGCGCCTACACCGTCACCAAGAACGACGGCCAGAGCCTCGTCACCACGGTCATCAACGCCAACGACGCCGCTGACATCGGCGGCAACCCGGTCACACTCGAGATCCCCGACGGCTTCTCCATCGACCGGGCCTCCCAGATCTACGGGCCTTCGAACGAGGCGAAGAACGCCACCCAAGTCATCCCCGCCAACCCGCTGCCGGACACTGTGCCCTACAGCGGGCCGGCTCCGACGGCGAGCCCCACGGACGACAACGAGCTGCGCATCGATCTTGCCGCCAGCTCAGCGACCGTGTTCATCATGAGCAAGGACTGACCCGGCTAGCACTCTCGCGGCTTCGCCTCAGTACCCGAGCGACGCGACGTAGCGGAGGAACTCCTTGAGGTCGTGCCCGCTGAGGGCTTGCCGCAGAGCGGGCAGCGCCTCGGCGTCGAAAGCCACCCTTACCGTCCCGTCCGCCAACCGCTCGGATTTCGCCGGCACCGTCACGGCGATGACGTCGTCCTGCGGGATCTGCCGGATGACATTGGCGAGCTTGCCCAACTCGATCGTCGTCAGCCCTCGATCGGTGCGGACCCCGGCTGACACCGCGTTGAGCACCGCCGTGAGCTTCGCCGGATCCTTCGCCAGCCCGCCCTGTCGCAGCGCCTGGACGAGCGCGCGCAGCAGAGCCCGCTGGTTGCGGGTGCGCGTCTGTCCGGCATCGTCGACGGCGGCCGCCGAGGCGAACGTCACCGCGGCGGCGCCGTCGAGTGAGTTCGTCCCCTCGACGAACGACGTGCCTTCGGCCTCGAACGGGGTCCTGCCGTAGACGGCTACGGGGCCGATGACGTCGATGACGTTGCCGAGCGCCTCGGCGGAGAGCTCGACGACATGGTCGACGCGGACACCGAAGACCTCCTCGGCGATGGCGACGAAGACCGGCCATCCTCCCTCGTCGACGAGGGAGGCGAGGCTGCGTCCGGATTCGATCTCGACGGACGGGTTGAGGACGAGGAATCCTGCCGTGTCACCGGTCGCGGGCACATGGACGAGGGCGAAGAGGTCGTTGACGCTCGAGTCCGCCGCCGCGGCGGGTTCGGCCGGAGCCGTGCCGGGCACGGACCCAGCCGCCTCCCCGGGCACGGTCGGAGTGGTGACGCGCAGAGCAATCGTCCGCGCGTCGCTGGCCGTGGGGCGGATGTCGGCGGGTGGGAACGCCTGCTCGTCGGCGAGCTTGCGGGAGGAGTCGTCGAACGCAGCCCGAGCCTTGTTGATGTCTCCCAGCGACCCCAGGGCCGATGCCACCGTCTTGAGCTTGACCATCGCCGTACCCCTCTCAGCGCATTTCGATTCTTCACGTCGGTGAGCCGGATCCGTGAACCCGACGACCATCGGCTCCGCCCGGGCTCGCAGCCTCATCGCCGACCACGGACGAGATCCTGGTGGAAGGGGAGGTGAGAGGCTCACTGACGCACCTCAAACTCTATCGCCACCGGCAGGGCAAAGGGAGCGAACACGACGGGGGCGGAGACGCAATCGCGCCTCCGCCCCGCCGGGTCTCTCACAGTTCAGTCCGCCGTCACCTCGCGCTCACGTCCGCGATAGCGTTGCGGGCGCGACAGCCTCACGTCCGCGACAGCGTTGCCGGTGCCCCGGACGCCGGTGCCTCGGACTGCGGTGACCCGGACTCCGGTGCCTCCACCTCGGGCGATTCGACGGTCCCGCCGTGGTTCTCCGGGTCGAGGCTGAGCTCGTCGAAGGGACTCGACCCGTTCAGTGCCGCCCGCGCCTGGTCGAGGTCGAGCTCCTTCGTCCACCGGCCGATGAGCAGGGTGGCCACGGCGTTGCCGGTGAAGTTCGTCAGCGCGCGGGCCTCGGACATGAACTTGTCGATGCCGACGATGACGCCCATGCCGTCAAGCAGCTCGGGCCGGTGCGCCTGGAGGCCTGCGGCGAGGGTGGCGAGTCCGGCGCCGGTGACACCGGCTGCCCCCTTCGAGGCGATGATCATGAAGACGAGGAGCGAGATCTGCTGCCCAAGGTCCATCGGCATGCCCATCGCACTCGAGACGAAGAGCGCGGCCATCGTCAGGTAGATCGCGGTCCCGTCGAGGTTGAACGAGTACCCGGTGGGCACGGTGATGCCGACGACCGGCTTCGAGACCCCGGCATGCTCCATCTTCGCGAGCAGCCGCGGCAGCGCCGACTCCGAGGACGAGGTCGAGAAGATGAGCAGGTACTCGCGGGCGAGGTACTTCATGAGGAGGAAGATGTTGAGTCCGGTGACGATCTTGAGCAGACCGCCGAGGACGATGACGATGAAGAGGGCGCACGTGAGGTAGAAGGCACCCATGAGCACGGCCATCGACCCGATCGCCGCCCACCCGGTGGCGCCGACGACCGCGGCGATCGCACCGAACGCGCCGACGGGGGCTGCCCACATGATCATCATCATGAGCTTGAAGACGACGGCCTGGATGTGGCGAATGCCGGTGATGACCGGTTCGCCCGCCTTGCCCATCGACTGCAGGGCGAACCCGACGAGGAGCGCGAGGACGAGGGTCGGCAGCACCGGGATGTCCCCGGGGATGAGGCCGAGGAGGAAGACGACGGTGGCGTTCTCCTCCCCGCCGGCAGCATCCTCGTAGGGCTTGAGCTGGAGTCCGGTGCCGGGGTGGATGAGGTTGCCGACGACGAGGCCGATGATGAGCGCCAGGGTGGCCATGCAGAGGAAGTAGATCATCGCCAGGCCCCCGACCTTGCCGACGGTCGCGGCCTTCGCGACCGACCCGACGCCGAGGACGATCGTGCAGAAGATGATCGGGGCGATGATCATCTTGATGAGCGCGATGAACGCCGTGCCCAGCGGCTTGAGCGCGATGCCGACCTCAGGGGCGATGAGGCCGATCGCGGCGCCCGAGACCACGGCGACGATGACCATGATGTAGAGCCAGTGGGTGCGGTCCCGCTTCTTCGCAGGAGTCTGCGCTGTGGGCGCGGGGGTCGTGTTCTCAGGCGGCATTGCCTTGTCTCCTCATTGAGTGATCGATGGGTCTTTCGCTCACCCAGAGTGGCAAGGGCCGTGACGCCTGTCACGGTTGCGTTCATAGTGTTCATGGCCGGGCGGGCGTGCGAAGCTTGTCTCGGTGGGAAGGAGAGACGATGGCGACATCACGCACGTCCGGGCGTCGGTCGGTGCCCTTGGCGCGGCGGCTCTTCGTCCTCCAGCTCGTCCTCATCGTCGCCGTGTGCGCGGTCCTCAGCGTCACGAGCTACCTCACCGCCCGTGACTCTGCGCGGGATGCGACCGCGGACCGGGTCCTCAGCATCGCCGAGACCCTGGCCAACGACCCCTTCGTCGCCGAGGCGGTGACCGGCCCCGACCCGTCCGCCCGGCTCCAGCCGTACGCGCAGACCGTCGTCGACACCGCCGACGTCGACTTCGTGACGATCATGGACCGCGACCGCACCCGCTACACCCACCCGGATCCCGACGAGATCGGCCGGCCCTACATCGGCAGCATCGACACCGCCCTGACCGGGCGGGCCGAGACCGAGGAGTACGTCGGCACGCTCGGCCCCTCGGTGCGGGCGATCGTCCCCATCGTCGACGACACCGGTGGAGTCACCGCGATGGTCTCCGTCGGCGTCACCCTGGAGACGATCTCGCTCACCCACGCCGCGGCGCTGCCGCAGATCCTCATCATCGCCGCCGTCGCCATCGCCCTCGGCGGGCTCGGCGCGTGGATCCTCAGCCGCTACCTCCGCCGTGTCACCCTCGGCTACGGGCCCGAGGAGCTCAAACGGCTCTTCGCGTTCTACGACTCCGCGCTCCATTCGCTCCGTGAGGGCCTCATCCTCGTCGACGACCGGGGACAGCTCGTCCTCTACAACGATGAGGCCGCCGCCCTCCTCGACCTTCCCCGTCCCACCGACGATGAGCCGGTTCCCCTCGCCGAGGTGGCCCTGCCGACCTCGATCCGTGACCTCCTCGACTCCGGTCGGGTCGCCGTCGACGAAACCCACCTCACCGCCGATCGTGTCCTCGTCCTCAACCAGAAGCGGGCCGCACAGCCTCACGCTCGCGTGTCCCGGGACGGGGAGGCTTCTGCGGCGAGCGGCACCGTCGTCACCCTGCGCGACCGCACGGACCTCACCGAACTCACCGGTGAGCTCGAGACGATGCGGACCCTCTCCGAGGCGCTGCGCGCGCAGACCCATGAGCACGCCAACCGCATGCACACCGTCTCGACGCTCATCGAGCTCGGGCGCAGCGCCGAGGCGGTCGACTTCGCCGTCCGCGACGAACAGGAGTCCCAGCGGCTCACCGACACCTTCGTCGGCTCCCTCGACGAACCCTTCATCACCGCGCTCATGGTCGGCAAGGCCGCCCAGGCCCACGAACGCGGCATCGAACTCACCGTCTCCGCGACCGGGGAGCTGCCGCCGGGCAGCCTCGACGCCCGCGATCTCGTCACGATCGCCGGCAACCTCATCGACAACGCCCTCGACGCCGCCGCGGACTCGGAGGAACGGCACGTGTGGGCGGACTTCGTCGCCGCCGACGGCGAGCTCATCATCACCATCGCCGACTCCGGTGCCGGAATCGACGAGACGGAGATCGAGGCGATGCTCCGCCTCGGTGCCACAGGCAAAGCCGAGGCCGCGCACCCCGGCGGGCGCGGCTTCGGCCTCGCGCTCGTCCGGCAAGCGGTCGCCCGCCTCGGCGGACAGCTCACGGTTGAATCCGACGGAGGGGCGATCGTCACGGTGACGCTGCCGGTGACACGGGCCGACGATCCGGCGGCAGGGAACGATCGCCTCGGCGGGGGAGATGAGGCGACGACGGAGACAGATACAGAGACAGAGACAGAGACAGGGACAGGGAAGGGGCGGGAGCGCACGGATGGCCGCTGAGAAGAACGACCTGCGGGTCCTCATCGTCGAGGACGACCCGATGGCGGTAGAGGCCCACGCGGACTTCGTCCGGCGGATCCCCGGCTTCACGGTGGCCGGGATCAGCCTCGGCGGGACTGCGGCACTCGAGCGCTTCGACGCGTTGACCGCGGAGGGCAGGCCGGTCGACCTCGTCCTCCTCGACATGAACCTCGTCGACGCCCACGGGCTGGAGGTGGCCAAGCGGATGACGAGCCGGAACACCGGGGTCGACATCATCGCGATCACCGCGGTGCGGCATCTGCCGGTGATCCGCTCGGCGATCGCGGTGGGGATCACGCAGTACCTCATCAAACCGTTCGCGTTCGCCGCGTTCCGGGAGAAGCTCGAGAACCAGCGGGCGTTCCGGCAGGGCCTGAGCGGGGGAGGGGAGCTCGCGACGCAGGAATCGGTCGACAGCGCGCTCAGCGCCCTCCGGTCGGTCGCCCCGGGCCGCCTGCCCAAGGGTCTCATCGAGGAGACGCTCGAGACGGTCTCGGCGGCGGTGCGGGAGGCACCGGCACCGGTGTCGGCGACCGAGGTGGGGCGGGAGCTCGACCTCTCCCGGGTCACGGTCCGTCGCTACCTCGAACACCTCGTGACCACCCGGCAGGCGGTCAAGCAGCCCCGGCACGGCACCCCGGGCCGCCCCGAGTACGAGTACCGCTGGGCGTAGGGGCGCGCGGAGAGGACCGGCAGCGCGGCGGCAGGTCACCGTCGGCGCGTCACTGCCTGCCCCTCACTGCAGGGCGCTCAGCCTCGGCAGGGCTCCGGGGGTCTCGTGGACCGCGGCCTCGAGGTCGTCGAGGAACCGGGTGGCCCACCGGCAGAGACTGTGATCTGCCACCGTCGTCGCCATCGCCTCGATGCGCGAGTGCGCGCTCGCCGCCTCCGTCGCCACCGCCTCGGCGATCGCGTCCTTGAGCGCATCGCGGTCATGCGGGTTGACGATGAGGGCCTCGGTGAGCTCATCGGCGGCACCGGCGAACTCCGAGAGGACGAGCACCCCGCCGCGGCCGCGCCGGGCGGCGACGTATTCCTTGGCGACGAGGTTCATCCCGTCGCGCAGCGAGGTCGCGAGCAGGACATCGGCGGTGAGGTACCACTTGACGACGTCGTCGAACGGGTACTCGCGGTGGAGGTAGTGGATGCTCGCCCCGCCGAGGCCGCCGAACTTCCCGTTGATCCGCCCCACCGTCCGCTCGACGTCGGCGCGCAGCTGACGGTAGGCCGGGATCGCCTCGCGTGAGGGCACGGCGATCTGGACGAACCGTGTCGTCGCCGGGTCGAGGGTGCCGTCGTCGAAGAGCTCCTCGACGGCGAGCAGCCGCTCGAGGATCCCCTTCGTGTGGTCGAGTCGGTCGATGCCGAGGAGCACGGTCTCCGGATCGCCGAGCTCGGACCGGATCCGGGACGGTGCCCCGTCGCGCACGGCGCTCTTCGCGAGCGTGCCGATGTGCTCGGAGTCGACGGAGACCGGATAGGCGCCGACGATGGTGCCGTCCTCGCGCGGGTCGACGCCGAGGATGCGGGTGCACGCGGCGATGAAGTTCTCGACGTCGGCCTGCCGTTGGAAGCCGATGACGTCGGCGCCGAGGATGCCCGAGAGCACCTCGGTCCGCCATGGCAGCTGCGCGAAGAGCTCGACGGGCGGGAACGGGATGTGCGAGAAGTACCCGAGGCGCACATCGGAGCGCATCGAGCGGACGAGTCCGGGAACGAGCTGGAGCTGATAGTCATGGACCCACACGAGCGCATCGGGTGCCGCCGAGGTGGCGACCTCCTCGGCGAAGCGACGGTTGACCCGCTGGTGGGCCTCCCACCATGACCGCTTGAACTGCGGGGCGACGACATGGTCGTGATAGAGCGGCCAGATCGTGCTGTTGGCGAACCCTTCGTAATGGGATTCGACCTCGTCTGCGCTCAGCCGCACGGGGATGAGCGCCATGTCGGACTGCTGCTCGGGTTCGGTCTCGTCGTCGGCGACGCCGGACCAGCCGACCCACGCGCCGCCGTGGCGCTGGGCGACGGGGGAGAGGGCGGAGACGAGACCGCCGGGAGAGGACCGCCAGGCGTCGGCGGCCCGCTGGCAGGGCAGACGGTTGGCGACGACAAGGAACCTGTGGCGCTGTGATTCTGTGGACACGATGATCTCTCAGCGACGGCCGGACGGCTGCCGCGATTCTCGGGGCCGGGCGCACCGGGAGGCGCTGCCTGTTCGCGACGAGAATACCGCCCTCTACTTTACGTCGTAAAGCCGAAAAAATGAACCCTGGTCGACTTGCCGGTGAATCGCCTTCTCGCGGCGGTCTCATGGCTTTTGTTGGCATTGGGATCCCAGTGGGATTACAGTGTAAGAAAGCAGCGAGGCGGCTTGTCTCCGCGCTGATCTCCTGGCCCTGGAAACCAAGGCCAGGCCGCTGATCCGCGACTCCTGTGAGCACGAGCGACCGAAACGGTCGCGGCGGACTCAGAGGCCCACCGGATCCCATTATGCAGTTGAAGGAAGTTACTTATGGGTTTCATCGCTTATCTCATTCTCGGCCTCATCGCCGGTGCCATCGCCAAGGCCATCCTGCCCGGTCGGCAGGGCGGCGGCTGGATCGCCACCCTCATCCTCGGCGTCATCGGCGCCCTGGTCGGCGGCTGGCTCGGCGGCCTGATCTTCGGCGCTGAGATGAACGCGTTCTTCTCGCTCTCGACGTGGCTGTGCGCCATCGGCGGTTCGATCATCGTCCTCCTCATCTGGGGACTGATCACCGGTCGTTCGCGCGCGACCAACGCGTGAGTCGCTGACCTGTGAACACTTGGTCGCAGGTCATCCCGGCGGGCGCGTTCAGTGCACTAAACTGGGCAGTGAACGCGCCCGCCGCCGACGCCGGTCCGACGGTTCGGGCACGAACGAGGACCTCGCGACAGATCGCGGTCGGGGAGGCCGACGCCTCCCCAGCCGAGATCAGTGATTCCAGGAGTAGTAATGGCCCGTCAGCGCTTGCGCCAAGAGGACATCGTCCGGGCAGCGATTGCCTTCATCGATGAGTTCGGTGTGCAATCGCTGTCCATGCGCAGACTGGGGATGTCGCTCGAGGTGGAGGCAATGGCCCTGTACAACTATGTCTCGGGACGCGAAGAGCTCGTCTCGCTGGCCGTCGATGAGCTCATCGACGATCTCTTCGACGACGAGCTGATGCAGGAGCAGCCCGCATCATGGGAGGCGTATCTGCGGTTCGTCGCGAACGCGATGCGCGACCTCGCGCTCAGCCATCCGCGGATGTTCCCGCTCATGATCACCCAACCCCCGGAGGCGCCGTGGCTGCGCCCGCCGCTGCGCAGCGTGCGCTGGGTCGACTACTTCCTCTCCACCCTCCAGGACTACGGCTTCTCCGACGACCGCGTCGTCGACGCCTACAAGGCCTTCACGAGCTTCCTCCTCGGTCACCTCGTCCTCGAGGTCTCAGCACTCGGCATCGACATCGCCTCCGAGATCGACGAGGACGCCGACGGGGGCGAGGGCGGCGAGAGCCTCGGCAACTACCCGACCCTCAACCGGCTCCAGGACATGCTCGCCGAAGACCACTCCGACCGCGAGTTCGATGACGGCCTCGACGACCTCATCGAACGCATCCGCGCGACCAAGGATGCGTGAGGAGACGATCCGGTCCCCGCGCGATCAGGCTGTGACCCCCGCGCGCTGACGCCGTCTCACTCCGCCGGCCCCGCGGCTGCAGGCTGACCTGCCGACCCCGGACCCGCCCCACCGATCGAAGGGATGAGTCCCGCCCATGCACACACCGCTCGTCGGAGCCCTCACCGAACTCACCAAGCCCTGGTACCGGCCGGGCACCGATTCGCCCCATGAGGACGAATTCCTCAAACTCGTCACGAGCACCGCGCCACTGACCACGCGGCTCGCAGCACTCCAGGGGTTCTGGAACCTCACCGGCACCTCCTCGGCGCTCAAGCAGTGGGATGCGCTCACCGCGATCGCCTCCGCTGATGTCGCCGTCGCCCGCATGCTCGAACCCCACATCGACGCCCTCGGCATCCTCGCCGAGGCGGGACACCCCACCCCGGCGCCCGACACCTCCTGGGGCGTCTTCGCCGCCGAGATCCCCGGCAGAGTCGTCACCGCGACCCCTACGGCCGACGGCACGCTCGTCCTCCACGGGGAGAAGGCCTGGTGTTCGCTCGCGACCGAGCTCACCCACGCCATCGTCTCCGTCCGCCTCGGTGAGGCCCGGCAGATCGTGGCCGTCGACCTCACCGGACCCGGGGTCCACCCCGCCGAGGCGGACTGGCCGGCCCTCGGGCTCGCCGAGATCCCCAGCGGCCCCATCGTCTTCGACGGCGCGCGTGCCACCGCAGTCGGCCCGCCCGAGTGGTATCTGCAGCGGCCCGGTTTCGCGTGGGGCGGCATCCGCGTCGCGGCCTGCTGGTTCGGCGGTGCGCTCGGGCTCGCCCGCAACGCAGCCCAGCGCCACTTCGGCCGGCCCCAGCCCTCACCCCTGGGGGCGATGACGCTGGGACAGATCGACACGGAGATCACGGCCGCCCGCACGGTCCTCGCCCACGCCGCTCAGCTCGCCGGCAGCGGTGACATCGACTCCCACGACGACTCGTGGACCCAGGCCCTGCGGGTGCGCACCATCGTCTACCGCGCGTGCCAGCGCATCCAGGAGCTCAGCCGCGAACTCGCCGGTCCCGCAGCGCTCACCGGCGACCGGGAGTTCGCGAAGGCCGACGCCGACCTCACCGTCTACCTCAGCCAGCACCACGGACCCCGCGACGAAGCCTCCCTCGGCGAAGCGATCGTCGCTGACGCGACACCACGATGACCTTCACCCACCTCGACGAGACGACCCCGGAGGACGCGTGGACGGAAGCCGGGGTCGCCGAGCTGCCCCTGTTCGCGCCGGACACCCTGCCGGGCGGGTCCGTCGTCGTCCTCCTCGCCCACCCCGACGACGAGGCCCTCGGCTGTCCGGGACTGCTCACCCGCCTCGGCGCGGAGGGCCGTGAGGTCGACGTCCTTCTGTGTACGGCCGGGGAGAACTCCCACCCGCAGTCCCCGACGCACACCCCCGCGCAGCTGCGGGAGATCCGCCTCGCGGAGTTCGACTCCGCCCTCACCGGGCTGGGAGGGTCGATCACGGCGCGGTACCTCGACCTCGGCGACGGTGGGCTTCCGGCCCGGTATGAGGAGATCCTCGCCGAGGTGGACGCCGCCGTCGCCGCCCTGCCCGCCCCGGTGACGATCGTCGCCCCGTACAGCCGTGACGGCCACGGCGACCACGAGACCCTCGGGCGGGCGGCCCTCGAGGTCGGCCGACGGCGGTCGGCGACGGTGCTCGAGTTCCCCATCTGGTACTGGCATTGGGCCGACCCCGCCGACCGTGCGTGGCGGGAGTGGGAGTTCCTCCCCGATCCGGCGGGCCTCGACCGGCGGGCACTGTGGCCGCACTATCCCTCGCAGATCCGACCGCTGTCGGACCGGCCCGGCGACGAGGCGATCCTCCCGGCAGAGTTCCTCGCCCACTTCGCCCGCGGCGGGGACACGTTCGCCGTCACCCGGTTCGGATCCGCCGACGACCACACCGGAACCGGTCGGGTGCGGGAGACGAACGATGCCCGCACCGCCGAGGCGGTCTTCGATCGCGTCCACACCGAGCGACCCGACCCGTGGGAGGTGCGCACCTCGGCCTACGAGATCGCCAAACGCCGCGCCCTCATCGCTGCCCTGCCGGAGGGACGGTTCGACCACATCCTCGAGATCGGCTGCTCGATCGGCGAGCTCAGCCGTGCCCTCGCCGAGGTCGCCGACCACGTCACCGCGGTCGACGCGAGTTCCGCAGCGCTCGCCGAGGCGCGTCGCCGGCATTCCGGGCACGGCATCGACTTCGTCCACGGCACCCTGCCCGACGATTGGCCGGCAGGCCGCTTCGACGCCGTTGTCCTCGCCGAGACCGGCTACTACCTCACACCCGTGCAGCTCGAGCAGACCCTCGACCAGATCGCGGAGTCGACCCGCGACGACTTCATCCTCGTCCTCTGCCACTGGACCGGGGAGATCGAGGACTGGCCGCTCGACGCCGCGCAGGTCCACGCGATCTGCCTCGACCGCTGGCCGGATGCCCTTCGCCTCCACCACGATGTCGGCGAGTACCGGCTCGACGTCCTCCACGTCTCCCGCACGGTGCGCGTCGGAGGGGAGGAGGCGTGATGATCGACCACGTCGCCGTCGTCGTTCCCGCCCACAACGAGGAAGCGGAGATCCTCGGCTGCCTCACCGCGCTCGTCGCCGCCGTCGAGGCCGCGAGCCCCCTGTCCTCTGTGCAGATCATCGCCGTCGCCGACAGATGCGCCGACGGCACCGCCGACCTCATCGAGCGCTTCGCCGCCAGGCACCCCGTCGTCACTCCTATGACCGTGCCCTTCGGCAACGTCGGCCGCGCCCGCGACGCCGGGGCACAGGCGGCACTCGATGCGATCGCCGCGGTCAATGCCGACGAGGCTGTGCTCGAGCGCACGTGGCTCGTCTTCACCGACGCGGACACCCGGGTGCCCGAGAACTGGATCACCGCGCACCTCGACCATGCCGGACAGGGCGCGGACTGTGTCGTCGGCACCGTCGAACCCCGGGCCGACGTCGGCAACGACGACCTCATCGAGGCATGGTTCGCCGCGCACCACCTCGGCGAGGGACACGACCACGTGTTCGGAGCGAACCTCGGGATCCGGGGCTCCCACTTCGTACGGATCGGCGGATGTCCGCCGCTGCGCCTCGGCGAGGACGTCGCGATGGTCCACGCCGTGACCGCGGTCGGGGGCACCATCCGGCGGACCGACGACTGCCGGGTCGTCACCTCGGCGCGGATGCTCGGTCGCTGCCACGGAGGATTCAGCACCTACCTGCGGGAGCTCGCCGACGAGACGGACGGCCGCCTCGGCGACATCGATGCTGAGAAGTCCCACGCAGGATGATGTGAGAATCCTGTCGCGTCAGGGGAACTTGGTACGCTGGGGAGAGTTGACTTTTCAAGAACCGAAATGGAGTGAAGCCGCACGTGGGAACCACCGCGGATATGGGGTCGTCGTCCGACGACCCCGGCGACTGTTGGATTTGTGAACTGAGCGCGCATCGTCGCGCCTCTGATCGGCCGGCCGGGGCGGGGGTGAGCGCCCCATGGGCTCCGAACTCCTGATGCTGGCGATCGGCTGCGTCCTCGTCCTCATCATCATCGCCGCGAACGGGTACTTCGTCGCCCAGGAATTCGCGTACATGTCCGTCGACCGCTCGCGGCTCGCAGCCCGCGCGGAGACCGGGGACCCCGCCGCCAAGCGGGCGCTCGCCGTCACCAAACGCACATCGTTCATGCTCTCCGGCGCGCAGCTGGGCATCACCGTCACCGGTCTGCTCGTCGGCTACGTCGCCGAACCGATGATCGGCCAGTCGCTCGGCGCGCTCCTCGGGGGACTCGACATCCCGCCGGCGGTCACCGTCGCCGTGACGACCGTCGGCGTGCTCCTCGTCGCGACGATCGTGCAGATGGTCTTCGGCGAGCTCTATCCGAAGAACCTCGCGATCGCCGCCCCCGAGACCCTCGCGCTCGCCCTCGCCCGGTCGACGCAGATCTACCTCGCCGTCTTCGGCTGGCTCATCGCGATCTTCGACGTCGCCGCGAACCTCTTCCTCAGGCTGTTGCGCGTCGAACCCGTCCACGACGTCGACCCGAGCGTGTCCGCCGACGAACTCCGCCGCGTCATCGAGGAGTCACGGCAGACCGGCGACCTGCCCGCCGACCTCTCGCTCCTCATCGACCGAGTGCTCGAGTTCCCCGACGCCGACGTCGAGCACGCGATGATCCCCGGCTCCCGTGTGGCCACGGTCGACCACGAGGTCACCCTCGGGGAGCTGCGCGAGCTCATGGCCCACGCGCACAGCCGCTACCCGGTCCTCGACGAGACCGAGGCGCCGGTCGGAGTCGTCGAGCTCGTCGACCTCCTGCGCACGCGTGAGCCGATGGACGCTCCGGTGACGACGATCATGCGTCCGCCCGTCGTCGTCCCCACCCTCATGGCACTGCCCGATGCGCTCGCGGAGATGAACCGCGGCGATTCGCAGCTCGCCTGCGTCATCGACGAGTACGGCGACCTCGCCGGAATCCTCACGACCGAGGACATCGCCGAGGAACTCGTCGGCGAGATCACCGACGAACACGACGAGGAGAGACCCACCGCGATGGTCGAAGAGGCCCCGCGGACCTGGATGGCCGACGGAGGCATGCCGCTCGACGAGGTGCGCCGCATCGTTGGCTACGACCTTCCCGAAGGCGACTTCGAGACGCTTGCAGGGCTCGTCATCGCCACGAGCGGCGGGTTCCCCGAGGCGGGCGACCGCGTCAGGGTGCCCGTCCTCGCCGAGGCGTCCGACCTCCTCTCCGACGATCCCGTCGAACGCGAACTCGATGTCGAGGTGCTCACCGTCGACCGCCGCGTGCCGGGGCAGATGCGGGTGACGCTCATCGAGACCACAGGCAATGGCTCGGACACGGACGCCTCCGACGTGGACGGCTCCGCCGCCGGGGACCCCGCTGCCGAACGCGGGGTCGACTCCGGACCTGTCCCTGGTGGCGTCGTTGACGGGGACATCGATTACGAGGAAGGGAGCGACCGATGACCGGCTCACCGCTCTTCGTCATCGTCGGCACCGCCGCGCTCATCGTGCTCAGCGCGTTCTTCGTCATCATCGAGTTCTCTCTGCTCGCAGCCCGCCGCCATCGTCTCGAGGAGCAGGCATCGACGTCGGCACCCGCTCGGGCGGCGCTGCGCGGAATGAACGAGCTGACGATCATGCTCGCCGTGGCGCAGTTCGGGATCACGATCTGCACCTTCGCCCTCGGTGCGATCACCAAGCCCGCCGTCGACGCATGGCTGGCCCCGATCTTCAGCGCGGTGGGCGCACCGTTCTGGCTGGCCGACTCGGCCGCCTTCGTCCTCTCCCTCCTCTTCGTCACCTTCCTCCACCTCGTCATCGGCGAGATGGCGCCGAAGTCGTGGGCCATCGCCCACCCGGAGCTCGCAGCGACGATCGTCGCTCTGCCGGCCCGAGCCCTCGCATGGCTGCTGCGACCCCTGCTCGTGTGGGTCAACGGCGTCGCCAACAGACTCGTCTCCGCGAGCGGATACACGCCCGCGGAATCGCGGGCCCTCGGTGGGCAGGACATCGACACGATCCGGCAGCTCGTCGAGCACTCGGCGGCCGCCGGTGAACTCGACGACGCCTACCGCGAGCAGCTCACCCATGTCTTCGAACTCCAGCGGATGAGCGTGGGCAGCCTGCTGCCCGGCGGGACGCCCGCGCTGACCTCGGTGCCGGAGACGGCGACGGCCGGCGAGGTGCGCGATCTCGCTGCGCAGTCCGAGCACATGCGCATCCTCGTCGATCGAGCGGGGACGGCGCCGGGGGTCGTCCACGTCCGTGACGTGCTCCTCGTGCCCGCCGACCACGGGATCGAGGAGTTCACCCGCGACTGCCTCGTCCTCGACGCCGGGCTGCCCGTCCACGAGGCGCTCACCCTCATGCGCGACGAGGCTGAGCAGCTCGCCGTCGTCACCCAGGGCGAGCGCATTCTCGGGGCTGTGACGATGGCCGACATGCTCCGGCGGATCCTTCCCGACGGGTCGAGCATCACGCTCTGAGACCGAGCGGTAAGCCTCGGTTCGACTCGGGCTGTGGGCTGCCGGGGGTGATTGCGGATCGGGCCGCGACCGCGGAAGCGAGCCGGGCGGAGAGCCCAGGTGCGCACGGAACGGGCAGGCCGCCTCGGCGAGGTGAGCAGGGACACCTTCGCGTCCGATCCATGGGTTATGCTGGCACGACGACCGACCCAGGAGGTCCGCGCCCGCCGCCGGCGGGCCGGTCGTGGAACGCGCGATCGTCCGACCCACACCCGGGTCGACGGGATTCGCGCGGCGTCACCGGCCACCCTGCGGCGACCGCACCTGCGTCCGGCCGCCACACCGGTCCGACCTGCGATTTGAGACCACGACGACGGCCGCCGAGGCGGTCCGTCCCCACTGACGACGAGGATCATCGATGACGACACCGACCGCTGACGACAAGGGACAGGCTCCGGCCGCCGCCATCACCGACGACGAGATCTTCGCCGGGCACCACCACGGCAAGCTCGCCGTCGAACTCTCCCGCCCGCTCGAGACCCAACGCGACCTCTCGATCGCCTACACCCCCGGCGTCGCCCGCGTCTGCACCGCGATCGCCGAGGAACCCGAACGGGCGAAGGAGCTGACGTGGACCGGGCGCCTCGTCGCGGTGATCTCCGACGGCTCTGCCGTCCTCGGCCTCGGCGACATCGGCGCGAGTGCGTCCCTGCCCGTCATGGAGGGCAAGTGCGCCCTGTTCAAGCGCTTCTCCGGGCTCAACGCGATCCCCATCGTCATCGACACCAACGACGTCGACGCGATCGTCGACACGATCGTGCGGATCTCCCCCACTTTCGGCGCGATCAACCTCGAGGACATCTCCGCGCCGCGGTGCTTCGAGATCGAGGACCGGGTCAAGGCCGCCCTCGACATCCCCGTCATGCACGACGACCAGCACGGGACCGCGATCGTCGTCCTCGCCGCGCTGATGAACGCCGCTCGCGTCGTCGGCAAGGACATCACCGACCTCAAGGTCGTCATCTCCGGTTCCGGCGCCGCAGGCGTCGCCGTGACGAAGATCCTCCACGAGGCGGGTGTCTCCGACATCGTCGTCCTCGATTCGAAGGGCGTCGTCGAATCCGGGCGCAGCGATCTCACCCCGACGAAGCAGGCGATCGCCGCGGACTCGAATCCGCGGGGGATCAGCGGGGGAGTGGAGACGGCGCTCGATGGAGCCGACGTGTTCATCGGGCTCTCATCCGGCACGATCGACCCGGAGCTGCTCTCGACGATGGCCGACGACGCGATCATCTTCGCCCTCTCGAACCCCAACCCCGAGGTCGCCCCCGACGTCGCCGCCCGGTACGCCACGGTCGTCGCCACCGGTCGCAGCGACTTCCCGAACCAGATCAACAACGTCCTCGCCTTCCCCGGGGTCTTCCGCGGGGCGCTCGACGCCGATGCCACGTACATCACCGAGGAGATGAAGCTCGCCGCCGCGAGTGCGATCGCCGCGCTCGTCGGTGAAGAGCTCGCACCGGACTACATCGTCCCTGGAGCTCTCGACGAGCGGGTGGCTCCCGCTGTCGCGGCCGCCGTCGAGGCGGTGGCGCGGGTGTAAGACGCCTCCCTAGGAAGCGCAAACGCCGTGTACCGCTAATGACCGACGAGTGACCCTCGAATGGGCGCGATCTCATTTGTCCATCTGCGCTCGTTCCATTGCCGTATGCGGACCATCGCTCGACGTGCCGACACTCCCATCTGATCGGTTGACCGGCCAATTGGGGGCAGACGCCGAAACCAGCGTCAGCAAGGTCGTCGATCGCGACTGCATACCCTTTGAGTCCACTGAAAAGTCAGCCGAATCACAGGGAATATTGTGAATGTTATGAATTCGTGACATAAATCAAGCAACTGCATAGTAGATTAACCGCGGACGGTACGAAGAGAACTTTCGATGTCAGCAACCCAGCGCATCGCATCATCCCCAACTTCCTCTCACTCTTCGATTCACTGTGCAGCACCCAGCAGTATCACGATTGAGGACCGATATGGCGTCAGCCCAGCCCATATTCCCCGCGAATCCCCAGCGGAAGTCGAGCAGCGCACCGCGTGGCCGAGCGGCGCTCTGCGCTGTCGTCGTGCTTCTGCTCGTCTTGGCGATGAGCGGAATCCTCACTGCGCCCGATGCGGCGCGCGCTGCTCAAACACAGTCATCAGAATCGGCGGCCTCGGGGCTCGGCTCGGGACCGGAGTCGAAGAGTGAGACTCCCACCTCGACTGAGAGCGCATCACCGAATGAGCAGCCCGAAGGCGGCCTCACCGATAACGGGGGCGAAGAGTCTGCCCCCGTACCCAGTGAGACCACTACGCCGGAGCCGACGGAATCACAGGCCCCGCCCAGGGTCGACCGACAGGCCCTTATCGCCTGTACCCCGGGCAATGTCTACTCAGTGAGCTCTCCCGGCCAGTTGCAGCACATCTCGTGGTCGGGCACCGGCACCGCCACCGTCACGAACCTCGGTGCTCCCCCGGCAGGCGGTGTCACACATATGAACGGAGTCGGAGTGTCATCCGGCGGCACCGTCTACGCCTACGACCGCACCGGTACCACCAGGACCGCGAACATCTACGCCTTCAACAATGCCACCGACACATGGGGCCGGATCGGCAACTCGTACGATACTTCGCTCGCGGCCAACGGCAGCTACAACGGTCAGCTGACCGCCGGTGCCGTCGACCTGTCGAACGGCAACTACTTCTTCGGCGGGTACACGGCCGACTCCCGCCAGTTCAAACTGTGGCGCTTCACTCCGTCGACCGGCGCCTTCAGTTATCTCGGTTTCGTCGACACTTCCGTCGGCGCAGCCGCCTCCAACGGCGACATCGCCTTCGACGCTCAAGGCAATCTCTTCATCGCCCGCGGAATCGGCACGTCGACGACGATCTACAGTGTGACGAACGATACGCTCGCCGCCGCGAACGGCGGCCAAATAGCCGCGGCCGGTTCCCGCAGTGTGACCACATTGTCCGGCATCAACGGTATCGCCTTCGACGCCCAGGGCCGGGCATACCTCGGCGGCGGCACCACTGTGACAGCCTTTGACATGCCCAACTTCACCAATCCACGCACCGTGACTTCGAGTGCTCCGACGACCGACCTTGCCTCCTGCTCCTCGCCGGCCACGATCACGATCGAGAAAGACGTCAAGAACCGCGTCAGCTCCGGTGACCAGTTCGTCCTCTCGCTCAACTCCGGGTCGAACTTGCTCGGTACTGCGACGACGACGGGCTCGTCCAACGGCGTGCAATCGCAGCGAGTAGGCCCTCTCCCTGTCGCACGTGGCACCTCTATCTCGATCAGCGAGGCCGCTTCGGGGACCACGGACCTGGCGCGGTACGCCTCGAGCTACAGCTGCACGGCTGACGGGGCCCCGATCAACATCTCGGGCACCGGCACGTCGCGGACCTTCACTATTCCGGCGACCGGCAACGAGATCATCTGCCGGTTCGTCAATTCGCCACTGACAGCGAACGTCACCGTCAACAAGCAGACGCAGAATGCCGACGGCAGCAATCAGCAGAATGCTTCCGGCTGGACGGTCGGAGCGAGAGCGACTGCGACCTCCGGCACCGTCTCCCAGGCGCCTACGGCGAATACGCAGCAGACCGGCACGGACGGCAACGCGAAATGGTCTCTCAATTTCAATGACCCCACCGCCCGCGCCAATCTCGCGGTGCTCGAACAGCAGCAGTCCGGTTTTGAGTTCGTCAGCGCCTCATGCAAAATCACACGTCTCGACGGGACATCGACGACCGTAACACTCAATAGTGCCAGCGAGCAGACGCTGTCCTCCGCGATTCAGCCCGGTGACCAAGTCGACTGCGGGTACGTCAACAAGAAACGCAGTGCGGACGTCACCGTCAACAAGACGTGGAACGTCAACGGTCAGGAATATCCCAACGGCAGTCAACCCGACGGCATCAGTGCTGCGCTGATTCTCGATCCCGCAGGATCACCTTCGGGCAGCCCTTCCTTTGGTCAACGCCGGACCGGGTTCGCCGTCGGCGACTCCGTGAAGATCGGCGAGACGACGACGATCGATCAGCAGAAGTTCCCCGGCTGCACGCTCAAGTCGAAGACGATATCGGGTCCGGGAATCACCGGCTCTGTGCCGTTGACGGACAATTTCAGCACTCAGCTTCCGAATACGTCGAACACGTACTCGGTGACGAACACCGTCGAATGCCAGTCGTTGACGATCGTGAAGAACGTCGACAACGACAACGGCGGAACCCTCGCGGCCGCCGATTGGAACCAGAAGCTCTTCGCCACGCCGAGCGGCGAGACCCGACTCACCTTTAACTCGGGTGAGAAGAAATTCGTTCCCACGGGATCGTTCGTCATCTCCGAGGACAGCCAGGTCGGCTATACCCAGAGGTCGATCGCCTGCACCGGCGGGACATACAACGATTCGACGAAGACCGTAGCGATCGCGGCGGGACAGAGCGCCGTGTGCACCGTGACGAACGAGGACTCCCCGGGAACCGTGTCCTGGAAGAAGACGAACGCCAGCGGTGACGCCCTCGACGACTCCGAATGGGTCATCCGCGACGGCGACGGCACCGAGATCGCCCTCGATGACTGTGTCGCTGCGTCGGCTGACGGCTGCACGGGGCGCGACCGCGACCCAGCTGTCGGCGCGTTCCGTGTCGAGGGTCTTGATTGGGGTGGCTACACCCTCGTGGAGACGCGAGCCCCGGCCGGATACGTGCTCGACGAGACCGAACATGACTTCACCATTTCCCGCGAACGGCTCGACCACCAGTTCGATGCACCGTTCGTCAACCCCCAGGCCGATTCGCCTCAGCTGCCACTCACCGGCGGCACCGGAACGATCGGTTTCGTCATCGCCGGGGCGGCAATGCTCCTCGGCTGTGGGGCGGGAGCCTATTGGCTCAATCGCCGACGCAGGCACGGAAGGAGTTGACCACCCATCTCTGCACCTGACCGGTGCATGGCTGAGATGAACCTCAGCTCACCTGTGCAACGCAACCGCGACTTCGTGATCTACGAAAACACCGAAAGGAACAACCACTCATGAAAGTGAATCTGTTCAAGCGGATGAGGTGGATTCCCACGCTCGCCGCAGCAGCTGCGCTCAGCCTGGTCGGCGTCAGCATCAATGCGCCTGCGGCTGAAGCAGCGGGAAACATCAACCCGGACACACCGTCTTCGTTGAGGATCAACAAGTATGACGGAGATCAGGGCCCCCGTGGCGACGGCACAAAGATCGATGACCCATCGAGCTTAGGCACCCCGCTCGCCGGCGTCGAGTTCACAATTACTCCGGTCGAGACTCGGAACGGTCAACCGATCGATCTCGATACCGAAGCGGGCTGGAACCTCATCGACGGGGCTACCATCGACAACGTCACGGAGGCGAACGGCTACACCTTCGGCGACCCGATCACAGTAGTGACTGGCGCTGACGGTACGATCACTCAGTCGCTTCCCCACGGCTACTACAAGGTCGAGGAAACCGATCCGGGCCCGAACAATGTTGTCTCGCCTGCGCAGCCCTTCCTCGTCACTCTGCCGCTTCCGCAGTCGGGCGGCAAATGGCTCTATGATGTCAACGTCTATCCGAAGAACAAGACCAACTCGACGACGCCGACCAAGGAAATCTCTGCCCCGACGAAGCTTGTTCTCGGTAGCGACGTGACCTGGACAATTACCGCACCAGTCCCGCCCAAGGCTGCCGACGACACCTATCGGTCATTCACCATCACCGATAGCTTGGATCCTAGGCTGACCTGTAAGTCGATTACCGTCGACGGTTTCACCGAAGGCACCGATTACACGGCCACGTGCAGTGGGCAGACGGCGAATATCGAGTTCACATCGACTGGCTTGGGCAAGCTGCAGGCGGGCAACAATGTCGTCATGAATGTCGTCACAACAGTCACTTCACTCGGCGACAACGGCGTGATCGAAAATGAGGCCGTCGTAACGACCAACGGCTCAACGGTCACGACTGGTAAGCCGTCGACCAACTGGGGTGCACTTGAGATCCTCAAGTATGCCGACAACGACAAGGCGGCTACACTCGCTGGCGCGCGCTTCGAAGTGTACGACTCCCGCGACGGTCAGCCTATCGCTGAAATCACGACAGGCGTCGACGGAACTGCATCGATCAGTCTCTGGGTCGGAAGCAACGATGTCACCGCTAAGGACTACTACCTCAAAGAGATCGAAGCTCCTGCCGGTTACACCCTGCCGCAGGATCCGTGGACCGGGCCGATCTCCGTCCAGGCCGGTGGTGAGAACAGCCCGACAACGATCGACATCTCCAATAAGCAGAAGGACCGCGGTGAGCTTCCGTTCACCGGTGCCAACGGCCAGCTCATGCTGACCATCCTCGGCATCGCCCTGCTGCTGCTGGCGATCGGCGCCGCCGTGATGCGCTACACCCGGGCCCGCAAGGGCTGAGGACAACGCCGCATGTCGAGGTGGCGATGATTCAGCCGCCTCGGCGTGAGGAAGGGCGGGGCCGAGAGACGATCACGTCTCTCGGCCCCGCTTGCACAGATCATGAAATGTTGGAGATATGACGGCGACCCTCACTGATCCCACACCAGCGGATCCGACACCGCCGAAGCCCCGGTGGAAGCTGTCGGTGCCCGCGGTGATCATCGCGGTGCTCTTCCTCGTCGGCACGTGCGTGTGGACCTACCCGTCGATGGCCGCCTGGTTCTCCCAGCTCGACCAGTCGGAGGTCCTCAAGAACGAGACGACGACCGAGGACCCCAACGCCCCGCTCAACGCGGAGCAGCTCAGACTCGCCGACGAGTACAACAAGAAGCTGCAGGCCGGAGGCGCGCGGATCAACGCCGGACAGCGTCTGCCCCAGCCCGGTCAGAGCGCAGGCAAGGATCCGAGCGGCACGCTCGGCTACAACGACATCCTCACCTCCCCGTCCAGCGACGTCATGTCGCGGATCCAGATCCCCAAGATCAACGTCGATCTGCCGATCTACCACGGCACCTCGGACGAGACCCTGCTGCGCGGCATCGGCCACCTCGAAGGCACGGCGCTGCCCGTCGGCGGCGTCGGCATGAACACCGTCGTCACCGGTCACCGCGGCCTCGCCGAAGCGGAGATGTTCACCAACCTCGACAAGATCGGCAAGGGCGACTACTTCACGTTCAACACCTTCGGCCGGGTCGTGACCTACCGGGTCATCGAGACGAAGATCGTCGACCCGGACCAGACCGAGACTCTCGACCCCGTCGCCGGCAAAGACCTCGCCACGCTCGTAACGTGCACCCCGCTGGGCATCAACACCCAGCGCATCCTCGTCATCGGCGAAAGGGTCATCCCGACCCCGCCCGACGCTCTCAAGGACGCCACCGAACCGCCGGACATCCCCGGCTTCCCCTGGTGGATCGTCATCATGGCAGGCGGTGCCGTCGCCGGTGCCGGATACGTGTGGTTCGCCGGCCGACCCGTCAAGCCCAAGCCCCGCCCCGCTCGCAAGCCCGCGCACTGACCGACCCGGCGCTCGCCTCGGCGAGGTCATGAGGACCGAACCCCCGCCGAGGTGAACCCTGGGTGGGTCTGTTCCGTGTACTCTGCGGAGGCCCGCTCCGATGTGGGGGTGACGAGTTGGTGAGAGGACGCCGAGCCCAAGCGCTCAAGGACGTGCACGATCAGCACGCCGCGCCGCTGTGGCGCTACGCGATGTCGCTGACTGGCAGCGCCGCCGAAGCCGACGACGTCGTCCAGGAGACCCTGCTGCAGGCATGGAAGACGAGCCGCATCCTCGCCGAACCGCCGGACCAGGTCGGGGGCTGGCTCTTCACCGTTGCCCGCAACATCGTCATCGACAGGTCCCGCAGCGCCGTGAGACGGCGGGAGACTCTCGGCGGGGATCTGCCGGAGGAGCCGGTGTCCGACCGCGTCGACGAAGTCCTCGACGCGATGATGGTCCACGAGGCTCTGGCTTCGCTGAGCGAACCCCATCGGACCGTCATCGTCGGCGCCTACTACCGGGCGCGCACGGTCGCCGACCTGTCCGAGGAGCTCGGCATCGCCGAGGGGACCGTGAAGTCCCGGCTGCATTACGGGATGCGCGCGCTGCGCCTGGCGCTCAAGGAGAAAGGGGTCAGCAGATGACCGGGGACCACGAGGAATACGCGGATTGGGACGGTGCCTTCGTCCTCGGCGCCCTCTCACCCGAGGACCGGCGACGCTTCGAGGCTCACATGGAGGACTGTGAGCGGTGCCGGGCATCAGTGGCCGAACTCGCAGGACTCCCCGGCCTCCTCGGCCGTGTCGGACCCTACGCTGAGGTCACCGATCCGGCACCGGACCACGCCCTCTTCGAGAAGGCGGTGCGACGGGTCGAGGACCACCGCAGCAGGCGGCGGAAGGTCTGGACCCTGGCTGCCGCTGTCGCTGCCGTCCTCCTCGTCGCCGCGCTCGTGTTCGTGCCGCGAGCGGTCACCGCCGATGCTCCGGATGCGACGATCGCCCTCGACCCGATGGTGACGACCTCGATGACCGCGGGCCTCGAACTGCGGGAGGTCGCGTGGGGGACGAAGATCCGGATCTCCTGCGACTACCCCGACGCGGGAGGGCGGACGACATCGGATGGGCCTCCGGCCTACGTCCTCGAGATCACCGACCGGGAGGGCAGGACGAGCGAGGCCGCGTCGTGGAACGCGGTGCTCGGCAGGACCGTGACCATCGACGCCGCCACCGCCGTGCCACTCGACGACATCGTCACGATCGCCATCCGCACCGCCGCAGGCAGGATCATCCTCGAAAAGGACGTGTGAGCGGTGAACCGACCGGACGGCGGTCTCGTGTATACGGCAACCGCGCCTGCGGTTGCACCGTGACGGAAGGATCGAACCCATGTCCACGAAACTCACCGCACTCCTCGCTGCCTCCACCCTCATCATCGCAGGGCTCAGCGGATGCGGGTCCGGAGACGGAGGAGGCGGCTACGGCGCCCCCGCCTCGGACGACGCACCCGCCTCGGACGGGGCCAGCACCTCGGGCGGAGGTTCCGACGTCGGGGCAGGAGCGGGCACGCTCACGACGGCGGAGACCGACCTCGGCGAGATCATCGTCGACGGCGAGGGCATGACGGTCTACCAGTTCGCCAAGGACACCCAGGGCGCGACCGCGTCCGCGTGCGAGGGCGACTGCGCGGCGAAGTGGCCCGCGGTTCCCGGCGGTGCCCAGGTCAAGCTCGACGGCGTCACCGGGGACCTCGCGACGATCACCGGGGTCGACGGGAAGCCGCAGCTCACTCTCGACGGCTGGCCGCTGTACTACTTCGCCGACGACACCGCGGCGGGTGACACGAAGGGCCAGGGCCTCATGGACGCCTGGTGGGTGCTCTCACCCGAGGCGAAGCCCATCAGGTGAGGGTCCCGACGGACCGGTGAGGCTGAGGACCGCCTGCACGCCCGCCGAGGCGGGGGTATGGGAGGATTGAGGGCGTGCCGAACGTTCTCACCCCCCTCACCCCCGAAGGGCTGCCGCCGTTGGCGGAGAAGCCCGGAGTCTCCTACATCATGCCCGTGCTCAACGAAGCCGAGCACATCAGGCAGGCGATCACGACCGTCCTCTCCCAGGACTACGACGGTGAGAAGGAGGTCGTCCTCGCCCTCGGCCCCTCGACTGATGACACGGATGCGATCATCTCGCGCATGGCGGAGGCCGACCCGCGCATCCAGACCGTCGACAATCCCGAGGGCGCCACCCCGATCGGGCTCAACCGCGCGATCCGGCACACCCGGCATCCGATCGTCATCCGCGTCGACGCCCACTCGGGACTCGAACCCGACTACACCCGCCAGGCCATCGAGACCCTGCGGGAGACGCGGTCGGCCAACTGCGGCGGGCTCATGCGCGCCCGCGGGAAGTCGCCGTTCCAGAAGGCGGTGGCCAGGGCCTACATGTCCCCGATCGGGCTCGGAGGGCCCGCCTACCACTCCGGCGACGAGGCGGGCGAGTCGGAGTCGGCCTACCTCGGCGTCTACCGCCGGGAGGTGTTCGACCACCTCGGCGGGTTCGATGAGGACATCCGCCGCGGACAGGACTGGGAGCTCAACCTGCGCATCCGCTCGGCTGGGGGACGGATCTGGTTCAACCCGGACATGGAGGTCACCTACTGGCCGCGGGGGACATGGTCGAAGATCGCCCGACAGTTCTGGGCGACGGGCATCTGGCGTGCCGAGCTCATCCGCCGGTACGGGTCGAAGAACTCCCTGCGGTACTTCGCCCCGCCGCTGCTCGTCCTCGGGATGGCCGCGAGCGTCATCGAAGCCCTCCTCCAGCTGACCGGGCGCACGAAGCGGTGGCCCAGACCCGTCCGCCGCTTCACCTCCCTCGTCCACGTTCCCAGCGTCACCTACATCGCCGGCATCGTCGCCGCGGCGGGCACCGCGAAGGACTGCGGCCGCCGGGAGCGGTTCTGGTTCGGCCTCATCCTGCCGACCATGCACCTGTGCTGGGGGGCGGGCTTCCTCCGCGGCCTCGTCGCCGGGGCCGGATCGACGAAGGACGGCAGCCGATGAGCGAGGATCGCATCCCGATGCCCGAACAGCCGGAGCCGAAGAAGTTCAACGCGCCCCTGTGGGCCGGCGCCGTCGTCGCCCTCGGCCTCATCGTCGTCCTACTCGTCAACGTCTTCGGCGACAAGGACAGGCTCACCGTCGACGATCTCACCCCGCCGGCCGTCGCCGCCCTCGACGGCGGGTCCGAGGTGTACCCGCCCAACTCGAAGCTCGCCTTCACCGAGAACGTCAAGTTCGGCTACCTTCCCGCCCCGACGCTGGCCACCCTCGACGACGGCACCGTCGTCGCCGCCGACCCCGAGACGACGGCTGAGACGCTGGGGCTGCCCGACGGCCTCGGCGGGCTCACCGTCGATCAGTTCGCGGAGAAGACGATCACACCCCCGCGCAAGGGCACCGAACCGGGCACGCCGATGACGTGGCAGCAGGTGCTCGACACCGTCGCCGGCAGCACCGTGGTCGTGCCGCTCATCCCGGATCAGGCCACCGCGGAACCGGCCCTGGCCGCGATCGCCGAGGCGGACATGGCGGCCTCGACGATCGTGCGCACCGCCGACGCGGAGGTGGCCCGCGCCGCCGCCGACGCCGGGATCGATGCGATGTTCGTCGGTGATACGACCGCCACGGCGGAGAAGGAGCTCGCCGATCAGGGGTACACGATGGTCGCCGTCGACGCCGCCGACGCCGGTGACTGGACGGACTCGGGTCTGGGGGTCTGGGCGACCGGAGTCGCGGACAAGAAGCAGCTCGATGAGCTGGCCTCCCAGGGGGTCATCGGCGCGCTGGCCACGAACCCGTACGCGGTCCTGCCCTCGACCGTGAAGACGAACTGAATGTGACACGATGACGGGGGACCCGCCTCGGCGGTCCCGTGTCTACGATCCCGCGAACAGGAGACGACCATGACGCAGCCCATCGGCAATCCCTCCCACATCGGCAACCTCGACGCCGGTCAGCTCGGCCCCCAGCCGACGTTCCTCCCCGACGACCACCCCGATGTCGAGGCGCAGCGCCGCCTCGATGCCGGTGAGGAGGCCCTCGACATCGTCGCCGACCTCCCCGCCTCCTCGCTCGCGTGGGCGGTGCTCGCCGATGAGGCCCACGCCGAAGGGCGGCTCGTCGACTCCTACGCGTACGCCCGGGTCGGCTACCACCGCGGACTCGACGCTCTGCGGGCCGCCGGCTGGCGCGGAGCCGGACCGATCCCGTGGTCGCACGAGGTCAACCGCGGATTCCTCCGCGCGCTCTACGCCCTCGGCCGCGCCTCGGCGGGCATCGGGGAGAGCGAAGAGGCCGCGCGCATCGAGGAGTTCCTCCGGTCCTCCGACCCGACCGCGATCGACGCCATCGTCGCGGGGTGAGCACTTCCTTCGACGATCTCATCGCCCTCGGCGCCGACGCCGACGTCTCCGGGTGGGACTTCGCGTGGCTCGAGGGCCGCGCCACTGAGGAGCGGCCCCCGTGGGGCTACGCCCGGCAGCTGGCCTCGAGGTTGGCTGCCGCTTCGGCGTCGCTCGACATCCAGATCGGTGGGGGAGAGGTCCTCGCCGAGGCGGCCCGGTTCCCGCCGACGGCCGTAGCCACCGAGTCGTGGCCGCCGAACATCGCACGGGCCACCAGCCTCCTCCATCCCCGCGGGGTGGTCGTCGTCGCCGATCCCGACGAACCCCCGCTGCCCTTCGCCGATGCCGCCTTCGACCTCGTGACGAGTCGACACCCGGCGACGATCTGGTGGGCGGAGATCGCTCGCGTGCTCCGACCGGGTGGGACGTACTTCGCCCAGCACGTCGGTCCGGCGAGTGTCTTCGAACTCATCGAGTTCTTCCTCGGCCCCCAGCCTCAGGCCAGGCGGGCGCGGCACCCCGACTACGAGGCCGCTGCCGCCGAGGCGGCGGGCCTCAAGATCGTCGACCTCCGGACCGCGGACCTGCGCATCGAGATCCACGACGTCGCCGCCGTCGTCTACCTCCTGCGCAAGGTCGTCTGGTGGGTGCCCGGCTTCACCGTCGAGGGATACCGGGACCGCCTGCGCGAACTCCACGAGCGCATCGCATCCGACGGCCCGTTCGTCGCCCACTCGACCCGCCATCTCATCGAGGCGCGGCGGGTCTGAGGCGTCTCCCCGAGGAGGATCGAGTTCGAAATCGGGCTGGGATTCGAACCGGATCCTCCTCGCGGACGCGCTTTGTCGCCCTGCCGGGCTGTCTTCCCGCCACCTCGGCGACGCCCAGTGGTTCGATCGGTTCCCTTCGTGCAGTTAAGGCAATAGAATGGAATGCACGATACGCACGATTGGAGTGGGTGATGGGCGCAGTTTCCGGGTCGCGTGCGGACACCGATGGCGGACAGCCGGTCCACGACGCTGTCAAATCTCTGCGCGCTTCGCTCAGAGGACTGTCTCCCCACGCTGCGATCACCCGTCTGAACGAGCTCGAAGACGATCTGCGCCTGCTGCGATTCGAGGTGCTCGAGGGCGAACTGCAGAGCAGCATCGCGAGTGCGCAGTCGAGCCCGGCCATCGCTGCGGGCTTGGCGGCATCCCAGCGACGACTGGCCGCGCTCGAGGGCAGTGACGAGACGCGTCTGCTCAGTGCGGGTGAGATGGCTGAGTATGTCGGCCGCGGTCGCAACTGGGCAGCTCAGCGCTCCAAATCCGGCAGCCTCATCCGCGTCGAGCATGCAGGAAGGACGCTCTATCCCGCCTTCCAGATCGATCCCGAAACCCGAGCCGTCCGTGATTGGGTCGCTCCGATGGCTGCCATGCTCGACGAGCTCGGGTTAGCCGGTCGAGACTTTGCGATCTGGGCGGCCGCGCCCTCTCCGAGGTTCTCAGGCGACCTGCCGGCGCGGAGCGCGGGAGACCCCGAGTTCCTCTCCACGGCAGCGGCCGCCCTCGCGGACGTCTGATGGCGCCACCGGTGGCGACGCCGCCAGACCCTTTCGAGCCCGCCGAGGATCTGGTTTCCGCAGGGACCGTTCTCCTGCGCGTGTACTCGCCGGGACCATCGAACCGTGCGCCGAACGACTTCAATCCGGGAACGTCCTTGGCAGTCCAGGCGACGCAGAGGGACGATGTCTTCCCAGTCTCGCGGTTCTCGTTCTTCCTCGATGATGCAGAGCCCGCGAGGCCGGTCCCGACGCTCTTTGCGTCGCCTTCAGAGAACGTCGCGCTCTGGGAGACGCTGCTTCGCGACCGCGCGCCTGACGACACCGAGGCCCTTCCACGCGCTGTTCCGCGGTCGGGTGTTGGCCCAGGTCCGTGCGAGCCGGGACCTCAGGGTGGCCTCTCTGGCAGGCGCTGACATGCACACACTGAACCTGCCGCCGGACGAACTGACATCTCCCGGGTCGGACCGATATGCGGAGACGATCCCCTGGGCGCGCGCCGCCTGGCGAGCGGGCTTCGACGGAATCCGCTATGTGTCGCGGCGAGATCCCTCGGGACTGGCCTTCGTCTTCTTCGACTCGGGGCAGTCGGCCCCATCGTTCGAACGAGCCCGGCCAGGGGACCTGCTGCAGTCGTTCGATGACCTCAGTGACGGTGGCGGCTTCGACTGGCTTGCGGCCCGACTCGCCCGTTGGGGCATCGTCACCGAACTCTGACCCGCCGCCGGAGCGAGGAGTGGGGGAGCCAGAGGTTGCGGTGGGCCGCCGCGGCGGGTCTGAGGAGTCGCCCCCGAGGAGGATCGAGTGCGAAATCAGGCTGGGATTC
The DNA here is from genome assembly GCF_018137945.1 of Brevibacterium sp. W7.2. Classification (GTDB taxonomy): domain Bacteria; phylum Actinomycetota; class Actinomycetes; order Actinomycetales; family Brevibacteriaceae; genus Brevibacterium; species Brevibacterium sanguinis. Next base: position 3,352,538 of record NZ_CP073089.1, on the reverse strand, counting down.
GAACCGGATCCTCCTCGCGGAGAAAGCCGACGGTGGGGCGAGGGCAGACGTGGGCGCTCCTGGCGAAGGAGGTGGAGGCTCGGAAACCCCGCTGTAGCATGGATGGGAGACTCACGGGGTGCGATGGGCCCCGGAATGGCGAGGCAGAGTGGGAGCAGAGCGTGGCGAGCGAAGTCGTCGAGAGATCGGCCGTCTATGACGTCGACGCCAGCGACCCGCAGCAGAGCCTCGTCGACCGCTCCGGCATGGACCCCGCCGACGTCGAGCAGATCACGGAGCTCATGACCGCCTTCGGTCAGCTCCGCGACACCGAGCAGGAGCTCTCCGAGGCCTCCCGTCGCTATATGCGCCTCGGCGCCACGGACATGAAGGCGCTTCACTACCTCATCGTCTGCCGTCATCGCGACATCCTCGGCACACCCGGCGGAATCGCCGCACACCTGACCATCTCACCGGCGGCGACGACGAAGCTCCTCGACCGGCTCGAACGCGGCGGCCACATCACCCGCGCCCCGCACCCGCACGACCGCCGCGCGCAGACCGTGTCGATCACGCAGGGAACCTACGCCTCGGCGATGGAGACCGTCGGTCGGCAGCAGGCGAGGCGCTTCCACGCCGCAGCCCGACTCACCCGGGACGAACGTGAGGTCGTCATCCGCTTCCTCCGCGACACCCGCGAGGAGATCGCCCTGAGCGGGCAGGGCTGGGCAGAGGCCGACGCCGAGTCAGACTCCGCCTCCGACCAACCGGGCACCTGACTCAACCCCAGCGGACTGGGTCGACGCTTGAGTCCGAAGTGCTTCGAGTGCACACAGCTGCACTCGAAGCCCAGCACAGGTCCCTGCCCTGGCGGTCGCCACGCCGCCCTTGCGTTCAACACTCAGCCACGGCGTTCAGCGCCGCGCCAGCAGCCTCGTCGCCGACGACTCGTCCGCGGCCGTCGTCGCTGAACGCGCATCGGGGCGGCGCGGACGTGCAAGCCGCGAGGGCCACCACAGTCGGTCGCCGATCCAGATCGCCAGCGCCGGCACCAGCAGGGTGCGGACGACGAGGGCGTCGAGGAGGACGCCGAGGGCGACGATGATCGCAAGCTGGAGGAGGAACTGGATCGGGATGACGACGAGGGCGGCGAAGGTCGCGGCGAGCACGATGCCCGCGCTCGTGATCACCCCTCCGGTCACCGACAGACCCCGCAGCGTCCCCTCCTTCGTGCCGTGGTCGAAGGTCTCCTCACGGACCCGGGTCATGAGGAAGATGTTGTAGTCGATGCCGAGAGCGACGAGGAAGACGAACGCATAGAGCGGCACGGACGGATCCGACTGCGGCTGGCCGATGACCTGGAAGATGAGCGCACTGAGCCCCAGCGCCGTGCCGAAGCTGAGCACCGTCGTCGCAAGCAGGACGAGCGGCGCGACGAGGGAGCGCAGAAGCAGGGCGAGCATGATCGTGATGACGACGAGCACGATCGGGATGATCACCGACCGGTCGGCCGAGGAGGTCTCGTTCGTATCGAGGTCGACGGCCGTGCTCCCACCCACTGCCGCATCGTAGGGGCCCAGCTCAGCCCGGAGGTCGCGGACGGTCTGTTCGGCCTCGAGGGAGTCCGCAGGATCTGAGAGGGTGACGGAGAACATCACCTCACCGTCGATGACGGTCGGCTCGGCAGCCGGGGCCTGCGCGCCGCCGGGACCGCCTCCGGCCGGGCCTGCGCTCTCGACCTCGCCGGAGTCGTCGACGGGAACGGTTCCGGACGGCGAATCCTGGGCGATGAGCGCGACCCCGTCGATTCCGGGGGTCCGGGCGATCGCCTCGGCGACGTTGTCCCGTTCCGAATCATCAGCGAGGACGTAGGCGGGGGTGCCCGATCCGCCGGGGAAGTGACGGTCGATGACGACCTGCCCGTCACGGGCCTCGGACTCGCCGAGGACGAACTCGCTCTGCGGGACCCCCTCGGCGTCGAGGACGAGGAGACCGCCGCACCCGAGGACGAGGACGACCGTGACCCCGGCGGCCATCCGCTTGGGACCTGCGGCGACGACACGGCCGATGCGGGACCAGGGCCCGGTCGCCTCGGGGCCGGTGAGGACAGGGTGAGCGGTGCCGAACCGCGGGGCCCGGGGCCAGAACGCGACACGGCCGGTGACGGCGAGGAGGGCCGGGAGGAACGTCAGCGAAGTGAGCATCGCGCAGACGATGCCGATCGCGGCGACCGGGCCGAGAGCCGAGTTCGACCCGAGATCGGACAGGAGCAGGCAGAGGAGACCCGCGATGACAGTGCCGCCGGAGGCGGCGATCGGCTCGAGCACACCCCGCACCGCCCGCCACGCGGCCGTGCGCGGCGACTCGGTGTCGCGCAGCTCCTCCCGGTACCGGGCGATGAAGAGGAGGGAGTAGTCCGTGGCCGCGCCGATGACGAGGATGAAGAGGATCCCCTGCACCTGGCCGTTGAGCGTGACGACGTCGGCCCGGGCGAGGGCGACGTTGAGGAGGACGGCGGCGCAGAGCGCGGTCATCGACTCGAGGAGGACGAGGATCGGCAGCAGGGGGGAGCGGTAGACAATGACGAGGATGACGAAGACGACGGCGAGGGCGACGAGGAGGAGGATGCCGTCGATGCCGCTGAACGCCTCCTGCAGGTCGGCGGTGAACCCGGCGGGCCCGCTCACCCACACGCCGAGGTCATCCGGCAGGACCGTCTGCGCCTCGGCTTCCAGCGCGGTGACGGCGTCGCCGACCTCGGCGTCGGAGGGAACAGCGACGACGATCTCCACTGCCTGCCCGTCCTCGGAGGGGATGACCGGGGACGCCGACGCCCCGGGGACCGTGGTTGCCGCGCTGTCGGCGAGCTCCTCGAGACCTGTGCGGTCCGCCTCGGCGAGGCCGTCACGGCGTTCGGCGACGATGATCGCGGGAACGGCATCGGATCCGGTGAACTCCGTGATCTCGTTCTGCACGCGGGTCGACTCCGCGCTGTCGGGGAGGAAGCTCGACCGTTCGTCGGAGGAGACCTCGCTGATGTCTGAGAAACTCGCGCCGCCGAAGCCGAAGACGGCGAGCCAGGCGAGGATGAGCACGATGGGGATGAGGATGCGGAGGGCGCCGGGTGATCGAGGGGAGTCCTTCATGGAGTCAGTATTTCACCAAGTTAACTAAATTGCCAGACGACGAAGCGCCCGAACGCCGAACCGCTTCCCGTGGGGGAGGCGGATCGGCGCTCGGGCGCTCGGACCGGGCCGCGGCTCACCCGACGGTGGGCCGGGTGCCCGTGGGCGAATCAGCCCTGGCGGTAGCCGTCCTCGATAGCCTGGCCGACCTCTGCGTCGATGTTCTTCCAGTAGGCGAACACGTTCGAGAGGACCGGTTCCTCGAGATCGGACTTGAGCATGTCGACGACCGTGTTGACGAGCTCCTGGCGCTCCTCCTCGGAGTAGACCTCGCGGACGAGGGTGTGCGCCTGGCCGAAGTCGTCGTCATCCCGGTGCAGGGTGTAGGCCATGCGGACGAGCTCGCCGTCGGCCTCCCACCCGTTGTCGACGACGCCCTGCGTGTCCTGGTAGGCGCGACCGTACGAGTTCGGAGCGTACACAGGTGCAGCACCGGTGTGGTGGTACTGCATGTGCCCTTCCTTGTCGTAGTTGTTCGTCTTGACGACGGGAGCGTTGACCGGCAGCTGGTTGAAGTTCGTGCCGACGCGGTTGCGTTGCGCATCCGGGTAGGAGAACACTCGGCTCAGCAGCATCTTGTCCGGGGAGACTCCCGTGCCGGGCACGGTGTTCGACGGGCTGAACGCGGCCTGCTCGATCTGCGCATAGTGGTTGATCGGGTTCTGGTTGAGCGTGAACCGTCCGACCTCGATGCGCGGGTAGTCGTTCTTCGACCAGATCTTCGTCAGGTCGAAGGGGTTGAACCGGTAGGTCTTCGCGTCCTCGTACGGCATGATCTGCACGTGCAGCGTCCACGACGGGAAGTTGCCGTCCTTGATCGCGTCGAAGAGGTCGCGACGGTGGACGTCGGCATCCTCACCGGCGAGCTTCGCGGCCTCCTCGTTCGACATGTTCTCCACACCCTGGTCGGTGAGGAAGTGGTACTTGACCCAGAACTTCTCGCCGTCCTCGTTGACCCACATGTAGGTGTGCGAGGAGTAGCCGTTCATGTTCCGCCACGTCTTCGGCAGGCCGCGCGGTCCCATGAGGTAGGCGACCTGGTGGGCCGACTCGGGCGAGAGCGACCAGAAGTCCCACTGCATGTTCGGGCTGCGCAGACCCGAATCGGGCAGGCGCTTCTGCGAGTGGATGAAGTCGGGGAACTTCATCGGGTCGCGGACGAAGAACACCGGGGTGTTGTTGCCGACCATGTCGAAGTTGCCGTCTTCGGTGTAGAACTTCAGGGCGAAGCCGCGGACGTCGCGCCACGAGTCCGGCGAACCGAGCTCACCAGCGACGGTGGAGAAGCGCGCGAGCATCGGGGTCGTCGTCCCGGGCTGGAGGAACTTCGCCTTCGTGTACTTCGAGACGTCGCCGGTGACGACGAACTCGCCGAACGCGCCGGAGCCCTTCGCGTGCGGGCTGCGCTCGGGCACGCGCTCACGGTCGAAGCGGGCGATCTTCTCGACGAGGGCGACATCGTGAAGGAGCAGAGGGCCGTCAGGACCCACGCTCAGCGAGTGTGCGTCTGACTCCCGCTTCGTTCCCACCTCGGTCGTCGAGGGCTTCTTCGGATCGAACCACTGGTCGACCTGTTCTTCGGGCGTAGGCATATTCGTTCTCCATTCGCTTCGATGCTGAAGAGGAGTGACACGCGTATGACTGCAGGTCACACGGCAACCTCTGTTCCCACTCTAGGCATGTCAGGCCGTGACAGTAAAGGCCGGTGAACCTGCCGTTCTCACCAGGCAAGATGACTGCCGTGATGCGGTGAGGGTGGGGGCATCTGCGGAGATTTGAGCAGAACGTGCATTGCCGGAAAGAAGGCTGAGGATCCGCCGGTGGGCGGTGGTTGAGATGATCAGCCCGCCGAGGCGGATCAGACCAGCCCGCCGAGCAGGAGCCCGAGGCCGGCCGCAGTCGTGGCGAGCACGAGGGTGCCGAGCCCGCTCATCGCGCTCGCCCACCACGCGCGCTGTTCGAGGAGGCGGATGGTCTCGTAGCTCGCCGTCGAGAACGTCGTGTACCCGCCGAGGAAGCCCGTGCCGATGATGAGGAACCACTCCGTGGGCAGGAGGTTCCCTGCCGCCAGCCCGGTGAGGAATCCGAGCACAAGAGAGCCCGAAACGTTGATCGCGATCGTCCCCCACGGGGTGGCCCCTGCCAGCCGCGATCTGATGAGTCCGTCGAGGACCATCCGCGCCGCCGCGCCGATCCCGCCGGCCACGGCGATGCCTGCGAAGAGCAGCGGCGTCATCGGCGGTCACCGTCCCGTCGGCCCGTCCCGGCGGCGCCGGAATCGTGCGGATCCGATTCCACCGGAAGGACCGCCTCGGCGGGGGAGCCTGTCGCCTCCGCGCGGCTCCCCGCCGTACGGGTCGCGGTCGTGCGAGTCGCAGCGTGCGGGCACTGGGCTCGCGTGAGCGCGCCGATGGCGATCCCCGCCCATGTCGCGAGCCCGCCGATGATGACGGTCGCGAGCCCATAGCCGACGCCGATCCCGGTGGAGGCGGTGACCGCGGGGACCCCACCCGCCGACTCCGTTCCCGGCACCCCGCCGAGGAAGAGCGCCGCATCCGTGGCCAGCGCACTGTACGTCGTGAACCCGCCCATGAACCCGGTGCCGACGAGGAGGCGCACCCGGCGTCGAGCGCCCTCATCCGGCCCGCGCCGGGCGAGGGCGGAGAGGAGGAGTCCGAGGAGGAACGCGCCGAGGATGTTGATGCCGAAGATCGCCACCGGGATCCCCGCGAGGGAGGGAACGGTGAGACTGATCGCCTCCCTGGCTGCCGTCCCGAGCGTGCCGCCCGCAGCGACGAGGATGAGGGAGGACGCTCGCAGGTGGGTGGGGGCGGTGCTCATGGTCTCTCCTACCTTTCGGGCATGCTGGCGCCGGTCGAGGTAGGGACTGTTGTCGGAGCGGACTGCTCCGAGGTTGGGTACGGCGAGCCCCACCGCCGTGACGGATGCGCGTCTCTGTCATTGTGGCACATGCGTCGAAGCGGTGGGGCTCGCAGCGATCATCGTGGGGCGGGGTGTCGGCCGCCGATGTGGTCAGCCCTCGCGGATCGTCATCGAGGTGAGCTTGTCTCCCTTGGTGGTGAACCTGAACGAGGACCGCCCATTGGCGTAGTTCGACTTCCAATCGCCGACCACGGTGACGGAGTCGTCGTCAGCGCTGACTTCCTCAGGGGTGAGGACGCCCTGTGAGCCGATGAACTCCTTGTCACTCCAACCTTTGATCTCGTCACGGCCGGTGAAGGTGCGACCCCAGTCATCGACGAACGCGTCATCGGTGAATGAGTCGAGGAAGCCTGCGTCGTCATGGGCGTTGACGGTGGCGATGAAGTCGGCGACGGGCTGGGGGATGGACTGGTCGGTCATGATTCCTCCTGGGTCGGCTGGTCTCAGCCTAGGGGCTGGGGTCGCAGCGGTGAACGGGTGGACGCGGGCTCAGCGGGTGCTGAAGCCGCCGTTGGGGAAGATCGTCTGGCCGGTGATCCACCAGCCGTCGGTGGTGAGGAAGCGGACGATCGGGGCGATGTCCTCGATCTTCGTCAGCTGGTCGCCCATTGCCTGCGACTTGAGGAACTCGACGCGCTCAGGCGTCTCCTGGCCGTAGAGGAACGGAGTGTCCATCGGACCGGGGGCCAGGGTGACGACGGAGATGCCGCGCTCTGCATACTCCTTCGCAGCGGCCCTCGTGAAGTGCTCGACCGGGGCCTTGCCGCCGGCATACGTCGAGTACCCGTCGGTGAATGCCGCGAGCAGCGAGGTGGCCATCGTGACGATCTTCCCGTTGTCGGCGAGGTTCTTGCCCGCCTCCTTGATGAAGAAGTACGCGGCCTTGGCGTTGACGGCGAACATCTCGTCGAACTCCTCCTCCGTTGTCTCGACGATGAGCTTGCGGAGCACCTTGCCGACGGTGTTGAACGCGATGTCGATCGGGCCCAGCGCCGAGGCGGCATCGGCGAAGAGCTTCTCGACGTTCGCCGGCTGGGTGAGATCCCCGGTGAGGAGAACGCCCTTGACACCTGCGGCTTCGACCGCCGCCAGGGTTTCCTCGGCATCCGGACGGGAGGATTCGGAGTTGTAGTGGATCGCGACGTTGGCCCCCGCCTCGGCGACCTGCCGGGCGACGAGGCCGCCGAGGTTCTTGCCGCCGCCGGCGATGAGGACGTTCTTGCCTTCGAGGGTGTGGGTGGTCATGTCTGCTCCTGATCGGTCGTGACGATAGGGACTCTGCGGCGGGTGCCTCGCGGAGGCTTCCCGCAGAGACGAGATGTAGCGTCGGTACATCTCGTTATATCGACAGTACACGATAGTATTGCGATATGACAGAGGGATCTTCGCTCGATACACAGGCGGTCGATACACGCACCCGCCTCCTCAACGCCGCGGCCGACCTCATCGCCGCCGCGCCGGGAGAGGACTTCTCGCTGCGCGCCGTGTGCGACGCGGTCGGGGTGAAGATGCCGACGCTCTATCACTTCTTCGGCAGCAAGCAGGGACTCATCGACGCCGTCATCGAACGCGGATTCGACATGTACCTCGCTGAGAAGTCCGCAGCAGAGCCGAGCCACGACCCCATCCAGGCGCTGCGCCAGGGCTGGGACGCCCACGTCGCGTTCGGGCTCGAGAATCCCGGCTTCTATACGCTCATGTACGGCAAGGTCCGGCCCGGCCATTCGCCCGACAAGCAGTCGAGGCCCGGCGAGATGCTTCGGGCAGTGACGAAGCGCGCCGAGGAGGAGGGGCGACTCGTCGTCGGCTACGAGGAGGCGGCCGCCCACATCATCGCGACGAACATCGGGGTGACGCTGCGCCAGATCATCCTCGGCGAAGCCGATCCCGACCTCTCAGCGCACGTGCGCGAAGGCGTAATCGCAGCGATCACCGGGACCGGGCCAGCCGGGGCGGGCGACGAGGCCGATGCCCGCCTCGGGCACGCGGTCATCGAACGCGCCGCCGCGAACCCGGAGATCCTTGGCGAGACGGAGACTCAGCTCCTCATCCAATGGATCGGTCGCCTCGGCTTGGAGATAGGGTAGTCTGATCCCACAGTGTCCCCGCTGCCGATCCGGACGCAGGGGCCCGCACCGAGACGCAGCGACGCGCCTCGCCTACCCATCAGCGAGGACCCGATGGCCGCGACCGATCTCACCGAGACCATCCCGTCAGCCCGCCATCCCCGCTCTGTGCTCGTGCTCGGGGCCACCGGCTACATCGGCGGCCGCCTCGTGCCCCGCCTCCTCCAGGCCGGGCACGCCGTGAGCGTGGGCGTGCGCTCGCCGGACAAACTCAGCGCGGTGCCCTGGGCCGATGAGGTCACCGTCCACACCGTCGACCTCGACGACGGCACCGGCCTGAAGGCGGCGATGGAGGGCATCGACGACGTCTGCTACCTCGTCCACTCGATGAACTCCGGCCGCGACTTCGAACGACACGAAGCGCAGGCGGCGACGAGACTCGTCGAGGCCACCGCTGCGGCCGGGGGCCGGCAGATCATCTACCTCGGCGGCCTCCACCCCGAGTCGGCGAAGCTGTCGATGCACATGCGCTCCCGAGCGAAGGTCGGGGAGATCTTCCTCGCCTCGAGCACCCCGGCGATCGTCTTCCAGGCTGGGATCATCATCGGCTCCGGGTCGGCGTCGTTCGAGATGATCAGGCACCTCGCCGACGCCCTGCGCTGGATGCCCGCGCCCGACTGGGTGGCCAACCGGGTCGAACCGCTGTCCGTCCGCGACGTCCTCTACTACCTCGTCGCCGCCTGCGACCTCCCGAAGCCGGTCAACCGCGCCTTCGACATCGGCTCCGGAGACGTCCTCACCTACGCCGAGGTGATGAAGGACTTCGCGCGCATCCGCGATCTGCCCCCACGTCACGTCATCGCCCTCCCGCTGCCGGCCCCGACGCTCTCAGGCATCTGGGTCGGGCTGGTCACCCCGCTGCCGTTCGCGCTCACCCTCCCGCTCGTCCAGTCGCTGCAGGAGGACGCGGTCACCCGCAACGACGACATCGACGCCGTCATCCCGCCGCCGAGTTCGGGACTGCTCAGCTACGACCAGGCGGTCCGGCTCGCCCTGCGCCGGGAGAAGGAAGGGGCGGTGGCGACGAACTGGGACGCCGATTCGGGGGAGCTCGAACAGGCGGCGAAGCCGTTGCCCAACGACCCGCAGTGGGCAGGCAAGAAGGCGTTCGTCGACGACCGCCGGCGGCTGCTGCGCGACCTCGCCGTCTCCGACATCTGGCCGGTCATCGTCAGCATCGGCGGGCGCAACGGCTGGTACTCGTGGCCGCTGGCGTGGAAGATCCGCGGCCTCTGGGACAAGATCGTCGGCGGGGCCGGTCTTAACCGCGGACGCCGACTGCCCGATGCCCTGCGGGTCGGCGATCCTGTCGACTGGTGGCGGGTCGAGGAGATCGTCCCCGACCACAAGCTCCTCCTGCGCGCGGAGATGAAGGTCTCCGGAGACGCATGGCTCGAGTTCACCGTCGACCAGGTCGGCCCCGACTGCGAATACCGGCAGCGGGCGATCTTCTTCCCCCGCGGCATCCGCGGCCGCCTCTACTGGGCGTTCGTCTCACCCTTCCACCGGTTCATCTTCCCGGCCATGGCCTGCAACATCGAACGGGCTGCTCGGCGCAACGAGAGGCGTCGGCGATGAGTGAACGCTCCTCCCTCGAGACCTATTCGCGCACCGCCGAGCGGGCCGCGAAGTCCGTCATCGACGGGTATTCGACGTCGTTCGGCGCGGCGACGGCGCTGCTGGGCCCCTCCCACCGGTCCCACGTCCGCAACGTCTACGCCCTTGTCCGCGTCGCCGATGAGATCGTCGACGGGTTGCCGAGCAGTGCCGGGGTGGGGCCCGACGAGGTGGGGGAGATGTTCGAGGACTTCGTCGCCGAGACCTATCGGGCGCTCTCGCGCGGGGTGAGCACCAATCTCATCATCCACGCGTTCGCCCGGACGGCGCGGCAGACGGGGATCGGCAGCGACCTCATCGAACCGTTCTTCGCCGCCATGCGCTCCGATCTCGACGCCGAATCGCCTGCGGGACACCCGGCGGCACCCGGGGTGCGGTGCCTGAGCGCCGGGGAGCATGCGGACTATGTCTACGGATCCGCCGAGGTCGTCGGCCTCATGTGCCTGCGCATCTTCCTCCACGACAACCCCCGCGACGACACTCAGCTGCCCATCCTCGAGTGCGGGGCCCGCCGCCTCGGCGCGGCCTTCCAGAACATCAACTTCCTCCGCGACCTCGCCGACGACCGTGACCGCCTCGGTCGCAGCTACCTCACCGAGGAAGCGCGCCTGAGCACGAGTGCGCGGGACGCTTGGATCCTCACCATCCGTGATCAGCTCGCCGATGCCGAGGCTGCGATCCCGCTCCTGCCCTACGACGCGAGGCTCGCCGTCGGCGCCGCCACCGCGCTCTTCGCCGCGCTCATCGACACCATCGCCGCCGCCCCCGTCGAGCGGCTCTACCGGGAGCGGATACGCATCCCCGGCCACGTCAAGGCGCGTCTCCTCGCCCGCTCGACCCTGGGCACCCTGCGCGGCCGGAGTTCGTGATGGCGCAGGTGAGCGTCATCGGGGCGGGTGCCGCAGGACTCGCCACCGCCGCCCTGCTCGCCCGAGACGGTCACAGTGTCGACGTCTTCGAGAAGAACGCCGAGGTGGGCGGGCGCATCGGTCGGATCGTCCGGGACGGGTTCCGCTTCGATACGGGCCCGTCCTGGTATCTCATGCCCGAGGTCTACGACCACTTCTTCGCGCTCATGGGCACGAGCGCGGCGGTTGAGCTCGACCTCGTGTCCCTCGATCCCGCCTACACCGTGTTCACCGACCCGGACGCGTCGACCGCGCCGAGCGTCACCGCCGAGGCGGCACCGGTGAGTGTCCCGCTGGGACGGGACAGAGTCGTCGCGGTCTTCGAGGACCGCGAGTCCGGCGCGGGCAGGCGCCTGCAGGCCCATCTGCGCTCGGCCGCCCATGCGAAGGCGATGGCCGAGCGGCTCTTCCTCTACAACCCGTTCACCTCTCCGCTCTCCGTCCTCGACCGTTCGCTCCTGCCCTCGATTCCGTCCCTGGCCCGCCTGCTCACGGAGAGCCTGAGCAGACGGGCCGAGCGAACCGTGTCCGATCCGCGTCTGCGGCAGATCCTCCAATACCCTGCCGTCTTCCTCGGCACCGACCCGCGCCGGGCACCGGCGATCTATCACCTCATGAGCGCCCTCGACCTCGACGAGGGGGTGGACTACCCGATGGGCGGTTTCCGCACGGTCGTCGACGCTTTCACCCGTCTCGCCGAACGCGCCGGGGTCCGCATCCACACTTCGGCGGAGGTCGAGGCGATCGAGACCGAGACCACCGGTCGCAGGCGACCGCGGGTGACCGGGGTGACCTGGACCGATGCCCGATCAGGTGCCCGGCGTACGGGGGCTGATATCGTCGTCTCCGCCGCCGATCTCCACCACACGCAGACCCGGCTGCTCCCTCCCGCTCTCCGCGGTCGTTCGGAGGACCGGTGGTCGCGGATGGTCAGCGGCCCAGGGGCGGTGCTCGTCTTCCTCGCCGTCACCGGCGACCTTCCGCAGCTGCCCCACCACTCTCTCTTCTTCACCCCGGACTGGACGGAGAACTTCGACGCGATCTTCGGCCCGCGCCCGCGGGTGCCCCACCCGGCTTCGCTCTACGTCTGCCGTCCCAGCGCCACGGACCCGACCGTGGCACCGCCGGGATGCGAGAACCTCTTCGTCCTTGTCCCCGTCCCCGCCGATGCCGGGCTCGGGGGCGGTGGTCCCGAAGGCAGCGGCGATCCCCTCATCGAGCGCGCCGCCGATCGGGCGATCGCGCAGATCGCGGAGTGGGCGGACATCCCCGACCTCGCCGAGCGCATCGTCGTCCGCCACACGATCGGTCCGACCGACTTCGCGCGCGACTACAACTCGTGGCTCGGCGGCATGCTCGGGCCCGCGCACACTCTGCGCCAGTCCGCGATGTTCCGGACGCAGAACGTCTCCCGCACCGTCGACGGCCTCTACTTCGCCGGTGCGACCACGGCGCCGGGGGTGGGCGTGCCGATGTGCCTCATCAGCGCCGAGCTGGTCCTCAAGCACATCCGCGGCGACTCGAGTCCCGGTCCACTTCCGGCCGGGGACGGCGTCTAGGGGTGCCTGCCCGCGCGGCCCTGTCTGGGCCGTGTGGGCCGCCAGTGCCGCCGCACATGCCGCCTGAGCACCGTGCCGCCTCTGCGGCGTGCCATCTCCCGCCGTGCCGTAGTTTCCCGCCGTGCCGTGGTCTCCCGCCGTCTCAGCCGCGCGTCGTCGTCCGCCGCATCCGCCCGAGCAGGCCGCGTCGGAGCAGGCCGCGCGGGGGCGGTGACCACAGGTCGGTGCCCGCGACCCGCCACCGGGCGAGCAGAGCGTTCGCGGCGAGCGCACCGGTCGTCGCCGCGCGCTCCATGAGGGCGACGGGCGCATCGCAGCGCACCCAGTCCCCGGCGAGGACGAGTCCGGTCAGCGGGGTCTCGACGCCAGGCCGCTCGTGCCACGGGCGCGGGTCGGTGAGTCCGCAGTCGTCACGGATGAGCAGCTGCGACTCGCGGGCGGTCAGTCGCGACGTCTCCGGCCAGACGGTGTGGAGGTCGGCGAGCAGCCGGTCGGCGATCGCCTTCTCAACCACCGCCCGTGGAGCCACCGCGCCCTGGGACGCCCCACCCTGGGGCATCGCGGTCTCCGGCACCGCGGTCTCCGACACTCCGGCCCCCGACACCGCGGTCTCCTGCAGCGCAGTCCCCGTCAGCGCGTAGGCGTGGAGTTCGACGACGGACCCTCCGTGCTCGCGCACCCAGTCCGCGGCGCCGGCCTCGAAGCGGTCGAGGCGGGAGACGTTGTCGAGGAGGTCGAAGCCGCTCGTCCCGAGGAAGGCGGGACGGTCGGGGTCGACGGGTCCGTCGAACCACAGTCTGAGCACCGCGAACGGGGGCGCGTTGCGGGTGGCGGCGACCCGGCTCGCCCACTCGGCCTCCGCGGGCTCGTCAGCGCGCAGCGTGGCGACGAGTCTGCGGGCCGCGGCCGGATCGGCGGCGAGGACGACGGCGTCGGAGTCGACCTCCCGGCTGTCCGTCGTCACCGTCCACCTTCTCGGGCCACATCTGAGCGCGGTCGCGGTGCGGTCGGTCTCGATGCGCACGCCGAGGTCGGCGAGATGGTCCCCGAGCGGTGCCCACAGCGCGGTGTCGTAGTCGTCGGTGGGGACGTCGAAGAGGAGGCCTTCGGAGGAGCCGGCGAAGTACGTGTGGAACATCGCGACGAGTTCGCCGGCGGAGAAGTCATCGGGGTCAGCGAAGAACGACCGGGCGAACACCTCGAGTGCGAGATGCCGGGCCTCCGCCGGGAAGCGCAGGCGGTCGAGGAAGGCCGCCGCCGATTCGCCGTCGTACCGGGCGAAGGAGTCGGGGAAGTCGACGTCGATGAGTTCGAACGCCGCCGCGGTGTCGATCTCGGTCAGTCCCGACAGCGGGAACGTCGGGCTCGAGAGGACGAACCCGGCGAGGTTGAACGGCGGTGTCGTCGGGATCGCGGCGAACGAATCGGTGGCCCCGCCTCGGCGGGTGAGGGGATAGTCCGCGAGCGGACGCAGACGGGAGAGGTCGGGATCGGCACGGCGGAGCAGGTCGCGGAGGTTGTAGTACTGCCGGAAGAACGCGTGGAACCCGCGACTCATCGTCCGCCCGTCGGGCAGCGGCCATGCACTCACCCGCCCGCCGAGGCGGGGGCCCGATTCGAGGAGCACGACGTCGACTCCGCGTTCGGCGAGGACGGCGGCGGCGTTGAGTCCCGCGATCCCGCCGCCGATGACGGTCACGCTCTTCGGCCGCAGCGGCCGCGACCTGCCGGGGGCGGCCGGGAGCCGGACGGCATGCCGGTCGGCGGGGCGGAGACGGCCCTCGGTGCCGGCACCGGAACCGGTGCGGGTCCGGGCGGTCATCCGTCCGCCTCGGTGGGGGAGTCCGCCTCGGCGGGGGAATCCGCCTCGGCGCTGCGCCGGTTGAGGTTCCACTGCCAGAGCATGAGGACCGCGGTGATCATTGCGAAACCGAACCCGAAGTCCTCGATGGGGATGTCGAAGGGGACGCGGATGCCAGAGGACATGTCCGGGTTGTAGACGACGATGGGGTCGCGCAGCTTCGTCAGCCAGCCGTCGACGAGGCATTGGAAGAAGAGGCAGATCGTCAGCGCGGCCCAGTACTGGGCGCGTCGGAAGATGCCGCTGCGGAAGACGAAGAGTTCGAGGGCGATGACGAGGACCATGCCGGCGACCGTCATGACGGTGTATTCGGGGATCACCGCTCTTTCCTCCTCGTCAGCCGCGCCCACCAGTGCGGGGCGCGGGCAAGCACCGTGCCGACGGCCTCGTAGCTGAGCAGGGCGCAGATGGGGATGACGACGAAGAACACGAGCTCTTCGAGCGGCAGGGCACCGAATTCGATTCCCGTGACGAACTCCGGGTTGTAGGACCAGTGCTCGCGGGCGATCGCGATGAGGTCCCAGACCGCGAAGACGATGACGACGGGGATGAGGGCGGCGAGCAGGAGCCTCCACCGGCGATAGACCCGCGCGTCGAACGCGAACTCGAGGGGCAGGGTGATGAGCACACAGGCCGCCATGAGCGCCAGGTACTCCCAATGGCCGAACATCAGCGCCGCCGCGGACGGGACGGGACGGTGAAGCCGAGGTCGAGACCGCGCAGGCGGGCCCCGGCGATGGCGGAGTCGTGACCGACGATCGGGGTCGTGAGGAGGGTGGGTTCGCACGCCAGGAGGCGGTGGAGGAGAGCGTCGGCGACGACGAGCGCCATGGGCTGTCCCGGGCAGCGGTGGGCCCCGTCGCTGAAGCTCAGTCCCGCGGGAAGCGCTGTCCGCGGGCGGCCGGGGACGCGACCGCGCTCGGTCCGGGCCGGACAGACCGCCTCGGCGGCCGTCCCGAACGCGGACGGATCGACGTTGGCGGCTGCGACGTCGATGTCGACGAGATCGCCGGCGGGGATCGTCGTCGCCAGTCCGTCGATGTCGACGGTGAGATCGTCGGTGACGCGCCGGTAGAGGTGGCCGACGATGGGGTCGAGGCGGATGACCTCCTCGAGCATCGCCAGCCGGGCGTCCCGGGCGGCGCCGAAGTAGTCGTGGCGGAGCTCATCGTCCCTGAGCAGCCGCCACGCGGCGAAGGAGATGAACTCACGTGTGGTGACCATTCCCGCGGTGCCGTAGGTGACGCATTCGACGAGGATGTCCGCGATGCCGGCACCGGTGTCGAGGAGGTGGGAGATGATGTCGTCGCGAGGACTGCGCCGGTGGTCGCGGATGGCGGGCAGCACGTCGCAGACGTGGAAGGCGGTGAGTGGGAGGAGCCCGTTGACGGCGGCCTGCAGCCATTGGCGGTTGGTCCGCCCCCAGTTCGGGGCGGCGAGGTCGACCGGGGGCTGCCGGAAGAACGCCGTGAGCCGCGAGGCGAGGGCCGGGACCGGGGACGCGGTGAGGCCGACGATCCCGGCGGTGACGCCGACGGTGTAGAGCAGAGCGGCGTCGTCGAGGCGGCAGCGACCGGTGACGACGGCCTCATCGACGATCGCCTGGGCCTGCGCCTCGATGTCTGCCGCGTACCGTTCGTCGACGACAGACGGGGCGAAGAAGCGGGCGAGGGCACGCCGCTGCTCATCATGCGAGGGGCCGTCGGAGATGAGGATCGGGTGGCGGCGGAACCATCCGCGGGGGATCCGCTCCGCGGTGAAGCCGGCCTGGACCGTGGAGCGCCGGGCCCGGAGGACCTCGCGAGCAGCCGCAAACGAGCGGATCCGGTGATAACCCGGGGCGGGGTCGGCGCGCGCGGAGACGTGCCCTCTCACGGCCGCAGGCTCTCGAAGACGCCCTCGGCGAACTGATCGACCATCCACGGGCTGAAGACGAACGGTGTCGCACTCAGCGCCGCACGAACCTCAGCGATCGGAGTCCAGGACCATTCGGCCACCTCGGCGGGGGAGGGGTCCAGCGGCGAGGCGATCCGGGCGACGTAGACCGGGCACACCTCGTTCTCGACGATGCCGCCGGCATCGACGGCACGGTAGCGGAAGTCGGGGGCGATGACCGTCACGGCGCTCACGGTCGTGCCGAGCTCCTGGTCAGCCCGCCGGACGAGGGCGTCCTCGATGTCCTCCCCGGGCGCCGGATGACCGCAGAAGCTGTTGGTCCACACGCCCGGCCACGCCGCCTTCGTCAGGGCGCGGCGGGTGAGGAGGATGCGGTCCTCGTCGTCGATGAGATAGCAGGAGAACGCGGAGTGCAGCGGGGTGTCGGCGGTGTGGACCTCGGACTTGGGCATCGACCCGATGGGGCGGGCCGCCTCGTCGAGGAGGACGACGCGTTCGACGGCAGTGTCAGCGGTGTCGGGAGTGGTCATCGATCATCAGCTCCTTCGAACACCGGATGGTCTACCCCATGCTACCGGTGCGAGGGCCGTATCGGGGTGGGGTCGCGGTCGGAACGGGGCGGGGCCGTGGACGGAACGGGGGCGATGTCATGACCAGCAAGTAGACTGTGGAGGTAATGATCCCCTTCTTTCACTTGAGGTGAAACACTCATGCCAGCAATCGTTGTCGTCGGCGCTCAGTGGGGCGACGAAGGTAAAGGGAAGACCACCGACATCCTCGGCACCAGCGTCGACTACGTCGTCAAGCCCAACGGCGGGAACAACGCTGGTCACACGGTTGTCGTCGGCGGTGAGAAGTACGAGCTCAAGCTCCTTCCCGCGGGGATCCTCTCGCCCAACGTCACCCCCGTCATCGGCAACGGCGTCGTCGTCAACCTTGAGGCGCTCTTCGAGGAGATCGACGCTCTCGAATCGCGTGGCGCCGACACCTCAAAGCTGCGGATCTCGGCGAACGCGCACCTCGTCGCCCCCTACCACCAGACTCTGGACAAGGTGACCGAGCGCTTCCTCGGCAAGCGCGCGATCGGGACGACCGGGCGCGGCATCGGCCCGGCGTACATGGACAAGATCGGGCGCCTCGGCATCCGCGTCCAGGACATCTTCGACGAATCGATCCTGCGCCAGAAGATCGAGGGCTCGCTGCACCAGAAGAACGAACTCCTCGTCAAGGTCTACAACCGTCGCGCCGTGAGCGTCGAGGAGGTCGTCGACTACTTCCTTCCCTACGTCGAACGGCTGCGCCCCTACGTCGCGGAGACCGAGCTCATGCTCAACGACGCCCTCGACCGCGGGGACGTCGTCGTCATGGAGGGCGGTCAGGCGACGATGCTCGACGTCGACCACGGCACGTACCCCTTCGTCACCTCCTCGAACCCGACAGCCGGCGGATCGTGCGTGGGCTCGGGCATCGGACCGACTCGGATCAATCGAGTCGTCGGCATCGTCAAGGCCTACACGACCCGCGTCGGCGCCGGGCCCTTCCCGACCGAGCTCTTCGACGAGATGGGCGAGTACCTCCAGAAGGCCGGCGGCGAGTTCGGCGTCAACACCGGCCGCCCGCGCCGCTGCGGCTGGTACGACTCGGTCATCGCGCGCTACTCGGCCCGCGTCAACGGGTTCACCGACTACGTGCTCACGAAGCTCGACGTCCTCACCGGCATCGAGCAGATCCCCGTCGCCGTGGCCTACGAGGTCGATGGGGAGCGCTTCGACGAGATGCCGATGACGCAGACCGACTTCCACCACGCGACCCCGATCTTCGAGTACTTCGACGGCTGGACCGAGGACATCTCCGGCGCCCGGACCTTCGAGGACCTGCCGGAGAACGCGCAGAAGTACGTCCTCGCGCTCGAGGGGCTCTCCGGGTGCCGGATCTCCGTCATCGGCGTCGGCCCCGACCGCGAGCAGTCGATCGTCCGCCACGACCTGCTCGACTGACGGGCGGGTGGCCGGGCGTCTGTGACCGGCGGCCCGGCTCGGTCGGGCTTCGGCGTCGAGGCTGGCGGCCCGGCTCGACGAGCCGCTGAGCTGCGGCTCGGGTCGCTGAGCTTCGCCGCCAATCCACGCGCAACCGGACGGCCGAGTGCCGATCCACGCGCAGCCGGGATTCCGCGTCGCGGGCGACTCGGAATTCGAGCCTCGCGTTGATCGAGCGCGCGGCGATTCGTGGGAGGCGCGGATTTCGAGCCTCGCGTGGATCGAGACCATACAGCCGTTCCGGCAACCTGATGCGCTGGCCTGGTCGGGTGGAGGCGCAGCACCTGCTCATCGACGATGAAGCCCCATGGTGCTAACCCCACGCGCCAAAGAGGTCTGCCAGCTGGAACACGGCCAAGCCGGTGACGACGAGGCAGATGAGCCACCCGAGGATGTTCGCGACCACGCCGTTGCGGTAGCGACCCATCAGCCGGCGATTGTTCATCACGATCATGAGAAAGGCGGCGATGATCGGCAGGAGCAGCCCATTCGCCGCCTGAGCGAGGATGATGATCTGCACCGGGTTGATGCCGGTCACGGCGAAGATCCCGCCGATGACGAGCACGCTGATCCAGATGATGCGGGCAGGCTTCGCCTTGAGGTCGGTGCTCAGCCCGAGGGTGCCGCTGATCGCATAGGCGGCGCCGAGCGGACCGGCGACCGCCGACGTGAAACCGGCTGCGAACAGGCCGGTGGCGAAGACCCACGGGGCGGCGGAGCCCAGAAGAGGTTCGAGCGCCTGGGTCATGTCCTCTGCGGTCTCGGCGGTCATCCCCTTGACGTACATGCCGCCGAATGCCGTGGCCATCACGGCGAGCGTGATGACTCCACCGACGGAGATCGAGAGAACGGTGTCTCGACGGGACTCCTTGAGAGATTCTTCGACGGCGCCCTTACCCCATTTCTCCTGCACGAGGCTGGACTGAAGGAACATGTTGTAGGGGACGACCGTCGTGCCGATGAGCGCGATGGCGACGAGGAGGCTACCCGAGGGGATCGTCGGTACGAACAGTCCCTCGAGCATCTCGCTGATCGGCGGGCGGACCACGAATGCGGTCATCACGAAGATTACTCCGAGGATGACGACGAAGATGGTGAGGACGACTTCGATGGCCTTGTAGCTGCCGGTCCAGAGCAGCGCCCCGATGAACGCGATGACGACGATGACGATGAGCCTCTGGTCGATGCCGGTGACGGTGGACAGCGCCAGAGCCGTTCCCGTCGTGTCTCCGCCGGCATAGCTCGCCCCGCCGATGCCGATGGCGGCGACGACGAGGACGACCATCGCCATGCGCGCAATCCGGGACGCGAAGACGGTGCGGAGCGCCTCGCCGAGGCTGAGGCGGGTGGCGATTCCCAGTCGGCCGCTCATCTCCTGGAGGATGATCGTCGCGATGATCGAGAAGAGCACCGTCCAGGCGAGGGCGAATCCGTACGATGCGCCGGTGACGACCGAGGTGGTGATCGTTCCGGGGCCGATGAACGACGCGGCGATGATGAGGCCAGGGCCGAAGCGCAGTCGCCGCGATCGGCTGGTATCTCTCTCGGCCCTCGGGAGTGGGCGGCCGGCATCGGTCTCGTTCAACGCGTTCTCCTTCGAAAGGCGTCCAATTACCCGAAAGCCTATAGATGGTTCAACCATCTGACAATAGGAGAAGTTGATCCTTCCGCTGAGAAAGGAGATTCTTCCTGTTCAGAGTCGAGTGCAGAACTGGATTTTCTGAAGTTTGGTTGAACTCTGCTATCTTCGTCGTATGGCAACGAGTGCAGACAATGAAAGTGCCTCGGGGATGGTGCGCACGCGCCTTCGCGACCAGATCCTGCGGGGAGAGCTGCCACCCGGTACGCGGTTGAGGGATCGGGTGCTGTCTGCGGAGCACGAAGTGTCGAGGAACAGCGTTCGAGAGGCCCTGCGTTTGCTCGTCAGCGATGGGCTCGTCACTCTCACCGTGAATTCCGGAGCTGCCGTGCGCGTGCTCACCACGGAGGACGTCGCCGACATCTACGCCGCTCGTCGACTTCTCGAGTTCGGCGGAATCCGTGCCAGCAGTCGCGCTAGCGACGCAGAGCTGGCCGAGATCGACGTGGCAGCCGACACGGGGATTCGACAGCGAGCGCAGAAGCGGTGGCAGCAGACGGGAACTGCCAGCCTGGAGTTCCATGCCGCAGTCGTTGCGTTGGCAGGTTCCGAGCGGGTCAACCACTTCTTCGCGGCCCTCGCTGCTCAGCTTCGTCTGGCATTCGCGATCATGCCCGACGAGGCCGAGTTCCAGGCCTTGTGGGTGGACCGTGACAGGGTGATCGCCGATCTTCTCCTGGCAGGGCGACGAGACGCGGCCGAAGCCGAACTGATGGCCTACCTCGCCGATTCGGAGGCGGCGATCGTCGATGCCGTTCGCGGCGCGGCGATCGCGCGGCCCTGATGGCTCTGCCCTTCGACGACTGCCGACCAAGATGCCCGAGATTTCGAGAGGAAACATGATGACGAACAACCCACGACTGACCGAAGCCGCCTACCAAGGCGACGCCCTCGAGGTCGACCGGGATTTCTACGGCCGCCTCGGCGAGCTCACCGATTCCCGCACCGTCGTCTCCGAGCTCACCGTCGAGATCCGCTCGGGTGAGGCGTGGGAGATTCCCGCGGGGCACATCTGCCGGATCTCCTCGGTCGAGGGGCCCCAGGTCGGGGACCTCAATCTGTGGAACAGGAACGACCCGCGGGAACGTTTCTGGGCGTCGCGGACTCGTCAGCTCCAGGCCGCCCACGTCTCGACGTTCGACCGGCTGTGGTCGACCCTGCCGTTCCTCCGTCCGATGGCCACCATCGTCGGCGATACCCTCGCAGACTATGGCGAGGACAGCGAAGGCGGGCGCCTGCACGATACCTTGGGCACCCGGTGCGACCCGTACGTATCCCAGATGCTCAACGGCGTCGACTTCGACTACCACTGCCACTCGAACCTCGTGCGTGCGATCCTCCCGTTCGGGCTGACCGAATTCGACGTCCACGATGTGCTCAACGTGTTCCAGTGCACAGGCCTGAACGACGACGATGAGTACTTCATGAAGACCTGCCCGGCGCAGCCCGGTGACTACTTCGAGTTCTTCGCCGAGCAGGACCTGCTCGCGGCACTCTCCGCATGCCCGGGCGGCGACCTGTCGCAGCCGATGTTCGGTGAGGACGGCGACGATGCCGCGGAGAACTGCCACCCGCTCAAGGTCACGGTCTATGCGGTCTCGGACGACCTCCTCGAGGGCTGGACCGAACCGCAGTCGCCGCGATACCGCGGTGCGCACGGCCTGAGCGCTCAGTCCTGGAGCTGAGCCGCCGGCGGTTCGGGCAGCCGTCGATCCACACGCAGCCGGAAATCCGCGTCGCCCCGGACGCGGATTTCCGGCTGCGCGTGGAACGAGCGCGCGCGGTTCGCGGGCAGGGGACCTGAATACCTCGCCCAATGGGCTTTCGTTCGGATTCAGAACCCCTGTGAGATCCGGTAGTAGACGTCGTTCCACCGCAGCGCGTCCTGGAAGCCGTGGACTGTCGTGTCTTCCGCGATGACCGCGAGTTCGACCCCAGCGATGGTTGCGAAGTCGCGCCAGGCCTCGATGCCGACTGCGGTCGTCATCACGGTGTGGTGTGCCGCGCCGGCGGTGAGCCAGCATGCTGTTGAGGTCGAGAAATTCGGCAATGGCTCCCAAACCGCCCTGGCCACCGGCAGCTTTGGCAGTGGCTCGTCTGGCTCGACCACGTTGACGACGTTGGCAGTAAGCCGGAATCGGTCGCGTATGTCTGAGAGTGCCAGCACTACGGCCTCTCCTGGGTCAGCCTCAAAAACGAGTCTCACCGGATCCTCGCGGTCGCCGATGCCAAGCGGGTGGATTTCGAGTCGGGGCCGGCGCGAGGTCAACGTAGGACAGACCTCGAGCATGTGAGCGCCCAGGATCTTCTCAGCGCCGGGCTCGAGGTTGTAGCTGTAGTCCTCCATCAGGCTCGCACCTCCCTCGAGGCCGTAACCCATCACCTTGGCGATTCGTATGAGCATTCCGGTCTTCCAGTCACCTTCTGCCCCGAAGCCGTAACCATCGGCCATCAATCGCTGCACAGCCAGACCGGGCAGCTGTCTCAGGTTGCCGAGGTCTTCGAAGGAGTCGGTGAATGCTGACGCATCATGGCTCTCCAGGAAATCGCGGATCGCGATCTCCTGCTTGGCAGCGTACCGAAGTGATTCGTGTCGGTCTCCGTCCGGCAGAAGCTCGGAAGCGACCTCGTAGGTCTGCGCGTACTCTTCCACCAATCTGTCGACTGATGATTCAGCAACGGAATCGATCGCTGACGCCAGTTCGTTGACGCTCCAGGTGTTCACGGAGACTCCGAAGCGAATTTCTGCCTCTGTTTTGTCGCCCTCCGTCACGGCGACGTTGCGCATGTTGTCGCCGAACCGGACCATCGTCATGTGCTGAGCATCATTCCAAGCGGCTGCGGCCCGGGACCATACGCCAATTCGTCCAGTCACATCAGAGTGAGTGACATGTCCGACAACGGTTACTCGAGGAACGTTGAGGCGAGTGAGGATGTAGCCGAATTCGCGATCTCCATGGGCAGCTTGATTGAGATTCATGAAGTCCATGTCGATCTCCGCCCAGGGCATGCGCTCATGCACCTGCGTGTGCAAGTGGAGCAGCGGCTTGCGCAGTGCCTCCAGTCCGCGGATCCACATCTTGGCCGGAGAGAAGGTGTGCATCCACGTGATGACTCCGACGACGTCGTCGTCGGCTCCTGCCTCCACGATGGCTCGTTCGATGGATGCCGAATCCGTGAGCGTGGGCTTCCAGGTGATGCGGACCGGAATGTCCGCGGCGGCGTCGAGCGTGCGAACCATCTGCTGCGACTGCTCGGCCACTTGGGCCAGGGTCTCCGGACCGTAGAGATCCTGGCTGCCGGTGAGAAACCAGATCTCTTTTCCCTCGAATGGGTTGCGCATGTCAGATGCTCCTCTGTGATGGTCGCGTGTATCGGGTCGTCGGAGTGCGATTCATTGCCCATAGACGTGCTGGTATCGGTCATAGAGACGCGTGACGGTTTCATCGGGGATCGGATGCGGCAGACCGAGTTGCTGCGAGACGTGGACGGTCTTGGCGACTTCCTCGACCATGACAGCTGCCTTGACGGCGTCGGAGGCTGTCGCGCCGATGGTGAACGGGCCGTGGTTGCGCATGAGGACGGCGGGACTGCGCGACTCGGAGAGCGTTTCGACGATGCCGCGCCCGATCGAGTCATCGCCGATGACGGCGAACGGACCCACCGGGATCGGTCCGCCGAACTCATCGGCCATCATGGTCAGGACACAGGGGATCTCCTCGGCGCGAGCTGCCCACGCCGTGGCGTAGGTCGAATGCGTGTGCACGACCCCTCCGACCTGCGGCATCTGACGATAGACATACGCGTGTGCCGCAGTATCGGACGAAGGTGTGAGCCCTCCGGAGGACAGCTCCTCGACGAGACGGCCGTGCAGGTCACACACGACCATCGTGTCGGCTGAGAGCTCGTCATAGCGCACTCCCGAGGGTTTGATGACGAGGAGATCATCTGCCCCCCGAGTGCCGGTGGGGTCGACCACGACACGCTCGGACACATTGCCTGCAGTCCAGACGACCAGGCCCCAGCGCGGCAGCTCGGCGTGAAGCTCACTCACGCGCTGTCGTGCATTCGAGACCTGTGCTCGAATGTGTGCGGAAATCGTCACGGTGATCCTCCGAAGATCTGTGCTGGAACGGGCGATTGCAAGGCGGTAGGAGTTATGAGAGGAGTTCTGCGGCCGCTGCCTCCACGGGCAGCCCGCGTCGGTATCGGTCGAGGAACGAGCGGAACCCCGCCATATCAGAAGGTGTGGGAGTGACGGTGTGGGTCCAGGTGCCGGAGAAGACGGCGCAGTCGAGGAACTGTGCCAGCGGCTTGTCGGCGTGGTCGAGATAGGCGGCGAGCAGGGCGATGCCCCAAGCGCCTCCGTCTCCGGCGCTCTCTGACACGACGGTTGGCGTTCCGGCAGCGGCTGCGAGGAACCGCTGGGCGATTCCCGCCGTTCTGAAGATTCCGCCGTGCGCGTTGAGGGAATCGATCTCGACACCTTCACCCCCGAGCACCTCCATGCCAATAGCCAAGGACGCGAAGACGCTGTAGACCTGGGCGCGCATCAGGTTGCCGAGGTTGAGCTGCGATCCGGGACTTCTCACCATCAGCGGAAGGCCATCCACGAGTCCTGTGACCGGCTCACCCGCGATGTTGTTGAAGATCACGATGCCGTCGGCATCGGCGGCACTGTCCTCGGCGGCAGACAGGAGGACGCGGAAGGCGTCGTCATCGGCGATCGAGTGTTGCCCGCCCAGTGCCACGGCCGCCTGCTTGAACAAGCTGACCCACCGCCTGAGCTCGTCGGCTCCGTTGTTGCAGTGGACCATCGCCACCGTCGCTCCGTCCGGAGTGGCGACCAGGTCGATCTCGGTATGGAGAGCCTCCACAGGGCGTTCGAGCACCACCATAGCGAAGATCGAGGTGCCGACGCTCACATTTCCCGTGCGGGGACGCACAGAATTCGTCGCGACCATTCCGGTTCCCGCATCGCCTTCCGGCGGGCACAACGTCGTTCCCGGCCGAAGAGCACCGCTGGGATCGAGGAGCTCTGCGCCGCGCGCGGTCAGCGTCCCCGCCCTGGTTCCTGCGGACATGACGCGGGGAAGGAGAGAGCGCAGGCTGCGGCGAAGTGGAGTCCCACCGAGCCGCGAGTCGAACTTCGCCAACCTCTCGGCGTCGAAATCGCCTGTCTGCGGGTCGACAGGGAACATGCCGGAGGCGTCGCCGATGCCCAGGACCTTCTCGCCGGTGAGCTGCCAGTGCACGTATCCAGCGAGAGTCGTGAGGTAGTCGACGCCGGCCACATGCTCTTCGCGGTCCAGGATCGCCTGATAGAGGTGTGCCACCGTCCAGCGCATGGGAATGTTGATGTCGAGGAGCTGAGTGAGTTCCGCGGCCGATCGGGCCGTCGTCGTATCGCGCCACGTGCGGAACGGCACCAGCAGCTGATCGTCGGAGTCGAAGGCCAGGTATCCGTGCATCATGCCGGAGACACCCAGGGAGGCCAGTGAGGTGAGTTCGGCGTCGTAGGCGTCCTGCACCTGTCGGCGAAGGTCGGCGACAGCACCTGCCACTCCGCTCCAGACGTCGCCGATCCCGTAAGTCCAGTGCCCGTCGACCAGGCGGCTCTCCCATTCCGAGCTCCCGGTGGCCAGGCTGACGCCTTCGGGAGCGATCAGGCAGGCCTTGATCCGCGTTGAACCCAGTTCGATGCCGAGCACCGCAGTGCCGCTCTCGATGAGCCGCTTCGTCTCCTGATCAGTGCCTCTGATCGAGGTCCGCTCTGATTCCATGCTGGTGGCCTTCCGCGCCCTTGCGTCAGGAACCGGGGGGTTCCTGCTCCTGAATGTTAACGCTAACATTCATGTCGTCCGACCATAATGCCGCACCGGAAGTCTGATTGCAAGAGGCGGGAATGGCTCCGGCGGACATGCCTTCCCTCGGGCGAGTCGGTAGCCTTGCAGGTGACGGCAGGGAGGGCGGCAGTCCGCCCGGTCGGCGACCGCGGAGTGAAGCCATGCGGAGTCTAGCGCGGTCAGGGTGCTCCGACGGATGCGGATGAAACGAGTGTTGAGTGAACGGTGAGTGTGCGCGAAGCGGGCGGCAGGTCCGCATCGTGGGAGGCGGCTACAGCGCTGAGATCGCGTCAGTGGGTGCGACCCTGCGCTCTCTTAGCTATCACGGCAGGCACCTGACGAGCAGCTTCGAGGCCGATGAGGTGCGTCCGGCGTCGTTGGGCACCTGCCTTCTGCCCTGGCCCAACCGCATTGCCGACGGAAAGTACGAATTCGGAGGGTGCGCAGAGCAGCTGCCGATCACGGAGCTGTCGCGCGGAAACGCCATTCACGGCCTGGCAGGTTGGCTCGATTGGGAGGTCCTCGAGGTCGACATCGATCGAGTGAAGCTGGCCGTGCGCATCGCTGCGCAGCCGGGGTATCCGCACACGCTTGAGGCAACGGCCGAGTTCGCAGTCGATCACACCGGCCTGCAATGGACTGTCGCTGCGGCCAACGTCGGCTCGACGGCAGCCCCATATGGAATCGCCACCCATCCCTACCTCGTGCTGCCGACGGGAAGGCCCGATGACTGGGAACTGCATGTGCCGGCGTCATCGGTGCTCGACGTCGATGAGGAGAGGAAGCTGCCTCGGGGCCTACACTCTGTGGCCGACTTCCGGGACGGGGCCTTCGATTTCACCTCTCCGCGGCAGATCGGCTCTGCGGTGATCGATCACGCGATGACCGACATCAAAGCGGAGAACGGGATTGCAGCCGTGCGCCTCGGTGCGGAGGGCGCGGCAGGGGTGTCGCTGCGCTGGGATCCACAGGTGCTGCCCTGGGTGCAGATCTTCACCGGTGACCTGCCGAATGACCCCGGCCGTGATCGGCGTGCGGTTGCTGTCGAAGCGATGACCTGCCCGCCGGATGCATTCAACTCCGGAACGGACCTGATCGTTCTCGAATCGGGTCAAGAGCACCGCGCGACCTGGCATATTTCGGCTACCGGGGAAGAAGATTGAGTTCAGTGGGGCGTACTGACGGAAGACCGAGCATGGCGGAAGTTGCTGCCCATGCGAAGGTCTCGCACCAGACCGTCTCGAGGGTAGTAAATGGTGGGGTTGGGGTGAAGCCCGCAACTCGCGAGCGCGTGGAGGCTGCGATCCGCGAACTGGGATACCGTCGCAACAATGCAGCTCGGACCCTGGTGACTAGTCGGTCTGGCCTGATCGGGGTGATCGCGGTCGGATCTTTCCTGTATGGCCCCACCAGGACGCTTGTGGGTATCGAAGAGGCGGCGCGCAGTCGGGACTTCACCATCTTGCTGGCAACAATTCGCTCGAACGGCGACGCCGAACTCTCCGAGCAGTTCGAGCGAGCCATCGACACCTGTCTCGATCGCTCGGTCGAAGCGATCATTGTCATCGCAGCTCAAGAGGACGTCGTCAGGCAAGTTCAGATCTTCAACGTCGACGTCCCGCTGATTGTGGTCGGGCCCCCTCGCTCCCACCTGCCTGGATTGCTGACTTTCAGTGTCGACCAGCGACGGGGAGCCAGAGAGGCCGTTTCTCATCTCGGCGAGCTGGGTCATTCCCAGATCTTGGTGCTGACCGGGCCCGGAAAATGGATCGACGCACAGGAGCGTCGAACGGGAGCTCTTGACGAGTGCGCCGCGCGGGGGCTGGCCGCCGAAGTCATTGCCGGAGACTGGAGCCCTGCGAGCGGTTATCAGGCGGGTCAAGCGTTGGTCGCCAGGCCAGGTGAGATGCCAACAGCAATCTTCTCAGCAAATGACGCTATGGCTCTCGGTGTCCTCGCGGCGTTCAACCACGCGCAGGTGAAAGTCCCTGACGAGGTCTCGATCATCGGCTTCGACGACATACCGGAGGCGGCCTACTTCAGTCCTGCGCTGACTACCGTGCATCAGGACTTCACCACTCTCGGGCATCGAGTCCTCGAAGCTGCAGTGGCGGCGATCCGCGGAGAGGAGCCGGATATGACCCCGGTTGCGCCCGTGCTCGCCCTGCGTGATTCGACAGCTGAACCTGCGAAGAGGAGCTAAGGCCGGCGGCGTCGGGACTGTCGTTCCACCGTTGCGCCCCGGCGTCGACTGCCCGTCAGACATCGCGCGACCGTGCGGGAGGGCAGCTCCAGGCATTGACACTCGATCGAGCTTCCAATAGCGTGAAGTAGGACAAAATGTTAGCGCTAACTTTTCGCGATCGAAGGCTATGTCGTTGAACTCGCCAAAGCGAACCGCGCTGGCTCTCCACCCAGGAAAGGGCGTTGTCAACGTGGACAATGACAAGAAGATCTCCGGTGCGTTCATCTACTTCTTCGGCGCCTTCGGAGGAATACTCTTCGGATACGACATCGGCGTGATGACTGGAGCTTTGCCGTTCTTGCAGAATGATTGGGGCCTGCGCGATGAAGCAGGCGTGATCGGGTGGATCACCTCAGGGGTGATGTTCGGTGCAATTTTCGGCGGAGCCATCGCCGGCCAGCTCTCGGATCGCTTCGGCCGCCGACGGATGATCCTCGCGGCTGCGCTTGTATTCGTTCTCGGATCGATACTCTGTGCGGCAGCCCCGAATGGGGGGACGCTGTTCCTGGTTCTCGTCCGCATCTTCCTCGGCCTCGCGGTCGGTGCGGCCAGCGCATTGGTCCCTGCGTATATGGCTGAGCTTGCCCCGGCCCGACTCCGAGGTCGATTGTCCGGCCTCAACCAGACCATGATCGTCTCCGGCATGCTGCTCTCCTATGTCGTCGACTACCTCCTCCGTGATCTACCGGAGGCGTGGGCATGGAGGACGATGCTCGGCGCGGCTGCGGTTCCGGCGGTAATTCTGTTTCTGGGAGTGCTTCGCCTGCCTGAATCGCCACGCTTCCTTGTGAAGAATGGATTCGATGAAGATGCGCGCCGGGTGCTGAGTTACATTCGCAAGCCGGAGGAGTTGGATGATGAACTTGGTCTGATCAGGAGGACGGCTGCGCAGGAGAAGAAGGCCTCATCAAGCACTTCGTGGTCCACCCTCCTGGCAAGTCGGTATCGCTATCTCGTGATCGCCGGAGTTGGTGTCGCGGCGTTCCAGCAGTTTCAGGGAGCCAATGCGATCTTCTACTACATTCCGCTGATCGTAGAGAACGCCACCGGCAGCGCGGCTGAGTCTGCGCTGATGTGGCCGATCATCCAGGGCGTGATCCTTGTGCTGGGCTCGCTGTTCTTCATGGCCATAGCCGAGAGATTCAACCGACGTCTTCTCCTGATGGTCGGCGGACTCGTCATGGGTGCTTCATTTCTGTTGCCCGCAATCGTCAACACCTTGGTTCCGAACGCTGATCCGATGATGATCGTCGTGTTCCTCAGCATCTACGTCGCTTTCTACTCCTTCACTTGGGCACCACTCACCTGGGTCATCGTCGGTGAGATCTTCCCGCTGGCGATTCGTGGACGCGCTTCGGGACTGGCGAGTTCGTTCAACTGGATCGGTTCATTCTTGGTCGGCCTCATGTTCCCGATCATGACGGCCGGCATGAATCAGGCGGCTGTGTTCGCGATTTTCGGAGCAGTGTGCATCCTTGGAGTTCTTTTCGTTACGTTCCGTGTGCCCGAAACACGCGGGCGTACCCTCGAGGACATTGAAGCGAATGCCGTCACGCGGCAGACGAACAGCGCCCCAGAGAGCGCGAGTGTCTCCGAGTGAAGGCAGTTCAGGGGAGTCGAGTTGCGTTGCACGGTGAGTGTGTTCGCAGACGCGCCAATCTCTAGGCTGGGTCGGCAGACACCCAGGCGTCAGTCCACGCGCAGCCGGATTTCCGCGTCGCGGGCGACTCGGAATTCGTGCCTCGCGTTGATCGAGTGCGCGGCGATTCGTGGGAGACGCGGAATTCGAGCCTCGCGTTGATCGAGAGTGAGAGGGCGCGCGGGTATCGGGTGCGGCTCGCGGTACGGTGCGGGACCAGATTCGCCGAGGCGGCCGCAGCGACTCCGCGTGGATCGACATCGCGCGTTTGGCACGCGGATCGTGTCACCAAGCGGTACTGCTGCGCCGGCTTCTCCCCGACCGATGCCGTCCCTCCGCAGATCAGGCATACTTGACGCCAAAGTCGTTGAAAGATGATAGATTTGCCTCCCCGGTGATCGCAGCGATCGACCTCATTCCCTCAGGAGGACGCCATGCCGAAGAACCAGCCCGAACCCGTCCGCGATCCGGCCAGCGACCACCTGCTCACCCCGAGCAACTGCGCCATCGCGCTCATCGACTATCAGCCCGAGCAGTTCTCGACAGTCGGGTCGACGACCCGCGATGAGATCCTCCTCGGCGTCGTCACCCTGGCCAAGCTCTCCCGCGCCTACGAGATCCCCACGGTGCTCTCGACCGTCGGCGTCGACCTCGGCGTCAACACCGGCACGATCTCCGAGATCAAGGACGAGCTCCCCGACCTCGAGGAGATCGACCGCACAGGCGTGAACTCGTGGGAGGACGCGGACTTCCGCGCCGCCATCGAGGCGACCGGTCGGAAGAAGATCGTCCTCGCCGGCCTGTGGACCGAAGTCTGCCTCACCTTCCCCACCCTCGACCTTCTCAAAGAGGGCTACGAGGTCTACCCCGTCATCGACGCAGTCGGGGGAGTCTCGGACGACGCCCACAACTCGGCGGTGACGAGGATGGTCAGCGCCGGAGCGCATCCGATCACCTCGCTCGCCTTCGGAGCCGAGCTCATGCGCAACTGGGCCCGGTCCGACTCCGACCGCTACCGCACGATCATCAACGACTACTTCCAGCGTCGACGAGCGATCGGCGACACCTTCGGGAACTGAGGCGGCAGCGCCCGGACCGCCCCAGGCAACCGGGAGGCCGCAGCAGCGAACCCCGCCGCTGACGACAACTGAATCGCATTACCGCTGACCAGGAGAGATGACCGCATGACCGACCCCGCTCAGGCCCCTCCCGAAGAGCGCATCGCCCTGGTCACCGGAGCGACCGGTGCGATCGGCGCTGCTGTGAGCAGAGCTCTCGTCGGCCAGGGGATCCGGACCGCGATGCTCGCCCGCAACCTCCGTCGACTCGAGCGGCTCGCCGAACAGCTCGACGCGCCCGACCTCACCCTGCCGGTCCGCGCCGATGTCACCCAGCCCTTCGACCTCGTCGAGGCCCGCGACGCCATCCGTGACCGCTTCGGTGCTGACCCGGACCTCGTCATGGTCTCAGCCGGCGTCATGCGCGCCGGCGACTTCGAGCAGGCGGTGCCCTCGGAGTGGAAGGCGATGATCATGACGAACGTCGAGGGTGCCCTCTACACCGCGCAGACCTTCGCCGACGGGCTGCTCCGGATCGGCGAGACCGGGCACCGGGCCGACCTCATCTTCGTCGGCTCGGCCCCGGCACCGCAGCGCGCGAAGAGCTACGCGGTCTTCTCTGCGATGGCGACCTCCGTCGAACAGCTCGCCAAGCACCTGCGCGCCGAATACGGTGAACGCGGTGTGCGGGTGCACCACATCGCCCCGTTCTACGTCTCCTCCGAACTCGGCGCCGACATGAGCGACACCGAGCACTACCAGCGGTTCCTCGAACGCGCCGACGAGTTCTCCTCGATCGACCCGGGAAGCGTCGCTCACCTTGTGAAGTTCATGATCGGCCTTCCCGCACGGTCGAACCTCGCTGCCGCCACCATCCGACCGGTGAGGAGCTGACATGGTCACACGCTTGAGCAGAGGACTCGCCGCGTTCTTCCGTACGGAGAGCGCCGGCGCCGTCGTCCTCCTCGCGGCCACGGTGATCGCGCTGCTGTGGGCCAACCTCTCCCCGGACAGCTACAACACGGTCATCAAGACGGAGTTCGGCTTCGTCGCCGGTGGATCCGAACTCGAGATGTCGCTTCAGCACTGGATCAACGATGCCGTGATGATGGCCTTCTTCTTCCTCGTCACCCTCGAGGTGAAGAAGGACGTCGTCCTCGGCGAACTGCGGTCGTGGAAGCGCGCGGCCCTGCCGATCGTCGGCGCGGTGGCCGGCCTCATCGTCCCCGCCCTCATCTTCGTCGCCATCACCCGCGGCACCCCCGAGGTGGGGGCGTGGGGTGTCGTCATCTCCACAGACACCGCGTTCATCGTCGGCATCCTCGCCGCCTTCGGTTCCCGCATCCCCGCTCAGCTGCGGGTGTTCATCCTCGCCCTCGCGGTCGTCGACGACATCGGGGCGCTGGCCGTCATCGCGTTCTTCTACACCGAGGACATCGACCTGCTCTGGCTCGGCATCGCCGCAGCCCTGGCGGCGGTGACCTGGTTCGTCCAGAGGATGCAGGCGTGGCGCGGCCTCGTCTACGCGATCCTCGGCGTCTTCCTCTGGTTCGCCGTCCTCCAGTCCGGGGTCCACGCCACGATCGCCGGTGTCATCCTCGGCCTGATCCTGCCCGTCTTCCCGCCGAAGCACTAGCTCGTCGACGAGGCGGAGGACCTCACGCAGAGCTTCCGCCGCAGCCCCAACGCCGAACGCGGGATGTCCGCCGCCGAGGGCATCCTCCGCTCCGTGTCGATCAACGACCGGTTCCAGCTCTCCCTGCGCCGCGTCGTCAGCCTCGTCATCGTCCCGGTCTTCGCGCTCGTCAACGCCGGCGTCCTCATCACCCCGGAGTCACTGTCCCACGCGTTCGGGTCGGCTCTGACCTGGGGCGTCATTGCCGGTCTTGTCTTCGGCAAGTTCGTCGGCATCTTCGGTGCGACAATGCTCGGGCGTCGCCTGCACATCGGCGAGCTCTCCGAGGCGCTGCGCCCCCGGCACATCGCCTCGGGTGCGATGCTCACCGGCATCGGGTTCACGATCTCCCTCTTCATCGTCGACCTCGCGATCACCGACCCGGTCGCCCAGTCCGACGCCCGCATCGGCATCCTCACCGCGTCGGCGCTCGCCGCGCTCATCGGTGTCATCAGCCTGCAGCTGACCGCCCGCTACGACCGCCGGCACGCGCCCGCCCGGGTCCAGCTCAACCGGCCGATCGACCCCGAGCGCGACCACATCTACGGACCGCCCGAGGCGAAGAACTCCCTGACGGTCTACGGCTCCTTCGGCGGCCTCGATGACGCGAACACGGAGGAGATCCTCGACCAGGTCATCGACCACTACGAGGGCGACATCAACTTCGTCTTCCGCCACATCCGCCCCACCGCCGAGGGCGCGCCCGAGCAGACCGCCGAAGCCCTCGAGGCCGTCGCCGCCCAGCAGCGCAAGCTCTTCTGGCCGATGCGCCACGAACTCAACGAGATCAGTGAGGAACGCAGCTTGGACAATCGCGAACTCCTGCGCGCCAGCGTCAACATCGGCGCCAACCTCAGCCGCGTCGAAGACGACCTGCGCCGCGGCAACCACCTCGGCCGCGTCGACGAGGACTACCTCGACGCCGAGAATATGGGGCTCACGCGCGGTCCCGTCCTCTTCGTCAACGGTCTGCTCTACAAGGGGGACATGGAGCCGAACGCGATCATCGCCGACCTCGACGCGACCCGCGCCGAGGCCCCGGATCCGAAGACCCGACCCGACCACATCCTCACCTCGGACTGCGCCGTGCAGGGCGGCGCACCCGTCCAGGCGAGCGCAGGGAGGTCAGCATGACGGAGTCGACGACCGCCTCGGCGGAGGTCCCCCACGTCATCACCGGAGGAGCCCGCGGTGTCGGCCTGGCCACGGCCAAACGGCTGCTCGACCGGGGGGACTCGGTCGTCGTCATCGACCGGAACCCGCTCCCGGATGAGTTCGCCGACCATCCGAAGCTGACGTACTTCGAGCAGGACGTCGCCGATCTGGCGGGCCTGGCCGAGCTCGGCGCCACGATCCGGCAGCGGTGGCCGCGATGCGCCTCGGTGATCGCGTGCGCCGGCGTCACCTATGTCGGCTCCTTCCCCGACACCGAGTTCGCGAAGTGGAACGAAGTGCTCACGACGAACATCACCGGCGCCGTCCACATCATCCACGCCGTCCTCCCGTCGTTGGAGGCCACCGCCGAGGCGGGGGAGCGGGCCGACGTCATCACGATCGGATCGATCGCCGACCAGGCCTACTTCGACGATGCGACGATCTACGGCGCGTGCGCGGCGGCGCTCAAGGCCTTCGCCGACCACCTGCGCATCGAACTGCGAGAGCGGAACGTGCGCGTGTCGAACATCGCGCCCGGGTACATCCGGGGAGCGTTCGCCGAATTCCTCGGCGGGCTCGAGCAGGAGTACACGCAGCTCGGCGAAGGTCTGCTCCTTCCCGACGACGTCGCCCACGTCATCGAGTTCACGCTTGACCAACCTGCCGGGGTCCACCTCGGCGACCTCGACATCGTCGCGACCGCACAGGGCTGGGCATGACCATGCGACGGCCAACCCGGCGGGGAGGGCGAGGGCGATGACCCTCGAGGACCTCTCCCGGCTGCAGTTCGCGCTCACCGCGATCTTCCACATCATGTTCCCGGCGATGACGGTGGGGCTCTCGGTGTTCCTCAACGTCGTCTACGGGCTGTACTGGAAGACCAGGCGTCCGGTCTATCTGCAGATGTTCCGGTTCTGGCGGCGGATCTTCGGGGTCGGCTTCGCCCTCGGCGTCGTCGCCGGTGCCGTGCTCACCTTCGAGTTCGGACTCAACTGGGGCGTGTTCTCCCGGGTCACCGGTCCGATCATCGGACCGATCATCGCGATGGAGGTCGTCACCGCGTTCTTCGTCGAAGCAGGATTCATCGGCGTCCTCCTCTACGGCGACGGGCGGGTGAAGGAGCGGACGATGTTCGTCGCCACCCTCCTCGTCTCGATCGGCACCCTGCTGTCGACGACATGGATCCTCATCGCGAACTCGTGGATGCAGACTCCTGCCGGCTTCGCCATCGCCGAGGACGGCACCTTCGTCCCGACGAACTGGCTCGAGATCGTCTTCAACCCGTCCTTCCCGCTGCGGTTCCTCCACATGTTCCTCGCGGTGCTCATCTCCGCGTCGACCTTCATCATCGGCATCGCCGCGTGGTACCTCATCCGCGGGCGCTCGCTGCCCTTCGCGAAGCGGTCGTTCTCGATGGCGATCGGCGTCCTCGCGGTTCTTCTGCCCATCCAGATCTCCGTCGGCGATGACGTCGCCCTCGAGGTCGTCGTCGAACACCAGATGCCCAAGTTCGCGGCGATCGAGGGACACTGGCAGACGGACAGCAACGGCTACAACCTCCTCATCGTCACCGATCAGGCCGACCAGGAGAACCTCGCGGACGTCGAGGTGCCCTTCCTCGGCGCCCTCATCGGACAGGATCTCACCGGGCAGAACTTCCTTCCCGGCCTGAGCGACGTCGAACCCGATCCGGACCTGCAGCCGCCGATGTGGATGACGTTCTGGGGCTTCCGGCTGATGTTCTACGGGTCGATGGTCCTCTTCGGCATCGCCATGGCCGGCGTCGTCCTCCGCCTGCGCGGGCGCCTCTTCACCTCCCATCGCTTCCACAAGGTCTGCCTGTGGTCGGCACCCGTGGGGATCCTCGCGATCATCGGCGGCTGGGTGACCGCGGAGACCGGACGCCAGCCGTGGGTCGTCTACGGCCGTCTGCGCACCGAGGATGCCGTCTCCGACCTCGCCCCCGCCCACCTCGTCTTCTCCGTCATCGGGTTCGTCGTCCTCTACGCCGTCATGCTCGCCGCCTACATCGGCTACATCGTCTGGGCCGTGCGCCGCGGACCCGAGCATGATCGTCCCGGAGCGATCATCGCCGACGACGATGATCTCGATGATCTCGACGCCGAGGCGGCCGCCGGGTCCACAGGTGCCGCCGCTTCCGCGTCGGTGGGGAGCAGGGGCACCCAAGTGGGCGGCGGGAGCACCCCGGTGACCGGCGAGAAGACCGAGCCGACCGAGGGGAGGGAAGGGTCATGACCATCGCCGACGTGTGGCTCATCGTTCCCGTCCTCTGCCTGACGATGTACATCGTCCTCGACGGCTACGACCTCGGCATCGGCATCCTCATGCTCGTCGAACGCGATCGTCGGCGCCGCCGCGAGGGCGTCGAAGTCGTCGCGCAGACGTGGGACATCAACGAATCGTGGCTCATCCTCCTCGGCGTCTCCCTGTGGGCGGGATTCCCCGCCGTCTACGGCGCGGCCCTGCCCCACCTCTACCTCCCGCTCATCGTCATGCTCTTCTGCCTCATCGTCCGCGGCTTCTCCACCGAGCTCATCTCGCACCGGCACGACACCGCCGAGGTGTGGGTGCGGGCCTTCGCGGTCGCCTCGCTCGGTGCGGCGATCGCCCAGGGTGTGGCGCTCGCGGGCCTCGCGCGGGAGCTCACCCTCGACGCCGAGGGCGACTTCGTCGGTCCGACCACCCCGTGGGACGCCGCTTCGGTGCTCTTCACGATCGTCGTCGTCATCGGCGTCGTCGCCGTCTACACGGCACTCGGGGCGGCATTCATGCGCACCAAGGTCGACTCCCCGCTCGCGGTGCGCACGAGCCGCTCGCTCGTCGCCGCGGCGGCCGTCGTCCTCGCCCTC
Source organism: Brevibacterium sp. W7.2 (assembly GCF_018137945.1). Classification (GTDB taxonomy): domain Bacteria; phylum Actinomycetota; class Actinomycetes; order Actinomycetales; family Brevibacteriaceae; genus Brevibacterium; species Brevibacterium sanguinis. The sequence goes on along the minus strand of NZ_CP073089.1, from coordinate 3,316,301 downwards.
ATCGTCGCTCTGCTCGGGACGACGGCTGCGCCGCTGACGTGGTCGGGAGTCCAGGGTGTGCTCGTCATCGCCCTGCTCGCCCTCGCTCTGGCGGCGGCGATCCTCGCATGGCGGCAGCTCGGCCCGGGGCCGCGGCGCACCGGGGGATACCGGGCGGCCCTGACCATGGTCGTCGCAGTGCTCGCCGCGATCGTCGTCGGTCGCTATCCCGTCATCCTCAGCCCCGGCGTCACCGTCGAGGACGCAGCGGCGCCGAGCCTCGCCCTCTACGCCCTGCTCATCGGGGTGGGCATCAACATGCTCCTCATCGTCTTCTACACGATCTTCGCCCACCGCACGTTCTCCGGTCCCCTCTACCAGGACGCGATCCCAGGCAGCACCGAGGCGGGGAGCACGCGCCCGGCGGGGAGCGTGCGGGCGGCGGGACGCACAGGCGAGAGGGAGGTGCCGCGACCATGAGCGACCCGAGCCCACACGAGCCGGAGCAGCGGGAGCCGGAGCCGCGAAAGCCTGGCGGGCACGGCCCGGAGCAGTCGGGGTCGTCTACGCACCGGTCGGAGTCGTCGACGCATCGGTCGGGCACGCCCGGTGCGACGGCCGGGCGTGGGAAGCGGATCCTCCGTCGCATCGGCCTCGTGCTTCTCGGCATCATCCTCTACACGATCAGCATGAACATGTACTCCGGCTACCCGGAGGTCGGTTCTCAGTGGTTCAACCGGGCAGCGATCCTCGCCATCGTCGTCTTCGCCGCCGTCGTCTTCATCCGCGACGAACGGCGCCGCGCCCACGAGGACGACCACGACGACGATGGCGCCTGATCGGGGAGCAGCCACCTCGGCGACCTCCCAGCCTCCTGCCCCGATGCGGGACGCGTCGGCGATGGAGTGGATCGCCTCGCAGGCGGGACCGGGTCGGACGCAGTTCCGGCTCTCGGGACTCACCGAGGTCGCCGCGACGGTGGCGCTCATCGGCCAATGGGCATTACTCGGCGCCGGGGTCACGGCGTGGATGACGGGAGCGGGCAACGTCGTCGGCCTGCTCATGGTCGCCGCGACGGCCGCGCCGATGCGCCTGCTCTTCCGGGCGCTCGCCGCGCGCCTGGCGGCAGCCGGACGCGAGCGGGTGAGCACGCGGATCCGCACCGACCTCGTCCCCGCCCTCCTCGCCGCGGCGGGACGGACACCCGCGACGGAGGCCGCCGACGTCCTCATCGACCACGCCCCGGTCGTCGCCGGCTATCTCTCGGGAACGCGGCCGCTGCGCGTCGCGGCCGTGCCGTCGACGCTGCTCATCCTCGGTGCCGTCGCCCTCGTCCACTGGCCGGTCGCGGTCCTCCTCACCGTCTGCACACTGCTGCTGCCGCTCAATCTCCGACTTGCCGGCCAGGCGACGGTGACCGCAGGGGAGAGGCAGCTCGCCGCAACCCGCCGACTCTCGGCCGTCATCACCGAGAGCGTGCGCGGCCTGCCGACCCTCGTCAGCCTCCGCGCAGTGGCTCGGAGGCGCGCGGTCCTCGACCGGTCGTCCACGCGGCTCGAGGCTTCGACCTTGAGAGTCCTCTCCTACGCGTTCCTCTCCGGGGCGGTCATGGACGTCGCGGTGACGTTCGCGATCGCGGTGTCGGCGACGTACACGGGTCTCGTCCTCCTCGGCTTCGTCGCCCTTCCTGGGGCGCCCGGCCTCGACCTCGGCGAGGCGCTCTTCGTCCTCCTCCTCTGTCCCGCGTACTTCGCTCCCGCGCAGCGGGCGGCCAGGGGCTTCCACGATCGTGACGACGCGCTCGTCGCCGCGCGCGCGATCCGCGAGGCTGCGCGGGTCGAGGACGAAACGGCGGGGGTCGGGGACGAGGCGGCGGGGGACGAGGACGAGTCCGCACGGCCAGGCTCTGCCGCCGCGGAGCCACGGCCCGATGCCCCCGAGCCGAACCCCGATGCCGCGACGGGCACGACCCCGGTGCCGTACCCCGGTGCCGAGCCCGCCCCCGGCACGACTCTGACCCCGGAGGGCGGCACCGACCCCGGACCTGACCGGGTTTCGGCCCCGCGTCGCGCCGCGCTCGCCCCGCGTGTCGACCTGCGAGGCGTGAGAGTCGTCGAAGCAGATGCCGTCATCCTCGACGACCTCGACTTCACGATCCCGGCCGGGGAGTGGACGGCGATCAGCGGACCGTCCGGGTCGGGCAAGACGACGCTGCTCCAGCTCGTCGCCGGCACCCGGATTCCGACGGCAGGGTCGGTCGAGGTGATGAGGCGCGGGGCCGGTGCCATGCACAGTGGGGACACGTCCGACGGCGGTCACGGATCGGGCACCGCCCACGGCTGGCTCGGAGCGGACACCGTCATCCTCGAGACCACCCTCGCCGAGAACATCGGACTCGGCGATCCGACGATCAGCCCCGACGTGATCCGCACGGCTGCCCACGACGCCGGCCTCGAGCAGGTGCTCGCCGATCTGCCCGAGGGCATCGACACCGTCCTCGGCCGCCGCGGCCGCGTGTTCTCGGCCGGGGAGAGGCGGCGCGTCGCGCTCGCCCGCCTCCTCGCCGCCGACCGCGACCTCTGGGTCCTCGATGAACCGACCGCCCACCTCGACCACGAGACGGAAGCGGAGATCCTCCGCACCCTGCGCCGGGTCGGGGCGGGACGCACCGTCGTCATCGCGACCCACTCGCCGGCGGTGACGACTGCCGCCGAGCACGCCTGGGAACTGCGTGCCGGACTCCTCGACGTGCAGACCCGAGTGGGCGGGGGCACGGCATGAGGAACCGACCTCGCAGGCACGTCCTCGCGCTCACCGTCGCCGTCGCCGCCGAGCTCTGCGCGCTCGGTCTGCTCGCCGTCTCCGGGTGGTATCTCGCCGCCTGCGCACTCGCCGGTCTCGGCCTGTTCGCGACCTTCTCCTATCCGACGCCGAGCGGCATCGTCCGCCTCCTCGCCCTCGGCCGCATCGGCGCCGGTTACGGACAGAACGTCCTCCTCCACCGAGCAGCCCTCGCCGACACGACCCGCGACCGCCTCCGCGTCTTCGACGACCTCGCGGCCGCCGGTGCCCGACCCATCGACGACCGGACGGTCGACCGCCTGCTCACTGAGGCCCAGGACGAAGGGGAGCGGGTGCTCCGCGTCACCGCCCCGCTCGTCGTCACCGTGAGCGCGATCCTCACGGCGGTCGTCGTCATCCTCCTCACCGCTCCGCTCGCTGTCATTCCGCTCGTCATCGGGGCGGTGACCCTCCTCGCGCTCGCGCTCCTCCCCGCCGAGTCCGACCCCGGCCGCGGTCGCCTGCGCGCCGAGGTGCTCGCGAGCATGGACGCCGCCCCCGAACTCGATTCGATGGGAGCTGCGCCCCTGCTGCGCGCGCGGATCCTCGACCAACTCGCCGACCTCACCGCCGCCGAGCAGCGCCGCGATTCCCGACAGCTGCGCCGACAGGTGGTCGCCGCGCTCGCCGGTGGTCTCGCGTTCGGCGCCGTCATCGTCGCCAGTGCCGCCTCGCTCGGGGTCGGCGATCTCGCCGTGGTTCCGCTCTTCGTCATGATCGTCTGCCTCGCGTTCGGCGTCCTCGAGCGCACCGTCGCGATCAGCGGCATCGTCCCCCACCTCGAACGTCTCCGCGGACACCGGGCCCGCCGAAGCAGCGATCCCAGCCGTGTCCCCGTGCCCCCGCGCCCGGTCGACGTCGCCGCTGACGGCACGATCACCCTCGGGACTGGTACCGGTTCGGCCACGCTGCTCACGATCCCGCCCGGTGGGAGCGCGGCGATCATCGGTCCGTCCGGCGCGGGCAAATCGACCCTGCTCACCTCCATCGCCGAGGCGGTGCGCGGTGCCGGGAATGCGGCCGCCGCCGAGCGCACCGCCGCAGACGCCGAGCGCACTGCCGCGGTCCCTTCCGTCGCGCACGTCGCCGACGACGAGTTCCTCTTCACCGGCACGATCGCAGCGAACCTCCGCCTCGGCGCGCCGACCGAGCTCACCCCGGCTGACCTCGCCGGGGTCCTCACCGCCCTCGGGCTGGACGATGACATCACCCCGGACACGCGCACGGGAATCGGCGGGCGTGCGCTCTCCCGCGGAGAGACGCGGCGCATCGTCATCGCCCGCGCCGTCCTCACGGCACCGGATGTCCTCCTCGTCGACGAGCCCGATCTCGGTCTCGACACCGACTCGTTCGTGCGGATGCTCGAGTTCATCCGCTCCCGACTCCCGGCCGCGACGATCATCGTCGCCGCCCACCGGAGCCCACCGGGAGTCGAGTTCGTCCTCGACCTCAGCCGCAGCGAAGCTGCCGGAACCCGCGTGCCCGCCGGCACCGACGTGCCAACCGGCACCGACGGGCCGACCGATGACCCGCGACCTGGTCAATGACCGAGTGCCCCACTGACCCGCGTCCCGGCCGGATCAGTGACCGAGCGTCACGCTGACCTGCATCCCTGCCGGTGACCTCCGCGCTCGTCGGCGCCCAGTGACCCCGCGCCGCGAGCGGGTTAGACTGCCCCCATGTCCGCACCGGACGACGACCGGATCCGCGCTCCGCATCCGCGGCTGCGTCCCTACCTCGGCGACTATGTCGGCTACGACATCAGCGGCGTCCCCGCGGGGACGCACCTCGGTCTGCCGTCGGGGGCGCTGACGTTCATCGTCACGATCGGCGAGCCGCTGCGCCAGGTCGATGCGGGACGCTTCGACGTCCTCCTCGCGGGCCTCCACCTGCGCCCGACCCGCATCCGCCACAACGGGACGATGGCGGGGATCCAGATCAACGTCTCCCCGTTCGCCCCGCGCGCCCTCTTCGCCCTCACTGCCGCCGAGCTCACCCACCGGACCGTCGGCCTCGACGCCGTCTCCCGCCCGCTCGCCGCCGAACTTCACGACCGCGTCAACGCCGCCGCCACCTGGGCGGATCGGTTCGCTGCGGTCGACGCCGTGCTCCTGCGCGTGCTCAGCGACGATGCCTCCCCGCGGCCCGAGGTCGGCCGGGCCTGGACCCAGATCGTCCGCAGCCGGGGTCGTCTCCCGATCGGTGCCCTCGCCGAGGAGGTCGGGTGGAGCCGCCGTCACCTCAGCGCCCGCTTCCGCGCCGAGCTCGGCATCGGCCCGAAAGAGGCCGCCCGTGTCATCCGGTTCGACCGGGCCAGGCGGATGATCGCCGGCAGCGCTGGGAGCACCGGCCGGGACGAGAGTGCAGGCCGTGCGGACGGTGCGGGCAATGGTGCGTCCCCGACCCTCGCCGAGGTGGCCGCCGCCTGCGGCTATGCCGACCAGTCTCATCTCGACCGGGACTTCGCCGCCTTCGCGGGGACCTCCCCGACCGCGTGGCTGCGCTCTGACCCCGTGGCCGCGCGCGGGTCCAGCGCCGAACTCGCCGCACGCTGACCGGTTCCCATTCGTCCAAGACGCCGGCGGGCACGGTGCGCGAGGCTGGAGCCATCCACCAACGATGAGAGGACGAACCATGACGACGAACCCCACGACCGACCCGACGACGACCGATGAGAACCGCACGACCGACGGGAACCCCACGGCGGCCTCGGCGGGCGACGGGAACAAAAGGAGCACCCAGTCCACGACCGATGCGAACGGCACGGCCGCCTCGGCGAGGGGAGAGGCGAACATCTGGCCGGCCTTCCGCTACCGGGACGCGAAGGCGGCGATCGCCTTCCTCCGCTCGGCATTCGGCTTCGAGGTCACCGCCGAATACACGAACCCCAAGGATCCCGGTCTCGTCGACCACGCCGAACTCACGTGGCCGGGCGGGGGAGGGATCATGCTCGGGTCCGCCCGCGACGACGGGAGCGTGATGTCCGACGTCGGCATCGCCAGCGGCTCGGTCTACATCGCCGTCGACGACGTCGATGCGCTCTTCGATCGGGCCGTCGCCGCCGGGGCCACTGTGGTCAGCGGTCCGAGCGAGAAGGACTACGGGTCCCGGGACTTCAGCGTCACCGACCCCGAGGGCGTGCTGTGGAACTTCGGCACCTACCGGGGCGCCGGCCGCGGCTGAGCACCCTCGATCCGGGCGTTCACACCCTCGGCCCACCGGTAGGGGCGGGTGGCGATGAGGGCGCCGATCGAGCGGCGCAGACGCGAGACCTCGGCACGGACGGTGACGACGTGGTCGCCATCCCCGTAGAGGAGGGTGCTCAGCGCCGAGGCGCTCACGCCCGCCTGCCCCGCCGAGGTGATCGCGGCGAGGATCTGCGCGCGGCGCGGGGTGAGGGGGACGACGAGCGGATCCGCTGAGGAGGCGACGTCGAGGACCGCGGGATCGGTCTCGAGTCGCAGAGTCACCGAGGTCTGCCGGTCTCCCGCAGGACGCAGCACCCAGCCGCCGGTCACCCGCTCGGGCAGGCAGAGTCCGGCACCGGGGATGAGTACGGTCCGTTCGGGCATCGGCGCCTCGATCCGCTCCCGCGTCGTCACGCCCTGCCGGTAGGCGACCCAGCCGTCGTCGTCGACGATGAGCGCCGGCTCCCTGCTGGCGCTGAGCATCGGCGAATACCGGTCGCGCAGACCGCCCAGGCGCTCCTGATGACCGAGGAGGAGCCGCGCCTCGGCGAGCCGGACGGCCGTGGTGACCAGGGACTGCACCGTCGGATGGAGGGTGAGGGCGGGGCCGCTGATGTCGACGACTCCGAGCAGCTCGCCGTCGCTCGGGTCGTGGATGGGCACGGCGCTGCAGTACCAGGGGTGCTGGGAGGTCTCGAAGTGCTCGGCGGAGAAGAGCTGGACTGGGGCCTCCTCGGCCAACGCGGTGCCGATCGCGTTCGTCCCGACCACCGATTCCGACCAGTGGGCGCCCTCGACGAAGCCGAGTCCGTCCGCCTGCCGCTTGGCCCGGGAGGCGCCGTCGCGCCAGAGGATGACGCCGTCGGCGTCGGTGACGACGAGGATGAAGCCCGCCGAGGCGGGGGCGCGGAGGAGGACCGACCTGAGCTCGTCGACGATGAGGCGCAGCCGCGAACGATGCCTGCGGGACTCGACGTCCGCCTCGGCGGAGTGGACCCGACGATTGCCCCCGCCGGGGTCGAGGCCCAGGCGGAGCATCCGCTCCCACGAGCGCGCAACGATGTCCCGCGGCGGCGACGGCGGCGGACCGCCGGTGACCACGGCATCGTGGATCCTGGTCAGATCCCTGGCGAGATGCGCCAGGTCCGGCTGAGGCAGCCACGAGTATAGGGCCTCGGCAGCGGCGTGCCCATGGGATCGGTCGGCGCACCGCCTCGGCGCGTGCATGGAGCCGGGGCTCGGGCAGCGGTGATGCAACCGAGTGCAACCCTTTCGACGGCGGACCCCGGAGCATAGCGTGATCGCACACCGCTCAACGACGAGGAGTGCATCATGACAATGACAGTGGACCGTCCCCAGCTCACGGCCGACGACATCGCCACCGGATGGCTGAACGACTTCGCCTCGACCCTCGGCAACCGGGACATCGAGGCAGCGGTGGGGCTCTTCGCCGCCACCAGCTTCTGGAGGGACCTCGTGTCCTTCTCATGGAACCTCACGACCACGGAGAACCACGACGGGATCCGTGACCTCCTCCAGGAGACCCTCGACCGCGTCGACCCGAGCGACTTCGCGCTCGCCGAGCCCGCGGAGACCGCCGACGGCGTGACGACTGCCTGGTTCACCTTCGCCACCTCGGTGGGGCGGGGCAAGGGACTCGTCCGCCTCATCGACGAGGACGGGACGAAGGCGTGGACGTTGCTCACCTCGCTCCAGGAGCTCACCGGTCACGAGGAGCCGCGCGGCATCCGCCGGGTCAAGGGCGCCGAGCACGGGGTCGATCCGCAGCGGAAGAGCTGGTCGGAGAAGCGCGCCGAGGAGGACGCCGCGTGGGGCGAGACCGCTCATCCGTACGTGCTCGTCGTCGGCGGGGGACAGGGCGGGATCGCGCTCGGGGCCCGACTGCGGCAGCTCGGGGTGCCGGCGCTCGTCATCGACCGCTGGGAGCGGCCGGGGGACCAGTGGCGGTCGCGGTACAAGTCGCTGTGCCTGCACGACCCGGTCTGGTACGACCATCTGCCCTACCTCAAGTTCCCCGACAACTGGCCGGTGTTCGCGCCCAAGGACAAGATCGCGGACTGGCTCGAGTTCTACACCCGGGTGATGGAGATCCCGTACTGGTCGTCGACGACGGCCACCTCGGCGAGCTATGACGAGGAGACCGGGCAGTGGACGGTCGAGGTCGAACGCGACGGGGAAGTGATCACCCTCAATCCCACGCACCTCGTCATGGCCACGGGCATGTCGGGCAAGCCGAACATCCCGAGCTTCCCTGGCAGCGAGGTCTTCCGGGGAGAGCAGCAGCACTCCTCCCAGCACCCCGGCCCGGACGCGTACGCGGGGAAGAGGGTCGTCGTCATCGGCAGCAACAACTCCGCCTTCGACATCTGCGGCGCCCTCTACGAGAACGGCGCCGACGTGACGATGGTCCAGCGCTCGAGCACGCATATCGTCAAGAGCGATTCGCTCATGGAGATCGGCCTAGGCGCGCTCTACTCGGAGGAGGCGGTCGCCGCCGGAGTGACGACGGAGAAGGCCGACCTCATCTTCGCGTCCCTGCCGTACCGGATCATGCACGAGTTCCAGATCCCGCTCTACGAGCAGATGAAGGAGCGCGACGCCGACTTCTACCGGCGGATGGAGGAGGCCGGGTTCGACCTCGACTTCGGTGACGACGGGTCCGGGCTGTTCCTCAAGTACCTGCGCCGAGGCTCGGGCTATTACATCGACGTCGGTGCCGCCGAGCTCGTCGCCGACGGCAAGGTGCGCCTCGCCAAGGGGCAGGTCGACCACCTCACCGAGGATGCCGTGGTGCTCGACGACGGCACTGAGCTGCCCGCCGATCTCGTCGTCTACGCCACCGGGTACGGGTCGATGAACGGCTGGGTCGCCGACCTCGTCGACCAGGAGACCGCCGATCGGGTCGGCAAGTGCTGGGGACTGGGCTCGGACACGACGAAGGACCCCGGCCCGTGGGAGGGCGAGCAGCGCAACATGTGGAAGCCCACCCAGCAGGAGAACCTCTGGTTCCAGGGCGGCAACCTCCACCAGTCGCGGCACTACTCGCTCTACCTGGCCCTCCAGCTCAAGGCCCGGTTCGAGGGGATCGACACCCCGGTCTACCGGCTGCAGGAGGTCCACCACCTCGGGTGAGAGCGGGGTGGCCGCTCTGGGGTGGGGTGGCTGCTTCTGGGGTGGCTTTCGCCGTTAGGGTGTGGTCGCCCTTGGGGTGGAGCTGAGGACGCTGGGTGTCGATTCGCTGGTGGCAGATCGACACTGAGCGTCCTCGGCTCGTGTCTGTTCCGGGGCCGCTCAGGGCAGGCCGAGGTGATGACGGATCTTGGCCTCGAGCTGGCGGTAGTCCGTGCGGCCGGTGACCCTGAAGACCGTCCACCCCTCGAGGCGCATCGCCTCGTCGCGGGCGATGTCCCTGTTCCACTGGTCCTTCGAGGTCCGGTGGTGGTCGCCGTCGTATTCGAGCGCGAGCTTCTCGTTCTCGTAGCCGAGGTCGGGTTCGACGGCGCGGTCGATGCTCGGGCAGAAGATGCGCGGATGGACCGTGGGTTCGGGCAGGCCGACCGAGCGCGCCCACAGACGCAGGTCGGTCTCCCGCGGTGAGTCGACCGTGGGGCGGACGAGCGCGAGCGCGTCGAGCAGGTGGCGACGGGAGCGGATCCCTCGCGTCTCGGACACGTAGGCGCGCAGTTTGTCGAGGTCGATCTGGGGTGGCCCATGCCAGTTGCCCACCGCGGCGTCGCCGAGTCTCACGAGGTCGTGGAGAGACAACGCTGGTCCGAGAGTGACGAAGACGCACAGGGGTATGACCACCGGCAGACCGAAGTACTCGCAGGCGACGAAGACCTTCGTCCGGTGAAGGCGAACGCCCGGGAGGCGGATGCGCATGTTCATGTCGTCAGAGCACACATCGAGTTCGGATGTCTGCAGAGCTCTCGGCAACGGCCAACCGAAGAGCCGGGCCGCTGTGGCGAAGCCGGCGGCGACTTTCGGGTACTTGAGACTCAAGGCTCGCAGCCGCTGGGCGTCGTCGATCCAACTCTGATCGGCCCACTGTGGCGTCGGGTAGGCGACTGTCGATTCGCGATCCATGCGGACACCGGCGACGACGACAGGATAGCGATCCGTGTGAAAGAGCTTGTGCCGTGAGATCCCGCGCTGCTCGGCAGCGTTCGCGCGGAAGAGTGGGGCGTAGTCGCGGAACTCCCAAGGGCCTGGGGTGAACATGCCGTTGATGCTCCGCGAAGAAGACAGTCGTGGGAAGCGACATTCGCGTGCTTGTGGAAACGGTCTCGTCGCCCACAGGCGATCTGCACACGAGTCGGCTCACCGACCATCTTCGTCTGCACACAAGTGGCAGGCGAGATATGCAATGTCGGCAGCAATCGGCACGGCGGCCTGAGACCTGGACGTTTCAGACTGGTTTTCCGCTCCAGAACCTGCCCAGATTGACCAGGAGCCACCTGTTGAAGTCGTGGGCAAAGAGAGGTGAGGCCGCGCTGGATAGGAGTGGTGTCCACAGGCATTCGCGCACGAGTGCGGTGCGACGCAAGCCTGGCGACGTCTTCACTCGAGGGGGCATCGGGCACAGCGGTCGAGTCCTGGACGTTCTAGGCAGAGAATCGGCGCGGAAACCTGCCTAAAACGTCCAGACACCCGGCGGGCCCGGCGCGGTGTCCGCCACCCGCCGCGCCCTACAGCCCGAGGCGGGCGAGGACGTTCTTGACGTGGACGAGCGCCTCGGACTCCGCGAGCTCGAAGTTCTGGTTGAGGTACATCCCGTCGCCGATGAGCTGGATCGTCATCGCCAGGTGGGGATCGCCGAGGTGGTCGTTGAGGACGGCGAACCACTGCTCGTGCGTCTCCCGCAGCGCCACGCGCGCCTCTTCGTGCTCCTGCGCCAGGCGGCTCGCGGCGATGAGGCTGAGGTCGAGCGGCGTGCCCATCTCCGCCGAGGTCTCGAGGTAGTAGATGTGCGGCCCGAGGTCGGAGGAGCGCATCTGCTCGATGTCGGCGTCGACGTTGCGGCGGAGACGGTCGAGGCTGCCCTCGACGAGCTTTGCCTTCGACCCGAAGTGATAGAGCAGTCCGCCCTTGGACACTCCGGCCGCGGCGGCGACGGCGTCGAGCGTCGCCCCTGCGGTGCCGTGCTTCTCGAGCAGCCTGTCGAAGGCGTCGAGGAGCTTCTCCCTGGTGTCGGCGGAATTCCGTGCCATGGACACGAGCCTAGCCGAGAACCTGCGCACCGACTGTGAGTCCGACCTCACCAGCGGTCCAGCCCTTGGAACTATACCGTCTAGACGGTACAGTGGAGGCATGTTCACCACACAGACCCCACGGATGCGCGCCGGCCGGCGCGAATGGCTCGGCCTGGCTGTGCTGATGATCCCTGTCCTCCTCATCTCGATCGACAACACGGTGCTCGGCTTCGCGCTGCCGGCGATCAGCACCGGCCTCCACCCCACCGGCACGCAGCTGCTGTGGATCGTCGACATCTACGCCCTCATGCTCGCCGGCCTCCTCGTCGCGATGGGCAGCATCGGCGACCGCTTCGGGCGCCGGCTCCTCCTCGTCATCGGCGCCACCGGCTTCGGGGCTGCCTCCCTGCTCGCGGCGTTCTCGACGACCCCGGAGATGCTCATCGTCGCCCGCGCCCTCCTCGGCGTCTTCGGTGCCACGCTCATGCCCTCGACCCTGTCGCTCATCCGCAACATCTTCCACGACGCGAGGGACCGGCGGATCGCGATCGCGACGTGGGCCGCGCTCTTCGGCGGCGGTGCCGCGCTCGGCCCGGTCGTCGGCGGCGTCCTCCTCGAGCACTTCCACTGGAGCTCGATCTTCTTCATCAACCTCCCCCTCATCGCGCTCTTCATTCCGGCCGCACTCCTCCTCCTGCCGGAATCGCGCGACCCGAACCCGGGCCGCATCGACCCGCTCTCGATCGTCCTCTCGATGCTCACGCTCACCCCGCTCGTCTTCGCGATCAAGCACGGGATGTCCGAGGGCCTCGACTGGCTCCTCCTGGCCGCCGTGGTCGTCGCGCTCGCCGCCGGGTCCCTCTTCGTCCGCCGCCAGCTCGCGAGCGAGAACCCCATGCTCGACGTCCGGCTCTTCGCCAACGCCGTGTTCACCTCGGCGGTGACGGCGAACCTGCTCAGCCTCATGGGCCTGGCCGGGTTCCTCTACTTCGGCACCCAGGTCCTCCAGCTCGTCCTCGGCCTCTCCCCGGTTGAGGCCGCGCTCGCCCTGGTCCCGGGCCTCATCATGTCGATCGCGGCCGGCTACCTCGCCGTCCCGCTCGTCGCCCGGATCCAGCCGCGCATCGTCGTCCCCGCGGCGCTCGCCCTCAACGCGACCGGCCTCGGCTTCGTCGCCTTCACCCCCGAACCGAGCGTGCCCGGCATGATCGTCTCCTTCATCGTCCTCGGGGCCGGCATCGGCACCGCCGAGGTGATCACCAACGACCTCATCCTCTCCGCGGTCCCCGCGAACAAGGCCGGAGCCGCCTCGGCGATCTCCGAGACCGCGTACGAGTTCGGATCGGTCATGGGCACGGCCGTCCTCGGCGGCCTGACGACGATGGTCTTCGGCCGCCAGCTCGCCTCCCACCTCGGCGAGCGGGCCCAGGACCCGGCGTTCGAGACGCTCGGATCCGCGCTCGAGCGCGCCGGTGAGATCGGCGGTCGCCTCGGCGATGAACTCGCCGACACCGTCGTGCGCGCCTTCGACCTCGGCGTGCAGTGGGCGGCCGGCGGTGCGACCGTCGTCGTCCTCGCCGCAGCCGTCCTCACGGCCGTCGGTCTCAAGGGCGCCGGCCGCGGACCGCAGACCGAGGAATCCGAGGTGCGGGAACCCGTGTCCGCGCACTGACACTCAGAAGCGCCGAGGTGGGGCGGGCCTGGTCGTCCGCCCCACCTCGGCGCTTCGGTGCCTCACATCCCCCGGGGTCAGCGACCGGCGAGGGCCTCGGCCTTCGCCCGCTGCCGCCGGCGGGCGAGCACCCGGCCGGTGCCCGTGTAGACGAGGGCGGCGATGAGGATGATGTAGAGGACGATGGCGATCGGCGAGGAGACGAGGACCGAGAGGTCGTTGCCCGAGGCGAGCAGCGCGTCGCGGAGGTTCGTCTCGGCGAGCGGGCCGAGCACCATGCCGATCATCAGCGGCGCCAGGGGCACCCCGTAGCGCTTGAGGACGAAGCTGATGATCGCGATCCCGAGGAGGACGAAGAGCTCGAATGTCGACGCCGAGGTCGCATAGATGCCGAGGCCGCAGAAGACCGCGATGCCGCCGTAGAGGTAGGGCTCGGGGATCGTCAGCAGCTTCGCCCACAGCGGGGCGAACGGCAGGTTGATGATGAGGAGGACGATCATTGCGATGAAGAAGCTCGCGATGAGCGCCCACACGAGCTCCGGGGCCCGGTCGAAGAGCAGCGGTCCCGGCTGGAGGCCGTACTGGCGGAAGGCGGCGAGCATGATCGCCGCGGTCGCCGAGATCGGCAGTCCGAGCGCGAAGAGCGCGCCCATCGCGATGCCCGTCGTCGCACTGCCGGCGGCCTCGGGGGCGGCGAGGCCGCGGATCGCGCCCTTGCCGAACTGCGGGTCCTTCCGGCGGGAGTCGAGCTTGCGCTCGAGCCCGTAGGCCATGAACGTCGGCACGTCGGCACCGCCGACGGGGACGACGCCGAAGGGCAGGCCGATCGCCGTGCCGCGCAGCCACGCCGGCAGCGCCTCCCGGAACTCCCGCCCGGAGAGGAATGGGCGCCCCGAGGCGTTGATCGTGTTGTCGCTGGCCTGCCGCCGGATCCGGGAGGCGATGAAGAAGACCTCGCCGAGGGCGAGCATGCCGACGGTGACCGTGACGAGCGAGACGCCGTCGAAGAGCTCGGGCACCCCGAACGTGAACCGCTCGGTGCCCGAGACCGAGTCGATCCCGATGACCGAGATCCCGATGCCGAGGATGAGCGCCATGAGCCCCTTGAGCACGGAGTCGGCGACGACCGAGGAGGTCGCGACGAAGGCGAAGAGTGCGAGCGCGAAGAACTCGGCGGGACCGAAGTTCGCCGAGAGGTCCGCGAGCAGGGGCCCGATGAAGACGACGAGGAAGCACGAGACGAACCCGCCGATGAACGCCCCGATCGCCGCCGTCGCGAGCGCCTGCGGGGCCCTGCCGGCTCGGGCCATCTTGTGGCCTTCGAACGTCGAGGCGATCGCCGAGGCCTGGCCCGGGGTGTTCATGAGGATCGCCATCGTCGAGTCGCCGAAGAGACCGCCGAAGTAGACGCCGGCGAACATGATGAACGCCCCCGTCGGGTCGAGCGCGAACGTCATCGGCAGCAGCAGGGCGACCGCCATCGACGAACCGAGGCCCGGCAGCACGCCGACCGCGGTGCCGAGGAAGCAGCCGATGAGCACCCAGAGCAGGTTGATCGGGGTGAGGGCGTGGGAGAAGCCTTCGAAGAGTGAGGCGAGAGCATCCATGTCAGAGACCCCCTCCGAGCAGGCCCGAAGGCAGGTTGAGTCCGAGGAGGACCGCGAACGCGAGGTAGACGAGCGAGGAGAACGTCAGCGCGAGCGTGAGATCGAACAGCGGCTTCCGCGACCCCATCGCCCGGGCCACGCACCAGAAGAGGAGGGCTGCGGCGATGATCCAGCCGGCGAACTCGAGGATCGCTGCGAACGCGGCGAAGCCGCCGATCGCCCAGGCCAGGGAGGTGAAATCGGAATGGGTCCGGTGCCTGGCATCCTCAGCGCGCGCCTCGGCGAGGGCCCGACGATCCGCGCTCGGCTCGTCCTCCTCGTGCGGGGAGAGCCGGGAGGCGGCGACGGCCGAGGTCACCGGGGTGGAGAACGCCTTCTCCTCCCTCGCCTCGGCGGGGGCGGCCGTGTCAGCGTCGACGGGTTCGGGATTGCGGATGATCGCGAGGACGAGGAGGACCGTGATCACGTACCCGAGGACCATGATGATCATCGGGAAGAACTGCGGGCCGGGCGGATCGGAGTCCTCGGCGACCTCCATTGTGAGGATCCCGATGAGCAGGTACGTCGAGAACGCACCGAGGATGAGCGGGACGAGCAGACCCGAGCGGCCGTGCCACCAGGTCCCCTCGCCGAGGTGGCCCGTCCGGGTCCGTGCGGGTGTGTCCGTTGTCGTGCTCACAGTCCCAACTCCTCAAGGAGCGCTTCGATGCGCTTGGTGTCTTCGACGATGAAGTCGGCGAACGCCTGGCCGGTCAGCCAGACGTCCGTCCACTGGTTGCGGGTCAGGGCGTCCTTCCATTCGGCGCTGTTGCGGGTCGCCTCGAGCATGCCGACGAGCTCCGCGGTCTCGTCGGCGGTGATGCCGGGGGCGCCGAGCCAGCCGCGCCAGTTCGTCAGGGTGACCTCGAAGCCCTGCTCGCTCATCGTCGGGATGTCCTCGAAGCCCGGAAGGCGTTCGGGGGCGGCGATGCCGATCGCCTTGACGCGCCCGGCCTCGATCTGGTCGGAGACCTCGTTGAACCCGGTCGAGGCGAAGTCGGTGGTGCCCGAGAGCAGGGTCTGGATCGACTCGCCGCCGCCGGACTTCGGGATGTAGGTGATCGACGAGCCGGGGATCCCGCCGAGCTGTGCGAGCTGGGCGATCGTGAGATGGTCGACCGAACCGGCCGAACCGCCCGTCCACACGAAGCCTTCGGGGTCCTTCTGCCATGCGGTCATGACGTCCTCGAGCGTGTCATACGGGGAGTCGGCGGCGGCGATGAGGACGTCGTAGTCCTCGGCGACGCGGGCGAGCAGCGTCGTGTCGTCGAAGCCGACGGGGGAGTCGTTGAGGGCGATTCCGCCGACCA
This sequence comes from Brevibacterium sp. W7.2, assembly GCF_018137945.1. Lineage (GTDB taxonomy): Bacteria > Actinomycetota > Actinomycetes > Actinomycetales > Brevibacteriaceae > Brevibacterium > Brevibacterium sanguinis. Next base: position 3,300,452 of record NZ_CP073089.1, on the reverse strand, counting down.
TCGCGGTGCCTGTGGCGAGGATCGTGTCCGCGCGTCCGTGCATCGTCGAGAACTTGCCGAGACCGATGGTCCCGCCCGCGCCGGGGATGTTGACGACCTGCGCGTTGTTCGCCGTGCGGGTCGCCCGCATCGCCTGCTGCGTCTCGCGGGCGAATCCGTCCCAGCCGCCGCCGGCGCCGGCCGGGGCGATGAGCGTGAGATTCGAGGAGAGGTCCCCGGTCGCCGAGGCGGAGCGGATCGAATAGCCGGTCGCCGTGCCGATCGCCGCGACGGCGATGACGCCGTAGGCGACCTTGCCGAACAGGCGACGGGAGACGCCGCCGGATCTGTGTGGGTCCCCGGAATCGGGGGCGGTGCCGGAGTCGGGGCCGCCGGGCGGCCCTGCGCTGCCGGATGACTGCATCATCATTGAGCAGATGTCCCTTCTTCATCGTCGAAGAACGCCTTCACCTGCGAAGACGTACGTAATCCTCAGTCTAGTGTGGCGTGGGTCACCGTCCGAGGTTGAGTGCAATAAACCCGTTTGCCGCGTTCTGCGCCTTCTGCGCATTCTGCTCACCGTGGAGTGTGCTGGGGTGTGCTGCGGTGTGCCGGGGTCGGCGGTCCCTCGTGTTGGGACCCCTTGCGCGGGTGGCTAGGGTGGGCACATGACGTCTTCCGATTCCCCGCACCCCGATCCGACCCCCGCCGAGGCGGCCGCCCCCGACGCCGTGACTCCCGCACCGGGCGACGCGACCCCCGACGCAGGAACCCCGACCGCGGCCGACGCGGGCACCCCGGCCCCCGCCCCCGCCTCGGCGCCGGTGGCGAAGAAGGTCCCGCACGAGCGCACCCATCACGGGCACACCTTCGTCGACGACTACGAATGGCTGCGAGACAAGGAATCTCCCGAGGTCATCGCCCACCTCGAAGCGGAGAACGCGTGGACCGAGGCGCAGACGGCCGACATCGCCGGGCTGCGGGAGGCGATCTTCACCGAGATCAGGACCCGCATCAAGGAGACCGACATGTCGGTGCCGACCCGCCGCGGCGGGTACTGGTACTTCACGCGGACCCGGGCCGGACTCGACTACGGCATCCACGTGCGCGTGCCGATCGCCGACTCGCAGGACTGGACGCCGCCGGAGGTCGGGGACGCACCGCTGCCCGGCGAGGAGGTCATCTTCGACTCGAACGAGGCGGCGCAGGGCTCGGACTTCTTCTCGCTCGGGACGTTCTCGCTCACCGATGACGGTGCCCGCCTCCTCTACGGCGTCGACACCGCCGGCGACGAGCGCTACGTTCTGCGCATCCGCGACCTCGCCACGGGCGAAGACCTGCCGGATGTCATCGAGAACACCTTCGCCGGGGCCTCGATCGACCCGACCGGCCGCTTCGTCTTCTACACCACCGTCGACGACGCGTGGCGCCCGGAGAAGGTGTGGCGCCACGCGGTGGGCTCCGATGCCGCCGACGACGTCTGCATCTTCCACGAACCCGACGAGCGCTTCTTCGTCGGCGCCGGCTTCTCCCGCTCCGGGCGCTTCCTCTTCATCGTCACCGGGTCGAAGACGACGACCGGCTACTGGACGCTGCGGACGAGCGACCTCGAGGCGGCCCCGGCCGAGGTGTGGCCCCGCGTCGACGGCGTCGAGTACTCCGTCGAACACGCCGTCATCGACCACGAGGACCGCTTCCTCATCACCCACAACCGCGACCGCGCCGACTTCGACATCATCGACGTGCCCGCCGCGAACCCGACCGGCGACGCCACGGAGACCGCCGACGCCGCCGACGCCCCCGCCGGCACGAGCCTCGACCCGACGACGACCGGCCGCCGCGTCCTCGTCGACGTCGACGGCCTGCGCATCGAGGAGGTCGACGCCTTCGTCGGGTACATCGTCATCAGCTATCGCCGAGGCGGCTTCGCCCGGGTCGGCATCGTCCCCCTCACCGGGGCGCCGAGCACTCCGTTCGGTCCGCTCGAGGAGCTGCCCTTCGACCGGGAGACCGGCACGCTCGGCCTCGGGCCGAACCCCGAGTTCGAACAGCCGGCGATCCGCCTGACGTTCACGTCGATGTCGACGCCCGCCGTCGTCTTCCAGCACGACATCGCCACCGGAGCCGACACCGTCCTCAAGCGCCAGCCCGTGCTCGGCAGCGTCGACCTGGCCCAGTACGGCGAATCCCTCGTCTGGGCGCGGGCCGATGACGGCACCGAGATCCCCGTCTCCCTCGTCTACCGCACCGACCTCGTCGATGTCGGACCCGACGGCCGCCTCGGCGCCCCGGCCCCGCTCGTCCTCTACGGCTACGGCTCGTACGAGATCAGCGTCGACCCGTACTTCTCCGTCGCCCGGCTCTCCCTCCTCGACCGCGGCGTCGTGTACGCGATCGCGCACGTGCGCGGCGGCGGCGAGATGGGCCGCCACTGGTACGACGAGGGCAAGACCACGGTGAAGACGAACACATTCACCGACTTCATCGCCGTCGCCCGCCACCTCATCGCCGAGGGCTGGACGACCCCGGAGCGGCTCGTCGCCACCGGGGGCTCGGCCGGCGGGCTCCTCATGGGGGCGGTGACGAACATGGCGCCCGAGCTCTTCGCGGGCATCAGCGCCCACGTGCCGTTCGTCGACGCGCTCACCTCGATCCTTATGCCCGAACTCCCGCTCACCGTCATCGAATGGGAGGAGTGGGGCGATCCGCTCCACGATCCGGAGGTCTACGAGTACATGCGCTCGTACACCCCCTATGAGAACGTCGCCGAGGCGGCCCACCCGCAGATCCTCGCCGTGACCTCGCTCAACGACACCCGGGTCCTCTACGTCGAACCCGCGAAATGGGTCGCCAGGCTGCGTGAGGTCGGCGCCGATGCGCTGCTGCGCACCGAGATGGCCGCCGGTCACGGCGGTGCCTCGGGACGCTACGACGCGTGGAAGGAGACGGCGTTCGACTTCGCGTGGATGCTCCGCGTCCTGGGACGATCGGACGTGGAGGTAGCCCCCTGAGCGGACGCGTGGCTGTGCAGATAACGATCTGCAGACGAAACGTCTCCCGATGTGTGATTTCGACTACTGGTGTCAGAGGCGCCGAATAGAGTTGATAGCATCACAGTCGTCCAGCACCGACCCGTCCTCGACGCCGAGGACACCCGGGGTCGGTCAACGGTTGGACTGATGCTCGACCGCCCCGAAGCGACGGGGCGGTCATCGGTTCGCCCCGGAGCCTTCAAGCCCCGGGCCGATATTTTTCAAAGGGGAGAAGTATGCGTCTCAAGCAACTGGCCGTGGCCCTCGTCGCCATCGGTTCGATGGCCGCGGTCTCGGCATGTTCCGGCGGCGACAGCGGCGGAGGTGAGGGCGGCGGGGACTCCTACAGCATCGGCATCTCCCAGCTCGTCCAGCACCCGGCCCTCGACGCGGCGACCGCCGGGTTCAAGAAGTCCTTCGAGGACGCCGGAGTCGAAGTCGACTGGGACGAGCAGAACGCCAACGGCGAACAGGCCAACGCCACGTCGATCGCGCAGAACTTCGCGAGCTCCGACCTCGACCTCGTCCTCGCCGTCGCCACCCCGGCGGCGCAGGCCGCGGCCCAGGCTATCACCGACAAGCCCGTCCTCTTCACCGCCGTCACCGACGCGGTCGAGGCCGGCCTCGTCCAGTCGAACGAGGCGCCCGGCGGCAACGTCACCGGCACCTCCGACCTCAACCCGGTCGCCGATCAGCTGCAGCTCGTCAAGGACGTCAAGCCCGACGCGAAGACCGTCGGCATCGTCTACAGCTCCGGTGAGGTCAACTCGCAGGTCCAGGTCGACCTCGCGAAGGAGGCCGCCCAGGGCATGGGGCTCGAGATCAAGGAGGCGACGATCGCGAACTCGAGCGAGCTCGGCCAGGCCGTCGACTCCCTCGGCAAGGTCGACGCCTACTACGTGCCCACCGACAACAACGTCGTCTCGGCTGTGACGACGATGGTCCAGGCCGCTGAGAAGAACCAGGCGCTGCTCGTCGGCTCCGAGGCCGGACAGGTCGAGCAGGGCGCGGCGATCACCCGCGGCATCGACTACACGAAGCTCGGCGAGCAGACCGGCGCGATGGCGCTGCAGATCCTCCAGGACGGGGCGACGCCGGCGGACATGCCGGTCGAGACGAGCGAGACCCTCGAACTCGTCGTCAACCCCGAAGCGGCGAAGAAGCAGGGCGTCGAGATCCCGCAGAACCTCATCGACGAAGCCGACAAAGTCATCGAATGACGCCGAGGCGGGTCTGCGGTGAGTGCTCACCGCAGACCCGCGTCGTGTTCCCTCCCACCAACCCTCTCACCAACCGCAGGCGGCGTGAGTCGCCTGCGCAGCGCCCGGGACGAGTCCCCGGGTGGCACGGCAACCAGGGCGATGCCCTGACGATCTGATCGGACAGCAATGTACGGAGCGCTGGAGCTCGGGCTCATCTACGCAGCCATGGCCTTGGGTGTCTACCTCACCTTCAAGGTCCTCAACTTCCCCGACCTCACCGTCGACGGAAGCTTCACCACGGGAGGCGCCACCGCGGCCTCCCTCATCATCGCCGGGGTCAACCCGTTCCTCGCGACGCTCGCCGCCGTCGGCGCCGGCCTCATCGCCGGGTTCATCACCGGCCTCCTCCACACGAAGGGCGGCATCGACGGACTGCTCGCCGGCATCCTCACGATGATCGGCCTGTGGTCGATCAACCTGCGGATCATGGGACAGGCCAACCTCTCCCTGCTGCGCGAGGACACCGTCTTCACCCCGCTGCGGGCGAACATGTGGCTGGGGACGTGGGTGTCGATCGCGATCCTCATCGCCTTCGTCCTCGTGCTCAAGTTCCTCGTCGACTGGTTCCTCACCACCGACCTCGGACTCGCCATCCAGGCCACCGGCAACAACCGCGAGATGATCCGCAGCCTCGGCGTCAACACCGACAACACGACGATGCTCACGCTCGCGCTGTCGAACGGACTCGTCGCCCTCTGCGGCGCGCTCATCGCGCAGTATCAGGGGTTCGCCGACATCAGCATGGGCATCGGCCTCATCCTCGTCGGTCTCGCCTCGGTCATCCTCGGCCAGGCGATCTTCGGCAACCGGAACATCGTCATGGCCAGCCTCGGCGCGATCCTCGGATCGGTCATCTACCGCATCATCATCTTCCTCGCGCTGCGCGCGGGCCTCAACACCGATGACATGAAGCTCACGACCGCGCTCCTCGTCATCGTCGCGCTCCTGCTGCCGCGGTGGGGCTTCCTCAAGCGGATCCCGTCCCTGCGCTCGCGCGGCAACCGGGCTCCGGCGAAGCTGCCCGAGGGCACGACCGACGATCCGGCCGTCGTCCATGCCGCACAGGGTGGCGTCTCCGCGGGGACTGCCGGTCCGCGCTCCTCGACCGTGAAGGAAGGCTGAGCCATGCTGACGATCGACGCGATCTCGAAGACCTTCTTCCCCGGCACCGTCAACGAGCGCAAAGCGCTGCAGAACCTCTCGCTCACCCTCGCCGAATCCGATTTCGTCACCGTCATCGGGTCGAACGGGGCGGGCAAATCGACCCTGCTCAACACGATCTCCGGTCGACTGCCCATCGATTCCGGGTCGATCACGATCGACAGCGCCGAGGTGGCGAAGAAGCCCGAATATCGCCGGGCCGCCTACCTCGGGCGCGTGTTCCAGGATCCGATGGCCGGGACCGCACCCGACCTGACGATCGAGCAGAACCTCTCGCTCGCGCTCAAGCGCGGACGGTCCCGGGGGCTGGGGCGGGGGACCACCTCGGCGCGGCGGGAGCGCTTCCGGACCGAACTCGCGACCCTCGAACTCGGGTTGGAGAACCGCCTGAAGACGAAGGTCGGGCTGCTCTCCGGTGGGCAGCGGCAGGCGCTCAGCCTCCTCATGGCCGGATTCACGCAGCCGCGGATCCTCCTCCTCGACGAGCACACCGCTGCCCTCGACCCGCAGCGGGCGGCACTCGTGACGGAGCTGACGGAGAAGATCGTCGCCGCCGACGGGCTGACGACGCTCATGGTCACCCACAACATGGAGCAGGCGATCTCGCTCGGCAACCGGCTCATCATGATGCACGAGGGCCGCATCATCTACGAAGCCGACGCCGAGAAGAAGAAGACGCTGACGGTCGAGGCCCTGCTCGGGGAGTTCTCGAAGCTCAAGGGCGCCTCGCTCGGCGATCGCGCGCTCCTCAACTGAGGTTCGACGCAGCGCTCACTTGAGTTTCGGCGCAGCGCTCGCCTGAGGTTCCGCGGGCTCGATCGAGGTTCGACGCAGCGCTCGACTGACGCTCCGCTGACCAGCACGGTTTCCATCACCGACCGTGCCGGTCAGCGGAGCGCACTGCATTCCGGCAGGAGCGCGCGTTGCATTCAGGCAGGAGTGCGCGCTGCATTCCGGCAGGAGTGATTGCCGTTTCGCTGGATGACGATGTCCCTTTGAGATGGTTCGCAGAAGCTGTTAATCTCCCACACCATGGGCAGTTCCAGGAGCTCGAGATCACACCGCCGTGGTCGAACGACCCCGGAAACGCCATCCTGGCAGCCGCAATCCCGGCAGCGGCATCGGCCGTATCGGCAGCCCCCGCAACGGCAATCCCCGCAGCGGCGGGAGCCGGCAGGCATCTGCTCGAGCGGTGGAGACCCCTGACCGCTCGACACCGCCCCACGCAGACGAAGTGCGCCGGAGCGCCGTATTCCTCCCCGCCGGCCACGACTCCGGCGACCAGCTCTGCTGCGCCCCCGAACTCCGCTGACCCGCCGAGCTGAGCTGCCGAACGCGCTGCCGCAGAGCAGACCCACCACCGGATCACAGCCCACCACCGGACCACCTCCACCTCCCGTCACCGAGACCGACCACTGAGAAAGGCCCATCGTCTTGTCCCGCGACTCGACCGACGACCGTCACGCCACGCCCGACACCACGCCCACCGACGCGGCCCCCGAGCACTCTTTGTCGCTGCGCACCCCGGCCCGCCGTGCCTCCCGCGACCGGATCAGAGCCGACGCCAAACGGGTCGGCCGCGACGCCAAGCGGGTGAGCCGGGATGCCGGCAAGGGCCTCGGCGCCCTCGACTACGCACGGCCCAAACCGGCAGGCGGAACCACCTCGGCGCCGGCGGACGGTATGGGCGGGGAGGCGTCGACGCAGTACCCGCATGACATCCACCCGATCCTCGTGCCGGGCATCGCGATCGACGAACAGCGGCGCCGGTACTCGATCGACAAGGTGATCTTCGCGATCGCCGGCGGCCTCACCGTCGCGTTCGTCATCTGGGGCATCGCCGACCCCGGCAGCGTCTCCACCGTCGCGAAGGCCGCCTTCGACTGGTCGACGCTCAACGTCGGCTGGTTCTTCAACCTCGTCGCGATCGTCGTTCTCGTCGCCCTCCTCATCATCGCGTTCTCGCCGTACGGGCGGATCCCGTTGGGCAAGGACGGGGAGAAGGCGGAGTTCAGCACGTTCGCGTGGGTCGCGATGCTCTTCGCCGCCGGCATCGGCATCGGCGTCCTCTTCTTCGGCCCCTCCGAGCCGCTCACCTACTTCATCACCCCACCGCCGCTGACGAACGACCCGGAGACCATCGAAGCCCTCCACGGCTCGATGGCCCAGACCTACTACCACTGGGGCTTCCACGCGTGGGCGATGTACGCCCTCGTCGGCGGGGCGATCGCCTACGCCGCCTACCGCCGCGGCCGTTCTCTCCTCCTCTCCTCGATCTTCCGCAGCCTCTTCGGCAAGCGCCAGACCGAGGGCTTCGCCGGCCGCCTCGTCGACATCTTCGCGATCGTCGCCACCCTCTTCGGGACCGCGGCCGCACTCGGCATCGCCGCGATGCAGATCGGCACCGGTGTGACGATCGTGTCCGGGGCCGGCCCGATGACGAACACGATGCTCGTCATCATCATCTGCATCCTCACCGTGGGCTTCATCATCTCCGCGGTCTCCGGCGTCTCCCGCGGCATCCGCTACCTCTCGTCGATCAACATCGTCCTCACGGTCGGCATCGTCGCGCTCGTCCTCTTCCTCGGCCCCACCCTCTTCCTCCTCAACCTGCTGCCCTCGGCGCTCATGGAGTACCTCGGCTCGTTCTTCGACCTCATGGGCCGGTCCCTGTCGTGGGGATCGGAGACGCAGGAGTTCCAATCGGTGTGGACCGTCTACTACTGGGCGTGGTGGATCTCGTGGTCGCCGTTCGTCGGCACGTTCATCGCCCGGATCTCCCGCGGCCGCAGCATCCGCCAGTTCATCCTCGGCACGATCTTCATCCCCTCGACCCTCCTCTTCGTCGCGTACGGCATCATGGGCGGCACGTCGATCTGGATGTACCGGGAGGGCGCGGCCGGGTTCACCGAGACGATGGAGGCCCCCGAGGTGTTCTTCACCCTCATCGGCAATCTGCCGGGCATCGGCTGGCTGCCGGCCGTCGCGATCGTCGTCCTCGCGATCTTCTTCATCACCTCCGCCGACTCCGCGTCGGTGGTCATGGGCATGCTCACGAGCCGCGGCGACCAGACGCCGAAGAAGTGGGTCGTCGTGTTCTGGGGCCTCGTCATGTCGGGCATCGCCGTCGTCATGCTCCTCCTCGGCAACGCGAGCGCCCTCGAAGGCCTCCAGCAGCTCGTCATCGTCACCGCCGTGCCGTTCGCCCTTGTCATGATCCTCATCATCGTCGCGTGGGTGAAGGAGCTGCGCACCGACCCGATCGCCCTGCGCCGCAAATACGCGCAGAACGCGGTCGACAACGCCGTCGTCGCCGGAGCGGAGACCTACGGCGACAACTTCGCCCTCCACGTCGTCCCGACCGAACCCGGGGACGGGGCCAACGGCGACATCGACTCCGAGCACGAGGACTACACCGACTGGTACCAGCGCACCGACGAGGACGGCGCACCCGTCGGCTACGACTACGAGACCGGCCAGTGGGCCGACGGGTGGACCCCGGAGTCCGCGGACTCATCGGACAGTGAGACGGACATCCCCGCCGAGGCGGCCGCCGGGTCCGACTCCGACCCCACCGAGGCGACTGCCGGGTCCCGCCTCAGCGGTGCCGTGGAGACCGGGGGTGAGCCGGAGGCCCGTCCGCGTGACTGAGGCGCCGGCGCCGCCACGGTGGTCAACGAGGGCGCCCTGACCGCTGCGATCTCCTCAGGCAGCGTCAGAGTCCGAGGCGGTCCGCCTCGGCGACGATCTCGCCGAGGTCGGCGATGAAGCCTGCCCGGCGGTCATCGGGCCACTGCGCGGTGAGACGAGCGAGCATCTCATCCTGCCAGGCGAGCGCCTCGGCGAGCATCGACTCCCCAGCGGGAGTGAGGACCGAGGTGCGCCGTCGCCCGTCGGCGGAGGAGACTGCGGTGCGCACGATACCTGCCTCGGTCGCCGTTCTCAGCAGGCGCGAAGCCCCGGACTGATCGATTCCGAGGTGCGATGCCACCGCGTTGACCGTGGCATCGGCACCGCGCGACGTCAGGGCATCGACCGCCTCGGCGACGAGGGCGAGTCGGCCCTGCGCCGCCGTGGCGGCCTCATGGCCGGGCAGCTGTCCGAAGCGACGGACGAACGCGAACAGCGCCCGACCGGGATGGTCGGCGCTCATGCGAGCGGGTCGGCGGTGTGGTCGGTGGCCGCCATCTCCCGGCAGATGAAGGCAAGGTCGAGAGCTGACCGGAGATTCGGCTGACGGAGCGCCGCGGTGACGACGGAGCCCCGTGCGGCATCGCTGGTGCGGAAGACGGTGGCCACCCGGGTCGGAGTCGGGTTCTGCGGCCACGTCGCCTCCTGCTCGACGACCATGAGGCGCTCGCTGATCGGGTGCCAAGATCGCGGGGTCATCCGGATGCCGGAGCGGTCCACCCAATCGGCGAACTCCGCCGGGGTGATCGGGCCAGCGCCCTTGGGGCCGAGGACGACGATGGGGTCTCCGACGGCTCGGACGCAGCGGGCGCGGTCACCCGAGTTCACCGCCGCGTGCCATTCGCTGATCGCGGCCTCGACGGCCGGCGTGTGCTGTGAGGTCATGCGGGCAATTATATGCACGGCGCATACGAATTGTCGTCAACGGCATCGCCGCAGACGTCGACGACCGGCGCCGCGCCGGGTGGGCCGCCGGGTTCGGCCGCCTGCACCGGGCGGATCGTTCAGAGAGTGAGGGCGAGTCGGAACCCCGTGTGCGCGAGTGACGTGTCGGGGGTGACCGCGGTGCGCGCCGAGGTGCGGTACCGGCGGCAGTAGGAGGCGTGGCACAGGTGGGAGCCGCCGCGCAGGACGGCGCGGTCGTCGTGAGGTGCGACGACCCCGCTCGTCCACTCCCAGACATTGCCGGTCATGTTGTGCAGCCCGAAGCCGTTGGGTGCGAAGGCATCGGCGGCGACGGTGCCGACCGGTTCGGTGGGACCGTCGGGGAAGGTGCCGACGAAGGTCTTCATCCGCGGGACACCGCCCGGTTCGCGGTCCGACCCCCACGGGTAGGGCTGCTGGTCGAGTCCGCCGCGGGCGGCGTACTCCCATTCGGCCTCGGTCGGCAGGCGGGCGCCGACCCACGCGGCGTAGGCCTCGGCGTCACGTCGCGTCACATGCGTGACGGGATGGTCGGGGAGTGCGACGATGGGCCCATGACCCTCCACCCGTCCCACCGCGGCTGCTCCGCCGGTGCGCCCAGCGACACCGGACTCAGCGACACTGGACTCAGGGGCATCGGGTCCGGAAGCACCGGGCCCGGGGGCGCCGGGCCCGGGGGCGCCGGGACCTGCCGGGTGCAGCCATGTGGCGCCTGCGACCTGACGCCACCACGGGGTCGCGGCCACGGCCGGGGACTGTGCGCGTACCGCCTCGGCGAGATGACCGGCGAAGACGAGCGAATCGCCGTGGACCTCCGCCTCCGTGCGGTGCCCGGTGGCGAGGACGAACGCGGCGAAGGAGGCGACGGTGACCGTGGTCGCGGCGATCGCGAACGGGGCGACGGCGACCGCACGCACGGGACCCTCACCGTCGGCGGGGTAGGCGAGGGCGTCCTCGCTGCCCATGCGGAACGTGCCGCCGGGCAGTCCGATGAGGCGCAGGTCCTTCGGTGCGGAGGCGGCGAGACTCGCGATGAGCCCCGCGTCGTCGATGAGCCCCGCGCGTTCGGTCGCATTCCGGCCCGGCACAGCCACCTCGGCGGGGGTTTCTTCTGCGCGAACGCCCACCTCGGATGGGGTCTGCCGCGGCGCACCGGCAGCGGACGGCGATGTTCTCGACGGACCGCAGCATGAGCTCATCACGCACCCCTTTCACTCAGGCTTCACCGCCACCCTAGATCCGGCGCGCCCGCGGACGGTCGCGCCCTGACACACAAGGACGTGACCCCAGTATGCAACCGCCCAACATCGTCGTCATCCAGGCCGACCAGATGGCGGCCGACGCCCTCGGCGCCTACGGCAGCGATGCCGCCCGCACCCCCAACATCGACGCGCTCGCCGCCGCCGGCGCCGTCTTCGACCGCGCCTACTGCGCGACCCCGCTCTGCGCGCCGTCCCGGGCGGCGATGATGACCGGGCGCCTGCCCTCGGAGATCGACTGCCTCGACAACGGCGACGACTTCGCCGCCTCGGTGCCGACGTTCGCCCACCGGCTCCGCAAGCTCGGCTACCACACCGCGCTCATCGGCCGGATGCACTTCATCGGCCCCGACCAGCACCACGGCTTCGAGGAGAGGCTGACGACCGACGTCTACCCGGCCGACCTCGACATGGTCCCCGACTGGACCCGGCCGCTGGCGGAACGTCTCCAGTGGTACCACTCCGCCGATCCCGTGTTCACCGCCGGTGCGGCCACGGCGAACGTCCAGCAGGACTTCGACGACGAGGTGCTCTTCCGCACCCTGCGCCACCTCAGCGATCGGAAGCGGGCGAACCAGGCGGCGGGGGAGGACCGCCCGTTCCTCATGGTCACCTCGTTCATCCACCCGCACGACCCGTACGAGCCGCCCCGGGAGCACTGGGACCGCTTCGCCGAGGCGGCCATCCCCGACCCGGCCCACCCCACCGTCCCCGACGCGGCCTCCGACCCGCACACCCACCGGCTGCGGACGATGTGCGGATTCGACGAGAGGGAGCCGACGCTCGAGGAGGTCCGGCGGGCCCGGCGCGCGTACTTCGCCGCGGTGAGCTATGTCGATGACCACATCGGACGGATCACGTCTCGGTTGGCGGAGCTGGGCCTGGCCGAGAACACCGTGGTCATCGTCGTCAGCGATCACGGGGACATGCTCGGGGAGAAGGGGCTGTGGTACAAGATGTCCCCGTACGAGCAGTCCGCCCGCGTCCCGCTCATCATCTCCGGGCCCGCCGAGGTGGTCGCCCCCGGACGGTACACGACGCCGGTCTCGCTCATCGACCTCGCCCCGACGATGCTCGAGATCGCGCGCACCGGGGCGCTCGCCGGCGACCCGGCGGGGCGGGACCCCGGCGGCGAAGGGGCCGCGCAGTCCGCGGACGCCGATGACGTCGCGGCCGTGCCGCGGGTGCGGGTGAGCGACGTCGATGAGGGGCTGAGCGGGATCTCCCTCCTCGAGACGGCGCGCCGGGAGACGGCGGGGGAGTCGGGTCCGGCGGAGCGCGACATCGTCATCGAGTACTTCGCCGAAGGCACCCGCCGACCGCAGGTGACGATCGTCCGCGGACCGCTCAAGCTCACCGTGTGCCCCGGCGACCCCGACCTGCTCTTCGACCTCGACTCCGACCCCGACGAACTCGACACCCGGGCCGCCGATCCCGCCTACGCGGACGTCCACACGCGGCTGCGGGCGGAGATCGCCGCGCGCTATGACCTCAGCCAGGTCGAAGAGCACGTGCTCGGTTCCCAGCGGAGCCGGCAGCTCGTCGCCGATGCGCTGCGGATCGGTCGGGTCCGGCACTGGGACTTCGACCCGGTGGTCGAGACCGGGTACGTGCGCGGTGACTTCTGGTCGGCGTTCCGCTACGGGAAGATCCCCGCCGAATGAGGCAGGGATGCGGCCGGTGATGGCGTCGCCGCGACGGTGAGGTCGCCGGCCGCTTCCCATTCACTCACCATTCCGCGCGTTGTGGATCGCACTTTGAGCTTGGGGTGGCATCATCGGAAGGAACAGGAGGGAAGCCATGACCAAGTTCGAGTGGACCTCGGAAGTCCCGCTCGCCGCCGAGACCACATACGACTGGCACGCACGACCCGGAGCGCTGACCCGCGTCTCACCGCACTGGGCACAGGAGATCGTCGAGGAGGGCTATCCGCCGCTCGCGCCCGGGTCGGTCGCCCAGATCAAGGCGAGCCTGCCCGGCAGCTACGGACTCGTGCGGCGCCCGTTCACCGCGGTGCACTCCGAGGGGCCCTCGCGCTTCTCCTTCGTCGACGAGCTCATGAAGGGTCCGCTGAGCCAGTGGAAGCACACCCATGAGTTCACCTCGGAGGCCGGCGGCTCGCAGATCTCCGACACCATCGAGTTCTCGATGACGCCCCAGGGGTTCGAGACCATCGACCGCGCGATGAGCCACTATCTGCAGGCGACGTTCGAGGCCCGCCAGCGCAGGCTCCTCATGGACTTCGCGTTCCTCGAGCGGATGAACGCGCCGCTGCTGCGGTCGAGCACGCCCAAGCACATCCTCATCGGCGGCGGCAGCGGGCTCGTCGGTCGGCAGGTCGCCGCGCTGTTCTCGACCGCCGGCCACTTCGTCCGCCTCCTCGTCCGGCGGACCCCGAAGTTCGAGTACGAAGTGCACTGGGATCCCGAGCTCGGGATCATCAACCCCCGCGACCTCGCGTGGGCCGATGCCGTCGTCCACCTCGGCGGGAAGTCGATCGCGACCCGGTTCACGAAGAAGGCCAAGGAGGAGATCCGCTCCTCCCGCCTCGATTCGACGATGCTGCTCGCGGAGACGATGAAGGCGCTGCCGGAGGCGAAGCGGCCGGAGGTGTTCGTCTGTGCGTCGGCCGTCGGGGCCTACGGCGCCGAGGCGCAGCGCCCGGTCGATGAGTCCGCGCCCTTCGGCGAGGGGTTCCTCGCCGAGCTGTGCCGGGACTGGGAGGCTGCGGCGGCGAGCGTCGAGGAGGCGGGCATCCGCTGGGTCTCGATCCGGTCGGGCATCGCGCTGACCACCCTCGGCGGGTTCCTCAGGGTGCAGGCGCCGCTCTATCTCGCCGGTGCCGGGGGTCGGCTGGGCAGCGGTGATCAGGGGCTGGCGTGGGTCTCGCTCGATGACCTTGCCCGGTCCTACGTCCATGCGGCGCTGACCGACTATGTGCGGGGTCCGGTCAACGCGGTGGCCCCGCATCTGGTCACGCAGAAGGAGTTCGCCGAGGCGCTCGCCGCCCACCTGCACCGCCCCGCGGTGATCCCGACGCCGGGATTCGTCACCGAACTCGTCCTCGGACGCGACGGCGCCAGGGAGCTTGCGCTCGCCGACCAGAAGGTCATGCCGACGAAGCTCGAGGAGACCGGGTATCAGTTCGCGCAGCCCACGCTCACCGACTGCCTCGACGAGGAGCTCGGCACCGGGGCCTAGAGTTTTCCGGTGATCTGCCGCCTCGGAACCCCATGTGCGCATAGAGTGGCGGCATGAGTGAGCAGTGGCCCGGCCCGATGCCGCCCGAGAACCGCGGCCAGCCGTATGTGCGCAATGTCGGAGTTCCCGGTCACGTGCCGGAGCATCAGCCCGGAACAGGTCCCGGCGACCAATGGTCCCAGGGAGGGCAGCGGCCGTGGTCCCAGGGAGGGCAGCGCCCGGCAGCGGCGTCGGCCGCCGTCGACCCCGGATGGCGCGCGCGGATCGTGTTCTGGGTGTCGATCCTCATCGACCGACTGCCGGCGATCATCATGCTGCCGTTCCTCTATTCGACGTCGATCGCGGACGGGCTCCCGGATCTCGCCGCGATCTATTCTGTGGTGGTGCTCATCGCCGGCATCATCGCCTGCCTCGTCGGGGTTCTCGCTTTCCTCCTCGTGCGCAACACGAGTTGGGTGCGACGGATGATCGGCGGCGGCATCTATCTCGTCGCCGTCATCCTCGGCATGACGGTGCCGCCGGTGCTGTCGCGGCTGATCACGGAGTACGTCTATCGGATGAACATGGACTACTCGCTGTTCTCGTTCGTCTTCGCCGCCTTCTCGATGGTCGTGACCGCCGCTCTGCTCATCGCCTGGAACATCGTCCGCAACCGGTCGTGGTGGGTCCACCTCGTCGCCGTCGGTCTCGCTGTCGTCTCCGCCTTCGTCGTCGCCGTCACCCAGTACGTCATCACTCTCCAGGCACCGGCCTTCGGCGTCGCTGCAATCGTCCCGCAGGTGCTCTCGCTTCTCCTGTTCTTCGCCGCGCTCGGACTGCTCCACGTCTGCGGTCGCCTGCGCGGCGGGTCGGTGCCCGTCGTCGCTCAGCCGGCCCTCGGAGAGCGTCGACGGCTGCAGCCGGGACCGGCGGCGGGCGGTCAGTATTCGGGAGCGCAGTTCGCGGGAACGCAGTATCCGGGAGCGCAGAGCTGGGGTGACCAGTTCTCGGGCGGACAGCATTCGGGCGGTCAGCACCCGGGAGCCCCGAACTACGGAGGTCAGCCCCCGGGGGCACCGAACTACGGCGGACAGCATTCGGGTGCCCTATACGCGGGCGCCCCGAACCAAGGCGCCCAGTATCCGTATGACGCGCAGTATTCGGGCGCGCACGAAGCCTACGGCTCCCGGCAGACGTCCGGCCCGAACTCAGCAGGTCAGCCCTACGCGGACGGCCGACACTACGACAACCGCTGGAATGACGGCCAGCATGGAGCCGGCGACCCGCCGCGTCGCCCGCGGCACTGAACAGCAGTCGCCGCCGAGCCCGGAAGGGTCCCAGGCAGACACGAAGGAGCCGCGTGGATGACCACGCGGCTCCTTCGCTGCTCAGCCCCGAGGCCGAACCTTGCCCAGCGCAGAGGGCTGGCCGCTGCTCAGCGCAGAGGGCCGAACCCTGCTCAGCCCAGCGGGCCGGCCGCTGCCGATCTCACCTCAGCCGAAGTGCTCCGGCAGGGTCTTCTCGTGCGCGTCGCGGAGTTCGTTCAGACCGATCGAGAAGTGATCGACGAGCTCGAGCTGCGGCTCACCGTCGCCCGTGTCGGTCATGCCGATGCGGATGAACGGGAAGCCGCGGGCGGTGCACATGTCCTTGAACCGGACCTCCTCCGACCGCGGCACGGCGACGATCGCCCGTGCCGTCGACTCGGAGAACAGGGCGGTGAAGACGTCGATGCCGTCGCGTTCGCAGAGTTCGTCGAGCCAGATGCGCGCCCCGGTGTCGAACCGCAGGCTCGCCTCGACGAGCGCCTGGGACAGGCCGCCTTCTGAGAGGTCGTGGGCGGCATCGACCATGCCGTCGCGCGAGGAGTTGATGAGGATCTCACCGAGTTCGCGTTCGGCCTCCGGCTTGTACTGCGGGGGAACGCCGCCGAGGTGGCCGGCTGTGACATCGGCCCACGCCGAACCGTCGAGTTCGGCCGCTGTGGTGCCGAGCAGGTAGATCGTCTGACCCGGCTCGCTCCAGCCGCTCGGGGTGCGACGGGCGACGTCGTCGAAGACGCCGAGCACACCGACGACCGGGGTCGGGTGGATGGCCACGCCGCCGGTCTGGTTGTACAGCGACACGTTGCCGCCGGTCACGGGGATGCCCAGGTCCTGGCACGCCTCGGCGAGGCCTTCGACTGCGGCGGCGAACTGCCACATGATCTCCGGGTCCTCGGGCGAACCGAAGTTGAGGCAGTCGGTGACCGCGCGGGGGATGGCCCCTGCGGTGGCGACGTTGCGGTAGGCCTCGGCCAGCGCCAGCTGGGCGCCGCGGGCCGGGTCGAGGTAGCCGTAGCGGCCGTTGGCGTCCGTCGCGATGGCGACACCGAGGCCGGACTCCTCGTCGACGCGGATGACGCCGGCGTCGTCGGGGAAGGCCTGGGCGGTGTTGCCCTGGACGTAGCGGTCGTACTGGGTGGTGATCCACTCCTTCGACGCGAGGTTCGGCGCGGCCGCGAGCTCGAGCACGGTCGCCCGCAGCTCGTCATCGGTGGTGGGCGTGACCAGGCCGGCGGTCTCGACGGAGTTCGCGGCCACCTCGGCGGTCCAGGAGGGCTCGGTCATCGGACGGTTGTAGACGGGTCCGTCGTGGGCGACCGAGCGCGGGGGCACATCGACGATGACGTCGCCGTGCCATTCGATGATGAGGCGACCGGTGTCGGTGACCTCGCCGAGGACGGAGGTCTCGACATCCCACTTCTCGACGATCTTCATGAAGTCGTCGAGGCGGTCGGGCCGGACGACGGCCATCATCCGCTCCTGCGACTCGGACATGAGGATCTCTTCGGGGGTGAGGGTGTCATCGCGCAGCAACACGTCGTCGAGGGCGATGTGCATGCCGCCGTCACCGTTCGAGGCGAGCTCGGAGGTCGCGCAGCTGATGCCCGCGGCGCCGAGGTCCTGGATGCCCTCGACGACGCCGGCGCGGAAGAGCTCGAGGCAGCATTCGATGAGGACCTTCTCCGCGAAGGGGTCGCCCACCTGGACGGCGGGCCGCTTCGAGGGCTTCGTGTCGTCGAACGATTCGGAGGCGAGGATCGAGGCTCCGCCGATGCCGTCGCCGCCGGTGCGGGCGCCGAAGAGGACGACCTTGTTGCCCTTGCCGGAGGCGTTGGCCAGGCGGATGTCCTCGTGCCGGAGAACGCCGACGGCCAGGGCGTTGACCAGGGGATTGCCCTGGTAGACGGAGTCGAAGACGGTCTCGCCGCCGATGTTGGGCAGGCCGAGGGAGTTGCCGTACTGGCTGATGCCGGCGACGACGCCGTGGACGACGCGGGAGGTGTCGGGGTGGTCGATCGCGCCGAAGCGCAGCTGATCCATCACGGCCACGGGGCGGGCGCCCATCGAGATGATGTCGCGGACGATGCCGCCGACGCCGGTGGCCGCGCCCTGGTGGGGTTCGACGTAGCTCGGGTGGTTGTGCGACTCGACCTTGAAGGTCACCGCCCAGCCGTCGCCGATGTCGACGACGCCGGCGTTCTCGCCGATGCCCACGAGCAGGTGCTTCTTCATGTCGTCGGTGACGTAGTCACCGAACTTCGACAGGTGGACCTTCGAGGACTTGTACGAGCAGTGCTCGGACCACATGACGGAGTACATCGCCAATTCCGCCGAGGTGGGGCGACGACCGAGGATCTCCCTGATCCGGGCGTATTCGTCGGCTTTGAGGCCGAGTTCGGCGAACGGCTGGTCGACGTCGGGGTTCGCGGTGGCGAACTCGACCGTCTCCTTGACCTTCTTCGAGGTCTGATCGACCTCCTGGGCATCGTCCGCGCGAGCAGACTCGGAGTTCGCGGAGATGAGGTTTTCAGACATGTCCTCTGGGTGGCCCTTTCGTACGACACGGAGCTCAGCGTCCATCTTATCCGGGCCGGGTTCGTCCCGCGCGCCCGCCCGGGGGAGGGGCCGCCTCGGCGAGGGCATCGACGCATGCTTCGGTGACGCTGTCACGGTGCGCCACCTCGGCGAAGACGGCTGCGGTGAGGTCCGCTGACAGGGTGACGACCTCCGCTGTGGCAGGGGAACCGGGCCGCGAAATAGAATGGGGGCCATGGCCACTCCCAAGATCGTGCTCTTCTATGTCTTCACGCCGCTGCCCGACCCCGAGGCCGTCCGGCTCTGGCAGCACACCCTCGCCGAGAGCCTCGGGCTCAAGGGACGCGTGATCATCTCGGAGCACGGGATCAACGCGACGCTCGGCGGTGACATCGGCGAGGTCAAGGCCTATGTGCGGGCGACGAAGTCGTACGAGCCGTTCCGGGGTGCCGACATCAAATGGTCGAACGGGCAGGGCGATGACTTCCCGCGGCTGAGCGTCAAGGTCCGCCCCGAACTCGTGACGTTCGGAACCGACGACGAGATCACGGTGACTGCCGACGGCGTCCAGGGCGGGGGAACCCACCTCAAACCCGGCGCTCTGCACAAGCTCATGGACGAGCGCGGCGACGAGGTCGTCTTCTTCGACGGACGCAACGCGATGGAGGCGCAGATCGGGAAGTTCCGGGACGCGATCGTGCCCGACACGGAGACGACGCGCGACTTCATCGCCGAGATCGAATCCGGCAAGTACGACGACCTCAAGGACAGGCCCGTCGTCACCTACTGCACCGGCGGCATCCGCTGCGAGGTGCTGTCCGTGCTCATGAGGAACCGCGGGTTCAACGAGGTCTACCAGCTCGACGGCGGCATCGTCCGCTACGGCGAGACGTTCGGCAACTCGGGGTACTGGGACGGTTCGCTCTACGTCTTCGACAAGCGCATGCACGTCGAGTTCGGTGCCGGCGCCGAATCGATCGGCCGCTGCGTCGCATGCGGGGAGTCGACTCCGGAGTTCGTCAACTGCGCCGACCCCGCCTGCCGCAAGCAGTATCTGCGGTGTGCGGAGTGCACCGCGGCCGGTCGTCAGCCCCGCTGCACCGAGTGCGTGGCCGCGCCCTATCCCGCCGAGGCGGCCGCCGGCTGACCGCGATCCGCTGACCGCGGGCGCGCCCCACGGGCCGAGACGAGCAGGGCGGCCCCGATCTGGATGACGACTCCGTAGCGGGCGACTTCGCCGAAGCCGACGGTGGCGAGCATCGCGATGAGGTAGCACAGAAGCATTCCGGCGGTGAGTTTGCCGGCCCAGCGCCACTGCGGGCCGAGAATGAGCATGACGCCGAGGCCGACCTCGGCGAGAGTGGCCATGACGGCCGCGCCTGTGACGAGGGCGTCCGGTGCCCACGGCAGAAGGATCCCGGTGTACGTCGTGAAGGCGCCCCAGCTTCCCCACGAGACGCCCGGCTCACCCGGTGCGTCGAGGACTCCGAAGCGATCGGCGACCGAGAGGACGAGCTCGATGCCGAGTGCGACGCCGAGGAGCCGTCCGGCGAGCCACCGTGCCCACGCGTGCCCGGTCAGCGCGGCCACGGCGGCGATGACCGTCAGGGTCGAGAGCGCGATGACGACGGGTCCCGGCGGTCTCCCGAGGAACAGTCCCCAGACGAGGGCTCCGAGTCCGAGCGCGGTCCAGATCCAGCCGCCGATGAGGCGCGGGTGATCCATCGATTCCATGAGCAGTCCTCTTCCGATGCCAGCCGAGATGGTAAGGTGCTTGACTGTTATCACGTTAGGAGGTCTCGCTGAGATGGTCAAGAGCCTTACTAATCCACTGCAGGATCGGCCGCTGCCGCTCGGCTCCCTGCTCGCCGCGACCGCACAGCATCTGCTCGCCGGATTGGACGACGCCCTCGCCGAGGCAGGGCTGACCGGAATCCGCTCCGCGCACGCCCCGCTGTTCCTCGTCATCGACCCCGAGGGGACTCGGGCCTCGGTGCTTGCGCAGCGGGCGCGGATGACGAAGCAGGCGATGGGGGAGCAGGTCCGCCACCTCGAGCGGCTCGGCTATGTCGAGGTGGTGCCCGACCCGGACGACGGGCGGGCGCGACTCGTGCGCCTGACCGAGGCGGGGTGGAAAGGGGTCGAGATCGCCGGGCGGGTCATCGATCGCTTCGATGCGTGGCTCGACGAGCGGATCGGCGCCGAGGTCGTCGCCGAGCTGCGTGCGACCCTCGGGGAGGTCCTCCTCAGTGAACCGTCGGAATGGGAAGCGCGTCCCTGAGTCGAGCGCTATCGCCTCGCCCCGTCATCAGCGCAGCAGACTCTTCACTGCGGCCCCGACGTCGGTCCAGCGGAAGTCGAAGCCGGCGGCTTCGAGCTTCTCGGGCAGCACCCACCGGCTCTTGAGGACGAGTTCGGACTCCTGCTGGAGGACGAGCATTCCGGTTTCGAGCAGCCACCGCGGCGCGGGAATCCCGATCGGCATCCGCACGGCTCGCCGCAGCGCTGCCATGAGTGCCCTGTTGTCCGAGACGCCGGGGCTCGCGAGGTTGATCGGACCCGAGAGCTCCGGGTGCGCATCGATGAACCGGATAGCGGCGATGAGGTCCTCGATGTGAATCCAACTGAAGCGCTGATGACCATGGGTCGGCTCGTGTCCCCGCCAAACCGTCGGTCCCGACGGGGTCGGGCCGATTCCCCGGTAGCGCCGATGCCCGAACCAGCGGCCCTCGAGCTGAGGTCCGCCAGCACCGAAGCGGGCGGCCGTCGCGAGCATGGTCAGCGCCGCGCCGTCACCGAGGACGATCGCCATCCGCGCGGCCACGCGCCGAGTGCGCGGCAGATCGCCGCGGAAGAGCTCAGCCTCCCAGCCGGTCGCGACGTCGACGGAGAAGCCCGCCCCGATCTCGCCGGTCGATTCGGTCTGCGGGCGATCGGTGGCGTGCCGGTAGATCGTCGCCGTGCTCGCGTTGATCCACAGTCGCGGCGGCGCCGAGGCGGCGGTGACTGCGTTGTGGAGTGCTCGGGTCGTGAGGATGCGGGAGTTCCAGATCTCGTTCCGGTTGCGGTCGTTGTACCGACATCCGACGCTGCGGCCGGCGAGGTTGATGAGCAGATCGGCTCCATCGACCGCTGCGGCGATGCCAGCAGGGTCCTCCCATGTGGTGTCCGCTGACGCACCGCGCCCGATCGTGCGCACCCGGTAGCCCCATTCCTCGAGCGGACCGAGGAGCGAGCGGCCGACGAACCCGGATGCGCCGGCGATGACCGCGATGGGAGGGTGGGCCAGTGGTTCCGCAGGATCGCTCATGAGGCCACCGTATCCCGCGTGTTTTCAGCGGTGACGGTTGTCACAGGCCGAATCCGGGTCAACGAGTTGCGGGCAGCCTCTGCGGTGGTCTAGAGTTATATCTCGTTCGCCTCACCGGGAACACCACGGTCAAAGGGTGTCCCCACCGGGTGTGACCAGCACAAACAAGGGTTTGATGCGGTGGGTCACAACACGGTTGGAAGTGAGTGCGGGCAGCCTGTGGATGCCCCCGGTTGATCACGCGGAAAACATTTCGTGTGATGGTTGGGTGTGTGTTTGTGGTTTGAGAATCCAATAGCGTGTTTGTTTGAACAATGTGATGCCAGAAAATTTTTTCTGGTAAGACAACCACACAACCGTCATGGTTGTGGATGGGTCACCGTGTCCACCCCCGTGGGCGTGGTGACTGTCTTGCCGGGATCACTGAAATAAGAAGTTTTTTATGGAGAGTTTGATCCTGGCTCAGGACGAACGCTGGCTGCGTGCTTAACACATGCAAGTCGAACGCTGAAGCCCCAGCTTGCTGGGGTGGATGAGTGGCGAACGGGTGAGTAACACGTGAGTAACCTGCCCCTGACTTCGGGATAAGCCCGGGAAACTGGGTCTAATACTGGATACGACCTGTCCTCGCATGAGGGTGGGTGGAAAGTTTTTTCGGTTGGGGATGGGCTCGCGGCCTATCAGTTTGTTGGTGAGGTAATGGCTCACCAAGACGACGACGGGTAGCCGGCCTGAGAGGGCGACCGGCCACACTGGGACTGAGACACGGCCCAGACTCCTACGGGAGGCAGCAGTGGGGAATATTGCACAATGGGGGAAACCCTGATGCAGCGACGCAGCGTGCGGGATGACGGCCTTCGGGTTGTAAACCGCTTTCAGCAGGGAAGAAGCGAAAGTGACGGTACCTGCAGAAGAAGTACCGGCTAACTACGTGCCAGCAGCCGCGGTAATACGTAGGGTACGAGCGTTGTCCGGAATTATTGGGCGTAAAGAGCTCGTAGGTGGTTGGTCACGTCTGCTGTGGAAACGCAACGCTTAACGTTGCGCCTGCAGTGGGTACGGGCTGACTAGAGTGCAGTAGGGGAGTCTGGAATTCCTGGTGTAGCGGTGAAATGCGCAGATATCAGGAGGAACACCGGTGGCGAAGGCGGGACTCTGGGCTGTAACTGACACTGAGGAGCGAAAGCATGGGGAGCGAACAGGATTAGATACCCTGGTAGTCCATGCCGTAAACGTTGGGCACTAGGTGTGGGGGACATTCCACGTTCTCCGCGCCGTAGCTAACGCATTAAGTGCCCCGCCTGGGGAGTACGGTCGCAAGGCTAAAACTCAAAGGAATTGACGGGGGCCCGCACAAGCGGCGGAGCATGCGGATTAATTCGATGCAACGCGAAGAACCTTACCAAGGCTTGACATACACCAGACCGGCCTGGAAACAGGTCTTCCCCTTTGGGGTTGGTGTACAGGTGGTGCATGGTTGTCGTCAGCTCGTGTCGTGAGATGTTGGGTTAAGTCCCGCAACGAGCGCAACCCTCGTTCTATGTTGCCAGCACGTGATGGTGGGAACTCATAGGAGACTGCCGGGGTCAACTCGGAGGAAGGTGGGGATGACGTCAAATCATCATGCCCTTTATGTCTTGGGCTTCACGCATGCTACAATGGCTGGTACAAAGAGAAGCGAACCCGTGAGGGTCAGCGAATCCCTTAAAGCCAGTCTCAGTTCGGATCGTAGTCTGCAATTCGACTACGTGAAGTCGGAGTCGCTAGTAATCGCAGATCAGCAACGCTGCGGTGAATACGTTCCCGGGCCTTGTACACACCGCCCGTCAAGTCACGAAAGTCGGTAACACCCGAAGCCGGTGGCCTAACCAGTTTTCTGGAGGGGGCCGTCTAAGGTGGGACTGGTGATTGGGACTAAGTCGTAACAAGGTAGCCGTACCGGAAGGTGCGGCTGGATCACCTCCTTTCTAAGGAGCACACCAGTATGGTGCCCACCGATCAGAACCCGATCGTGGTTCGGGTGGGCTGCTCAAGGGTGGAACATCACATTTGTCGCTCGTCCAACCAGCGTTGTCGGGGTGATGTGCCTCGGGTGACGGTGGTGTGGGTGGCGGATAGAACGAGCACGCTGTTGGGTCCTGGAACCGCAAGTGTGGTTCCACAGGCCCCAACCCAACCCGCTGCTGGCAGTACTGCTGCCTGGTGTGGGGTGGTGTTTGGTAGTGGTTTGAGAATCGTATAGTGGACGCGAGCATCAAGCACCAGCCTTTTGGCTGGTGTGTAGTGTGATTTTCTTTGAGTCAAAAATTCTTAGTGTGATATTTTCGCGCACACACACATAACCGACCCGGATCGGGTGGTGTGTGAGTGTGTAAGAGCGCATGGTGGATGCCTTGGCATCAGGAGCCGATGAAGGACGTGGAAATCTGCGATAAGCCTCGGGGAGCCGATAAACGGGCTGTGATCCGAGGATGTCCGAATGGGGAAACCCCGCCACATGTGAGTGTGGTGACCCGCATCTGAATATATAGGGTGTGTGGAGGGAACGCGGGGAAGTGAAACATCTCAGTACCCGTAGGAAGAGAAAATAAGAATGATTCCGGGAGTAGTGGCGAGCGAAACTGGATGAGCCTAAACCCTGACAGTGTGAGAGCGTGCTGGTGTTGCTGTTTGGGTGTTGTGGGGTGTGTGTGTTCGGTTCAGCATGACCGAGACGCTGATGTGTGTGATCTGTAGTCGAACCTGGTGGGAAACAGGACCGCAGTGGGTGAGAGTCCCGTAGACGAAACAGGTCACCCCGGTGTGATGCATGTCCCCGAGTAGCACGGAACTCGTGGAATTCCGTGTGAATCTGCCAGGACCACCTGGTAAGGCTAAATACTTCCTGATGACCGATAGCGGATCAGTACCGTGAGGGAATGGTGAAAAGTACCCCGGGAGGGGAGTGAAAGAGTACCTGAAACCATGTGCTTACAATCCGTCAGAGCCACCATTGGTTGTGGTGATGGCGTGCCTTTTGAAGAATGAGCCTGCGAGTTAGCGGTGCGTGGCGAGGTTAACCCGTGTGGGGTAGCCGTAGCGAAAGCGAGTCCGAACAGGGCGATATCAGTCGCGTGTCCTAGACCCGAAGCGGAGTGATCTAGCCATGGGCAGGGTGAAGCAGCAGTAAGATGTTGTGGAGGCCCGCACCCACTTCAGTTGAAAATGGAGGGGATGACCTGTGGTTAGGGGTGAAAGGCCAATCAAACTCTGTGATAGCTGGTTCTCCCCGAAATGCATTTAGGTGCAGCGTTGCGTGGTTCTTGCCGGAGGTAGAGCTACTGGATGGCTGATGGGCCCCACCGGGTTACTGACGTCAACTAAACTCCGAATGCCGGTAAGGTTCAGCGTGGCAGTGAGACAGTGGGGGATAAGCTTCATTGTCGAGAGGGAAACAGCCCAGACCATCAACTAAGGCCCCTAAGCGTGTGCTGAGTGGGAAAGGATGTTCAGTTGCGAAGACAACCAGGAGGTTGGCTTAGAAGCAGCCACCCTTGAAAGAGTGCGTAATAGCTCACTGGTCAAGTGATTGAGCGCCGATAATGTAGCGGGGCTAAGTACACCGCCGAAGTTGTGGCAGCACCACAGATAGCCGTAATGGTGTGGTGTTGGGTAGGGGAGCGTCGTGTCGCCAGTGAAGTCGCCGTGTGAACGAGTGGTGGAGGCGTCACGAGTGAGAATGCAGGCATGAGTAGCGAAAGACGGGTGAGAAACCCGTCCACCGGATGACCAAGGGTTCCAGGGCTAGGCTAATCCGCCCTGGGTAAGTCGGGACCTAAGGCGAGGCCGACAGGCGTAGTCGATGGACAACCAGTTGATATTCTGGTACCGACACACAACCGACAATACCAAAACACATGACACTAACTCCCCCGCGTGCCCGTGGTGCCTTCGGGTGCCTGGTTGGCATTGTGGGCGAGGACCTGAGTGTGGAGTCGGTCAGCGTGAGGTGTGACGCAGAAAGGTAGCCAGGCCACGCGATGGTTGTCGTGGTCTAAGGTCGTAGCACGTGGGGGTAGGCAAATCCGTCCCCACACGAGTGTGAGAGCTGATGGGCGCCCCACAATGGTGGGGTGATCTGGTGATCCTCTGCTGCCGAGAAAAGCATCGACGTGAGGGTGTGTGTTGCCCGTACCCTATAACCGACACAGGTGGTCAGGTAGAGAATACTAAGGTGATCGAGAGAATCGTGGTTAAGGAACTCGGCAAAATGCCCCCGTAACTTCGGGAGAAGGGGGGCCATCCTGGTGAAACACCCACGCGGTGTGGAGCTGGTGGTGGTCGCAGAGGCCAGAGAGAAGCGACTGTTTATTAAAAACACAGGTCCGTGCGAAGATGTAAGTCGATGTATACGGACTGACGCCTGCCCGGTGCTGGAAGGTTAAGAGGACCCGTTAACCCGTAAGGGTGAAGCGGAGAATTTAAGCCCCAGTAAACGGCGGTGGTAACTATAACCATCCTAAGGTAGCGAAATTCCTTGTCGGGTAAGTTCCGACCTGCACGAATGGCGTAACGACTTCTCTGCTGTCTCAACCACGAACTCGGCGAAATTGCATTACGAGTAAAGATGCTCGTTACGCGCAGCAGGACGGAAAGACCCCGAGACCTTCACTATAGTTTGGTATTGGGCTTCGGTGTGGTTTGTGTAGGATAGGTGGGAGATGTTGAAGCCTGGTCGCCAGATCGGGTGGAGTCGGCAAGTGAAATACCACTCTGACCATTCTGGATTCCTTAACTTCGGACCCTGATCGGGTTCAGGGACAGTGCCTGATGGGTAGTTTAACTGGGGCGGTTGCCTCCTAAAGAGTAACGGAGGCGCCCAAAGGTTCCCTCAGCCTGGTTGGCAATCAGGTGTCGAGTGTAAGTGCACAAGGGAGCTTGACTGTGAGACGGACGTGTCGAGCAGGAGCGAAAGCTGGGACTAGTGACCCGGCCATGGCTTGTGGAAGCGTGGTCGCTCAACGGATAAAAGGTACCTCGGGGATAACAGGCTGATCTTGCCCAAGAGTCCATATCGACGGCATGGTTTGGCACCTCGATGTCGGCTCGTCGCATCCTGGGGCTGGAGTCGGTCCCAAGGGTTGGGCTGTTCGCCCATTAAAGCGGTACGCGAGCTGGGTTTAGAACGTCGTGAGACAGTTCGGTCCCTATCCGCTGCGTGCGTAGGAAATTTGTGGAGGGCTGTCCTTAGTACGAGAGGACCGGGACGGACGAACCTCTGGTGTGCCAGTTGTACCGCCAGGTGCATGGCTGGTTGGCTACGTTCGGGAAGGATAACCGCTGAAAGCATCTAAGCGGGAAGCCTGCTCCGAGATGAGATTTCCATCCCTATTGGGGGGAGGTGCCCAGGAGAACACTGGGTTGATAGGCCGGGTATGGAAGCACTGTAAGGTGTGGAGTTGACTGGTACTAATACGCCGATCACTCACACAACCCATTAACGGGTTGGTGTGTGCGGGAGAAACATTAACGAGTTTTTGATTTGATCACATTGTGGTGTTCGCGTTCGCTGTGCGGTTCTTGGACCATTACCACACACAAGAGACGTGTGTGGGTGGTTTGTTGGTTTTGCGGTGGTGATAGTGGTGGGGAAACGCCCGGTTAACCGTTCCGATCCCGGTAGCTAAGCCCATGTCATGCTGATGGTACTGCAACTTGGTGGTTGTGGGAGAGTAAGTGACTGCCGCAATATTCTTTGGTGGGGGCACTCCTTTTTGGGGGTGCCCCCACTTTTTGCATTCACGCACCGGACCGGACTTCGTGCCGGTGTGGTGGTTGGGGGACCGGTAAGGTCCCCCTTTCCTGCATTCAAGCACCGGACCGGAATTCGGGCCGTCAGGGGGTGCCTGCTGCGGTCAGCTGGGGGTGTCGAGTCCGAGGAAACGGGGGACTGCCTCGGTGCCGGTGACCTCAACTGGCTCGGGCCCGCGGATGATGTCGGCAGCCGGCAGCACCAACTGGTGATCCGTGTGCGCGATTCGACGTCGGCCCTGGCTAACTGTCGGCGATTGTCGCGCGGGCGTCCAGGGGACGAGCAGCCACGACTGCGCCGAGACCGAGGAGTGCCAACAGCGCGAACAGTGCGAACAGGCCGGCTGCGGCACCCGCGATCGAGGGCAGGGCTGAATTGACGACGATGCCGCCGATAGCGGCCGCGAACGCTTGGCCGAGTTGACTGACGATGGGAATGGCTGCGGCGGCGATTCGGCCGTCTGCCTCGCTCGAGCTGCTCGACATCACGCGCACGGACAAGTGCGGGTTCGCCATCCCGACGCCCACACCAGCGAGGATCAACGCCAGTATCCAGCCGATGATGACCATCGGCTCGGCCAGCGGAACGATCTGCAGAACGAAGAGCACCGCCATCGCGACCGTCGTCACGGCCGGCCCAAGGACAAGCAGACGCGCCTGCACAGCTGGGCGTTCGGCTCGGGAACTCCAGATGGCAGCGACTGACCAGCCGATCGACACGGTCGCGCCGAGGAAACCGGCGGCTGACGGGGCAAGGTCGAACAGACGCTGCCCGAACAAAGGAGTGAACGCCTCGCTGGCCGGCGCGGCCGTGGTCAACGCGAGGGCAAGGTAGATCCATTTCAGCGACCCTCGCGTGTAGGCCAGGGGCGGCAGAACACCGACCCGCGCTCTTCGGTCGACGGCGATGAAGGCGACCAGCACAATCGCCGCAGACACGACCCCGACCCACACCCAGGCGCTTGGGAGGACGCTGGTGATGCTGAGCGCAGCGATGGCGACGATGAGAATGATCATCGACGTCAGCGGCAGCCGGGTCAGGTCCACTGATCGCTGCGACCTAGGCAGAGTCAAGGGCGCGGCGATCGCGAGAATGACACCCGCGGCGGCCACCGAGGCAAACGCGAGCCGCCAGGCATCCAGCTGTGCGAAGGCCCCGCCAGCGGTCGGGCCGACAATCGTCCCGACTCCGAACATCGCCGACACGACTGCGGTTGCTCGCGCCCACGCTGTCTCCGGCAGCGCCGTCCGGATGAGAGCGAACGCCAAACCGGACAGCAGTCCACCGCCGACGCCCTGCGCCGCGCGGCCGATCAGGAGAACCTCCATGCTCGGTGCTGCGGCGGCAACAGCACTGCCGACCGCGAACGCACCCGCACCGAGCACATATTAGCGGTGAGCACCGAGCCGGCCCAGCGCCGCTGGAGTCGCCACCGTTGCGGCTACCCCCGCGACGATGAACACCGTCGTCACCCACGCGTAGTACACCTCGCCGCCGACCTCGGCGACGGCGCTCGGCATCAGAGCGCTGGTGAGGTACATGGTGACTGCCTGCAGCAGAATTCCCGCCGCGAGCACCGTCGTCACCCCGGCGGAGGATCGGGCGGTTCCGCGATTCATGGAATTCGCTGTACTCGATGTGGTGTCCATGGGCGCCACGCTAGAACTTCAACATATATTGAAGTCAAGACCTGAATCTGGGAGGCTCTCCCTATGACGACGACATCATTCATCGACACACAGCATCTCCTGACTGTGCGGGATGTTGCCGTGGACAGCGGTGTCGCCCCTTCTGCGGTCCGGTTCTATGAACGGCACGGGGTGATCACCGCAGTGCGCACGCCGGGCAACCAGCGACGGTTCGCTGCAAGCGCCGCATGCCAGGTCAGAGTGGCGAAACTCGCGCAGCGCGTCGGGTTCACTGTGCGGGAGATCGCCGAGATCTTCGATGATCTGCCCGACGACCCGCAGCCCCGGGATTGGAACCGCATCTCCGAGCATCTCGTCGCGAGTGCGGAACGGCGCCTGGAGGAACTCACCCGTGCGGTCGACTCCATGCGTGCGGAAGGGCGACTCTGCGACCTCAACGATGCTCTCGAGGCGGAATGAGAATCCGGGGGTAGTCTCAGAAGAATGATCATCCGTCGTGAGACCGAATCAGACATCAGCGCCATTCGCTCCGTCACCGCAGAGGCATTCCGCAGCGCCGCTCACAGTGCACCCCCGGTCGCCCCGGGCGGAGACCCCGGAGAGGTCACTCTCATCGAGTGGCTGCGAGACGACGAGTCCTGGATTCCCGAGCTCTCGCTCGTCGCCGTCATCGACGACACCGTGGTCGGGCACATCGTCGCCACTCGTGCTCATGTCGGTACCGCGCCGGCAGTCGGGATCGGCCCGGTCAGCGTGCTCCCGGCCCACCAGGGCAAAGGGATCGGCTCCGCGCTGATGGAGTTCGCTCTCGGCGCTGCCGACGCGCTCGGCACCCCGGTCGCCGGCCTCCTCGGCGATCCGAACTTCTACGGTCGCTTCGGCTTCGTCCCCGCCTCAGCGATGGGAATCGAATCTCCCGACCCCGCGTGGGGCGACTACTTCCAGATGCGAGCTCTGTCGACCTATGCCGGCGAACACGGGAGTTTCCGCTACGCGGAGCCATTCACTCGTCTCTGACGCCTGTCAACGTACTGTTATGAGTAGTATCATGGCCGTAATTACTGTTAGTGGGTGGGATACAGTCAGTTAGGGGACGTTATGGATGTCACGCGCGCGGTGGGGCGTCGCCTCGGTGACGTCGGCGGATCGATCCGCAGGTGGCGTCTCATGCAATCGCTCAAAGCCGCAGAACTCGCGCAACGCGCAGGGATCTCGAGGACGACACTGCAGAAGATCGAACGCGGCGATCCCGGAGTCTCGATCGGCGCGGTGATGTCGGTGATGCAGGCACTCGGACAGCTCGACCACGTCGCAGAGTCGTTCGACCCGTTGAGCACAGATGTCGGCAGGCTGCGTTCGACGGAATCTCTGCCTGAGCGGGTTCGCCGATGAATGCTGATGAGGTGCTCGTCGATCTCGACATCAACGGTCGCACCGAGCTCGTCGGCACTGCCTATTTCCACGTGGCCCGCAATGAGGTGTCGACCACGTTCGTCTACTCGCCGGGCTACCTCGCCCAACGGTGGGCGTTCCCGATCGACCCTCAATTGCCCTTGTCGACCGGATCGTACACGATCGCCGGCCTGCCGGGGGCGTTGAGCGATTGCGCTCCGGATCGTTGGGGCCGCAATCTCGTCGCCAAGCAGCACCAGAGGCTCGTTGCCTCAGGGCAGGCGCGCCACCGCCGGCTCACCGAGGTCGACTACCTCATCGGAGTCAGTGATGTCACCCGCCAGGGTGCTTTGCGATTCCGCAGTCCGGAGTCCCCGTCACACCTGGCAGCCGGAGCTCATGTTCCCCCGCTCATCCGACTGCCCGAGCTCCAGAGGGCGGCCGACGAGGCCGCCGATGGCTCCGATGCCGCGGCCAAGCGCCTCCTCGACGCCGGAACCGGGTCGCTCGGTGGCGCTCGACCGAAGGCCTCCGTCCTGGGGGACGGAGGCCTGATGATTGCGAAGTTCTCCCGACCCACAGACGATTGGTCAGTCATCGCATGGGAGGGGGTCGCTCTCGAGCTTGCGTCACGTGCCGGCATCTCCGTCCCCGGTCGGCAGCTGCTCACTCTCGATGATCGACCCGTTCTCGTCGTCGACCGGTTCGACCGAGGCGGTGGGTCTCGGGTTCCGTATCTGAGCGCGATGACGGCGACCGAGCGGCGCGACGGCGAGCCAGGCGACTACCTCGACATCGTTGAAGCGATCGAGGATCTCAGCCTCAACTGGAGGCGAGACTGCGCGGAGCTGTTCCGGCGCGTGGTGTTCTCCGCAGCCATCCACAACACCGACGACCATCTGCGCAATCACGGGTTCTTGCGGCGGCCCGCAGGATGGGAGCTCAGTCCGGTCTTCGACATCAATCCCGAGCCAGATGTCGACACCGAACGGCAGACCGCGATCAACGGAGCCCGGTCGGCTGACGAGGAGATGTCCGCGCTTCTCGACTTCGGGTCGCTCTGCCACCTCGATAGTCGGCAGGCACGACGCATCATGAGAGACGTCGCCGAGGCGGTCGGCCAGTGGCGCAGCGTCTCCCACGCGCGCGCATTGCCGACGTCGGAGATCGCGATGTTCGGTGACGTCTTCGACCGCCAGGTCAACGCGGTTCTGCGTGCCGCCGGAGGGCCGATATAGGCGTAGTCGCCCTGTTTTCCGGGTGGTTTTCGCACCCCTTTGCTTCGTGTGGTGGTTGTCACCCCGGAATGGTCGATTTCGGGGTTGCGTGAGGGGTCTGCAGTGGTCTAGAGTTATATCTCGTTCGCCTCACCGGGAACACCACGATCAAAGGGTGTCCCCACCGGGTGTGACCAGCACAAACAAGGGTTTGATGCGGTGGGTCACAACGCGGTTGGAAGTGAGTGCGGGCAGCCTGTGGATGCCCCCGGTTGATCACGCGGAAAAATTTTCGTGTGATGGTTGGGTGTGTGTTTGTGGTTTGAGAATCCAATAGCGTGTTTGTTTGAACAATGTGATGCCAGAAAATTTTTTCTGGTAAGACAACCACACCATGACCCATTGCCTGGGTTGTGGTGGTATGGGTCACTGTGTCCACCCCCGTGGGCGTGGTGACTGTCTTGCCGGGATCACTGAAGTAAAAAGTTTTTTATGGAGAGTTTGATCCTGGCTCAGGACGAACGCTGGCTGCGTGCTTAACACATGCAAGTCGAACGCTGAAGCCCCAGCTTGCTGGGGTGGATGAGTGGCGAACGGGTGAGTAACACGTGAGTAACCTGCCCCTGACTTCGGGATAAGCCCGGGAAACTGGGTCTAATACCGGATATGACCTGTCCTCGCATGAGGGTGGGTGGAAAGTTTTTTCGGTTGGGGATGGGCTCGCGGCCTATCAGTTTGTTGGTGAGGTAATGGCTCACCAAGACGACGACGGGTAGCCGGCCTGAGAGGGCGACCGGCCACACTGGGACTGAGACACGGCCCAGACTCCTACGGGAGGCAGCAGTGGGGAATATTGCACAATGGGGGAAACCCTGATGCAGCGACGCAGCGTGCGGGATGACGGCCTTCGGGTTGTAAACCGCTTTCAGCAGGGAAGAAGCGAAAGTGACGGTACCTGCAGAAGAAGTACCGGCTAACTACGTGCCAGCAGCCGCGGTAATACGTAGGGTACGAGCGTTGTCCGGAATTATTGGGCGTAAAGAGCTCGTAGGTGGTTGGTCACGTCTGCTGTGGAAACGCAACGCTTAACGTTGCGCCTGCAGTGGGTACGGGCTGACTAGAGTGCAGTAGGGGAGTCTGGAATTCCTGGTGTAGCGGTGAAATGCGCAGATATCAGGAGGAACACCGGTGGCGAAGGCGGGACTCTGGGCTGTAACTGACACTGAGGAGCGAAAGCATGGGGAGCGAACAGGATTAGATACCCTGGTAGTCCATGCCGTAAACGTTGGGCACTAGGTGTGGGGGACATTCCACGTTCTCCGCGCCGTAGCTAACGCATTAAGTGCCCCGCCTGGGGAGTACGGTCGCAAGGCTAAAACTCAAAGGAATTGACGGGGGCCCGCACAAGCGGCGGAGCATGCGGATTAATTCGATGCAACGCGAAGAACCTTACCAAGGCTTGACATACACCAGACCGGCCTGGAAACAGGTCTTCCCCTTTGGGGTTGGTGTACAGGTGGTGCATGGTTGTCGTCAGCTCGTGTCGTGAGATGTTGGGTTAAGTCCCGCAACGAGCGCAACCCTCGTTCTATGTTGCCAGCACGTGATGGTGGGAACTCATAGGAGACTGCCGGGGTCAACTCGGAGGAAGGTGGGGATGACGTCAAATCATCATGCCCTTTATGTCTTGGGCTTCACGCATGCTACAATGGCTGGTACAAAGAGAAGCGAACCCGTGAGGGTCAGCGAATCCCTTAAAGCCAGTCTCAGTTCGGATCGTAGTCTGCAATTCGACTACGTGAAGTCGGAGTCGCTAGTAATCGCAGATCAGCAACGCTGCGGTGAATACGTTCCCGGGCCTTGTACACACCGCCCGTCAAGTCACGAAAGTCGGTAACACCCGAAGCCGGTGGCCTAACCAGTTTTCTGGAGGGGGCCGTCTAAGGTGGGACTGGTGATTGGGACTAAGTCGTAACAAGGTAGCCGTACCGGAAGGTGCGGCTGGATCACCTCCTTTCTAAGGAGCACACCAGTATGGTGCCCACCGATCAGAACCCGATCGTGGTTCGGGTGGGCTGCTCAAGGGTGGAACATCACATTTGTCGCTCGTCCAACCAGCGTTGTCGGGGTGATGTGCCTCGGGTGACGGTGGTGTGGGTGGCGGATAGAACGAGCACGCTGTTGGGTCCTGGAACCGCAAGTGTGGTTCCACAGGCCCCAACCCAACCCGCTGCTGGCAGTACTGCTGCCTGGTGTGGGGTGGTGTTTGGTAGTGGTTTGAGAATCGTATAGTGGACGCGAGCATCAAGCACCAGCCTTTTGGCTGGTGTGTAGTGTGATTTTCTTTGAGTCAAAAATTCTTAGTGTGATATTTTCGCGCACACGAACATAACCAACCCAGACTGGGTGGTGTGTGAGTGTGTAAGAGCGCATGGTGGATGCCTTGGCATCAGGAGCCGATGAAGGACGTGGAAATCTGCGATAAGCCTCGGGGAGCCGATAAACGGGCTGTGATCCGAGGATGTCCGAATGGGGAAACCCCGCCACACGTGAGTGTGGTGACCCGCACCTGAATATATAGGGTGTGTGGAGGGAACGCGGGGAAGTGAAACATCTCAGTACCCGTAGGAAGAGAAAATAAGAATGATTCCGGGAGTAGTGGCGAGCGAAACTGGATGAGCCTAAACCCTGACAGTGTGAGAGCGTGCTGGTGTTGCTGTTTGGGTGTTGTGGGGTGTGTGTGTTCGGTTCAGCATGACCGAGACGCTGATGTGTGTGATCTGTAGTCGAACCTGGTGGGAAACAGGACCGTAGTGGGTGAGAGTCCCGTAGACGAAACAGGTCACCCCGGTGTGATGCATGTCCCCGAGTAGCACGGAACTCGTGGAATTCCGTGTGAATCTGCCAGGACCACCTGGTAAGGCTAAATACTTCCTGATGACCGATAGCGGATCAGTACCGTGAGGGAATGGTGAAAAGTACCCCGGGAGGGGAGTGAAAGAGTACCTGAAACCATGTGCTTACAATCCGTCAGAGCCACCCTGGTTGTGGTGATGGCGTGCCTTTTGAAGAATGAGCCTGCGAGTTAGCGGTGCGTGGCGAGGTTAACCCGTGTGGGGTAGCCGTAGCGAAAGCGAGTCCGAACAGGGCGATATCAGTCGCGTGTCCTAGACCCGAAGCGGAGTGATCTAGCCATGGGCAGGGTGAAGCAGCAGTAAGATGTTGTGGAGGCCCGCACCCACTTCAGTTGAAAATGGAGGGGATGACCTGTGGTTAGGGGTGAAAGGCCAATCAAACTCTGTGATAGCTGGTTCTCCCCGAAATGCATTTAGGTGCAGCGTTGCGTGGTTCTTGCCGGAGGTAGAGCTACTGGATGGCTGATGGGCCCCACCGGGTTACTGACGTCAACTAAACTCCGAATGCCGGTAAGGTTCAGCGTGGCAGTGAGACAGTGGGGGATAAGCTTCATTGTCGAGAGGGAAACAGCCCAGACCATCAACTAAGGCCCCTAAGCGTGTGCTGAGTGGGAAAGGATGTTCAGTTGCGAAGACAACCAGGAGGTTGGCTTAGAAGCAGCCACCCTTGAAAGAGTGCGTAATAGCTCACTGGTCAAGTGATTGAGCGCCGATAATGTAGCGGGGCTAAGTACACCGCCGAAGTTGTGGCAGCACCACAGATAGCCGTAATGGTGTGGTGTTGGGTAGGGGAGCGTCGTGTCGCCAGTGAAGTCGCCGTGTGAACGAGTGGTGGAGGCGTCACGAGTGAGAATGCAGGCATGAGTAGCGAAAGACGGGTGAGAAACCCGTCCACCGGATGACCAAGGGTTCCAGGGCTAGGCTAATCCGCCCTGGGTAAGTCGGGACCTAAGGCGAGGCCGACAGGCGTAGTCGATGGACAACCAGTTGATATTCTGGTACCGACACACAACCGACAATACCAAAACACATGACACTAACTCCCCCGCGTGCCCGTGGTGCCTTCGGGTGCCTGGTTGGCATTGTGGGCGAGGACCTGAGTGTGGAGTCGGTCAGCGTGAGGTGTGACGCAGAAAGGTAGCCAGGCCACGCGATGGTTGTCGTGGTCTAAGGTCGTAGCACGTGGGGGTAGGCAAATCCGTCCCCACACGAGTGTGAGAGCTGATGGGCGCCCCACAATGGTGGGGTGATCTGGTGATCCTCTGCTGCCGAGAAAAGCATCGACGTGAGGGTGTGTGTTGCCCGTACCCTATAACCGACACAGGTGGTCAGGTAGAGAATACTAAGGTGATCGAGAGAATCGTGGTTAAGGAACTCGGCAAAATGCCCCCGTAACTTCGGGAGAAGGGGGGCCATCCTGGTGAAACACCCACGCGGTGTGGAGCTGGTGGTGGTCGCAGAGGCCAGAGAGAAGCGACTGTTTATTAAAAACACAGGTCCGTGCGAAGATGTAAGTCGATGTATACGGACTGACGCCTGCCCGGTGCTGGAAGGTTAAGAGGACCCGTTAACCCGTAAGGGTGAAGCGGAGAATTTAAGCCCCAGTAAACGGCGGTGGTAACTATAACCATCCTAAGGTAGCGAAATTCCTTGTCGGGTAAGTTCCGACCTGCACGAATGGCGTAACGACTTCTCTGCTGTCTCAACCACGAACTCGGCGAAATTGCATTACGAGTAAAGATGCTCGTTACGCGCAGCAGGACGGAAAGACCCCGAGACCTTCACTATAGTTTGGTATTGGGCTTCGGTGTGGTTTGTGTAGGATAGGTGGGAGATGTTGAAGCCTGGTCGCCAGATCGGGTGGAGTCGGCAAGTGAAATACCACTCTGACCATTCTGGATTCCTTAACTTCGGACCCTGATCGGGTTCAGGGACAGTGCCTGATGGGTAGTTTAACTGGGGCGGTTGCCTCCTAAAGAGTAACGGAGGCGCCCAAAGGTTCCCTCAGCCTGGTTGGCAATCAGGTGTCGAGTGTAAGTGCACAAGGGAGCTTGACTGTGAGACGGACGTGTCGAGCAGGAGCGAAAGCTGGGACTAGTGACCCGGCCATGGCTTGTGGAAGCGTGGTCGCTCAACGGATAAAAGGTACCTCGGGGATAACAGGCTGATCTTGCCCAAGAGTCCATATCGACGGCATGGTTTGGCACCTCGATGTCGGCTCGTCGCATCCTGGGGCTGGAGTCGGTCCCAAGGGTTGGGCTGTTCGCCCATTAAAGCGGTACGCGAGCTGGGTTTAGAACGTCGTGAGACAGTTCGGTCCCTATCCGCTGCGTGCGTAGGAAATTTGTGGAGGGCTGTCCTTAGTACGAGAGGACCGGGACGGACGAACCTCTGGTGTGCCAGTTGTACCGCCAGGTGCATGGCTGGTTGGCTACGTTCGGGAAGGATAACCGCTGAAAGCATCTAAGCGGGAAGCCTGCTCCGAGATGAGATTTCCATCCCTATTGGGGGGAGGTGCCCAGGAGAACACTGGGTTGATAGGCCGGGTATGGAAGCACTGTAAGGTGTGGAGTTGACTGGTACTAATACGCCGATCACTCACACAACCCATTAACGGGTTGGTGTGTGCGGGAGAAACATTAACGAGTTTTTGATTTGATCACATTGTGGTGTTCGCGTTCGCTGTGCGGTTCTTGGACCATTACCACACACAAGAGACGTGTGTGGGTGGTTTGTTGGTTTTGCGGTGGTGATAGTGGTGGGGAAACGCCCGGTTAACCGTTCCGATCCCGGTAGCTAAGCCCATGTCATGCTGATGGTACTGCAACTTGGTGGTTGTGGGAGAGTAAGTGACTGCCGCAATATTCTTTGGTGGGGGCACTCCTTTTTGGGGGTGCCCCCACTTTTTGCATTCACGACTGTCTCTGCCCCTATCGTCATGTCGTCAGCGACAGTGTCATGAAGACACTGTGCGGATCCGCTCGGTAGTTCCCGAAGGGCTCGGTTTCGACGAATCCGGCCTTGCGGTACAGGGCCCGCGCCGGCGCGAAGAACTCCATGCTCCCCGTCTCGAGGGACACCCGTTCGACCCCTCGCGAGCGCGCGTCACCGAGTGCATGCTCGAGCAGTCGGGACGCGACCCCTCTCCCGCGATGCACCGGAGAGGTCCGCATGCTCTTGATCTCCTCATGCCCGGGCTCAAGCTCGGCCAAGGCGATCGTGCCGACGAGGAAAGGCTCATCGTGTGCCGCCCACAGTCGCACACCAGGGCTCTGCAAACTGCTCGCATCGAGGGCATGCCGTGATTCCTCCGGGGCCGTCGGGGACATATCGGCGAGGTGCTGCTGGAGGAAATCGAGAAGGGCCGGATCGGAGAAGTCGGCCGGAGCGATCGTGATCATGGCTTCATTCAACGGTGCCACCGTCCCAGGGTCAATCCGCGCAGAACTCCATTCAGGCCCTCTCCTTCCTCTGGGCCCGGAACAGGGTGGGGTTTTCCCGCCCCTGGTCGGTGTGGATTCCGGATGGAGGGGACCGCCTCGGCGCGCATAGCCTGAAGCCATGCGCAACGACACAGCACCCACTCAGGTCCAGCCGGATGCCGACGATGCGGCGGCACGGCCATCACGGGCACGGTCGATCCTCCGCAGCGCACTCTGGGCGGCCCACTGGGTGCTCCGCATCTGGCTCGCGGGGTACCTGCTCATCTACGGCTGGTCGAAGGTCTACCTCGTCCAGATGGGCTACGCGGACTTCTCCGACGCTCTCGTCCAATACGGTGAGATGAGCCCGATGGGCGTGCTCTGGCGATTCATGGCATTCTCTCCCACGGTCCAGGTGCTCGCCGGCCTCGCCGAGGTGCTCGCGGCAGTCCTCCTCCTCTTCCGGCGCACCGTGTGGCTCGGCGCGCTCCTCGCCGCTGTCGACATGTCCGTCGTCTTCCTGCTCAACCTCACCTTCGACGTCCCGGTCAAGCAGCTGTCGGGCATCATGGCAGTCGCCGGAATCGTGCTGCTGGCCCCGAACCTCGTCCGCCTCGGCCGCTTCCTGCTCGGGCTGCCCACCGGCCGGCCCGTCCACGGCCGCATCTCGTCCCACCGGATCTTCGTCGCCGTCACGAAATGGACGTCACCCGCCCTCGCGCTCGTCCTCATCATCGGGTCGGGGGTAGCCTTCGGGCTCCGCGCGAACTGGGGTCAGCCCGACCCCGTGCCCGCAGTCGCCGGGGTCTACCGGGCGACGGACAGCGGCAGCCGCACCCTCGAGGGTGCCGAGATCAGCCAGGTCGCCTTCGGACAGAACGCGTTCGACGGCCGAGCGCGTCTGAGCATCCGCTACGCCGACGGGAGCTTCCAGGACGGCGGGTACACGGTGAGTGCCGCCGACACCGGGCCCGACGACAGCGGCCGGCTCGACGTCACCCTCTTCCCGAAGCTCGAAGGCGATCAGGGACTCGTCCGCGATCCGGTGCTCGAGACCACACTCGACTACGCGATCGACTCCTCGGGGCAGGTGCGGCTGACCGGCGACGGACTCGACGTCACCCTCGTCACCGACCCCGAACGGCGCTACCTCTTCGACCGCGAGTTCAGCTGGGAGCCGAGCGAGCCGATCAACCGGTGATTGACCGCGGTCCCGCGAAGCTGTGCGCGTATGACAAGCGATCCGCAGAGCGACTGAGGCGCCGCACCATCCGGTGCGGCGCCTCAGTGTCGGCAGCGGGGCGATGCTCAGCGGCCGAAGAGCCGCGAGAACAGCCCCTTCTTCTTCCCCTTGGGCTCGTCCGTCGTGGACTCCGCATCAGCTCGCTCAGCGGCATGCTCGTCCCGCTGAGCGGCGGGAGTCTCAGTCGGTGCCTCGGCCTCGGTGCGATCAGCAGGCGGCGCGGTCTCGGCTGCGGGAGCAGCCTCCTCGGTGGAGGACTCGCCGGCGGACGGCTGCCGCGACTCCGCAGGCTCGCTGCGACGGTCCGCGGCATCCTCGCCGACACCCTGCGCCGTGGACCCTGCCGGAGTGCCGACCCCTGTCGTCTCCGGGGCCCGCTCGTCCGCCGCGTCCCCTGCCGACGCCGCTGCCGCGGTCCCGGCCGACGCCGCTGCCGCCGGGGAGCGGTCCGCGTCGGCGGCCGCCGCGCGGTCCTGGGACCCAGCCGCAGGGGTGCCGGCGGCGGTCGACTGCTCCTGCGGCGCCGCCTCGGTGACGGTGATGCCGGTGATCCGGGAGAACTGGTCGGCCGCCTCGCCCTCGAGCGGGGCATGGACTTCGCAGTTGGAGATGCGGCTCTGCTCGTCGAAGCTGAGATCGGCGCTGCCGTCGGCGAAGAGCATGCGGACACCGCCGTCGGGCAGCTCGGCGGTCGGAATCCCGCGCCGGTCGGTGTACGCCGTGAGCGCGGCCCGATGATCGTCGACCGTCGTCTGCGTCAGCCCCTGCATGAGCGCCCGCACGGACGCCTTGACGGAGGGTGCGGGCAGGGCGAGGGCGGGGGAGTCGACGAGCACCCACACGGTCGTGCCGGCACCGGCGGCGGCCGGATAGTGCGCCCACTTGCCCGTCGCCTCCTTCGCCGCGAGCGTCAGCCGCAGGGCGAGCTCGTCGTCGAGGTCGATCTCCGGCGTGACGAGATCGCTGATGCCCTTCGCGGCACCGAACTTCCGCACCTCATGGGCGAGGCCGACGACCGCCTCGGGGAACCCGTTGATGTTCTCCCAGCCCCACAGCCACGTGCCCTGCGAACTCGATTCGGAGCCGACGAGGTGGGGGCGGGTGCGCAGCGGCTCCCCGCCTTCGACGTCGAAGGTCAGAGTGGGGTCTGCGGAGAAGTCCACCTCCCAGGCGGCGCCGGCGATGACGCTGCCGAAGTGCGTCTGCATCTCCGTGGAGAGGAAGACGGCGCGATTGACGAGATCCTGCAGTGTTGTGCTCATGATTTCCAGCCTACGGGGACGTGTCGAAGATGCGAGGAGGCACGCGGAACCGGCGTCCGTGTCAGTGCCGCGTGGTCCACTGGATTCGAGAACAGTACCATGGCACGCTCTTGCGAAGGAGGACGATCGATGTAGGATGGTTCGTTGCGCTCTTCCAACTCATGACGCCCTCAAGTCGGCTTCTCACATCCAGGACGGACACTGTGGCACTTCTGCGCCTCACCCTGAAATACGCGAAATCCTATTGGCTCTTCATCGCCTTCGTCGTCATCCTCCAGCTGGCCTCGACGATCGCCGCTCTCTACCTGCCCAGCCTCAACGCCCGGATCATCGACGAAGGCGTCGCCGCCGGCAACACCGACTTCATCTGGTCGACGGGCATGACGATGCTCATCGTCTGCTTCGTCCAGGTCATCACCGCGGTCACCGCGATCTTCTTCGGTGCCCGCACCGCGATGGGCGTGGGCCGCGACATCCGCCGCGCGATCTACAGCCATGTCGACAGCCTCTCGACCCTCGAGGTGGGGAAGTTCGGCAGCGCGACCCTCATCACCCGCAACACCAATGACGTGCAGCAGGTGCAGATGCTCGTGCTCATGACGCTCAACTTCATGGTCTCGACCCCGATCATGTGCATCGGCGGCATCATCATGGCCCTGCGCGAGGATGCGGGACTGTCCTGGCTCGTCTGGGTCTCCGTGCCGACCCTCTTCATCGTCGTCGGCATCCTCGTCGTCCTCCTCATGCCGCTCTTCCGCCGCATGCAGGATCAGGTCGACGACATCAACGGCGTCCTCCGTGAGCAGATCACCGGCATCCGCGTCATCCGCGCCTTCGTCCGCGAGCCCTTCGAAGCCGACCGGTACGCCGACGCGAACCGCGCCCTGACCGAGACCTCCGTCAAGGTCGGCAACCTCTTCGTCCTCATGTTCCCCGCGATCATGATGATCCTCCACATCGCCACCGCCGCCGTGCTCTGGTTCGGCGGCCACCGCGTCGATGCGGGTCAGATGGAGGTCGGCTCGCTCACCGCGTTCCTCCAGTACCTCCTCCAGATCCTCGTCGCCGTGATGATGGGCGTGTTCATGATGATGATGATCCCGCGCGCCGTCGTCTGCGCCGAGCGCATCTGCGAAGTCCTCGAGACCACCTCGTCGATGGTCGTCCCCGACGGCGTCGACGAACTCCCGCGCCGAGGCGAGCTGGAGTTCCGGAATGTCACCTTCGGCTATCCCGGAGCCGAGGTCCCCGTCCTCGAGGACCTCTCGTTCACGGCACGACCGGGCACGACGACGGCGATCATCGGATCGACCGGTTCCGGCAAGTCGACGATCGTGGGACTCATCCCGCGCCTCATCGACCCGCAGTCTGGTCAGGTGCTCATCGACGGAACACCGGTCAGCGCCTTCAACCGTCACCAGCTCGCCGAGGTCGTCGGCCTCGTGCCGCAGAAGCCCTACCTGTTCTCCGGCACGATCGCCTCGAACCTGCGCTTCGGCAGCGAGCACGCCGACGACGCGCAGCTGTGGGAGGCGCTGGAGACCGCGCAGGCCGCGGACTTCGTCGCCGAGAAGCCGGGCGGGCTCGACGAGAGCGTCTCCCAGGGCGGCACGAACTTCTCCGGCGGCCAGCGGCAGCGCCTCTGCATCGCCCGCGCGCTCGCCGCGAAACCGCTCGTCTACGTCTTCGACGATTCGTTCTCCGCGCTCGACGTCGCCACCGACGCCCGACTGCGCGAGGCCCTGGCCGAGACGACGGGGGAGGCGACGGTCATCGTCGTCGCCCAGCGCGTGTCGACGATCCGCGAGGCCGACCGGATCCTCGTCCTCGACGACGGGAAGATCGTCGGCCGCGGCACCCACGACGAACTGCTCGAGACGAACCCGACCTATCAGGAGATCGTCGAATCCCAGCTGACCGCGGAAGGAGTGAACTGACATGGCGAAGAAGGATCCCGTCGACACGACGACCGCAGAGACGTCCGGCACGACCGCTGCCGCCACCGCCGAGGCCGAACTCGCCGAGGACTTCATCCCCTCCGAGGCCGACGGAGACATGTTCGGAGGCACCCCGCCGCGGAAGGCCAAGCACTTCTGGCCCTCGGTCAAGCGCCTCTTCGGACTCATGGCCGACGAGAAGGCGGGACTCGTCAAGGTCGTCCTCCTCGTCATCGGCTCGGTCGTCCTCACCGTCATCGCCCCGAAGGTGCTCGGCAAGGCGATGGACGTCGTCTACTCCGGAGTCATCGGCTCCCAGCTGCCGGCGGGCGCGAACATCGAGGACATCATCGCCGGTGCCCGTGCCGAAGGCCGCGACGACTACGCCGACATGCTCGCGACCGCCGGCGTCGTCCCCGGTCAGGGCATCGACTTCACGGCACTCGGGCAGATCATCATCATCGTCCTCCTCATGTACCTGGTCGCCTCGATGCTCATGTGGGCGCAGGGCTACATCCTCAACGCCCTCGTCATGCGCGTCGTCTACCGCCTGCGTGAGGACATCGAGCGCAAGATCAACCGGCTCCCGCTGCGGTACTTCGACACGCGGCAGCGCGGCGATGTCATGTCGCGGGTGACGAACGACGTCGACAACATCCAGCAGGCCCTCCAGCAGGCGTTCTCCCAACTCGTCCAATCGGCGCTGACGATCGTCGGCATCGGCGTGATGATGTTCATCGTCTCGTGGCAGCTCGCGCTGCTCGCTTTCATCGCCCTGCCGCTGTCGGCGATCATCGCCGGCGTCATCGGCTCCCAGGCGCAGAAGAAGTTCAAGGCGCAGTGGAAGTACACCGGTGAGGTCAACGGCCACGTCGAGGAGTCGTTCTCGGGGCTCGACGTCGTGCGGGCCTTCGGCCGCGACAAGGTCATGCTCGACGAGTTCGACCGCCGCAACGAAGAGCTCTACGCCGCATCGTCGGGGGCCCAGTTCGTCTCCGGGATGATCATGCCCTCGATGCAGTTCGTGTCGTACCTCAGCTACGTCCTCATCGCCGTCGCCGGCGGCCTGCGGGTCGCCTCGGGACAGATGACGCTCGGCGATGCGACCGCGTTCATCCAGTACTCGCGGGAGTTCTCGCAGCCGATCTCGGAGATGGCCGGAGTGGCGAACATGCTCCAGTCCGGTGTCGCCTCGGCCGAGCGCACCTTCGAACTCCTCGACGCCGACGAGGAGGAGCCCGACGAGGCGACGGCCGCGCTGCCTCCGCGGACTCCCGGGCGAGTCGACTTCTCGCATGTCAGCTTCCGCTACACCGAGGACACCCCGCTCATCGAGGATGTCTCCTTCACCGCTGATCCCGGCCACACGGTCGCGATCGTCGGTCCCACGGGCGCCGGCAAGACGACGCTGGTCAACCTCGTCATGCGCTTCTACGAGCTCACCGGCGGGACGATCTACCTCGACGGGGTCGACATCCGCGACCTCACCCGTGCCGACCTCCGGTCGCACGTGGGCATGGTGCTCCAGGATGCCTGGCTGTTCGAAGGCTCGATCCGCGACAACATCCGGTACGGACGACTCGACGCCACCGACGAGGAGGTCATCGACGCCGCGAAGGCGACGATGGTCGACCGCTTCGTCCGGCAGCTGCCCGACGGCTACGACACCGTCATCGACGCCGACGGCGGCAGCGTCTCCGCCGGTGAGCGCCAGCTCATCACGATCGCCCGGGCGTTCCTCGCCGATCCCTCGCTGCTCATCCTCGACGAGGCGACCTCGTCGGTGGACACCCGCACCG
Source organism: Brevibacterium sp. W7.2 (assembly GCF_018137945.1). Taxonomy (GTDB): domain Bacteria; phylum Actinomycetota; class Actinomycetes; order Actinomycetales; family Brevibacteriaceae; genus Brevibacterium; species Brevibacterium sanguinis. Next base: position 3,256,168 of record NZ_CP073089.1, on the reverse strand, counting down.
AGCTGCTCGTGCAGCAGGCGATGGCGGCCCTGCGCACCGACCGGACGTCGTTCGTCATCGCGCACCGGCTCTCGACGATCCGCGATGCCGACACCATCCTCGTCATGGAGAACGGTGCGATCGTCGAACACGGCAACCACGAGGAGCTCCTCGCCGCCGAGGGCGCGTACTACCGCCTCTACATGTCGCAGTTCCGAGGTGAGGATGCCGAGGAGCACTTCACCGCTGAGGTCCTCGCCGAGGCGGAGACCGAGCCGGGGCTCGCCGCCGATGCCGCGGCGCTGGCCGATGACGCCGGCGACGCCGCAGTGGCCGAGGAGCCTACCGCTGGGTCGACGGAGCCTGCTGCTGGGTCGACGGAGGCTGCCGCTGGGGCGGGGGAGTCAGGCGAGGTCGGGGACGAGTCCGGCGTGCGGAACGACGCAACGACCGACCCGGGCGGGCGCTCGGAGGCTCAGCCGCCGCTCGGCGGGAGGGGAACGGACTGACCGAACCGAGGCGCTGACGCCTGCAGCAGGCCCCGACCAGCGGAGCAGCCGGCCTCGTCCCGTGGGTGCGCACACCCCCTTCGCGGCGCGCATGTCAACAGGTTCCGGTGGTAACGATTTTCCGGCTCCGACGGCAGGGTCTGCCGAATCGTGATCTCGGCATGGCGGCCTGTGCGAAGTCCTCGGATCGTCCGACACCGGCAGTCCGACGGCCTGCGGATCGAGCGGAGAATCCGGTGCCACCTGGGCCACCGGGTTGCCGGCGTGCGAGCAGCGCCGAGGCCCGCGACGGACCCCGCCGTGCGCGCCGATCATCCGAACAGTGACGAAACAATAACAGCACGCCGTGACCTGCATCACAGAATCGTCATGAACTCAATGTTCATAAGTCCCCGGTCGCGGCGCACAGACGTAGTGTCCTCGACAAGCAGCCACGAGCACCGTGGCAGCTCCAGGCCCCGCTGGAAGGACGATCATGAAACGCCTCATCCTCGCGACGACGGTGGCACTCGCCGTCGCCACCATGGGCTCCCTCCCGGCCGCCGCCTCCCTGGCAGCGGACGGAGCAGCGGGGCAGACAACCCTCATGGCGATGCCGGATCCCGACGGCACCGCCGACGGCGGAACCCCGCCCGGCGACACCACGGACACGGGCACCGACACCGGCACGGACACCGGCACCGATGACTCCACGTCGCAGGGAACCGACGACAGCTCCGGCGGTGACATGAGCACTGCCGATACCTCGGGCAGCGACGACTCCACCGGCGGCGATGACTCGTCCGGCGCGACGGACGAAGCCGCGACCGATGGCTCCACCGATCCCTCGACTCCCGCAGAAGCGGACGTCGAAGGCACCCCCACCGAGACCCCGACCGAATCCCCCACAGATGAGCCGATCGACGCCACCATGTACCTCGAGTCCGATGAGGTCACGGTGTCGGACCTCAACGACCCCGACAAAGGCATTCGATTCTTCGTCGACGGTGTCCTCGCAGGAGATGACATCGGATGGGGCGACGGCGACGGCACTCATGCAACCGTGGACTCCGACGGTTCGTTCACCGGTGTGTACTACACCGAGGGCGCCTACGAGCCCGGCGACACCGTCACGGTGACCGTCAGCGTTCAGCGCGGCGACCAGAACGAGACGTATTCGGCCAGCGCCACCGTCGTCGGTGACGAGACCGAGCCGCCGCCATCGGGCACGACTCTCGACATCACCCCGGGTTCGCAGCAGGTCTCCGACTTCCTCACCAGCGGTGTGACCGTGATGATGTCCGGCTGCCGGATGGATTCCGACGTCAACATCATGATCACCACCGCCTATGACCCGGATACCGTGGTCTTCGAAGCGAGCCAGGAAGCTGGTGAGGACACCGCCGCCGTGGTGACCTGGGTGCCCGAGGTCGGCGATACCGACCCGGTCGCATTCATCGGGCGATACCTCGTCACGGCCGATTGCGGTGACATGTTCCAGGAGGGCACGTTCACCGTCACCGCGGACGGCGATGAGACCCTTGAGCCGACCCTCTCGGTCTGGCCTGAGACGATCTCCGGCGCCGACTTCGTCAACCGCGACAAGGGCGTGACGATGGCAGTCGTCGACTGCCTGGTCGCCGATGAGGTCCGCTTCCAGGTCTGGAACAGCAGCGACGTCCTCCTCTACGACCGGACGGCCCCGGCCGACGGCGGCGATGTCGCCGCGGTGCAGACCTACGGTTTGGAGAACGATCCCGCGGCGTACGTCGGCAAGTACACCGTCCAAGCCACCTGCGGCGACTACGTCATGAACAGCGGGTTCACGGTCACCGGCTCCGGTGGCGGTGGCGGCGGCGGAAACGGCGGGGGCGGTTCCGGCGGCGGCAACAACGGGTCGATGCCCCGCACCGGTGCAGAACTCACCGGCCTCGGCGCCGGCGCCATCCTCATCCTCGCAGGAGCGGGAGCGGTCCTCTTCGCCCGCCGCCGCGGACAGATGAAGGGATGACAGAACTCCCGTCAGGTCGGTGACTCGTCCCGGCCGGACGGCGAAACGAGATCGGTCCCGGTCCCCGAGGTTGAGTCGGGGAACCGGGACCGATTCGCGTGTCTGCGCTCAGCGGGACGCGAGCAGAGTGCGCACGGCGGACGAGAAGAACCCCTGCCCGTCGACGCCGGTGCTCGCGGGGCCGTAGCCGGCCTCGACCGCGTGCTCGGGATGGGGCATGAGTCCGACGACGTTGCCCGCTTCGTTCGTGATGCCGGCGATGTCGCGCAGCGAGCCGTTGGGGTTGAGGCCCTGGTAGCGGAAGACGACGCGACCGGTCGCCTCGAGCTCGTCGAGCACCTCGTCGGTGGCGACGTAGCCGCCCTCGCCGTTCTTCAGCGGGATCGTGATCGTCTGGCCCTGCTCGTAGTCGCCGGTCCACGCGGTGTCCGCGTTCTCGACGAGGAGATCCTGGTCGCGGCAGACGAAGTGCTGCTCCTCGTTGCGGATGAGCGCACCGGGCAGAAGATGGGACTCGCAGAGGACCTGGAAGCCGTTGCAGATGCCGAGCACCGGCATGCCGGCGTTCGCGGCCGCGACGACGGCGTCCATGATCGGGGCGAAGCGGGCGATCGCTCCGGCCCGCAGGTAGTCCCCGTAGGAGAACCCGCCGGGCAGGATGACTGCATCGACGCCGGAGAGCGTCGAGTCGGCGTGCCAGAGATTGACCGCCGAGGCGCCCGCGAGGGTGACCGCGCGCGCTGCGTCCCGGTCATCGAGGGTGCCGGGGAACGTGACGACGCCGATCCTCGGACCGGACGCCGAGGCCGTCGCGGAGTCGGTCGCGGCGGTGGCCGTCATCAGGCGTCCTCGGCGACGCGGACGGCGACGACGTTCTCGATGACGGGGTTCGACAGGAGAGTCTCGGCGGCTTCGCGCGCCTGGGCGAGCACCTCGTCGGTGGCTTCTCCCTCGACCTCGAGTTCGAAGCGCTTGCCCTGCCTGACCTCACCGAAACCGGGGAACCCCAGTCGAGCGAGACCACCGGAGATCGCTTTGCCCTGCGGGTCGAGGATCTCGGGCTTGGGCATCACTTCAACGACGACACGTGCCATGCGTGTTTGACTCCTTCACAACGGGGCGCGGGAGCTCCTCCCGCGCTCGGCAGAAGTCTATCAAGCGCGCAGAGGAGCCCCGCGGGGAGGCTCAGGAGTCGAAGCCCATGCCGACGGCGTCGAGGACCTTGAGCAGCGGGCCGCGCCTGCCCTGGTTCTCATCGGCCTTGATGAGAGCGTTCGTCGTCATCCTGATGCCGAGCCACGCCACCGGTTCGGGCGGGAACGGCAGCGGCCGCCTGCGCACCATCTCCAGCTGCGTCAGCTCGGTCTCCTCACCGGAGAGCAGGTCGAGCATGACGGTGCCGGCGAACCGGGAGGCACCGACGCCGAGGCCGGTGAACCCGGCCGCCATCGCGACCTTCCGGTCGTAGGCGGTGACGAAGAACGCGAAGAACCGGGAGCACGTGTCGATGGCCCCACCCCACTTGTGGGTGAACTTCACGTCCGCCAGCTGCGGGAACGTCTCGAAGAAGTGCCGGGCGAGGGTTTCGAAGGTCTCCCGGTTCTGGTCGTACTTCCACGACACCTGCCGCCCGTAGTGGTAGACGGCGTCCCAGCCGCCGAAGAGGATGCGGTTGTCGGCCGTGAGCCGGTAATAGTGGAAGCGGTTCGCGCAGTCGCCGATGCCCTGCCGGCCCTCCCAGCCGATCGCCGCCATCTGGTCGTCGCTGAGCGGTTCGGTCATCAGCGCATAGTCGTAGACGGGCACGGTGTGGAGGCTCGCTCGCTTGAGGAGGGAGGGGAAGACGTTCGTCGCCAGCGCCACCCGCTGCGCCGTGATCGTCGCCGCTCCGGCCGCCGTGGCGGCACCGGAGACCGGTTCGGTGGTCACCGCGACCGTCTGCTTCCGGTCGCTGACGTCGGTGACCTTCGTGCCCTCGTAGACCTCGACGCCGAGGTCCCGGATGACGCGCAGCAGCTCCCAGCACAGCTTCGCCGGGTTGAGCATCGCGACCTCCCGCGAGTCCCACAGCGCGCCCTTGTACGTCGGGGACTTCACGATCGTCGCGAGCTCCTCCTGGGTGAGGAAGACGAACCCGGCATCGGGGTCGTGGGCCTCCCGCAGGCCGGGGACCTGGTAGTCCTCGGTCGCGACGTCGAGTTCGCCGGTGCGTTCGAACTCGCAGTCCATGCCGTAGCGGGAGACGGCGGCCTCGATCGCGTCGAGGTTCTCCCGGCCGAGGGCTGCCAGGCGCTCGTTCTCCGCCGGCAGGTGCGACTCGCCGTTGTCGTAGCCGTGGGTGAGGCTGGCTGCGCAGAACCCGCCGTTGCGGCCTGAGGCCGCCCAGCCGACGGTGTTCGCCTCGAGGAGGACGACGTGCCGGTCGGGGTCGCGCTCCTTCGCCTGGAGGGCCGTCCACAGCCCGGTGAACCCGCCGCCGACGACGACGAGATCGGCCTCGAGGTCCCGTGCCAGCGGCGGCAGCGGCTGCGGCCGGGCGTCGGTGTCGAGCCAGAACGGAACGGTGGAGGCGTCGGCCAATGCGGCTTTGACGTCCATGTCACTTCGCTTTCTGCCTTGCGGCATCGCTTCTGCCTGCCGACGGTCGGTCCGCCGAACGGCACTGGTGGTGCTGGAATGATGGTCGCTGGTGGGGATGCGCACCGCCTCGGCGCTCATCCTGCCATGGTCTTGATGATCTCCGTCGAACTGCCGCCGGACCGGCGCAGCGCGAGCGCGCAGATCGCCAGGGCGATGAGCGTGAGGACGAACATCAGCGTCGAGATCGCCGCCACCTCGGGGCGCAGGGCCACCTTGACGGCGGAGAAGATGTAGACCGGCCACGGCGTCGAGCCCGGCAGCTGCACGAAGCTCGAGAGGATCGTGTTGTCGAGGCTGAGCGTGAACGCCATGAGGGCGCCGGCGAAGATGCCGGGGGCCGCGATCGGCAGGGTGACCGAACGGAACGTCGCCCACGAGGTCGCCCCGAGATCCGCCGAGGCCTCCTCGAGCTGCCGGTTCATCCCCGCCAGCCGCGCCCGCACGATGAACGTGACGACGGCCATCGAGAACATCGCATGGGAGATGATGAGGCGGACCATGCCGGAGTTGAACGGGGTGAGGCCCCAGTCGACGCCGAGGGTGACGAACCACGGCAGGAACGCGATGCCGTCGACGATCTCCGGGGTGAAGAGCGTGATGCCGAGGACAACGGTGAGGCCGACGGCCCACCACACGCCGCTCTTCGCCCGGGCCAGGGCGACCCCGCCGAGGGTGCCGAAGAACGTGGCGACGAGCGACGAGCCGACGGCCGCCTGGAGGCTCGTGATCACCGAGTTGACGATCGTGTCGTTGCTCAGGCCCGAGGTGTAGGCGCGGAAGCCGAACTCGTCGAAGTTCGCGAGCACCGTGCCGTTGTTGAACGAGTACGCGACGATGACGATGATCGGCAGGAAGAGGTAGATGAAGACGAGGACGCCCCAGATCGTGAGCAGCCGGTCGGTGAGCGGTCGATGTGCTGTGAACGCCATGGTCATGCCTTCCCGTTGGTCAGCGGAACGCTGTTCGTGCGCGCCGCGATGAGCTGCCCGACCTTGAGGATCGCGAAGCCGACGCCGACGACGATGAGCGTGGAGATGATGAGGATGACCGCCATGGCCGCCCCGAGCGCCCAGTCCTGAGCGGCGTTGAACTGCTCGGCGATGAGCTGCCCGACCATCGATCCGCTCGCCCCGCCGAGGACCGTCGCAGTGACGTAGTCGCCGTTGAGCGGGATGAAGACGAGCAGGCAGCCGGAGATCACGCCCGGCATCGCCATCGGCAGGGTGACCCGGAGGAACGTCTTCACCTTGCCCGCGCCGAGGTCGTAGCTGGCTTCCCGCAGCTTCTGGCCCGACCGGTCGATCGCGACGAAGAGGGGCAGGATCATCAGCGGCAGGTAGTTGTAGACGACGCCGATCTGCACCGCGGCATGGGTGTAGAGGATGTCGAGCCGGTCCTCGGTGAGGCCGAGGCTCATCAGCCCCTCGGAGACGAACCCGTTGGGGGAGAGGATGATCTGCCAGCCCAGGGTGCGCACGAGGAAGTTCGTCCAGAACGGCACCATGACGAGGGCGAGAGCCAGCCCCCGGTGGGCCGGGGCGATCTTCACCGCGATCCAGTAGGCGAACGGCAGGGCGATGATGAGGCAGAGGAACGTCCCGAGCAGGGAGATCCGCAGGGTGGCGAGGAACGTCGAGATGAACGCCGGGGTGAGCGCCTCGGGGAAGCGGTCGAAGCTGAGCTCATCGAGCGAGACCGCGGTGTAGATGTCGGGTTTGTACCCGAAGCTGAAGAAGATCACCATCGCCACCGGGATGACGAAGAAGAAGACGACGTAGGCCCAGGTCGGGAACGACAGGGCCGCCGCCCCGAAGATTCTGTTGCGCAGCGGGATCATGCTCCCGACCTCCTCTTGGCCTCGGTGAGTGTGTCGACGAGCAGCTGGATCTTGTCGTTGAAGACCCCGGCCTCGAGCCGGTCGAGGACCTCCTGCGGCGGGAAGATCATGTCGAGGCCTTCGACACCGGCTTCCTTCGCCTTCTCCTCGGAGCCCTGCACGCCGATCGGGTAGCCGATGTACTCGATCTGCTCGAGCGAATTGGCGGGATCGATCATGAAGTTGATGAACGCATGTGCCGCGTCGGGATGTGGTGCCCCCGTCGCGATCGCCCACGTGTCCATCCAGAGGTTCGCCGAGGGAGTCGGGAAGACGAACTTCCAGTTCTCGGGATCCTCGACCTCGCCGAAGCCCTGCCGGGCGTCGCCGTTGTAGGAGTGCATGAGCGTGAAGCTGCCCTGGATGATGCCCGTCGAGGCGCTGCCGAAGTACGCCCGCACATGCGGGGCGACCTGGTCGACGATGATCGCTCGCGCCTCGGCGATCTCCTGTTCGTTCGTCGTGTTGATGCTGTAGCCCAGGCTCGTCAGACCGATCGAGGAGACCTCGAGCGCATCGTCGAGGAGCGAGGTCTTGCCCGAGGCCTCGTTCTGGGCGGCGTCGATGAAGTCCTGCCACGACGTCATCTCCCGGGTGATGACGTCGGTGCGGTACGCGTACCCGGTCGTGCCCCACGCCTTGCAGATCGTGAACTCGTTGTTCGGGTCGACGTCCTGGTGGATGAAGTTCGGGTCCATCGTCTGGAAGTTCGGGATGAGGGAGAGGTCGAGCGGTTGGAGGAGATCGTGGCTGGTGAACCGGGAGAGCTGCGAACCGGTGGGGACGACGACGTCGTAGCCGGAGGTCCCGCGGCTCGAGGAGAGCTTCGCGATGAGCTCCTCGTTCGACCCGTACGAGTCGACCTGGAGGAGGACGTCGAAGTCGTCGCGGAATCTCGAGAGCAGGTCGGGGGAGTCGTAGTCGCCCCACGTGTAGAGGTTGAGCTTGTCCTCGAGCTCCCCGTCGGTGGGCGGGGAGGCGGCCATGCCCGTGGAGCTGCCGCAGGCGGAGAGCGCCCCGAGGCCGATGACGCCGATGCCCGCGAGCGCTGCCCGGCGGGTGATGCGCCGGGCGGCGGCCGGTGGGGCGAGGACGGAGACGGGCTGCTGCTCACTCATCGGCGAACACCGCCACGGCATCCTCGTCCCACGACAGGGCCACCTCGTCGCCGTGATCGAAGATCGTCGCCCCCGACGCCGGCACCCGGGCGAGGAGCTCATCATTCGACCCGGCCTTGACCATGTACTGGAGGACATCGCCGAGGTAGGACGTCGAGATGACGGTCGCGACCGCCGTGTTCGGGCGGGTCCCCGCACTCGGGTCGACCGCGGAGACGCGCAGCCGCTCGGGCCGGATCGCCGCGCGCACGGTCATTCCCGTCGTCAGGGGAGCCGTCGTCTCAGCGGTCGCGGTGCCCGCCGTCGCGGGCCGCTGGGCCAGCGCCGAGGTGCGCAGGACCGCGTTCTCACTGCGCAGATCCGCATGACCGGGCCCCACCTCGGCGACGGTGACGGGAACGAAGTTCTGCTTGCCGATGAACCCGGCGACGAAGCCGTTGTTCGGGGCCGCGTAGATCTCCTCCCCGGAGCCCACCTGCTGGACGACGCCGTCGTACATGACGACGATCCGGTCGCTCATCGCCAGCGCCTCCTCCTGGTCGTGGGTGACGAAGACGAAGGTCGTGCCGAGTCCCGCGTGGAGGCGCTTGAGCTCGAGCTGCATCTCCTCGCGCAGCTTCCGGTCGAGGGCGGACATCGGCTCATCGAGGAGGAGCACCTTGGGCCGGTTGACGAGCGCCCGGGCCAGGGCGATGCGCTGCTGCTGGCCGCCGGAGAGCTGTTCGGGCTTGCGCCCGGCGAACTCCTCCATGCGCACCAGCGAGAGGACCTCGCGGACCCGGTCGGCGATCTCGGCCTTCGGGGTCTTCGACTGTTTGAGCCCGTAGGCGATGTTGTCGGCGATGTTCATGTGCGGGAAGAGCAGGTAGGACTGGAACACCGTGTTGACCGGCCGCTTGTGGGGCGGACGGCCGACGAGGTCGGTGCCGCCGAGGAGGATCTGGCCAGCGGTCGGGTACTCGAAGCCGGCGATCATCCGCAGCAGCGTCGTCTTCCCGCAGCCCGAGGGCCCGAGGAGGGAGAGGAACTCGCCTTCGCGGACCGTGAGATCGAGCTTCTCGATCGCGGTCACGCCGCCGAAGTCCTTCTTCACTCCGCGGATCTCGAGATCCCCGGATCGTTCTTCTGTGGTCATGGCTGCCTTTCGCAGAGGGTTTCGCAGAGGGTTTCGCAGAGGGTGCTGGGTCACGCCCGGTGGACGATCCGGCCGCCGGAGACGGTCAGCCGGTTGGTGACGGTGTGGAGGTCGGCGGGGTCGAGGGCGAACGGGTCCGCACTCGCGAGCGCGAGGTTCGCGGGCTCGCCGAGGCGGATGCGGCCGTTGTGCTCGGCGCGCAGCAGGTGCGCGGAGCCTGCGGTGTAGGCCCGCAGGGCGGTGAGCACGTCGATGGCCTGGTCGGGTCCGAGCGGTGCGGGGTCGGCCTCCTCCGGGTGGGAGCGGTTGACGGCGACGTGGACGGCCTGCCACGGATCGGGAGTGGAGACCGGCCAGTCGGATCCCATCGCGAGGTGGGTGCCCGCCTCGGCGAAGGACCGGAACGGGTACTGCCACGCCGCCCGCTCCTCACCGAGGCACGGGATGTTGAGGTCGATCATCTGCTGATCCCGGCACGCCCACAGGGCCTGGAGGTTCGCGGTGATCCCGAGTTCGGCGAAGCGCGGCACATCGGCGGGGTCGACGACCTGGACGTGGGCGATGTGGTGTCGGGCGTCGGGTCGGAGCCCGGCATCCGAGCCGGCGACGGCGGCGAAGGCGTCGAGGGCCGCGGTCACCGCGGCGTCGCCGATGGCATGGCAGTGGATGTCGAAGCCGGCGGCGTCGAGGGCGGCGAACGCCGCGTGGAGGTGGTCGCGGGTGAAGTACGACGTCCCGAAGCCGCCGCACGCGCACGTGTACTCAGCGCTCATCGCCGCGGTCCGGGACTCGACGATGCCGTCGAGCATGAACTTCACCGAATGCGTCCGGAACGCCCCGGCGGTGCGCTTGCGCTCGAGGAACGTCGCGACCTGGGCGTCGACGTCGGTGACGTCGCGGGGCCACCACAGGCTGCCGACGACCTCGGCGGCGAGTTCGCCGGCGTCGACGGCGCGCACGTACGTGTCGAAGGCGTCGCGGTGCCCGGAGTAGTCGCCGATGATCGCGTCCATCCAGCCGGTGATGCCGAGTGCGAGGAGCTCCGCCTGCCCGGCGAGCAGCCCCGCCCGCATCTCGGCGTCGGTGGGGACGGGCAGGTGGGCGCCGACGATGTCCATCGCCGATTCGTGGAGGCAGCCGGTGGGTGTGCCGTCGTCGTCCTTCTCGATGACCCCGCCGGCCGGGGTCGGCGTGTCCGCGTCGAGGCCGGCGAGCGCCATCGCCGCCGAGTTCACCCACGCCGAGTGGTGGTCGGCGCTGACGAGCATGATCGGACGGTCGGGGCTGAGCTCGTCGAGGAGGTCCGCGCGGGGCGCCCCGCCGGGGAAGTCGGCCATCGACCAGCCGCCGCCGGTGAGCCAGCCCTCCGTCGTCTCCAGGTGCGCGGCGATCCGCGCCCGCACCGCGTCGACGCCGACGGCGTCGCTGAGATCACACGTCAGCGATTCGAGGCCGCCGCCGGACGTGTGGACGTGGGCGTCGACGAACCCGGGGGTGAGCAGGCCTCCGGCCCCGTCGATCGTCTCCGCCGCGGGGCTATCGGCCGGTCCGGTGCCGATCTCGCTGATCGTTCCGCCGCGGATGCTCACCCGATTCCCGGGCACGATGTCGTGTCCGTCGAAGATCGTGACATCGAGGATGTCAACGTCCATGTGTCCTCCCGACTGCTCTGTCGCTGTGATCCGCGCACGCCCATGGCGGCGCGAGGTGGTGGGGTATGAGGGGGTGCTGGGAATCCGGGCGGGCAGGATCGGCTGCCGGGGCCCGGGTGTCCATCACGTCGTGAAGATCGTGTCCTGCCACGCGTGATGCGGGTCCTCATGCTGGTCGATGAAGACGTGTTTGATCTGCGTGTACTCGTCGAACGAGTACTGGCTCATGTCCTTGCCGAACCCCGAGGCCTTGTACCCGCCGTGGGGCATGTCGGAGACGATGGGGATGTGCTCGTTGATCCACACGCAGCCGGCCTCGATGTCCGCGGCCGCCCGCAGGGTGCGGTTCGTCGACCGCGTCCACGCGCTCGCCGCGAGCCCGTACGGGGTGTCGTTGGCCAGCGCGATCGCCTCGTCGTCGGTGTCGAAAGGGACCGCGACGAGCACGGGTCCGAAGATCTCGTCGCGCCACACCTCGGCGTCGGTGTCGATCCCGGTGATGAGCGTCGGTGCGTAGTACGCGGTCGTCTCCGGGGTGCCCGGCAGATCCTCGCCGAGGCGGTTCGTCGTCGGGATCGTCCCGCCGGTGCGGATCGTCGCCCCGGCGTCCGCGGCGCGGGCGACCATGGCGGCGACGCGGTCGCGGTGGGGGAGTGAGATGAGCGAGCCCATGTCCGTGGCCGGGTCGGCGGGATCGCCGAGGCGGACGCCGCCCATGAGCTCGGCGACCCGGTCGGTGAACGCCTGGAAGTGCTCGGCGGCGACGATCGCCCGGGTCGCGGCGGTGCAGTCCTGCCCGGAGTTGATGAGCGAGCCGGCGACGGCGCCGCGGGCGGCGGCTTCGATGTCGGCATCGGCGAAGACGACGAGCGGGGCCTTGCCGCCGAGCTCGAGGTGGACGCGGCTGCCCTTGGCGGCGGCGAGCTCCATGATCCGCCTGCCGACCGGTGTCGAGCCGGTGAAGGAGCTCATGACGACGTCGGGGTGGGTGACGAGGGTTTCGCCGGCCTCCCGGCCGTCACCGGCGATGACGTTGATGACCCCGGGCGGGAAGCCCGCTGCGGTGGCCGCCTCGGCGAGGATGAGCGAGGTTCCCGGCGTCATCTCCGAGGTCTTGAGCACGATCGTGTTGCCCGCCGCCACGGCGGGCAGGATCTTCCATGCCGCCATCTGCAGCGGGTAGTTCCACGGGGCGATCGAGCCGATGACGCCGAGGGGTTCGCGGCGGATCATCGACGTCGACTGCTCCCAGTACGTGCCCGCCGACAGCCCCGTCAGCGCCCGGGCGGCCCCGGCGAAGAAGCGGGCGTTGTCGATCGAGCCGGGGACGTCGAATTCGGTGGCGAGTCGGATCGACTTGCCGGTCTGCTGCGATTCGAGCGCGGCGAGCTCGTCGCTGCGCTTCTCGAGTTCGTCGGCGAGGCGCAGCAGGAGGTCGGCGCGCTCGCCGGGGGTCAGTGCCTTGAAGCCGGGGTAGGCGGCCTTCGCCGCGGCGACGGCGTCGCGGACATCGGCGGCGTCGGCGAGTGCGTACTCGCCGGTCGCCTCACCGGTGGCGGGGTTGGTGAGGGTGAACGGTGCTCCGCGTCCCTCGTGGTGTTCGCCGTTCCAGTAGTGCATGCATATCGATTCCCGCCTTGTGCGTGTCGACCCGGTGCCGACGGAACGTGTGGCACGGATCACTGTTGCCGATCACTGTAACGGATTTCGATGGTGAGGTCTACTAGATCCGTTGTTCGAGACAAGGGGCCCGCTGTGAACGGTGATGGTCCGCATGGAACACCTGCGAAACCAGTGGCATCGCGGGAGCGCGGCACGGCCCGGCGCCGCGCGGGCCGGCGGGGCCGCCGCGGCTGCTCTCAACAGACTTCAGGACGCAGAGTGTCGACGACGGCGTGCGTCGTCGACACTCTGCGTCCTGAAGTCGGGCGGGTCTCCTCGCTCAGGCGGGGAAGGTCTCGCCCGTGAGCGTCTCGAAGGCCTCGATGTAGCGTGCGCGGGTCTTCTCGACGACCTCGGCGGGCAGGGCCGGCGGGGGAGTGTCCGACGCCCTGTCCCAGCCGGACTCCGTCGTCAGCCAGTCGCGGACGAACTGCTTGTCGAAGCTCGCCTGCGCGGTGCCCGGGGCGTAGCTGTCGGCGTCCCAGAAGCGCGAGGAGTCGGGGGTGAGCACTTCGTCGGCGAGGACGATCGTGCCGTCGGACAGGGTTCCGAACTCGAACTTCGTGTCGGCGAGGACGATGCCGCGTTCCCGGGCGATGATCTCGGCGCGCCGGTAGATCTCCAGGGTGAGGTCGCGGATCGCGCTCGCCTGCTCCTCGCCGATGGTCTCGGCGACCTGGTCGAAGGAGACGTTCTCGTCGTGGTCGCCGAGCGCGGCCTTCGTCGCCGGGGTGAAGATCGCCGGTTCGAGCCGGTCGGCCTCGTCGAGGCCGGCGGGCAGGGCGACCCCGCACACGGCGCCGGTCGCCCGGTAGTCGGTGAGCCCGGAGCCGGTGAGGTACCCGCGGGCGACGGCCTCGACGGGGATCATCGCGAGGTTCCTCACGATGAGTCCGCGTCCGCGCACCGCGTCGGGGACGTCGGAGCTGATGACGTGGTTGCCGATGACGTCGGCGAGCTGGTCGAACCACCACAGGCTCAGGCCCGTGAGCACGCGGCCCTTGTCGGGGATCTCGGAATCGAGCACCCAGTCGTAGGCCGAGATCCGGTCGGAGGCGACCATGAGGAGACGGTCGGCCGAGGCGATGTCCGCGGCATCCGCGGGGATGTAGAGGTCGCGGACCTTGCCCGAGTACGCGTGCGTCCACCCGGGCAGCGTCGGGGCGTCCGTCCCGAGGCCCGCGGCAGGAGCATTGCCCGTGGCAGGAGCGGCACTCCCGTAGACGGGAGCGAGCGCGATCCGCCCCCGGGCGGCCGCCTCGGCGATGTCATGGCGGTGCTGCTCGCCGTCCCACGAGATCTCGTCGACCGCGGCATACGCACGGGCCCGCGCCTCGTCGAGGTCGGTCCCGAGCGCGACGACGGAGAGCACCCGCCCGCCGGCGGTGACGATGTCCCCGGTCTCGGCGACGTCCTCGGTGATGATCGTGTCCTCCGGCGCGTATCCCGCGCCGGGTCCCGTCGCGAGCGCCGTGCCGGCGTGAAGGACGTCGATGCCCTCGCGCGCATCGGCGGCGTCGAGACCGCGGATGATGTCCCCGGTCGTCGGCCGGTCGGGGTAGTTCTCGGCGGCCATGACGACGGTCACCGAGGTGCGCGGATCCCAGTCGAGCTCCCCGACCTCGTCGAGGCGGCCCTCGGCGGCGGCGAGCAGCGTCTGCCCGAGCGGGGTCCTCAGGCGGGCGAGGACGGACTGCGTCTCGGGGTCGCCGAAGCGGACGTTGAACTCGACGACGCGCAGGCCCTTCGAGGTCAGCGCGAGACCGCAGTAGAGGAGGCCGGAGAACGGGGTTCCGCGGCGGGCCATCTCGTCGACGACGGGCTGGGCGACGGTGGTGACGATGTCGTCGACCATGCCCGCAGGCGCCCACGGCAGCGGCGAGTACGCCCCCATGCCGCCGGTGTTCGGTCCGGTGTCGCCGTCGCCGATGCGCTTGAAGTCCTGCGCCGGGGCCAGCGGCACCGTCCGGGTGCCGTCGCAGAGGACGAAGAGGGAGACCTCGGGGCCGTCGAGGTAGTCCTCGATGACGACGCGGTCGGAGACCTCGAGGCACGAGCGGGCATGGGCGAGCGCTGCCTCCCGGTCGTCGGTGACGACGACGCCCTTGCCCGCGGCGAGACCGTCGGCCTTGACGACGAAGGGGGCACCGAAGTCGTCGAGGGCCGCGGCCGCCTCGTCGAGGGTGTAGGCGACGACGGTCCGGGCCGTCGGCACGCCCGCTGCCTCCATGATCTCCTTCGCGAACGCCTTCGACCCCTCGAGGTGCGCGGCGGCCGCGCTCGGACCGAACACGGGGAACGAGGCCTCCCGCAGGGCATCGGCGACACCGGCGACGAGCGGGGCCTCGGGTCCGACGACGACGAGATCGACGTCGAGGCGCTCGGCCAGCGCGGTCACCTCGGCGGCATCGGAGGCGTCGACGTCCGCGGTGTGCGCGATGGCCGCGATCCCCGGATTTCCGGGGGCGGCGATGACGGCGTCGACCTGGGGGTCGCGGCTGAGAGCAAGGACGAGGGCGTGTTCGCGGGAGCCCGACCCGATGACGAGAACCTTCACACGACCAGCCTATAAGGTCGTACGCTTGAGTGCGTGAGTCTCTCCACCTTCACACCCGCTGAGGCGGCCTGCCTCGCCGTCGTCGAACGCAGCGGATTCGTCGAGTCGCGCCACAGCGGATCCGCCGTCGTCGTCGGCCCCGACGGCACCGAACTCCTCCGCCTGGGCGCCCCGGGAGCCCCGGTGTTCACGCGCTCGAGCCTCAAACCGCTCCAGGCGCGGGCCGCGCTCTCCCTCGGCGCGCAGCTGGCAGGTCCGTCTGCCGCTCTCGCGACCGCCTCCCACCGCTCCGAGGCCGGACACGTCGCCGTCGTCGAAGCGATGCTCGCTTCCGCGGACCTCAGTGCCGCCGACCTCCGGTGCCCGTCCGTCCATCCCGCCGACGGGGCCTACCGCCGCAGCCTCGCCGCGGCCGGCGACCCCCGCTCACCTGTCCACTTCAACTGCTCGGGCAAGCACGCCGCGTTCCTGCTGGCCGCCCGCGCCCAGGACGCCGACACCGCGACCTACCTCGACCCCTCCCATCCCGTGCAGCAGCGGGTCGCCGAGGTGGTCGCCGACTTCGCCGGTGAGACCCCGGCAGCGGTCGGCGTCGACGGGTGCGGGGCGCCCGTGTTCGCGCTCAGCCTGACCGGCCTCGCCCGCGCCGTCGGCCGGGTCGTCGGCCCCGGTGCCGACGCGGACTCCCGGACGATCACCGACGCGGTCTTCGCCGACCCGTGGGCGATCGAGGGGCACGGGCGACCGAACACGACGGTCATCGACCGCCTCGGCGTCTTCGCCAAGGGCGGCGCCGAAGGGGTCATCGTCATGGCCACCCGCGACGGTCACGCCGTGGCGCTCAAATGCCTCGACGGGTCCTCCCGGGCCACGGGCCTCGTCGCCCTCACCCTGCTCGACCGGGTCGGGGCGCTGTCCGACATCCCCGCGGCCGATCTCGCCGAGGTGGCGGCGGCGATAACCGACCCCGTCACCGGCGGCACGGATTCCGAGGGGCGGACAGCCGTGGTCGGCACCGTGCGGGTGAGCGAAGATGCAGCTGAAGGAGCGAGGTTCTGACGATGGCGATTCGACGACGAATAGACCCTGAGCAGGGACGACGCGCACTCGAGATGTGGGTGGCCCACAGCGATGCCGACGGCGCGCCGGCGGACCGGACGACGGTGGCGACCGCGGTGCGCTTCACCCTCGAGGAGCTCGCCTCCCGCGCCGAGGGCAACAGCGTCGAAGTCCGCGTGCCGCCCTTCGGGGTCACCCAGTGCATTCCCGGCCCCCGGCACACCCGCGGCACCCCGCCCAATGTCGTCGAGACCTCCGCCGAGGTGTGGCTCGGCCTCGTCACCGGGCGGGTCGGCTTCGCCGAGGCGCTCGCCGCCGGCACGGTCGACGCCTCGGGCACGCGCGCGGACCTCAGCGACCACGTGCCGCTGTTCACGACCGCGGACCTGGAGGGACCCCGATGAGTGCGCAGATCACCCAGACGACCTCGTTCATCGGCGGCCGGCATGTGCCCTCGCTGACGACGTACGCGAACATCGATCCGGCCACCGGCGACCACCTCGGCGATGTCTCCCGGGGCGGGGCCGAGGAGATCGATCGGGCGGTGACGGCGGCGACGAAGGCCCAGCGGGAGTGGCGGCGTTCGAGTCCCGAGCAGCGTTCCCGCCTCCTCGTCGCCACCGCTGCGGCGATCGGCGCCCACCGTGACGAGCTCGCCCGGATCGAATCCGAGGACACGGGCAAACCGCTCTCCCAGGCCTACGCGGACGTCGACGTCTGCGCCCGCTACTTCGAGTTCTACGGGCACACGATCGAGGCCTACCACGGCCAGACGATCCCGCTGCGCGACGACATGCACGCATACACCCGCCGTGAGCCCTATGGGGTGACCGGGCACATCGTCGCGTGGAACTATCCGCTCCAGCTCATCGGCCGGGCCGCGGCGACGAGCCTCGCCACCGGCAACTGCGCGGTGGCGAAACCCGCCGATGAGACGCCGCGCTCGACTGTGCGGCTGGCCGAGCTCATCCACTCCGTCGGCTTCCCCGCCGGGGCCTTCAACGTCGTCACCGGCCTCGGCGCCGAGGCGGGTGCGGCCCTCGCGCAGCATCCCGGCATCGCCCACCTCGGGTTCGTCGGGTCGACGCAGGTCGGCTCGCAGATCGCCCACGCCGCCGCGGACCGGGTCGTGCCCACCGTCCTCGAACTCGGCGGCAAGTCCGCGAACCTCGTCTTCGCCGACGCCGACGTCGACCAGGCGATCCCCTCACTCGTGCGCTCGATCATCCAGAACGCCGGACAGACGTGCTCGGCCGGATCCCGCCTCCTCGTCCACCAGGACATCCACGCCGAGGTCATCGAGAAGACGGCGGCGGCGATGGCCGAGGTGACGATCGGCCACGGCCTCGACGACCCGATGCTCGGCCCGCTCATCTCGACCCGGCAGCAGGAGCGCGTCGAGGGCTTCCTCTCCGACATCGGAGCCGCCCGCATCGTCACCGGCGGCTCCCGCCCGACCGGGCTCGCCGCCGACCTCGCAGGCGGCGCGTTCATCGCCCCGACGATCGTCGACAACGTCGCCCCCGGCTCGACGATCGCCCAGCAGGAGGTGTTCGGCCCCGTCGTCGTCGCGATGACCTTCGCCGACGACGATGAGGCCGTGGCGCTGGCCAACGGGACCGACTACGGGCTCGTCTCCGCGCTGTGGACGCAGAGTCTGTCCCGGGCGCATCGGCTCGCCGCCGAGGTGGAGGCCGGGCAGGTCTTCGTCAACACGTACGGGGCCGGTGGGGGAGTCGAACTGCCCTTCGGCGGGTTCAAGAAGTCCGGATACGGTCGCGAGAAGTCGATGGAGGCCCTCGATGAGTACACGCAGACGAAGACCGTCGTCATCAAGCTCTGAATGACTCTGTTCTCTCAAGCCCTGCCCTCCACTCAGCGACTCGGGCGCAGATGACGCCGGGAGTCCTCGCGCTCGTCCTCGGCGCCGCGGTCGCGCACGCCGTGTGGAACCTCGCAGCGAAGACGGTGGCCGGCCGCGGCTACGCGTTCGTCCTCGCCTACCACGGTCTCAGTGCGCTTCTCCTCGCCCCGGTCGCGATCTGGCTCGTCGCCTCCGGGCAGCAGTCGATCGACGGGAGCCTGCTCGCCGCGGCCCTGCTCAGCGCACTCCTCCACATCGGATACTCGGTGTCGCTGCAGGCAGGCTACGATCATGCGCCGCTCGGCGTCGTCTACCCGAGTGCCCGCGGCATCGGGCCGGTGCTGACGATCATCGTCGCCGTCACC
Source organism: Brevibacterium sp. W7.2 (assembly GCF_018137945.1). Taxonomy (GTDB): domain Bacteria; phylum Actinomycetota; class Actinomycetes; order Actinomycetales; family Brevibacteriaceae; genus Brevibacterium; species Brevibacterium sanguinis. Next base: position 3,237,762 of record NZ_CP073089.1, on the reverse strand, counting down.
GTCCTCGGGGAGCGGCTGACGGGTGTCGAGATCATCGGGGCGCTCACCGTGCTCGCCGGCATCGCCGTCGTCACCGTGCGCCCGCGGGGCCGGGATCACCCGCCCGGCCCCGCTCATCTGCCGAGTCGGGATCACGCGTCCGGCGGGGTGGCTCGCGGCCTCGCGTGGGGCGGCCTCATCGGGACGTTCATCGCCGGGTACACGCTGTGGGACGACTTCGCCGTCAACCATGTGACGACCTCGCCGCTGCTCTACTTCGCCGTCTCCGAGGCCGTCGTCGCTTGTCTCATGGGCGCCGGTCTCGTCACGCTGCCCGGCGGCCGTGCCCGACGCGCCGACCTCCGCGCCGTCGTCGGTGAGCACCGGTGGGCGCTCGTCACCGTCGCGGTGCTCTCACCCCTGGCCTATCTCCTCGTCCTCTACGCGATGCAGTCCGCGCCCGTCGCGCTCGTCGCGCCCGTGCGGGAGACCTCGATCATCATCGGCACGCTGCTCGCCTGGTGGCTCTTCGGAGAGCGGAACATCGCCGCGAAGCTCACCGGCGCCGTCATCGTCGTCGGCGGCATCGGACTCATCGCCCTCGGCTGAGCACAGCATCGCCCTCGGCTGAGCTCAGCCGAGGGCACAGGCCCGAACCCGGGCCTCAGCCCTGGGCGGCCTTCGCGTGCTTGTCCGCCTTCGCCCGCCGTCCCACCCGGACGACCCGGGTCGGGCAGAGCGAATGGGCGAGCACGCCCTGCGAGGTCGACCCGAGGAGCGTCGCGACGAAGCCGCCGCGCCCCCGGGAGCCGATGATCATCTGGTCGGCGGTCTGCGACGCGGACACGAGCACCTCGGTGGCCGGGGCGTCGAAGACCGACCAGCGGATGTCGAGGTCGGGGAACTCGTCGCGCAGGGTCGCCACGGCGAGTTCGTCGGCCGCGGCCGCCTCGTCGTAGAGCTTCGTCAGGTGCTCTTCGCTCGGCAGCCATTCGGGGGAGAGGATGTGCGCGGCGGTGACGCCGACGATGTGGAGCGGCTTGCCGTAGAGCTGCGCCTGCACCGCGGCCTCCCGCAGCACCGGGCTGTCGGTGTCGAACGGGTCGACGCCGGCGACGATCTGACCGGTGAAGTCGGGGCGCTCCTTCGAGTCCTGCGAGGCATCGACCCGAGGACCGTCCTGCGAGGTGCGCACGGGCTGGTCGATCGGCTGGTGCTCATCGGCGGCGGGACGGTCGGGCCACGTGCTCGGGATGACGACGGTGGGGCTGTGAGCGTGGGCGGGCATCGCGAGCGCGACCGAGCCGAGCAGGCGACCGGAGAATCCGCCGTGTCCGCGGGCGCCGACGACGGCGAGATCGGCCGTCGACGAGCTGTCGATGAGGACTCCCGAGGCGTCGCCGACGGCGACGATCGTCGTCACGGGCACACCCGCCTGCCGGGCCACCTCGGCGGCGGACTCGCAGAGCTGCCTGGTCGAGTCCTTGACGGAGTTGTCGAAGTCGGCCGGGTAGACGATGTCGGCGCGGCTCATGTTCATGCCGGGCACGGTGTAGGCGGCGACGAGGCGCAGCTGCGCGCCGGTGAGCTTGGCATGGTCGATCGCCCAGTCGAGGGCGCAGCGGCTGTTGGCGGAACCGTCGATTCCGACGATGATCGTGTGTGACATGTCCACCCCTGTGTGTGAGAGCCCATCCGTGTCCTCCTGCCAGTCTATGGGAAGTGGCGGTCGCTGTGGGATTGTCTGGGAGCGGGCCTGCGGGGCCTCGTCTAGACTGGAGTCGATCGAAACCGCCGGTTCCCCCGGCACCACTGACCTTGCCCCAAGGAGATCATGAAGGACCAGATCGACGTCTCGGTGCGTCGCAGCCCCAAGTTCGCGGCATTCATGGCCGTCGGTGCGATCGCCGGCGTCCTCCTCGCGGGACTGCTCACCCTGGTCATCGACCCCAGCGAGGTCCCCGCCGAGTACACGGTGGCCAAGGGTGCGGGTCTGCTCCTCGTCGTCCTCGGCGTCGGCGGTCTCTTCGTCGGCGGTCTCGTCGCCCTCATCCTCGACTGGAGAGGGCGCAAGCGGGCCCGCGAGTACCGGGTCGAGGCGCAGATCGACCTCGTCGACGACCCCAAGGTCATCGCCCAGCGGCGGATCGCTGAGATGCGGGGTGAGCAGATCCCCGCCGAGGCGACCCCTGAGTCGCCTGCCGAAACGACGTCCGCGACCTCCACCGAACCCCCTGCCGACGACCGGCGCACCACCGGTGACCAGGGCGGCTCCACTCGCCCGACGACCGGGTCCTGAGGCGGCGGTCAGCCCCTTCGCGCGCGTGTGAGACAATTCTTTCCGTGGCAAGAGGAGACGGGCAGCTGACCCACGAAATCGACCCCCTGGACCGCGGACCGCAGGATGCCTGTGGGGTATTCGGAGTCTGGGCTCCGGGCGAGGAGATCGCCAAACTCACCTACTTCGGGCTCTACGCCCTCCAGCACCGCGGGCAGGAGTCCGCGGGCATCGCCGCGAGCAACGGCAGCCAGATCCTCGTCTACCGGGACATGGGCCTCGTCTCGCAGGTGTTCCACGAACGCGATCTCGAACTCCTCCAGGGCCACATCGCCGTCGGCCACACCCGGTACTCGACGACGGGATCGCCGTCGTTCGAGAACGCGCAGCCGACGCTCGGCCCCACCCCGTTCGGCACCGTCGCGCTCGCCCACAACGGCAACCTGACGAACTTCGACGAACTCGAGCAGCTCGCCGACTCCCGCCGCGACCACGCGAACAAGGTCGTCGCCGAGGCGACGAAGAAGCGCAGCCGCACCCGCGCCTTCCGCGACTCCTCGAACGACACCTCACTCGTCACCGAGCTCTTCGCGACCGAGCCGGGCGAGGACCTCACCGATGCCGCGCTCAAGCTGCTCTGCGAGGTCGACGGGGCGTTCTCGCTCGTCTTCATGGATGAGAACACCCTCTACGCCGCCCGCGATCCGCAAGGGGTCCGCCCGCTGTCGCTGGGCCGACTGTCCAACGGCTGGGTCGTCGCCTCGGAGACCGCTGCCCTCGACATCGTCGGCGCCTCGCATGTGCGCGACGTCGAACCCGGCGAGCTCATCGCCATCGACGAGGACGGGCTGCGCTCGTTCCGCTTCGCCGAGGCGAAGCCGGCCCGCTGCGTCTTCGAATACGTCTACCTCGCGCGCCCCGACAGCGTCCTCGACGGGCAGATCGTCCACGGCGCCCGGACCGAGATGGGGCGCAAGCTCGCCCAGGAGTTCCCCGTCGACGCCGACCTCGTCATCGCCACCCCGGAATCGGGCACGCCCGCGGCCGTCGGCTACGCCGAGGAATCGGGCATCCCCTTCGGCCAGGGGCTGATGAAGAACGCGTACGTCGGCCGGACGTTCATCCAGCCCTCGCAGACGCTGCGGGAGCTCGGCATCCGCCTCAAGCTCAACCCGATCCGCGAGAACATCGAGGGCAAGCGCCTCGTCGTCGTCGACGACTCGATCGTGCGCGGCAACACGCAGCGCGCCCTTGTGCGGATGCTCCGGGAGGCCGGGGCCAAGGAGATCCACATCCGCATCTCCTCCCCGCCCGTGAAATGGCCGTGCTACTACGGCATCGACTTCGCCACCCGGGCCGAGCTCATCGCCAACGGCCTGAGCACCGAGGAAATCTGCACCTCGCTCGGCGCGGACTCGCTCGGCTACATCTCGCTCGACGGGATGATCGAGGCGACGAAGCAGGAGCGCAGCCAGCTGTGCACCGCGTGCTTCTCCGGCGAGTACCCGATTCCCGTCAACACCACCCCCGCCGACAAAGGATGCTGAGTTGAGCCCAGACGAGACCGACACCGCGAAGACGACGACCTATGCCGCCGCCGGCGTCGATGTCGAGGCCGGCGACAGGGCCGTCGAGCTCATGAAGTCAGCGGTCGCCGCGACCCACAACGCCAACGTCATCGGCGGGGTCGGCGGCTTCGCGGGACTCTTCGACGTCTCCGTGCTCAAGGACTACGAGCGTCCGCTGCTCGCCTCGTCGACCGATGGTGTGGGCACGAAGGTCGCGATCGCCCAGGCGCTCGACAAGCACGACACGATCGGCTTCGACCTCGTCGGCATGGTCGTCGACGACATCATCGTGTGCGGGGCGAAGCCGCTCTTCATGACCGACTACATCGCATGCGGCAAGGTCGTGGCCGAGCGCATCGCCGACATCGTCCGCGGCATCGCCGAGGCGTGCGCGCAGGCCGACGTCGCCCTCGTCGGCGGCGAGACCGCGGAGCACCCGGGCCTCCTCGGCGTCGACGACTACGATGTCGCCGGGGCCGCCACGGGCGTCGTCGACGCCGACAAGCTGCTCGGACCCGACAAGGTCGCGGCCGGTGACGTCCTCATCGCGCTGCCGTCCTCGGGCATCCACTCCAACGGGTACTCCCTCGTCAGGCACATCATCGCCGAGGCGGGCTGGGACCTGGACCGGGAGGTCCCGGAGTTCTCGCGCAGCCTCGGCGAGGAGCTCCTCGTGCCCACGCACGTCTACACGGGCGAACTCAACGCCCTCTTCACGGCGTTGCCGGGTGCCGTCCACGCCGTCTCCCACGTCACCGGCGGAGGCCTGTCGGCGAACATCGCCCGGGTGCTGCCGCCCGGTCTCGTCGCGACGATGTCGCGGGACTCGTGGGAGATCCCTGCGGTCTTCACCGTCCTCGGCGACCTCGGCGGGGTGCCGCGCGCGGACCGCGAACGGACGTGGAACCTCGGCGTCGGCATGGTGCTCGTCACCGCCGCCGATCGCGTCGACGAGGTGCTCGCGGCGAGCCCGGGATCGTGGATCCTCGGTGAGGTGCGCTCCGACGACGGTTCGCTGTCCGGGGAGCTCGACTACGTCCAGGGCGCCAAGGGCGTCGACGGCGGGGCCGCGATCCTCCGCTGAGACAGCAGAGTCCAGACAGATGAGGAGGGGCGGAGACTTCATGTCTCCGCCCCTCCTCATGCGTTATGGGTCAGCTCAGGAGCGGCGCTCCGTGTACTCGTCGTCGCCGTCTTCGTCGTCGACGTTGTACTTGTCCGCGTACTCCGAGTAATCGGGTTCGTCGTCGTAGGCATCGGTTGAGGAGGACTCATGGGAGTCCGTGCCAAGTTCCTGTTGGAGACGATTGAGATCAGTGTCGGGGCTGTAGTACTTGAGCTTCCGAGCTACCTTGATCTGCTTTGCCTTTGCGCGGCCGCGACCCACTGGCGTGACCCCCTCCGTCGTCATGTGGGGCAGCTCGCCCCAGACTAGATCTCTGCTATGCGCTTAAATCCTACCTGTTCGCGGTGGGAAGTTCCATTTCGGGAAGCGACCTTGGATAGGCTGAACCCATGTCCTACAGTCGCGAATATCTCGTCTCCCTGCGGATCTTCGAACCCACGGTGGTTCATTCCGAATTGCAAGACAGGCAGGTCGAGGACAACCGTGCGCGCATCGAAGCGCAGGTGGCGGCGGACGCGGATCAGCGCCTGATCTCGCTTCCCCCGAACCCGGTGGCCGAGTCGTTCCGCAACACCCCGATCTTCCTCCCGGCGTCTCAGACCCCGGACGGCGTGGACCGCTTCAGCCCCACTCAGGAGGACATCCGCGGCTGGGAGGCGCTCGAGTCGCTGACCGAGCACACGTCGAAGGCGACGCTCGACATCATCGCCCCGAAGTCCGCCCGGCGGCGGGCGGCCGGGCACCGCGCCGAGTGGCTCCAGGACACGAAGGACACCCGCATCTTCACCCGGGTCTCGGCCTGGGATGTGCCCCCGGCATGGTGGCTCTTCTTCTCCCTCGGGGAGGACCAGGTCATCACCGAGGACACCGAGGCCGGGATGCGGGTGCTCATCCGCACCGACATCCTCGCCGCCTCGGCGCGCATGGAGTGGGCCGCGGAGACCATCGCGGAGAAGTCGAAGGTCGTCGACATGGTCGAGCAGACCGGGGTGCTCGCGCAGTGGATCGACAGCTTCGACATGAACTCGATCCTCGAACTCGACCTCGGCGGGATGAGCGAGGTGCTGTGGCCGAACGAGGGTCCGGAGCTCGTCGACTCGTGGGTGACGGCGCTGAGCAACGACGACATCGAGTCCGCGACCGCCGCGTTCCAGAAGTACGCCGCGGCGTGGGAGCAGCTCAACCTCTACGCCCGCGGTTCGTGACGGCACCGCTTGCTGAGCGTCGGTGCTGGTGCGAAACGCTACGATTGTCTCCGAGATCGCCGAGGTGTCCGCCCCGGCATCGTCTGAGCAGACCGTCCGCGCACCCGGAGTGCCGGACCGGGCGACCGACCGCGGCACGAGAGGATGAGCCCCGCAGCACATGGACGAGAAGAAGCGCCGACTCCTCACGAGCACCCCGCCGGGCAGCGCGAACGAGCCAGGCAGCGCACCCGAGCCCGCTGACGCACCCGGGCCCGCTGACGCACCTGGGCCCGCGACCGCCTCGGCGAGGGCACCGCTGTCGCGGATCGGGACGGGCTGGCGGATCGCGGTGACCGCGGTCGCCCTCGTCATCCTCACGGCGGGGCAGTTCCTCAACACGAACGACTTCTTCCCGCTCGGCTCCCTCACCCAGTACGCGACGGCGAAGGACCTCAACGGGGAGGTCAACTCGACGTGCATCGCGGCGCGGTTCCCCGGCGAGGACGAACCGACGCGGCTCGCGTTCAACACGGCCACCGTCGGCATCGAACGCGGTGACGTCGAATCCCAGCTGCAGCGGGTCATCGACAATCCCGAGCTGCTCCAGACGCTCGCCGACTCCTACATCCGGCTCCATCCCGGTCAGCCCGAGCCCGAGGAGATGATCCTCTGCCGTGACACGACGCAGCTCGACAACGGCCGCAGCGTCGGCGATCCTGTGACCCGGACCCTCGCGACGTGGGAGGTGCAGTGACCATGGCCTCCTCGACCACGACTCCGCCGACCGCCGGGACTCTGTCGCCGACCCTGCCCGACCACCGCAATGCCTTCCTCCGCTGGTTCATGCCGCAGGTGCCGCTGGCGCGGGTCGCGGTGTTCCGTTTCATCATCTACGTCTTCATCATCATCGACGTCCTCACGATCTCCGGTGACGTCATCCCGCACGGGTGGACGCCCGAGCTCTACCAGCCGCTGTGGCTGGCCCGGGTGCTCGGCATCCCACCGGTGAGCGTGCTTGGCGCGCAGATCCTGCTCGCCCTCATCATCACCTTCTGCGTGCTCGCCGCGATCGGGATCCTCCAGCGCACGAGCGGGATCATCGTCGCGATCACCTTCGGGGCGTGGATGTTCTACACGCAGGGCTACGGGTACGTCGCGCACGACCACATGGCGCTCGTCATCGCCGCCGTCGTCCTCCCCACGGTCGGCGTCGCCCGCTTCCGGGACGTGGGGGCCACCTCGGCGAAGGCGGGCTGGGCGCTGCGCGTCGTCCAGATCTCCGTCGTCCTCACGTACTTCTACTCGGTGCTCATGAAGTGGATCGCCTCCGGCGACATCACCGACTGGGCCAACGGCGCGGTCATCATCTGGGCGCTCATGCGCCGCGGGGCGGAATGGTCGAAGCCGTTCCTCGAGATGCCCGGCCTCCTCATCGCCGCCCAGTGGGCGACGCTCGTCTTCGAGTTCCTCTCGCCGATCGCGCTGTTCGTAAAGGGCAAGGCGATTTACTTCATCGTCGCCTTCTTCTGCCTCTTCCACCTCATGACGTACTTCGCGCTCGGGATCCACTTCCTCCCGACCGTCATCTGCTGGGCGGCGTTCCTGCCGTTGGAGAAGCTCGTCCCTCGTCGCTTCGCGTCAGCGCCTCGAGCACGCGCCTGACCGCGACGCGTTCGGCGGTGTCCGGGCGCATGACGGCGACGACCCAGCGCATCGTCGTCACTCCCGACAGCGGGACGAGGGTGAGCCCGGCGTCCCGCGGTGTCGTGAACCGGGGGAGGAGGGCGAGCTGATCGCTCGAGGCGACGATCGCCTCGATGAGCCGGTTGTCGCGGATGCGCTGGACGACGTCGAGGTCGCGGCCGGTGACGTGGGCGAGGGAGAGCAGCACCGAGTTGAACGGGTACCCGTGCGGCACCCCGACCCACGGCCAGTCGACGACATCGTCCGGGGTGAGCTCGGTTCTCGCGGCGAGCGGGTGGGCCGTGGCCATCGCGACGTCGATCGGCTCCCGCGCCAGCGGCACGACGGTGAGGCCGTCCGTGCCTGCCGGTCGGTCGGAGACGAGGCTGTGGGCGATGACGATGTCGACATCGCTGGTCAGGGCCGCGAACTCGTGTTCGGCGAGGTCGACGTCCGAGGTCCGCAGCCGCAGTCCCGGATGCGTCCGGTGCAGTTCGCGCAGGGCGTCGGGCAGGAGGTAGGTGAGTGCGCTCGGGAGGCCGGCGAGGGTGATCTCTCCGATGGGCTCGCCGAGGTGGCCCTCCCAGTCCGCCTGCACGCGCGCGAGCGTGCGGGCGAGGTCGCGACCGCCCGCGGCGAGCAGCCGCCCCGCCGGGGTGAGGGCGAGTCCGCGTCCGGCCGGTTCGACGAGGGCGTGCCCGAGTTCCCGAGTCGCCTGCCTCAGCTGCTGGGAGACCGCCGAGGGGGTGCGGTGCGTGACGCGCGCGACCTCGGTGACGCTGCCGCGCTCATCGAGGAGGCGGAGGAGCTCGAGGTGCCGCGGATCGATGACCATGAAGCAATGCTACAAGGACACTTCAGATCTTTGCGATTGTGCTAATGAGTGGGCCGCTCAAGAATGGAGTCATGACTGCCAGACACTGCCTCCTCGCCGCCTCGGTGGCCGTGATGTGGGGACTGAACTTCCTCGCGATCGACCTCTCCCTCGACCAGTTCCCGCCGTTCTTCCTCGTCGCGCTGCGCTTCTCCCTCCTCGCGATCCCCGCACTCCTCTTCGTCCCCATGCCGCGGGTGCGGTTCCGGTGGATCCTCGGCTACGGGCTCGGCTTCGGCATCCTCCAGTTCGCGTTCCTCTACTGGGCGATGGCCGCCGGCATGCCCGCCGGACTCGCCTCCCTCGTCCTTCAGGCCTCGGGGCCGTTCACCGTCCTCCTCGGGATGACGGTTCTGCGGGAGCGGGTGCGCGGCTCGCAGATGGCGTTCCTCCTGCTCGCCATGGCCGGGCTCGGTGTCGTCGGGTGGCAGCGGCTCGACTCGAGCGCGAGCTTCCTGCCGTTCCTCCTCACGCTCGCCGGCGCCTTCGGCTGGGCGATCGGCAACATCTGCAACCGGCAGGCGCATTCGGTCGAACCCGTGAAATTCACGATGTGGATGTCGGTCGTCCCGCCCGTGCCCATGCTCCTCCTCGCCCTGCTCGTCGAAGGCCCCGACCGGATCGGGGCCTCGCTGACGACACTGGCGACGCCGACCGGCCTGCTCGGCATCGCGGGGCTCGTCTACACCGTCGTCATCGCCACGGTCATCGGGTCGGGCGTGTGGTCGTGGCTGCTCTCGCGCAACCCCGCCGGCGTCGTCGCCCCGTTCTCGATGCTCGTGCCCATCGTCGGCATGAGCGCGGCGTGGTTCGTCTTCGGGGAGACCGTGACCGTCGGCGAGCTCTGCGGGGCGGCACTCGTCATCATCGGCGTCCTCGGGGCCGGTCTGCGGGCAGGCGCCGGGCTGCGGGCAGGTGCCGGGCCGCGCGCGGTCGCGGGGACGATCGCCGAGGCGGCGGTGCCCGACCCCGTGCCCATCGTGCTGGAATCGGCCGACCCCGAGGCTGGTGTCGGGTCGGAGAGCGAACCCGACGAGGGCGTCCCCGCAGGGACGCCGTGCACCCGGTGAGCCTGCCGAGGCGCGATTCGATCACGGTTCTTCTCGCTCCGGTCGTGCGCAGGTCCAGGCCGTCTAAGGTGAGACCATGCCTGACGACCACCACGCTTCGGGTGCCCAATCGCCCGCCTCATTCCACCTCGGCGGGCCGCTGAGGGTCGATGACCTGCTCGCGTCCCCGCGGGGACGGTCACTCGTGCTCAACCTCGTCACCAGTGGCGAGAGCCCAGACTCGGACCAGACGGTTCCGCTCGCTGTTTTCAGCGAAGCGATGCACCGTGCCGTCTGCGTGCTTGACAGGCAGCGAGGGATCGACTCGGTCGTCTACGGCGGCGATGAGGGTGAGATCCGTCGCCGCAACGTGCAGCCGGCCGAGGTCGCTCAAGCATTGCGAAGCCTCGATCCGGTCGCACCGACTCAGGCCGACCTCGAACACGCAATGGCCGCGGTCATCGGTGGAGCGATGTACTGGCAGCCGCCGCATTCCGATGCGGTCCTTGCCGAGGATCCGGAGATGGTCGATGCTCTGCGTCCGTGGGCCGAAGCCGTTGTCCACAGTGGACTCCTCGAGACATGGTCGCGTGGTCCCGATGTCGACGACCAGTGGGAGCTGACGTGGGACGACCCGCCCAACCGTGACGCGACGAGGCGGGTGCTCGGTGCGGATCCGACCGCTCTCCTCGGTCCTCTCGGCGGTGAGGAGCCGTCGCTGCCGACCGGTGAGGCGGCGACGAGTCTGGCTCAGTGGCGTGCAGGAGTGATGGCCGAAGAGGAGTCGTCTCGCCGCGCCTACCGTCTCAGGCCCTTTGGCATCGGCGCGAGGGAGTGGTGGTCGACCCCTGCGGTTGAGCTCTGGTCGACGACCGGAACGTGGCCGAGCGGAGAGCCCATCGGCCTTGGCCTGGTCGAGGACGATTTCGGACTCGAACGAGCGAGAGCGCGACGGGTGCGTCTGCGGGACACCTCCCGCGTGTTCACCGTCAGCGGTCCGGAGCAGTGGGCTGCGCTCTGCCGGAAGTTTCCGCTCGATGTCACCGCGCAGCGGCGAGAGGTGTGGTTCGAAGCCACCGGACGCAAGGGTCGCTGGGTCATCCCCGACTGGTCACGTGTGGCTGAGCAGTTCGACGGCGTCCATGTCAGCCTGGCCGGGTACCTGCGCACCGCCGGTGTCGTCATCGATGTGAGCGACGACAGCATCGTGGATGGACGAGGTGATGCGCCCTTCCGCGGCAACACCGACTGCAACACGGCGAGTCTCATTGCCGGATGGAACCCGGACACGACGTACTGGCTCACCGACGCGATCAGCGGCATCACCGAGGTCGTCGATTGGTCGTTCGACGACGATGCGTACGCGTGGGTGGCTCACCCCGGTCTCACCGTCCGTAGGTGAGCCGGCGGAGCACCACCTCGGCGGGGCCTTTGGCGTTCTTCCTCTCCAACCACGTCGCGAGGCCGAGCGAGACGAGCCAGACGCCGATGGCGAGGAGGAACGCCGGGGTCGTGTTCCACGCTCCGCCGAGGCCGAAGCCCCATGCGGTGAGCAGTGGGGCGAAGATCACCGACTGGAGGAGGTAGAAGCTCAGCGAGCGCTTCCCGAGGTAGGCCACGGGCAGCAGAAGCCTCGGCGGACGGTTCTGGACGCGCAGTCCGATGAGGCCGAACAGGGCCGCGTACCCGATGCCGGCGAAGGCGCCGGTGAGGGAGCCGAGTCCGCCGAAGAGCTGGACGAACGCCGCGTCCTCCGGCACCCAGCCGAGGTACGCGAGAGCCCGCGGCAGCGCCCCGAGGACACCGACGGGAATGCCGATCGCGGCGACGAGGCCGAGACGGAGACGGCGGACCGCCTCGGCGTTGGGTGCCGTCCCCGAGTCCGTCGGTCGCGGTTCGATCCACCAGTGCCGGGCGGCGAGTCCGCCGAGGATGATGGTGATCGGCACGGTGAGCGCGAGCATGCTGAGCACGGTCGCCATCACCCAGACGAGGAGACGGATGCCGGCGGCCAGCAGGTAGTTCGGTTCGTCCGCACCCTGGGTGAGCAGGCTGCCGAGGATCGCATTCGCGGCGACGACGTCCTCCCCATCGGACTCGGCGGCCACCTCGGTGCCGGTCCCGCCGCCCAAGGCCAGCGCCAGTGCGACGAACCCGATCTGGACGAAGACGAAGAGGACGAGGACGCCGGTGAGCACCCACACGGTGATGGTGAGGATGCGGTCGCGCGCGTTGACGATGAGGTAGCCGAGGGCGAGACCGCACAGGCCGTATGCACCGAGGATGTCGCCGCCGAAGAGGAGCGCGGCGTGGACGAAGCCGAAGATGACGAGCCAGAGGTGGCGGCGCAGGAGCATCCGCGTGATCGACTGGGGGCTGTCGCCGGCGGCCGTGCGGTTGCGGGCGAACTGGACGATGCCGTAGCCGAAGAGGAACGCGAACATCGGGTAGATGCTGCCGTCGACGAAGAGGATCGTGAGCACGGACAGCACGATGTCGAGGGCGGAGTCGCTCGGCGGATGGCCGGTCAGCGAGTCGGCGCTCGATGTGCCCCACAGGTACGCCGAGACGTTGGCGATCCCGATGAGGCAGAGCATGAAGCCGCGGGCGAGGTCGGGAGCGAATGCGCGCCGAGGCGGTGCCGCGGTGGGTGGGGGAGCGGCCTGAGGGTGCGGTTGCAGGTGGGCCTGCTGGTGCGGATGATGGTGAGGCTGTGGCGGATGGCTCATGCGGTGCCTAACGTGCGGGGAGGGGCAGAGTCTGAGTCGTTGGTGGTGCGGTTACCGGCTCACGGTCTCCGGGGCGAGGCTCGGGGTCTCGTCGATGCCGAAGCGGTGCTTGAGCGCGCGCTGGGCGGCGAACCAGCCGTTCATGCCGTGGACGCCGGGGGCCGGTGGGGTCGCCGCGGAGCAGAGGTAGGCGCCGGGCACGCCGAGGCTGTAGTTGTCCCAGTTCGTCCGCGGGCGGGCGAGCATGCGGTAGAAGGTGATGATGCCGGTGGCGATGTCCCCGCCCTGGTAGTTCTGGTTGTGTCCGGCCATCTCCGAGGCGGGCACCGACCGGTAGTCGACGATCGTGTCGCGGAATCCGGGGGCGAAGCGCTCGAGCTGCCTGATGATGTAGTCGGCGGGGTCGATCGGGCAGTCGAAGGGGACGTGGCAGTACGTCCACAGCGGCCGCAGACCGTTCACCTCGCGGGAGGGGTCGAAGACCGTCGGGTCGGAGACGAGGCAGACGGGGTGGGCGGGCATGCGGCCGGCGACGACGTCGCCCTCGGCCTCGGCCATCTGCGCCCGTGTGCCGCCGAGGTGGACGGTGCCGGCGCGGGCGACGTTCGGATCGGCCCAGGGGACGGGACCATTGAGCACGAAGTCGACCTTCGCCGCGGCGTTGCCGTGTTTGAAGGCCCGCAGGGCGCGGTCGACGTGGGCGGGCAGGAGGCCGGAGAAGATCTGGGCGGCATTCAGCGCCGAGGTGTCGAGGATGTAGGCGCGGGCCGCGGGCATATCGGAGACGTGGCTGATCCGGGCGTCGGCGGTGACCCTGCCGCCGTGGGCTTCGAGGTCGGCGACGAGTTCGTCGGTGATCGCCTGCGACCCGCCGATCGGAGACGGCCAGCCGCCGGCGTGGGCGATCGTCGCGAGCATCGTCGCCGTCGCCGCGGTGCCCATGCCCGGCAGGGGGCCGATCGCGTGGGAGCCGACACCGGTGAAGAGCGCCTGCGTGGTCTCGTGGGAGAGCGGAATGTTCCACGCGGGGCTCGCCTGCGAGAGCAGCCGCATCCCGAACTTCACGATGTTCGCGATCCCGTCGACGTCGCGCAGGGTCGGGGGAATCGAGCGCTTGTCGCCGAGGGAGAGCCAGATCGTGTCGTCGACGCGGTCGAGGAGGGGACGGAAGAACCGGTCCCATTCCGGGCCGGCCTCGCCGAGGTGGTCGACCGTCGTCGCGAGATCGTGGAAAGCCAGCGCGGCGGGCTGACCGTCGAGCGGTTGGGCGTAGGAGATCTCCGGGGTGGTGAACTCCAGGCCGCGGGCGCGCAGGTCGAAGTCGACGAAGAAGGGGCTGGCGATCGCGAGCGGGTGGACGGCCGAGCAGATGTCGTTCGTGATGCCCGGGGCGAGCCCGAGGTCGAGGGTGCGCGCTCCGCCGCCGATCGTCGGCTGGGCCTCGAAGACCTCGACGGACAGCCCTGCCCTGGCCATCGTCACGGCGGCGGCCAAACCGTTGGGACCCGATCCGACGACAGCGACATCCAGCTCAGTGCTCATGGGTTCAGTCTCTCATGCGCCAGAACGTCGCTTGTGCCTCAGAACTCGCCGAGGCCGTTCTGGAGGAGGTCGCGCAATGCGGAGCGGGCGAGGCCGAGCTCTTCGAAGCCGTCGTACTCGACATCACCGATGGCGACCGCATCCGGTGTCGTCACCCAGTCGCAGAGGACGGTGCTCGACCCGAGTCGATCGGTGCCGAAGAGGAGGAGACTCGCGACGATCGGGGTCTCACCGGCGGGCAGGGCCCGCGTCGCGAGCGTGGCGATCCGCGGATCGAGCGGACGCGTCGGTGAGTCGTCGGGGACGAGGGAGCTCAGTTCGGGCAGCGTCTCCCGCGTCAGCCGCGCGGGGTCGTCGTCATCGTCGAAACTGTCGAGGAGGCCCGCCTCGACTTCGAACACCATCCGCGCCAGGGCACCCGCGAGCACGTTCTCATCGAGCAGCGGCGTGCGCCGGGTGTATCGCTGGATTCCGCCATCCGAGCCGGTGGTGAGGATGAGCGACCAGACGGCGCTGACGTCGACGTCATCCGGCAGAGGCAGGAACACCCAGCCGGCGAAGAGCTCACCGAACGTCGTCACGCCCGGGAGGGAGTCGTCGGGGGCATCCGGGGTCGTCACAGACGGGCCGGCGCTGCCCTCGTCTTCGTCCGATTCCTCGTCATCGTCGTCGAAGGGACTGAACGAGAGCGTCTCGGCGAACCGCGCCTGAGCCACACGGAGCAGCCCCTCGACGAGCTCGCTGCTGACATCCTCGGTGAGGAGTTCGACGTTGCCGGATTCGAACGGGTCGTCATCGCAGATGAGGGCGACGTAGCGGCCGGTGGCCTCATGCCCGGGCGGCAGCGGGAAGACCGTGAGCTGGGACAGTGCCGCCGAGGCCTCTTCGACGAGGACATCGCCGCTGAGCTGGGACAACGTCCTGTCCTGCGCTTCTCCATCCTCCGCGCTGTCATCATCGATCGGCACCTCGTCATCGACCCACGCGTTCGCGGCTTCGGTTTCGACGAGGAAGCCCGAGATCTGCGAGAGGATCGTCGCGTACGACGCCCCGTCGGAGGTGCGCTCGATCCACCCGGTCTCCCCGTCCGCGTTCTCCGTTTCGAAGTACCCCCACACGGTGGTGGGGAAGAACCGCGGCGGGACGGTCTCGATGATCTCGGGGCAGAACAGCCCGAACGGAATGCGTCCGGACTCGGCAGGGGAATCGTTCATCGGTCAATAGTGCCACGTGGTGCCCGGCATCACCGGACGTTAGGCTGGCCGTCATGAACGCGTTCTTCGTCTCGTCCACCCCGATCCCCTCAGCGCTGCGCGGGTTCGCCCGGGCCCACAGCGATCTCGTCGCGCTCACCGAGGATCCCCTGTTCGTGAGTTCGACAGCGCAGTCCCCGACGCGGACCGTCGGCCTCGTCTCCGGCGGCGGCTCCGGTCACGAACCGATGCACGTCGGCTTCGTCGGCCCGGGCATGCTCGACGCCGCCGTCCCCGGTGAGGTCTTCGCCTCACCGCACAACGCGCAGATCTTCGCGGCGTCGCAGGCGGTGGCCGGCCCCGACGGCGTCCTCCACATCGTCAAGAACTACACGGGCGACGTCATCAACTTCGGCATCGCCGCCGAACGTCTCCGCGCCGCCGGCATCCCCGTGGCGACCGTGCTCGTCGACGACGACATCGCCACCGACAGCGACGACACCGAGACCGGCCGCCGCGGCACCGGGGCGACCGTCATCGTCGAGAAGATCCTCGGCGCTGCCGCCGACGCCGGGTGGGGTCTCGACGAGCTTGCCGACCTCGGCGCCGAGGTGGTCGCCCGGTCCCGGAGCCTCGCCGTGGCCGCTCGCGCCCAGACCGATGCCCACACCGGTCGGCCCGCGTTCGACCTTCCCGAGGGCACCCTCGAATACGGCGTCGGCATCCACGGTGAGCGCGCAGCGACCTCGATTCCGCACGACGGCTTCGAGGCTCTCATCGACCGGATGTGCCGTGAGCTCCTCGCCGCGGTTCCCGGCACCCCGGCCGACGACGAGCTCCTCGTCCTCGTCAACGGACTCGGCGCGACGACCCAGATCGAACTCTTCAATGTCCACGACGCCCTCGGTGCCGCCCTCGAGACCGCAGGCGAGTCGATCGCCGCGTCCCTTGTCGGCAGCTATGTCACCGCGCTCGACATGACCGGGTTCTCCCTCACCGTCACCCGCCTGCAGCCGTCCTGGCTCGACTGGTGGAACGCCGCCTCCCGCACCGCGGCGTTCCCCACCCGCGGCGGTGAGTCCGCGCACGCCGAGGCGGTGCCGACGGCAGCGGCGACGCGGAGTGCGCAGGAGCCGACGTCGACCGCCGACTCTCTGCGGCAGCGGACGGCAGCCGGTGGGGACACGGATCTCGAGACCGCGGTGCTCCGCCGGTTCGCCGAACTCGTCGAGGAGCAGCACGCCCATCTGACGGAACTCGATCAGGTGGGCGGTGACGGGGACTTCGGGGACAACCTCCGCGGTGGACTGCGCCACGCCACTCGACTCGTCGACTCCTCCGAGGCCGCGGGATTCGCCGCAGCCGAAGCGGCGTTCCTCGGCGGCGTCGGCGGCACGAGCGGACCGCTCCTCGGCCTGCTCTTCCACGAGCTCAGCGCCGGTTACGCCGAACTCGACGCCGACACCCACCGCGAGACCGCGTCTGACCTCTGGAAGCGGGCGACGGCGGCCGGATGCGCGGCGATCCAGCGCGTCGGCGGCGCTGAGACCGGGGATCGGACCGTCGTCGACGTCCTCCATCCCACCGCCTCGGCGTTCGGGAAGGGATTCGCCTCAGCGGCGCAGACCGCCGCCGAGGCGGCACAGGCGACGGCCGACATGCAGGCGAGGCGGGGTCGGGCGAGCTACGTCGACGGCCGCGGAGCCGGCACACCCGACGCCGGAGCCGTGGGCATCTCGCTCCTCTTCTCCGCTGCCGCCGAAGTCTACGAGAAGTAGCCCTAGCCGGTACGAGAAGCAGCCTGGCCCGGCAGCGCGGTCACCGGTACGCCTCGTCGAAGAACGCGCGTTCGAGCCCGACGGCCCGCTGCCACAGATCGGCCAGGCGCTGCCGGGCGGCAGCCGATGCCGCATCGTCCCCGCGCGGGTACACCCGTTCGAGTTCGTCGACGAGGAACTGCACCCAGCCGGTGAAGGCCTCCCCGCGGTGGAGGTCGATCCACCCGGTGTGGAGGTCGCGGCTCGGCATGGCCCGATCCTGCTCGCCCCACTCGAGGTAGAGCCATTCGGCGATGACGAGGACGACGAGGACGTCGGGGTACGACGCCGCGGCGACCGCCTCGCGCATGACGTCGCGGAACCCCGCGGTCACCTCGGTGAGCTGGGGATCGGTGTAGTCCGCGGGCTCCACCCCCACCTCGGCGAAGGCGCGGAGGAAGTACGAATCCTCATCGGCGGCGAGGAACCCGAGCTGCTGGGCGAACCGGAGCTTCGCGGTGATGGTGTCGGCGTGGGCGACGCTGGCGCCGAGCATCGAGAGGAAGTCATCGAAGAACTGGTAGTCCTGGACGAGGTACTTCGCCATCACCGCGTCGTCGACGGTGCCCGCGAAGAGCTCGGAGACGAACCGGTGATGGGTCGCCGCGGTCCACTCCGCCTCGGCGCTCGCCCGCAGCTCGGGCACGGCTCCGCCGGTCGCGACTGTGATCATGATGAGCCTCCATCTTCCTCCGCCGGTGTCACCCGGATCAGGTTCTAAGGGTCTGCGTGCGCACTCTCAGCGCCGGTCGCGGCGCTCCCCTGTGGTGGTTCGAGACTATCAGCCGACCGGTGCCGCCACAGCTGCGTCATGATGGGCGGCCTCGAGCTTCGCGCCGAGCACCTCGGCCAGCCGGACGGCGGCAGGCTGACGGCCGGCCGCACGCTCGCCGGCCTCGACCTCGGCGTTGTAGTTCGTGTTCGTGTTGATGTCGTAGACGACCTGGCGACCGTCGGCGGTGTCGATGAATTCGACCCCGGCGAAGTCGATGCCGAGTTCGGTGAGCAGCGCCTCGAGCCGACCGATGAGCGGGGTGTCCGCGGTGATCTCGTCGCGCCGGGTGAACTGACTGTCGCCGAGGCTGCCGGCCGTCCCGGGAACGGCGCAGGCATCGGCGGGGCAGAGTTCGAAGGAACCGGCGGAGACGTCGACGGCGACCGCGTAGTGGAAGCGGCCGCCGATGAACTCGGCGCGCGTGATGAACGGCGCGGTCGGCTGCAGGTACTCCTGGACGAGGGTGATGCCGTCGATCGGCTCGGTGGACCCTCCGGGGGCGAAGTCGGCCACGGCGGCCTCGAGCTCGGCGTGCGAGTCGAAGCGGCGCACGCCCAGTCCCTTGCCGCCCTGGTTGTGCTTCGTGATGAACGGGGTCGCGAACCCGGCGGCCACCTCGGCGATCGCCGCTGATCCGAAGGCCGCCGAGGTGGCCGGCACGTCGATTCCGTGCGCGGCGAGCACGCGGTGCTGGCGGATCTTGCTGACCTCGAGCTCGAGGACCTGCGAGCCGTTGACGACGGTGCGGCCCGCGGCCTCGAGCCACGCGAGGACCGCGCGTCCGTACTCCTTGACGTGGGGGTCCGTGCGGGTGTGCGACGATGCCGAGAGTCGGGACCAGAAGACGCCCTCGGGCGGGGCGGCGGCGAGGTCGATCGCGGCACCGGGCAGCAGCCACTCGACGAGCTCGACGCCGAGGTCGGCGAAGGCGTCAGCGAACGGCGGGATCCACTCGGGATTGTCGTGGATGACGTAGACCGCGGGACCGTCCGCGACCGGCAGGGTGTGCGTGCTCATCGAAGTCCTCTCATGCGCCGTGGCTCTGGAAGCTGCGCTGTTATTGCTCAACAATTCTATCCAGGCGGTGATTCCCTGGGTCGTGTCCGCCCTGCGGCGTAGACTCGGGACCATGGCTATCGCAAAGCAGCCCGTGGTCGTTCTCGATGCTCCGGATGCTGGTGAGCTCGCCCAGTTCTACGGCGAACTCCTCGACTGGCAGGTCCGCGTCGACGACGACGGCACATGGGCCGAGATCACGTCCGATTCCTGGCCGCCCATCTGCTTCCAGCAGGTCGAGGACTACCACGCCCCGAGCTGGCCCAGCCAGGAGCACCCGCAGCAGATGCACATCGACGTCATGGTCGATGACCTCGATGCCGCCGAGGCTGAGGTCATCGGGCTCGGCGCCGGGAAGGCAGCCGTCCAGCCGGGGGAGACGTTCCGCGTCTTCCTCGACCCGGCCGGTCACCCGTTCTGCCTGTGTGTCAATTGAAACGCGGCGTCAATTGAAACGCTGCGTCACCTGAGACTCAGCCTCGGCTGAGACTCTGCGTCAACTGAGACTCAGCACGTCGTCGACGGCGTCGATGACGGCATCGGGACGCTCATGGGTGATGAGATGCCCGGCGTCGTCGAGGACGACGAGCCTGCCCTGCGGCATCGCGTCGACGATCGTCGCCGCGGCCGCGTTCTGACGCGTGCGCATCCGCCGCTCGAGCGGTCCCCGCTGCCGACCGCCTTGGAGGACGACGCCGGGCACGTCCGGTCCGCCCTTGCGTTCGAGCATCCGCATGAGCGCGATCGACGAGGTGACATGCCGTTCCTCGCGCAGCGCCATGCGCATCGCCCGCTGGGTGAGCGAGTCGCGCCAGAACAGGGCGAGGTCCGCCTCGGCGATCAGCGGTGATGCCCCGTCGGGCAGAAGTGTTCGGGTGAAGCGATCGCCCTGGCCGGTCCGGATGAGCAGCGACCCGAGCCGCATCGAACCGGCGTTGAGGGCCGCGACCGTGGGGGAGAGGATCGCCGAGGCGGTCGCATCGACGAGCACCATCCCGGCGATCCGCTCGGGGTTGAGGTGCGCGAAGAGTCTGACGATCGGTCCGCCCCAGCTGTGGCCGACGAGGACGACCGGCTCGTTCCCGGCGACCTGGTCGACCACCTCGGCAAGGTCGTCGACGATCCGCTCGAGACTGCGCGGACTCCGGTCGTCAGCGCTGCCGCCGATGTTCGCGCGGTCGTAGGACACGGTGTGGGCGCGGGTGGCGACGTCTCGTTGGATGTGCGTCCACGCGGCGGCCGAGGCACCCATGCCCGCCTCGAAGACGACGCACGGACCAGTCGCGTCACCTGCGGTGACGGTGCGGATGCGGCGGCCGTCGCTGAGCGTGACGACCTCCTCGGTGAGGCCATCACCGGGATCGAGGTGCGGCGGGCCTGACGTGTCAGATGAATCTGCTGACTTGTCAGACGAGTCAGGGCGGGGCGGAACGGTCATCGCTGCTTCCTTGCCGGAGGTCCGTGTGTTCCCAGGCTAGCCCCTCGCCCGTGATAGCGACCGACGACGGCGGGCGCACCTACGATGGATGCCATGGAGATCATCGCGTCGTTCGCCGACATCGTCCCTGTTCCCTGGGCCAACGGCGCGGGCGAGACGACCGAGCTCGTCGCTCTCGACGCCTCCACGGCGCTCATTCCCGACCGGCGTCCGTGGCGGCTGAGCATCGCCCGCCTCGAGCGGACCGGTCCGTTCTCGTCCCTGCCCGGGCTCGACCGGACGTTCCTGCCCACCGACGCCGAGGTGGTCCTCGACATCGCCGGTACCCCGCACCGGGCCGGCCCCGGATCTCCGCTGCGCTTCTCCGGGTCCGATGCCGTCGCGCTCACCGACCTCACGGGCCCGACCTTCGCCGTCAACCTCATGGTCGTCACCGACGAGGCGGCAATGCCGCCGCTGACGATGATCCCCGACCCCACCGTGACGGCAGAGGCCGGAGAGTCTGCTCGGCCCGGCGAGTCCGCTCGGCCGCGGTTCGCGCTCGCCCTCACCGACGGCCCGCACTGGCGCCGCTTCGATCTCCTCCGCCTCGGCGAGGGCGATGCCATGGTGCCGGGGGACCGCCTCGGCGGGATCGGTTTCGCCTGACGGGTGACAAGGTTCCTGGACAAACCATGTCAGTCGCCTGTTCCGCCCGTCACACGACCGCGCATCGGTCCAGGTCATGGGGGACGGGCCAGGCGTCGGCGTCCAGACGGTTCTCAGGTTCGGGGGACCCCGGTCAGCGTCTCCGGACCTCGGCAGAGAATACTGGGGAGAGTCACACAGTCTTGGAGGTACGTTGGCGCCGCAGAACAGAGATCCGCATGACCCGAACGATCCCGCAACGGGGTCGACTCCGCAGGAGAGCCGGCCGTCCCAGGCCCTGCCGATGGTCACGGAGGAGATGACGGCTGCCCATCAGCCGGTCCTGCCACCCAACCCGATTCGTCGCGACGGTCCCGTCACCGAGAGCCGGCCGGCGCACACCGAGCCGGTCCACGCCCAGCAGACGGCCGCGCAGCCGACGTCAGTGCATCCGACATCTGTCACTCAGCCGACATCAGTCGCACCCGCGGTCGCCGCGGAGACGACGACCCTCGACACCGCGGACGGTGATGAGGGCACGGACGAGAAGAAGGAGAAGGGCGGCAACGGGATCTCCGCGACCCAGCTGCTCGCCGGTGCCGGTGCGGCCGCGACGTCGTCGATCGTCGGCGGTCAGCTCGGTGTGGCCGGAACCGTCATCGGGGCGGGCATCGCGAGCATCGTCACCGCGCTCGCCGTCAGCATCTACAGCAAGAGCATCGAGAAGGGCAAGGAAGCCGTCAAGGAGGTCGGGTCGAAGCTCGCTCCTGCCGTGAAGAAGGGCGCGACCCTCCCGCTCGTCGGCCCCGGTGCCGGTGCCCCCGGCAGCACGAACCCTGACGCCCCCGGCAGCGACCAGAACGCCGTGTACGGCACGGTTCCCGGCAGCACAGTACACGACAGCACAGCACCCGGCAGTGCAGGCCCCGACGGTGCAGGCCCGGAGGCCACGGCGGTCTACGGTG
Organism: Brevibacterium sp. W7.2; assembly: GCF_018137945.1. Classification (GTDB taxonomy): domain Bacteria; phylum Actinomycetota; class Actinomycetes; order Actinomycetales; family Brevibacteriaceae; genus Brevibacterium; species Brevibacterium sanguinis. The sequence goes on along the minus strand of NZ_CP073089.1, from coordinate 3,215,876 downwards.
CCGTCGACGGCGATCCGTCGCGCACCGATTCGGCGTTCGGCAACCTCGACGAGACTGAGGCGAACGCCGAGGCGGCCGCGGGCACAGATGCCGACGACGAGCCGAAGTCGTGGCTGCAGAAGCTCAAGCGCAAGCGCGTCCTCTACCCGGTGGCCATCGGCGTCGCCGCGTTCGGCATCGGCCTCGGCGGCGTCGTCATCGCCGAGAACCTCACGCAGGCCGACATCTCTCCGGGCACCTCGCAGATCTCGCGATCGGTGACCGGCGACTCCGGCAGCGGCGACGAGTCCGGATCGTCATCGAGCGACGGCGGCAGCGACGGCGGCTCGAACTCCGGGAACTCGAGCGGGGAGAGCGGCAGAAGCACCAGCAGCGACAGCAGCTCGTCGACGTCGGGGGAGAGCGACCAGAGCTCGACGTCCTCGTCGAACAGCGATCAGACCGGCACGGAGCAGGGCACGAACTCGAGCAGCGACACGAGCGGCACGTCCTCGGACACCTCCGGGTCGAGCAGCTCGAGCTCGGACTCCTCGTCGACCTCGGACGGCTCGGGCAGCAGCACGAGCAGCGACTCGGGAACCTCCGGTTCGGGCAGCAGCGGCAGCGGCTCGGATTCCGGTGGCAGCGGCTCGAGCAGCGGATCCGGCTCGAGCGGCAGCGGGTCGAGCGGGTCGGGCGGTTCCGGCAGCGGCGGCTCCGGATCCGGTTCAGGCAGCAGCGGCTCAGGCGGCAGTGCCGCCGGCTCCCAGGGCTGACCCGCACCACACCCGGGACCCGCCTCGGGGCGTGATCCGCCCCGGGGCGTTGCTGTTCCCCCACGCCCCCGTTAGCCTTGGACGCGTGAGCACACCAGAAGCATCCAGGACCGGGCTGTCGGCACGCCGATAGCCCGGAGATCCTCATCCCGGCACCGGCAGTGCCAGACGGTTCATCCCTCTACTGCTGCGTCCGAAAGGCTGCTTCATGCCTGTGCTGCTCTATCTCCTTGCCCTCGCCGTGTTCGCGCAGGGCACCTCTGAGTTCGTCCTCGTCGGTCTGCTCACCGACATCTCCCGTGATCTCGACGTCTCCCTCGCCGAGGCGGGGCTGCTGACCACCGCATTCGCCGTGGGCATGGTCGTCGGCGCCCCGGTGATGGCGGCGGCGAGCCGACGGTTCTCGCCGCGGTCGGCACTGGCGGGCTTCCTCGTCGTCTTCGTCCTCGCGCATGTCGGCGGTGCGCTCACCGACTCGTTCCCCGTCCTCGTCGCCACCCGCAGTCTCGCCGCTGTCGCCAATGCGGGGTTCGTGGCGGTCACGCTCGCGCTCATCCCCCGACTCGTCGCCCCCGGACGACAGGGTCGGGCGATCGGGGTCGTCCTCGCCGGGACGACGCTCGCGCTCATCGCCGGGGTGCCGGCGGGGGCGTTCCTCGCTTCCGGCTTCGGCTGGCGGTCGGCGCTGTGGGTGATCGCCGCCCTCTGCGTGCCCGCGCTCCTCGGCGTGCTCGCGGCTGCCCCGGGAGGGACCGCGCACGCGGCCGACCGGATTCCGCTGCGCGCCGAGTTCGCGTCGCTGCGCTCCCCGGACCTCCTCGTCGTCATCGCTGTCGCGGTGCTCGTCAACGCCGCGACGTTCGGGGCGTTCACCTATCTCGCGGCGGTCACCGAGGTCGCGCACGGTCTCACCGGTGCCGCCGTGCCCGTGCTCCTCGCGGTGTTCGGCATCGGTGCCTTCGGCGGCGTCAGCGTCGCCGGTCGCTTCGCCGATGCGCAGTGGAGGCGGCTCCTCGGGGCGCTCGGACCTCTCCTCGTGCTCACCTGGATCGGGCTCGCCCTCACGGTCACGGGTGCGGGGACGGACGGCCGCCTCGGCGCGGTCATGCTCTGGGTGCTCACCCCGCTGGTCGGATTCCTCTCGTTCGCGATCGGCAGCACCCTCATTGCGCGCATCGTCGCCACTGCCGCCGGTGCCCCCACACTCGGCGGGTCGTTCGCGACGGTCGCGCTCAACCTCGGTGCGGCGGTCGGACCGGTCCTCGCCGGGCTCGCCCTGCAGCGGTTCGGTCCGGTCGGGCCGTTCGGTGTCAGTGCCGTCTGCGCGGGTCTCGGCATCGTCGTCATCCTCCGGCGGCTGTCCCTTGTGCGGGAGTGAGGCGGGCGCATACTGGACTCATGCCGGAACTGCCCGAGGTCTCAGCGCTCGTCGACTTCCTCACCCCGCGTCTCGTCGGTGAGTTCATCGCGCAGGTCGACATCGCCGAGCTCTCGCTGCTGCACACCGCCGACCCGCCGCTCGAGGCCGTCATCGGGCTCGAGATCACCGGGGTGAGGCGCGTCGGCAAAGCGCTCGTCATCGACTTCGACGGGCTGTCCCTGGTGTGCCGATTCGCCCGCGCCGGCTGGCTGGTCTGGCACGATGTCATTCCGTCGACGCCGGTGCGGATGGGGAAGGGGCCGCTGGGGATGCGGGTCACGTTCGCTTCTGGTTCAGGGTTCGACCTCACCGAGGCGGGGACGAAGAAGAACGCGTCCGTGTCCCTCGTCCGCGACCTCGGCGACCTCACCGCGCTCGCCGATGCCGGTCCCGACGCCCTGGAGGTCACCGCGGAGCAGTTCGCCGTCGCGCTCGCCGGGACGACCTCGCGGATCAAGACGGTGCTCGACGATCAGAGCGTCGTCGCGGGCATCGGCAACGCCTTCTCCGACGAGATCCTCCACACCGCGAAGATCTCCCCGTTCGCGACGGCGAACAAGGTCGATGCCGACGCCGTGTTCGCGGCGATGACCTCGGTGCTCACCGCGGCACGGGATGCGCTCTCGGGACTGCCTCCGGCGAAGATCAAGGCCGCGAAGAAGAAGCTGCTGCGCGTGCACGGGAGGACCGGTCAGACGTGTCCGGTGTGCGGGACGACGATCGCCGAGGTCTCCTTCGCCGACCGGTCGCTCCAGTACTGCCCCGGGTGCCAGACCGGTGGGAAGCGACTGAGCGACCGACGCATGGACCGCCTCCTCAAATAGCGGCGGCTGAGGCCGAGGGGTCGATGATGACGAAGCAGCCCCACAGCCGAACACCACCGACCGTGACCCGCAGCGACGTGGGCGCCAGGATTCCGAGGTCGAGCTGGCGGTGAGCACCGTGGAGTGCGCGCCGGTACGAGCCTCGGGCCCAGCCACTCTGAGAGTCCCGCTGCGGCACCTTTCGGACCGAACCGCAGAGCGGTGTTGAAGCACTGGCTGAAGCGGTGCTCGTCCGGTGGAGCCAGCGTGTCTCCTCAGCGACCGGGCGGGATTGCCGACGCAATCGATCCTGGGGAAGCAGTGGTCTTCTCGCGTTGTCAGGCGTTGTCGCGCAGGTGCGCGGAGGCAGCTCTGGTCAGGTTGGCAAACGCCGACTGGAGCGGCGTGATGGCGTGGCTTCCGTGGTCGCCGTGAGCGCGTCGGGCAACGGCGAGGCCGATGGTGAGCTGCTCAGCCAGCGGTCGGACAGCGATCGATGTCCGCAATGGCAGTCCTGAGGGATCCGGGATCAGTGCGACCCCCAAGCCGGCGCTGACCATTGCAATGAGAGTGGAGGTCTCCGTTGCGGTCTGGACGATGCGAGGGCGGAACCCCAGTTGTCGGTAGAGCTCCCAGACTGCAGACGCCACCGTGGAAGAGCGGGGATAGCTGACAAGGCCGGTGTCGGCCAACTCTGCCACGCTCACCGGATGCCCTTGAGGAGAACGGCAGATCGCGGGATGGTTCATCGGGAGAATCGCCACGATCGGAGTCTGTTCGAACTCGTCGAGTATGAGTTCGCCCGATTGCACTGGCGGCCGCAGTACAGCGATATCGATGCGGTTCTCAAGCAGGGCGTTCTCCATCTGGGGTGTGAGCATCTCACCGGAGATCTGAAGACGCACATTGGGGAGCTCGGTCTGCGCGCGTCTGACGACCTCAGGCATGAGCCTGTATGTTGCCGTTCCCGAGAACCCGACCCGGAGAACACCGGCGGCACCGCGGCCCACTTCCGCAACGTCGAACTCTGCGGCTTCGACGTCGGAGAGCAGCTGCCGGGCTCGATCCATGAGGAGCAGCCCCGCCTCGGTGACCTCGACTCTGCGCGTCGTTCGCTCGAACAGTGTGGTGCCGAGTTCGGCTTCGAGCTGTTTGATTTGGTTGGAGAGCGGAGGCTGGGCCATGTGCAGTCGATCTGCAGCGCGCCCGAAATGCTTCTCCTCTGCCACTGCAAGGAAATAGCGCAGGTGTCTCAGTTCCATAGGGGTTCCAATCACGGTTGACGCACGCGAGAAATCAAGCCCGGCGTGATCATTGCCGAACGGCCTCTCGGACCTCGATTCATATCGTCATCATATGAAAAGAGGAAAAACCTGTACTTCTGTATCTTGATCGTCAACTCTACAGTGATTGAGATCACTGGGAATCCTCGCTGTGATTCTGCGCGGGGACCGAGCTGGGAGATGACATGACTGACGCAACGACGCATCGGACGGGAAGCCACGAGACGAACCCCGAAGACACGCTGGACGGCGGACGGAGGCGCAACTGGTGGCTCGTCACACTTGGACCGCTGGCTGGTCTCGTCCTCGCCGCAATCCTGCCTGACTCCCTCTCGTTCGAGGGCCGGGCTGTGGCCGGGTGCGGGCTGTGGATGGCGCTGTGGTGGATGACCGAGGCTGCGCCCATCCCAGTGACTTCGCTTCTCCCGCTGGTGCTGTTTCCCCTGTTCGGAATGGGAGAGATGAAAGCCGTGGCGGCCCCTTACGCCGATCCGGTGATCTTCCTGGTCCTGGGTGGCGTCATACTCGGTCTGGCTGCTGAGAAGTCTCGGTTGCACCTGCGTGTCGCGCTCGTGACCATTCGCCTGGTGGGCACCAAGCCATCGCAGATAGTCCTCGGACTCATGATTGCTTCTGCGTTCGTTTCTGCGTGGGTCTCGAACACCGCCACCGCAGTCATCATGGTTCCCATCGCCGTCTCGATCATCGATCTCGTGCGGAGAGTGAACAGGCAGGCAGTCGGTCCGAAGTTCGCCGCGTCGATGCTTCTCGGTGTTGCCTACGGAGTGACGATCGGATCGACGGCAACGCTGATCGGCCAGCCCCCGATGGCGCTCATGAAGGGCTATCTCAGTGAGGCCTATGACTTCGACATGGGGTTCGGCACCTGGATGCTCATCGGGATCCCGTGGGCGATCGTCATGCTGTTCATTGCATGGGCGGTTCTCACCAAATTGGTGTTCCGTCCAGAGGTCGACAAGCTCCCAGGAGGTGAGGGTGTGATCCGCGAGGAACTCGCGAAACTCGGGCGAATGACCACCGCGGAGCGCCGAGTGTCGGTGATCTTCTTGGTGGCGATCTTCTTCTGGGTCGCTGTTCCGTTTCTCGCGCAGATTCCGTGGCTGGCCGCCAACGCCGCCTTTCTCGGGTCAATCGATGACGCGCAGGTTGCAATGGCTGCGGCGATCGCCTGTTTCATCGTGCCCGCTGGGGGCGGCACGAACGGCAGCGACGGGCGGGCGCTGTTGCGATGGTCGGACGCGAAGGAGGTCCCCTGGGGCCTGCTGCTGCTCTTCGGCGGAGGCCTGTCCCTGTCGGCGATGTTCACTGCCACGGGTTTCTCAGGATGGGTGGGAGAGCAGGTTGCCGGTCTGACGGGCCTGCCCCCATGGCTGATCATCGTCGCAGTCATTGTCGTAGGTCTCGGCTTGACCGAGCTGACATCGAACACCGCTACCGCAGCGGCGTTCCTGCCGATCTTCGGTGCCGTCGCGGTGGGGGTCGGCCTCGATCCGCTATTCATGACGATTGCGGTGACCCTCGCTGTCTGCTCCGCCTACATGCTTCCAGTCGCGACGCCCTCCAACGCCGTGGCGTTCGGCACGGGTGAAGTCTCCATCAAGCAGATGATGCGTGCGGGACTGTGGTTGAACGTCATCTCACTCGGGTTGATCATGATCGTCATGTATACGCTGGTTCCAGTCGTCTTCGGGGTCTCTCTCTGATCGTGTGACCCGCCCGCCCCTCACTCCGCGCAGCAGTGGCCGCCGGAGTCGGGGGCCGGCACGTCGAGGACGGGGGAGCGGTCGAAGAAGCCCTCGGGGCGCAGCTTGAAGCCGACGGTATCGACGGGCATGATCGGCCAGTCCTCGACGCGTGGAAAGTGCGTGAGCCCGAACGTGTGCCACACGACGATGTCCTCACCGTCGACGCTGCGGTCGGCCTGCGTCCATGTCGGCAGGCCGGCATGACCGGCGTGCTGGTTGGGGAAATCGCCGGTCGGGTACCGCTCGTCGACGTCGTACTGGCTCACCCACAGCGCCTTCGACGCGAACGTCGCCCGCTTGTGGACCGAGGACTCCTCGGCGGCGAGCAGCGTCGGCAGACCGGCCGGATGGAGTTTGTAGGCGACGGGCTCGCCGAGGCGGTTGATCGACTCCGGGTTCGACACCACCCACGTCCGGGCCACCGACTGGTCGGCGTCGCGCTGGGCCGCGAGCTCCGTGGCGAGCAGGGTGCGCTTGCGGGTGAAGGCGTTGCCGCGCGGGTTCTCATCCGAGACCGGCAGCCGGACGACGTCCTCCTCCTCGACCCGGCAGCCGCCGCCGTCGAGGGCGAAGTCGAGGCGGGCGCCGAAGAGATGCTGGTGGAACGGGGCGCCGAGCCCCGGTGCGATCTCCGAGGCGAAGTCCGTCGAGCCGTTCGGCAGCGCCGAGGTGAAGACCACGCCCGTCGCCTTCGCCTCGAACTCGATCGTCCCGTCGAGGTAGAGGTACCAGTAGAACCCGTAGTCGTAGTTGCCGACGGTGGTGAAGAACGAGACGACGAAGCGCCGGTTGCGCCGCGTGTAGGCGACCCCCGACCACAGGTCCGAATGCTTCGCGAGCACCCCGGCATCCTCCTCGTGCATGCAGATGCCGTTGCGGATCTGCCGCGGCTCGCCGAGGTTGTTGACGACCCACGGGGAGAGGTAGGTGATGTCGCCGAGGCAGTCGCACCCGAGTTCGAGCGAGTTCGCCCACTGGCCGACGAGGTATTCGCCGGTGTCGAAGTAGTTCTGCCACGACCGCACCGGGGAGGGATCGCCGTAGGGGACGACCATCTCCGCGATCGCGGCCCGGTCGAGGATCCGCCGGGTCTCATCCCCGTCGGTGAACGCGATGTTGTGGAGGACGAGACCCTCGCGCATGTCGAAGCCGACGTCGAAGGACCACTTCTCCCAGTCGATGTGGTTGCCGTCGGTGACGGTGAAGCTCGGTCCCTCGGGCTGGGTGATCGAGATCGGCTTCTGTGTCGTGCGCAGCGGACCGGTGAGCTCGGGGTCGGTGTAGTTGCCGTGCTCGGCCGGGATCGGCACGTCCTCGAGGTCGAGGACCTGGTCGACGCTGCGGTTCGTCACATCGACGTAGGCGACGAGGCCGTCGATGGGGTGCGCCCACGCGCTGTCGGAGGCGTGCTGCTGGTGGAACGCGAGCCCGCGGAGGATCCGCCGTCCCGCCTCGTCGGGGTATTCGAAGACACCGGCCGACAGGGGAGCGACCCGGACCTCGTCGAGGGCGAGACCGCGCCGGGCGATCGCCTCCTGCCACGCGGGATCCTCGCTGAGCACCTGTTCGACGATCTCGAACTCCTCTTCCATGACGGGGAACTCGCCGGCGACGGCGGAGTCGACCTCGGTGACGGATTCGACGCTGCGGTGGGTCGCGGACACGACGATGTCACGGGCGGTGCCGGCTTCCTTGTCGCTGACGAGGACGCGGAACCGGCGATCGACGGTGCTGGCGTCGCGCGCGGTGCCGCGGACGGGATCGAGGAGCCCGAGGTAGGCGATCCGCGCCGCGGCGGGGAAGAGATCGGCGTCGCGGAGCGTGTCGACGACCGTCGTCATCTCGTCATCCGTGGCCAGGGAGTAGGGGGTCTGGGGAGTCATCGTCCACCTCTGCGGTCTGAGGGTTCCAGGAATCTGGGGGTTGGCGATCAGGGGTTGGCGTGAGCCGGATCACGTTATAATCTACACTCGTAGGAAATAAAGTCAATGGGGATGGAGCACCGGTGCCGAAGATCGTCGACTACGCCCAGCGTCGCCGCGACATCGTCGACGCGACGATGCGGATCATCGCGCGCCAGGGCCTGCCGGGGGCGACGATGCGCGACATCGCCGCCGAGGCGGGGTTCGCCAACGGCGTCGTCAAGTCCTACTTCGGGTCGAAGGCCGACCTCCTCGCCGCGACCTATGTCGACGTCTACGAGGCGACGAATCGCCGCGTCGTCATCGCCACGGCGGGCCGGAGCGGGCTGACCGCGCTGCACGCGTTCGCCGCCGAGGTCGTTCCCCTCACCCCCGAGCTCCGCGACGAGGCCCGCGTCGTCCTCTCCTTCCTCGCCGAGGTGGCCCAGGATCCGGTCCGGGCCCGCGAGGTGCGGGCGACGATGGCCCGCTGGCGGGAGTGGATCCGCGGGTGGCTCGCCGAGGCGGCCGCTGCGGGGGAGATCTCCGCTGAAGTCAGCATCGACGTCGAGACCGACATCCTCCTCACCTACCTCTACGGGGCGCAGACGACGTCGATCCTCGGCGGGGAGAGCTTCGACTTCGAGGGATTCCGGACCCAGCTGAGCTACCTCATCGCGCGGCTCGACACCAGGCATGTCGGAACCCGGCATCTCGCAACCGGAACGCGCGAATCCAAGGAAACGGCACAGGCAGGCAGGTGAGAGCGATGACGCTGATGGAGAGCACGGCCGCGGACTTCGACGATTGGCGCAGCCTCGTCTCCGACTCGTTCGTGCCGCTCGAGACCGACCCGCAGCGCCGCGGAGCCTTCGCCGGCTCGATCAGCGCCCGAGACTACGACGCCGTCGTCATGTCCCACATCTGCGCCAACCCCCACGCGGTGCTGCGCACCCCGCGGCTCATCGCCGGCGGGGGAGAGGACTACTACAAGGTCTCCCTCCAGGTCAGCGGGCACGGTCTCCTCGTCCAGGACGGCCGCGAAGTGCCTTTGGCGCCGGGCACTCTCGCCCTCTACGACACGTCCCGGCCGTACACGCTCAGCTTCGACACCGACTCGACGTCGTACGTCATGATGTTCCCGCAGTCGCGGGTCACCCTGCCGCAGGACAGCGTCGCCCAGCTCACGGCGACGGCGATCGGCGCCGGCCACGACCTCGGCGCCGTCGTCTCCGATGTCATCGTCCGCGCCGGCACGATGCTGCCGACCCTGACCCGCTCGGTGGGGATCAGGTTCGCCGGCAATATCGTCGACCTGCTCACGACGGTCATGGCCGATGAGCTCAGCGACGGCGCCGAGGTGCCCGATGAGCGACAGCGGCTGTGGACTCAGGTCATCGCCCACATCGACGACCACCTCGGCGATCCGACGCTGTCACCGGCGACGATCGCAGCCGCGCACTTTATGTCCGTGCGCGCCCTCCACCAGCTGTTCGCCGGTGGGGAGAGTGTGGCCGGGGAGATCCGCCGACGGCGCATCGACCGCTGCCGGGTCGACCTCGCCGATCCCCTGCAGAGGCACGTGCCGGTCGCCGCGATCGGCGCGCGGTGGGGGCTGCCTGATCCGGCGCACTTCTCCCGCCTCTTCCGCAAGGTCGTCGGTCAGCCGCCCGCCGTCTTCCGCCGCACCCACCTCGAATGACCACTGTCGTTGCGTGACCCAGGTTGCCGGGTGACCCTGGCCGCCGGGTGAGGCTGTGCACGGGAGGTCAAGGGGACTGCTCGGAAAGCCAAGACGCGCCGGCTGGTGGCGCGGCAGGGTGGGGAGAACAATGACGTCTGTGAGGTGAACGACATGAGCGCTGCCACCGGGAATTCCCACGGCCCCGGCCAGTCCAGCAGTTCCGGCCATGCCGGCGGCGCTGGTGGTCCGGGCGGCCCTGGTGATCGCAGCGGCATCGGTCACTCAAACGGTCCCGTGCGTTCGCACGGTCACGGTCCGGCGGCTGCGAGCCTCGATGCGCGGAGGATCGGCACCCCGGCACTCGTCTTCATGATCATCGCCGCCTCGGCGCCGCTGACGGTCGCCGCCGGCGGACTGCCGAGCAACTTCGCGGTCACCGGACTCCTCGGGATCCCGCTGTCATTCATCATCCTCGGCGTCATCCTCATCCTCTTCGCGATCGGCTACGGGGCGATGAGCCAGCACGTCCACAATGCGGGCGCGTTCTTCGCCTACATCGCCAAGGGGCTGGGCAAGCGGATCGGCGTCGGAGCCGCGCTGACGGCGCTCATGTCGTACAACGCGATGCAGATCGGCATCGTCGGGATGTTCGGCTTCGTCTTCTCCTCACTCCTGAACTCGTTCTTCGGGCTCACCGTCTCGTGGGTCGTGTGCGCGCTCATCGGCTGGGTCGTCGTCGGTCTCATGGGCATCGCCCGGGTCGATTTCTCCGCGAAGATCCTCGGCATCATCGTCACCACGGAGTTCCTCGTCGTCGTCATCTACGACGTCATCGGACTCTCGAACAGCCCCGAGGGGCTGTCGACGGCCGGCTTCGCCCCCGGTGACCTCTTCGTCCCGGGGATCGGCGCGGTGCTCGCATTCTCGATCGCGGCGTTCATGGGCTTCGAGTCCGGGGCGATCTACAACGAGGAGGTCAAGGATCCCAAGCGCACGGCCGGACGGGCGACGATCATCGCGGTGTGCCTCATCGCCGTCTTCTACGCCTTCTCCGGCTGGGCGATGGTCATGGCCGAAGGTCCCTCGCAGCTCGTGCCCCGCGCCCAGGAGCTCGGTCCCGATCTCATGTTCGCCTACCTCGGCGAGCACGCCCCGGTGTGGTTCGTCGACCTCGCGAACCTCCTCTTCCTCACCTCGCTGCTCGCCGCTCTCGTCGCGTTCCACAACATCGTCGCCCGGTACTTCTTCGCCCTCGGCCGCGACAGTGTGCTCCCGTCGTTCCTCGCCCGCACTTCACGACGGTCAGGCGCGCCCGTCGCGGGATCGCTCACGCAGTCGGCGCTCGCCCTCATCGTCATCCTCGTCTTCGCGGCCGCGGGCGCCAGCAGCACGGATCCGCTCTTCCCCGTCGTCACCCTCTTCACGTGGCTGACGAACATGGGGGCGTTCGGCCTCGTCCTGCTCATGGCGCTCACCGCGCTCGCCGTCATCGGGTTCCTCCGAACCCAGCGCGCGGAGTACTCGACGTGGGTTCGGCTCATCGCGCCCGGCATCGCGGCCATCGGACTCTTCGTCCTCTTCTTCGCGATCGTCGCGAACTTCGACGTCCTCATCGGCACGACGGAGCCGACCGTGCTCTCGTGGCTGCTGCCGCTCCTCGTCCTCGTGCCCGGGCTCATCGGCACCCTCTGGGCCTTCTGGCTGCGCGGCAGCCGGCCCGAGCTCTATGCAGGAATCGGATCCGGTGGAAGTCTGGGATGAGGACCTGCATGAGACGAGGATCTGCATGAGACCCCGCGACCCTGACAGTCGGCGTCGACCCGACCGTTGGCTTCCACCCGACCGCACCCGTCCCACTCACCGAATCCGAACCGAAGGAGCATCATGAGCACCGACCTCACGACCTACGATGGACTGCTCGCCGCGATCAACGACCCGGCGGGTCGCGAGATCACCGACCCGGCGACCGGTGATGTCATCGGCTGCACCCACGAGGGCACCGTCGCCGACATCGACGCGGCCGTCAGCGCCGCGGTCGCAGCGCAGCCGGCGTGGGCCTCGCGCCCCGTCGCCGAACGCAACGACCTGCTCAACAAGGCCGCCGACGCCATCGAGGCCTCCGCCGAGGCGCTCGCACAGCTGCTCTCCCGCGAGGCGGGCAAGCCGCTCAACGGGCCCAACGCGCGCTTCGAGGTCGGCGCCTGCGCGGCGTGGCTGCGGGCGAACGCGGCCTTCGTGCTCGAACCCGAGGTCCTCGTCGACGAGGACGGCACGCACGCCGAACTCGTCTACGACCCGGTCGGCGTCGTCGGCGCCGTCGGTCCGTGGAACTGGCCGATGATGATCACCGTGTGGCAGCTCGCCCCGGCCCTGAAGATGGGCAACGCCGTCGTCGTCAAGCCCTCGGAGTACACACCGCTGTCGGTCCAGGGCCTCATCGCCGTCATCAATCAGGTGCTGCCCGCCGACGTGCTCTCCGTCGTCGCCGGTGACGGGGCCGTCGGTGCGGCGCTGACCGACCACGACGACGTCGACAAGATCATGTTCACCGGCTCGACGAAGACCGGGCAGGCGATCATGCGCTCGGCCGCTGACAACCTCGCCCGGCTCACCCTCGAGCTCGGCGGCAATGACGCGGGCATCGTCCTCGAGGACGCGGACCCCAAGGCAATCGCCACCGACCTCTTCTGGGGCGCGTTCATCAACACCGGTCAGACCTGTGCGGCGATGAAGCGACTCTACGTCCCCGAGTCCCTCTACCAGGAGGTCTGCGACGCCCTCGTCGAGGTCGCCGCGCAGATGCCGATGGGTGTCGGCCTTGACGAGAACAACGTGCTCGGTCCTCTGCAGAACAAGCAGCAGTACGACATCGTCGCCCGTCTCGTGCAGGCGGCAAAGGACGGGGGAGCGACGGTGCTCGTCGGCGGAGACCCGCAGGAGGGCCAGTCGGGATACTTCTACCCGACGACGATCGTCGCCGACATCGACAACGACAACCCGCTCGTGGCCGAGGAGCAGTTCGGTCCCGCCCTGCCGATCATCAAGTACACCGACCTCGACCAGGCGATCACCTGGGCCAACGAGCTCGAAGTGGGGCTCGGCTCCTCGGTGTGGGGGTCCGACCTCGACGAGGCCAAGCGGGTCGCGGCGCGACTCGAAGCCGGCTCGACGTGGATCAACAAGCACGGCGCCATCGATCCTCGCGTGCCCTTCGGCGGTGTCAAGAAGTCCGGTTACGGCCTCGAGTTCGGTCTCGAGGGCCTCAAGCAGGTGAGCGTCCCGCACGTCATCTCCTGGTGACCAGTCGTCTCCTGGGGTGTGCTAGCTCCTAGGTGATGGCGACATTCGGCCGTCCGGCCGGGTCCGGTTGATCTGATCCCGGGCCCGGTCGGGCCATATCTGGGGTTGGGTTGCCTCTCGGAGTGGCAGACTCTTCCGGCAACACGGCGACGCCGTACAACAGAGCGCCTCGATCCTTCGGCCACGCGGCAGTGCCCGCAACTCAGAACGGTGGCGGCTCGCCGTTGTCCCAGACCCATTCCTGCTGAGGGGACGCCGGCCGCCGGACGATTCCCATGCGCTTGACCCAGCCGGGTCTCCCGATTTCGCCCTGCGGACCGGGACAGTCGTCGGAGATGCGCGTGTCTCCCGATTCCGGCAGCGATTGCTCGGGCGGCGGTGGTTCCGGCGGCGGTGGTAGCTCGGGAGGTGGCGCAGGTGGCGACTCGGGCGGTGGCTCGGGTGGTGGTTCGACCGTGGCGAACTGCCTGGCGTGCTCGACGTTGACAGGGTTGTCCCCTGCAACGAGAATCGCGCTCACTCCGTGGGCGAAGCGGTACCGGAGGAGGCCGGCGGACTCCATCCACACGGCGTACTTCCTGTCCGTCTTCGCCTGGTGGTGCGATTTGCAGAGGGGATGGAGGTTGCCGAACACGGTGAGTCCGCCGTGTTCGGGGTCATCGTGGTCGAACGGAATGATGTGGTCGACTTCTGAGGATTCCGCTCGCCGTCGGCATCCGGGGACGGTGCACGACTGCCATTGGGCGATGAGCGTCTGTCTCACCGTCTGCGGAATGTAGTAGCTCTTGGCCTGGGCATCGACCGGAGTGCCGGTGGCCGGGTCGGTGAGGATCCGCGACCACGTCGAGCAGTGGCCGGCGACGCGTCGCGCCATGTCCGCCGGAACCGGTGAGCCGTCGGAGAACGTCCCCGGCAGCTCGGACTGGTCGAGCAGTGACATGAGCGGCACCGTCATGATCATCCGGGCCTGATTGGCGAACCAGAACCCTGTGGTCGGCAGGGAGAGATTGAGACCGAGGAGAGGGCGACCCTCCTCGTCGCGGTCGACGTCGGCCGCTTCCTCGAACCGATCGGCCGCCGCGGTGAGGGCATCGGCGATGTCGGCGACGCTGCGCACGTGCTCGGTGTCGAAGGGGATCTCCCGTGTGGTGACCTCGCCGGTGTCGGTGTCGTGGGCCCGCACCTCGATGCCGACCTGGGGCCTCGTCTGGGTGAAGATGTCGAACATCAGAGCCATGATCGTGCGGTCGTCTTCGATGACGGCACCGGACGGGAGCATGTCGGCGAACGGTGCGGTGCTGTTGTTCCGGATCGCTTTGGCGAAGGCTTCGATGCGGAGGAAGCAGGCTTGGAGTTCCGCTGAGGGGCCGGTGATCGTCAGGCACGACGTGCCGTCCGGATGGGTGGTGAGGTCGACGCGGCGGTGGTCGAAGGCACGCTCGCTGCGCTCCTCGACGGGTTCGACCACGCTGATCTTCATGGCCAGGGACTTGCGGAAGGTCTCGATCGTGACGTCGGCGCGACGCCGCGCAAGGTAGCAGTCGATCTCCGGCAGGTGGGCGAACCCGATGTCCTTGCACAGGCGCGCGGCGGCCATGACGTGGGCGTAGGTGAAGTCGCCGGCGAGGCAGCGCTCGTGGAACTTCGGCAGTCCGTGGATGAGGAGCATCGCCGTGGTGATGTGGGTGTAGGTCGTGGTGATCGAGTTGCCGAGGATGGTCGCGAGCTCCGCGATGTCCTCGGCGTGGGAGTGCGCATGGACCCAGCCGTCGATCGACTGGGTCTCGCGGAAGCGCGGGAAGCCGGGCAGGAATGCCGTGTCAGGGAGTTCCGCAGAGCCGAGCTCGCCGGCATCGCGTTCCGCAATCTCAGCGGGACTGTCCGATGCCGTATCAGCCTGGTCGTCGCGGGTGCGCGCCCGCGCGAAGCGCCGAGCGGTCTCGGTCAGGCTCGCGTGCCGGTACGGTTCGTTCGCATCGGGATTCATGAGGTTGAGGTGGTCGATGACCTCGTCGTGGAAGAGCGCGGCCGTCGTCTCGAGCGCGGTGAGCTGAGCGCGATCACACGCGGAGTAGACGTCGACGGCAGCGGCGAAACGGGAGTCCGGATCGACGTCGATTCGCCGGCTGTTTCGGCCAGGCTGGGCTCCGGAGGGGACTGATTCGGTTGTGTCGGTCACGGGGATTCACCTGTCTTCCCACGTCAACGTGGTTAATGACATTAGTGTAGTTCACGACGCAGATGAAGTCAATGGGTTTCTCGAAACTGATTCGAACGCAGAAATCGATAGATTGACTGTGCTCAGCGATTTTCGGAGCCCGCGATGACATGCGAACGCCCTCCCACCTCGGCGAACGAGGGGAGAGGGCGCGCGGATGGGAGGGGAGGGTCAGTCCTCCCGGTAGGCGTTGTCGATCGTCTCCGGCATGCCGTCGATGACGTCGACCTCTTCGACGTGATCGTCGGCGAGGGCGTCGACGTCGAGGTCGTCGCCGCTGAGCTCGGCGACCTCGGAGTCGTCGTCGCCGTAGGAGACCATGTCGTCCCCGTCGCGGTTGCCCTGTTCGGCGGCGGTCGTCGGGTCGGTGTCGAGGTCGCCGTCGAGCGCAGGGGCGTCCTGTTCGTCGTCCCAGCCGGCGTCGGCGATGAGGGCGTCGTCGGCGCCTTCGATGCCGGTGCCCTCGGGTCCTTCGGCGCCCGGTTCGACGTAGGGTTCGCTGTCCTCGTCGTCGATCTCGTCGAAGTCGTCCGATTCGGCGTCGTCCTCGGCTTCGTCGGCGGTCTCTTCGAGACCGGTGAGGTCGACCCCGGTGGGCTCGGCGTCGTCCTCTTCGAGCTCTTCCTCGTCGAACTCGTCGTCCTGCGTGAGGAAATCGTTGTCAGCGGGATCGGTGTCGTCTGCCCAGGTGTCGCCGGTGCTCATGGTCGCTCCTTGGTTCGGGTCGGTACATCCTTATTCTTGCACCGTTGCGCGGCGGTGGGGACAGGCAACGGAAAGTGCTGAGGAATCGGTCGCGCAGGACGGATCCCCTGCAGAGATCTCCGGGATCTCCCCAGCTCGCCGAGGTGGTCCTGCGGTTCCCGCGACCGCCCGGTCCCGCGCCCGCCCGGTCCGGGGCCGGCGCGGTTGAGGAAGCTCCGCACCGGGCCCTCTCCACGTCTCGAGCGTCCTCAGACAGTCACGCCGTTGACTCCTGCCGCCGCGACCCCGTTCGACTCGGATGCGCCGAGGCGCGACCCTGACCCTGCAGCCGACCCCGCACCCTGAGACCCCGGCGTCACCGCGAGCAGCGAGTCGAAGACCCTTCCGAGCTCGCCGTCGGCGTCGGGCACGCCGGCGACCGAGCGGTAGGCGACGTAGCGGTCGGGGCGGACGATGACGACGCCTGAGGAGCTGATGCCGCGGTTCTTCATCCACGCCATCCGCACGTCGACGAAGTCGCAGCCCTCGAGTCCGACGGTGTGCGCTCTCAGCGGCAGGCCGCGCTCGGCGGCCAGGCGGTTCGCCGCATCGACCCAGCCCTGGCCGTCCTCGCCGGCGAGGACGAGGAAGTGCCCACCGGCGACGAGGTCACCGAGCGCGATGCGCTCGTTCGACTTCTCGACGAAGGCGTGGGGGAGCGGATGGCCCGGTTTGGTCGAGGGCTCGTAGAGCCGCACGGGGTCGATAGGGGAGTAGTCGGGCGATCCGTCGGAGACGATGGCCGCGGAGTCGTACCGATACCCGAACTCGACGTTGTGATGGCGGAACTCCATCGTCTGCGTCCCGATCGCCTTGTTGAGCGCGTGGCGCTTCTCTGCGGCGTTGGGCAGCGAGTCGTCCCAGATCGGCTCGAGTTCGGCCCAGTTGTCCGCAGCGGAGGCTTCGGGGGAGAGGTTGAGCGCCTTGTCGATCGTGAAGTGATTCATCGCCGAGGCGACCGCGGCGTCGACATTGTCCTGATCGACCGGCTGGCGCTCGGCTTCGTAGGTGTCGAGCAGTGAGTCGTCGGCCTTGCCGGCGAGGACGAGGGAGAGCTTCCAGGCGAGGTTGTACCCGTCGTGGATTGCGGAGTTGAGCCCGAGTCCGCCGGTCGGCGGGTGGCGGTGGGCGGCGTCGCCGATGAAGAAGACGTCACCGGCCCGGAACTTCTCGGCCACGACTCCCTCCATGATCCACGGCGAGACCTTGTGGACCGTGAGCGCCGAGCGGTCGACGCCGAGGACGGTGCACAGGCGCTCGATGACGAGATCGTCTCTCAGGGCGTCCTTGTCGTGCGTCGCGTAGTCGAGATGCACGACCCACTCCTCCGAGGTCGTGCCCCAGTGCTCCGGTCCCATCGCCACGAGGACGCCGGAGGACCACGACCCGCCGAACTCCGGATTGACGAGCCAGCGGATGAGCACATCGTCGTCGCGGGCCGACTGGGAGAGGTCGGCGGAGAAGTGGACGGAGACCATCATCATGAGGTCCGTCGGACCGGTCATGCCGACGCCGAGGGCCGGGCCGATCGTGCGCCCGCGGTCGGCGGCGATCGCGTAGCGGGCGCGCACGGTGTACTCGGTGTCGGTGTCCTTGTCGAGCACCGTCGCGCGCACGCCCTCGTCGAGCTGCTCGATCGCGGTGACCTCGTGATTGAAGCGCACGCCTCGGGGGTCGGGATGGAGCTTTCGGGCGTGGTCGAGGAGGAGCGGTTCGAGTCGGATCTGGGGCAGATTGCACGTGCGCTTCGCGCTCGCCGCGATGTAGTCGGGGTCGGTGTAGCCGCCGCCCCACACTTCGAGATGGCCGAGTCGGCGCCCGGAGTACCGGTGGTCGCCGACGAGGCCGGCGTACCACCCGGTGGCCTTCATGTTCTCGGCGGGCGTGCTGCGCTTCTCGACCTCAGGGGCCACGCCGACCTCCTCGAAGATCTCCATCGTGCGCTGATTGAGCACGTGGGCCTTCGGCAGCTTCGAGGTGTAGGGCAGCGAGCTGACGAGCAGGTGATCGACGCCGAGCTTCGACAGGTTCATCGAGGCCGACAGTCCGGCTCCGCCGCCGCCGATGATGAGAACGGGTACTTCGATATCAGCCATGGTGCCTCCTTGCATCCCGGCATCGGCGTTGCGATGCCACAGGCTCTGATCCGACTTCTGCGCCACGATCGGTCGTCGCGTGGTGTCCACCGTATGAGCTGAATCACGACATTGCAAGAGAAAAAAGATATTTTCAGCAAACGTCGACAGATGGCTGTTCCATCTATACTGGCGCTATGCCTGCACCTCGAGCCGGAAGCACGCTCTCCGCGGAAGCCTATGATCGCCTGCGCGCCGAGCTGCTGCGCGGAAGCTTCACCCCGGGCTCGAAGCTGCGCATCGGCGAGATCGCCCGCGGATTCTCCGTCAGCGCCTCGGTGCTGCGGGAGGCGATGACCCGACTGGCCCAGGACGGGCTGCTCAGCGCGAGTCCGCAGCGCGGCTTCTCGGTTCCCGAGCTCACCGTCGGAGCGCTCGAGGATCTCACCCGTGCCCGCCGGATCATCGAGGCCGCCGCCCTGCGCGAGTCGATCGCCGATGGGAGCCTGTCGTGGGAGTCGGATGTGCTCGCGGCTCACCACATGCTCGAGCGCACGGCCTTCACCGACGGGGGCGGGCACATCACCGAGGAGTGGGGGCATGTGCACCGGGCGTTCCACGAGGTGATCCTCGCCGGCGGCCGCAGCGAGACGCTGGCGAAGGTGGCGACGGACCTGCGGGCGCGCTCGGCGCTGTTCGTCCACTGGTCGCGCGAGCTCGTCGTCGACGAGTCCCGTGACGTTCCCGCTGAGCACCGGGAGATCGCCGAGGCGACGGTGGCCCGTGATGTCGAGCGCGCGGTCGATGCCCTCGAGTGCCATATCCAGCGGTCGGCCGATGTGCTCATCGCCAGCGTCACTGCGAAGGCGAGTGCCTGAGCCTCGCGCCTATGGCAGCCGCACGCCCCTGGCAGCGGCACGCCCCTGGCATCCGGGGGTTATAGGCCAAAAAGTGTGTCCGTGATCGTCCCGGATCCCAGCCACACCAAGGACAATCACCTGATTGCTTAGCTCTGATCGCTTAGCATTCGTAGGGTGCTTGCAATCGACCGAAATGTCAGATCTGTCAGACAACGCTGAAGAAGAACGGCACGACCAAGGCCGGAACCACCCGGTACAGGTGTCCCGCCTGCGGAGCCTCCAGCAGCGCCAAACGCCGAGGATCGACACAACGATTCGAACTGCGCGCCTTCCTCGACTGGCTCCTGGGACCAGCACCACAACCAGCCCACACACCACTGGGCAGCCCCCGAACGTTCCGGCGCCGCACATCCTGGTGCTGGACGATCCACCCAACAGTGTCCCCGACCTCTGAAATCCATGATCAGATCATGCTCGATGGCACCTACACCAACGGGTGGTGCGTCCTCATCGCCTACACCGGCACTCACGTCATCGACTGGCAATGGTGCGACCACGAAAAGACCGCGTCCTGGACGGCACTCATCTCAACCATCCCTGCACCCCGCTACGCCATCGTCGATGGCAACGGGCCGTTGACAACGACGATCGAGAGACTCTGGCCACAGACACGAATCCAACGCTGTTACTTCCATATCCAGCACGCCTGTAACACGCATTTGACGAGGACGCCGACCCTGCCGGCGAACAAGGAACTTCAAGCGATCTACCGGGCCCTGTCGAAAGTCCAGACGTGGGATCAGGCTGCAGCGTGGCTGGCCGAGTTCGCGACATGGGAAGCGAAATGGGACCGTATGCTCAAACAGCGAACCTATGCCCGCTCCAGCACGAGCAGACCCGCCCACGTCAGGCCCGGGCAGACATGGTGGTACACGCATCTGCGCACGCGCCGGGCCCACGGGTTCCTGGCCAAACTCATCGCGAAGAACCATCTGTTCACCTGGCTCGAGGCCGCCGACGAAGGGGTCGTGATCGCGAAGACGACGAACGCGTTAGAAGGCGGTATCAACGCTGGCATCAAGCATCTCAAACGTCACCACCGCGGACTGTCTGAAGACCACGGACGACGAGCCGTGGATTGGTACTTATGGGACCGAACACAGGCCCACAGTGACCCGTGGACTCTGGCGAAGTCGCAACTGAAAACGCTAGCGACAACGCCTCTGAAGGAGCCGGTCGCCGAGCCTGTAGGTCCCGCCGTCTATGACACGGGGTTCTCGTGGGAAGACGGGATCGGTATCCAGTCAGGATGGGGCGGACGACGTCGGTGACACACCCGGCACGGACACACTTTTTGGCCTATAACCCGCATCCGGGCACCCCTGAGACACAGAAGAACCCCGCGGAATCCGCGGGGTTCTTCGTGGTGGTGGCTCCGACCGGCGTCGATCCGGTGACCTTTCGATTTTCAGTCGAACGCTCTACCAACTGAGCTACAGAGCCTGGCCGCCGACATACGCAAGTATGCCGAGAGAAACAAAGGCTCTTCCGAAGAAGAGCCTTATGCTCCGCGACCCTGACGGGACTCGAACCCGCGACCTCCGCCGTGACAGGGCGGCGCGCTAACCAACTGCGCCACAGGGCCTTGCTGTTGTGGTGACAGACCTTTCGATCCTACACCGTACCCCCAACGGGATTCGAACCCGTGTCGCCGCCGTGAAAGGGCGGTGTCCTAGGCCTCTAGACGATGGGGGCCTAGTTTGCTCTCGGATTCCCCGTGGGCAACGACGTTAAGCTTATCCCAACCTTTTCGGAGAATGCAAAACAGATCGCGGTGTCCTCCGTCACAGAATCCCGGCCCGTTTCGCGGGCCTCACGCACCCGGATTCCCGTGTCAGATCCGCCCGTTAGGATCGGGGCCATGGAGCAGCTGAGCGACGAGGAATTCGATGCCATCCTCGAGGAGGCGGTCGAATCGCTGCCTGCCGGAGTCACCGACGAACTCGACAACGTCGCCCTCTTCGTCGAGGACCGTCCCGAGGACGGCAGCCGCACCCTGCTCGGCCTCTATCACGGGATCCCGATCGGCGAGCGCGGTCAGAGCGGACTCGAGATGCCGGACACGATCTTCCTCTACCGCGACAACCTCATCGCCTTCGCCCGGGACCGCGACGACCTCCGCGAGCAGCTCGTCATCACGATCGTCCACGAGATCGCCCACTTCTACGGCATCGACGACGACCGGCTCCACGAAATCGGTTGGGGGTGAGGCCGGCTGACAAGGTGCCCGAACGCGATGATCCCGTGTGAGCTGGACGAAGGCTCGCTACCGGCAAGTTCGGTTTGCCTTCATTGATTGGCGCTGGGCTTGACGGTTCGCCTATTGTGGGCGGGTACCCAATCAGTAACCGATACAACATTCCGTCCGTATCGAGCTGGGAAGAGCGCGAGGCTCCGGCAGTCGCGCTCTGCGTCTCCCTCTCGACCCGCGGGCAGGAGGCACGACCCCCTTATGACAGTTGCATCTGCATCCAAATCGGCCAGCGCGGCTACCCCGGCCGTTCGCGTTCTCAATCTCGCGGGCATCGACTACAGCCTGCACAGCTTCGAGCACGACCCCGCCACCCGGCGCTACGGCTCGGAAGCCGCTGACAAGCTCGGCGTCGGGTCCGACCAGGTCTTCAAGACCCTGATGATCCAGGTCGACGGCGCGCCCGTCACCGCTCTCGTCCCCGTCTCGGGACAGCTCGACCTCAAGGCCCTCGCCTCGGCGCGCAGCGCGAAGAAGGCGCAGCTGGCCGGGGTCGCGGAGACCGAGCGTCGCACCGGCTACCCGGTCGGCGGAGTCTCCCCGTTCGGGCAGCGCCACGCCGTGCCCGTCGTCATCGACCGCACCGTGCTCGAGCACGCCTCGGTCTTCGTCTCCGCCGGCCGCCGCGGCCTCGAGATCGAGATCCGACCCGAGGACCTCGTCATGCTCACGAACGCGCAGGTCGCGAAGATCGCCGCGCTCGACTGAGCAGAACCACCGAGCAGAAACACTGGGGCGACAGCCTCACACCCACTCCACATCGCCGACCTCTGGCTGGGCCCGCCCCGCTGTGAGGTCGGCGAACATCGTCAGGGCCGGATCCACCTCGGCGACGGGGACGAGGACGTCGAGCGTCACCTCCGCGCCGTACTCCGCCCGCACCGACCAGCCGCGGACCCCTGCCGCGCGCTCGAGGACGTTCGCCTGCGCGTAGTCGACGGTCGCCCGCACCGGCACGAGCTCCTGCTTCGTGATGATCGATGCCTCATCGACCGCCGCCGAGGCGGCCTGCCCGTAGGCGCGCACGAGCCCGCCCGCACCGAGCAGGGTTCCCCCGAAGTACCGGGTGACGACGGCGAGGACGTACGTGAGGTCGCGGCCGGCGAGGACGTCGAGGATCGGGGCGCCCGCCGTGCCCGCCGGCTCCCCGTCATCGCTGAAGCGCTGCGTGCGCGCATCGGGATCGAGGATGAACGCCGTGCAGTGGTGGCGGGCCTTCGGATGCTCCGCGCGGCGGGCGGCGATGATCTCCCGCGCCTGCGCCTCGGTCTCCACCGGGGCGATGAGGCCGAGGAACCGGGACTTCCTGATCTCGATCTCTGCTGCGGCGGGGCGCGCGATCGTCCGGTAGGGCATGAGGTTCACTGTAGTCCGCGGACCTGGCCTCCCAGTGCTCTACCCTTGAGCGTAGGCGGCGCCGAGGCTGCGCCGCGTGCCCCGGTCAGGGGCCCGGACGAGCGCGAGAGGTGACGATCATGGAGCAGTTCAGCGACGCGGAGCTCGCGGAGATCAGGGACGAATCCGCCCGCGCCTACGACCTCGACCGGGCCCACGTCTTCCATTCGTGGTCGGCGCAGAGGACGCTCGACCCGATGACCGTCTCCCGCGCGGCGGGCTCGTACATCTACGACGGTCAGGGCCGGCCGCTGCTCGACTTCTCCTCCCAGCTCGTCAACACGAACATCGGCCACCAGCATCCCAAGGTCGTCGCCGCGATCAAGGACCAGGCCGATCTGCTCTGCACGATCAGCCCCGCCTACGCCAACGCCGCGCGCTCGGAGGCCGCCCGCCTCATCACCGAGCGCACCCCGGCCGGCCTCGACCACGTCTTCTTCACCAACGGCGGGGCCGACGCCAACGAGCACGCGATCCGCATGGCCCGCCTCCACACCGGCAGGCACAAGGTCCTCTCCCGCTACCGCTCGTACCACGGGGGCACGCAGACGGCGATCAACGTCACCGGCGATCCGCGGCGGTGGAGGAACGACCTCGGCGATTCCGGTGTCGTCCACTTCTTCGGGCCCTTCCTCTACCGCTCCGAGTTCGCCGCGACCACCGAGGCGGAGGAGACCGAGCGCGCCCTGCGCCACCTCGAGCGCACGATCGAACTCGAGGGCCCGTCGACGATCGCCGCGATCGTCCTCGAATCGATCCCCGGCACCGCGGGCATCATGATCCCGAGCCCGGAGTACATGCAGGGCGTGCGGGCGCTCGCCGACGCCCACGACATCGTCCTCATCGCCGACGAGGTGATGGCCGGCTTCGGCCGCACCGGCAGGTGGTTCGCCTTCGAGCACTTCGACATCGTCCCCGACATCATCACCTTCGCCAAGGGCGTGAACTCCGGGTACGTCCCGCTCGGCGGCGTCATCATGGACGATGCCATCTACGACACCTTCGCCGAGGTGGCCTATCCCGGAGGTCTGACGTACTCCGGGCATCCGCTCGCGTGCGCGGCCGCGGTCGCGACGATCGACGCGATCGAGAACGAGGGCATGATCGCCCACGCCGCCCGGATCGGCGAGGAGATCATCGGACCCCGCCTGCGGCAGATCGCGGAGAGCTCGAAGCACGTCGGCGAGGTCCGCGGGACCGGGGCGTTCTGGGCGATCGAACTCGTCTGGGACAAGGAGACGAAGGAGCCGCTGGCCCCCTACGGCGGCGGCTCACCCGAGGTCGCCTCGGTGCTCGCCGCCCTCAAGAAGCACGGCCTCGTCGCGTTCAGCAACTACCACCGCATCCACGTCGTCCCGCCGATCAACATCAGCGAGGACGACCTCGAGAAGGGCCTCGGCATCCTCGAGACGGTCCTCACCGACCTCGACTTCCCGCCCCGCTGAGCTACCGAGCGTCGTGGGTGAACGCGCCGCCGAGGACGGTCGCGCGGACGGGGATGGCGGCGATCTCGTCGGGGGCCACCTCGGCGGGATGGGCGTCGAGGGCGACGAAGTCGGCGAGCTTCCCCCGGGTCAGCGTGCCCTTGTCCGCACCCTGCCCCGAGGCGACGGCGGCGACCGAGGTGTAGGCGGCGACCGCCTCGGCGGGGGTGAGCCGCTCGCTCGCTGCACCCATGACGTCGCCGTCCCGGGTCGCGCGGGTGACGAAGGCCTCGATGCCGCGCAGCGCCGTGCCGTCGGCGCACGGGCGATCCGAACTGCCGGGCAGCAGGACCCCGGCGTCGACGAACGACTTCGCCCGGTAGAGCAGGCGGCGGCGCTCGGGTCCGAGCGACCGGTTCATCCCGTCGCCGATCGCCTCGGCGAACGCGGCCTGCGGGGTCACCGCGATGCCGTGCTCGGCGAGCGTCGCCAGGTGCTCGTCGTGGACGAGTCCCGCGTGTTCGATGCGGTTGGGCACCGCCCGCCTGCCGTGCAGCGTCTGCGCTTCGACGATGTTCGCGATCGCCGCATCGACGGCGGCGTCGCCGATCGCGTGGACGGCCAGCGACCACCCGGAGGCGTACGTGTCGAGGATCTGGCGGCGCAGCACCTCGGCGTCGGCCTGGAGATACCCGCGATGATCGCGGCCCGCGTAGTTCTCCCGCAGGGCGGCGGTCTCCCCGCTCATCGCCCCGTCCATGAAGAACTTCACCGGGCCGATGCTGATCATGTCGTCGCCGAGGCCGGTGCGCAGTCCTGCGTCGAGGCCGATCCCGAAGCCGTCGGCCGGGTTCGCGGCGATCGCGTGGAGGCCGTCGGCCTGCGGCATCAGCTGCGCCCGGGCCCGCAGCCGCCCCTCCTCGCGCGCCCGCAGATACGCGGAGATCTCGATGGGGGAGTGGCCGATCCAGCCGTAGGCGATGCCGCATTCCCCGAACGAGGTGATGCCCTCCTTCGCGTACTGCGTCGTCGCGAGATCGAGGGCCTCGACGATCGTGTCGAGCGAATACGGGCGGATGAGGTCCTGGACGAGGCCCTGCGCGGTCTCCTCGACGAGTCCCGTCGGGTGGCCGGCGGCGTCGCGGACGACCTTCCCGCCGACCGGGTCGGTGAAGCCTCGGTCGAGGATGCCCGCCCGGCGCATCGCCTCGGTGTTGACGATCGCCGCATGCCCAGAGGTCTGGCGCATGAAGAGGGGCCGACTGCCGGTGATCGCATCGAGGCGGGCCAGCTCCGGGTACTGCCCGTCGTAGTCGCGGTGGGCGAAGCCGGTCGCCTCGATCCATTCGCCCTCGGGTGTCGTCGCCGCCGCCTGCTCGAGTGCCGCGTAGACGTCGGGCAGGCCCCCGGGCATCGCCGTGACGTCGACGGAGGCGAGCGTGAGACCGAACCACGTGGTGTGGCAGTGGACGTCGTTGAAGCCCGGCAGCACGGTCGCCCCGCCGAGCGATTCGACGCGGTCGGCGGTGACGCCGTCGAGTTCCTCGTCGACGCCGACGATCCGACCGGCGAAGACCCCGATCTTCGTCGCCCGGCGGCGGGCGGGGTCGAGGGTGTGGGCGTCGAGATCCGTGAAGATCGCGTCGATTCTCATGGGGCTGCCTTCGTCGTGGACGTCGCTGTCACCGGTGACCCGGTCTCCTCGAGTCTGCCATCACAGCCGGGCACCGCGGATCGCGGGGTCGGTGACGCAGTGGACGAGCGCCGGGCCCCGGTGGTCCAGCGCGGCGGCGAAGGCCTCGCGGAAGTCCGCGGTCCGCTCGACCCTGATGCCGAGTCCGCCGAACGCCGTGGCCATCGCCGCGAAGTCGGGGTTGTCCAGTGCGGTGCCCGTCGCCCGGCCCGGGTAGTCGCGGTCCTGGTGGCCGCGGATCGTGCCGTAGACGGAGTTGTCGTTGACGACGATCGTGAGGTCGATCCCGTACTGCGCGGCCGTCGCGAGCTCCTGGCCGTTCATGAGGAAGTCCCCGTCCCCGGCGATGCAGAAGATCGTTCGGTCGGGGGCGACGAGTCCCGCGGCGACGGCGGCCGGCACCCCGAAGCCCATCGAGCCGTTGCGCGGCCCGAGTGCCGAGGGGAAGGAGTGCGTGGGCAGGAACCGCGTCGCCCACCCGGAGAAGTTCCCCGCCCCGTAGGTGACGATCGCATCCTCCGGCAGCAGCTCCCTGACGTGGGTGAACGCCTCGTCCATGTCGACGAAGCCGGGGCCTGCCTTCGCTTCGGCCGGCGCGGTCCTCGGCACCCGCCACGCCTCGAGCTCGGCGCGGGCCGCGGTGATCCACGCGGGGAGCTCGGGCGCGGCCGCGCCGCCGGACTCCCCGTCCGCAACCTCGTTGACGTCGCCGTCTGCGGTCACCGCGTAGTCCGGGGTCCCGTCCGCGGCGACGAGTCGGGCGGCGAACCGGCTCACCGAGGTGACGATGTGCTCATCGAGGCGCCCGAAGTGACCGTGAGCATCGGGGTCGGGGCCGATGACGATCGTCTTCTGCTCCGTGCCGAGCGTGAACCCGTCGGTGGCGACGTCCGTGCGGACGCAGCCGAGGAAGATGTGGAGGTCGGCCTCGGCGAACACCCGCTCGGCCACCGGGGCCGCCCCGTACCCGAGGATGCCGAGGAAGTTCGGGCTGTCATGGTCGATCCCGTCGTAGGCGCGGAACGTGCCGAGCACCCCGAGACCCCGGTCGGCCGACCAGCGGGCGATGCGCTCGGCCGTGGCCTGCGGCCAGTCCTCCCCGCCGATGATGAGGACGGGACGCTCGGCCTGATCGATGCGGGCTCGCACCTCGGTGAGGTCGCCGTCGTCGGGGGCGGGCACCCCGACGGTCAGGGGCGGCAGCGCCGAGGCGGTCGTGCGCTGGGTCAGCACCTCCTCGGGCAGGCCGACGACGACGGGACCCGGCCGGCCGGTGACCGCGGTGTGCAGGGCGTCGGCGACCACCTCGGCGGCCTTGTCCGGATCATCGAGGACGAGGACCTTCTTCGTCGTCGAGCCGAACCACCCGGTGAGGTCGAACTCCTGGAAGGACTCCCGACCGCGGTGGGAGGTGGGGATGAGGCCGACGAAGACGACGAGCGGGGTCGCGTCCTGGTGGGCTGTGTGGACGGCGGCCATGACGTTCGCGGCGCCGGGACCGCGGGTGACCATCGCGACCCCCGGGACCCCGGTCATCCGCCCCTCGGCCACGGCCATGTACCCGGCCCCGCCCTCCTGGCGGCAGACGATCGGGGTGATCGGCGAATCGTGGAGTCCGTCGAGGACGTCGAGGTAGGACTCGCCCGGGACGAGGTAGGCGCGGCGGACGCCGTGGGCCTCGAGCTCGCGGACGATGAGGTGGCCGGCGGACAGCGACTCCGATGTATCCATTCCTCATGCTTATCACTCTTTCGTCTCAAGTGGGCACCGCGGTGGCGAAACGGATGAGGGCAGGCCGTATGATCGTCAGCACAACGGATTTCGCACCACGCCAGGAGGCTCCAGCATGACCGGCATCGACTCCGACGATCTTCCGGGGCGGGCGATCTTCACGCCCGAACCGTCGGCTTCCGGAGGAGGTGCGCGAACGCCGCTGCGACCGGGGTTCCTGACGAGACCGGAGAAGGCGAAGCTCGAACGCGACCCGGGGATGCCGGCGAGCACGTGGCGGCTGCGCTCGGACGCGTGGGAGTACCTCAAGTACGCGATCAAGCGCCTCGTGATGAGCGGCGGGGACTTCTCGATGATCGCCGCCGACGGCGAGGTGTGGCGGTCCCTGCGGTCGCTGAAGACCATCGAGCTCTACTGGGGCGGGTTCGGGCAGCGCTACGTCGAGGAGATCGCCGAGCTCCTCTCCGACGGCGAGTTCGACCGGGCCCACGACATGATCACCCGCGCGGTCAACCGGCTGCGCGGGACGACGGTGCCCGACCTCCTCGAGGACGAGCTCACCGAGGAGGAGCGCAACGAGCTGCGCGACCGGCAGGACCAGCGTCCCCGGTTCGAGGTCCTCATCGTCGACGAGACGACCGAGGGCGGGCGCGACGAACTCCACTCCGACCTGCTCAAGCTTCGCAGCCCCTCCGACCAGTTCATCTACGACTACGTCATCGTCCCCACCGCCGATGACGCCGTCGTCGCGGCCCTGACGAACCCCAACCTGCTCGCGTGCGTCATCCGGCCCGGGTTCACCGACCGCACCCGCGAGGTGCTCAGCCGTGACCTCCGCACCGCCGTGGCCTACGCCCACGAGGGGACGACGTCGTCGCCGACCGGCCCGATGAGCCCGCTCAACTCGGTGCGCCGGGTGCTGCGGCTGGCCGACACGCTCGCCGGCATCCGCCCCGAACTCGACCTCTACCTCATGGCCGGGGCGCACATCGAGAGCCTCGCCGGGGCGCTCACCCACCGCTTCCGCCGCGTCTTCCGCCGGGAGGACCAGTTCGAGCTCCACCTCTCCCTGCTCCGCCGCGTCCAGCACCTCTACGACACCCCGTTCTTCGCCGCGATCCAGGAGCACGCCCGGCGCCCCGCCGGGGTCTTCCACGCCCTGCCGGTCTCCCGCGGCGGATCGGTCGTCGGGTCGAAGTGGATCAGCGACTTCGTCGACTTCTACGGACTCAACCTGCTGCTCGCCGAGACGAGCGCGACCTCGGGCGAACTCGACTCCCTGCTCGCCCCGGTGCGCACCCTGAAGAAGGCGCAGTCCCTGGCCGCCCGCGCGTTCGGCGCGAAGCGCACGTACTTCGTGACGAACGGGACGTCGACGGCGAACAAGATCGTCCACCAGGCCGTCGTCGCCCCCGGCGAGGTCGTCATGGTCGACCGCAACTGCCACAAGTCCCACCATCACGCGCTCATGCTCACCGGGGCCCGGGCCGCCTACCTCGAGGCTTACCCGCTCAACGACTTCGCGTTCTACGGCGCGGTGCCGCTGTCGCGGATCAAGCAGCTCCTCCTCGACTACCGGGCCGCCGGTCGCCTCGACGAGGTGCGGATGATCACGCTGACGAACTGCACGTTCGACGGCATCGTCTACGACCCCGAGCGGGTGATGGCCGAATGCCTCGCGATCAAACCCGACCTCGTCTTCCTCTGGGACGAGGCGTGGTTCGCCTTCGCCCGCTTCCATCCCGTCACCCGCAAGCGCACCGCGATGGTCGCGGCCGAGCGGCTCGATGAGAACCTGCGGACGAACGCCCACGACGCCGCGTACCGGGAGCAGCGGAAGCGGCTGTTCGACCCGGTCACCGGGGAGCCGGCGCCGGACGAGGTGTGGCTGAACGAGACCCTGCTCGCCCCGCCGGACGCGACGATCCGGGTGTATGCGACGCAGTCGACGCACAAGACGCTCACCGCGCTGCGGCAGGGGTCGATGATCCACGTCTACGACCAGGAGTTCGGGGCAGGCGCCGAGGAGGCCTTCCACGAGGCGTACATGACGCACACCTCGACGTCGCCGAACTATCAGATCCTCGCCTCCCTCGACCTCGGTCGCCGGCAGGTCGAGATGGAGGGCTTCGCGCTCGTCCAGAAGCAGCTCGACCTCGCCGTCAGCCTCGCCTCGGCGGTGGCCCGGCACCCGCTTTTGAAGAAGACGTTCCGCGTGCTCACCGCCAAGGACCTCATCCCCGCCGAGTACCGGGAGACGACGCGGTCGATGCCGCTGCGCGACGGCCTCGGGACGTTCTGGAGCGCGTGGACGACGGACGAGTTCGTCGTCGACCCGAGCCGGATCACCATCGAGATCACCGGCACCGGCGTCGACGGGGACACGTTCAAACACGAATACCTCATGGACCGCTACGGGATCCAGGTCAACAAGACGAGCCGGAACACCGTGCTCTTCATGACGAACATCGGCACCTCCCGGTCGGCCGTCGCCTACCTCATCGAGGTGCTCGTCAAGATCGCCGAGAAGTTCTCCGACCCGCACGCGCTCACCCGGGCGAACGCGGCGACGGAACTCGCCGCCGTGATGCCGCCGCTGCCCGACTTCAGCGCCTTCGCCCCGGAATACGCCGCCGAGGTGCCGGCCGAGGATCCCGAGGCGCAGCTGCCCGACGGGGATCTGCGGTCCGCGTACTACGCGGGTCTGCGGCAGAAGTCGGTCGAGTACGTCCTCCCGCACGAGCTGCGTCGCCGCGTCGACGCCGGGGAGACCCCCGTCTCGGCCGGGTTCGTCACCCCGTATCCGCCCGGCTTCCCGGTGCTCGTGCCCGGTCAGGTCATCACCGCCGAGGTGCTCGACTTCATGTCCGCGCTCGACACCCGGGAGATCCACGGCTACGACGCGCGACTGGGCTATCGGGTCATCCTCGCGGAGGTCGCCGGGGAGTCGGAGACGACCGGCTGAAATCAGTGTGACTTGTGCCATACTCGGTGCATGGACATTCAACTCGAACCCGGAGACATCGACACCGCGGTTCCGCCCTCCGGACCCGGATGCGTCGAATGCGAAGCCACGGGCGGCTGGTGGGTGCACCTGCGCCGGTGCGCGGCCTGCGGTCACATCGGGTGCTGCGACACCTCTCCGTCGCAGCATGCGAGCAAGCACGCCGCGGAGACCTCGCACCCGGTCATCCGCAGCTACGAGCCGGGCGAGACGTGGTTCTACGACTTCCGCACCGAGCAGGTCTTCGACGGACCCGAGCTCGCGCCGCCGGAGTCTCACCCCGAATCCCAGCCGGTGCCCGGGCCGGCAGGCCGTGTTCCCGCGGACTGGATGGACAAGGTCCACCGCTGAGCGCCCCCACCCACGAAAGGTTCCGTCATGGCCAGTGACAAGTCGATCCATCAGCAGATCAACGACGCCGTCGAGGAGGAGCGCGAACTGCGCCGCCGCCTCGGTGCCGGTGAAATCACCGAGGAGCAGGAGCACCAGCGCATCGCCCAGCTCGAGGGCGAGCTCGATCAGCTCTGGGATCTCCTCCGCCAGCGGCAGGGGGAGCGCGACGCCGGACGCGATCCCAACCTCGCGAAGGAGCGTCCCGTCAGCGAAGTCGAGAACTACCTCCAGTGACGGACACCGCCGCCCCTGAGACGACCGCCGATTTCGTCGTCGTCGGGTCGGGGGCGGGCGGCGGACCGCTCGCCGCCAACCTCGCCGCGGCGGGCTTCAGCGTCATCGTCCTCGAAGCCGGCCGCGATCACCGGTGCCGGTACTACGACATCCCCGTCATGCAGGCCTATGCCAGCGAGGACGTCGACATGGTGTGGAACTTCTTCGTCTCCCACTACGACGATCCCGACCGCGGAGCACGCGATTCGAAGTGGGTCGACGAGGAGGGCGGGATCCTCTATCCGCGGGGTAGCACGCTCGGCGGCAGCACGGCGGTCAGCGCCCTCGTCCACATCGCTCCGCAGCCGCGGGACTGGGATGCCCTGGCGTCGCTGACCGGGGACGAGACCTGGGGCAGTGCGCACATGCGGACGATCTTCGAGCGCATCGAGGACTGGCAGGGCGTCGACGCCCGTCCCCTGCCCGGCGACACCGAGGCCGAGCGCGACCGGAAGGCGCACCACGGGCACGGCGGATGGCTGCCGATGACCCGGGCGGATCCGGCGATCGCCGGTCGCGAACCGCGGTTCCTCGACATCATCAACGCCACCGAGGCGACGAGCCGGGAGAGGTTCGACATCCCCGCCGAGGTGTCCCTGCCGCGTGACATCAACGCCGCCGACACCCCGCCGGAGTACCAGGGCATGTCGTTCGTGCCCGTCGCCGCCGGCGGCGGGCACCGCAACGGCGCCCGGGAACGGCTGCTCGCTGCGCGGGATGCCCACCCGGAGAACCTGACGATCATCGAGGATGCGCTGGCCACGCGGGTGGTCCTCGACGGCACCCGGGCCGTCGGGGTCGAGTACCTGCCCGGTGCCGGACTCTACCGGGCGACCCCGGAGGAACGCCGGTCCGCGGAGGCGTCGCCGGCGGCCCGCATCGTGCGCGCCCGCCGCGAGGTGATCATCGCCGGCGGGGCGTTCAACACCCCGCAGCTGCTCAAGCTCTCCGGGATTGGTCCGGCCGCCGAGCTGCGGGAGCTCGGCATCCCCGTCGTCGTCGACCTGCCGGGGGTGGGGGAGAACCTCCACGACCGCTACGAGGTCTCGGTCGTCAACGAGCTCGACGCCGACTTCCCGATCTTCGACGGGTCGACGCTCGACCTGCCCGCACCGGGGGAACCCGATGACCACCTCATGAAGGAGTGGAAGGACGACCGCGGCGGCCCGTATTCGACGAACGGGTCGCTCGCGGCCCTCGTCGCCCGCACGAGTGCCGCCTCCGACGACGGCACCGATGTCATCGTCTTCTCCCTCGCCGCGGACTTCCACGGGTACTACCCGAACTACTCGTACGACGCGAAGCCCCACCACAACCGGATGAGCCTGCTCGTGCTCAAGGGCTGGACGCGGGATCGCGCAGGGTCCGTGCGGCTGCGCTCGGCCGATCCCCGGGATGTCCCCGACATCCGGATGCGCTACTTCGACGAGGGATCCGAGGGTTGGGAGACCGACCTTGACGGCGTCGTCGACGGGATCGAGCTCGCGCGGGAGATCGCCTCGAACATCGAGAACACCCGCATCGTCCGCGAGCTCGTCCCCGGCGCCGAGGCGGACACCCGGGAGAAGCTGCGCGACCACGTCATGGCCGAGGCCTGGGGCCACCATGCGTGCGGCACCGCGAAGATCGGCACCGCTGACGATCCGCTGGCGGTGCTCGACGGGGACCTGCGGGTGCGGGGCGTCGAGGGCCTGCGCGTCGTCGACGCGAGCGTCTTCCCCGACATCCCCGGCTACTTCATCGCCAGCGCCGTCTACATGGTCAGCGAGAAGGCCTCGGATCAGATCATCGCGGAGTACAGCGGCCGCTGAGGCGGCACCTGGCGCCTCCGCCGCCGAGACGACCACTCCGCGCCGAGATCGCCGCTTATAACCGGTGGTCTCGGCGTTAAGTGGTGGTCTCGATGAGGAAGGAGACCCATGAGCACCATGGAGTACACGCGGATTGACGCGTCGCACGCTGCGGCAGCGCGCACGACGATCACTCGTGCCTTCGCCGCGGACCCCCTCCTCGAGTGGCTCTTTCCTGCCGAGTAGTGGGAGGCCAGTGAACGCCTTGACGCGATCGCGACCTTCTACTGGCCGAGTGTCGAATCCTATGCCGCTCGGAGCGCCGGGCATGTCGCTGTCGATGAGGGCGCGGTCGTCGGTGTCGCCGTGTGGCGCATCCCCGACAAGGGCTCTCCAGGACTGACTCTGCCCAGTGCGTCCGGTATCGCGCGGCTGCTCTTGGGAGACAAGCTGAGAGCGCTCGCGGAAGGGATGCGTGAGGCTCGCGGAGACTCGGCGCTGCCGAGCGGTCCGTATCTCCACGATCTGGCAGTGACTGCCGATCGTCGAGGGGAGGGAATCGGGACGGCACTCATCGAGGCCGGCCTTCGCGAGTTCGGTGCAGAGGGCGCATGGCTGGAGACGACGAACCCGAACAACCACGGACTCTACGAGCGTGCTGGCTTCGAGGAAGTCCACGCGGGCGCGGTCGGCGACTCAGGGGTGACGATGACGCGGATGGCTGTGGCTCGCTGAATTGCCGAGACCACCACTTTGCGCTGAGACTGCCACTTCTGCCCGGCGGTCTCGGCGTTAAGTGGTGGTCTCGATGAGGAAGGAGACCCATGAGCGCCATCGAGGAGGGGTGACGATGACGCGCATGGCTGTGGCTCGCTGAATTGCCGAGACCACCGCTTGGCATCGAGACCGCCATTTATAACCGGTGGTCTCGGCACGAAGCGGTGGTCTCGATGGGGGCTCAGAAATTTTATGTGGTGCTTGCATTCATTTGAAGCTGTTTGGTGGCTATTGTGAGTTCATGGTCACTGTGTTCAGCTCGAGTGAGTTGCGCGACCTCGGCGTCGGGGCCGACACGTTCGACGAGTGCATCGGCAGAGTTCGGCGCGGTTGGTTCGTGCTCAAGAAGCCATGCGAGAACACGGCCCATGAAGTCCTCCACGAGATCCATGAGGCGTCGGGGCATCCGTACCCGCAGACCTTCGGGGACATCCGTGACAGCACGGAGCAGCTCAAGACGCTCATCCGCTCCTACGCGCGGGAACTGCTTCCGGGGAGCTTCTTCTCCCACGTCTCGGCAGCCATCATCCACGGACTCGATCCGCCGTTTCCCACGACGACAGCGGCCGAGCTCATCCGGTCCGGGTATGGGAAGAGGAAGCCGACTGTCCACTACCGGAATCGTGAAGTCGCATCTGCCGATCGTGCCCGCGTCGGCGACCTCCCCGTGACGTCGATGAGGCGGACGCTCCTCGACCTTGCCCATGACTATCCGAGCGATGTCTCGGTCCCCTTCATCTCCCAGGCTCTGCGCGAGGGGAAGGTGTCGAAGGAGTCACTGACGAGCGGCATCCGCCTCGGCGGCAGGGGGTGCAGGAATGCGCAGCTGGCGCTCGAACTGGCGAGCCCGCTGCACGAATCAGCGGGCGAAGCGCTGTGCGCGGTCAGGTTCCACCGCTTCGGAATCACCGGCATGATTCCGCAGGTCGACTCGTTTGATGCCAGCGGCTCCTGGATCGCCCGCAACGACTTCCGACACGAGACTCTGCCGCTCGTCGTCGAGTTCCACGGGCTGGGCAAGTACTTCCTCAACGAGGGCGGGCCCGACCGGGCGAGTGCGAAGAACCACGAGCGTCACATGAAGCTGCTCAACTCGGGGCTGCGGGTGTTCAACCTCGTATGGGGAGACCTCTTCCGCGCCCAGCCGTTCATGGAGATCAAGGCAGAGCTCAAAGCGCTTGCCTCATCGAGATCACCACTCCGCACCGAGACCGCCACCTATAACCGGCGGTCTCGGAGTTAAGTGGTGGTCTCGGCGTCAGTCGGTGCCATTGAGGTCGAATCGCTCGACGAAGCGGCGCTGCCACGGGGTTTCGACGGCGCGGACATCGTAGTGGGTGCGGACGAAGGCGACCGCCTCGGCGGGAGGCACCCCGTCGAGGACCGCCAGACACGCCAGTGCGGTCCCGGTGCGCCCGCGCCCACCGCTGCAGGCGATGCCGACGCGCTCGAACTCCGCTCGCCTCCAGCACTCGACGAAGGCATCCGCGGCATCGTCCCGGTCCTTCGGCAGGGCGAAATCGGGCCATGCCACCCACCGCAGATCCATCGCCGGCGCGGGACCATGCGTCTCCGACTCGAACTCGCGCTGCCTGCCGAGGAGGATGAGCTCGAAGTCCGCAGCCTCCGGTCGGTCATCTGCAGCGGCGCGTCTCGACCGCGCCAGGGAGCGCCCGCGAACCAATCGACCCGACGGCAGCGTGAGGACGCCCTGACTCGTCGGGTCCCAGCTGCTCACGTCTGCTACTCCAGCTGTCCCGGGTGGAGGACGCGGGAGAGGAAGTCCTTCGTCCGCTGCTCCTGCGGATTGCCGATGACGTCCCTGGCGGGGCCCTCCTCGACGACGACCCCGCCGTCCATGAAGACGACACGATCGGCGACCTGGCGGGCGAACTCCATCTCGTGGGTGACGACGACCATCGTCATCCCCGCCTCGGCGAGGCGACGCATGACCTGGAGGACATCGCCCACGGTCTCCGGGTCGAGCGCTGAGGTCGGTTCGTCGAAGAGCATGAGGTTGGGGTCCATCGCGAGCGCGCGGGCGATCGCGACGCGCTGCTGCTGGCCGCCGGAGAGCTGATCGGGGTAGCGCTCGGCGAAGCCCTCCAACCCCACCTGTGCGAGACGGTCGAGGGCGATCCGCTCCGCTTCCGCTTTGCCCCTCTTGAGCACCCGGCGCTGCGAGATCGTGCAGTTGTCCATGACCGTCAGGTGCGGGAAGAGGTTGAATGCCTGGAACACCATGCCCACGTGTCGGCGCAGACTGTTGATCTCGACGTCGGGGTCCGTCGCGTCGTAGCCCGCGACGGTGATCGTCCCGGCGTTGGGCTGCTCGAGCAGATTGACGCAGCGCAGCAGGGTCGACTTCCCGGATCCTGAGGGCCCGATGAGGCAGACCACCTGACCCGGCTTGACGTCGAGATCGATGCCCTTGAGCACCTCGACATCGTCGTAGGACTTGTGCAGGCCGGTGATCGTGCACCCTTCGGCGTGGATGTCCTCGGTCGGTTTCGATGCAATCGACATATCGTCCTACTTCTTGATCTTGGCGGTGCGCGACTCGAAGCGCCGGGCGAGGATCCCCAACGGGACCGTGATGACGAGATAGCAGACACCGGCGACGACGAGCGGTGTCAGCCCCGCCTCCGGATTGGAGATCGCCTCTCTGCCGAACTTCGTCAGCTCGTACTGGGAGGCGGTGAGTCCGAGGATGTAGATGAGCGAGGAATCCTTCGTCATGAGGATGATCTCGTTCGTCAGCGGCGGCAGGATGATGCGGAACGCCTGCGGGATGACGATCGTGACCATCGCCCGCGTGTGGGACATGCCCAGCGACCGCGCCGCCTCGTACTGGCCCTTCGGCACCGCCTGGAGCCCTGCGCGGATCGTCTCGGCGATGTAGGCGGACTCGACGATGCCGAGCGCGAGCATCACGGTGACATACGTGTCCATCCGGATGCCGAACGCGTAGGGCACCGCGTAGCCGAACGCGAGGAAGACGAGGAGGGCGGGCACGCCGCGGAAGAGCTCGATGTAGGCCGTCGCGATCCACCGGTAGGGAGCGACCGACGAGATCTTCATGAGCGCGAGGAGGATCCCGAGCGACAGCGCGAGCACGAACCCGAGCGCCGTGTAGATGATCGTGTTGACGAGCGCAGTCGTGATGATCTCGGGGAACTGCGCCGCGATCACGTCGGGATTGAAGAACTTGAGGTAGATCGTCTGCCAGTCGGCGAGGAAGACGGCGAGAAGGACGGCGACGATGAGGATGCCGTATTGGATGCCGCGGGATGTTCGCTCGCGCTGGCGCACGCTGAGAGCCAAAGTGCCTCCAGAATTCTGGGCCCGTTGTGAGGAGCCCTCATGCATCCGGCAGGGTGGGCCGCATGCGGTGTCGGTGAACGGGAACCTGTCGAGGCCCGGCCGGCATCACGCCGACCGGGCCTCGTGGCTGGGCGTCAGGGAGTCGTCGCCGCCCGATCCG
Organism: Brevibacterium sp. W7.2; assembly: GCF_018137945.1. Taxonomy (GTDB): domain Bacteria; phylum Actinomycetota; class Actinomycetes; order Actinomycetales; family Brevibacteriaceae; genus Brevibacterium; species Brevibacterium sanguinis. The sequence continues at coordinate 3,178,792 of NZ_CP073089.1, read as the reverse complement.
CTTCGGGGATCCGCGCGGCATCGGCGACGTCGCCGAACCACTTGTCGACGGCGGCGTCGTAGGCGCCGTCGGAGTAGAGGCGCTGCATCGTCGTGCCGAAGGCGTCGAGCATCGGCTGATTGCCCTTCTTCACCGCGGCGCCGAGGACCTCGCCGGTGTCGTACTCCTCGACGAAGACGAGGTTGTCGTCAGCGGCGACGGCGGTGGAGATGATGGAGATGTTGCCGATGACCGAATCGACCTGACCGGTCTGGATCGCCTGGGTCATCAGCCCCGAATCCTCGAACTGGACGGGTGTGGCGCCGTTGTCCTGGGCATAGGTCTCACCGGTCGTCGCCTGCTGCACGCCGACCTCCTTGCCCTTGACGTCGGCGATTCCCTTGATGCCGGACTCCTTCGTCGCCATGAGCCCGAGGTTGTCCTTGAGGTACGGCGCGGAGAAGTCCATCTTCGTCTTCCGGTCCTCCGTGATCGACATGCCCGACAGGGCGATGTCGCACTGAGCGGTGTCGAGCGCCGACCCGGACTGGATGGCCTCGAAGGCGGTCGTGATGACGTTGAGCTCGACGCCGAGGTCGTCGGCCAGGCCCTGGGCGAGGTCGATGTCGAAGCCGACGTTCTCGCCGTTCTCGACGAACTCGAACGGCTCATAGGGAATGTCGGAGCAGACGGTGAGCTGTCCTTCGCTGACGAGGGGAACCCCGCCCTCGGCCGTCGGTTCCGAACCCGATCCTCCACCTCCGCATGCGGACAGGGCGAAGAGAGCGCCAGCGGCCACGGCGGCCATGGTCAAGCGTCGTTTCATGGATCCTCCCAGATCGTCGGTGACGGCGATGTCACACGCATGTGCGCCGCTCAGCAACCGAATTCTGAGCGGCATCTGTGAGGAATCGTACCGTGTCCTGTGTCACATCGATGTTTCGTCGGCCCTCGCCGAGGTGGTCGTTGCCAAACCGTTGCACGAAGCGCCGAGGCGGACCTGCGGGTCCGCCTCGGCGCTGGGTGCTGCTCTGCTGGGTTCAGCTCTGCGTTCGGCTGAGTCGGGACTCAGCTCAGTTCGGCCTCGATGTCGAGGTCCGCGGTCTCCTTCGCGAAGTAGAGCGCGACGAACGTGAGGAACGCGGCGGCGACGATGTAGAGGCCGCACCAGAAGATCGTGCCGCCCTCGGCCTGCCACAGCGCGACCATCGCGAACGGTGCGGGACCGGCGCCGATGACGCTGGCCATGTTGTACGACACCGCCGAACCCGTGTAGCGGACGTTGGCGGGGAAGAGCTCGGGCAGGTACGCGGCCATCGGCCCGAACGTCAGACCCATGAGGGTGAAGCCGATGATGAGGGCGGCGACGACGCCGACGGTGCCCGCGTTGAAGAGCACGTTGACGGCGAGCCCGTAGACGGCGATGAGCACCGTGACGCCCATGAGCATCTTCCGGCGCCCGAGCTTCTCCGCGAGCGGTCCGGAGACGACGGTGAAGATGCCGAAGAACACGACGCCGATGATGAGGTAGGTGAGGAACTCGTTCTTCTCATAACCGAGCCCCGCGACGAAGCCCGCGGGATCGAAGGGCTTGCCGGCCGCCTCGGCGGCGGTCTCCGCCTGCTCCACCGTCGCCGGGGACGTGCCGTACGTGAGCGTGAACGCGGTCATGAAGTAGAAGATGACGTAGGTCGCGAGCATGATGAACGTGCCGAGCAGCAGCGGCAGCCAGCTGCCGGTGAAGACGCGGCCGATCGGGGCCCGGGAGATCTGCTGGCGCTGCTCGACGAGCTGGAACGCCGGGGTCTCCATGAGCGAGAGCCGGACGTAGAGACCGACGGCGACGAGGAGGGCCGAGAGGAGGAACGGGATCCGCCAGCCCCACGCGAGGAACGCCTCGGGCGAGAGCCACGAGTTGAGACCGACGAAGAGGAGGTTGGCGAGGATGAAGCCGACGGGCGCGCCGAGCTGCGGGAACGTTCCCCAGATCGCGCGCTTGCCCTTGGGGGCGTTCTCCGTCGCCAGCAGCGCCGCGCCCGACCATTCGCCGCCGAGGCCCACGCCCTGGGAGAAGCGGAGGAGGACGAGGAGGAGCGGGGCGAGGACGACCCAGCCGGGGGTCTCGGCGGTGGGGAGGAGGCCGATGAGGAACGTGCCGATGCCCATGATGAGCAGGGACGCGATGAGCGTCTTCTTCCGGCCGATGCGGTCGCCGAAGTGACCGAAGATGATCGACCCGACGGGGCGGGCGACGAAGGCGACGCCGAAGATCGCGAACGAGCTCAGCAGCTGCGTCGTCGAGGTCTGGTTGGGGAAGAAGAGGGCGGGGAAGACGAGTGAGGACGCCGTCGCGTAGGCGTAGAAGTCGAAGAACTCGATGGTCGTGCCGACCATCGAGGCGCTCAGCACCTTGCCGCGCGTGTTGTTCTTCCTCGTCGCCGCGATCGCCTCGGACTCGGCGGCGGACTGCGCGGGCGCGCCGTCCGGCTGTGTTTCGGTGGACATGTTCTCTGTGCTCCGCTGTGGTGGTGAAGACGGGCAGTCGTGCTCGTGTGGACGGACCGACACTACGCTCGTCTCAGCAGGCGCACAGCCTGCGTCTCAGGGATTGAGATCGCAGGCCTGGGCGCGGAGGATCACAGGTCGAGCGTCGTCCGGCTCGACGACGCGGCCGGGCCCTTCCGGCGCAGGACGATCGCGATCGTCAGCACGATGAGGCCGGCGATGCACAGGCCCACTCCCACCCACGCGGGTGCCCGGTAGCCGAGACCGGCGGTGATGACGATGCCGCCGAGCCATGCGCCGAGGGCGTTGGCGAGATTGAACGCCGCGTGGTTCATCGCCGCCGAGAGACTCGGGGCGTCGGTCGAATCGCGCAGCAGCCGCATCTGCAGAGAGGTCGTGATCATGGACCCTGCGATGCCGATGAAGAAGAGCGCGACGATCGCGACCGCGGCGTTCTCCGTGAACGCCCCGAACGCGGCGAGGACGAGGGCGGAGAGGATCATGCCGCCGGTTCCCGACCGTTCGATCGACTTGTCGACGAGCGGACCGGCGATGAGCGAACCCGCCGTCATGCCGAGACCGTAGACGGCGAGCACCCACGGGATCGCGGTCTCCGGGACATGGGCGACCTCGGTCATCGTCGGGGTGATGTAGGTGTAGACGGCGAACATGCCGCCGAAGCCGATCGAACCGGCGAGCAGCGTGAGGATGATCTGCGGCCGCGCCAGCGCCTTGATCTCCCCGCGGGCCGAGGGTGCTTGGGAGAGTCTCACCGTGGGCACTGCGATGGCGACCATGATGACGGTGAGGATGCCGAGCGCGGCGACGAGCGCATAGGCGCTGCGCCAGCCGAAGGCGTTGCCGAGGGCCGCGGCGACGGGCACGCCGACGATGTTCGCGATCGTCAGACCGAGCATGACCCTCGCCATCGCCCGGCCGCGGCGGCCCACCGGCACGAGCGAGGCCGCGACGATCGCGCCGATGCCGAGGTAGGCGCCGTGGGGGAGGCCGCTGACGAAGCGGGCGATGTTGAACAGCGCCGCATTCGGCGCGAGCATCGAGGCGACATTGCCGAGGGCGAAGAGTCCCATGAGGCACAGGAGCAGGAGCTTGCGGTCCATGTGCGCGGCGATCGTCGTGATGAGCGGGGCGCCGACGACGACGCCGAGGGCGTAGAGGGACACCGCATGCCCGGCCTGCGGGACGGTGATGCGCAGCTCGGCGGCGATCTGCGGGAGGAGACCCATCGTGGCGAACTCGGTGACGCCGATCCCGAACGCGCCGATCGCGAGGGCGAAGACGGCGAATTTGTAGGTCCGGCGGGGCACGGGCGCATCGCTCATGGCTGTCCTCTGGGATGGGGTGCGGATTCTCACCGACGGCAGGGCGGCCGCGGCAACCGCACCAGCCTAGTGCCCGCGACCGGGCACCGGTAGTCCGCGCCGTCACAATGTGATCGGTCCCATGTCAGTGCGTCGGGCTACTGTGAGAGACATGACGGAGATGAGCGACGATCCCCATGCGGCTGACCCCGAACCGCCGCCGGGCGGGCAGCGGACGTTCCTCCATGTCCTCGTCAACACTGCCATCGCCAACGTCACGACGAGCTTCCTCTGGTTCGCCCTGACCTTCTGGGTCTACCTCGAGACCCGATCGGTGCTCGCCACCGGGGTCATCGGCGGGGCGTACATGCTCCTCGTCGCTCTCTTCTCGATGTTCTTCGGCACCGTCGTCGACCGGTTCCGCAAGCTTCGGGTCATGGTCGTCGCCACGGCCGGCACGCTCGTCCTCTTCACCGTCACCGGGCTCATCTACCTGGCGGTGCCGAATGCGATCCTCCTCGACATCGGCGGACCGTGGTTCTGGGTCTTCAGCCTCGTCATGCTCGCCGGGGCCGTCGTCGAGCAGCTGCGCGGCATCGCCCTGTCGACGACCGTGTCCCTGCTCGTGCCCGGGCCCAAGCGCGCCAATGCGAACGGGCTCGTCGGCACGGTCCAGGGCCTCGGCTTCCTCGTCACGAGCGTCTTCAGCGGACTCGCCGTCGGGTTCCTCGGGATGGGCTGGTCGATCGCCATCGCCGTCGTCCTCATCGGCCTCTCCCTCCTCCACCTCCTCACCCTGCGGATCCCGGAGCCGGTCATCGTCGCCTCCGCGGGACAGCCGGGCTGGGTCGACATCCGCGGCGGCCTCGCCGCGGTCCTCGCCGCCCCCGGGCTCTTCGCGCTCGTGCTCTTCACGACGCTCAACAACCTCGTCGGCGGCGTCTACATGGCGCTCACCGACCCCTACGGGATCGAGGTCTTCGGGTCCGCTCAGGCCTGGGGCATCGCCCTGGCCGTGGTCTCGACCGGGTTCATGATCGGCGGCGGACTCGTCGCGAAGTTCGGTCTCGGGCGCAACCCGATCCGCACGATGCTCCTCTTCTGCTGCCTCATCGGACTGCTCGGCGCGGTCTTCGCGCTGCGCGAGTCGTGGCTCCTCTACGGCCTCGGGCTGTGGGGCTTCTTCCTCATGCTGCCGGTCATCGAGGCCGCCGAGCAGACGGTCATCCAGCGGGTCGTGCCGTTCCGTCAGCAGGGTCGCGTGTTCGGCTTCGCCATGACCTTCGAGGCGGCCTCGGCGCCGATCACCGCGTTCCTCATCGCCCCGATCGCGGAGTTCTGGGTCATCCCGTACATGCGCACCGATGCGGGCGCCGACCGCTGGGGCTGGCTGCTCGGCGAGGGAGACGTGCGCGGCATCGCGCTCGTCTTCCTGTGGACGGGCATCGTCTCGATCGTCCTCGCTCTCGCCGCCTTCGGCACGCGCGCCTACCGGATGCTCTCAGCCCAGTACCTCGAGGTCGCGGCCACGGACGGCGCGACCACGGACGGTGCTGCCAAGGACGGCGCGGCCAAGGACGGCGCCTGAGCGCTTCGTGTCAGTCGAGTCCGTCGGCGTCGACCTCGGCGAGGGCCTCGGCGGCGACGGCGAAGGCGGTGTTGGCCGAGGGCACCGAGCAGTAGATCGCGGACTGGAGGAGGATCTCCTTGATCTCGTCGCGGCTGAGCCCGTTGCGCAGCGCGGCCTTGACGTGCATCTTCAGCTCCGCCTCGTGTCCGCCGGCGATCATCGCCGTGAGCGTGATCGCCGAGCGCATCCTCCGGTCGAGGCCCGGACGCGTCCAGATCTCACCCCACGCGAAGCGGGTGATGAGGTCTTGGAAGTCGGCGGTGAAGTCCGTGATCGCGGCGTTCGCCCGGTCGACGTGGGCATCGGAGAGGACCTCGCGGCGCACTCCCATCCCCGCCTCCCACACGGCGTCGCGGTCGGCGTCCCGCGGGCCCGCGGCCGTCGGCCGGGGCACATCGGCAGCCGCCCCGGTCGCTGTCCCGCTCGTGCCGCGGCCGGCGAGGAAGTCGGAGAGGAGTCCCGCGGTGACGACGGGTGCCTCGATCGGCACGAGGTGCGCGGCGCCCTCGATGATCTCGAGGAGAGCACCGGGGACGGCATTGGCGATCTCGGCGAGCTTCGTCGGCGGGGTCGGAGTGTCGTGCTCACCGGCGACGGCGAGCAGCGGCAGGCCGATCTCGGACAGGCGCCCCCGGATGTCGAAGTCGGCGAGCGTGTAGCAGAGCGCGGCGTAGGAGAACCGGTCGGCATCCTGGAGGGAATGGAGAAGCGCCGCCGAGGCCTCGGGTTCGCGTTCCATGAATCCGGGGCCGAACCACCGTTCGGCCGATCCGATGACCTGCGTCGGGGTTCCGGAGATCGCGACGGTCTCCGCGCGCTCCTCCCAGCCCTGGGCTTCGCCGATCTTCGCCCCGGTGCAGAACACCGCCGCCCTCTCGAACCGCTCCGGATGATCGAGGGCGAGCTGGAGGGCGATGGCGCCGCCGATCGAGTCCCCGGCCAGCGACACGGCCACCTCCGAGTCGCCGCCGACATCGGGAAGGACACGGTCGACCGTCGTGAGCACCGCCTCGGCGAGATCGGCCATCGACACCCGGGGAACCTCCGAGCGCGACGCGCCTGCCCCCACGTCGAGGGCGGGGGAGCGGCCGTGACCGGGCAGGTCGATGCCGATGACCGCGGTGTCGGGGGCGATGTCGGCCAGGGCGCTCGCCGCCTGCTGCCACAGCGCGCCCACCGAGGTGCCGAGCGAGGGCAGGGCGATGACGACCCGGGCAACGGGGGCGGTCGGGGTCGTGAGGACTGAGGCGGTGAGTTCCACGGTGGTCGCTTTCGTCAGGGGGTGGTCGGGTCGGTCGTGCGGATGATCGTCTCCCGGATGCCCTCGGCCTCGCCGAGGTAGGACGACGGTGCGAAGAATCCCTCCAGCTCCGCGGGGTCGGGCACCGGCCCGGGGGTCGCGGCGAGGGCGGCGCCGAGGCGCTCGGCGGGGTCACCGGAACCGGAGAGGATCTCCGTGATCGCGTCCTTCGACAGGCGGTCGCCGAAGACGATCGTGAGCTTCTCGCCGTAGATGCCGGGACCGGCGGCGTCGAGGTTGCGGCGCATCGCCTCGGGGCGGGCGCTCAGTCCGGTGACCATCTCCTCGAGGAGGGCCAGGGAGGACAGGGCGAGGACCATGAGCGCGGACAGGGCCGGCCATTCGGCATGCCAGGCGCCGTCGGAGCGCTCCTCGACGGCTTCGGCGCCGGTCGTCGCGACCGTGGCGAGCAGACCGGGGGCGCGCATGCCGTTGCGGTGGAGGAGGACGGCGACGGTGGGGTTGGTCTTCTGCGGCATCGCCGAGGAGCCGCCGGTCGCGGCGAGGGCGAGTTCCCCGACCTCGGGGCGGGTGCCGATGAGGACGTTGCGCGCGATCGAGGAGCCCACACCCACGCACTGGGTGAAATGGGTCGCCCAGGTCAGGACGCGGACCCGGTCGGTGTGCCAGGGAACGGGGGTGGGGGAGAGGGCGGCGTCGGGTCCGCGCAGCTGGACCTCGAACTCCCGCAGCAGCGCCTCTGTGCGGTCCCCGGCGAACTCCCGGATCGCCGCACGCGTGCCGGCGGCCCCGCCGACCTGGACGGCGTCGCTGCGGGGCGTGAGAGCGGCGACCTCGGCGACCTCCGCCGCCCACGTCGCAACCCGCAGACCGAACGTCGTCGGCAGCGCCGGCTGGGTGAGGGTGCGGGCCAGGCACAGGGTTTCGGCATGGGCCTCGGAGAGGGAGCGGAGCGCCTCGGTGATGACGTCGAGACGCGCCCGGGTCTCGGCGATCGTGCGGGTGACGAGGAGGCCGAGCGCGGAGTCCATGACATCCTGGCTCGTCAGCCCCCGGTGGAGGGCACGGCCCGCCTCGGGAGTGAGGCGGGCGCGCACTCGGGTGAGGAACGGGATGACGGGATTGCCGCCTGATTCGGCGTCCGCAGCAAGCCCTGCCAGCGCTTCCGCATCGGCCTGGAGCTCCCACGTCACGGCGTCGACGGCCCCGGTGACCGCAGTCCGCGTGTCCGCGGAGACGAGGCCGGCTGCCGCCTGCGCGGTCACCCACGCGCTCTCGACCTCGCCGATCGCCCCGACGAGCGCCGCATCGTCGACGCTGTCGGCGCCGCGGAGATCGCCGGGGGCGAAGAGCAGCCGGGTGCGGCTCATGCAGTCTCCTCTGTCGTCTCAGTCGGTGTCATCTCAGTCTCGGTCGACGGCCGTCTCAGTCGGTGTGGCCGGGGAACCGGAGGAACGGGGTCTCGTCCTCTCCCTGCAACCGTATGTCGAAACGCAGGGTCCCGTCAGCCTCCCGGGTCGCGATGAGACGCTCCCGGTCGGCCGGATCGAGGGAGGACAGCAGCGGATCGGCGGCCAGCGCCTCGGCGTCACCGGGGATGTAGACCCGCGTGAAGAGCCGGTTGAGCAGGCCGCGGGCGAAGACGACGACGCTGATGAAGGCGGCCTTGCCCGCCTCGGTGGGGCCGGGTACGACGGTGGAGAAGCTGAACCGGCCCTCGGGGTCGCAGGCGGCGCGGCCGAACCCGGTGAACGTGAAGCCGTCACGGCGCAGCGACCCCGTCGCCCGGGAGACCGTGCCGGTCTCGTCCGGCTGCCAGATCTCGAGGATCGCATCGGGCACGGGCACCCCCGCGCCGTCGTAGACGACCCCGGCCAGCTGCACGGCGTTGGCCGCGCCGGGCGGGACGAGCGCGCTGTCGCCCGGGTAGGGCAGGGCGTAGCCGTAGAAGGGCCCCACGGTCTGACCGGGGGTGGCGGTGTACTCGGTCTCAGGCATCGTCGTCCTCTTCCATCCAGGTCCGCTCGGCTCCCGTGAGGACGATGTCCCACGAGTAGCCCATGAGGAATTCGTGTTCGGTGATGTCGTGGTCGTAGGTGGCCACGAGGCGCTCGCGCGCCTTCTCGTCGGTGATCGACTGGAAGATCGGGTCGAGGGCGAAGAGCGGGTCACCGGGGAAGTACATCTGCGTGACCATCCGCTGCGTGAATTCGGTGCCGAAGAGCGAGAAGTGGATGTGCGCCGGCCGCCATGCATTGTGGTGGTTCTTCCACGGGTAGGGGCCGGGTTTGATCGTCGTGAACGAGTACGATCCGTCCGGTCCCGTCAGGGTGCGCCCGACCCCGGTGAAGTTCGGGTCGATGGGGGCCGGGTGCTGGTCGCGTTTGTGGATGTAGCGGCCGGCGGAGTTCGCCTGCCAGATCTCGACGAGCTGACCGGCGACCGGCCGGCCCTGGCCGTCGAGGACCCGGCCGGTGACGCGGATGCGCTCGCCGATCGGCTCCCCGCCGGCCTGGATCGTCAGATCCGATTCGAGGGTGCCGATGTCCCGGTGGCCGAACGCCGGGGAGTACAGCTCGATCGTCTCCGGGTCGGTGTGGCGGGGATCCTTCGTCGGGTGCCGCAGCAGCGAGGACCGGTAGGGCGGGTAGTCGAGTCGCGGCTGCGTCTCGACCGGGGCGCCGGCTGCCACGGCGTCTTCGTACTCGCGGCCGATCTCATTGATCTCCGCGCTCAGCGTCGCCTGGGATTCGGCGGCGTCGTCGGGACCGGAGAGCTTCTGTGCGCTCATGGTCTGACCTCTCTTCTTCAGGGGATGGTGGTGGTGTGCGGCCAGCCGGTGTAGCACTCGGCCAGGTACCGGCGGCCGTGGTCGGAGGTGAGGATCGAATCGAGCTCGCCGAGGCTGCGGCGGGCTTCGAAGGGATCCGCGGTGGGGTCGGTGTGGAGCATCCTCGTCATCTGATACGAGAAGTTCTGGGCCTTCCAGACGCGCTTCGTCGCGGTCGCCGAGTACCGGGCGAGCGCCTCGGCGTCGGAGTCCTGCAGGGCGCGCACGAGGGCGGGGGCGAGCACCGCGACGTCGGCGAAGGCGAGGTTGAGGCCCTTCGCGCCGGTCGGGGGGACGGTGTGGGCGCTGTCGCCGGCGAGGAAGAGGGAGCCGTGCTGCATCGGCTCGGTCACAGCGGAGCGGAAGGGCAGGACCGTCTTGTCGATGATCGGACCGGTCCGGAGCGCGAAGCCGTCGGGGCCCTCGACGCGGGCCTGGAGTTCGGTCCAGATGCGGTCGTCGGACCAGTCGGCGACCTCGGTGTCGGGTGGGGCCTGGAAGTACATCCGCTGGACGGTGTCGCTGCGCTGGGAGATCAGGGCGAAGCCGCGTGCGGAGCGGGAGTAGATGAGGACCTCGTGGCTCGGCGGCGCCTCACAGAGGATCCCGAACCATGCGAACGGGTACTCGTGGAAGAACCGCTTGCGCGTGGTCTCGGGGATCGATGCCCGGGAGGGGCCGCGGGAGCCGTCGGCGCCGACGACGTACCGGGCGGTGACGGTGAGCGGCTCACCGTCGTCGGTGACGGCACGCACCTGCGGGGACTGCGATTCGACGGCGTCGAGGCGGGTGTCGGTCACCGCATGGAACGTCGGTCGTCCGGTGCGGGCGCGGGCGGCGGCGAGGTCGACGTAGATCTCGTTCTGCGGGTAGAGCCACACGGATTCGCCGACGAGGTCCGGGAAGTCGAGAGGGTGGCTGACCCCGTCGACGCGGATGTCGATGCCGTCGTGGCGATGGCCTGCGGTATGGACGCGGGAGTCGATGCCCGGGGTCTCGAGCATCCGCACCGAGGCGGCCTCGAGGATGCCGGCGCGATGGGTCGTCGCGATGTCGTCATGGCTGCGATTGTCGACGACGACGGAATCGATGCCGGCGACGTGCAGGAGATGGGCGAGCATGAGGCCCGCGGGTCCTGCGCCGACGATCGCGACATCGGTGTGGAGATCTGGCACTGAGGCCTCCTTGCCTGTCAGGGTTCACCTCAGTGTGCTCCGCACCACGAAACCGGCGCGACAACTTTCTCATTCAACGGCGTCCGTGGGTGACGACACATGACGCGGCATTGACGCGGCGAGCGTGATCGCTCAACAATAGTGGGCGGTGCAGGCGGGTGTTTGCTCAGTTCTCTCGGGTTGGGATCGCCTGTTCTGCACTGCAATGCTCAACACCTGGGCACCGTCATCGCAAGACGGCCCGGGTGCACATCGTCAGGAAGGCCATCCATGATCATCACCGGACTCGTCGTCGGGCTGCTGCTCGGATTCGTCCTGCAGCGCGGACGCTTCTGCGTCACCGGCGCCTTCCGCGATCTCACGCTCACCGGCAACACCCGGTGGTTCTCCGCGCTCATCGTCGTCATCGCCGTCCATGCGATCGGTCTCGCCGCCTTCAGCTCGCTCGGGTTCATCACCCTCGAGCAGTCGGCGTTCCCGTGGCTGGCCTCCATCCTCGGCGGACTGATCTTCGGGGCCTCGATGATCCTCGCCGGGGGCTGCGCCACGGGCACGTACTACCGGGTCGGGGAAGGACTCGTCGGCAGCTGGATGGCGCTGATCTTCTTCGCCCTGACCGCCGCGATCATGAAGACCGGCCCGGCAGCGGGACTCACCGAAGGGCTGCGGTCGATCACCGTCCCCGACGGCGCCCTGAGTGCGACGACCGGGCTGAGCCCGTGGGTCTTCGCGATCGCGCTCTCCGGCGTCGCCGTGTGGCTGACGATCCGCCACAACCGCAAGCTCACCACCCCGGTGGCCACGCTGCCCCCGCGGCGGACCGGACTGGCCCACCTCCTCTTCGAGAAGCGGTGGAACCCGTTCGCCACGGCCGCGATCATCGGCGTCATCGCCACCCTCGCCTGGCCCCTGTCGGCGGCGACGGGACGCAACTCCGGGCTCGGCATCACGACCCCCTCGGCGAACCTCGTCACCTACTTCGCCACCGGGGACGTCACCCTCGTCGACTGGGGAGTCATGCTCGTCATCGGCATCCTCGTCGGCTCGTTCATCGCCGCGAAGGCCTCCGGGGAGTTCCGGATCCGCGTGCCCGACCGTGAGACGCTGCTCAAGGCGATCGCCGGCGGCGTCGGGATGGGCATCGGCGCGGCGATCGCCGGCGGCTGCACCGTCGGCAACGCCATGGTCTCGACCGCACAGTTCGAATACCAGGGCTGGGTCGCGACGTTCTTCATGATCGTCGGCGCGGCCATCGCCGCGAAGGCCACCATCAGACCACGCAGCGCAGCGGGCACCCCGGTGCCCGCAGGAAGCAGGACAGCATGAAACAGATCCTCGAGACCAACGGGCTCGTCTGCCCCTTCCCCCTCGTCGAGGCCAAGGACGCGATCAGCGGCTTGAGCGTCGGTGACGAACTCGTCATCAACTTCGACTGCACCCAGGCCACCGAGGCGATTCCCCAGTGGGCGGCGGAGAACGGCTACCCGGTCACGCACTTCGACCGGACCGGCGACGCCTCGTGGACGATCACCGTCCAGAAGGCGTAGGTCACAGCCGCACGATCGTCTCCGCACCGTCGGCGACGGTCAGGCGCATCGCGGTGTTCTGCTCGATCCGGCTCCACCCGGTGTGGCTGAGCCCCGAGCTCGTGACGATCGTCGCCCCGTCCGCGAAGCGCTGCCAGCTCATCCGGTAGTAGTGGCTGCGATGGTCGAGCGGGAGCCGACCGCCGGTCTCGGACGTGTCGAAGCTCGCATAGGGCACCTCGGTGCCGAGTGTGGCATGGACGACGATGAGCTCGGTCCGGGTGAGGATGAGCAGATTGATGCCCGGGTGGTCGAACTCCGCGCGGATCTCGCGCACCGTCTCGACGACGGCCTCGAGGAGCGGGGTGCCGGCATCGACCCGCCGGAGGATGAGGGCGAAGAGGAGGGCCGAATCCGTCGTGCCGCCGATGCGCGCGATCTCAGCTTCGGTGACCCGCGCCCGCAGCTGCTCGACCGGGTGGATCGACCCGTTGTGCGCGAGCGCGACGCTGTCGGCGAGGAACGGGTGCGTGTTCTCGACGAGGTCGGCCATCCCCGTCGTCGCCATCCGCAGGTGGACGATCCGCCCGCGCGCCGCCGCATCGTCGAGCGCCGCGGTGAGACGGGGGTCGTTCGTGCCCTCGTGGGGCGTGCGGAACCGGTCGAGCGCCTCGGTGGCCGGATCGATCCACGCCGTGCCCCACCCGTCGTCGTGGAGTCGGCCGAGGTCCTGCCACTGCCGGCACTGGGCGCGGCCGATCAGTCCCGCCGCGCTCACCGGGGTCGGTGAGATGAATCCGAGAAGCCTGCACATCCGCCACCGTCCTGACTAGACTCGCTCCATGAAGATCACGGTACTCGAAGGCGATATCACCGAGGTGAGCGTCGACGCGATCGTCAACGCCGCGAACTCGAGTCTCCTCGGCGGAGGCGGCGTCGACGGGGCGATCCACCGCGCGGCGGGACCCGCTCTCCTCGAGGCGACGAGGGAGCTGCGGCGCACGAGCCTGCCGCGCGGTCTTCCCCCGGGTCAGGCCGTGGCCACCGAGGCGGGTGAGCTGCCGGCGCGGTGGGTCATCCACACCGTCGGCCCCAACCGGAACGCCGGCGAGGCCGACCCGGAGGTCCTCGAGTCGGCGTTCGAATCGAGCCTCAACGTCGCCGAGGAGGTCGGGGCCGCCTCTGTGGCGTTCCCGGCGATCGGCGGAGGGGTCTACGGCTGGTCGCCGCGGGACGTCGCCGAGACGGCGCATGCCGTCATCGTCGACGGGCGGGCCCGCGGGCGCTGGGAGACGATCACCGAAGTCCAGTTCGTCCTCTTCAGCGACGCGATGACGAGCGTCTTCTGCCAGGTCTTCGACCACGACCAGTGGTGAAAGGGGAGCCATGAGAGTCCACAGCATCATCGCCGATCTGCCGGTCGCCGACATCGCCGCCGCGCGCGACTTCTACACGTCCTACCTCGGGCTGGCGACCGAGGAGTTCAACCTCGGCTGGGTCGCCCGGTTCACCTCACCCGAGACGGGCGCGCATCTTCAAGTCGTCACCGCGGACGCGACTGCACCGGTCGACGCGGCCGCCTCGATCAAGGTCGACGACGTCGACGCCGCCTACGCCGAGGCGGTCGAGCGCGGATTCGAGATCATCCACCCGCTCACCGACGAGGAGTGGGGCGTGCGGCGCTTCTTCGTCCGGGCGCCTGACGGCAACGTCTTCAACATCGTCGCCCACCGGGAGTAGGCACTACCCTCGAACCATGCCCCTTGCGCTCATCACCGGTGCCGCCCGACCCGACAGCATCGCCGCCGGCATCGTGCCGCGACTCGAAGCCGACGGCTGGGACGTCGTCACCAGCGACCTCGACGGCACCGACCGTCCCTGCGACCTGTCGACGCCGACGGGTCCCGACGCGCTCATCGCGGCCGTGACCGCCGAGCACGGCACCCTCGACGCCCTCGTCCTCAGCCATGCCCACGGCGTCGAATCGGGCATCCTCGACACGACGGCGGAGAGCTTCGACCGACATGTCGCCGTCAACGCCCGGGCCAGCCTCCTCCTCATCGCCGCCTTCGCCCGGCAGATCGGCCCTGACGGCGGAGCGGTCGTCGCGTTCACGAGCGACCATGTCACCGGCAACCTGCCCTACGGGGCGTCGAAGGGGGCGCTCGATCGCATCGTCATCTCCGCAGCCAGAGAACTGGGGCCGCGGGGAATCTCGGCGAACGTCGTCAACCCCGGCCCCATCGACACCGGGTGGATGGACGAGGACCTGCGGGCCGCTCTGCTCCCGGCCCAGCCGCTCGGTCGCCTCGGCACGCCGGCCGACATCGCCGGCATCGTCGCGTTCCTGCTGTCACCTGCCGGTCGCTGGGTCTCCGGGCAGCTCATCAGCACCGACGGCGGATTCTCCGCCCGGTTCTGACCTCACTCCTCGTCGCGGCTGAGGTTCCACAGCAGGCGGAGGAGCTCGGCGTCGAGGTCGTTGCCGTGGTCGGTGGCATCGGCGTCGCGGACCTCGTTGTGGAGCTGCTCCATCTTGAGGTCGAGCTCACCGGCGACGGCGGCGGCGCGGGTGAGTTCGGCGACGAGGCGGTCGGGTACGTCGCCTGCGTACTTGTAGTGGATCTTGTGCTCGAGGCTCGCCCAGAAGTCCATCGCGATCGTCCTCACCTGGACCTCGCAGATGATCGGCACCGGACCGTCGGAGAGGAAGATCGGGATCTCGAGGATCGCGTGGAGGCTCTTGTAGCCGTTGGGCTTCGGATGGGCGATGTAGTCCTTGATCTCGATGACCCGGATGTCGTTCTGTGAGGTCAGCGTCTCGAGCACCCGGTAGGTGTCGGCGATGAAGCTGCACGTGATGCGGATGCCGGCGATGTCGGTGATCGCCGTGCGGATGACGTCGATGTCGAGCGGCAGACCGCGCCGAGTGATCTTCTCGAGCAGGCTGCGCGGGGTCTTCACCCGCGAGCTGATGTGCTCGATCGGATTGTAGCGATGCAGGGTGAGGAACTCCTCGCGGAGGATCGAGACCTTCGTGAGCACCTCGTCGATCGCGAACCGGTGATGCATGAGCAGGCGCGAGAAGTCCGTGCGCAGCCGCTGGACCTTCTCCGCCTGGGCGGGGGTGAGCGGTTCGGCGGGCTCGCCGGGGACGACCATCGATTCTCCTGGGGTTCGGAACCACCTCGGCGGTGGTCAGGCTCAGTCTACGTCGGGGGTTCTCCCGGCGCCGGATGTGTGGTTGACTGAGCACACCAACCAATTGCATTCTGCAAGCACTCAAGGGGGAGTGATGGGAACAGTGGCATGCTCGCTCGACGGGTTCATCGCCGGTCCCGGACACGACATGTCGTGGCTCTCGACGGCCGAGTTCGCCGAGGGCACCACCGAGAGCATGGCCTCCGAGGTCGCCGTCATCATCTCCGGCAGGCGGGGCTACGATGCGGCGCGGGAGCAGGCCGACAGCCGCGACGAGTTGACGGCCGAACCGTACGGCGGAGCATGGTCGGGCACCGAGATCATCCTCACCCACCGCCCCGCGGAGCTGGCCGGCGATGATTCCGTCATCGCGCTCGACTGCTCGATCACCGAGGCGATCGACCGTGCCCGGGCCCTCGCCGGGGACGGCGACATCCAGATCATCAGCGCCGACATCGCCCGGCAGGCGCTCGAAGCCGATCTCATCGATGAGCTCCAGGTCTTCGTCGCCCCGGTCTTCCTCGGCGACGGCACGCGGATCTTCGACGTCCCCGGCGGCCGTCGCATCGACTGGGAGCTCGTCGTGATCGATGCGGCGAACGCCCGCAGCTGCGGCCGGACCTATCGTCCGCGGCGGTCGGCGGCGTACCGTTGAGCCATGTGCCGGAACATCCGAACCCTCCACAATTTCGCGCCCGCGGCCACCTCGGAGGAGGTCCACGCCGCTGCCCTCCAGTACGTGCGCAAGATCGCGGGGACGACGAAGCCCTCGAAGGCCAATGCCGAGGCCTTCGAGGCCGCCGTCGAGGAGATCGCCCACATCACGCAGCACCTCCTCGACTCCCTCGTGACGACCGCGCCGCCGAAGGATCGCGAGGTCGAGGCCGAGAAGCGCCGCGCCCGCTACGCCGCGCGAGCATGAGCTAGTCCGTGACCGACCGGCCCTGGCTGATGAGGTCCTGAGTGATCCCCGCCGAGGCGGCCCGCAGTGCCTGCATGATCGCCGGCATCCCGACGTTGCGCTCGGAGTCGACGACGACGCCGAGGCCCGCGATCGTCAGCCCGCTGCCGTCGAAGACGGGCACGGCCACACCCGTCGTGCCGTCGTCGATGTGACCGACGAGCTCAGCGCAGTGATAGGTCCGGATCGTCTGGAGCATCCGCCGCAGCACTGTCGGATCCGTCGTCGTGCGCTCCGTGAACGCCGTGAGCGCACCCCGCAGATACGCCTCGCGCACGTGCCGGGGCGCATGCGCGAGGAGGACGAGTCCGCACGAGGAGGCGTGCGCGGGCAGTCGACCGGCTGTGCGCGAGCGGTTGATGACGGCCATGGGCTTCGACATCCGCTCGATGAAGAGGACCTCCCGCTCCCGGAGGATGCCCAGCTGTGTGTTCTCCCCGACGAAGTCGTGGACGGCGATCATGTGCGGCCGCGCCAGGGACGCGAGCTCGACGGCGTCGGAGGCGCGGTTCGACAGCTCCCACATCCCGACCCCGATCCGCACCCGCCCGCTCGGATCCCGCTGCAGGAGGTCGTGGGACATCATGTCGTTGATGAGGCGATACGCCGTCGACTTCGGCAGCTGGGCGCGGCCGGCGAGCTCCTCGGTGGTCAGGCTCGGGTGATCGGGGTCGAAGGCCCCGAGGACGCGAACGAGCCGATCGATCATCGAGTCGCCCGAAGGTGAGTTCGCCATACCAGCATCGTAGCCGCGCGAACCTGTGCGTCCCAATGAATGGAATAACCGTAGCCAGACGTGTCGCCGCTCACTAGCGTGGCGATTATCGGCGGGGCGTCCCCACCGTCCGTCTCGAAGGAGAGCATCGTCCATGGCAGCAATCACGGTCCGGCAGGCAGTCCACGACCTCATGGCATTCCACGGAATGACCGTCCTCTTCGGCAATCCCGGATCGAATGAGCTGCCGTTCCTCAAAGACCTCACCGCCCGCTACATCCTCGGGCTCCAGGAGGCCGCCGTCGTCGCCATGGCCGACGGCTACTCCCAGGTCACCGACCGTCCCACGCTCGTCAACCTCCACGCCGCCTCCGGCTCGGGCAACGGCCTCGGCGCCCTGACGAACGCCGCGATCTCCCGTTCCAAGCTCGTCGTCACCGCAGGTCAGCAGGTGCGCAGCATGGTCGGCCCCGAGGTCATGCTCGCCAACGTCGACGCCACGATGCTCGCGAAACCCCTCGTCCACCGCTCCCTCGAACCGCTCGCGGCCGCCGATGTGCCCCGCGCGTTCTCCGAATCCGTGCTCGCCTCCCAGCGCGGTCCCGTCTACCTCTCCGTGCCCTACGACGACTGGGACGCGGAGGTCGAAGAGAGCGTCGTCGGCCAGCTCTCGCGCACCGTGACCCCCGGTTCGGCCCCCGACCCGACCGTCATCGCCGACCTCCGCGACCGGCTGGGCGCAGCCGAGGCCGCGGTCCTCGTCCTCGGCCCCGACGTCGACACCCCGGAGGCGTGGGCGGCCGCGATCGCCCTCGCCGAGGCCCATGACCTTCCCGTATGGGCCGCCCCGTCCCTGCCGCGCCTGCCCTTCCCCAACCAGCATCCGCTCTTCCGCGGGGTGCTGCCGGCGGCGATCGGCCCGATCGGGGAGATCCTCGGCGCCCACGACCTCGCCCTCGTCATCGGCGCCCCCGTCTTCCGCTACCACCAGTGGCAGCCCGGAGAGTACCTGCCGGAGACGACGCATCTCGTCCAGATCGGCGACGACCCGGACGCCGCCGAGCGCGCCCCCTTCGGCGATGCGCTCGTCACCGATCCCGTCGCCGCTCTCGTCGCGCTCGCCGAGGCGGCCCCCGCCCCCGGCACACCGCGGACGTGGGAGCCGGAGATCGAGCCCGCGACCGCCTCGGCGACGCCGGGCACCCTCCACCCCGAGGAGGTCTTCGCGACCCTGCGGGAGACGATGCCCGTCGACACCCGCTACGTCGTCGAATCGACGTCGACGAACTCCGCGTTCTGGTCGCAGATGGACCTCCGCGAGTCCGGATCGTACTTCTTCCCCGCCTCCGGCGGGCTCGGGTGGGGCCTGCCCGCCTCGATGGGCGTCGCGCTCGCCGATGCGCACCGACCCGTCGTCGCCATCATCGGCGACGGCTCCGCCCACTACTCGATCGCCGCCCTGCGCACCGCCGTCGAGGAGGGCATCCCCGTGACCATCGTCGTCCTCCGCAACTCCACGTACGGGGCGCTCGTGTGGTTCGCGGACATGCTCGACGCGGGCACGGTGCCCGGGCTCGACCTCGGCGACGTCGACTTCGTCTCGATCGCCCGGGGCTACGGCATGACCGCCGTCCACGCGGACTCGACCGCCCATCTCGCCGAGCTCCTCACCGAAGCCCACGGTGCCGGCCGGCCCACCCTCATCGAGATCGACACCGAGAAGACCACCCCTTGACACCCCCACCACAACCCCAAGGAGACACCGCTATGAGCACTGAGACCTTCCTCGGCACCGACTGGAACGGCCGGATCTTCACCGGCGACTGGGTCGACGGGTCGGCCGACCCGATCCCCGTCGTCGAACCCGCCACCGGTGAGACCCTCGCCCGGATCGGCATGGCCTCGTCCGACGATGCCGTTGAGGCGGCACGACGGGCGGCCGCCGCGCAGCGCGACTGGGCGAAGACCAAACCGACGGAACGGGCGGCGGTGATGCGCCGTGCCGGTGAGCTGTGGGCCCAGCACGCCGCGGAGATCAACACGTGGATCATGCGCGAATCCGGTGCGATCGCGGCGAAGGCCACCTTCGAGACCGACTATGCGGCGGCCACCTGCTACGACTCCGCAGCGCTGCCGACCCACCCGAAGGGGCACGTCCTGCCCTCGGACGAACCCCACTGGTCGTTCTCCCGCCGCGTGCCCGCGGGCGTGGTCACCGTCATCGCCCCGTTCAACTTCCCGCTCATCCTCTCCATCCGCTCCGTCGCCCCGGCGCTCGCCCTCGGCAATGCCGTGATCCTCAAGCCGGATCCGCGCACCGCGGTGTCCGGAGGCGTCACCCTGGCGAAGATCTTCGCCGAGGCGGGGCTGCCCGAGGGCGTCCTCCAGGTCCTGCCCGGCGGCGGTGACGTCGGCGAAGCCCTCGTCGCGGCCCCCGAGGTCTCGGTCATCTCGTTCACCGGGTCGACCGCGGCGGGACGGATCGTCGGCGAGAACGCCGGCCGCCTCCTCAAGCGCTGCCACCTCGAGCTCGGCGGCAACAACGCCCTCATCGTCCTCCCCGGCGCCGATCTCGAGGCAGCCGCCTCGGCGGGCGCCTTCGGATCGTGGTTCCACCAGGGTCAGATCTGCATGACCACCGGTCGTCACCTCGTCCACGACAGCATCTACGACGACTACGTCGCAGCACTGGCCGAGCACGCCGCGAAGCTGCCCGTCGGCGACCCGAGCACCGAGGAGGTCGCCCTGGGGCCGATCATCGACGAGAAGCAGCAGACGCACGTGCGCGACATCATCGAGAAGGCTCAGGCCGACGGCGCCCGCCTCGTCACCGGCGGCGTCGGCGAAGGCCCGTTCGTCCCGGCGACGGTGCTCGCCGACCTCTCGCCGACGAACCCCGCGTGGACGCAGGAGATCTTCGGTCCCGTCGCCCCCGTGGGACGGTTCTCCACGCTCGAGGAGGCCGCGGACATCGTCAACGACAGCGAGTACGGGCTGTCGGTGAGCATCCTCGGCGACCTCGGCACCGCGATCGACCTCGCCGATCACATCGACTCGGGCAAGATCCACATCAACGAGCAGACCATCGCCGATGAAGGGGACGTCCCCTTCGGCGGCACGAAGGACTCGGGCAACGGCTCCCGCATCGGCGGCGCCGAGGCCAACATCGAGTCCTTCACCGAGGTCCAGTGGATCACGATGCGCTCGCAGATCGCACCGTACCCCTTCTGACCACCGACACAATCACCACCGAGAACACAGACCGGAGACAGCGTTGTCCGCATCGCCCACCGCACCATCCCGCCCCACTCCCGCGGACACCCGCTGGCCGGCCGTCCTCTGCTGGCTCGCCGTCGCCCTCGAGGGCTTCGACCTCGTCGTCCTCGGGGCGGTCATCCCGCAGCTGCTCGCCACCCGGGCGCTCGGCTTCACCCCCGAGGCGGCGACGCTCGTGGCGACGATGAGCCTCGTCGGCGTCGGCCTCGGGGCGGCCGTCGTCGGGCCGATCGTCGACCGAGTGGGCCGGCGGGTGACGATCATCGCGTGCGTGATCATCTTCTCCGTCTTCACCCTGCTCGTCGCCTTCGCTCCGAACGTCGCGCTGTTCACGGTGTTCCGGTTCATCGCCGGTCTCGCGCTCGGTGCGGTCATGCCCAGCTGCCTCGCCTACATCAGCGAGCACAACCGCTCGGGCAAGACCGGCAAGGCGACGACGCTGACGATGACCGGCTACCACGCCGGCGCCGTGGCGATCTCGCTGCTCGCGGTCTTCTACTCGCACAACTGGCATCTGCTCTTCATCGCCGGTGGCGTCGCGGGGCTCGTCATGGTGCCGCTGCTGTGGTGGAAGCTGCCGGAATCGACGGCGTTCCTCGCCGCCCGCTCGGAGCAGAGCACGGAGACGGCGGCGCCGAAGACGGGGATGCGCGGTCTCTTCACCGGCAGGTTCGCGCTCGTGACGATCGGCGTGTGGGCCGCGAGCTTCATGGGACTCCTCCTCGTCTACGGTCTCAACACGTGGCTGCCGCAGCTCATGGCCGATGCCGGATACGAGGTCTCCGACTCCCTCGTCATGCTCTTCGTCCTCAACCTCGGCGCCGTCGTCGGCCTCGTCGTCGCCGGGTGGCTCGCCGACCGGCACGGGACGAAACCCGTCGTGCTCCTCTGGTTCGTCCTCGCCGCGGTCTTCCTCGCGATCCTCAGCATCCCGATGACGAGCCAGCTGCTGCTCAACCTCGCCGTCTTCATCACCGGCGTCTTCGTCTTCTCCGCGCAGGTCCTCATCTACGCGTTCGTCTCCGCGATCTACCCGGCGACCGCGCGCGGCACGGCGCTCGGCATGGCCTCGGCGGTCGGCCGGATCGGCGCGATCGTCGGACCGTTCATCACCGGCACCCTCGTCGCCGCCGGCATCGCCTACCCCTGGGGCTTCTACCTCTTCGCCTTCGTCGCCGTCCTCGGCTTCCTCGCGATGGCGATCGTGCCCTCGGTGGTCAACACGAGGAACGCTACCCTGAGGGCATGACACGCTGGATCGACGCCGCCTTCGTCCGCGGAGGCACGAGCAAGGGCCTCTTCTTCCGCGCCGCGGACCTGCCATCGGTCGGCGACGGCGAGGAGCGGACGGCCTGGGACCGGATCTTCACCTCGGCGATGGGCTCGCCCGATGCCTTCGGTCGGCAGCTCGACGGGATGGGCGGGGGCATCTCCTCCCTGTCGAAGGTCATGGTCGTCTCCGCCTCCGACCGCGACGGCGTCGACCTCGACTACACGTTCGCGCAGGTGGAGATCGCCGAGGCGGCCGTCGACTACTCGGGCAACTGCGGCAATCTCTCCTCCGGGGTCGTCCCGTTCGCGCTGCTCACCGGGCTCATCAGCGCCGGTGACGGGTGGCATGTCTTCCGCCTGTTCAACGTCAACACGGGCAAGCTCGTCGACGTCGGCCTCACCGTCGAGGACGGACAGGCCGTCGTCGACGGGGACTTCGTCCTCACCGGGGTGAGCGGGAAGGCCGCCCCCATCGAACTCATCTACCCCGATCCGGCCGGCAGCCGCACCGGTGCGCTCCTGCCGACGGGAAACACCTCGGATTCCCTGACCGCCGGCGGGTTCCTCATCGACGCCACCCTCATCGATGCGACGCTGCCGCTCGTCATCGTTCCGTGCACAGCGGTGGGGCTCACGGGCACCGAGCTGCCCGAGCAGATCGACGCCGACTCCCGGGCGCTGGGGCTCATCGAAGAGCTGCGCCGGGCCGCCGCGGTGCGGATGGGACTGTGCCCGACCCCGGAGACCGCGCCGCAGGTCGTGCCCAAGGTCGCCGTCGTCAACGCGCAGGCCGACACGCGCCTCCTCGACGGCACGCGGCTCCCCGCCGCCGACGCCGACCTTCCCGTGCGCGTCATCTCCATGGGGCAGGCCCACAAGGCGGTGCCGGGCACCGCGGCGATGTGCCTGGCTGCGGCCGCGCTCGTCCCCGACACGATTCCCCACCGGATACTCACCCGCAGCGCGCACCCGCGCTCCGGGCCGGAGGTGCGGCTCGGCACTCCCTCCGGGGTCGTCACCGCCTCGGCGGTGCGCGATACGACCACCGGGGAGGTCACCGCCACCTCGCTCTACCGCACCGCGCGCGTGCTCATGCGCGGCGCGGTGGCCGTCGCGGACTGACGCGACGGCCGATCCTCAGTGCTCGGCACCGCCCTCACGGCGGCGCCGGGCGATGATCACCGAGGCGGCCCCGACGAGGAGGAGTCCCGCGGCGATCGAGACGGGCAGAGCGAGCTCGGAACCGGTGCGCGGCAGGTTCCCGCCGGGTCCCGCGGTGTTCTGCGCGTTCTCGTCACCGGCGCCCTGGGAGCCGGAGCCGTTGTCGTCGGCTTGGGAACCGCCGTTCTCGTCGGCATCGTTCTGACTTCCGTCGGCGTCATCCTGGCCGTCGTCGGCGCCTGAGTTCCCGTCGTCGGCACCTGCGTCCCCGCCGTCGCCTGCGTCCGCGCCGCCGTCAGCCGCTGCTGCCGCACTCGCACCCGCACCCGCGTCTGCGTCCGCCGAGGCCTCCGCGTCCTCACCGCCGGTGCCGCTCTCGGGGTCGAAGATCCCGACGAGGACGGGATCGTGGTCGGAGGCGCGGTAGCGGTCGGGGGAGTAGAGGTCGGTGACGTTGTAGTTGAACCGGCTGTACTCCGAGGCGATCGGCTCGACGGAGTTGATGTCCCAGATGTCGGCACCGGTGACGGCGTCGAACGCCGTCTCGGCGTCGCCCGCATCGAGGGCGAGCACGTGGTCGAGGCTGCCTGCGCGTCCCTGGAAGACGTACGTCGACCCGTCGGTCATCTCCGCGGCGACGTCCTTGTATCCGGCGTCGTAGAAGACCTGCATGGGGTCCTCCTGCGTGTACGAGTTGAAGTCGCCGAGGAGGTAGACGTAGTCGGTGTCGGCCGCCGTCTGCTGCTGGCCGGCGAAGTCGACGAGGGCGTTGGCCTGCTTGACGCGGTCGGCGTTCGAGAAGCCCTGACCGTCGCCGGTGTCCTCGTTGCCCGGGCCCTCGCCCGAGC
This sequence comes from Brevibacterium sp. W7.2, assembly GCF_018137945.1. Classification (GTDB taxonomy): domain Bacteria; phylum Actinomycetota; class Actinomycetes; order Actinomycetales; family Brevibacteriaceae; genus Brevibacterium; species Brevibacterium sanguinis. The sequence continues at coordinate 3,155,130 of NZ_CP073089.1, read as the reverse complement.
CCTTCGACTTGAAGTGGTTGGACACGGTGACGAACGTCTTCTCCGTCTCGGCGGTGCCGGAGTCGTCCTTCGGCGCGAACGCCTGGGAGAGGGGTTCGCGGGCATTGGAGAACGCGTCCTCATCGTCGAGGATGACCGATTCGCCCTGCGGGGCCACCTCGGCGATCTGATAGATGAGGGCGGTGCGGATGACGTCCTCTTCAGCGGGAACGTCGGCCGGGGAGGGGACGAACGCCCACTTGTCTCCACCGGCCGCCTCGTTGAGGCGGGTGACGAGGGTCTGCAGGGCGGAGTCTCGGTCCTTGCCGAAGCGGGCCGAGTTCTCGATCTCCATGAGGGAGACGACCGAGGCGTCGAGGTCGTTGATCGCCTCGACGATCTTCGTCTCCTGCCGCTCGAGGCTCTCCGCGTTGGCCGCGCCGCGGGCATCGCAGCCGCCGCGGACGGTGATCGGGTTGCCCTCGCGGTCCTCGTAGTAGGTGCAGCCGGAGAGCTGGTCGCCGGTCGTCGTGAAGTAGTTGAGGACGTTGAAGCTCGCGAGGCTGACCTGGCCGCCGGCCTCCTCGGGGGCCGCGCTGCGGGTGTCGGAGAACGCCGCCGGCTGGACCGCCTCGGCGTTGTCGCCGGTGAGCTGCGTCGTCGGCTGGAACCGCCACTTGTCGAAGCCGAATCCGAGGACGACCGGTGAGGTGAAGGTCGCTGCCGCGCCGACGCGCACGTGGGCGTCCTGACTGAGGTAGGGCAGGGGCACGTCCTGGTCGCTGTCGAGGTAGTCGACGGTCGCGCCGTCGTCGAGGATGACCTCGCGGGCGAGGTTCTCGGCCTCGATCGCCTCCGCCTCGGCGCTGCCGGGTCGGGCAACGTCGGTGGGCTGGCGCAGGACGCCGTCGCCGGTGGCGAGGGCGATCTCGCCGTACGTGTTCGCGTTGTAGTTGTCGGAGACGGTGAGCTCGCCGGAGGGCTGGACGAGCATGCCTTCGAGGGCCTCGCGCTCGGCGGCATCGTCGGGGAAGGCGCCTTCGACGGCCTTGACCGCCTCGGCGGGTTCGTCGAGGCGGGTCATCCCGGAGGCGGAGACGGTCAGCTGCGTCTGCCCGTAGCGCTCCGAGGCGGTGCCGGTGAGTTCGAGGAAGTCGCCGATGCTGACGTCGGCCACGGTGTCGGGGGAGTAGACGAAGATGCCGTCGGAGGCACCGGGTGTGGCGTCGTCGGCCCCGCCGGAGCCCGCGGTCTGGACGAAGTAGCCGCCGAGTCCGCCGGTCGGATACACGGCCGTGACGACTCCGCGGGTCTTCACCGTCTCACCTTGCATCGGGCTGTCGTCCTCGGTGCCCTGGATGTCGGCGATCGGGGTGACATCCTCGGGTGCCGGGTCGCCGCCGTCACCGCCGTCGTCTGGCAGGGCGTCCGGGGTCGGCGGGGCCGCGCTCCAGGCCCCGTCGATGAGCTGGATCGACTGACCGCCGGTGGCCGTGGCTCCCGTGGGGGTCGCCTCCTCGCCGACGACGGGGTCGGGGGTGTGGGTGTTCGCCCTGCCCGTCACGCCTCTGCCGCCGGTGACGCCGCCGATCTGGTCGAAGGAGACGAGCGTGCCCGCGTCGTCGATCGCGAACGCCGAGGCCCCGTAGCTGCCGTCGGCGGCCGATCCGGAGTTCACGGAGTTCGTGATCGGCACCTCGACGGCCAGGGCACCGGAGTCGCCGACGGTCGTGCCGTCGGGGACCGTGGTGACGTTCTCCGCCGCCTGGACGCTGCCGCCGCGGGTCACCGAGCCGACGGTCCATCCCGAGAGGTCGGTGCCGGGGTCGGCGGCGATCTCGATGAAGTCGGTGTCGAGGGTGTAGCCGATCTCGCTGATGTGCGGGGCGGTCGCAGCACTCGCCGAGGCGGTCGGCAGGACGAGTCCGAGACTGGCGACGAGGCCGAGAGCGGCGGCGGAGGCGAGGGAGGACGAGGCTTTCATGGAGGCCTTTCGGGATCAGTGGGCACACGCGGACGTGACGGACGGATCCCTTGCACCCTATCGGCCCACTGGTCGACGCCGACGGCAACCATGTGAACGCGATGTGAACACTCGGGCAGTCCACTGAACGCGCTGACTGTGACCGAGCCTACACTCCGGGACCGACACGGAACGCGAACCGCGTCTCGACGAGCTGATGGTCGGAGGGAAACCGATTGTCCCGCTGACCGGGGATGAGTGCGCAGCGTCCGCCGACATCGGCGAACCCGGAGCGCGGGTGCTCCTCGCCGGCGGCCACGCAGCCGCGGACCACCGCGTCGAGCACGTCGAGTCCGCGGGAGAAGACGAAGTCGATCCTGTCCCGCGGTTCGCCGCCGCCGTCTCCTGTGGGGAGCGGTTCGATCGGGGACCACGTGTCGGCGGGAGTCGCGGCCGGGTCCGGGTGGATGTGCCGATAGGTGTCGACGAACCCGGCGGCGAGCACGGCGTCGGTGCTCGCCCACCGGGTGTTCGGCCGGTCCGCTCGCGCGTGCCAGTCGAGCGTCGCCGGGGCATTGAAGTCGCCGCTGATGACGACGGGCATCTCCGGGTCGCCCGCGGCGGTGAGGATGCGCTCGGTCTCTGCGAGCACCGCGGTGATCTGGGCGAGGCGCTCAGCCTCCTCGGCGTCGGCGATCTCCTGTCCCCGGCCGGCCAGCGCCTGATAGGGACCGTACGGGTAGGGCGCGAGGTGGACGGACCACACGAGGACCTGCGGGCCTTCGGGCACCGGCCGGACGAGGGCGGCCTGCGCGAACGGCATCGTATCGGTGTCGACGGCCGTGGCCTCCCCGGTGCTCAGCACTGCGACGTCCGGGCCGGACTGGGCGAGGGCGGCGGTGAGCTTGGGGGCGAGCGCTTCGGCCGCGGCGCCCCAGCACTCCTGGACGGCGAGGATCTCGGCGGGGAACTGTGCGGCGATCGCGTACTGCTTGTCCTGGCCGAAGTCCACCTCCCGGCCGCCGAACCACACGTTCCAGGTCTGGAGGGTGAAGGTCATCGGTCGTCGCCCCTTCGGGAGTCGAGGTGGAGGGTGGAGGTCGCAGGATCGAAGCGCAGCTGCGTGAGGTCCGCCAGGCGCACGGCGGAGACGAGGGCGACGGACGGATCGGCGTTGACGCCGATGACGGTGCATCCGGCGGTGTGAGCGGCCTGCGACCCGACGCGCGAGTCCTCGAACGCGACGGCCGCGGCGGGGGTGAGGCCGAGCGCCCGGGCGGCCTGCTCGTAGATGTCGGGGAACGGCTTCCCGCGGTCGACGTCGTCGATCGTGACGACCTCGTCGAAGTGCGGCAGCAGTCCCGTCCGGTCGAGCAGCCCGCGCACGTCCGCGCGGCGACCGTTGCTCGCCACCGCGATCGGCACGGCGCCGGAGAGCGCGCGCACGAGCTCGGGCACCCCCGGCATCGGGGCCGACACCGCGGTCAGGGCCGCACTGTAGGCGCGGTCGACCTCGGCGACCGCGGGAACCGGGGCGGTGCCGGTGCGCGCTGCGTCGAGACGGGCCACCGCCTCGGCGGCGGTGAGACCGCGGAAGGACTCCGCGGCGGTACGGTCGGCGCCGAGCCGCTCGAGATGGAACGCCATGAGGTCGAGCCAGGGCCGCTCCGAGTCGACGAGGATGCCGTCGCAGTCGAAGATCGCCGCACGGACGGGCAGAGCGGTGTCGATCACGCCCACGCCCCACCCGCCTCGGCGCGCGGAACCCGCAGCGCAGGAGCGGCGGTGACCCGGGCGCTGACGCGATCCCCGGGGCGCAGCTGCGCGGCGTCGGCCGAGGACAGCGACGCCGACCAGGTGCCCGGCCCGGCACCGAGGCGGTCAAGGCGGCCGAGCCGGACCATCGTGCGTTCGCCGGTGTAGGTCGTGCCGGTGACCGCCAGCGTCCCGTCGGGCGAGGGCGTGATCGCGAGGTGCTCGGGACGGACGAAGACGACCTCGGTGCCGTCGGGGTCAACCGGCAGACGATCGTCCGGGCGCCAGGTCGCGGGGACGGCGAACTCGTTGACGGTGCCGACGAAGCGGGCGACGAACGGCGTGGCCGGGCGGGCGTAGACGGTCTCGGGAGCCGAATGCTGTGCGATGCGTCCGGCGCTCATCACGGCCACGCGGTCGGCGATTGCGAGCGCCTCGCCCTGATCATGGGTGATGAAGACCGTCGTCGTGCCCAGGGACTGCTGCACCCGCCGGATCTCGTCGCGCAGAGCGGCGCGGACCGTGGCGTCGAGTGCCGAGAGGGGTTCGTCGAGGAGGAGGACCTGCGGCTGGGTCGCCAGTGCCCGGGCGAGTGCCACGCGCTGCTGCTGACCGCCGGAGAGCTGGTGGGGGAAGCGGGGACCCATATTGCCGAGGCCGCAGATCTCGAGGAGCTCGTCGCGGCGGGCGGCGCGCGCGCCGGCATCGACCTTCCGGATGCGCAGACCGTATTCGATGTTCTCGCTCACCGTGAGGTTGGGGAAGAGGCTGTAGCCCTGGAAGACCATGCCCATGTCGCGGCGGTTGGGCGGGAGCCCGAGGACGGATCGCCCGCCGACGAGGACATCGCCGGAGTCGACGGACTCGAATCCGGCGAGGATGCGCAGGGTCGTCGTCTTCCCGCACCCGGAGGGCCCGAGGAAGCTCACCATCGACCCGGCGGCGATGTCGATGTCGACGTCGGTGAGCACGCGGGTGGTCCCGAAGGACTTGACCACACCGCGGAAGGTCACGGACTTCGGGTCGGAGGCAAGTGGTGCGGCCGGGCGCGAACGCTCCGGAGCGGTCGTCTGGATCATGCGGGCTGGGTCTCCTTCTGCGGCGCGGCGGCCGGGGCGGCGGGGGCTGCCGCGTCGCCGAGGCTGCGTCGGTCGAATCGTGAGGCGCTGATGGTCGCGGTCGCGAGCAGCAGCCAGGTGGTGAGGTTGAGCAGGACGGACAGGGTGATCGACCCGCGGAAGTTCGCGTCCGAGAGGGTGTTGAGGAACACGGGCAGGGTGTTGATCGAGAGGGTGGCCGCGATCGTGTACTCCCCGATCGAGAGCGCGAAGGCGTAGAACGCGGAGAACATCACCGACCCGCGGATGTTGGGCACGACGACGCGCGCCAGGGTGGTCCGCAGGCTCGCGCCGAGGGAGGCCGAGGCCTCGTGGAGGGTGCGCAGATCGAGGGAGGAGAGTCCTGCGTCGATCGAGCGGTAGGTGAACGGCAGGCAGAGGATGACGTAGGTGCCGACGAGCACGAGCGGCAGGTTCTCCGCCTGGAGGAGGAGGTTGATCTCCATGCCGAGACTGCCCCGGCCGTTCGACGCGAGTCCCCGCAGCACCGTCGTCATGCCCGCGGCGATGGCGATCGCGGGGATGACGAGCGGCAGGGTGCAGAGGATGGAGAGCAGCGACCGCAGTCGGGGCGCCCAGAGGTGGACGGCGACGACGGCGGGGACGAGCGTGCCGATGAGCACGAGGGAGGTGAGCGCGGCGATGAGGAGGCTGCGGATGAGCGGGGCGACGATCGCCCCGGAGTCGGCCAGTCCCGTCAGCCCGTCCGTGGTGAACGTGCCGTCGGTCCGGAAGAACGCATACGTCAGCGAGCTCAGCTGCGGGGTGAGCACGAAGATCGCCAGGGCGATGAGCGGCAGCCAGGTGAGGGTGCGGGCGGTCCTGCTCTCGCCGAGACGGGGGTTCAGCGATCGAGCCATGCGGCGCTCCTCTTCGTCAGGGCGTTGAAGGCGATGAGCACGATGACGGCAACGACTCCGGTCGTCACGCCGAGCGCCATCGCCGTGCCCTCGCCGCCGGTGGCCGCGGAGCTCGCGAGCTGCCCGGCGATCTCGAGGGGGATGAGCGGGAACGCTCCGGTGCCGATGAGCACCGCCGCCGAGGCGTGGGTGCCGAAGGCGGCCCCGAACATCAGCAGCCATGCGCCGAGTACGGCGGGGGTGAGGACCGGGATCCCGACCCGGCGCCAGAAGACCCACGACGTGCCCCCGAGGGACGCGCTCGCCTCCCGCCACTCCCGCTTGAGGGCGATGAAGCTCGGGAGGGTGAGCAGGATCATCGTCGGGATGAGGAAGTACTGGTACATGAGGATGAGGCCCTTGACGCTGTAGAGGGTGAAGGACGGATCGAGCGCGGTGAGCAGCGAGACGAAGTAGCCGGTGTTGCCGACGGCGACGATGAAGGAGAACGCCAGCGGCACCCCGCCGTCGTTGGCGAGCACGCTCGAGACGACCGCGGCGATCGCGCCGACGACCTTCGACCGCACGGCTGAGAGCGCCCATGCGCAGATCCCGCCGGCGACCATCGCGACCGTCGCCGCGGCGAAGGAGAGGATGAGGCTGTTCTGCAGGGCCAGCGACCGAGAGCCCGAGCCGAGCGAGGCGAAGTTCGCGAACCCGAGGCTCGGCTCCTGCCCCGCGTCACCGGGGACGAGCAGCGAGGTGACGACCATGCCGATGACGGGCACGGCGAAGAAGACCGTGAGGATGAGCGTCAGCGGTGCCAGGGCCGCCCAGGCCGGCGAGAGGACTCGCCGACCCGGACGGGAGGGGGCTGCGGTCGGCAGGGTCATCCGACGGCCTGGGCCCAGTTGTCGGCGAGCACCTGCTGCTGCGAGGCGCGCTGCTCCTCATTCGGCTGCGGTGCCGGTTCGCTCGTCGCGGCTTCGGGCAGCTTGCCGAGCGCCTCCTCGTCGACGGTTCCGGCGTCGACCATCGCGTCGAGGCGGCCGGGCTTGACGTAGCCCTGGAGGAGGAGGTTCTGCCCCTCGTCGCTGAAGACGAACTCCTGCCACAGGCGGGCGACAGCCGGGTGCGGGGCGTCGGCGTTGACCGAAGCGGCATAGTACGAGGACACGGTCCCGTCGGAGGGGATCGTCGTCGTGAGGTCGACGCCGGAGTCCCGGACGTCGTCGGCCCACTGCAGCAGCAGGTAATCCCAGTTGAGGACGATCGGCGTCTCCCCGGTCTCGACCGTGCCGGAGACCGCTTCGGACGGGATGAGGTTGCCCGAGTCGGAGAGCTGCGCGAAGTAGTCGATCCCGGGCTGGATGTCATCGAGGCTGCCGCCGTTGGCCAGTGCTGCGGCATAGACGATCATGAAGCCCGACTCACCCGTGGTGGGATCGCCCGGCAGCGCGACCTGGCCCTCGTACTGCGGGTCGAGGAGGTCGGCGAAGCTCGTCGGGCAGGTCTCGACGGCGGCGGCGTCGCAGCCGATGCCCACCGTGCCGCCGAGGTGGTTGTACCACGTGCCGTCGGCGGACTTCATGGTCTCCGGCAGGTCACCGGCGGTCTCCGGGGTGTAGTTCGCGAGCAGCTTCTCGTTCGTCGAGGTCACGGCGAAGGACTCGCCGGTGTCGAGGTAGTCGAGCGAGGTGTCCTGGCCGACGCGGTTCTTCACCGCATTGATCTGGTCCTGGCTCGAGCCGGAGGACGTGTCGTTGTTGATCTCGATGCCGTACTTCTCCGAGAACGCGTCGAGCAGGCCCCCGTAGTTCGCCCAGTCGGGGTAGAGGCCCATGACGTTGAGGGTGCCTTCGGCCTGTGCCGCGGAGATGAGGGCATCCATGCCCCCGCCCTCGGCGACGGAGGTGGCCTGGCGCCAGTTGGCCGACTCATCGGATTCGGCGGCGGCGGATCCGCATCCTGCGAGAACGGCAAGGGTTCCTGCGGCTGCGACTGCTGTGAGCGTGCGCGTGATTCTGGACATGGTTGAACTCGCCTTTCGGACTGTGTGCGCAGGGCGCACTCGGGTCGTGCGGAAGGGGCGGAACGATTCCCACCCTAGAAGATGTCGGGCGGATCACACAATGAGTTCACTGGTGAACTTGAGTGCGACAGTTGTACTTCACCAGTGAACATTGACGGTGGAGTGGAAGCGTGGTGACGACTCGGTGAATTCGCGGACCCGGGTTCCGGGCCCGTTCTGGCAGAGTGGAATGATGGCGGGAGTGGAGAGGGGGCCCATGACCACGGGACAGGCGGCGGCGAACGGCCAGACGGGTGCGCGCTACGAGCAGATCGCCGAGCAGATCCGTGACGCGATCCGCGACGGACGACTGGCGGTCGGGGACAACCTGCCCGCCGAGACGGTGCTCGCCGAGGAGTTCGGCGTCGCTCCCGGCACAGTGCGCGAATCGCTGAGACTGCTCGTCGCCGAAGGCACGATCAGCGGCCGGCGCGGCGTGCGCAAATCGGTGCTCAGGGTGCCCCGGCCCGCCGCGATCGCCGAGGAGTTCCGCAGCTTCGCCCAATGGGCCAGCGCCCACGGACGGACTCCCGGCGGACTCGTCGTCGAGCAGAGCTGGGAGATCGCGGGCGAGCGGACCGCTGCTGCGCTCGGCGTCGATCCGCGCGCCCGGGTGCTCGCGGTGCTGCGCGTGCGCACGCTCGACGGGGAGAAGGTCATGGTCGAGCGCACCCGCTACCCCGAGAGCCTCGGGCAGATCATCGAGGCGCTGCCCGCGGACCTCGGATCGGTCACCCGTCACCTCGCCGACGTCCACGGCATCGTCTTCGCCGGAGCCGACCACGTCTTCTCCGCCATCGTCTGCGGCATCCAGGATGCGGCGCTGCTCGACGTCGCCCGCGGCCGCCCCCTGCTGCGCCACGTCCGTCGCAGCCGGGACGCGGCGGGCCGCCCGCTCGAGGTCTCCGAGGACCGCTACCTGGCGAACAACCTGTCCGTGGCGATCACCAACGGACGCAACGTCAATCCCCTCAGCTGGCTGACGTCCGACGACGTCGACTGGGCCTGAGGGAGTCGACTGGGCCTGAGACAACGGCGAAGGGCGCTCAGCCACCTGGGTCAGAGGTGGCTGAGCGCCCTTCGGTGTGTCCGCGGCGATCAGGCTCGGATGATCACGCCTTGAGCTCGGCGGCGAGCTCGTGGAAGTCACGGCTCGGGTTGCCGAAGCGGTGCAGCGTCATCGACACGGCCTGCTCCTGGACGTAGTAGCGCAGCTCGACCCGACCCGAGGAGGTGACGGGCTCGTCGATGACGGCGACCTCGGGGCGCTCTGCTGCGACCGCGAGCAGCTCCGGCTCGTACGTGCCGAGGACGCGGATGCGCGCGCCCACGGTGTCGTCGTAGCGGCCGTCGGCGACCATCGATGCGAACGCCTCAGCCGATTCGACGCGGGAGGCCGCACCGGAGCGCTCGACGGCGATCTTCACGTCCGCGGAGATGTCCGTGGCCACGCTCAGCTGCACCGTCGAGCCGACGGTCTGCGCGGCCGAGAGCGAGCGCTCGAGGTCGAACGCCGTCGCCGCCGCGGTGACGCGCAGGGTGACCGGGCGCGGACGGTAACGGAAGATGTTCGCCTCCGAGCGCAGTCCCGTGTGGTCCTTCGCGGCACCGAACTCGGCATCGAACCAGCGGCGGTCATCGGCCTGGGCGCGCTCGAGGCTCTGACCGTCGCCGACCGAACCGGGCAGGGTCGCCGGATCGTCGGTGTAGTGGCCGAAGAGCATGAGGTAGTTCGGGCCGCCGGCCTTCGACCCCAGACCGACAGACGACTGCTTCCAGCCGCCGAAGGACTGGCGCTGGACGATCGCGCCGGTGATGCCGCGGTTGACGTAGGCGTTGCCCACCTCGACGCGGTCGAGCCACTGACGGACCTCATCGGGATCGAGCGAGTGGACGCCGCCGGTGAGACCGAAGTCCACGGCGTTCTGGAACTCGATGGCCTCGTCGAGGTCGCGGGCGTGCATGAGGCCGAGGACTGGACCGAACACCTCGGTGAGGTGGAAGAACGACCCGGGCTTGACCCCGTCCTTGATGCCCGGGCTCCACAGGCGGCCGGTCTCGTCGAGCTGCTTGGGCTCGAGCAGCCACGACTCGCCGGGCTCGAGCGTCGTCAACGCGCGACGCAGCTTGTCCGAGGGGTCCTCGGTCAGCGGACCCATCGTCGCCGACAGGTTGGCCGGCCAGTCGACGACCATCGAGGACGCGGCGTCGATGAGCTGCTTGCGGTAGCGCTCGGAGTCGTACGTCGACCCGACCATGATGCCGAGCGACGCCGCCGAGCACTTCTGCCCGGCGTGGCCGAACGCGGAGTACACGAGGTCGGCCACGGCGAGGTCGCGGTCAGCGGCCGGGGTGATGACGAGGGCGTTCTTGCCCGAGGTCTCGGCGTTGACGTGGAGTTCGGGGCGGAAGGACTTGAACAGCGCGGCCGTCTCCGAGGCGCCCGTGAGGATGACGCGGTCGACATCCGGGTGGGAGACGAGGTGCTGACCGAGCTCCCGCTCGATCGGCGCGCTGAGCTGGAGGACGTCGCGCGGGACGCCGGCCTCCCACAGGGCATCGACGATGAGCGCAGAGCAGTACGGGGTCGGGCCCGAGGGCTTGTGGATCACCGCGGAGCCGGCGGCGAGAGCCGCGACGGTGCCGCCGGTCGGAATCGCGATGGGGAAGTTCCACGGCGGGGTGACGACGACCATCTCATCGGGCGTGAACGTCGCCCCCTCGAGCTTCTCGAGTTCGAGGGCGTGGAGCGCGTAGTAGCGGATGAAGTCGATCGCCTCGGAGATCTCGGGATCCGACTGGGACGGCATCTTCCCGACCTCGGCGGCCTCGACGGCGATGAACTCGCCGCGGCGGGCGGCGAAGATCTCGGCGGCGCGGTGGAGGATCTCCCCACGCGCCGCCGCGCCGAGGGCACGCCAGTCCGCGGCGGCGGTGCGACCGCGGGCGATCATCGCATCGATCTCCTCGGTCGATTCGATCGTCGGAGCGGCCGGACGGGAGTCGAGGTAGCCCGGTGCGGTCGCCTCGGCGATGATCGACCGGATCCACTTCTGGTTGGCCGGCAGCGACGGGTCGGTGTCGGGTTCGTTGGCGAAGACGACCTGAGCGGGCCCGGCGACGTGCGCGGCGGAGCGGTCCTGGGTGCGGTTCGGCAGCGGTGCGGCCTCGCCGTCGCGGGCGAGCTCGGACTCGAGCTGCGCGACCGAGGCGCGGAAGCGGTCGGCTTCGCGGTCGAAGATCGCATTGCCGTTGGCGAGCTCGAAGATGCCGGACATGAAGTTCTCCGTCGCGGAGTTCTCCTCGAGGCGGCGCACGAGGTAGGAGATCGCGACGTCGAACTCCTTCGGGTGCACGGCGGGCACGTAGAGGAGGAGGTCCCCGACGTCCTCGGTCACGGCGGCCGCCTGTTCGGTGGCCATGCCCTGGAGCATCTCGAACTCGACGCGGTCGGTGACCTCGCGGGCGACGGAGAGGTGGTGGGCGAAGGCGATGTCGAAGAGGTTGTGGCCGGCCACGCCGATGCGCAGACCCTCCATGCGCTCGGGGGTGAAGAGCCAGTGGAGGACGCGCTTGTAGTTCGCGTCGGTGCTCTGCTTCGAATCGCACGTCGTCGTCGGCCAGCCGGCGACCTCGGCGTGGACGGTCTCCATCGCGAGGTTCGCGCCCTTGACGAGGCGGACCTTGATCCCGGCGCCGCCGGCGGCCACGCGCCGGCTCGCGAACTCGCTGAGCCGCTGGATCGCCCCGAGCGCGTCGGGCTGATAGGCCTGGATGACGATGCCGGCCTCGAGGTCGGTGAACTCCGGTTCGGAGAGCAGGCGGGTGAACACGGCGAGCGTGAGCTCGAGGTCCCGGTACTCCTCCATGTCGAGGTTGACGAACTTCGCGCCCGTCGGGGCCTTCGCGGCCTGCGCGTAGAGGGGGCGGAGGCGGTCGACGACGTAGTCGACGGTCTCGTCGAAGGCCCACATCGACAGCTGCGAGGCGACCGAGGAGACCTTGACGGAGACGTAGTCGACGTCGTCGCGGGCGAGCAGGCGGTGCGTCTCTTCGAGGTGGTGGTCGGCTTCGGCGTCACCGAGGACGGCCTCGCCGAGGAGGTTGATGTTGAGGCGGTGGCCCTCACCGGTGAGCTTGGCGACGGTCGAGCCGAACGGCTTGTCGCGGGCGTCGACGACCATGTGGCCGACCATCTGGCGCAGGCGGGTGCGGGCGGCGGGCACGACGACCTGTGGCATCACCTTCGCCAGGGCCGCGCCGGCCTTGATCTGCGCGCGGTCGAGCTTCGACATCGTCTCCGGGGCGAGCCTGCCGACCTCGGCCAGCGCATCGGCGGCGGCGTGGACGTCATCGGTGCGCACGACGCGGTCGACGAACCCGACGGTGAAGTCGAGTCCGTTGGGGTCGGAGAGGACGGCCGAGAGGCGTTCGGCCGCGGGGTTCTTCGCAGCGGTCTTGTTCGTGGCCACTCGCAGCCATCTGCGGACGGTGTCGACCGAGGCCGCGGTGAGCTGTTCGAGGTCGGTGTCTGTGTGCAGCAACGTGGGTCGTCCTTACCTGTTGTGACGGGGTTCCAGCGGGATTTCCCTCAGTATGCGCCGCCCCGAATGCGGGGTGAATGGCTGGCGACCGCCCGCAGAATAATTTGAGTCAGAAGTCGTGAGCGCGCGGGTAGAATCGGGTCATGTACACGCCCGAGTTCCGTCGTCAGACCGTCGTTCGCGCGGCGGTGACCTCGATCGCCGAGGCGGCCGCGGAGGCGGGGGTGTCCGAGTCGAGTCTGCGTCGCTGGGTCCGCCGCACCGACCTCGGCGACCGTCCCCGCAGCGGGCGGCCGCAGATCCAGAGCACCGCCGCCCAGGTCGTCGAGGCGCTCGTGGGAACCGCGGGCGCCCGCATCTCCGGACCGGACTTCTCGACCCGGGCGCTCGCCGAGGCGACGGGCCTGAGCCAGAGCATCGTGACCCGGGCGATGCAGGACCTCACGGTGTCCTCGGCCCGCCTCGCCGAGGTCCGGACGGCCGGGGGCGGCGGTGACGAGGTCGTCGCCGCGGTCGGCGGGTTCCCGCTCATCGTCGTCGGCTTCCGCGGGCGCCAGGGGGCCGAGCCCGGCCCGGCGGTCCCGGCCAGGCGGATCCAGCGGCGCATCGCCGGGCTCGTCGCCGCGCTGCGCTCGGCCGGGGTGGCCCGGTGGTCCCAGCGCTTCGGCAGCGAGCACCGGCAGACCGATGAGGCGGCGATGACGATCATCCGCGACGGCGTGCCCGGGGTCGCCCCGAGCGCCCTGCGGCTCGTCGTCTTCGACCCCCTCGGCGAGGCCGCCGAGGTCGTCGCCGCATCGTTCGAGCACGCCACGCATCTCAGCCACGTCTCCCTCCACCGCGACATCGACGCCTTCGTCACCGCGCTCAAGGAGGCGTTCGCGCACAGTCAGGACATTCCCGGCTCGCTCCTCGACCTCGTCTCCGGCCGGGTGCGCCACGGCTTCGAAGGGGTGAACTGGCAGGCCGGGCGGCAGACCGAGGCGCCGAAAACTTCCACGAGTTCTGACTCAATGGAGATCTCCTCATGGCTGCCGAGCGCGACCCGCTCGATCACCGAGCACCTCGCGATCGCCCTGCGCGAGGAGATCATCGACTCCGGCTACGAACCCGGGGACCGGATCAGCCCGAAGCTGCTCTCCCGCCGCATGGAGGTGCCGCGGTCCTCGGTCGATGCCGCGCTGCGGCGGATGGTCGACGACGGACTGCTCGACGGCACCCGCGGCGGGGCGAGGATCCCGCTCATCACGACCGTCGACGTCCTCGACCTCTATGCGGCGCGGATGGCCGTCGGCGAGGTGCTGCTGCGGTCCCTCGCTCTGCGTCCGCAGCGGTTCCTCGTGCCCGTCCAGCTCGCCCTCCGGCAGGTCGAGGCCTCGGCGGCGACGCGCAGCGGCATCGACGTCGAGGACGCCGACCTCCACTTCCAGCAGGAGCTCGCGCGCGCCTCGGGGCTGCGGCAGAGCGCGCGGGCCTTCGAATCGCTCACCCTGCGTCTGCGCCTCTTCATCTCCGTTTTGAGACTCGACTACTCCCCGGCCAGCGACCGGATCCTCGCCGACGACCGCGGCATCTTCCGGGCACTGTCCCGCGGGGATGCGCGGGAGGCCATCGAGGTGTGGCGGGGCAAGGTCGACAACGCCGTGCGCCACATGTCCGGACTCCTCGCCCGCCGTCGCTTCGACCACGAGCTGTGGGCGCAGCTGACCCAGCACTTCGGCTGACCCGGCCTTCCGCGCAGCGCTCACAGGCCCATGATCGTGATCGCGATCGTGAAGTAGACGAGCAGTCCGCTGGCATCGCAGAACGTCGAGATGAACGGGGTCGACACGACCGCCGGATCGACGCGGCACGCCTTGGCGGCCAACGGGATCGACCCGCCGACGAGGGCGGCGATCGGACAGTTGACGATGAGGGTGAGGCCGATGATCGTCCCGATGTCGAGGCCGTAGAGCGGGGAGGCGATCGCGAACGCGGGGACGGCGAGGAGGACGCCGAGGGCCAGGCCCGTCGTGAACTCCTTGGCCGCGACCCGCGCGAAGTCCCGCAGCCCCACCTCGTCCATCGCCAGCGCCCGCGTCACGGTCGTCGCCGCCTGCGAACCGGTGTTCCCGCCGATCCCGGTGAGCAGGGGGATGAAGAGGGCGAGGGCGACCACCTCGGCGAGCGTCGATTCGAAGATCTCGAGGACGTGGACGGTGAGCACGGCGGACACGGCGAGGACGAGGAGCCAGACGATGCGGGTGCGGGCGATCGTGAGGATCGGGGTCGGCAGGTACCGGCGGTAGAGCGGCTGGGTGCCGCCGGAGAGCGCGAAGTCGGCTTCGTCGGCCTCGGCGATGATCCGGGCCGCGTCGTCGATCGGCACGATCCCGACGAGGCGGTTCTCGCTGTCGCACACGGGCAGGACGGGCACGCCGTCGCGCAGGGCCGCCCGGGCCGCCGTCTCCTGGTCCTCGCTCGTATGCGTGACCGTCTCGAGCGGGTCCATCGCCGAGGTGACCGGGGCGTGCGGGTCGCACCGGAGGAGTGCGAGCGCGTCGAGGGTCCCGATGAGGGTGCGGTCGGCGGTGAGGACGGGGAGGAGGCGGACGTCGGCGAGATCGACGTCGGCGGCGCGGATCCGGCCGGCCACCTCGGCGACGGTGTCGTCTGCCCAGGCCACGACGGCTGTCGGAGACATCCGGCGGGCGATCGAGTTCCGGTCGTAGCCGGCGACGGCCATGACCGCGTCGAGGTCGGCAGGGGCGACCGCGGAGAGCAGCTTCGTCGCGACACCGGCGGGGAGCTCGTCGATGAGGCGGCTCTGGTCCTCGGGGTCGAGGTCGGCGAAGATCGTTGTCAGCTCCGTGGTGCCGAGCGCGGTGATGAGGTCGGAGCGCGTGCCGCGGTCGAGGCGGTCGAAGACGTCGACGGAGACGGTCTTCGGCAGGAGTCGGAAGACGACAGCCGCCTCGGTGGCGGGCAGCTGTGCGATGAGGTCGGTCGTCGCCGATGGGCCGAGGCGGCGCACTGCAGCGGCCAGGCGCGGCAGCTCATGGTCGGCGGTCAGGGTGCGGATGGTGGACGCGTCCATATTCGTCTCCGGGCAGTCGTCGATCGACGCCTGCGGAGGAGAGATCGGACGGCAGGCGTCAGGGCATGGGGGAGGGGCGGCACAATCGAGAGTCGGAATCCATCGACGACCACCTCCTTGACGCGGCTCCGGCAGCTTTCCTCCACCCTATCGAAGGGGTCGGACACGAGCCGCATCGGGTAGATTTGGGGAGACATTCGGGCGAGACGAGGGAATATGCGACCGTGGAGATTCTGACTGTGGGCGTGGCCGGGGGCACCGGCAGCGGGAAGACGACGCTGACCCGGGCGCTGCTCGCCGAATGCGTCGGCGTGTCCTCGGTGCTCTACCACGACAACTACTACCGCCGGCAGGACGACCTCACCTTCGCCGAGCGCGAGCGCGTCAACTACGACGACCTCGACGCCTTCGACAACGACCTCTTCGTCGACCATCTCCTCGCGTTGCGCAGCCAGCGGGCGGTCGAGAGCCCGATCTACGACTTCTCCAACCACAACCGGAGCACGGACACGACCGTCGTCCAGCCCTCCCCGGTCATCATCGTCGAGGGCATCCTCATCCTCGCCGAGCCGCGCATCTGCGAACTCCTCGACATCAAGCTCTTCGTCGACACCGATGCCGACGTCCGGCTCCTGCGGCGGATCAAACGCGACGTCATCGAACGGGGCCGGACGCTCGAATCCGTTGAAGAGCAGTACCTCGGCACCGTCAAGCCGATGCACGAGCTCTACGTCGAGCCCTCGAAGCGCAACGCCGATCTCATCGTCCCCGAGGGCGGCCACAACATCGTCGCGATGGACATGATCATGCGGAGGATCAAAGCCGGGGCGTGACGCCCGGTTGGAGTGTCGTCCCAGGTCACCTGGGTCGGAGATCTCATGTCAGGACCGTGCCCTAGGGTGCGGTCATGGAGATCGGTCCCGCTCCGGAATCGCCGTCGGACTACCTCGCCGAGGTGGCCCGGCTGGGCGGGTTCCTGCGCGGTGCCGCGGCGGCGGAGTCCGAGGACGACGCGCTCGCGCGGATCACCGCGCTCGAGGAGCTCACCGCGACGATCGCCGCCGCTCAGTCGGCTGAGGCCGTCGCCTTCGCCGAGCTGCGCCGGGACCGGGACCGGCTGAACGGTCTGCCCGTCCAGGAGTGGGGTGTGCGCGCCGGGGACGAGGTGGGGCTGGCGAAGCGGGTCTCACCGGGGTCGGGGCGGAAGTTCCTCACCGCCGCCCAGGCGCTCGTCACCGAACTGCCCGGCACGTATGCGGCGCTGGAGGCCGGAGAGATCTCCGCGGACCGGGCGCGGATCGTGGTCGAGGAGACGGCGACGCTCGACCCGGGGGACCGGCGCCGCGTGGATACGCGGATGCGGGAGAGCCTCGGCCAGTCGGGTCCTCGCGGTCTGCGCACCGAGGTGCGGGCACTGGCGATGCAGGTCGACGCCGCGGATGCCGCGAAGAAGGCGGAGCGTGCCGCCGCTCACCGGCGGGTGTCGATGACAACGCTCGCCGACGGCATGGGGCGGGTGAGCGCGATCCTCCCGCTGCCGCAGGCCGTGGCCGTGTGGACGGGGCTGAAGGCCGAGGCGGATGCGGTGATCGCCGCCGGGGAGGCGCACGGTCGGCGGCACCCGCAGATCATCGCCGACGGCTTCGTCGAGCGGCTGACCGGGCAGTCGAGGGCCGCGGCGGTGCCGACGGAGGTCCACGTCGTCATCGACGCCGAGTCGCTCTTCGCCGACGGGATGGTGCCGGCGTGGATGCCCGGATTCGGGCCGCTGCCGGCGGAGTCCGCGCGGACGTTCCTCGCCGCGAACGAGGCGGAGGTGTTCATCAGGCGGATGTTCACGAGCGTGACCGACGGTCAGCTCGTCGGCACCGAATCGCGCTCGCGGGCCTTCACTGGGCGGCTGCGGCAGATGGTGATCTTCCGCGACGATCGGTGCCGGACCCCGTGGTGCGATGCCCCGATCAAGCACGCCGATCATGCTCAGCCGTTCGCCGCCGGCGGTGACACCTCGTGGGAGAACGGCTCGGGACTGTGCGCCTCCTGCAACTACGCGAAGGAGCACCCCGGGTGGTCGCACGAGGCGACCGCGACGGGCCTGACGGTGACGACCCCGACCGGGCGGAGGTACGCGACGACGACCCCGCCGTTGCTCATACGGATGAAGCATCCGCGGCGGTCGAACCGCGGGATGGCCGGCGCCGGTCCTCCAGACGGCGGTGCGAGTGACTGGCGTCGGGTCTTCGCCGGTCTGCTCGAGCCGGACGCGGCCCCGGCGTGGTCGGTGAGAGACCCGGTGCGCCCGCCGCCGCGGCGACGCGCCCGCTCCCACGCCGAGGAGGTCCTCCGCACGCAGATCCGCGCTCGCGCCGGATGACGCGGCCGGGTGAGACGGCCGGGTGACAGTTCTGCAACATCCTCGTCACCGGCCGGCGGCAGGTGAAACCGAGGATGGTGGTCATGAACACCGTGGACCGCCCCGCACCCGTCGGCACGCAGCTGCTGCCGCGCGGTCGACGGTCGCGGTGGGTGGCGCGGTGGCTGCCGCTCGTCGCGCTCGCGTCCTGGGTGGCGATGATCTGGGTGCCCGTGCTCGACAGCGGGAACCATGAGGGTCCCCGCCTCGTCATCACCTCGCTCGGCGAGCAGCCGATCGCCCCGGAGACGAGCGATGTCGCGTTCCTGCTGCCGTGGATCGCGATCATCGCGTGCGCGGTCACCGCATGGATCTCACGCTCACTCGTCATGTGGTCCCCGGCGGCGGTGATCCTCGGGCTCGTGCTCCTCGTGGCGCTCACCCTCATGCTGCTCGACCCGCCGTTCTTCATGTGGGACGGGATGGACGAGCAGGGTCGCTGGGTCGGCGGGATGGAGATCGGCTATCCGGCGCCCGGGGCGGTGCTGTGGGCGCTCGGCAGCACGGCCCTCATCGTCGGCGGCATCTTCGGCCTCTACGGCAGCCGGCACTGCCGTCACCGCAGGCACGCCGAGAAGTACTCGGGCTCGCGCTTCTGAGGTCGACAGTCGGAGACGGCGGTGTCGCCTGCCGAAAGTGGCTGCGTCAGCTCCCGGAGACGGCGGCGGCCAAGCGGTTGAGCGACTCGTCGAGCTGGTCCTCGCTGACGACGGGGAACAGGGAGAGCAGCTTCGGGTCGTCGACCTTCGACCAGTCGTAGGTCAGCGTCACCTCGGTGCTGTCGGGGCCGACCGCATTGAGCTCGTAGACCCATTCCCAGCCGCCGGGCTCCTTCGGATTGTCCGACTGAGCCGGCTGCCACCCGACCATCTTGTTCGCGTCGTACGCGGTGACATGGTTGTGCATCCGGTAGTCGCCGCCCATCGCGTCGGCGAACATGTTCATGACGAAGACGTCGCCGACGCCCTGGATGCGCTGGGACTTCTCCGCCGCCCGCACCATCCCCGAACCGTCGAACTGCTCGTGGTTCTCCGGGAGGGTGAGGACGTCGAAGATCTCCTGTGTGGGGTGGTCGATGACACGGGTGACTGTGATGCTCTTCTCATTCGTAGCCATACGACCACCCTGCCACAGGCGCAGTGCCAATCCGAGGCCTTCGCCCCGGTCATCAGCCAGCTCTCAGACAGGCCGGCTCTCAGCTCTCGGGGAGGAAGACCCCGGCGAAGAACTTCCCGATCTCCTCACGGGCGCTCAGCGGGTAGATGCCGGCGACGTACTGGTCGGGCCGCACGACGACGACGGCACCGTCACGGCTGATCTCGCGGGTGTCGAAGATGTCGTCATCGGGCAGGGCCGCGTAGATGTTCTCGAGGTACTCGAGGCTGTACTTCCCGACGAAGGGGCGGAAGACCGGGGGCACGTCGGTGAAGTCGAACTCCGTGTGCGGCTGCTGGTAGATGACCTTGAGCTCGACGAGGGCGTCAACGTCCTCGCCGGTGCGGCGGTAGGCCACGAGCGGGGAGGCGGGATCGGATTCGAGCCAGTCGGCGAGGCCGGGAACTCCGTTGAGCGCCTCGGCGTCGGTCTCCTGACCCGGGGTCGCCCCGTCGGCGAAGACGTAGATCCGCCAGCGGCCGTCGGCCTTCGCCTCGTGCCCGAGGTGGAGGGGGTAGGAGTCGACGACGCGGTTGACGCGCGCGGACTTGAAGCGCTTGCCGACGGGGAAGCCCGCCGCGAGCTCCTGGTTGGCCGTCGAGGCAGTGATCATCGACTCCGTGT
The DNA here is from genome assembly GCF_018137945.1 of Brevibacterium sp. W7.2. GTDB lineage: Bacteria > Actinomycetota > Actinomycetes > Actinomycetales > Brevibacteriaceae > Brevibacterium > Brevibacterium sanguinis. The sequence continues at coordinate 3,135,593 of NZ_CP073089.1, read as the reverse complement.
ACTCGGTCATGAAGCCGGCGGGGAACTCCGCGGTCTTGACGTAGAAGTCCTCGAGGTAGGCCTTGTCCGGCAGCTGATCCTGCGGGGTGGCCATGAGCGTCGACCACTCCTTGTCGAAGTCGATGAGGTTCTTCGCGGTGACCTGGCGCTCAGCGGAGTAGGTCCGCAGCAGCTCGGACGACGACCGGCCGGTCGCGACCTGCCCGAGCTTCCAGGCGATGTTGAAGCCGTCCTGCATCGAGACGTTCATGCCCTGACCGGCCTTCGCCGAGTGCGTGTGGCAGGCGTCGCCGGTGATGAACACGCGCGGGCACGGGGAGTCCGGGACCGACTCGTCGGTGTCGTCGAAGGCGTCGGTGAGGCGGTGGCCGACCTCGTAGACGCTGTGCCACGCGACGTTCTTCACGTCGAGCGAGTAGGGGGCGATGATGGCGTTCGCCTTCGCGATGATCTCCTCGATGCTCGTCTGGCGCACCTTGCGCGCATCATCGACGGGCACCTCGCCGAGGTCGACGTACATCCGGAAGAGATGACCGCCCTCGCGGGGGATGTGGAGGATGTTGCCGTGCTTCGACGAGATCGCGCACTTCGTGCGGATGTCGGGGAAGTCGGTGTTGGCGAGAACGTCCATCACGCCCCACGCATGGTTGGCCTGGTCACCGGACATCGTCCGGCCGATCGCCGAGCGCACCCCGGAGCGGGCGCCGTCGCTGCCGATGACGAAGCCGGCGCGGATCGTGCGCTGCTGGCCGGCGCGCTCACCGGCGGTGTAGCGCACGGTCACCGACACCGGGTGCTGGGGATCGGCGGCGGTGGCGGGATCCTCGACGGAGAGGTCGACGAACTCGATGCCGTAGTCGGGTTCGATGCGGGCCGGGGACTGCTTGGCGAACTGCGCGAAGTAGTCGAGAACGCGGGCCTGATTGACGATGAGGTGCGGGAACTCGCTGACGCCGGTCTCGTCGTCCTTGGGACGGCCGGTGCGGATGATGTGATCGGGGTTCTCGGGATCCGGATTCCAGAAGGCCATCTCCGTGATGTGGTAGCCCTCGCGCATGATCTCCTCGGCGAAGCCGAACGCCTGGAACGTCTCGACCGAGCGCGCCTGGATGCCGTCGGCCTGGCCGATGACGAGGCGCCCGTCGCGCTTCTCGATGATCCGGGTGTTGACCTCGGGATATTGGGCGAGCTGTGCGGCGGCGACCATGCCCGCCGGTCCGCTGCCGACGATGAGGACGTCGACCTCGTCGGGCAGGGCTTCGGGTCGGTCGATGCCGTACCCCGCCGCCTCCTCGATCCGCGGATCCGCGGACACGTAGCCGTTCTGATGGAAGTGCATATCAGCCTCCGGTTTCTCACACACCCTCGTGCGTCTCGAGTGATCCATCACGCACACTGTGATTGAGATCGTATCAGTTCATATACGATCAAGCACGCGAATCCAGGAAATCACGACAAGCCCTTGTCCAGTGGCAAAGCATCGTATACGATTCAATCAATCAACGACGAGAGAACGAGGTTTCGATGTCGACTGCAGTGCCCTCCCGCCCCGGCAAGATCATCGCCGTCCACGTGGCGTACGAGTCCCGTTCGGCCCAGCGCGGCAAGCGCCCCGCCGCACCCTCGTACTTCCTCAAGGCCGCGAGCTCGGTCGCCCCGAGCGGAGCGACGATCGAGCGCCCCGCCGGCACGAAGCTGCTCGCGTTCGAAGGCGAGATCGCCGTCGTCATCGGCAGCCCCGCCCATCGGGTCACCGCGCATGAGGCGTGGGATCACGTCGCCGGCGTCACCGCGTCCAACGACTTCGGTCTCTACGACCTCAAGACCCCTGACAAGGGGTCGAACGTGCGCTCGAAGAGCCGCGACGGCTACACCCCGCTGGGTCCGAACCTCATCCCCGCCGCCGAGGTCGACCCGCAGGAGCTGACGATCCGGACGTGGGTCAACGGCTCCCTCGTCCAGGACGACGACACCGGCCCCGACCAGCTCATCTTCCCGCTCACCCAGATCATCGCCGACCTCAGCCAGCACTTCACGCTGGAATCCGGGGACGTCATCCTCACCGGCACCCCGGCCGGCTCGACCGTCGTCGCCCCCGGCGATGTCGTCGAGGTCGAGGTCACCGGCGCCTCCTCGGCGTCGGGGGAGCAGCTGAGCTCGGGACGCCTGCGCACCGAGGTCGTCGAGGGTCCCGGCGACTTCGACGCAGCGCTGGGCAGCACTCCGGCCGTCACCGAGGCGCTCGCCGCCGATGCGTGGGGCTCCCGCGAGGAGGCAGGCCTCCCGCCGGAGGACGACGGATCCCTGCCCGCTGGGCTGCGCGAGAAGCTGGAGAAGGCGCCGACCGCGGGTCTGTCCGCGCAGCTGCGCGCCCGCGGCCTCAACAACGTCGTCATCGACGGGGTCCGTCCGCTCAAGCCGGGCACGACGCTCGTCGGGGTCGCCAAGACCCTGCGCTTCGTCCCCAACCGGGAGGACCTCTTCAAGTCCCACGGGGGAGGCTACAACGCGCAGAAGCGCGCCTTCGACTCCCTCAAGCCCGGCGAGGTCATCGTCATCGAGGCCCGCGGCGAGTCCGGATCGGGCACGCTCGGTGACATCCTCGCCCTCCGCGCGAAGTCCCTCGGCGCCGCCGGGGTCGTCACCGACGGGGGCGTCCGCGATGCCGCCGAGGTGGCCGGCATCCTCCCCGTGTTCGCGACCGCGAAGAACCCCGCGGTGCTCGGTCGCAAGCATGTGCCGTGGGAGTCCGATGTCGCCGTGGCCTGCGGCAGCGCCACCGTCCTGCCCGGCGATGTGATCGTCGGCGACGACGACGGGGTCATCGTCATCCCGCGTGACCTCGCCGAGGAGGTCGTCGACGCAGCGCTGGAGAAGGAGACCGAGGACGGCTGGGTCGCCGATCAGGTCGCCGCCGGCAATCCCGTCGACGGTCTCTTCCCGCCGACCGGTGAGTGGAAGGCGAAGTTCGAGGAATGGAAGAGCTCACGATGACCGCCGAGGCCGCCCCGCTCGGCCAGCGCCTGAGCAAGGCCGAGCTCGCGTACAACTGGATCCGCGAGCGCATCGGGGACCACACGTTCGACGCCGGCGACAAGCTCGTGCTCTCGCAGATCGCCGTCGACCTCGACACCTCCGTCGTGCCCGTGCGGGAGGCGATCCGCAGGCTCGAAGCCGACGGTCTCGTCACCTTCGAGCGCAATGTCGGAGCGCGGGTGGCGATGGTCGACCACGGGTCGTACGTCCAGTCGATGGAGGCCGTCGCGATCCTCGAGGGCGCGGCGACGGCGCAGGCGCTCACCCACATCACCGATACTGACCTCGCCGCCGCCGAGGCGCTCAACGAGCAGATGCTCGCCCTGCTCGACGACTTCGACCCGGTCGAGTTCACGCGGCTCAACCACGAGTTCCATGCCGCGCTCTTCGCCCGCTGCCCCAACGATCGCCTCCGCACGCTCGTCGGCGTCGAATGGGACCGGCTCGCCCACCTGCGCAACTCGACGTTCTCCTTCGTTCCCGAACGCGCCCGGGAATCCGTCGACGAGCACTCCCGGATCATCGCACTCATCCGAGCGGCCGCCTCGGCGGATGAGGTCGAACGCGTCGTCCGCGCCCACCGCACCGCCACCCTGCACAGCTACCAAGAAGCCACCACAGCAACAGAGAGGGACAAGTCATGACTGCGTCCACCACTGCTCCCGCCAACCTGCCGGAGAAGATCCGCCACTACATCGACGGCGAGTTCGTCGACTCCCTCGACGGCGACGAGTTCGACGTCATCAACCCCGTGACGAACCAGCCCTACATCAAGGCCGCCTCGGGGAAGAAGGCCGACATCGATCGCGCCGTCGCCGCGGCGAAGAAGGCCTTCGAAGAGGGTCCGTGGCCGACGATGCTCCCGCGCGAGCGGGCCCGCGTGCTCAACCGCATCGCCGACATCGTCGAATCCCGCGAGGACGAGCTCGCGGCCATGGAGTCCTACGACTCCGGGCTGCCGATCACCCAGGCCAAGGGCCAGGCCCGCCGGGCCGCGGAGAACTTCCGCTTCTTCGCCGACCTCATCGTCGCCCAGACCGACGACGCCTACAAGGTGCCCGGACGGCAGGCCAACTACGTCAACCGCAAGCCCAAGGGCGTGGCCGGGCTCATCACCCCGTGGAACACCCCGTTCATGCTCGAATCGTGGAAGCTCGGCCCGGCGCTGGCGACCGGAAACACCGTCGTGCTCAAGCCCGCCGAGTTCACCCCGCTCTCGGCGTCCCTGTGGCCGGGCATCTTCGAAGAGGCCGGCCTGCCCACAGGCGTGTTCAACATGGTCAACGGCTTCGGCGAAGAGGGCTTCGCGGGCGATTCCCTCGTCAAGCACCCCGACGTGCCGCTCATCTCCTTCACCGGTGAGTCCTCGACCGGCCAGGCGATCTTCGCCAACGCCGCCCCGTGGCTCAAGGGCCTGTCGATGGAGCTCGGCGGGAAGTCCCCGGCCGTCGTCTTCGCCGACGCGGACCTCGACGCCGCCGTCAACGCGACGATCTTCGGGGTCTTCTCCCTCAACGGTGAGCGCTGCACCGCCGGGTCGCGCATCCTCGTCGAGGACTCGATCTACGACGAGTTCGTCGAGCGCTATGCCGCCCAGGCGAAGCGGGTCAAGGTCGGTCTGCCCTCGGATCCCGACACCGAGGTGGCCGCTCTCGTCCACCCCGAGCACTACGAGAAGGTCATGTCCTACGTCGAGCTCGGCAAGGAGGAGGGCCGCCTCGTCGCCGGCGGCGGACGCCCCGAGGGCTTCGAGGACGGCAACTTCGTCCAGCCCACCGTCTTCGCCGACGTCACCCCCGACGCGCGCATCTACCAGGAGGAGATCTTCGGCCCCGTCGTCGCGATCACGAAGTTCTCCTCCGACGAGGAGGCGCTCGAGCTCGCCAACGACACGAAGTACGGGCTCGCCGCGTACATCTGGACCTCGGACCTCAAGCGCGCCCACAACTTCGCGCAGGCCGTCGAATCCGGCATGGTGTGGCTGAACTCGAACAACGTCCGCGACCTGCGCACCCCCTTCGGCGGCGTCAAGGCCTCGGGCCTCGGCCACGAGGGCGGATACCGCTCGATCGACTTCTACACCGACCAGCAGGCCGTGCACATCAACCTCGGCGAGGTCCACAATCCCGTCTTCGGGAAGCAGTGAGAGGAAAACCCATGTCCGACCCCATCACCACCCCCACCGTCCCCGCGCCCGACGTCGTGCGCTGTGCGTACATGGAGATCGTCGTCACCGACCTCCAGCGCTCCCGCGACTTCTACGTCGACGTCCTCGACCTGCAGGTCACCTGGGAGGACGAGAACTCCGTCTACCTGCGGTCGATGGAGGAGTTCATCCACCACAACCTCGTCCTCCGCAAGGGTCCCGTGCCCGCGGTCGCCGCGTTCTCCTTCCGGGTCCGCAGCCCGGAGGAGGTCGACGCCGCCGAGGCGTTCTACCGTGAGCTCGGCTGCCCCGTCGAGCGGCGCAAGGACGGCTTCGTCCGCGGCATCGGCGACTCCGTGCGCGTGCAGGATCCGCTCGGCTTCCCCTACGAGTTCTTCTACGACGTCGACCACGTCGAGCGGCTCGCATGGCGCTACGACCTCTACTCGCCCGGTGCGCTCGTCCGCCTCGACCACTTCAACCAGGTCACCCCGGACGTGCCGCGCGCCGTGAACTACATGGAGGACCTCGGCTTCCGCGTCACCGAGGACATCCAGGACGATGAGGGCACCGTCTACGCGGCGTGGATGCGCCGCAAGCCCACCGTCCACGACACCGCGATGACCGGCGGCGACGGACCGCGCATGCACCACGTCGCGTTCGCCACCCACGAGAAGCACAACATCCTCGCGATCTGCGACAAGCTCGGCGCGCTGCGGATGTCCGACTCGATCGAGCGGGGACCCGGCCGGCACGGGGTGTCGAACGCCTTCTACCTCTATCTCCGCGATCCCGACGGGCACCGCATCGAGATCTACACGCAGGACTACTACACCGGCGACCCCGACAACCCGCGGGTGACGTGGGACGTCCATGACAACCAGCGCCGTGACTGGTGGGGCAACCCGGTCGTGCCCTCGTGGTACACCGACGCCTCGACGGTCCTCGACCTCGAGGGCAACCCCGTGCCGCTCACCGCCCGCACCGACGACTCCGAGCTGGAGGTGACGATCGGCGCCGACGGGTTCTCCTACACGCGCCGGGAGGACGCCGAATCCGACTTCGGAGCCCACTCGGGCGCCGAGGACGGCGAAGAGGAATTCAAGCTCGGCCACCAGCTCTGAGGAGGGGACATGCTCGAAGACGCCGTCATCGCGGGCATCGCCGATGAGCTCGCGGAAGCGGAGAGGACGCGGTCGAAGATCGGTCTGCTCACCGCCGCCCACCCGGACATGACCGTCGAGGACTCGTACGCGGTCCAGCGGGAGTGGCGCCGGCGCGGCGAAGCCGCGGGACGGCGGATGGTCGGGCACAAGATCGGTCTGACGTCGAAGCCGATGCAGCAGGCCACCGGCATCACCGAACCCGACTACGGGACGATCTTCGCCGACCAGGTCTATGAGACCGGCGCGGTCATCGACCACGCGCAGTACTCGGGAGTCCGCATCGAGGTCGAACTCGCGTTCGTCCTCGGTGCCGACCTCACCGGCCCCGACGTCACGCTCGTCGACGTGCTGCGGGCCACGGAGTACGTCGTCCCGGCGCTCGAGGTCCTCTCCTCGCGCATCGAGATGGAGGGGCGCACGATCGTCGACACGATCTCCGACAACGCGGCCCTCGGCGCGATGGTCCTCGGCGGGCGGCCGGTGGCCGTCGACGCCGTCGACCTGCGCTGGGTCGCAGCCCTGCTCTACCGCAACGAGACGATCGAGGACTCCGGTGTCGCCGCCGCCGTCCTCGACCATCCGGGCCGCGGCATCGCGTGGCTGGCGAACAAGCTCGCCGACCACGGGGACAGCCTGCGGGCGGGCGAGACCGTGCTCGCCGGCTCATTCACGCGACCGATGTGGGTCCACCCCGGCGACACCGTCCACGCCGATTACGGAGATCTGGGAGCCATCACATGTCGTTTCGAGTAGACCTGCCGCCGACGTTCGCCGACCGGATCCGCGGGCTCGCCGACGGCGACCACCTCGCGGGGATGTGGGTGAGCTCGGGGTCGCCCGTGGCCGCCGAGATCGCCGCGTCCTCCGGGCTCGACTGGGTCCTCATCGACGGTGAGCACTCGCCGATCGGCCTCGAGACGACGACCCGGCTCCTCCAGGCGATGAACGGCTATCCGGCCACCCCCGTCGTCCGCGTCCCCGTGTGCGATCGGGTCCTCATCAAGCAGCACCTCGACCTCGGCGCCCAGAACCTCCTCGTGCCGATGGTCGACACCGTTGCCGACGCCGAGGAGGCCGCCCGGGCCGTGCGCTACCCGCCTGCCGGGGTCCGCGGGGTCGGGTCCGCGCTGGCGCGGGCCTCACGCTGGAACACCGTGCCCGACTACCTCACCCGGGCGGCCGACCTCGTGTCCCTGACCGTGCAGATCGAGTCGGCGACGGCCGTGGAGAACGCCGCGGAGATCGCCGCCGTCGACGGTGTCGATGCCGTCTTCGTCGGGCCCTCCGACCTCGCCGCCTCGATGGGGCTGCTCGGTCAGCAGACGCACCCCGATGTCACCGCGGCGGTGCGCGCGACTTTCGAGGCGGTGCGGGCCGCGGGCAAACCCGTCGGCGTCAACGCCTTCGACCCGGTGCAGGCGCGGGCCTACCTCGATGCAGGGGCGTCGTTCGTCCTCGTCGGCGCCGATGTCAGCCTGCTCGTCGCCGGTGCCCGCCGCTGGGCCGAGGAGTGGTCCGGTCGGGACTGAGTCAGCGGCGCTCCGCGACCTCTTCCGCGCCGGTGGCCTCATCGTCTCCGCCGACCGGTGACGAGCAGCGTCGCCGCTCCCACCCCGATGAGGACGATGCCGGCGCCGATGAGCAAGCCATGGCCGGTCGCTCCCGTTCGCGGCAGCTCTGAGACAGGGCCCGGGGCCTGAGGCCGGTCCGCGACCGGAGTCGTCGGGGGAGAGCTCGGCGGCACAGGTTCCTCCGAGGGCACAGGTTCCTCCGGTGGCGCCGGCTGCTCCGGGGGCGAGGGCGCGGTCGGGGGAGGACTCGCGGTGCCCTCCGCCACCCGTTCCACGGTCTCGGCGGGGATGCCCCATTCGCTCGTCCAGCCGCGGTGGACGTCGTCCTCGGCAATCGTCGTCACGAACGTCACCCAGCCGACGGGCATATCGATCGGCTCCGTGCTCACCGTCGCGCTGCCCTCCTGATCGGCGACGACGGTGATGTCCTGGGCGGCGATCTCGGTGCCCGACGGTGTCGCCGACTGCTCCGGTTCCTCGTCGGTGCGATAGGCCGTGACCGTGAGCCTCGCCTCGGCGCCGGGCCGCAGCCCGGTCACCGCGACCTCGTCGGTCACGGTGTCGCCGTCGAGCCGGGCCTGGGTCTGCGCTGTCGGGGTCCACGGGGTGAAGCCCGTCTCCTTCGGCTGGCCGTGGATGCCCGTCCACTCCCTCGTCGAGTCGTCGGCGGCGATGGTCTCGGTGAAGTAGACCCAGCCGCGGAAGTCCGCGGGGATCCGAATGCCGGGGGACTCGTGGGTGCCGTTGCCGACGTCCGCCGACGTCACGGATCCGACCACCTCGGCGTCGTCGTTCCTCTTCCCCACCTCCGGCTTCGACGTCGTCGCCCACAGCTCGTGGACGACGTCGACGGTGTGGTCGCCGATGAGACCGGACACGGTGAACGTGTCGGTGACCGTGTCCCCGGGGGAGGGGTTCGCCTCCGAGATCTCCGTGACCACCCGCGGCTGCGAGGTCAGGTCGACCTCGGCGGAGTCGGTGAGCGTGATGGGTTCGCCCGGGGTGATGACCCGCTGCACCCGGGTGCCCGACGTCGGCTCGTAGAGGGCGACGGTGTCCGGGGCGACGCTCGCCGAGGCGCTCACCCTCACCGTGCCCGGACCCTCGGCGGTCAGCGTCGTCGTCGCCGGAGCCGTCCCGCTCGTCAGACTCGCCGGGCCGTCGGCGCCGGTGACCTCGAGCGTGATCGGCACATCGGGCACCGCGGTCCCCGACGCCGTCGTCAGGGCGGCGGTGAGCGTGACCCGGTTCGTCGTCGGGAACGACGGCGTCGGGTCTGCGGGGGCGCGAGCGAAGTCCCCCTCGCCCGCGGCATAGGGTTCGAGGATGGGGATGTCGAGGACCGGTTCGAGCGCGATGGTCAGCGTGTAAGGTCCTGCCATCCGCTTCGCCTCGGCCATGATCGTCTCGTACTGCTGCGCGGCCCCCTCGAACTCCGCACCGAGGTCGCCCGGCTCCTGCGGCGGGACCGTGTGATCGTGGTCGATGCGCTCATCGGTCCGGGCGATCGCGCTCAGCGCCGCCTGCACATCGGGATCCGGTGAATCCGCGTACGTCGCCAGCGCCCACGCCGTGACCGGCGCCGTGACCTCCTGCGCCGTCGCGTCGGCGAAGAACTCCGGCAGCGGCGACTGCTTCCCCGCGTCGATGCAGTACGCGAACGTGTCCGGGAACGTCCGATACGCCCCGTACCAGGTCTTTCCCTCGGGCGCTTCGTGCCAGATCCCGGGACCGTAGGCGTCGGCGCTGCTGAGCATCGGCACCTCGCCGAGCTCGGCACTCGCCCCGTGCGCGGGCCCGGGGGAGAGCCCGGCGCAGGAGAGGACGGCGACGATGAGGAGGACGAGGACGGACAGGGGCGTGGGTCGTCTGCGAGTTTTCATGCCCCGATTGGACGCCCCACGACAGAGTCCTGACCAGACCCCGACAACCCCCTGTGGAAACCGGTGCCGGCGTCCACAGGAGAATGAGCGCGAGTCGACAAGGCAGGTTCACGGCTGGGGACGCGAGTCGGCGGCGCGGCCGGGCGCGGCCGGCGGGCTCCTCAGCCCTGCAGAATCGGGCAGCGACGACGGCACGGCCCTCCCGCCTCGGTGCCGGGAATCCACAGTCAGATGCACGCAAGTGACCGGTGCCGGCTGTTGCTGAACGGACACGTCGCTTTAGGGTGCGTGTCAGTGTTCGACCGTAGACTGATGGGGCAGTCAACGCTCTGAACAGCGGCTTCGAGCGCCCCATGGAGAAGGACGGACTATGTCGGAACAGGTCGGCCCAGGACAGGCGGGCTCGAACCAGGGCCCCGGCCCGCACGGGAACGGCCCGCACGGGAACCGCCCGCACGGGAATCCGCAGCCCGGACCGCGGCAGGCGATGGGCCCGCAGCAGTTCCCGGGACGACCGCCGATGGCAGGCCCGCCGATGGCAGGCCCGCCCGTGGTCGGGCCGCCGATGGCAGGACCGCCCGGTTTCGTCCGGCCGCCCCAGGTCGACCCGCGGCGCAGCGATGAGCGCTTCCGCCCGCGCCCGCAGGAGGAGCAGCGCCCGCAGGAGGAGCAGGCCCGACGCCCGCAGCAGCGCCGCGGCGATCCCGCCGGTCGACCCGTCTATCCCGGCCCCCCGGTCCACCACAGGCAGCCGGTCGGCTCGCAGCCGGGGATTCCGCACCCGGGGCAGGGACCCCGCCGAGTCTACGAACAGCCGCGCTTCGCCCCGACCGTGACACAGGAGATGCGGGTGCGCGCGTCGATGCAGACCCCCGATCACCGGGTGTCGGAGACCCCGTGGACGGGAGCGGTGCGCCGCACCCAGCCGCCCGAGGAGCCCGGTTCGACGACGAACGTCGTCCGGCTCGCGATCGCGATCCTCGCGCTGTGCGCCCTCGTCTTCGGCCTCCTCGTCATGGCCGTCGCCGGCGGCTTCCAGTTCGGGGCCAGGCTCTTCGCCCTCATCGGGCTCTCGGCGATCCCGCTCGTCGGGATCATCGCCTACGTCCTGTGGCTCGACAGGTGGAAGCCGCAGCCGAAGATCCTCCTCGGCCTCTGCCTCCTCTGGGGCGCGGTCGCCTCGGTCATCCTCACCCTCTTCGTCTCCCTCGTCGGCGAGGTCGCCCTCTTCCTCGTCGGGGTCGGCGAGATGCCCGACGTCTTCGCCACCGTCGTGCAGGCCCCGATCGTCGAGGAGACGATGAAGACCTCCCTCCTCGTCGTCCTCGTCCTCGCCGCCCGCCGGCACTTCGAAGGCCCCCTCGACGGCCTCGTCTACGGTGCCCTCATCGGCGCGGGCTTCGCCTTCACGGAGAACATCCTCTACCTCGGCACCGCATGGCAGGAGAGCACCTCGGGGCTGTGGGTCACCTTCGTCCTCCGCTGCCTGTGCTCGCCGCTGCTCCACACCGCGTTCTCGAGCTGGGCGGGGGTGACGATCGGCTTCGCCGCCCGCAAGTGGCCGTGGTGGGCCGTCGTCCTCATGTGGCTGCCCGGACTCTTCATCGGCATGTGCCTCCACGCGATCTGGAACGGGTCGATGACCGGCCTCCAGCTCATCAGTCCGATCGCCCAGATCGTCGGACTCATCGTCCTGAGCTTCATCCTCACGACCTGCTGGGTCGTTCTCGGGCTGCTGCTGCGCCGCAGCGAGCGCCTCCACACGCTCAACATGCTCGGCGACTACGCGAACTCCGGGTGGCTCTCCCACGCCGAGGCGGACATGCTCGGCACGTGGAAGGGCCGGAAGTCCGGCCGCCGGTGGGCCAAGTCGTTCCCCGGCGGCAAGGCGGAGATGGCTGAGATGATCCGGCTCGCCGGGAAGCTGTCGACGACGCGCATGCGCCTGCTCGCCGGCATCGGCGGCGGTCGTGAGAAGGAGATCGAGAACTTCGAGCTCCGCGAATTCGCCGGAGCCCGCGACCGGCTGCTCGCCGCCTCCCGCGGCGAGGCGAAGGCCGTGTCATGATCATCGTCGACATCATCATCGTCCTCCTCGGCATCGGCGCCCTCTTCGCCGGATTCCGGCAGGGCTTCGTCGTCGGACTGTGCACGGTCGTCGGCTTCGTCGTCGGGTGGATCGCCGGACGGCTGCTCTCCCCGCTCGTCGAGAACCTCTCCGCCGGCACCTCGGCGATGGAGAATCCCGGCGTCGTCGCGCTGCTCGCGGCGATGCCGCTCGTGCTCAGCGTCCTCTTCGCCTTCGCCGGCAACGGGATCGGCACGTGGATCAAACGCGCGATGGACTCCGAGCTCGGGCAGGGCATCGACGCGATCGGGGGCACCGTGACCGCTGGCGTCGTCTACGTCCTCGTCATCTGGCTCGCCGCCGGCTTCATCCGCGCCACCCCGCTCGTGGGGCCCAACCAGTGGGTCGCCGACTCCGGCGTCATCGCCGCGATCGACCGGACGATCCCGTACTCCTCGCAGAGCGCGCTCGGCGATCTCGCCTCGACCCTGCGGGCCACGGGCTTCCCGCAGGTCTTCTCCGGGCAGACCGAGGAGATCCGCGGGGTCGGCGAACCCGACGCCGACATGGTCGAGGTCGGACGCAGCGTCGAGGAGTCGGTCGTGAAGATCACGACCACCACGACGACGTGCCGGGCCGGCTCCGAGGGCTCCGGCTTCGTCTACGACGACGGGCTCGTGGCGACGAACGCCCACGTCATCGCCGGATCGACGAGCCTCGCCGTGCAGGTCGGCGGGACCGGGCGCCCCTATTCCGCCGAGGTCGTCGAATTCGATCCGGAAGCCGACGTCGCCGTCCTCCGGGTCCCCGAGCTCGACGCTCCCGCCCTCGAGTTCGGCAGTCCGCTCGGACCCGGGGACGACTCCGTCGTCGTCGGCTTCCCCGCCAACGGCCCCTACACGATCTCCCCGACGCGGGTGCGCGAGCAGATCAACGCCCGCGGCCTCGACATCTACGACCAGAGCAGCGTCGTGCGCGACGTCTACTCGCTGCGCGGCATCGTCCGCGAGGGCAATTCCGGGGGACCGCTCATCGACTCCGGCGGCAATGTCGTCGGCATGGTCTTCGCCCGCTCGGCCACCGACGAGGAGACCGGCTACGCGCTCACCCGCGCCGAGATCCGCGACGAACTCCAGGCCGGCGCGGCGAACACGACCCCGGTGCCGACGGGACAGTGCACGAGCTGAGCCCGCGCGCAGCTCAGGCGAGATCGAGCCCGGCGATGACCGCGCGGTGGTCGCTCGTGCCCTCCCCGAGGACCCTGTCCGAGGTCGCGGTGAACCCGCGGTAGAGGATGTGGTCGAGGCGGGTGACGGGGAACTGCGCCGGCCACGTGAAGCCGAAGCCCCCGCGCGCCTCGACGCGGGTGTCCTGAAGCGGCGGGACGAGCTCGTCGAAGTTCCGATCCGTCGACGCGGTGTTGAAGTCGCCGGCGACGATGATCTGCTCCGCGTCATCGCCCTCGATGACGGTCGAGAGCCGGCGCAGAGCGGCGTTGCGCATTCCCTCCTGGCCCGGCCGCACCGAGGGCATGTGGACGGCGTAGAACCGGATGTCGCCGTGATCGGTGGCGATCGTCGTCGCGAAGGCGCGCGGCCACTGCAGTCCGAGGTCGATCTCCTCCGGCGTCGACATCGGCCACTTCGACCACACGCCGAGGGTGTCGATGACCTCCGAGTGGGCGAACGAGGCATTGAGCTCGTCCTGGATGATCTGCCCGGACAGTGACGCGAGCTCCTGCATCGTGACGATGTCGGGATCGGCGGCGACGATGTTCTGCGCCGTGGCCGTCGGCTCCGGCAGGCGGGCCCCGACGTTCTGCGTGGCGACGGTGAGGTCCGGGGTGCCGGCATCGCGCGCCGGCAGGAGCGGACCGCCGAACATCACGCCCCACACGAGCGCGGGGACGACCACGCCGATGACCGAGAGCACGGAGAACCGGAAGAGCATCATGAGCAGGACGAGCCCGATGATGATCCCCGTCCACGGCAGGATGCTCTCGACGAGCAGGGCGATGCCGCCGCGGGCGGGCAGCAGCTCGTGGAGGACGAGGAACGCGGCGTAGAGAAGGCCGAGGACGAGTGCGGTGATGCCCTTCGCGGACTTCCGTGCGCGAGCGGGCCGGGAATATGGCTGATTCATCGATTAGGAATCCTAACCGCGAACCCTGGCCTCCTGCTGGACGGGCCGTGCGACGTGCGTCTCAGTGCTGGTTCACCGATGGGCGGTGGCCGACCACACGGTGACGTCGGGATGCGTGTCGTAGCGGTAGCCGGCGCCGCGCATCGTGCGGATGACCGAGGAGTGCTCGCCGAGGCGGCGGCGCAGACGGCGGATGTGGACGTCGACGGTGCGCTCGTCCGGTTCCTCGGCCCCCGACCACACGGCGGCGATGAGGGCCTCGCGCGGCAGCGTCTCATCGGCATGGGAGACGAGGGTGGCGAGGAGGTCGAACTCCTTCGTCGTGACATCGACGAGATCGCCGTCGATGCGGACCTCGCGGCGCGGGATGTCGATGCGCAGACGCTCGGCGGGTCCGGCCTCGGTCTCGCGCAGGGTCGGCGGATGGATGCGGTTGGGAATCCGGGAGCGCACCGGGCCGTGGCTGCCGGCCGGGGTTCCCGACGCGGCGGGGGAGCCGTTGGCGACGGCGCGCACGGCGTCGATGTCGCTGCCGCGGCCCTCGGGGGCCAGGGCGATGACGGCCTGGGTCTCGGCCTGGGAGGCGAGTTCCTTCGCGTACGCCTGGAGCTCACCGGCGATCGCGGAGAGGTTCGTGCCGTCCGCGGCGGCCTTCGACTCGTCGAGGCCGATGTAGACGATGATGCCGCGCGCCGCCTTCGGCGAGGGCACGACGCCGGAGGGGCCGTAGGTGTGCGGCGGGTTCTGCGGGTCCACGGCGCTCAGCCTGGCACCGGCGCGACGCACCGCGACAGCGCTGCGGGGGTGGACGTAGTTCGGTTCGGGATTCGGCATGTCTGTCCTCTGGGTGATGCGATGGAGTCCGCTGCGCGACGTGTCTGCACTCGTTCGCAGCCGGACAGCGGAAGGGCGATCACCGACGACGAACGCAGGGCATACACATCGATGCCGCGCGCATTCGCGCTTCGTGATTCGCAGAGGTCATGCCTTCATTATTCGTCACATGCGCGCACCCGGGCAAAGGATCGCCGGGTTCTGAGACGAGTGTGACGTTTTGTGACGCGTTTGCTCAGTCGACGATGCCGTACATCCGGTCGCCGGCGTCGCCGAGGCCGGGCACGATGTAGCCGAGCTCGTTGAGGCGCTCGTCGAGGGCGGCGGTGTAGATCTCGACGTTCGCCGAGGCCCCGTAGTCGCGTTCGATGCGCTCGACGCCCTCGGGTGCGGAGACGAGGCAGACGGCGGTGACGTCGCGGGCGCCGCGGGCGAGCAGGAAGTCGATGGCCATCGCCAGGGTCCCGCCGGTGGCGAGCATCGGGTCGACGACGAAGATCTGACGTCCGCTGAGGTCGTCGGGGAGGCGATCGGCGTACGCGGTCGGCTCGAAGGTCTCCTCGTCGCGGACCATCCCGAGGAAGCCCACCTCGGCGGTGGGGAGGATGCGCAGCATCCCGTCGAGCATGCCGAGGCCCGCGCGCAGGATCGGGACGACGACGGGACGGGGTTCGGCCATCCGGGTCCCGGTGAACGTCGCCACCGGGGTCGTGACCTCCCGGTCCTCAACGGCCAGGGACCTGGTCGCCTCGTAGGCGAGCAGCATGACGAGCTCCTCGGTGAGCTGCCGGAAGCGCGCGGAGTCGGTGTTCTCATCTCGGAGAACGCTGAGCTTGTGGGCGATGAGGGGGTGGTCGGCTACGTGAAGGCGCATACTCAGATGGTACGGGAATCGGCTGTGGTGAAAGCCGGGGGAAGAGTCCACAATGGAGTCATGTCCTACTTCACTGAGATCCTTGCCGAGTCGAGCGACGGCTTCCGCGCTCTCGATGTCGACGTCCGCGACGCCACGGACCTCGACAGCCTTGTCGACATGATGCGGAGTGCGGGAACCGATGACGGGGAGGCCGTCGCCGTCATCGAACACGAGGACGAATGGTTCGGTCTCGTCCGCCTCGCCGCGGACAACGAGGTCAAGGTCTTCATCTCGGATCTCGGCGCCGTCGAGCTCAGCCCGTTCGCGGAGATCTTCGCCGACTACCTCGACTCCCCGGACGATGCGTACGAAGCCGAACCCGAGGAGGAGTTCGGGCTCGATGCGGAGGAGCCGGACGCCGATGACGAGGACGACGACGTCGAGGACGAGGTCGAGATGCTCGACTTCGACGGCGACGGCGAATGGGGCGGCGACGCCGACATCTTCGCCGACCGCGGACTCGCCCCCGCCGACCTCATCGAGCAGGTCGAGAAGTACCCCTCGGATCCGGCGCGCGTCGTCGCCCACGTCGGGGAGACCGTCGGCTTCGCCGATCAGCTCGAGGCCGCACGCTGAGCCACGACACCCGTGCCGATGAGCTCGGCTTCGGCGGGCATCCGCACTTCTCCGCGTGGATGGCCCTCGCCCTCGCCGAGGCGGCCCGGGCACCCGCGCACGACGACGTTCCCGTCGGGGCCGTCGTCCTCGACTCCGAGGGTCGGGTCATCGGGACCGGCCACAACCGGCGGGAGGTCGACGAGGATCCGCTCGGCCATGCCGAACTGCTGGCCCTGCGGCAGGCCGCCGCGACGACCGGGCGGTGGCGCCTCGACGGGTGCACCCTCGTCGTCACCCTCGAGCCGTGCGCGATGTGCGCCGGAGCGCTCATCGGCGCCCGGGTCGCCCGCCTCGTCTTCGGGGCCTTCGACGAGAAGGCCGGAGCAGTCGGGTCGGTGTGGGATCTGCCGCGCGATCGGGCGGCACTCCACCACCCCGAGGTCTACTCCGGGGTGCAGGAGAGCGCGGCGGCGGCCCTGCTCAGCGACTTCTTCACGGCCAAGCGGGGGACGTGACCGCACTCACCCCGATCCGATTTGGCCCGCTCCCGGCACCGACTGTATTGTTGTCGGCGGTGGCGTGTCCGAGCGGCCGAAGGTGCAACACTCGAAATGTTGTGTACGGTAACCCCGTACCGTGGGTTCAAATCCCACCGCCACCGCCAATGAAAACCCCTGGTCAGCCGGGGGTTTTCGTGTGTCCGGGCCCGTCACGGCCAGGGTCTCGAATGGGTTGCACTTCGCCTGTGACGATTGACACACCGACCGTGAGACGCGAGACTGTCGGGATGAAATAGAAATATTTTTCCGCATCATGGAAGGATATTTCTCTTTCGTTGCGCACGTTCAAGGCGCAGGGCTGCGACGACGATGTCACAGCCGACCAAATCGAACAGTTTGAGGTGGTCCATGACAATGGCAGACAAAGAAGTGTCGAACGACGACCAGCGGCAGGACACGGACGCCGCCGCCCGCAGCTCGGGCGCACTGGACAGATTCTTCGAGATAACCAAGCGCGGTTCCTCGGTCAAGCAGGAGATCCGCGGAGGCATCGTCGCCTTCGTCGCGATGGCCTACATCGTCGTGCTCAACCCGCTCATCCTCGGCGGCTCCGCCGACGTCGCCGGCGGCACGCTCGACTTCGCTCAGCTCACGGCCGTCACCGGGCTCGTCGCGGGACTCATCACGATCCTCTTCGGCGTCATCGCCAAGCTGCCGTTCGCGCTCGCCGCCGGCCTGGGGATGAACAGCTTCCTCGCCGTCTCCGTCGTCCAGGAGGTGACCTGGGCCGAGGCGATGGGACTCGTCATCATCAACGGCATCATCATCGTCCTCCTCGGCGCCACCGGCATCCGCACGGCGATCTTCAACGCGGTTCCCCACGCGCTCAAGATCGCCATCACGGTCGGCATCGGCCTCTTCATCGCGTTCATCGGGTTCGTCAACTCCGGCTTCGTCACCCGCACCCCGGCCGGTCCGCCCGTGCAGCTGGGACAGGACGGGTCGATCACGTCGCTGCCGACGCTCGTGTTCATCGGCGCCCTCATCCTCATCGGCGTCCTCGTCGCGCGGAAGGTGCCCGGCGGCATCCTCATCGGCATGATCGTCGCGACGATCGCCGCGATCATCATCCAGGCGTTCGCGAAGCTCGGCACCGTCGGCGACCCGGTCAACCCCGACCCGGCCGGCTGGAACCTCAGCGCACCGCAGCTGCCCGACCAGATCGTCGCGCTGCCCGACTTCGGGCTCATCGGCGCGTTCGACCTCTTCGGAGCCTTCGAGCGCATCGGCGTGCTCGCTGCGACGATGCTCGTCTTCACCCTCGTGTTCACGAACTTCTTCGACGCGATGGGCACGATGACGGGTCTGGCCCGCAGCGCGGGACTCCAGACGAAGGACGGCATGTTCCCCCGCATCCGCAGCGCCTTCGTCATCGAGGGCCTCGGCGCCGTCGCCGGCGGTGGCGCGTCCGCCTCGTCGAACACGGTGTTCGTCGACTCCGCCGCCGGCATCGCCGAAGGCGCGAGAACCGGACTGGCCGCGATCGTCACCGGTGTACTCTTCCTCCTCTCGATGTTCTTCGCCCCGCTCATCGGCGTCATCCCGATGGAGGCCGGCGCCGCCGCCCTCGTCGTCGTCGGCGCCATGATGGTCACGCAGATCCGCGAGATCGACCTCAGCGACTTCCGCACCTCGCTGCCGGTCTTCCTCACCATGGTGACGATGCCGCTGACCTACTCGATCGCCAACGGCATCGGCGTCGGCTTCATCTCGTGGGCGCTCATCCACGCGTTCAGCCGTCGCGGACAGCACGTCCACTGGCTGCTGTGGATCGTCTCCGCCGGATTCGTCCTCTACTTCGTTCGCGGCCCCATTTCGGCTATCTTGGGAGGATGAGCATTGTGACGGAGCACACCGCGTGGGGGAAGGGACAGATCGCCCACGGCGACTGACGCCCGCGGGGCGATGACGCCCCGCCGACCGCTCTCCGCTGCTGTTCGCATGGATAACCAGAAGTCTCGGAGAGCCAGCGCAACTGTTCCAACCATGCACTGTGCGCCTCCTCGCTGAGGCGCAGGAGGTGAGTGCGATGTCAGCGTCGACCACAGAACGCTCGGCCTGTCGGATCTCGGTCAACGGCACCGATCGCGACTTCGACGGTCCCACCCATACCAATGCCCTCGACTTCCTCCGCGGCGAGGGCCTGACCGCAGCCAAGGAAGGCTGCGCGGAAGGCGAATGCGGAGCCTGCGCGATCCTCATCGCGCGACCCGACGGCGACGGCACGACCCGCTGGACGTCGGTGAATTCCTGTCTCCTGCCGGCCGCGGCCCTCGACGGCCAGGAGGTCATCACGGCCGAGGGACTCTCGGCCGGTGACCACATCCACCCCGTCGCCGAGGAGATGGCCGTGCGCGGGGGATCCCAGTGCGGCTACTGCACACCCGGCTTCATCTGCTCGATGGCCGCCGAATACTACCGCCCCGGACGGGAGGAGTTCGATCTCCACGCGCTCTCGGGCAACCTCTGCCGCTGCACCGGATACCGTCCGATCAAGGACGCCGCACAGGCACTCGGCACCCCAGAGGCCACCGACACCCTGGCCGCCCGGATGGCCGACCCCGCCCCCGCCTCGGCGCCCACCGATCTCCACCGCCCCGACACCCCGACCGGGGAGCTGGGCCGCTATCGCCGCCCCGCCGACCTCGCCGAGGCGCTCGGCATCCTCGCCGACGACCCCGACGTCCTCCTCGTCGCCGGCGCCACCGACTGGGGTGTCGAGGTCAACATCAAGGGCGTGCGCGCGAAGTCGCTTCTCGCCATCGACCGGCTGCCCGAGCTGCGCGGCATCCGGCGCACCGCCGACCACATCGAGATCGGCGCCGCCCTGACCCTGAGCGAGGTCGAACGCGGACTCGCCGGCAGCGTGCCGCTGCTCGGCAAGCTCTTCCCGCAGTTCGCCTCCCGCCTCATCCGCAACGGGGCGACGATCGGCGGCAACCTCGGCACCGGATCGCCGATCGGGGACACCCCGCCGGCCCTCCTCGCCCTCGAGGCCGAGCTCGTGCTCGCCTCGCGCGACGGTGAGCGCACCGTGCCGCTCGCCGACTACTTCACCGGCTACCGGCAGACCGTGCGGCAGCCCGGCGAACTCATCTCCGCGGTGCGGATCCCCCTGCCGCTGACACCCCTGACGTCGTTCCAGAAGATCGCGAAGCGGCGCTTCGACGACATCTCCTCCGTCGCGATCGGCTACGCCGTCGACGTCGTCGACGGGGTGGTGGTCAAGGCCCGCATCGGCCTCGGCGGAGTGGCCGCGACACCGCTGCGGGCCCGGGCGACGGAAGCCGAGCTCGAAGGCCGGCCCTGGACGCTCGAGACCGTCCACGCGGCGGCGGAGACGCTCGCCGCGGAGGGCACGCCGATGGACGACCACCGGGCGAGCGCGCAGTACCGCACGGCGATGCTCCGCTCCTCCCTCGAGCGGTTCTACGCCGAACAGCTCGCCGCGATGACCGAGGAGGCCGGACGATGAGCCAGCTGTCCCAGCGCCCCGCCGACCCCGTCGTCGGCGAGAGCCACCACCACGAAAGCGCGTTCGGCCACGTCACCGGCGCCGCCCTCTACACCGACGACCTCGTCGGGCGCCTGACCGGCGTCCTCCACGCATTCCCGGTGAGGTCCGAGCACGCGCACGCGCGCCTCGACTCCCTCGACACCGCACCCGCCCTCGCGGTGCCCGGGGTCGTGCGGGTCATCACCGCCGCGGACATCCCCGGCGTCAACGACCAGGGCGTCAAACACGACGAGCCGATGCTGCCCGTCGACGAGATCATGTACTTCGGCCAGCCCCTGGCCTGGGTCCTCGGAGAGGACCTCGAAGCCGCGAAGGCCGGAGCGCAGGCCGTCACCGCCGAGGTCACCCCGCTGCCGTCGCTCGTCACCGTCCCCGAGGCGATCGCCGCCGGCAGCTTCCACGGCATCCAGCCGACGATCGACAAGGGCGACGTCGACGGGGCCTTCGCCGACGCCGCGCACGTCTTCGCAGGAGAGTTCGAGTTCGCCGGCCAGGAGCACTTCTACCTCGAGACCCAGGCCTCGCTCGCCCACGTCGACGAGAACGGCCAGGTCTTCATCCAGTGCTCGACCCAGCATCCGACGGAGACCCAGGACATCGTCTCCCATGTCCTCGGGATCCCCGCCAACGAGGTGACCGTCCAGTGCCTGCGGATGGGCGGAGGATTCGGCGGCAAGGAGATGCAGCCCCACGGCTACGCCGCCCTCGCCGCCCTCGGCGCGAAGCTCACCGGCCGCCCCGTGCGGCTGCGGCTGAGCCGCACCCTCGACATCACGATGACCGGCAAGCGCCACGGCTTCCACTCGACCTGGCGGATCGGGTTCGACGACGACGGGCGGATCCTCGCCCTCGAGGCGACGCTCACCGCCGACGGCGGGTGGAGCCTCGACCTCTCCGAACCCGTGCTCACCCGCGCGATGTGCCACATCGACAACGCGTACTGGGTGCCCAACATCCGCGTCCACGGACGCATCGCGAAATGCCACAAGACCTCGCAGACGGCGTTCCGCGGGTTCGGCGGACCGCAGGGGATGCTCGTCATGGAGGACATCCTCGGCCGCGTCGCCCCGCAGCTGGGCATCGACGCCGCCGAGCTGCGCCGACGCAACTTCTACCAGGCCGGACAGGACACCCCGTACTACCAGCCCGTGCGCCATCCCGACCGGATGGAGGCGTGCTGGGATCAGGTGCTCGCCGCCGGCGACGTCGAGACCCGGCGGGCGGAGATCGCCGAGTTCAACGCCGCCCACGACGACGTCAAGCGGGGGCTGGCGATCACGCCGGTGAAGTTCGGGATCTCCTTCAACCTCACCGCCTTCAACCAGGGCGGGGCCCTCGTCCTCGTCTACAAGGACGGCTCCGTCCTCGTCACCCACGGCGGCACGGAGATGGGGCAGGGCCTGCACATGAAGATGCTCCAGGTCGCGGCCACGAGCCTCGGGGTCCCGCTGTCGACGGTGCGGCTCGCGCCCACGCGCACGGACAAGGTCCCCAACACCTCGGCGACGGCGGCGAGCTCCGGCTCCGACCTCAACGGGGGAGCCGTCAAGGACGCGTGCGAGCAGATCCTCGGTCGGCTCAGGCACGTCGCCGCGGGCCTCCTCGGGGCGCCCGCCCACGAGGTCGAGATCAGCCGCGGCATCGTCAGCGCCCTCTCGTCGGCGAAGACGATCACGTGGGAGGAGCTCATCAACACCGCGTACTTCCAGCGGATCCAGCTCTCGGCCTCCGGCTTCTACCGCACCGAGGGACTCCACTGGAACCTCGCGGAGATGCGCGGGGAGCCGTTCAAGTACTTCGCGTACGGGGCGGCCGTCAGCGAGGTCGAGGTCAGCCGCTTCGACGGCTCGTACACGCTGCGCCGCGTCGACATCGTCCACGACGTCGGGGATTCGCTCTCCCCGCTCATCGACCTCGGCCAGATCGAGGGCGGCTTCGTCCAGGGCGCCGGGTGGCTCACGCTCGAGGACCTGCGCTGGGACGACAGCGACAAGCCCAGCCGCGGACGGCTGGCGACGCAGGCCGCGAGCACGTACAAGATCCCGAGCTTCTCCGAGATGCCCGAGGTCTTCAACGTCGCGCTGCTGGAGAAGGCCCATGAGGAGGGCGCGGTCTACGGCTCGAAGGCCGTCGGCGAACCCCCGCTCATGCTCGCGTTCTCCGTCCGCGAGGCCCTGCGGGAGGCCGTCGGCGCCTTCGGGGCCCCGGGCACCGTCGTCGAACTCGCATCCCCGGCGACCCCGGAGGCCGTGTTCTGGGCACTCGAGGCCGTCCGCTCCCGGGAGCCCGTGCCGTCATGACCTGGATGGACACCGCAGCCGAGCTTCGCAGCGCTCGGGTGCCGGCCGTCCTCGTCACCCTCGCCTCGGTCCGGGGACACGCCCCCCGGGAAGCCGGCGCGAAGATGATCGTCTCCGCCGATGACCTCTTCGGGACCATCGGCGGAGGCAATCTCGAGATGACGGCCGTCACCCGTGCCCGCGCACTCCTCGACGGCGGGGAGAGCGAACCCGAGATGCTCAGCCTGCGGCTCAACGACAAGGCCCCGGCGCAGTACGGGCGGCAGTGCTGCGGGGGAGAGGTCACCCTCCTCCTCGAACCGCTGCCCGTGCCCGCCGTCGTCGCGATCTTCGGGATCGGCAACATCGGGCTCGAACTCACCCGCATCCTCGCCCGCCACGACATCGACCTCCATGTGTCCGATTCGCGGCCAGAGCAGCTGAGCGAACTCGACCATCTCGAAGCCCCGGTGGCCGCCGTGACCCGCCACTTCGCCGTCGTCGGCGAAGAGGTGCTGATGAGCCTGCCCGCCGGCGCGCACGTGCTCATCATGACCCACGACCACGCCGAGGACCTCCACCTCTGCGCCGCCGCGCTCACGCGCGGAGACCTCGGCTCCATCGGCCTCATCGGCTCGAGCGCGAAATGGCAGCGCTTCCGCCGGGCCCTCCAGACCGA
This sequence comes from Brevibacterium sp. W7.2, assembly GCF_018137945.1. Classification (GTDB taxonomy): domain Bacteria; phylum Actinomycetota; class Actinomycetes; order Actinomycetales; family Brevibacteriaceae; genus Brevibacterium; species Brevibacterium sanguinis. The sequence continues at coordinate 3,112,238 of NZ_CP073089.1, read as the reverse complement.
AGGGCATGCGCCCGAGGCCGTCGACACGATCATGTGCCCGATCGGCCTGCCCGCAGTCAGCGGCAAGCGCCCGGCGACGATCGCCGTGAGCGTCGCCGGCGACCTGCTCAGCCGCCTGCCCTGACCCGATCCATTCCACCTTCCAGACTTCAGGAGTCCACCCCATGCAGATCTTCCGTGCCCGCATCCTCGACACCCCGACCGATCCGTTCACCGGCGGCACCCTGCGCAGCGACGCCGATGTCGCGCTCGTCGTCGACGCCGGCCGCATCGTCGCCCGCACCGACTTCGCGACCGCGCGGGAGCGCCACCCCTACGCCGAGGTCGCCGACCTCCGCTCAGGGGTCCTCCTGCCCGGGTTCGTCGACACCCACGTCCACTACCCGCAGGTCCGGGCGATCGGCCACCTCGGCAAGCCGCTCCTCGACTGGCTCGACGAGGCGGCCCTCCCCGAGGAGTCGAAGCTCGGCGACGACGCCTACGCCCGTGCCGTGGCCCACGAGTTCCTCACAGGCCTGACCTCGGCGGGGACCACCTCGGCGATGGTCTTCGGATCGCACTTCGCCTCCGCCGTCGACATCCTCTTCGCCTCCGCCGCCGAGGTGGGGCTGCGGATGACGACGGGACTGGTCACCAGCGACCGCAACCTCCCCGAGGTCCTCCTCACCGACGTCGACCGCTCGGTGACCGAGAGCCAGGAGCTCATCGACCGCTGGCACGGGAGAGGGCGGCTGCGCTTCGCGGTGACCCCGCGGTTCTCCTTCTCCGCGGGACCCGAGCTGCTCGCCGCCGGCGGCGGTCTCGTCAGGGACAACCCGGGCATCTGGGTGACCTCCCACCTCAACGAGAACCGCGACGAGATCACCGGGGTCGCAGAGATCCACCCCGAGTCCCGCGACTACCTCGACACCTACGATCGGGCCGGGCTGCTCGGCGCGCAGACGATCCTCGCCCACAACGTCCACCCCACCGACCGGGAGCTGACGCGGATGGCCGAGGTCGGAGCGGCGGCCGCGCACTGCCCGACGTCGAACTCCGCCCTCGCGAGCGGGTTCTTCCCGCTGCGCCGCCACCTCGACGCCGGAGTGAGGGTCGCGCTCGGCTCCGACGTCGGCGCCGGCATCGGGTTCTCCCTGCTCAAAGAGGGCGTGCAGGCGTACTTCATGCAGCAGCTCGACCCGGCCGGGGGAGTCCCGCTGACGTCGACGCACCTCCTTCACCTCGCCACCTCGGCCGGGGCCGCAGCGCTCGGACTGGACGCCGAGGTCGGCGACCTGTCGGTGGGCAAGCGCTTCGACGCCGTGTGGATCGACCCCACGGCCGGGCAGCCGCTCGACGTCGGCATCGCGCATGCGGGCTCCGATGAGGACGCGCTCGCGAAGATCTTCGCCCTCGGCACCCCCGCCGACGTCTCCCGCGTGTGGATCGACGGCGAGCTCGTCAAGGGCTGAGTCTTCGGTGCAAGGGTCTTGACTCTCCGCGCCGACGATGCGTATGCTGATTTCATCCAACGGAAACTAACTTCCGTAATACGGAAACTCGCAGAGTCGCGAAGGAGACCCCGATGTCGTTCGACTTCACTCAGGCAGACAGCTACATCCTCAACTGCTCCACCCTGCTCACCGAACTCCCGGTGCTCGAGCGCGCCCAGGCGGCGAAGGACGCAGGCTTCGACAAGGTCGAGTTCTGGTGGCCCTTCGACGGCAACCCGACCCCGAGCCAGGACGAGGTCGACGCCTTAGTCGCCTCGCTCGAGGACGCCGGGGTCGAGCTCAAGGGGCTGAACTTCTGGGCCGGCGACATGGCCGGCGGCGACCGCGGGATGATCTCGATCCCCGGCGCGCAGGCCGACGTCGCCGCGAACGCGGCCATCGTCGCCGAGATCGGCCGCCGCACCGGCTGCCGGGCGTTCAACGCCCTCTACGGCCTCCGAGTCGACGACTCGAGCCCGGAGGAGCAGGACGCCGTGGCACTGGAGAACCTCGCCGTCGTCGCCGCCGCGGTCGAGGGCACCGTCCTCGTCGAGCCGATCTCCGGGGCCGAGGCCTACCCGCTCAAGACCGCGGCCGAGGCCGCCGCCGTCGTTGACCAGGTGCGGGCCGCAGGCACGGAGAACATCGCCGTCCTCGCCGACTTCTACCACCTCGCCGTCAACGGCGACGACGTCGCCGCGGCCATCGAGACCGGGGCCGCGAGCTTCGGACACATCCAGATCGCCGACGCCGAGGGCCGCGGGGCACCGGGCACCGGGCAGCTCCCGCTCGAGGCGTGGATCGCCCGCTCCCTCGAGCTCGGCTACTCCGGCGGCATCGCCCTCGAGTACAAGCAGGACCGCGATACCGCCTTCGCGTGGCTCGCCCGCTGACCCATCGACTACGACCAGTAAGGACTTCCATCATGAGCACAACAATCGGATTCATCGGACTCGGCATCATGGGACTGCCGATGGCGAAGAACCTCGTCAAGGCCGGCTTCACCGTGCGCGGCTACAACCGCACCCCGGCGAAGGCGCAGGAGCTCGCCGCCGCCGGCGGTGAGGCCGCGGACTCGATCGCCGAGGCGGTCGCCGGCGCCCAGTTCATCATCACGATGGTCCCCGACTCACCCGATGTCGAAGCCGTGCTCACCGGCGACGACGGCATCCTCGCCGCCGCCGACGCCGGTGCGACGTGGATCGACTTCTCGACGATCCGTCCCGATGTCGCCAAGGATCTCGCCGCGCAGGCGAAGGAGGCGGGCCTCAAGCCGCTCGACGCTCCCGTCTCCGGCGGCGAGCCCGGCGCGATCGACGGCGTGCTCTCGATCATGGTCGGCGGCGAGGAGGCCGACTTCGACGCCGCCGCGGACGTCTTCGACGCCGTCGGCAAGACGATCGTCCGCGTCGGACCCTCGGGCTCGGGGCAGACCGTCAAGGCCGCGAACCAGCTCATCGTCGCCGGCAACATCGGACTCCTCGCCGAAGCGGTCGTCTTCCTCGAGGCCTACGGCGTCGAGACCGCCTCCGCGCTCCAGGTCCTCGGCGGCGGTCTCGCCGGATCGAAGGTGCTCGAGCAGAAGGGGCAGAAGATGCTCGACCGCGAGTTCGCCCCCGGCTTCCGCCTCGCGCTGCACCACAAGGACATGGGCATCGTCACCGCCGCCGCCCGCGAGGCCGGCGTGGCGATCCCGCTCGGCGCCGCCGTCGCCCAGCTCGTCGCCGCCACCGTCGCCCAGGGCAACGGCGGCCTCGACCACTCCGGTCTCCTCACCGTCGTCGAACAGCTCTCGGGTTCGGGCGACACCGCCGCGGACGACACCGCCGCGGCGCAGGAGACCACGGCTCAGGAAGGGGCGGCGTGATGACGAGAATGCGCGCAGTCGACGCGATCGTCCTCATCCTCGAAAAGGAGGGCGCGACCGAGACCTTCGGCCTGCCCGGTGCCGCGATCAACCCGCTCTACTCGGCGATGCGGGCCCACGGCGGCATCCGCCACACGCTGGCCCGCCACGTCGAGGGCGCCTCGCACATGGCCGACGGCTACACCCGGGCAGCGGCCGGCAACATCGGCGTGTGCCTGGGCACCTCGGGCCCGGCCGGCACGGACATGATCACCGGACTCTACGCCGCGGCCGCTGACTCCCAGCCGATCCTCTGCATCACCGGGCAGGCGCCGGTGGCCGTGCTCGACAAGGAGGACTTCCAGGCCGTCGACATCGCCGCGATCGCCGCACCGGTGACGAAGATGGCGAAGACCGTCCTCGAAGCCGGTCAGGTGCCCGGCGTGTTCCAGAAGGCGTTCCAGCTCATGCGCTCGGCCCGCCCCGGACCCGTCCTCATCGACCTGCCGATCGACGTCCAGCAGACGGAGATCGACTTCGACATCGACACCTACGAACCGCTCGGGGTCGACAAGCCGGCAGCCACCTCGGCGCAGGCGGAGAAGATCCTCGATCTCATCGCCGCGGCGAAGCACCCGCTCATCATCGCCGGCGGCGGGATCATCAATGCCGATGCCGCGGATCGCCTCGTCGAATTCGCCGAGCTCACCTCGATCCCCGTCTCGCCGACGCTCATGGGCTGGGGGACGATCCCCGACAGCCACCCGCTGGCCGCCGGCATGGTCGGCATCCAGACGCATGTGCGCTACGGCAACGCCTCGTTCCTCGACTCCGACCTCGTCATCGGCATCGGCAACCGGTGGGCCAACCGCCACACCGGCGACCTCGCCGTCTACCGCAAGGGTCGGACGTTCGTCCACATCGACATCGAGCCGACGCAGATCGGGCGCGTCTTCGCGCCGGACTACGGCGTCGTCTCCGACGCCGGTGCCGCCCTCGACGCCCTGCTCGCGGCCGCGCGGGCACGCACGGGCGCCGCGGCGCTGCCGGACTTCACGGAGTGGGCCGGCCAGTGCACGGCGCGGAAGGCGACGGAGCACCGGAAGACGAACTACACGGAGAAGCCGATCAAGCCGCAGCGCGTCTACCAGGAGATGAACGCGGCCTTCGGCGAGGACGTCACGTACGTCTCGACGATCGGGCTCAGCCAGATCGCGGGCGCGCAGATGCTCCACGTCTACCGGCCCCGGCACTGGATCAACGCCGGCCAGGCGGGTCCGCTCGGCTGGACGGGACCGGCGGCGCTCGGCGTCGCGAAGGGCAAACCGGGGGAGACGGTCGTCGCGCTCTCCGGCGACTACGACTTCCAGTTCATGATCGAGGAGCTCGCCGTCGGGGCGCAGCACAAGATCCCCTACGTCCACGTCGTCGTCAACAACTCCTACCTCGGCCTCATCCGGCAGTCGCAGCGCGGATTCGAGATGGACTATCAGGTCTCGCTCGCCTTCGACAACATCAACGCCTCCGGGGAGTCCGCGGGCTACGGCGTCGACCACGTCGCCGTCGCGCAGGGGCTCGGCTGCAAGGCGCTGCGCGTCGAGGACCCCGAGCTCATCGGCGAGGGTCTGCGGGTGGCCAAGGAGCTCATGGAGGAGCACCAGGTGCCCGTCGTCGTCGAGATCATCCTCGAGCGCGTCACGAACATCTCGATGGGTCTCGCGCTCGACGCGATCAACGAGTTCGACGTCCTCGCGCAGACCCCGGCCGATGCCCCGACGGCGCTCACCCCGCTGAGCGAGCTCGTCGCGGCGAAGTGAGGAGCACCGCACCGGTGCTTCGGTATACCATGGCCCCGTGAGCGGGGCAGCCGACGGTCGGCGGGACACTGAGTCGCCGGGACACTGAGTCGTCGGGACACTGAGGAGGAATCCATGAGCACACCCACCACTGCGACCGATGCCGGGACCGGCACCGAGGCGGTCGATCTCATCATCCGCGCCCGCCGGGCGATCCTGCCCGCAGGCGTCGGACCCGCCGAGGTGGCGGTCAGGGACGGCGTCATCGTCGCGGTCGCCGCCGACGGCGAGGACCTTGCGGCGACCGCCTCGGCGGACACGCGGATCGTCGAGGTCGACGACACCCGCGTGCTCCTGCCCGGGCTCGTCGACACCCACGTCCACGTCAACGACCCCGGCCGCAGCGAGTGGGAGGGATTCGCCTCGGCGACCCGGGCCGCGGCCGCCGGCGGGGTGACGACGATCGTCGACATGCCGCTCAACTCCCTGCCGCCGACCGTCGACGTCGCGGCGCTGGAGACGAAGCGGGCCGTCGCCGGTCCCAAGGCCTTCGTCGACGTCGGCTTCTGGGGTGGGGCGATCCCCGGCAACCGCGACGATCTGCGCCCCCTCCACGACGCCGGAGTCTACGGGTTCAAGTGCTTCCTCGAGGACTCCGGAGTCGAGGAGTTCCCGCCGCTGACGCCTGCGGAGATGACGGCCGACCTCGCCGAGATCGCGAGCTTCGACGGTCTCCTCATCGTCCACGCCGAGGACCACGGAGTCATGGCCACGGCGCCGACGGCGCACGGCCAGAAGTTCGCCGACTTCCTCGCCTCGCGTCCGCGCGAGGCCGAGAACGTCGCGATCGCCCACGTCATCGAGGCGGCGCGGGAGACCGGCGGGCGGGCCCACATCCTCCACCTGTCCTCGGCCGACGCCCTGCCGCAGATCGCCGCGGCGAAGGCCGAGGGGGTGAGGCTCACCGTCGAGACGTGCCCGCACTACCTCGTCCTCACCGCCGAGGAGATCCCCGACGGGGCGACGACCCACAAGTGCTGCCCGCCGATCCGGGAGGAGTCCAACCGCGAGGCGCTGTGGCAGGGACTCATCGACGGGACCATCGACTGCATCGTCTCCGACCACTCGCCGTCGACGGCCGAGCTCAAACTCCTCGACTCCGGTGACTTCGGTGCCGCGTGGGGCGGGATCTCGTCCCTGCAGCTCGGCCTCTCGCTCGTGTGGACGGAGGCGGCGCGGCGCGGCATCGATCTCGCCGAGGTGGTCCGCTGGATGTCCGCGGCCCCGGCCGCCGTCGCCCGTGTCACGGGCAAGGGCGCGATCGCCGTGGGCGGCGACGCCGACTTCGCCGTCTTCGCTCCCGACGAGGAGTGGACGGTGTCGGCGACCGAGCTCTACCACCGCAACCAGATCACCGCGTACGATCAGCGCGTCGTCCGCGGCCGGGTCACCGACACGCTGCTCGGCGGTGCTCCCGTCGACTTCACTGTCCCGCACGGCAGGCTCCTCACCGCTCGCTGAGCGCCGAGCGATCCCGCCTGAACAGCCCTCCGGGCGCTCAGTCACGCGGCTGAGCGCCCGGAGGGCTGTCTCGGGTCAGACGTCTCGGGTCAGACGTCGAGGGTCTCGCGGAGGCGGCGGACGTGGCCGTCGGCGGAGACGTTGTACTCGGCGAGGCTGAGCGCACCCGACTCGTCGACGACGAAGGTCGAGCGCAGCGTGCCCTCGACGGTCCGATCGCCGATGGTCTTCTCCCCGTAGCTGCCGTAGGCCTTCGCGACGGCCGCATCCGGGTCGGAGAGCAGCGGGAAGGTCAGCGATTCGTCTGCGGCGAAGGCCTGGAGCGCCTCGGGGCCGTCGGGGGAGACCCCGAGCACCTCGAAGCCCGCCGCGGTCAGCGACGCGAGGTTGTCGCGGAAGTCGCACGCCTCGGTCGTGCAGCCCGGCGTCGCCGCCTTCGGGTAGAAGTAGAGGATGAAGCGCTTGCCGCTCAGGTCCGCCTTCGAATGGGTCCGTCCGTTCGCATCCTGCAGGGAGAAGTCCGGTGCCTGCTGTCCGACAGTGAGTGTGTTCGCCATGATCAGTGCCCTTTCTGTTGGTGTCCGGCCGCCACGAGCGCACACGCGTGCGCGGCGGTCGCTTCGATGAGCTCCTCGGCGCGTGCCGAGAGTTCGGGGAGGTCCGCCGGTCCGGGCGCGATCGAGAGCGCGGCGGTGATGCCGGCCTCCCGGCACTCGGCGGGGGTGAGTCCGACGCGTCCGGCGACGACGATGATGCTCGCCGAGGCAGGGCTGTGGTCCCGCACGGCCGCGACGACCTTGCCCCCGAGAGACTGGGAGTCGAACGATCCCTCGCCGGTGAGGACGAGGTCGGCGCCGGCGAGGGCCTCGGTGAGCCCGACCGCCTCGGCGACCATGCGCGAGCCCGGGACGACCTCGGCGCCGAGGAGCGCGGTGAGCGCCAGCGGGATCCCCCCGGCCGCCCCGAACCCGGGGGTCGCGGCATGCTCGCTGCCGAGCACCTCGGCGAAATGGGCGAGGTTGTCATCGAGGCGCGTCACGGTCGCGGCGTCGGCGCCCTTCTGCGGGCCGAAGACGGCCGCTGCCCCGCGCGGGCCGGTGAGCGGATTGTCGACGTCGACGGCGATGCGCCACGACACGGTGCGGGCGCGCGGGTCGAGACCGGAGGCGTCGACGGCGGCGAGTCCGGAGAGTCCGCCGCCGCCGGGGGCGATCGGCTCCCCGGCGGAGTCGGTGAGGGCGGCGCCGAGGGCCGCGACGATCCCGGCGCCGCCGTCGGTGCTCGCCGAGCCGCCGATGCACAGGAGGATCTCGTCGACGCCGTCGTTAAGCACCTGGGCGGCGATGAGGCCGACGCCGTACGTGCCGGCGCGTTCGGGGTCGAGGGGGACGTCGGAGACCTGGGGGAGGCCGTTGGCCTGGGCGGCTTCGATGACCGCGGTCCTGCCATCGGCGGAGAGCCCGTAGCGGGCGGTCGTCGGACGGCCGAGGGCGTCGACGACGTCGACGGTGCGCGCCGGCGTTCCCCACACCGCGAGGAGGGCCTCGAGGGTGCCCTCGCCGCCGTCGGCGAAGGGCAGCTCGGTGATCGTCGCGGCCGGGAAGGCCTGCCGGGCCCCGCGCGCGAGCGCCGCCGCGGCCGCGGGTGCGCCGGCGGAGCCCTTGAAGGAATCGGGGGCGCAGACGATCGTCGGAGTCATAGCCACATTCAACCTCACCGATTCTCTCGACACCACTGTCGATGGCACCGCGATCGGCGCCGTCGCTGTTCATGATACGGAAGAAACTTTCCGAAATCGACTGCGCGGTGCGGAAAAAGGATTTGACATCCCGGCGAGAGGCAGGCCACACTCGTGGAAACGAATGGAAGAGAACTTCCGAGATGCGAAACGAGGTCGATGTGGACCTGATCGAATTCGATCGGCTGCCGGCGGGCGAGGCCCGCGACGTGGTGCGCCCGTGCCTCGACGTCGACCGCTGGATCGACACCGTCGTCGCCGGTCGCCCCTTCGAGTCGGTCGCGGCGGCCGCCGAGTTCGCCCGCACCGCCGCCTCGCCCCTGCAGCCGCAGGAGATCGAGGCCGCGCTGGCCCATCATCCCCGGATCGGGGAGAAGGCCGAAGGCGACTCCGCCGAGGCGGCCCATTCCTCCCGTGAGCAGGCGGGCCTCGGCGCGCTCGAGACCGACGTCGAAGAGCGTCTGCGCGCCGGCAACGCCGCGTACGAGGAGCGCTTCGACCGGGTCTTCCTCATCCGCGCCGCGGGCCGCACGCCTGCGGAGATCCTCTCCGAACTCGACCGCCGGATGGCCAATTCCGATGACGAGGAGATCGCCGAGGTGGGCGCTCAGCTCATCGAGATCGCCGTCATCCGACTGGAAGGAATCCTCTCGTGAGCTTCATCTCCGCCCACGCCCTCGACTCGACCGCCGGCACCCCCGCCGCCGACCTCGCCGTGACGCTGCTCAGCGGTGAGGAGACGCTCGCGCAGGCGCGCACGGACGCCGGCGGGCGGGTCTCCGAACTCGGCCCCGAGACCCTCGATCCCGGCACGTACCGGATCGTCTTCGGCACCGGCGAGTACTTCACCGCCCGCGGCCAGGACCACTTCCACCCGCAGGTGACGATCGACTTCACCGTCGCCCCGGGCGAGACCCACTACCACATCCCGCTTCTGCTCAGCCCCTTCGCCTACAGCACGTATCGGGGCAGCTGAGGCCCGCACATCGTCATCAGGGGAAGCAGGCCCCCTGCAGGATCTCCATCCTCAACAAACCGCCGAAGCCGACCGGGAGACAACCGGCGGCCTCGTCAGATATCCGGGCTGTCGCGCACGCGCGGCGGCACTACGAGGAGTACGCAATGAGCACTGTGAAACTGACGACGAACCAGTACGGCAAGGCGGAGAACCGACTCATGCGGGTCTACCGCGACTCGGACCGCCATGAGATCCGCGACCTCAATGTCACCTCCCAGCTGTGGGGCGACTTCGAGACCGCGCACACCGAGGGCGACAACGAGCACGTCGTCGCCACCGACACCCAGAAGAACACGATCTTCGCGAAGGCCAAGGAGCTCGGCGTGTCCTCGCCCGAGCAGTTCCTCCTCGGGCTCGCCGACCACTTCACCGGCAGCTTCGACTGGGTGAGCGGCGGACGCTGGGAGGCCGAGGAGTTCGGCTGGGACCGCATCAACGACCACGACCACTCGTTCTACCGGGCGGCCCCGGAGATCCGCACGGTCGTGCTCACCCGCGACGGCGACACGGACACGCTGATCTCCGGCTTCCGCGACCTCACGGTGCTCAAGACGACGGAGTCGGGCTTCGTCGGCTACCCGAAGGACAAGTACACGTCCCTGCCGGAGACCGAGGACCGGATCCTGGCGACCGACATCGCCACCCGGTGGATCTACAACACCACGGACCTCGACTTCGACCAGACGTATGAGAAGGTCAAGGGCATCATCCTCGAGGCGTTCACCGACCACTACTCGAAGGCCCTCCAGCAGACCCTCTACATGATGGGCGAGAGGGTCATCAGCGAGGTCCCGGAGATCGACGAGATCCGCTTCTCGTGCCCGAACAAGCACCACTTCCTCTACGACATCGAGCGCTTCGGCCTCGAGAACCCGAACGAGGTCTTCATCGTCGCCGACCGTCCCTACGGCCTCATCGAGGCGACCTTCACCCGTGACGGGGTGGAGGAGTCGAAGAGCGCCTGGACGAACATCGCCGGGTTCTGCTGACCCGTTCCCATCACCGCCGAGGCGGGACGGCCGAACCTGCGCCGTCCCGCCTCGGTGCCGCACCCTTCGGACCCGCCCCTTTACGCGGTGGGCCACTGAGAGGCAAACCCCTATGACCGCACTGTCATCACGCCCTGATGCCGCCCTGTCCACGAGTCCCGCCGACGAGGAGGTCGACGAATGGCTCGAGTCCTGGGAGGGACTCGTCGCCGCCCGCGGCACCGCGCGGGCCGGAGAGATCATGGAGGCGCTGCGCCGCCGCGCGGCGACGAACTCCGTGGCCGCGCCCAAGGTCACGACGACCGACTACGTCAACACGATTCCCGCCGACCAGGAGCCGGCCTACCCCGGTGACGAGAGGCTCGAGCGCCGCTACCGGAAGTGGCTGCGCTGGAACGCCGCGATGCTCGTCCACCGCGCGCAGCGCCCCGACGTCTCCGTCGGCGGCCACATCTCGACGTATGCCGGGGCCGCGACCCTCTACGAGATCGGGCTCAACAACTTCTTCCGCGGCCAGGACCATCCCGGCGGCGGCGACCAGGTCTTCTTCCAGGGCCACGCATCCCCGGGGATGTACTCCCGGGCGTTCCTCGAGGGCAGGCTCACGGAGGCCCAGCTCGACGGCTTCCGACAGGAGGCGTCCCGGGCTCCGAACGGCCTGAGCTCGTATCCGCATCCGCGGCTCATGCCCGAGTTCTGGCAGTTCCCGACCGTGTCGATGGGCCTCGGCCCGATCAACGCGATCTACCAGGCGCAGATGAACCGCTACCTCCACCACCGGGGCATCGCCGACACGAGCGACCAGCGGGTGTGGGCCTTCCTCGGCGACGGGGAGATGGACGAGCCCGAATCGCGCGGGGCCCTCCAGCTCGCGGCGAACGAGGGGCTCGACAACCTCACCTTCGTCGTCAACTGCAACCTCCAGCGCCTCGACGGGCCGGTGCGCGGCAACGGCAAGATCGTCCAGGAGCTCGAGGCGACCTTCACCGGGGCCGGCTGGGACGTCATCAAGGTCCTCTGGGGCCGCGAATGGGACGAGCTGCTCGCCGCCGATCGCACGGGAGAGCTCGTGCGCATCATGAACGAGACCCTCGACGGGGACTACCAGACGTTCAAGGCCGAGTCCGGCGGGTTCATCCGCGACAACTTCTTCGGCCGCTCACCGGTGACGAAGAGCCTCGTCGAGCACCTGAGCGACGACGACATCTGGAACCTCAAGCGCGGCGGCCACGACTACCAGAAGGTCTACGCCGCCTACGATCGGGCAGTCGCGGTGACCGGCAGGCCGACGGTCATCCTCGTCCAGACGGTCAAGGGCTACGGGCTGGGCACGAGCTTCGAGTCGCGCAATGCCACGCACCAGATGAAGAAGTTCACCGCCGCCGACATCAAGGTCTTCCGCGACCGGATGGACATCCCGATCAGCGACAAGGTCATCGACGACGATCCCTGCGCCGTGCCCTACTATCATCCGGGCGCGGGCGACGAGGCGATCGAGTACCTTCTCGAGAAGCGGCGGAGCCTCGGCGGCTTCGTCCCCGAACGGCGGCGCTCCCGCTCGCAGATCGCCCTGCCCGCGGTCAGCGACAAGGCGTTCGCGCAGGCTAAGAAGGGCTCGGGCCACCAGCAGGCGGCGACGACGATGGCCTTCGTCCGCCTCCTCAAGGACCTCATGCGCGAGAAGGGCGTCGGCGAGCGGATCGTGCCGATCATCCCCGACGAGGCCCGCACCTTCGGCATCGACGCGTTCTTCCCGACGGCGAAGATCTACAACCCCAACGGCCAGAACTACCTCGCCGTCGACCGGGAGCTCTTCCTCTCCTACAAGGAGGCCCCGACCGGGCAGCTCCTCCACGTCGGCATCAACGAGGCGGGGGCGGCGGCCGGGTTCACCGCGGCGGGCACCGCGTATTCGACGCATGGGCAGCCGATGATCCCGATCTACGTCTTCTACTCGATGTTCGGCTTCCAGCGCACCGGCGACGCGTTCTGGGCGGCGGCGGACCAGATGACCCGCGGGTTCATCATCGGCGCGACCGCGGGGCGGACGACCCTGACCGGGGAGGGGCTCCAGCACGCCGACGGGCACTCGCCGGTGCTCGCGGCGACGAACCCGGCGCTGCGGATCTACGATCCCGCGTACGGCTACGAGATCGCCCACATCGTCCGCGACGGCCTCCACCGGATGTACGGCGAGCACGACCTCGGCGACGACGAGCGCAACGTCATGTACTACCTCACCGTCTACAACGAGCCGATGCTCCAGCCGGCCGAGCCCGAAGGCGTCGACGTCGAGGGGATCCTCGCCGGCATCCACCGCATCGCCGAGGCGGGGGCCGGTGAGCCGTCCGACGCCGACACTGGGCGGCCGCAGGCTCAGCTGCTCGCCTCGGGCGTGGCCGTGCCGTGGGCGCTCGAGGCCCGCGAGCTGCTCGCCGCCGACTGGGGCGTCGACGCGGCCGTGTGGTCGGTGACGTCGTGGGCGCAGCTGCGCCGTGAGGCGCTCGACTGCGAGGCGCAGCGTCTCGTCGACGTCGCGGCGGAGCCGCGCGTGCCGTATGTGCGCCGGCGCCTCGGGTCGGAGCCGGGGCCGATCATCGCGACGAGCGACTTCGATTCGACCCAGCCCGATCTCCTCCGGCCGTTCCTCACCCAGGACTTCGCGACGCTCGGCGCCGACGGCTTCGGCTTCTCCGACACCCGGGCCGCGGCGCGCAGGCACTTCAGGATCGACGCGCACTCGATGGTCGTGCGCACCCTGCAGCTCCTCGCCGACCGCGGCGAGGTCGACCGGGGAGCACCGGTCGAGGCCGCGGCGAAGTACCGCCTCAGCGAGGTCACAGCGGGCACCTCGGGCACCGCCGGCGGGGACTCCTGAGGCTCAGGCCCCGGGCTGCATGTCCGCGGCGATCTGCTCGGCGACCGAGCGCAGGAGCGGGATCGCGCGGGCGGCGAAGTCGTCGTCGACGCGGCTGATCGGACCGGACACGGAGATCGCGAGCGGCGAGGGGGCGCCGGGCACCGACATCGCGAAGCAGCGGACGCCGAGCTCCTGCTCCTGCTCGTCGATCGAGTACCCGCGCTCCCGGATCCGGTCGAGTTCGGCCTCGAGCTCCTCCAGGGTGCCGATGCTGTGCTCGGTCGGCGTCGGCATCCCGGCGGTCGCGACGATGCTGCGGACCTGCGCGGGGTCGAGCTGCGCGAGGATCGCCTTGCCGACTCCTGTGTCGTGCATGTGCGTGCGGCGGCCCACCTCGGTGAACATCCGCATCTGCCGCTCCGAGGCGACCTGATCGACGTAGACGACCATGTCGCCGTCGAGGGTCGCGACGTTCGCCGACTCCCCGAGTTCGGCGACGAGGGTGCGCAGGTGGGGGCGGGCGATCGCGCCGAGCTGCGCGCCGGCGAGGTTGCCGAGGCGGACGAGTCCGGGGCCGAGCGCGTACCCGCGGTTGGGCAGCTGCCGGACGATGCCGAGGCTGACGAGCGTGCCGAGCAGACGGTGGATCGTCGGCAGCGGCAGGTTGACGTCGGCGGCGATGTGGCTGAGCGTCGCCGAGCCGGCGGAGTTCGCGATGCACTCGAGGAGGCCGAATGCGCGTTCGACGGATTGGACTCCGCCCTTGGTCTGGCGGACCGCAGGGGTCTCGGCGTCGTTCGTGGTCATCCGTTGTCCTCTTCCTTGAAGTGGGCGACACTTCCGCACAGTCTAGCGTCGAATGGAAGAAAGTTTCCGTTCGCCGCCGCCGCCCGCTAGATATTCCGCAATACAGAAGCTAACATCCATAATACGGAAATGATTCCATCAGAGAGGATGACAGTCATGGCTGTTCCCAGTCCCGGATACTCCATCACCCTGCGCGTCGCCACCGCCGTCGGCCAGTCGTCGACGTCCGACCTCGTCGCGGCCGCGGCGAAGACGGGAGCCGGCATCACCGCGCTCGACGTCGTCGAATCCACCCCCGACACCGTCGTCATCGACGTCAGCGCCGACACCCGCGACGTCCCCCACGCCGAGGAGGTCGCGAGCGAACTCGGGTCCCTGCCCGGCGTCGACGTCAGGAAGGTCTCCGACCGCACCTTCCTCCTCCACCTCGGCGGGAAGCTCGAATCGACCCCGAAGGTCCCGCTGCGCAACCGCGACGACCTCTCCCGCGCCTACACCCCCGGGGTCGCCCGCGTGTGCAAGGCGATCGCGGAGAACAAGGACGACGCGAGGCGCCTGACGATCAAGCGCAACACCGTCGCCGTCGTCACCGACGGCACGGCCGTCCTCGGCCTCGGCGACATCGGCCCCGAGGCCGCGATGCCGGTCATGGAGGGCAAAGCCGTGCTCTTCAAGCAGTTCGCCGGGGTTGACGCGTGGCCGGTCGCCCTCGACACGAAGGACACCGAGGAGATCATCGCGATCTGCAAGGCGATCGCCCCGGCCTACGGGGGGATCAACCTCGAGGACATCTCCGCGCCCCGCTGCTTCGAGATCGAACGGCGCCTGCGCGAGGAACTCGACATCCCCGTCTTCCACGACGACCAGCACGGCACGGGCATCGTCACGCTCGCGGCGCTGAAGAACGCGCTCACCGTCGTCGGCAAGGACATCGGCGACGTCCGCATCGTCGTCTCCGGCGTCGGCGCCGCCGGCCACGCCATCATCCGCCTCCTCCAGGTCGCCGGCGCCCGGACGATCATCGCGTGCGGACGCGACGGGGCGATCGGCCCGAACTCGACGGTCGACACCGAGCACAAGCGGTGGCTGCAGGAGAACACCAACCCCGAGGGGTTCACCGGAACGCTCAAGGAGGCGGTCGTCGGCGCGGACGTCTTCATCGGCGTCTCCGCCCCGAACATCCTCGACGGCGCCGACATCGCGGCGATGAACGAGGGCGCCCTCGTCTTCGCGATGGCCAACCCCGATCCGGAGGTCGACCCCGCCGAGGCGCTCAAGCACGCCGCGGTCGTCGCCACCGGGCGCAGCGACTACCCCAACCAGATCAACAACGTCCTCGCGTTCCCCGGCATCTTCCGCGGCCTCCTCGACGCCGAGGCCACCGATGTCGACGAGAACATCATGGTCGCCGCCGCCGACGCGATCGCCTCGTGCATCGCACCCGAGGACCTCCACCCCGGCTACGTCATCCCCTCCGTCTTCGACCCGGAGGTCGCGAGCAGGGTCGCCGAGGCGGTCGCCTCGGTGTCGAAGTGAGCGGGAGGGCGCAGAGATCAGACATGAGCGACAATGGGGTGGTCCCGGCATCGTGGCCGGGCTCGCACCGACAGACAGGGAAAGAGGAACAGTGAAGCAATCCACGCTCGATGACATCGATGCTCTCCTCACGGACACCGACGAGGTGCTGAGCACGCGTTATCCGGGCGATCGGGACGTCCGCCAGCCCATCCACACGGTCTACGTCCCAGGTCACCAGGTCACCCCGACGCTGCCGCGGGAGTGGAGTGAGCAGGCGCTGGCGGCCGTCGAGGCCGGCGGCGGCATGGTCCAATTGGCCGAACGCGTCATCGTCGCCTCCCGCAAGGAGATGGGGGAGAGCTTCGGGGCCGTCCCGCCGAGCCTCCACCAGGTCGCCCGGGAGGCCGAGCAGCTCGCCGAGGCGGTGACGACGAAGCTTGCGACCGAGCCGATCGAGGATCTGCGCATCGACTTCGAGGACGGCTTCGGCAGCCAGGGCGACGCCGCCGAGGACGCGGCCGTCATCGCCGCCGCGCGCACCGCGGTGGCCGGTCGCGCCGAGGCCGGGGCGCCGGCCTTCGTCGGCATCCGGTTCAAATCGCTCGAGGCAGCGACCCGGGCGCGCGGACTGCGCACGCTCGACCTCTTCGTCACCGAGGTGCTCGCCGCGAACGGGGGAGCGCTGCCGACCGGGCTCGTGCTCACCCTGCCGAAGGTGAGCACCGTCGACCAGGTCAGCGCCATGGTGCTCGCGGTGCGCAGCCTCGAGGAGGAGCACGGCCTGCCCGCCGGATCGATCACCTTCGAGGTCCAGGTCGAGACCCCGCAGATCGTCCTCGGCGCCGACGGCACGGTGCCGCTGACCCGGACGCTCGACGCCGGGCAGGGCCGGATCACCTCCCTCCACTACGGGACGTACGACTACTCGGCGTCGCTCGGCATCGCCGCAGCCTACCAGTCGATGGAGCACCCGGTCGCGGACTTCGCGAAGAACCAGATGCTCCTCGCCGTCGCCGGGACCGGGGTCCACCTCTCCGACGGGTCGACGAACATCCTCCCGGTCGGCGACCCCGAGGCGATGCACCAGGCGTGGAGCCTCCACGCCCGCCTCGTCCGCCGCCACCTGCGCCGCGGCATCTACCAGGGCTGGGACATGCACCCGCACCAGCTGCCGACCCGGTTCCTCGCGACCTTCCGGTTCTACCGGGAGGGCCTCGAACTCGCCGCCGCCCGCCTGCGCAACTACGTCCACGCGACGGATTCGGCGGTCCTCGACGAACCCGCGACGGCGAAGGCGCTCGCCCGCTACCTCAGCCGCGGCCTCACCTGCGGCGCCCACACCCCCGACGACATCGCCGAGCGCACCGATCTGTCGGCCGGCGACCTCGAGCTGCTGGCCCGGACGGGAACGCTGACCGGTGAGCCGCTGTCCACGACGACGAAGGAGACGCACGCATGACCACCTACTGGGCCCCGACCGGGGGACACCCGCCGCAGACCGATCTGCTCACCGACCGGGCGATCGTCACCGAGGCCTACACCGTCATCCCGCGCGGCGTCCTGCGCGACATCGTCACCTCGGCGCTGCCGGAGTGGACGGACACGCGCTCATGGGTGCTCTCGAAGCCGGTGGCCGGGGGTGCGGTGACGTTCTCGCAGACGATCCTCGAGGTCGCTCCCGGCGGCGGGTCGGAGGCCCCGGAGCCGCAGCCCGAGGTTGAGGGCTTCCTCTTCCTCATGGCCGGCGAGCTCACCGTCACCCACGAGGGCACCGAGCACGTGCTCACCCCCGGCGGGTTCGCGTACCTGCCGGCCGCCTCGGCGTGGAGTGCGCGCTCGACCGGCACCGAGGCGGCCCGCTTCCACTGGGTGCGCAAGCGCTACCAGCCGGTTGCGGGGCTGACCCCGGAGGCGGCCTTCGGCAACGAGGCCGACGTCGAGCCCGCGGCGATGCCGGGCACCGACAACCGGTGGCGGACGACGCGGCCGCTCGATCCGGCGAACCTCGCCTACGACATGCACGTCAACATCGTGACGTTCGAACCCGGCGCGGTCATCCCGTTCGCGGAGACGCACGAGATGGAGCACGGGCTCTACGTCCTCGAGGGCAAGGCCGTCTACCGCCTCAACGGCGACTGGGTCGAGGTCCAGGAGGGCGACTTCATCTCGATGCGCGCGTTCTGCCCCCAGGCCTGCTACGCCGGTGGTCCCGGACCCTTCCGCTACCTGCTCTACAAGGACGTCAACCGGCAGGTCGAGCTGTAGGGCTCTCGGACTCACAGACGACTGCCGCCCTGCGGCTCGGACGAGCGGCAGGGCGGCAGAGGAGCTGCGCAGAGGAGCTGCAGAGTCTCCGATGAGGCGCAGGGCCTCAGATGAGCTGCAGGGTGCGGGCGGTGTACTCGGAGAGCTCGGTGAGCAGGGTCTCGTCGTCGGCGAGGTCACGGCCGAGCGAGGGCACCATGTCCTTGAGCGCCGGCTCCCAGCCGTCGTACTGACGCGGGAAGCACGTCTTGAGCAGACCGAGCATGATCGCCACGGCCGTCGACGCTCCGGGAGAGGCGCCGAGGAGGGCGGCGATCGAGCCGTCGGCCGAGGACACGAGCTCCGTGCCGAAGCCGAGGACGCCGCCCTTGCCCGGGACGTTCTTCATCACCTGGACGCGCTGACCGGCCTGGATGAACTCCCAGTCCGAGGGGTCGATGGAGGGGATGAACTCGTTCATCGACTCGAAGCGGGCCTTCTTCGAGGACGCGAGCTCCGAGAGGAGGTAGGTGACGAGGTCGGTGTTGTCCTTCGCGACGCCGAGCATCGTGCCGAGGTTGTTGCCGCGCACGGAGAACGGCAGGTCGGTGAAGCGGCCCTGCTTGAGGAACTTCGGGGAGAACCCGGCGTAGGGGCCGAAGAGCAGGTACTCATCGCCGTCGACGACGCGGGTGTCGAGGTGGGGCACCGACATCGCCGGGGCGCCGAAGGACGCCTGGCCGTAGACCTTCGCCTGGTGGCGGGCGACGAGGTCGGGGTTGGCGGTGCGGAGGAAGATGCCGGAGACGGGGAAGCCGCCGTAGCCGCGACCCTCGGGGATGCCGGACTTCTGGAGCAGCGGGAGGGCGCCGCCGCCGGCGCCGATGAAGACGAACTTCGCCCCGATCCTGTGGGTCTCCCGCGAGAGGAGGTCGCGCACGGTGACGGTCCAGCCGTCGGAGGAGCGGTCGAGGTCGGTGACCTGGTGGCTCGTGCGGATCGTCGCGCCCTTGTCGGCCATGTAGCGCAGCAGCTGGCGGGAGAGCGATCCGAAGTCGACGTCGGTGCCGATCTGGGTGCGGGAGATGCCGTTGACCTGCCCGGGGCCGCGGCCGTCGAACATCAGCGGCAGCCATTCGGCCTGCGTGGCCGGGTCGTCGGTGAACTCCATCTCGGCGAACAGCGGGTTGCGCACCATCTGCTCACGACGGTTCTTGATGTAGTCCCGTCCCTTCTCACCGCGTCCGTAGCTGATGTGCGGGACCTGGTTGATGAAGTTCTTCGGTTCGGGCAGGACGCCGTTGTCGACGAGGTGCGACCAGTACTGGCGTGAGTGGTGGAACTGCTCGTTGATCTGCGCGGCCTTCGTCAGGTCGATGTGGCCGTTCGCGTCCTCGGGGGTGTAGTTGAGTTCGCAGAGAGCGGCGTGGCCGGTGCCGGCGTTGTTCCACGGGTCGGAGCTCTCCTTCGCGACATAGTCGAGCTTCTCGTAGACCCGGATGTCCCATTCGGGCTGGAGTTCGGTCAGCATCGCGCCGAGGGTGGCGCTCATGATGCCGCTGCCGATGAGGACAACGTCGACCTTTTCCTGCGTTGAGGGCATTTCCACTCGCAATCTTCGTCAGAGGCGTGAAGTATCGACCTTCAGACTACTCCGAGCACAGGTTCAACCCGAAGTCGGGGGACGCGCGCACCGGTGTCAGGAGACGAGGATCACTCTCAGTGGCAGTGCCATCCCCATCCGAGGTCGTGGCAGCGGCCGCCCGGGTCCGTCGGCGTCGGCGTCGGCGTGGGCGTCGTCGGCGGCGGAGACGTTGGCGGCGGAGACGTTGGGGGAGGAGACGTCGGTGGCGGCGAGGTCGGGGGCGGCGAGGTCGGCGGTGGGCTCGTCGGCGGCTCCGTGGTCGGCGGATCTGACGGTGAGGGCGGAGGCTGAGTCGGCGGCTGGGTCGGCGAGGGCGGCTGCGGGGGATCGGTCGGCGGAGCCGGGGGAGGCGCAGGCTCCCCGGGGCCTGGGTCGCCGGGGCCGGGATCGCCGGGTCCCGGGTCGCCGGGCCCGGGATTGTCGGGACCGGGGTTGCCGGGGTCGCGCGGTGCCGGCGGTTCGGCGTTCGGCCCGCCGGGATCTCCCGGGGCCGGGGGTGCCGGGATACGCGGCTGCGCAGGAACCGGCGCCTCGTTCCGGGGTCCCTCGTCCTCGGGCCCTGCGGGGTTTTCCGCGTCGGGAGACCCGGCCTCCGGCGGTGCCGCCGGTGAACGCACATCGTCACCGAGGTCGTCGTCGGTCAGGCCGGTCTCCGGCTGCACCGGAGACGACGTCGGCCCTTCGGCCTCCGGAGTGCCCCGGTTCGGGTTGAGCGCCCAGACGCCGGCGGCGATCGCCACTGTCGCGATGAGGATGCCCGCGGCGATCTTGAGGCCGAGAGCGAACCCCGAATGCGACCCGGCCGACCCGCTGCCGGAATCGGGACTGAAGAACACGGCCTCGGAGTTCTCTGCGACAGGCGCCTCCACGTCAGGTGCCTCGGCGGCCGGAGACTCAGTGCCGCCGGGTGTCTCAGTGCCGCCGGCGCCCCCAGCAATGATCTCCGGGACGGCGGGGAACTGCTCGGACTCGATGAGGGCGGCGGCGAGGACGGAGGGGGTCAGCCACGCGCCGAGCTTCGTGTTGATCTTCGTCAGCAGCACGGACTGGCGGCGACAGTAGCGGCAGTGGCGCAGGTGCGTCTCGACCGACTTGCCGCGTTTGATGCCGAGCTGATTGCGGACGTAGCGCGCGAGCTCCGAGGAGTACTCCGCACACGACGGCTTCGCCGGTTCGACGTGCTCCTGCAGGTACGCCGTCCGCAGACCCTCCCGGGCACGGTGGAGGAGCGAATGGAACGAGTTGACCGACAGTCCCAGTGCCTCCGCGGCGGCAGCGGTAGGGGTGCCGTCGATGTCGATCATTGTGATTGCCGTCTGCCACGTCGCCGGCAGAGTCCGGAAGGCGCGGCCCAGCTGGTCGCGTTCGGAGACCTCGCTCGCATGGTCCCGGCTCGTGCCGCCGGCGAGGAACGCGAGGACATCGGGTTCGACGGTCGTCGTCGCCCCCGTCATCGCGGTGAGCCGGAACGACTCCGACCGCACCGCGGTCATGAGGTAGGACTTGAAGGACTCCTGCGGGCCGGCGCCGTTGCCCCACGCGCGCCAGATCTTCGCGAACGCCTCGGCCACGGCATCCTCGGCGCGGGTGTAGTCGCCCGTCAGCCGCAGAGCGAAGTGGAGGGCCGGCAGGCGGTGGCGGGCGTAGAGCTGCGCAAACGCGCGACGGCCGGCGTCGGAATCGGGGCCGCGGTCGACGATGACGGCGCAGAGCTCCGCGTCGGCGGCCTCGCGCTCCGCGGTGTCGGGGTCGCACGTGACGGATGCGGAGGATTCTGAGTCGTGTTCGGCGTCGTGTTCGGCCGCGCGCGCCGATGATTCCGGGTCGTCGGAAGCAGGGTCGGGGATCCTGGGATCGGACATCGGTTCTCTGCCTCGGGTGGGGATCAGGGCGTCGCTGCTCACGGGGAGGACGCAGCGTCGGCGGCGGGCGCGGATAGCGGGGAAGCGCTGATTGAATATTCTAGTTTCCCCACTGCCATCCCACAATCGCCTGAACCCGATCGCCGGCAGGAGGCCAGGGATCGTCGGCAGGAGGGCAGGGATCGCCGGCAGGAGGGCAGGGATCGTCGCAAGGGACGTGACTGTGACGAAGAATTCACCCGATCTCGCGAACGAACGTCGCCTCCCGCGGGTCTACTTCAGCAGAAGGGGCCGCCACCCACGGTCGCTTCGCATCCGGCGGCGACCATCCACCGAGTCCGGATGCCCCTCGAGTCCGCGACTCATCCCCGGTGGCCCTGCAGAATCACGTGACTGCAGGGCCATCTTCGTCCCCGCCGTGCCGCGCGTCTGTTGTGTGTGTCACGATAAGACCATGTCGAAACGATTCCTCCTTCGTGATGCGCTGTCCCAGTTCCCGCCGTACAAGCCGGGCAAGCCCCCGGCGGACGCCCCGGGACTGACCCCGTACAAGCTGTCGTCGAACGAGAATCACCTCGCACCGCTGCCGGGCGTCCATGAGGCCGTCGTCGCGGCCACGCAGACTCCGGCGGCCTACCCCGATCCGAAGTCGACGGGTCTCGTCGCCGATCTCGCCGCCCACCTCGACGTCGACCCCTCCGAGGTCGTCACCGGGGCCGGGGCCTCGGAGATCCTCTCGGCCCTGACGAACATCACCCTCGAGGCCGGCACCTCCGTCGTCTACCCGTGGCCGTCGTTCGAGATGTACCCGATCCTCGCCGCCGCCCGCGGGGCGGAGAAGCGGGCGGTGCCGCTCCTGCCCGACGGTCGGCACGACTTCGCCGGGATGCTCGCGGAGATCGACGAGACGACCCGCCTCGTCCTCCTCTGCTCGCCGAACAACCCCACCGGTCCGTCCGTGCGCACCGCGGAGCTCGAGGGCTTCATGGCCGAGGTTCCCGCTGACGTCATCGTCGCCCTCGACGAGGCGTACTGGGAGTTCGCCACCGACGCCGAGGCGGTCGACGGGCTCGCGGCCTTCCGCGAGTACCCCAACCTCGTCCTCGCCCGCACGTTCTCGAAGGCGCACGGGCTCGCGGGCCTGCGCGTCGGCTATGGGGTCGCCGACCCGGAGATCGCGACCGCGCTGCGCCAGGTCGTCGCCCCGTTCAGCGTCACCGCCGCCGCCCAGGCCGCGGCCGCGGAGTCGCTGGCCCGCACCGATGAGGTCCTCGTCCGGGCCAAGGAGGTCGCGGCCACACGTGACCAGTTCGCCGCCGACCTGCGCGCCCTCGGGTTCGACGTCCCCGACGCGCAGGGCAACTACGTGTGGATCGCGCTCAGCGATGAGGACGCCGAGGCCTTCGAAGAGGCATGCGGTGCTCAGGCCGTGGCGATCCGCCGGCTGGCCGGCGGGGTGCGCGTGAGCATCGGCGCCGACGAGGCGCTCGACCGGGTGCGCGCCGTCGCCGCGGACTTCGCTGCCCGCTGATGGCCGAGCTCGCCGACCTCGCCGCGCAGCTGAGCCCCGGGGCACTCGTCACCGACCGTGATGTCGTCGACGGCTACCGCTTCGACCGGGCCCTCTTCTGTCCGGCGGGGGAGGCGCTCGCCCTCGTCCGCGCCCGCACCGTCGACGACGTCGTCGCGGTCATGCGCTTCGCCACCGCGCACCGCATCCCGGTCGTCACCCAGGGCGCGCGGACGGGACTGTCCGGCGGTGCCAACGCCGTCGACGGGGCGCTCCTGCTCAATGTGGCGGGGCTGACGGAGATCCTCGAGATCGATTCTGTCAACCAGCTCTGCCGCGTCCAGCCCGGGGTCATCAACGCTGACCTCAAGCAGGCGCTCGCCGCCGAAGGGCTAGCCTACCCGCCGGATCCCGGGTCGGTGGCGATCTCGACGATCGGCGGCAACGTCGCGACGAACGCCGGGGGCATGTGCTGCGTCAAGTACGGGGTGACGAAGGACTACGTGCGCGCGCTCACCGTCGTCCTCGCCGACGGCACGCTCACCCGGCTCGGCCGGGAGACGGCGAAGGGGGTCGCCGGCCTCGACCTCGCCGCGCTCTTCACCGGATCCGAGGGCAGCCTCGGCGTCATCGTCGAGATCACCCTCGGACTCACCCCGGCTCTGCCCGCACCGGTGACGGGGGTCGGGATCTTCCCCGACACCGAGGCGGCCGGGGCCACGGTCTCGGCGTTCATGGCGGCCGGGGCCGCACCGTCGATGCTCGAGTTCCTCGACGGGGCGACGATGGCGATGATCAACGCCTACGGCGACTTCGGTCTGCCCGCCGATGCCGGTGCGCTCCTCCTCGTCCAATCCGATGCCCCCGGCGACGACGGCCGGGCCGAGCTCGCCCGGTTCGCGGAGATCGCGACCGCGCACGGGGCCACCGAGGTCGTCGTCTCCGACGATCCCGCCGACAGCGACCTCCTCGTCGCCGCCCGGCGGGCCGTGGCGCCGGCGATGGAGCAGTACGCGACCGGGATCGGCGGCGGGGAGCTCATCGACGACGTCTGCGTGCCCCGGTCCCGCCTCGGCGAGTTCTTCCGGCGGCTGCGGCTCATCGACGAGAAGTACGACGTCGAGGTCGCCACGGCCGGTCATGCCGGGGACGGGAACATGCATCCCAGCGTCGTCTTCGACGCCCGGGACGAGGCGATGGTCGCGCAGGCGCAGGCGGCGTTCGCCGAGATCATGGAGCTCGGCCTCGACCTCGGTGGGACGATCACCGGCGAGCACGGGGTCGGCTACCTCAAACGCGAGTGGCTGGGCCAGGAGCTCGATGCGGGGGCGGCGCGGATGCACCGGGCGATCAAGGACGCGCTCGACCCGCAGGGCATCCTCAATCCGGGGAAGATGCTCTGAGCCGACGGGCAAGGACGGCGATGTCGTCCGGGGTCGTCCGGCAGCAGCCGCCGATGAGGCGGGCGCCGAGGTCGGTCCACGTCTGAACGGGCCACGCGGCCGGAGTCGCGGTGCCGGTCCTCCACGTCATCGTTGCGGCGTCGTAGGTCTCACCCGAGTTCGGGTAGGCGACGAGCGGCAGGTCGGTGGCCCGGCCGAGCGCCTTAAGCGCGGGGGCGACGAGGGACGGGCGGACGCAGTTGACGCCGAGGCCCCGGATCAGCGGGGTGCCCGCGACCGCCTCGGCGACGGTCGACAGCGGGGTGCCGTCGGGCAGGTGGGTCCCGTCATCGGAGAGGGTGACCGTGAGCCAGGCCGGCACGGCGTGGGCGTCGACGAGCTCGGCGAGGACCCGGATCTCCGGCAGGCACGGCTGCGTCTCGAGCGCGAGGAGGTCGACCCCGGAGTCGACGAGAGCTGCGATGCGGGGACGGTGGAAGGCGGCGAACTCCGCGGCGGTGAGCCGGTAGGCGCCGGTGTACTCCGAGCCGTCGCCGAGGGCGGCGCCGTACGGTCCGACCGAGCCGGCGATGAGTGCGGCACCGGCCCCGGCCTCCTTCGCCGCTGCCTCCCTGGCCGCTGCCTCCCTCGCCGCTGCCTCCCTGGCCACAGCGACGCTGTCGGTGATGAGCGCCCGCCCCGCGGCCGGTGAGAGACCGGCGCGGGCAAGACCGAGCGGGCTGATCTGATAGCTCGCGGTCGTCAGCACCCGGGCACCGGCGGCGGCGAAGGCGGCGTGCACCTCGGCGAGGATCTCCGGTCGGTCACGCACCAGCGCCGCCGACCACAGGTCGTGGTCGAGGTCGAGCCCGCGCGCCTCGAGCGCGGTGCCGAGCCCGCCGTCGAGGACGGTGGGGCGGGAGGAGGCGTCGAGGACGGCGCTGACGGTCGGAGCCATTCACCCAGTTAAACTTGGCGGGTGACCGAAATCGAATCGCCCGCAGCATCTGAGACAGCGCCCATCAACGACCGTTCGCAGTTCGGCTTCGAGGTCGGCACACGGCTCGAGACGGGCGGACGCACCGGCGTCATCACGACCCCGCACGGGCAGATCCGCACCCCCGCGTTCATCCCGGTCGGCACGAAGGCCACAGTCAAGGCCGTCAAGCCCGAGGACGTCGCGGCCCTCGGCGGGCAGGCCGTCCTCGCCAATGCCTACCATCTCTACCTCCAGCCGGGTTCGGACATCGTCGACGAAGCCGGCGGTCTCGGCCGGTTCATGAACTGGCCCGGCCCGACGTTCACGGATTCCGGCGGATTCCAGGTGATGAGCCTCGGTGCGGGGTTCAAGAAGGTCATCTCGATGGAGGTCACCGGCGAGCAGAACGACGATGCGATCGCCGTGGGCAAGGAGCGGCTGTCGAACGTCGACGACGACGGGGTGACGTTCAAGTCGCACCTCGACGGGACGATGCACCGCTTCACCCCGGAGGTCTCGATGCGCGTCCAGCATGAGCTCGGCGCCGACATCATGTTCGCCTTCGACGAGCTGACGACGCTCGTCAACACCCGCGGCTACCAGGAGACCTCGCTCGAGCGGACCCGGCTGTGGGCGATCCGCTGCATCGAGGAGCACCGGAGGCTCACCGCCGAGCGGACCCACCGGCCGTATCAGGCGCTCTTCGGGGTGCTCCAGGGGGCGCAGTACGAGGATCTGCGGCGCAAGGCCGCACGTGACCTCGGTGCGATGGACTTCGACGGGTTCGGCATCGGCGGGGCCCTGGAGAAGGAGAACCTCGGCACGATCATCCGCTGGGTGTGCGAGGAGCTGCCGGAGGACAAGCCGCGGCACCTGCTCGGCATCTCGGAGCCCGATGACCTCTTCGAAGCGATCCGCACCGGTGCGGACACCTTCGACTGCGTCTCGCCGTCACGGGTGGCGCGCAACGCCGCGATCTACACCCGCGACGGACGCTACAACCTCACAGGGGCGAAGTACCGCCGGGACTTCGGGCCGCTCGATCCCGAGTGCACGTGCTACACGTGCGAGAACTACTCCCGCGCGTATCTTCGGCATCTCTACAAGGCCAAGGAGATGCTCTTCTCGACGCTGTGCACGATCCACAACGAGCACTTCGTCGTCAGCCTCGTCGCCGAGATCCGGCAGGCGATCGAGGACGGCCGCTTCGCCGAGCTCGAGGCCGAGGTGCTCGGCCGGTACTACGCGTGACCCGGTGACGCGGGGCCCGGCTGCTCGTGGCTCTGCTGCCCGGGGCCCGGCTGCGCGGGGTCGGGTGACCCGTAGCTCGGTTCGTGGCGCTTGACGACCGTGATCACCCGGTAGGTCACCGGCAGGAGGATGACCTCGACGGCGACCTTGTAGACGAAGCCGACGACGACGTAGTTGACGAAGTCCCAGCCGGGGATGACCCCGGCGAAGGCGATCGTGCAGAAGATGAGCGTGTCGACGAACTCGCCGACGCCGGTCGAGGTGAGCAGCCGGACCCACAGCTTCGACTCGCCCATCCGCTTCTTCACCGCGACGAGGACGTAGGAGTTGAGCAGCTGGCCGACGAAGTACCCGGCGAGTGAGGCTGCGACGATGCGCGGATAGAAGCCGAGGACGGCGGCGAAGGCGTCCTGGTTCTCATAGCCGGGTCCCGGCGGGGAGATGAGGACGAGCCAGAAGACGAAGGTGGCGAGGATCTGCAGAGCGAAACCGGTGATGACGGCCTTCCGGGCGGCCCTGAAGCCGTAGACCTCGCTGATGACGTCGCCGAGGATGTAGGCGATCGGGAAGAGGAACGCCCCGCCGTCGGTGACGATGGGGCCGAAGCCGATGACCTTCGTCGCCGAGATGTTCGAGATGATGAGGACCGCGCAGAAGATCGCGAGGAAGATCGCGTAGTAGCGACCCCGGGACGAGGCGAAGGCGGCGAGGCGGTGGCTCGGCTGGTCGAGATGATCCTGCTCAGGATTCGTCTGCGACAACGTCGATCTCCTTCCCGTCGGTGAGGTCGACGAGCTGGGCGTAGGTGAGGGGCATCATCGAGTTCGGGGTGCCGGCGGCGGCCCAGAGCTCCGGGTAGCCGCGCAGTGCGACGTCGATGTACGTGGGAATCGGGGCGGGGTGGCCGACCGGGGCGACGCCGCCGATGACCTGGCCGGTGGCGGCCCGGACGAGGTCCTTGTCCGCCCGGTCGAGCGCGTCGACGCCGATGAGGCGGGCGACGTGGTCGGTGTCGACGCGGTGCGCGCCCGAGGTCATGATGAGCACCGGGTCGCCCCCGGCGGAGAAGATCAGGCTGTTGGCGATCGCCCCGACCTCGACCCCGACCTTCTCCGCCGCCGAGGCGGCCGTGGGCGTGGCCTCATCGAAGAGTCGGACACGGGGGACGATGCCGTGGGTCTCGAGGATCTCGGCGATGCGGGTGTTGTTCGCGTGGTGCTTCAGGTCGGGGGTCGCAGGGGTGTCGGCTGCGTCCGCGTTTGTGACTTTCGCGGCTGCGGCCGGGTCAGCAGCGTCCGCCTCAGAGCCGGCTGCATCCGCCTCAGTATCCTCAGCCTCCCCCTCGGCGCTTGCTGCATCGCCGGCGACCGGTTCGGCGAGTCCGCGGCGGCGCAGGAGCGGGGCGACGTCGGGGCGGACGCCGAAGAACTGCTCGATCGCCGTCATCGGGTCGACCGAGTAGCCGGGGGCGAGGATCGCCTCGCGGAACGCCTCACCGGCCTCCTGGTTGAGTCCGCCCTGGGACTCGAACCATTCGCTCACCCACGCGGCGATGACCTCGGAGTAGAGGTACGAGTAGTAGCCGGCGGCATAGCCGGAGGCGAAGATGTGGCCGAAGTACGTCGTGCGGTAGCGCGGCGGGACGAGCGGGGAGAACCCGGAGGCCGCGAGGACCTCGGATTCGAAGGAGAGGACGTCGGTGATGTGCTCACCGGCTTCGAGCGAGTGCCAGGAGAGGTCGAGCATCGCCGCGGCGAGGTATTCGATCGTCGAGAACCCCTGCCCGAACGCTTCGCTGTCGATGAGGGCCTGGACGAGGTCCTGCGGCATCGGCTCGCCGGTGTCGACGTGCTTGGCGTAGTGGGGGAGGACCTGCGGGTGGAAGCGCCACATCTCGTTGAACTGCGAGGGGAACTCGACGTAGTCGCGGGGCACGGAGGTGCCGGCCGTCGACGGGTACGTCGAGTTCGCGAAGAGACCGTGGAGGACGTGGCCGAACTCGTGGAAGAGGGTCGTCAGCTCGGTGGGGGAGAGGAGCGTCGGCCGTCCGGGACCGGGCTTGGCGAGGTTGAGGGAGAGGGTGACGACCGGCAGGTGGCCGGTCAACCGGGAGGCGGGGACGAGCTGGTCCATCCAGGCGCCGCCGCGCTTCGTGTCACGGGCATAGGGGTCGATGAGGATGAGCCCGAGGGTGCGTCCGCCGAGGTCGGTGACCTCGACGCTGATGACGTCGTCGTGCCAGCCGACGGTCCCGTCGCGCCGGGCGAACGTGATGCCGTAGAGACCGGTGGCGGCGCGGAAGACGCCCTCGGTGAGCACGGAGTCGAATTCGAAGTACTGCGCGACCTCGTCGGGGTCGACCCCGAATTCGTCGGCCCGGTACTTCGCGAGGTAGTGCATGACGTCGGCGGGGGCCACCTCGGTGAGGCCGTAGCGCTGCCTGACCGTGTCGAGTTCCGCGCTGAGCTGGGCGTTCGCGGGGGCGATGAGGGAGGAGACGATGTCCGCGGCGGCGTCGGGACCGCCGGCGGTCTGGTTGTCGATCGCGTACGAGGAGTACGACGGGTAGCCGAGCAGCTTCGCCTGCAGGGCGCGCAGGGCGGTGATGTCGGCGACCTGGGTGCGGGTGTCCCCGTCGCCGCCGCGGGAGCCGCGGGCCATCGAGTTCGTCAGGACGTGGTCCCGGGTGGCGGGGTCGTCGAGCGACCCGAGGACGAGCTGCTGGGTGAAGTTGTTGAGTGGCAGGAGGAAGCCGTCGACCTCGCGCTCGCCGGCGCGGGCGGCGGCAGCCGCGATCTGGTCCTCGCTCAGGCCGGTGAGCTGGACGGCCTCGCCGAGGTGGACGGCGAGCTCGCGGGTGTCAGTGCCGAGCGCACGGGAAAAGGATGTCGAGAGGGCGGTGAGTTCGGCCTCGATCGTCGCCATCTGCTCGCGCTCCTCGTCGCCGAGGCGGGCCCCGGCGCGGACGAAGTTCTCGATCGTCAGCTCCTGTTGGCGCTTGTCCTCGGGGTTGAGGTCGGTGGTCGGGACCTGCTCGATGCGGTGGAAGAGGTCGACATTGAGCAGAATCGCGGTCCGGGTCGCCGACAGCCGTGCCCACACCTCGGCGACGGCGTCGGTGAGGTCGGCGGTGAGGTGGTTGGATTCGACGGTGCGGACGAGAGCGGCGAGCCGGGCCATCGGCACGGTCGCGGACTCGAAGCGGACGGTCGTCGTCGCGAACGTCGGGTCCGCCTCGTCGGCGACGATCGTGTCGACCTCGGACAGCGCGAAGGAGGCGGCCGCCTCGGCGGCGGTGAGGAGGGACTCCGCGGTCACCGCGGTGAAGTCGGGAAGTGAGAAGTCGCCTTGTGGGTCGAGGAGGGAGTCCCAGACATCGATGGCGGTGGATTCGGAACTCATCGTCGACGTTTCGCTTTCTTGATGGTCTTCTCAGGTTTCGCCTCCGATCCTAACGCGTGGCGGCGGCTGAGCGCATGGCTCCTGGCTAGACTGGGGCGCATGACCAGCGCATCCCTCCCCATCACCAGCGCCTTCCGCGTCGGGTTCACCGGCACGCTCGGCGTCGGTCTGGCCATCGCGCTCATCACCGCACTGCAGTCGGTGGGCACGGTGATCATCTACATCGGGCTGGCGCTGTTCCTCGCGCTCGGGCTCGATCCGATCGTGCAGTGGCTCGTGGCGCGCAAGCTCTCGCGGACCTTATCGGTCATCGCCGTGGTGCTCGCCTTCATCCTCGTCGTCGCCGGGATCATCCTGCTCATCGCGCCGACGCTCATCGCGCAGATCCAGCAGTTCATCGGGGATCTGCCGGGGATCATCTCCCGGCTGTCGACGACGGAGTGGGTCAACGAGCTCGAGCGGCGGTTCACCGGCTCGGTCGATCTCGACGCGATCTTCGCGAGCGTGAGCTCGTGGGTCTCCGATCCGCGCAACGTCCTGTCCGTCGGCGGCGGCGTCGTGTCCGTGGGAGCGGGGATCCTCAGCTTCCTCACCGGGGTCATCATCGTCGTCATCCTCACGATCTACTTCGCCGTGACCCTGCCGACGATCAAGGCGGCGATGCTCTCGCTCGTGGCGAAGAGCTCGCGGGAGACCGTCGACTCCGTCACCGAGGAGGTCACCCGATCGATCGGACGCTACGTCCTCGGGCAGCTGTCGTTGGGTGTCATCAACGGCGTGTGCTCGGCGATCTTCCTCACGATCATCGGGGCCCCGCTGCCGGCGCTGCTCGCGTTCGTCGCGTTCCTCGCCTCGCTCATCCCGCTCATCGGTCCGATCTCCGGAGCGATCGTCATCACGGCGTCGTGCCTCATGGTCTCGCCCGGTCTCGGCATCGCGGCGGGCATCTACTACCTCATCTACATGCAGGTCGAGGCGTACCTGCTCAGCCCCCGCATCATGAAGGCCGCGGTCGATGTGCCCGGTGCGCTCGTCATCATCGCCGCGATCGCCGGCGGCACCCTCGGCGGTGTGCTCGGCGCGGTGGTCGCCGTGCCCGTGGCCGCGTCGTTCCTCATCGTCATCCGCAAGGTCGTCATCCCCGCCCAGGACAGGAAATAGGGGGCGGTCGTCGTCGGGTCAGGGCTTGGTGGGGGTGTCATCGTTATCCTCGCCGAGGCTGTTCCCCCGTGAGGCGAGACGCTCGATGACGAACCGGCTGAGGTAGAAGGTCGCGAAGTACGTCAGGACGATGACGAGCACGGCGAACAGAGCTTCGCCGGCACCGAATGCCGGAATCCCCGCAAACACGGCCACCGTGATGGCCAGGAGATAGGGGATGAGCCGGAGGACGGGGCTCAGTTCGCTGCTCATGACACGAGCCTAGCAACGAGGGTGGGCCAGTGGCCCACCCTCGTGCTCATCCGTCGGTGACAGACGCTCGTCAGCTCGCGGCTCGCGTGCCAGCTCTGTCAGCCTACGGCTCGCGAGTCAGCTCTTGACTGATCCGTCAGCTCGTGAAGGGCTTCGCCTCCTCGTGGAGGGCGTTGTGGAGGAAGTCGATGGCGACGGTCCTGGCGAGGTTCGCGGCCTTCGTGTCGCGCAGGCTGTCGAGGAGCAGGAAGTCGTGGACCATGCCGGCCACCCGCATCGAGGTGACGGGGACGCCGGCCTCGCGCAGCTTGTTCGCGTACTGCTCGCCCTCGTCGCGGAGCACGTCGGCCTCGTCGGTGATGACGAGGGCCTCGGGCAGTCCCTTGAGATCCTCGAGTGAGGCCTGCAGCGGTGAGGCGTACTTCTCCTTCCGCTGTGCCTCGTCGGTGGTGTAGGCGTCCCAGAACCACTTCATGCCGTCGCGGGTGAGGTAGTAGTCGTCGGCGAACTGGATGTAGGACGGGGTGTCGAAGTCGGCGTTCGTCACCGGGTAGAGCAGGGCCTGGGCCTTGAGCTCGAGGCCGCCGCGATCCTTGTTCATCAGGGCGAAGACGGCGGACATGTCACCGCCGACGGATTCGCCGGTGACGGCGATGCGCGAGGTGTCCATGCCGTGGTCGGCGCCGTTGGCGGCGACCCACTGGCCGACGGCGTAGTTCTGCTCGACCTGGGTCGGGTACTTCTTCTCCGGGGCGCGGTCGTAGACGGGGAAGACGCCGACGGCGTTCGCGCCGACGGTGAGTTCGCGGAACAGTCGGTCATGGGTCTTGTCGTCGCCGAAGACCCAGCCGGCGCCGTGGATGTAGAAGAGGACGGGGAGGTCGCCGGTCGCGCCCTTGGGGCGGATGATCCGGGTCTTGACGGTGCCCCATTCGCCGGCGTCGACGTCGACCCATTCCTCGTCGACATCCGGGCGTTCGACGCCCTCGCCGCTCTGGAGGTCGAGGAGGATCTTGCGGCCCTCCTCCGGCGGGACTTCGTAGATGCGCGGATGCGGTGCGGTCGCCTCGGCGAGGTCCTTGGCTTCGGGCTCGAGATACGGGGTGACGGGCTGGGGGATCTCGGTCATGGGAATCATGCTCCTTCGTTGTCATCAACGGCGTCGGTTCATCGTGGTCGGCGATGCCGGGTCCACGTGAACGACGGGGTCGGCGGGTGGATGCTGCAAGCCGACCTGTGCATTCAGCCTACGGAGGGGGATATCATTCCGCTATGGTCACAAACGACACGTACCAGGGAGATCGCGACAGGCGGAGTCCGGAGATCGCTGTTGTCCGCTACGGTGACTGTCAGTTGGCGGCGGTGTATGGGCTGACCGATGTGTTCCGGGTGACGAATGAGCAGCTCGAGCTGCTCGGCGGTGATGAGCGGCGCGTACGGGTCAGTCATTGGGAGTGGAACGGGGACGGGGTGACGTGCACCTTCGATTCGCATTCGGGAACGCCGCATGCTCCCACCCATGTCATCTTCCCGCCGAGTCTCGTGGCCCCGGAGCTGATGGGGGAGTCCGGGATTCTGCGCGATTGGGCGCTGGCGCAGCGGGCGGACGGGGCGGTGCTGTGCGGTCTGTGTGCGGGGGTGTTCGTGCTGGCGGAGACGGGACTCCTCGATCATCGGCGGGCGACGACGCATTGGGCGTTCGTCGATGAGTTCGCGCGGCGGTTTCCGCGCGTGCGTCTTGATGCCAGTCGGATGGTCATCGACGAAGGTGATGTCATCACGGCGGCGGGGATCATGGCGTGGCTCGATTTCGCGCTGTCGTTGGTCGAGGCACTGTTCGGGCCGAGCATGATGATCCGGACGTCGCGGTTCATGCTCGCCGATGCGCCGCGGACCGAGCAGCTGCCGTACATGGCCCAGCTGCCGTCGACGGCGCATCAGGACGAGGTGGTTCTGGTCGCGCAGGAGACGATCGATCGGGAGCTCGCGTCGTCGCTGACGCTGAGTCGGCTGGCTGCGGTCACGTCGACGCACCCGCGGACGCTGCAGCGTCGCTTCAAGACGGCGACGGGGATGACCGTGACGCAGTACGTTCAGAGGCTGAGGGTCGAGCGGGCCAATCATGCGCTTGCGACGACCGGTGACACCTTCGAGGCGATCGCGCGGTCGGTCGGCTACGACGATCCGACGACGCTGCGTCGGCTCATCCACCGCGAGACCGGTCTGACTCCGACCGGTTACCGGCAGCGTTTCGGTGCGAAGGGGATGCTGGAGGACCGAACCGACGCGCCGTAGCGGAGAGCTGGGGCCGGCCGGGTTCGGGCCGAACCGCATCGGCCATGATCTGCGTCGTCGCAACGCTGCGGGACTGAGGTGGTCGATCGGTCCGGACGAGAGCAGGCTGGGACTCGAGGAGCTTCGGATTCGGGCGGATGTTCACAACAGCGGTGATCCAGAACGGCGGCGGGTCAGTACGGCGGCTATTCAGAACGACAGTGGTTCGGAATGGCAGTGGTTCAGAACGGCGGAGGCTCGCCGTTGTCCCAGACCCACTCCTGTTTCGCGGGGTCCTTCCTTTGAATCGAACTCGTGCGCTTCGTCCATCCCGGGAATCCTCTGTCAGCGGCCGGCCCCGGGCAATCCCTGGAGGTCCGCACCTCCCCGGGAGCTGGGGCAGTCGAGTCCCCCTGGGGTGGGCCGGGGTCAGGAGCTTCATGTTCGGGGTCGGGGGTGGCTGAATGGTCGGCGGTGTCGGCACGATCGGAGGTGTCTGCGTCCCCACGAGTCTCGATGAGGCGGGCGTTCTCCGCGTTGACAGGGCTGTCCCCGGGGACTGTGGACACACGTGTCCCGTGGGCGAACGTGTACTCCAACACTCCGTGGCGGTTCATCCGGACCGAGTATCTGCCGTCCGTTTTGCCCTGATGATGCTGCTCGCACATCGGGTGGAGGTTGCCGAACACCGTGAGCCCGCCTGCGGCGGGATCGTCGTGGTTGAACGGGATGATGTGGTCGATCTGGGAGGACTCGGCACGCCTGCGGCATCCGGGCATGGAACACCACTGCCATTGGGAGACCAGTGTGTTCCGGACTCCTTCGGGAATGTAGTACGACGTGGCTTTCGCATCGATCGGAGTGCCGGTGGCAGGGTCGGTGAGGATCCGCATCCACGATGAGCAGTTCCCTGCGATCATTCGGGCGGTCTCGGCGGGGACGGGTGTGCCGTCGGAGAAGGTGCCGGGCAGGTCGCAATCGCCCATGAGGCTCATGCACGGGACAGTGATCATCATGCGCGCCTGCCCTGCCAGCCAGTAGGGGGCCGTCGGGCTGACGAGGACGAGGGAGAACGCAACTCGCCCCTGCTCGTCGCACTCGATGCCGTCCAGGCGCGTCATCCGGATACCGGTCGAGGGCTTGAGCTTCCGATCGTCCGGCGTCGTCTCGTTGTGGGCGGCGGTGCCGCCTACCCCAACGTTGAGTGAGGTGGCAGGATCGCCGGAGTCGACCATTCCCTCGGTGCCGCTCATCTCCGATTCACCTGACGACCCCTCATTGTCGGCCGCAGAGACAGTGCTGGCCGCAGGATTCATGCCGTCTGCTGAGTCGATGCCGATCGCCGTGTGGATCGCGGCAGCCATGTCGTCGACTGTTTGCACGTTCTCGAGGTCGAGCGGGATGTCGCGAGTCGTCGTCGACCCCGTTTCGGTGTCCCGGGCTCGCACCTGAACGCGCAGCTGGGGAACGCTGCTGGTGAGAATGTCGAACATCAGTGCGTCGATGCCGCGCAGATCGTCGAGGCAGGCACCCTCGGGCAGTTGATCGGCGAAAGCCGCGGTGTTGCCATTCCGAATCGCCTTCGCGAATGCCTCGATGCGCAGGTAGCAGGCCTGCAGCTCGGCAGAGGATCCGGTGAGCATCATGCACGCGCTGCCGTCGGGGTTCGTCATCAGAGATACCCGTCGCCGCTCGTGCGCCGTTTGCGTACGGTCCTCGGGCGGCTGCAGGATGCCGATCTTCATGCTCAGTGACTTCTTGAAGGTCTGGATCGTGACATCCGGGCGCCGCTGGCACAGGTATTCGTCGATGACCGGCAGCAACGAGAAGTGCACGTTCTCGCACTGACGGGTCGCGGCGATGACGTGTTCGATGGTGAATTCTCCGGCCAGGCAGCGGGCATGGAACTTGGGGAGCCCGTGGATGAGCGTCATCGCGTGCGTGACGTGCGCGTACGTGCTGCCGATGGTGGTTCCGAGGATTGAGGTGAGCTCGGCGATGTCTTCGGAGTGGGAATGCATGTGGACCCAGCCGTCGAAGGTCTGCGTGGGCCGGAAACGGGGAAATCCGGGCAGCTTCGCCGAGGTGGTGCCGGGCATCCCTGCCGACGCATCCTCGGCGTCGTCGGCAGTGACCCAGTCGGCGGTACAGCCGGCGTTCTTGGCGAATCGATGCACGGTCTGGGAGAAGCTCGCGTGCTCATAGGGCCGATCGGGGTCGGGGTTGAGCAGGTTGAGGTGCGCAATGACGTCGGCGAGGAAGAGCTTCGCTGTGACCTCGAATGCCGTGATCTGGGCCCGATCGCTGGCGGTGTAGAAGGCGACGGCCTCGGCGTAAGGAGATGAGGGATCGATGTCGAGGCGTGACGGTGTGCGGCCAGGTTCGTCCGCGGAAAGAGCGGATTCGGTTGTGTCTTCCACGGCTGGTCACCTGTCTTCCCACGTCAGCGTGGCTGATGACAACAGTGTAGTTCACGTCACATCTGATGTCAATGAATATTTCGAAACTCGTTCGAACGAAGAATTCATTCATTTCGCGGTGCTCAGTGATTTTCGGTCGGTGGAAGATCGTCTCGGTTGGGTGTGATGGGGGTGCGTCCAGAGGTCGTGTGGGTCGGTCTGGGGGTGTGCGAGCGTGCTCGCCGACCCTGGGAGTGGGTCAGATTTCTGTGCGCCGAGAGGGGCACCGCGGATCGTGTGAGCATGGCCGGTGCCAGCGTCATCAGGACTGACGGTTCGAGTGACAGCCACCTCACACGCCGGTACCCTCGGGGAGAACACGACAGGGACCCGGCGAGCGGTTTCGGGAAAGCATCGGTGACGGCGCGGAACGTCGGCAGCCAGACTTCAAGAGGAGGCGCACATGCACTGTCTTCCGCGAAGTGCGCTGATTGAGCGCCTTGCGGCTGGGGGCTTTTGTTCGTACCGGATGTCCGACGGAACATCCTCATCTCGACACCGGTCGACTGGCCCAGGGATTCCGACTGCCGCGAAGAAGCCTCCGTCATGACGGGGAGTCCGTTGCCGCCGTGGCCGAGTCGCGCGCCGACGTTCGGAGGAGTTTCACTTCGTGCCGTTGACGAGCGCGACGTCGCGATGGCCATGGAACTGTCGACCGACCCGTACGTGCCGCTGACGGGATCTCTACCGCACAATGCTGCTGACGACGATGCTCGGGCATGGACGATGCGCCAACAACGGCGATATGCCGAGGGCACCGGCTTCTCGTTTGCCATCGTCAGCGTTGACAGCGGAAAGTCTGTCGGCCATTGCGGTCTTTGGCTGAGGGAGCTCGATGATGGTCGCGGTTCGGCCGGGTACGCCATCGTGCCGTCCGCTCGAGGTCGAGGTTTCGCCGCCGATGCGCTGAGCGCTCTGACATCATTCGGGTGGACTCTGCCCGAACTTCACCGCATCGCTCTCTTCATCGAACCGTGGAACCATGCGTCTGTGCGAACTGCGAAGCGAGCGGGGTATCGTCGGGAAGGACTTCTCGCGAGTCATCAGCGCATCGGCGGCGAACGCAAGGACATGCTGCTCTATGCTGCCATCAAGCCCGTTCGGGCATCGCGATCGTGAGATCAAGAACCTGCTTGGCGATCGGGAATTCATGGGTGTGACCGCGCCGAGGCGGTCGGGAATCCTTCGCTATGTGGATGGGGAACGTGGATGGGGGAACTCTGTGGAGTCGAACGACGGTGACGTGATCCGAGCAGTCGTCTTCGACGTAGGAGAGACGCTCGTCGACGAAACGAGAATGTGGACTGCTCTGGCCACGTCGGCCAATGTCCAACCTCTCACACTGTTCGCTGTATTGGGGTCGATGATCGAGCGCGGTATCGACCATCGTCGCCTCTGGAACGAGCTCGGAGTGCGAGCCCCCGATATCACGCACCGCCTGGAGCCCTCCGATCTCTACCCGGATGCGCTGCCGTGCCTGAACGCTGTGCGGAATGTCGGCTATCTCGTCGGCATCGCCGGGAACCAGCCTGCGGGTGTCTGCCGTCAATTGGAGACGCTCGGATTCGAGGCTGACTTCATCGCGTCTTCGGCGGAGTGGGGCGTGGAGAAGCCCGATGCCGAGTACTTCGACCGGATCATCGACGCGACCCGGATGCGACCTGCACAGATTCTCTACGTCGGTGACCGAGTCGACAACGACATCATCCCTGCGCATCGAGCCGGGATGGCCACGGCATTCCTCCTTCGCGGACCATGGGCGCATATTCATGTGCGGAGCCCCGAGGCGGCGCTCGCCGACCTGACCGTCAATTCGCTCGACGACCTCGAACGCGTACTGACAGACGCCGACTTCTCTCAACCTCGCTGAGGTGCACAGCTCGACGTGATCAGAACAGCGATCCACGACGTTCCGCCGGTGGACCAGCTTTCGACACTCTCTGCGATGTCGTGGACGGTGCGCGGTGGGCACAGCACCTATTGTTCGATCGGACCGGTCACCCTAGGCTGGAAGAACGTCGGTGGCGTTCTCGACTTCGAAGATCGCCGCTCGGATGACGAATGATGCAGCACGAAGGAGTGCCATGACCGATACCCCCGAACAGACGTCGACGACGCCCGAGCAGACGTCCGTTGCGGTTCTCGACTCCGCGCCCACGATCGAGGGGGAGTCGAAGTCACGGGTCGCGATGACGCAGGCCGCCGTCGACCTCCTCGGCGATCTCGTCGCCAAGCACGGCCAGCTGATGTTCCATCAGTCCGGCGGCTGCTGCGACGGATCTTCGCCGATGTGCTTCCCCGAAGGCGACTTCATCACCTCCGACGCCGACGTCCTCCTCGGCCACTTCGAGCTGCCGCTGCCCGCGCCCAACGCGAAGGGGGAGACGACCTCGGGCATCGACTTCTGGATGTCGGCCGAGCAGTTCGAGTACTGGAAGCACACCCACCTCACCGTCGACGTCGTCCCCGGCCGCGGCAGCGGATTCAGCGTCGAATCGCCGACCGGCAACCGCTTCCTCATCCGCTCGACGCTCATGGACATCGCGTGAGCTCGACACCCGACGTCTGACTCGCGCCGGCCCAGCAGCCCTGCTTCCGCGCGTAGGACTCCCGCGCCCTACTTCCCCGGCGCGATGAGCTCGGGTTCGCCGAGGGAGAGCATGAGCCGGTTCGCCCAATTGAAGAACGCCGCCCCGCCGAGCACATCGACGATCTCCGCATCATCGAGGCCCGCCTCGCGCAGCGCCCCGACGCGCTCGGGCCCGAACGCCGACGGCGTGAGGCTGAGCGCGACCGAGGCGTCGACGATGGCATCCCACACCGGATCGCCGAGGCGCGACGCCGTCCCCGTCCCCTCGTCGAGCAGCGCCTGCACGAGGTCCCGCCGCCCCGACTCCTCGGTCGCGCGGTCGGCATGGATCGACGCGCAGAACAGGCACCCGTTGAGCCGTGAGGCCGCCGTCGCCGCGAGCTCCCGCTCCGCCCGCCCGACCCCGTCGCTGACGTTGAAGAAGATGTCGAGATCCGTCAGCGTCCGCGCCCGCAGCGCCGCCGGATCCCGCGCGAGCAGACGGAAGTAGGGATTCTTCGCCCGTCCGGCCTCGATGAGGGCAGCGCGCTGAGCCTCGGTGAGATCCGCCTCGGCGACCGGCGCGATCCACGGCACCCACCCGAGCCCCGCCTGCTGGAACACCTCGGGCCGCCTCAGCTCGGGATACGTGCTCACCCGGGCGCGCGCCTCGGCGATGTCCGGGGACTCCTTCCCGGTGGCAGAGGTCCGATCAGCCGCCGAGGCGGTGGACCGATCCGGGGCCTCCGCGGGAGTCAGCGGGCGCAGCGGGACCTGCTCCTCGGCCGCCGCCGGCGCGTGAGAGAGCGCGGTCAGCCCGACGCTCAGCCGGATCTGGAAGTTAAGGAACGACACGAGCTGCGCGAGCGTGACGATCCCGTCCTCATCCCAGCCGGCCGCGAGCAGCCGCACGAGATCCTCCGGCCCGGCATCGCGGGGATGGAGCACGAGCAGGTGAGCGAACTCGAGCGCCGCCGAGGTGACCGGACCGAGCGTCTCCCGTGACTTCGCGTCGACGACGAGCTCCGGCCCGGGAACGCTCTCCGCGGCCAGGGCCGCAGAACCGTAGGACCCGAAGGGCCCTCGCACGGGACCGCTGGCATCGAGGTCGACGACGACCTCGTCGAGGAGCTCCGCCACGGCCCACGAGGCGGCCTCGTCCTCGTCGCGGAGGAGATCGCGGTAGAACTCCTCACCCGCGCTCGATCCGAGCAACCCCGCGGTGAACGCGGCGACGACGTAGCGATCGCGGTGGGAGAAGTCGCCGGGGTCCTCGGGTTCGAGGAGCGCCTCGAAGCTCAGCTGCGCATTCTCCTTCGCCTGCGCGCGGTGGTCGCGGACGAGATCGAGCGGGTCACCGGGGGCGATGCCCGCGAGCGTGTTGATGATGTCGGTCATGGCGCGACCCCTGCGGATTCTGCGATTCCCGCTGACCGTGCGCCTCCCGCAGACTCTGCGACCCCCGCGGACTGTGCGATCCCCGCAGACTCCGCCGGAGCCGCCCCGTCGACGCGCAGGCCGAGGGCGGGGGCCACCTCGGTGGCGAGCAGCTCGATCGAGCGCAGGGTGTGCGCGTTCGTCGCCGGCACCGAATGGACCTGGAAGCTGACATCCGACACCCGCCCGAGCACCCGGTCGGCCGCGAGCCGCTCGATGATCTGCTCCGGCGTGCCGAGGTAGGTGTCCGTCGCGGTGAGCAGCTCGTCGAGGTCGAGGCCCGAGGTGTCGTACCCGACGAGCCGGTCCGCCTCGGCGCGCAGTGCGGGTTCGGTGAGCGCGCGCAGACGGGGCAGGTCCTCGGCATCGGCGACGACGGCGGTCCGCGACGCGAGGATCCGCGGTGCGACACCCGCCGGCAGCGCCTCGAGGTACGTGTCGATGACGGGCAGTTGGATCTCATCGAGGCTCGCCCCGAGGTTGTCGCCGGGTCGCGGCTGCGTGCGCGAGAGCATGAGGCCGTCCCCGGCAGCTCCCGCAGCACCGGCCCCACCGGCGGAGAACGTCGCCTGCCAGAGCCGATCACCGAGGCCGCGCCGAGTCTGCGAGCCATCCGAGGCAGACCCGGCCGCCGACCCACCCGCCTCACCGGGGGCCGCCCCGCCATCCGCCGACCCAACGCTGTCCGGTCCCGGATAGAGGAGGTGACCGGTCTCGAGCGCATCACCGCGGAGCAGCGTGCGCAGGGTCGCGAGGTTGTCGGCGAAGACCTCGCGCCGCTCATCGAACGTCGTGCCGAAGGCCGGGAACGATCGGGGATTGCCGCCCGAGCCGAGGCCGATCTCCAGCCGTCCTGCGGCGAGCACGTCGACGACCGCGGCGTCCTCGGCCACGCGCACCGCGTTCTCCATCGGCAGGGTGATGATCGCCGTGCCCAACCGGATCCGGTCCGTCCGCGCGGCGGCGTGGGAGAGGAAGACGAGCGGGGAGGGCAGTCCGCCCTCGGCGGCGGAGAAATGGTGCTGGGCGACCCATGCCGTGCCGAATCCGAAGCGCTCGGCCTGCTCGATCTGCTCGAGCGCGAAGCGATACCGCTGGTCAGCCGGAGCATCCTCGAGGAGGCGGGTGAAGAACCCGAGCGTCGGGCCCACCGGTGTGGTGTTCGTGGTCTCAGTCGCAGAGTTCCCAGTCGCAGAGTTCTCAGTCGCAGAGTTCTCAGTCATCGGTGTCTCAGCTTTCTGTCGGAGCGGAAGGAGTGGAGGCGGCAGGGGCTGGCAGGTCCAGCGGCCGGGGGATCGCGTCGAGGAGCGAGCGCGTGTAGGCGGTCTGCGGTCGGGTGAAGAGGTCCTCCGTCCGACCGCTCTCGACGAGGTGTCCGCGCGACATGACGGACACGGTATCAGCGATCTGGCGCACCACGGAGAGGTCGTGGGAGATGAAGACGTACGTCAGTCCCAGCTCGGTCTGCAGCTGCCCGAGGAGGTCGAGGATCTGCGCCTGCACCGTGACGTCGAGAGCGGAGACCGCCTCGTCGAGGACGACGAGCTCGGGTCCGGCGATGAGCGCACGGGCGATCGCGACGCGCTGCAGCTGCCCGCCCGAGAGCTCCCGCGGCCGCCGATCGACGAACGCCGTCGGCAGTGCGACTCGCTCGAGCATCGCGGTCACGCGCGCACCGCGCTCGGCCCGGGTTCCGATCCGGAAGTTCCGCAGCGGTTCGGTGAGGATCGCCCCGATCGACTGCTGCGGGTCGAGCGCCGAATACGGGTTCTGGTGGACGAGCTGGACGGTCCGCCGCAGGCTCCGCAGCCGCGCCCGGCGGTCCCGGCCGACGCCGAGGTCCGCGGCATCGATCTCTCCGATCCGCACCGTCCCGGCCTGCGGGGTGAGGAACCCGGCGAGCGCCCGACCCGTCGTCGTCTTCCCCGACCCCGACTCCCCGACGATGCCGTGCGTCGTCCCGCGCGCGACCGTGAGCGAGACGTCCTCGACCCCGATGACCTCGCCGAGGCGGCCGGCAGTCCCGCTCTCACCATCAGTCCCGTTCTCACCGGCAGTCCCGTTCTCACCAGGAGCGTCGTCCCCGCGGGCGTAGATCTGCGTGAGCCCCTCGACCGCGACGAAGGGGCTCTCACCAGGCTCACCAATATCGCGGGCCACCCGGTCCCGGAGCCCGGTCCGCGCGTGCAGCGCGGGGGCGTCGGCGAGGAGCCGGGCGGTGTAATCGGCCGCCGGACGGGAGAAGATGTCGGCCGCCGTCCCGGTCTCGACGACGCGGCCTGCGCGCATGACGACGACCTCGTCGGCCCGCTCACCGGCGACCGCGAGATCGTGGGTGATGAGGAGGACGCCCATGCCCGTCTCCGCGCGCAGCTCGTCGAGGAGGTCGAGGATGCGCTTCTGCACCGTGACGTCGAGAGCCGAGGTCGGCTCGTCGGCGATGAGCAGCCGGGGCCGCAGCGCGATCGCCGCCGCGATGAGCACCCGCTGGCGCATGCCCCCGGAGAGCTCGTGCGGATACTGGTCGGCGCGCATCATGGGCCGGTCGATGCCGACGCGTTCGAGGAGGTCGATGACCTGGGCGCGAGCGGCCCGGCGGTCGGCCCGCTTGTGGATGCGCAGCGCCTCGGCGACGGACGTCCCCACGGTCTGCAGCGGGTTGAGCGAGTTCCCGGGATCCTGCGGCACATACCCGATCTGCGCCCCGCGCACCCCGCGCCAGCCCTGCCGGGACAGCGTCGTGAGATCGACGTCGCCGAGGCGGATCCCTCCTGAGGTCACCCGCGCGGTCTCCGGGAGGAGGCCGAGGACGGCGTTCGCCGTCGTCGATTTGCCCGACCCGGACTCGCCGACGACCGCCGTCGTCTCACCCGGACGGACGACGAGGTCGACGTCGTCGACCGCGGGATCGGCGGAACCGCCTCGGCGGGAGTAGTCGACGGTGAGACCGCGGACGGCGAGCAGCGCAGCGGACCCGGCGGGAGCCGGCGCGGTGACAGCGGGAGCGGTCGAGAGGGTCATGAGGTGACCTTTCGCAGGGTGTTGCCGATCTGGTGGGTGGCGAGCACGACGGCCATGACGACGAGGCCGGGCAGGACCGTCAGCCACCATGCGGTGGCGACGAAGTTGCGGCCCTCGGCGATGATGAGGCCCCATTCCGGGGTCGGCGGCGGGGTGCCGTAGCCGAGGAAGCCGAGCGTCGAGATCTGGAGGATCGCCGACCCGATCTGGAGGACGGCGAGCGTGAGGACCGGGGAGATCGAGTTCGGGAGGATGTGGCGCCCGAGCACCGACCAGTACGTGCCGCCGGACCCGTAGGCCGCGGCGACGTAGTCACTCGTGTTGATCCGCACGGCCTCTGACCTCGTCAGACGCGCGAACTGCGCAATCGCGGTGACGCCGACCGCGATCGCCGCGTTGATCGTGCCGAAGCCGAGGACGATGACGATCGAGAGGCTGAGCAGGATCGCGGGGATCGAGAGGAGGACGTCGACGGCGCGCATGAGCACGTCATCGACCCAGCCGCGGCGCGTGCC
Organism: Brevibacterium sp. W7.2; assembly: GCF_018137945.1. GTDB lineage: Bacteria > Actinomycetota > Actinomycetes > Actinomycetales > Brevibacteriaceae > Brevibacterium > Brevibacterium sanguinis. Next base: position 3,068,710 of record NZ_CP073089.1, on the reverse strand, counting down.
GGCGATGAGCCCGATCCCGGTGCCGACGATGAGCCCGACGCCGACGGCGACGAGGGCCGCCAGCAGCGACTGGGACGCGCCGTGGACGACCCGGGCGAAGACGTCGCGGCCCGTCTGATCGGTGCCGAACCAGTGGTCGGCGCTCGGCGCGAGAAGGGCCGCGGTGTCCCCGCCGTCATTGGGATCGTACTGCGTGAAGAGACCGGGCACGAGCGCCCAGGCGACGGCGATGAGGAGCACGAGCGCCGACACCGCGGTCGCCGGCCCGATGACCGCGCCCGCCGCCCCGAGCCGAGTGACGCTGAAGCGAGTGCCGCCGGACCGACTGCCGCGGGACCCGTCGGGGCCGGTGCCGTCACCGGTCGGTCGGTTGAGGCTCGTGCGGGTGAGACTCGAGATGAAGCTCATGGCCTCGCCTTCCTCGTCGCATGATCGTCGGTACCCCAGTCCAGCTCGACGCCGACGCTGCTCGCGCTCGCCGCCAGGGCCTGCTTCGTCCGGTCGTCGGGTGTCCGTTGTCGTGTCGCCGTCTGCGATGGTCTCCGCAGTCCCCGCGCCGAGGCGGTTCCCCGGCCGCGTCGGAGTCGGACGTCGACGACGGGGTAGAGGAGGTCGACGACGAGGTTGATGACGACATAGCCGAGCGTGGCGAGGACGACGACGGCGAGCAGGATCGGATTGTCGCGGTTCGTCACCGCCTGCGCGGTGATCTGGCCGATGCCGTTGCGGCCGAACACGGTCTCCGTGACGACGGCGCCGGCGACGAGTTCGCCGAAGATCAGGCCGACGATCGTCAGCCCCGGCAGCAGCGCGTTGCGGGCGACGGCGTGGACGAGGATCCACAGCTCGGAGGCCCCCTTCGCGGCCGTCACCTTGACGAAGCCCGCGGCCTTGACCTCGGTGATCGAGCGGATGAGGACCTGCGCGATCGGGGCCGACAGCGGGACGGCGACGGTGAGCGTGGGGAGGACGAGCGCCTCGGCGGGGCCGGGGGAGACGACGGAGACGAAGCCGAGCTGGAACGAGAACACCTGGATGAGGAGGATCCCGAGCCAGAACACGGGGATCGAGATGAAGAGGCTCGGCACGGAGTCGAGGACCCGGCGCACCCACGCCCGCGGGCCGGTCGTCGGGCCGAAGGTCGCGAACACCGCGATGAGCACGCCGAGGACGACCGCGGTGAGGAAACCGGAGACCGCGAGTGCGAGCGTCGAGGGCAGGGCGGCGGCGACGATCGTCGACACGGCGGCTCCCGTCTGCACGGAGAACCCGAAGTTCCCGGTGAGGAACCCGCCGAGCGTGATGAGGTAGCGGGTGAGCAGCGGTTCGTCCGCGCCGGTCTCCGCGCGGATCGCCGCGACCTGGTCGGCCGAGAGTCCGAGCGCGGGATCGGCGAAGCGGGCGGTCACCCCGTCCCCGGGGATGACGGAGAGGAGGACGAACGCCGCGGTGAAGGCGAGCAGCAGGACGAGGAGAGCCTGTCCGAGCCGCAGCCAGAGGTATCTCAGGTCGATCATCATCAGCTCGCAATCCAGGTGCTGTAGAAGTCGGGGCGGCCCACGGGTTCGGTGGCGAAACCATGGACGCGGCGGCGGAAGGCGAAGACCTGCGGCTCCTCGAAGAACGGGAGGACGTAGGCCTGGTCGACGAGGTAGGACTGGACCGCCTCGGCGGCGGCCTGGCGACGCGCCGTCGCCGGTTCGGAGGCCAGGGCGTCGAGGAGACGGTCGATCTCCGGGTCGACGGTGTCGTCCGCGGCGTCGTCGCGGCCGGCGGCGTTGAGGAAGACGTCCCGGTTGACCGAGGCGTAGTTCGACCGCAGGTTGTCGTAGTCGGCCCGGGCGACCATCGAGTGGTAGATCTGGATCGAGTCGAGGTCGAGGGCGTCGAGCGTCTGCTTCGCCTGGTCGCCGGGGTTGATCGACAGGCGCACCCCGACGCGGCGCAGCTGCTGCTGGACGAGCGTCTGCACCTCGTTCGACCGCGGCTGCGGCAGTGCCGTGTTGACGGTGAGCGCGAGGACCTGTCCGTCCTTGACGCGGTACCCGCCGGCCCCGCGTTCGGCCCAGCCCGCCTCGTCGAGGAGGCGGTTCGCCGCGGCGGGGTCGTAGACCCAGGCCCCGGTCTGGTCCGTGTAGCCCATCGCGCCCTGCGCGAGCAGCCCCGTGGCGAGCGGGTAGTTCGGGGTGAAGAGCTTGTCGACGATCTCCTGGCGGTCGATCGCCGAGATGAGGGCCCGGCGGACGCGGATGTCGGCGAGCAGGGGGTGGCGGAAGCGGAAGTTGATGCTGTTGTTGATCCCGTTCGTCGCCTTCGCATAGAGGCGCAGCCCCTGCTCGGACACGCGCGGCTCGTCGGGGGCCTGGACGTCGCGGACGCCGTCGGCCTGGCCGGAGAGCACTGCGCCGATGCGCACCGAGTACTCGCTGTTGACGAGGTAGTCGATGCCGTCGAGGTACGGCCGGCCCTGATGCTTCAGGTGCGGCGGCGCCCAGTCGTAGTCCTCCCGGGCGCGGATCGAGAGCTTCGTCCCGATCGTCTCGGCGGTGATGCGGAAGGGACCGGCCGTGTGGATCTTCGTCGCGCTGCCGGGACCGAAGCCCTCGGCGTCGAGGTCGAGGGTGGAATCGGCGAGGAGTCCCGCGTTCATCGTCGATGTCGCCTGCGCGAAGCCGGGGGAGGGCGCGGTGAAGTGGAAGCGCACGCGACGGTCGTCGAGGACCTCGGCACGGTCGTAGTTCGAGATCTGCTCGGACACGGGCAGGGTGCGCGATTCGTCGCCGCGGCCGAAGAGGTCGAAGTTCTTCGCGACGTTCGCCGCCGTCAGCGGGGACCCGTCGGAGTACGTGACGCCCTGCCGCAGGGTGAACGTGAACTCGGTGGCGTCGGCGCTGATCTCCGGCAGCGCGGTCGCCAGCCACGGGAAGAGCTCGAGGGTCTCAGGGTCCTGCCAGAGCAGGCGCGCGGAGATGTTGTTCATGATCCCGCCGTTGGGGTAGAAGCCGACGGACGGCGGGTAGAGGAGCGTCCACGTCTGCGGCTCGAAGTACGTGAGCACCCCGCCGTTCACGGGCGGACCGTCGGTGAGCGGATCGGTGTCGGTCGGGGTGCAGGCGCTCAGTGCGGCGAGCGCCCCGAGGCCGAGACCGACGCCGAGCACACTGCGCCGGGTGGTTCCGCCGAGGCGGGCAGCAGGCACAGCGGTCGCGCGGTGCCGGGGACGGAGGTCCGTCATGGTGGTGAAGTCCTTCGAGCAGGCGGGGCGGTGTCAGTGGGGCTGCGGAGATCGCGGCGCCGGTGGAGCTTTTTAGCTCAACAATCGACGCGGTGAATCGATTCCGCGTCGGCGCACATCGGCATTCGCCGTGTCGCGTCCCAGGTGGTCGTCTGCATGCCCTGAAGTCAATCCCATCCGCGTCATGACTGTCAATTCGTGCCTTAATATTGAGACATGATGCTGCCTGCGACCTTCGATCATCTCGTCATCGCCGTCCCGGATCTCGCGCAATCTGTTGAGCAATGTGAGGCGATTCTCGGTGTTCGTCCGGTGTCCGGAGGGGCGCACCCCGGGCGCGGCACCGCGAACGCGCTGCTCGGGCTCGAGATCGCCGGGACCCGGACCGAGCGCGGCTACCTCGAGCTCCTCGGGCCCGACCCCGAGCAGAACCCCGATCCCGCCGCTGACCCGACGGCGCCGGACCCGACGGCCCCAGACCCGACGGCACCCGACCCGACGGCGCCCGCACTGCCCCCGGCGCTCGCGGGGGTCACCGCACCGCTCGTGCAGCGGTGGGCGATCCATCCGCGGGGATTCGACCGGGCCGTCGCGGCTGCCGCGGAGGCGACGGATCCGCCCGTCGACCTCGGCGCGGTGTTCGATATGTCCCGCCGGACACCGGATGGTGAGACCCTGCGGTGGCGGCTGACGCGACGGACTCCGCTCGCGCTCGGCGGGATCCAGCCCTTCCTCATCGACTGGCTGGACACCCCGCACCCGGCGAGCCGCGCGATGCCGACCGTCGCCCTCGCCCAGTTCTGGGCGACGAGCCCCACGGTCGCGGACACCCGCGCCGTGCTCGCAGCTCTCGATGCGAGAATCGAGGTCGAAGCGGGGGAGACCGACGCTCTCCACGCCCGACTGGAAGGACCCGGTGGCACATGGCTGCTCTGATCCCCGCCCATCTCGACCACCTCGTCGTCACCGTCCCCGACCTGCCCGCGGCGGTCGCGGAGATCGAACGGGCCACCGGAGTGCCGGCCGTGCCCGGCGGCCGGCACCCCGGACTCGGGACGGCGAACTTCCTCATCGGGCTGGCACCGGCTGGCCGGCCGGACGGGGCGCACACGTATCTCGAGATCCTCGGACCCGATCCCGAGCAGGAGGCTCCGGCCGACGGCACGCTGCCGCTCGACGCGCATCTCGCGACCGCCCCGACCCTGCGCACGTGGGCGATCCACCCGCCGGCCATGGCGGCGACGGTCGCCGCCGTGCGCACCGCGGGCATCGACGTCGGCGAGGTCAGGGACATGTCGCGCGAGACCGCCGAGGGGAACCTCCTCGCGTGGCAGCTGACGAGCCGGTCCCCGCTCCCGCAGGAGGGGATCCAGCCGTTCCTCATCGACTGGGGTGACTCGGTCCATCCCGCCGAGGCGGCCCTGCCCTCCCTCGATCTCCTCGAGTTCATCGTCGAGGTGCCCTACGTCGCTGCGACGCGGAGCATGCTCGAGGTCCTCGGGGCCGGTGACACCGAGGTCGCCACCGGGCCCGAGCGCCGCCTGCGGGCGCGGCTGCGCGGTCCGGGCGGGGAGCTGACGTTCTGAGCGTACGGTGCCCGTCGCTTCGAGACTCGGCAGAGACCGCGATCCGGCAGAGACCGCGATCCGGCAGAGACCGAGATCCGGCAGGGACTGAGATCCGGCAGAGAGAGGGAACCCGCGGCTAGACTCGCAGGTGTGATTCCGCCCCTCATCCCCACCGGCCGCAGTCCGCGCGCTGCACGGATCGGTCGCGCCGCCTCGGCGTTGGTCGTCGCTGCCCTCCTCACCGCCGTCAGCGCGTGCGCGCCCGAGGAGGCCGAGGAGACCCGGCCGACACCGCAGGCGGTCGAGACGATCGCTGCCCCGTCGGTGACCGACCCGGCCGATCTCCCAGGACCGACGGCCACGGGACCCGGCGGTGATTCGGCCGGTGCGGTCGGCGTGACCGAAGGCGACATCGAGATGCAGGGCAGCGGAAAATGGGCGCGCCCGGCCGCTGAGGTCGGGCCCAACCGCGACGGCGGCAGGGCGTTCACGGTCGCCGTCCGGGTCGAGGACAATCTGCCCATCGACGTCGATGGCGCCTCCGACTTCATCATCGCGACCCTCCAGGACGAGCGCGGCTGGCAGGACATCGACGACGTGTCGATCGAACTCGTCGATTCGGGGCAGGACGCGATGATCAGTATCGCGAGCCCGAACACCGTCGATGAGATGTGCCTGCCGCTCAAGACGCTCGGGAAGCTCTCGTGCCGCAACGGCCCGAACGTCATCCTCAATGCCAAGCGCTGGGTGAGCGCGACTCCGGAGTTCGACGACATCACGCAGTACCGGCAGTACCTCATCAACCACGAGGTCGGGCATGCGCTTGGTCACGGCCACGAATCGTGCCCGGGTTCGGGGGAGACCGCCCCGCTCATGCAGCAGCAGACGAAGGGCCTGTCCGGCTGCACGCCCAACGGCTGGCCGTCCCAGGGGTAGTGGGTTCGGCCGCCTCGGGGATGACCGGCCGACTGCGATTGACGACAAGCTGAGAGTCGAGGTCAGCCCTCCCTGAACCGTCTGATCGCAACGTCCTGTTGGGCGAGGCGGCGCAGGGCGAGCAGTACCGGTTCGAGGAGCAGGGTGCCGAGCACCGCCTGCCGCACGGCGCTGTCGATCTCGGCGGTGGGCACGGTGTCGACCTCCGCCTCGGCGAGGTCGTGGACGGTGCGCCCGTAGCGAGCGAGGCCGCCGTCGATGAGGTCGATGCCCGCCGCATCGAGAGCCCGCAGCGCCGTGGCGAGCTGGTCGACTTCGACGCTGTCGGGGTCGATCGTCCACCCGAGTTCGGCGACGAGGCCGAGGGCCGCCTCGGTGCTGGTTCCCTCTGGCCCCTGACGGGACGAGCCTGTCTGACGGGGTGGGCCTGCTTGACGGGGGGCCTGCGCGGGCATCGTCGCGTGCTGTGCCGCGCCGAGCACCTCGGAGAACGTCTCCGGCGGATCGTCGATGACGCCGAGCACGCGTTTGGCCGCCTCGATGCTCAGTCGGGCCGGGCCGAGGAGGGCGCGGATGAGCTCGAGACGGTCGACGTGCGCCTCGGAGTAGACCGCCTGCGTCGCCGACGTCCGCTCGCCGGCCGGCAGCAGTCCCTCCCGCAGGTAGTACTTGATCGTCGCCACCGGCACGTCGCTGCGTCGCGACAGCTCAGAGATCCGCACAGAGTCCTCCTTCTTGCGTCTGATCCTTCTTCCGGCTGATTCCACCCTCCGTCCCCTTGACATTGGACAGTATAACTATCCAATATTGGAGAGTGCAGGTATCCATTATGTCAGGAGCTCACGATGACGACGACTCGACTCACCCATGATTACGACGGCGAACTCGTCGTCTTCCACATCGGCATGCGCATCCGTCAGTGGTGGCGCCCCGACCTCTGGCTGCCCGTCTTCCAGGCGATGCCGCCGATGCTCCGCGAGCTCTCGCAGGACCCCGACTCCGGACTCCTCGGCTTCCGGCTGATCGCCGACCCGCGCGGTCCGTGGACGGTGCAGTACTGGAGTTCGCTCGAGAAGCTCTATGCCTACGCCTCCGATCCGCAGGCGTCCCACCGACCCGCATGGTCGGCCTTCAATCGGCGCGCGCGGAATGCGCCGCGTGCCGTCGGCGTGTGGCATGAGACCTACCCGGTGGCCGGTGCGGAGTCGATCTACGTGGGCATGCCCCCGATCGGACTCGCCGAGGTGGTCGGATCCCGCCCGGTCACCGGTCGCAGCCATCGCGCGGCCGACCGCCAGGCCCGTCTGGATCGGTGAAATCACTGGTCAGAGCCTTGGTTCCGATGGGTAAGCGAGACCTCCATCACGCCGGGGAGGGACGGGGAATATCACCGGGAGGATTCTCGTTGATTGAGTCAAACAGACGTATATGAGTCACCCTGGCTCAACTTCCAAAGGAGACCGTTTTGGCTAACTTCTTCGGACCTTCCAGTGGTGGCGAAGGCTCTTTCGACGAGTTCCTCGCCCGCTATCTGCAGGGTCAGAACACACCACGGCAGGGCCGTTCCGTCGACATCAACCGGTTGCTGTCCAAGCGCACGCGTGAAGTCGTCGATGGCGCTGCCGAGTACTCGCGGCGGCGCGGACAGGAAGAGGTCGACGCCCTCCACCTGCTGCGCGTGATGGTCGATTCCGAGCACGGCTCGGCGTCCCTGCGCCAGGTCGGCGCGGACCCCGAGGCGATCGCCCGGGCCATCGACGAGCGCCTGCCCGAATCCGCCGAGGCACGCGAGACCGAGGGCGCGCCGACACTGACCGGCGCTGCCCAGAAGTCGCTGCTCGACGCCTACCAGGTCGCCCGCGCGTTCGGCTCGACCTACATCGACCCCGAACACCTCTTCTTCGCCTTCGTCCTCAACCAGGAGATGCCCGCCGGGCGGATCCTCGCGCAGGCCGGGGTCACGCAGGCGACCCTGCAGGCCGGTGCCCAAGCGGCCGAAGCCAAGCAGACGCAGGGCGGGACGACCGAGTCCGGTGAGGGGGAGTCGATGCTCGAGAAGTTCGGCACCGACCTCACGGCGCTCGCCGCTGAAGGCCGGCTCGACCCGGTCATCGGTCGTGCCACGGAGATCGAGGAGACCATCGAGATCCTCGCCCGCCGCACGAAGAACAACCCCGTTCTCATCGGTGAGGCCGGCGTCGGCAAGACGGCGATCGCCGAAGGACTGGCGCAGGCCATCGAATCCGGCGACATCCCCGCTCAGCTCCTCGGCAAGCGGGTCATCGCCCTCGACCTGCCCGGCATGCTCGCCGGCACCCGCTACCGCGGTGACTTCGAAGAGCGTCTGACGAAGACGCTCGACGAGATCGCCGAGGACGGAGACACGATCGTCTTCGTCGACGAGCTCCACACCCTCGTGGGAGCAGGCGGCAGCGGCGAATCGAATTCGATGGACGCCGGCAACATCCTCAAGCCGCGCCTGGCCCGTGGGGATCTCCACCTCCTCGGCGCGACGACGCTGCGTGAGTTCCGCACGATCGAGAAGGATTCGGCGCTCGCTCGCCGCTTCCAGCCGGTCATGGTCGGCGAACCGACCATCGAGGACGCGGTGACGATCCTCGCCGGACTCGCCGATCGGTACGCCGAGCACCACGGTGTCACCTACGACGCCGAGGCGATCCGCGCCGCCGTCGAACTCTCGCACCGCTACATCACCGACCGGTACCTGCCGGACAAGGCCATCGACCTCATCGACCAGGCCGGCGCCCGGCTCTCGCTCAAGCGGGGTCCGGTCGTCGACACGGCAGCGATGCGCTCCGAGCTCGGCGAGCTCGAGGCGGAGAAGAACTCGGCGATAGCGGCCGAGAACTTCGAGCGGGCCGGCGAGATCCGCGATGAGATCTCCCACCTCACCGATCGGCTCGAGGAGATCCTCAACTCGAGGACCACCTCGGCGAATGACGGGGAGGACGGCGTCGTCGACGCCGAGCAGATCGCTCAGGTCGTCTCCCGGGCCACCGGGATCCCGGCCTCGTCGATGACGCAGGAGACGAAGATCCGGCTCGCAGGACTCGAGGACATGCTCCACGGTCGCGTGGTCGGTCAGGACGACGCCGTGTCCGCGGTGTCGAAGGCCATCCGCCGGTCGCAGACCGGGATGGGCGATCCCGCCCGGCCCATCGGCAGCTTCCTCTTCCTCGGCCCCACGGGCGTGGGCAAGACGGAGCTGGCGAAGGCGCTCGCGTCGACGCTGTTCGACGACGAGTCGGCGATGATCCGGTTCGACATGAGCGAGTTCGGGGAGCGGCACACCGTGTCCCGTCTCGTCGGCGCCCCTCCCGGGTACGTCGGCTACGACGAGGCCGGTCAGCTCACGGAGCAGGTCAGGCGCCGTCCGTACTCGGTGATCCTCCTCGACGAGGTCGAGAAGGCGCACCCGGACGCGTTCAACCTGCTCCTCCAGGTCCTCGACGACGGTCGGCTCACCGATGGTCAGGGACGCACGGTCGACTTCCGCAACACCGTCATCATCATGACGTCCAACCTGGGCTCCGAGTTCATCGGGGCATCGACGCCGCTGGGCTTCACCTCGGCCGATGCCACGGTGACCGAGCGGGACCTCAAGGCGAAGGTGATGGGTCGGCTCAAGGAGGTCATGCGGCCGGAGTTCCTCAACCGGATCGACGACACCGTGATGTTCACCCGCCTCGACCGGGTGCAGCTGCGGGAGATCGTCGGGCTCCAGCTCGAGCAGTCGATCGATCGGCTCTCGCGCCAGGGCATCGCCCTCGAGGTGTCTCAGGACGCCATGGACTGGCTCGCCGAGGCCGGTTACGAGCCCGAGTTCGGTGCGCGGCCGCTGCGCCGCGTCATCCAGCGCGAGCTCGATGACCGGATCGCCGACATCCTCGTCACCGAGGCTGTCGCCGAAGGCGGAACCGTCGACGTCACCGTCGTCGACGGACAGCTCACGGTGGCTCCTCGCACCGAGGCGGCTCCGCTGGCGGCCTGACCGGTCGCCGGCGCGAGGCGCCACCCTCTTCGACGCGGTGATCCGACATTTACGCCCTTTGCAAAGGGCGTAAATGTCGGATCACCGCGTTGTTGTGTCTGCAGGGCGTTGAAGGCGCTGCCTAGGCCCGTGGGGCGCCCGTGTGATCGACGCCGAGGGCGCGGTTGATCGTGATCCGCTCGACGAGTGTCCACGCGGTCGTCGTCATGAGGTAGAGGGTCGCGGCGAGCGGCACGAACGCGGCGAAGACGGCGGTGAGGAACGGCATGAAACTGAGCATCCGCGTCATCCCCGACAGGTCGACCCCGCCGGGCAGCTGGGTCGCGGAGTCGGCCGCCGAGGTGGTCGGCTGCGGCATGAGCAGGTGGCGGGAGAGCGCGGCGACGACGGCGATCGCGACGATGAGCCCGGCATAGAGCAGTCCCGCGACCCAGGTGAGGTCGCCTGCGCCGATGAGACCGACGAGGCTCGAGCTCAGCGGAATCCCGAAGAGCGTGTGCCCGAGCAGCTCGTTGGCCTGACCGCCGATCGTCGGCTGGACGAAGAGGCCGTAGACGGCCATGAGCACGGGAATCTGCAGGAGCACCGGCAGGCAGCCGGCGAACGGGGAGGCGTTCTCCTCCCGATAGAGCTCCATGAGCTTCTCCTGCATGACCTGCTGGTTCCCCTTGTGCCGCTTCTGCAGCTCGGCGATCTTCGGGGCCAGGCGCTTCCGTGTGATGCCGGCCCTGACCTGCGAGAGGCCGACGGGGATGAGGAGGGTGCGCACGGCGAGGGTGAGCACGATGACGGCGATCGCCGCACTGCTCTCACCGGCGAGCGGTTGGAGGAGGTCGCTGAGCGCGGTGACGAGCCAGTACGCGCCGGAGACGAGGAGTTTGATGGGTGGGAATTCGTAGATGTTCACAGACGGTGTCCTTCGTTCGTCCGGGTGAGCACGGAACCGGGCTCACGCGGCGTGCACGCGCACTGCGACAGTGCTCGGGCACAGGGGTGGGGTCGTCACCTGAACGAGGAATAAGCTGCTGGACTCCCGCGCCGAGGCGGGGCAACGGGGCCGTGCCAACAGGACAGCACCGAGGCGGGGCAACGGGGCCGTGCCAACGGGGCAGCACCGAGGCGGGACAACGGGGCCATGCCAACGGGGCAGCGCCGAGGTGGGGCAACGGGGACATGCCAACAGCGCAGCGCCGAGGCAGGGGGCAGTCCCGTCAGAGCATCGCAGAGGAGTCGTCGTTCAGGCGTGGGCTGAGACGACGAAGGACGGCGCTCTGGCCATCACGGTGCCCGGGGTGCCGGGTGCGGCCGGCATGCGGAAGTCGCGGACCGCCGAGGGCTCACGGCGCATCCACGGACCGTGCGGGGCCAGGGAGAGCACGCGCACGAGCGCACTCGCCGCCCACACCCCGACGGGAGTGAGGAACGCGGCACCGAGGAGGACGAGGACGAGAAGATGCGCCGGCGACTGCGGAAGCACCGCATCGACATCGGCGCTGAGCACGACGACGATGAGCTGGATCGCCATCCACAGACTCAGCATCGCACCCGCCTTCCCCCAACAGTTCCTGCGCTGTCGACGATAGCACGCGCGTCTGCCCACGGCAGGCACGATCCGCTCCCGGCAGAATCCGCACCGGCGACCGCCTCGGCGCTGTCATCGTGGGGACATGTTCACACTCACCGCTCCACCGGTCTGGGACGAGAACGACGACGTCCCCACCGTGACCCCCGTCCCCGAATCCCAGCGCATGCTCTTCGCCCACCGCTCGGTCGTCTTCAACGGCGAGCTGCGCGACGACAACGGCATGGAGATCGCCTCCCGCCTCATCCTCCTCTCGGCCGAGGACCCGGCCGCCGACATCTTCCTCTGGATCAACTCCCCGGGCGGGTCGGTGCCGATGATGCACGCGATCGCCGATGTCATCGCCGCCCTGCCGAACGATGTCGTGACGATCGCGTTCGGGTGGGCCGCCTCGGCGGGGCAGTTCGTCCTCACGATGGGCACGCCCGGCAAGCGCCTGGCGCTCCCGCACGCGAAGATCCTCCTCCACCAGGGGTCGGCGGGGATCGGGGGCGCGGCCGCCGACATCGAACTCCAGGGCGGGGACCTGCGCGACGTCCGCGACTCCGTCCTCACCCGCATCAGCGAGGCGACCGGGCAGACCTTCGACCAGGTGTTCCACGATTCCCTGCGCGACAAATGGTTCTCCGCCGAGGCGGCCGTCGAGTACGGCTTCATCGACCGGGTCGTGTCCGCCTCCTCCGAGCTCTTCGCGCCGCTGGGACCGGGGCGCACGCACGGACTCGCGACGGACGGAGCCCGGTGATGAGCCAGTACACGATCCCCCACGTCGTCGACCGGTCGGGGAACTCCGAGAAGATCGTCGACGTCTACTCGCACCTGCTCGGCAATCGGATCATCTACCTCGGCGTGCCGATCGACGACGGCGTCGCCAACACCGTCATCGCTCAACTCCTTCACCTCGAAGCGTCCAGCCAGGAGGTGCCGATCCACCTCTACATCAACTCACCGGGCGGTTCGCTCACCGCGATGACCGCGGTCTATGACGCGATGTCGCACGTGTCCGCGCCGGTCGCGACGACGTGTGTCGGACAGGCGGTCGCCGACGCCGCGGTGCTGCTCGCCGGGGGAGAGGCGGGGCAGCGGTCGATGCTCGCCCACGCCCGGGTCGTCCTGCGGCAGCCGCACGCGGACGGGGCGCGGGGGACGATCCCGGACCTCATCGTCGCCGCCGACGAGATCGTCCGGCAGCGCCGAGAGGTCGAGGCGATGCTCGCCGCCGACACGGGGCGGACTCCCGAGCAGATCCACGCCGATCTCGACCGTGACCTCGTCCTCGACGCGACCGCGGCGAAGGCGTTCGGGATCGTCGACCAGATCGTGTGAGGCGGGTGCGCCGCGCTGGAGGTGGGTTGGGGTGCCGGGCGCGAGGTGGGACGCCGGGCTGGCGGCTTGCCGAGCTGTGGGATTGACGTCCTGTGGGTTCGGTATGGCGGAGGTTCGCCGGGCTGTGCGTTCGCCGTGCTGCAGGGGCTCAGGCCGCGAGTGAGAGCTGAGCCTGGCCGGTGCTCCGCGCGGGTGCGGGAGCCTGGGCGAGGCGGGCGAGCTGGAGCGAGCCGGCCTGGAGATCGGCGGCGGCGAGCACGAGGACCTGAGGGAGGGAGAGGCCGAGGACGGCGGCGATCGCCTCGATGACCTCCGAAGAGGGATCCTTGAGGCCGCGTTCGATCTCGGAGAGGTACTGCGTGGAGACCCCCGACAGCTTCGAGACGGCGGCGAGGGTGAGCGCGAGCTCCGTACGCCGCACCCGCAGCACGCGGCCGAGGGTCTCTCGCCAGAGCCGGGGCGGGGTCACGGGGGCGCGTTGGTCGTCCATGCTGTGAGCCTAGGCCGACCGACGTCGGCTCGCGAGGCTTTCCGCTGTGAGCAGACGACCGCGGCAGCAGCGCGGGAGGTCGCGCCAGCCTCGCGCGAGGTCGATTCGGCATCGCGTGGGGCTAACGCGGCACCGCGGGAGGCGCCTCGAGGTGGATTCCGCTCGACTCTCGCGTCGATCTCGAGCGGAATCCACCTCGGGAGCACTCTCAGCTCACGTCACCGAGCCCGACTCACGTTACCGAGTCCCGACTCATTTCGTCGGGGCGTCGGCGACGGTCGAGTCCGCGCCCGCGGAGAGCAGGTAGCGGAGCACGTCGGTGGCGGTGACGACACCGAGCGTCCCGTCGGCGCGCTCGACGAGAGCGAGCTGTGAGCCCTCCTCCTTCATCACGGCGAACGCCTGAATGACGGTCATCGTGCCCGGCAGCACGGTGACCGGTCGCAGCGCCTCGGTGACGGGGTCGGCGTCGTCGAGCATGAGGACGTCGCGCACGTGGACCATGTGGGTCGGGGGTCCGTTCTCCTCCGACCGCACGAGGATGCGGCGGTGCCGCTTCTCGTGTGAGGCGCTGCGCACGTCCCCGGCGGTGGCTCCGGGGCCGACGACCGTCGGCGCCCCGTGCCCGGCGACGAGGTCGTCGAGCGTGAGCTTCGACAGCGCCAGGGCGCTGAGCAGGGAGTCCGAATCGTCCTTCTCGAGCGTCCCGGCCTGCGCCGAATGCTGGAGCAGCTGCCGCAGATCGTCGGGGTTGTGCGACTGGTCGACCTCGTCGACGGGTTCGACGCCGACGCGCTTGAGGCACCAGTTCGCCGCGTTGTTGAGCGCGATGAGCAGCGGCCGGGTGACGAACATGAACGCCCGCATCGGCAGGGCGAGCATGATCGCCGACCGCTCCGGGTGGGCCACGGCCCACGACTTCGGCGCCATCTCACCGACGACGAGGTGGAGGAACGTGACGATGACGAGCGCGAGGACGAACCCGATGACGTCGGCGAGCCACAGGGGCAGGCCGGCCGCCTCGGCGATCGGGGTGATCCAGTAGTGGACGGCGGGCTTCGTGATCGCACCGAGGGCCAGGGTGCAGGCCGTGATGCCGAGCTGGGAGCCGGCGAGCAGCACCGAGAGCTCGGTCGAGCTGCGCAGGGCCGCCCGGGCCGAACGGCTCGTCGGGGCGGCGTCCTCGAGCCGGTGGCGCTTGGCCGCGATGAGGGCGAACTCGACGGCGACGAAGAACGCGCTGAGTCCGATGATGAGGATGGTCAGGGCCGCGACGACCCACGGGTTGCTCATCATGAGGCCTCCTCGATGGTCACGGTCAGGCGGGAGGGCACGTGCGAATCGACCTCCACGACTTCGGCGGCGAGCACCTCGGCGACGGGCGGCTCGGCACCGGCGAGATCACCGGGATCGATCGGCAGGGGGATCTCGAAGCGGTCTCCGACCTCCGGGAAGCCCTTGGCGTGCTCGACGACGAGACCGGACAGGGTCTGCGCACTCGTCTCCGGCAGCTCGCGCTGCAGGGCCCGCTCCACCTCGTCGAGCGGGATGACGCCGGGGGCCGACCAGCGGCCGGGCACGATCTCGACGATCTCCTCGACGACGGCGTCGTGCTCGTCGACGATGTCGCCGACGATCTCCTCGCCGAGGTCCTCCATCGTGATGACGCCGGCGAAGCCGCCGAACTCGTCGACGACGCACGCCATCTGGGCGTGGTTGTCGGTGAGCACCCGGACGGCGTCGGGCAGCGGCAGCGACTCGGGCACGAACACGGGGTCCTTCATCAGCGACGCGAGATCCGCGTCGTCCGGGTCGGCGGCGATGACGTCGAGGAGGTCGATCGTGCCGATGACCTCGTCCTCGTCGGAGAGCACCGGATAGCGGGAGTGCCCGGTCTGCATGAGCGCACGGATCTCGCGCAGCGGGGTGCCCTCGTCGATGACGTCGACACGGGAGCGGGGCACGACCGCATGGTCGACGGTCTGCTGCGGGAAGTCGAGGATGCGGTCGAGGACGAGGGAGTCCTCGTCGACGAGGTCGCCGCTCTCCCGCGACTCCGCGACGATGTGCTTGAGGTCGCGCCGGTTGACGGCGTGATCGACGTCGTGGACGGGTTCGATCCCGAGCACCTTGAGCAGGGCGTTCGAGGAGGCGTCGAAGATCTTGATGAGCCACCCGAAGATCGCCAGATAGATCGAGGTCGAGCGGGCCAGCCACAGCGCCAGGGCTTCGGGGCGGGCGATCGCGAGGTTCTTCGGGAAGAGCTCGCCGAAGAGCATCTGGATGATCGTCGAGACGACGAGCGCGAGCACGGTGCCGATGAGGACGCCGGTGCCGGTCGGGATCGGGGTGCCGCCGAGGGCTTCGCCGACGGCGGTGCCGATGAGCGGCTCGGCGACGTAGCCGACGAGCAGACCCGTCACGGTGATGCCGAGCTGTGCGCCCGAGAGCATGAAGGAGGTGCGGCGAGTGATGCCCAGCGCGCGATCAGCGGCGCGATCGCCTCCAGCGGATCTGGCCGCGAGGCGGGAGCGGTCGACGGCCATGTAGGCGAACTCCTGGGCCACGAAGTAGCCGGTGGCCACCGTGATGAGGAGAACGACGATGAGGCCGATGAGCAGAGAGAGCAGCCAGGTCATCGTCGGCCACCTGCCTCTGCAGGATGAAGTTGTCGAGTGTGGTGCGAAGTGATGTCCCAGCCGGGACTTCGATAGTCGTCCATGTTCCTTCCGAAAGAGACTGTGGCAACGGCTGAGCACGATTATCCGGGTGTCAGCTGGCAAAAAGCTGAGTCGATGACGGCCGGGGTTTCAATTCTCTTGAAAACTTAAGTTAGGCTGTCCTTGTCAAGCACACGGACCGCGTCGCGGTCCACCACTGTCGAAAGGGCAGGGATGTCGATTCCATTCGCGCGCCGGGCACTCGCCGCGGGCACCATCGTCGCACTCGCGTTCACCGCGAGCGCATGCAGCACAGACTCCTCGGCGTCGGAGGCCACCGCGTCCTCGGACTTCACCCCGGTGACGATCGAACACGCACTCGGCCAAGCCGTCATCGAGGAGGAGCCGCAGCGCGTCGTCACGCTCGGACAGGGGTCGACGGAGACCGCGATCGCCCTCGGCAAGACGCCGGTCGGCATGGAGGAGTACGCGTGGGGCAGCGATGACACCGGCTACATGCCGTGGATCTACGAGGCCGTCCAGGAGCGCGGCGACGAACTGCCCGAGCAGTTCCAGGGCGCGACCGAACTCGACGTCGAGAAGATCGCCTCGCTCGAACCCGACGTCATCCTCGCCCCATGGTCGGGCATCACCGCCGACCAGTACGAGCAGCTCGACGCGATCGCCCCGACGGTCGCCTACCCGGAGCAGCCGTGGACGATCGAATGGGACGACCAGATCACGACGATCGGCAAGGCGCTCGGGCAGGAAGAGGAGTCGCAGCAGCTCGTCGAGGACGTGCAGAGCCAGCTCGACAGCGCCAAGCGCGATGAGTACAAGGACCTCACCTTCTCCTTCATCTACAACGACGGCCCGGGCACCCTCGGCGTCTTCTACCCGCAGGAGCAGCGCGTGGCCATGGTCTCGGCGCTCGGTCTCACCCCCGATCCCATCGCCGAGGAGCTGCGCGCCGACTACGATGCGCCGGGCACCGATTCCGCGCTCATCGGTCTGGAGAATGCCGACAAGCTCAACAACTCCGACCTCATCTTCACGTTCTACTCGGATCCTGCGAGCCGCAAGGAGATCGAGGGGCAGAGCGTGTACGCGAACATTCCCGCGATCAAGGCCGGTGCCGTCGTCGCCCCTGAGGACCAGTCGTTCGTCACCGCGTCCTCGATCATCAACCCGCTCACCGTGCCCTGGGCGCTCGAGCGCTACGTCCCGATGATCGACGCCGCCGTTGAGAAGGTGCAGAAGTAAGATAGCGCGCCGCCATCGCTCGGGCCCGATCGCCGAGGTGGTCCCGGATGTCGTCCGGGGCGATGACCTCGGCATCGGGCCCGAGCTGCCACAGCGCCCAGATCGCGTGCTCGGCATCCTGGAAGGTCACGGTGAGGTCGAGTTCACCGCCTGCGACCGTGCTCTGCCCGGGAGGCCGCTGCTCGACCGGCCGCGCCCGACCGAGGTCGATCGCCGTCGCGCGCAGGGCCGCGGCGCCGGCGCCTGACGTCCGCACCGTCACCTCGACGGTGTCACCGGCCGTGCGGAAGCGCTCGCTGCGCTCGCGCCACAGCGCCGGCAGGTCGACGGTCTCGGGGCGGTCGGCCACCTCGGCGAGGAGTTCAGCGGCCTGGATCCGCGACAGCCGGTACGTCCGATCCTCCCCGCCGGCCAGGGCGAGGAGATACCCCCGACCCCGCGCGGAGACGAGTCCGACCGGATCGACGATGCGCCACCTCGGTGAGCGCTCGGGTGAGCCTCCCGCGGACCGATAGAGGAGCCGGAGCCTGCGGCCGCGGAGCACACCGAGGCGAACGGACTCGAGCACCTCGGCCGGCACCGTCTCCGATGCGCGGGGCCTGGCGAGGAGGTCGATGTCGGGGTCGATGAGGATCCGCTCGCTCACCGTCGTCGCCTGGGAGCGGTGACTCTCCGGCAGCGCGTCGACGAGTTTGCGCATCCCCGAGCCGAGAGCCGGAGCTAGCCCGAACAGCTCCTCGCCGCGGGGGAGACCGGCGGTGAGCAGCGCGAGCGCCTCATCGTGGCGCAGGCCGGTGAGCTCGGTGCGGAAGCCGGGCAGAAGGGAGAAGCCGCCGTGCCGACCCCGCTCGGCATAGACGGGCACGCCTGCGGCCGAGAGCGCGTCGATGTCGCGCAGCACCGTGCGCGTCGAGACCTCGAGTTCGCGGGCGAGCGTCTGCGCCGACAGTCGGCCCCGCTGCCGCAGCAGGAGGACGAGGGAGACGAGCCGGTCCGCACGCATGTCGTCACTCTATGCGAATACCTGACAGGAGATGTCGTGATTGTCGGACAGCCTTGAGGGACGGGGCGTCGACCACGGCGTCCTCACACCCACCTTCAGGAGGAACGATGGACCGCACGGCAGTCAATCCCGTCACCTGGTCGACCGAGCTCGGCTTCAATCAGGGCGAGCTTGTCACCGGGCCCGCCCGCACCCTCTTCATCTCCGGTCAGACGGCCATGGACGCCGAGGGCCGACCCCAGCATGAGGGCGACATCGCCGCACAGCTGCGCCTCAGCCTCGACAATGTCGAAGCCGTCCTCGCCGCAGCGGGCATGGGGTTGAGCGATCTTGTGCAGCTCAACGTCCACACGACCGACATCGACGGGCTCTTCCCGCACTACGGGGAGCTCGCCGGGCGCCTCGCCGCGGCAGGCGTCGCCCCCACGACGACGATGCTCGAGGTCAGTCGGCTTGCGGTGCCCGGCCAGCTCGTCGAGCTCGAGGGGATCGCGCTTGCGTGAGCGCGGCTTTGTGCGTCTCCCACGCCGCAGCGAGGTCGACGTCGTCGATGAGCCACGACATGTAGTCGTGCATGTTCGTCACCCGGGCATGGGCGTCCGTGCCCGGGGCGACGCGCTCGAGCGCCGAGGCGGCAAGGCTGCGCTGGGCGCGCAGGTAGGCATACTCGCGCTCGAGGAAGCCCGCCCACACATCCTCGTCCATGATGAACCGGTCCGCCCGGGTCCCCGGACGGCGCACCCGGCGGACGAAGCCGGAGTCGACGAGGCGGCGGGTCGCCGTCGACACGGTGCCCGCACTGATGCCGAGGGCCTCGGTCAGCTCGGCCGCGGTCACCCCGCCGGAGGAGTCGAGGAGCAGGTAGCCGGCGATCCGGCCCTCGAGGACCGAGGCCCCCGACATCGCCCACATCGTGCCGAAACGGGTGCTGAACTCGATCCGGAAAGCGCGGCCTGCGGTACTGTCGTCGGACATCAGCTCAGCGCGCTCAGCTTCTTCCATTCGTCCCAGGAGTACACCCAGTCCGAGATGTCGCTGTCCTCGGTCGACAGGTCGACCGAGGAGTCCTTGATGATGACCGGATCCCCGTAGATCGCGGAGTCGTAGTACTCCTTCGCCCGCTGCGTCGTTAAGTTGATGCACCCGTGGGAGACGTTCTGCGACCCCTGGACGCCGGCCGACCACGGGGCGGCATGGACGAACTCGCCGTTGTTGTGGATCCGCACGGCCCACTGCACCGGGGTCGTGTAGCCCCACCGCGCCGAGGTCATCGTGTAGTTCGCGTGCTTCGACATGACGACATGCGTGCCGTTGTACGACGGCGCCTTCGCCGAGCCGAGCGACGTCGGGAAGTCCATGACCTCCTTGCCGTCGCGGGTGACCGTCATGCGATGGGTCTTCGCGCTCGCCTCGGTGACCTGCTCACGGCCGATCTCGAAATCCAGGGTGAGATCATTGGCGCCGATGCGGCCATCGGCCATCGGCACGTTCTTCACCGGCGCATCGACGGAGACCTTCGAGTACGCGGGCCAGTACTCCTTCGGGCGGAAGTGGAGACGCGACTCCGGATCGTTCGGCAGCCATGCCCACGACCCTTCGACCTCGCGCTTCTTCCCGTCCTCGTCGGTGACGTCGACGGAGAGCCGATGCTCGACATCGTCCCGGTACTCCTTCGCGACCGTCGACCCGAAGGTGAGGACGATGGGCGCTGCGACCCCGACGGTCTGGTCGTCGGAGAGCACGGTGCGCATCGTCATCGGCTCACCGTCGGCCGCAGCGACCGTGGCCGTGGCCTCGAAGTCGTGGTCCTTGCCATCGGGCGTCGTCGCCGTCGCGCTCACCTCGTACGTGCTGTCGGCGACGAGATCGAAGTCCGAGGTCCACCCCGCTGCGCTGTCCGGTGCCGTCACGGTGTCGGCGTCATTCGGCGCCGAGGCGGTCGACGGGCTCTCCGACGACTCCGGCGCCGAGGTGGCCGACGGGGACGGCGCGTCCGTGTCCTCCGGTGAGGTGAGTCCCCCGGCGGTCGGGTCGCCTTCGCTCTCGAGTTCCGTGCCGGCGGCGTCGACGAAGGTGCCGGGATCGACGGCGATCCTCGGGTGGTCGGGATCGACGAGGCTGACGTCCTTGAGCACCGCGCCGTCGACGCTGAGGACGAGGCGCTTGCCGGAGTCGACGTCGATGTCGGCACCGGTCTGCACGGTCTCGCCGACGGAACTGCCGGTCGCGGTCGGGGAGGCGCTCGCCTCGGAACCGTCCGCCTCGGCGGAGTCATCCGCTTCGGAGGCAGCGCTGTCGGCGACGGTGCCGATGCGGAACTCGGGTGCGGGGGAGACCTCGGCGGACGTCGAGTCCTCACGGGTGTCAGAGGGGTCGGAGCTCGACGGGGTGCAGGCGGCGAGGAGGGCCAGAGCGGAGACGGCGGCGATCGCCCCGGAGATCTTCGTGCGTGACAAAACAGGGAACCTCGTTCGGAAGACAGAGAAGGGGAGCGGAATCAATGCTATTGATGCGAAATCACGAAAGTATTGAGAATGCGTGACAAAGCCCGCGTGGAATTCCGCTTAACGCCTCTCACCTGGGGAATCGGTGCGTCAGGGAGTTGTGGAATCGTGATGTGGAGGGGAATCGAAGGACTCCCCGTGCACCCGCCAGAGCTCGCTTACCCTTGCTGCCTTCCGGCCCTGGGGGAGTTCACAAGATGACGCCGCACGGGGAGCCACCGACCAGTCTAGGCGAGGTCGCGGGCTGCGGACAAAATGAGCGCGTGCGAGGTCGATCACTGCAGCCGGCGCGCCTTCGCCAGCAGCACCTCCCGCTCCCGGTCGTTCGTCGCCAGCGCGGCCGCCCGCTCGAACTCGGCCACCGCCTCGGCGCTCCGTCCGGCCCGGGCGAGGAGCTCACCGCGCACGCTCGGCACATGATGGAACCTCGGCAGCGCCGCGGTCACGCCCCGGTCGGCGATGTACTCGAGCCCCGCCTCGGGGCCGTGGGCCTCAGCGAGGGCGATCGCCCGGTTGAGCGTCGTGATCGCCGACGGGGCGGCCAGTTCGAGGTCGCCGTAGAGGGCGGCGATGCGCTCCCAGTCCGTGTCCGCGAGCGTCCGCGCTCGCGCATGGACGGCGGCGATCTCCGCCTGCAGCGTGTACGTTCCGCGGGTCTCGCGCAGGGTCAGCGCCGTCGTCAGCGAGGCCTCGCCGAGGCGGATGAGCGACCGATCCCAGCGCGTGCGGTCCTGGTCGGCCAGAAGGACGGGTTCGCGGTCGGGGCCGAGCCGGGCGGGGAAGCGCGCGGCCGTCAGCGCCATGAGGGCGACGAGTCCGTGGACCTCGGCCTCCCGCGGCAGGAGACCCGCGGTGATGCGGGTCAGTCGCAGGGCATCGAGCGACAGCTCCGGCTTCATCCAGTCCGGACCCGAGGTCGCCACGTGGCCCTCGGAGAACATGAGATAGAGGACGGCGAGCACCCCGGTGATCCGGCCCGGCCAGGCGTTCGCCGGCGGCAGCTCGAAGGGGACCTCGGCGGCGGCCAGCGCCTTCTTCGCGCGGACGATGCGCTGCTGGATCGTCGGAACGGGAAGGAGGAACGCCCGGGCGATCTCCTCGCTCGTCAGCCCGCCGACGACCCGGAGGGTGAGCGCGAGCTGCGCCTCCCGGGAGAGCACGGGATGGCACGAGATGAAGATGAGGCGCAGCACGTCGTCGTCGATGGCATCGGGATCCCACGGCAGGGCGGTCGCCGTCGTCTCCTGCTCGTCCTCGAGATCCTCTCCGAGGGCGGCGATCCGCTCGGCGAAGCGCTCCTGCCGCCGCCACGTGTCGATCGCCCGGCGTTTGGCCACGGTCATCAGCCAGCCGGCGGGGTTCGCGGGGATCCCCGCCTCCGGCCACGCACTCAGCGCCTCGGCCACGGCCTCCTGCGCGAGATCCTCGGCGAACCCGAAATCGCCGACATGGCGGGTCAGGGACGCGATGATCTTCGCCGCCTCGATCCGCCACGTCGCCGCGACCACCCGAGCCGCCGCCTCGGCGGTGCTCCGGTGGTCGCGGTCGGTACCGCCGGCAGTCGGCGCCGCGGTCTCCGGTGGGGACATCAGTTCCCGGCGAGCCGGCCCTCGGCGATCCACTCCTGTTCCTTCTGCACCCATTCGTTGTCCTGAGGGAAGTCATCGGGCCCGGTGACGCGGCGGACCTCGATCTGGGAGCCGGCGCTCAACGGTGCGCGCTTGGCCCATTCGACGGCCTCCTCCTGCGAGGAGACCTCGACCATCCAGAATCCGTTGAAGAGCTCACGCAGCTCCCCGTAGGGCCCGTCGGTGACGACGGGATCGTCCTCGCTGAAGTCGACGACCGCGCCCTCCGAGGCGTCGGTGAGCCCGGCGCCGTCGGCGAGGACACCGGCCTCGATCATCGATTCGTTGTACCGTCCCATGGCGGCGATGACCTCGTTGAAATCGGCCTGTTCGAAGGCGTCGACGGCGGCCTGGTCGACGGCCCGCATGATGAGCATGTACTTCATGATGACTCCTAGCAGTCAGATGAACCTCGGAGAGTCCCGGTCGAGACCCTCTCATGCACTACGTCGAACAAGCCTAGAGCGGATCGACAGGGTGGCGAGGAAAACTTCGAGAAACTTTTCCGGCGAGGTGTCTCCTCTGCGCGTGTGGGCGACGTCACCGGCCGAGACCACAGTGTTATCACCTCGTGACCCCGCCGCAACTGCAGATGGTGTGACCTCTGCGTAGGGTGGAGTGTCCCTCCCGTCGATCCCCGTCCCCGATCCCCGCCGTCTAAGGAACCATGCAGATCTTCCGCCGCGTCATCCTGCCCAGCGCCTTCCTCTTCGTCCTCGTCGTCATCGCCGCGATCCTCGCCTGGATCGCCTTCAAACCGGCGCCCGAGGACGGCTTCGACGCCGCCTCGGCGACGGGTGAGCCGGTCGGCTCCTCGGTCTTCGCCGAACGCGGATCGATCGCCAACACCCTCGAGCTCAAGGGCTCCATCGCCGTCGACAAGCCGACCGCGGTCAAGGCCGGACGTGAGGGCACCGTCAACCACTTCTTCGTCAAACCCGGCGACGAGGTGCTCAAGGGCGCCCAGCTGTTCCAGGTGAGAAGCGAAGGTCAGCCCGCCGAGGCGGCCGCCGGTGACGCTGCCGACGGCGCAGGCGACGGGCAGGAGGCTCCCGCGGCCCCGGCGCCCAAGCCGAGCTATCACACGGTCGTCGCTCCCGACGACGGCACCGTCGGCGACTTCGCGGTCGAGAAGAACGACACCGTGACCGCCGACACCGAGGTCACGCAGCTGCTCAAGGACTCCTTCACCGCCCAGGCCGACATCCCCGCCGTCGACCTCTACCGGGTGCCGAAGCTCCCGGAGACCGCATCGATCGCCATCACCGACGGGCCCGAACCCTTCGACTGCACGGCCCTGCGCCTCGACCAGGGGTCCTCGGTCAAGAGCGCCCCGAAGCCCGAGGACGCCGGTGCCGAGGACGGCACCATGCCCGAGGACGGCGGGGCAGGAGCCGCCGGTTCCGGAGACGGGCCGAAGCTCATCTGCGGCATCCCGGACAAGCAGACGGTCTACAACGGACTCGCCCTGACGATGACCGTCGAGGCGGGCAGTGCCGACGACGTCCTCGTCGTCCCCGTCACCGCGGTGCGCGGAGTCACCGACTCCGGCACGGTCTGGGTCGTCGGCGAGGACGGCAGCCAGGAGGAGCGTCCGGTCGAGCTCGGTCTCAACGACGGCGCGATGGTCGAGGTCAAGTCCGGTCTCGAGGAGGGTGAGGAGATCGAGGAGTTCGTTCCCGGCGCCGAACCCGAGGACGAGGACGACATGTCCGGCGGCGAAGAGTTCGACTTCTGATGGGGGCGACGCCAGACATCCCCGCCCCGCCCGGAACCGCACCAATGACAGAGGAGTCCACGGCCGCCTCGGCGCCCCTGCTCTCGCTGCGCCACGTCGCGCGCACCGTGCCCATCGGTGAGGGCACGCTGCTGACGATCCTCTCCGACATCAACCTCGACGTCCGGCCGGGTGAGCACATCGGCATCGTCGGGCGTTCGGGCACCGGCAAATCGACGCTGCTCAACATCCTCGGCCTCCTCGACCTGCCGACGGCAGGGGAGATGGACTTCAACGGGGAGCCGGTGCAGTCGATTCCCCGCAATCGCGCGGCGAAGATGAGAGGCCGGGACATCGGCTTCGTCTTCCAGCAGTTCAACCTTCTGCCCGGCCGCACCGCCGTCGAGAACGTCGAGGCGCCGCTCATGTACGGCACCGGCAGCGAATTCCGGAACCGGCGGAGGATCGCTTCCGAGATGCTCGAGCGGCTCGGTCTCGGCGACCGGATCGATGCGAAGCCGAACCGGCTCTCCGGCGGCGAGCAGCAGCGGGTTGCGATCGCCCGCGCCCTCGTGCGCCGGCCCAAGCTCGTCCTCGCCGATGAGCCGACCGGCGCCCTCGACGTCGAGACCGGCAGGACCGTCATGGGCCTCCTCGACGGCATCACCCGCGAGTCGGGTGCCGCGCTCATCACGATCACCCACGACCTCAGCATCGCGAACATGGCCTCCCGCCGCTACGCCCTCCACCGGGGCGAACTCCAGGCGATCCGCAACGACGCGACGGCGCAGGCGCTCTCCGGCGCGCCGGCGGCAGGAGGTGCCCGATGATCTCAGCATTCCTCGCCTCGATCGTCGAGGCCTGGCAGGAGCTGCGCGTCCACAAGGTCCGGGTCCTCATGTCGCTCATCGGCGTCGGGGTCGCCGTCTGCGGCCTCACCCTCGTCGTCGGCTTCGGCAACATGATGCAGAAGGGACTCGTCGACGACTTCGAGCGCTCTGGCGGTCGTGATTCGACGTACATGTTCTCGGTGATCAGCCCCAGCGGCGAGACGAGTTCGGCAGACGCGGAGAAGATCTCCGACGCGATCGAAAAGACCCAGAGCCGGTTCGACATCGACTACGTGTCGGCGACCGGGCAGTCGGACCTGCGGCTGCAGAGCCCGACGGGCAGCATCGACGCGACGCTGACCATCGTCGATGCCGACTACGAGGTCATGCACAGGGTGCGGGTCGAGCACGGACGATGGTTCACCGCAGCCGACGCCGAGAACAT
The DNA here is from genome assembly GCF_018137945.1 of Brevibacterium sp. W7.2. Taxonomy (GTDB): domain Bacteria; phylum Actinomycetota; class Actinomycetes; order Actinomycetales; family Brevibacteriaceae; genus Brevibacterium; species Brevibacterium sanguinis. The sequence goes on along the minus strand of NZ_CP073089.1, from coordinate 3,043,511 downwards.
GGCCCCGGCGATCGTCGCCGATCAGGTGTTCCTCGACCAGTACGGCCTCGACGCCGGTGCGCTTCCTGCGACCGTCGACCTGCCCGGGCATCAGGCGGGAGTGGCCACCGTCATCGGGTCGGTCGCCAGCCCGAGCTATGCGGAGATGGGCACCTTCTACGCGCTGAGCGCGCAGGCGGAGAAGTTCGGACCGACGGTCTCCCGTCCCACCGAGTTCGAGATGTGGCTGCCCCCGGACGTCGCGCAGCAGCTGAGCAAGCAGGTCACCTCCGACCTCAAGCGGCAGCTCCCCGGGTACACCATCGACAGCTATCGCAGCGATTTCGCCGAGGATGCCGCCGGCGCGCTCGGCCCCGTGCAGAACGTCCTGCTCGCCATCAGCATCCTCATCCTCTTCATGGGCATGCTCGGGCTCATCAACATCTCGATGGTGACGATCCAGCAGCGGATCAGGGAGATCGGCATCCGCCGCTCCTTCGGCGCGACGAGCCGGCGGATCTTCTTCTCCGTGATGATGGAGAGCGTCGTCGCGACGACCGTGGCCGGCGCGATCGGCGTGCTCATCGCCGTCCTCGTGCTCAAGGCCCCGATCGTCGGGCAGGTGCTCTTCGACGGCATGGTCACCCCGCAGGTGCCGTTCTCCGCAGTCGTCGTCGGCATGCTCGTGTCGATCGGGATCGGGGCGCTCGCCGGACTCGTCCCCGCGCTCGTGGCGATGCGGGTGCGCATCATCGACGCCATCAGGGCGTAGCGCGCGGCGGGAGCCAACCGCCGGGCGACGGGAGCCATACGCCCGGTGACTGCTGCGAGCCCGGACCGAGACGATCGGTCCGGGCTCGCGGCGGTTTCGAGCCGGTGCGCTCAGGCTGTGATCGTCCGCCTCGCTTCACGGAGCAGGACGAGGGCGCCGATGCCGAAGATCACGCTCATTCCGATCTGGGCGAGGCTCGCGACGGCGAAAGCCGTGTCGAAGCCGAAGCCGGCCGCCACCGCGTGGAAGAGCGCACCGAGGAGGGCGACACCCACGGCGATGCCCGCCTGCTGCATCGTCGCGATGAGTCCGCCGCTCAGGCCCGCCACCCGGTCGGGCACGGCGCTGACGACCGTGCCGACGAGCGGACCGAACTGCAGCGCCTGACCGACGCCGAGGAAGATCGAGGGGAGCTGGATCCACAGATTGAAGGCCTCGCCGGCGGCCGCGGCTGCCCAGGCCACCCCGAGCAGGCCGATGACCTGGAGCAGCGTGCCGAGCAGCATCGTGCCCGGGCCGGTGAGCCGCCGGACGACGCGGGGGACGGCGAGCGAGGTGAGGAGGAAGGCCGCGGCGAAGAGGCCCAGGGTGAGCCCGGAGATGTAGGCGGGGTCGTGGTGACCGGTCTGGCTCGTCTGCGCGAAGTTGTACATGAAGGTGCCGAACCCGCCGAAGAAGACGAACGACATGACCATGCCGACCCATGCCGCCGGCATGCGCACGACCTGCGGAGGGATGAGCGGATGGCGGTCGGTCGCCTCGGCGCGGGCCTGCCAGGCGACGAAGGCGCCGAGGGCGAGGACGGCCGTGACGAGGAGGATCACGGGCAGCGGCAGCCAGCCGGTCACCGGTCCCAGGGCGAGGCCGATGACGAGGCAGAGCATGCCGATGCCGAGCAGTCCCGCGCCGCGGAGGTCGAGCGGCACCGGATGAGGAGTCCGGGACTCGGTGAGCCTCAGAGAGCCGAGGAACGCGGCGAGGGCGACGACGGCGCAGCTGAGGAATGCCGCGCGCCAGCCCCACGCCGCACCGAAGAGGGAGATGAGGCCGCCGCCGATGACCTGACCGCTGACGGTGCCGACCCCTGAGAATGCCCCGAAGAGGCTGATCGCCCGCAGCCGCGCCGCACCTGCGAGGGCGTGCTGGATGCTTGCGAGGATCTGCGGCATCATCAAGGCCGCGGCCAGACCCTGCCCGGTGCGGGCGACGAGGAGAGCACCGGTCGTCGGAGCGAGACCCACGGCGAGGGAGACGATGACGAGGGCGGCGGTGCCGATCGTGAAGAGGCGACGCCGGCCGAAGCGGTCGCCGATGCGGCCGCTGAGGATGAGCCCCGCGGCGAACGATGCGGAGAACAGGCCGACGACGAGGGCGGAGGCGGAGTCACCGGCGCCGAGGTCGGCCTTGACGGCGGGGATCGCGATGTTCGAGACGGAGAACATGTAGGTCGCGAGGAACGCGCCGACGTGCAGCGGCCACAGAGTCGCCTCGGACTCCGAGGTCGCGGTCGGTTGGGGGCGCGATGGCGGCTGCGTCGACGATGCGGTCGGGGCGGTCGCCTCGGCGGGGTTGTCGTTGTGGACGGGAGCACTCGATTCTGCCGTGGCGGCACCGGGAGAGATTCTCATGCTCCCATTGTTCGGTCGCGGTGACCAAGGTGGGAGGGCGTGGTCATGGTGGTGGTCGCGCCACCTGGATGCGGGCGGGGGAGTGGGCGGAGAATGAGGGCATGGCACAGGAGAGGACAAGTGAGCTGGGGCGGTTCCTGCGGTCGCGGCGCGATCGGGTGCGGCCCTGCGATGTCGGGCTGGCGAAGGGGACGAGGCGGCGGGTGCCGGGTCTGCGGCGCGAAGAGGTCGCGGTGCTCGCGAACATCGGCACGAGTTGGTACACGTGGCTCGAGCAGGGGAGGGAGGTCCACCCCTCCGAGTCGGTGCTCGAGGCGATCGCCGAGGCGCTGCTGCTCGACCGTGAGGAGCGCGCGCATCTCTTCCTCCTCGGCGGATACCCGGATCGGGCGACGAATCCCGGCGATTCGGAGGTCGGCGAGCAGCTGCGGATGATGCTCGACGAGGTGCTGCCGCTGCCGGCGATGGTCACCGATCCGACGTACACGATCCGCGCGTACAACGAGGTCGAACGGTATCTCACGACCGATCTCGCCGAGGTGGCCCCCGCCGACCGCAACTGCGTCATCCAGGCGTACGAAAACCCCGAGTGGGCCTCGATCTTCCAGCCGATCGACGAGCACAAACGGCTGCTCGTCGCGAAGATGAGGGCGGCGTACGCCGAGTCGCTCGAGGACCCCGAGTGGGGTCCCCTGCTCGAGCGGCTGAGCCGGTACCCCGACTTCCGAGCGCTGTGGGATTCGGGCAATGTCGGGCGGACGCCGGGCCGGACGAAGGTCGTCGAGAACCCCTACGTCGGCACCCTCAACCTCACGATGGCCACGCTCATCGCGCAGGAGAACCAGCGGCTGACGCTGTCGGTGTATCTGCCGGTCGACTCCGTGACCCGGGCGCGGCTGGAGACGCTGCACGGGTGGATCAGGGACGGCAGCATCGAGAAGAAGCGCGCCGAGGTCGTCGCCGAGCATGAACGGGCGCTCGCAACCGCGGCTGATGGGGGCGATCGGCCTGTTCACCTGCGGGTCGTGTGATGGTTCACACTGGGCCTCTGCGATTTCGCATTGCGGTCACGACTCCGATAAGCTGATCCGCGGAGGATTCGCCTAGTGGCCTATGGCGCTCGCCTGGAACGCGGGTTGGGTTAACGCCCTCAGGGGTTCGAATCCCCTATCCTCCGCCAGCAAGCGCAAGCCCCTCACCTGGGAAGATTCGGGTGAGGGGCTTCTGCGTGCCGGGGTGCCCGCGCGACACGGGGCATCGGGGTTATAGGCCAAAAAGTGTGTCCGTGCCGGGTGTGTCACCGACGTCGTCCGCCCCATCCTGACTGGATACCGATCCCGTCTTCCCACGAGAACCCCGTGTCATAGACGGCGGGACCTACAGGCTCGGCGACCGGCTCCTTCAGAGGCGTTGTCGCTAGCGTTTTCAGTTGCGACTTCGCCAGAGTCCACGGGTCACTGTGGGCCTGTGTTCGGTCCCATAAGTACCAATCCACGGCTCGTCGTCCGTGGTCTTCAGACAGTCCGCGGTGGTGACGTTTGAGATGCTTGATGCCAGCGTTGATACCGCCTTCTAACGCGTTCGTCGTCTTCGCGATCACGACCCCTTCGTCGGCGGCCTCGAGCCAGGTGAACAGATGGTTCTTCGCGATGAGTTTGGCCAGGAACCCGTGGGCCCGGCGCGTGCGCAGATGCGTGTACCACCATGTCTGCCCGGGCCTGACGTGGGCGGGTCTGCTCGTGCTGGAGCGGGCATAGGTTCGCTGTTTGAGCATACGGTCCCATTTCGCTTCCCATGTCGCGAACTCGGCCAGCCACGCTGCAGCCTGATCCCACGTCTGGACTTTCGACAGGGCCCGGTAGATCGCTTGAAGTTCCTTGTTCGCCGGCAGGGTCGGCGTCCTCGTCAAATGCGTGTTACAGGCGTGCTGGATATGGAAGTAACAGCGTTGGATTCGTGTCTGTGGCCAGAGTCTCTCGATCGTCGTTGTCAACGGCCCGTTGCCATCGACGATGGCGTAGCGGGGTGCAGGGATGGTTGAGATGAGTGCCGTCCAGGACGCGGTCTTTTCGTGGTCGCACCATTGCCAGTCGATGACGTGAGTGCCGGTGTAGGCGATGAGGACGCACCACCCGTTGGTGTAGGTGCCATCGAGCATGATCTGATCATGGATTTCAGAGGTCGGGGACACTGTTGGGTGGATCGTCCAGCACCAGGATGTGCGGCGCCGGAACGTTCGGGGGCTGCCCAGTGGTGTGTGGGCTGGTTGTGGTGCTGGTCCCAGGAGCCAGTCGAGGAAGGCGCGCAGTTCGAATCGTTGTGTCGATCCTCGGCGTTTGGCGCTGCTGGAGGCTCCGCAGGCGGGACACCTGTACCGGGTGGTTCCGGCCTTGGTCGTGCCGTTCTTCTTCAGCGTTGTCTGACAGATCTGACATTTCGGTCGATTGCAAGCACCCTACGAATGCTAAGCGATCAGAGCTAAGCAATCAGGTGATTGTCCTTGGTGTGGCTGGGATCCGGGACGATCACGGACACACTTTTTGGCCTATAACCCGGGCATCGTTGCAGAGGCACACGGCGTCGGTGCGGCGACACGCTGCGATCGGCACGGCGCAGGCGCGACACGGGGCAGATGTCGGGCAAAAGTAAAATTGCCCCACGACTAGTCGCCTGCATTTTCACTTTTGGCCCGCAGGGTGGCGTGCACACTAGCGTTCGCTCGGTAGCCGGTAGCCGGTAGCCGGTAGCCGGTAGCCGGTAGCCGGTAGCCGCCGGCCGGGCCGTCCCTGCGCGCGCCGCAGCTCGCGAAGCTCAGCCGCTCGGGAGCGTGGGCGCTCCGGAGCGGTCTCCGCCGGACGCCAAGCGCCGGCAGTGCTGAACCCCGCCGCTCACCCCATGGTGAACGATGCGGACTTCAGCTTGAGCGCACTGCGCAGCTCGGCGCCGGAGCGGGTCGCGGTCGCCCCCTTCGTCGAGGTCGCCTTCGCCGAGGTGACGAGCCCCGCCTTCGTCCGGGTCAGCGTCACCGTCGCGACGTCGGGCAGGCCGAATGCCTTCGCCATCGCCGCCTGCGAGGGCGTCACCGTCCACGCGGCATTCGGGTTCCCGGCGGCTTTCGACTTCGACGCCGCATCGTCACGGGACTGCAGGTAGGGGACATCGCTGCCCCACACCTCGGCGGCGGAGTTCGTCACCCCCGCCGAGGACGAGGAGTACACGGCGTCGATGAGTGCACCCTTGTACATGACGACCTTCGCGTTCCTCACGTTCGCCCCCGATCCCGACTGCGTGGCCTGGACGGCCCTGCGCCAAGGACCGCTTTCGCGAGCGTTCTCGTGCGCCCAGCCCTTGAAGTGCTGCGAGGTGACCTCGTCGTAGACGTTGCACGCGCAGTCGGCCTTGAGCGGCCCCAGATTGCGGTAGGCATACGTCCGCGCGGCGATCGCCTGCGCCTCGAGCGCAGGCGACTGCCAGGACGCGGGGACCTCGGCGATGCCCGGCAGGTACTCGGAGTTCGTCCGCATGACGCCGAGGACGTTGAGCGCGTTCTTCAGCTGCCGGATCTCGATCTTCCCGTGCCGATAGGTCCCCGTCGACCCCGACTGGGCGCGGCTGACCGCGACCGTCGTCGCCTGCGACCCCGACCAGTAGCGCGTGTTCTGCCACTCGACGGTCATCCACGAACCCTCGTAGGACTGACCCCCGACCTTCGCCCTGACTCTGCCCGACGACGTCCGCTCGACGGTGATCGCCGAGCCCGACTCGACCGTCGTGCGCCCGACCTTGACCCGCAGGCGGCCCGCGGACGGGGTGAGCGTCACCGACTTCTCCCCGGCGAGCAGCTGGACGGTGATGTCGGAGTTCGCGTTCGCCGAGGTCTGCGTGACCGTCGCCGGGTTGTAGTAGTGCTCGAGGATCTGCGTCGCGCTCTTGCCGGCGGCGGCCATCCCGCGGGCCCCGTACTGGCTCATCCCGACCCCGTGGCCGAACCCGGAGCCCTTGAGGGTGAACGACGACGGCGCCGTGGTCAGCTCGATCTTCGCCCCGGCGGCGCTCGTCCACGTGATGCGCCCGTTCTCGAAGTCCTGCCGGGTCACCGAACCCGCCCTGTACTCGTTGCTCGTCGGGTACCCGAGCGGCCCGTTCTCCCAGCCCGACTTCTGCCACGCCGTGCGGATCGCACCCCACGTCGCGTGGGCCCCGGTCGCCTTCGTCCAATGGATCGTGCCCGCCCTGAACGTCTGGTAGCACCCGCCGTCCCTGAGCGTGCACCGCTCGGGGCTGACCGCCGGGCCCAGCCGTCCGGTGTCCCCGCCGAGCGAGCGGTGCATCGCACCGATGCCGCCGCCGGTGGGATAGGCCGCCGCGGCCGGCGCGGGCACGGTGACGGTGAGCGCGCCGGAGACGGCGACGAGGAGAACGGTGAGCAGACAGGAGAGGACGCCGGACGGCATACGCCCGGTGGAGGAAGCACGCATGTGATGATCATATGCGCAGGTGGCGCGTCCACGGACACACCGAGGTGAAACGCAGACGAACTCCCCGGAACCGCGGTCCCGGGGAGTTCGCGCGCCGAGGCGGCTGGCTCAGCTCAATCCGCCAGCCGGTTCACTTGAGGGCATCGGCGATCGCGGCGTTGAACGCGTCGAGATCGCCGGGGTTGCGGGAGGTGATGAGGTTGCCGTCGACGACGACCTCGGAATCGCTCCAGTCGGCTCCCGCGTTCTCCAGATCGACCTTCGTCGACTCGAACGACGTGAGCTTCCGGTCCTTCGCGAGGTCGGCCTGCGCGAGGATCCACGGGGCATGGCAGATCGCGGCCACCGGCTTGTCGGCGGCGAAGAACGCCTTGACGAGAGCGACGGCGTCCTCATCGGTGCGCAGGGTGTCGGCGTTGATCGTGCCGCCGGGCAGGACGAGCGCGTCGTAGTCGTCGGCGTTCGCCTCGGCGACGGGCACGTCGACGGTGAACGTGTCGCCGTGGTCCCAATCGTTCTCCATCGCCTGCAGGGTGTTCTCCGAGGGCGAGATGATCACGGTCGTCGCGCCCGCCTCATCGAGTGCCGTCCGCGGACTCGTCAGCTCGACTTGTTCGACGCCGTTGGTGAGCAGGAATGCGATCTTCTTGTCGGATACGGCCATGGTGGCTCTCCTTCTCTGGTGCACTGCTGTCGGACACGGGCCGGCGCGATGCCGGTCGACCCGAAGGCTGCGCTTTGACGCAACTCGGGTTGTCTCCATTCAACAGCCTGACCCTGGGAGAACATTCCGAACATCGGCCGGCGGGTCAGGGCAGATGATCCGCGGCGTCCTGGTCAGAGCGTGGGGACCGCGCCGGTCGGGGCGGGGGCGCGAGATCCGCGGGGTCCCGGTCAGGGCGGGGGATCGCCGAGGCGGACGATCGCCTCAGCGGAGGCGGCGACAGCGTCGTCGACCCAGTCGGGGATCGCCGTGCCGATGAAGGGGCGGACGATGCCGTAGGGGGCCAGGCGCGTTCCCATCGAGAGGAGTTCGCGCCGGTGGGGCGTCGGGTCGCCGAAGCGCCGGGCGAGGAGGCCGTCCATCGCCGCGTCGATGTCGTCGTTGATGTGCGCGGCGTCGTCGCGGACGCCGAGCGGGCCCTCGGCGGCGAGTGCCGACTGACGGAAGAGGAGCATCGAACGCGCCTCCTCGGGGTGAGCGCGGCAGAACGCCGGGATGTGGCGCGCCGCGGCCCGTACGGCCTCGTGCGGATCGTCGAGGTCGTACGCGGCGAGGAGGCCGACGTGGAAGCGGCCGATCGAACGCAGCCAGAGGCGGGCGAAGACATCGTCACGGGAGGGGAAGCGGTGATAGATCGATCCCGTCGGGCCGCCGATGCTCCGGGCGACGTCGGCGATCGTCGCCCGGGGGCCGCTGACGGAGAGCGCATGAGCGGCTCCGTCGAGGATGTCGTCATCGGAGAAGCGCGCAGGTCTTGCCATGGCACCCGATCATAGCTAGTTTTAGAGCATGAGTTTTAGAACGAAGGATTTAAAACCGGCGAGGCGGGAGGCGGAGGACGGGGAGCCAGAAGGCAGGCGGTCAGGCAACCGGGAGCCGCAGAGCCGAGAGCCACGGAACCGAGAGCCGCAGAACCGAGAGATCCCCCGCTGGGCGCTCATCGCCGGCTGGGGCGCGCTCGTGCTCCCGCTGCCGAGCGTGGCTTGGCGGATCGCGCTGCTCGCCGGTCTCGATGTGGGATTCGGCCTCGCGGACGAGGTGCGGTTCTCCGCTGGCGGCGTCGTCTACGTCCTCGGCCTCGAGGTGCTCACGCTGCTCGTCGCCGTGGCGGGCTTCGGACTCATCCGGCCGTGGGGCGAGGTCGTTCCGCGGTGGGTGCCCCGCCTCGGCGGGAGGACGATCCCACCCCTGGTGCCGCTCATCGTCGGCGGCATCGGCACCGTGGTCCTGCTCGGGCTTATCGGGTCCGTGCTCGTGAAGTTCGTCCTCGCCTGGACCGGGGTCGTCCCCGGCTGGACGCCCGATGTGGGGATGAGCGCGGGGGAGCGGGCCGTCCTGCTGGCCTGCTACATCCCGTTCTTCGTCTGGCCCGTCGCGATCGCTGTCGCGCTTATCGGCTACGGGCGCAGACGCCTCGGGGCCCGGTCCGCGCGCGTGTCTGCGGACCGGACCCCGGGGTCGGCCGTCACTGTGTGAGGTAGTCCGTCTGCTCTGCGGTGAAGGGCTTCGGCTCCATCCGCAGCAGCACCTTCCCGACGGGGTGGCCGCCGGTGAGGAACCCGTAGGCGGCGCGGACGTCGTCGAGGTCGAACACCCCGCCGATGGGCACGACGACGTGGCCGTAGGCGATCGCCATCGCCAGCCAGGGGAGGTCGTCGCGGCGGGCCTTCGCCTGGCCGTCGGTGTGGACGCCGTACTTATCGGCGACCTGCGGGCCGGCGGCGATCGAGTTGATCCGCGCGGCGGGAACGCCGAGGCCGAGGAGCATCTCGATCTCATCCTCGCCGCGCGTCGAATACGCGGCCTGGATGCCGTCCGGGGCGGCTTCGCGCAGACGCTCCTCGAGCTCGGGACCGTATTCGACGGCGTCGATGCCGAGTCCGTCGAGCAGCTGGACGTTGCCGGGGCTCGTCGTGCCGATGACACGGGCGCCGAGGCCGAGGGCGAGCTGGGCGGCGATGATGCCGACCCCGCCCGAGGCGCCGGAGACGAAGATCGTCTCGCCGGCCTGCGGGGCGATCGCGCGGATGCCGGCGACCGCGGTGCTCCCGGCGACGTTGAGGCCGCCGGCGACATCGGTGCCCAGTCCCTTGGGGATCTTGTTGAGATGCTTGGCGGGATCCTTGACGAGGACGTAGTCGGCCTCCGACTGGTTGGGGACGCCGCCGAAGACGAGGTCGCCGGGGGAGAAGTCCTCGACGCCGTCGCCCACCTCGGCGACGACACCGGAGAAGTCCATGCCGAGGCCGCGAGTGCCGCTGCCGGACCCGAAGCTTCCCGAGAGGATCGCGAGGTCGACCGGGTTGAGGCCGGCGAAGCGGACCTGGACGCTCACCTGTCCCGGGCCGACCGTGGGGGACTCGACGTCGACGACCTCGAGTTCGTCGGTCGTGCCGTGATTGTCGTACTGGACGCGCTTGGTCATGCTGCACTCCTCAAATGGTGGGAATCGCTCGCGGTCGGGACCGTGGCGCAGGCTGAGCCCTGCACTGTCATCAACGACGCACACGCGGGTCGCATTCCCGGGACGCGGGCCTACCCTGGGAGGTGGGAAGGGGCAGATCGGGCTCGCCGAGGTGGTCCGGCGCTCCCGTGATCGGAGGAGGAGCCAGCGATGGCCAAGTACCAGATCTTCAAGCACTACCGGGGGACGCCGGAGTACATCGACTTCGTGCCCATGGACCAGTGGACGCCCGCTGAGGTCGACGCGCACGTCCAGTACATGAACGATTTCGCCGATCGGCTGCGCGAGTCCGGCGAATTCGTCGACTCGGCGGCGCTGTCGCCGGACGGCGCCTTCGTCCGGGCGTCGGGGCCGGACCTCTCCCCGGAGGTCAGGTCGCCGTTCCCCGATTCGAAGGACCTCGTCGCCGGGTGGATGATCATCGACGTCGCCGACTGGGATCGCGCGCTCGCGCTCGCCGCCGAACTCTCCGCGGCCCCCGGCTTCCAGGGTGCCCCGATCAACGAATGGCTCGAGGTCCGGCCCTACCTCGGCGACGACGCGCACTGACGGTTTGACGACGCGCGCTGACGGTGCGACGCCGGTGCGACGACGCGGAGTGACGGTGCGACGACGCGCGGCGAACACGCGATGTGGGGCAGAATGAGGGTGCGCGGCAATGGGAACGACAGCGAGGGGACGAGCATGGTCGAGGCGACGGTGGCTGGTGTCAGGGCGGAGCTCGCCGAGCTCGAGGACCCCAAGGCTCGTGCGGTCAATGAACGGCACGGCGACGACCACGGGGTCAACCTCACGAAGCTGCGCGGCATCGCGAAGGAGCTGAAGAAGAACGACGACCTCGCCCGGCAGCTGTGGGCGACCGGGGACACCGCCGCCCGCCTCGTCGCGATCCTCATCATGCGTCCGCGCAGCTGGGACGCGGCCGAGCTCGACGCGATGCTCCGGGAGTCGCGGGTGCCGAAGGTCCACGGGTGGCTCGTCAACTACATCGTCAAGAAGTCGAAGCACGCCGAGGCGCTGCGGACGACGTGGATGGCCGACCCCGATCCGGTTGTCGCCTCGGCCGGATGGGCTCTGACCTCGGAGAGGGTGGCGAAGGATCCCGAGGGCCTCGATCTGCCAGGCCTCCTCGACGTCATCGACGCCGAGATGAAGGAGGCACCCGAACGCCTGCAGTGGGCGATGAACGAGACGCTGGCGTCGATCGGCATCGAGAACCCCGAGCTCAGGGACCGTGCGCTCGAGATCGGCGAGCGCCTCGAGGTGCTCAAGGACTATCCGACGCCGCCGAACTGCACCTCGCCGTTCGCCCCGATCTGGATCACGGAGATCGTCCGCCGCCGCGCCGAGGGGAAGTGACGGCCGGCGCGACGATCGGGCGGACCGGCGACCGGACGACCAGCGTCTGACCGGCGCGGCCTCAGCGTCCGCTGGCGAGTTCGCGCAGCGCCTCGACGTGACCGTCGAGGCGGGCGGCGCCGTCCTTCGTGATCGAGACCCAGGTCCGCGGCCGTTTGCCGACGTAGCCCTTCGCGACCTCGACGAGACCGGCCTTCTCCAGTGCCGTGATGTGTCGGGAGAGCACGGAATCCGAGACTCCGAGCGAATCGCGCAGCAGCTTGAACTCCGCGCGATCGCGGTTCTTCAGGCTGGCGACGAGTCCGAGCCGGGTCGGGTTCCCGAGGTCCGGATCGATCCGGGAGAGGGTCTCGCCGAGGTGGGGGATCGTCTCCTCGGGCGCGGACTCCGAATCGGCTCCCGTGCCGTCGGTGGGGGCGGTGGAGGGGGTCATCGTGGTCTCCTCATTCGTCTCTGCGCGCCTCACCGGCGCAGTCCGATGAGAGCACCGAGGATGCCTGCGACCCAGACGACTCCGGCGGCGGCGACCGTCACCCACGATCCCGCGGTGAGGCTGTCGGCGATCACCCCGGCGATGAAGGCGAGGACGATGACCGGCAGCCAGGTCAGCAGCAGGAGCGTCGACCGGCGGCTCCAGCTCAGGGCGGAGACGAGGTAGACGACGAGCGCGGCGGCGAGCCACGCGGCGCTCGCCCCGAGGAGGGTGAGCTGGGTCGTCGAATCGTCGATGAGCGCCATTCCGACGAGCCCGATCGAGGCCGCGGCGCTGATGACGAGGAGGAAGAGGACGAGCGGCCACGCATCGGTGCTGCGGGCCTGCTTCTGCGTCGAATCGATCTGGGCGAGGAGGTCGGTGGCTTGCTGCGGGGTGGGCGTGGTCATGGCTGCTCCTTCGATGCGATTGCGGATCCGCCGAGGCGGCCGATCCAACGAGATGACCGTTGACTTCCGGTGGAAGTGATTTCACCCTACCAACTACTTTCTATATTGGAAAGTAGTTTCTCGGAGCAATCTCAGAGCGTCGAGGCGGCCACCGTCGCGGCGAGCTCCGTCGCGGTCTCGAGATGCTCCTCGTCGACCGCGCCGGTGAGGACGAGCGGATCGAAGACGAGCGACCATCCCAGCCCGGTCGTGATCTGCGTCATCGCGGTCTCCGCGCCGGTCGTGTCATAGCCGCCGTGTATCCAGTAGGAGAACGGCCGACCAGCCGTGGGCTCGCGCACCGCGTCGTACGTGGTGTCGAAGAAGTGCTTGAGCGCCCCGGAGATGTAGCCGAAGTTCGCTGTCGTCCCGAGCACGTAGGCGTCGGCGGCGAGCACGTCGTCGACGGTGGCCTCGAGGGCGGGTCTGACGGTGACGTCGATGTCGCCGAGCTCGGGCAGGCGCAGTCCGGCCTCGGCCGCCTCGGCGATTCTCTGCGTCGATGGTGACGGTGAGTGATGAACGAGCAGTACGCTGACCATACGGCCACGATAGACGCAGTCGATGGGGACTGGGGAGAGAGAATGAGCAAGGAGACCGAGGAGACCATGGCAGTCATCGTCGATCCGCTGCGCGGGCGCACCCGTCCGGTGGCCAGCCATACCGACTCCGAGATCATCGACGTCCTCACCACGGGGTACGACCCGAGCGACTGGGCGGTGCTCACCGGGGCGGGGATGAGCACGGATTCGGGAATCCCGGATTACCGCGGCCCCGATGCCGCGCCCCGCCGGCCGATGACGATCCAGAACTTCCTCTCCTCGCCCGAGCAGCGTGCTCGGTACTGGGCGCGGTCCTGGGTGGGCTGGCCGCGGATGGAGTGGGCGGATCCCAACCCCGGTCACCTCGCGCTCGCCCGTCTGCCGGTCGCCGGCATCATCACTCAGAACGTCGACGGGCTCCACCAGACCGCGGCGCGGGAGGTCGGCAGCCGGAGTCCCGTCATCGACCTCCACGGCAGCCTCGACCGAGTCGTGTGTCTGAAGACCGGCCACACCTTCGACCGCGACTGGGTGCAGGACGAGCTCACCGCCCTCAACCGCGATTTCATCGCGCTCACCGGCATCGATCCGATCGACGTCGAGACCGCACCCGACGGCGACGTCGACCTCGAGGAGACCGCGCACTTCCGGGTCCTCGACTGTCCGATCTGCGGCGGACTCCTCAAGCCCGATGTCGTCTACTTCGGCGACGCCGTCCCGCCCGATCGCGTTGCCGAGGCGAATCGGATCTCTGATTCGGCGGCGGGTCTCCTTGTTCTCGGATCGTCGCTCGCGGTGCTCTCGGGGCTGCGCTTCGTGCGGTCGGCGGCGAAGGAGGGCAAGCCGGTCGTCATCGTCACCGACGGCCCCACCAGGGGAGATGACCTTGCCGATTACCGGTCGATCTCCCGGGTCACCGACTTCGTCAGAGAGTGGGCGTCCAGAGAAATCCAATGAGGCAATGACAGACTGCCACCATGACCAGTCTTGCTCGCGCAGAACGACTGCGCCTCGTTGCCGCTGCCCGCGCCGCCGGTGAGGACGCGCCCACCCTCTGTGAGGGGTGGACGACCAGGGACCTCGCCACCCACCTCGTCATCCGCGAACGCGAACCCGTCGCGGCCATGGGGATCATGGTCCCCGCGTTCGAGGGCAGGCTCGAGGACAAGGAGCGCGACTACGCGTCGATGCCGTACTCCGAGCTGCTCGGCCTCGTCGCCGCCCCACCGAAGTGGACCCCGGGAGCGTGGCCCGGCGTCGGCTCGGTGATGAACACGACCGAATACCTCGTCCACCATGAGGACATCCGCCGTGCCGAACTCGAATGGTTCCCCCGCCGCCTCTCCCGGAAGGACAACGCGACCGTGTGGGCCCAAGCCCGGTTCGCGCTCCTGCCCTACGCGGCGAAGGCGAAGGGCCGCACCGTCATCGTCAGTCCCGGCTTCGGCACCCACGCCGCCGGCCGCGGAGAGACGACGACCGTGACCGGCGAACCCGTCGAGGTCCTCCTCTGGCTCCTCGGCCGCACCGACCACGCCCTCGTCGACGTGCGCTGAGACCCGCCGAGGCGGGGCGAAATGCCGGTGTTGACCGCCCGCCGAGGTGGTGCCGGGCGCCCGCCGAGGAGGTGTCGGGCGCGCGCAGAGGAGAGGCCGGGCGCCCGCCCGATGAGCCTGTCGGATGCGACCGGGGGAAAACCCCCGCCGAGGTCGACGGATAGGTCCCTTTCCCCTCACCGGTCCGGTTCCTAGGCTGAAGCCATCAGCCTGGAGTTCGGACCACACGAGAGAGGCACCGCGATGAGCACACCGGTCGCACCCCAACCCGACAATCGATTCGACCCGACCGGAACAGGCCAGCTGGGAGCCCGGCCGGACGTGACCGATCCCGACCGGCAGTCGGCCTACCCGCAGCGGCCCGACGCACCCCGGTCGTACGCCCAGGGGCCCTACGCCCAGCCGCATGCCGATCAGCCCTATCCCGATGAGCCCTACGCTGATCGGCTCTACCCGGCCCAGCGAGCGGCAGAGGATCCGGGCAAAGTGCTCGGCATCATCTCGCTCGTCGCGACCCTGTCGACGTTCATCGGCTTCAACTTCATCGGCCCGGCCATCGGCATCGTCACCGGGTACATGGCCCGTCGCGCCTCGAAGGAGGCGGGCTTCGGCGACAACGAGTTCGGCAAGTGGGGCTTCATCCTCGGCCTCGTCTTCATCGGCATCGCCGTCGTCGGCGGCTTCCTCGGCGTCTCGCTCAGCGTGCTCGCCGCGATGATGTCGTAGCCGCGATGATGTCCTAGCCGCGACCGCAGCAGAGGGCCCGCGCCCGGTCACCCCGACCGCGCGCGGGCCCTCTGCCGTGCTCAGCACCCGACCTTGCACTCAGTACCCGACCCAGGCTCCGCGCTCCTGGTCGAGGACCTTCGGGTGGAGGAGGGTCGAGGCTTCGACGTTCCTCACCGACGCACGGTCGCGGTCGGGCGGGAACGTCGTCGAGGCGCTGAGCACCTCGGGGGTGACGAACCTCAGATCCGTCGGCGCATCCGGCGCCAGGGCGACGATCGGACCGGTGCCGCCGTCGGTCCCCGCCGGAGTGCCGCTGCTGCCGGCATCCCCGGGAGCCGCGGCGAGGAAGTAGCCCCAGTCGCCGAAGCTCGGGACATCGACGTGGTACGGCGTCGTCGCCAGTCCCGCCTCGGTGACGGCCTGCCCGATTCCCCAGTACGCCTCCGGGGCGAAGTACGGGGAGCCCGCCTGGACGACGAGACGGGCCCCGGGGGCCATGACCTGCCTGATGAGCCCGTAGAACTCGACGCTGTAGAGCTTCGAGGTGGCGACGTCATCGGGGTCGGGCAGATCGGCGATGACGGCGTCGTAGGCCGGGTGCTCGGTCTCCCGCAGCCACGTGAACGCATCGGCGGCGACCGTCGTCACCCGCGGATCGTCGAGCGAGTTCTCATTCGAGGCCGTGAAGTGGGGCGAGGTGCGGGCGAGGTCGACGACGCGGGGATCGAGGTCGACGAGGGTGACGGTTTCGACGTCGGGGTACTTGAGGATCTCCCGCACGGCGAGCCCGTCGCCGCCGCCGAGGACGAGGACATTGCCGCGGGGCCCGTTCATCAGCGGATGGACGAGGGACTCGTGGTACCGGTACTCGTCGACCGAGGCGAACTGCAGGTCCCCGTTGAGATAGAGGCGGGTGTCACCGGTGCGCAGGGACTCGGTGACGACGATCTCCTGGTAGTCGGTGCGCTCGGAGACGACGATGGGGTCGCGGTAGAGGCGCTGCCGCGTCGTCACCTCGATGTCGTCGGTGAAGACCCACACGACGGTGAGGCCGCCGACGATGAGGACGAGGAGGCCGGCGAGCAGGACCCGGGTGCGGCGGGCCACCTCGGCGCGGAAGAGCCAGAGGACGATGAGGATGCCGACGACGGTGTTGGTGATGCCGACCGCGAGCGCCCCCTTCGTCAGCCCGAAGAGGGGGAGGAGGACGAACGGGAAGGCGAGTCCGCCGACGAGGCCCCCGACGTAGTCGGCGGCGAAGAGATCGGCGACGGCGCTCGAGGCCCGCTGCGCCCGGATGCGCTGGACGAGCTCCATGAGCAGGGGGATCTCCGCGCCGATGAGCGCTCCGATGAGGAACGCGAGCCCGACCATCGCCACCGTGTAGACGTCGGCGAAGGCGAAGGCGAGGTAGAGGAGGATGACGGAGAGGCCGCCGATGATGCCGAGGGCGGCTTCGATGAGGGCGAACGCGACGGCGGCGAAGCGGGTGAGGCGCTTCGTCGCGAGCGACCCAATGCCCATCGCGAAGACCATGACGGCGAGCACGATCGAGGCCTGGACGATCGTGTCGCCGAGGAGGTAGGACCCGAGCGCGACGAGCGCGAGCTCGTAGACCATCCCGCAGCTCGCGCAGATGAAGACGGCGAGAAGGACGAAGAAGCGGGCAGGACCCGGTTGCAGCGGGAGCGTCAGCGGTGCCGGTGCGGTCGTGCTCAATGCGGTCGCATCCTGCGGGCAGCGCCCGTGCCGGGCCGGGCAGACGGTGGGGCAGGGGTCACAGGAGTGCGGCGGCCATGATGCCGGCGATGCCGATGTGCGCCGAGGCGTTGACCCACACCTCGGGGTGGAGCGTGGTCGCGTTGACGATCTCACCGCGCTTGCCCGGGGTGAGGGCGTCGATGAGGAGGAAGCTCGCGGCCATGAGGATGATGCCGATGATGCCGAAGAGCAGCGTCGTGACGATGCCGGCGCCGAGGTCGTCGGCGCTCGCGCGGATCGCGGCGATGACGATGATCGCGACACCGAGGAGGTCGGAGGCGACGAGGACGGCGGCGTTCGGCGACTTCTGCTCCCAGAGCACGACGTGGAGCTTGCCCGGGGTGAGGAGGTCGACGACGAAGTAGCCGATGAACATGAGGAGGATTCCGCTCGCGGCATACGCGAGGACGACCCCGGTCTCGTAGAGGAGCATGTCGAGGATCATGGCTGCCTTTCCTGGTGCTGTCGTCGCTGGTTCGGTCGCTGTCTGGTCATCTGGCCGAGGTGGTTCGACCGGCCGGGGCGGCGCCTCGGGGTCGTGCCGCTCCTCTGGGTCGTGCCGCTCATTTGCCCGACCCCGGTCCGCCGCCGCGGAAGTTCGAGCCGTCCCCGTAGTTCGACCCGGTTCCGCCCGAGCCGCCGCCGAAGAAGAACGGGAAGAAGAAGAATCCTCCGCCGCCGGAGCGGGAGGCGTCGCATCCGACGTAGTCGTAGTTGTCGCCGTTCTTCACGTAGTCGCCCTGGCCGGGGTTCTCCACGTACTGGTTGTCGACGAGGTCGTAGTCCCCGCAGTTCGCGCCGCCCGAACTGCTCCCGCAGCTCTGGAACATCATCGCGACGAGGAGGAGGACGACGACGAGTCCGATGACGGCGCCGCAGCCGAAGCGGCGCGGCTTCCTCCCCGAGCCCCCACCCGAGCTTCCGCCGCCCCGTCCACCGGGGCCATTGCCGAAGGGACCGTTGCCGACGGGGCCGTTGCCACCTGGTCCGCCGCCCCGTCCGCCGGGGCCGTTGTCGAAGGGCCCGCCTCCGAACCGGTTGCCGCGGTTGTGCTCGGCGTCGAAGTCGAAGGAGCCGCCGCCGGTGGAGATGTTCGGATTGTTCGACATCACCGCCCACCCCTCGCCGAGGCGGTCGCCGGCTCCGGTGCGCCCGTGAGCGCGGTCGTCGTGCGGACGATCTCCGCGTGCTGCGGGTAGACGTGCCACGTCTCCCACGCGAGGTGGCCCTGGCCGGCGGTCGTGAGCGCGAGTGCGGTGAGCGCATCGCGGTCACCGGGGAACCGGGCGATGACGTGACGGTCATGGGCGCGGACACGATCGTGCACCTCGGCGACGGACGTGCGGAACTCCGCCGGATGCGCCGTGCGGGTGCACCGGAACTCATGGCGGGTCAACCCGGCCCACGCACCACGGGTCCGCACCGGGGCATCCCAGCTCGGCAGGGCCGTGACGGTGGTCGGTGCTTGAGCCGGCACCTCGGCCGGCGGGCACGCGAAGGTTTCGATGAGGAGGTCACGGGCCGCGGTGGCGAGGATGACCTGATGCGAGGAGCCGATGACGTGGAGCTCGAGCCGCAGCCCCGCACCGGTGACGCCCGCCGGCTGAAGGTCGACGATCTCACTGGCCAGCGGCGCGATCCGCGGACGGTCCAGGGAGAACCGGAGGTCGTCGGCGCTCGTGTCGGCGAAGGGGACGTCGACGGTGACGTGAGGGGCGGTCAGGCTCATCAGCTGCTCGAGTAGATCGTGAAGGAGCCGACGGGGACGGGTTCGCCGGTGCTGACCTCCCAGCGGCCGTGGTCGAAGCGCTCGAACGCCAGCAGCTTCCCGTCGGGGGACTCGTAGTCGACGTAGTCGAGGCCGCCCTTCTCGTTGAGCCCCGTCGTGCCCTCGGAGCGGTAGGTGGCGGTGCCGTGTTCGACGAGGCTGTAGTCGGTGCCGTCGATCGTGATCGACTTCGACGTCGGTTCGATGTCGAGGTCGGGTCGGTCGCGCCAGCGCGAGACCTGGAGGTCGGGGTCGTGCTCGACGGTCAGCCACAGGCGGGTCGCGGAGTCGTCGGACTGGAAGAAGTGCTCAGCCCAGTCGTAGCCGCCCTCGGAGATCCGCAGGGTGCCGCGCACGAAGTACTTCTCATTGCCGAACTCGAGGAGGTCGCCGGCCTTGATCTGGGCGGGGTCGCCGCCGGTGTTCTGGTCGGCGGCGAAGGGGTCGCGCGGGGTGCTCGGGGCAGAGTTCCGCGCCTCGCGCTCCCTCTGCGCCTTCTTCGCCCGCGACCGCACGATGAGGATCGTGACGATGACGACGATGATGAAGACGACGATCATGATGATGACGTTGGAGGAGGACACGGTAGCCTGCTTCGCTTCGATAGCCGGTGCGGTCAGAGTCAGTCTAATCGACAACCGGGCTTTCGAGAGCGGTCATCGTGTCGGCGACGACGAAGCCGAGCTCTGCGTTGAGCGCGAGCATCGCCTCATTGTCCGTGGCCGTGTACGTCTGCAGCCAGCGGACCGCGGCGGCCTCCGGGAGGTCGTGGAGCTGGCGCAGGTTCGCGATCTTCAGCGCCCGCCCGATGCCGCGGCCGCGGTACGCGCGGTCGACGAGGGTGTCCTCCTGGACGGCGATCTCCGGGGCGTGCCGGGAGACCATGATCTCCGTGTACCCGACGGCCAGCGGCTCGTCCCCGGTCATCTCCGCCATCGAGCTGACGAGGACCCAGCCCTGTTCGTCCATCCGCTCCTCATGGCTGCGGATCGCGGCGACGTCGGCGTGGTGGTCGGTGCGGGTGAGAGCGCCGAGGGGGACGTCCTCGTCCATCTGCTTGCGCAGGGTCGCCCACGCCTCGACGAGCTCCTCGGGGCACATGCCGATCCACGAGACGATCGACCAGTCGGGGTCGGGGTGGACCTCGGTGGGATCGGCGGGACCGACGTCGGGGGCCGGAGCGGCTCGGGACTTGTAGCGGTTGGCGTCGGCGTCGAGATAGGCGGGCAGGTCGAGGAGCAGACGCTGCTCGGCGTTGCCGACGTGCATGCCGCGGGATTCGGCGAAGGCGATGCCGGCAGGCGAATAGGTCTCCGTCTGGACGATCGTCGCCGCGGAGTCGCGGAGGATCCCATCGACCGCCTCGGCGATCGTCGTGCCGTGGCCCTGCCGGCGGTGGGCGGGGAGGACGGCGAGTTCGACGAGGGCGGGGGAGTCGGAGACGAGGGTGATCTCCGCCCCGCCGATCGCCTCGTCGCCGAGGCGGGCGAGCAGGGCGATGTCGGTCCTGTCGTGGCGGGGGTGGGCGAACTGGACGAGCATCGACTCCTCGCTCTGCCACCACACGGCGGTTCGATCGTCCGTGTAGCCCTCGCGCATGATCGTCAGCCACTGCCTGAGACCGTCGGCGTCGTCGGCGTCGAGGCGGGTCACGATGAGCTCAGCCATGCAATGAGTGCATCATGTGACGCGTGCCATTGCAAGGGTTATCCCCGGTCAGGTGGGGTGTTCGGGCAAATGCCCTTGCCGTGTCAGCGGTCCTTCGGGCCTGGGTGCGTGGGGCCCTTTCCGGGACGCTGCTCGCCGTCGTGGCCGTCCTTGGGCAGGCGGGAGCCGATGTGCGTGCCCGGCTTCGTCATCACCCGGTGGACGAGGAAGAAGCCCACGCTGAAGACGATGACGATGGCGATCGTGAGGAAGATGATGGCGCCGAGTCCCGGAGGCATCACTTGGCCAATCGCCGGCGGTCGAAGAAGTTCGCGTACCGGGCGCGGAAGCTGCCCATCCCGATCGACCCGCCGACGACGATGGTCGGGGCGCGTCCGGTGGGCACCGCGTCGACGAGGGTCTTGACCGAACCCCACGACTTCGAGAGATCCTCGACGTTGACGGCCCAGTCCTCGGGGACGACGACGATGAGCGAGCCCATCCCGGCGACGACCTCGATGTCGATCGTCGCCAGCGTCGTGTCGGCCTCGAGGAAGTTGAGCTCGATGTTCGACATCGACGGTTCGGCCCGGATGTAGGGCGGGACCTGCCAGCGGCCTCGGCGGTGCTCGGACTCCCACGTCGCCTTGACGACGAGCGGATCGGACGGATCCCAGCCGCGGGTCTGCTG
The DNA here is from genome assembly GCF_018137945.1 of Brevibacterium sp. W7.2. GTDB lineage: Bacteria > Actinomycetota > Actinomycetes > Actinomycetales > Brevibacteriaceae > Brevibacterium > Brevibacterium sanguinis. The sequence continues at coordinate 3,022,492 of NZ_CP073089.1, read as the reverse complement.
ATGGGGCGGGAGCCGGCGGGCCGGTGCGGAGGGCGGGGTTCGGCGGGCCACCTCGGTGCGGGGACGGTAGCGCTCCGAGGGCAGCTGAGTCGTGAGATCGGAGAGGACCTCATCGAGGTCGATGGGGAACTTCGCGCGCTGGACGAGCTCCATCCTCTCGTCGAGCTCCTCGACGGTGATCCGGCCGTCCCCGGCGGCTTCGCGCAGCATCTCGATCGCCTCGTCGCGCTCCTTGTGCCCGATCCGGAAGGTGCGGGCGGGATCGGAGTCCTCGGGCGGAGAGACGGCGTCGGTCATACGCACTATCGTGCCCGACATGGGGCCAGGGTCACAACGGGGACCGGTTCACAACGGGGACCGGGGCGAGGGACCGGTCGACGGACTGGTTGGCGACGATGACCGTGTCCTACGTCAGGGGGTGGCATTAGGCTTGTCCTGTGTCCACCGCACTGTACAGACGTTACCGCCCAGAGACCTTCGACGAGGTCATCGGTCAGGAGCATGTGACCGAGCCGCTCAAGGCCGCGATCGAACGCGGTCGCATCAATCATGCCTACCTGTTCTCGGGGCCGCGCGGCTGCGGAAAGACCACCTCGGCGCGAATCCTCGCGCGCTGTCTCAACTGCGAGAAGGGGCCGACCCCGATTCCGTGCGGTGAGTGCCCGAGCTGCCGCGACCTCGCCAACGGAGGACCCGGGTCGCTCGATGTCGTCGAGATCGACGCGGCCAGCCACAACGGCGTCGATGATGCCCGTGACCTGCGCGAACGCGCGATCTATGCGCCGGCCCGCGACCGGTACAAGGTGTTCATCCTCGACGAGGCGCACATGGTGACCTCGCAGGGCTTCAACGCTCTGCTCAAGATCGTCGAGGAGCCGCCGCCGCACATCAAGTTCATCTTCGCGACGACCGAACCCGAGAAGGTCATCGGGACGATCCGGTCGCGGACCCACCACTACCCGTTCCGGCTCGTGCCGCCCGAGGCGCTGGGGAACTATCTCGAAGAGCTCTGCGCGCGGGAGAACGTCCAGGTGGACAAGGGCGTGCTGCCGCTCGTCGTGCGTGCCGGCGGCGGGTCGGTGCGAGACACGCTGTCCGTGCTCGACCAGCTCATCGCGGGGTCCGGGCCCAACGGCGTCGACTATGCGACGGCGGTGGCGCTGCTCGGCTACACGCCGGACTCTCTGCTCAGCGACATCGTCGACGCGTTCTCCGCCGGGGACGGTGCAGGCGTCTACCGGGCGATCGAGCGCGTCATCGAATCGGGGCAGGATCCGCGGCGGTTCGTCGAGGACCTGCTCGAGCGGATGCGCGATCTCATCGTCATCCATGCCGCTCCCGAGGCCGCGCATGCGTTCCTGCCCGAGGTGCCGCCGGACCGTCTTGAGCGCCTCACCCTGCAGGCGCGCGGGTTCGGCCAGGCCGAGCTCTCCCGTGCCGCGGACATCCTCAACCAGGGCCTGACGGAGATGTCGGGGGCGACCTCGCCGCGGCTCCAGCTCGAGCTCATCTGCGCCCGCATCCTCCTGCCCGCCACCACCCGCAGCCGCGATGCCGTGCTCAGCCGCGTCGAGCGGATGGAGCGCCGGATCGGCATGTCCGCCTCCGGGTCGGGTGGGACGATTCCGCAGGCTCCCGTGCAGGCTGTTCCGCAGACTCCCGCCGAGGCGGTCGGTCCGGGTGCCGGGGCTGCCGGTCAAGGCGGTGCGCCGGTTGGTGACGGTCGGTCGGGTGCGCCGGTTAGTGGCGGCCAGGGCGGTGCCGGTGGTCAGGGTGGTGCGCCGGCTGGTGCCGGCGGTGGCGGGTCGGCGCAGGGCGCTGGGCCTTTCACGGATTCCGCCCCTGACGATTTCGACGAGCTCACCGCGATCGCGGCGGCGGCCGAATCCATGCTCAATGACGTGCCGGCGGCGGACTCCGCTCCGCACGCGGGTTCCGCTCCCGAACCGGGGTCGGCTCCTGCTGGGAACTCATCTCCTGCTGGCAACTCTGCTCCTGAACGCTTCGCGTCCGAGAACCCTGCTCCCGGAGGAGAGGGGGCTCGTAGCTCGAGCGGTGCCCCGGCGGGCCACAGGACGAATGCGGATCATCACGGATCACCTCGTCCCGGGTCGAACGCGCCGTCCGAGCGCAGGTCGTCCGAGTTCGGACCTGCCGAGCATGGGCCAACCGGGCGCGGGTCTGCCGACGCGCGGTCCGCTGACTCGCCTCCCAATGACCCGCGATCTGCCGACTCGCGATCTGCCGACCCGCGACAGGGTCAACCGCAGCAGTCGGCCGAGCAGCCCCAACAATCGGCAGGTCGGCCACAGCAGGACGCGCCGATGCACGCGCACCCGGGACCGCAGGGTCCCGGCGACAGTCAGCGCTCTGGTTCGCCGGAATCCGCTCGACAGAGCGACGGTGGCGAGCAGCGTTCCACGACTCAGCCGGCCGATTCTCGGCCCGCGTCGCCGTCTGCCGATCGTCCGTCGCACCCTGATGTTCAGCGCCCTGACCCGGTCGCCGACGAGAGTTCAGCGAATTCGGCACCGGCGGCATCGGGTGCCGGAGCCGGCGGCATCGGCGGAGAGATCGAAGCGATCCGTCGCGCCTGGCCGAGCATCCTCGCAGCGGTGGAGAAGCGCAGCCGCCTGACCCGCGCGATCATCGCTGCGAATGCGATCCCTCAGTCTTTCGCCGACGGCGTCGTCTACCTCGGCTTCAACAACGCCGGTTCGGTCCAGGGGTTCCAGCAGCGCGACCACGCGGCGAAGCTCGCCATGGCGATCAACGATGTCCTCGGCATCGAGGCTCGCATCGACATCGGCGACGTCGGACGCATCGGCGGCAATCAGGGCGGGAACTCAGGCGGACACGACCAGTCCGGACATGGCCTGAACCCGGCCGGCGGCAACCGCGGGCCGAGTGCTGACTTCCGGCGGCCGAGCCCGCAGGAGGTCGCCGCTGTCGTCGGGACCCGCGAGGTCGACAAGCCCCAGGTCGACCATGAGAAGTTCTGGGAGACCGGCGACTCGCCGCAGGGTCCCTGGTCCTCCGACGACGAGGAGGGGGAATCACCGGCTCAATCGGGTGCGTCGGAGAACTCTGCCGAGGCAGAGGACGCCGCCGATTCGACCCCCGCGGCACCCTCCGCTGACGAGCCGACTTCCGTTGACCGGTCGACTTCAGCCGACGATCCGGCCGCAGGAGTCGACACGGAATCCACCCCGGCCGATCCCGATTCGACCGCTGTGGCCCCCGTCGCTGACGGACTGGTCGGAGGCGTCGATTCCGCTTCCGCTCAGTCTGATTCCGCTCCGGCTGATCCGGACACCGGCGCTGCTCCCGTCGATCACGGTGTTGCTGCCGTCGACTCCGACATCGTCGTTCCCGACCTGTCCGATGAGGACTTCTTCGGTCCGCCCACGACCGGTGCCGGCCTCGGCGCCCCGGACGGCGGAGACTCAGCCATCGGAGAAGCAGCGTCGTCAGCGGTCGCGACGAACGCTGCGACGGACTCGCGAGCCGACGAGAACAGCACTGCGAGTTGGACTGATTCCGGGACTGGGGCCGGTGCTTCGACGTCTGCCGCCGATGAGTCGGCCGATGAGCCGATGGAGTACGTCCAACCACGGTGGGAAGAACCCGTCTGGCACGATGCGCCGCAGCGTTCGGGTCCAGCAGCCGCGGACGTCGACTCGACGAGTGCCGGCAGCGGTGCCGTCGACGTCGGGGCTGTCGTCGTGCCTCCTCCCGAGGACGACGATCTCGACTACCTCGGCGCGTATGCAGATCCCGATGTCGACTTCAGCGGACAGGGCAGTGCGGGCCAGCCGGCGCCGAATTCGACTCCCACGCCGGCCCCGACGGGAGGCGCCGGTGCGGTGAAGCCCTTCAAATCCCGCTTCGCCGCGATCGCCGAGCGCCACGGCATGGACACCGGCGGTTCGGTCGCACAGAACCCGCGCGGTGATGTCGGCGCGCCTGCCAGCCAGGCGCCAGGTGGCTTCGCCCCACAGCGCGCCGCCGCCCCGGAACCCTCGTCCACCGGGTCGATGGAGGACGAGTATGATCCGGAAACGGACCTCGACATCTCCGACGCCCCGCAGGTCGGGGTCTCGGTGATCGCCAAGGTCCTCGGCGGAGAGATCATCGATGAGAGAGACGTATGAGCGCAGTGTATGAAGGTGCCCTCCAGGACCTGGTCGAGGAATTCGGCAAGCTCCCGGGCATCGGGCCCAAGTCGGCCCAGAGGCTGGCGTTCCACATCCTCCAGGCCGACTCCGGCGATGTGAACGCGCTCGCCCAGGCGCTGAGCGCGGTGAAGAAGCGCGTGCGCTTCTGTGAGATCTGCGGCAACGTCTCCGAGGAGGCCGAGTGCACGGTCTGCCAGGATCCGCGTCGCGATCGCACGATGATCTGCGTCGTCGAAGAGCCCAAGGACGTCGTCGCCATCGAGCGCACGCGCGAGTACCGGGGCCTCTACCACGTCCTCGGCGGAGCGATCGATCCGATGGCGGGCATCGGGCCCGACAACCTGCGGATCAAGGAGCTCATGCCCCGTCTCCAGGACAGCGAGGTCGACGAGGTCGTCATCGCCACCGACCCGAACCTCGAGGGCGAGGCGACGGCGACCTACCTCGTGCGTCTGCTCGGCACCCTCGGTGTCACGGTCACCCGCCTGGCTTCCGGCCTTCCTGTCGGCGGCGATCTCGAGTACGCCGACGAGGTCACCCTCGGCCGGGCGTTCTCCGGCCGCCGCGAGATCGACTGAGCAGATTCCGCCGCGGCAGGCGTCCGCGACGGCACCCACGATCGGTCAGCAACGGCGGCTGTGACGCCACATGACTCCTCAGAATCCCTTGACTCCCGAGTGCGCACGGTGCAACATATTGATTATCGATATATCGATGATCGATAAGGTGACACGTGTTGCCCGGCAGCGGGATTCCGGACGTGTCCAGGTGATCACGAGAGCGGAGGCAGTGATGGAAGAGAACGCTCGACGACGCGAACCGGACGAACGAAAAGGGCTGCCCGCTGGAGGGGTGTTCCTCATCGCCTTCGCTCCCGGCATCTACGCCGTCTATCTGATCGGCCTCTTCGTCGCAGGGATCGTGCGATCCGAGATCACCGTACGGTTCGATCTGTCGAATTCGGACGTCGCCTCACTCGATCTCGCTGGCCATTCGGCGAATCTCAGCGGCCTCACGCAGGTCACGCTGTCAACCGGAGATCTGGCGACGGAGACGATGGTGTTCCTCATCATCGCGAAGCTCTCGCTGGTCCTCACACTCCTCGGCGCAGCAGTCGCCCTCGTTCCGGTGGTCAGGGCGATCTCGGCGGGCAATCCATTCACCCCTGCGGCTCTCCGGGCTCTGGGCGTTCTCAACTGGGTGCTCATGGGCGGCATCATCACGTACTTCATTTCGACGACTCTTGGGACGAATCTCGCCTCCCGAGATCTCAACATCGCGGACGAAGTGGGCTCCAGTGCGTCGATTGCGCAGACGTACGTCATCGTCGGCATCGTCGGCGTCATCGAGCTCCTCCGACGCAGCTTCGTCTCCGGGCGGAAGGCACAGGAAGAGCTCGAGGGGCTCGTCTGATGCCGGCCGACCTCGGCGAGGGGCGCGTGGTCTGCCATCTCGACGCGCTGCTCGTTCAGAGGGAGATGACGCTCACCGAACTGTCGAATGCCGTCGGCGTTTCGCTCGCCAACCTGTCGGTGCTCAAGAACAACCGCGCGAAGGCGATCCGGTACTCGACGCTCGTCGCCCTCTGCGCCGCGCTCGACTGCCAGCCGGGCGACATCTTCACCGTCGTTCCCTCCTCCCGGCCGCCGGCCGAGCCGGGCCAGGGATGACGCCACCTCGCGCCGCGGACACCGACACCCCGAAAGATGAGACGACTGTCTGCATGACGGGCACCCCCACGAGCGGCGGGAGCCACCTCCTACAATGGTGGGGACGCCGGTTCGCCGACGCCGCCTGCACGTACGAGCATCATCGCGGGCATCGGCACCGCGAGAGCATCGACCGGCGCAGTCCGCACACGCGAACAGGAAGAGACTTTCAGTGAGCATTGTCGTCCAGAAGTTTGGCGGGTCCTCCGTTGCCGACGCCGAGTCGGTCAAACGGGTGGCCCAACGCATCGTCGAATACCGGCAGGCCGGCCACGAGGTGGTCGTGGTGGTGTCGGCGATGGGGGACAGCACGGACGACCTCATCGACCTCGCCCAGCAGGTCTCCCCGCTGCCGCCGGCCCGCGAACTCGACATGCTGCTCACCGCCGGTGAGCGGATCTCCATGGCCGTGCTCGCGATGGCGATCGCCAACCTCGGCTTCGAGGCCCAGTCCTTCACCGGTTCGCAGGCCGGCGTCATCACCGACGAGCAGTTCGGCAAGGCGCGGATCATCGACGTCACGCCCGGCCGCATCCGCTCCGCCCTCGACGACGGCAACATCGCCATCGTCGCGGGCTTCCAGGGAGTGAGCCAGACGGCGAAGAACATCACGACGCTCGGCCGTGGCGGCTCGGACACGACCGCAGTCGCACTCGCGGCCGCGCTCGGCGCCGATGTCTGCGAGATCTACACCGACGTCGACGGCGTCTTCACCGCCGACCCGCGCATCGTCTCGACAGCGCGCAAGATCGACGAGATCGGGTTCGAGGAGATGATGGAGATGGCCGCCTCGGGGGCCAAGGTCCTCATGCTCCGCTGCGTCGAATACGCTCGCCGCTACGACGTGCCCGTCCACGTGCGCTCGTCGTTCTCCCGCAAACAGGGCACCTGGGTCACCGACTCGCCCGTCCCCGAAGCATTTCTGCCGGCACGCAGTGCGAAGGCAGCGGAATCAGAAACGGAGTCCACCATGGAACAGGCAATCATCTCCGGTGTCGCCCACGATCGCTCGGAGGCCAAGGTCACGATCGTCGGCGTGCCCGACATCCCCGGCAAGGCGGCGGAGATCTTCAAGACGATCGCCGGCCAGGAGATCGACATCGACATGATCGTCCAGAACATCTCCACCCGGGAGCCCGGCAAGACCGACATCTCCTTCACCCTGCCGAAGACGGACGGGTCGAAGGCGATCGAGGCCCTCGACGCCGCCAAGGCGAAGATCGGCTTCGACCAGGTCCGCTACGACGACCAGATCGGCAAGCTCTCCGTCGTCGGCGCCGGCATGCGCTCCCACCCGGGTGTGACCGCGACGCTCTTCGAAGCGCTCAGCGACGCTCAGGTCAACATCGACATGATCTCCACCTCGGAGATCCGCATCAGCGTCGTCACCAGGGCCGACCTGCTCGACGACGCCGTCCGCGCCGCACACGCGGCGTACGGACTCGACAGTGACGAAGACGAAGCAGTGGTCTACGGAGGGACAGGACGATGAGCGTTTCAATCGGAGTGGTCGGAGCAACCGGCCAGGTGGGCGGGGTCATGCTCGACCTCCTCGCCGATGATCCCGGGTTCGAGATCGACACCCTGCGCCTCTTCGCCTCGGCGCGCTCGGCCGGCAAGGTCGTCGAATTCCAGGGCCGTGAGATCGTCGTCGAGGATGCCGCCGAGGCGGACCCGACCGGTCTCGACATCGCCCTGTTCTCCGCCGGCGGAGCGACCTCCCGGGCGCAGGCCGAGCGCTTCGCCGCGGCCGGGGTCATCGTCGTCGACAACTCCTCGGCGTGGCGCTCGGACCCCGAGGTCCCACTCGTCGTCAGCGAGGTCAACCCCGGCGCCCTCGACTCCGTGCCCAAGGGGATCATCGCGAACCCCAACTGCACGACGATGGCCGCGATGCCCGTGCTCAAGGCCCTCGACGCCGAGGCGGGGCTCAAGCGCCTCATCGTCGCGACCTACCAGGCGGTGTCCGGCTCGGGTCTCAGCGGCGTCGAGGAGCTCGCCGGTCAGCTCGAAGCCGGCGTCGCCGATGCCCGCAAGCTCACCCGCGACGGCAGCGCCGTCGACCTTCCCGAGCCGAACAACTACGTCGAGCCCATCGCCTTCAACGTCCTGCCGCTGGCGGGCAGCATCGTCGACGACGGTGAGCTCGAGACCGACGAGGAGAAGAAGCTGCGCAACGAGAGCCGGAAGATCCTCGACCTTCCCGACCTCCTCGTCGCCGGCACGTGCGTGCGCGTTCCCGTGTTCACCGGGCACAGCCTGAGCATCCACGCGGAATTCGACGGGGACATCACCCCCGAACGCGCCACGGAGATCCTCGGCAGCGCGCCGGGTGTCGTCCTCGACGAGGTGCCCACCCCGCTCAAGGCGGCCGGGAACGACCCGAGCTACGTCGGGCGCATCCGCGCCGACCAGTCGGCTCCCGCGGGCAAGGGGCTCGTGCTCTTCGTCTCCAACGACAACCTGCGCAAGGGTGCGGCGCTCAACACCGTGCAGATCGCGGCGCTCCTCGCCGAGAAGCTCGCGACCCAGGCGGCCTGAGCGCAGAGCGCCCGACGGGCGCAGGCGGCAACCTGAGCTGACGCATAAACAGGTTGCTATATATAAATATTTATATTAGTGGCGGGCCCTTCGGCTGAGTAGTGTGAGCGACAGCAACGCTCACCTGCAACCGAAAGGCCCGCCATGCGCTTGTCCCGTCTTCCCCTCCGCAGCGGGGCGATCCTGCTCTCCTGCGGCCTGCTGCTCGCCGGGTGCGGAGGCGGTTCGGCCACCGGATCGAGCGAACTCTCGATCGTCACCTCGACGAACGTCTACGCCGACATCGTCTCCCAGGTCGCCGGCGATGCGGCGAGCGTGACCGCGATCATCGACGACCCCAACCAGGATCCCCACTCGTATGAGGCGACGACCAGGGACCGGCTCAAGCTCTCCAAGGCCGACCTCGTCGTCATCAACGGCGGCGGGTACGACAGCTTCATGACGACCATGCTCGAGGCCTCCGACGCGACACCGGAGATCATCGACGTCGTCGCGATCTCCGGACTGCCCGGCTCCGAGGACGTCAGCAGCGCGCCCCATTCCCACGGTGACGGCGAGGATGAGTCTGCGGGCGGCGAGCACACCGGGCACACCGAAGCCGACGGTCATGATGCCGACGGCGACAGCCACGAGGGCCACGACCACGGCGAGGCCGGCCATGAGGGTCACGACCACGGCGAGTTCAACGAACACCTCTGGTACTCGGTGCCGACGATGGTCAGGCTCGTCGACGACGTCGCCGTCCACCTCGGCGAGGCCCTGCCGGACCGCAAGGACGACATCGCCGCGAACGCCGAGGCCTACAAGGAGCAGCTCGGCGGACTCGAGACGACGATCGACGCGATCAGGACCGACCACGGGGGCGAGAAGGTCGCGACGACCGAACCCGTCCCGCTGTGGCTCTTCGACGACATGGGGCTTGACAACATCACGAGTCCGGAGTTCCTCGCCGCCGTCGAGGAGGGCAATGATGTGCCGCCGCTCGTGCTCAAGGATGCCGAGGAGCAGATCTCCTCCCGGGAGGCGGTCCTCCTCGGATACAACACGCAGGCGGCGGGGCCGCAGGCCGAACAGCTCAAGGCCACAGCCGAATCCTCGGACGTCCCCGTCGTCGACCTCGCCGAGACGATGCCCGCAGGCGTTCAGTACACCGATTGGATCGGGGAGAGCATCGACGCGATCTCCCAGGCACTCGAAGGACACGATCACTGATGAACGCTGAGACGAACACGGCCGCCCTGCCGCAGAGCATCGCCACCGCACCGGGCGCGCCGCCTTCCGGCGGGGACGGTGCGGAGGTCAGACAGGCCCCGGTCATCGAACTCCACGATGCCGAGCTGCGCTTCGGCGACCGGGTGCTCTGGCACGACCTCAACCTCGAGGTCGCGCCGGGGGAGTTCCTCGCCGTCCTCGGCCCCAATGGGACGGGGAAGACGACGCTGCTCAAGGTCCTCCTCGGCGAACATCAGCTCCACCACGGCAGCGCGGAGATCGACGGCCGGCCGATCCACGCGGGCAACCCGGCGATCGGCTACATCCCGCAGCAGCGGGGAATCGACCCGCACACCCCGATGCGCGGGCGCGACATCGTGCGGATGGGCATCGACGGCTACCGCTGGGGGCCGGGATGGCCGTCGCGGAAGCGGCGCAAGCACGTCGACGAACTCCTCGCCTCCGTCGGCGCGACCGCCTACGCCGACGCCCCGGCGGGCACGCTGTCCGGGGGAGAGCTGCAGCGGCTGCGCGTCGCGCAGGCCCTGGCGAGCAACCCCTCGGTGCTCCTGTGCGACGAACCCCTGCTCTCCCTCGACATGCACCATCAGCAGGTCGTCGCCGGTCTCATCAACGAACAGCGTGAGACGCGCAACGCCGCCGTCCTCTTCGTCACCCACGAGATCAACCCGATCCTGCCGTACGTCGACCGCGTCCTCTACATCGTCGGCGGGCATTTCCTCATCGGCACCCCCGCCGAGGTGATGACCACCGAATCGCTCACCCGGCTCTACGGCTCACCCGTCGAAGTCGTCCGCGTCGGCGGGCGCCTCATCGTCGTCGGCGGCGAGGACGAGTGCATCGACCACCACGTCCACCCCGGCCACCACGCCGGCGGCGAGACCGCGGACACGGGTGCTTCGGCACATACGGGTGCCGGCGCGAGCCGAGGAGCGCACCGATGACCGTCACCGAGATCTTCGGCAGCCTGTTCTCCTTCGAGGACTACGGCGAACTCGTCGCCCTGCTCGCCAACTCGCTCATCGCCGCCGGCCTCCTCGGCGTCGTCGGCGGCCTCATCAGCGTCTTCGTCATGGCCCGTGACATCCCCTTCGCCGTCCACGGGATCTCCGAGCTCTCCTTCGCCGGCGCTGCGTTCGCCCTCCTCGTCGGCTTCGACGTCGTCACCGGGTCGATCGTCGGTTCGATCCTCGCGGCCCTCATCATCGGCGTCGGCGGGGCCAGAGCCTCGGAGAAGAACGCGATCATCGGCGTGCTCATGCCCTTCGGGCTCGGCCTGGCGATCCTCTTCCTCGCCCTCTACGACGGCCGCTCGGCGAGCAAGTTCGGGCTGCTCACCGGGCAGATCGTCGCGATCACCCCGGGCCAGATCACCACGCTCGTCGTCTGTGCGCTCATCGTCCTCGCCGTCCTCGCGTTCGTCTGGCGCCCGCTCCTCTTCGCCAGCCTCGACCCCGAGGTCGCGCGGGCGAAGGGGGTGCCCGTCTCCGTGCTCACGATCGTCTTCATGCTCACCCTCGGCCTCGCCGTGGCCCTGAGCGTCCAGATCGTCGGGGTCCTCCTCGTCCTCGCCCTCCTCATCACTCCGGCCGCCGCGGCCACCCAGGTCTCGGCGTCGCCGGTGTGGGTGCCGGTGCTCAGCGTCATCTTCGCGGTCACCGCCTCGGTGGGCGGCATCCTCATCGCCCTCGGCTCACCCGTGGTCCCGATCAGCCCGTTCGTCACGACGATCTCCTTCCTCATCTACCTCGTCTGCCGGGTCATCGGCCACCGACGCTTCACCGCGCTGCACCGTCGCCGGGTCGCTCGGGCGGGACGAGCTCGGACGTCGGCTGAGCCTGCGGCGACCGCCTAGACTGGGGCGAATGAAGAAACGCGCACTTGTCGCCGGTGCCCTCGCCGTCCCCGCGGCCGCCGGCATCTGGGGAGCGGGCATCGAACCCCACCTCTTCACCGTCCGCCGCCACACCCTGCCGCTGCTGCCGGCCGGTGCCGAGCCGATCCGCATCCTCCACGTCGCCGACCTCCACCTCACCTCGTGGCAGAGGCATCGGGCCGCGTGGGTGGCGGGTCTGACGAGGCTCGAGCCCGACCTCGTCGTCAACACCGGAGACAACCTCTCCGCCGACATCGTGCCGACCGTCCTCGACGTCTTCGACGGCCTGCTCGATGTCCCCGGCGTCTTCGTCCTCGGATCCAACGACTTCTTCTCCCCGCAGGCGAAGAATCCCGCGAAGTACCTGCGCTCGCCCTCGGAGGTCAAGCACCGCACCGAACCCGACCTCGACGTCAGGTCCCTGGTCCGCGGGTTCGAGGACCGCGGGTGGGTGTTCCTCGACAACGCCGAGGCGGTGCTGGAGATCCGGGGGACCCGCATCGGCTTCGCGGGGCTCGGCGATGCCCATATCGATCGTGACCGGATCCGCCTCGACGCCGCCGGCGAGCTGGTCTTCCCGCACTTCGATCCTGCGGCGGAGCTGACGATCGGCGTCACGCACGCCCCCTACTCCCGCACCCTGGAGGCGTTCGCCTCGGCGGGAGCCGACCTCATCATGGCCGGACACACTCACGGCGGTCAGATCCGGGTGCCGTTCTGGGGCGCGCCGGTGACGAACTGCGACCTCGATCGGACACGGGCACGCGGAGTGTTCCCATATCGTGATGCAATCGTCGAGATCTCCGCCGGCCTCGGGTTCTCACCGTTCTCACCGGTGCGTTTCGCCTCACCACCGGAAGTCGCACTGCTCACCCTGGTGCCCCGCCCCTAGGGTTTTCACCGTTCTTTGAGTGAGCGCTCATCTGCGGTTGGTTAAACTTGGTTTCATGGTGTCTCCTGAGTCAAATGCTGAACCGACCAAGATGGCGGCCTTCCTCCAGTTCGTCGCGGTGAGCGCGGTGGCTGGAATCGTGGCCGCCGGTCTTGCCATCCCCGGAGTCGGTGTCGCCACCGCCAGCGCGAATAGCGCGGTCGACATCTTCAACGCCCTTCCCGCGACCCTCGAGGAACGCGACCTCGGCGAGAAGTCGACGATGCTCGCAGCCGACGGCTCGAAGATCGCCGACTTCTACTGGCAGAACCGCGTCGAGGTTCCCCTCGAGGAGATCTCGCAGCCGATGCAGGACGCGACGATCTCCGTCGAGGACTACCGGTTCTTCGACCACGGCGGCATCGACCTCGAGGGCATCGCCCGCGCGGCCGTGCACAACATGGTCTCCTCGACGACGCAGGGCGGATCGACGCTGACTCAGCAGTACGTGAAGAACGTGCTGGCGGAGAACGCCAACGCGGAGTCGAACCAGGCAGGCATCGACGCCGCGAAGGAGTCGGAGGGCACCGCCGGCTACGCGCGCAAGCTCCGTGAGGCCAAACTCGCCGTGGCGGTCGAGAACAAGTACAGCAAGCAGGAGATCCTCAACCGCTACCTCAACATCAACAACTACTCGGGCTCGCCGAACGTCTACGGCGTTCAGGCGGCCGCGTATCGGTACTGGGGCATCGACGCCAAGGACCTCAACATCCAGCAGTCGGCGATGCTCGCCGGCATCGTCCAGAACCCTGCGGCGTTCAACCCGCAGCGATTCCCCGACGCCGTGCTCGAACGTCGCAACGTCGTGCTCGGACAGATGCTCAAGTACGGCCACATCACGCAGGCGGAGTATGACGAGGCGGTCAAGACGGGCCTCGACCTCAACCTCAAGGAGACGCCGAACGGCTGTTCCGCCGCTGAGAACAACGCGGAGTTCTTCTGCGACTACGTCTCCAACGTCATCAAGAACGACGAATCCTTCGGTGAGACCGTCGAAGACCGGCTCGCGCTCCTCCAGCGCGGCGGTCTGACGATCACGACTAGCCTCAACCCCGACATCCAGAAGATCGCGGACAAAGAGGTCAAGAAGCGCGTTCCCGTCGGCGACCCCTCGGGTGCCGGCCACGCGCTGGTGACGATCGAACCCGGCACCGGCGAGGTCATCGCCATGGCCGAGAACCGTGAGTACACGGTCGGGGAGGTCAGCGAAGAGGACAAGAACACCAAGACGAGCATCAACTACACAGTCGACAAGAAGCACAACGGCGGTGGTGGGTTCCAAGTCGGATCGACATGGAAGCCGTTCGTGCTCGCGACATGGCTCAAGGAGGGCAAGAGCCTCAACGCGACGGTGAATGCGACGAAGCGCAACTTCCCGGCGAGCTCGTGGAAGTACAGCGGCTGCCCCGCGATGGGCGGCGACTGGGATCCGAACAACGCCGGTGACGGCGGCGGCAACGGCTCGATGTCCGTGCTCGAGGCGACCAAGAAGTCGGTCAACACCGGTTACGCCGCGATCGGCAACCAGCTCAACATGTGCGAGATCATGAACACCGCGACGGATCTCGGCATCCGCTACGGCAGCGGCGCACCGCTGGACCAGGCTGACGACGCCGGCTTCATCCAGGCGCTCTCGCCCTCGTCGATCCTCGGAACGACGGAGACGACCCCGATCGCCATGGCGGCCGCGTTCGCGACGTTCGCCAACGACGGAGAGTTCTGCGGCCCGAAGCCGATCCTCGAGATCACCGACCGCAACGGCAAGAACATGGACGTCCCCGGTGAGGGTTGCAAGCAGGTGCTCGACAAGGACGTCGCCCGCGGCGTCGCGTACGCGCTGTCGCAGACGTTCAACGGCGGCACGACGAGCAGCCTCGGCATCGGCGTTCCGGCCGGCGCGAAGACCGGTACGACGAACTTCGAGGTCGGCCACACCTGGCTGCTCGGCTTCACGAAGACCCTGTCGACGGCCGTGTGGACCGGTGACCCCAGCGGTACCCGCGACTGGCGCAAGAACAGCAAGGGCAAGGTCCGCGGCCAGATCTACGGTGCGACGATCTCCGGTAAGACCTGGCAGTCGTACATGAGCAAGGCCGTGAAGTACACGAAGGGCAACACCGGGTTCCCCAAGCCCAGCTCGAAGTACTTCCAGGGCGGCGGCAGCGGCGGTGGATCCGGCAGCGGCGGCAGCTCGAACGGCGGCGGTGGAGGCACCGGCAGCGGAGGCGGAGGCGGCGGCACCGGTGGCGGTGGCGGTGGCGGCGGCTCCCAGAGCGGTGGCGGTGGCGGAGGCGGCACCGGCGGCGGAGGCGACGGCGGCGGGGACGAAGCTCCCGGCCTCGGCGGCAACTGAGCCAGACCCAGCGGGGCGAGACGACAGACCATGTCGTCTCGCCCCGCTTCGCATGTGTCGGCGATGCCCCACGCCCAGCGCATCTCCGCTAGTGTGGGGAGCGGCGTCGTCGCGGGTCCTCCGGGCACCGACGACGCCCGATCCCGCCCGGGCGACCCGGGCGACGACAACCAGGCAAGGAGAGCCATGACCAAGTGGGAATACGCCACCGTTCCGCTAATCGTCCACGCGACGAAGCAGATCCTCGACCAGTGGGGTGAGGACGGCTACGAACTCGTGCAGGTCGTGCCCGGACCGGACAACAACGGACTCGTCGCCTACCTCAAGCGCCCCAAGGCCTGACCCACCGCACCTCGTCGAAGGAGACCACCCATGTCGAAAGTGCTCGACCGCATCGCCGAACTCGACCTTGAGCTGCCCACGGTCGCCGCCCCCGCCGGCGTCTACGTCCCCGCGCTGCGCACCGGCAACTACGTCTACACCTCGGGTCAGCTGCCGGTCGTCGACGGCTCCCTGCCGACGACGGGCCACCTCGGCGCCGAGGTCGACGTCGACACCGGCTATCAGCTGGCCAGGATCGCCGGGCTCAACGCCCTGGCGGCCATCGCCTCGGTGATCGGGGATCTCGACAGGATCGTCCGCGTCGTCAAGGTCACCGGCTTCGTCAACTCGACCGACGACTTCACCCAGCAGCCGGCCGTCATCAACGGCGTCTCCGAGCTCTACGGTGAGATCTTCGGCGAGAAGGGCCAGCACGCGCGCAGCGCCGTCGGCGTCAACACCCTGCCCCTCGGCACTCCCGTCGAGGTCGAGGTCGTCGTCGAGGTCGAGGACGATGCCGCTTAGCGGACGCAATCTGCCCGTCTCCTCGGAGCTGACCTGGCTGCTCGATCTCTGGCGCACCGAGGGGCGGCGGCCCGTTCCCGAGCCTCCGCGTCCCGCCTCGGCGATCATCCTCGTCCGGGACACCCGGGAGGGGCTCGAGACGTTCGTGACCCGCCAGCTCGACGTGCGCGGGGTCGAGGACCGCAACCGGCTCGCCTACCCGGTGGGGGAGCTGCGGCCCACCGACCTGCGCAATGTTCCGGTGACCGGGTGGAAGTCGACGCGCTGTGCGCGGACGCTGGCGCTGGAGAACAAGTCGCGGGCGCTGCAGCAGTTCTCGGCGGCCGCACGGGTTGCGTTCGCGGCGACCGGCGTCATGCTCGCCGAGAACGTCGACCATGACCTCGTCGCCTCGCCGCAGACGGACTGGCAGTCCGTCCGGTACAAGCTCCTGTCGAATGAGATCGGCTGGACGCAGGTGCTGCGCGAGCGCGATCTCAAGCTGCGCCCGGATCTGCTCAAACCGTGGATGCGGTGGATCAACACCGCCACGCAGCTCCACCGCTTCGACACGACGTACTTCCTCGCCGCGGTGCCGTTCGGTCAGGAGGTCGACTTCCTCACCTCGAACGAGAGCTCGGGGCGGTGGCAGCGGCCCGAGGAGATCCTCGCCGATGCGGCCGACGATCCGAACCGGATCAGTGCGAGCACCCGCCTCATCGTCGAGAGCCTCGTGCCCGTCCACAGCGTCGGTGCCGCCATGGCGCAGGTGCGCGACATCCACCCGCTGCGTCCGGAGATCATCGACGAGGACGGGGAATGGCGGCTGATCATCCAGCCCCGCCGCGACTTCCATCGCAAGGGAACGCTGCGCGACAACGAGGTGGCCGTCGGCGACGACGAGAAGGACGAGAGCCCGAGCCTCATGAGCCTGGGCGGCGAGGACGACGACGCCGTGGTCGACGAGGAGAACGAGGACACATGAGGATCCGCGCGAACAATCCCTCACCGATGACCCTGACCGGGACGAATACGTACGTCATCGCCTCGGCCGATGACACCTCGGCGGTGGTCATCGACCCGGGACCGGAGCTGGCGGAGCACCGGGAGGCCATCCTCGCCGAGGTGGGGGACCGGAGACTGACCGCGATCGTCCTCACCCACCAGCACGCCGATCATTCCGATATGCTCGGGTCCGTCGACGAATGGGCGCCCGAGGTGCCCGTCTATGCGGTGCTCGACCGATTCGCCCGGCACACCCCGCCGGTGCGCGATGGGCAGCGGATCGCGTTCGGCAGCGATCCTGCCGATGTCCTCGAGGTCGTCGCGACCCCGGGGCACACGAGCGACAGCATCAGCATCATTTACGACGGCGTACTCTTCAGCGGCGACACGATCCTCGGGGAGGGGACGACGATCGTCACGTACCCGGAAGGCTCCCTCGGCGACTATCTCGACAGCCTCGATCGCCTCCGTGCGCTTCTCGATGCCGGTGCGTACACCCGGATCGAACCGGCGCACGGACCGACGATCGACAATCCCGCCGAGGTGATCGACCACTACCGCACCCACCGGCAGGAGCGCATCGGCCAAGTCCGCGCCGCTCTCGCTCAGGGTGCGACGACGGCGGCTGAGGTCACTGACATCGTCTACCACGACGTCGATCCCAGCGTCCGCGGGGCCGCCGAGCAGATCGTGCGCGCCCAGCTCAGCTACCTCGGTGAGCTCGCTGCCGAGGACGCGTAGGAGGTCAGCGGACGACCGCCTCGGTAGCCTGACCGCCGGCGGGCGACGAGGACGCTCATCGAGAGACCTGGACTTATCGGACGGACGACGAACGCCCCGACTGCTGTCGGGGCGTTCGTCTCACTCTGGAGGCCGGTTAGGGGCCTGCGGGGTGTGATCAGCGGGCGCGGTTGCGCATGCGCTCCATGTCGAGGATGACGACCGAACGCGCTTCGAGGCGGATGAAGCCACGGGCGGCGAAGTCGGCGAGGGCCTTGTTCACGGTCTCACGGGAGGCACCGACGAGCTGGGCGAGCTCCTCCTGCGTGAGGTCGTGCGCGACAAGCACACCGTCGGGAGCCGGCTTCGAGAAGCGTGCGGCGAGGTCGAGCAGCGCCTTGGCGACACGACCGGGAACATCGGAGAACACGAGGTCGCCGACCGTCTCGTTCGTCCGGCGCAGTCGCTGGGCCAGCGCCTTGAGCAGGTTGAGTCCCGCCTGCGGGCGATCCTTGAGCCACGTCGTGAGGTCCTCGTGCTTGAGGCTGAGCAGCTCGGACTGGGAGACCGCGGTGACGGTGGAGGAGCGCGGACCCGGATCGAAGAGGCTGAGCTCGCCGATGATCTCACCCGGTCCGACGACGGAGAGCAGGTTCTCGCGGCCGTCGGAGGACTCGCGGCCGATCTTGAGCTTTCCGGTGGACACGATGTAGAGCTCGTCTCCGGCATCGCCTTCGTGGAAGAGCACGGTGCCCCGGCGGAGGCTCCGCGGGTTCATGAACTTCATCAGCGCGCTCGTCGATTCGTCATCGAGTCCGGCAAATAGTGTTGCGCCCCGCACAACTTCTGTATCCACAATGTCCTCCTTGTGATGGTCTCCACACATAAATCTACCTGGTCAAGGGTACCTATACCACCAAATGCGCGCGTGTGGGCGGATGAATGAGGAATATGAGGGTGTGTTGTCGTTTCCTGGAGACTGCCTCGCTTGGGTCCCCTTCATGTGTGAGCGGGACAACTGCGGTTTCGATTCCCGCGGATTAGGATGGTGAGTCGTGTTGACGGTGGCAGAGAAGAGCGCGCGGAAGTTCGCGAAGGAGACCCCGCTGGGGAAGAAGCGACGTGCCCGGAAGATGAACCGGATCCTCGCCGAGGTGTACCCCAACGCCCAGGTCGAACTCGACTTCGCGACCCCGTTCCAGCTCCTCATCGCCACCGTGCTCTCCGCGCAGACGACGGACATCCGCGTCAATTCGGTCACCCCCGGGCTCTTCGCCGCCTTCCCCGACGCGCACGCGCTCGCGGTGGCCAACCTCGGCGAGGTCGAGGAGCTCATCCATTCGACCGGGTTCTACCGGGCGAAGGCCCGCAACATCGTCAAGCTCGCCGGCGATCTCGTCGAGAAGTACGACGGTGAGGTGCCGCGGACGATGGAGGAGCTCGTCGAGCTCGCCGGCGTCGGACGGAAGACGGCGAACGTCGTCCTCGGCAACGCCTTCGACACCCCGGGCATCACCGTCGACACCCATATGGGCCGCCTCGCCCGCCGGTTCGGGTGGACGACGGAGACGGACCCGGTCAAAGCCGAAGAGGACATCGCCGGACTCTTCGAGACCAAGGACCTCACCCTGCTCTCGCACCGGGTGATCTTCCACGGCCGTCGCATCTGCCACTCCCGCAGGCCCGCGTGCGGAGCGTGCCCGCTCATGACCCTGTGCCCGTCGTTCGGCATCGGCGAACTCGACCCCGAGAAGGCCCGTGAGATGTTCCGGTACGAGATGGCGCCCTTGGCATGAGCGATTTCCTCCACGGGCTCCACGATGCCGACCGTACGGGATCGGGGTCGACCGGCGCCGAGGCGGCAGGCAGTGACAGCCCTGCCGACGCCGAGCTGCGCGACCAGCTCACCCGCCTCGCCGCCTCTAAGGGATCGCCGCTGTGGCTGCGCCGGGCGAAGGCCCGCGGCGATGCCGTCGTCCGCGACGCCGCCGTCCTCATGCTCTTCGGTCGCGGCGGGAAGCCTCGCACCGCCGCCGGACGCGACGTGCTGCCGGCTCTGGAGGACAAAGGCGTCGCCGACGTCGACCTCGTGCTCCTCCAGCGCGCGAGCACGCTGCGACACCACCCCGGTCAGGTCGCCTTCCCCGGGGGCGGACGCGATCCCGAGGACGACTCGCTCATCGCCGCAGCCCTGCGCGAAGCCGAAGAGGAGGCGGGCATCGTCCCCGCCAGCGTCGACGTCCTCGGCCAGCTCGAGCCGCTCTACATCCCGGTGAGCAAGTTCCAGGTCACCCCCGTCATCGGCTACTGGGCGGTGCCCGGCGTCGTCGCCGTCATGGACGAGGCCGAGTCCTATTCCGTCTACCGCGTCGCCATCGCAGACCTCGTCGCCCCGGCCAACCGCGGCAGCTTCTCCCGTCCCGACCTCGCGCTGACGACCCCCGCCTTCGACGTCGGCGTCTTCAAGGTGTGGGGCTTCACCGCCGGCATCCTCGACTTCGCCCTCGACGAGCTCGGCTGGGCCGTCGACTGGGACCGCGACGCCCACATCGACATTGACTTCTGAGGACGCGGTCTCGGGGGAGGGCTTCGCAGGCCCGGAGCCGCCTCGGTGGGTGGGCTCCACCGAAACGTCCCCGCGGGGACGTGGGTGGGCAAATGTCGTTCTGCTGGCGAAACGTCGTTCTGCCGGTCAGAGGTTTCGCGCTGACAGTGAATGATGGCGAAAAGTCGAAATGCCCCACAACTTGTCGACCGCGCGAGTACTTCTGGCCGACACGATCTCGGCGCTGCCGGCGAGTCGCGCAGGCAGTGCCTGCCGGACGCGACGCGAGGCGAACCCGGGTGGGACGCGAATGGCGCCGAGCTCCCGGGGGAGTCTCGGCGCCATTCGCCTGCTTGCTGTCGGTGCCCCGGTCGCGGGGCACCGGCTCAGTAGCGGGGGCCGGAGGGGTTCTTCAGGGCCCGCTTGACGGCGGCGACGAGTGCCTGCGCCGAGGCGATCGCCCCGCCGGGCACCGGGTTGCCCTTCTTGAGGATCGGCACCGCGATGAGCACAAGGATGATTGCGAGCACCGCGAGGATGCCGAAGATCATGAGGAAGCTTCCCCACCACGGCCATCCGAGTCCCTCACGGAACGCCGAGGCGCCGGCGAAGATCACCATGAACGATGACAGGAACAGGAAGAACAGGGCGACGAGCGCGAGTGCCGAACCGATGCCCAGATTCTTCGCACCGGCGGTGGCCTCGGCCTTCGCCAGGGCGAGCTCCTCCTCGGCGATCGCCTTGGAATCGTCGCCGATGTCCTTGATCAGTTCGCTGATCGACCTCTCGGCCATGAGTGCTCCTATCGACAGAACGGTGTGACAATCTTCCTTAAGAGTAGTCTCAACGTTCGTGCTCGCCAAAGACGTTGCGGACTGAATTCGGCCCGCGCCGATCCCACCGTCGGATCAGGACTTCGCCACCGATTCCTCGATGAGCTTCATCACCGAGGAATCGGCGAGGGTCGTGGCGTCCCCGACCTCGCGGTTCTCGGCGACATCCTTGAGCAGGCGCCGCATGATCTTGCCCGACCGGGTCTTCGGCAGCTCGGAGACGATGTGCACCTGCTTGGGCTTGGCGATCGGTCCGATCTCCTTGCCGACGAACTGGCGCAGCTCCTCGGCGGTCTCCGGGCTGTCCTCGACTCCGCCGACGGTGATGACGAACGCGATGACGGCCTGCCCGGTCGTGTCGTCGGCCGCACCGACGACCGCCGCCTCGGCGACGGAGGGATGGGCGACGAGCGCGGACTCGATCTCAGCGGTCGAGAGCCGATGGCCGGAGACGTTCATGACGTCATCGACCCGGCCGAGGAACCAGATGTCCCCGTCTTCGTCGCGGCGCGCCCCGTCACCGGCGAAGTACGTGTCGGGGAACCGCGACCAGTAGGTCTCCTTGAAGCGCTCGGGGTCCTTCCAGATCCCGCGCAGCATCGACGGCCACGGCTGGCGGATGACGAGGAGGCCGCCTTCGGGTCCGGCCGGGTTCTCACCGGTGTCGTCGACGACGTCGACGGCGATGCCGGGGATCGGACGCTGAGCCGACCCCGGTTTGGTCGCGAGCACGCCGGGCAGCGGCGCGATCATGTGGGCGCCGGTCTCCGTCTGCCACCACGTGTCGACGATCGGGCAGCGACCGCCGCCGATGACCCGGTTGTACCAGCGCCAGGCCTCGGGGTTGATCGGTTCGCCGACGCTGCCGAGCAGGCGCAGGCTGGACAGGTCGTACTTCGCGGGGATGTCCTCACCCCACTTCATGAACGTGCGGATCGCCGTCGGTGCCGCATAGAGGGTCGTCACCTTGTTCTTCTCGACGATCTCCCACCAGCGACCCTGATCGGGAGTGTCGGGGGTGCCTTCGTAGATCACCTGGGTCATGCCCATGGCCAGCGGGCCGTAGGCGACGTAGGAGTGTCCGGTGATCCATCCGACATCGGCGGTGCACCAGAAGACGTCGGTCTCCGGCTTCGCATCGAAGACGGCCTTCATCGTGTAGAGGACCTGCGTGAGGTATCCGCCCGAGGTGTGGAGGATGCCCTTGGGCTTGCCCGTCGTGCCGGAGGTGTAGAGGATGAACAGAGGGTTCTCCGCGTCGAAGAACTCCGCCTCGTGCTCGGGGCTCGCCTTCTCCACGGTGTCGTGCCACCACATGTCGCGGCCCTCGGTGAAGTCGACGTCCTGGCCGGTGCGGCGGACGACGAGGACGGATTCGACCGGGGTGTCTCCCGTCGACAGGGCCTCGTCGACGGCGGGTTTGAGGCTCGTCTCCTTCCCGCGACGGTAGCTGCCGTCGGCGGTGATGACGACCCGCGCCTCGGCGTCGATGATCCGCGAGCGCAGCGCATCGGCGGAGAACCCGCCGAAGACGACGGAATGAGCAGCGCCGAGGCGGGCCGACGCGAGCATCGCGATGACCGCTTCGGGAATCATCGGCAGGTAGATCGCCACGCGATCGCCGGCTTTGACGCCGAGCTCGGTGAGCGTGTTCGCCGCCTTCGACACCTCGGCGAGGAGCTCGGCATAGGTGTATTCACGGGAATCGCCGGGTTCGCCTTCGAACTTGATGGCGACCCGGTCGCCGTTGCCGGCGAGCACATGACGGTCGAGCGCGTTGTAGGCGACGTTGAGCTTGCCGTCGGCGAACCACTTCGCGAAGGGCGGATTCGACCAGTCGAGCACCTCGGTGAAGTCCTGCTGCCAATCGACGAGGTCACGCGACTGCTCCGCCCAGAACGCTTCGAAGTCGTCGGAACCGCGCTCATAGGCGTCTGCCTTGACGTTGGCTGCGGCCGCGAACTCCTCGGGCGGGGCGAAGGTTTCGGTCGCCTCGGTGCTGTCGGTCATGATTCCCTCCGGCTTCTTTGATGGAACGAAGATTCTCTCTGCACTGTATACCCGGGCCAGGCGGTGCGGTCACCGCCGTTCAGGCGCTGAACAGCGTCAGTCGGGGGTAGTCATCGGCACCCTGCTGTGCTAAGACTTGCCGGGTTCGCACGGTCGCCGGCGGTCGGACAAGGGGACTGTCGGTGTCGAATGACTGCACATGAGGGCCGAGGTCTGCAAGGATGGCCCTAGGCCTGCGGTGATGGACGCTGCAGACATGACCTTGTTCCCCGATCGACTGGAGCCCGCGATGAGTTCGCCGCAATACCCCAACGGCCAGGGAGTGCCGCCGTGGCATGACCAGAACGCGCCGAATGCAGGGCCGAACAATCAGCCGCCTGCGGGACAGGCGGGAGCCTACGGCGGTCAGCAGTTCGGCGGTCAGCCCGCCGGCGCCGGACAGTACGGTTCCGGCCCCGGACAGTACGGTCCCGGGCAGGGCGGTCAGCCGGGACAGTACGGTTCCGGACAGCCCGGAGCTGCCCAGGCCGGATCGGGTCAGTACGGATCTGCCCAGTACGGTTCCGGTCCATCAGCGTACGGGCCGCCCGCCGGCGGCCAGCCCGGTGCTCAGCCAGGGCCTTATGGCTCGGGCCCCTCCCAGTACGGGTCAGGTCCGGCTCAGTACGGTTCAGGACCGTCGCAGTACGGTGCGGGTCCGGGACAGTACGGCTCCGGACCGTCGCAGTACGGCTCCGGACCATCGCAGTACGGGTCGGGTCCCGCCCAGTTCGGGCCGGGAGCGCCCGGGCAGCAGCGACCACGGCGCTCGGGTCCCGGCCTCATCGGCCCGCTGACGCTGCGTGATCTCTTCCTGCTCTTCGCGGGACTGCTCGCTCTCATCGTTCTCTTCGTCCCGTTCAAGAGGTTCGAGTTCATCCCGCTGCCGCTGTGGTCGTGGAACATCGATGCGATGGGCACTCTCGTCTTCAATGTGCTCGCGATCCTCCTCATCGTCGCGGCGGTGCTCGTCAACAAGCTCGGCAACGGCGGCCTGCGGGTCGGATCGCTCGGTATCGACCAGTTCATCTCCGTGCTCGCCGCCGTCGCGTTCACGTACGCGTTCGTCGATCTCGTCACCTCGGTGCCGTACTGGCATGTCGGTGCCTACCTCGCGTTCTTCGCCGCTCTCGTGGCGTTCTTCGCCGGGGTCTTCACGATGCTGCCGTTCTTCGGCAAGGAATTCGACGCGCGCGAGAGCGTCCAGGCGCACCCCAAGGCGCGACCGGTGGGCAAGCGGGCACAGCACCCGGCTCCCCAGGCCAATGTGCCCGGCGCTCAGGCTGCCGCATTCGGCAGCGCACCCGGCCAGGACGGCTGGGGCGCACAGGGCCAGCCGGGACCGCAGGGTCAGTTCGGTGCGCAGGGCCAGTTCGGTGGACAGGGCCAGGAGCAGGTTGGTGGCCAGTCGGGTCAGTTCGACAGCCAGTCCGGGTCGGGCTCATTCGACCCCCAGGGCCAGCAGCAGTTCACCGCGGATCCCACGGCACACGGACAGGGATACGGTGCCACCGGCGCCTCCGACCAGCCGGGGTATTCCGCCCAGCCCACCGGCGGCGAACAGGGACACGCAGGGCGTCACTCCTACCCGTCGTCGGACTACAGCGGTTCCGCGGGGCGGTCGGATTCGTCCTTCGCCCCGCCGGCTGCCGGATCCGAGGAGCAGTCGGTGCAGAGCACCGGGTCGGGACAGACCTACCTCGGCGCTCAGCATCCGCGCGATCCTCAGCATTCGCAGAGCGAGCCGACCCAGACCTTCGGGTTCGGTGCGCAGCGCGAGGAGGAGTCGTGGGAATCGGAGACCGTGGTCTCGGACGAACCGCTCGTCGGCGATGATCCGACCGGTGCCGGGGCCGCCGGAACCGACGGTCGCGCAACCGACGCCGGCCAGGGTGACCGCCGTGATTCCGGCCAGGATGACCACCGTGGCTCCGACAATGCCGGTGTCGCCGCAGGTGCGTCAGTAGCCGCCGGGGCTGCCGGTGCGGCAGTCGCTGCCGGGGCCGCCTCGACGCGATCCGGCGACGTCTCGACGAGTGACAGCGCCGGAGCAGACGGTGTGCCTGCCGACCGGGCTGCCTCGGAAGCCGGCACCGCCGACCGTGGTGGTGCCGACAGTGCTGTCTCTGACGGTGCTGTCGCGGGCGGCGACACCTCGGATCGGTCCGCCGAGCGCGGACCCGATGACACCGTCGCGATCAGCAAGGCCGTGAGGAACGACGATTCGGCGGACGCCGGCTCGGAGCGGATCACCTCGGTGTCCGAACGTCGCCGCGGACGCCACGCCGCACCTGACGCGGACTCGGCCACGACCGCCTCGGCGACAGGAGAATCGGCCACGTCAGGGTCGGCCTCGACGGCCACCGAGGCGGCACGCGGCACCGGGCAGACGGATGCGGAGAGGTCGGCGACGGCCACGAGCTACGAATCCGCAGGGGACCGAACGCCCGCTGATTCCGAGACCACCGCAGCGGCCCGGTTCGCCGACGGCAACACCGTGGCCTCCTCGACAGCGACCGGCGAGGACGAGCCGGGTCCCGGTCCGATGGGGATCTTCGTCGGCGGCCCCGGCGGTGTGACCGAGGAGAGCACCGAGACGACCGTCGTCGACGAGACGGCGACCCCGGACGGCGATGAGACGAACATCCGCACGACGGAGGCGACCGTCGTCACCGCTGACGGACACATCGATGAGGCGCCCGGCGCCGATCCGACCGGCACCGATGTCGCCGACGACCGCCGGTCGTCGGACTCCTCGAGCTCCGCGACGGGAGCTGCCGGCGCGACGACCGCGGCCGCGGGCGGCTCCGCAGGTGGAGACTCGGCGACAGCTGGCCCGTCGGCCGGCACGGACGCCGATGTCACCCGGGATGATGACGCGACTGCGCGATTCGACGCGGCCGCCGTCCGGGACGTTGCCGCATCCGGTGGCGACCGCACCGCAACCGCGGGCACGGACGCTGATCGCACGGAAACCGCGGGCACCGACTCTGCCCGCACGGAAGCCGGGGCGGACACTGCCCGCACGGACACCACCCGCTCCGCCGCCCCGAGCGAGCGCGACGGTGCTGCTGGCAGCGGAAGCAGCGAGCGGACGACTCCGCCCGACTCGGACGAGCCGACGCAGTACGTGCCGATGGCGAACTACCGGGAGGACTCCGACAGGGACGCCCGCACCGGTGCGCCTGCGGCCGGCACGGGTGCCTCGTCTGCCGACTCGGCGTCGACCGATGCGGCTGCCTCGAGCGACCGCAGCGGTGCGGACGAGGGTGAGCGGGGGGTCATCCAGGCCTTCTGGTTCGCCGTGCCCGAGCCGCGGGAGGCCGTCGACGAGAAGACCGGCCTGCCGGTCTTCACGATCTACCCCGGCGAATGGTTCCTCGCGCTCGAGGATCGCGGAACGACGTTCACGGTCCGCGATTCCGACGGCAAGGAGGGCCTGCTGCGCAACATCGAGGGCATCCAGCGCGGCTGACTCGTGTGCTGGGCCTGTGGACGGGCCCAGCGCACAGCGCGGGTCGATCCCGCCCGGGCCGTCCACGCTCAGCGCCGTCACCAGTGGTGATGCGCGCATCGTCGCCGAAGGGGCGGCTCCTGTGACTCAGATGCACAGGAGCCGCCCCTTCTCCGCTCTGTCCACAGGCCCACTCCCGACCCTGGCGGGGAGGGGACCGCCGGGGGCAGGCTGTGCGCATG
Source organism: Brevibacterium sp. W7.2 (assembly GCF_018137945.1). Taxonomy (GTDB): domain Bacteria; phylum Actinomycetota; class Actinomycetes; order Actinomycetales; family Brevibacteriaceae; genus Brevibacterium; species Brevibacterium sanguinis. The sequence continues at coordinate 2,995,998 of NZ_CP073089.1, read as the reverse complement.
CAGATCGCCCTCATCACCAACCTCGGCGCCATCACCGAGGAGTGCGCCCGCGTTGCCGAGAGCATCGGCATCGAGCTCACGGTGCTGCCACCGGACTCCGGCGGCTGGCAGGGCGCGGCGCTCATCCTCCTCGGCGAGGACGTCCGCGAGGTCCCCATGACCGACCGCGCCGACCGCATCCTCGTCGTCCTCGACGGAGACGAACCCGCATCGGCCTGGCGGCGAGCCGCGACCCTCGGCGTCGAACAGCTCGCGATGCTGCCCTCGGCCGCGGAATGGCTGAGCCAGCGGATCATCGCCGCCGTCGAGCCCCCGGTCACTCCCGGGGTGACCGTCGGCATCGTCGCCGGCTGCGGGGGAGCGGGCGCCTCGGTGCTCGCCAGCGCCCTGGCCAGACGCGCCGCGAAGGAGGTCTCGACGGTCCTCGTCGACGCCGACCCGCTCGGCGGCGGACTCGACCTCGTCCTCGGCGCCGAACAGGTGCCCGGCCCTCGCTGGGCGGACCTCAGCGCCTCCCGCGGCCAGCTGCGCCCCTCGGCGCTGCGCCACGCCCTGCCCGTCCACGACGGACTCGCGATCCTCTCCTGGGGACGCGATGACACCCTCGATCTCGCCCCGGAGGTGTTCGACGACGTCCTCGCTGCCGCCGGTCAGGCCTTCGATCTCGTCATCGTCGACCTGCCTCGCCACGCACCGCCGCAGTGGACGCGGCGCTGCCACCACGTCCTCCTCGTCGCCCCCGCTCGGGTCCGCTCCGCGGTCGCCGCCTCACAGGTGGCCAAACGGCTCTCCCACTCGCACCCGGATGTGCGCCTCGTCGTCCGGGAGACCGGAGCCGGCGGCCTCGACTCCGACCTCCTCGCCGACTCGATCGGACTCGGTCTGGCCGGCAGCATCCGCGACGATCGCGGACTCTCCGCCGCCGTCGACCGCGGTGAGGGCATCCCCGGCGGGGCGCGCCTGGGCCGCCTCGTCGATCGGCTCCTCGGGGAGTGGGTCGGATGAGCGAATGGCTCGACGCCTCCCTCGTCGCCGAGGTCCGCAAGACCCTGCTCGACAATCCCGGACCGGTGACGACCGCCGCCGTCGCCGAGGCGGTCCAGCGCACCGGCCGGGTGCTCGGTTCGGCGGCCCTCCTCGATCTCGTCACCCGCCTGTCCGCGCAGCTGTCCGGTGCCGGTCCGCTCCAGGCCGTGCTCGAGGTGCCCGGCACCACCGACGTCTTCGTCAACGGCCCGCGTGAGATCTTCGCCGACACCGGATCCGGGCCGACCAGCCTCGACCTCTCCCTCGGCTCCGAGGACGACGTGCGCTCGCTCGCGGTGCGCCTGGCCGCGCTCGGCGGGCGTCGCCTCGACGATTCGAGTCCGTTCGTCGATGTCCGCTTGCCCGACGGGGTGCGGATGAACGCGATCGTCCCCCCGATCTCCGGGGACCACACGACGATCTCCTTCCGGGTGCCTCGACGGTCCGGGTTCACCGTCGCTGACCTCCTCGGCGACGGCTTCATCCCGGCCGCCGTGCACGACCTCCTCGCCGAGGCGGTGCGCTCGCGGGCGAACATCCTCATCTCCGGGGGCACGGGCACCGGCAAGACCGTCCTCCTCGGCGCGCTCCTCGGACTCGTCGACCCCGCCCACCGGATCGTCGTCGTCGAGGACTCCCGCGAGCTCATCATCGGCCACGGTCATGTCGTCCAGCTCTCGGCCCGGCAGGCCAATGTCGAGGGCGGGGGCGAGGTCACGCTCACCGATCTCGTCCGCAACGCCCTGCGGATGCGTCCGGACCGCCTCGTCGTCGGGGAGTGCCGCGGTCCGGAGGTCAGGGACATGCTCACCGCGCTCAACACCGGGCACGAAGGCGGGTGCGCGACGATCCACGCGAACACCGCCGAGGCGGTCCCCAGTCGCCTGGCCGCGCTCGGGGCGCTCGCGGGGATGAGTCCGCAGGCCGTCCATGCGCAGTTCGCGACCGCGATCGACCTCGTCGTCCACCTCCGCCGGGTCGGCTCCGACCGCGGGCTCACCGAGCTGGCGATCCCGACCGGGCCGGAGGGGGAGACGATGACGATGGAACCGGTGTGGGGTCGACCCTCCCCGCGGTCGGCCGGGGAGTTCAACCGGCGTGCGCTCGCCCGCTTCGAAGCCGTCCTCGAGACGCGGTCGGCATGATCGTCCTCACCGTCGCCGTGCTCATCGCCGCCGGGATCGTGCTCGCGGCCCCACCCGATCCGCGGGCGCGCTTGGCCCAGCTCCTGGCGGCAGACCCTCGCCGAGGCGGCCCGCCGGGACCGCGATCACTGGCGCGGCGCGGACGGGAGGAGGCCGAGGCCGACCAGCTGTGGGCGATCGGGGCGGTGGAGAGCTGCGCGCATCTGCTCAAGGTGGGGATGACCCCGCAGGCGGTGATGGCGACGCTGGCCGGGCAGGACGATCGCCTTCGTCCGATCTCCCGGGCGATCGCGCTCGGTGACGATCCCGGGCGGGCGATCGCCGCCCGCGGTCAGGGTCTGCCCGCCGCGGCCGCCGAGGTGCTCACCGGGATGGCTGCGGTGTGGACGGTCTCTGAGCGGTCGGGGGCGCCCGCGGCCGACATGATCCTCCGCTACGCCGCTGCTCAGCGGGATGCCCTCGATGCGAGCCGGGAGCGGCGGATCGCGATGGCCGGACCCCGTGCCACCGTGCGGGTCCTCAGCTGGCTTCCCCTCATCGGCATGGGCCTCGGCCTGCTCATCGGCGTCCGCCCGCTCGCGCTCCTCACCGGTCTGCCGGGGCAGCTGAGCATCGGCGGCGGCATCGTCCTCTACGCGCTCGGCCGGTGGTGGATGATGCGGATGATGACCCGGGCGGAGCGCTGAGGGACGATGGCTGCGATCCTCGTCGGACTCCTCGTCGCCGCGGCCGTGCTGCTGTGGACCGCCCGCCCCGCGGGACGGCTGGAGATGCTGCTCAGCGGTGGTGTCCGGGCGGGCCGCCGGTCCGGTCCCGGTCCTGGGACGACCGGTCTGACGGCCGGTCAGACGGCCGGTGGGGCTGCCTCGGCGAGGAGCGGGGACGGGGGCACCGCCTCGGCGAATGAGCGGACCGCGGTCGCCGACGAACAGCTCGCATTCGACCTCGACCTCGTCGCGATCTGCCTCACCGCCGGACTGCCGATCCCTGTGGCGCTCACCCTCACCGCCGAGGCGACGGGCGACCGGTCGGGGCTGCTGCGGATCGCACGGGCGAAGACGATCGGCGGTGACGACCTGTCCGAGGACGACCGGCTGCGACCGGTCCTCGACGTCTTCGTCTTCTCCGAGCACACCGGGGTCGGACCGGCCCCGCTCATCGAAGCCGTCGCCGGGGAGCTGCGGGACTCCTCACGGCGCAGGCGGCAGGAAGCGGCCGCCGCACTCGGGGTGCGCCTCGTCGTGCCGCTCGGCGTGTGCATCCTGCCGGCGTTCCTCCTCCTCTCCGTCGTGCCCGTCGTCATCTCCCTGCTGACCGATCTCACCTCGGTGTTCTTCTGACTCGGTGCCGGGGCAGACAGTTTCGCTCAGCGGTTCATCGTGGACTCCTGCGCCAGTGATCCATGCGCCGGTGATCCACGCGGTGGGGGACGCGGCTCGCAGCTGGATCGGACCCCTCGGAAGCTCTTGATAAGGTCGCCCCATGCCTTCAGTTCCACCGTTCCACTGCCTTGACGATGTCGACGAGGCCGCACAGTACGCGCAGAGCCTCTTCGCCGGGCAGTCCGTTCGGCTGCGTCCCCTGCGCGAGGAGGACCTGCCGTACCTTGAACAGTGGTGGTTCGATCCCGCAATCGTCGTGCTTCAGAATGCCACCGTTCTGCCGCGACCCGAAGGTGCGGTGTCTGAGCAGTTCCTGCAGTGGAGTGCGAATACCGACAGCAGCTCCGTGGGCTTCAGCATCGAGCTCATCGAGAGTGGTGAGTTCATCGGTCACGTCACGCTATTCGGGCGCAACGCCATCAACCAATCCGCCACCCTGGCGATCATCCTCGGACCTGAATTCCACGGGCGCGGCTATGGCACCGACGCCGTCCGTCTGACCCTGCGTTACGGCTTCCTGCAGCTGGGACTAAACCGTGTCGAGCTGCGCACCTGGGCCTTCAACACTCGCGGGATCGCCGCATACGCGAACGCCGGATTCGTCGAAGAGGGCCGCCTGCGCGAGGCGGTGTTCTTCAACGGCCGCCGCCACGACGAGGTCATCATGGCGATCCTGCGCGACGACTGGTCCGGCTGACTCGCAAGAATGTTTCTGGGCGCAGCTGCCGGTCCGAGGGGGCGTCCCGGGATCGGGACGCCCCCTCGGACCGGCAGCTGACGAGGTTCGGCGGCAGGGCACCTGAAGCGTGAGCCGCCGGCCTCTGATGCCGACCTCAGCGCTTGATGCCGTGGCGGTCCATCGTCACCGGTCGCGAGGTGTGCACCATTGCCGGGCCGGACTTCGGGGCGACGATGAGCGAGAGGACCGTGATGAGCGCGACGACGATCCACAGGAAGCCCAGCGGCAGGACGCTGCCGGCGAAGGCGACGGCCAGGGCCGCTGCGACGGTCGGGGCGAGCCCGCCGAGGGTCGAGGCGATGTTGTAGACCAGCGCGGTGCCCGTGAAGCGCACGGCCGTCGGCAGGCGCCGGGCGATGAAGGCCGCGAACGGTCCGTAGAGAGCGCCCTGGATGATGACGTTGCCGAGCACGATCGCGAGCACGAAGCCCCACACGGTGCCGTTGCTGAGCATGAGGAGGATGGGGATCGCGAGGACGCCGCCGGCGATGGCGCCCATCATCAGCACCTTCGTCGTGCCGATCCGGTCGCTGAGGCGGGCGAAGAGGACCGTGGTGAGCATGAGGCCGAGCGCTCCGCCGGCCTTGAGGTAGAGGGAGTCGGAGACGTCGACGCCGTTCTGGGTGGCCAGGGCGAGACCGTAGACGGTGACGATCTGCTGGGTGAAGACCATCGAGGTGTAGACGCCGACACCGATGAGGATCGTCTTCAGGTGCTTGCTGAAGACGTCGAGGATCGGCAGGCGCTTCTCCTTCTTCTCCTCCTCGAGCTGCTCGAACAGCGGCGACTCGGTGACCTTGAGGCGGATGATGAACGCGGCGACGACGAGGACAGCGCTGAGGAGGAACGGCACGCGCCATCCCCAGACGAGGAAGTCATCGCCGGAGATGACGGCGGTCGTCGCGACGACGAGGGCGGCGAGCACGGTGCCCGCGGGACCGCCGGAGACGGCGATCGCGCCGGCGAAGGCGCGGCTCTTCTCCGGGGCGTGCTCGACGGCCATGAGGGCGGCTCCGGTCATCTCACCGCCGACGGCGATGCCCTGGAGGACGCGGAGGAAGACGAGGGCGAAGACACCGAAGTAGTTGCCGTCCTGCGTCGTCGGCAGCAGGCCGATGCCCACCGAGGCGACGCCGATGAGGGCGAGGGTGAAGACGAGGATCGGCTTGCGTCCGATCTTGTCGCCGAAGTGACCGAGGATGATGCCGCCGAGCGGACGGATGAGGTAGCCGACGGCGAGCGTGGAGAACGACGCGAGCAGCGCCCCCTGCGGGCCGAGACCGGAGAAGAAGAGCGGCCCGAAGACGAGGCTGGCCGCCGTCGCGTAGAGCATGAAGTCGTAGTACTCGAGCATCGTCCCCATGAAGCCGGAGGCGAGCACGGTGCGCACTTCCTTGGGGTCCGGGGTGTGTGCGGGCGGATTTTCGGGCAGGGGTGCAGAGGGCTGGGTCACGGGATTCTCCTCGGATCGTGCGGAATTCTCTGCCAGGAGTGCAGATCGTCGAACGTGCAGGCAGGCATCGGCGCAGGGTGGAGCGTCAGCGCGGTGTGCGGCGACGGTGCGGGTGCGGTGGCCCGGTGGTGCGGCCGGTCAGTGGTGCGCTGGGTCGGCACCGTCGTGATGGTGATCCGGAGTCGCTCGCCGAGGTGGCGGCTCCGAACCGGTGTCAGCGCAGGATGAACTCGTCTCGGTCGTGTGGGATGGATGCCCGCGAGTTCCGAACCGCGGACAGCTGCGCCTGGATGCTCGACCGGTTGTTACCGGGAACGATGTGATGGAGGAGGAGCTGCTTGGCTGAAGCGGAGTCAGCCACCCTCAGTGCATCGGCGACAGTCGTGTGGGACCTCAGGTGGTGGGCCCGTGAGGCGCGGGCGACGGGGTCGGTCGGCGAGCCGTGGACGGCGTCGATCCACTCTTCGTCGATCGCCTCGTGGAGGAGGATGTCGGCATTGTCGGCGAGCGCGATCATGTTCGGGGTGAACGTCGTATCCCCGGAGATCGCAACGACGCCGTCATCGGTCTCGATGCGGAAGCCGAACGCCGGTGCCACGGGTGGGTGGAGTGCCAGGGTGGCGAGGACTCGGACGCGATCGTCCTCGTAGATCGCGAACGGTCTGATCTCCGGGGCCGGATCGTCATCGGGGTGATAGCCGATGGTCGTGGGCACCGCGATGTCGGAGGCGGTGAAGAGCTGCTTCGCGGTGGGTTTGAGCCCGTCGAGGTAGCGGTCGTTGAGGTCGGTGGCGAAGGCGCGGAAGAGCAGGTCGACCATGTCTGCGGTGCCCGGCGTCGGCTTCTCCGGGTAGAGCGGGGTGCGGGCGGCCGTGCCGTCGGACGCTGCGGCGTGCTCCGACAGAGGAGGGGGTGTGCCGCGGTCACCGGGGCCGATGATACGGATCGGGTCGCTGTTCTCGCTCTTGGCTTCGTAGCTGCTGAAGAGGAGCAGGCTCGGGAGGGCGGCGACATGGTCGGAGTGGAGGTGGGTGAGGAACATCGCCCGCATCCGCTCCATCGGCAGGCCCGCCCGGACGAGGTTGCGGCCGGTGCCCGAGCCGGCGTCGATGAGGTAGAAGGCGTCGCCGACGACGACGGCGGTCGCAATGCCCGAGGGCTCTTCGGAGGCGGTGGCCGGCCACCAGCGGGGTCCGCCTGCCACGCCCAGGGTGATGACGCGGGTGGCAGTGGAGCTGGTGGATGGCATGGTGGTGACCTCTCGTCGGTGTCGGGGTTTCATCCAGTGTGGCCGAGGTCATAAAATTGATCCAATTAATTAAATGTCGAACGCACATAGGGAATCTCAATGAGCGACATCACGCTGCGCCAGCTCGAATACTTCCTCGCCGCCCTCGACGACGGGTCGATCACGGCTGCGGCGCGCACGTGCAGCGTCACGCAGGCGACGGTGTCGACGGCGCTCAACGAACTCGAGCGGGCCGTGGGCACCCGTCTGCTCGTGCGCAGTCGCACGGCCGGGGTTCGGCCGACGAGCGCGGGGACGGCCCTGGTGTCGCGGGCCCGGGCGATGCTCGATCTGGCCCGCGAGATCCCCGACGTCGCCATGGGGGACCAGTCGACGATCGTCGGTTCGGTCCGGGTCGGGTGCATCTTCCCGCTCGGGCCGTATCTGCTGCCGCAGCTGATCAGTGATTTCGCCGAGGCGCATCCCGGGTTGGACATCTCATTCACCGAAGGGGCGACCGGGGATCTGCGGCGAGAGCTCGACGTCGGTCGCCTCGATCTCGTCCTCACCTTCGGCGGTCAGCTTCCGCCGACGGTGCCGGCGCAGGAGATCGCGAGCTTCCGCCAGGTGATCCTCCTCGCGGCCGACCATCCGCTGGCCGGCCGCAAGGAGATCGCCTTCCGCGAGGTCGCCGAGATGCCGGTCATCCTCTTCAACCAGCCGCCGTCGCGGGACAGGGTCGAGGCGATGATCCGCGGGGCCGGAGTCGAGCCCGATGTCCGCTGGGAGAGTGCGAGTCCGGAGACGGTGCGCGGACTTGTGCGCCGGGGGCTGGGCTATTCGGTGGGCAACATCGGCTCGGAGGCCGAGGGCCGGGACTCCGACGACGGCATCGCCTACATCCCCATCGATGATCCTCAGGCGCCGAACTCGATCGTCGCCGTCTACGAGACCGGGCATCCGGTGCCGCGGCGGGTGAGCAGCATCGTCGACTACTTCATCGAGCAGAGTCCGACCTGGGAGTGGCTCGCGTACTGACTTGCGTGCAGTCGCCTGTGGACGAGTCGCGAACTCGTGTGCGCTGGGCCTGTGGACGCTCGAGCGGAGTCCACAGGGGTGTTCTCGGGCCTCGACCTCCGCGGTGCTCGCTGACCAGTCTGGAGGTCCGTCCGCGCAGAGTGTGCGGAACCGTCCTCGAGGAGGAGACCATGAGCACAGACACCACCGGCACAGACACATTCCGCACAGGCACCGCGCCGACTTATCCCGCGTGGGGGAGTGGACCCGCACCGGCGGCCGGCGGCGATTCCGTCGGTTCCGGGACGAGCGCCGACACCGCGTCGTCGCTCGAATCGGCGCCGCGAACCGACCGCCTGCCGGCCGACCACTCCGGAGCGGATGACCACCTCGACGGTGCGCTGCGGGCAGACGCGGGGTGGGGTGCCGACACCGGGGCGACGACGGCGGAGTACGCGATCACCACGCTCGCGGCCTGCGGCTTCGCCGCGCTTCTCGTCGTCATCCTCAAATCGGAGCCGATCAAGGAACTCGTCACCGGCGTCATCCAGGCAGCCCTCGGCCTCGGCGCCTGACATGCGCGCGCCCGGGTCCCGCGGTCACGACGACGCCGGCACGGCGACCGCGGAGTTCGCCGTCGTCCTCCCGGCCCTCGTGTTGCTCGTCGTCGTGCTCGCGGGAGCCGCCGCCGTGGGATTCTCCCAGCTGAGAGCCTTCGACGCCGCGCGGTCGGCCGCACGTGAGATCGCTCGCGGCGAACCGCGGGCCGCCGTCGTCGACGAGGCGAAGAAGCACGCGGGTACGTCCTCGACGGTCACCGTCGGCACCGACGGCGGGTATGCGACCGTGACCGTGACGATCGCCCTGCCCGACGCGATCTTCTTCCTCGACGAGGTCAGCGCCGAGGCGACGGCGCGTTCCGAGGGCGGACGGGGAGACGGGTCATGACGAACATCGTCATCGGGCTGTGCGGGATGATCGTCGCCTTCGTCACGGCGATCGGGGCCCTCAGCCAGGCGTTCGTCGCCCACAGCACGGCTCAGGCCGCCGCCGATCTCGCAGCGCTTGCCGCCGCGGACGCCGCGCGGGGTCTGACCACCGGCGACCCCTGCGAGACGGCGAAGGAGGTGGCCGAGCGCAACGGTGCGACGCTGCGGGACTGTCGGGCCTCGAGCGCGCAGCAGAGTGCGTTCGTCGAGGTCGACGTCGACATCCCCGGTCCTCTGCCGGCGGTGCGGGAGGAGGCTGTGGCGGGACGGTAGGGAATGGGCTGTCGTTGCGGGGCCCTGGCGTCGGGTGCGGGCGACCGCGACCTCAGGTGTCGATGACAGCGTCCGGTGTCGACGCCGGTGGCCTCAGTCGAGGACGCCGCGGAGCAGGCGCAGGGCGGCCGCCTTGTCGAGCGGTTCGTTGCCGTTGCCGCACTTCGGCGACTGCACACACGACGGGCAGCCGTCGACGCACTCACAGGCCGCGATCGCATCCCGGGTGGCGCCGAGCCACTCCTCGATGACCTCGCTGCCGCGCTCGGAGAATCCGGCCCCGCCGGCCAGTCCGTCGTAGACGAAGACCGTGGCCATGCCGGTGTCGGCGTGCAGCGCCGTCGAGACCCCGCCGATGTCCCAGCGGTCGCACCCGGCGAAGAGCGGCAGCAGGCCGATCGAGGCGTGCTCGGCGGCATGGACGGCTCCGGGCAGATCGGCCTTGAGGACCTCCGTCTCCTCGAGGAGAGCCTGCGGGATCGTCCACCACACCGCCGAGGTCCGCAGGGTGCGCTCGGGCAGGTCGAGGTCGTGTTCGGCGATGATCGCACCACCGCGCTTCGCCCGCATCCGGTAGGCGATGACCTCATCGGTGACGTCGACGGTGCCGCTGGCCACGGTCACCCCCGACGGCAGGGTGCGCTGGGAGGCGGTGTCGACGATGGAGATCTCCGTCGTCGACCGCGGCTGCGTCGTGTAGTCGACCTCGGCGCGCTCGATGAACGCGACTCTCTCGTCGAGATCGAGGTCGGCGACAAGGAAGTCCGTGCCCTGATGCGTGTAGACGGCTCCCGGGTGGGCACCGGTGTGCGCGCCCGCCTCGTCGACGGTGCCGAGCAGCGTTCCCGTGCTCGCCTCGACGAGGCGGAACTGACCGCCGCCGGTGCCGCGGATGTCGGCGAGGTCGGTGGCGGGCATGTCCTTGGCCCAGAACCACCCGGCAGGCCTTGCCCGCAGCATCTTCCGTTCGACGAGGTCGTCGACGACCTCGGCGGCATTGTCGGGGAAATGGGCGAGGTCGGCCGGTGTCAGCGGCACCTCGGCCGCGGCCGCGCACAGATGCCCGCTGAGGACATACGGGTTTCCGGGGTTGATGACCCCGGCATCGACGGGAGCGTCGAAGATGACCTCCGGGTGGTGGACGACGTACGTGTCAAGCGGGTCGTCCCGGGCGATGAAGACGGCCATCCACTTCTGTCCGGCCCGGCCCGCACGGCCGGCCTGCTGCCACAGCGAGGCCAGAGTGCCGGGCCAGCCGGAGATGATGACGAGGTCGAGTCCGGAGATGTCGATGCCGAGTTCGAGGGCATTCGTCGATGCCACCGCGAGCAGACGCCCCGACCGCAGAGCCGCCTCCAAGGCGCGGCGCTCCTCCGCGAGGTATCCGCCGCGATAGGCGGCGACCTTGCCGGTCAGGGAGTCATCGACGGCTCCCACCTGCTCGCGGACCGTTGACGCCAGCGCCTCCGAGCCGCGGCGGGAGGCGATGAACGCGATCGAGCGGAAGCCTGCGCACATCGCGTCGGTGAGGACGTCGGCCGCCTCGGCGAGTCCGCTGCGACGATCACCGTCGGGTGACACCGGCGGCTCCCACAGCGCGAAGCTGCCCGCGGCACGCGGGGAGGCGTCCTCGGTCACCGGGTGCGCCGGCCGCCCGGTCAGCCGCGCGAACGCCGCATCCGGCTGCGCCATCGTCGCCGAGGCGCCGATGACGACCGGATGCGCGCCGTAGTGAGCGGCGATGCGCAGGAGCCGCCTGAGGATGAGCGCGACATGGGAGCCGAACACGCCGCGATACCGATGGGCCTCGTCGACGATGATGAAGCGCAGGGACTTGAACAGCCGGGCGAAGCGCTCGTGCTGGGGAAGGATCCCGCGGTGGAGCATGTCCGGGTTGGTGAAGATGATGTTCGCGTGCCGGCGCGCCCAGTCCTTGGCCGCCTGCGACGTGTCGCCGTCATACGCCGCCGGGCGGACACCGCGGACGATGAGCTGCTCGAGCTTCGTCAGCTGATCGGCGGCGAGTGCCTTCGTCGGAGCGATGTAGATCGCCGAGGAGGTCCGCAGACCCTCCCGCGTCGTCTGGATCGACTCGAGCACCGGCAGCCAGAATCCGAGCGACTTGCCCGAGGCGGTGGGGGTGGCGATGACGACGTCCTCGCCGTCACGGGCCGCCTGCGCCGCCTCGACCTGATGCCGCCACGGGCGGTCGACGCCGATCGCGTGGGTCGCGTGCCGCAACTCCTCATCGACCCACTCCGGCCAGTCCGACTCGTGTTCGAACCGCTGTGGAATATCGCGGGTGTGGACGATCCGATCGTCCCTGACACCGAACCCGGAGACGATGTCGTGGAGAGGGGAATCGGCCATGATCCCAGTATGGCGCAGTCGCCTGTGACTAGGATTCACCTGTGACCGAAGAGACAGCAGATGTGAGCCGCACCCCCGACGTTCGCGATACCCCTGACGTTCGTGACACCCCGGACAGTCGTGACAACTCTGACAGCCGTGCCACCACTGTGGTGGGGAACCGCGGTGACGGGAGCGGGACTCCGTCCCTGAGCGCCGAGCAGCGTGCCGGCGCGGAACGGCTCGGTGCTGCGCTCTATGCGGCGGGGTACACCGAGCCTCGGCTGCGGCAGTTCTGGGGAGGACCCGTCTCCGACGCGCTCGCCCGCAACAACGCAGCCCCCGCCCTCCGCCACTGCCGGCAGGTACTCAGGGCGAGGGGCGCGGACACCGGGCCCGGTGGCGGCACGGACTCGCCGAGCAGCTCAGACTCGCCGAGCGGCGCGGGTGAGGCTTCCGCCACGGAGGCGGCGTCGGCGGACCTGTCGTTCGACGAGCGGCTCGCCGTGCTCGCGCTCACCTTCCTCCTCCGCGACACTCTGCCGACCGCCCTTCTCGAGGCGGCGCTCGGCGCAGCCGACTGTGCGACAGCATTCGACCTCGGCCTCCTCGCTGACGCCTCCGGTCCGGGCACCGGCGATGACCGAGACCGGGACTCCTCCACACGGGACGCCTCCGCCTCATTCGTCACCGCCCCGTTCGCCGTCGCCCCGTTCGACCTTCCCGTCGGCGTCCCGCGCGGTCTGCGACCGGGGGATGAGAACCTCTACCTCGTCAGCGACCACGGCACCCTGACCAGCCCGGACGTCCTCGACGGTGACTTCGTCCTCGGCGTCGGGGGCGCGGGACGGACACTTGTCTCTCTCACCCCGCGCGACCACGTCGCGCTCGCCGCAGACATCGGCACCGGCTGCGGCATCCAGGCACTCCTCCTCGCCCGGCATGCCGACCGCGTCATCGCCACCGACATCTCCGCCCGTGCCCTGCACCTGACCGCACTCGGCGCCGCGCTCAACGGGGTCACCAACCTCGACCTGCGTCAGGGATCGCTGCTCGACCCCATCGACAGCACCGTCGACCTCCTCGTGTCGAATCCGCCGTTCGTCATCACCCCGCGCGGTGCGGAGGCCGATGCAGCGCTGCCCGCGTTCGACTACCGGGACGGCGGGATGCGCGCCGACCGGCTCGTCCGGGAGCTCTTCACCGAGATCCCCTCCGTCCTTGCCCCCGGCGGTCGAGCCGTGTGCCTGGGCAACTGGGAGGTCACGCCCGATTCGACGAGCGGTCCGGAGACCTGGGTCAGCAGCACTGCCGACGGGACTCGCGAGCCCACCGCCTCCCACGACACCACCACTGCGACTGCTGCCTCCCATGACACCGCCACTGCCACCCCAGCCAGGGACTCCCGCGACACCTCTACCGCGGCCGCGGAGACCTCCGTGTTCGTCATCGAACGCGAGATCCTCGACCCCGTCACCTACGCCGAGACCTGGATCCGCGACGGCGGCATCCCCCGCGCGAGTGCCGAGTGGAACGCAGCCACCTCGGCGTGGTTGGACGACTTCGCCTCCCGGAAGGTCACGGAGATCGTCTTCGGCTACGTCCTCATGCACCGGGCAGATAACGATTCCTCATCACTTTCCCCGCAGGCCACCGGCACTACCCTGGGTCGGACCGACCTCGCCGAGGCGGGGGCTGTGCCGGCGTTCCGCGCGCGGGTGCGCATCACCTCGGCGCCGGCGACGAACCCCCACGGAATCGGCGCGTTCGTCCAGACGATCCACGAACTCGGTGCCTGGGCGGAGTCCGCCGGTGACGAGGAGATCGCGGCCACCGCATTCACCCGCTCACCCGACCTCGTCGAGCATCGGCACTTCGTGCCGGGGGAGACGGACCCGACGTCGATCACCGTCGAACAGGGCATCGGCTTCGGACGCGTCATCGACGTCGACACGGCCCTGGCCGGGTTCCTCTCCGTCGCCGACGGCAGTCTCACTCTGCGCCAGACCGCCGCGGCGCTCGCCCAGCTCCTCGGCGTCGACGAGGCGGCGCTGGGGAACCAGCTCATCGCCCAGGTCAGAGGGCTGGTCGCGGCCGGCATGCTGCTTCCCGGCGGCGATTGACACGACGGGACGCGGATGCCACAGTATGGGCCACCGCCAACGCACCCCGGGAAGAACCCGGACAACAACAGTGTTACATTGGCTCGGATCGACCATCTCGTCGATCACCCCGTGCCCCGAAAGGAATGAGTGAGCGTGGCCACAACCGAGAAGAAGCCCCGTCGTCTCGTCATCGTCGAGTCCCCGACGAAGGCGCGCACGATCGTCGGGTACCTCGGCGACGGCTACGACGTCGAGGCCTCAGTCGGACACATCCGCGACCTCCCGACGCCGTCGGAGCTGCCCGCCGACATGAAGAAGGGGCCGTACGGGAAGTTCGCCGTCGACGTCGACAACGGCTTCGACCCCTACTATCGTGTCGATCCGGGCAAGAAGAAGAAGGTCACGGAACTCAAGCGCCTGCTCAAGGACGCCGACGAACTCTTCCTCGCCACCGATGAGGACCGCGAGGGCGAAGCCATCGCGTGGCACCTCAAAGAGGTGCTCAAGCCGAAGATCCCCGTCAAGCGGATGGTCTTCCACGAGATCACCCCCGAGGCGATCTCCCGGGCACTCGAGAACACCCGCGAGATCGACATCGACCTCGTCGACGCGCAGGAGACCCGCCGCGTCCTCGACCGCCTCTACGGATACGAGGTCTCCCCGGTGCTGTGGCGCAAGGTCCGCGCCGGCCTGTCCGCCGGCCGCGTCCAGTCGGTCGCGACCCGGCTCGTCGTCGAACGCGAACGCGAGCGCATGGCGTTCGTCTCCGCCGACTACTGGGACCTCGACGTCGATCTCGGACTGCCCGACGGGTCGAACCCGTTCGCCGCGAACCTCACGACCCTCGACGGGTCGCGGGTGGCCAGCGGTCGCGACTTCAACGACAAGGGCGAGCTGAAGACCAAGTCCGCCGTCGTCGTCGACCAGGCGAAGGCCGAAGAGCTCGCAACCCTGCTCGCGGGGCCGGCGAAGAACGCGCTGACCGTCTCCGGCGTCGAATCGAAGCCGTACTCGCGGCGGCCCGCCGCCCCGTTCACGACCTCGACGATGCAGCAGGAGGCCGGCCGCAAGCTGCGGATGAGCGCCCGCCAGGCGATGCGCACCGCCCAGTCGCTCTACGAGCACGGCTACATCACCTATATGCGCACCGACTCCTCGGCGCTGTCCGGGCAGGCGATCGCCGCGGCCCGACGCCAGGTCACCGAGCTCTACGGTCCGGAGTACGTCCCGCAGTCCCCGCGCCAGTACGCGAGCAAGCAGAAGTCCGCGCAGGAGGCCCACGAGGCGATCCGTCCCGCCGGAGACTCGTTCCGCACGCCTGCGCAGGTGGCGAAGTCGCTCAGCGGCGACGAGTTCCGTCTCTACGACCTCATCTGGAAGCGCACCGTGGCCAGTCAGATGGCCGACGCGAAGGGCTCGACGGCGACGATCAAGGTCGCAGCCGACCTCGGCGACGGCCATGAGGCAGGTTTCAGCGCCTCGGGCACCGTCATCACCTTCCGCGGCTTCCTCGCCGCCTACGAGGAGGGTCAGGACGCGAGCCGCTACGACACGAAGTCCGGCGAATCCCGCCTGCCGCAGGTCGAGCAGGGCCAGAAGCTCTCCGTCGTCAAGGTCGCCGCCGACGGTCACACGACCGCCCCGCCGCCGCGCTTCACCGAGGCGAGCCTCGTCAAGCAGCTCGAAGAGCTCGGCATCGGCCGCCCCTCGACGTACGCCTCGATCATCTCGGTCATCCAGGACCGCGGCTACGTCACCTCCCGCGGCAATGCGCTCGTGCCGAGCTGGCTGGCGTTCTCCGTCGTCCGCCTGCTCGAAGATCACTTCACCGAACTCGTCGACTACGAATTCACCGCCGATCTCGAATCCGAACTCGACCGCATCGCGATGGGCGAAGAGGATCGCAAGGCCTGGCTGGCCCGGTTCTACTTCGGCGGGAAGGGCCTCGACCGCGAGGGTCTCAAGGAGATCGTCGACGACCTCGGCGAGATCGACGCCCGCGAAGTCAACACGGTGCGCATCAGCGACGGCGTCGCCCTGCGCGTGGGACGCTACGGCCCGTACCTCGAGGTCACCTCGGGGGTCGAGGGCGAGGACCCGAAGCGCGTGTCGATTCCCGACGATCTCGCTCCCGATGAGCTCACCGCCGCCAAGGCTGCCGAACTCATCGAGAACCAGGGCGACGGCGACCGTGAACTCGGTGTCGACCCGGAGACCGGGCACACGATCGTGGCGAAGAACGGCCGGTTCGGCCCCTACGTCACCGAGGTGCTGCCCGAGTCCGAGGAGAAGCCCAAGCGCGGCGCGAAGAAGCCCAAGCCGCGCACCGGTTCGCTCTTCAAGTCGATGGACGTCGGCACGATCGACCTCGAGACCGCGCTCAAGCTGCTCAGCCTGCCCCGCATCGTCGGCCAGGACGAGGAGGGCACGGACATCACGGTGCAGAACGGCCGGTACGGCCCGTACCTGAAGAAGGGCACGGATTCGCGGTCGCTGACCGATGAGGAGCAGATCTTCACGATCACCCTCGAGGAGGCGCTGAAGATCTACTCGGAGCCGAAGCAGCGCGGCGGACGCACGGCCAAGCCCCCGCTCAAGGAACTCGGCGAGGACCCGGAGACGAAGAAGCCGATGGTCGTCAAGGACGGTCGCTTCGGCCCCTACGTCACCGACGGGGAGACGAACGCGACCCTGCGCAAGGATGACGACGTCGAGTCGATCACTCCAGCGCGTGGCGCCGAACTCCTCGCCGAGAAGCGTGCGAAGGGCCCGGCGAAGAAGAAGGCACCGGCGAAGAAGGCTCCCGCCAAGAAGACGGCGGCGAAGAAGACGACTGCAGCCAAGACGACCGCGGCGAAGAAGTCGACGACGGCGAAGACCACCGCGGCGAAGACAACTGCGGCGAAGAAGTCGACGACGTCACGGACCACGGCGGCGAAGAAGACCACGGCTTCGAAGACGACTGCGGCCAAGCCGAAGACCCCCTGAGCCGGGCGGCCTGAGGCCGGCGGCGAGGCAGGACTCCTCGAGTCAGGCGACTGCTCTGCGTTCTGCGCGTGCGAGAGCCCCTGGGTGCGTTCCCGGGGGCTCTTCACATGCTCAGCGGTCGGCGGACCGCCGAAGAGCGGCCTCACATCGAAGGTGTGCCGCATCGACGGTGATTGTGTGCCAGCTCCAAGGTGAAATCGGAGCTGATTCCACCCTGAACCTGGCGCACAATCCGGCTGACTGCCAGTGGGCAGTAGGAAACTCTGCGGCGTAAAGGGCTATTGCACTGTATAACGAATGTCATACACTTTCTGTGTGACGGCGATCGAGTGGGATTCGCGCGCAGCTGCACACATGTGGCGGCGCCATGGTGTCACGCAGACAGAGGCAGAGGAGGCAATCGATGATCCGGAAGCCCTCCTGCTGACGCCTGATCCGGCCAGCAGATCCGGCAAATCTGATCGATACATCGGGTGGAGTTCCACGCGGGCAGAGGTGCTGGTCGTCATCGTTGTCAGGCACGAAGGTCTGCTCTACGGCGGCAATGCTTGGCCCGCCAATGAATCGCATCGCAAGCTCTACGAAGGAAGCCGTCATGACGAAAGGTAGTGTTCCTCCCGAGGCGCGCGCAGCACTGCGCGCCGAATTGGATGCCGATACCGCTGATTACCGGGACAAGTTGGCAGAAGGTGAGTGGCGCAAATCGAATCGAAGTGCCTCACCGCTGCTGACCGTGCGAGTCCCTGTTGATGTTCTTGAGAAGCTCCAGGCGCTCGCGGAGGAGTCAGGAGTGTCCGTCTCAGCGCTCACGCGACAGTTCATCGCCGAGGGACTGTCGAATCGCGGCGACGAAGATCTCGTTGCGGCACTGGACCGGTTGGAACGCGATGTGGCGGCAGTGAAGGCGCGAGCTCAAGCAGGCTGCGTAATCCCCGGCCAGCAGTGAAGACGCAGACTCCTCGAGTCAGGCCGCTGCTTCACGCAAGTGAGAGCCCCCGGGTACGTACCCGGGGGCTCTTCACATGCTCAGCGGTCGGCGGACCGCCGAAAAGCGGCCTCACATCGAGTGTGCGCCGCAACGACGGTGGTTGTGCGCCAGGTTCAGGGTCAAATCGGAGCAGATTCCACCCTGAACCTGGCGCACAATCCGGGGTGGCCGCGGAAGGCCGCCGTGAAGTCCGTTTGCGTCTCCCCGCCACCGGACGCCCACCCGGACCCCGCGTGCAGAGCATCTCCCAGGGCACCGCCGCCACCGTCTTCAGAGCACGTGTCCGGCGGCCTGTGCGGGCAGGGCGGCGAGTTCGTCTGCCGTCGGCGAACTGGGCGTGAGCGCGAAGTCGCGGGCGAAATAGGAGGCGAACGCCTCGGCGACGGCATCGACCGTGATCTCCGGGTGCACCTCACTGATCGCCCCGCCGGTCAGCGGATCCCACGTCACGCCCAGTGCGGCCTCGACGTCGGTGAGGACGGCGCGGATCGGATCGGGGTCGGTGACGATGACCGAGGACGAGAACAGCCACGCCCCGGAGACGACGCGCTGCGCGGTGCCGATGGCCTTGATCCGTCCGGCGACGTTGACGCTGTACTCTCCCGGGCAGTATTCGCCGGGGATCTCGCCGAGGCGGGCGTCGACGCCGATGCCGCGCAGCACTGAGACATAATCTTCGCCGAAGCGGCTGAAGCGCGCGGAGGTGTTCGTGATGAAGGAATCGCTCGGTTCGATGTGATCGATGACGAGAGAGCCCTCATGGTAGGCGGCGGCGCGTCCGCCGAGGCTGCGCAGAGCGGGGGTGAACCCGTGGTCGCGGGCGGCTTCGACGGCGGCCGGGAAGCCGGGGAGGAAGCGGTCGCGGGCACCGAAGGCCACGGTCGGGGCGGGACGGTAGAGCCGCAGCGTCGCGCCTCGGCGCCCGGCCTTGACCGAGTCGAGGAGGACACGGGCGAACGCGAGCTCGTCGATCGGGGACAGGCCCTCGGTCTCGACGCGATCCATCGGGGTGCGGGAGTCGTCTCCGGTCGTGGGGCCGGCATCGTCCGGTGCGGGTTCACGGTCTGTCGTCACGGATCAAGAGTAGAGGATGGCCCACACACGCCGGACACTGGCGGCGACCGCGCACCCGACACCGGCGGGACTCACCGGAAGGCCAGCCGAGACTCACGGGGCTTCCAAGAGATATGTCAGCACCTGAAGATAGGGTAGTGGCGTGAGCATGTTGACGACTACAGGACATCGACTTCCCGGCGCTCCTGGCCGGTTGGTCACCGAAACCGCGGTGTGGGGCGCCCTCATCGTCCTTGCCGCGATCAGCTACGTCGTAGCCGGCACCAGCGGGTTCTTCACGACCGTCAGCGGTCGCGCGTTCACGACGCTCGCCGACACCCTCGGCGCCGGCGAGTTCGACAATCAGGCCGGCAGCCTGTCCCTGCTCATCGTCTTCGTCCTCGCCTGTGCGGGTCTCTTCATCCCGTCGAAGGTCTTTGCCGGTCGGGGGCCGGCCGTGCGCAAACGGGCCCTGAGCATCTCCGCCGTCGTCGAGGCGGCCCTCCTCATCGTCCTCAGCCTCGCCCCGAGCGCGTGGCTGACCTGGGTGACCGGTCTCGTCCTCGGTGCTGTCATCGGCCTCCTCATGAGCCTCACCCCCTTCACGAACGAGAAGCCGTGGCGCCGGGTCGGCGTTCCCGCCACCGTCCTCCTCTTCCTCGCCTGCTCCTTCCAGATCATGGGCGGGGCGGTGGCCGGAACGAGTGCGCTGGGCTGGATGAGCCTGCTCGTCGGCATCGCCATGGTCATCGGCGCCGTGATGATCTACCTCACGCCCGAACGCGCACTGCACGCGGAATCGTCGACGACCGGGTCGTTCCCGGTCGCGAAGGCGCGGGTCGCCAGGCCCCCGGCGAGCATCGAGAAGCCGTGGGTCCCGATCGCCCTCTTCGGCGTCCTCGGTGCGACCTTCATCCTCGCCGAACCCACCGCCGTCGAACACGAGTTCGGTCAGGCCGGGTACGCGCTCATGCTCGTCGTCGCCCTCCTCGGATGGGCCATCGGCTTCGAGATGGGGCCGACGTTCGCGCCGGGCATGTCCCGCCCGCGCGTCTCGGCGTTCGCGCTCACGGTCTCCGGTGTCCTCCTCATCGCCACGGGCGCCATCGACGAACTCTCCGGCAAGGTCGTGCTCGCCGGCGTCGTCGCGTTCCTCGTCGGCATCGGCGTGCGCTCCCAGGTCTACGTCTTCTCCCGCCGCATCGGCGCTGTCGGCGGTGCCCTCATCGCCCTCCTCATCAACGCCGCCGACATCACCGTGGCCCCGATCAGCACCGACGCGATCTTCACCCTGCCGCCGGCCGATGTCGCGTTCGTCGTCATCGGGTTCGCCGCGCTCGTCGCCGGCATCATCGGCCTCTGCATCTTCGACCCGCACGGCATGCAGGGACTCTCGGTCGACATCGTCCACGGCTTCCGCCCGCCCAGCCAGTCCGAGGACGCGAACAAGGACGGCGTCGGCGCCCTCGCCGACCGCTTCGGCCCCGGGTTCTTCATCGCCATCGAAGGCGGCGACGGATCGGGCAAGAGCACGCAGATCACCCGACTCTCCCGTGAACTCGCCGACGAGGGCTACAGCGTCGAGGCGACCCGGGAACCCGGCGGCACCGAACTCGGGCGAAAGATCCGCTCGGTGCTCTTCGACGCCGAACCGCCGAGCGCCCGCACCGAAGCCCTCCTCTTCGCCGCCGACCGCGCCCACCATGTGGCCTCGCTCGTCGATCCCGGCCTCGAGGCAGGAAGCATCGTCATCACCGACCGCTACATCGACTCGACCGTCGCCTACCAGGCGGCCGGCCGCGAGTTCGACCCGAAGACGATCCTCGCGCTCAGCCGCTGGGCCACTGAAGGACTCATCCCGCACCTGACGATCGTCCTCGACATCGACCCCGAGGTCGCCGCCGCCCGGATGAGCGCCCGCGGGGAGTCGAACTACCTCGACCAGGAGAACCAGCAGTTCCATCAGCGGGTCCGTCAGACCTACCTCAACCGCGCCCAGAAGGACCCCGAGCGCTATGTCGTCCTCGACGCGTCCGTGACCCAGGAGGAGCTGGCAGGGCAGATCCTCGCAGCCGTGCATGCGCGCCTGCCGCACACCCTGAGGAAGGGCTCCGTCGCCGAGGCGGTCCCCGGTTCCGCGACCGACGCCGAGTCGGCGACGCCGGCCGTCGGAGGCGCGGCGGCCGCCGCAACACCCAGGCCGCAGAGCGACGGGCCGGACAGCGCTGAGACCACGACGCCCTCACCCGCCGGTGGCGCGGACGACGATTCGCCCAGCCGCGATGAGGCTGGCCGGGGGACCGGCGAGCGCGTGCTGCCTGCGACGCAGGCCGCCCCGTTAGTGCCCGAGGACTCGCCGACCGTCGGACAGTCGACCCGCACCGCCGAGGGCGACGCGGCAGACGATGCGTCTGCGGCAACGGCCTCGGAGGAGCGACCGTCACGTGAGTCCGCCGACGGTCCGCGGGCGCGTTTCGTCCCCGTCAGCGAGGTCGGATCACCGACCGATGATGACGATAGCGTTCCCACCGACAAGGTCGACCTCGGTGCCGACCTGCGTGAGGATGCCGACGAGACGACTGCCGACCGGAGCGAGCCGTTCCTCGGTCGCAGCACCGAGGACCGGGGCAGCACAGACGACGAGACCAAAACCAACGATGACGCGCGGACACCGGAGTCGGCAAGCGATGGTCCCGACGCAGAGGATGGCGATGAGGGACCGCTCGTCACCGACGGTGAGGCAGAGACCCGAGTGCACTCGGTGACCGAAGCCGCCCACGTCGTCGGCGATGACGACGCCGTCGAGATCGAGCAGCGCACGAGCAGCGCAGCGACGCCGGATGAGCGAGAGGAAGCCGAGACCACGGTGCTCTCGGCAGGCACGTTCCGGCCGCAGGCACCGGTGACCGACGAGGACGATCCCGATGAGGCGCCGACGACGATCATCGAGACCTCGGCGACTGAGGAGTCGAACGGCTCCGACGAAGCGGCCACGACTGTGCTTCCGGCCCGCAGCGCCCGGCAGATGAGCCGCGAACGCCTCCAGGCACAGGCTGAGATCGAACGGCAGGCCCGGGAGCGTGTGCGCCAGCAGCGGGAGCGCAACCGCAACCGCTTCAACGGTCCCGGAGGGTCCCGGTGAGCGTCTTCGACGAACTCGTCGGACAGGACGACGTCGTTCGCCAACTCGAGTACGCGCTTCATTCGCCGGCGGCGATGACGCATGCGTGGCTCTTCACCGGTCCGCCCGGCTCCGGTCGGTCGAACGCGGCCAGAGCGTTTGCGGCCGCGCTCATCTCCGGCGGTGAGGCGCCCAATGATGTCACGGCCAGGGTGATGTCCGGCCACCACGAGTCGCTGACGATCATGTCGACGCAGAAGTCGGTCATCGCCATCGACGAGGTGCGCGAACTCGTCGGCAAGGCCCAGACCGCACCGGTCAACTCCCCGTGGCGCGTCGTCATCATCGAAGACGCCGACCGGATGACCGAGCGCACCGCGAACGTCCTCCTCAAGGCGATCGAGGAACCCCCGCCGGCGACCGTGTGGCTGCTCTGCGCCCCGAGCCCCATCGACGTCCTCACGACCATCCGATCGCGGTGCCGTCCCGTGCGCCTGCGCATTCCCTCACGTGAGGCCGTGGCGAGCCTGCTCATCGACCGCGACCATGTCGATCCCGAGCGGGCGCGCTGGGCCGCGGCCGTCGCCCAGAACCACATCGGTCGGGCGAAGTACATGGCGCTGAGCGACTTCGCGGCCGACGAGCGGAGGAAGATCCTCGCGATTCCGGGCAAACTCACCTCGGTGGGGGCGACGATCCGGCTGGCCGGGCGCATCGTCGACGAAGCCGCGGAGACGGCGAAGGCCCGGGTCGAGGAGCGCAATGCGAAGGAGCGCAGCGACCTCATGGAGACCCTCGGCATCGCCGGGGAGAAGACCGTTCCGCCGTCGGCGCGAGCGCAGATCCGCAAGCTCGAGGAGGAGCAGAAGCGGCGGTCGGTGCGGGCCCGCAATGACGAACTCGACCGGATCTTCCTCGAGCTCATGAGTCTCTACCGCGACATCCTCATGTACCAGCTGGGCATGCGGGACGGGTGGATCAATGCCGGCGAGGACGAACTCATCACCGAACAGGGCAACCGGGACACTGCGGACACCACCTTGCTGCGCATCGATGCGATCGCCGAGGCGCGGCGGCGTCTGGCCACGAACATGTCACCGGTGCTCATCGTCGAATCGGCGTTCGTGCTGCTGTCGAATCCCTGGCTGCTCACCGACCGCGACGGTGCCGCCTGAGTCTTGCCCGTCCTCTGCACGAATGGAGCCGGACTCGGAGCGGCGGATGCCGTGAACAGTCTGCTGTGGTCAGTCCTCGTCGAGGAGTTCGCCGACGAGGGCAGCGGTGAGTTCGACGCGGCGGGGGATCCACACCTGCAGGGCGTGTTCGGTGCGTGCGTGGGAGCCGCCGCCGACGGTGCCGAGACCGTCGAGGGTCGGTGTCCCGACTCCGGCGGTGAAGTTGCCGTCCGAGCCGCCGCCGACGGCCACCGACCGCAGCGGCGGGTGGCCGAGGTGCGAGGCGAGGCGCTGCGCGCGGGCGTAGAGGCCGAGTGCCATCTCCTCTTCGAGCGGACCCCGGTTGATCCCGCCCTTGAGATCGAGTCGGGCACCGGCGACGGTGGGGGTGAGCGCCCGCAGTTCGGCGTCGATGCGCTCCTGTTCGGCGACGGTTGCGGCACGGGAGTCGATGCCGACGACCGCCTCGGCGGGGACGGTGTTCGTCGTCGAGCCGCTGCGCATGACGGTGGGCACGACGGAGGTCCCGACTGTCGGGGCGTGGAGGGCGGCGATCGACACGACCTGGTTGGCGATCTCGACGGTGGCGTTGATGCCCTTCTCGGGTTCGACTCCGGCGTGCGCGGCGAGACCGGCGACCTCGAGAGAGTAGATCGCCACGCCCTTGCGGGCGATCTTCACCGAGCCGTCCGGGGCGCCGCTTTCGAAGACGAGGGCGGCTTTCGCGCCGCGCGCTTCGTCTTCGATGATCTGCCGTGACCCGGGGGAGCCGAGCTCCTCATCGGAGGTGATGAGCACGCTCACGCCGTCGAGGCTGCCGCGTTCGGAGCGGAGTCGGGCCATGGCGTAGAGGGCGATGAGGATTCCGCCCTTCATGTCATCGGCACCGGGCCCGCGGACGACCCCGTCGGCCACGGAGAAGGGGAAGGACTCGATCGTGCCGGTCGGCCAGACGGTGTCGTGGTGGCCGATGAGGACGACCTCGCGCTCTCCGGAGCCGAAGCGCCACAGCAGGTGCGGATGGCCGTCGGTCTCGATGACGTGCGGCGCGGCTCCGAGGAGGCCGGTGCCGATGCGGGAGATGAGCTGGGCGCTGCGGGCCAGCGCCGCGGGGTCATGGGAGAACGATTCGCACTCGATGAGCGCTTGGAAGTCGCTCATGAACTCTGTCGAATCGAACTCTCTCACGTAATCGGCCTCTCAGTTTCGCAGTCGGTATCACCCAAGGTTAGCGGGTCGGTTGAGTGTGACACGTGTCGCACCCGTTCTCACCAGCAGATGGAGGTCGTGGGAGAGTCGCGGATCACCGTCGTCGGGGCGGTTGAAACCGCAGATCAGCGGCATGCACGCGCACGTGTGGGGTGGGTGGTTCCAGGCACCGAGGTGGTCCGTAGTCCGTTTTGACCCGCGGTGCTCGGATTGGCTAGAGTTGGTGCGGTTGCCGCCTTAGCTCAGTCGGCAGAGCGATTCACTCGTAATGAATAGGTCGCGGGTTCGATTCCCGCAGGCGGCTCGGCAACAGGCCGGTTGACCAGCAGACATGCTGAGTCAGCCGGCCTGATTCGTCCCCCAGACCCTGCAACGCGACGGGACCTCACCGCACGTCGACCTTCGTGCTGTGCGCACGGTTAGCTATGTCAAGCGTGCCGATGCCGAGTCACGCGTCGGCGGCGTGCGGGCCGGTGATGACGCACCGGATCGGCGCAGCAATTGACCATGCCGAAGCCACCTGCTTACGGTGAATGACGTGAAGACATGGCCGACGACGGCGAGAGGACACTCCGGCTCCCAACAGGCCCGGCGGACGACGCGCCACGGGCCCGTTTGAACGAAAGGCGCGCAACCGTATGACGTCGAAGACCTGCACCGTGCTGCTCGGTGTCACCACGCTGTGCGCATGGGGGTCTCTCGCGGAGATCGTGAAAGCGCTGCTTCGCCAGCAGCCGATTGTGAACGGCATAGGGGTCCTCATGGTCCTCTCGACGCTCGCCGCCGGAGGTGTCTGGTGGTACTTCCGATCCAGGGGCCTCCGGCCCGAGGTCAAGAGCTTCGTCGGCAGCGTTCCGCAGGGTGCCGCACTGCTGAGCGTTTGCGTTCTCGCGTTCGTGGTTCCAGGCTTCTTCAGTCGTGGTACCGACATCATCGATCTGGTGGTCACCGCGGTCATTGCCGGCGCCGTCGTCTGGCTTGTCCTCCATCTCCTTCGGAGGCGCTACTTCACGCCGCCGGACAGCCCCTCGGACCTCTGACAGTCACCAGCCCGACAGGGTCCAGAGAATCTAGGGGGAGACGGGTATGCGTACGACGGCAACACCAGAGAGCACCGTCATGTCGACCGTACGACGCGACGGAACCTCACCGCACGTCGACCTTCGTGCTGTGCGCACGGTCGTAGAAGCGGGTTCCGACAACGCCAGCCACTGCAGCGACGACCGTCGCGACGGCGAATCCCAGCAGCGTCGGCACGATCTCGGCGAGCAGGGTCGTCGGGCTTCCCAATGACACGAGCATCTCCAGCTGAATCGCCAGGTCGAGATCGCTGACGGGAAGGGTGAGGAGGCGGGGCAGTCCCGAGTTCGCCGCGACGACGATGACCGCAGCCAGGGCAGCAAAGCCACCGAACACTGTGCCGGCCAGGTCGTTGCTCGCGAGCACGATGCTCACGAGCATCGCGGATACCACACCGCTGAAGACGAGGACCGCGACGAAGCGCACCTCCGCATGTCCACCGGCATGCTGGAAGACGAACGTGCCGATACCGGTTGCCGCGATGGCCGCGGCCAGACCGAGCACCACCGAACCGACCGCTCCGATGAGCAGCTTGATCTTCAGCAGAGTCTGCCGGGGGAACGGTCGCTGCGTGCGCATCGTGCGCCACGGACCGACGAGGACGATGCTCAGCCCCGCCGCCCGATTGACGACGAACGACGCCGTCAATGCCAAGGTCAGTGCCGCGAGCGCCGACGCGATGACCACGGACGGCATCCACGCGGACGACGCCCACGCAGGCTCATCACTGACAACATCCTCGGCGACGGGGTTGACCTGGGCGGTCGCCTCAGGCGGGTCCCCAGCCGACGGCATCGCTGCCGCACCGTCAGCGTCCGGGCCGAAGTAGTCGACCGGGTCAGGGCCCGACACCTCGTCGACGGTCGTCGTGAATGGGCGCTCGAACGCCCGCGCGGTCTCATCGGTCGACCGGGCACAGTCGAGGCTGCTGCCGGCAGGATCGCACGTGAGCTCGCCGGCGACGGTGCGGATCTGGTCGGCGACGAACTCATTGGCCTGCCGAACCACCTCGTCCTCGTACTTCGAGACGATGAAGCGGTCCTCGTTGAGGGCCTGCGGTCCGGCGACGATCGTGATCGGATACGTCGGTGCCTCAGCGAGCCGTCCCGCGGAGTAGTCGCGGATGTCCGACAGCACCGTCGGTGTCAGCTGCGCCGGCAGGACCACCGCGAGAACGGACGTCCCGTCCTCGACCTGAGCGCGGGCCCCGGCGGGGGAGAGCACACGCTCCTCGGTTCCGAACTCCTCAACCAGGGCACCCTCCTTGAGGCGCTTGGCATACTCGTCGGAGAACGCGAGGTAGTCGACCATGGCGCTCTGCAGGGCCGGCATCTCTGAGACCGTGTCATCGACCCCGACGGCGACGGAGAAGCTCGGCGGCGATTCGACGCTCACCGCCGCGGACTCGTCCGCCGGAGGCCCGGGCTGACTGCTCGCGGCGATGGAGCGTTCGAGCTGCGCGAGCGCGGGGGCGAGAACCGCCAGCGCAAGGATGAAGACTGCGACGGCGGCGAGCAGAGGCCACAGCAGCAGACGCAGAGGACGACCGGATCCGAGGGCATTCGCCGAGACGAGGACTGAGCGCACGCCTTCATTCTTCCACCCCGGCGTGTGTCAGTCATCACATACAGGCTGGGAGGCTCGTGAGCCTCGGCCGGCCTCAGAGCATCTTGCCCTGCACATTCCACCCCTGGGTCTTGACGAGACTGAGCGCCTTCATCCGGCGGAACCCGACGGCATGACCGGCGAGGAAGTTCGACAGACGCAGCCAGAACCCGTTCTTGTGCCGATCGACCGAGCGGATGTAGGCGTCGACGTCGACGTGCTTGGCCATGTTCTTGCCGGCGAAGAGGGCGATGAGCTTCATCGCGTCCTGCGGGGCGTAGAACGACGCGGTGCGATCAGCCGTGTACTCCTGGGCGCGCGACAGCGTCGGCGAGAGCCGCAGCAGGGCGAGGATCGGCTGGATGCCGTTGCGCCACAGGTTCACGTGACCGCACTTGATGTGCCCGAGCTCGTGGGCCATGATGAAGCGCAGCGCCCCGAAGTCACCGTACATGTACGCGAGATCGACGATGTCGCTGTAGACGACGACATAGCCGCGCTGCAGCTGGCACTTCGATGCGTAGGCGTTCATCATTCCGTTGCCGTTGATGACGTAGATCTGCGGGATCGTCGACATCCGTCCCGTGCCGGCACCGAAGCCCATCTCCACGGCGAGATCGTGGTAGACCCGGTAGAGCTCCGGGAACTGCTCATCCGTGACCTCGACGCCGTTGGAGATCTGCGACCAGAAGAGATAGCGGATGTAGATGAAGCTGACGATCGGCGCGAACAGGCCGATGAGGATGCCGACGGCCCACTCATCGAGGCGCAGGCCCAGGAGCAGGTAGGTGAGCGCGCCGATGGAGACGATCGCAGTGAGCACGATGCCGAGGACGAGCATCGGCATCTCGGCACGGTGGCGGAGCTGACTGACCGAGGGGCCGTAGGCTCTCACCGGGGTGGGAGTCTGGTTGGCTGTCATGGATCTGTGTCCTCTTCGTCGTCGACTCGAGGCGAGCCGGGGGATGGGGATGAGAGCGCCGAGGCGGCAGGGACCACCCGTCAGGCGCCGGGCTCACGGACGGGGCCGTCCGGCCGAAAGCCTGCGAAACACTAACACAGAACACCGCAACCACCATTGCCGATGCGAGGGTGCCTCAGCGCGGTTCCCGACAGCACCGCCTGCCGCGGGTCGTCGACGGGCTCAGTCGGCGTCCTCCCCGAGCAGGTCGACGCCGAGCAGCTCATAGGCCCGACGGTACTTCGCGGCCAGGCGCACGCGCGTCTCATCGTCGAGCGCGGCCTGCCGGGCGGGGTCGGTGTTGTCGGCGAGGTCAGCGGTCTTGACGATGACGGCCAGCCGGTCGGCCCGGACCCTGGCGAAGTAGTCTTCGACGGCCTCGCCGCTGCGCTTCGTCACCGCGTCGACCGCGTCGACCACCTCGGCGGGGAACTCACGACGCAGATCCTCCGCGCTCACCGAGGTGTCCTCGACGACATCGTGGAGCCACGCCGCCGCGATCGCGAACTCGGCATCGGCGGAGTCCAGACCCTGCTCTTCGGCGATGGCGGCGGCGTTGGCTGCGACCCGCCGCGGATGGTCGATGTAGTCCTGGCCCGCCTTGTCGACCTGGCCGGTGTGCGCCTTCCGAGCGATCGCTTCGGCGCGGGTGATGAGATCCTCGGTGCCGTTCATGGTGCCTCCTGACGGGTGCGATCAGCGCCAGCGTTGCCAGGCGGCCTGGCGGCTGACGTCGGCGAGTTCGGCGACGCGGGCCCACGAATTGTGCTCGGCGAGCAGGCGGGCGCTCGTGCCGAGTGCCTCCCCGACTTCGGAGGACAGGGAGATGAGGGCGGTGAACGCCGCAGGGTCGGGGGAGTGGGCGAGACCGTTGATCGCCTCCCGCGCCGAGGCGATGAGCTCGGCCACCGCCTCCACTCCGGGATCGGCATGCGCATCGGCTGCCGTGAACCGGGTGCCGCCTCCGGAGTGCGCGCTGCCGGCCGTCCCCGCGTTGGAGGACGCGGTGCCGGAGTCGCTGAGATCCACCGGTTCGGTGCTGTCGTCGTCGAGTGTCACAACGATCATCTCCTCTGGAGAGTTGAGGCTGCGGGTCCAACTGCGGGAGTGCCAGCGGTATTCGACCTCGCCCCTCAGGGGCCGATAGACGGCAGTGTACAGGGTGCCGAATGCGTTGTCGTAGTCTCCGCTCCAGACTCCCGGTGCGAGCATCGCCTCGGCCATCTCCTCGACTCCGCGCCCGTCCTCGAGTGCCTCGGTGAGCAGCTCCTGACGCTCGACGCTGCGGAACCGGCGAGCGTGGTCGGGGTAGTCCGGGTGCCGTCCCCGATGGTTCGTCGCGACCGGATCCTCGATGATCTCCGGGGCCATTCCCGGCCCGACGTACGCGGTGACGGTCCTGCCGGTCGCATCGACCATCGTGAGGTTGTAGTACATCGACACCGGAACGGTCTCGAGCCGGCGCAGGGCCTCGGGCACATCGCCGGCGACCTCGAGGAGGAAGCGGACGACGAGCGGCGCGGCGAAGCCGTCCCCGTCGCCGGGCCGTCCGCCGAAGGCGAGGGACACGGCCAGCCCGTCCTCGTTCAACCCGTCGAGCAGACCCCACAGGCAGTCGGAGGTGCCGATTACCCGTCGGGTGCCGTACCGGGTGGAGGCGTGGACCTGTTCGAAGAGTTCGAGGCCGTAGTCGTAGTTGCGCAGCAGCGCCGGTTCGGGAGAGGACATGGCGACCTGGGAGCAGCCGGGCAGGAAGCGCGGCGGGTTCCACAGGGTGAGCATCCGCGCGGCCGTCTCATCGTCGCCGGTGAGTTCGACGAGGCGCTCCCACGTCGGCACGAGCTCGGGCATGTGCTCACGCAGCTTGGCCTCCGCGGTGGCCAGATCGGGCCGGGCCCAGTCGCCCTCACTGAGGTACCAGGCGCGGTAGGCCGGCCACACGGTGTCGAACAGTGCCTGCCAGCGGGTCGAGGGGCGGTCTTCGGTGATTCCGTAGAAAGTGAAAGAAGTCATGTGTCAAGGCTAGGTTGACACTCTGTCGAGTGTCAAGAAAATATTGACAACTCTACGCGAGGTATGGGCGGATTGCGGTGTTCTCCGTGGTCACCGGGCCTGTGGCGGCGTCATTGACCCCGAGGCTGTGTACCCTTGAGGGCAAGCGGCCTGGGCATCATCGGCTCCGGTCGAGGCGAACGGAGAATGACATGTCGCTGCTGGTCCACCTCGTCGTCCTGTGCGGACTGTTCATCATCATGGGCATCCTCACGACCCCGCCGGGCAACCGCGACTGGAAGCGGATCGGCGGGTTTCTCGGCGCCATCGGCCTGGGCCTGGCGATGACCGTCGTCGGGATGGTCATCCTCATCGTCGTGCTCGGCCTCTACATCGTCGGCGTCGCACTCATCAACATCGGTCCCGGCCTCTTCCTCGGCGTCATCTCCGTGGCTCTGGCGTCGGGGATCATCATGTTCCTCATCGTTCAGCCGATCTTCAAGCGCGCCGGCGTCGGCCTGGAGATCCTCACGATCACCGAGTACTACATCCAGTGGTTCCTCATCTACGTCACCGTCTACCAGGTGATCTTCGACCAGCTCAACGGCCTCGGCCGCGTCGTCAACGAGCGCGACCTCACGCAGGAGCTCAACTCCTACCTCTCCTCGATCCTCGACCCCTCGGCCCTCATCGCGATCCTCCTCCCGGTGCTCCTGTCGATCTGGGTCGCCGTGGCGATCGCGAAGATCCGCCTCGATGCCCCGTTCTCCACCGACGACGACAGCGCGACGGCTGCGGTGCCCGCGTCCTCCGGCGCCGAGGCGGCCGACCGGACCGGGGAGCCCGGGGCGGGTCGAGTCGTGCAGGTCGAGCGACTGACCGTCACAGAGGACCCCTCCGGCGCCGAGGCGGGGGAGAGTGCCGAGGTCACCGAGCGCACCGAGCAGGTTGAGGGCAGTGCCGGCGCGGAACCGGCCCCGCGCGCAACAGAGCCGATCTCGGAAGCGCCGACGCCGGAAACGCCGACCCCGGAAACGCAGAGTCCCGCCGATCCGGAGAGGACCGACGGGACCGGGCGGCACAGGCCGAAGCACTGAGGCGGAAGGCTACTTCTTCTTCGGGGTGAACGACGTCGAGCACGACCAGGACGTCTTGCCCTTCTTCGCCGTGACGGTGACCTTGACCTTCTTGCCCGGGGTGGCGCCCGAGATGTAGTAGTCGAGGTTCGCCGCGCCCTTCGTCGAGGCGGTCGCGTTCTTCTTCGTCTTCGTCGTCTTGTAGTGCGCGGTCGTCGTCACCTTCGCCTTCGCCCCGACCTTCGAGACCTTGACCGTCGTCCACGAGTACTGCTTCGGCTTCGAGTTCGACATCGAGACCTTGCACGACTTCGTCGCCGCCTCGGCGGGGGTCGCGTCGAGGGCGATCGGGCCGGCGAGGAGACCGGCGGTGAGGATGAGGGCGAGGCCCGGGCGCAGGCGGGCAGGGGTGATCGCGGACATGAGTCTCCTGAGGGATGAGTGCGGGATGAGGCGACTGCTCGGACAGGGCGGTCGCCTCATCATAAGCACTGCGGCTGTTGTCAGACGAGTCCGGAGGCGGGCCGGCACTGAGACCTTCGTCACAGTGCCACGGATGCCCGGCGACCGCCTCGGCGAGGGGTGAGTCCGGTGTGTTGACCATCACAGCGATGCAGTGTTCAATGGTGACCGTGAGTATTAGTGAACGATCGATCAGCTTCGATCGAGCGTGAGCGCCGTCGGACGGCGCATGCCGCCCGACACCCCGATTCACCACCATTTGCAGGGATCCGCACGGGCGATCACACGGTCGCACTGCGCGCCCTCAAGACTGTGAGGACCACATGAGCGAAGCGTTCATCTACGACGCAGTGCGCACGCCGCGCGGGAAGAACCGCGGCGGAGCGCTGCACGGCACCAAACCCATCGACCTCGTCGTCGGACTCATCGACGCCCTGCGCGAGCGCAACCCCGACCTCGATGATGCCGCGATCGACGACATCGTCCTGGGCGTCGTCTCCCCGGTCGGCGAACAGGGCTCGGACATCGCCCGCACCGCGGCACTGGTGGCCGGGCTCGACGAATCGGTCGCCGGCGTCCAGGTCAACCGGTTCTGCGCCTCGGGGCTCGAAGCCGTCAATCTCGCCGCCCAGAAGGTCGGCAGCGGCTTCGAATCGCTCGTGCTCGCCGGCGGCGTCGAATCGATGTCGCGGATTCCGCTCGGCTCCGACGGCGGCGCCTGGTCGCAGGATCCGACGACGAATTACGACACCTACTTCGTGCCGCAGGGCATCGGCGCCGATCTCATCGCGACGACCGAGGGCTTCACCCGCGACGACGTCGACGCCTACGCCGCCGAATCCCAGCGCCGCGCCGCCGAGGCGTGGGAGGACGGACGCTTCGACGGCTCCGTCGTGCCCGTCAAGGACCTCAACGGCGTGACGATCCTCGACCGCGACGAGCACATGCGCCCCGGCTCGACCGTCGACTCCCTGTCCCAGCTGCCCCCGGCGTTCGCGAAGCTCGCCGAGCAGACCGGCTTCGACGACGTCGCCCTGCAGAAGTACCACTGGGTCGAGGAGATCGACCACGTCCACACCGCCGCGAACTCCTCGGGCATCGTCGACGGTGCCGCGCTCGTCGTCATCGGCGACGAGGAGGTCGGGAAGACGATGGGGATGAAGCCGCGCGCCCGCATCGTCGCGACCGCCGTCGTCGGCTCCGAACCGACGATCATGCTCACCGGCCCCACCCCGGCCACGCAGAAGGTCCTCGACAAGGCCGGACTCACCGTCGACGACATCGACCTCTTCGAACTCAACGAGGCCTTCGCCGCCGTCGTCCTCAAGTGGATGAAGGACCTCGACATCCCGCACGAGAAGGTCAACGTCAACGGCGGGGCGATCGCCATGGGCCACCCGCTCGGCGCGACCGGGGCGATGATCCTCGGCACCGTCCTCGACGAGCTCGAACGCCGCGACCTCAATCGCGGCCTCATCACTTTGTGCATCGGTGCAGGCATGGGCATCGCGACGATCATCGAAAGGGTCTGACATGACGAACGCTCACTACTCCCGCACCACCGACGCCGACGGCATCGTCACCGTCGTCCTCGACGACCCCGATTCCTCGGTCAATACGATGAACGACCACTTCGGCGCCGCCCTCGAGGAGACCGTCGACTGGCTGGAAGCCAACGTCGACGACATCACCGGTGTCGTCATCACCTCGGCGAAGAAGACGTTCTTCGCCGGTGGCGACCTCGACCGACTGCGCCGGGCCGATCCGGAGAACGCCGAGGCGGAGACCGCGCAGGTCGAGCACATCAAGTCGCTCCTGCGTCGGCTCGAGAAGCTCGGCAAGCCCGTCGTCGCCGCGATGAACGGTGCGGCGCTCGGCGGCGGCCTCGAGATCGCGCTCGCCACCCACCACCGGATCGCCGCCGACGACGTGAAGTCCGCGCGCTTCGGACTGCCCGAGGTCACCCTTGGGCTGCTGCCCGGAGGCGGCGGAGTCTCGCGCGTCGTGCGGATGATCGGCCTGCAGAACGCCCTGCAGAAGGTCATCCTGCCGGGCACGAAGTTCACCGCCGCCGACGCCCAACAGCTCGGTCTCATCGATGAGCTCGCCCCCGCTGCGGACCTCGAGGACCGCGCGAAGGCCTGGATCAAGGCCAACCCCGAGGCGGTGCAGCCGTGGGACGTCAAGGGCTTCAAGATCCCCGGCGGCGCCCCGACCTCACCGTCGATCGCGATGCTGCTGCCCGCACTGCCGTCGACCCTGCGCCGCCAGCTCAAGGGCGCCCCGATGCCGGCCCCGCGCGCGGCCATGGCCGCCGCCGTCGAAGGTGCGCTCGTCGACATCGACACCGCGCTGACCGTCGAGACCCGCTACTTCGTCAGCCTCACCCACACCGCGGTGGCGAAGAACATGATCAAGGCGTTCTTCTTCGACCTCGGCCACATCAACTCCGGCGGCTCCCGACCCGACGGCATCGAACCCCGCCAGGTGAAGAAGCTCGGCGTCCTCGGCGCCGGGATGATGGGGGCCGCGATCGCCTACACCGCCGCACGCGCCGGCATCGACGTCGTCCTCAAGGACGTCGAACTCGCCGCCGCGGAGAAGGGCAAGGCCTACGCGGTCAAGCGCGAAGAGGCGGCGCTGGCCAAGGGCAAGACGACCCCGGAGAAGTCCGAGGCGGTGCTCGCGCGCATCCACCCGTCGGCCTCGGTCGAGGACTTCGCCGGCGTCGACTTCGTCATCGAAGCCGTCTTCGAGTCCGTGCCCGTCAAGCACCAGGTCTTCGGTGAGATCGAGAACATCGTCGCCCCCGACGCCGTCCTCGGCTCGAACACCTCGACCCTGCCGATCACGGAACTCGCGACCGGGGTCGAGCGGCAGGCCGACTTCATCGGCGTCCACTTCTTCTCACCCGCGGACAAGATGCCGCTGGTGGAGATCATCACCGGGGCGAACACCTCGGATGAGACGCTGGCCGGGACCTTCGACTTCGTCCAGCAGATCCGGAAGACCCCGATCGTCGTCACCGACTCCCGCGGATTCTTCACCTCGCGGGTCATCGGGACCTTCATCGCCGAGGCGGTCGCCGCCGTGGGCGAGGGCGTCGAACCTTCCAGCGTCGAACAGGCGGCCCTCCAGGCCGGCTACCCGACCGGTGCGCTCCAGCTCCTCGACGAGCTCACGCTCACCCTGTCGCAGAAGATCCGCCAGGAGACCCGGGCCGCGGTCGAGGCCGGCGGCGGCACCTGGGAGGAGCACCCCTCCGAGGCGGTCATCGACTGGATGGTCGATCAGGGTCGCACCGGACGCAAGGACGGTGCCGGATTCTACGAGTACGACGAGACCGGCAAGCGCACCCACCTGTGGCCCGGCGTGCGCGAGCACTTCGACTCCGGATCGAGGGAGGAGCCGTTCGCCGACCTGCAGGAGCGGATGCTCTTCGCCGAGGCGATCGAGACGATCAAGTGCCTCGACGAGGGCGTGCTCACCTCGGTGCCCGATGCCAACATCGGGTCGATCTACGGTATCGGGTTCCCCGCCTGGACCGGCGGCGTCCTCCAGTACGTCAACCAGTACGAGGGCGGGCTGTCCGGATTCGTCGAGCGGGCGAAGGAACTCGCCGCGACCTACGGTGAGCGGTTCACCCCGCCGGAGTCGCTCATTGCCCGTGCGAAGTCGGGGGAGACCTACGAGTGAGCTGACGTCAGCGGCTCGGTGAGATTCCGACGGCGCTCACAGACCGGAGGCCCTGACGACGCGATTCGTCCGGGCCTCCGGTGTGCTCGACCCAGAGTCAGGCCGGACGGTCGACCGCCGTGCGATCGGCCAGCTGCGGGTAAGTGCGCACCAGTCCGTCCTCATCGATCGTGAGGTCCGCCGTGAATTCCCGCGTCCCGCTCGTGTACCGGACGCGGTCGGCGTCGATGCCGGTGTAGATCTGCGGGCTGGCGATGACATTGAGGGAGGGCATGTCGATCCACGCCATCGTCAGCGAGTGCTCGGCCGTCGTGTCGGTCTGCAGGGACAGCCGGCGGATCGGCATCGTGTTCGTCAGCGGACACAGTCCGAGGTCGCAGTCGAGCGCACCGTCGAGGGCATCGGCGTCGGCGATGCCCGGCGACGGCAACGGGACGGGCGGCGTCCCCGACTGCTCGGTCTCACTCGACCAGCGACCCGTGTCCGGATCCCGCGTGAGGCTGAGCGTGCGCGACCAGCCGCGGCCCTGCACGGCGACCGCGACGGTCCTCGTGATCCACCCGTCGCGGGCGTCGACCGTCCACGCCGCCGTGTAGTCATCCGTGACCTGTCGCCCGACAGCGTGGAGACCGTCGGCGAGGAGCACCTCGGCGTTGTCGCGGCGATCAGGATCGTCGAGACCCCTCCAGGCGACCTGCCGTGAGCGTGCATCGGCAGAGGTCGCCTCGAAGTGATCGATCGTCGTGTCGTAGTACCTCGTGGTGGCACCGAGCGGAGTCATCCCGATGCGCCGAGCCACCGCCTGTGAGGCGGGATTGTCCGGGCGGACGACGGCGATGATCCGGTCGAGTCCGCCGGCGAATCCGGCAGCGAGCAGCAGCGCCCCCGCCTCGGCGGCATACCCCCTGCCCGCGTGCGCGGCATGGGACCGCCAGCCGATCTCCACATCGTCACCCGCTTCTCCGGTGCTGTAGCGGATCGGCTTGAGGACCGCAGCGCCGACCGGGGTGCCGTCGTGGAGGGTCGCGCACCACCAGCCGCGTCCCGGCGACGCCGACTCGTTGACCGTCGAGATCCACGCGGCGGCGTCCTCGATCCGCGGCATCGCCGCCGTCGGGATGAAGCGGAGGAGATCCGGATTCGCATGGAGGTCGTGGACGAACGGCGCATCGGCATCGTCGAACCGCCTGAGGATGAGCCGGTCGCTGACATAGTCCGGTGGCGGAGGATCCGCGAGCACAGTCATGTCATGAGCCTACGCCGGGGCACTGACATCGTCGGGGACTCCGGTGGAATAGCGGGCGGGCCGGGGACGTTGTGCGTCGCACGGGCGCACAACGGTGCCCGCACATCTGACTCGACAGCCCCTTTGAGGAGGCGCGATGCGCGCAGCGGTCTATGACCAGTTCACCGATGACTTCGACGACATCACCGTCCGAGAGATCGAGGATCCGAAGGTCCCGCCGGCCTCCGTCCTCATCGAGGTCAAGGCCGCGGGGGTCAACCCTGTCGACTGGAAGCTCGTCGGCGGCGGACTCGAGAAGTTCCTGCCCACCCAGTTCCCCGTCATCCCCGGCTGGGACGTCGCCGGCACCGTCATCGGCCTCGGCTTCGACACTCCGGAGTTCGAGATCGGCGATGAGGTCGTCGCCTACGCCCGCAAGGACGTCCTCGGCGGCGGCACCTTCGCGGAGAAGGTCGCCGTCCCCGTCCACGCCGTGACGAAGAAGCCGGCGGGACTGACCTGGGAACAGGCCGGAGGACTGCCGCTGGCCGGCAACACCGCCCTGCGCACCCTCGACGCCCTCGGCGACCTCGAGGGGAAGACCGTCCTCATCCACGGTGCGGCGGGAGGCGTCGGCAGCATGGCCGTCCAGATCGCCAAGGCCGCCGGCGCCCGCGTCATCGGCACCGCCTCGGAGCGCAACCACCACTGCCTGACGGGGCTCGGGGTCGAACCCGTCACCTACGGCGAGGGCCTGGCCGAGCGGGTCACGGAGCTCGCGGGCGGTCCCGTCGACGCCGTCGCCGATTTCGTCGGCGGACAGCTCGAGACCACGCTCGCCGTCCTCGCCGACGACGGAGCACACGCCTCGATCGCCGACCCGACCGTGACCGAGCACGGCGGCCGCTACATCTGGGTGCGTCCCGATGGAGCGACGACGGCCCGGCTCACCGAGCTCGTCGACGCGGGCAAGCTCACCGTCGATGTCGCGGAGATCTTCCCCCTCGCCGAGGTGGCCGACGCGTTCCGCTCGAGCGCGACCGGGCACACCCGCGGCAAGCTCGTCATCGTCCCCTGACCGGCCCGCACCCCGGCCGGCGGACGCGTGCGCCGGCCGGGGTCAGCCGATCCCCAGCGCCGCGGTCGCCGCCGTCCGCAGCTCGCGGCGGACCACCTCGGCGCTGGAGCTGCGGGCGAGGTACGGCGTCGAATTCATCATCCCGAACGCCGCGTGGACGCGCACGGTCGCGGCCTCGAGCGACCAGTCCGGGTGGGCCTGCGCCGCGACGGCCGCCCATTCGCTCACGTACTGCCGCTGCAGACGCCGCACCGTGCGCCGCGACCCGTCGGGCAGGGCGGCGAAATCGCGGTCCTGGATGCGGATGAGATCGGGCTCGGACATCGCGAAGCCGAAAAATGTACGTACGCCTCATGGCGCGCCTCGCAGGGCTCCCTAACCAAGTCACCGTAGCTTCGGCATAGGCAATACTGGAGATACCGATACGCTTGTAGACATTGGCCGCGCTCGTGCCTGGAGAGCCAGCTTCTCAAACGGCAGAGGAGTTTGAACTGCTGTCGGCCGAAATTTTCGCCATCAGTAGTCGCCTAGAACTTGACTCAGACTTTCGTTCACGCCCTGGCGCGCCGACGGTCTAGACTAACGAAATGGCGAAGAAGACATCCCCGCGCGAACTCTCCCCGAAGTTCAGTGATCTCAACTTCGGAGACATAGATGCTACTCAAGAAGCAATCGACGAGCCCGAACTACTGTTAAACGGTTACTTCGATTATCGTGAAGCGGCATACGGCATCGAAACTCGCAATCTTTGGTTATTGCTTGGCCCGAAGGGATCAGGAAAAACGGCAGTTCTAGAGCATATTAGGCTCAAATGGCAAGGCGACCCGAACCGGTTCTTTATGCTCTGGGATCTCGCCGGCTTCCCGGTTAACGATGTCACAGGCTTCGGAAGCGGACAATCGCTGGGCGCTTCGAGGACTCAATCTGGATGGGAATTTTTGCTTTTGTTGAGGCTGTTGTCCTCGCTATCGAATGATGTAGGTGCGACTTCCGCCCATCGGCAACTTGAGCAACTAATTTCTGGACTGCGTAAGCAAGGATACATTACAAATGATTGGATCGGGGCGGTAACAAAGTGGAAAATGGGTCCGATCAAGATGGATCTCAAATTTCTTAGCAGTGAATTTGGCAGGTCCGAAAAAAACAACGAATTTACATCTCAGGGCCCATTGGAGGCCTCGGCGTTCATTAAGGAAACCTTGATCGAGAATCCAAGTGAAAGTCGGCATTTGATTGCACTGGATGGATTGGATTCGTTCTTCTTTGAAGATCATGACGAGTGGAATTCTCTTACCGGTTTGATCCAGGCGATCAATTCTCTGAACAAGTGGTCGAAAGCTAGTCGGCTGCCGTATTTGTTTGTTACCGCAGTTCGCTCAGATATTTTTGATGTGCTTTCGGGGCCCGATCTGAACAAGATGAAGCAAAAAGCGGTCCACCTAGACTGGAATGCTGGCGGCATTGGGCCTCAGAATGATCTTTGGAACTTGGTTCAAGGAAAAACATCCGTGCGCCATCCTCAGATTAATCTGGTAAAACAGTACTTTGCCAATCACAGGGCGTGGATATATCCCGACATTCCAACCGCGATCCTGGATCATACCCGTCTATTGCCGCGTGACATTATCGCGGCATTGAATTACATGAAACTTGAATACGGTGGACGTTCGGCAATCCCGCAGGCGATTGCTGAGAGTGCGTTAAAACGCTACTGCATTGAGTATTTCGTGGGTGAAATATTCGACAACCTTGCGGGAGTTTTGCCGCCGAATAAGACGCCTCGCCTAAGAAGTTTTGAGGATGTGTTGCGAACAAGCCCTAGGCGCATGTTTTCTTTCGAGTACCTCCAGCGAGAGCTAGAAGGTGAAATTGAAACACATGAAATCCGTCAACTGCTGAAACAGCTGTTCGATGTTGGGGGAATAGGTATGCGCAATGGAAAGTATACTGACTTTGCTTATCGCAATGTCAGCGGTGCCGGGTTTAGCCGTCATCATCAATATATGCTTCATGATGCATTGACACGAGCCTGGAATCGACCGTGGACCTGAACGTGCTGGTATCTCTGTGATTGAGGTTGGGTGGCGAAATGTGGGCTCGTTTAGAGAGAACTCAGTTCAAGCAACGGATGCTTCTGACGTGAATCTTTCTTGCAGTTTCCGTGCACGTACATTTGACCTCGTCCTGGTTTTGTTGCCTATAGGGCACCGTGGCGTCCGACGAGAACTCGATAGATACTCTTACTTTGATAGCCCCAGCGCCGCGGTCGCTGCCGCCCGCAGCTCGCGGCGGACCACCTCGGCGCTGGAGCTGCGGGCGAGGTACGGCGTCGAATTCATCATCCCGAACGCCGCGTGGACGCGCACGGTCGCGGCCTCGAGCGACCAGTCCGGGTGGGCCTGCGCCGCGACGGCCGCCCATTCGCTCACGTACTGCCGCTGCAGGCGCCGCACCGTGCGCCGCGACCCGTCGGGCAGGGCGGCGAAATCGCGGTCCTGGATGCGGATGAGATCGGGCTCGGACATCGCGAAGTCGATGTGGAAGTCGACGAGCGCC
Organism: Brevibacterium sp. W7.2; assembly: GCF_018137945.1. GTDB lineage: Bacteria > Actinomycetota > Actinomycetes > Actinomycetales > Brevibacteriaceae > Brevibacterium > Brevibacterium sanguinis. The sequence goes on along the minus strand of NZ_CP073089.1, from coordinate 2,956,027 downwards.
CGCAGCGTCGGCACCGCCTCGGCGTTCCGGGAGGCGATCGCATCCCCGCCGGTCTGCAGGTACTGGGAGATCCCGACGAGGAGCTCCTCGAGGACGGCCTCCTTCGACTCGAAGTGCCGGTAGACCGCGGGTGCGGAGATGCCCACGCCCTTGGCCAGGTCCTCGAGGCGGACCCCGTGGAAGCCGTGCCGGGCGAAGAGCGTCTTCGCCACCGCGAGCAGCTGCTCGCGCCTGGCCGCCTTCGCCGCCGCGCGCGGCGACGTCGCTTCCGTCTGCTTCATTCCCACTCACATTCGTGCTCGGTGGTCGTGCGCGTTGTCACACTCGACCGTGAGCAGTATCATAGCAGTCAGTTAATCACCATTAACTGAAACTGCAGTGAGGGGACCAGGGAATGAGAGCAGTGGGAACTGCGGCCAACCCGGCGGCCGGGCAGGCCAACGCCGACGCGCACGCCGCGCTCATCGCCGAACTCCGGGACCGCATCAGCGCCACCGCGCTCGGCGGACCCGAGAAGTCCAGGCAGAGGCACATCGACCGCGGCAAGCTCCTGCCCCGCGATCGCGTCGAGGCCCTCCTCGACCCCGGCACCCCCTTCCTCGAACTCTCCCCGCTCGCGGCGAACGGGATGTACGACGACGCGAGCCCGGGCGCCGGGATCATCACCGGCATCGGCCGGGTCGCCGGGCGCGAATGCGTCATCGTCGCCAACGACGCCACCGTCAAGGGCGGGACCTACTACCCGGTGACGGTGAAGAAGCACCTGCGGGCCCAGGAGATCGCGAAGGACAACCGGCTGCCCTGCATCTACCTCGTCGACTCCGGCGGTGCGAACCTGCCCAACCAGGACGACGTCTTCCCCGACCGCGAGCACTTCGGTCGGATCTTCTACAACCAGGCGACCCTGTCCGCCGCGGGCATCCCGCAGCTCGCCGCCGTCCTCGGCTCCTCGACCGCCGGCGGCGCCTACGTCCCGGCGATGGCCGACGAATCGATCATCGTCTCCGAACAGGGCACGATCTTCCTCGGCGGCCCGCCGCTGGTCAAAGCCGCGACCGGCGAAGAGGTCAGCGCCGAGGACCTCGGCGGCGGTGCCCTGCACTCCCGGGTCTCCGGCGTCACCGACCACCTCGCGGCCAACGACGCGCACGCACTCGAGATCATGCGCGACATCGTCTCCACCCTCGGACCGAAGCCGGCGCCGAACTGGGACGTCATCGAACCGCAGGAACCGCTCCACTCACCGGAGGAGCTCACCTCGATCGTCCCCGTCGACTCGAAGGTCCCCTATGACGTCCACGAGGTCATCGCCCGCCTCGTTGACGGCTCGCAGTTCCACGAGTTCAAGGCCGAGTACGGCACGAGCCTCGTCACCGGCTTCGCCCACATCGACGGCCACCCCGTCGGCATCATCGCCAACAACGGCATCCTCTTCGGCGAATCCGCCCAGAAGGGCGCCCACTTCATCGAACTCTGCGACCAGCGGACGATCCCGCTCGTCTTCCTCCAGAACATCTCCGGCTTCATGGTCGGCCGCGACTACGAGGCCGGCGGCATCGCCAAGCACGGGGCGAAGATGGTCAACGCCGTCGCCACCGCCCGCGTCCCGAAATTCACCGTCGTCATCGGCGGATCCTTCGGCGCCGGCAACTACTCGATGTGCGGGCGCGCCTACTCCCCGCGCTTCCTGTGGATGTGGCCCAACGCCCGCATCTCCGTGATGGGCGGCGAACAGGCCGCCAGTGTCCTCTCCACCGTCAAACGCGACCAGATCGAGTCCCGCGGCGAGACGTGGTCGGCCGAGGCCGAAGACGAGTTCAAGCAGCCCATCCGCGACCAGTACGAAGCCCAGGGCAACCCGTACTACTCGACGGCCAGGCTGTGGGACGACGGCATCATCGAACCTCAGGACACCCGCGAGATCCTCGCGCTCGCCCTCGACCTCGCCCGCTTCTCGCCCCTGAGCCGACCGCTCGACGCCGCCGGCTACGGCGTCTTCAGAATGTGAGCTGACCAATGTTCGACACCATCCTCATCGCCAACCGCGGCGAGATCGCCCTGCGCGTCATCCGCACCGCGAAGCGCCTCGGCATCCGGACCGTCGCCGTCTACTCCGACGCCGACGCGCACGCCGCCCACGTCAGGGCCGCCGACACCGCCGTGCGGCTCGGTCCCGCCGCCGCCTCGGAGTCCTACCTCGACATCGACAAGGTCATCGCGGCCGCCCAGGCGACCGGGGCCCAGGCCATCCATCCCGGCTACGGCTTCCTCTCCGAGAACGCCGACTTCTCTGCCGCGTGTGAGGCCGCCGGCATCGTCTTCCTCGGTCCCGGACCCGAGGCGATCCGGACGATGGGCGACAAGATCACCGCGAAGCAGGCCGTCTCCGCCCGCGGCGTGCCGCTCGTGCCCGGCACGAAGGACGCCGGGCTGAGCAATGAGGCGCTCATCGCCGCCGCCGAGGACATCGGCTACCCCGTCCTCATCAAGCCCTCGGCCGGTGGCGGCGGCAAGGGCATGCACGCGGTCTTCGAGCCCGCAGCTCTGCCCGCCGCTCTCGAGACCGCACGTCGCGAGGCCGCGAACTCCTTCGGCGACGACACCCTCTTCCTCGAACGCCTCGTCGCCACCCCGCGCCACATCGAGGTCCAGGTCATGGCCGATGCGCACGGGAACGTCATCCACCTGGGCGAACGCGAATGCTCCCTGCAGCGCCGCCACCAGAAGGTCATCGAGGAAGCTCCCTCGGCCCTCCTCGACGCGGCGACCCGGGAGCGGATCGGCCAGGCGGCGATCGAGACGGCACGGTCCGTGGGCTACCGCGGCGCCGGCACCGTCGAATTCATCGTCGGCGCCGACCGGCCCGACGAGTTCTTCTTCATGGAGATGAACACCCGCCTCCAGGTCGAGCACCCCGTCACCGAGGAGGTCACCGGGGTCGACCTCGTCGAACTCCAGCTGCGCGTCGGCGCGGGGGAGGAGCTGCCGCTGAGCCAGGACGACATCACCCTGACCGGGCACGCGATCGAGGCCCGCATCTACGCCGAGGATCCCGCCCGCGGATTCCTCCCCACCGGCGGCCGCGCGCTCGACGTCGTCTTCCCCGCCGGGGAGGGCATCCGCGTCGACTCCGGACTCGACGCCGGTCAGCGGGTCGCCTCCGACTACGATCCGATGATCGCCAAGCTCATCGTCTCGGGCCCTGACCGAGCCACCGCCCTCGCCCGCCTCGACGCCGCGCTCGCGGCCTCGGCGGTGCCGGGTATCGTGACGAACATCGACTTCCTCCGCACCCTGGCCACCCTCCCCGAGGTCGTCGCCGGTGACCTCGACACCTCGCTCATCGACCGCCTCGGCGAGGATCAGCTCGCCCACACAGCCGGGGAGATCGACCGGCAGATCGCGACCGCCGCCGTCCTCCGCACGCAGGGCCGGGCCGGCACCGAGGTGACCGGGGAGCTCACCGCGGACGCGCTGGGTCGGGGGACCGCCTCGGCGTGGGCGCGGGCGCTGCCCTTCCGCACTTCGCGTCCGGACTTCCGCCCCACGGTCGCCCTCACCGTCGACGGGGAGACGGTCGACGTCACGAGCGCCGTCGACGACGTCAGCGTCGGCGACGACGGCACCTGGCACGTCCTCATCGACGGCACCCAGCACACCGGCCGGGTCTTCTCCGACGCCGCTGACCGGTCGATCTGGGTGACCGGCGACCGCGGCATCCACGTCTTCACCCGCCCGCAGGCCGACACCTCGCTCACACCCGGGGCCGGCGGGGCAGAGGTGCTCGCCCCGATGCCCGGCTCGGTCGTCGACGTCAAGGTCGAATCCGGCGCCCATGTCGAGGCGGGCGACGCGATCGTCGTCGTCGAGGCGATGAAGATGGAGCACGTGCTCACCGCCCCGGCCACCGGCACCGTCACCGTCACCGCGGTGCCCGGCGCCCAGGTGGCCCTCGACGAGGTGCTCGCCACCGTCGTCGACGACAGCGCCGCCGACCTCGACACGGCCGCCGCGGATTCCGCGACTGAGACGGAGACGGCGGTCGCGGTCGTCGGGAAGGGCGGCGCCGCATGACCACCGCACCACAGACCGCACACACCAGCGAAACCACGCCCACCGGCGGAGAGGACACGATGAGCACTTTCGTCCCGGGCATGCTGCCCGAAGAATACGAGGATCTGCGTCAAGGCGTTGCGAAGTTCGCCGACGAGGAGGTCGCCCCCGTCAGCGCCGAACTCGACGCGAAGCACGAGTTCCCCTACGACCTCGTGGCGAAGATGGGGCAGATGGGCCTCTTCGGCCTGCCCTTCGACGAGGAGTACGGCGGCATGGGCGGAGACTACTTCGCGCTGTGCCTGGCGATCGAGGAGATCGCCCGCGTCAACCAGTCCCTGGCCATCACCCTCGAGGCCGGGGTGTCGCTCGGCGCGATGCCGATCTACCGGTTCGGCACCGAGGAGCAGAAGCGGGAATGGCTGCCGAAGCTCACCGACGCCTCCGGGCTCGCCGCCTTCGGACTCACCGAACCCGAAGCCGGTTCCGACGCCGGGGGCACCCGGACGAAGGCGACGCTCGAGAACGGCACGTGGACGATCAACGGGTCGAAGTCCTTCATCACGAACTCCGGCACCGACATCACCCGTCTCGTCACCGCCACGGCTGTGACCGGGACGAAGACCTCGAAGTCGGGCCGTGAGGTGCCGGAGATCTCGACGATCATCATCCCCGCAGGCACCCCCGGCTTCACCGCCGAACCCCCGTACGACAAGGTCGGCTGGAACTCCTCGGACACGCACCCGCTGACGTTCGACAACGTCGAGGTCCCCGAGGAGAACCTGCTCGGCGAACGCGGCCGCGGCTACGCGAACTTCCTCCGCATCCTCGACGAGGGCCGCATCGCCGTCGGCGCGCTCTCCGTCGGCGCCGCCCAGGGCTGCGTCGACGAGTCCGTCAAGTACGCGAAGGAGCGTCAGGCGTTCGGCCACCCGATCGCCGACTTCCAGGGCATCCAGTTCAAGATCGCCCGCATGGAGGCCCGCGTCGTCGCCGCCCGCGCCGCGTACTACCTCGCCGCCTCCCGCATGCTCGCGGGTCTGCCGTTCAAGAAGGAAGCGGCGATCGCGAAGATGATCGCCGGTGACGCGGCCATGGACAACGCCCGCGACGCCACGCAGATCCACGGCGGCTACGGCTTCATGAACGAATACCTCGTCGCCCGCCACTACCGCGACTCGAAGATCCTCGAGGTCGGCGAGGGCACGACGGAAGTCCAGCTCATGCTCATCGCCCGCGAACTCGGGCTCTGACCTCGTCGGGCGCAGGTTCTGCGGCGCCGCCGGTGCCGATGTCGCGGTGCTGGGATTGAGGTGCCGCCGGGGGACGCTGATTCCGTGACCCGGTGGTGACGTCGGCCCGGGCACGCCGCTCAACATCGCCCCGCCGAGGCGGTTCCCACCGCTGCCCCGTGCGATCCTGTGCGGGCGTGCGGGCTCCGGGGGCCGCCTCGGCGGTTAGGGTTGACCTCAACCCCACGAACGGAGGCTGCGGGTGAACACCATCGATTGGGCGACCATCAATTGGGCGACCGTGGCGTCGGTGACGTGGATCGTCATCGAGTACATCGTGAAGATCATCGCGATCGGCGTCGTGCCGGAGAACCGGCGGCCGTCATCGTCCTCGGCGTGGCTGCTGCTCATCCTCTTCCTGCCCATCGTCGGCATCCCGCTCTTCCTCCTCATCGGCAGCCCCTACATCAACCGGCGGCGCGCCCGGATCCAGGCGATGGCGAACGAGCTCATGCACAAGGGCGCCGACGACCTGCCCGATGTGCCGCCGTCGCTGAAGGCCCCGCGCGACTTCGACCTCATCGCCGAACTCGGTCGCAACCTCACCGCGCTGCCGATGGTCACCGGCACCAACCACGGCATCACGATGGACTACGATTCGACGATCGAGCGGATGGCCGAGCTCGTCGACGGGGCGCAGAAGTACGTTCATGTGCAGATCTACATCATGGCGTGGGACCAGACGACCGACGTGTTCTTCGAAGCCCTCAAGCGTGCAGCGGCCCGCGGCGTCCACGTCCGGGTCCTCTACGATCACATCGGGTCGCGGAAGTACCCGGGATTCCATTCGCTCGGCAAGCGGCTGACCGCGGCCGGGATCGAATGGCACCTCATGCTCCCGTTCATCCCGTGGCGGGGCAAGCTGCGGCGGATCGATCTGCGCAATCACCGCAAACTCCTCGTCGTCGACGGGAAGCGGGCGATGATGGGCTCGCAGAACATGATCGACTCGACCTACGACATGAAGGCCAACATCAAGGTCGGGCGGCATTGGCACGACATCATGGTCGAGGTCAGCGGCGAGATCGTCGCCTCGATCGAAGCGGTCTTCGCCACCGACTGGTACTCCGAATGCGGTGAGGAGCTGGGCATCCGCGACTACGAGGGCACTGCGCCGGAGCCGGACGTCGGGGGAGACGTCTGCGGAATGCAGCTCATCCCATCGGGGCCCGGGTTCACGACGGAGCCGAACCTCAAGGTCTTCAACTCGCTCTTCTACCTCGCTCAGAAGAAGCTCTCGATCGTCAGCCCCTACTTCATCCCCGACGAATCCCTGCTCGCCGCGATCAACACCGCGTCCTACCGCGGCGTCGACGTCGAGCTCTACGTCAGCGAGGAAGCCGACCAGTACGTCGTCGGCCGCGCCCAGGCCTCGTACTACCAGGCCCTCCTCGAGGCGGGGGTGCGCATCTACCTCTACCCGAAGCCCGCGGTCCTCCACACGAAGTGCTTCGTCGTCGACGGCGAGTACGGGGTCATGGGGTCCTCGAACATGGACATGCGCTCCTTCGGACTCAACTACGAGATCAGCCTGCTCACGACCGGCGGCAACCTCGTGCCCGACATCTCCGCAGTCATCGACGACTACCGGGAGAAGAGCCACGAGCTCACCCTCGACGAATGGATGAAGCGACCGTGGACGCGCCGGTACATGGAGTCGGCGATGCGGCTGATGTCGGCGCTCGCGTAAGGACTCGGCACTGCGTGGCGGCTTCGGCGTGCCAGGCTCGCTGTGCTGGGCTCGACGTACGGGCTCGACGTACGGGCTCGGCGTGCGGGGCTCGGCGTGCGGGCCGATTCAGTCGTGTTCGGCTCCGCCGATGCCCTCGGGATCCCTGACCGTGGCGAGCCTGCGGTCGAGCGGGTCGTGCCACCAGCGGTCCGTGCCGCGGTCGAGCACAGCCACGCGGGCCTCGAGCGGAGGCCGCTGGGATTCCGGGACGACGGAGGACAGGGTGGCGAAGAGCGCCCGCAGACGCCGCTGGATCTGGATCGACGACGTCCCGAACTGGCGGATCTCGTCGGTCGCCGCTTCGATGTACTCGGTCCAGCTGCGGGTCCAATCCCGCAGCACCGAGGCGTCTGGGCTGGCCGCGAGCGTGCGCTCCTGCTGTGCGACCAGGGGTGAGAGGCCGATGAGGATGGCCTCGATCTGGTCGAGGGCCTGCACCGCCCGGGACGGGTCGTTGACCGCCGGTGACAGCGCTTTGAGTGCGATGTCGACGATGGTGCGGATCGCTCCGAACGGTCCGTTCGCGGCGGATTCGATGTCGCCGAATGCGACGGCCTTCTCCAGCTCGGCGGCCTGCTTGCTGCTCAGTTCGACGCTCGTGCGGAAGAGGAGGGTGCGCACCGGCACGGGGGAGCCGACGGTGGGGACGAGTTCGATCGTGCAGTGCCACGCGTCTTCGAAGTCGAGCAGGCGCGGGGTGTTGACCGCCAGCAGCGCATCGCCGCCCCGGCCGGGGCGCTGCCGGTGCACCGGATGACCGTCGGGCACGGAGCGCTGGGACACCGCAGCCGCCTCGGCGGGGAATTTCTTCGGCAGATAGCGGGTGGCTCTCCAGCCGTCCCGGGCGAGTTTGCGCAGCAGGGCACCGGAGGTGAGGAGCTGGCAGACGCGGACGACGAAGGCGAGGAACATCACCGCGCACGCGAGGGTGGCGGTCACGGCACTGATCGTGCCCGCCCATGGCTTGTAGCTGTCCTCGCCGAGCGCGATGCTCAGGGCGATGAGCAGCGCATAGACGAAAGTCGCGATGAACGAGCCGAGCGCCCACTGGACGACGCGATCGGCTTGGAGCAGGGGAGCCAGGCGCACGGACATCGCCGTGATGCCGAGGCTCATCGCCGTTGTCAGGGCGGCGAAGGCGAGGCCGGCGAGGGTGACCATGGCGCCTGAGATGATGCCGAGCAGGGAGCCGACGCTGCCCGAGTCGAGGTCCGGATAGGAGTTGAAGACGGTCGCGAGCTGACGGTCGACGAGCGGGGTGAGCACGCCGAGGACCGCGGCGGCGATGAGGAGCCTGAGCGGGACGCCCCACATCGTCGCCGGCCGCAGGTGCCGACGGATCCTGCGCCATTCCCGCCGGTCGGAGGCGGTCTCCCGGATCTCGGTGTGCTGCCGCGGCATCGGGCCTCCTTGCGTCTCCGTCGTCGGCCGCTGGGCCGGGTGGTGGAGAGTCTATCCCGGCCGCGGGCCGGCGGGGAGGTCCGCGGGTGCCGCTCACTGAGCGACGGTCTCCGGACTGAGCACTCCGGCATCGTGGCGGAAGAGGACGGGTGCGCGTCCGGCAGGCTCCTCCCAGCTCTCCTGCCGGCCGAGGGCGGTGAGATCGAGCATGCCGTAGGCCGGCATCATCACCTCGAGCCCGCGGGCGTAGACCGAATAGGTGTGGAAGATGTCGTCGCCGTCTCGGAGGAAGACGCTGATCCCCGGCTGCTCGCCCCGATAGGTCGTCAGCCATTCCTGACCGGCCGCGATGAGCTCGTCGGCGGAGCGGAAGTTGTAGTTCGGCGGTGCCGCCTCGGGGTTGAGGGTGACGTGGAAGTCGAGGTTGAAGTCGCTGTCCGCCGAGGAGAACCACGGGAACGACCAGCCCCGCGCCGTCCGGTAGGCTTCGATCTTCTCCAGCGGTGCGCGGGAGACCGCGGCGAAGGCAGTGCCCCGTTTGGCCAGTTGGTCGAGGACGGCGGGGTGGGCGGAGCTGTCGGCCATCGCCGTGCAGCTCGTACAGCCCTGGTCCCAGCTGGGATCGAACATGAAGTGCTGGACGATGAGCTGCGGCGAATCGCCGAACAGCGCGCGGAGCGTGACCTCCCCGTCGGGGCCGGTGAGACGGTAGTCCTTCTCGACTTTCACCATCGGCAAGCGGCGGCGCGCGGCATTGACGGCGTCGATCCGCTTCGTCAGGTCCTTCTCCTCGTCGAGCAGGCGCCGGCGTGCGGTGACCCAGGTGTCCTCGTCGACGATCTCGGGATAGCGCATGGTGACCTCCATCACATAACTTTTATGATGAAAGTGAGTCTAGGGCTGCTTGGGCCGGTCGCGCCGAGTGATGCCGGCCCCCGAGGTGGATCGAGCTCGAATCTGCGTCGAGAATCGGGCGCGATCCACCTCGGCGAGGCTCTGACCCGTGATGCGGGTGCCGGGCGTCAGCTCACGCGGAGCCGGTGACGTCGGCGCCGAGGTCGGTCTGCTGATCGAGCGGGACGTCGAGGAGGTCGTAGACGCCGTCGAGGATCTCGTCGGGGCGGAACGGATAGCGGCGGACATCCTCGGCGGTAGAAATCCCTGAGAGGACGAGGACGGTGTGCATGCCCGCCTCCATGCCGGCGATGATGTCGGTGTCCATGCGGTCGCCGATCATCGCGGTGGACTTCGAGTGCGCGCCGATCTTGTTGAGGGCCGACCGGAACATCATCGGGTTGGGTTTGCCGACGACGTAGGGTTCGCGGTTCGTCGCCTTCGTGATGAGCGCGGCGATCGCACCGGTGGCCGGCAGGACCCCCTCGGGGCTCGGTCCGGTCGCATCGGGGTTGGTGACGATGAAGCGCGAGCCGGAGTCGATGAGCCGGATCGCCTTCGTGATCGCCTCGAACGAGTAGTTGTGGGTCTCGCCGACGACGACGAAGTCGGGGTCGTTCTCCGTCATGATGAACCCGGCTTCGTGGATCGCGGTGGTCAGACCCGCCTCACCGACGACATAGGCCGAGCCGTGGTCGACCTGGTGGGAGAGGAAGTCCGCGGTCGCCATCGCCGAGGTCCAGATGTTGTCCTCGGGAACCTCGAGACCGTTCGAGCGCAGCCTCGCGGAGAGGTCACGGGCGGTGTAGATCGAGTTGTTCGTCAGGACGAGGAACGGGATGTCCTTGCGCCGCCACTGCGCGAGCAGCTCCGAGGCACCGGGCAGGGCGTTGTTCTCCCTGACCAGGACGCCGTCCATGTCGGTCAGCCAGCAGTCGATCGAATCGCGGTCCATCGCTCTCCTCGGTCTCGGGTGCGGTTGCCACTCGGTGGGCCCGTTGCCTTCAGCCTAGTCGGATTCCGCGGGGAAAGGGCGGGCTGGCCCGGGTGGACTTCGCCTCATTCGCCGAGGTGGTCGACCGCGGCGAGGGACTGCAGCGTGCGATTGCGGAAGGTGTCATCCTCCCGCAGCTCAGGGGCAGGCGGGAGGCCTGGTGATTCAGGCGAGGAGATCGCCGATGAGGGCCCGGGCGCTCTGCAGGCGGTGGTCGTCGCCGTCGAGGCCGCGGTGGACGATCGCGCCTTCGAGGATGAGGAACACATGCTCGGCGAGGGCTTCGGGTGCGGGGTGTCCGCCGGTGTCGAGGATACCGGCGAGGAGATCGACGACGCGCGCCTTGTGCGCCCGGATGACAGCGCGGCCGGGATGGTCGGCGGGCAGTTCGGCCGCGGCGTTGACGAACGCGCACCCGCGTTCGGCCGTCGTATCGGCGTCGAGTGAGTAGGAGTCGACGACGGCGAGCACGCGGTCGCGGGCTGCCGACCTCTCGTCGATGTCGTCGACGTCGAGCGCTGCGAGCCGCTGCTCCAGGCGCGACCACCAGGTGTGGTGCCTGACCTGCAGGTACGTGACGACGAGGGCGTCCTTCGAGCCGAATCGGTCATAGAGCGTCCGCTTCGTCCTCCCCGACTCGTGAGCGATCGTGTCGACGCCGACGGCATGGAGGCCGCGGGAGTAGAAGAGACCCGCAGCTGTCTCGAGGATGCGCTGCGCCCCGGCGGTGAGCTGCGGGGGAGTGAGGGGGTCTTCTGCCGTCGTGGTCGTCATCAGTGTCCTCCTGTCGCGGGGGAGTCGTGCGGGATTCCGTCCGGCGCGGCCGGGCGTTGCGCCGTGCGACTGCGCTCCCACTTTACAGATCAGTGTACTTGTGATCACACTAGTTCACAGACCTGTGAAGTTGCCTGGCGGCACTGTTCGCCGGCGACTCGACGACGAGCCCCGGAGATCTCCGCAATGACCTCGACCGACACCGGCGCAGCACTCCTCGGCCGCCGCGGCACTCTGGCCCTCGCGGCGGCCGGACTCAGCCTCATCGCCGCCTGCTACGGCCTCGCGCGCTTCGCCTTCGGACTGTTCCTCCCGGCATTCCGCGCGGACTTCGGACTCGACGCACAGACGGCCGGGGCAATCGCCTCGGGGTCGTACATCGCCTACTGCCTGGCGATCGTCGCCGCGACGATCCTCACCCCGCGCTGCGGTGCCCGTCCCATCGCCGCCTGCGCCGGGATCATCGCGACGATTGGCACCGCGCTCATCGCCGCAGCCCCCACCACGACGATGCTCGCGATCGGTGTCCTCATCGCCGGATCGAGCACCGGTGTCGCCTCACCGCCGCTCGCCCAAGCCGTCGCGCAGTCCGTGCGCTCGTCCGTCCGCGGTCGGACCCAGACGGTCATCAACGCCGGCACAGGACTCGGCGTCGCCGTCGCCGGACCGATCGCCCTGCTCACCCTCGGCCAGTGGCGCTGGGCATGGATCGCCTTCGCCGTCCTCTCCGCCCTTGTCACCCTCTGGATCCTGCGCGCCGTCCCCTCACCCGGCGGTGCCAGGGCCGCGACACCCTCACCGCGCCGGCCCGGGATCGCCGAGCCCGCTTTCCTGCCCCGCCCGCTCCTCCCGCGCGGAAGCACGCCGCTGATGACCGCCTCGGCGCTCATGGGATTTGCGAGCGCCGCCGTGTGGACGTTCGGCCGCGACCTCCTCGTCGGCGTCGGCGGCATGGGGGAGACCGCCTCGGCGATCGCCTGGATCCTCCTCGGCACCTTCGGCATGCTCGGTGCCGTCTCCGGGGACCTCGCCGCGACGGTGGGACTGCGCCGCGGCTGGCTCGTCGCGATGCTCATCCTCGCCGCATCGACCCTGCTCTTCGCCGCCGTGCCCGGCAGCATCGCCGGTGCCTGGGCGGCCGCCGCGGTCTTCGGGGCCGTCTACATCGCCCTGACCGGGCTCCTCCTCGTCTGGGGCACCGAGGTCTACGACCGGGCGCCCGCGGCCGGCGTCGGACTCGCCTTCCTCCTCATCGCCGTCGGCCAGGCCCTCGGCGCACCGCTCCTCGGGGCCCTCATCACCGGGCTCGGCGCCGGTCCCGCGTTCGCGGTCGCCGCCGGCACCGCCGTGGTCGGAGCATTCCTCGGACCGCCTCGGCGGTGATCGTGCGGGCCCGGGGCAACCGCACCTGCCGCAGACTGTGATCCAGCTGACGGGTAAGCTCGAAACATCACGACGAAGGAGCGAGAATGAGCGAGAGCAAGGTCATCGAACAGCGCGGACTGTGGCTCGACGAGATGGAAGTCGGCACCGTCTACAAGCACGCGCCGGGCCGGACGATCACCGAGGCCGACAACACGTGGTTCACCGCGGTGACGATGAACACGCAGGCCCTCCACCTCGATGCCGCCTTCGCCGAGACCGAGCCCTTCGGGCAGCGCCTCGTCAACTCGATGTTCACCCTCGCCACGCTCATCGGCCTGTCCGTCTCCCAGCTCACCCAGGGCACGATCGTCGGCAACCTCGGCTTCTCCGAGGTCAGCTTCCCCGCCCCGCTCTTCCACGGCGACACCCTCTACGCAGAGACGACGATCCTCGACAAGCGCGCCTCGAAGTCCCGCCCCGGACAGGGCATCGTCACCCTCGAACACCGCGGCTACAACCAGAACGGCCAGCTCGTCGCGAAGGCCGTGCGCCAGACGATGATGTTTGACTCGTCCCATGCCAAGCCCGCCGAGGCGACCGCGGGGTCCGCGACGACACCGCAGACCGCGGCCTCCTCCGAATCCCCGCAGGCCGCGGCTTCGCAGGCCGAATCCCCGCAGACCGAATCCCCGCAGGCCGCGGCCTCGCAGACGGAGAAGTGAGGAGACCGACCATGGCACTCGAATTCGCCCCCGCCTGGCTCTTCGTCCCCGGCGACCGGCCCGACCGGTTCCAGAAGGCCGCCGAACGCTCCGACATCGTCATCCTCGACCTCGAGGACGCCGTCAACGACGCCGACAAGGACGCGGCGCGCGAAGCGATCATCGACTTTCCGCTCGATCCCACCCGCACCGTCGTGCGCGTCAACGCCCGCGACTCCGCGCACCTCGCCGACGACCTGCGGATGCTCGCGAAGACCGACTACACGGCCGTCATGCTGCCGAAGACGGAGTCGGCCGATGACCTGACGATCCTGACCGGGTACGAGGTCATCGCCCTCATCGAAACCGCGCTCGGCGCCCTGCACGTCGCCGAGATCGCCGCCGCCGACAACACCTACGGCCTGATGTGGGGCTCCGAGGACCTCATCGCCGACCTCGGCGGCGGCTCCTCCCGCCGGGCCGACGGGACGTGGCGCGATGTCGTCGCCCACGTGCGCAGCTCGACCCTGCTCGCTGCCCGCGCCCATGGGAAGTACGCGCTCGATTCGATCTGGGCCGACATCCCCGACCACGACGGTCTCGCCGCCGAAGCCCACGACGCCGTCGAATCCGGCTTCAGCGGCAAGGTCTCCATCCACCCCAACCACGTGCCCGTCGTCCGTGAGGCCTTCCGCCCCAGCGACGACCAGCTCACCTGGGCCAACGCCGTCCTCGAGCGTGCGAAGACGGAGAAGGGCGCGTTCGCGCACGAGGGCAAGATGATCGACGCCCCGCTGCTCAAGCACGCCGAGCTCATCGTCGCCCGCGCCCGCTGACCCTCACGCCTCCAGGAGAACCCAGTGCAGCTGACCGACCGTCTCGTCGCCGACCAGATCCATGCCGTTCTCGCGGCCGCCGAGGCGGGCGGCGGCATCGCCCCCATCGTCGATGCCGGCGACCCGATCCTGCGGACCCCGGTGCTGCCGTTCTCCGGACAGGTCGACGATGCGACGCTGTCCCGCCTCGCCGAGGTGATGCGAGCGACCATGCACGCCGCCCCGGGCGTCGGCCTTGCCGGCCCCCAGGTCGGTGTCGGACTGTCCCTCTTCGTCGCCGAGGACCCCGCCGCCGTCAGTCCCGAAGCCGCCGCGGTGCGCGAGCGGGAGCCGCTGCCGTTCCGCACCATCGTCAACGCCTCCTACGAGCCATCGACATCAGAGCAGGTCGCCTTCTACGAAGGCTGCCTCTCGATCCCCGGCTACCAGGCCGTCGTCGCCCGCCCGCGGACGATCGCCCTGCGCGGTGAGGAGCTCGACGGCACCCCCATCGCCGAGGAGGTCACCGGCTGGTCAGCGCGCATCGTCGCCCACGAGACCGACCACCTCGGCGGGATCCTCTTCCTCGACAAGGCCGAGATGCGGTCGCTGGCGACGAACGAGGCGGTCGCGCGGCTGTGGAACCAGCCCTCGACGCAGACGGCCGCCGCGGAACTCGGATTCACCCTGCCGAGCTCGCTCGTGCTCTGAGCCTTCGCCGTCCGGCGAGCGTCGCCGTCCGGCCAGCGAGTTCACACCCGCGCTTCAGGTGCGCGTGATTCGATGTGGACATGCGCCTCCCCGATATCCCACAACGCCATCGCCTCCTCGTCCGCGCCGTCTCCACGCTCGGCTCCGGAGCGCAGAGCATCGTCCGCCGCCGCGACTTCACCGCCGGTCAGGAACCCGTGGTCCGCGCCGCCTACGCCGTGGCCACCGCCGCCCTGACCTGGCTCGGAGGCACGAAGGCCTTCGCCGACCAGGACGCCGCGTTCGCCGATGACGACACGGCATTCGGGCAGCTCGATGTCGACGGTGAGGACACCGAGGCGTGGACGGTCGAGGCCGACACGTGGAAGTCGCAAGCCGTGCTCAACGCTGCCGCCGCGGTCGCCGCCGGAGTCGCGAGCTGGGCCCTGTGGACGCCGATCCAGGACATCAAGGACCGCTGGGATGCGAAGCTGCCGGCCGGCGTCGGCCGGGGGCTCAACGCCGCGGTGAACTCGACGGTCATGGCCGTCACCGCCTTCGCCCTCGACAAGGCCGAGGAGTTCGTCGCGGCCGAGGCGATCGACGGGCACCCCGACTTCGCCCCCGTCGAGATCGAACTGCCCTCCCACATCCGAGCCTCCGTCGAGGCGATTCTCGACCAGCCGCACCCGCAGTCCCAGGACGTCGCCGAGGTGATTCGCGCCCAACTCGAGCACGCGCGGTTCTTCGTGTGGGTGCCGTACTCGACGAAGCAGTTTCCCGGCAGCGATCCGATCGAGCTCAGCGACGAGGACCTGGCGGCCCTGCTCGCCGAGGAGGACATCACGAGCATCGACGTCTACCTCGACTCGGACGCGCCCGCTGCGGTGCCCGCCAACCAGATCTACCCCGTCGTCGGCGTCGTCGAGGCCGGGGAGGCGCTGACCGACGCGACCGGCGACGATGAACCCACGGCACTCGAGCTCAAGCTCGATGTCCACCGCGGACTGCTCAGCGGCATCGCACTCTTCACCGCCGAGGACGGCGAGGACCTCGTCCTGGCGGCGGAGACCGCCGAGCGCCTCGACGCCTCGGCACCGGGAACCCTCCACCCCGACGGCGTGGACGCCCACCAGGGGCCCCTCGATGAGGAGGACATCGACGGCGCTGCGGTGGTTGTCGACGACGCCCCGGAACCACCGCCGCTCACGCTCGCCGACTGGCCGCGACCGGCCGATCTGACGTTCCGCACCGACCGCAGCTGAGCGGACAAGCACCGAGCCGTCGAGCACCACGCCGTCGACTACACTGCTGAACGATCCCGGGCGGCTCTAACGCCGGCCCGGGAATACGCTGAACCGAAAGCCGTTGTACCAACTATGAGCGAACTTCGCACTCTCACGCTCGGCGCCGGATGCTTCTGGTGCCTCGATGCCGTCTACCAGCGCACCAAGGGCGTCACCTCGGTGGTCTCCGGATACACCGGCGGCGACACCCCCGACCCGCACTACCGGGAAGTCGCCGGCGGAACGACCGGCCACGCGGAGGCCCTCCAGGTCACCTTCGACCCGGAGATCGTGCCCGAGAGCATCATCCTCGGCCTCTTCTTCACCGGCCACGACCCGACGAGCCTCAACCGCCAGGGCTACGACGTCGGCACCCAGTACCGGTCGGCGATGTTCTACCGCGACGACGAGGAGAAGGCCGAGTTCGAGCAGGCGATCGCCGAAGCCCAGGAGTACTTCGACGATCCGATCGTCACGACCCTCGAACCGCTCGGCACCTACTACCCGGCCGAGACCGTCCACCAGGACTTCTACACGAACAACCCCGACAACGGCTACTGCCGGGTGATCATCGACCCGAAGCTGTCGAAGGCGCGGAAGGCCTACGCGAACTGGGTGAGCTGAGTGGGGAGCAAGAAGAAGTCCGGCTGTGGGAAGAAGGCGGCGAAGAAGCCGAAGCGCTCGATCGCCGAGCGTGAGCTCGCGCGCACCCATTTCCTCGACGGGGAGACCGGTCCGTGGGCGAAGAGGCTCGCCGCCCAAGCCGTGAGAACCGCCGCCGGACCGTCGGATGAGACCGCGCCCACCGAGTCCGGGGATCCGTTCCCGACCGCGGTGGGGCCCACCCTCGCCGAGGCGGGGGAGGAGTCGCGCACGGGACCGGACTATTCGCAGCCGAGCTCGATCGACGCGCTCACCGACCCGGTCCTCCACGCCCTCGCGACACGGCGCTCGATCTCGAAGGTCGACCCGGAGACCCCGAGCGACTCCGATCTGCGGGAGATCATCCGCATCATCTCCTCCGTCGCCGACCACAAGGCACTCAAACCGTGGCGGTTCGTCATCATCCGCGGGGACGACCGCCTCCGCCTCGGCGCCGCCCTCGACGAGGCCGCAGGCGTCACCCGCGCGCCCGGTGAGGTCAACACGAAGCTCCTGCGCGCCGAGCTCCTCCTCGCGCTCGTCGCCTCGCCGACACCGCACCCCAAGGTCCCCGAATGGGAGCAGCACGCGACCGCGGCCGGTGCCGGACACCTGCTCGAACTCGCCCTGTGGCAGGCCGGCTGGGGTGTGATGTGGCGCAGCGGCACCCTGACGAACGCACCCGCCGTCCGCCGCCTCCATCGGCTGAACGACAGCGAGCTACTCATGGGCTGGTTCTACATCGGGGCCGTGCCCGAGCGCTATCGGGCCCGTCTGATGACGAGCACGCGCCCCCTGCCCGATCCCGACCAGTTCCTCGACACCCTGTGAGAGGCGAGGAGGGGCAGCGCGACGAGGCGGCCGCCGACCTCGACGGCACCGCTCCCGCCGCCGACCGTCGCCTGCCGAAGGAGATCTACGTCCTCGTCGCGGCCGCGTTCATCGTCGCGCTCGGCTACGGCATCATCGCCCCCGTCCTCCCGCAGTTCGCGGCGAGCTTCGACTTCGGGGTGACGGCGGCGACGATCGTCGTCTCCTCCTTCGCGTTCTTCCGGTTCGTCTTCTCCCCGACCTCCGGTCGCCTCGTCGACGCCTTCGGGGAGCGGCGGATCTACATCACCGGGCTCCTCGTCGTCGCCGCCTCCACGGCGGCGGTCGCGTTCGCCCAGAACTACTGGCAGCTGCTGATCTTCCGCGGCCTCGGCGGCATCGGCTCGACGATGTTCACCGTCTCCGCGATGGCGCTCATCATCCGTCTCGCCCCCGTCGACGCCAGGGCGAAGGCCTCGAGCACGTACGCCACCGCGTTCCTCGTCGGCGGCATCGCCGGACCCGTCCTCGGCGGACTCATGGCCGGGTGGGGGATGCGCCTGCCCTTCCTCATCTACGCGATCGGACTCGTCATCGCCGCCGCCGTCGTGCGGATGTTCCTCGCCTCGACCGCCTCGGCGGGGTCGGCGACGAAGTCCGGGCGGGCACGGCGCGAGGCCGCGCAGGACGAGCCCATCCAGGAGGTCACGACGTTCCGGCAGGCGTGGCGGGACTCGGCCTACCGCGCGGCGCTCGTCTCCGCGTTCGTCCAGGGCTGGTCGGCGATGGGCATCCGCGTGGCCATCTACCCGCTCTTCGCGATCCAGATCCTGCGCGCCGACACCGCCGTGGCGGGACTGGCGCTGACGATGTTCGCGATCGGCAACGCCTCGGCCGTCGCCGTCGTCGGCCGCTTCGCCGACACGTACGGCCGCAAGCCGTTCATCCTCTGGGGTCTCACCGTCCTCGGGGTCTCGACCGCGGCCCTG
The DNA here is from genome assembly GCF_018137945.1 of Brevibacterium sp. W7.2. Lineage (GTDB taxonomy): Bacteria > Actinomycetota > Actinomycetes > Actinomycetales > Brevibacteriaceae > Brevibacterium > Brevibacterium sanguinis. The sequence continues at coordinate 2,937,589 of NZ_CP073089.1, read as the reverse complement.
GCGTTCACGGAGACGATCTGGCTCTTCTTCGTCCTCTCGATCATCGCCGGCATCGGCTCGGGGCTCGCCAATCCCGCCCAGCAGGCCGCGGTCGCCGACGTCATCGGCCGTGACCGCAAGGGCGGCCGGGTGCTCGCGAAGTACCAGATGGCCCTCGACGGCGGGGCGATCCTCGGCCCCGTCATCGCCGGCGTCGTCATCGACCACGCGAGCTACTCCGCCGCGTTCCTCCTCACCGGCGCCCTCGGCCTCATCGCCGCAGCCGTCTGGCTCACCGGCCGCGAAACCCGCCCGCGAACGGCGGCCGCGGAGTAGACGCGTTCGCGGTCTGCGCCGGCGCCGTCGCCGCCGCGCCACTGACGCCCTCAACCGACAAATACGCTCTGCGCTGACGGCGTATTTGCAGGTTCAGTGCGTCGGTGGGAATTCAGAGCGTCGGTGCAGGTTCACGGCGTTGGTGCGGCAGGGGCAGGTCGACGGCGTCGGTGGGGACTCAGCGTCGTCGCGCCATCGACGCCCTCAACCGACAGTTACGCGCTCAACCGACACCGTCGCCAGCGGCCCAGTCATCATCGACGCCCTCGACCGACAAATACGCTCTGCGCTAACGGCGTATCTGCAGGATCAGGGCGTCGAAGCGGATTCTGGGAGTCGGCGCGGCAGGGCCGGTGACCTCGTCGGGCGCACTCACAGTCCCGGTCACTAGGATGACCGTGGTGTCGTATGTCGCGGCTCCGGTCGGCTTCCCGAGAAGAAAGTCCACGAGTGAGTTTTCTGACCCGCCTGAGTCTGAAGAACCGTGCGCTCATCGCACTCATCTCCGTCGTCGCCGTGATCTTCGGCGTCATCGGGGCCGGAGCGCTCAAGCAGGAGCTCTTCCCCTCCCTCGACAATCCGCAGGCCACGGTCACCGCGACGTACGAAGGTGCGACCCCGCAGGCGGTCGAAAGCGAAGTCACCGACCCGCTCGAAGGAGCGCTCGCCCCGCTCTCCGAGGTCGAGGACATGACCTCGGTGTCCTCAGCCGGGTCGTCGACGATCACCGTGAGCACAAGGTACGGGGTGAACTCCGACGACATCGTCCGCACCCTGCAGCGCGCCGTGTCCCAGGTGCAGTCGCAGCTGCCCGAGGGCGTCGAACCCAATGTGCTGACGCTGAGCACCGACGACATCCCCGTCCTCGCGCTGTCGGTGACCTCGGATGCCGATGAGGACAGGCTCGCCGCTGACCTCAACGACATCGTCGAACCCGAGCTGTCGAAGGTCGACGGCGTCTCACAGGTCCAGATCGCCGGGGCCCGGACGAAGCAGGTCGACATCCGCATCCGCCAGGACGACCTCGAGGACGAGGGCGCCAGCGTCGATGAGATCGCCTCGCTTCTCCAGTCCAACGGCATCCCCACCTCGGCGGGTGACCTCAACAGCAGCGCGGGCACGGCACCGGTCGAGGTCGGCAGCCGACTGCGCTCGGTCGAGGCGATCGAGAACCTCGCGATCAACGGCAGCGACGGACCGATCACGCTCGGCGACGTCGCCGATGTCGCGATCGCCGACGCTCCCGTCGAATCGATCTCGCGGACCAACGGCCAGCCGTCGCTGTCGGTGTCGGTGATGAAGGAATCCGACGCGAACACCGTCGACGTCTCCCACGCGGTGGCGGAGCGGCTGCCCGACCTCGAGGGGACGATGGGCGACAACACGCAGTTCGTCTCCGCGTTCGATCAGGCCCCCTTCATCGAGCAGTCGATCGAGGACCTGCTCAACGAGGGCATGCTCGGCCTCATCTTCGCCGTCCTCGTCATCCTCGTCTTCCTCCTGTCCGTGCGCGCGACGATCATCACCGCGATCTCGATCCCGCTCTCCCTCCTCATCGCCCTCATCGGCCTGTGGATGGGCGGGGAGACGCTCAACATGCTCACCCTCGGTGCGCTGACGATCTCCGTCGGCCGCGTCGTCGACGATTCGATCGTCGTCATCGAGGCGATCCGTCGTCGGCATGCCGCCGGCGGTGACAAGTTCGCCAACATCCTCGCCGCCGTCGCCGAGGTGGCCGGAGCCATCACCGCCTCGACCCTGACGACGGTCGCCGTCTTCCTCCCGCTCGCGTTCGTCACCGGGCAGACGGGGGAGATGTTCCGTCCCTTCGCGCTCACCGCGACGATCGCCCTGCTCTCGAGCCTCTTCGTCGCGCTGACGATCGTGCCGGTCCTCGCGTACTGGTTCCTCCGGCAGCGGGAGTCGACCGTCAAGCTCACCCGGGAGGAGAAAGCGGAGATCCGCCGCAGCCGCAGGCAGATGCTCGGGCAGTGGCGCACCGAGCGGAGAGCGGCGCGCAAGGCGGCGAAGAAGCAGAGCATCCTCACCGCCGGACGCTACGACGCCGGCGGCGCCGTCGAGACCGACGACGGACTCGTGCCCGCGGGGTCGGGAGCCGTCGGTGGGGGATCGCGGGCGAGGTCAGGGTCCGGGGGAGTCTCCGCGTCCGGTGCCGCGGGGTCGGCATCGTCGGCCTCAGCGGGGCGCGAAGCGGCGGAGGTCGACGAACTCGCCGCCCTCCACTCCCCGGTCACGCGCCTGCAGAAGACGTACATGCCGGTGATCTCGTTCTCCACCAAGCATCCGGTCATCATGATCCTCGCCGCGGTCATCATCCTCGTCGGCACCGGATTCATGGTGCCGCAGCTGAAGACCGAGCTCTTCGGCGACACCGGCCAGGAGCAGCTGCAGGTGAGCCAGACCTTCGAACCCGGCACCGACCTCACCGAGGCCTCCGACCAGGCGCGGCAGGTCGAGGACATCCTCGCCGGTGATGAGAACATCGAGTCCTATCAGGTGTCGATCGGCGGGTCGAACTTCGGCTTCGTCGACGATTCGGGCCTGACGGGCACGTACATCGTCAACGCGAAGGACGGTGTCTCGGCGCAGTCGATCACGACCGAGCTGCAGAACGCGTTCGACGCCCTCGAGGGCGTGGGGCAGGTCGAGGTCGAAGATCAGAGTTCGACACCGGGTGCGCAGACGATCGACGTCACCCTGACGTCGACCGACACGCAGGTCCTCGAGGAGACGACGCAGACCGTCGCCGACCGGCTCGAGCAGGTGCCCGGCACCCAGTCCGTGACGAGCGACGTCGAGGCCGTCCAACCGGTCATCGAGGTCACGATCGACTCGGAGCGGGCCGCCGAGGAGAACCTCACCGAGGCGGCGATCGGCCAGTACGTCCAGCGGGCGATGCGCGGGCAGACGATCGGCGACGTCGTCATCGACGACGTCACCCATTCCGTCCTCCTCTTCGACCGCGAGGCGACGACGGTCGACGAGCTGCGCAGCCTCGAGATCCCCGCCGCACCCGAGACGCCGACCGCCCCCGGTGGTGCCGGAGCTGGAGCCGGCGCCGGAGCGGGAACGGGAGCCGGTGCGGGCGCTGGCACCGATGCTGGTGCAGGCACCGGGGCGGCGGCGCCGGCCGAACCGCAGTACATCGAACTCGACGAGGTCGCCGACGTCAACGAGGTGAGGACCGCACCGAACATCCGCCACACGAACAGTCAGCGTTCGACGACGGTGTCGGTCACCCCCTCCGGAGACGACCTCGGCACGCTGTCCGCCGATGTGCAGGCGGCGCTCGGCGAGGTCGACATCCCCGACGGCGTCACCGTCGACACCGGCGGTGCCACCGAGGAGCAGGAGGACGCGTTCTCCCAGCTGGGGCTGGCGATGCTCGCAGCGATCCTCATCGTCTTCGTCATCATGGTCGCGACCTTCAAGTCGCTGCTCCAGCCGCTCATCCTCCTCGTCTCGATCCCGTTCGCGGCGACCGGTTCGATCGCGCTGCTCCTCCTCACCGACACCGCGATGGGGCTCACGGCGATGATCGGCCTGCTCATGCTCATCGGCATCGTCGTGACGAACGCGATCGTCCTCATCGACCTCATCAACCACTTCCGCGCCCGCGGGGTCGAGCTGCGGCCGGCGATCGTCGGCGGCGCGCGCCTGCGCTACCGGCCGATCCTCATGACCGCGGCGGCGACGATCTTCGCGCTCGTCCCGATGGCGCTCGGGCTCACCGGCGGGGGCGTGTTCATCTCGAAGCCGCTCGCGATCGTCGTCATCGGCGGACTCGTCAGCTCGACGATCCTCACGCTCATCCTCGTCCCCGTCCTCTACCTGCTCCTCGAAGGGGCCAAGGAGCGCCGGGCCGAGAAGCGGCACGTGAAGAACATGGCCCGCGGTCAGGTCCTCGACGTCGCCGAGGCGCGCGCCGCCGACCGTGAGACCGCGACGGTGGGCGCCCCGGCCGGGTCCTCGTCGGACGGTCCGCCATCGACCGGCTCGACGTCCGGCGGGTCAGCGTCAACCGGTTCCGCGCCGACAGACGCAGCGTCGACTGGATCCGAGTCCGAGGCGGGTCCGCAGGCGGGTCCCGCCGAGGGCCGCGACGAACCGAAGCACTGACAACGAGACGGAGGAGAACGACGGTGAGCATGGAGACCGCGACCGACCCGCGGGAGCGCAGGCGCCTGTGGATCGAGCTCGGGCTCGTCGCCGCCCTCTCCCTCGGCCAGTCCGCGGTCTACGCGGTCGTGCGGTTGGCCGACATCATCACCCGCGGCCCCATCAGCGACGCCGAGGCGAAGCTCAACACCTCCCTCAATCCGCGGCCGTTCTTCGACCTCGTCTACCAGCTCCTCGACATCGGGTTCTCCCTCGTCCCCGTCGCGCTCGCCCTCTACCTCCTCACCCGCGACTCCGACCGGCGGCCCCTGAGCGAACGCCTCGGCGTCCAGGGGCACCGAGTCCGCGACTTCGCTCAGGGTGCGGGCCTCCTCCTCGTCATCGGGATCGGGACCCTGGGGATTTACGCGGGCGGCAGGGCACTCGGGATCACCGCCGAGGTGCAGCCAGCCAACCTCGGCGACCATTGGTGGACGATCCCCGTGCTCATCCTCGCGGCGGCGAAGAACGGGATCCTCGAAGAGGTCCTCCTCTTCGGATTCGGCGCCGAGCGTCTCCGGGAACTCGGCTATCGGCCGTGGACGATCATCATCGCCCTCGCCCTCTTCCGCGCGAGCTACCACCTCTATCAGGGGATCGGGCCGTTCCTCGGGAACTTCGCGATGGGCATCATCTTCGGGTGGTTCTTCATGCGCACCGGCCGACTCATGCCGCTCGTGTGGGCCCACACCCTCATCGACGTCGTCGGATTCCTCGCCCCCGGGGTGCTCGCCCTCGTCGACCCTCGGTGATCCGGCGCGGATCCTGCGGCATCCACCTCGCGTTCGCCGTTGCGTCGGCTGGTCGTCGCGTCGGCTGAATGACGATCGGCGCTGGGGCCCCACCCCGGTCTGAGGACGCGTTCGTGATCACAGAACCGAGGGATTCGAGCCGATTCAGCGCAATCACCTCGGCGATGTGACCGCAAACGGGCAGCCGGACAGGCAGCGCGGCGGGGACATGACACAGCCGCGCACGGCCCGAAGGGGGCTGTGCGCGGCTGCACTATGGGACGGGCAGACCTCTCTCAACGTCTGCTGAGTCTGCGGCGGTTCCGAAGCGCCCGGGTCAGATCGTGACGAGGCCGTTCTTCTCGGTCTCGAACGTCACCGACATGATGCCGGGGGCGCCGTGCGGGGCCGACCAGTCGATGTGGATCTCCGGGATCGGCTTGGCATCGTCGGTGCCGAGCCAGTCGCGCAGGCGGTCACGGTCGCCCGCGATCTGGAGGGTGTCGATCGAGACATCCTCGTTGGTCTTGTACGAGGAGGGGTGCTGAGACGAATCGGCGGACCACTTGATGAAGAACGGCAGCTGGGGATCGGCGATGAGCCCCTTGACTCCGATCTGCAGCCACTTGAGCTCTTCTCCCGACTCGGGCGTGCGATTGCCGTCGACGGCCTTGCGTTCGAGGCGCGTCTCGACCTCGGAGAGATCGTCGACGGACACGCACCAGCCCATCCAGCCGCCGCCGAGTTCGGAGCGCGTCCGCACAGCTTGGCCGAAGGGGGTCGAGAGAGCGGCCGGGTGCTCCAAGGCTTCGACGACTTCGAGGTAATGGCCGCCCGCAAGCGGGAAGATGAGATTCCGAGTACCGAAACGCGGATGCACCCCGCCGTCGTAGGGAACCACTCCGAGCTGGTCCGAGATGCGCTCGGCAGTCGCTCGATAGCCGTCAGGTTCACTGGCGAAGGACACATGGTCGAGTTTCATGTCACGAGAATTGCACACCCTGGCCCACACTTCTCATTAGGGTAACCTAATCTGAAAACTCACGGTCGTCCGTCACTGCAAGCGGGCTTTCCTGTGACACCATATGTGACCTGGGCAACAGGCGTGATGTGGTGCGGCTCGCACCTGAGGGTCCAGGTCGGAGCAGTGTGAAAGGATTCCCCCTATGCCCCCCTCAGACATCTCCTCGGCGAAGGGCACCCCGTTCTTCGTGCGCTGGCTGCCGCGCGTGCTCACCATCCTCGCCGTGCTCATGCTCATCAACCTCATCACTCCCGAGGACAGCTGGCTCGGCCGAGTCCTCAGCTTCGTCTTCGACTGGATCGTCCCGATCACCCCGGTCGACTTCGTCTCCTCGGTCATCCTCTTCCTCCTCGCGGCCGCCCTGAACATCCGCAAGCGCCTGGCGTGGTGGATCCTCCTCGTGTTCCTCGCCGTCATCCTCCTCCTCTACATCCTCATCGTCATCGCGGTGTACTTCACCGCCCCCGACCTCCTCGCCTGGGACCTCGCCTCCGGCATCGCCGTGCCGGTGATCGTCATCATCGCCCTCCTCGTCTACCGCCGGTGGTACGTCGCGAAGACCCAGCCGCGCGGGTTCCTCAAGGCGCTCGTCGTCCTCGCCGCCGGCCTCGTCCTCACCGTGCTCATCGTGCTGACCTGCCAGTACGTCACCGGCGGCCTGACGATGATCCAAGCCCGCCAGATCCTCGCCGAGCTCTTCGGCGTCCGGCAGAACACCGCGTCGAGCTGGATGATCACCCTCTTCGGCTTCGGTTCCGGTGCGAGCATCATCCTCGCCTTCTGGACCCTGCTGCGGTCCTCGCGCGACGCCGAGCGCATCGACATCGACCAGGAGCGCCAGGTCCGCGAGGGCCTGGCCGACCATCCCTCGGACTCGCTCGGCTACTTCTCGACGCGGCGGGACCGGTCGGCGTTCTTCGCCGACGACTGCGTGCTCACCTACCGCGTCCAGGCCGGCGTCTGCCTCGTCGCGAGCGACCCGATCGGACCGCCCTCGCAGTGGGCGAGTGCCGCCCGTGCGTTCGTCGCCTACGCCGAGTCCTACGGCTGGGTGCCCGCCGTCCTCGCCGCCTCGAAGCAGGGTGCGCAGGCCTATCACGAGGCCGGACTCAAGGTCCTCCACGTCGGCGACGAGGCTGTGCTCTACACGAAGGACTTCACCCTCTCCTCGCTGCCCGAGGTGCAGCGGGCCGTCTCGAAGCTCTCCGGCCTCGGCTACACGCTCCGCATCCGCCGGCAGGGAGAGATCCCCGCCGACGAGCTCGCAGGCCTCTCCCGGTTCGCGGACGAATGGCGTGACGGGGACACCGAACGCGGCTTCTCGATGGCGCTCGGACGCTTCGGCGACCCCGCCGACGCCGACGGGCTCGTCGTCGAAGCGCTCTTCCCCGCCGACGCGGGAACGCTGGCCGAGACCACGGCGGGACTGCTCTGCTTCGTGCCGTGGGGCCGCTCGGGAGCCTCCCTCGACCTCATGCGTCGCCACCCGTTCGCGGAGAACGGCGTCACCGAGTTCATGGTCGCCGGCCTCATGCGCGAGGCCCCCGATCAGGGGATCGCCGAGGTCTCACTCAACTTCGCCGTCTTCCGGTCCGCGTTCGAACAGGGCAAGGAGCTCGGCGCCGGTCCGATCAAGCGGCTGTGGCGCAACGTCCTCCTCTACCTCTCCCGGTTCTGGCAGCTCGAGTCCCTCTACCGGTCCAACGAGAAGTACCACCCGACGTGGGTGCCCCGCATGCTCTGCTACCCGGAGGGCTCGGACCTCGCCCGCATCGGCCTCGCCGTGAGCATCGCCGAGGGATTCCTCACCCCGCCGAAGATCTTCGGCAAGGGCCAGCACGAACAGCCGATCTACACCCCCGAGGAAGCGGCCCCGCTGCTCGGGATCACCGCCTCGGCGCCGGCCTCGGACACTGCGTCCCGGATCCCCGATCAGGTCCGCCACCGTCTCGACGTGCGCGAGCGGATGCTCGCTTCCGGGGTCGAGCCCTATCCCGCCGAGGCGGCCGCCGACGCCGTGCCCGGCACCGTCATCGACGGGCGGGTGCTCGGCATCCGCGACCACGGCGGCGTCGTCTTCCTCGACCTGCGCACGCAGGGCCACGACGTCCAGCTCGTCTGCGAACGGGACAACCTCGGCGCCGAATCGCTCTCCCAGCTGCAGTCGTGGCTCTCCCGCGGTGACCGGATCTCCATGACCGGCTACGACGGCGTCTCCCGCACCGGCACCCCGTCGTTCATCGTCACCGGGTGGACGATGACGGCGAAGTCGCTGCGCCCGTGGCCGAGCCTCCACGAGGGGCTGACCGACCCCGAGGCGAAGGTGCGCCAGCGCTACCTCGACTTCACGATGAACACCGGCCAGCGCGACCTCATGGTCGTCCGCTCGCTCGCGTTCCAGACGATCAGGGAGACCCTGCAGTCGCGTGACTTCCTCGAGGTCGAGACCCCGATCCTCCAGACCGTCCACGGCGGAGCGAACGCGCGACCGTTCCTCACCCACATCAACGCCTACAACCTCGACCTCTACCTCCGCATCGCCCCGGAGCTCTACCTCAAGCGCCTCCTCGTCGGCGGCTTCGACCGGGTGTTCGAGATCGGCCGGAACTTCCGCAACGAGGGCGTCGACGCGACCCACAACCCGGAGTTCTCGATGCTCGAGGCCTACCAGGCCGGCGGCGACTACACCACGATGCGCGAGCTCACCCGCACGATGGTCATCAACGCCGCCCAGGCATCGCTCGGGACGACGATCGTGCGCGGGACCGTCGACGGCGTCGAACACGAGATCGACCTCGCCGACGAATGGACGACGATCTCGCTCACCGACGTCGTCTCGCAGAAGATGGGCGAGGAGGTCACGACCGACACCTCGATCGAGGCGCTGCGCACCCTGGCGCGGAAGGCCGGGGTCACCGTCAACCCGAAGTGGGGGTGGGGCATGCTGCTCCAGGAGATCTACGAGGAGGTCGCGGAGTCCCAGACGGTCGCCCCGACCTTCTACACGGACTTCCCCGCCGAGACCTCACCGCTGACCCGGCAGCACCGGACGGACCCGATGCTCGCCGAGAAGTGGGACCTCATCATCTTCGGCTCAGAGCTCGGCACCGCGTACTCCGAACTCGTCGACCCCGTCGTCCAGCGGCAGCGGCTCACCGCACAGTCGCTGGCCGCCGCCGGCGGCGACCCCGAGGCGATGGAGCTCGACGAGGACTTCCTCCGGGCCCTCGAGTACGGCATGCCGCCGGCCGGTGGGCTCGGGATGGGACTCGACCGGCTCGTCATGCTCTTCACGCAGCAGACGATCCGCTCGACGATCACCTTCCCGCTGGCCAAACCGCGCGGATACTGAGCATGCGCCGCACCCTTGCCGTCCTCCTCGCCGCTGCCGTCCTGCTGTCCTACGACTCGTGGGTCCTGCTGGCGCTCAGCCCGCAGCCGTACCCGCTGGCCGGGTACGTCTCCGAACTCGCCGCGGCCGATCAGCCGTACTCGTGGGTCTTCCGCACCGGTGATGCGATCGCCGGGACCCTCATGGTCCTCATCGCGGGCCTCGGGGTGCGGGGGTGGCGGGCGCGCTTCGGGCGGATGTCGGTCTGGGTGGCGGTCGCCGTGGCGGTCACGGGTCTGGGCACGATCGGCGATTCCATCGCCGCGCTGCCGTGCGCGCAGAGCTTCGACGACGTCTGCTACGCCGAGTACACCGCGAACCCGCTGCGGCCCGACTTCCTCCTCCACACGATCGCGTCCTCCCTCGTCGCGTTCGGGGCCATGGCGAGCATGGTGCTCGCCTACCTCGCCCTGCGCCGGCAGGGGAGGGGGCGCACGTTGTACGCCCGCGGCGTCGTCATCATGCTCGCTGCCCTCTTCGCGACGAATGTGTCCTCGGTCGTCATCGAGACGCTGTGGCGGACCGGGCAGGGCTACGTCCAGGCCATCGCCGTGCTCCTCATCGCCGCGTGGGCCGCGCACCTCGGCTACGTCGCCGTCATCGACCGCGGCACGGCAGGGCAGAAGGGCGCCGAGGCGGTCGCCGGTGAGGACAGCCGTGTCAGCTGAGAGCCGGTTCGCAAATCTCGCGACGACCGTCATCGACGGGTACACGGTCTATCGGCGCCCGGGCACCGCCTCGGTTGGGGAGACCGCCGCGGTGGGGGAGTCAGGCGACCGTGACACGGCACTCCCGGCGCACGACGACAGCCGGCCCGCAGGGGACGTCGGGCCCGGGGCCGCCGGTCCCGCCGCCCTGCCGGTGCTCCTGCTCAACGGCTGCGCGATCGCGGCGGCGAGCTGGGCCCCGGTCATCGAGGCGATGCCCGACCGCGAGGTCATCGCCATCGACCGTCCGGGCTTCGCGGGCACGCCCTGGCCCGGTGTCCTGCCCGACCTCGCCACCGAGGTCGCGGCGATGGAGCGGGCGATCGGCGAGCACGACGAGGTCGTCATCGTCGCCCATTCGATGGCGTCGTTCCGCGCCGAGGCGTTCGCCAGGCTGCACCCGGAGCGCGTGGCCGGCATCGTCCTCGTCGACCCCTCGATCGAGGACTACCGGTACCGGGGCAGCGCCGGAGCGCTCTCCCGGGCGACGCTGCTGCCCGTCCTCGGAGCACTGACGACGCGCATCGAGATCGGACAGCTCGCCTCGCTGGTCTCCCACCGCGGATTCTCCAAGCAGTCGGGGTCGGGGCGCGCGCTCGACCAGGCGGCATTCAAGGACCCCTACGCCGATCCCGACACCCTCAAGGCCTCCCTGGCGGAATGGCTGAGCTACCGCAGCCAGGGGGCTGACCTGCAAGCTCTGCGGACGTCGACGGACCCGGTGGCCGCACCCACCTCGGCGCTCGAGGCACCTCCGCTGTCGAACCTGCGGCGCGAGCGGATCCTCGGGCAGGCGTTTGCGGATCTGCGGAAGCGGGAGGTCCTCGACTCCCGGCACCTCATGATGATCGACCGCCCCGACGTGATCGTCGAGGCGGTCGATGAGGTCAGCCGTGAGGCGCGCGCCGCAGGGGCCGGTTCGAAGGACTGAGCCGCGGGCTCAGTTCGAAAGGGCTGAAGCCGCGGTCAGCGCCGACTCAGTGGTCGCTTGACTTGAAGCGCTCGATCGAGGCGTTGACCTCGGCTTCGGCCTCGGCGCGGCCGACCCAGTTCGATCCCTTGACGAACTTGCCGGGCTCGAGGTCCTTGTAGCGGGTGAAGAAGTGCTCGATCTCGTCGAGGGTGAACTGATTGACATCGGCGATGTCCTGGTAGGAGTCCCAGCGCGGATCGCCTGCGGGCACGGCGAGAACCTTGTCGTCGCCACCGGCTTCGTCCTCCATCTGGAACATGCCGATCGGGCGGACGTCGACCTGCACACCCGGGAACAGGGGCTCGGTGAGCAGCACGAGCACATCGAGGGGATCCCCGTCGTTGCCGAGGGTGTCCTCGATGAAGCCGTAGTCCGCGGGGTACTGCATCGAGGTGAAGAGGTAGCGGTCGAGCTTGACCCGGCCGGTCTCATGGTCGACTTCGTACTTGTTGCGCGAACCGCGGGGGATCTCGATCGTGGCCAAGAGTTCCATAGTGCTCCTTACGCGTTAGGGTGGCATCACTAGGATAGTGCCTATGCGTCCCCACCGCCGACACGCCTTGACCCTCCCCAGCCGGCCCCCGCACCGGCACCAGATGCGAGGGCGGACGTGCCCGACGACACGAACAGGAGCCCGCGTTTGACCCCCACGACGCCGCAGGACTCTCAGCCCCAGGAGGAACCGCGGGCAGGTTCCGGTTCGACGGGCACCGGTTCGACGAGCACGGGATCGACGGGCACGGGCGGTGCGGGTTCACGCGGTGAGCGGAAGCGGTCGGGCAAGCGGCTCGCCGCCGGCATCACCGCAGGCGTCCTCCTCGCCGGTGCCCTCGGGTACGGGGTCGCCGACGCCGCCGACGTCGTCCCCGGCTTCCTCACCACGGAACCGGCGATCGAGGTCGACCCGCTGCCGCAGCCGGTCGCCGCCGGACAGGACGTACCCGCCCCCGCCTCGGCGCTCACCGACTCCGCCCCGATCCCGACGAACGCCGGCAGCGAACTCGAGCGCATCCTCGGCGACGCGCAAGTCAAGGGCTTCGGCGTCGAGGTCCGCGACGCCCTGACCGACCAGGTGCTCTTCGCCACCGACGAGAACCGGGCGCGGACACCGGCCTCGGTGACGAAGGTGCTCACCGCCTCGGCCGCGCTGCTCGCCATCGGCGGTGAGCAGCGACTGTCGACGACGACCGCCTTCGACCCGGCGACGTCGACGGTCACGCTCGTCGGCGGTGGGGACGCCCTCCTCGGCGCCGGCGAATCCCAGCCCGGTGCCGTCAACGGCCACGCGGGGCTGGCGACCCTGGCGGAGGAGACCGCGGCGGCGCTCACGGAGCGGCAGGTCACCGAGGTGGCGCTCGCCGTGGACACGAGCCGCTACCCGGGCAATGACTTCAACCCGAGCTGGGAGCGGGCGGACATCGCCAAGGGCGTCATCACCCCGATCCAACCGCTCATGGTCGACAGCGGGTACGTCGGGGATCCGTCTGCGGCGTGGCGGGGCCGCAGCGAGAACCCGTCCGCGGATGCCCTCGCCGCGTTCCGCAGCGCCCTTGAGACCGCGGGGATCACCGTCACCGATCAGCCGGCGGCCGCCAGCGCCGCGGACACTGCGGGGACGACACCGAACCCGACGGACACCTCGGCGGCAGCGACGAACACCGAGGAACCCGCGACGCTCGCAGCGGTGGAATCGGCGACGATCTCCGAGATCGTCGAGTACGCCCTCGTCCACAGTGACAACGTCGTCGCCGAGGTGCTCGGCAACGAGGTCGCGATCGCCGAAGGCATGCCCGGCAGCCTCGAGAACGGACCGAAGGCCGTCGTCGCCGCACTCGAGGACACCGTCGACCTCGGGCAGACGCAGCTCTACGACACCTCGGGACTCGACTACGGCAACCGGATCAGTCCGCACGATCTCACGACGGTCCTCCAGGCCTCGGTCGTCGCCAAGGACTCGCTCTCGAGCCTCATCAGCTACTTCCCCGTCGGCGGGCTGACCGGCACGCTCACCGACCGGTTCGGCGACGATCCGAATGCCGCGGGCGTCGTGCACGCGAAGACGGGAACCCTGTCGACGGTGACCTCGCTGGCCGGGGGAGTCCTCGACGCCGACGGCCGCTACCTCGTCTTCAGCCTCCAGATCGACGGGGTCGACCGGGCGAAGATCCTCGAGGCCCGCAAGACCGTCGACGACGCCGTGTCCGCGCTGGCAGATTGTGGGTGCTCATGATCATCGACGAGAACTTCGCCGTCCGCACGGCCCGCGAGGTCGTCTCCGCTCCGAAACCGCCGGCGGCGGGCAGACTCGAGGAGCTCGTCGGCGGGATGAAGGACAATGCGCTGACTGCGCAGGACCTCGTCGTCGATTCGTTCCTGCTGGCCCCGGACCACGCCGACGACGTCCGCACCCGCCTGGCAGCAGGATCCGTGCTCGTTCTCGACCAGGTCGGCTGGATCAAGGCGAACGCCGAGTCGCTCAACGGGATGGTCGACGTGACCGCCCTGCCGGGGGTCCCCGGTCCGGCCTCGCAGCGGGCCGCAGCCGTCGAGGTGGCGAGTGTCCTCTCCCTGCTCTCGACGCGCGTGCTCGGCCAGTTCGATCCCTTCGCCCGGGAGTCCGGGCGGCTGATGTTCATCGCCCCGTCGGTGCTCATCGCAGAAGAGGCGATGAAGGTCGACCCCCGGGACTTCCGGATGTGGGTCGCCCTCCACGAAGCCACCCACCAGGTCCAGTTCGCCACCGCGCCGTGGCTGCGCGAGCACATGCGGGGGCTGCTCTCGCAGTTCGTCTCGACCCCGCTCTCGACTCCGGGGTGGTCGACCGTCGCCGAGGTGTTCGCCACCTTCGGACGCATCATCCGCGGTCAGGCGAGCATGGTCGACCTCATCACGAACGAGGGGATGAAGACGGCGCTCACCGACGCCTCGGCGATCCTCAGCCTGCTCGAAGGCCATGCCGACGTCGTCATGGACGAGGTCGGCATCGGCGTCATCCCCAGCGTGCGCAAGCTGCGCCGCCGGTTCGAGGCGCGTCGGGACGCCGGACAGGGAGGGTTCCTCTCGAATCTGCTGGGGATGAACCTCAAGCTCGCGCAGTACCGGGACGGAGCGAAGTTCGTCCGCGAGGTCCGGTCCGCGGTCGGCCAGTCCGGGTTCGGCGCAGTCTACGCGAGCGCGGAGAACCTGCCCACGGCCCCGGAGATCCAGACGCCGAGGCTGTGGCTCGACCGCGTCCACGGGTGAGGGGCTGCGAGAGTGACTCGAGTGAGTGGCGACGCGGGTGAGCCGGGGCGTCGGCCGACGCTCGACCCGGCGAGTGCCGCGATCCGCGCCGCCGTCCGCGCGACGCTGGCAGATGCGGGGGATCGAGGGCGGTCGCGAGCGGACGGGGAGTCACGCCGATCTGTCGAATCGCTGGCTTCCGGGGAGTCGCATCTTTCCGGGCAACCGCGCGCGGAAGCCGTGCCGCGTCTCATCGTCGCGGTCTCCGGGGGTGCCGATTCGATGGCGCTGCTCCACGCGTGCGCCTTCCTCCATCGACGCGGCGAGGTCGAGGCGCTTGCCGTCACCGTCGACCACGGCCTGCAGGCGGAATCCGCCGAGGTGGCCGCGACCGTGGCGGGCACCGCCGAGTCGTGGGGAGTGCCCGCGAGGATCGTCGCCGTCACCGTCACACCCGGAGCCGACGGCATCGAGGCCGCGGCGAGAGACGCCCGCTATGCCGCGCTCGAGACCGCTCGGACAGCCCATGACGCGGACTGGATCCTCACCGCCCACACCCGCAGCGACCAGGCCGAGACGGTGCTCCTCGGACTGCTCCGCGGTTCGGGCACTCGGTCGCTGGCCGGCATGGCGGTGCGGTCAGGGCATGTGCTGCGCCCCCTGCTCGACATCGACCGGGCCGCGACCGAAGCCGCGTGCCGGGCGCAGGGGATCGCCGTGTGGGACGACCCGATGAATGCCGATGCCGCATTCGCCAGGGTGCGGGTGCGCAGTCTGCTCGGCACGCTCGAGGCCGAGCTCGGCCAGCCGGTCACCGACAATCTCGCCCGGACGGCGGAGCTCTGCCGCGCCGACGCGGACTTTCTCGACGCGGCCGCCGCGGACGTCCTCGCCGAGATCCGGGGAGCGTCCGAGATTCCGCTCGACCGCCTCGGCGATCATCCCGATGCGATCCTCTCCCGCGTGCTGCGCGGGTGGCTGCTCTCACTCGGAGTGCCCGCGCAGTCCTTCGGGTCGACCCGGATCCGCGATCTCATGGCGCTCATCAGGGAGGATGCCGGGGCCGGTCGGGTGGGCCGTCTGTCCTTCCCGGGCGATACGGAGGTCGTCGTCAGTCGCGGCACCGTGCGCTTCGGCTTCGCCGCCAAGCACCCGGACTCGTAGCGTCCGTACCTCTGCTGTCGACCGCCGCTGTCCGCAGGTACCCCCGAGCCCCACGCACACTCAACGCCGAGCTTCACGCATAGCCCCGTGCTTCACGCACAACCAGGCACTCCACCCGCAACCCCGCGTAGCACAAAAGACCTCGCGCTCCACCCGCAACCCGCAGCTCGGCACACGCAACCCCGAGCCTCGAGCACTACGCGCAGCTCCGCACGCACTCCGTGGAGCCGCGAATCCGCCGCGTGCACAGGTTGTGCAACGAGTTGCGTGTGTGGGATTCGCGGCGACGGATACCGGGACGCTGAACTCAGGCGTGCTCGCACTCCGGGGAGCGCGATATCGCCGGTGCGGCGGCACGCACAACCCCGAGCCTCACGCACTACGCGCAGCTCCGCACGCTCTCCGTGGAGCCGCGAATCCGCCGCGTGCACGGGTTGTGCGTGACGCTCAAGGTGCCGGTGGGGGAGCGGCGACGCCAGCGGACGCCGCCGCTCAGCAGGGGAGTAGAGCGCGCGGCGGCGGATGGGGGAGAACGCCGCGCCGCCGGTGGGGAAGCGACGGGGTCAGCGGAGGCCGCCGAGGAGCTCACCGCCGGAGGCGACGAGCCTCCCGCCCTTGTAGACGTCGCGCTCGAGCGGACAGTCCATGACCGCCGAGGTGACCGTGTCGGCGTCGAGGAGCAGGAAGTCCGCAGGCGCCCCGACACCGAGGCCGTGGTCCGCATCGTCGGTGAGCGCGGTGCCGTCGGGGCGCGTCCCGGCCATCACCTGGGCACCTCCGCGGGAGGCGATGTCGAGGCAGTGCTCGATGTCCTCGTCGCGGCGGAAGCCGTTCGTGAACGCCAGCTGCCACGTTCGTCGCAGCAGGTCACCGTCACCGTAGGGACTCCAGTAGTCACGCTGCCCGTCCTCGCCGAGGCCGATCGCCACCCGCTGCTCACCGAGGATGTCCTGCGGCAGGCTGCCCTTCTGCGGGGCCACGGTCGTCACGGAGATGCCCGCTTCGGCGAGGAGCTCCGCCAGGCGACGGACGACGGGTTCGGGGTTCGTGTTGAGGGCGAAGGCATGTGAGATCGTCACCTTCCCCTGCAGGCCGAGCGTCTGCGTCCGGTGCGCGATCTCCTCGAACGAGAAGACACCGGCCGTGCCGCCCTCGTGGAGGTGGATATCGACGCCTTTGCCGTGCTTCTCGGCGAGATCGAAGACGATGTCGAGATGCGTCTTCGGGTCGCGATCGTACTGGACGGGGTCGAGGCCGCCGACGAGATCAGCGCCCTCGGTCAGGGCCGCGTCGAGAAGATCCCGGACGCCCTTCTCCCGCACGATGCCCGCCTGCGGGAACGCGACGATCTGCGAATCGAGGACGTCCGCATGAGCGGCGAGGGCATCGCGGACCCCGGTGAAGCGCTCGAGCCCGGTGTCGGAGTCGATCTGCGCGTGCGAGCGGATCCGCGATCCACCCGAGGCGATGATCGCGGCGATCGCGAAGCTCGCCTGGTCGCGCACCGACCGTTCGCCGCTGCGCCAGTTCGCGCGGTCGTTCATGATGTAGCCGTGCAGCGTGCCGTCGGCGGTGTGCGGGCGGAAGGTCTGCCCGAGGCGGTTCGAATCGAGGTGCGCATGGACATCCCCGAGGCTCGGCAGCAGCACTCGTCCGCGCCCCTCGACGATCTCGTCGGACGCTGCGGCGCCCGCTTCGCCGGCCCCGGCTCCCGCGCCGCCGGCCTCGCCGGCAGGCGTGATCGCCGCGATCCGACCGTCGGCGACGACGACGTCGACGGCCGCCTCGTCCGGATAGCGCGGGAAGAGGCGGACATCGGTGAACGTGGTGGCCATGGGCTGCCTCGGCTTTCTCTCTGCTCTCCGATGGTCGGGGAGAGCGCTCTGCTGGTCGGGGAGAACACTCTGCGGGTAGGAGAGGTCTCTGCGGGTGGGAGACGGTGAGCTGCAGGCCCGGTCGGAGCCCTCGACTCAAACGGTATACCATTGTTCGGGCGGCTGCCCACCCCGGCTCCACCCGTGCAGCCGTCCACCCACCAGTGAACCCCCTTCCGGGACCCAGGCGTGAGAGACCGCCGGGTGTGAGACCGAGGGGTGAGAGACCGACGAACGACGGAGCACCGTCTGAGAGGATGACCGCATGAGCACCACTCCCGGGACCGCGAACGCCACCGGCCCGCGGATGGGCCCCGGCCTCGACGTGCTCGCCCTCATCTGCCTCGTCCTCATCGCCTCCTCGCTGCGTCCCGCGGCCTCCTCACTCGGCCCCGTCCTCGCCGAGGTCCAGACCGCCTTCGGCCTCGCCGAATGGCAGACCGGCCTGCTCACCGCCCTGCCCGGTCTCATCTTCGCCGTCTGCGGCTTCCTCGCCGTCCCGCTCCTGCGGCGCGTCGGACTCTTCACCTCGCTGACGATCGCCTGCGTGCTCATCGCCGGCGGCATCGGCGCCCGCGTCCTCGTCGACTCATGGGTGGCGTTCGCCGCCCTGACGATCGCCGCCCTGGCCGGGATGTCGCTCGGCAACGTCATCCTCCCCGTCTTCGTCAAGACCCGCTTCCCGCACCGGGCCCACCTCGGCGCGACCGCGTTCACCGTCTCCCTCGGCCTCGGCGCGATGTTCCCCGCCCTCCTCACCGCGCCCCTGACCGAGCACTTCGACGACTGGCGGGTCGGCCTCGGCGCCTGGGTGCTCGTCCCGCTCACCGCCCTGGCTACATGGATCGTGCTGCGCGGTCTCGGCTCCGTGCCCGTCTTCCGCACCGCCGGAACCGATCGCAGCGCGACACCGGCACCGAGGCGGCACATCCACACGACCGCGAAGGCGCGGTACATGGCGCTGTTCTTCGGCCTCCAGTCTGTCAACGCCTACGTCCAATTCGGGTGGCTGCCGCAGATCTACCGGGATGCCGGTCTCGACCCCGTCGCCGCCGGCGTGATGCTCACGATCGTCACCCTCGGCGGTCTGCCCGGCGGCTTCCTCGCCCCGCAGATGATCATGCGCGGGATCGCACCCCGCGCCTTCCTCGTCTCCTTCGCCGTCAGCGCCGTCGCCGGCTACACGGGCCTCCTCCTCGCCCCCGCCTCGGCGCCGGTGCTCTGGGCGGTGCTCCTCTCCTACGGCGGATTCGCGTTCCCCGCCGCCCTGGCCCTCATCACCAGCCGCACCCGTGACGTCTCGGTCACCGCCCGCACCTCGGCGTTCGTCCAGTCCTCTGGCTATGTGCTCGCCGCCCTCGGCCCGCTCGCCGTCGGCGGACTGCTCGGCCTCAGCGGCGCGTGGACCCTGCCGCTCATCCTCATGATCGCCGTCTCCGTGCTCATGGGCATCACCGGTTATCTCTCCGCGGCACCGGGCACCGTCGACGACGAGCTGGCCCAGTGACCGCGCGGGTGGCTCCGCGGCCGTCCCGTCGCCCATAATGGAGTCACAGCCACCCCACACGAGGAGAATCGACACCAGTGGACATCAACGATCTCGGCAATGACATCGAAGAAGTGCTCGTCTCGGAAGAACAGATAGCCGCCCGACTCGTTGAACTGGCCGCCGCCATCGATGAAGACTACAAGGACAAGGACATCCTCCTCGTCGGCGTCCTCAAGGGCGCGGTCATGGTCATGGCCGACCTCGCCCGTGCCCTGCACTCGCCGGTGACGATGGACTGGATGGCCGTCTCCTCCTACGGCTCGGGCACGAAGTCCTCCGGCGTCGTGCGGATCCTCAAGGACCTCGACACCGACCTCACCGGCCGCCACGTGCTCATCGTCGAGGACATCATCGACTCCGGACTCACCCTGTCCTGGCTCGTGCAGAACCTGCGCTCGCGCGGAGCCGCCGACGTCGAGATCTGCACGATGCTGCGCAAACCCGAGGCCGTCAAGGTCGACATCGACGTCAAGTACGTCGGCTTCGACGTCCCCAACGAGTTCGTCATCGGCTACGGACTCGACTACGCGGAGAAGTACCGCAACGTCCCGTTCGTCGCGACGCTGGCACAGCACGTCTACAGCTGAGCACCGGTGAGCTGAGCGCCCACCGCGCGTTGCCTGGAATTTGCTTCCGCCGGGGAACAAAACCTCTCTGATTCCCGCTATGCCACTGGTACGTACTAGGCTGTGGGGGATGCTCCCAGGCAGCCGCGGCGGCCTGCACGGGCTGCCCAGACTGAAATCCTGAGAGGATCTATGGCCGAGTCCAAAAAGCGACGTCCACTGCTCAACAAGGCGACGAGAGGTCCCTTGATCTGGATCGTCATGGCGCTCCTCGTGGTGTCCATCGGAGCGCTCCTCTTCAGCCGTGTGGGCTTCAGCCAGATCGACACCGAGCAGGGACTCCAACTGCTGGCCGACGATCAGGTCGAACAAGCCAAGATCGTCGACCGCGACCAGCGCGTCGACCTCACCCTCAAAGAGGACCTCACGGTCGACGGCCAGGAATACGGCAAGAAGGTCCAGTTCTACTACGTCGAACAGCGCGGCGACCAGATCGTCGAGGCCGTCACCGAGGCGAACCCCACTCAGGGCTACACCGACGAGGTGCCGCAGCAGAGCTGGCTGATGTCGCTGCTGGGCACCCTCATCCCGTTCGTCATCATCTTCGTCGTCTTCTGGTTCCTCATCTCGCAGATGAGCGGCGGGAAGATGATGAACTTCGGCAAGTCGAAGGCCAAGCTCGTCAACAAGGAGAACCCGGACGTCACGTTCAAGGACGTCGCCGGGGTCGACGAGGCACTCGAAGAGCTCGAGGAGATCAAGGAGTTCCTCGCCGAACCCGAGAAGTTCAAGGCCGTCGGGGCGAAGATCCCCAAGGGCGTCCTCCTCTACGGTCAGCCGGGCACCGGCAAGACCCTGCTCGCGAAGGCCGTCGCGGGTGAGGCGGGCGTGCCGTTCTACTCGATCTCCGGGTCCGACTTCGTCGAGATGTACGTCGGCGTCGGCGCCTCCCGCGTGCGCGATCTCTTCGAACAGGCGAAGGCGAACGCCCCCTGCATCATCTTCATCGACGAGATCGACGCCGTCGGCCGCCAGCGCGGGGCCGGCATGGGCGGCGGGCACGACGAGCGCGAGCAGACGCTCAACCAGCTCCTCGTCGAGATGGACGGCTTCGACGTCAAGACCAACGTCATCCTCATCGCCGCGACCAACCGGCCCGACGTCCTCGACCCGGCGCTGCTGCGCCCGGGCCGCTTCGACCGGCAGATCCCGGTCGAGGCCCCGGACATGAAGGGCCGGAAGAAGATCCTCGAGGTCCACGCGAAGGACAAGCCGCTGGCCCCCGACGTCGACCTCGGCCAGATCGCCAAGCGCACCCCCGGATTCTCCGGCGCCGACCTCGCCAACGTCCTCAACGAGGCGGCCCTGCTCACCGCGCGTGAGAACGCGAAGGTCATCGACAACCGCATCCTCGACGAGGCGATCGACCGCGTCATCGCCGGACCGCAGAAGCGCACGCGCCTGATGAACGACAAGGAGCGCCTCGTCACCGCCTACCACGAGGGCGGCCACGCCCTCGTCGCCGCGGCGATGAACAACACCGACCCGGTGACGAAGGTGACGATCCTGCCCCGCGGCCGCGCCCTGGGCTACACGATGGTGCTGCCGAGCGAGGACAAGTACTCGACGACCCGCAACGAACTCCTCGACCAGCTCGCCTACGCGATGGGCGGACGCGTCGCCGAGGAGGTCGTGTTCCACGATCCGACGACCGGGGCGAGCAACGACATCGAGAAGGCGACGAACATCGCCCGGAAGATGGTCACGCAGTACGGCATGAGCGAGAAGCTCGGCATGGTCAAGATCGGCGACGACCAGTCCGAGCCCTTCGCCGGCCGCGGCTACGGCGCCGGCGACGAGTACGGCGATTCGACGCTGTCGGCCATCGACAAGGAGGTGCGCGCGCTCATCGACACCGCGCACGCCGATGCGTACTGGGTGCTCACCCACAACCGCGACATCCTCGACGCCCTGGCCTACCAGCTGCTCGAACGCGAGACGCTCGACCAGGCCGCCCTCGAGGAGATCTTCGCTCCCGTCCTCAAGCGGCCACGCCGCGAGGTGTGGCTGGCCAACGACGAGCGCCCGGTCTCCGACCGCGGCCCGATCGTGCCTCCCGCCCCGCAGGGCGGCCGCAGCGCCGGCGGCGATCAGGACGGCACCGGCCACTCCGGTGGTCCGGGTCCCGACACGACGGACCTGCCCGGTGCCGGACCGACCGGCACCCACGGCCCCGATGTGCCGCACAACCCGCCGGGACCCCGTGACCCCAACGGTCCGGTCGGACCCGCCGGACCCACCGGACCGGCAGGACCGAACTCCGGTCTGTCCGGGGACGAACCGGGAGGCCAGCGCTGATGACCGATTACGTGTTCGACGACCTCGGCGAGACGACCGCGGGCAAGCCCACGGTCGATCATGAGCGCATCGCCGCGGCAGTCCGGGAGATCCTCTTCGCCGTCGGGGAGGACCCCGACCGCGACGGTCTCATCGAGACCCCGGCCAGGGTGGCCCGCGCCTATGAGGAGTTCTTCGCCGGCCTCCACCACGACCCGGCCGAGATCCTC
Organism: Brevibacterium sp. W7.2; assembly: GCF_018137945.1. GTDB lineage: Bacteria > Actinomycetota > Actinomycetes > Actinomycetales > Brevibacteriaceae > Brevibacterium > Brevibacterium sanguinis. The sequence continues at coordinate 2,915,327 of NZ_CP073089.1, read as the reverse complement.
TCCGTGACCTTCGACATCAGCCACGAGGAGATGGTCCTCGTCCGCGACATCGACCTCTACTCGATGTGCGAACACCACCTCGTGCCGTTCCACGGCGTCGCCCACGTCGGCTACATCCCGGCGAAGAACGGCAAGGTCACCGGCCTGTCGAAGCTCGCCCGCCTCGTCGAGGTCTACGCCCGCCGTCCGCAGGTCCAGGAGCGGCTGACCTCGCAGATCGCCGACGCCCTGATGACCTACCTCGAGCCCCAGGGCGCGATCGTCGTCGTCGAGGCCGAGCACCTGTGCATGACGATGCGCGGGGTCCGCAAGCCCGGCGCCTCGACGATCACCTCAGCGGTGCGCGGTCAGCTGCGCGAACCGGCGTCCCGGGCGGAGGCGATGAGCCTCATCCTCCGAGGCTGAGCGATGACAGGGACACCTGCTGTCGAACCGACCCCTGCCGCGGGGCAGCCGTCTGCCCTCGGGGCTCCGGCGCGCACGCAGATCATGGGCGTCCTCAACGTCACGCCCGATTCGTTCTCCGACGGCGGCCGCTACTTCGACCACGCCAAGGCGATCGCCCACGGTCTCGCACTGACGACCGCGGGCGCTGACATCATCGACGTCGGCGGGGAATCGACCCGACCCGGCGCGGTCCGCGTCGACGAGGACGAGGAGCTGCGCCGGGTCGTGCCCGTCGTCCGTGAACTCGCCGCTGCCGGCGTGCTCATCAGCGTCGATACGATGCGGGCCGCGGTGGCCTCGGCGGCCATCGACGCCGGGGCGCACATCATCAACGACGTCTCGGCGGGCCTGTCGGATCCCGGCATGCTCTCCGTCGCCGCGGACACCGGCGTCCCGATCGTCCTCATGCACTGGCGCGGTCATCTCGACCGTGCGGATGCGACGTTCCACTACGACGATGTCCTCGCCGAGGTGGTCGCCGAACTGCGCGAGCGCATCGACGCGGCCGTGGCCGCCGGCATCGACCCGGACGCGATCATCGTCGATCCGGGCCTGGGCTTCTCGAAGAACGCCGACCACAACTGGCAGATCCTCGCCGGGCTCGACGCGTTCTCCGCGTTCGACCAGCGCCTCCTCGTCGCCGCGAGCCGCAAGCGCTTCATCTCCTCCCTCGTCTCGCCGGAGGATCCGACGCGTGCCGAGGAGGCAGCGAAGGACCAGGCCACGGCCGTGATCTCGGCGTTCGCCGCGCAGGCAGGGGCCTGGGCGGTGCGCGTCCACGACCCGGCCGCCTCGGCGCTGGCCTGCCGGGTGGCTGCGGCCATCGCCGACCACGCGGTCCCGGGCACCTCCCCGTGGAAGCCCGGCCGGGCATGAGCGGACAGCCGGACCGGATCGAGCTGCGCGGCCTGACGGTGCGCGGCAACCACGGCGTCTTCGACTTCGAGAAGTGCGAGGGTCAGGACTTCGTCGTCGACGTCGTCCTCCACACGTCGACGGCGGCTGCGGCCGGGACCGATGACATCGCCGACACCATCCACTACGGCGACCTCGCCGAGGCGGTCGCCCACATCGTCGAGGACACGACCTTCGACCTCATCGAGACTCTCGCCGAGGCGATCGCCGACCACTGCCTGACCCTGACCGACCATGTCGAGGTCGTCGTCCACAAGCCGAGCGCCCCGATCGAGCGGACCTTCGCCGACGTCACCGTCACCGTCGACCGGCACCGCGCGGACGCGGGTCCTGCCGAGGCACCGGCCGCGGTCGCCTATCTCAGCCTCGGGGCCAACCTCGGCGATCCCGCGGCCACGCTCGACGACGCCGTCGCCGCCCTCGACCGGCACCCGGCGATCACGGTCGTCGCCCGGTCCTCGCTCTACCGGACCGCACCGTGGGGCGGGGTCGAGCAGAACGACTTCCTCAACCTCGGCGTCCTCATCGAGACCACCCTGCCGGTCGACCAGCTCCTCGGGGTGGCCCAGGGCATCGAGGTCGCCGCCGGGCGGACCCGGGAGCTGCGGTGGGGACCGCGGACCCTCGACATCGACCTCATCAGCCTCACCACCGAGGCAGGCGAGCTCCGCGCAGCGACTCCGACGCTCACCCTGCCGCACCCGCGCGCTCACGAGCGGGCCTTCGTCCTCGTCCCGTGGGCGGAGCTCGCACCGGAGACGACGGTCGCCACGGCCACCGGGCGCCTGCCGATCGCCGAGGTCATCGCCGCACTGGCCGATCAGGAAATCACCCGGGTTCCCTCCCCGCAGACGCCGGAGATCTGAAAGACTGAGGAGCATGCAGCGAACCTCCTCAGGCATGCTCGTCATCTGGGCGACCGCCGGCGTCGTCCTCGGCGTGCTCGTCGACGTGCTCCTCGAGAGCCAGGGGTTCGCGCTGCCGGGCCAGCCGTGGTTCCCGATCATCGGCATGCTCATCCTCGCCGCCGTCCTCCTCGTCCTCGGCTACCCGATCAAGAAGTGGAACGACGGGGACCGGACCCGCGAGATCGACCCGCTCCAGGCCGCCCGCGTGGCCGTCATGGCCAAGGCGAGCGCTCTGACCGGAGCCGGGCTGGCCGGCTGGTACCTCGGCAACGCCGCCTACTACTTCCTCTCGGCCCCGGGCATCCGCAACGACCTCGCCGCCGGCATGCTCTTCGCCGCGATCGCCGCCGCTGCCCTGATGATCGTCGGGATCATCGTCGAGATCTTCTGCACCCTCCCGCCCCACGACCCACCAGGAGCCGAAGCCGCATGACCGACCCGATCTACACCCGAGTCAGCCCGAAGTACTGGCGCAAGGAGACGATCTCGTCGCTGACGTTCTTCGTCCCGCTGCTCGCCGTGGCGATCGCACTCGCCGTGATCTTCCCGTCCCAGTGGTGGCTGCACCCGCTGTGGGCGGCGATCCTCGTCTGGGCCGTCGTCTACCTCGTCGTCCTCTACCGGCAGGCGAAGGTCATCGGGTACGCCGAACGCGATGACGACCTCCTCATCCGCCGCGGCATCATGTTCCGCCGCACCACCGTCGTGCCCTACGGCCGCCTCCAGTTCGTCGACGTCGATTCCGGCCCCATCGACCGGATGTTCGGACTGGCCACCGTCAAACTCCACACCGCCTCGGCGGCCACCGATGCGACGATCCCCGGCCTGCCGCGCCCCGACGCCGACCGCCTCCGCGACAGCCTCGCCGGTCGCGGACAGGCGAACCTGGCAGGGCTGTGACGATGAGCTCCGACCACGACATCACCGAGGAGACCGGGCAGTCCCAGCCGGCAGCGGAGTCCTCCGTCGCCGAGGTGGCCGCCCTGGAGGTCTGGCATCGGGTCCATCCGCTCACCCCGGTCCTCGAGAGCCTCGGCGTCATCGTCGTCCTCTTCGTCGTCGCCGGGTACGCCGGGCAGAACTTCATCCAGCAGGCGCTCAGCGACCTCGCCGCCGGTGACGGCGTCGACCTGTCGATGGCCGGCTGGGTCGGCGCGCATCCGCTCGTCATCCTCGCCGGCCTCGGCGGGGTCCTCCTCGTCCTCGCCGTCGCCGGTGTCTACAGCTGGCTCGCCTGGCGGGTCATGGGCTACCGCGTCGACGCCGAGGCGATCTACGCCCGCTCGGGCCTGCTCGCGAAGAAGCTGCGCAAGGCCCGCCTCGACCGGGTCCAGTCGATCGACCTCCAGCAGAAGCTCGTGCCCCGCCTCCTCGGACTCGCCGAGCTCGTCTTCGACGTCGCCGGTGGCAAGGGCGCGAACGTGTCGCTGAAGTACCTCAGCCGGAAGAAGGCCGACGCCCTGCGCGACGAGCTCCTCGCCGCAGTGCGCGAAGTCAAGCAGGGCGGTGTCGCCGGCAGTGCCGCTGCTGCCGGCGCCGGTGATGCAGGAGTCCCGGGAGGGCCCGCTGGGCTCGACAGCCCTGCCGGTTCCCCGGTCGGCCAGGCGGCCTGGGCAGGCGAGGACGGCACGGTCGACAGCCTCGGCGCGGGCCAGGGTCCAGGTGAGCCGACGGTCGATCTCAGCGCCCCCGAACGCGCCGGTGACAGCATCGGTGTGCGGCTGAGCAAGCGCCTGAGCCGGTACGCGGGGGAGGCGATCGGGGAGGCCGAGGACAGCCTCAACGACATGCTCGCCCCCTACGGCGTCTCGACCAGGCTGACGGAGGAGGGCGAGATCATCCGAGTGCCCGTCCACCGGGTCATCCTCTCCTCGCTGCTCAAGACCGACTTCCTCATCGGCGTCCTCGTCTTCCTCGCCGTCATCGTCGCGGCCATCGTCCTCTTCCTCACCGGTGTCCGAGAAGCGGCGGTGCCGATGCTCTTCGGCGTGCTGCCCGCCGGCATCGCGGCATTCGCCTCGGTGAAGAAGGACCTCGACAACGCGAACTTCGTCGTCCGCCTCACCGACTCGGGCCTCGCCGTCAGCCACGGGCTCGTCTCGACCTCGCGGAAGGTCATCCCCCTCGACCGGGTGCAGGCGGTGTGCCTGCACCAGCCGCTGCTGTGGCGCATCGGCGGCTGGTGGAAGGCCGAGTACAACATCGCCAGCGCCGGCGACAAGGGCGAATCCAACCTGCTGCTGCCCGTCGGCGACATCGACCAGGCGCTGACGATGATCGGCCTCGCCCTGCCCGCACCGCAGGTCGACGACGAGGTCAGCGCCCGCAGCCTCACGCTCTCGGCGATGTACGACACCGACTCGCCCGACCCGCAGGCCGCGCGCGCCGAGGAGGCCTTCCACCCGCAGCCGCGCTCCTCCCGATTCATCGACCCGCTCGTGTGGAAGCGGCGGGCGTACGCGATCACCGAGGCCCTCCTCATCATCCGCCTCGGCCGCCTCGAGCGCCGCGTCGACTTCGTCCCGCACGAACGCGTCCAGTCGATGGAGTACCGGCAGGGTCCGCTCCTGCGGTCACTCGGTCTCGCCTCGGTGGCGGTGCACTCGACGGCAGGGCCGATCACCCCGCAGGTCACCCACCAGGACGCCGAGGAGGCGCGGCGGTTCTTCGCCGAACACGCCGAACGCACCCGGCTGGCCCGTGAGCACTTCGACGAGCAGCGCCGCACCGGGAAGGGGATCGACGCATGACCGCACCGCCCCCGGACGCCCCGCGACTGGGCATCGGCATCATCGGCGCCGGCCGCGTCGGCGCCGTCATCGGAGCCGCCTGGCGAGCGGCCGGACATGCGATCATCGGGGTCAGCGCCACCTCGGCGGCCAGCCTCGAACGCGCCGAGGACATGCTGCCCGGCGTGCCCGTCCTCCCTCCCGACCAGATCGCCGAACGCGCCGAACTCCTCCTGCTCGCCGTGCCCGACGACGAGATCGGCTCGCTCGTCTCCGGTCTCGCCGCGCTCGGTCGGATCCACGCCGGTCAGATCGTCGTCCACGTCTCCGGACGCTACGGCACGGACATCCTCGAACCGGCGACCGGCGTCGGGGCGCTGCCGATCGCCCTGCATCCGTCACTGTCGTTCACCGGCACCGCCGTCGACCTTCCGCGCCTGCGACAGGCCACCGTCGCCGTCACCGCACCCGGACCGATCCGCCCGGTGGGCGAGGCCCTCGTCGTCGAGATGGGGGCCGAACCGCTCGAGATCGCCGAGGCCGACCGGCCGCTCTACCACGCCGCGATCACGCACGCGTCGAACCACTCGATCACGATCATCGCCGAGGCCCTCGAGATGCTCACCGAAGCCGGTGTCGAGGACCCCTCGCGGGTGCTCACCGCACTCGTCGACGCGAGTGTCGCCAACACCCTGCAGAACGGGGCGAAGGCGCTGACCGGACCGGTCGCCCGCGGCGACGTCGGGACGCTCGCCGCGCACCTGGCGGCCCTGAGCGAATACAGCCTTGCCGTCTCCCATCCGGGCACCCGCGACAGCTACATCGCACTGGCCCGGTCGACGACGGCGAAGGCGCTGGCCCTGGGGCGGATCACCGAGGCGCAGGCCCAGGAGATCCTCGCCCTCCTCGGATGAGCTGACAGGGGCGGGTCGGCCTGTCCTGCGACCCGCGACGCACGGGGTGTGGCGGGGGCCTCAGGACGGTTGCGCGAATTCCCCCGCGGGGTGCTGGCGCGGTAGCCTTGAGGGCATGGCAGAAACTGAGTCGATCGCCCCTGACACCGCTGAGTCCGCACCGGAACACCTCGATCCCGAACAGATCAGGATCCGCAAGGACAAGCGGCAGCGGATGCTTGACTCCGACACCGAGGCCTACCCCGTCTCCGTGCCCCGCACGCACACTCTCGCGCAGGTCCATGCTGCCCACCCCGACCTCGAAGCCGGTGACGAGACCGACGATGTCGTCGGCGTCGTCGGCCGCGTCGTCTTCGTCCGGACCACCGGCAAGCTCGCCTTCGTCACCCTGCAGGCCGGTGACGGCACCCGCCTGCAGGGGATGCTCTCCCTGCGCGAGGTCGGCGAGGAGCGCCTGGCCGACTTCAAGGCCGACGTCGACCTCGGCGACTTCCTCTTCCTCCACGGCAGGGTCATCAAGTCCAAGCGCGGGGAGCTCTCCGTGCTCGCCGATGCGTGGCAGATGGCGTCGAAGGCCCTCCGCCCGCTGCCGGGCCTGCACACGGAACTCGCCGAGGACACCCGCGTGCGCCAGCGCTACCTCGACCTCATCACGCGGGAGGCCGCACGGACGACGATGCGCACCCGCGCCGAGGTGATGGCCTCGCTGCGGCGGACGTTCGCCGACCAGGACTTCATCGAGATCGAGACGCCGATGCTCCAGGTCATGCACGGGGGAGCGGCGGCCCGCCCGTTCAAGACGCACATGAACGCCTACGACATCGACATGTACCTGCGCATCGCCCCCGAGCTCTTCCTCAAGCGGGCCATCGTCGGCGGCATCGACAACGTCTTCGAGATCAACCGGAACTTCCGCAACGAAGGCGCCGACTCGACGCACTCGCCGGAGTTCGCGATGCTCGAGGCCTACCAGTCCTACGGGGACTACCATTCGATCGCGGAGCTGACGAAGACGCTCGTCCAGAACGCGGCCCAGGACGCGACGGGTTCGCTGCTCGTCACCCTCGACGACGGCACCGACTACGACTTCGGCGGCGACTGGGCGGTCGTGAGCATGTACGAGACGCTCTCGGCCGAATCCGGTGTCGAGGTCACGCCGCTGACCGGCATCGAGGAGCTCGAGAAGATCGCTGCGGACCACGACGTCGATCTGGGCGGAGTCTTCCGCTCGCACGGCAAGTACGTCGAGGAGCTGTGGGAGCACTTCTACAAGGACAAGCTGTGGGCGCCGACCTTCGTCACCGACTTCCCGGTCGACACCTCACCGCTCGTGCGCGAACACCGGGACAAGCCCGGCGTCGTCGAGAAGTGGGACCTCTACGTGCGCGGCTTCGAGCTGGCGACCGGATACTCCGAGCTCGTCGACCCCGTCATCCAGCGGCAGCGCTTCGAAGCCCAAGCCGCCGACGCCGCCCGCGGTGACGATGAGGCGATGGGCCTCGACGAGGAGTTCCTCACCGCGATGGAACACGGCATGCCCCCGACCGGGGGAATGGGCATGGGCCTCGACCGTCTGCTCATGGCGCTCACCGGTCTGGGAATTCGCGAAACCATTCTCTTCCCCTTCACCAAACCGATCGCCGCGGCGAATTCGGACTCCACAGAGGAAGGCTGAGACCGTGTTGGATCTCATCAAGGCGCTGCTTCCGTCGATCTGCATCGCATTGCTCTTCTGGTACGTGATGCGCGGCATTGTTCGCGCAGATCGGACAGAACGCGAGCAGATCGAGAAATTCTATTCCGAGCATGAAGTTAGCGAATTGGACGATAATGGGGATTCGGGTGTTATGCTTACACCCGTAAAGTCGTCTGAAAATGAAAAGAGTGAACATGGCACGGGAGATGCGACTCGTTCTCACGGATGATTTCGACGGTTCGGAAGCAGCCGAAACCGTTCGGTTCAGCCTCGACCAGGGGACTTATGAACTGGAACTGTCCACGAAGAATGCCGAAGAGCTGCGTGAGACCTTTGCTCCCTATATCGCCAAAGCCCGCCGTGTGGCCAACCCCGGTTCACGCGGACGCCGCGGAGGATCGACCGGCTCGGGCCCCAAGCGGGACACCGCGAAGATCCGCGAATGGGCGCAGGAGAACGGCTACCAGCTCGGTGATCGCGGACGGATCCCCCAGGAGATCGTCCAGGCCTACGAAGCCGCAGGGAACTGAGCACAGGCACAACTGAACGACAGCCCCCTGACAGGGGCGCCGATTCGCCGAGGGACCGATGACACAAGCATCGGTCCCTCGGTCTTTTCGTCGCCTGGGCTTGATCGGTGCGTGCGCTGCGCCGGATCGCGGGGTCCGCGCCTGCATCCGACCATCCGTGCAGGTGACCGCGAATCTGCGGCGGCGGTGGCGCGGTTAGCGATTAGCCGCGCAAAGCGACTTTCTTGAGAATTGTCTGAGCGTCGCGCGAGCCGATTTGTTTCTCCGCAGGCGGCTTTCCACGCGGCAATCCTGGTGGCGGAATATCGGCAACGCCGTGTGCGTTGCGTGTGGTGTTTGAGGGTGCCGTCACCGATTGCCGGGAGGATGACAATCGCCGAGGCGGTCAAAAGGACTTTGGAAGAGACCAGGTCCGCACCCATCCGGAAACCCGGGGACTCCGAATATACAGTGTAAGCACGGAAGCGCTCGGTTGGCGTTCGACGTGGGCGCGGTGCCACGTGCGCCGGTCGCGGCAGCGTCCGAACGGGGCGGCCGACCGGCCGCGGTGGACCGGGTTCCGACCGACCGCCTCGGCGCAGGATCAAGGGATTTCGCCCTGAGCCGAACGGTTTCGGCTGATGGCGAAACGTGCAATAGATCCCGAGGTTGGGTCGTTACGCTCTACAGATACCAGAACTCCAGGAGGGTGAATATGTTCGAGCGGTTCACTGACCGAGCCCGCCGAGTGGTGGTGCTCGCCCAGGAAGAGGCCAAACTCCTCAAGCATAACTACATCGGAACCGAGCACATCCTGCTCGGCCTCATCCACGAGGGTGAAGGCCTGGCGGCCAAGGCTCTCGAGGGGATGGACATCTCCCTCGAACAGGTTCGCGATCAGGTCCAGGAGATCATCGGGCAGGGACAGCAGGCGCCGAGCGGGCACATCCCGTTCACTCCGCGCGCGAAGAAGGTCCTCGAGCTCAGTCTCCGTGAGGCCCTGCAGTTGGGCCACAGCTACATCGGCACCGAGCACATCCTGCTCGGTCTCATCCGCGAGGGTGAGGGCGTGGCCGCTCAGGTCCTCGTCAAGCTCGGCGCCGACCTCGGTCGGGTGCGCCAGGAAGTCATCAAGCTGCTCTCGGGCTACCAGGGCAAGGAGCCGGTCGCTGCCGGCGGTCGCGAAGAGGGCACGCCCTCGGGCTCGCTCGTCCTCGACCAGTTCGGCCGCAACCTCACCGCCGCCGCCCGTGAGGGCAAGCTCGATCCGGTCATCGGTCGGCACGAGCAGATGCAGCGCGTCATGCAGATCCTCTCCCGCCGCACGAAGAACAACCCGGTTCTCATCGGCGAGCCCGGCGTCGGCAAGACCGCCGTGGTCGAGGGTCTGGCGCAGGCGATCGTCAACGGCGAGGTTCCCGAGATCCTCACCGACAAGCAGCTCTACACGCTCGACCTCGGCTCCCTCGTCGCCGGCTCCCGGTACCGCGGTGACTTCGAGGAACGTCTGAAGAAGGTGCTCAAGGAGATCCGCACGCGCGGTGACATCATCCTCTTCATCGACGAGATCCACACGCTCGTGGGTGCCGGTGCCGCCGAAGGCGCCATCGACGCCGCATCGATCCTCAAGCCGATGCTCGCCCGCGGTGAGCTCCAGACGATCGGTGCGACGACCCTCGACGAGTACCGCAAGCACATCGAGAAGGACGCTGCGCTCGAGCGCCGCTTCCAGCCGATCCAGGTGCCCGAGCCCTCGCTCGCGCACTCGATCGAGATCCTCAAGGGCCTGCGCGACAAGTACGAGGCGCACCACAAGGTGACGATCACCGAGGGTGCTCTCGCGGCCGCCGTCAACATGTCCGATCGCTACATCAACGACCGGTACCTGCCGGACAAGGCGATCGACCTCATCGACGAAGCGGGAGCGAAGCTGCGCATCTCGCGGCTGTCGGTGCCGCAGGAGATCCGCGACCTCGAGGAGAAGATCCTTGAGGCCCGTCACCGCAAGGAAGCTGCGATCGACGCTCAGGACTTCGAGCTGGCTGCCTCTGAGCGGGACTCGGAGATGAAGCTCCAGCACGAGAAGGACGAGCAGACCGAGGCCTGGCGCAAGGGCGGCAAGGACACCTCCGCGACCGTTGACGCCGATCTCATCGCCGAGGTGCTCGCCTCTGCCACCGGCATTCCGATCTTCAAGCTCACCGAGGAGGAGTCCTCGCGTCTGCTGCGGATGGAAGACGAGCTGCACAAGCGCATCATCGGCCAGAACGATGCGGTCAAGTCGATCTCGCGGGCGATCCGCCGGACCCGTGCGGGTCTGAAGGATCCGAAGCGTCCGTCGGGTTCGTTCATCTTCGCCGGTCCCACCGGTGTGGGTAAGACCGAGCTCGCGAAGGCTCTCGCGGAGTTCCTCTTCGGCGACGAGGATTCCCTCATCAGCCTCGACATGTCGGAGTACTCGGAGAAGCACACCGTGTCGCGTCTCTTCGGTTCGCCTCCCGGCTACGTCGGCTACGAAGAGGGCGGTCAGCTCACGGAGAAGGTGCGTCGCAAGCCGTTCTCCGTCGTCCTCTTCGACGAGGTGGAGAAGGCCCACTCGGACATCTTCAACTCGCTGCTGCAGATCCTCGAGGACGGCCGACTCACTGACTCGCAGGGTCGTGAGGTCGACTTCAAGAACACGATCATCATCATGACGACCAACCTGGGTACGCGCGACGTCTCCAGCGGTCTGCAGATGGGATTCCAGGTCGAGGGTGACACCAAGACCAACTACGACCGGATGAAGCAGCGGGTCAACGAAGAGCTCAAGCAGCACTTCCGTCCTGAGTTCCTCAACCGCGTCGATGACACGATCGTGTTCCCGCAGCTGAACAAGGAAGAGATCATCGAGATCGTCGACCTGTTCCTCGAGCGCCTCGACACGCGTCTGGCGGATCAGGGCATGAAGGTCGAGCTCACCGATGCGGCCAAGAACCTGCTGGCCGATCGCGGCTACGATCCGGTGCTCGGTGCACGTCCGCTGCGCCGCACGATCCAGCTCGAGATCGAGGACCAGCTCTCGGAGAAGATCCTCTTCAAGGAGATCGGCCGCGGTCAGACGATCAAGGTCGACATCGAGGGCGAAGGCAAGGACGCGCAGTTCACCTTCGAAGGCGTCGAGACCGAAACGTTCCCGACCTCCGGATCCGACGATTCGTCCTCCGGCGGCGAGCTCGCCGGCGCCGGGTCGACCGGTTCGGCGTCCTGACCGGCAGCGGTCCGCTGACTGACAGCGGTCCGCTGAGCGAATAGTCACCCTCCGCAAGCGGCCCCGGGCCCGAGAACTTCGGTTCTCGCCCGGGGCCGCTTCGTGTTGTCCGGGCCGCCCCGCGTTCTGCGCCAGGTTCATGGCGATTTCAGGCTCGAGATCACCCTGGAGGCGGCGCACAATCGCCGTCACTGTGGCGCAGACCTGAGTGGACGCACCGTCGGCCTGCGCGCGATGGTGTTGAATGAGGGGATGAGCTCAGCCACCTTCGACCACGGACTCGTCGCCTCCGACCACCACCAGACCCACGGACTTCCCAGTGGGCTGCGGCTGCGACGGGCCCGGACGTCCGACGTCAAGGGAATCGAAGCGCTCGTGGCCCCGTTGGCCGAAGAGCGCATCCTCCTCGCGAAGGACACGGTGACGTATTTCGAGTCGCTGCAGGAGTTCTGGCTCGTCGTCGACGAGCGACCCGACGGCAGCGAAGTCCTCGCCGGCTGCGCGGCCCTCCACATCATCTGGTCCGACCTCGCCGAGGCGCGCACCGTCGCGACGTCCCCTGACTACCGGGGCAGGGGAGTGGGCAAGGCCCTCATCCGCCAGCTCCTCGCCGACGCCGAGGAGATCGGGGTCGACAGGGTCTTCTGCCTGACGTTCGAAACCGGATTCTTCGGCTCCCTCGGCTTCGAGCCGATCAAGGGCATTCCCGTCTCACCGGAGGTCTACGTCGAACTCCTCCACTCTGCTGACGAAGGTGTGGCCGAGTTCCTCGACCTCGCCAGGGTCAAGCCGAACACTCTCGGCAACACGCGAATGATCAAGTACCTGTAGATCCGGCCGCCGGAATCGGGCCGGGTGCCCGGCCGTCACCGCGGCAGGCTGAGGCGGTCCCCGCTGCGGTGCGCCAACCCGTCGGTGACGAGATCGGCGATGAGTCGTGAGATGCGGTCGGCGTCCGCGCTGAGATCGCGCATCGTCGTCAGCTTCACCGAGGTGGCCGGGCCCAAGGCGGCGAGGCATTCGTCATCGAGGTCGGCAGTCGGTGCCGTGAAGAGATCGACCGCGACAGCATCGGTCGCGGCGGACCTGCGACCTGCGGCTGCGCTCGCCGCCCCTTCGACCACCGAGGACCCGTCGGCAGCCGATGAACTCTCGGCCACCGAGACCCCCTCGACGACCGAGGTCGACCGATCGCCCGCCTCGGCGGCTTCTGCATGCGCGGCCTTGAGCACGTCCATGATCGCGCCGCGCAGCTGTCGGTCCGTGCCGGCCCACTTCTGGGTCTTCGGTTTCGACGCTGAGACCGGGCGTCCGGCGAGGTTCCAGGCGCAGATGTCCGCGAGCGGGCATTCCTCGCACTTCGGACTGCGGGCGGTGCACACGAGGGCACCGAACTCCATGACCCCGGCGTTCCAGGCCACATGATCGGTCGCGGGAACGAACTGTTCGGCCCAGACGGTCTCCCTGCGGCTCGGTGACACCGTGGGCCGGTCGCGGCCGGCGAAGACGCGGATGAGGACCCGGCGCACATTCGTATCGAGGACAGTGGTGCGCTCGCCGTGGGCGAACGAGGCGACGGCTGCCGCCGTGTACGCGCCGATCCCCGGCAGCGCCTCGAGAGCGGCAGCAGTGTCCGGCACCTGGTTGTCGTGGTCGTCGGCGATGACTCTCGCGGCTTCCTGCAGTCGCAGCGCACGACGCGGGTAGCCGAGGCGATCCCACCGCTGGAGCACCTCGGCGGTGGGGGCTGCCGCAAGGTCAGCGGGGGTGGGCCAGCGCTCGAGCCATTCGCTCCAGCGTGGGGCGACGCGGGAGACCGGGGTCTGCTGGGACATGATCTCGCTGACGAGGACCGCCCACGCCGAGGTGCCTTCTGCCCGCCATGGCAGGGGTCGGGCGGTTGCCGCGAACCAGTCGATGATCGTCGTCTGGACGCGTTCGATCGCGGACTCGGACACGTCCGGAAAGCCCGGTGCTGTGGGGGTGATCCCAGTTTCGGCAGAGGTGCGGTGTGTCATTTGGATGCGCATTCGCAATTGCCTAGGCTCATTGCGATGACTCCTTCCGATCGTGGTTCGCAGCCGAAACAGCCCCGCCAGTCTAGCGGCAAGCTGCCTGCGCACGTTTACCGTCGGCGGAGGATCACCCTGGCGGTGCTCAGCCTCGTCGTCATCGGGCTCATCGTGCTCGGCGTCGTCGGCATCACGAAGGCGATCGGCGGTCTGTCCGATCAGGAGCCGACCGCCGCTGACGCTCCCACGAGCGCCTCGCCGACACCTCAGGCTCCGGTCCCCGACGCGCAGGCGGCCAGCGGTGCCTGCCCGCCGGACTCCGTCTCAGTGAGCGCGAAGGCCGACAAGAAGAGCTACGACGAGAACACGAAGCCGAAGTTCGAGATGGTCATCGGCAACACCCACACGGCGACCTGCCTCATCGAGGTCGGCACGAAGCAGCAGGAATTCGTCGTCGAGCAGGAAGGGGACGTCGTGTGGTCCTCGAAGTACTGCGCAGCCGACGACGATGAGAACGCCGAGGCGCCGACGGAGTTCGCACCGCAGTCCCAGAAGACCGCCCAGTTCGAATGGAACCGCGTCCGCGTCGACAAGAACTGCAACAAGGCGAGCAAGGGCTTCGAACCGGGCACGTACGATCTCATCGTCAAACTCGGCGACACAGAGAGCAAACCCGTGCCCTTCGAACTCGAGAAGGACGAGGCGACGAAGGCCAAGGAGAAGGAAGCCGCCGACAAGAAGAAGGCCGAGGAGGAGAAGAAGGCGACCGAGTCGCCGACTCCGAAGCCCACGGAGACCGAGAACTCCGACGGCTAGCCCGCTCAGACGCCGCGGTACGAGCCCACACCCCACGAATTGCCGTCGTGGTCGCGGAACGCGAACTCCCGTCCGCCGTAGGACTGCGTGGCCACCGGCCTCACAATCGCATGCCCGAGCTCGCGGATCTCACGGTAGAGCCGGTCGACCTCCCGTTCGGTGGGGACGACGACGTAGATCGCCGCCCCGCCGACGCTGTCGAGGGCCGAACCGTCATGGCGCACGGACCCGATCATCACTCCGCCGGTCTCACCGAGCGCGTATTCGGCATGGAGGACGAGGCTCGGGTCGTCCTCGTCCCGCACCGTGACGCGCTCGACGAAGCCGAGGGTGACGAGCATGGCGGTCGTCGCCGCGATGTCCGTCGTCCGCAGCGCCGGAAACACTGTCGTGGTCATCTTTCAAGCATGCCCTGTTTAGCTGCGGAAGTCTCGGATTTTCTCCCGTCCGCAGTCCGCGACATCACGCGCCGGCCACGCCGTCCGCGACATCACGCGCCGGGCGCAGCGGCCGCCCCGTCACGACCGGCGACCACCGCCCGGCCACCCGCTCACTTGTCCTTGTCGTTGAGGACGAGCTCGACCGCCTCGGCGACGTGCTCGCATTCCTTGACGACCATGCCGTCGGGGATCGAGACGTTGCGCAGCGCGCCCCGGGCGACGATCGCCCGCGTCATGCCCAACCGTGCCGCTTCGCTGAGCCGCTGGCCGAGGTTGGGCACATTGCGGATCTCACCCGAGAGGCTGATCTCGCCGATCGCGACGAACTTCGCGTAGAGGGCCCGCCCCAGTGCGGCCGAGGCCAGGGACAGGCAGATCGCCAGATCATTGGCCGGTTCGACGAGCTTGGCCCCGCCGACCGTGGCGACGAAGACATCGGACTTCGCGAACCCGGCCGCGGAGACCTTCTGGCTGAGCACGGCGATCATCATCGCCACCCGCGACGAGTCGACCCCCGACACCGAACGCCGCGTCTGACCTGCCGCGGCCTCGGTGACCAGGGACTGCACCTCGACGAGCAGCGGCCGTTTGCCCTCCTGATTGACCGTCAGGCACGTGCCCGCCGGCGTGGACCCCGATGCGCGGGAGAGGAAGAGGCCGGAGGGGTCTTCGAGGCTCTTGATCCCGTTCTCCTCCATGTCGAAGCAGCCGACCTCGTCGGTGGGACCGAACCGGTTCTTGATCGCCCGCAGCATCCGCAGCCGGGAGTGCTTCTCGCCTTCGAACGTGCACACGACGTCGACGAGGTGCTCGAGGAGGCGGGGTCCGGCGATCGTGCCGTCCTTCGTGATGTGGCCGACGAGCACGGTCGACAGGGACCGGGACTTCGCTTCCCGGATGAGGGCGGCAGCGACCTCCCTGACCTGGGTGACCCCGCCGGGCACTCCGTCGACCTCCGAGGAGGCCAGCGTCTGGATCGAGTCGACGATGAGCAGGTCGGGGTTCTCGGCTTCGATGAGGCCGAGCACGGCGCCGAGGTCGGTCTCCGCGGCCAGCAGCAGGTTCTCCTCGAGGGCGTTGATCCGGTCGGCGCGCAGTCGCACCTGGCCGGCCGACTCCTCACCGGTGACGTAGAGGACCGTCGACTCGAACTTCGCGGCGCGCGCAGCGACGTCGAGGAGGAGAGTCGACTTCCCGACTCCGGGCTCCCCGGAGAGCAGGATGACCCCGCCGGGGACGATGCCGCCGCCGAGCACTCGGTCGAACTCGTCGACGAAGGTCCGCTTCGCCACCGCAAGGGTCGTGTCCACCTCGGTGATCGACTTCGCCCCGCTCGACTTCTTCACCTTCGTCTTCACCGACGTCGAACCGGCGCCCTTCTCCTCGAGAGTGCCCCAGGCCTGGCATTCGGGGCATCGCCCCAGCCACTTCACGGTCGAGTATCCGCATTCGGTGCAGGTGAAAGACATACGGCAAGTCTGGCATGCGCCACGGACATGACGTGTGCGCCACGGACATGACGCGCACCCCACGGACATGACGTCCGGGGCAGACCTCAGTCGGCGACGGTGAGCACCCGGGGGCCGTCCTCGGTGATGGCGATCGTGTTCTCCGAATGGGCGCCGTTCGAGCCGTCGGCCACCCGCAGGGTCCACCCGTCCTGGTCGACCTTGAGCTTCTTCGACGTGAACGACCACCACGGTTCGATCGCCAGCGTCAGGCCCGGCTTGAGCACCATGCCGCGCCCGCCCTTGCCGCGGTTGGCGACGTGCGGGTCCTCGTGCATCGTGTGCCCGAGGCCGTGACCGCCGAAATCGAGGTTGACCGGGATGCGCTCGGCATCGGCGACGTCGCCGATCGCCTGGGAGATGTCGCCGAGGCGGTTGCCGGCCTGCGCGGCACCGATCCCCGCCTCGAGGCCGGCCCACGTCGAGTCGATGAGGCGCTGGTCCTCCTCGGTGCCGGTGCCCACGATGACGGAGCGGGCGGCGTCGGCGACCCAGCCGTCGATGGACACGGCGAAGTCGAGGGTGAGGAGGTCACCGTCGGCCATGACGTAGTCGTGGGGTTTGCCGTGGAGGACGCCGTCGTTGACGGAGAGGCAGATGACGTTGCGGAACGGACCCGACCCGAACGAGGGAGCATAGTCCCAGTAGCAGGACTTCGCTCCGGCCTGCTCGATGAGCGTGCGAGCTCGCTTCTCCAGGTGCATGAGGTTCATGCCGGGTTCGGCGGTCTGAGACAGTTCGGCCAGCGTGTTCGCCACGAAGCGACCGGTCACCGCCATCTTGTCGATCTCGGCGGGTGTCTTCAGCTCAATCACGGGTGCTCTCCTCTGGGGTCTGGGCTCACCGGCCAGTCTAGTTCCCCGCGCCGGCCGGCGGACCTTCCGGGTCAGGTCACCGATGCCCTGCTGCTCGACCGTGAAGTCCCCGTGGTGGCGAGGATGAACGGCAGGGTGAGCACCGCGAGTCCCAGGCAGAGCAGCGGCGGAAGGGCGCCGGCGCCGAGGCTGACTCCACCGGCCCAGGTGCCTGCGACGATGCCGGCCTGGAAGGCGATGACATAGACGGCGGAGAGCACCGTGGCCTCGACTCCGCCGAGGCGCACGACGCTCGATCCGGCATTACGAGGACAGAGGTCTGCTGGTCTCATCGCGCACGTCGACAGGGTATCGCGAACACGGCGCCGAGGCGGTCGGCACGGTTGCGCGCATCCGCCGGCTGCTCGGTGCCGGGTTCAACCTCGACGCGATCGCGGTGATGCTGCCGTGCCTCGGTGAGCACCCGGATCTGCCGATCGGCATGTGCCCGCAGGTCGCGGCCCGGATCCGGGAGAACGTCGCCCGGATCGAGACTGAGTCGGCCGATCTCGCCCGGCGCAGAAGGGCCATCGAGAAGCTCATCGCATTGCGGTGAGGGGCCGGTGACCGCCGACTGCCGCCTCAGTGGAACTCGACGCCCTGGGCCAGGGGCAGCTCGCCGGAGTAGTTGATCGTGTTCGTCGCCTGCCGCATGTAGGCCTTCCACGCATCCGAACCGGATTCGCGGCCGCCGCCGGTCTCCTTCTCACCGCCGAACGCCCCGCCGATCTCCGCACCCGAGGTGCCGATATTGACGTTGGCGATGCCGCAGTCGGAACGGGAGAGGAAGGTCTCCGCCTCGGCGAGGTCGGAGGTGAAGATCGCCGAGGACAGCCCCTGCGGCACCCCGTTGTGGAGGGCGATCGCCTCGTCGAGGTCGCTGTAGGTGACGACGTAGAGGATCGGGGCGAAGGTCTCCGACTCCATCACCGAGGTCTGCGCGGGCATCCGCACGAGCGCGGGTTCGACGTAGTGGGCGTCGGGTCGCTCCTCGGCGAAGACGCGACCGCCGCCGGTGAGCACGGTTCCCCCTTCGGCCTCTGCCTGGCCCAGCGCCGACTGCATCGCCTCAAAGGCGCCTGAGTTGATGAGCGGCCCGACGAGCACCCCATCGTCCGTGGGCGAGCCGATGCTCAGGGTCGCGTAGGCGGCGACGATCCGCTCGACGAACTCCTCGGCGATCGACTCATGGACGATGAGGCGGCGCAGGGTCGTGCACCGCTGCCCGGCGGTGCCCGCGGCGGCGAAGACGACCCCGCGCAGCGCGAGGTCGATGTCCGCGCTCGGGGTGACGATCGCGGCATTGTTGCCGCCGAGTTCGAGCAGGACGCGTCCGAAGCGCTCGGCGACGACCGGACCGACCTCACGGCCCATGCGCACCGACCCCGTCGCCGAGACCAACGCCACGCGGTCGTCGCGGACCATGGCGTCGCCGATGTCGCGACCGCCGACGAGGACGGGCACGAGACCCTCCGGTGCCCCCACCTCGGCGGCGGCCCGGGCCAGCAGCGACTGCGCCCCGAGGGCGGCGAGCACGGCGTTCTCCGAGGGCTTCCACACCACGGCGTCTCCGGCGACGAGCGCGAGGGCGGTGTTCCACGAGTACACGGCGACGGGGAAGTTGAACGCGGAGATCACGCCGACGACTCCGAGCGGATGCCACGTCTCCATGAGTCGGTGACCCGGACGTTCGCTCGGCATCGTCTTGCCCCACAGCTGGCGGGACTGGCCGAGCGCGAACTCGCAGATGTCGATCATCTCCTGGACCTCGCCGGCGGCTTCGGAGGGAGTCTTGCCGGCCTCGACGGTGACGATCTTCGCCAGCTCCTCCTTGTGCTCGGCAAGCAGCTGACCCCAGCGGCTGACGAGCCGGCCGCGGACGGGAGCGGGGACGTCCCGCCAGGTCGCGAAGGCTGCGGCTGCCTGCCCGATCTTCGCCGCGGCGGTCTGCGGGGAGTCGGCGGCGATCGTCGCGAGCACCTGCCCGGTGATCGGGGAGCGAGCGGTCAGCGTCTGCCCGCTCGTCGAGTCGGGGGCGAGCACGGCGGCGTCGACGCCGCAGGCGCGCAGCCCCTCGTCGAGGAGGGCGGCGACGGTGTCATCGGTGGGAAGAGCGGTGGCGGTGGAGGTCGTGGTCATCATGGTCCTCACTGTGTCTCAGGCGGATGGGTGTGTCAGTGGCGGATGGGTGTGTCAGTGGCGGCGGCTAGGGTGCGAGCATCGAAGCGGGAGGAAGGGGAGTCATGGTCACACGATGTTGAGCTCCTTGCGCAGGCCCGTCAGGGAGAAGCGGTCCTTGTCGAGCGGGGAGACGTCGACGAACGGGGTGCGGCCGGTGAGGAGGTCGGCGACGACCTCGCCGACGGCCGGGCCCATGAGGAACCCGTGGCCGGAGAACCCGCACGCGTAGGTGAAGCCCTCGAGTTCGCGGGCCTGCCCGATGAGCGCGTTGTGGTCGGGGGTCATCTCGTAGAGGCCCGCCCAGCCGCGTCGGATGTCGACGTCGGCGAGGTCCGGGGTGCGCCGGTCGATGAGCTCGGAGAGCCGGAACAGCCACTCCGGGTCGCGGCGGTCGTCGAACCCCCACCGGTCCTCGGCATCGGGACAGCCGAAGAGGAGTCCGGGGCCTTCGGGGTGGACGTAGTAGCTGGTGGCGAAGTCGATGGTGAACGGCATCGCGGAGGTGTCGAACGCCACGGGTTCGCTCACCATGATCTCGCGCCGCAGAGGGGTGACGGGCAGGTCGACGCCTGCCATCTCGCCGATCAGCCCCGACCAGGCGCCGGCCGCGCAGACGACCTGTGAGCACGCGATCGGGCCCGCCGTCGTCTCCACCGAGGTGATCGTCCGCTTCCCGGCGGCGCCCTTCGTGAGGATGCCGGTGACCTCGCAGGACGTGAGCACGGTGACGCCGCGGTCACGGGCGGCGCCGATGTAGCCGGCGACGACGGACTCGGGGGTGCAGTGCCCGTCACCGGGGTTGAACGCCCCGGCGACGAGACCCGCGGTGTCGACGTAGGGGGCAAGGGCTGCGACCTCGGCGACGGTGAGCATCTGCGAATCGAGGCCGAGCGACCGCTGGAGGTCGACGTTGCCGGCGAACGTGCTCGCCGCCTCGGGGGAGTCGAGGAGGAAGAGGTAGCCGTTGGAGACGAGATCGATGTCGATGCCGAAGCGCGATTCGAAGTCGCGGAGGATCTCGAGGCTGCGCACGGACAGGGCGATGTTCACCTCGTCGGAGAACTGACAGCGCACCCCGCCGGCGGCCTTCGACGTCGACCCGGACCCCGGAACGTCGCGTTCGACGAGGACGACGCTCCCTGCCCCCGCGGCGGCGAGGTTGAAGGCGATCGACGCGCCCATGACGCCGCCGCCGATGATGACCACATCTGCGTTCACACTGCACCTCAGCTGGTTCGGGGCCGACACCGTTGTCGGCTTGTCCACCATTGTGCGACCGAACACATTTAAGGACAAGGCAGAGTCTGTGAAGACTGTTTTCACGATTCCTTAAAAACCGCTAGTCTGTGCCCATGACCTGGACGCTCGGGCAGCTGCAGACGTTCGTCGTCGTCGCCGAACGCGGTTCGATGACGCGTGCCGCCGAAGCGCTGGGCTACAGCATCGGGGCGGTCTCCCAGCACATGAGCGCGCTGCGGCGCACCGTCGGCTCCGACCTCGTCATCCGCCGGGGCCGCTCGCTCGTGCTCACCGAGGCCGGCCGCACCCTGCTCCCGCGCGCCCGGAGCATCCTCGCCGCCCAGGCGCAGGCGGAGCTCGCGATGCTCGGCCGCGACTTCGAGCGCGAGGCGATCGTCACCCTCGGGGTGTTCGGGTCGACGTCGACCATCGGCCTGCCGCTCATCGTCCGTCTGCTCGCCGAGCGCCACCCCGACATCGTCGTCCGCGCCCGGGAGGTCAACGTCGAGACGATGTCGGCCGCCGTCATCGACGGTGCCATCGACCTCGGCATCGGCATCGACTACCCGGCCGTGCCGCTGCCGCCGATGCGCGGCCTGACCTGGACGACGGTGGCCGCCGAGGACTTCGGCGTCGTCACCCCGGCCGGCCGGCCGCTGCCGTCACCGGGCGAGCTCGCCGAGGCGGACTGGATCCTGCCGCCGGCGACCGATCTCTTCGGGCGGGCGATGCGGCTGGCCACCTCGGCGCTGGGGATCCAGGCGAAGGAGAGCCACATCGTCACCGACACCGCCGTCGCCCTCGCGCTCGCCGGCACCGGCCTCGGCCTCACGCTCGCGACCCCGATCATGATGTCCCTCGGCGGACCCGACGTCGCCCTTCATCCCGTCACCGGGGCCGGCGGCCGGGAGATCATCGTGCTCACCGTGCCCGCCCCGAGCGCGCCGGTGGCCGCCGTCGCCGAGGTGGTCGCCGAGGTCTTCGCATGAGCGAGCCGGAGCGGTCGCGCCTCGCAGCGGACCGGGCCGCCGCCATGAGACCGCTACAGTGAGGAGCCATGGACAGTTCACCCCGCGACCCGCACGGCAGAGTCGATGTGCACGGCGCCGGCGGCTCGTCTCACGGCACCGACGGTGATGCGCTCGACCCCGTGCTCGAAGCGATCGGCCCGCGGCTGCGGGAGACCCGGACCGCGCGGGGACTGACCCTCGCCGAGGTGGCCGAGCAGATGGATGCGTCCGTGAGCACGCTCTCCCGCCTCGAATCGGGACGGCGGCGGCCCACCCTCGACCTGCTCATCGCGCTCGCCCGCATCTACCGGGTCGCCCTCGACGACCTCGTCGGAGCGCCGTCGACGGGCGACCCGCGGATCCGCCCGACCCCGATCCGCGCTCACGGCATGGTGTTCCTGCCGCTGACCAACCGGAATGCGCCGGTCGAGGCCGTCAAGATCGTCCTGCCCGGGCACCGGCCGGGGGATCCGATCACGCAGCGAGCGCACGGCGGGTACGAATGGCTCTACGTGCTCAGTGGAACCGTCGACCTCAAACTCGGGGCCACGGTGACCACTCTGGCCACGGGGGAGGCCGCCGAATTCGACACGCGGGAACCGCACGGGATCGCCAGTGCGACCACCTCGGCGGCGGAGGTGCTCACCCTCTTCTCCGCCGAGGGAGAGCGCATCCACGTGGGCCTAGACTGAGGCGATGAGCTTCGATCACCAGTGGAACCGCATCCGCGCGAACAACCCCGACCATTCGGCGAACTACGCCCAGCGCTGGCGCAACCTCGTCGATGCCGGCCATGACATCGGGGGAGAGGCGCGCTTCGTCGATGCGATGGCGCCCCGCGGCGGACGCATCCTCGACGCCGGCTGCGGCACCGGTCGTGTCGGCGGTCTGCTCATCGGCGCCGGGCACACGGTCTACGGCGTCGACCTCGACGAGTTCCTCATCGCCGTCGCCGAGGAGGACTTCCCGCGCGGCGAGTGGCACACCGGCGACCTCGCCGACTTCGACTTCGCCGCCGCCGGGATCACGGACATCGACGTCACGGTGTGCGCCGGCAACGTGCTGGCGTTCCTCGATCCGGCGTCGCGACGCCAGACACTGACCAACATCAAGTCGACGCTCAAGCACGGCGGGCGCTTCGTCGCCGGCTTCGGGGCCGGACGCGGCTACGACTTCGCCGACTTCATCGCCGACATCGAGGCAACAGGCATGATCGTCAGCCTCAAGCTCTCGACGTGGGAGATCCACCCCTTCGAACCCGACAGCGGCTTCCTCGTGCTCATCGCCGAACGCCCGTAGGTTTTGGCGCTGGATTCTGCACCATTGCCGGTCCGCAGTCGGCCTGCTGCTCCGCGATCGTTCGCCGCGCGCTGCGCGACTGAGCGCTCCAGCGAGGTGGATTCCGCTCGATTCTTCGGTGTTTCTCGAGCCGGATCCACCTCGCTGGGAAGCACACCGCTGTGCGCCAGTCGCTTCGCTGGGCCCGGTCGCCGCGCTTCGCGGCGGCCGCACCGTCGACCGTCGCGCTGCCTCCGCGCTCCGGCCTGTTGACCACAGGCGACGTTGCTCGATAGCGTCGAAGGAGAGAGGAGTGTCGATGACCCGACTGCTGATGGTGATCCTGCCGGTGCTGGCCGGTCTGTGCTTCGTCCTCGCGACTCTGCCGGCCGGTTCCGGGTATGCGCTCTGGCTGTGGGCTCTGGGCATCGTCCTGCTCATCGTCGCCCTGCTCATCGCCGTTCGTCGCGTCCGGCGCGGCGCCCCGCGCGACTGAGCGCGACTGACCGCCGGTGCGCCAGACGCAGCCCACCTCGATGAGCGCTCGGACTCGTCAAACCACGGTGATCGTGATTGGGTGGAGACACGGCCGATCGGCCCAGGCGACCGTACCTGCAACCCGGTGCGGTCGGACCACCGTCACCACGCGCAGAGGAGAATCATGATCTTCATCGTCGTCAAGTTCGACGTCAAGCCCGAGAACGCGGAGTCCTTCCCCGAGGTGGTGCGCGACTTCACCGAGGCGACCCGCGCCGAACCCGGCAACCTCTGGTTCGAATGGTCGCGCAGCCTCGAGAAGCCCAACGAGTACGTCCTGCTCGAAGCATTCACCGACGACGGCGCCGAGCCGCATGTCACCAGCGATCACTTCGCCGCCGCGCTCGAATCGATGCGCCCGCTGCTCGCCTCGACGCCGAAGATCGTCTCCCGCAAACTCGACGGCGACGGCTGGGACGAGATGGGCGAACTCGTCATCGACTGACGAGGTCAGCTCAGCGATCGAGTTCGCTCAGCGCCTCCTCGGCGCGGGCGAGCCGATCGGCACGCGGCATCTCCCACCACTTCTCGCCCCGCTCGCCGAGGCCTTGTTTGGCCACGCCGACGCGCTCTCGAGCCGCCCGCAGCGCTGTGTCGTCGGCTGCCGTCTTCGCCGCCCGCACCGCGTTGCGAGCCCGCCCGAGGTGGCTCTTCAGCCGCTCGACGAGAGCGTCGGGAAGTGCGGGATCGGTGCGCCGCCACCGGCGTCCGCGCACGACGAGCCACTTCTCGTCCTCCGTGTACCCATCCGCATCCGTCACGATCGCAGTCTAAGCCGCGCAGTCTAGGCTGCTCGGCCGGATCACCGCGCCCGGGCTGGCTACACTGACACCATGGCGACGCGAGCACAGAACATCGAGTCCATCGAGAAGGCCCTCGGCGAGCCCTGGTCGCAGACCAGGCAGCGGCTTGAGAAAGCCGGGGGCAAGGACGCGAGCCACAAGGAACTCGCCGATGCGCTCTACCCGCAGTTCGACGGCGTCGTCGACAACCACGGCTGGTGGGTCCAGGGTGCCGTCGTCGCCTACGAGCAGGAGATCGGCCGCCGGGTTCCCGGCCAGCGCGCCGACGGCACCTTCGACGTCGCCGTCTCCCGCACCGTGACCGGACAGCGCGGAGACGTCATCGACCGCTTCGCCGCCCTCGTCGACGGCTCACTGGGCGGAGTCGACCTCGCCGGTGAGCCCCGCCCGTCGACGACGGCAAAGCGCTCGTTCTGGCGGGCCGACCTCGCCGACGGGACGAAGATCGAAGCCGCCGCCGAACCGAAGGACGACGAGCGCACGCGTCTCACCCTCACCGCCGCGAAGCTGCCGAGCGCCGAGGCGCTCGAGGAGTGGCGCGCCCACCTCAAGGACCTCATCGCCGAGGTCTGAGACGTCAGCCCGGAATGATCGGGTTCCACGTTCCGAGCACCAGCGCCGAGGCGACCGCGACGACTGCGACGACGACGGCGAGGACGAGGACGACCGCATCAGCGGTGCCGAACCTCGAGCGCCTGCGCCACGTCCTGCCCGGCCGCCCGAACGCCCGCCCCTCCATCGCCATCGCCAGGGTCGTGCCACGGCGGATCGACTGGACGAGGAGGACGAAGATGCCTGCGAAGAGACTGCGGGTGCGCCGCAGCACCGACCCGCCGGCGAGTCCTCTGGCCCGTCTGGCCATCGACAGGGTCTGCCATTCGAGGACGAGGAGTCCGAGCAGGCGACTGGCCGCGAGGATCGAGATGACGACGGTCTCGGGCAGACGCAGATGCTGGACGAGGGCATCCGAGAGGTCCCTGGGATCGATCGTCGAGGCGAGGACGACGAGCGGGATCGCCAGTGCCAGGGCGCGCACGAAGATCGCCGCAGCCGACTCCAGCGACCCGGTCGTCATGAGGATCGGACCGACGTCGACGACGGTGGCGCCCGTCTTCTCGGCGAGGATCGCCGTGCCCCACGCGGCGAGGAGCGCGCCGACCGGCAGGAACCACAGCCGTCTGAGCGCCGCCTTGAGGTCGAGGCCGGTCAGCGGCAGGGCGAGGAGTGAGAAGCCGAGGATGATCCCCGCGGAGACGACGTCGATGCTCAGCAGAGCTCCGACCATGAGGATGAGCGCGACAGCGATCTTCGTCAGCGGGTTGCAGCGCACGAGCGCCGTGCGGCGCACCACCGGGATGAGCTGACCCGGATCCTCGACGGTGACGCGCTCACGAGTCAGGGTCGTCCGCTCACTCAACGCGCTCACCCCGCAGAGGCTGCGCCGACGTGCCGAGGGTGAAGCGGCGGGCTCCAATCGCGTCGAGGAAGTCGAGGTCGTGGCTGACGGCGATGACCGCGCTGCCGTGGTCGAGGACGTCGAGGAACAGTGCGACGAGTCCCGCCCACGTCAGCGCGTCCTGCCCGAACGTCGGCTCATCGACGATGAGGACCTGGGGGCGCGGAGCGATCATCGCCGCCACCGACAGGCGACGCTTCTCCCCGCCGGAGAGACCCTGCGGGTGGGCCTCGGCGATGTCGGACAGTCCCAGCGTCTCCAGCAGGTCGGTCACCCGAGCGTCGACCTCGGCCGCCGACCAGCCGGCCAGTCGCGGACCGAGGGCGAGCTCCTCGGCGACGCTGGGTTTGAGGAACTGATGCTCGGGTTCCTGGAAGACCATGCCGATGCGCGGGGCGAGGAACTTCGAGGGCCAGGTGTACGGCCGCGCCTCCTTCGCCCCGGCGGCAAGCGGCCCCGCTGCGCGCACCTCACCGGAGAACTCGGGGATGAGGCCGGCCAGGGTCAGCGCTGTCGTCGACTTCCCGGCCCCGTTGGCGCCGACGATGCCGAGCGCCTCACCCGCCCGCACCTCGAGGTCGAGATCGGTCGCTGCGGGCACGGCTGCCCGCGGCCGGGCGACGCCCAGGCGCTCGCCGACGAGCACGGGGGACCCGAGTCGGTCCTGCGCTCCAGTTCTGCCCGGCATCGTCCAGCGGTCGGGGGCGGTGCGGGACCCGGATTCGGGCAGCCAGATCCCGGTGGTCCTGAGCACCTCGGCGAGTGCGGGGTCACCGAAGACCTCGTCCGGGGTGCCGTGGGCGACGACGCCTGTGCGGCCGAGGACGATGACGGTGTCGACCTCGTCGCTCCACAGGCTCACCCGGTGCTCGACGACGATCATCGTCGCCGCAGTGGACTCCTGGACCGTGAGGACGGCATCGCGGACCGCCCTCGCCGAGGCGGGGTCGATGTTGGCCGTCGGCTCGTCGAGGACGATCACCTCGGGTGCCATCGCGTGGATCCCGGCGAGCGCGAGGCGCTGCTTCTGGCCCCCGGACAGCGCCGCCGTCGGGTGGGACTGGGGAAGGTCGAGGCCCATGGCGGCCAGGGAGGCGTCGATCCGCGCGTCGACCACCTCGGCGGGCAGACCGAGGTTCTCCATTCCGAACGCGACATCGTCACCGATGCGGGAGAAGATCACCTGCGAATCGGGGTCCTGGAGGACGAGCCCGGTGACGCCTCGGCGGGGGTCGGGTGGGGCGTCGCCGACGAGGAGATCACCGGCTGACTCCCCGGCCTCAGTGGGAAGGACCCCGGCGATCGCATGGAGGAGCGTCGACTTACCCGCCCCCGACGGCCCCAAGAGGAGAACCTTCTCACCTGGGGCGATGTCGAGGTCGACGGGGCCGACGGCGAGGCTGTCCCGATCGGCGTGCCGCCACGAGTATCCGTGGGCGCGGATCGGCAGGCCCATCAGCGCACGCGGCCGGAGGCGAAGGAGCTCAGCGCCCCGGTCTTCGCGATCGCGCGGTAGGCGTACCAGGCGCCGATGCCGGAGATGACGACGCCGGAGATCATCGCGCACACCGCGTAGGCGAGCTGGAAGTCGAACTGCCATTCGGCGTTGTAGAGGATGTTCTCGCTCACGGCCATGAAGGTCGCGGCGACGAGTCCGGACAGCGCGGTCACCCACAGGGTGAACTTCCGGTAGCCGAAGGCGGCGAAGACGAGTTCGGCGCCGAGGCCCTGGAGGAAGCCCGACAGCAGCACGGTCGCCCCGAAGTGGGAGCCGAGGACGCCTTCGACGGCGGCGGCGAGGAGTTCGCACAGCAGCGCGGCTCCGGGTTTGCGGATGATCGCCCCGGCGAGCGGACCGGCGAGCACCCAGAGGCCGGCGATGAGGCCGATCGAGGGCGGGAAGGCCTGGAAGGCGAGCTCGATGCCCTTCCAGCTGGCGGCGAGCACCCAGAAGATCAGGCCCACGGCGATGCCGAGGACCGCGGTGACGACGTAGTCGACGACCCGCCACTTCTTCGTCGGCGGGGCCTGGGTGAATGCCGGTGCCGTCGTCGAGCGGGAACCGGGCGTGGTCGTGTTCGGCATAGCGCCTCCTCGTGTCTCAAGGAGGGGTAGAAGAGTCTCGACTTCCTTCGGCGGTGCTAGCCGCATCAGGTTCGAGGGTCTGCAGCGTCATCTGCACTCTCAGCGCCCTTGGCGGCGCTCCCCTGTCGTGTGCGCTCCACTGTACAACACCTGACGATCCCCGGCACCGCACGTCCGCGGGGCCGGGGATCTGGTGCGAACGGGACTCAGGCCGGAACGACCATGACCGGACCCTCGGCATGGTGGAGGACCCCGCGGG
This sequence comes from Brevibacterium sp. W7.2, assembly GCF_018137945.1. GTDB lineage: Bacteria > Actinomycetota > Actinomycetes > Actinomycetales > Brevibacteriaceae > Brevibacterium > Brevibacterium sanguinis. Next base: position 2,887,481 of record NZ_CP073089.1, on the reverse strand, counting down.
AGACCGATCCGAGCAGCGCGGACTTCACGGCCCCGCGGCCCCGGGTGCCGAGGACGGTGAGCTGCGCGGTCTTCGTCGCCGCGGACAGCAGCGCGGTGGCATCGCCGATGAGCGCCGAGGTGGACACCTGGAGCCCGGGGAACTGACTGCGCAGCTCTTCGGCGTCCTTGTCGAGTTCGGCTTCGATCTGCTGCTGCCGGCGGTCGGCGACGTCACCGCCGAGTTCGAGCTCCGGGTACCAGTAGAGCCATTCCTCCCCGGCCGGCAGCACCGTGACGATCTCGAGGTCGGCGTTGCGCGAAGCGGCCGCCTCGGCGGCGGTGAACATCGCGATCCGCGCGCCCTCGGACCCGTCGACGGCGACGACTACCGGGCCGGTCGTGTCCCCGCGGTGCGCCGAATGGCGGGGGACGACGATCGTCGGGCAGTGGGCGTGCGGCGGCAGCGCGGTCGAGACCGACCCGAGCATGCGGCCCATGAAGCCGCCGCGTCCACGCGCCCCGACGATGATGACATCGGCGTTGGCGCTGAGGTTGACGAGCACACCGGCGGCGTCACCGGATTCGACGGCGTACGTCACCGGTCCGGGATGATCGGCGAGGAGTTCGGCCGCCTCGGCGAGGGTCTTCTCCGCTGCCCGCATCGCGGCTTCGTCCTCGGGTTCGGACGGGATCGAGGCCATGTTCGGGTAGATCATCAGGGGCATCGTGAAGGCCGTGACGACGGTGAGGGGAACGTCTCGGTGCAGCGCCTCGGCGGCACCGTAGCGCAGGGCAAGGGCTGCGAGCTCGGATCCGTCGAAGCCGACGAGGACGCCGAGGTTGTCGGTGAGTCCGGAATCGGAGGCGCGGGTGTCGGTCGGGCGGGCCTCGGCCGGGTTCGCGGCGGACGAGCGGGAGTCAGCAGTCATGGCAGTCCTTCCATCGGGGCCTGACCAACCCTGACGGGGACGACGGCCCCGAAAACCGTGTGCCGTCCTCGTCGCCCTCAGTGTACCCAAGTGTTTTCTACAACGTGTAGAAGACCGCGAGGCGGACGGATTCCTCTCGCGTGCGGCGCGTGCCCACGGCCTCGGCGCGTGCTCACGGCCTGCGCCAGGGGGAGGGGTGCGTCAGACGGCGAAGCCGAGGTAGCTCAGGGCTGAGCGGATGATGTGCTCCTGGCCGTGGGAGAGCTCGGCGACGATGTCGGAGCGCAGCGCCTCGGTGGGGGTGAGCCAGTCGAGGCTGAGCGCATCGGCGCGCGGGGTGCATTCGCCGCGGACCTCCATGACGAAGCACATCGAGATCGCGTGCTGGCGCGGGTCGTGGAGGAGCGAGGTGCCCTCGGTGGGGAAGTACTCGGCGATGTGGAACGGGGCGATGGCCGGCGGGACGACGGGCAGCGCCATCGGGCCGAGGTCGTTCTCGGCATGCCGGAGCAGGGCCTGGCGGATGCTCTCGTGGTAGCGGATGCGTCCGCCGACGACCTCGCGGCCCAGGGTGCCGTCGTCGAGGCGGCGCAGCAGGAGGCCGATCTGCTCGACGTCCCCGGCCTCGCCGACGCGGACCGGAATGGCATTGACATAGGGGATGGGGAGACGGCGGCGAAGCTGGGCGAACTCGTTGTCGTCGAACCAGTTCTCGTCGAAGTCGAGGGCAGTGCGGGTCATATCCCGATTGTGTCACAGTTCACCTGCCCGGGCGGCGGTCGCGGGCCTGCTCGGTCAGCGGTCGCGGGCCGGCTCGGGCAGGGGCGTCACCACGGCTTCCAGCGTCCCGGCACGGCCCGCCCACCTCGGCGTTCGTCTGCCCGCCCACCCGGGGTGGTGTCGGGCGTCACCGCTCGGGTAAAGTATCTTGATGTCAAGATAAAACTCTGGCCGGGCCCGCGGACGCAGCAGTGACGTGGCCTACAGTTGAGACAACCATTCCCCAGGCCTGCAGCGGTCGCGACATGGCCAGCGGCGGTCAAGGACGATTGAAGGGATTGCCCATGATTGATCATGAAGTCCGTACCCACAAGAGCTCAGAGAACCTGGCTCGTGAAGACCAGCTCGCCTGGAAGATCGCAGAAGTCGCCTCCGACACCACCCCGGTTGATGCCGATGTCACTGAGATGGTCATCAACCGCGTCATCGACAACGCCGCCGTCGCGGCCGCCTCGGTCAACCGGTCGGCGCCCACCCACGCCCGCGAACAGGCGCAGGCGCATCCGTTCAGCCCCGGCGCCACGATCTTCGGTCTGCCGCTGGGCGACCGCTTCTCCCCGGAATGGGCGGCCTGGGCCAACGGCGTGGCCGTGCGCGAACTCGACTTCCACGACACCTTCCTCGCCGCCGAGTACTCCCACCCCGGTGACAACATCCCGCCGGTCCTCGCTGTCGCCCAGCACATGGGCATCGCCGGTCCCGACCTCATCAACGGCATCGCCACCGGATACGAGATCCAGGTCGACCTCGTCAAGGGCATGAGCCTGCACCAGCACAAGATCGACCACGTCGCCCACCTCGGGCCCTCGGCCGCCGCCGGCATCGGCGCGATGCTCCACCTGCCCACCGAGGTGACCTTCCAGGCGATTCAGCAGGCCCTGCATGTGACGACGGCGACCCGCCAGTCGCGCAAGGGCGAGATCTCCTCGTGGAAGGCCCACGCTCCGGCGTTCGCGGGCAAGATGGCCGTCGAAGCCGTCGACCGCGCGATGCGCGGCGAGGGTGCCCCCAACCCCATCTACGAAGGCGAGGACGGCTTCATCGCCTGGATCCTCTCCGGCCCCGAGGCCCGCTACACGATCCCGCTGCCGGCCAAGGGCGAGGCCAAGCGCGCGATCCTCGACACGTACACGAAGGAGCACTCCGCCGAATACCAGGCGCAGGCGCTCATCGACCTCGCGCGCAAGCTCGGCGGGGAGATCGAGGATCTCACGAAGATCAAGCGGATCGTCATCCACACCTCCCACCACACCCACAACGTCATCGGCACCGGCGCCAACGATCCGCAGAAGATGGATCCGCAGGCCAGCCGTGAGACCCTCGACCACTCGATCATGTACATCTTCGCCGTCGCGCTCGAGGACCGCGGCTGGCACCACGAGGACTCCTACACCCCCGAGCGCGCCGCGCGCCCGGAGACGGTCAAGCTCTGGCACAAGATCGAGACGACCGAGGACCCCGAGTGGACCCGCCGCTACCACTCGACCGATCCGAACGAGAAGGCCTTCGGCGGTCGCGTGGAGATCGAGTTCGAGGACGGCTCGACGCTGACCGACGAGATCGCCGTCGCCGACGCCCACCCGCTCGGCGCTCGCCCGTTCGTCCGCGAGAACTACGTCGAGAAGTTCCGCACCCTGTCCGAGGGCATCCTCACCGACTCCGAGCAGACCCGCTTCCTCGACCTCGCCGAGAACCTCGAGAGCCTCGACGCCGCCGGCGTCGGCCAGCTCAGCTTCACCGTCGAGGGCCTCACCCACAGCGGTTCGAAGGGGATCTTCTGATGCTCGGCGCGACCGCGACCCCGGCCGAGCGCCGGAAGCAGTTCCGCGACCTCCTCGCCGGCAGCGAGATCGTCCAGTTCCCCGGCGCGATCAACCCGCTCAACGCGCAGATCATCGAGCAGACCGGGTTCGAGGGCGTCTACATCTCCGGAGGCGCGTTCTCCGCGGCCATGGGACTGCCCGACATCGGACTGACCACCCTCACCGAGGTGGCCGATCACGGCCGGGCGATCGCGCGGGTGACGAACCTGCCGACGTTCATCGACGCCGACACCGGGTGGGGCGAGGCGATGAACGTCGCCCGCACCGTCCAGGAGTTCGAGGATGCCGGTCTCTCCGGCATGCACCTCGAGGATCAGGTCAACCCGAAGCGGTGCGGCCACCTCGACGGCAAGGAGGTCGTGACGACGGCCGAGATGAACCAGCGCATCGCCGCCGCCGTCCGGGGCCGCCGGGACGAGAACTTCGTCATCTGCGCCCGCACCGACTCCCGCGCCGGTGAGGGTCTCGACCGGGCGATCGACCGGGCGAAAGCCTACGCCGACGCCGGGGCCGACATGATCTTCCCCGAGGCCATGCGGGACCTCAGCGAATTCGAGCGCTTCGTCGCGAGCGTCGACGTGCCGATCCTGGCGAACATGACGGAGTTCGGCAAGAGCGAGCTCTTCACGACCCAGCAGCTCGCCGACGTCGGGGTGAAGATGGTGATCTACCCGGTCACGACCCTGCGTCTGGCCATGGGTGCGATCACGGCGGGGCTGCAGACGATTCGGGACGAGGGGACTCAGGTCAGCCTCGTCGACCGGATGCAGACCCGCGCGGACCTCTACGACACCATCGACTACGCCGCGTACAACGAATTCGACTCGGCCGTATTCAACTTCTCACAGGAGGGTCACCAGTGACCGAAGAAATCAAGAAGGGACTCGCCGGCGTCGTCGTCGACACCACCGCGGTCTCGAAGGTAGTCCAGGAAACGAACTCGCTCACCTACCGGGGCTACCCGGTGCAGGAGCTGGCGGCCAAGCGCAATTTCGAGGACGTCGCCTACCTCATCTGGAACGGCGAACTGCCCACCGAGGAGCAGCTGGCGGAGTTCAAGGCCCGCGAGCACGCCCAGCGTGAGATCTCGCCCGAGCTCGTCGACATCATCCTCGGCCTGCCCAAGGACGCCCACCCGATGCACGTCGTCCAGACCGCGGTCGCCTACCTCGGCGCCGTCGACCCGGATGCGGACACGGAAGGGGAGGAGGCCAACCTCGAAAAGGCGGAGCGCCTCTACGCGCAGCTGCCGACGATCGTCGCGATCGACCACCGGCGCCGGCACGGCCTCGACCCGGTCGCCCCGACCACCGACCTCGACTACGCCGCGAACTTCTTCAAGATGGTCTTCGACGAGGTGCCCGCCGAGGAGGTCGTGCGCAGCTTCGACATCTCGATGATCCTCTACGCCGAGCACTCGTTCAACGCCTCGACGTTCACCGCCCGCGTCATCACCTCGACGACCTCCGACCTCTACTCCGCGGTCGCCGGAGCCATCGGGGCGCTCAAGGGGCCGCTGCACGGCGGGGCGAACGAAGCGGTCATGGCGATGCTCGAAGAGGTCGGCACCGCCGACCGGGCGTCGGCGTGGATCGACGATGCGCTGGCGCGCAAGGCGAAGATCATGGGCTTCGGCCACCGCGTCTACAAGAACGGCGACTCGCGCGTGCCGACGATGCGCAAGGCGTTCGAGGACATGGCGGCGGTCAAGGGCGCGAACGATCTGCTCGACCTCTACAACACCTTCGAAGAGGACTTCGTCTCCCGCAAGGGCATCTACCCCAACCTCGACTACCCCTCGGGGCCGGCGTACCACCTCATGGGCTTCGACACCGATCAGTTCACGCCGATCTTCGTCATGTCCCGCATCACCGGGTGGACGGCGCACATCCTCGAGCAGCAGGCGAACAACGCCCTCATCCGTCCGCTGAGCGCGTACGACGGCGAGCCGCAGCGCGAAGTCCCCGACGCCAGGGGCTGAGCATGAGCGCGGACGAGCCCTATCGTCCGACCGCACTCGAGGGTTTCGACTTCACCGTCAGCGGTGGGGTCGGAACCCTCGTTCTCACTCGGACGGACAAGCGCAATGCGCTCTCGCGCGCGATGTGGCGCGCGCTGCCGGAGATCATTGCAGGCGTCGACGCCGATGATTCGATCGGCGCGCTCATCATCACCGGTGCCGGTGGTCACTTCTCCGCGGGCTCCGACATCGCCGACCTCGACGTGCCCATCGCCGATTTCTGGCAGCTCAATTCCGCCGCCGAGGCGGCCGTGGCGGGCTCCCGGACCGTGACGATCGCGGCGATCGAAGGCAACTGCGTGGGCGGGGGCACGGAGATCGCCGCGGCCTGCGACATCCGCATCGCCGCCCCCGGGTCGAAGTACGGGGTGACCGCGGCCAAGCTCGGTCTCGTCTACCCGCCCGGACCCACCGAGAGCCTCGCCCGGGTCCTCGGGGACGCGTGGGCCAGGTACCTGCTGCTCACCGCCTCGATCGTCGACTTCGACCAGATGCACCGGCTCGGGTTCTTCCATGAGGTCGCCGAGGCGCCGCTGCGTGCCGCGCAGGCGCTGGGGGAGCGGGTCGCCGGTCTCTCCCGGCTCAGCCAGCTCGGGGCGAAGTCCGTCCTCGGCGGCACGCTCTCCGACGACGTCGCGCCGCCTCGGTGGCTCGATGAGGCGTACCGGGCGGAGATCGCGCGCGGACAGGAGGCGTTCTTCGCCAAACGCGCCCCCGAGTTCGGGTTCGGCGCCGGCGACTGGCAGGACTGAGGACGCGGGCGCTGCGAGGGGCCAGCACAGGCTGATCCGCGGGCCGTCAATTCCTTTCATGGTTCCACCAGAGAATCGCTTTACCTGGCCCGGAGTTCAACCAGCTGTCAGTGAGTCTGCTCGCCCAATCTCCCGGTGATTTGACAGTGAAGGCTACCTGACTACCGTGCGCTGCGGACAGCGTGCTGTCGATTCCGGTGATCTCCCGGCATGAGGCGATCCAGCCTCCAACGGAGATGACCAGTGGGATCGTCGCACCTGCCAGTGCTGCCTGCTCTACGATCTGCCGATTACGCAGCGTAACCGGCCAGAACATCCGAGTAGCGTTGTCTTGTGCGGCGCGTTTTGCGGGGTCGGTCGAACGATCGAAGAGGCGGTCGAATCCATACCAACTGCGTTCGACGGAGTCTTGGCGTCGAGGAGCGGCTTGGCGAAGCACAACGGTCGGTAGGGCGGGAAACTCCGGGGCAGTCACTTGCAATAAGTCATGCTTGTCGAGCCGTGGTGCGCGCGAAAGTTCATCGATATCTGATCGCAGGTAGTACGTGGTTCCACTGGAAGTGGTGAACGACCGGCCGAGCAAGTGTGCGCCGGACATCATCTGCATTTGCGCCAGCGGACGCCTGAGCAGTTCCGCCGCCTCGCGAATTGAACAGATGCGTAGAGGCTCGTCTTCATCCGAGTGAAGCAATACCGCGCTGAGATCGTGGCTCTCGAATGGCAAATCGTGTGCCGAAGTGGGCATGTTCGACTTTCCTTCCGGGCTCCCTGAAGTCTGGGTCCATCAGTTCATAACCTATAGCTTCAACATGTCTGGTCAAATTGACTAGACATAGTTTCCCTATCTTGCGAGACTGTTCAGCAGATGCGGGTTGAGTCACCTTGAAGGAAGAGGAACTGGGATGAGCACGTATCTGTATATCTACGAGAGTTCGGATAGGCGCGAGGTCTATATCGGCATCGCCGACAGCATGCGTCGTGTCTGGGAGCCGCATAACGAGAACGCGCAGGCGTTGCGTGGTCGAGCAGGCTCGCGCATTCTGCAGACAGTCGAGCCGTTTTCGACCCGGGAGGATGCTCGTAAGGCGGAAGCCATAGCCATCTACATCGCCGCTCGCGCTGGGCAAACTGTGCGCCACTCAGACGAGACGGACGGTCGGTCAGGAGTGATTGGCATCGAGGTGCAAGACAACGGTCTCTCCTACACGAACCGCGCGGGCACTAAGTCAACGACTGTGCTCGGCCCGGCGATCTATTACAGGCCGGGGGAAACCGTTGACTACGAAGACTTGACGAATACCGCCATCGTTCGAATTGCCGCAGACTCGATTGACGATCGGCCATCGCCATTCGGTGGACTGGGAGGGGCCCAGTTTGCCGATCGTGCGCGAAAATGGTGGCCGCTCGGCGCGGCCAGTCGCGAGCACCGTCCAGTCCGGAGGCTCTTGGCAGTGCTGAAAGGTGAACAGACGGTTCTTGGTCACTGGCGACTGGCAGCCCCTTGGTTCACAGAGGAGGAACGAGGGTGGAGCTTCGTACTCGAAGATGCCGGAGATGATGACGTCGACGGTCTCAAAGGGAGGAAATTGACGTTTGACGAGCCTTACAAGTTCCAGCTTGTAGGGTTCTCGCCAGATCTGCGACCGGATCCCGCACACGACTGAGGCGAGCGATCCGCGGGATACACTGAGCGAATGCGCCTCGCAGTCCTCGATATCGGTTCCAACAGCGTCCACCTCCTCGTCGTCGACGCTCATGTCGGGGCACCCCCGCTGCCGGCGACCTCGCACAAGGAGGTCCTCCGGCTCGCCGAGTACCTCCGGCCCGACGGGTCGATCGACGACGCCGGTCAGCAGCGGCTGCGGGACTTCGTCGCCGAGGCGGTCGAGATCGCCGAGGACCAGGGCGCCGAGCAGATCCTCGCGTTCGCCACCTCGGCGGTCCGCGACGCCCCCAACGGGGAGGCGCTCATCGACTCGATCAGCGCGCAGCTCGGGGTCACGCTCAACGTCATGTCCGGCAGGGACGAGGCGCGCGTGACGTTCCTCGCCGCCCGCCGCTGGTTCGGCTGGTCGGCCGGCAAGATCCTCCTCCTCGACATCGGCGGCGGTTCGCTCGAGATCGCGGCGGGCCAGGACGAGTACCCGCAGGCGGCCGTGTCCGTGCCGCTGGGCGCCGGACGCACGTACGCCGACTTCATCCCCGACCCGATCCCGACGGCCGAGGAGATCCACCGGCTGCGGAAGTACGCGCGCTCCCAGATCGGCCGGATCGCCGGAGACATCAACCGCGTCGGCACGCCCGACCACGTCGTCGGGTCCTCGAAGACGTTCCGCTCGCTCGCCCGGATCGCCGGCGCCGCCCCGAGCGGCGACGGGATCTACGTGCCCCGCAAGCTCTTCCGCCGCGACCTGCCCGGCATCATCGACACCCTGTCCAGCCGCACCCCCGAGCAGCGGGCGACACTGCCCGGCGTCTCGGAGGCCCGTGCCGGTCAGGTGCTCGCCGGAGCCATCGTCGCCGAGGCGGCCTTCACGATCTTCGACGTCTCCGTCATGAGCATCTCCCCGTGGGCGCTGCGCGAGGGCATCATCATGCGCAAACTCGACTTGCTGGATTCCGCCGAGGCCACCTCGGCGATGCGCGCAGCCGCGGATTAGGTCACGGTTCGACACCGCTTTCGACAATGGCCGGAATCACCCTCGCAGCGGTTCACATTTGTCTCCGCCGCCTGCTAGCTTGAGATTACCGGCCGGTCACCTCTCGGCCGTATCTCGAACGGGGCCTCTCGCCCCGAGCTCTGGAGGCATGACGGCAATGCGAAACGGCGAGCTATCCCCCTCGTTCCGTGAAGAGTCCCTGTCCGCGATGGCGGCCACGACGCCCGAGGATCCGCTCGACGTCTTCGTCGTCGGCGGCGGGGTCACCGGGGCCGGCGCCGCCTTCGACGCGGCCACCCGCGGACTCAAGGTCGGCGTCGTCGACGCCCATGACTGGGCCTCGGGCACGTCGTCCCGCTCGTCGAAGCTCATGCACGGCGGTCTGCGCTACCTCGAGATGCTCGACTTCAAACTCGTCGCCGAGGCGCTCAAGGAACGCGACCTGCTGCTCACGCACACCGCACCCCACCTCGTCGAACCCGTCGCCTTCGTCTTCCCGTTCGAACACCGCCTCATCGACCGGGCCTTCATCGGCTCCGGCGTCCTCCTCTACGACACGATGGCGACCCGGCCCGGCCGCAAGCGCGCCGTGCCCATGCACCGCCACCTGGGCAAGAAGACGCTGAGCGCGCACTTCCCGGGACTCGCCGACGACGCCGCGGTGGGCGCGCTCGAATACTACGACGCGAAGGTCGACGACGCCCGCTTCGTCATGACCCTCGTGCGCTCGGCGGCGAGCTTCGGGGCCGCGGCGGCCAACCACGTCTCCGTCATCGACTACCTCCACGACGGCGACCGCGTCATCGGCGTGCGCGCCCGCGACGGCATCTCCGGCCGCGAGTTCGACGTCTACGCCCGCCGCACCATCCTCGCCGGGGGAGTGTGGACCGAACAGCAGCAGGACCTCGCGAAGGCCGACGCCGGGCTCAAGGTGCTCGCCTCGAAGGGCGTGCACATCACCGTCGACCAGGACAAGATCAAGGCCGACCCGGACACCGGCATCATCTCGAAGACGGAGAAGTCCGTCCTCTTCGTCATCCCCTGGGATGGCTACTGGGTCATCGGCACCACCGACACCCCGTGGAAGGAGGACGTCGCGGCCCCCGTGGCGACCTCCGACGACATCGACTATCTCCTCGAGCACGCGAACGCGATCCTCGAGAACAAGCTCACCCGCGACGACGTCATCGGCGTGTACTCGGGTCTGCGCCCGCTCCTGCAGCCGGTGCAGAAGGACGGCGAGGCCTCGACGAAGGTCTCCCGCGAGCACACCGTCATGGAGGTCGAGCCCGGGCTGTCGGCGATCGCCGGCGGCAAATTCACGACCTACCGGGTGATGGCCGAGGACGTCGTCGACTTCGCCCTCGGCGAGGACGCGAAGGACCGGACGTCCCTGACGGAGTCCGTGCCGCTCATCGGCGCCCAGGGCGTCGGCGCGGTGCGCCGCGGCCAGGCGAGCATCGCCGAGCGCTACGGCTGGGACGAGACCCGGGTCAAGCGGCTCATCCGCCGCTACGGCACCCTGCTCGAAGACCTCCTCGACCTCATCGACGACAACCCCGAACTCGGGCAGCCGCTGCCGGGAGCCGACCGCTACCTCGGCGTCGAAGCCCACTACGCCGCCAGCTGCGAAGGCGTCGTCCACCTCGACGACGTCCTCGAACGTCGGATGCGGCTCAACTACGAGGTCCGCGACCGGGGGCGGGCCGCCGCCGCACCGGTGGCCGAGATCGTCGCTGAGGTCCTCGGCTGGGACGCCGAGCGCGTCGCCTCAGAGATCGCCGCCTTCAACGCCCACGTCGACGCCCAGGTCGCCGCCGAGTCGACGCACGACGACGCCGCGGCCGCAGCCCTGGTCGAAGCCAGCTGGGGGACCCGCTAGCCCGTTCCATCCCCATCTCAACAAAGGAGTTCACACACAATGGGACAGATAGGCACAATCCTCCTCCATGAGACGGCGGGCACGGCAATGCTGCTGCTGCTCGGCGTCGGCGTCGTCGCGAACGCCATCCTCGCGAAGACGAAGGGCAACGGCGGCGGCTGGCTGATGATCTCGTTCGGCTGGGGCCTCGCGGTTTTCGCCGGCGTCTACGTCGCCTACAAATCCGGCGCGCACCTCAACCCGGCAGTGACGCTGGGCATCCTCGCCAGCGGCGCCGACCAGTACGCCCCGGGCATCGACATCACGGTCGGCACGACGTTCGCCTACCTCATCGCGCAGCTCGTCGGCGCCACCATCGGTGCGATCCTCGCGTGGCTCGTCTACAAGAAGCACTACGACGCAGAGGGCGAACCGGGCAACATCCTCGGCACCTTCTCCACCGGCCCCGAGGTCCGCAGCTACGGCTGGAACGTCGTCGCCGAGGTGATCGGCACCTTCGTCCTCGTCTTCATCATCCTCCTCTTCGGCGGCACGCCGAGCGGACTGGGACCCCTGGCCGTGGCCCTCGTCGTCGTCGTCATCGGCGCCTCCCTCGGCGGCCCCACCGGCTACGCGATCAACCCGGCCCGCGACCTCGGACCGCGCATCGCGCACACGATCCTGCCGATCCCGAACAAGGGCAGCTCCGACTGGGGCTACGCGTGGGTGCCGATCGTCGGCCCCATCCTCGGCGGTGTCATCGCGGGCCTCGTCTCGCAGGCATTCATCTGAAGCCGTGCCCAACCGCGCCAGGCCGTGACATGCTAGAGGGCAACTGGTGCACCCACCCACTCAAGAGCGGTGCCCACCGGCACTGATCGGACACAGGAGTCTCCATGAGCCAGGACAAGTACATCCTCGCGATCGACCAGGGAACCACCTCGTCCCGGGCGATCGTCTTCAACCACGACGGGCAGATCGTCTCGAGCGGCCAGCTCGAGCACGAGCAGATCTTCCCCCGCGCCGGCTGGGTCGAGCACGACCCGAAAGAGATCATCCGCAACACCACCGAGGCGATCGGCCAGGCGCTCTCGCGGGCCAACATCAACCGCCACCAGCTCGAAGGCGTCGGCATCACCAACCAGCGCGAGACGACCCTGGTGTGGAACAAGAACACCGGCGAGCCCGTCTACAACGCGATCGTCTGGCAGGACACGCGCACCCAGAAGATCGCCGACGAACTCGGCGGCGAGGAGGGCGCCGACAAGTACAAGGACCGCGTGGGCCTGCCGCTGGCGACGTACTTCGCGGGACCGAAGGCGAAGTGGATCCTCGACAACGTCGAGGGTGCCCGGGAGGCCGCCGAAGCCGGTGACCTCCTCTTCGGCACGATGGACACGTGGGTGCTGTGGAACCTCACCGGCGGAGTCAACGGCGGCGTCCACGTCACCGACGTCACGAACGCCTCGCGGACGATGCTGATGAACATCGACACCCTCGACTGGAACGAGGAGATCGCCGCGGACATGGGCATTCCGATGTCGATGCTGCCGGAGATCAAGTCGTGCTCGGAGATCTACGGCTACGGCGCGAAGAACACGCTGCTCATCGACACCCCGATCTGCGGCATCCTCGGCGACCAGCAGGCGGCGACGTTCGGGCAGGCCTGCTTCGAGAAGGGGCAGGCGAAGAACACGTACGGCACCGGCAACTTCATGCTCATCAACACCGGCACCGAGCCGGTGGCGAGCAAGAACGGCCTGCTCACGACCGTGGCCTACAAGATCGGCGAGGACGACGCCGTCTACGCCCTCGAGGGCTCGGTGGCCGTGACCGGCTCGCTCGTTCAGTGGATCCGCGACAACCTCGGACTCATCAAGGACGCCCCCGAGGTCGAGGTGCTCGCCAAGCAGGTCGAGGACAACGGCGGCTGCTACATCGTGCCCGCGTTCTCCGGCCTCTTCGCCCCGCACTGGGAATCCGACGCCCGCGGCGTCATCGTCGGCCTCACCCGGTACGTCAACAAGAACCACATCGCCCGGGCCGCGCTCGAATCGGTGGCGTTCCAGTCCCGTGAGGTCCTCGACGCGATGAACCTCGACTCCGGTGTCGAGCTCACCGAGCTCAAGGTCGACGGCGGCATGGTCGCGAACGAGACGCTCATGCAGTTCCAGGCCGACCTCCTGGGCGTGCCCGTCATCCGTCCCGAGGTCATCGAGACCACGGCACTGGGCGCCGCGTACGCCGCGGGCATCGCCGTGAAGTTCTGGAACGGCGAAGAGGACGTGAAGAAGAACTGGCACGAGGACAAGCGCTGGGTGCCGGAGATGGACGACGAGACCGTCGCCCGCGTCTACCGTCTGTGGAACAAGGCCGTCGACAAGTCGAAGGGCTGGGTCGACGAGGACGTCGAGGAGCTCTACGGCTGATAGCCGCGCCGTCTGAGCCGCTATCCGGGCGCTCAGTCACCCCGCTGCGGGTGGCTGGGCGCCCTTCGCATTGCCGCGCCGAGGCGGTCGGGCTCAGAGCTCGGCGATGAAGACCCGTTCGGGGAGCGGGGGAGCGCCGTACGTGTGGGTGACATCCGTGCGCTGCCACCCGTGCTTGGCGTAGAAGCGCATGGCCCGCTCGTTGCCCTCGGCGACCATGAGGTAGGCGCGGACGAAGCCGTCGGCCCGCAGCTCGTCCTCGAGCCGTTGGAAGAGCACCGAGGCGACCCCGGTGCCGAAGGCGGCCGGGTCGAGATTGATGTGGGCGAGCTGGCCGAGACGGTCGGTGGTCGGGAGGCGATCGAGCACCTCGGCGGGGTCCCGGGGCGCACTGACGCCGCCGAACCCGAGGACCCGACCCGCAGCCTCGACGACGAAGTTCCGGACGCGGTTGTCGGGCGTGCTCAGCGCCTGCACCCAGTTCGCCGCGAAGTCGGCCGGATCGAGCCCGGCGAGGAACTCCGCCGACATGATCCCGGGGTAGGCGGCGCGCCACGCGGCGACGTGGATCTCGCCGAGGCGGGGCGCATCGTCGAGATGCGCCGGGCGCACGATCGGTTCGCTCATGCGCTCACCCTAGCCGAGCGGCGCGACGCGGACGGGGAGGGGCGCAACCGACTGTGAGGGAAACCGGAGCCGCAGGCGCGGCGATGAGGACTAGACTGACGAGAGTGAGCAAGGCGAAGAAGACGAAGCCGGGACGAAAGGTCCTCACCGCGAAGAACTCTGCGCGGTCGAACTCTCGGCGGCACCGGGAGTACTTCGCGACGAACGCGGTCTACGACCACGACACCCACCATGTCTCCGACCATCCCATCCGGGTGGGCCTCTCGTCGTCCTCGGTCTCCCCGATGACCGTCGAGGAGACGTTCACGCAGGCCGCCGCGATCGGCTACGACGGCGTCGAGATCATGGTCACCCACAATGCCGAGACCCGCGACGTCGACCTCATCAACGGCCTCGCCGCCGACACCGGCCTCGAGGTGATGTCGCTCCACGCGCCCACCCTGCTCTTCCTGCCGCGCGTGCTCCACAAGGACCATTGGGAGAAGCTGCGGATCACGGCGAACCTCGCCCGTGAGGTCGGCGCGACCACCGTCGTCCTCCACCCGCCCTTCCGCTGGCAGGGCGCCTACGCCCGCGGCTTCGTCGACGGCGTCCGCAAGGTCACCGAGGAGACCGGTGTCGTCCTCGCCGTGGAGAACATGTACCCGTGGCGGGCCGGGGTCAGGGAGATCCTCGTCTACTACCCCGACTGGAACCCGCTCGACGAGGACTACGACGCTCTGACCTTCGACTTCTCCCATGCCTCGACGGCGGGTATGAACGCTCGCGACACCGTCGCCGAGATCTTCCCCCGCCTGCGCCACGTCCACCTCACCGACGGATCCGGATCGCTCAAGGACGAGCACCTCGTGCCCGGCGCCGGAACGATGCCCGTGGCCGAGACGCTCCAGTACCTCGCGAAGCACAACTGGTCCGGCGATGTCGTCCTCGAGGTCAACACGCGATTCGTCGCGAAGAAGTCGACGCGGGAGCAGATGCTCGCCGATTCGCTCGCCTTCGCCCGGCAGCACCTCGGCCTCAACGGCGCGAACGGAAAGAACCCGGCGAGCCCGATCGGACCGGAGCGCACCGGCTCGGGGTCGGACTCAGCCCCCGCAACCGGGACCGGACGCCGTGACGGCGGGGCCGCCTCGGCGCGGGACAACGTCCGTGAAGACGCCCGCTGACACAGCCCGCTGACCCTGCGGTTCTCCCTGCCGGGACCGTGCCCGGTACGATACTCAGCGGCACGAATGCCCGCACCAGCACCGCACGAAAGGCAGGTCCTCATGACCACGATCGCATCCATCGGCACGGGAAACATGGGCACGGCGCTCATCACGGGGATCCTCACCGCGGACCCGAGCATCGAGGTGCGGGCGACGACGCAGTCGGCCGCCTCGGCGCAGACGCTCGCTGCGGCCCTGCCGGACGCCGTGGTCACCTCCGTCGAGGAGAACCCCGAGGCCAATCGGGAGGCGGTCGCCGGCGCGGACTTCGTCTTCCTCGGCGTCAAGCCGTGGATGATGGCCGAGACCCTGCGAGAGCTCGCCCCCGCCCTGTCCCCGGACTCGGTGCTCGTGTCGATGGCCGCGGGCGTGGCCGCCGCCGACCTTAAGAAGCTGGCACCCGGCAGTCCGATCGTGCGGATCATGCCGAACACCCCGAGCTCGATCGGGTACGGCGTCATCGCGCTCGCCCCTGCCCCCGGCGTCGACCCGACGGCCACGGCCACCCTGCGCACGCTGCTGTCCGGAGCCGGCCTCGTCGTGCCGCTGGCAGAAGCGGAGATCCCCGCGATGACCGGGATCTCCGGGTCCGGCGTCGCGTACTTCTTCCTCCTCGCCGAGGCGATGATCGAGGCCGGAGTCACGCTCGGTCTCACCGCGGAGACGGCGGCGAAGATGGTCGTCGCCACCGCCGACGGCGCCGGCCGGCTGCTCGCGGACAACCCGGACCCCGCCGTCCTGCGTCAGGCCGTGAGCAGCAAGGGCGGGACGACGCTGGCGGCGCTCAACACATTCATCGACGCCGGGATCTTCGACATCACCGAGGCGGCCGTGACCGCCGCCGCGGACCGGTCGCTGGAGATGGAGCGGGAGAACGCCGCCGCGATCGACGGCTGAGACCCTTTACGGCAGCGCGCCCGCCGAGCGGGCGATCGACACCGCCTCGTGCCTGCTGCGGGCCGAGAGCTTGACCATCGCCGTGTTGAGATAGGACTTCACGGTCGACTCCCGCAGTCCGAGCGCCTCGGCGATCCGCGCATTCGACCACCCGAGCGCGACGTGGGAGAGGATGTCGGTCTCCCGCGGGGCGAGCGTCACCGCGGGGGCCGGCGTCGGCGCGGACTCCGGACTGTGGCCGGAGAGGATGTCGGCGAGCCTGGCCTCGATCGTCGTCAGCCGCTCCCGCGTCACCTCGTCGGAGACGTCCGAGCGGAGCGCCCGCAGCTCGGCGAACGTATGGCGCAGAGCCTCCCGGCTCGAGGCGTCGAGGTCGGCATACGGCGCCGGCGCGGGAGCCGCCGGGACGGCCGGTTCGGCACGCAGCGCCCCGTGGCCGATGCGCCCGAGGTCGACGGACAGCTGGCGCACCCGACGCACGAGGTCACCGGTCTGCGGGGCCGCCTCGGTGAAGGCCTTCCGGTGTCCGCAGTAGACCATGCCCGTCACCTCGCCGCCGAGCAGGGTCGGCACCGCGATGAGGACCTGGATGCCCTCGCCGAGGATGACCTCGTCGTAATGGTGGGTGATGAACGGATCGATCTCGTAGTCGCGGGTCAGCTGGGGTGTGCCCTCGGTCAGGGCACGTCCGCCGAGGCCCCGACCGGTGCTGACGATGAGCGAGGCGAGACCGTTCTCGCCCGCCCCGGCGACCGCTTCGACGGTGACGGCACCCTCCTCGACGAGCCCGCCGAACACGACGTCGCCGGTGCCGTTCGCGTGGAGGGAGTCGACCGCCTCGGCGAAGAGACGGCGGGATTCGGATCTGCGCGCCCGAGCTTCCTTGGCCATGACGTTCATGGGAATACGCTACCAACTTTCGGTGGTATTACCCAGGACCGAGCGGACGATAGGTTGACAATGTGTGATTCAGACCACTGACGCTCGAACCACATCTGAAATGGAGAAACGATGTCCGATCCGACGCCGACTCGGGTGGATTTCCTCGCTGAAGAGGACAATCCCGAATTCAAGGCCCTCAAGCGCAAACGATTCTCAGTGGTGATCCCGCTGTCGATCGCCTTCCTCGCGTGGTATTTCCTCTACGTCATCCTCAGCACGTACGCGCACGACTTCATGTCGACGAAGGTGATCGGGGAGATCAACATCGGACTCGTGCTCGGGCTTCTGCAGTTCGTCACGACCTTCGCGATCACGATGTTCTACGTCTCGTTCGCCAACAACAAGCTCGACCCACCGGCCGCTGCCATCCGTGAGCGCCTCGAGCAGGAATCGGAAGGAGCGAAACGATGATCGAGTTCCTCGCCCAAGCGACCACCGAGGTGGAGAACAACCCCGTCCTCAACATCACGATCTTCGCCGCGTTCGTCGCGGTCACGCTCTTCATCGTGCTGCGGGCCAGCCGCAACAACAAGACCGCCTCGGACTACTACGCCGGCGGCCGGTCCTTCAGCGGGCCGCAGAACGGCTTCGCGATCTCCGGCGACTACCTCTCGGCGGCGTCGTTCCTCGGCATCTGCGGGGCGATCGCCGTCAACGGCTACGACGGGTTCCTCTACTCGATCGGCTTCCTCGTCGCGTGGCTCGTCGCCCTCCTCCTCGTCGCCGAGCTGATGCGCAACACCGGCAAGTTCACGATGGCCGATGTGCTCTCGTTCCGTCTCAAACAGCGTCCGGTGCGGATGGCCGCGGCGATCTCGACGCTCGCCGTGTGCTTCTTCTACCTGCTCGCGCAGATGGCCGGCGCCGGCGGACTCGTCTCCCTGCTCATGGGCATCGACGGGAAGCTCGGGCAGTCGCTCGTCATCGCCGTCGTCGGGGCGCTGATGATCCTCTACGTCCTCGTCGGCGGCATGAAGGGCACGACGTGGGTGCAGATCGTCAAGGCGGTCCTCCTCATCGCCGGTGCCGGAGCGATGACGATCTGGGTGCTCGCACTCAACGGGTTCAACCTCTCGACGCTGCTGTCGAACGCCGTCGACAATGCCGCGGCCGGCGTGGGAGAGGGGATCCTCAATCCCGGGCTGCAGTACGGGGCGAACCCGCTCGACTTCATCTCGCTCGCACTCGCCCTCGTCCTCGGCACCGCGGGTCTGCCGCACGTGCTCATGCGCTTCTACACCGTGCCCACCGCGCGGGAGGCTCGGAGGTCCGTGGTCTGGGCGATCTGGCTCATCGGCGCATTCTACCTCTTCACGCTCGTCCTCGGCTACGGGGCGGCGGCGATCGTCGGCGCCGATGCGATCCAGAACGCGCCGGGCGGCGTGAACTCGGCTGCGCCGCTGCTCGCCCTGCAGCTCGGTGGGCCGCTGCTCATGGGCTTCATCTCCGCGGTGGCGTTCGCGACGATCCTCGCCGTCGTCGCCGGTCTCGCGATCACTGCAGCGGCTTCGTTCGCCCATGACATCTACGCGAGCGTCATCAAGAAGGGCAAGGTCGAAGACCCCGACGCCGAGGTGAAGATCGCCCGCCGCACCGTCGTCGTCATCGGCGCGGTCGCCATCCTCGGCGGCATCGGGGTGCAGGGTCAGAACATCGCGTTCCTCGTCGCCCTCGCGTTCGCCGTGGCCGCGAGCGCGAACCTGCCGACGATCATCTATTCGCTGTTCTGGCGTCGGTTCACCACCCGCGGTGCCGTGTGGTCGATCTACGGCGGGCTCGGTTCGGCGATCATCCTCATCGCGTTCTCACCCGTTGTCTCCGGGTCCGAGACCGCGATGATCCCGGGCGCCGACTTCGCGATCTTCCCCCTGTCGAACCCCGGCATCATCTCGATCCCGCTCGGGTTCATCCTCGGATGGCTCGGCTCGATCACCGACAAGACGGTGGAGAGTCCGGAGCTGGCAGCGGAGATGGACGTCCGCGCCCACACCGGATTCGGCGCCGAGGCGGCCGTCGAGCACTGACGGTCCGTCCGCTGGGCACGCGCTCAGTCCGAAACGCGGTGCGCCGCCCCACAAGTGGGGCGGCGCGCTGGCGTCGCTGGTCGGTGGCTCGGCCTCGCAGAAGTGCTCCGGCGCACTCAACGTCGTCATGCAGGCCGAAAGTGCACGCGCGGGCGAGACGTTCGCACTGCCTCGGCGACACGCGCCCTCTGTCGGCGAGAAGTGAATCTGCAGGCAACCAGTCGATGGGCAATTCGATCTTTGGCCGTCACCTGGGGTGTGTCGCCTCCGGGCTCGACGTGCCGCGCCGCTGGACTGCGGCGGTCATCGGGTGACGAAGCTGCGCAGCGCGGGACATTGCCCGAACAGTTTGGTCGCGAAGGCCTCGAGGTCGAGGACCTCCTGGAAATTCACGCGGATGACGGTGTAGCCGAGCGCGGTCAGCCGGTTCTGCTGCTCGGTCTCCTTCTTCATCAGCGCAAAGCCGTGGTCGACGTACTTCGAGACACCGTCGATGAGGACGATGACTTTCGCTTCACGGTGCATGAAATCGACGCGGGCGACGAACCGATCGCCGTCCCAGACCACCACCTGGGGTTCGAACCCCTCGATGCGAAGGATGAGGAAGTTGTGCCGACCGCGGCTCTCGGCGTAGCTCTCGGACAGCGCGCTGACCTGGTCGACGAGTCGGATCGCCCGCGAACGGTGGGTGGTCATGCGCTCGGCGGTGGGTCGCAGAATCGTGTCGATGACCTGTTGGCTGCGGTCGGCGATGTCCGGCGGATAGCCGAACCGCGCGGCCGCGTCGGCGGCGTTGTCCGAACCGAAGACTGCCTGGCGGACGACCGTGTCCAAGGCGGCCAGTGCCGCGGACTCGCCCATCTGCGGGATGAGTTCGAGGGCGGCTCGCGCAGGGCTGGTGAGAATCAGCTTGCCGATCGTTACGGTGTCGCCAACGGGGACTGTGCGGGCGACGCGGGTGAGCAGCGGACCCCGATGGCGCGCCGACGGGTGGGCGACGACGATGCGGTTGAGGTGCGGCCGGTAGAGGGGGAGGTTGTGGAAGACCGCGGATGACACCCCGATGAGCACATCCTCGGCGCGGAAATGCGGATACGACGAGATCCGAATCTTTCCCATCAGCACGGCGAACTCCGGGTCGTCAGCAAGGGAACCCTGTCGACGGTCGTCGTTGCGCTGGATCCACTCGTCATCGGTGATGAGCGTTCGGATCCGCGCATGGCGGGGTTCGGCACAGCGCCGCACGATCGTGTAGACGCCGAATGACAGTTTGGTGAGGCAGCAGGACTGCGCCTCCTTGACGAGCGGACTGGTCAATCCGGCGGCTCTGAGCTGGGCGGTGCGAACGACGTTGTACATGCGCATCAGGGTTGCGCCTCTCCGCTCTCACGACAAGGGTGGATTTTCAGGCTGTGGACAGCGTTCGGGCGTCCACAGGAGAATGCGCTGAAGTCCGGACCTTGTGATACTCCCTCCTATGCCACCCAGTCGCTTGGGGCCGAAATCCCATCTGCAGTCGCAATTCCCCTTCACAGAGCGGAACGCGCGGCTTACAGGAGTGAGGAATTGCGCAACGATCAGAATGCGAAGCGCATTCCGTGCGCCGTGGAATAGCCGAAACAGGGGCGAATAGGGACACGTTGTCCACAGGCCGGTGAACGCGAGATCGGGTGTCGGTGTCGTGTGACAGGCGCCGATCGTCCGCGGTGCGACACGCGTTGTCGCATAGGTTGTGTCGGCCAGAAATCCTGACGTGCTCGACTAGTTCCCGCGCAATTTCACTTTTGGCAGACAATTGCGGAAGCCGCGAAATTTCTCGCCCGCGCCAGTGCTTTTGGCAGGCAGAATGACGTTTCGTCACCGGCACCGCCGCGCAGAGCAGTCGATGGCAGCGCCACCCGTCGAATGGTCGACGGCAACCGACGCCGCCACCGTTTCAGGCAGCCAGCGCCACCCGGCACGCAACCGTTGCCACCAGCCCCGCCCCCTACGGCCGCCCGGCGAAGCGGCTGAGGAGTTCGACGTTGCCGGCGACGATGAGGAGGTCCTGTTTGCCGACGCGGGTCGTCGGTTCGGCGTAGGTGAAGTCGCGGCCGGGGCTCTTGATGCCGACGATCGTCACGCCGTACTTCTCGCGGACCTTCGCCTCGGCGAGGGTGAAGCCCTGGATCTCCCGCGGGGGACGCATCTTCACCACCGCGAAGTGGCCCTCGTCGAACTCGATGTACTCCATCATCCGGGAGCTCACGAGGTGCGCGACGCGGATGCCGGCATCGGACTCCGGGTAGAGCACATGGTGGGCGCCGATGCGGTGGAGGATCTTGCCGTGGGCGGGCGAGATCGCCTTCGCCCAGACCTGCGCGACCCCGAGGTCGACGAGGTTCGCCGTCGTCAGCACGCTCGCCTCGATCGACGTGCCGATGCCGACGACCGCGGTCTGGAAGTCCGCGGCACCGACCTGGCGGAGGGCGTCGATGTTCGTCGAATCGGCCTCGACGACGTGGGTGAGCTTTCCGCTCCAGTCCTTGACGAGCTCCGGGTTGTGCTCGATCGCCATGACCTCACGCCCCAGACGGGTGAGCGTGACCGCGGTCGCCGACCCGAAGCGTCCGAGTCCGATGACGAGGATTGCGGAGTTCTCGTTAGCCAACGACGGGCCTTTCTTCGGGGTAGCGGTAGAGGCGCACGGAGTCCTGCATCGACAGGGCTGCGGCCAGTGTAATCGTACCGAGGCGTCCGATGAGCATGAGCACGGACAGACAGTACAGCGCCGGTTCCGACGCCGAGGCGGACACCCCGGCGCTCAAGCCCACGGTGCCGAACGCGGAGATCACCTCGAAGAGCACCCGGTCGAGCGGCTCATCGGTGATCTGGAGCATGACGAGCGTGCCGACGAAGACGATCGCGGCGCCGGTGAGGAGGACGGAGATCGAGAGCTTGATCGTCGAGGCGGTCAGCCGGCGGTTGAAGACGTTGACCTCGGCGAGACCGCGCGCCTCGGCGAAGGCGGCGAGGAAGAGGACGGCGACGGTCGTGACCTTGATGCCGCCGGCCGTCGACGACGACCCGCCGCCGATGAACATCATGACGTCCATGAGCAGGTGCGAGGCCTGGCTCATGTCGGCGATCTCCATCGTCGCGAACCCGCCCGAGCGCGGCATCACCGCCATGAAGAGGACCTCGACGAAGGTGTGGCCGGCGTTCTTGTCCCCGAGCGTCGCCGGATTCGCCGACTCGAAGAGGAGGAGGAAGAGGAACCCGACGGCGAGGACGATCGTCGTCGTCGTCAGCGTGAGCTTCGTGTGCAGGTCCCATTTGCTCGGCTTGTTCCAGTTCATCGCGATCATCAGCACGACGGGGAACCCGAGCGCCCCGACGAACACGCCGATCATGATGAGCGAGAGGATCCACGGGTCCTCCGCGAAGTAGGCGGCCCCGCCCGGGTGGATCGTGAAGCCGGCGTTGTTGAACGCGGAGATCGCGTAGAACACGGAGTACCACAGCGAGTCCCCGACGCTGTCGCCGCGCATGAGGAAGCGGGGGAAGAGGAGGACCGCGAGCACCGCCTCGGCGGTGAGGATGGTGATGAACACCGTCTTGAGGAGGGTGCCGACCTGACCCAGATTGAGCGCCGAGGTGGCCTGCTGGGCGATGAGGCGCTGCCGGACCCCCAGCCGCCGCGAGACCGCCATGCCCAGCAGCGAGGCGAGGGTGAGGATGCCGAGACCGCCGACCTGGATGCCGGCGGTGATGACGGAGATGCCGAAGTCCGACCAGTAGTCCTCGGTGACGACCGGGGTCAGTCCGGTCACGCAGACGGCGGAGACGGCGACGAAGATCGCGTTGGCGATGTGCTCCGAGGTCGAGACCGACCCGGGTTCGCGCATGCTCGCCGGGAGCATGAGGAGGAGGGCGAAGACTGCCACGACGGCGATGAACGAGACGATCGCCAGGCGGGCCGGCGAGGCGACGGCGATGTCAT
This sequence comes from Brevibacterium sp. W7.2, assembly GCF_018137945.1. GTDB lineage: Bacteria > Actinomycetota > Actinomycetes > Actinomycetales > Brevibacteriaceae > Brevibacterium > Brevibacterium sanguinis. The sequence continues at coordinate 2,864,566 of NZ_CP073089.1, read as the reverse complement.
CGACGAAGTCGCGGACCCAGCGCCCCGGACGCAGAAATCGGTCGAGGCGCTGCGGAGAATTCATGGACACAACCTCCATGGTAGGACGGACCGGGGCGAATCTCCGGAAGTGAGCCGCGCCATATAGCATTGGCCCATGGCCGATAGCGATGTCTATGTCGTCTGGGACGAGGCGGTGACCGGGTACAACTTCGGTCCCAGCCATCCCATGCACCCCCTGAGGCTCGACCTCACCGCGAAGCTCGCGATCGACTTCGAGCTCTTCGACGCCCCCCACGTCCACGTCAACCCGATCGGCGACCTCGACGAGGCGGCCCTCTCCCGCGTCCACGACGACGACTACATCGCCGCGGTCAAGGCCGCCGGCAGCCCCGAAGGCGCCGACCCCGAGGTCGCCGAGCGCCACGGTCTGGGCACCGACGACGTCCCCGTGTTCGAGAACATGCACGCCGCCTCGGCGATGCTCTTCCAGGGCTCCGTCGACGCCGCCCGCGCGATCATCTCCGGCGACTACCGGCGGGCGGTGAACTTCTCCGGCGGCATGCACCACGCGATGGCCGACAAGGCGAGCGGGTTCTGCGTCTACAACGACGTCGCCGGGGCGATCAACGAATTCCTCGACGCGGGATACGAGCGCATCGCCTACATCGATCTCGACGCTCACCACGGCGACGGCGTCGAGCAGCTCTTCTGGGACGACCCGCGCGTGCTGACGATCTCCATCCACGAGTCCGGGAAGTACCTCTTCCCGGGCACCGGCTACCCGGCCGACATCGGGGGACTGCGCGCGGCCGCCTCGGCGGCGAACATCGCCCTGCCCCCGCGGACGACCGACGAGGACTGGCTGCGGGCCTTCGACGGCACCGTGCCTGCGCTCATCGCCGCGTTCTCCCCGCAGATCATCGTCTCCCAGCACGGATGCGACGGGCACCGGATGGACCCGCTCACCCACATGCGCCTGTCCGTCGACGGGATGCGGGTGGCGACCGAACGCGTCCGGGCGCTCGCCGAGGAGCACGCCGAGGGCCGGTGGCTCTCGACCGGGGGAGGGGGCTACGCGATCATCGACGTCGTCCCCCGCGCATGGACGAACCTCATCGCGATCGCCGCCGACGCCGACCTCGACCCAACCGCCCGGATCCCCGGCCGCTGGGCCCACTACGCGCAGACGAAGACCGGACGCGAGGCCCCGCTGTCGATGACCGACGGCTTCGACGGGACGTTCACCCCGTGGTCGCACGGCTTCGACCCGGAATCCGAGCTCGACCGCGCGGTCATGGGCACCCGGAAGAACCTCTTCCCGTTCTTCGGTCTCGACCCGTACTTCGACTGATCCGCGCCCTGCCGGGCACAGTTGAGGCCCCGCTGTGGATCTCGACACAGTTTTGGGAAAGAACGGGCCGGGGCGATAGAATTGCACGGTTAGTTCAAAGGGTGGGCACCTGACGTTCACCTCCACCGACGATCACAAGGGGTACCCGCGTGGGCTCAGTCATCAAGAAGCGCCGGAAGCGTATGTCGAAGAAGAAGCACCGCAAGCTGCTTCGCAAGACTCGTCACCAGCGTCGCAACAAGAAGTAAGACCGCACGGTCCTACGCCCCCGCTCGAATCCCATTTCGGCGGGGTTTGTTGTCACCTTCGACTCAGGAGTGTGCCGTGGTCGGACTGACCTTCCTCACGCGCGCCGGATGCCATCTCTGCGAGACCGCGCAGGCGACCATCGCCGAGGTGGTGGCCGGCCGGGACGTCACCGTCACCGAGATCGACATCGACACCGATGAGGATCTGGCCGCGCAGTACGGCTGGGATGTTCCCGTGGTGCTCCTCGAAGGACGACAGCACAGCTTCCACCGGGTCGACCGGGACAGGCTGTCGCAGGCCCTGACCGCGCTGGGCGCCTGAGGCGCCCAACCGGTTCGCAGGCCTGAGGCAGCACGAGCAGATTGAAGGAGTGACACGTTCACGTGAGCGAGATTCTCTCCGCCGGCAGCATCGAGGGTGTCGTTCGCAAGGACGTCCCCGAGCGCGTCATCTCTCGACTCCCGATCTACCTGCAGGCGGTCGAGACGATCGCCGCGATCGGCCAGACCACTGTCTCCTCGGAGACCCTGGCGGCCCAGAGCGGCGTGTCTCCCGCGATCCTGCGCAAGGATCTCTCCCAGCTCGGCCGCTCCGGACGCCGCGGGGTCGGCTACTCGGCGCAGGACCTCGCCGCGACCCTGCGATCGTTCCTCGGCCTCGACCGGGCGCAGAACGTCGCGATCATCGGCGCCGGACGCCTCGGCTCGGCTCTGGCCGACTATGCCGGCTTCCAGCGGCGCGGTCTGCGCCTGACGGCGATCTTCGACAGCGACGAGGGCAAGGTCGGCACGACGATCGGCGATCTCACCGTCTCCGCGATCGCCGACCTCGCCACGTGGGCCGACCCCATCGACCTCGTCGTCATGGCCGTGCCCGCCTCCGCGGCGCCCGCGGCCGCCCGCATCGCCGCCGAGGCGGGAGTCCGCGGCATACTCAACTTCGCGCCCACCGTGCTCGACACCCCGGAGACCGTGCGGGTCCAGCAGGTCGACCTGGCCAGTGAGCTCCAGGTCCTCGCGTACTACTCGGCGCTCGAAACGGCTACGGCCACTCCAGTGGAGGAGCACAGCAATTGACTCTCTTGGTTCTCGGCATCTCCCACCAGTCGGCGCCGATCGACATGCTCGACGCGCTCGCGTTCGGGGCCGACGACGTCGACCGTCTGCGCACCGACGCCCTCGACGGGGCGAGCGTCGACGGACTCGCCGTCCTCTCGACGTGCAACCGGCTTGAGCTCATCGCCGACGTCTCCGCCTTCCACGGGGGACTCGCCGACCTCGGCAACGCGCTCGTGTCCTCGATCGGACGCGACTGGCAGGACATCGCCGGGCACTTCTACGCCCACTACGACAACCAGGCGCTCGGCCACCTCCTCAAGGTCGCGTGCGGGCTCGACTCGATGGCGATCGGCGAAGCCCAGATACTCGGCCAGCTGCGCTCGACGTTCACCGATTCGATGAGCGCCGGAGCCCTGACCTCCGACCTCTCCCACGCCCTGCAGCAGAGCCTGCGGGTGGGCAAGCGCGCCCACTCGGAGACCGGACTCGACGAGGTCGCCCGCTCCCTCTTCGGCGCCGCCCTCGAAGCCTCCCAGGCCCACATCGGGCCGCTGCACGCCGCGAACGCGCTCGTCATCGGCGCCGGCGCGATGTCAGGCCTCGTCGTCGCGACCCTCCACCGAGAGGGCGTCAACCACATCACCGTGCTCAACCGGACCCTGGAGAAGGCGGAGCGCCTCATCGCCGAGGTGGGCGGTCGGGCCCGCGAGCTCACCCCCCGGTCGCTCGCCGAGGAGATCGCCGACGCCGACCTCATCGTCTCCTCCACCGGCGCCCGCGGCGTCGTCGTCACCCGCGACGACATCGTCGCCGGTCTCTCGCAGAACTCCAAGAGCGCGGCGAACAAGGCGTTCGTCGACCTCGCCCTGCCCCACGACATCGATCCGAGCGTGCGCGAGTTCGAACACGTCGCCCTCTTCGGACTCGGCGACATCCGGAAGCTGCTGTCGACCTCGTCGAACCAGCGCGACGCCGCCGTCGTCGAGACCGTCGAAGCGGTGCGCGCGATCATCGCCGAGGAGACGGAGAAGCTCGAGTCCGGCGCCAAGGAGCGGGCGGTGGCCCCCACGGTCACCGCGCTGCGCACCCACGCCAAGGACGTGCTCGCCGCGGAGACCGAGCGCCTGCAGCGCAAGATCGGCGACCACGTCGACGACAAGGTCTTCGCCGAGGTCCGCAAGTCCCTCCACCGGGTCGCGGAGAAGCTCATCCACACCCCGACGGTCAAGGTCAAGGAGCTCGCGGTCTCCGACTCCGACGTCGACTACGCGCAGGCGCTCATCCAGCTCTTCGACCTGCCGACGATCAAGACCCCGCACGCCGTGCCGACCCCGGAGGCGAAGGTCGCCAAGGCCGCGAGCCCCGACCACATCGAGGCCGACGGTCTCCGGCCGGTCGCCGACCACACCCTCGACGTCGTCGAACCCGAGCACCCGACGGGCCGCACGGTGCGCCTGGGCACCCGGCGCTCCCAGCTCGCCCGCTCGCAGTCGACGGCGATCGCCCACCAGATCGCGGCCCTGACCGGCTGGCGCGTCGAGATCGTCGAGGTCGTCACCGAAGGCGACGTCAACATGTCCCCGCTCGCGGGCTTCGGCGGCACCGGCGTCTTCGTCTCCGCCGTCCGGCAGGCCCTGCACCAGGGCCAGATCGACATCGCCGTCCACTCGCTCAAGGACCTCCCGACGACCCCGGAGCCGGGCATCCAGCTCGCGGCCATTCCGCCGCGCGTCGATCCCGCCGACGTCCTCATCGGCCGTGACGGCCTCAGCCTCGCCCAGCTGCCCGCCGGCAGCGTCGTCGGCACCGGGTCGCCGCGCCGCGCCGTCCAGCTGCGCGCCGCCCGCCCCGACATCGAGGTGCGCGGGGTCCGCGGCAACGTCGACACCCGCATCGCCCACGTCCGCGACGGCCGCCTCGACGCCGTCGTCCTCGCCGCCGCCGGTGTCCGTCGGATCGGGCGGCTCGCCGAGGCGACCGACCTCCTCGACTTCGACACCATGCTTCCCGCTCCCGGCCAGGGGGCGCTCGCGGTGGAGACGCGCGGAGCCGACAGCCCGTACACGCAGGACGAGGCTCTGATGGCCGGTGACGTCGAGATCCGCGCGGCCCTGCGCCGACTCCACGACGAGGCGACCGACCTCGCCGTGACGTGCGAACGGGCGATCCTCTCCCGCGCCGAGGCCGGCTGCTCGGCTCCGATCGGGGCCCTGGCGACGATCACCGGGACGCAGCTCGTCGTCGCGGCGATGATGGCCGACGACGACGGGAGAATCGCCCGCACCCACATGAGCGCGCCGCTGCCGCTCATCGACGACGCCGATCTCAGCTCCCGCGACGATCACGCCCTGCCGATCGCCGGCAAGGAGATCGCCCGGGTCGCCGACGAACTCGGCACCGCCGCGGCCGAGGATCTGCTGCGCCGCCTCGACATCGACCCCGCGCGCTCCGCCGACCACCTCACCCCGGTCAAGGCCGCCGCCCGGTCCCGGTCCGAAGGACAGTCATGAGCGAGCAGCCTGAGACCCAGGGCACCGGCCAGGTCCAGCCCCGGCGGCTCCTGCCGGTGGGCCCGCGCGTCGTCTTCATCGGCTCCGGTCCCGGTGAGGCGGGACTGATGACCGCCCGCGGCGCCGACATCCTCGCCGACGCCGCGCTCGTCGTCTACGACGCCCACGTCCACTCCGAGATCGTCACCGCCTACGTCCCGCAGGCCGCCGAGGTCATCGACGCCGCCGAACTCGGCCAGTCGCCCTCGACCCGCGGCCGCCGGCTCGCCGAGCTCGCCCGCCCCGACAAGACCGTGGTGCGGCTGAGTTCCGACGACGGTCTCCTCTTCACGACGACGACCACCGAGGCGGCCGTGTGCCGCAAGGCGGGCATCGACGTCGAGATCGTGCCCGGGGTCGGTCTCTCCGCGGCGACCGCCGCCTACACCGGCACCGCGCTGACGACGAACCGGGTCCGCTCGGTGCGCTTCATCGAAGCCGGACCGCAGACCCACGTCGACGTCTCCAAGCACCGCAACACCACGCACGTGCTCACCGGCACCGCCGCGCAGGTCGAGGAGGCCTTCCGGGCCCTGCTCGACGACGGCTGGGACGCGGAGACGAAGGTGCTGCTGGGCTGGGGCATCTCGACGACCGAGCAGACGAGCGTCGAGACCACCCTCGGGCAGGCCCCGGGGCTGTGCCGCAATGCCGGGGACCGCCTCGTCGTCATCATGGGCCAGGGCGTCGACTCCCGCGGCGAGCTCGCGTGGTTCGAGACGAAGCCGCTCTTCGGCTGGCAGGTGCTCATTCCCCGGACGAAGGAGCAGGGCACGTCGACGGCCGAGGCGCTCGCCGAACTCGGCGCCGTCGGCACCGTCGTCCCGACGATCGCCGTGCAGCCCCCGCGCACGCCGACGCAGATGGAGAAGGCGATCCGCGGACTCGTCGACGGCTCCTACGAATGGGTGGGCTTCACCTCCGTCAACGCGGTGCGCGCCGTGCGCATGTGGTTCGAGGACTTCGGTCTCGACGCCCGCTCCCTGTCCGGGGTCAAGGTCGCCGCCGTCGGCGGTCGCACCGCCGCGGCGCTGACCGACTGGGGCATCACCCCCGACCTCATCCCCGACGGCGAGCACTCGGCCCGGGGTCTGGCCGCGGCGTGGCCGGACTACGTCGACGACATCGACCCGATGAACACCGTCCTCCTGCCGCGTGCCGACATCGCCACCGAGGTGCTCGTGGCCGGACTGCTCGAGAAGGGCTGGGACGTCGACGACGTCACCGCCTACCGCACCGTGCGCGCCTCCCCGCCGCCGGCGCCGATCCGCGAGGCGATCAAGGCCGGTGACTTCGACGCGTTCCTCTTCACCTCGTCCTCGACCGTGCGCAACCTCGTCGGGATCGCCGGGAAGCCGGCAGCCACCTCGGTGATCTGCTGCATCGGCCCGGCCACGGCGAACACCGCGGAGGAGCACGGCCTGCGGGTCGACGTCCTCGCGGAGGAAGCGAACCTCACCTCACTCATCGACGGTCTCGTCGCGTACGCCACGCGCATGCGCGAGGCAGACCTCACCGCCGGGGTCACCCCGGTGCGCCCCAGCCAGAAGCGTCGCAGAAAGAAGGCCTGACATGGCTCCCATCGTCCGTCCCCGTCGCCTGCGGTCGACCGCGGCCCTCCGCCGCCTCGTCTCCGAGGTCCACCTCACCCCCGCCGACCTCATCCTGCCGATGTTCGTCAAGGAGTCACTCGAGGAGCCCGCGCCGCTGACCGGGATGCCCGGCGTCGTCCAGCACACGCTGACGTCGCTGCGGGAGGCCGCCCGCGAGGCCGTCGACGCCGGCGTCGGGGGACTCATGCTCTTCGGCATCCCCACCGTCCGCGACGAACGCGGCTCGGCCGCCGATGACCCCGAGGGCATCCTCAACCGGGCGCTGCGGATGCTGCGCGACGAGTTCGGCGACGACACCGTCATCATGGCCGACCTCTGCCTCGACGAGTTCACCTCGCACGGCCACTGCGGCGTGCTCGACGAGGCCGGCCGCGTCGACAACGATGCGACGCTCGAACGATACGCTTCGATGGCCGTCGCGCAGGCCCGCGCCGGTGCCCACGTCCTCGGGCTCTCAGGCATGATGGACGGACAGGTCGGCGTGTGCCGGGAGGCGCTCGACGACCACGGCTTCACCGACGTCGTCGTCATGGGCTACACCGCGAAGTACGCCTCGGCGTTCTACGGACCTTTCCGCGAAGCCGTCGACTCCGAGCTCGTCGGGGACCGCAAGACCTACCAGCAGGATCCGGCGAACGGGCGCGAGGCGATGCACGAACTCGACCTCGACCTCGCCGAGGGCGCGGACATCGTCATGGTCAAACCCGGCCTGCCCTATCTCGACGTCCTCGCCGAGGTGGCCGCGGAGTCCCCGGTGCCCGTGTGGACGTACCAGGTGTCGGGGGAGTACGCGATGATCGAATTCGCGGCCGCCGCCGGGGCCATCGACCGCGACCGCGCGATCGAGGAGTCCCTCATCGCGTTCAAACGGGCCGGCGCCGATGCGATCCTCACGTACTGGGCGACCGAGGTCAGCCGGTGGCTGAGCGGAGGTCGGCGATGAGCGAGACACGTTGGCTGTCCCCGCCGGACCAGCGCGCCTGGCGCTCCTACCTCACCGGCAGCTCCCTGCTCGGGGCGAAGCTCGAGGCCGATCTGCGGGAGAACTTCGGCATCGGCCTGCCCGAATACGAGATCCTCGTGCGGCTGAGCGAACACGAGGGACGATCGATGCGCATGGCCCTGCTCGCCTCGGACACGACGATGTCGCGCTCGCGCCTGACCCACAGCGTCGCCCGGATGGAGAAGAAGGGCCTGCTGTCGCGCTGCCCGATCCCCGAGGACGGCCGCGGCGTCAACTGTGCGATGACCGACGCCGGCTGGGACCTCCTCGTCGCCGCCGCCCCCACCCATGTCGAGAGCGTGCGCAGCAACCTCGTCGACCTCCTCACCCCTGAGGAGATGGCGACGCTCGGCGTCGCGTTCGGCAAGGTCGCCCGCCACCTCACCGCGAAGGAGAACTCATGACCGACGCCTCACCCACCCAGAACTCGGCCGCCCTCTTCGCACGGGCGGAGCGCGTCATCCCCGGCGGAGTGAACTCCCCGGTCAGGGCGTTCCGGGCGGTCGGCGGGACCCCGCGCTTCATCACCTCGGCGACCGGGGCGTGGCTGCGCGACGCCGACGGCAACGACTACATCGACCTCATCGGGTCGTGGGGTCCGATGATCATGGGCCACTCCCGCCCCGAGGTCGTCGCCGCCGTCCAGGAGGCCGCGGTCAAGGGCTTCTCGTTCGGCACCCCGTCGGTCGGCGAGGTCGAACTTGCCGAGGAGATCGTCTCCCGCATCGACCCCGTCGACGAGGTGCGCCTCGTCTCGTCGGGCACCGAGGCGACGATGAGCGCGATCCGCCTCGCCCGCGGCTACACCGGCCGGAACAAGGTCGTGAAGTTCGCCGGCAACTACCACGGTCACGTCGACTCCCTGCTCGCCCAGGCCGGTTCGGGGCTCGCGACGTTCTCCCTGCCCGACACCCCGGGGGTCACCGGGGCGCAGGCCGACGACACGATCGTCGTCGCCTACAACGACGCTGAGGCGCTGCGGGCGGTCTTCGCCGAGCACGGCGAGTCGATCGCCTGCGTCATCACCGAGGCGAGCCCCGGCAACATGGGGGTCGTGCCCCCGCGCGACGGCTTCACGAACACGATCCGCGAACTCACGAAGGCCCACGGGGCGCTGATGATCAGCGACGAGGTGATGACCGGCTTCCGCGTCTCCGCCGCCGGCTGGTACGGCTACGAGTCCGAGACCCTGGGCTACCCGCACGGGCCCGCCGATCTCTTCACCTTCGGCAAGGTCATGGGCGGCGGGTTCCCGGCCGCGGCGTTCGGCGGTCGCGCCGACGTCATGGCCCACCTCGCCCCCGCCGGACCCGTCTACCAGGCGGGCACGCTCTCGGGCAATCCCGTCGCCACCGCCGCCGGACTCGCCACGCTCAAGCTCACGACCGAGCTCGACGTCTACTCGCACCTCGGGCGGGCAGCGGACATCCTCCGGCCCGCCGTCGCCTCGGCGCTCGAGGCCGAAGGGGTCGCGCACACGATCCAGTCGGCGAACTCGATGTTCTCCGTCTTCTTCACCGACGGCGAGGTCGTCGACTACGACGATGCCCGCGCGCAGAACGTCGACCGGTACTCCGCGTTCTTCAATGCGATGCTCGACTCGGGCATCCACATGCCGCCGAGCGCATTCGAGGCGTGGTTCCTCTCCTACGCCCACACCGATGAGATCCTCGAGCGGATCATCGCAGCGCTGCCGGCGGCTGCGAAGGCCGCTGCCGCCGTCCCCGATGCGAACGGAGAGTCGAGCCGATGACCACGATCCACCTCGTCCGCCACGGCGAAGTCGACAACCCCGAGGGCATCCTCTACGGCCGGATCCCCGGCTTCGGGCTGACCGAGCGCGGGCATGAGATGGCCCGCCGGGTCGGCGAGCACTTCGCGCAGGAGGACAATGCCCCCGACGCGCTTGTGGCCTCACCGCTGCTGCGCGCGCAACAGACGATCGCGCCCCTGGCGGAGAACCTCGACATGCCCGTCTTCACCGACGACCGCGTCATCGAGGCGGCGAACTCCTTCGAAGGGCAGACGATGAACGCCCGCACGCTCGCGCAGCCGCGGAACCTCGTGCGCCTCTACAACCCGCTGGTGCCCTCGTGGGGTGAGCCGTACCGCCAGATCGCCCTGCGCACGCAGGCGGCGATGGCGAGCCTGCGCGCCCGCCTCGAGGGACACGGGCCCGAGGCGAGCGGCGTCATCGTCTCCCACCAGCTGCCGATCTGGATGGCGCGCCTGGCCGGCGAAGGGCGACCGCTGGCCCATGACCCGCGCAAACGGGAGTGCGCGCTCGCGTCTGTCACGAGTTTCACATTTGAGAAGTCCACACTGGTGTCCGTGAGCTATGAGAATCTCTGCGCGGATCTGCAGCCGGGCCACGCGGTGGCGGGAGCATGATCGGCGGCAACGGACAGTACGGTCGCCGGGCGGTCCTCACGGGCATCATCGCCGGCACGGCAGTCGTCCTCAGCGCATGCACCCAGAACGATGAGCTCGCCGCACAGGCGGGCTCCGACCAGGGCTACGTCTCGGGTTCCGGCGTCGTCTCCCAGGTCGCGGTCAAGGATCGCGGCGAACCCCTCGACCTGACCTTCGAGACCCTCGACGGCTCGCAGCTCTCGCTCGCCGATATGCGGCCGACCCCGGTCGTCATCAACCTCTGGTATGCGGCGTGCCCGCCGTGCCGCGTCGAGGCCCCCGACCTCAAGGAGGTCTCCGAGGAGTTCGGCGACTCCGCCCAGTTCATCGGCGTCAACGTCCGTGACCAGGCGGCGGAGGCCAACGCCTTCATCTCGAACTACCAGATCCCCTACCCGAACATGCTCGACACGAACGGCGACATGGTCGCCCTGCTCTCGGGCGTCCTGCCCCCGCAGGCGACGCCCTCGACCGTCATCCTCGACGCGCAGGGACGGGCCGCGGCCCGTGTCGTCGGCGCCGTCGACAAGTCGACCCTGCAGGGACTCATCGAGGACGTGCAGGCGGAGTGAGCGGCATCGGGGCGGAGTTCGCCCAGGCGGTGCTCAGTGGTCCCCTCCTGCTCGCAGCCGGGGCCGCGGCACTCGCCGGGCTCGTCTCTTTCGTCTCCCCGTGCGTGCTGCCGCTCGTGCCCGGCTACGTCGGCTACGTCACGGGCCTGAGCGGCTCGTCGCTGCGAGACAAGGCGACGTGGCGGGTGATCACGGGCATCACGCTCTTCGTGCTCGGCTTCACCGTCGTCTTCGTCATCCTCGGCACGGGCTTCTCCGCCCTCGGGGCGATGTTCTCCCAGTTCCAGGACATCCTCATCCGCATCCTCGGTGTCGGGGTGATGATCGCCGGACTGGTGTTCATGGGCGCGTTCGGCTTCCTCCAGAAGGAACGGCGCATCCACGCCCGGCCCAAGGCGGGACTGTGGGGTGCTCCCGTGCTCGGGGCGACGTTCGCCATCGGCTGGGCCCCGTGCGTGGGCCCCACCCTGTCGGCGGTGCTGACGATGTCGCTGAGCTTCGGCTCCGACGGCACCCTGTGGCGGGGCGCGTTCCTCGCCTTCGTCTACTGCCTCGGGCTCGGCATTCCCTTCATCCTCCTGGCGATCGCCATCCACAAGGGTGCCGGTCGGCTGAACTGGGTGCGCGAGCACCAGACGACGATCGTCCGCATCGGCGGAGTCATGCTCATCGCACTCGGCTTCGTCATGGCCATCGGACTGTGGAACCAGTGGATGAACTCGCTGCAGGGTCTCATCTCCGGATTTGAAGTGGTGATCTAGTGGCAGACAAGACTGCTGGCAACACGACGGACGCAGCCCCCGAGCAGGCTGCCGACACCTCGGGCACCGCCGAGGCGCAGCCTCGCCGGGAGCAGCCGGCCGCGGACCGCGCGAAGGCCGCGCCTGCCGGGAAGGCCGGCGCCGCCTCGAAGGCAGGGACCGCCTCGGCGAAGGGAGCGGGCAAGCCCGATCGGTCGGAGGTGACGCAGCCGCAGCTCGGCTTCATCGGCATGTGCCGGTGGGCATGGCGGCAGCTGACGACGATGCGGGTGGCCCTCATCCTCCTCCTCGTCCTCGCGCTCGCCTCGATCCCCGGCTCCCTGCTCCCGCAGCGGATCCAGGACCCGGCCCGCGTCAACACCTTCCTCGAGGAGAACGGGGCGTGGGGAGCGTTCCTCGATACGATCGGCATGTTCGACGTGTACTCGTCGATCTGGTTCTCCGCGGTCTATCTCCTCCTCATGATCTCGCTCGTCGGGTGCATCGTCCCGCGCACCTCCCAGCACTGGAAGGCGATGCGCTCGGCTCCGCCCAAGGCGCCGAGGCGGCTGGGACGGATGCCCGGATACGTGGCGTTCACCTCGGCGGAGGTCAAGGACGGGGAGCTTGACGATGAGGAGTTCCTCGACGCCGCGCAGGCCCGCCTGAAGAAGCTCGGGTACCGCACCTCGCGCCACGGCGACCATGTCGCGGCCGAACGCGGCTACCTGCGCGAGACCGGCAACCTCGTCTTCCACATCGCGATCCTCATGACGACGCTGACGATCTCGATCGGGTCGCTCTTCGGCTACGAGGGGCAGCGCATCCTCGTCGAAGGCGACACGTTCACGAATTCGCTCGTCGCCTACGACTCGTTCGACCCGGGCACGTACTACAACGCGGACAACCTGCCGCAGTTCCGCCTCACCCTCGACCAGTTCACCTCGAGCTTCGACGATGCCGCGCCGGGCAACCAGTTCGGTCAGCCCCGCACCTTCGAGGCCACGGTGACGACCTCGGCGGACGGGGTGGAGAAGACCGAGCAGCTCAAGGTCAACGAGCCCATCCGCGTCGCCGACACCGGCGTCTACCTCACCGGCAACGGGTACGCCCCCGAGGTGACGGTGCGGGATGCGACCGGCCAGGTCGTCCGGTCCGGGCCGCAGGTCTTCATCCCCGCGAACGGGGACCCCGGGTACACCTCCGAGGGTGCGATCAAGGTGCCCGATGCCGCGGGCACGCAGATGGGCTTCGTCGGGGTGCTGCTGCCGACGGCCACGCAGAACGAGCAGGGCGACCTCGTGTCGAACTTCGCCGAGCTGCGCAACCCCTACCTCGTGATGAGCGGGTACACCGGCGACCTCGGCCTCGACTCGGGGGAGCCGCAGTCGGTCTACACCCTCGATGCCTCGAATATGACGGAGATGACGGATGCCGCCGGCAACCCGCTCGTCATCCAGCTCGTGCCGGGGGAGACCCAGGAGCTGCCCAACGGCGGTTCGGTGACCTTCGACGGGGTCAAGCGGTTCATCGCCGTCGACATCTCGCAGGATCCGACGCAGCTGCTCATGTTCGTCAGCTCCGTCCTCGTCCTCCTCGGACTCGGACTGTCCCTGTTCATCCCGCGCCGGCGCGTGTGGGTGCGGGTCAAGGACGGCGAGGTCGAGGTGGCGGCCCTGGCCCGCGGTGAGGATCCGATGGTCGAGCGCGCGGCGACGGAACTCGCGAAGGACCTCGGCAGTGAGAGTGCCGAGGATGAGGAGAAGAAGGACTGAGCGGCCGCAGTGCGGGCCTGCATGGTCGTCGCGGCTTCAAACTGGGGTACTACACGGAGTAGAATCGGGGACGTGCGCCTGAGACGGGCACGCAGATTCACTGACGCAAGGAATTGAGCACCCTCACGGTGCGGAGGATACATGGACGTCAACACCGACCTGGCGATGTGGTCGAATCAGCTCATCGTCTCCGCGATGATCGTCTACGCGGTCGCGATGATCTTCTCGGCCTTCGATCTCTTCGGGGGGCGGGAGCTGAAGAAGTCGAAGTCCGACACGGTGGCGGCCGGCGCGAAGTCGAGCACGGTGCGCCGCACCAACCGGAAGACCGCGACGGCGCTCCTCGACCGTCCCGGCGCTGATGACCACGCCGGAGACAACGGCACCGGCGAGGAGCTGTCGGCCTCCGATGCCAAACGGCGCCGCGCGGCGCGCATCGGCACGTCGCTCATCGTGCTCGCCGTCGTCCTCCACATCGGCTCGGTCATCACCCGCACCCTCTCGGTGATGCGCGTGCCGTGGGGCAACATGATGGAGTACGTCCTCACCGCCACGGCGATCACCGTCCTCGTCTACCTCATCGTGCTCACCCGCAAGGACATCCGCTACCTCGGCACGTTCGTCTCCGGCGGCGTCCTGCTGTGCCTGGGTCTCGCGATCACGGTCTTCTACACTCCGGCCGCCCAGCTCATTCCCGCCCTCGATTCGTACTGGATCGCCATCCATGTGCCGATCGCGATCCTCTCGACGGCGCTGCTGTCGATCTCGGCGATCCTCGCGGTCTTCCAGATCCTCAAGACCGTGAGCGAGACGAAGGACCCGAAGTGGCTGCGATTCATGCGCCGTCTGCCCTCGAGCACCGAGCTCGAGCGGTTCTCGTACACGATCGCGGCCGTCGGCTTCATCACGTGGACGTTCACCCTCATCGCCGGCGCCATCTGGGCCGAGGTCGCCTGGAGCCGCTACTGGGGCTGGGACACGAAGGAGATCTGGACGTTCGTCGTCTGGGTCGTCTACGCCGCGTACCTCCACGCGCGGGCGACCCGCGGGTGGGGCCCGACGAAGGTGGCCGTGCTCAACCTCATCGGCATCGCCACGGTGTTCTTCAACTTCACCGTCGTCAACGTCTACTTCAACGGCCTGCACTCGTACTCCGGCCTCGGCTGACGGTCGTGGGCGGACGGTGATCGGGCCGACGGCCTGACGTCCGCTGTGGGGCGCCGCCCGCCGGCCTGACCGCCTGACCTCAGTTGCGCGGCCCCTGCTGTGCAGTCCCGCCCATCGGTCCTTGAGCAGTGACGTCCCCGGGTCTTCAGCGCGTCGGATGTTTCGCAGTTCCGCCTGGCCTCTGCTGTGCAGTGCCGAATGTGGTCACAGAACCGAGGAGATCGTGCCGATCCGGCGCTTCTCCCTCGGTTCTGTGACCACATTTCGCTGTCTGCCGCGCGACGGGGACCGCTGTGCCCGTCGGCGCGCGACGGGGAACATCACCGGTCAGGCGGGCGGCCGCTGGCGCTCGAAACCGGAACCGCACACGAGACCATGCTGCGACTGAGCCTCTGACCGAAGCGGGTGGATGCGAAGCTGTATCCGGAACGACCGGACTGCGCGGAGAACAACGGCGCGCTGATGCGTGCCTGCTCACGGCAACGGAGGATCTGCGCAGTGATTTGCTCACGCCGTCAGACTCGGTTCGCCCGCAGGATCGTCAGCGGTGTTGTACGCGGGAAGCCTAAGGACTCTACGTCGGGTCACGGACCTGCGACCGGTTCGGGCTGAGCCAGCCGTCTTCTCGAGCAGGCCGTCAGTGCTCAGTTCGAGTGGCCGCGGCCCTCGCCCTTGCTGCCTTCCGAGCCGTGCTCGTCGCCGGACTCCTGGTCATCGGGGCGGTCCTCGGGATCGAGGGTGTCACCCGGGGGAGGGGTCTCGGAGTCCGTGGGTTCGTCGTCCCGGGGACGATGCTTGCCGAGCTTGACCTCGCGGTCGACCTGGCGGAGGTAGTCCTCATCGTCGTCGGGAGCGGTCGGGCCGCTGCGCCTCGGTGACGGGTCGGGCTTGGCCTCGGAACCGCGTCCGAAGATGTACCAGAGGACGAAGCCGATGATCGGAATGAGGAGGATGATGAGCGCCCAGACAGGCTTGGGCAGGACTCGGACGAGACTCCGATCGCGCAGCAGACAGTCGAAGAGTCCGTACAGTGTGATCGCTGCCGCTAGGACTATCCCGGCAATGAGTACTCGAGCCATGCATCAAGGATAGTCGACTAACCTGAAGACCAGCTCAGTCGCAGGGCGACGGGTTTCGACAGGCAGTGTTGCCATTTCGTCGGGCCTCGTCCTCGTCGCCGATGCCGGCCCGAGTTCTGAGAATCCATGCAGACAGACCCGACTAGAATAGGTGCAATGCGCAGCTTCTGGATCTACACCCTCGCCCGGCTGGGAATCATCGTCGCCGTCGGGCTCGTTCTCCAACCCTTCCTCGGGTTCACACTCGTCATGGCCGTCGCGGCGATCTTCATCGGCGCGCTCATCAGCTACCTTGTGCTCGGCGGAATGCGGGCGAAGGTCGCAGGCGACATCGAGAACCGGCTGGCTAAGCGCGCGAAGACGAAGAAGCGCAAGGGCCAGGACGAGTCGTTCGAGGACACCCTCGTCGACGAGAACGTCTCCGCCCAGGACGCCGTCTCCGCCCAGGATGCCGAGACGGCTGAATCGGTGACGAAGCCGAACTCGGCAAAGAAGTCCGCAGCTGACTCCTCGGCTGAGGCCGCCGAGGCGAAGGCCGAGACCCAGAACCCCGCCGAGACCCAGCGTCCCGCAGAGTCGGGGAATACCACTGACACCCAGACCGCCGCAGGCTCAACCAAAGCGCCGACCCCCGACCGCACGACCGATGCCGAGGCTCCCGACGCCAAACGGCGCTGATCCTCATCCAACGCAGTCGGCCGGTGTCCCCGCGGGGACACCGGCCGACTGCGTTTGGGGGCACGCCCCGATCTACAGCGCCAACCCGAGCGCCATGAGCGCGGCGAAGCACAGGGCCGTCAGTCCCGTCGACTTGATCGTCGGAATGAGACCGGCACCCGTCGTCCCTCCCAGCACCGTCTTCAGCGGTGAGAGCGCGGGCACGAGCGCGAGGATCGCCAGTGCCGCTGCCGGATGTCCGTCGAGGATCGCGAGCGCCAGCAGCGCGAACGGGGCGAGGACGAGCACGGCGTAGGCGACGCGTGCCCGCTGGTCGCCGAGGCGCACGGCCAGGGTGATCTTGCCCGCCTCGGTGTCGGTGGGGATGTCACGGAGGTTGTTGACCATGAGCACCGCCGAGGCGAGCAGCCCCATCGACACGGCGCCGGCCCATCCGCTCAGGCTCAGCGTCCCCACCTGCATCCACATCGTCCCGAGCGTGGCGACGAGCCCGAAGAAGATGAAGACGAACACCTCGCCGAGGCCCATGTACCCGTACGGGCGCTTCCCGCCGGTGTAGAACCACGCCGCGGCTACCGCGGCGGCGCCGACGATGAGGAACCACCAGGCCTGGGAGATCAGCACGAGGGCGATGCCGACGAGCCCGGCGATGCCGAAGCAGAGGAACGCGGCCCGCTTGACCGTCGCCGGCTCCGCCAGCCCGGTCGCGGTCAGCCGCACGGGACCGACGCGCACATCGTCGGTGCCGCGGATCCCGTCTGAGTAGTCGTTGGCGAAGTTCGAGCCGATCTGCAGGCAGAGCGAGACGATGAGGGCGAGGAGGCCCTTGAAGAGGATCGAGGACAGCGACACGTCGGGGCCGCTCGTCGAGTAGTCGCCGATGATGAACGAGGTGAAGCCCCCGACCGAGCCGATCGCCGCTCCGGTGCCGATGAGCACGGGGGCGACGGCGAGCGGCAGCGTCCGCAGTCGCGCTCCGGAGATCCATTGCGCGGCAGTTGCCATAGGGGTCGAGTGCCTTCCTAGCGATTCGGTGAACCGTCTCATATTACCGAGAGATCATTTGATGCGAAATTCAACTATGGGGTCGGGCAAGCAGGCTTTCGGCCACCTCGGCGGCCCTCCTGCGGTCGGGTTTGCCGATCGAGCGGGCCGGGATCTCGTCGACGACGATGACCTCGCGGGGAAGCATCGTCCCCGCCTCGGCGGGCGCCAGGGCGCGCAGCTGCCGGCCGCGTTCGGTCGGGGACAGGCCGCGCAGCTGCCCGGCACCGGCGGTGTCGTCGTCGAGGCGGACGAGGGCGACGATGCGCCGCCCCCACTCTGCGTCCGCGACCGCGGTGACGAGCACCTCGGCGACACCGTGGGGCTGCCACACCGGCAGCAGTGCCGTCTCGAGCGCGTGCGGGGAGACGTTCTCCCCACCGGAGACGATGACGTCGTCGACCCGGCCGAGGACGCTGAGGACACCGTCGTCGAGGTGCCCGAGATCACTCGTGTGGATCGTCCGCCTGCCCGCCGGGCCGGTCAGGGCGGGGGAGTCGCGGGGGACGATGGTCCCGTCCGCTGTGACGTCGACGTAGGCGTCGGCGACGACGGGTCCGGTGAGGTCGATCGTGCCGGCCTCGGTGATCGTCACGGTGACCCCGTCGAAGGCGACGCCGTCGTAGACGCAGCCGCCCGCGGTCTCCGACATCCCGTACGTCCGCACGATCCGCAGGTCCGCGGCCGCTGCCGCGTCAAGGAGAGCAGGCGAGATCGCGGAGCCGCCGAGGAGGATGGCCGTGAACGTCGCCGCCGCCGAGGCGGCCGCGGGGTCGGCGAGGACCCGGTGCAGCTGCGTGGGCACGAGGGAGGTGTAGCGGGGGCGGTCGTCGCCGCGGGCGACGAGCTCGGCGACCTCCGCGGCGAAGCCTTGTGCGGTGAACGGGCCCGCAGCCGCGCGCACCGGATCCTCCCCGGCCAGCCGGGCGCGGAGTTCGACCTGGAAGCCGGCGATGTGGTTGACCGGCAGCGTGAGGTGCCAGCGGCCGGGTCCGGAGAGGAATCGTTCGGTGGCCCGCGCCGAGGCGGTGAGGGCGTGAGCGGAGAGTGCGACGGCCTTCGCCGCCCCCGTCGACCCCGAGGTGAAGAGGATGAGCGCGGGGGCGTCACCGGGGCCGGCCCAACGGTCGGGGGCCACCTCGGTGACGGCACCGGTTCGGGTCTGCGGGAGGATGAGGATCGACTCCCCGGCCAGGGCCCGGTCGATCGCGTCCGGAAGGTCGAGCGGGGTCATGGGCAGCAGTTCAGTAGTACCAGGGGTAGGACGACCAGTCGGGGTCGCGCTTCTCGAGGAAGGCGTCCCGGCCTTCGACGGCTTCGTCGGTCATGTAGCCCAGTCGCGTGGCCTCACCGGCGAAGACCTGCTGGCCCATGAGGCCGTCGTCGACGAGGTTGAAGGCGAACTTGAGCATCCGCTGCGCGTTCGGGGACTTGCCGAGGATCTCGTTCGCCATGTCCAGTGCCGCGGTCTCGAGGTCGGCGTGGTCGACGACCTCGTTGACCGCACCCATGTCGGCCATCTCCTGGGCCGAGTAGGTGCGGCCGAGGAAGAAGATCTCGCGCGCCTTCTTCTGCCCGACCATCTTCGCGAGGTAGGCCGAGCCGTAGCCGGCGTCGTAGGATCCGACGTCGGCGTCGGTCTGCTTGAACTTCGCATGCTCGCGTGAGGCGATCGTCATATCGCACACGACGTGGAGGCTGTGCCCGCCGCCGGCGGCCCACCCGGGGACGACGGCGATGACGACCTTGGGCATCGTGCGGATGAGGCGCTGGACCTCGAGGATGTGGAGGCGTCCGGCACGGGCCGGGTCGACGGTCTCGCGGGTCTCGCCCTCGGCGTACTGGTAGCCGGAGCGGCCGCGGATGCGCTGGTCGCCGCCGGAGCAGAACGCCCAGCCGCCGTCCTTCTGACTCGGGCCGTTGCCGGTGAGGAGGACGGCGCCGACGTCCGGGGTCTGGCGGGCGTGGTCGAGGGCCCGGTAGAGCTCGTCGACGGTGTGGGGGCGGAAGGCGTTGCGCACCTCGGGCCGGTCGAAGGCGATGCGGACGGCGCCGATGTCCTGGCCGTCCGCGTCGATCGCCCGGTGGTAGGTGATGTCGGTGAAGTCGAAGCCGGAGACCTCGCGCCACCGGGTGGGATCGAAGATGTCAGAGACGGTCATGACCTCAAGCCTAACGCGGCGGCAGGCATCGCTCGGACGGGGGCGGGGACGGCTCACACCGCCGAGGTGGACTCCCGGATAGGCTGGGCGCATGACCGCCCTTCCCGCCTCCTTCGCCGACCTCGTGCCCCGCGTCCATGTCCTGCGGCTGCCGATGGTCACGCGCTTCCGGGGCATCACCGAACGCGAGATCCTCCTCTTCGAGGGGCCTCTGGGGTGGGCGGAGTTCTCCCCGTTCGTCGAATATGATGCCCGCGAATCCTCCCGCTGGCTGCAGGCGGCCCTCGAGTTCGCCGGGCTCCCGGTGCCGGGACGGGAGCCGATACACGGTGCCCCCGGCGATGTTCCCGAAAACCGTGCCGATGAGCCCGCGTTCGTCGAGGTCAATGCCACCCTCCCGGCGGCCGGCGTCGATGAAGTCGAGCCGATCCTCGCCCGCTATGGGGCCGTGAGCACGGTCAAGGCGAAGGTCGCCGAGCACGGTCTCGCCTCGCTGCCGGAGGACCTCGCCCGGCTGCGCGAGCTGCGACGGCTCTTCCCCGACGTCGTCCTCCGGCTCGATGCGAATGCGAAGTACACCCTCGCCGAGGCGGTCGAGGCGAGCGAGGCGTTCGCGGAGTTCGATCTCCAGTACTTCGAACAGCCCGTTCCCGGGGTCGAGGACCTCGCCCGGCTGCGCGAGCGGCTCGCCGCCCGGGACCTGCCGGTGCGGTTGGCGGCCGACGAGTCGATCCGCAAGGCCGAGGACCCGCTGCGGGTCGCGGCCCTCGGGGCGGCCGAGGTCGTCATCGTCAAGGTCCAGCCGCTCGGCGGGGTCGCCGCTGCCGCGGAGATCGTTCAGCGGTCCGGACTGCCGGCCGTCGTGTCCTCGGCGCTCGAGTCCTCGGTCGGACTGGCCGCCGGGGCCGAACTCGCCGCGCGGCTGCCGCGCACGCCGAGCAGCCGGGACATCCTCGGTGAGCATCCTGCCTGCGGGCTGGGCACGGCGCGTCTCTTCGCTGCCGATGTCGTCGCCGATGGGCTGGTGCCGGTCGACGGGCGGATCCCGGTGACGCGGATCGCCCCGGATCCGCAGCGCCTGAAGGCGTTGGCTGCGGATCCGGGGCGATCGGCGTGGTGGGCGGCCCGAGCTCAGGAGTGCTGGGACGTCCTGCGCTCGGTCAGCCTCAACGGCTGAGGCTCGTCAGCCGGCGGCCTGGACGGCCTTGACGGCTTCCTCGGCGACCTTGACGGCGTCCTGCTCGTCGCCGTTGGGGGACATGTTCGCTGCGGTGACGACGGTGTTGCCGACGCGGGCGACGACGGTCTGAGTCGACATCGCCGACTGGCCGCCGGCCTCCATCGACGTCGTCGTGCCCACGGCTTCGTCGGCACCCGGGACGGTGGCGTCGAAAGTCTCGGACTTCATGTTCATCTCCATGCCCGACATCGTCATCGTCACATCGCCGCACGTCTCGGCCATCTTGCTCGAGGTCGAGAACTGGTCGGAAGTGGCCGCTTCGTCGGGGAAGCTCGAGAGGCCGATTGACATCGAGTTATCGGACGCAATACCTGCGACGGTCGTGCCGTCGGTCGCCTGTGCGGCGTTGAGTCCGGCCATCGCAAGGTCCTTGCATTCGGCGGGTTCGAACTCGGCCTGTTCGAGGGCCTTCGCGGCCTCTCCGCTCGAGATCGCGCCGGTGTCGACCGTCTTGAAGGTCTTGCCGTCGAACTGGGTGGTGTCGATGATGTTCTTCAGAGCAGCCTCGTCGAGCTGGGTGGACTGCTGGGTCTCCTCAGCGGCCGGCTGCGAGCCGGAGCCGGAGTCGTCGGAGTCGGACGAACCGCCGCTGGTGCAGCCGGTCAGGGCGAGTCCGGCGGCGAGTGCGATGACGGGCAGTGCGCGTTTCATTGGTCGACCTTTCGAGTCAAAGTTCGGCCAGCACGGTCGGCTGGAGGGGGTAGTAGCTGGGAAACCGCTGGGTGGTGCGGTTGAGTTCAATCGTAGTCGAGGCCTCAGCGCGCATTCCCGCGCGATTGTGCCGGATCAGGCACATCCGTCTTCGGGTCGGACACATCGGCCAACCGGGCCTGGTGGTCGGCTGAGTCAGGACGGGCGGTGTCTGCGCTGGTCACCTCCGTCTCCGGTTCCGGCGCCGAGGCGATCCGGACCGTCGTGATCTCTTCCTGCCCGTGGGTGGCGAAGTGCTGCGTGCGCTTGCCCGGGATGATCGGGTCGTGCATCGCCGCGGCGAGGCGACCGGTGAACGTCAGCCGCCCCTTCTTGTCCGCCCGCTGCGGATACTCGTTGATCCCGGTCGGGCCCGTCACGGTGATGTCGTACTTGCGTCCCGGTTGGAAGAGGTCGGGGGTGCGCACGCGGAAGCTGCCGGTCCCGGTGAGGGAGAAGCCGGCGGCCGACACCGAGCCGAAGCGCACGATCTGTGCGCGGCGCCGGGAGATCTCGACCCGCCAGCCGTGGATGTCGAAGAGGGCGTGGCCGGTGAGGTAGGAGAACTCGCCTCCGTCGGCGACGCGCGAGCTCTCGTTCCCGCGGCGCCGGGAGGTCTGCGAGCTCTCATAGTTCCGGTGCCGGTCGAGGGTCGTCAGCCATGCCCCGAGTTCGCGCTGCCAGCTCGTCCAATTGTGCAGACCGGTGCTGCGGGGGAACCACGAATGCCGGATGCCCAGGGCGTTGAGGCGGGCGGAGAAGCGCTCGCCCTGCTGGTTGACGAGCGTCTCGAGGAGGTCCCGGTCCTTCGTCTCCTCGAGACTGCCGGATCCGGCGCTGAACCACAGGTCGATGTCGCGGAGGTTCTCAGCCAGCCCGTAGGGCGAGTTCGCGATCCATTCGCTGCGATCGGCGTCGCGATCGCCGAAGACCGACATCGACCGGGCGCCCTCGCGCATCGCGATGATGTCGAAGGCCGGCACCGCGGTGAGCGGGTCGAGCGGGGAGGAGAACGCCGCGGCCGCGCCGTAGCGGTCGGGATGCCAGGCCGCGTACTTCATCGCCCCGTACCCGCCCATCGACAGGCCGGCGAGCAGCTGGGACTCCCGGTCGGCGTCGATCGAATAGGTCTTGGCGAGGAACTCGGGGATCTCGGTGGTGTGGAACGTCGGCCAGTCGTGGACCTCGCTGCCGACGGCGACCCGCGAATAGGTGCCGGCGCCGCCGTCGGGCATGACGACGAGGTAGGGGGTGTCGGCGGTGAGCTCCTCGGCGGCACCGAAGTCCGTCCACGAGCGGAAGTCGTCACCGCCGCCGTGGAAGAGGTGGATGACGGGACTGACCTCGGCGGGGATGCCCGGCAGGAGGACGCGGACTCCGACGGTGCGGCCGAGGGCGGGGGAGTAGAGGAAGAATTCGCGCAGCCTCGGTGAGAGTTTGCGTTTGTCGCGGATGTGCCACCTGCGGGCGTCCTTGCCCCGGGGCTCGGGGCCGAGGAAGGCACTGTTCTGGTCGCGGACGGGGAAGCGGCCGCGGTATGAGCGGGCGGCCGTGAGCGATCGGACGGCGCGTGCTCCAACCGCTAAGAGGATCGATCGGCGCATGGAGCGAGCCTAGAGGGTCAACGTGAACCGCAGGTGGGTAAGTGGTTGAATATCGGGTGATGTCGAATTCGAGCGCAGTGGCGCAGCAGATCGCCCGCAGTCTGGTCGCAGCCGGAGTCAGGGAGGTCGTCCTCGCCCCCGGGTCCCGGTCCGCACCGCTCGTCTACGCGCTCGCCCCCCTCGCCGAGGCGGGGGTCATCCGCACGCACGTCCGCCTCGATGAGCGCGACGCCGGGTTCCTCGCGCTCGGTCTTGCGCGGGGTCTGCGGGTGAGGGGTGCGCAGACCGGAGAAGTCGCGTCTGCCGTGGCGCTCGTGACGACGTCCGGCTCGGCAGTGGCCAACCTCCATCCCGCTGTCCTCGAGGCCGCGTACGGGCACCTGCCGCTCATCGCCCTGACCGCGGACCGTCCCGCCAGGCTCCGAGGGACCGGCGCCAACCAGACCATCGATGACCAGGCGCAGGTGCTCAGCGATGTCCGTGCCCGTATCGATGTCCCCGCCGGCGAGGACACGGACGTTGTCGGCCGGATGGTGACCGGAGCGGTGCGCACCGCGGTGGGTCCGGTCGGTGGGACCGGCACCGAGGCGGCCGGACCGGTCCAGGTCAACGTCCAGTTCGACACCCCGCTGGTCCCGACGTCCGACGAACTGCGGGCGTGGACCGATGAGATCGCGGGATGGGATGGTGCCGGGACAGATGCTGCAGGGACGACGGCAGCTGCGCAAACTGAGGCTCCCTCGTTCGAGGTGACTGTCACCGAGGGAACCGTCATCGTCGCCGGCGATGCCGGCGGCCACTCTGCCGACCTGCTGCGAGCGCTCGCTGCCGATCGCCATCTACCGGTGCTCGCCGAACCGTCGAGTCCGCTGACACGGCCCATGGCGGGTGTCGCGACCTTCGTCCCGGCACACGCTCGGGTGCTCAGCGAACGGACGGACCTGAGAGATGCGATCCGGACGGTCATCGTCCACGGCAAGCCGACCCTGACGAGGCCCGTGGCCGCATTGCTCGCCGACAACTCCGTGTCGGTGCAGCGCGTTCCCGATGACATCGATGCGACCGTGCTGACTGTGTCTGACGACAAAAGAGCCGATAACACGGGAGCCGACGACAAAAGAGCCGACGACAAGCGAGCTGACGAGACGGCCTGGCTGCGCGACTGGATCGAGGCGGGAGAGGCCTTCGTCTCCTCCGCTGCGGAAAGCCCGTCGGCCGCGCAGACGAACCCTCCGTCGACCCCGCAGGCGAGTCCCCAGTCGACCGCTCGGGCGATCACCGAGCACCTCGCAGCCGAGGACATCACCCTTTTCGTCGCGAGTTCGAACTCGGTGCGCTACCTCAGCGACGCCACCGATCTCCCCGCCCGCATCCATGCGTCGCGGGGTTTGGCGGGCATCGACGGGCTCGTCTCCACGGCGACAGGGCTGTCTCTCGGACTGGAGGAGCGGGTCGTCCTCCTCATCGGCGATATCGCGCTGCTCCATGACGTCGGCGGGCTGCTCACCCCGGCGCACGAGCAGGCCGGCGACGTCGTCATCGTCGTCCTCAACGACGACGGCGGTGCGATCTTCTCAGGACTCGAACACTCGCAGGACCACATCATCGACCGCCTCGAGCGCTACTTCACGGTGCCCCACGGCAGACGCTTCGCCGACCTCGCCGCCGCGTACGGATGGGACCATGAGCAGGTGTCCACGCTCGAGGACTTCTCCGCCGTCTTCGCCGACGTCCAGGCCTGCTCGCAGTCCGCCGGCGGGCCCGGCACCCGCCGGACGATCATCGAAGTCGATCTCACCTCACCGCCGACCGATCACGACGCCTGACGCACCGGGCAGAGTTGTCGTGTTCACCCCGCACGGCAGCGACGGTGGCCACCATGCACGGCTGACCCGGCATCGCCGAGAACTTGCCCGGCGTCACACAGAGCTCGTCAAGCGTCGCCGAGAACTTGTCCGGCGTCGCACAGAGCTCGTCAAGCGTCGCCGAGACCTCACCCAGTGTCCCGCAATATCAACTCGCGATAGACCGACTCGACGGTGCTCGGTGATTCGACTGTGCTCGGCGCCTTGGCCTCGACACTGTCCGGCCTGATGGGAACAACTTCGACGGTCGGGACCTCACCTCCGGGCCGCCTCGGTGGGCCGTCTCGATTGCTTGGCGTGCTCCGGCCCCGGGCGCGCAGCTTCGTCACGAGCGGTGGTGTGTCCGTCCGGTAGCTCTCCCCGGTCGGGGTGGTGACGATGAGCGTGTCCGGAGTGGCCTCGTGCTTCCAGCCGGCCTTCTCCTTCGCGTAATTGCAGGCCGCACACAGTCCGGACGCGTTCTCCCACTCCGTGGTGCCCCCGTTGGCCACTGACTGCGCATGGTCGACGTGCTTGATCGGAGCGTCGCATCCCGGGGACCGGCACACGTCGTCGCGGAAGATCACCATCTTCCGCAGCTGACCGGTGAACTTCCGCGACTTCGAGTCCATGCCGACCAGCTGCCCGGTCGTCGGGGAGGTGAAGACCCGCCGGAGGAAGGTCTGCGCGTCGGATGCCGCGAGGAACTCCCGCGCCGTCTTCGCCGGCAGGGGACCATAGCCCGGGAGCCAGGCGGGCACTCGCCCGTCGGAGAAGAGGCTTTCGGCCTCCATGACCACGGCGACCTCGACCGGCACGTCGCCGGCTGCGCCCTGCCCGGTCAGCCGTTCGACGAAGAGGTCGGCCATGAGCTGCTTCTCATTGCGGCCCTCGGCCTCGCCGTCGGCGATTCGACTCAGTGCGGACTGGCGGAGGTGGTCGACGACGGCGATGCCTTCGACCATGGGCAACAGGGCGCTGATGCGGGCCATGCCGTCCTCGAGGTCGGCGAAGGATACGTGCCGGTCTGCCACGGCGACGTTGGAGCTCTCCCATTCGTAGGCGGGATCGTCGTCGACGCGGGCCTCATACGCGAGTGCCCGCACCTCACGGCTCAGGCGTCTGTTTCCGGCGTGGGTGAGGCGGTCCTTGAGCTCGTCATCGATGCGGATCCGCTGCTCGTGGGTGAGTCCGGCGGTGCGCTCGGCGACGGTTCGGGCGCGACTCTGCGGGATGTCCCCGCGAGCGAGGGCGGCGAAGGTATGCGGGAGATCGTCGACGAGCGCATGGGCGGTCGAAAGGAATCTCCGTCCTGAGGCCGGTGCCGTGTTCTTCGCATAGGCGACTTCGTGCCCGGCATACGTGCCGCGTTTGCTGGCAGGCACCTGATTCGCGGTGTCCTCGGCGACCCGATGGGCGTGCAGTGCGACGGCCTCGCTGGCTTGGACGGCGGCGATCGTCGCGGTGAGACGCTCGAGAAGACGGATGCGGTCCTGAGCCTCGCAGGCATTGGCCGAGGCGGCCAGATCGAGGAGCATGGCGGCGAAGCCTTCGACCTCACCGGCGAACTTCGGCGCGGCGAAGGAGAGTTCGGGTTCACCGTCCTCCGGAACAGCTGTGCCATCCTTCGCGTCCATACGACAACGCTACAGACCGGTCCTGACACGAGCTCAGAACTGACATGAGATCAGAACCGACCCCCTACTCCAACCCGAGCGCCCTCCGCATCGGGGCGAACTTCGCCTCCGTCTCGGCCACCTCGGTGGCGGGATCGGAATCGGGCATGATCCCGGCCCCGGCGAAGAGACGGATCCGGTTGCGGTCCTCGAGCTGTCCGCAGCGCAGCGCGATGCCGAACTGCCCGTTGCCGCGATCGTCCATCCAGCCCACCGGACCGGAGTAGCGGCCGCGGTCGAGGGGTTCGAGTTCGTCGACGCGTGCGACGGCGCTGGCCTGCGGGTATCCGCCGACGGCGGCGGTCGGGTGGACGGCGGCAGCGACGTCGAGGGCGTTGAGCCCGGAGTCCGCCGGCAGCTGCCCGGTGGCATCGGAGGCGGAGTGGATGACGTTGGCCAGGGGCAGCAGGTGGGGGCGTTCGTCGACGGAGACCTCGTCGGCGACGGATCCCAGGCTGCGCTGCAGGGAGGCGATCGCGAAGGCGTGCTCGGTGCTGTCCTTGTGCGCACTGAGCACCTGGCGGGCCGCGGCCATCTCCGTCGTCGGGTCGTTCTCGACTCGGTACGTGCCGGCGAGCACCCGGGAGGTCACGCGGCCGTGGTCGACGCCGATGAGCAGCTCCGGGGTCGCGCCGATGAGCCCGGCGACGTCGAACGTCCAGCAGCTCGGGTAGCTGCGGTTGAGCGCACCGAGCACGGAGCGCACGTCGATCTCCTCGTCGGTGGTGACGACCTCGTCGCGGGCGAGGACGACCTTGCGCAGGGTCGGGTCATCGGAGTCGGCATCGACTTCGGCCGCCCCGTCGACGGGGGTGAGCATGGCCGAGACGGTGGCGACGAGACGTGCCCACGTGTCCTCGTCGAGGTCGCCGGGGGAGGCGTGCGCCGAGGTGACCGGTCGCAGCGGCTGTTCGCGCAGAACCGGGGGTGCCGGGGTCGCGTCCTCGGTCGCGATCGTCGTCATCCACACGCGACCGCCTCGGCGCCCGATGACGAATTCGGGGATGTGGATGAGGGAGTCGACGGCGGAGTCCTGCGAGTACGTCACCGTCGCGAAGCACATCAGTCCCGACCCGAGGAGGTCGACCTCGTCCTCGATCACCGCGGCCGCGGTGATCGCCTTCCACGCGTCCGAGAGCTGCCGGAACCGGTCGCGTCCCCGCGCCCGGATGCGCAGGGTGCGGCCGAAGCCGATGAGTCCGGAGGTGTCTCGGACCCAGCAGGAGAACGCCGAGGTGGGCAGCAGTGCCAGCGTCTGCTCGACGGTCGTGGGCAGGTCGGATCCGAAGGGGAAGCCGGGCCCGGGGTCGACGTCGTCGACGAAGCGGGAGCGGACCTGCAGACGCGGGGTCGCGGTGGCGATGTCGGAGGCGGAGAGCGTCGTAGTCATGGCATGGCCACTGTATCCGAGCCTGCTCGCCGATCGCGGCACAGGGTCGGGCCCGGGTGCGCGGCTCGGCGCCGGGTGTGTGCAGGTGCACAGCGACTGATTCGCCCGCGGGCACCTCGTGTTGAGAGAATGAGGCCATGAACCGTGCCCAGCTGGACAAGCAGCCCGCTGACGTCGCCTCGATGTTCGACGACGTCGCCTCCCGTTACGACATCACCAACGACGTCCTCTCGCTCGGGCAGGCACGTGCGTGGCGGCGCAGCGTCTCCTACGCCGTGGCCGCAGGGCCGGGGGAGCGGGTCCTCGATCTCGCCGCCGGCACCGGCACCTCGTCGATGTCGTTCACCCATCACGGCGCCGAGGTGGTCGCCGGGGACATCTCCGAGGGCATGCTCGCCGAAGGTCGGCGCCGGCACCCGAAGATCGACTTCGTCTATGCCGATGCCCTCGATCTGCCGTTCGAGGATGAGAGCTTCGACGTCGTGACGATCTCCTTCGGCATCCGCAACGTCCATGACGTCGATCGGGCGCTGGCCGAGATGCTGCGCGTGCTCCGGCCCGGCGGCCGGCTCATCGTCTGCGAATTCTCCACTCCGACGTTCTCGCCGTTCGCCCGCGTCTACAAGGAGTACCTCATGCGGGCGCTGCCGCCCGTGGCCACCGCGGTGTCGTCGAACCCTGAGGCGTATGTCTACCTCGCTGAGTCGATCCGCGCGTGGCCCGACCAGGACGAGTTCGCCGTCCAGATTCGCGACGCCGGATTCGACCAGGTGAAGTACCGCAACCTCTCCGGCGGCATCGTCGCCGTCCACCACGCGCTCAAGCCGTGAACGAGTTCGACGCCGACGTCATCGTCGTCGGGGCGGGACCTGCGGGGTCGGCTCTCGGCACGTATCTCGCCCAGGCCGGGCACGATGTCGTCATCCTCGAGAAGTCGGGGTTCCCGCGGGACAAGATCTGCGGTGACGCGCTCACCCCGCGGGCGGTCAAAGAGGTCGGCTTCCTCGGCCTGCAGACTCCGGAGGACGAAGGCTGGCACCGCAACCGGGGACTGCGCCTCATCGGCGGAGGCCACCGGCTCGAGATCGCCTGGCCCGACATCGACGGCACGCCGAACTACGGGCTGACCCGCCCGCGGATGAGCATGGACGAGGCCTTCGCTCGGCATGCCCAGCGCTCGGGTGCCCGCCTGTTCGAGCAGGTCAAGGCCCTGAGCCCGGACATCGGCGAGGACGGATGGATCCGCGGAGTCCATGCCGCCGGAACCGATCATCGCGGTCGGCGGGTCGGACCCGACGCCCACTTCCGGGCGCCGATCGTCGTCGCCGCCGACGGCGTCTCCTCCCGCCTGGCCGTGGCGATGGGTCTGGAGAAGCGCGACGACCGGCCGATGGGAGTGGCGGTGCGCGCCTATCATTCCTCGCCTCGGCATGCCGATGACTTCATCGAGAGCTGGGTCGAGATGCGGTCGACGAACGCCGAGGGCCAGTCCGAGGTGCTGCCCGGCTATGGGTGGCTCTTCCCGATGGGCGACGGCACGATCAACATCGGCGCCGGTCTCCTCGACACCTCACCGCAGTTCGGCTCCGTCGACCTGCGGGCGGTGATCGGGCGGTGGATCGCCGACATGGGCGGCGAATGGGGGATCGACGAGACGACGGCGCTCGGGCCGATCAAGTCCGCGGCCCTGCCGATGGCGTTCAACCGCACCCCGCACTTCCACAAGGGTCTCCTCCTCATCGGCGATGCCGGGGGGATGGTCAACCCGTTCAACGGGGAGGGCATCGACTACGCCCTCGAATCCGCCCGCACCGCCGCCGAGGTGATCTCGACCTATGCCCGCTACCCGGAGCGGATCATGCGCAGCAAGCTCACCGAATACCCGGCGCTCATCGGGGATTCCCTGGGCGGTTACTTCACGTTGGGCAGGGTATTCGCTGCGATCATCGGCCATCCGGCACTGATGCACTTCGGAATCAAGTACGGTATGGGTGTTGACGTTGTGATGGAGTTCGTCGTCAGACTGCTGGCGAACCTCTACCGCGACCCCACGATGACCGAAGCCGATCTCATCGACCGGGTGATTGCCACCCTCACCCGGATCGTCCCGGCCACGAGCAACGCGTGAGCCCTGCAAGGTACCCTGCGATAACTATGACGAATGACGAGGACATGAGCCACCTAGCCTCTCCGGTGACTTTCATCGGTGCCGATGCCCAGCTCGCGGCCGACATCGCCGCACAGCTCGACATCGTCGAGCGGCGTCTCTACGCGGTCACCGACCAGACGCGGAAGCTGCCCGACACCGCTTCGAAGCATCTGCTCGCCGCCGGCGGCAAACGTGCCCGCCCGAACCTCGTCCTCCTCACCGCCCGCCTCGGGCAGCCGCAGTGCGACGAGGTCATCGAGGCCGCCGTCGCCGTCGAGCTCATCCACCTCGCCTCCCTCTACCATGACGATGTCATGGACGACGCCCCCGTGCGCCGGGGTGCCCCGGCCGCCCACGAGGTGTGGGGCAATTCGGTGGCGATCCTCACCGGCGACCTCCTCTTCTCCAAGGCCTCGCTCGTCACGGCGGGTCTCGGACCGGAGGCCGTGAAGATCGAATCGGAGACCTTCGAGCGCCTCGTCCTCGGGCAGCTCGCCGAGTTCGCCGGTCCCACCGAGGACGAGGATCCGATCGCGCACTACATCGACGTCCTGGCGGACAAGACGGGGTCGCTCATCGCCGCCTCGGCGCAGTTCGGCGTGATGTTCTCCGGTGCCGATCCGGCGCTGGTCGAACCGGTGCGGATCTTCGGGGAGAAGGTCGGCATCGCCTTCCAGCTCGCCGATGACATCATCGACCTCACGACGACCGGTTCCCAGTCGGGGAAGACGCCGGGCACCGACCTGCGCGAGCGCGTCCCGACCCTGCCCGTGCTCTACGTGCGTGCCGCGGCGGAGAAGGGCGACGCCGAGGCGGTGCGCATCGTCGGTCTCCTCGACGCCGATCTCAGCTCGGACGAGGCGCTCGAGACCGCCCGCGCTGCGCTCGCCGCGCACCCGGTGACGGATGAGGCCCGCGCCGAGGCGGTGCGCTGGTCGCAGGCGGCCAAGGATGCCCTCGCCCCGCTGCCGGAGGGCATCGTCAAGGACTCCCTCTTCGAGTTCGCCGACTCCGTGGTCTCCCGCTCGCGCTAGATCACCCTGTCGTCGGGGGCCGGCGGCTCTGCCGGATCATGTCCGTGCACAGGAGGATGACGGCGATCCAGATGATGAGGAAGCCGATCCAGCGCGTCACCGACATCGACTCGCCGAGGATGGTGATGCCGATGATGAACTGCAGCGTCGGTGCGATGTACTGGAGCATGCCGATCCACGACAGGGGGATCCGTCTGGCGGCGGCACCGAAGAGGATGAGCGGAATCGCCGTCGCCGGTCCCGTCGCGAGGACGATGACGACGTGGAGGGCGCCGAAGCCGGTGAACGTCTGCGTGCCGGCCGCGGCGAGGAAGCCGAGGTAGGCGAGGCTGGGGATGGCGAGGATCGCCGTCTCGACCGTCATCCCCTCGAGCGCGCCGATCCTGCCGCCCACCTTGTTCTTCACGAGCCCGTAGAACCCGAAGGACAGGGCCACGGAGAACGCCAGGTAGGGCACGCGGCCGAGCCCGAGACCGACGATGATGACGGCGACGAGCCCGAAGCCGACGGCCGCCCACTGCAGGGGCCGCAGCCGCTCCCCGAGGAAGACGACGCCGAGGCCGATCGAGATGAGCGGATTGAGGTAGTAGCCCAGGGAGATCTCGACGAGGTGGCCGGTGTCGATGCCGTAGATGAACGTCGTCCAGTTGATCGCGATGAGCACCGCGGCCAGCGCGAGCAGCCAGAACGTCCGGCCGGAGCGCATGATCGCCCACGTCCGGGCGAAGCCGCGGGCGAAGACGAGGAGGATCGCGCAGAAGATGAGCGCCCAGATCACCCGATTGGCGACGAGTTCGAGCGCGCTCGTCGGAGCCGCGGCGGCGAAGAGCAGCGGGAGCAGACCCCAGAGCAGGTACGCCGACGAGCCGTAGATGAGTCCGAGGCGCCGGAAGGCGCTCTCGTCAGGAGCGGCAGGAGTGTTCACAACGAAAGTCTAGGTTTCTCTCAGAAATTCGGTGACCACCGTCTGCTCGACGGACGGGCCCTGCTCTGCCGGGGCCGAGTCCGCCGTGACCAGGCGTGCGACGTTCGTCACGTGAGTGTTAGGAGAACCTATATAGGCGATAGAATCGTATCCGAATGTCTAGAGAGGTGTGAGAATGACTCGTCCGTTCCGTGTGGCCATTGTGGGTGCTGGTCCTGCCGGTATCTATGCGGCTGATCTGCTGACGAAGGCTGAGCGTGATTTCGACGTCAGCATTGATCTCTTCGAGCGTCTGCCGACGCCGTTCGGTCTGGTCCGGTACGGGGTGGCGCCGGATCATCCGCGGATCAAGGGCATCATCAACGCCCTGATCAAGGTCCTCGACAGGGGAGACATCCGGATGTTCTCCAACGTCGAGTACGGAGTCGACATCGCCCTGGACGAGCTCACCGATCGCTACGACGCCGTGATCTTCTCCACCGGCTGCTTCGTCGATGCCCCGCTCGACCTCCCCGGCGTCGACCTCCCCGGTTCCTACGGTGCTGCGGACTTCGTCAACTGGTACGACGCACACCCCGATGTGTCCCAGGACTGGCCGCTCGAGGCTGAGCAGGTCGCGGTGATCGGCAATGGCAACGTCGCACTCGACGTCGCTCGCGTGCTCGCCAAGCAGGCCGATGACATGCATGACACGGAGATCCCGGACCATGTCTACGAGGGTCTGAAGTCCTCGAAGGTCACCGACGTCCATGTCTTCGGGCGCAGGGGTCCGGCGCAGGCGAAGTTCACCCCGCTCGAGCTGCGGGAGCTGGGCCATGTCGCCGACGTCGATGTCATCGTCTACCCGGAGGACTTCGAGTTCGATGAGGGGTCGATGGCGGCGATCGAGTCATCGAATCAGGTCAAGCAGGTCGCGAAGACGCTGACCGATTTCACGATGCGCGAACCCACCGGGGCGAAGCGTCGGCTGCATCTGCACTTCCTTCACGCACCCGCGGAGATCCTCGGCGATGGGAAGGTCGAGGCTCTGCGCACGGAGCGTCAGGAGCTCGACGGGACGGGGAACGTCCGGGGCACGGGCGAGTTCGTCGACTGGCCGGTCCAAGCGGTCTACCGCGCCGTCGGCTATGCCGGCTCCGCACTGCCGCAGCTGCCGTTCGATCCGCGCCGCGGGGTGATCCCGAACCATGAGGGTCGCGTCGTCGACGCCGTGGATCAGAGCGAGGCGGCCGAGTCCGATGTCGTCGCCGGCGTCTACAGCACCGGGTGGATCAAGCGGGGCCCGGTGGGTCTGATCGGGCACACGAAGGGCGATGCCCTCGAGACGATCTCCCACATCCTCGCCGACCGCGCCGCCGGCGTGCTCGCCGAGCCGGTCGCTCCCGCCGAGGACTCGATCGTCGAACTGCTGCAGGCCAAGGGCGTCGAGTTCGTCGACTGGCAGGGCTACCACCGGCTCGATGCCGCCGAACGGGCCGCCGGAGCCGTCGAGGGCCGTGAACGGGTGAAGATCGCCACCCGCGAGGGAATGCTGGCCGCCGCCCGCGACCACGCTGCAACCGCCTCGGCGCCCGTCTCCGGTCACTGAACCGACCCCGCGTGAACGCCGATTCCGACCTCCGACGACACGTCGATGCCGCCTACGCTGAGCGGCTCGACGTGTGGGAGGCGACGGCGACGCGGATCAAGGTCTGGCTCAAGGAGCAGCAGCGGGGCCTGCTCAAGGACAAGGACATCTCGCGACTCGACGTCGACGGTCACCGGATCAAGGATCCGGCGCGCACCCTCGCCAAGCTCGCAGAGAAGGTCGCTGCCGAACCGGACGTCACGGTCACCTCGGCGATCGATGTCGAAGACCAGATCAGGGACATCGTCGGGGTCAAGGTCCTCTGCAAGTCCCCGCGGGACCAGAAGATGATGTTCACCTCCCTCTGCGACCCCGCGCAGCTGGGAGCGTTCGAACTCATCGAAGAGAAGAACTACGTCGATCACCCCAAGGCCAGCGGCTACCGCGCGTGCCACGTCACCCTGCGCATCCCCTCCGACCACGGGGAACCGGTGTACGCGGAGGTCCAGGTGAAGACGCGGCTGCAGGATGCGTGGGGCGAGCTCACGCACGAGGACATGTACAAGCCGGGCGCGGCGATGAAGCCGAGCGAGCTCCACGGCGAGTTCGCCCGTGCGATGGCGAACATGCTCGCGACCGTCGACGAGATGGCCGACACCCTGGCCGTCGAGCTCTCGGCGCTGACGAACCCGGAGCCCGAGACCGGTGTGCTCGCCGGGGCCGAGGAACGCCGTGCCGTCGACGTTCGGGTCCGGGCGACCGGCCCGAAGTACGCGCTCGCCGTCGACTCCGACGGCCGTCAGGGCCTCATCCCCGCGTTCGCGGTGCGCGAGCTCAGCGGGGAGAAGGGCACGATCAAGGTCAGCGACTTCGTCCGCGTCGACGATCGCCTTCATGTCAGCGTCGAAGAGGACTCGAAGGGCCTCTACTACATCCCCACCGAGCTGTCGCGCGGAGCGTAGCTCACCGCAGAGCGTCGACGAGGGCCGCGAGTCCGCTGGGATCCTCGAGATGCGCCATATGCCCCTGGCCGGGCACGGTGTGGGTGCGTGCCCGCGGGGTGAGGCTGAGGACGTCGGCGACGCTCGTCCCATAGGGGGCGGCGCCGAGGTCGTCCTCCCCGACGAGGACATCGATGCGGTGCGCGCGGGCCCCGAATTCGGCCGGCACCGCGGCGGTGGCGATCGCGCGCAGTTCCGGATAGAGGGGGCGTGCGAGCTCCTCGAGCATCCGCCACGCCCGTTCGTTCGCGCGCAGGCCCGCGACATGGTCGGCGTCGAATCCCGAGACGTCGACGTTGATGATCTCCACGGCCGCGTCCCAGTCCTCGGCCTCATGGGCTGCCTTGAGCACTGGCAGTGCGTGCTCACCGAAGGGCGCCATGACGGGTTCGTAGGCGATGACGTGGTCGAGGCGGCGATCGTTGGCCGTGTGCAGGCCGACGAGTCCGCCGAAGCTCCACGCGAAGAGCTGCCGGGCAGCGAAGACGTCGAGGACAGCACCGAGGTCGGCCACCTCGGTGAGGAGCGAATGACCCTCCGGCAGCTCCGACGACGGGGCCCGCCCGCGCCGATTGACGACGATGACGCGCGCCCAAGCGGTGAGGGCTGCGGCGAACCGACGCCATGCCCGCGCATCGCTCATCACCCCGGGCAGAACGACGAGCGAGTCGGCCGGTTCGCCCTCGGGATCGCCGTAGACGTCGACGGTGAGATGGCCGTCGGCAAGAGGAATCGTTTTCTGAATCATCTGCTCCATAAGTCAATTATGGACCGACTGCTCTAGAATTCAAGGATGATGCGTGGACGACCTCCGGCCTTCGAGCGGGACCAGGCGCTGCTCGAGGCGGCGCGGCTGTTCTGGCGTCACGGGTATTCCGGCACGTCGACGCGGGCGCTCACCTCGGCGATCGGCATCTCGAGTTCGAGCCTCTACGCCGCATTCGGGAGCAAGGCCGGTCTCTTCGCCGAGGCGGTCGAGGTCTACGCTCAGCGCTATGCCGAGATCTACCGGCGAGCCGTCGCCGCGGATGCGATCGGCGAGGTCGTCGAGACGCTGCTGCGGGAGTCGATCATCGAGTTCACGCAGGATCCCGCGGTCCATCCCGGGTGCATGGTGACGAGCGCGATCATCACGGACTCGGCGGAGGCGAGCGATGCGGGAGAGATCATCAGCGCCATGCAGGCGGAGAACGCGCGGCTGCTGCACGCCCGAATCACCCGGGCCGTCGAGGACGGCGAGCTGCCGGCCGACGCGTCCCCGACAGCGCTCACCGACGCCGTGCAGGCCGTGTGGCTGGGGCTCTCCGCCCAATCGAACCAGGGCATGAGCCGCGAGCGGCTGCTGCGCGCAGCCGATCTCGCCGCCCATGCCCTGTGGGGGACCTGCACCGCCGAGGCGTGAGCGCGACTCAGCCCGGGATCACCCGGAGGCCCGGCCTGCCCGGACGCCGGTCAGCACCGCGTCCCGTGCCGCCACGAGGTTCGCCAGAGCCGGCTCCACCTCGGCGTACCCGCGGGTCTTGAGGCCGCAGTCGGGGTTGATCCACAGCCGCCTGGCGTCGACGGACTCGAGCGCGGTCTCGATGAGCTCGGTGAGCTCGACGACGCTCGGCACCCTGGGGGAGTGGATGTCGTAGATGCCCGGCCCGATGCCGCGGGCGAAGTCCGCCGCGGCGATGTCGGCGAGGACCTCCATGCGCGAGCGGGCGGCTTCGATGCTCGTGACGTCGGCGTCGAGGGCGTCGATCGCCTCGATGATCTCCCCGAACTCCGAATAGCACAGATGGGTGTGGATCTGCGTGGCCGGCGCCGCCTGAGCTGCGACGAGGCGGAACGAGCGGACCGACCAGTCGAGGTAGGCCGCGCGATCGGCCCGGCGCAGGGGCAGGAGTTCACGGAGCGCCGGCTCGTCGACCTGGATGATGCCGATGCCCGCGGCTTCGAGGTCGGCGACCTCATCGGCCAGCGCCAGCCCGATCTGATCCGCGGACTCCTGGAGGGTGACGTCCTCGCGGGCGAACGACCACGCGAGGATCGTCACCGGGCCGGTGAGCATGCCCTTGACCGGCTTCGTCGTCCGGGACGCCGCGTACGTCGACCAGGCGACGGTGATCGGCTCCGGGCGGGAGACGTCACCGAAGAGGATCGGCGGCCGCGTGCAGCGGGACCCATAGGACTGGACCCAGCCGTTCTCCGTCGTCGCGAACCCGTCGAGGTGCTCGGCGAAGTACTGGACCATGTCGTTGCGCTCGGGTTCGCCGTGGACGATGACATCGAGACCGAGGCGCTCCTGGAGGTCGACGGCACGGTCGATCTCCGCCCGCATCGCCGCTTCGTAGGCCGCGGCGTCGATCCGCCCCGCACGATGGTCGGCTCGGGCCCGCCGCACCTCGGCGGTCTGGGGGAACGAACCGATCGTCGTCGTCGGCAGCACCGGCACCGCGATGGCCTCCTGGGCGAGGGCCCGGTCTGCTGCCGCGCCGCGGCGACCGTCGTGGCCGGCCACCGCGGACACGCGTGCCGCCACGGCCGGGTTGTGGACCCGGGCGGATTCGCGGCGCGTGCGCAGCGCCCGGTCGGCCCGGGCGAACGCCGTCTGGCGGGCCTGCTGGCCGTCACGGAGGGCGGCGGCCAGCGCCTCGACCTCGGTGACCTTCTCCTCGGCGAAGGAGAGCCACCCGGCGACGTCGACGGGGAGATTCGGCTCGTCGGCGACCGTGTGGGGGACGTGGAGCAGGGACGTCGACGTCGAGACGCTCACCTCATCCCGACCCAGCCCGGTGAGGACGTCGAAGGTCGCGGTGAGGTCGTCGGCCCAGATGTTGCGACCGTCGATGGCTCCGGCGACGAGGCGGATCGACGCGGGCACTTCGGCGGTGATCCGGTCGAGCCAGGTGGGATCGAGGCGGCGGGTGGCCGCGGAGACGTCGACCCCGAGGGCGGCGATCCCCGAGTGCGCGAGTGCCGGCAGACCCGCCTGGAGCGAGCCGTATGGGGTGACAACGAGGAGTTTCGTGTGCGTGAGCGCTGCGGTCAGGGTGCCGTAGACCCGGGCGGCCGCCTCGGCGAGTTCGTCATCGCTTGACTCGTTCGCATCGGCGACGAGGGCGGGTTCGTCGAGCTGCACCCATTCGACGCCGGCCGCGGCGAGGACGCTGATGACGTCGAGGTAGACGGCCGTGAGCTCGTCGAGGCGGTCCAGCGGTGCCGTCGTCGTGCCCGGTGCGGTCTTCGCGAGGGTGAGGAGCGTGACCGGGCCGACGAGGACGGGACGGACCCGGTGCCCGGCGGCGCGCGCCTCGGAGACGAGGGTGAGGAGGTGCTGCGGGTGGGCCTTGAACTGCGTCGAATCCTCGAGTTCGGGGACGAGGTAGTGGTAGTTCGTGTCGAACCACTTCGTCATCTCCAGGGGCGAGCGGTCGGCGGTGCCGCGGGCCAGGGCGAAGTATTCGCCGAGGTCGAAGTCGGTGCCCAGCGTCGCCGACGGGATGAGGCCGACGGTGAGCGCGGTGTCGAGGACGTGATCGTAGTGGCTGTAGGTCGCGGGGATCGCGTAGTCCTCGGTGAGGCCGAGTTCGGCGAGGCGGTGGTAGGTCTGGACGCGGTGGGCGCGCACGGACTGGGCGAATTCGTCGGCGTCGATGCGGCCGGCCCAGAACCGTTCGAGCGCGGTCTTGAGTTCGCGCCGGCGGCCGATGCGGGGGTAGCCGGTGATCGTTGCGGTGGGAAAGGGGGTCGTCATGATGTCTCCTTCGCAGAGTGGGGTGGATGTGGTGCGCCTCAGAGCGCGGGCACGGGGGTGGGGTGGAGTGAGACGCCGAGGCGGTCGAGCGCTGCGAGCAGGTCGATCGTCGTCGTCCGGTCGTTGAAGGTGTAGAAGTGCAGTCCGGCGGCGCCCTGGTCGAGGATCGTCGCGACGTGCTCGGCGGTCATCTCGAGTCCGATGCGGCGCTGGGCCTCTGGGCTCGCGGCTCCGTCGAAGCGGGCGAGGAGGTGGTCGGGCACCGGGAGTTCGGCAAGCCTGCTCATCGTGTGCAGGCGGCGGATGTCGGTGATCGGGAGGATGCCGGGAATGATCGGCATGGTGATCCCGGCGAGGTCCGCACGGCGGCGGAGCCGGGCGAAGTGGCCCGGGTCGAAGAAGAGCTGAGTGATGGCGAAGTCCGCGCCGAGGCGCTGCTTGGCGGCGAGGACATCGAGGTCTTCGTCGGGACCGGAGGACTGTGCGTGCCCGGACGGGTAGGCTGCGACCCCGATCCCGAGGCGCCCGGCGGCGAGTTTGGCCGTGTGCTCGGCTTCGATGGTCCGCAGCAGGTGGACGAGGGCGTCGGCGTGGGGGAGGTGCCCGGCGGGGACGCGGTCGGTGCCGGTGGGGAAGTCCCCGCGAATGGCGAGGAATCCGCGCACTCCGGCGCCGAGGAGGTGGCGGATCCAGCCGCGCAGCTCGTCAGCGGTGCCGGCGGTGCAGGCGAGGTGGGCGAGCGGCCGAAGCTCCGTGGTCTCGCTGATGATGCGGATGAAGTCGGCGGTGCCGTGCAGCCAGTTGCTCTTCGCCGAGCTCGTCACCGCGAGATAGTCGGGGTGAAGCTCATCGAGGAGGGCGAGGAGTTCGAGGGTGCCGGCCGCCTGCGCCGCACTGCGGGGCGGCATGACCTCGAAGGAGAGCGCGAGGGGGTGGCGGCGCTCGGAGTCGGGTTCGGGGTGGGGGAGGCTGACCGGCGCCGAGGCGGAGGCGCGGGGCTCGCGGACCGCTGCGCCGGCGTCGGGGTGGGGTTGCGATGGGCGACGGTCGATCGGCGGTCGCCGGTCGACGTCGCGGAATGAGGAGTCGAGGGCAGGATCCGGATGTGTCAGTGATGTGGACATGCCGACATCGTGCCAAGGTCGGCATGTCCACCGCGCCGCTCATGGCGCACGGCGTCACGGTTCGACTTATGTCGGACGCACGCGGTCGCGCGAGGTCATGAACGGTCGGAATCCGTCATGGTCACCGGTAGTTGGTGAACTGCAGGTCGACGTCGAGGTCCTTGCCCTTGAGGAGGGCGATGACCTCCTGGAGGTCGTCGCGCTTCTTCGAGCTCACGCGCAGCTCGTCGCCCTGGATCTGCGCCTTGACCCCCTTGGGTCCTTCGTCGCGGATGATCTTCGAGATCTTCTTCGCCTCGTCCTTGTCGATGCCCTCCTTGAGGGAGGCGTCGATGCGGTACTCCTTGCCTGATGCGTAGGGCTCACCCGAGTCGAGGGACTTCAGGGAGATGCCGCGCTTGACGAGCTTCGACTGGAAGACGTCGAGGACGGCCTTGACGCGTTCGTCGCTGTTGGCCTTCATGAGGACGGCTTCCCCGCTCCACGCGATCGAGGCGTCGGTGCCGCGGAAGTCGTAGCGGGAGTTGACCTCCTTCGCCGCCTGGTTGAGGGCGTTGTCGGCCTCCTGGCGGTCGACCTTGCTGACGATGTCGAATGATGATTCGCTGGCCATGGAAGCTCCTTCTTCAGGTGATAGCGATGCCGGTCGGAACCCGTGCCTGGTCTGCAGTCGAGTCTAGTCGAGAGGGGCCGGTGTGACCTGCGTCAACCGAGTTGGCAATCGCGACACGGGCCTAGTATTCTTCTTGAGTGCTCTTCGAGCGCCAACTGCGGCAGATTGCCCGAGCGGCCAAAGGGAGCTGACTGTAAATCAGCCGGCATTGCCTTCGCAGGTTCGAATCCTGCATCTGCCACGCAGACTCACAGGGCCCGATGTTCAGCGGAAACGCGTGACCATCGGGCCCTGTGGCGTTCCCGCCTAGTTCAGCTCTGATTCCGACATCGGCTGCCCCGCATTGTCAGGCCCGAATCCACCCCCTACCGTGGAGAGCACCACAGTGGAGGGGGCAGCGATGGGAGCGAAGGAACCACCTCGGCGGATGAATTCGCTGGCCGACCGAGACGCGGTCGCGGAATCCGCGATCGACAAGGCCGTCAGACGCGGCGACTTCGACAACCTGCCGGGCATGGGCAAGCCGCTCAAAGGCCTCCACAGCTCCGAGGACCCCGACTGGTGGATCAAGCAGAAGCTCGACGCCGAGGACATCAGCGGCGTCGCCCCCGCCGCCTTCCAGGTGCGCAAGGAGAGCGCCGTCCTCGAGGACACGCTCGATGCATTCGCCAAGGAGTCGGATGTCCGCGACTATCTCACCGGGTTCAACGCCCGGGTGCGCGAAGCCGTCCTCGACCTCCGCACCGGACCGCCGGTCTTCACCCCGCCCCGCGACATCGACGCCGAGGTGGTCGCCTGGCGACAGCGCCGCACCGCCCTGCGCGCGGCAGCCGAATCTGCGGCCGCAGACTCTGCCGCAGCTGAGGACCCAGCGCCCGCCGAGGAGCACATCGACCCTGATCAGCCGGGACGCCGACGACCGCGGTGGTGGCGCCTCCGCCGGAAGCGCTAGGCCGGGCGCCGGAAGCCCTGGAGCAGCCCTAGGCCAACCGCGTGATCGCGAGGTGGCTGAGGATCGCGGCCTGCTCGGTGAGCACCGTGTCGTCGAAGATGACGAACGGGGAGTGGTTGTCGCCCTGCTGCTCTGCCGGCACATCGGTGCGCCCGGCACCGAGCATCATGTACGTTCCGGGCACCTCGGCGAGGACGAAGGAGAAGTCCTCACTCGCCATGATCGGCTGCGCAACCACCTCCACCCGATCGGCGCCGAGGAGGTCACGCAGCCGGTCGACAGCCCACGCGGTCTCGGCGTCGTCGTTGACGGTGACGGGATACTGGACCTCGAAGTCCACCTCGGCGGTGCACCCGTGGGCGGCCGCAATGCCCGTGGCCAGCTGCGTCGCCTGATCCCGTACGGTCTCCAGCGAGGCCTGCGAGAGCGTGCGCACCGTCGCCCCCAGCGATGCCTGCTCCGGGATGATGTTGACCGCCTCGCTGCCGCTCAGCTGCGTGACCGTGAGCACGACGGGATCGAAGAGGTCGACGCGCCGGGTGACCATGGTCTGCAGGCCGGTGACGATCTCCGCGAGCGCCGGCACCGGATCGACGGCCTGGGTCGGCTGCGAACCGTGCCCGCCGCGCCCGTGCACCGTGACCTGCAGGACGCTCGAACCGGCCTGCAGGGTTCCAGGCTTCGTCGAGACGATCCCGCGCTCACTGGTGTTGACGTGCACGCCGAAGGCGGCGATCGCCCGTGACCCGGCCGCGTCGAGCACGCCCTCGTCGATCATCACCGAGGCCCCGTTGAACCCCTCCTCGCCGGGCTGGAACATCGCGACGACATCGCCTCTGAGTTCGTCGCGGTGGGCCGCGAGCAGGCGCAGCGCTCCGACGAGACCGGCGGTGTGAAGGTCGTGGCCGCATGCGTGCATCGCCCCGTTCGTCGCCGCGAACGGCTCGGCGGTCGCCTCGGTGAGCGGCAGGGCGTCCATGTCCCCGCGCAGCAGGACCGCGGGTGCGTCGGCGCTGCGGTCCGGGTGGGTGCCTCGGAGGACGGCGACCACCGAGGTGGTTCCCGTTCCCGTCGTCACCTCGACGTCGAGGTCGGCGATCGCCTCGAGCACCGCGGCCTGTGTCCGCGGCAGGTCGAGACCGACCTCGGGGTGGGCGTGGAGGTCGCGCCGCAGCGCGGTGAGGTCGGGAAGGAGGGCGGCCGCCTCGGCGAGGAGATCTCTCACAGCAGACCCACGAGGACGCTGGCGATGACGACGGACCCAGCGCTCACCGAGGTGAATCCGCCGACGAGCATCGGCGGGAGCATGACGTTGAGGAGGGCCTCCTTCTCATCGTCGTCGCGGGCGATCGACCGGGCGACCTCATTGGTGAGCAGGTAGTCGGCGGGGAAGCCGTACATCGCCGTCAGGGCCACGGACATGCCCAGCGGCGCCCGCCAGCGCAGCAGCTTCGTCGCGATGAACCCGCCGATGACGATGCCGGCGCCGCCGACGACGAGGATCGTCACGGTCGGCAGGAAGGCGCGGAGGACGTCCTCGACGGACGCGGTCACGAGCGGGGCCATGACGATCGCGATGACACCGGCCATCGCGATGCCGAACGAGTTCGAGCGCTCCATCGCCCTGTCCGGGGACAGCCCGATCGCGGTGGCGAGGATGCCGAGGATGAGCGCGAGGATCGACGACGGGATCTGCGTGGGAATCGCGAGCAGGGTGGCCAGGGAACCGCCGACGAGGATGAGGAAAAGCATGAACAGCTGATTGTCGACGAGGTAGGAGGGCAGGGTGATGAGCTTCTTCTTAGTCGCCGCCTCCTGTTCCTCCTCGTGGTGGGCCAGCGCCATCTCGTGGAGTTCGCCGCTGTCGCGCAGCTTCGTCGCATACCGGCGCAGGAGGAAGTTCGTCAGCGGCATCGACGGCAGCGACTGGAGCATGAGGACGAGCGCCGGGAGGACGATGATCGACGAGGCGGCGCCCGCGGCGGTCAGGCCCTCGGTCGTCAGGCTCGTGGCGACGATGCCGCCGGCCAGCGGGCCGGACCCGGCGACGAATGTCTCGAAGCCGAAGAGCGGCGCGACGATGAAGAGGATGAGGAGGACGGCGACGAGCATGCCGGAGACAGCGATGATGACCGAACGCCACTGCTTGAGCATGATGCGCAGGGGGATGAGAGTGCCCATGTGGAAGAGCAGCGGGGCGACGAGGATCGTGTAGATCTGGACGAGCATCGAGTCGTCGACGACGGATTCGGGCACGATGCCGATCTTCGCGAAGATGAAGACGCCGAGCATCGCGACGAGCAGGCTGGGAATGCGGGCCTTCGACCAGATCGAGACCAACTCGCCGAGGGCGATGAAGGCGAGGAGGATCGTGGCGGCGAAGATGGCCTCCATGGCGAACCTTTC
The DNA here is from genome assembly GCF_018137945.1 of Brevibacterium sp. W7.2. Lineage (GTDB taxonomy): Bacteria > Actinomycetota > Actinomycetes > Actinomycetales > Brevibacteriaceae > Brevibacterium > Brevibacterium sanguinis. Next base: position 2,821,175 of record NZ_CP073089.1, on the reverse strand, counting down.
GTCAAGCGACAGGGTGGTGGAGCGGTTGCGGACTGCGGTGGTGCGGTGTCGGATCGGAGAATCGCCATCCCGGATTCCGAGATGTTCACCGATTCTCAGAAGCGTACGTTACTCCTGGGCGGCGGGGATAGAGCACCGAGTATCCAGAATGCAAGATCGGCGATGTTCTCCGATTCGCGTGCGTGGCATGACTGCTTTGGAATTAGGGTGGAGGCATGAGCTTTCTCCAGTTCCTGCGCGAGCGGGGCATCACCGAGCGACCCGGCTCGGGCACGCGCCCGCTCGTCATCGCCCACCGCGGATATTCGGCCGTCGTTCCCGAGAACAGTCTGGCCGCCGTCGATGCTGCGCGAGCGCTCGACGTCGACTTCATCGAGGTCGACGCCTCGACGAGTGCCGACGGGGTCCCGGTCATCCTCCATGACCCCGACCTCGACCGGACGACGAACCGCAAGGGCCCGGTCGTCAAGCTCACGGCTGAGGAGCTCTCGTTCGTCGACGCGGGGTCGTGGATGGGACCGGGGTTCATGGGCATCCGGATCCCGACGCTCGCGGCGGTGATGCGCGACATCCAGCACCGAGGCGGCGAACTCCTCCTTGAGCTCAAGGGGGAGTGGTCGCCGGGGGCGGTGGCGAGGATCTCCGAACTCGTCGTCGAGACCGGCACCGCCGATCGCATGGTCGTCCAGGCGTTCAACACCGACACGCTGGCCACATGCCGTGACCTGCTGCCGATGGTCACCCGGTTCCTCCTGCGCATGGTGCCCCGGCCCGAGGACATCGCCACGGCCCGCAGCCTCGGTGCGGTGGCGATCAATCCGTCGTTCAGGGGATTCTCGCTGCGGAAGTCGATCGTCAAGGAGATCCGGGACAACGACCTCGGGGTGTTCGTGTGGACGGCCGATGAGATGAACGAGTGGCGGGAGCTCCTCGACGCCGAGGTCGACGGGATCATCACGAATCATCCGGGCCGGCTCCAGGGGTTCCTCGCGGGTCGGTTCGACCCCGTGAAATAGGCATCCGAGCGGGGCCGAGCGGCGGCACCGATGGTGCTGCGGCTCCGGCGCGACGCAGGGGAGGGGCCTGGGCGGGGTGGCCTGTGAGTGAGGTCACCGGGGACGGATTTGCCCCGGTCGCGCAACCCCGTGTAAATTCTTACCTGTTGCCCCGATAGCTCAGTCGGCAGAGCATCTCCATGGTAAGGAGAAGGTCAAGGGTTCGATTCCCTTTCGGGGCTCTCGTGCCGCGTGAAAACCGCGGCGCTTGATTCGAGGCGCGGTAGCTCAGCTGGTTAGAGCGCACGACTCATAATCGTGAGGTCGGGAGATCGAGCCTCCCCCGCGCTACTCGATAAGCCCCTCACCTGGGAAGATTGTTCCGGGTGGGGGGCGTTTTCAATTCTCAGCCACCGCCGATAATGCGGTTACGATGCGCTTTGAAACCACTCGTCAAGTACATCCACAACACCCCGCGGGCCGGCGCTCGAGCGGCCCTGAATCGACAGGGCGGCCCCTCGATCAACAGTTCGCGTGAAAATGTCGTCCCCGAAGGCGCGATTTTCACGTCAAGTGTTGAACGAGCGGCCGCGGCGTCGCCGGAGCGGTGATGAACGCGCCAAGTGTTGAACGAGCGGCGGGATACCAGCGTGGAGCGTACCTGGGGCGTACGTTCACGCGCGTGTTCGTCCGTTCCCGTGGCTGTTCGCTCACCCGATCGCTGACCCGCGCGTCCGCCTACCCCTGCCGTTTCGCGTTCGTCAGCGTGAGCAGGCTCTGCAGACCCGCCTCGGTGCCGGGCCAGTGCTTCTCGATGCTTTCCATGCCCGCATGGCGGATCGCGAAGCGCAGGACGATGACGACGGCGATCGCATCATCGGCGTACCCGAGCACCGGGATGAAGTCGGGCACTACGTCGATCGGCAGCAGCAGGTAGGCGAGCAGTCCGCCGAGCATCCACCGCGTGCCCGTCGGCGTCTGCGGATCGGCGGCCAGACGCCTGATGAGGCGGACGACGTCGGGGACGAGACGCACGATCTCCCGCCAGTTCACGGTCCTGCCGAGGCGCCGCTGCTGGACCCACAGGATGACGATGAGGGCGAGCCAGAGCACGAGCAGTCCCGCGATGACCGAGAGGACGATGACGAGCCAATCTGGCACAGTGCGCTCCAGGAGTGAGGACGGGCGGTTCAGGCAGGCGGCCTCGCACACGTGCGCGAGTCTGCCGAGCCCGTCAGCGAGTCTAAGCCGTCACCGGCGGCTCCGCATATGCGCGCGTCATCCGCGCGAGCAGGAAGAGCCACGCGAAGAGGACCCCTGCGGCCATCGTCTCCATGCCCGTGAGGTTGTAGTAGCCCAGCGGCACCCACAGTGCGATGGACACGGCGATCGCGGCGATGACCGTGAACGACGTCGCCGTGAAGTCGCGGGGGAGACCGGGAATCATCCGGAGCAGGGTGAGGAAGAACGCGACGAAGGCCACGACCATCCCCGCCCCCGCGCTGACGTGCACGGGGAAGTTCACGGCGTCGGGAACCAGCCCGACGACGATCATGCAGATACCGATCGCCGCGAACTCCCACGTCAGCACGGTCACGCGCCCTGGCTCCCGGATGCCGCGGTGCCGCAGCCCGAGGTCGATGTCGCGGCCGATGAAGTTCGCCAGCGTCGTCAGCAGCAGACCGGTGATGAGCAGCGAGACGTTGAACTGATACCCATTGACGCCGGTGTCATTGCCCAGCCGCGAGAAGTGGAACTGCCACCACGTCGCCTCCGGGGACTGGATCATCGACGCCAGCGTGCCCATGAACAGCCCCGTGACGACGAGACCGACGACGACCACGCTCGTCACCTCATCGCCGATGACCACGGCGAAGTACGTCATCACAGAGGCGGCCGCCCCGGCCAGTGCGGCACCGCCGAGCCAGTCGACTTCGAGGCCGAGGAAGCCGAGCTGGAAGACCTGGAAGATCGCGTGCATCGCGATGTTGGCGACGAGCGCCACCGCCGAGGTGAGGGCGAGGAGATCGAGGGCGCGTTTGACCAGCGGCAGCCGTCGTCGCCACGCCAGCTCCGTCCGCCGGCCCGCGAGGAGGTACGACAGGCCGAATCCCAGTCCCGCCGTCAGTGCTGTCCACCATCCCGTCAGTGCGCCGAGGGAGTCCTCCCCGCCGAGCGGAATGGTCTCACCGCGGATCGAGACGCCCACCCCGAGCGCGACGATGACGAAGGCGATGACCGACAGCCTCGTCGCCAGCGACTCGAGACGGGTGCGCGAGGAGCGCCCAGGGCGTGTCGTCCGTGTCCTGACCGACCGCGAACCGTCGGCTGAGGTCAGGAGCCGGGGACCGCCTCGGCGAGGATCGGAGTCACCCATCGTCGTCACCGGCCAGTCGGCGGACGAACCGCCCCTGCTCGGGCGTGTAGCCGAGGGCGGTGACGAGCTCCGAATCGACCTCCGTCGTCATCTGCGCGACATCGGCCCCGCGGTTGCGGCCCTGCTCATGCGCCCACGCGAGCATCGCCTCCCCGAGTTCGTACGAACGCGCGCGGAACCCGGCGATCTCCAGCCGCAGCGCCCCGCCGTGGGAGAACCCGGGAACGAACGTCAGCTGCATTGTCCCGGCGACCTCGGCGCGCTCATCGCGGACGACGGCGAGGTAGTGGGCGCGATCCCGGGTGATCGCGGCATGGAGGCGGTCGAGCACCTCGGCGCCGGGAGCATCGCCTTCGAGGAGAGTGAGGATCGCGGGCACGTCACCGCGGCGGGCCCGTGAGACGCGGAACTCCTCGCCGGCCACGCGCAGGGCGTCGCCTGAGGATGTCGCGGCGATGTCCTGCATCCGGGCGACGAGCGCATCGAGCCACCCGCCGACGTTGGCACGGGCCTGCTCGGAATCGGGGTACCGGCACCGCAGGTGGAGGCCGTTCTCGTCGAGGATGAACCACAGCATCACCCCGTCGGTGCGGATCGTCGCGCCCACGTACTGGGCGTCGAGCCCCGTCGAATCGATGCGCACCGGCAGCCTGCGCAGGTCGAGCCAGGAGATCGCGAACATCCCCGGGGCCTCGGGCATGCCGCCCCACGGTGCGAGCACCTCGGCGAGGGGATGGGAGCCGAGGTCGATGGCCTCCCGCACCGCTGCCGCGCTCGCCCGCGGGGCCGGGTCGGTGATCTCGAGGACCGAGTTCGTGATGAACCAGCCGACGGCGTCGTTCCACCGCTCCTCATACCGGCTGTGGACGGGGAAGACCGCGCGCAGCGGACCGCCGCCGACCTCCCGGGTGATCTCCGCCATCGCCGAGAGCGCCAAGGTCAGGGTCGAGACACCCTCGGCCCGGGCCTCGGCGGAGAACGCCGCCGAGGAGTGGACGTCGAAGACATCGCGGACGACGACCCGCTCGAGGTGCGCGGTCGACTCACCGAGGGGGAGCGGGAAGCGGGGCATGAAGCCCCCACCGGCCTCGAGGATCTCCCGCCACCGCGAGCTCACCCGCTCCGGCGGGGGTCCCGGTTCGGACAGGGCCAGGGTGTGCTCGTAGAACGCCGGGGCGGGATCGAGGTCGGGGTCCTCGCCGAGGGTGATCGCCGAGAGTGCGGAGAGGAGATCACGGGCGATGACGAGCATCGACCACATGTCGACGTGCGCATGGTCGGCCCCGATGATGACGGTCGACCCGGCCGCGGTCTCGAGCACGCAGAGGCGGTGGGAGGGCCGGGCGAACGGGGTGCACGCCTCATCGAGGACGCTGCGCAGGGCGCTGTTGACGGCCTCGCCCTGGGCGATCGCATGCTCACGCCAGCCACCGGACAGGAGCTCGACCTCGGCGAGACCCACCTCGTTGTCGTCATCGGTGAAGAACGCCGTGCGCAGGGTGCCGTGCCGTTGCATGACCGCCCACCAGGCGGCGGCGAGAGCATCGCGGTCGACGTCGCCGGGCAGGCGCAGCGAGAGCGCCATCCACGATCCGGGGCGGGCCCCGGCGGCCACATGCCGCTGCTGGTCGAACGAGATCGGGCGCCTGCGTCCGAGCGGCCCGGTCACGACGTCGTAGCCGTAGAGGCGGCCGAACGGGAGGTTGAGGTGAGACACGTTGGTCAAACGCATGTCGCTACTCTAACGTGAGAGCCACGGCAGGGAGCCGCAGGTGGGGAGGTCTGGTCCGTGATGTCGAGACATGCCGTCGACGGTGCCGACATCGCCGCCGAGCTCAGCGACGAGGGCGGACGAGCTGTCGTCCAACTCCACGGTCTGACGTCGTCGCGCGCTCGCGACCGCGTGCTCCACCTCGACCTCGGCGTCGGCCTCAGCGGCACCCGTCTGCTGCGCTACGACGCGCGCGGCCACGGGGAATCGACCGGCCGCAGCGCGGCCATCGACTATCGCTGGTCCCGTCTGGCCGTCGACCTCCTCACGCTCCTCGACCTCCACTTCCCCGGGGAGACGGTTCACGGAGTCGGCCCGTCGATGGGTGCAGCCACCCTCCTCCACGCCGCGGTGGCCGACCCGCGGCGCTTCTCCGGTCTCACCCTCGTCGTCCCGCCCACGGCCTGGCAGACGCGTCCGGCGCAGGCCGAGGTCTACCTCGAAGCGGCCGACCTCGTCGCCGGCGGCGGCATCGCCGAGTACCTGGCCGTCGGGGCGAGCGCCGTCCGACCCCCGGCGCTCGCCGACGCACCGGAGACCACTCCGCAGGTTCCCGAACGTCTCCTGCCCGCGGTGCTCCGCGGTGCCGCGGCCAGCGACCTGCCCACCCCCGAGGCGCTCGCCGGGGTGGAGACGCCCACGACGATCCTCGCGTGGGCCGATGATCCCGCCCATCCGCTCTCCACGGCCGAGGCTCTCCACGCGGTGCTCCCGCACTCCGAGCTCATCGTCGCCCGGACACCGGCCGACCTCGCTGAGTGGCCGGGGATGCTCGCCGCCGATGTGGCTCGACACCAGACCTGATGGCTGGGATCACTGTCTGCTCAGCGGTGTCAATCGGATGGCGGGGCTTCCTGCGGCCGGTGGGCTAGCGTCGAACCCCGAATCACGAGGTCGGGAGTGATGAGTGATTCAGACGGCGGAGTTCCTTGTGCTCCGAGAAGTTCGAGCACGGCAAGGGCCGACAAGCGACCGATCTCTCGGTTCTGCGGGTCCACCGAAGTCAATGAGATGCGATTGAGGTCGGCAAGTGGGATGTTGTCGAACCCGACGACGGCGAGTTCGTCCGGCACGACCACGCCTGCATCATCGGCAGCAGCGAGAACTCCGATCGCTGAAATGTCGTTGACGCAGACGACGGCGCTGGGCCGCCGGTCCCGGCTGAGAAGGTCATTTGCCGCGCGATAGCCCTCAGCTTCCGAAAAGCCCGCCGGCTCGACCACTGCTTCCAATCCGCGGGATTCCATCTCTGTGATGAAAGCCCGGGCTCGTCCGGCGGAGACCGCTCCGCCACGACCGCCGATGAATCCGATTCTCGTATGGCCCAGTGAGACGAGATGGTCGACGGCGAGCTCCATGCCTTTAGCGTCGTCCATGCGCACAGAGGAGTGTTCGGTGTTCGGCCTGGGTGCTGCACTTGCGTACACCGTTGGTATTCCGCGGAACATCGCCTCCTCTTCCGGCACCGTTCCGACGACGATGAGTGCCTTCGGGCGCAGATCCTGCAGCATGCGAACAACCCGCGGATCGATGCGACCGTAGCTGTTCGGAAGGTCATCCGAGTCGGTGATCGCGGCGCTGGTGATCAGCCCGTATTCGCCGTTGAGATCTAGCTCTTGACGGACTGCCTCGGCGATCTCGGCAAAGATCGGGTTGCGCAGATTGACGACGAGGATTCCGACGAAGGGCGCGGAGTCCCTGGCCAACGAACGAGCCAGGAAGTTCGGCTCGTAGCCGAGAGCCTGAGCGGCTTCGAGGATGAGTTCCCGGCGCTGAGGACCGACCTTCTGTGGATCGGTGAAAGCGAGTGAGACCAGTGATTTGGAGACTCCGGCGCGCGCGGCGACATCGCGGATAGTGGGCCGTGACCGCTGACCCGACGCAGAATCTGCCCCCGTGTTCGCCATGACAACATCATCACACACGCAGGATCTCCGCCTGATGGACGGGCGATCCGCGACAGCGCGAAATCGGATCCGCGCTAGGGGGTTGACAGCATGAGGCGGGTCACACTAAGTTCGCATTGTCTCCGTATTGGACCGGTCCAAAAATGCCTTGCGGAACTTCTTGCGAACGAATTGGACCGGTTCAAAGTGGAGGGAATGCAATCGAGTTGGAAGTTTGGAGTACGCGATGGTGCGTCATGAGTTGCTCATCGGTGGACGGTGGCAGCGCGGCAGTGGGCCGGGGGCGATGCGCGACGTCGTCTCGCCTTACGATCACCGTGTCGTGGGGCAGTGTTCGATCGCCGGCGCCGACGATGTCAATGCGGCTGTCGAAGCTGCGGTCGTCGGGGCTGAGACGTGGCGGGCCACTCCTGCGCACGAACGCTTCTCGATTCTCATGCGCGCTGCGGACCTGGCCGACGAACGAGCCGAGGAGATCGCACAGACGCTGTCGGCAGAGAACGGCAAGACGCTCAAGGAGGCGCAGGGGGAAGCCAGCCGTTCGGGATCGATCATCCGACTGGCCGCGTTCGAGGGCACCCAGCTCTACGGCGAGAGCCTTCCGCTCGATGCCAATCCCGGAACCGGGCTCGACAAGGTCGGCTTCACTCTGCGACAGCCCGTCGGCATCGTCGCTGCGATCACGCCTTTCAACTACCCCGCCTTGCTCGTCAATCACAAGATCGCCCCGGCGCTGGCTGCAGGCAACGCCGTCATCCTCAAACCGGCCAGTACGACACCGCTCACGGCACTGGCCCTGGCCGAGTGTTTCGTCGATGCGGGACTTCCGGAAGGAGTGCTCTCAGTGCTCACCGGACCCGGGGGAGAAATCGGCGACAGGCTTTCTTCGGACCAGCGGATCAGGAAGGTATCCTTCACGGGATCCACTGCAATCGGCCGCCATATTGCGGAAGTGGCCGGGGTGAAGAAGCTCTCGCTCGAGCTGGGTTCGTCGGCCCCTGTCGTAGTTCTGCCGGATGCGGATATCCCGCTCGCTGCCGCGGCCGTCGCCGCCGGCGGCTACACGAATGCAGGCCAAGTCTGCATCTCGGTCCAACGTGTCATCGTCCACGAAGCGGTGCACGGCGATTTCCTCGACGCCCTCCGCGCCGAGGTCGCTCAACATCGTACCGGTGATCCGAGCGCGGCTGAGACAACAGTCGGAACACTGATCTCCGAACGCGAAGCGACGCGCGTCCATGAGTCCATTCTGCGCGCCGTTGAAGACGGCGCGTCCTTGGAACTCGGCGGCGATCGATCGGGAGCCATTGTCGAGCCGGCGATCGTCAGCGGAGTCGATCCCCACTCGCGTTTCGCGCAGGAGGAGATCTTCGGACCCGCTGTGGCCGTGACCGATGCACCTGATACGGCGACTGCGATCGCTCTGGCGAACACGACCGAGTACGGCCTATCCGCCGGCATCTTCACCAATGACATCGACGCCGCCATCCGATACATGCGCGACGTCGACGCCGGAAGCATCCACATCAACTGGACGCCTCTCTGGCGAGCGGATCTCATGCCATACGGGGGACTCAAAGCCAGCGGAATCGGCAAAGAGGGACCGCGGGCCGCAGTCGAAGAGATGACAGAGGCGAAGACTGTCGTCCTCCACGGTCGGCCGTGGCGGTCGTAGCCCGACCCATCGAACAGCGAATCCATGCCGATCACCCAGCACCATTCGAGTCAACAGGGAGCACCAATGAAGAACGAACCGACAGTGCGACTGACCGTTGCTCAGGCCGTCGTCCGCTACCTCATCAATCAGCATTCTGTGCTCGATGAGCATCGACAGCGCTTCATTCCCGCGGCCGCCGGAATCTTCGGACACGGCAATGTCGCCGGATTCAGTCAGGCATTCGCCCAGTACGCCGACGACATGCCGTTCATCCAGGGACGCAACGAGCAGGCGCTCGGCCACGCCGGCACTGCCCTCGCGAAAGCCAGCAGTCGCCTTCAGACATTGGCGGTCACTGCCTCAATCGGCCCGGGCGCTATGAATCTTGTGACAGCCGCCGCGACCGCGACAGTCAATCGACTGCCGCTGCTTCTGCTCCCCGGAGACACCTACGCCACCAGACGACAGGGGCCCGTGCTTCAGGAGCTCGAGAACCCGCAGGATCCCAGCTTGAGCGTCAACGACGCGTTTCGGCCGGTGTCGACATTCTTCGACCGCATCACACGTCCCGAACAGCTCGTCACCGCATTGCCCAAGGCATTCCGTGTGCTCGCCAACCCTGTCGAGACCGGCGCTGTCGTTCTCTCATTGCCTCAGGACGTCCAATCCCACGCCTTCGACTACCCGTTGGAGATGTTCTCTCCCCGGGATTGGGAGATCCGACGCACCATCCCTCAGCCGACTGACATCGCAGAAGTCGCAGGACTCGTCGCCTCCTCGACCAAGCCGCTCATCATCGCTGGGGGAGGGGTTCTCTACTCGCAGGCGCAGACAGCTCTGGCCCGATTCTCCGACGCGACGGGAATCCCTGTTGCGGAGACGTTCGGCGGCAAGGGAGCCGTGCAGAGGGCGGCACCGTGGGCGCTCGGCGGGATCGGACTGGAGGGGAACCCTGCAACGAATCGGCTCGTCGCACAGTCCGATCTCATTATCAGCGTGGGCACTCGGCTGACTGACTTCGCAACGGGATCGCAGACGATTTTCGCGAACCCCGAAGTGCGCTTCGCGTCGATCAACATCGCAGAACTCGACGCGATCAAGCAGGGTGCTGCCGCCGTCGTGGCAGATGCCCGCCTCGGCATCGATGCGCTCGCAGAATCCCTAGGCGGCTATCGGGTCAGCGGATCGTGGGCAGACGAGATCGCTGCACACAAGGATCGGTGGGCTCCGATCCGCCAGGCCGCCCTCGACCCCGACACGCAGTTCGACAAGGATGCAGCTGAGCACGCCCACCCCAACATTCCCGACACGGACGCCGTAATCACCCAGGGCCAGCTAATCGGTCTTCTTCAGGACCACGCCCGTCCCGGAGACACCATCATCGCCGCAGCCGGAGGTCCGCCCGGTGACCTCCTCAAAGTCTGGGACGCCACGGATGATCGCCGTTGTCACCTGGAATTCGGATTCTCCTGCATGGGATACGAGATCCCAGCCGGCATCGGTGTCCGCCTCGCTGATCCGCAGAGTACCGGGCGGGTCACGGTCTTCATCGGCGACGGCACGTTCCTCATGAACCCCACGGAGATCCTCACGGCTGCCCAGGAACGCCTCGACATCACCTACGTGATCTCCGAAAACCACGGATTCCAGGTGATCAGGCGCCTGCAGATGATGAAGTTCGGCGAGCAGTTCGGCAACGACTTCCGATACCGCAACGATGAGGACCGCAGACTGTCCGGAGATTACCTACGCATCGACCTGCGGGAGATCGCCGAGGGTCTCGGCGCTCAGACCTACAGAGTCGAGACCTCAGATGAGGTGCGCGATGTCCTCGAACGGACCCGTTCGGCACGCGGTCCTGTCGCCATCGTCGTTCCGACGATTCCCCTGGTTGATCTGCCCGGGTCGGAAGTGTTCTGGGACGTCGCTCCCGCCGAAGTCGCCGAACAGGCAGGAGTGCATGAACTCCGAGCCGACTACGAACAGGGATTGGAGAAGCAGCGATGGCACGTGTGAGCACGTTCCGGACACCACTCGATCAGGGAGCACTCGCCGGCCGCATCCGCAAGGGGGAGACGACTCTGGGATCCTTTGCAGGCTTGGGATCGGCTATGGCCGTGGAAGTGCTGGCGGCGTCAGGGCTCGACTGGGTGCTCATCGATCTCGAGCACGGGGGCGGAGACGAACGATCTGTCGGCGATGCCGTGAGCACGGCAGGAGCCTACGGCACTCCAGTGCTGGTTCGTGTTGAGACGCCTGACCGAATCAGGATCGGTCGGGTCCTCGATGCCGGAGCCGCAGGTGTCATGCTTCCCCGAGTCGACTCTGCCGAGGAGGTCGAAGCGATCATCCCGCACCTGCACTATCCGCCCACAGGAGATAGGGGAGTGGCCACGTACAACCGGTCGGTCCGTTGGGGAATGGACCGAGAAGCGTTGTCGGCGGCGAACGGCGATGTCCTCACCATCGTCCAAATCGAAACCGTCGGGGCACTCGCCGATGTCGACGCGATCGCCGCGCATCCGGACGTCGACGTGGTCTTCGTCGGTCCGCTCGATCTCTCCTACGCCCTGGGAGTTCCCTTGGACTTCGACGCACCCGAGTTCCAGGAGGCGCTGTCGGCCGTCGTGACCGCCGCGCGACGACATGGCACTGCCGCAGGAATCCTCTGCGCCGATGCCGACGCGGCTGCCATGCGAGCAGATCAGGGATTCAGCTTCCTGCCGGTGGGCTCGGATTCCACTCTCCTGGCCGCCGCAGCTCAGAACCTCGTCTCAGTGTTGAGACCCTGAGCCGCACCTACGTCAACCTCACTCTGCTACCTAAGGAACTGCCTTGAGCACCATGTACACTCCACAGCACGAAATCGGCGTCGGACTCATCAGCGTCGGCTGGATGGGTCAGCTCCACAGCCGCGCCTACTCCAGTCTTTCGGTCGTCTACCCCGAACTCGGCATCAGGCCGCGCCTCGTCATCGCCGCCGACACAAACCGGGACCGCGCCGACTACGCCGTCGATGTGCTCGGCTATGAGTCCGCCACAACGGATTATCACGAGGTCCTGGAACATCCCGACGTCGACGTTGTCTCCGTCTGTGCACCGAACTTCCTACACGAGGAGATCGGCACAGCTGTCGCCAGAGCAGGCAAGTCCCTGTGGATCGAGAAGCCGGTGGGTCGGTCCGCCGAAGAGACGGAAACGGTGGCGCAGGCCGCAGACGATGCGGGCATCGTCACCGCCGTCGGCTTCAATTATCGCAATGCTCCTGCCATCGAATATGCCCGTCGGATCATCGCCGAAGGTCAGCTCGGTCGGATCATCAATGTACGGGGAGCATTCTTCGCCGACTACTCTTCTGAACCCAACGGCGCACTGTCATGGCGTTTCGTGCGCAGACTCGCCGGTTCGGGCGTGCTCGGCGACCTGCTCGGTCACTTGACCGATCTCGCTCACTACGTCGTCGGTCCCATCGACCGAGTCACAGGGGTGTCGAACACCGCCTACGCCGAACGGCCCAAACTCGAAATGGGCAGCGGCACGCATTTCTCCGTCGTCGAAGGTGGGGAGATGGCCCCCGTGGAGAACGAGGATTACGCGGGACTGCTCGTGCAGTTCGGCCCCGATGCCCAGGGCGCAGGAGCCGTCGGCACTCTCGAAGCGTCACGCGTGAGCGTCGGACCTCGTGCTGAGTACTCTTTCGAGGTCTACGGGACCGAGGGTTCTCTGCGGTGGAACTTCGAGAGGATGAACGAGCTCGAACTGGCTCTGGGATATCGCGGACCCCATGTCGGCTTCACGCGGATCATGGCCGGCCCGGAATTCGGAGACTTCTCGAAATTTCAGCCCGGGGCCGGCACCTCGATGGGCTACGACGATCTCAAGGTCATCGAGGCGAAGAAGTTTCTGCTTGCCCATATCGGAGCAGATTCCGCACATGCCGACGTCCATGACGCGTTGGCGGCCAATAGGGTCGTCTACGCAGGTGAGCAAGCTATCGCCGACGAGAACTGGCAGTCTGTCGAGCAGGTCGAAGGTACCTCGGCGGCCGTGAAGCAGGGATGGGCAACTTCGGAGACGGCGGTGACCCATGACTGAGACGATGACCGTCGTCGGCCTGGGGCCGGTCCCGAGCGATGTTGTCGCACCCGTGCTCGGACCGGGAGTGCGATTCGTTCCGACCCCCGACGATGCCGAACTCCGGCGAGCTGCAGGAGCCATCGTCCGGGCCGCAGTCAGGGTGGGGCCAGCCGAACTCGATGACATGCCCGAACTCAGAGTCATCGCCCGCACCGGGGTCGGGGTCGACGACATCGATATCGCTGCCGCCAGTCACAGGGGCATCCCGGTAGCCGTGACGCCGGGTGTGAACTCCACCGCCGTCGCTGAGGGAGCGCTCGCCCACATCCTCCATCTGGTGAAGTCGCTCGGGCAGCTGACCGACCTTGTGCGCTCCGACCAATGGTCGGCCCGCACGGAGGTGCCCGTCGGTGATCTCGATGGGGCGAGCCTGGGTCTTGTCGGCTTCGGGAATATCGGGAAGCGCGTGAAGGCACTCGCCGAGGCTTTCGGAATGACCGTGAGCATCTACGATCCGATCGCCGAGGTTCCTTCCGCCAATCGTGTGGACACGTTCGAGGAGATCGTTCGGGGCTCCGATGTCATCTCCCTGCATGTGCCATTGACCGAGAGCACTCGGCACATGGTCAATGCCCGAATGATCGAACAGATGAAGCCGGGCACGATTCTCGTCAACACCAGCCGCGGCGGACTCGTGGACGAAGACGCGGCGCTGGAGGGTCTCGAATCGGGGAGACTCGCCGGAGTCGGCTTGGACTCGTTCGACCCGGAGCCGCCCCGACCGCATCCCCTCTACCAGCATCCCCGAACGGTGCTCACCCCACATGTCATGGGGTTGACGACAAAATCGAGTCGCGCGACCTTCGTCGCTGCGGCACAGGCAGTGAGGAACGTGCTCGAGGGTGGACGTCCAACTGCAGTGGTCAACGCCGCCGACCTCAGCTTCGGCGGTCCCCTCACACAGAACGGAGTCCGATGATGGCCGATGTCAGGATTGCAGCTGCCCCGATCTCCTGGGGAGTCTGCGAGGTCCCCGGGTGGGGCTATCAACTCGCGCCCGACAGGGTGCTCACGGAGATGCAGGAGCTCGGATTCGACGCCACTGAGTTCGGGCCGGAGGGCTTCCTGCCAGTCGATCCCGAGACCAGAGCAGAGCTCCTGAATCGTCATTCCATGCGTTCGGTCGGAGGCTTCGTCCCGGCAGTCATCCACGACCCGGAGGTTGATCCTCTCCCGCAGATCGAAGCGGAACTGCGTTCGTTCGTCGCTGCCGGAGCGGATACCCTCGTCCTCGCGGCGGCCACCGGAATCGACGGCTACGATCACGTCAGGCCGCCCCTTGATGACGACGGGTGGCAGACCCTGTGCGCAAACATCGACAGAATCGTCTCGCGAGCGGCCGCAGATGGCGTCAGGGTTGCACTTCATCCTCACGTAGGGACGATGGTGGAGACTGCGGACGATGTCGATCACGTCCTCAACGGCAGCGCCGTCGACATCTGCTTCGACACCGGACACATGTTCATTGGGGGCATCGACCCGCTGGCCTTCGTCAAGGACCATCCCGAACGGATCTCCCACGTTCACCTCAAGGACGTCTCGCTCTCCCACGCCCGACAGGTGCGCGCCGGGGACTCGACATACTACGACGCGGTCGTCGGTGGAATGTACAGGCCGCTGGGCCAAGGAGATATCGACATTCGTGCGATCGTGACCACTCTGGTCAAAGCCGGCTTCGACGGGTGGTTCACTCTCGAACAGGACACCGTCGTCGTTGCCGACCCAGAAGCGGGCGACGGGCCGATGACGCAGGCGCGGGAGAGCCTTGACTATCTTCGATCGATCGTGAGGGAAGTCCGATGAGCATGCGCATCGGGGTCGTCGGACTCGGTCGGATCGGACAGCTCCACGCGCGCAACGTCGTCCTGGAAGCCCCCGACGCTGAGCTGGTGCTCATCGGCCGCAGCGTGGACCGGCTCGACGCAACGCGGAAGTCGCTCACCGTCTCGCTCTCGGCTGAAAGCGAGGTCGAAGCGGAACCGAAGATCTCCATGCGGACGCTGTCAGACGCGTGGGCCGATGGTCTTGACGGAGTGATCATCTCGACCTCGACCGGTACGCATCCGGACCTGACTCGGTATGCCGTCGAGCATGGCGTACCCTGCCTCGTCGAGAAGCCTCTGAGTCTCGACCTGGCTGAGATCCCCCAGCTGTCTGAACAGCTCGAGTCGCACGGAGTGCCGATCATGGTCGCGTTCCACCGGCGATACGACGAGGGTCATCAGAGGCTGCGGCAGCGCATCCGCAGCGGCTCCATGGGCCCGATCCGCCTGATTCACGCCGTAAACCATGACCACCGACACGTTGATCCCGACTACATCCCGCATTCAGGGGGCATATGGCGTGACCTCCTCATCCATGACTTCGACACCATTCCCTGGCTTCTCGACGACCGGCCTGTGTCCGTCTACGCCACCGGGGGCGTCCTCGATGCCGAGGTCTACTCAGATTGCGACGATTTCGACACCGCATCGGCGGTGATCACGTTCGCCTCAGGAAGCCAGGCGCTTGTCAGCGGCGGGCGCAATGTGGCGTCAGGACAGGACGTCGCCACATCGGTCTACGGCAGCGACGCGGCGTTCTCCGCTGGTGTCGATGACCATACACCGGTTGAACCTCTCGAATCCGGCACAGCACCCGCGGTGACCACGTACGAAGACTTCATGGATCGCTTCGCGGCGACATTCCGTGGTGAGATCAGGCACTTCCTCGCCATGGTGCGAGGGGAAACGGACTCGCTCACTCCGCCATCGGCGGGAATCGTCGCCGCTCGACTGGCCATGGCGGCAGAGGAGTCCGCGCGCACGGGACGACCGACCCGAATCGAGTGGTGACGAATCCACTGTGCCTCCCTCTCCGTCCATGCAACCCTTTTCCACCACAAGGAGAACCCACCAATGTCCAGCGAACAGCTTCGCTTCGGCCTGATCGGAACCGGACGCATCGGCAAGGTCCACGCCGCCAGCATCGCAGCACTGCCGGAAACCGTCCTGACCTGGGTCGTCGACCCCCACCTCGCAGGTGCCGAGCGGATCGCCGCCGAGCACGGGGCCTCCGCCTCGGCGGAGCCCCGCCGGGCGTTCGATTCAGGCGAAATCGACGCCGTGATCGTCGCCTCCCCCACTTCGACTCATGCCGGCCTCATCGCCGAGGCCATCAAGGCGAAGATCCCCATCCTGTGTGAGAAGCCCATCGATCTCGACATCGAGCGAGTCGACGAGTTGGCTCCGATGGTCGAGGAATCCGACGTCCCCTTCGCCGTGGGCTTCAACCGGCGATTCGATCGCAGCTTCGCCGCCGCAAGGGAGCGCCTTCTGGCCGGTGACGTCGGCGACCTCGAACAGCTCATGATCATCAGTCGTGACCCGGCCCCACCGACGATCGAGAACCTTCGGACGACCGGAGGAATGTTTCGCGATCAGACCATCCACGACTTCGACATGGCGCGGTTCTTCGCGCCCGACATCGTCGAGGTGTTCGCCACCGGGTCTCAGATGTTCGACGAAGGAGCAGCCGAGCTCAGCGACTTCGACACCGCTACGGTGCTCATGCGCACGGCTGGGGGCGCCCAGATCACGATTGCGAACTCGCGGCACAGCGCGATCGGCTACGACCAGCGCATCGAGGTCTTCGGCGGCCGGGGAATGCTCGAAGTCGGCAACGCCGGAACGAGCCTCCTCAGGTACTCGAACTCCTCGGCGGTACAGGCGGGAGCCCCGTTCCAACACTTCTTCCTCGAACGCTATGCCGAGGCCTACGTCGACGAGCTTCGCGAGTTCTGCAAGCTGGTTCGTGGAGAAGCCTCGAGATGTTCGACGTTCGCCGACGGCCGGGAGGCGCTCGTCCTCGCCAATGCCGCAGAACTTTCAGCGAGGGAAGGACGTGCAGTCAAGATCGACCGCGGCGCCTGAGCGCCGACCCGGGTCAGCGCTCAGGCGCAACCCGCAGTGCAAAGAAGCACCCAGCATAGGAGACCACCATGGTTGCCAACTCAGTAATATCGAACGACTCGGCGCTGCCGACAATGCCCAAGACCGGTCCTCACCGGAAGCGGATCGGTCTGATTTCGATCATCGCGTGTTTCGGAGGATTGCTCTTCGGTTATGACACCGGTGTCATCAACGGTGCTCTCCGCCCGATGTCCCAGGAACTGGGTCTGACAGCGGTCAGCGAGGGAGTGGTGACGAGCTCCCTCGTCTTCGCTGCCGCTGTCGGCGCGGTGTCGTGCGGAAAGATCTGTGACATGATCGGGCGCCGGCGGACTATCCTCATGCTGTCGGGTCTGTTCTTCTTCGGAACACTTGTCGTTGTCTTCGCGCCGAACCTGGAGGTGCTCGTCGCCGGGCGAATCATGCTCGGTCTGGCAGTCGGCGGTGCGTCGATCGTGGTTCCCGTCTACCTCTCCGAACTTGCACCCTACGAGATCCGTGGCTCGATCAGCGGACGCAACGAAGTCGCGATTGTCTCCGGCCAGCTGGCAGCCTTCGTCGTCAACGCCATCATCGGCAATGTTTGGGGACACATCGACGGCATCTGGCGCGTGATGTTCGCCGTCTGCGCGCTGCCGGCGATCTGCCTGTTCATCGGAATGCTGCGGATGCCGGAGTCGCCGCGATGGCTTGTCGAACACGACCGACACGAAGAGGCGTTGGCTGTGCTGCGAACCGTGCGTACCGAAGAGCGTGCCGTCGCGGAACTCGGTGCTGTGGAGCAGGTTGCCGAAGCCACCACCGGTGACCAACGAGTCGGTTACCGGAAATTCGTCTTCAACAAGTGGCTGATCAGGATCGTTCTCGTCGGCATCGGTGTCGCCGTGTGCCAGCAGCTGACCGGCATCAACTCGATCATGTACTACGGACAGATCGTCCTCATCGAGTCCGGTTTCGCGGCGAATGCGGCCCTCATCGCGAACATCGCCCCCGGAGTCGTGGCAGTGATCGGAGGATTCGTCGCGCTGTACATGATGGACCGAGTCGACCGCCGCACGACCTTCCTCATCGGACTCACGCTCACGACGACCTTCCATCTGCTCATCGGACTGTGCTCGATGTACATGTCTGAAGACAACCCCCTCCGTGCTTGGGTGATCCTCGCCCTCATCGTCGGCTTCGTCGCTTCGATGCAGACTTTCCTGAACGTTGCGGTCTGGGTATGGCTGGCCGAGGTGTTCCCTCTGCCCATGAGAGGCGTCGGCATCGGCATCTCGCAGCTCTTCGGGTGGGGGATGAACGGGGTTATCGCTCTGGTCTTTCCCTCTATGGTCGCTGCGATCGGCATTTCAGGAGTGTTCTTCGTGTTCGCCGGGGTCGGTGTCATTGCCCTGATCTTCGTCGCCACCCAGGTTCCCGAAACACGGGGCATCTCATTGGAGACGATGGAAGAGGGGATCGAGTCGGGAATGGCCTATGACTTCCGGGGTTGGAAGAAGCTGAGAGACGAGTCATGACCGAACCTGCGTTGATCGCCTCGTGTTGGACCAGCGCCGGAGACACTGCACCGCTGCGCGCATCCGAACTGAGCCCATACGATGCCCAGACGCGTGTCCGTGAGGTGTCGGCATCTGGATGGGCGGGCCTGGGCTTCGTTCTCGACGATCTGCGCCGTGTGCGGGCTTCCATCGGCTACGACCGTTTGGCTGACGACATCAGATCGTCGGAGCTGACGCACGTCGAAGTCGAGTTGTGCTCCGGATGGTGGACCGACGATGGGGCTTGGCGGCGGGACTGGGATGATCTGCTCGACGCTGCGCAGTCTCTCGGTGCGTCGTTCATCAAAATCGCGACCGCGATAGCACCGCAGGTCGATGACCTCGAACCGTTCGTCAAGGCCCTCCGGCGTCTGGCGATCGAAGCCGAAGCGCACGGAACACGCGTGGCATTGGAGCCCTTCCCGTTCGGAATGATCGCAACGGTCCCGCAGGGTGCTCAGCTCATCGATCAAGTCGCGCACCCGGCCGCTGGTCTCATCATCGATTTCTGGCATGTGTTCCGTGCGGGAACGTCGTTTGCCGAGTTGTCTGAGAGTGTGAACGCTGACGTTGTGTTCGGTGTCGAACTCTGCGACGCAGACGCCGAGGTGGTCGGCACACTCTTCGAAGACACCCGGGACAACCGCAGACTCATCGGGGAGGGGGTGCAGGACGTGGCCGGCTTTGTCGAGACGATGCGTGCCATCGGCTTCGCTGGCCCGTGGGGAGTGGAGATCCTCTCAGCGGAGCATCGACAGCGACCCTTGCGCGAAGGGCTGGAACTGGCACGGACCACGACACTGTCAGCTTTCCGATGACCCGGACACCGGCCGACCTCGCTGAGTGGCCGGGGATGCTCGCCGCCGATGTCGCGCGCACAGACCCGTGACGTCAGGGGCGACCGGGACTAGGCTGGTGGCCGTGAGCGGAACTCGCGTCATGAGTGGGCTCCGAGCCGACTGTGGAGGAGATCGACGATGATCGACACACGTATGAGGGACTGGCTGCTCGACTCCGATCCGGCGCTGCGCTGGCAGGTCGAGCGCGACCTCCTCGGGGCCGACGAGGACACCTGGCAGGCCACCCGGGCCACGGTCGCCACCGAGGGGTTCGGGCGCGACCTGCTCGCGCGGCAGGACCCCGACGGCCAGTGGGCCGGGGGTCCGTTCTTCCCCGCCGACTTCAGCTGGGAGGGTGAGCAGCCGTGGACGGCGACGACGTGGGCGCTCAAGGACCTGCGCGAATGGGGCATCGACGCCGAGGTGCTCGCCGGGACCGCGGAGAAGCTCGCGCCCGTGCGGTGGGAGTTCAAGGACCTGCCCTACTGGGGTGGGGAGGTCGACGTGTGCATCAATGCGTGGACCCTGTCGAACGGCCTGTGGCTCGGCGCCGACGTCGACGGGATCGCCCAGTGGTTCCTCGACCACCAGCTCGACGACGGCGGCTGGAACTGCGAATGGGTCGAAGGCTCGACCCGGTCGTCCTTCCACTCGACCCTCAACGCCCTCGGCGCTCTTCTCGACTATCAGCAGCGCACCGGCGACGGCGCTCGGGTCGCGCTGGCGCGTGCCGCGGGGGAGGAGTATCTGCTGACGCGGGGGCTCTATCGGCGCCTGAGCACCGGCGAGCCATTCTCGATGAACGCGTTCAGTTTCGCGCACCCCAGGCGCTGGCACTACAGCATCCTCGCCGCCGCGGACTACTTCCGCGACGCCGCGCTCACCGACGGGAGGCGGCCGGATCCGCGTCTGGCCGACGCGATCGAACGCATCCGGGATCAGCGCCAGGCCGACGGCGCATGGCTGATGGGACACCGGCTGGCCGGCGACGTCTGGTTCCACGTCGACGTCCCCGCGGGCGAACCGTCGAAGTGGGTGACCCTCCAGGCCCTGCGCGTCCTCGACTGGTGGGACGCCGCGAACCCTCCGGGATCCGCTGACACTGCGGACGCCGCGACTCCCTCCTGAGTCGGGCAGCGATCCCCTGCCGAACCCACGCCGCCTCCACCTCTCATGAGAATATTCGAAAAAATCTTGAGGCTTCGAAAGTTCTCGTGTAGAACTGATGTCACGCGACAACGCAGTCGACTCAGGAGGGCATCATGCCGGAGAGCACCACCAATGAGCACATCGTCGTCATCGGCGGCACCCGCGGCCTCGGACTCGAGATCGCCCGCGCCGCCGTGGCCCGCGGGGACCGGGTCACGGTGACCGGCCGGGACCCGCAGCGCAACGCGGAACGCGCGGCCGAACTCGGGGAGAACGCGAGCCACGGTGTCTGCGACCTCACCGACTGGGCGTCGCTCCAGGCCTTCTTCGACTCCGTCGACGGGCCGATCGACCACCTCGTCCTCGTCGCCCTCGACCGCGACAACAACGACATCAGGGACTTCCGCCCCGACGACAGCGCCCACACCTCGCTGATGAAGAACGTCGGCTATGCGACGAGCGTCCACTACGCGCTGCCGAAGCTCGCCGCCGACGGATCCGTCCTCATGTTCAGCGGCCTGTCGATGTGGCGGCCGTTCCCGGGTTCGACGACGATCTCCATGGCCAACGCCGGCGTCGTCGGCCTCGCCACCTCCCTGGCCGTGCAGATCGCACCGGTGCGCGTCAACGTCATCACCCCCGGGGTCGTCGGCGGCACGGACGCCGTCGACAACGCGGACCCCGTGCGCGCCGAAGCCTATGAGGCCGCGCGCCAGCGCACCCCCGGCAAGCGCCTGCCCACCCCGGACAACATCGTCGACGCGTCCTTCGCGCTCATGGACAACCGCGGCATCAACGCCGCCAACCTCGTCGTCGACTCCGCGATGCACACGATCTGAGCGGCAGGAGACGACCACTATGCGAATCGAGACCACCGACGTCCTCGTCGTCGGCGCCGGCCCTGCCGGACTCAGCGCCGCTGCGTGCCTGGCCAGGGACGGCATCGACGCCATCACCGTGAGCAAGTTCCCGAGCACCGCGCACACCCCGCGGGCCCACATCACCAATCAGCGGGCGATGGAGATCTTCCGCGACCTCGGCATCGAGGACGAGGTGCTCGCCGCCTCCCTCCCCGGCGACGGCATGGGCACGAACGTCTTCGCCACGAGCGTCGCCGGCCGCGAGCTCGCCCGGATGGACGCATGGGGGAGCGGACCGGCACGTCGCGCCGACTATGCCAACGCCAGCCCGAGCTCGATGTGCAACATCGGCCAGCACGACCTCGAGCCGATCCTGCGCCGGCGTGCCGAGGACCTCGGCGGCGACCTGCGGTTCTCCACCGAACTCGTCGCGATCAGCCAGACCGCCGACCACGTCGAGGCCGAGATGCTCGATCGTGCGACCGGTGAGCACTACCTCGTGCGGGCACAGTACGTCGTCGCCGCCGACGGCGGTCGCAGCCTCATCGCCGAGGAGCTCGGCTTCCCCTTCGACGGGGAGACCGGTCTCGGCTCGGCGATCAACATCTGGATCGAAGCCGACCTCGAGAAGTATCGCGCACACCGCCCCGGAGCGCTCTTCTTCACGATCCAGCCCGGCCGCGACTTCTGGCTCGGGGCCGGCACCTTCGTCACCGTGCGGCCGTGGACCGAATGGGTGCTCATCGTCGTCTACGACCCCGAAACGGAGACGATCGACACGAGCGAGGACGGACTGCAGGAGCGCATCGGCAAGGTCATCGGCGATCCCAGCGTCGACGTGCGGATCAAAGGGGTGAGCGAATGGCAGATGAACCACCTCGTCGCATCGACCTACCGCCAAGGGCGCGTCTTCCTCGCCGGGGACGCCGCCCACCGGCACCCGCCGGCCAACGGCCTCGGAAGCAACACCTCGGTGCAGGACGGGTACAACATCGCCTGGAAGCTCGCGCACGTCGTCACCGGCCTCGCCGGACCGGACCTGCTCGACACGTATGACGCCGAACGCCGGCCCGTCGGGCGCCAGGTCGTCGACCGGGCCCTGGCCAGTGTGCAGGCCTTCGGGCAGGTGCCCTCGGCCTTCGGCTGCCGGATCGGGCAGACCGATGCCGAAGGGCAGGCCGCGCTCGACGAGTTCTTCAGCGACACCCCGGCCGGGGCGGCGAGCCGCAGTCACCTCGACGATGTGCTCGCGCAGAACGAGTACCACTTCAACGCCCACGGTGTGGAGCTCGGTCAGCGCTACGTGTCGACGGCGGCCGTCACCGATGGTGAGCCGATGCCCGCCTACACCCGCGATGCCGAGCTCTACTACCAGCCGACGACGTGGCCGGGTGCCTACCTGCCGCACGTGTGGGTCGTGGCGGACGGGCGGAAGGTCTCGACCCTCGACCTCACCGGCGGCGGGGAGTTCACCCTGCTCACCGGGATCGGCGGCAAGGCATGGGAGGACGCCGCCGAGGCGGTGTCCGCCGAGCTCGGCATCCCGCTGCGCACCCGGTCGATCGGTCGCGGTGAGGACATCGACGACGCCTACGGCGCCTGGGCGAAGGCGCGCGAGGTCGGCGACGGCGGCGCCGTGCTCGTCCGGCCCGACCGCTACATCGGGTGGCGGGCTCCGGACATGGTCGCCGATCCCGAGGCCGCCCTGCGGGAGGCCGCCGCCGCGATCCTCTCCCGCTGACCGCACCACCTGTCCACCAGCAGCTCAACCGTTAGGAGACACCATGAACACAGGACTGCTGCTCTTGCGCGGCGTCGTCGGCGGACTCATCCTCGGGCACGCCTCGCAGAAGGCCTTCGGGCTCTTCGGCGGGGGCGGACCCGAGGGCACCGCCCCGATGTTCGAGAAGTGGGGCTTCGTCCCCGGCAAGTCGATGGTCAAGCTCGCCGCGACCACGGAGTCCGTCGGCTCCGGGATGCTCCTCCTCGGGGCCGGCACGCCGCTCGGTGCGGCGATGGTCAGCGGCACCCTCGCCGTGGCCGCCTCGGTGAATGCGAAGAACGGCCTGTGGGCGATGAAGGGCCGATACGAGCTGCCGCTGCTCTACGCCGCCGGTGCCGGGGTCCTCGGATTCACCGGCCCCGGCGAGTACTCCGTCGACGGTGCGCTCGGGCTGACGAAGAAGTACGGCGTCGCCAGCGGACTCGCCTCCCTCGCCCTCGCCGCGGTGCCGGCGACCGCGTTCATCGTGTGGTCGCAGCGCAATCGCGCCGAGGCGGAGGCCGCGGAGGCCGCAGAGGCACGGGCCGCTGACGGCGAATCCGTCGTCGTCACCGAGACGGAGACCGTCCCCGCGAACTGACGAGCGGGCGCGTCGCGGATCCGGCGACGCGCCCGTTCCTGTGCCCGAAAAGTTTGCGCCTGACACCGTGCACCGAACCAGCAGTGCCTCTCACCCCTGGGTGCGGGGGAGGGGCGATGACAGTCCCTCGGAGAGGATCTCCGCCGTCGTCGCATAGTGCGCGCGCAGCGCCTCGGTCGCGGCGTCGACGTCGCCGGCCAGCGCCGCCTCGAGGATCGCGCGGTGCTCGTCGATGCCGTCGCGCTTCGGCTCCCGCTGCACCGCCCAGCGGCGGTAGAGGGCGGTGGCGTCGCGCAGCGACTCGGTCATCGCGAGCAGTCGGGGGCGCCGGCATCCGGCCAGCAGGGCCGCGTGGAAGGCCGTGTGCGCCTGCTCCCACTCATCGGACATCGTCCGCGGCGCGTCGGGAGCCGTCATCGGTGTGCGCTCGAGGCGGTGATGGGCGGCGACGAGATCGGATTCCCAGTCGACTCCGCCGTGCTCGATCGCCCCGCGCAGAGCGAGGACTTCGAGGTCGATGCGGGTGTCGGTGAGATCGCAGAGATCCTCGGCGGTCAGCGGCATGACGCGGAAGCCGACCATGGGCTCGGCGACGACGAGTCGCTGCTCCGTCAGCCGCGTCAGACACTCCCTGATCGCGCTCACGCTCGCACCGTAGCGCTGCCCGAGATCGGCGAACTTGAGCTTCTGTCCGGGCGCGAAGACGCCGCCGAGGATGTCGGCGCGGATCTGTCCGTGCACCTTGTCGGTGCTCGCCCGTTGACGTGACATGGAGCCACTCTAGCCTATATTCGCAAATGCCGGTGTTGTTCGAACAAACTCCGTGCGCGACCCACTCCCAGCTTAGAAGCTCACGTCGTCCTTGTTGAGTCCCGGGAACAGCACCTCGTACTTCACCATCGCATCCTTGTGGTCGATGAGCTCGACCGTGCCGAAGTACGTCATGTCCTTGACGACGACATCGCAGGGCTCGAAGCCGCTCCACGCCGTGACCTCCATGTCCGTGTCGCATGTGGCCTTCTCGACCTCGAGGTCGAACTTGTTCCTGAAGAGATCGACGAGATCGGCTTCGAGCGAGGCGGCGGGGATCGTGCCGTTGCCGTCGGCGTCGATGTCCATCCCCTCGTCGCTCGCCCATGACTGGGCGCGGGCGGAGTCGGCGAAGGGATCCTCCGACGGTGCCGCCTCCGTCGACGCCTCCTCGGATGACCCCGCCTCGGACGAACTCGGCGCGGTCGACCCCGCCCCAGTCGACTCCGCCGAGGACGGTGCGCCATCGGCGGGCGCGTCCTGATCCCCGCCGGCTCCGCAGCCGGTCAGGCCGAGGCTGAGCGCGAGCATGGACGCGGCGACGACGGCGCGCATCCCGGGGGCGGTGAGCATGGGGGACATCGGGACTCCTCGGGTGGGATGACGGGGTGGGACTGATGCCATTCTCTCCGCGGAACCCCGCGCCCGCGGGCCCGACGATGTGCGCATTCTGCGACATCGGTGTCCGACCCGACGCAACAACCGCACGGCACTGTGCGCCGACGGCACTGTGCGCCGACGACGCCGTGTGACGTCGGCGTTGACCGCGCGAGTCCCCGCTTGGCACGATGAGGCGATGCCCACCCCTGCGCTCGGTCTCATCTCCCACGGCACCTCGTCCCCCGAAGGGCAGGCCGTCATCACCGCGCTCGCCGAGGCGGTCGCCGCCGACGTGCGGCAGCGCGGGATCACTGACACCGTCATCCTCGGGCACGTCGACGTGCAGGCCCCGGATGTCGCCGAGGTGCTCCGCCGTCTGCCCGCCGACCGACCGAGCGTGCTCGTCCCCCTTCTCCTCTCCCCGGGGTATCACGTCCACGTCGACCTCGCCGAGGCGGTCACCGCCGCCGGCGGCCCCGCCCCGGACAGTGCCGGCTCCGCCCCCGAGGCGGTGCGCGACATCCGCGTCGCCGGCACCCTCGGGCCCGACGCGCGGCTCGCGGAACTCCTCGCACAGCGCTTGGGGGCCCTGACCGCCGACGACGAAGTCGTCCTCGTCGCGGCCGGCTCGAGCGACGAGCGCGCCAACGACGCGAGTCGCGCGGTCGGACACCTCCTCGCCGACCGCCTCGGCCGGCCCGTGCAGACGGCGTTCCTCGCCGGTGAACGCGACAATCTCCGCGACATTGTTGAGCAGAAGCGCCACCTCGGTGAGCGCCTCGTCGTCGCCAACCTCCTCCTCGCCCCCGGCTACTTCGACGACCTCGCCGCGCGCCTCGTCGACGGCGTCGGCGGACGCCTCGCCGCCCCCCTGCTGCACGGCACGTCACCAGCGTCGCCGCTGCTCGTCGACATCGTGCGCGAGCGCATGATGGCAGTCCTCTGAGGCTGCGTCAAGCCCGCCCTGCGGAAACGTCTTCCGCTGTCGCGGATCGTCATATGTCGAAACATGACAGGCTTTGGCCATCCTAATTTGTTGAGCAATTCTGTTAGCCTGTAGCGTGACTGACCAAGCAATCGCACCAGCATGGGGAGTTGGCTATGTCCACAGATGTGGAGCAGCGCGGCGCGAAGCCCGCAGGCAAGGCCGCAGCGCGACCGAAGAAGTCCAACGGACAGTGGAAGATCGACGGTCACGAACCGCTCAACAAGAACGAAGTCGACAAGGCCGAGGACAACGGCCTCAACGTCCGCGCGCGGATCGAGGAGATCTACGCCAAGGGCGGGTTCGCCTCGATCGACCCCGATGACCTGCACGGTCGCTTCCGCTGGTGGGGTCTCTACACCCAGCGCAAACCCGGCATCGACGGCGGTCGCACCGCCACCCTCGAACCCCACGAGCTCGAGGACGAGTACTTCATGCTCCGGGTCCGCATCGACGGCGGCAAGCTCACGACCGAGCAGCTGCGGACGATCGCCGACATCTCGAACGACTTCGCCCGCGGGTCGGCCGACCTCACCGACCGGCAGAACATCCAGCTCCACTGGGTGGCCATCGAGGACGTCCCGGAGATCTGGCGCCGCCTCGAAGCGGTCGGTCTGCAGACGACCGAGGCCTGCGGGGACGTCCCGCGCGTCATCCTCGGCTCGCCGGTGGCCGGCATCGCCGCCGACGAGCTCATCGACCCGACCCCGGCGATCGAGGAGATCTCCCGCCGCTACATCGGGGATCCGAGCCTCGCGAACCTGCCGCGCAAGTACAAGACCGCGATCACCGGTCACCCCAGCCAGGACGTCGTCCACGAGATCAACGACTGCTCGTTCGTCGCCGTCGAACATCCCGAGCACGGCATCGGCTACGACCTCTGGGTCGGCGGTGCCCTGTCGACCGTGCCCCGCTTCGCCGAGCGCCTCGGCGCCTGGGTCGCCCCCGACCAGGTCGTCGAGACCTGGCTGGGCGTCACGGAGATCTTCCGCGACTACGGGTACCGCCGGCTGCGGAACAAGGCGCGCCTGAAGTTCCTCATGGCCGAATGGGGTCCGGAGAAGTTCCGCGAGGTCCTCGAGACCGAGTACCTCGGCTACGCACTCGCCGACGGTCCCGCCCCGGACAAGCCGCTGACGGCCGGTGACCACGTCGGCGTGCACCGGCAGGCCGACGGGAAGTACTACATCGGGGTGAGCCTCATCGCCGGTCGGGCGTCGGGCACCCTGCTCGGTCAGATCGTCGACCTCGCGGAGAAGTACGGCTCGACCCGGCTGCGGACGACCCCGCACCAGAAGATCCTCCTCCTCGACATCGCCGAGGACGACATCGACGACGTCGTCGCCGGTCTTGACGCCCTCGGGCTCTCGAGCCGGAAGGACCTCTTCCGCCGCTCGACGATGGCCTGCACCGGCATCGAGTTCTGCAAGCTCGCGATCGTCGAGACGAAGCAGACCGCCGCCGATGCCGTCGCGCAGCTCGAGGCCCGTCTTGCGGGCATCGACCTGCCCCACCCGATCAGCCTCCACCTCAACGGCTGCCCGAACTCGTGCGCCCGGATCCAGACTGCCGACATCGGCCTCAAGGGTCAGCTCGTCACCACCGAGGACGGCACCCAGCAGCCCGGCTTCCAGGTCCACGTCGGCGGGGGACTGGCCTCGCAGGACCGCGACGAGGCCGGCCTCGGCCGCACCGTGCGCGGCCTCAAGGTCACCGCGGAGAACTTGAGCGACTACGTCGAGAAGCTCGTGCGCCGCTTCCTCGACGGCCGCGGCGAATCCGAGACCTTCTCCGAATGGGCGCACCGCGTCGACGATGAGGAGCTGGTATGAGCACGCGCACCCTCGATGATCTCCGTGCCCTCGCCGAGGCGGGGAACCGGGAGCTCGCCGGTGACCCGGACAACGGGGTGGCCGAAGCCGCCCCCGCCGACGTCATCCGCTGGGTCTCGCGGAACGTCGACACCCGGGCCGCGGCCGTCGCGTGCTCGATGGCCGATGCCGCGCTGCCGCACTTCGTCGCCCAGTACATGCCCGGCGTCGATGTCCTCTTCCTCGACACCGGCTACCACTTCGCCCAGACCTATGAGACCCGCGACGAGGTGGCCCGGACGATGGATGTGCGCATCGTCGACGTCCTCCCCGAGCAGACCGTGGCCGAGCAGGACGCCGAATTCGGGGCCGAGCTCTTCGCCCGCGACCCGGGCCTGTGCTGCGCCCGCCGCAAGGTCGCGCCCCTGAAGAAGTCCCTGTCCGGCTACGAACTCTGGTTCACCGGGGTGCGCCGTGACGAGGCGCCGACGCGGGCGAACACCCCGCTCATCACGTTCGACGAGAAGAACGGCCTCATCAAGGTCAACCCCGTCGCCGCGTGGTCCTTCGACGACCTCCTCGACTACGCCGGCGCCTTCGGCGTGCCGGTCAATCCACTCATGTCCCAGGGCTACCCGTCGATCGGGTGCGAGCCTTGCACGCGTCCCGTCGCCCCGGGGGAGGACCCCCGGGCCGGACGCTGGGCAGGTTTCTCCAAGACAGAATGCGGGCTGCACGTATGAGCATCGACCACCAGGCACCGACGACCCTCGACGTCCTCGAATCCGAGGCCATCCACATCATCCGTGAGGTCGCCGCGGAGTTCGAGAAGCCGGTCCTCCTCTTCTCCGGCGGCAAGGACTCCGTGACCGTCCTCCACCTCGCCCAGAAGGCGTTCTGGCCGGCGAAGATCCCCTTCGGCCTCCTCCACGTCGACACCGGGCACAACTTCCCGGAGATCCTCGACTACCGCGACCGCACGGCCGAGCGCTTCGGCCTCGAACTCACCGTCGCGAAGGTCCAGGACTACATCGACGACGGACGGCTGCGGGAACGCCCCGACGGCACCCGCAACACCCTGCAGACCCAGCCGCTCATCGACGCGATCGCCGCCGGCGGCTACGACGCGGTGTTCGGCGGGGCCCGCCGGGACGAGGACAAGGCCCGGGCGAAGGAGCGCATCATCTCCCTGCGCGACGCGTTCGGCCAGTGGGACCCGAGCAACCAGCGCCCCGAGCTGTGGAACCTCTACAACGGCCGTCACGTGCCCGGCGAACACGTCCGCGTGTTCCCGATCTCGAACTTCACCGAACTCGACGTGTGGAACTACATCGCCCGCGAGGGCATCGACCTTCCGCCCCTCTACTACGCCGCCGACCGCGAGGTCTTCCACCGTGACGGCATGTGGTGGGCGACGGGAGAGTTCTCCGCCCCGCGCGCGGACGAACCCGTCGTGACCAAGTCCGTGCGCTACCGCACGGTCGGGGACATGAGCTGCACGGGCGCCGTCGAATCCGACGCCGCCGACATCGCCGCTGTCGTCGCCGAGGTGGCCGTGACCACCGTGACCGAACGCGGCGCCACACGCGCCGACGACAGGATCTCTGCCGCCGCCATGGAGGACCGGAAGAAGGACGGATACTTCTGATGACGACCATCGCCCCCACCACCACGAAGACCCTGCTGCGCTTCGCGACCGCCGGGTCCGTCGACGACGGGAAGTCGACGCTCGTCGGCCGCCTCCTCCACGACGCGAAGGCGATCCTCGCCGACCAGCTCGCGCAGGTCACGGCCACGAGCGCCGAACGCGGCTTCGTCGGCGGCGAATTCGACTTCGCCCTGCTGACCGACGGGCTGCGCGCCGAACGCGAACAGGGCATCACGATCGACGTCGCCTACCGGTACTTCGCGACCGACCGCCGCTCGTTCATCCTCGCCGACTGCCCGGGACACGTCCAGTACACCCGCAACATGGTCACGGGCGCGACGACCGCTGATGCCGTCGTCGTCCTCATCGACGCCCGCAACGGCGCGACCGAGCAGACCCGGCGCCACCTCACCGTCGTCCACCGGCTCGGCATCCGCCACGTCATCGTCGCGATCAACAAGATCGACCTCCTCGGCTACGATGCGGACGCCTTCGCCGAGGTGGCCCGTGAGGTCGAGGAGATCACCGACCAGATCGGCCTCGACACCGCGCACCTCATCCCGGTCTCTGCGCTCGCCGGGGACAACGTCGCGACCACCTCGGCGAACACCCCCTGGTACTCCGGTCCCTCCCTGCTCGAGCTGCTCGAGACCCTGCCGAGCATCGAGGAGGACACCGCCGACCTCGAGCCCTTCCGGCTCGACGTCCAGTCGGTGCTGCGCCCCCAGGGCGGACTGGCCCCGGGACTCGACGCCGAAGCCTACCGCGACTACCGGGCCGTGACCGGGCAGATCACCTCGGGGCGGATCAGCGTCGGCGATGAGATCGACGTCCACCCCGCCGGGATGCGCACCCGCGTCGTCGGCATCGACACCGCCGACGGTTCCCGCGAGACCGCCGGGGCACCCCTGTCGGTGGCGCTGCGACTCGCCGACGACATCGACACCGCCCGCGGCAGCGTGCTCGCCGCCGCCGGGTCCCTGCCGCCGGCGCGCACGACCCTGCGCGCCGAGGTCTTCCCCTTCACCGCGGCGGGCCTGCGCACCGGTGACCGCGTGCTCGTCAAAGCGGGCACGTCGACGGTCAAGGGGATCGTGACGATCGACTCCCGACGCAACCTCACGACGAACGACTCCGAACCCGCCGAGGTGCTCGCCGGCAACGACATCGGCACAGCCACGGTGCGCCTGAGCACCGCGCTGCCGCTGCCGGACTTCCGCGAGCAGGGCCGGGCCGGGGGCTTCCTCGTCATCGACCCGCAGACCGGGGCGACCGTCGCCGCCGGCATCCACACCCCCGCGGAGCAGACCCCGACGGAGGCAGGAGCATGAGGACGACCGACTTCGCTCCCGGCAGCGTCCTCCTCATCGGCGCCGGACCGGGCACGCTCGACCTCCTCACCGTCCGCGGGCTGCGCGCCCTCGAGGCCGCCGACGTCATCGTCGCCGACCGCCTCGGCGCGCGCACCGTCATCGACGAGCTCACCGCGGAGAGGGGAGCACCCCTGGAGGCCGAGATCATCGACGTCGGCAAGAACCCGGGACACCACCCGGTGCCGCAGGAGCGGATCAACGAGATCCTCGTCGAGCAGGCCCGCGCCGGGCGTCGCGTCGTCCGTCTCAAGGGCGGCGACCCGTTCGTCTTCGGCCGCGGCGGCGAAGAGCTCGCCCACCTGCACGCGGCGGGCATCGACGCCCGTGTCGTGCCCGGGGTGACGAGCGCGAACTCCGTGCCCGCCGTCGCCGGCATCCCGCTCACCCACCGCCACCTCGCGACCGCGTACACGGTCATCACCGGCCACGATCAGCTCACCGGCCTCGGCGGGGGACGCGACCACACCGTCGTCGTCCTCATGGGCATCGGCACCCTCGCGCACTCGGCGATGGTGCTCGCCGGCGGGGAGCGCGGCGGCGACTGCCCGGTCGCCATCATCGAAGACGGCTACGGTGCCGGGCAGCGCGTCACCGTCGGCACCCTGGAGACCATCGCCTTCCAAGCCGCCCGGCGCGGAGTCCGCAACCCCGCGGTCGTCGTCGTCGGCGACGTCGTGCGCCTGAGCCCGTACGCCGCCGGGGCCTTCACCGAGGTCAACCCGGCCGACTTCCTCTCCGCCCTGACCATGACAAGGACCCCATGACGTACATCATCGCGCAGCCCTGCGTCGACGTGAAGGACAAGGCCTGCATCGAGGAGTGCCCCGTCGACTGCATCTACGAGGGCGAACGCAGCCTCTACATCCAACCCGACGAATGCGTCGACTGCGGCGCCTGCGAACCCGTGTGCCCCGTCGAGGCGATCTACTACGAAGACGACGTCCCCGAGGAATGGGAGTCCTACTACACGGCGAACGTCGAATTCTTCGCCGACATCGGCTCACCCGGAGGTGCGGCCGGCTTCGGACCGAGCAGCTTCGACCATCCCCTCATCGCGGCGCTCCCGCCGCAGGACACCGACGACTGAAACGACAACGAAAGACCTGAGGTGAACCATGACTCGTCCGTTCCGTGTGGCCATTGTGGGTGCCGGTCCTGCCGGAATCTATGCGGCTGATCTGCTGACGAAGGCTGAGCGTGATTTCGACGTCAGCATTGATCTCTTCGAGCGTCTGCCGACGCCGTTCGGTCTGGTCCGCTATGGGGTGGCGCCGGATCATCCGCGGATCAAGGGCATCATCAATGCCCTGATCAAGGTGCTGGATCGGGGCGACATCCGGTTGTTCTCCAACGTCGACTACGGCACCGACATCACTCTCGATGAGCTCACGGATCGCTACGATGCGGTGATCTTCTCCACCGGCTGCATCACGGATGCGGCGTTGACGATCCCCGGTGTGGATCTTGAGGGGTCGTTCGGTGCGGCGGATTTCGTCAACTGGTATGACTCGCATCCGGATGTGGCCCAGGACTGGCCGCTCGACGCGGAACGGGTCGCGGTGATCGGCAATGGCAACGTCGCACTCGATGTCGCGCGCGTGCTCGCCAAGCAGGCCGATGACATGCATGTCACGGAGATCCCCGATCATGTGTACGAGGGTCTGAAGTCCTCGAAGGTCACCGACGTCCATGTCTTCGGGCGCAGGGGCCCGGCGCAGGCGAAGTTCACGCCGCTCGAGCTGCGTGAGCTCGGGCATGTGCCGGATGTCGACATCATCGTCTATCCGGAGGACTTCGAGTTCGATGACGGCTCGCTGGAGGCGATCGAATCGTCCAACCAGGTCAAGCAGGTCGCGAAGACTCTGACGGACTTCACGCTGCGTGAACCGGCGGGAGCTGCTCGCCGTCTGCATCTGCACTTCCTCCATGCCCCGGTCGAGATCCTCGGCGAGGGTCGGGTGACTGGTCTGCGGACGGAGCGACAGGAACTCGATGGGACGGGCAATGTTCGCGGCACCGGGGTGGTGACGGACTGGGAGTTCGATGCCGTCTACCGTGCTGTCGGATATGCGGGTACGGCGTTGCCGCAGCTGCCGTTCGACCCGCGCAAGGGCGTCATCCCCAACCATGAGGGGCGCGTCGTCGACACCTTGGATCAGGCGGAGGCGGCGGGCGCTGATGTGGTGCCCGGCGTGTACGCGACGGGGTGGATCAAGCGCGGCCCGGTGGGTCTGATCGGGCACACGAAGGGTGACGCCCTGGAGACGATCGGCCAAATCCTCGGGGACCGGAATGCCGGAGTGTTGGCGGAGCCGGTGTTCCCCGAGGAGTCGGCGATCGTCGATCTCCTCGAATCCAAGGGTGTGGATTTCGTCGATTGGCAGGGGTACCACCGGGTCGAGGCTGCCGAGAAGGCGGCTGGGGAGGCTGAGGGTCGTGAGCGGGTGAAGATCGCCACCCGTGAGGGCATGCTCGCCGCAGCCCGCGATGAGGCCCGCGCCCAGTCCGTGAGCTGAACACACCCCGGATACCCGAGAACGCGCCAGGGCCGGTCGGAGTCACGACCCCGACCGGCCCAGGCGCGTTCTCCCGCCGTCAGCTGAAGTAGCCGTTGCGGTAGCCGTATTCGACGGCGTCGCGACGGTTGCGCACCCCGAGCTTCCGGTAGATCGCGGAGAGACGGTTCTTCACCGTGCCCTCGGCCAGGGAGAGGTCGGCGGCGATCCGTGCGAGCGGGGTCGCCTTCTCGAGCCGGAAGAGCAGATCGAGCTCCTGCGAATCGAGCAGACGATTCTCGACCTGCGCCTCGAAGAAGGTCTGCGGCAGCGCGAGCAGACGCGCACGCAGCTCCTCGCCGGTGACCGGGACGAGTTCGAACGTCGCGGCGATGAGATCCCACTGCCGGGAGGACGCGGTGGCCCGGACGAACGCCTCCCTGATGTCCGAGGGCAGCAGGGCCAGGGGCAGCACGGAGCCCGCGACGATGCAGTAGTCGAGGGCGTTGTCGACATCGGCCAGCGCCGCCGTCTCCCGGCCCCGGCGGTGCATCGACGCCGCCCGCAGCGCGAGCGCCGACCCCTTCTTCTTCGGGTCGGTGCCCGTGATGAGCACATGCGAGGTCGAGGAGTCGACGACGTCGTACTGCCCGAGCGCGAAGCCGACCCGAGCCCGGGAGAGCCCGTGCTTGCGGTCGACGAGGGGCGCCTGCGCCGCGAGCGCCTGCGCCTCCCGCAGGGCCCCGGTGGCGACGGTGAGGATCGTCATGAGGGAGTACGCGGACCCGACGATCTGCAGATCGGTGTTCGTCACCTGGTTCTCCGGCGCGAGCGAATGCTCCTTGAGATAGAGGCCCGCCGTTCCGGAGTAGACGTTGTGGAGGACCTCCCCGTAGCGGTACACCCGCGACCCCAGCTGGTCCGGGGCCAGGCGCTTGGAGATCGCGATCGCCGCAGCGGAGGCCTCGAGGTCGAGCTGGTCGAGAGCCCGGTGCAGGCGCGGGGTGTTGGCGATGAAGTCCGTCTGCAGCGTGTGGAAGTCGAACCGCGACCGCAGCTCGTCATACCGGCGCAGACAGCCCTCGCTCTTCGGGCCGAACCCGGCGGCGACATGGCCGAGCGCCGCGATCGCGAGCCCCGGCACGAGCGGGTACGGGTCGAACGGGAGGATCGTCTCGGAGATCGTCACCGCCCGGTCGACGAGGTCCTGGCCGCGCCGGACATCACCGGACCGCGCGAGATCGAGCCCGCGCTCCATGAGCAGACGGGCATCGTAGAGACGCGACAGGGGTGCGGCCTGGGACTGTCGGGCGAAGAGGTACTGGTTGCCCTCCTCGGCCGCCCGCACCCCGCCGTCGAGGTCGCCGTGCTGCCGGCGGTCGCGCATCGAGCGCAACGTCATCACGGCCACCTCGTTGGCGGTGAAGTCGCCGTTGTCGAGGCGCACCCGCTCCTGCTCGAGGGTCGGCACATCGAGGCGGTCGAAGGTGACGAGCGCAAGGACCTCGCGCGGATCCGTCGACCCGGTGCGCGTGGAGATGTTCGCGATCTCCCGGGCAGCGCTCTGGGCCTCGGCGAGGACGAGGGAGCCGCGCGCCGCCGAGGCAGGGGCGGAGAGGATCGCGCGGACGGCGGTGAGGAACTCGGGGTAGAAGACGTTGAAGCCGCGCTCGGCCCACACCTCGGCGAGCAGGGACCACGCCTCGAGGTCGGCGATGAGACCGA
Source organism: Brevibacterium sp. W7.2 (assembly GCF_018137945.1). Taxonomy (GTDB): domain Bacteria; phylum Actinomycetota; class Actinomycetes; order Actinomycetales; family Brevibacteriaceae; genus Brevibacterium; species Brevibacterium sanguinis. Next base: position 2,786,206 of record NZ_CP073089.1, on the reverse strand, counting down.
AGATCGCCTCGAGACGGAACGTGCCGATGTCGAGCAGCGAGCGGAACGACTCCTCGAGCTCGCAGCTGAGCGCCCGCCGGGCCGTCAGCCCGCTCGGGGCCGGCGTCTGGTCGAAGCGGCGGGCCACGGAGCGGACGAGGCCGGGCATCGCGTAGGTGCCCGGACGGTCCGTGTCGATGCGCAGCAGACCGGCGAAGACGAGCTGGGAGGTCATCTCGTCGATGCTCGGCAGACCGGTGGCATCGACCGCTTCGAGCCGGGGGATCGCCTGTCGGGCCAGCGCCACGGTCGGCTGGTCGATGACGCTGACATGGGCGAGCACCTGGAGGAGGCGCACGGCGGGAGGGACCTCGCCGAGGTGGCCGGTGAGCTCCGAATCCTCGCCGAGGGGGACGAGGAGGGTGCTGAACCGATCGGATTCGAGGGCGTCGAGGTCGACCTGGGCGCGGTCGGCGCCGACGATGACGTCGCGGGCGATGCGGATCCGACCGGCGGTGAGGTCGAAGAGGGAGGTGACCGTCGCCACGGCGAGGTCGGTGTCGGGGAATTCAGTGGCCACCCGGCACGCGAACCGCTTCTCCTCGATGATGCGGGGGCCGAGGAAGAGGTCGAAAGCGCCGGGCTCGGGGGAGGGGGTGGATGTCGAATGGGGATTCACATGGGTGCCTTCAGTTGTCTCTGCGCCGCGGCCCGGCATCCGATGCGGTGGATGTCGGGCCGCGGTGGCAGCGAACGCGCGCTGCAGCTCCTTTGGGAAGGAACGTGCCCAAAGATTACAGTCCCGGCCAGTGGAAATCAGGCCCGGTTACGGCCCCGTGACTTTCAGTGACCCGTGAATGACTTCGTTGTGCGCGCGTCGGTGGGAGGGGAGAGCGCAGGGTGTCAGTTGACGGCTTTGGCGAGGGCGTCGAAGGCGCGGATCGTGGGGAAGAGCTTCTTCGCGTCCTGCGGCAGGCCCCAGCTCGAGAGCTTGACGCCGACGAACGAGGCCCCCGGGTTGATGTAGACCATCTGCCCGTGGATGCCGAGGGCGAGGAACGCATGCGAGTCGGGGAAGGGGAACCAGAACTGGTTCCGATACATCCCGCCCGGCATGCGGTTGTCTCCGGGACTGTCGGCGAACGCCTGCCGGGTGTCCTCGCTGCCGGTCAGGGTGTCGCCGATCCATGAGGTCGGCACCACCTGTTCGCCGGTCAGCGACAGCCCCCGATTCGAGTAGAGGTACCCGAAGCGGGCGAGGTCGCGCAGGGTCGCGTTGATCCCGCCGTCGAACATCCCCACCCCGAACTGATCGGTGGCGATGAGGGCGTCGCGTTCGGCGCCGATGCGCGACCACAGGACACGGGACATGAGCGTCTGCATGCTCTGCCCGGCGACCTTCTCGCACACCCAGCCGAGGACGTCGGTCTCACACGAGCGGTACTCGAACGGGCCGCCGTGCTCGGACTTCGCCTCGAGCGTGCGCAGGTAGGCGTACATGCCCTTGGCATCGCCGGGGTCGGTCTCCGACCAGCCGATGGACCGCTCGATCTGGCGCACCTCGGAGTCGGGGTCGAGATAGTCCTCGGAGAACCTGATGCCCGAGCGCATGTCGAGGATGTCGCGCACCGTCGCCCCCGCATAGCCGGAGTCGGCGAGCTCGGGCACGTAGTCCGTGACGAGCCTGCCGGTGTCGATCTCCCCTGCCCCGACGAGGACGCCGGCGACGGTGCCGACGAGCGACTTGCTCACCGACATGAGGAGGTGCTCGGTCTCCGGCTGCATGCCGCCGAAGTACTCCTCGGTCAGCACGGTGCCGTGGTGGACGACCATCCAGCCGTCGGTGTCGGAGTCGTCGATGACGCTGCGGACGGTGCGGGCCTCGGAGAACTCCGTCTCGGGGATCTCGACCTCGCCGAGGTCCTGGAGGTCGGCGGCGAACTCGGCGACCGGGCCGTCCCCGCGGGAGATCGGCGTCGTCGGCAGCACCTCGTCGACGTGCTGGAAGGACCAGTGGACCTTGTCGGCGTCCTGCCAGTTGTCGCGGTCGACCTCGACCGCCTCGGCGGGCAGAGCTGCCTCAGCAGGTGCCACCGCCTCGGCGGATGCGGGGTCGACGAACTCCGCGGGGTCGGTCAGGGTCGGATCCGATGATGTCTCGGACACACTTCACCTCTTCGATCTGTGCTGGGGGTCGGACTGAGACTATCAGTCGCCCTTGGCCCCGGGTCCGCCGATCGTCGGCGCAGGATCCTCTGCGGCGACGGGGACACCGGCGTACATCGCACGGATCGAATCGATGAAGTGCTTGGCGCGGATGCTCAGCGACTTCTTGCCGCTGGCATCGACCTGCAGCGGGTTCTTCGTCACGAGCACGCCGAGGTCGGCGCCCTTCCAGCGGTATTCGCCGGCCCCGTAGATGCGGAGGAAGAAGACCTCGCTGCCGTTCTGGAGGGGGTGCCAGTCGAGGGCGGCACGCTTGTAGGTGAGCGTGCCGTACTGGTCGAGGTAGTACTGGCCGGTCAGCGGCGAGTGGGTGATGTACTCGGTGATCGGCGCGGTCTCCTTGATGACCATCTGGCTCCACTCGTCCGCACCGGAGAGCTCCTCCCACCGCTCGTTGATCTCATCGACGTCGAGGTCGAATTCGACGTCGAGGTACTCGAGGAGGTGGAAGAGGAACAGCGGCACGTCGGCGTACGCTCCCGCGGTGACGTTCGTGATCGCCGAGGCGCCGGAGATCCGGGGATTGAGCTCGCCGAGGTAGACGTCGTTGGTGTCGAGATCGACGAGGACGTCGACCTCGAAGAACCCGCGGTAGCCGCGCTTGCGCAGTCCCTCGCCCATCCGGCGGACGAGTTCGCGGGCCCGCCCGCGCTGGTCGGCGGTGAGGACGTCGGGGGTCATCTCGTTGCCGCACCAGCCGCCCTTGTACGGGGTGAGCTCGGGGAAGCCGGCGAGTTCGGTGAGGAACGGGCCGACGACGACGCCGCTGCTCGTGATCACGGCCTCAACGGCGACCGGGGTGTTGTTGATGCGCTTCATCACCTTGAGCTGTTCGCCGATGATGTCGTCCTTGTGCTTGTCCCATTCCTCCTCGGAGGCGATGAAGAACGTCGTCTTGCCCGAATCCCCGTAGGGGGTCTGGACGACGAGGTCGGTGCCGAGTCCCTCGGCGACCGAGGCCTTCGTCAGCTCCTCATAGGTGTCGGCCGTGGTGAGGACGTTCGGCACCGAGTAGGCGCCCGCCTCGTTGCCGAGCTTCGTCGTCTCGATCTTCGAGTCGAGCTGATTGCGCAGCTTCGCCGAGGGGAGGATGAGGTCGTAGCCGAGCTCGCGGCAGATCCGCTCGGTCTCCTCGTCGAAGAAGACCATGGCGACCTTGGGGCGCTCGCCGTGGGGGACGTTGCGCGTCATGTGGGCGCGGACCTCGGCGTTGAGCAGCAGCCAGTTGTTGATGGCCTCGCCGGATTCGAACTCGACGAACGGCTTGTAGCGGGGCGAGAACACGCGGGGGTGGGCGCCGTCCCAGCCGTCGTAGTACGTGATGTAGGAGAAGTTGCGGACCCAGCGGTCGAGGCCGAGCAGGTTGAACGGAGTGGCGCCGATGAAGTAGATCGGCGTCTGGTTCGTGCGGAAGAAGTGACGGACCTCGGAGATGTTGCGCAGCGGGCGACGCAACTGGACGTTGTCGGCTTCCTTGCCCGCATAGGCGGCGTCGGTGCCGACATGGACCTCGGCGTCGGCGGGATCACCGGCGGAGGGATCGGCGGGCACAGCCGGGGCAGGAGCGGCGGGAGCCGCCGGGGCCGCCGGGGCGGCCGGAGTGCCTGGGGCTGCCGGCGGGGCGACAGGAGCCGCGGCCGGTGCTGCGGTGGTCGCGGCAGGGGCGGCCATTGCAGCTGCGGGGGCAGCGGCTGCGGGAGCCGGGGGGACAGGTGCCGCGGCGGGGGCCGCCGCTGGCGCACCGGGGGCGGCGGCGCCGACGGGAGCTGCGCCGACGGGAGCAGCACCCGCGAGCGCCGGTTCCGGAGGCGCCGGAGGAAGTTCGAGTTCCTCGGGGGCCGGGGGCAGAGCGGGCTCAGCCGCCGCCGGGGCGCTCACCGCAGCCGCGGGCGGAACAGCGGCGTTCGCGGCCGCCGTCGCCGCTGCGACGGTCTGCTCGTCGGCGGAGCGGGGGCCGGGCACGGCGACACCGTCCTTGACGGCGCGCTTCTTCTCCGCACTCGGGGTCGCGGTCGTCGCTGCTGCCTTCGCCGTCGAGGCCTTTGCGCTCGAGCCGGCGGTCTTCGCAGCAGCGGGCTTCTTTCCCGCAGCGGCTGCGGACTTCGACGCGGTGGACTTGGACGCGGCGGGCGCCGACGCAGCGGACTTCGATGCTGGTGACGTCGACGCGGTGGGCTTCGACGCGGTGGAATTGGACGCGGCGGGCGCCGACGCAGCAGGCTTCGACGCGGTGGAGGTCGCAGCGGTCTTCGCGGAGGACGAGGACTTCGCGGCGCCCGCAGGCGACTTCGCTGCTGACGTCTTCGTGGAAGCAGTGGAAGTCTTCGTCGTCGAGGGTGTCGACGTCGACGCGGCCGAGGGGGATGACCCGGTCGCTGTCGTCGCTGCCGCGGATCCGGACTTCGGTGCGGCCGACTTGGCGGGAGCCGCCTGTGCCGAGCCCTTTTCCGCGACCGTGCGGGCCGCCGATTTCGCGGCCGTCGTCTTCGCCGCCGCACCCGCCGACATCGACGACGTCGTGGGTGCGGACGCTGCCGAGTTCGCTCCGGTCGTCGCAGCCGCAGGCTTCTTCTCCGCTGACGTCGAGGCCGACGCCTTGGTGGCAGCCGCGGGCTTCTTCGTCCCCGACGTCGAGGTCGACGCCGTGGTCGCCGACGTCGACGCGGATGTCTTGGTCGCCGAGGACTTCGCCGCCGACTTCGACGCCGCCGACTTCGACGCCGTTGCCTTCGCCGCGGGCTTCTTCGCTGCCGACGCCTTCGAGGTCGACGCCTTCGTCGCCGAGGACTTCGAGGTCGAGGACTTCGCTGCCGACTTCGAGTCAGACGCCTTCGCGGTCGACGTCGAGTTCGTCGACTTCGACGACGTCGACTTCGATGCTGTCTTCGAGGCAGCCGGCTTCGTCTTCGCCGCAGAGCCCGCAGTGCTCGTCGAGGTGGACGACCCCGCGCTCTTCGTCGCAGCGGTCCTGCGCGTCGAACCCGCCCCGCCTCCGCTCGCCTTGTCGTTCTTCGTGGTGGGGGTGGTGCTGCTCGAGGGGTGGTTCGTCATGGCAGTGCTCCTTACGGGAAACCGTCGGGCGCCATGGCGACGACCGAGGTCTCGTCGGCTCCGCTGTCGGCCCGGGAGACGTGCCTACAGCAAATGTGATGGGGACAACCTATCTCAGTTTTCAGCGTCTGTGGCTGATGGTTCAGCAAATGTGTGAATGGGAGGCGAAATCGTGACCACCGGGCGGTGCCCGGCAGTGGAAGCATCGGCGCTCGCCGATTCCCGCTGCCCGCATTCCGGAAGCTAGGCTTGAGCCGACCGATGCCTCTTTCGAAAGTGAGCTGATATGCCGGTGAACGCGGAGAAGCAGGGGGCGACCTACTCCCTGCCGCGCCCCTACGATGTCTCCCGGGAGGAGATCGCGGAGTTCGCTCGCGCGACGAACGCGGGGGCCGACTACCATTTCGACGCCGAGGCGGCTCAGGCCCTCGGATACCGCGACGTCATCGCCCCGACGACGTTCGCCGTGATCATCGCGCAGAAGTCCGAGGCGGCCTACATCACCGACCCGGACTCCGGCATCGACTTCTCGAAGGTCGTCCACGGCTCCGAGCAGTTCAGCTTCAACCGGCCCATCGTCGCCGGTGACAGCCTCAAGGCGACGACCCATGTCGACGGCGTCCGCGCCGCCGGCAGCAACGCGATGATCACCACCCGCACGGAGATCATCGACATCGCCGACCAGCCCGTGGTCACGGTGACCTCGACCATCGTCGTGAGAGGAGACGGAGAATGAGCCTCATCGATCTGTCCGAGCTGACGATCGGCGACGTCGTCGTCGAGACGGAGATCCCGCTGTCCCGGGCCTCGCTCATCGACTATGCCGCGGCCTCCGGCGACCACAACCCGATCCACTGGTCCGAGCGCTTCGCCGAGGAGGTCGGCCTCGAGGGCGTCATCGCCCACGGCATGCTCTCGATGGCCGTCGTCATCGCCCCGATCGTCGAGTGGCTCGGCGATCCCGGTGCCGTCGTCGACTACCGCACCCGCTTCTCCGCCCCGGTCCTCGTGCCCGACGCCGAGTCGGGACCGCCTTCGACCCCGACGACCTCGCTGCACCTCACGGCCACCGTCGGCGCCGTCGACGCGGCCGTGGGCACCCTGCGCATCGATGCCGCCGTCACCGCCGGTGATGCCGACGTGCTCAGCCGCACGCAGATCCGAGTCGGACGGTGAACCTCTCCGAGTTCACGACGTTCCACCTCGGCGGGCCCGCCCCGGATCTCACCGTCGCCCGGTCCCGGGACGACCTCATCGCCTTCGCCGAGGCGAACGGACTCGCACCCGGCGACCGGTCGATGCCGGACATCCTCCTCATCGGGGGCGGGTCGAACCTGCTCGTCTCCGATGCCGGATTCGCCGGGCCCGTCGGCGTCGTCGCGACGACCGGTGTGACGTTCACGGAGATCTCGGACACGGAGATGCAGGTGACCGCCGAGGCGGGGGAGAGCTGGGATGACTTCGTCGCCGCCACGCTCTCCTCCGGTCTCTCCGGACTCGAGGCCCTCTCCGGGATCCCCGGCTCCGTCGGCGCCACTCCGATCCAGAACGTCGGGGCCTACGGCACCGAGGTGGCCGAACTCATCACCTCCGTCGAGGTCTACGACCGGCTCTCCGGGCAGGTGCGGCGACTGACCGCCGCGGAACTCGAGTTCGGCTACCGCACCTCGGCGCTCAAACGCGCGGCACGAGCGGCGGGCACGCCCGCGCACATCGTCCTCTCGGTGACGTTCGCCCTGCCCCGCGGCACGGATTCCCTGCCGGTGCGCTACGCGCAGCTCGCCGGCGCCCTCGACGTCGCGATCGGAACCCGCGTGCCGGCCCTGCGGGTGCGCGAGGCCGTGCTCGACCTGCGCCGGTCGAAGGGAATGGTCCTCGACGAGGACGACCACGACACCTGGTCGGCGGGATCGTTCTTCACCAATCCGATCGTGGAGAGCCCCGAGGCACTGGCGGCGCTGCCGGCCGAGGCGCCGCGGTTCCCCGTCACCGATCCGCTCAGCGGGGCGACGATCCCCGGGCTGACGAAGACCTCGGCGGCGTGGCTCATCGAACGCGCGGGTTTCGGGAAGGGCTACGGCTTCAACGACCGGGCGAGCCTGTCGACGAAGCACACCCTGGCCCTGACGAACCGGGGAGGGGCGACGACGTCCGATGTCGTCGACCTCGCGCGCACGATCGTCGCCGGCGTCAATGAGCGGTTCGGGATCGTCCTCGAACCCGAACCGACCTTCATCGGCACCGAACTCTGACACGACGCCGCGCTTGACGCCGCGCCGGGCCCGCTGCGGCCCGCGCGCTAGTCGCTGCGGTCGGACTCGGCTTCTCCCCGCTCGGCATCGCCCCGCCCGGCCGCCCATGCATCGATGTCGGCTTCGGCCCGGGCGACCACCTCGGCGGGGGCCGCGGAGATCGCGAACGAGGACTTCGCCAGACCCGCGAGCTCGCCGTCGGTGAGACCGAGCTCAGCGGCGAACCGGTACTGGTCGGCCAGTCGGGTGTGGAAGATCAGGGGGTCGTCGGCGCCGAGGGCGATGTCCGCGCCGGCGTCGAGGAGCCGGCGCAGCGGGACGTGCTCGATGTCGGGATAGACGCCGAGGGCGACGTTCGATCCCGGGCAGACCTCGAGGCCGATGCCGGCCGCGACGATCTCGTCGAGCAGGCGCGGGTCCTCACCGGCGCGGATGCCGTGGCCCAGCCGGTTCGGCGCCAGCTCGGTGACGACGGCGCGGATGTGATCGGGCCCGAGCAGCTCCCCGCCGTGCGGGACGGAGAGCAGTCCGGCCCGCCGCGCGATGTCGAAGGCCCGGCCGAAGTCCGCCGTGGTGCCGCGGCGCTCATCGTTCGACAGGCCGAAGCCGACGACCTTGCCGGGGCCGGTGCCGGCATGGTGGGCCGCGAGCCGCGCGAGCATCCGCGCGTCGAGGGGGTGGCGGGTGCGCGAGGCCGCGACGACGATCGCCATCCCGAAGTCCTCATCGCTGGCCGCTGCCGCCTCGTCGAGGATGATCTCAAGCGCCGGGGTGATGCCGCCGACGTACGGGGCATACGAGGTCGGGTCGACCTGGAGTTCGAGCCACCGGGACCCCTCGGCACGGTCGGCGGCGGCCGCCTCGCGGACGAGCCGCCGCATGACCTCCTCCCCGCGGACGACGCCGCGGGCCATGTCGTAGAGGCGCTGGAAGCGGAACCAGCCGCGCTCATCGGGGCTCAGCCCGGTCACCCTGTCGCCGAGCAGCTGCTCGGACATCGGCATCCCCGCCTCGGCGGCGAGGTCTTCGAGGGTGTCGGCCGACATCGAACCGGTGAAGTGGAGATGGAGGTGTGCCTTCGGCAGGGACACGAGCGGGTCCGTCATCTTCTCAAGGATAGCCGTGTTCGCCTGACGGACACCTGGGTGCCGCCTCCCTAGAATGGGTCCGTGTCACCCCGCCGCAAGACCTCAGCTCTCATCGTCCTCCTTGCCGTCATCGCCGCCCTCACGCTGCCCTGGGCGATCTTCTCGGCGCGGGCCGACCTCAGCTTCGGCCCCCATGAGGCGCAGTACCGGGTGACGGCGGATGCGCGGCTGACGCTCGACTTCGGGCCCTTGGGCTCCCTGCTCGTGCCCGCGGACGAGTTCCTCCCGCTCGGTCTCGGCCTGTCCGTCGACGTCGGGGAGATCCCGGTCTCCGGGGAGACTGAGGATGCCGCCTCGGCGCTGGGCACCGATGCCGCCGGCGGGGTCGGCGGGGGAGTCGTCGACGCCCTCGGCGGGGACATCGCCTCCTATGCCTCCCTCTTCTCGGCCCCGCAGACGCAGATCGATGAGATCGTCACCGGCCTGACCCGGGACATCCTCATCCGCTGGGCGCTCGCCGTCTGCCTCACCACAGGCATCCTCGTCGGGGTGACGGCGCTGCTCGGACCCGCCCGGATCGCCGCCCTCGGTCGGGCCCTGGCCGGGCGTGAGCTCATCGCCATCGGCTCCGTCGTCGTCCTCGTCCTCGGCGGTCTCAGCGCCCTCGTCCTCACCCGTCCCGCCCCGCCGCAGCCCGATCCGGCGTTCGCGGGCACTCCGCTCGCCGGCGCCGAGGTGACCGGCCGCCTCGGCGGCATCATCGATGAGGCGTTCACCGCGGTCAAGGAGTTCTCCGACGAGAACGACGCGTTCTACGACGCGGTCATCGCCGGTCTCCACGCCGGCTGGACGAACCGCCCGCTCAGCGGCGACTGGTCGGCTGCGGGCATGGTCCCACCGGCGTCGGGCAGCGCCGATGTCTCGACGTTCGTGCTCAGCTCCGACGTCCACTGCAACTACGGGATGGCGCGCGTCGTCGGCGACGTCGCACGGCTGACCGGGGCCGACGGGATCATCGACGCCGGCGATGTGACGATGACGGGCACCTCGGCGGAGAACTACTGCTTCGACGTCCTCGACGACGAACTGCCGCAGGACGTGCCGAAGATGTTCGTCAAGGGCAACCACGACTCGCAGGAGACCGCGAAGCACGCCCGCAGCCGGGGCTGGGCGGTGCTCGACGATTCGACCGCGCAGCTGGCCGGGGTGCGCTTCCTCGGCGGCCCCGACCCGCGGCGCACCGTGTTCGGCTCGGGCCCGGAGCTCGAGACGGAGCTGACCGCCGACGAGTACGCGGCGAAGCTGCGCGACGAGGCGTGCCGGACCGACTTCGACATCATGCTCGTCCACGACCCGCGCATCGCCCAGCCCGCCCTCGAGTCCGGGTGCGCCCCCTACGCCCTGAGCGGACACTGGCACCGGCAGGTGGGTCCCGAGCAGTTCGGCAGGGGAGTGCGCTACGTGAGTTCCACCACCGGCGGGGCGCTGGCGAACGCGCTGACGCCGGGTCCGCTGAAGATGGACGCCGAAGTGAGCGTCATCCGCGTCGACACTGTGACGAAGACGCCGATCGACGTCCAGACGATCACCGTCACCCCTGGTGAGGACGTGTCGATCGGCCCGTGGGTGCGCTTCCCCGCACCGCTGCCGCTCGTTGCGAGACCCGTGGCACCCGCGCCGTGAGGCGGGTGTCGGGGTGCGTGTCGGGCTCGGTTCGACGGAACCCGGTGGGAGACGGTATGCTCGTTTCTCGTGGTTGGGCACACCCTCGGATGGGGGCGTCGCCGAATCGAAGGGGTGTGGCGCAATTGGTAGCGCAACGGTCTCCAAAACCGTAGGTTGCAGGTTCGAGTCCTGTCACCCCTGCGCAGTTGACATCTGCCGCGGCTCTCAATCGCCGGGCAGGGCGCAGTCCTCGATTGGCTGAAGCAATTGTGCGATCCCCTGAAGATTCCGACCGAGTGAGGATGTGTGAGCGACACACCGGCAAAGAAGACTGGACAGGCTCCCGAGGCCACGTCCCGTCGCAAGAAGCTCGGATTCTTCGGACGAATCATCCAGTTCCTCCGCGAGGTCGTGGCGGAGCTGAAGAAGGTCGTCACCCCGACGCGCAAGCAGCTGGTCAACTACACACTCGTCGTGCTGGGATTCATCCTCGTCATGATGGTCATCGTCACGGTCCTCGACCTCGTCTTCGGCAAGCTCGTCGGGTTCGTGTTCGGCGGAACTCCGCTCTGGCCGCTGTGGTGACTCGCCGGCAGCGGCGATAACCTGGATACGATAGAACTTCTCACAATCCCCGTGCAGGGGACCACTACACGCGAAGCGAGGAATTGATCGGTGTCGGATACCAGTTCACCTGAAGAGGTCGACGCACCTGAGACCCCGGACGTCGCCGGTGAGGCGTCGACGGAGGATGTCGCCGAGGTGACCGCCGACGACGCGACGACCGCAGAGACCGACGCGACGGCTGCCGATGAGGGCGCGTCCGCCGACGAGGCTGCTTCCGCGGACGATGCCGCCGACGACTCGGCTGCCGACGACACGGACACCGCGGATGCGGACGAGTCCGCCGAGGCTGACGAGACCACCGAGGCTGCGGCCGGCGACGACGTCGACCCCGCCGAGGAGTTCAAGTCGGAGCTGCGCATGCAGGAGGGTGACTGGTACGTCATCCACTCGTACGCCGGCTACGAGAACCGCGTCAAGCAGAACCTCGAGAACCGTGCGGTGAGCCTCAACCTCGAAGACTTCATCTTCGAGTCGCAGGTGCCGATGGAAGACGTCGTCGAGATCAAGAACGGCCAGCGCAAGCAGGTCCGCCGTGTGCGCGTGCCCGGTTACGTGCTCGTCCGCATGGAGCTCACCGATGAGTCGTGGGGCGCCGTGCGCCACACCCCGGGCGTCACCGGCTTCGTCGGCAACGCCTACGATCCGGTGCCGCTGTCGATCGACGAGGTCTTCACGATGCTCGCCCCCGTCTTCGAGGAGCGTCAGGCCGAGGCCGCCGCTGCTGAGGGCCACGCCGCCGAGCAGGCCGCGAAGTCCGCTCCGATCACCGAGGTCGAGTTCGAGGTCGGCGAGTCCGTCCTCGTCAAGGAGGGCTCCTTCGAGGGTCACCCGGCGACGATCCAGGAGATCCGCCCCGACTCGCAGAAGCTCACCGTGCTGCTCTCGATCTTCGAGCGCGACGTTCCCGTCGAGCTCGGCTTCGATCAGGTCTCGAAGCTCTGACCTGAGAAACGCACTTCAGTCGCGACGGGGCCCGGTGAGAACCGGGCCCCGTCGCGTTCTGCGTCCACCCGCCCACGGTGCTGTGTTCCCGCTCACGACCATTTGCCTGGGGGAGAGCGGACATGGAATACTGGTGTGGTTTGATTGTCGTCTCTGTATCGGCGGAGGCGGCAGCGAATGATGCGCCGCTCGGCGCATGGAAACTCTCAAGATTAAGGACCGCATATGCCTCCCAAGAAAAAGGTAGCCGGCCTCGTCAAGCTCCAGATTCAGGCAGGTGCCGCCAACCCGGCGCCTCCGATCGGTCCGGCGCTTGCCCAGCACGGCGTCAACATCATGGAATTCACCAAGGCGTACAACGCTGCGACTGAATCCCAGCGCGGGAACATCGTTCCCGTCGAGATCACCGTGTACGAAGACCGTTCGTTCACCTTCGTTCTCAAGACCCCGCCCGCCGCTGAGCTCATCAAGAAGGCTGCAGGCGTGAAGTCCGGTTCGGCGACCCCGCACACCGTCAAGGTCGCTCACCTGAGCGCCGACCAGGTGCGTGAGATCTCGACGACCAAGATGCCCGACCTCAACGCCAACGACCTCGACATGGCTGACCGCATCATCGCGGGCACCGCGCGGTCGATGGGCATCACCACCGACATCGAGGTCTGAGGCTCCCCCTCGCACGGGTGAGTCACCAGACATTCCACTGTGGCAGGGCGGATGCGCCGCCCACACCACGACTGCAAGGAGAGAAGCAGATGGCAAAGCGCTCAAAGGCCTACCAGGCCGCGGCTGAGAAGATCGCCGCTGATGTGAAGTACGAACCGGCTCAGGCGATCGACCTGGCCAAGGAGACCTCGGTGTCGAAGTACGACGCCACCGTCGAGGTCGCCCTCCGCCTCGGGGTCGACCCCCGCAAGGCGGACCAGATGGTGCGCGGCACCGTCAACCTTCCGCACGGTACCGGCAAGACCGCCCGGGTCCTGGTGTTCGCCGCCGGCGACCGTGCAGAGGCAGCCCGCGAAGCAGGTGCCGACTACGTCGGTTCCGATGACCTGCTGGAGAAGGTGGCCAACGGCTTCACCGACTTCGACGCCGCGGTTGCCACCCCCGACATGATGGGCAAGGTCGGACGTCTCGGCAAGGTGCTCGGTCCCCGTGGCCTCATGCCGAACCCGAAGACCGGCACCGTGACCATGGATGTCGCCAAGGCCGTCACGGACATCAAGGGCGGAAAGATCGAGTTCCGCGTCGACAAGCACTCGAACCTCCACTTCGTCATCGGGAAGGCCTCCTTCTCCGAGCAGGCGCTGCAGGAGAACTTCGATGCCGCGATCGAGGAGATCCTCCGCCTCAAGCCGTCCTCGTCGAAGGGCCGCTACATCACCAAGGCGACGATCACCACGTCGAACGGTCCCGGCGTTCCGGTCGACGCAGCCGCGCTGCGCGCCTGATGCCGGCCGCGGACTGATCCGCGACCGACGCCTGAGTGGGGCGGGAAGTGAGACTCTCACTTCCCGCCCTTCGTCGTTCCCGCGCTTCGTCTTTCGCGCGCCGAGGCGGTGCACCGGCTGTACTCCACAGGTCATCTCGCCCCGCCCTGACCGCAGGGCCCCTCCCGCACCTTGCTCCCGGGACGGTTCGCGATAGGATTGTCCGTATCCTGGTCAACTGACTGACACCCGCCGATGGAGGTGGCACGGATCGCGATGCACTCGACACCGCTGCTGCGCGACGACTATCAGCTGATCGTGCGTCGGGCCCATGACAACCTCGCGAGTCCGGCACTGGCACCGCAGCCGGGCCTCGGCGTGCGCTCGACCGTCCTCGAATCCTGGACCCGCAGCCTCGACCGACTCCGCGATCCGGCGGGTGTGCATCCGACGGTCGCCTACGATGAGGCACAGCTGACCGAGGTCCGCCGCCGGCACCCGTTCCACTCGATCATGCCGCTGCTGCGGTCCCATCTCATCGAACCCGCCACCGAGGCGGGACTCCTCGTCGCACTCGGCGACGAACAGGGCTGCCTCCTCTGGGTCGAGGGGGAGAAGCCGGTCCGCAATCGTGCGGAGTCCATGGGCTTCGTTCCCGGGTCCGATTGGTCCGAGGACGCCATGGGCACCTCGGCGCCGGGCCTGGCGCTCCGCTCACGTTCAGCGGTGCAGATCAGCCGGGCCGAGCACTTCGCTAGCGAAGTCCACCCGTGGAGCTGCAGCGCCGTGCCGGTCACCCATCCCGTCACCGGCGAGGTCATCGGGATCATCGACGTCACCGGGGGAGACGATGCGGTCTCCGCGATCGTCCTGCCGCTGCTCAGCTCGACGGCGCAGGCCGCCTCGGCGGGACTCTCGCAGCTCTACGCCTCCGGCGACGGGACGACCGGGCCGGCTCCCGAGGCGACGACGGATGCGTTCCTCGAGGTGAGCGGTCCGACTCCGGTGATCAGCGGGACCGGCGGGCAGCGCATCGACCTGTCGAAGCGCCACGCGGAGATCCTCCTCCTGCTCCACCGCCACCCCACCGGCCTGACGAACGCGGAGCTCGCCGATCGGCTGTGGCCCCTCGGCGGCAGCGACGTCACGGTGCGGGCGGAGATCGCACGGCTGCGCAAGACGATCAGCCGCCTCGGCGACATCGAGGTCCTGGGTCGGCCCTACCGGATCCGGGGACGACTCGACAGCGACGTCGAGCGCACTCATCGGGCGCTGGCCGCCGGCGACGCCGAGACCGCGCTGTGCGCGTACCGGGGCGCGGTGCTGCCGGAGTCGGAGGCACCGGGGGTGCGGGAGATCAGTGCCGAACTCGATGTCCTGCTGCGGGAGACGCTGCTGACCGACGGGACCTGGCAGCAGCTGTGGCGCTACGCTGCGATGCCGCACGCCCAGGCCGACACCGAGGTGCTCATGGCCGTCCTCCGACTTGCGCCGCCCGATGCGCCTGAGCGCACGGCGGCTGTCGTCAGGCTCGAATCCCTCGGGCACTGACCGGCCGGACGACGATGCAACTGTGATGCAACGTTGCCGCCGGTAGCGTGAAGTCCAATCGGAGAGACCTCTCCCGAGGACATCGCAGCAAAGGAGTTGCCATGACTGTGTACGCCCGGCCCGGCGAGGACGGATCCCTCGTCACCTTCAAGCCCCGTTACGAGAACTTCATCGGCGGGGAGTGGGTGGCCCCGACGAACGGAAACTACTTCGAGAACCCCACCCCGGTGACGGGCCAGCCCTTCACCGAGGTGCCGGCGAGCACCGCCGAGGACATCGAACTCGCCCTCGACGCCGCCCACGCCGCCGCACCGGCCTGGGGGAAGACCTCGCCGACGGAGCGGTCGAACATCCTGCTGAAGATCGCCGATCGGATGGAGGAGAACCTCGAGATGCTCGCGGTCGCGGAGACCTGGGACAACGGCAAGGCCGTGCGGGAGACGCTCAACGCCGACCTGCCGCTGGCCGTCGATCACTTCCGCTACTTCGCGGCGGCCATCCGGGCGCAGGAGGGCGGGATCTCCGAGATCGACGAGGACACCGTCGCCTACCACTACCATGAGCCGCTCGGCGTCGTCGGCCAGATCATTCCGTGGAACTTCCCCATCCTCATGGGCACGTGGAAGCTCGCCCCGGCGCTTGCGGCCGGCAACGCCGTCGTCCTCAAGCCGGCCGAGCAGACTCCCGCGTCGATCCTCGTGCTCATGGAGCTCATCGGCGATCTGCTGCCGCCCGGCGTCGTCAACGTCGTCAACGGCTTCGGGCTGGAGGCGGGCAAGCCGCTGGCGTCGAACAAGCGGATCTCGAAGATCGCGTTCACCGGTGAGACGACGACCGGTCGCCTCATCATGCAGTACGCCTCGCAGAACATCATCCCCGTCACCCTCGAACTCGGCGGCAAGAGCCCGAACATCTTCTTCGCCGACGTCATGAGCTCCGACGACGCGTACTGGAACAAGGTGCAGGAGGGCTTCACGATGTTCGCCCTCAACCAGGGCGAGGTCTGCACGTGCCCGTCGCGCGCGCTCGTCCAGGAGTCGATCGCGCCGGAGTTCCTCGAAGCCGTCGTCAAGCGGACCGAGAAGATCATCCAGGGCAACCCGCTCGACACCGACACGATGATGGGCGCGCAAGCGTCGAACGATCAGCTCGAGAAGATCGTGTCCTACCTCGACATCGGCAAGCAGGAGGGCGCCGAGGTGCTCATCGGCGGAGAGCGGGCCGAACTCGACGGCGACCTCTCCGGCGGGTACTACGTGCAGCCGACGATCTTCAAGGGCGACAACGGCATGCGGATCTTCCAGGAGGAGATCTTCGGACCGGTCGTGTCGGTGACGACGTTCAGCGACTACGACGATGCGATCAGCATCGCCAACGACACGCTCTACGGCCTCGGCGCGGGCGTGTGGAGTCGCTACGGCAACACGACCTACCGGGCCGGACGGGACATCCAGGCCGGCCGCGTGTGGGTGAACAACTACCACGCGTATCCCGCGCATGCGGCGTTCGGCGGGTACAAGGCCTCGGGCATCGGGCGTGAGAACCACAAGATGATGCTCGACCACTACCAGCAGACGAAGAACCTGCTCGTCAGCTACTCGGACGAGGCCCTCGGCTTCTTCTGAGGGCTCGCCTCGAGCACCCGAACCCGTCCCGCGCGCAGCGCACCGACCCAGCTGCGCGCGGGGCACCCAAACCCCCTCGAGTCCCGGCGCTCACCCCAGCCGGAGGCGGCACCTGAACCGGACGATCCCTGCGATCCCGATGGTCTCTGCTATCACGGTGATCTCAGCGATCGACCCGCGAGGCCACCCCCACCTCGGCGCGATCTGTTCCCACCCGCCCCGGCTCCGGCAGCACGAGCACACCTTGTCACTTCGAACAGCACGGCGAGCCCAGGGCTGCCCACCCTGCTGCCCCCAGCCCCGGACGGTCCCGGCCACCCAGACCACGGCCCTCCGGACCATCCCGACCACGTTGCCCTCGGCCTCGAACACACCCGCCCCTCTGCCCGACCATCCCTCCGGCCCCGACCACCCAGGCCACGCCCTCCCAGATCACCCCGGCCTCACGCCCCTCTCACCCGGACGACCCCGACCACCCAGGCCACGCGATTCGCTCCGTGGCCCCAGCCTCACACCCCACCCCTCGCTGACGTGCTCCACGCCAGCCCCGCCTCGGCGATGCCCCTGTGCTCCCGCGGCGCCTCAAGCCAAACCCCGGCACCACCTATCACCGCATGACCATCACAACGAAGGAGTCGATGATGTCGGAAATGAAAGCAGCAGTCGTCGAAGGATTCGGCGAGGATCTCGTCGTCGGAGACAACACGATCCCCGAGCCCGGGCCCGGCCAGGCGCTCGTCAAGCTCATCGCCTCGGGCGTGTGCCATACCGACCTCCACGCCGCACATGGCGACTGGCCGATCAAGCCGCAGCTCCCGCTCATCCCCGGCCACGAAGGGGTCGGGATCGTTGAGAAGGTCGGCGAGGGCGTCACCGAGGTCGAGGTCGGCCAGATGGTCGGCAACGCCTGGCTGTGGAGTGCGTGCGGCGTCTGCGAGTTCTGCCGGCAGGGCTGGGAGACGCTGTGCGAGTCCCAGGTCAACGGCGGGTACGGCATCGACGGGTCGTTCGGGGAGTACATGCTCGTCGACGAGAAGTTCGCCGCGGTCATCCCCGACGGCGCCGACCCCTATGAGATCGCCCCGGTCCTCTGCGCCGGCGTCACCGTCTACAAAGGACTCAAGCGCACCGAGGTCAAGCCCGGTCAGTGGGTCGTCATCTCCGGCATCGGCGGACTCGGGCACATCGCCGTGCAGTACGCCGTCGCCATGGGCATGCGCGTCGTCGCCGTCGACGTCGCCGACGACAAGCTCGCACTGGCGAAGAAGCACGGTGCGGAGATCACCGTCAACGCGTTCGCCGAGGACCCTGCCGAGGTGATCCAGGAGAAGATCGGCGGCAGCCACGGAGTGCTCGTCACCGCCGTCCATCCGGCGGCGTTCGGCCAGGCGATCGGGATGACCCGCCGAGGCGGCACGATCGTCTTCAACGGCCTGCCGCCCGGCGACTTCCCGGCCCCGATCTTCGACATCGTGCTCAAGGGCCTGACGATCCGCGGCTCGATCGTCGGTACTCGCCAGGACATGGTCGAAGCTCTCGAGTTCTATGCCGCCGGGAAGATCCACCCGACGTACACGAAGCGCCCGCTCGAGGACATCAACGCGATCTTCGACGAGATGATCCACGCGAAGATCGACGGTCGCGTCGTCATCGAGTTCTGACCCGCCGAGGCGGTTCCGCCGCGGCGACGTTCGCGTTCGGTGGGCGAACGCTCGTGCTCGGTGAGGCGGGCATTTCGTCCGCCGAGGCGTGAGTCCCGCGTGCCGGAGCGCGAGTCCGCTCGTGGAGGCGTCGGTGCCGCGGGCCGGAGCGTTGATTTCTCCCGCCGCGGTGTCCCCAATCAGCCGTGGCCCCGTTGTCAGTGACGGGGCCACGGTTCTTCTGCGCATTTCTTCCTGCAGGCGGCTGCACTTCGCGCGGCCGACTGCGCAGCGGCCCGACACCAAGCGGGTCCTCGCTCCACCGGGCCGGCAGCCCCACGCGCCGGGCAGTTTGCGCCAGTTGGGTCTGAGATGGCCAAGGCAGCCTTGGCCATCTCAGACCCAACTGGCGCAAACCACTGGTCAGTCTGATCGGTGCGCGGTGCCTGCCACTGGTTGGGCTCACTTCGGTATCCAGGGCTCAGGTATTGAACTGAGCCCTCCGGCCCAGGGTGAGCCGGTTCACGGGCAAGAGCCGGTCGACTGCCTCGAGTGGGCACACGGTGACAGAGCACCACCTCGGCGAGAGCACATCTTGACCGAGCACCACCTCGGCGAGGACCGCGGTGCCCACCCACCACCTCGGCGAGGGCCGCGGGGCCCACCCGCCACCTCGGCGACCGACGCAATCCGGAACCGCGTAATGCAGTACTGGCCCGGGCAGCACTCCGCGGAACCGGACAGCGCCGCGCGGCCCTGGCGCGCAGTGCGGGGGAGGGAGCGGAACTGTGACCAGGCTCTCCGCGGTGGCGAACGATCTCGATTGGACGGGGCGCGGTCGACCTCGGTAAGCTGGAACCACCGAAGACCGTCGGTCTCTGTGGGAAATCAAGAATCCGCCATCGGATGATTGTGCTCGCAGACGAAGACTCCGCAAGGAGTGACCCTCGCAGGTGAGCCAGAGATCCTTCTGAAGTGAGAACCCCGTTCTCAGCCTCGAAGCGTTTCGCGCCTATCTGCGTGGAGCGCTTTTTTCGTTGTCAGGACCAGACCGGCGCCTGTACGAAAGGAATACCATGGCGAGGCCAGACAAGGCAGCCGCAGTCGAGGAGCTCAAGCAGCAGTTTGAGAACTCCGACGCTGTATTGCTGACCGAGTACCGCGGTCTCACCGTCGCGCAGATGAAAGAACTGCGCGTCTCTCTTGGTGAGAACGTCAGCTACGCCGTGGTAAAGAATACGCTGACCAAGATTGCAGCCAAGGAAGCCGGCATCGCCGGTCTCGATGAGCTCCTCAACGGGCCCACCGCGATCGCGTTCGTCAACGGCGAACCGCCTGAGGCTGCCAAGGCTCTGCGTAACTTTGCCAAGGCGAATTCTCAGCTCGTCATCAAGGGTGGCTACTTCGACGGTGCCGCCCTGACCGCTGAGAATGTCAACCAGCTCGCCGACCTCGAATCCCGCGAAGTGCTGCTTGCAAAGGCAGCCGGTGCCATGAAGGCAAGCCTCCACCAGGCGGCTTACCTCTTCACCGCTCCGCTGGTCAAGGCCGCGCGCACCGTCGATGCTCTCCGCGAGAAGCAGGACTCCGCTCCTGCCGAAGACGCCTGAGCACCACCCCACAAACCCGGTCACCGCAGGTGACCACCACAGGAAGGATTGGCCACCATGGCTAAGCTCACCGCAGACGAGCTCATCGAAGCTTTCAAGGAGCTCACCCTCATCGAGCTCTCCGACTTCGTCAAGAAGTTCGAAGAGGAATTCGACGTCGAGGCTGCTGCCCCGGCCGCTGTCGCCGTTGCCGCTCCGGCAGCCGGTGGCGGAGAAGCCGCTGCTGAAGAGAAGACCGAATTCGACGTCATCCTCGAATCGGCCGGCGAGAAGAAGGTCCCCGTCATCAAGGAAGTTCGCGGGATCACCTCCCTCGGACTGAAGGAAGCCAAGGACCTCGTCGACAGCGCTCCCAAGGCTGTCCTCGAAGGCGCTTCGAAGGAAGACGCCGACAAGGCCAAGGAAGTCCTCGAGGCTGCCGGCGCCACCGTCACCATCAAGTGACTTCTCTCGCGGCAGTCTGACTGACCGCGGATCGCAGAACCCCGCAACCGGCAACGGCTGCGGGGTTCTTCGCGTCCTCTCAGCCGTCGCGCACGCCCGCCGCACCGCAGCCGCCCGGGTCGCAGCCGCGGACGCAGAGTGTCGATGTCGAGAACGCAAATCGACATTCTCCGACCGGAAGTCGCCCGGCCCGGCCCTCGCACCGAGGCGATGGTGCCGATCCGCTACAACCCGACCGGCCCATTGCGGTCGGCCAGACCATAGAGTTGAGACCATGACGACGACCGACCGCCTTGCGAGGCAGCTGCGCGACCGGATCCGCACAGCCTGGGAAGCCGGTCCGCTGTTCATCGACCCCATCGTCGTTCCCGGCCTCACCGCCCGCCAGCGCGCATCCCTCGAAGCCGCCGTCGCCACCGCCGAGGAGTCGGGCATCCCGGTCTACGTCGCCGTCACTCCTCCGGCCTGGCTCGGAGCAGAGGAGGCCTGGTCGCGCTTCACCGCCGATCTCGCGTACTCGATGTTCGAGGGTTCGAACGCGGAGCAGGCCATCGTCGTCTTCGCAGAGACCGACGGCGGCGCGCGGCTGCTGTCCTACCTCGTCGACGACAACGGTCCGGCCGTCCCGCCCGGCATCGACGAGCTGCCCCGCTCGACCACCGACGATTTCCTGCCCCTCGAGCTTGCGGTGCCGTACCACCTCGAGATCCTCGTCGCTGCGGCCACCGGCGCACCTCCGCCTCCGCCTCTCGACTTCGATCCGGCGGACGCCGGGGAAGGCGGCAGCCGCGACTACATCGAGGCCACGGGACTCGACGATGCCAGTCCCGACACTCTGGTCCTCGCCGCTTCGGGTCTCGCCGCCCTGGGGCTGACCGCGTGGGTGCTCTCGCGGCGGGAGAAGTACGCATGGAAATCGCAGCGGACCACCGGACCTGAACTCGTGCGCCGACACAATCTCGTCACGGCCGTCGAGAAGTCGCAGGCGGAACTCCCCGTCCCGAAGTCCACCGGTGATGAGGTCTGGGCCCTGCGTGATCGCGGTCTCCGCATCCAGGAGGCGATCGCCGCGATCGTCGCCGCGCATCCCGACTGGGCTGCGCACCCCGACCATTCCCATCGGCAGGCAATCTTCGCCCTCACCCGCTCGGACAAGTGGGTGCGTTCGATGCTCGGTCGCTCCACGCTGCCGGACCCAGGAGAAGCTGACGAGAGGAAGTCCTGTTACTTCTTCCCGGCCCATGCCAAACCGGTGAGCAGCTATGCGATGAGGCAGGCCGGCACCGTGCTCACGGTCAATGCGTGCGCGACCTGCATCGCCGACCTCGAGGCCGGACACGATCCCGTCTGCCTCATGGTGCCGAAGGACCCGAAGTCATCGCGGTCCCGCGCAGTGCCGTATTTCCAGCGCGACGACGCCTATGCGACCTCCGGCTTCGGCAGCTTCGTCGACCTCGAGGTCGCGGTCCTCGATTACGGGGTGCCGGGAGCTGCGAAGCGGGCGACGGCGGAGGACCGGACATGATGTCGAAGAGCGCACCCCGGAACCACTCCCGGACGAAGGGCCGGACGCCCCTCACCGTGCGGCTGGCCGCGGCGATCGTCGTCTTCGCCGCCGTGACCGTCGGCGCCGCACTCGTCAGCGCTTCCCTCTTCGACGATGCGAAGCAGGAGCGCATCGCCGTCGAGGACAGCGGGGAGATCGTCGTCGACTCCGTCTATTCCGACCGCATCGCCAGCGGTCTCGACGCCGACTACGATCGCACCCCCTACCAGCAGATCGCGTCCGGATTCGCCGAGGATCCCGTCTATGTCGACGACTACGCGGCTTGGTCAGTCGCCGATGCGAACCTCGAGGCGATCCGCTCCGAGGTCGACGGCCTCGACGATCCGATCTTCGTCGCGTTCCTCACGACCTCCGACCTCGACGCCACCGACGGTGACCTCGATCTCGCCGCCGCCAGGATCAGCCGTGAGCTGCCGACGCAGACGGGCACGGTGCTCACCTTCGACGGCATCCTCGAGGGCAGCGCGGAGAAGGGCATCGATCGGGAGGCCTACTGGAACCGGCCGGACATCTCCTCCGACGAGACCGTCTCCGGCGCCGCCCTCGCATGGGTGCGCGAGCTCAAGACCGTCACCCCCGAGGAGCCGTACACCGACACGGAGTACGTCGCCGACCCCGGGGACGAGCAGGACCCCCGTGACCTCGCCTACCACCCCGGGTCCGCGATCGCCGGAGCGACCATCGGTCTGGTCCTCGGCGCGGGAGTGGCCGCCGTCGCCGTGCCGCTCATCGTCTGGACCCGACGTCGCTGGGAAGGCGGTCCGTCGTCGGGGCCGACGAAACGCAACGGCGACCGGTCGCGAGCCAAAGAAGGGAGCAGGCGATGAGCACCCCACCCCAGCAGATCGCCGAGGCGCTCAAGTCCGATCCGTTCTGGATCGATCCGGCCCTCGCCGATACCCTCAACCCGACGCTCATCGACAAGGCGAAGGCGACCGTCGACGGACTCGACTTCCCCGTCTACGTCATCGCCGTCGATGTCCACCGCGTCGATCGCGAGCTGCTCGAGCAGATCAAGGTGTTCCACGGCGGTGAAGGAGCATACGTGATGATCAACGGCACCGACGATCTCGCCGTCGACGAGACGTTCGCCGACACGGGGGAGAAGCTCGAGGTCATGGACCAGAACCTCAACGCCTCCGACGACTGGAACGTCTCCACCCCGTCGACGACGAAGCTCAACGTCCTCCTCGGCTACTATGCCGACCCGCAGGAGCGCCCCGACACCGAGGCGGGCACCGGGCAGGACGTGCCCGGAACCGAGGTCATCGACGACAGCGGATCCGGGTCGTTCGCGCCGCTCTTCCTCGGCGCGGCGATCCTCGTCCTCGCGCTCGTCATCGCCGGTGTGTGGCTGGCGAAGTCAGCGCGAGAGCGCAAGCAGGACCGCGAGCGGGAGCATGCCTTCACACTGCCGTCCCGGCTCCTCAACCGCGTCGATTCCCTCCAGCGCAGCTCGCTGCGGGACTCCATCGGCGGCGAGACTGCTGAGCTCGCCGAGTCGCTCGGCCGCCTGCAGACCGCCGACCTCGATGCAGCTGGCGCCGACCGGGTCGAGCGGGCCCTCGACGCCTACCAGATGGCCCGCCGCATCGTCGATGACGAGGCTGCGACGCGTCTCGACCTCGCCGGTGCGATGGTCCTCATCCGGCAGGCCGGACATGAGATCGCCGAGGCGAGTCGCAGTCCGAGAAAGCGCGGGGCCCGCAGGTCGACCGTGCCGCAGAGCCTGTGCACGATCAATCCGCTCCACGGCGAAGCGCAGACGACGTCGCGCGTCGACGCCGACGGGCAGAGCGTGCGGGTTCCCGTGTGCCGGGCGTGCGGTGACGACCTGCGCGCCGGCCGCGAACTCCGCTGGATCTTCGACGGCGACACACCCTACGTCGAGGGGAACAGCGTGTGGGCGCGCACGCTCTTCGGTGCGATCGGCGGCGATCTCGTCACCGCCCTCCACCGCGAGCGCCCCGACCTCGACGGGGGCTAGCTTCCCCGAAGTTCCGGACGCGGAGTGTCGATTCGAGCGAGCAACATCGACACTCTGCGTCCGGAAATCGCTGTGGCTCCGCCGCCTCGCCGCGGCTCAGGTCTGGGGGAGCGTCGTCTCCCTGGGGATCGTGCGGTCATGGTCACCGGGCATCGCACGGGAGGGCAGGGTCACCTCGGCGTCGGGTCCGTGCTCATGCTCACGCTCCTGGGCCCCATCCCAGGCGTCCTCATCGTCGGCGCCGAAGCCTCCGGTCGCCAGATCGGCACCCTCGGCCGGCTCATCGGCTCCTGGGCTCTGATTCGGCACCGACGCGAGCCGGAAGCCGTCGAGGTCGGCGACCTGCCGCTCGACGAACGCCCGGTCGACCGGAACCCCGTGTCCGGGGACGAAGACCGTCGCCTGCGGGAACGCGAGGAGGGCGTGGAGGCTCTCGACCCAGTGGCTCAGCGACGCGTCGCTGCCGGCCTGTGGGGGAGCGCCCTCCTCGATGAGGTCGCCGGTGAAGACGACGCCGGCCTCGGGGAGGCTGACGACGACGTCGGCCGTGGAGTGTCCGCCGAGCACGGAGAGTTCGACGGGGGCATCGCCGAGGTCGAGCGTCGTGGGCGTCTCACCCGCCTCGGCGATGGGGGTGACCTCGACGAGGAGGTCGCCGGGATCCTCGGGCAGCTCCCGGGCGAACGCGGCGGTGTCGGGATTCGACCGCAGCGCGTCGAGGGCGATCCACGTGCTCGCGGCCTGGTCCGCGGCGAACGCGGGGGAGGCGAAGACCCGGTCGATGCCGGCGTCGACGAGGGCCGCCGCACCGAGGTAGTGGTCCCAGTGATCGTGGGTGATGACGAGGTCGATGGGATTGGCGACGCCGTTGGCCTCGCGGCTGATCTCGGCCGCACGCGCGGCAAGCGCACCTGCCGCAGTGGGGCCGGGGCCGGCGTCGACGATGAGACTGCGATCGGTGCCGGTGATGATCCCGCAGTTGACGGCGGCCGGGTCGAACGTGAGCACGGTGATGGTCGTCATGGGCACAGTCTAGGACCGGTCGGACGCCGCGGACGGGAGGCGGTGGAATAGGATCGCTGATGCGGGGCAGCGTCCCCGCTCACCGACCACGGACAAGGAGATCGATGGAGATCACCCGCATCCTCGCAGGAACCCTGCCCGCTGAGCGGATCGACGCGACCGTCGCCGAGGTGGTCGCCTTCGACCGGATCATCAACGCCGACTCCGGGATGGGTGAGGATTTCAATCCGCTGCCCGCCGAGGTGCGGAAGCGACTGACCCAGCCGACCGACTACACGACGAACGAGTTCTGGCTCGGCCGCCTCGGCGGGCGGATCGTCGCGAAGGGCATCGCCTACCTCGATCTCAAGGACAACCTCAACGGCGCGGAGATCCATGTCTCCGTCCACCCCGAGCACCGGCGGCGGGGACTCGGCGGCGAGCTCCTCGCCGTCATCGAGGCGGATCTGCGCGCGGACGGGCGGACCCGCCTGACGAGCTTCAACGAGGTTCCCGCGACCGTGGTCGCAGCGGATCTTCGGGGTGCGCGGGTCGCCGCGGCCTCCGGGACCGGAGCGCTTCCGTCGGACCTGGCCGATGTCGCCTTCGCCCGCGCTCATGGATACTCGCTGCGGCAGATCGAGAGGTGCGCGATCGCCCGACTCCGGCCACCGGAGCATGACGCCGCCGAACCCGACGACGGCTATGAGATCCTCACCTGGTCGGGGCCGGTGCCCGAGGAGCACCTCGACGCGCTCGCCGTCGTCCATCGCGCGATGTCGACGGACACTCCGGGGGCCGCCGACCTCGAAGAGGAGGAGTTCTGGGACGCCGAGCGCGTCCGTGCACTCGATCGGCAGCGCGCGGACGCGGGCGAGCGGATCCACACCGCACTCGCCGTGCGTCGCCCCGGCCGGCACGACGGCGGCCCCACCGGCCACGGGGAGTCCCCGGAGTACGAGGTCGCAGGCTACACCGAGGCGGCCCACTTCGACGACCGCCCCGCCGTCGCCTCGCAGGGCGGGACCCTCGTGCTGCGCGACCACCGCGGGCACGGGCTCGGGGCGAGGCTCAAGCGGGCCAACCATGGACAGCTGCTGCGGTCGAGTCCGGTCGAGCGCGTCTACACGTGGAATGCCGTGGAGAACGCCTGGATGCTCGCGATCAATGACCTCGCCGGCTTCGAGACCTTCGCGTGGACCGGAGTGTGGAAGAAGGAGCCGCCGGCGACCGCCTCGGCGGGGGAGTGAGGCCGTCACCGGCCGAGCGCGATGACGAGGACGGCCACAGTGAGCACCGCTCCGGTCGGCACCATCGTCGAGCGTTCGGCCCGGCTGCCGGAGACCACGTTGGCCACCGTGCTCAGGGCGAGCACTCCGACGAGCACCCACGTCGCAACGATGACGACAGCGGAGTCCCGGCCGGGCAGCACGCCCGTGCGGCTGAGCAGCAGGGCGGCGAAGACCGCGTAGGCGGCGAGAGTCGCGAGACTCGAGAGCCGCAACCGGGTCGGCAGCACGCGTTCTCGCCCGCCCCACAGCAGACTGCCGACGGGCAGCCCCGCCGCCCCGAGGATCTGGAGGACTGCGAGGGCGGCGAGCAGCACCAGGGCGGTGATCAGGGCGAGGGTCACGATTGCCCCAGGTCGTCGAGCCACTGCACTGCCAGGGCGTGGGAGCGCAGTCCGTAGTCGAGGGTGGCCCTTTCGAAGCGATGGTTCTCCCGCGCCGCATCCGTCACCTCGGCGACATCGAGGTCAGCGGCGAGGACTGTCAGCGCCGCCGCATCGGCGTCGAGCCGCGTGCGGATCTCCCCGAGGCATGCCGCGCGCTCGGTCTCCGGCAGCCGGCCGAGCAGGTAGACCTTCGCGAGCATGGTCTGCTCCGGATTCGACCCGGTGGGTGGTTCGCCCATCCATTCCCGCCAGCGTGTCCGCCCGGCGGCCGTGAGCGAGTAGAGCCGACGCCCGCGCGCCGAATCGGGGACGTCGTCGACCGTGACCCAACCGCTGTCGCGAGCGCGGTCGAGGGCCCGCTGGATGCCGCCGAAGCTCGCGGCGTAGAACAGCGAGATTCCGCGGGAGAACCTCCTGTGGAGGTCGTAGAGGGTGCGCGGTCCGTCGTGGAGGAGTCCGAGAAGGAGGAACACCATGACCCGAATGTACCCTTGAGGGATATCGATGTCACGGGTGGGGGAAGGAGTTCGGAAACGGACCTTGCGTGACTTGACCGAATGCTATAAGCTTGATATTTGCGTTGCTGTGCCTGTGGCGTGCCTTCATATAGCGGGGGGCAGGTCAGTTCCACTCCAGTGAACCACGTTGTCGCCCGGTGTCGAAATCGACACACCCGGGGATCGGCAGCCGGTGAGCGAGTGGGGTAGCGACGTATCAATTGGTGAAGCACTCGGAAGGATCCCATTGGCCGCCGCCAACGATAACACCAGGACCGCTAATCCCCCCAAGAGAATCTCATTCGCGAAGATCCGCGAACCGCTTGAGGTTCCCGACCTGCTCGGACTCCAGACCGACAGCTTCGACTGGCTCATCGGATCGGAAGCGTGGCAGGACCGCGTCGCCGAAGCCATCGAAATCGGAGACGACTCCGTCGCGACCACGTCCGGTCTCGAGGACATCTTCGAAGAGATCTCACCGATCGAGGACTTCGGTGGATCGATGTCGCTGTCGTTCCGTGAGCACAGGTTCGAAGCTCCCAAGTACTCGATCGACGAGTGCAAGGAACGCGACATGACCTACTCGGCGCCGCTCTACGTGACCGCTGAGTTCATGAACAACAACACCGGCGAGATCAAGAGCCAGACAGTCTTCATGGGCGACTTCCCGCTCATGACCGACAAGGGCACGTTCATCGTCAACGGCACCGAGCGCGTCGTCGTCTCGCAGCTCGTCCGCTCGCCCGGCGCCTACTTCGAGTCGAGCGTCGACAAGACCACGGACAAGGACATCTTCTCCGCGAAGATCATCCCCTCCCGCGGTGCCTGGCTCGAGTTCGAGGTCGACAAGCGCGACCAGGTCGGCGTCCGCCTCGACCGCAAGCGCAAGCAGTCGGTCACCGTCCTGCTCAAGGCCCTCGGCTGGACCGAGTCGAAGATCCTCGAGGAGTTCGGCGAGTTCGAGTCGATCCGCGAGACCCTCGCCAAGGACACCGTCTCGACGCAGGAAGAGGCCCTGCTCGACATCTACAAGAAGCTGCGTCCGGCAGAGCCGGCGACCGCCGAGGCCGCCCGCAACCTGCTCAACAACCTCTACTTCAACCCGAAGCGCTACGACCTGGCCAAGGTCGGCCGCTACAAGGTCAACCGCAAGCTCGGCGTCGACGCTCCGCTGTCGGACTCCGTGCTCTCCGTCGACGACGTCGTCGCCACCATCCGCTACCTCGTCTCGCTCCACGCCGGAGTCGAGACGACGAAGGGTGTGCGCGACGGCGAGGAGATCGAGCTGCGCGTCAAGCTCGACGACATCGACCACTTCGGCAACCGCCGCATCCGCGCGGTCGGCGAGCTCATCGAGAACCAGGTCCGCACGGGTCTGTCCCGCATGGAGCGCGTCGTGCGCGAGCGCATGACGACCCAGGACGTCGAGGCGATCACGCCGCAGACGCTCATCAACATCCGTCCCGTCGTGGCCGCGATCAAGGAGTTCTTCGGAACCTCGCAGCTCTCGCAGTTCATGGATCAGAACAACCCGCTCGCGGGTCTGACCCACAAGCGTCGCCTGTCTGCGCTGGGCCCCGGTGGTCTCTCCCGCGACCGCGCCGCCATGGAGGTCCGTGACGTCCACCCGTCGCACTACGGCCGCATGTGCCCGATCGAGACCCCCGAGGGTCCGAACATCGGTCTCATCGGTTCGCTCGCCTCGTACGCGCGGATCAACCCGTTCGGCTTCATCGAGACCCCGTACCGCAAGGTCGTCGACGGTGTCGTCACCGACGAGACCGAGTACCTCACCGCCGATGACGAGCTCGACTACAACATCGCGCAGGCGAACGCTCCGCTGACCGACGATCAGCGCTTCGCGGAAGAGGAAGTCCTCGCCCGTCCGAAGGGCGGCGGCGGCGAAGCCGAGCTCGTGCTCCGCGACCAGATCGACTTCATGGACGTCTCCGCGCGTCAGATGGTGTCGGTCGCCTCGGCGCTCATCCCGTTCCTCGAGCACGACGACGCCAACCGCGCCCTCATGGGTGCGAACATGCAGCGTCAGGCCGTGCCGCTGGTCATGTCCGAGGCCCCCGTCGTGGGCACCGGCATGGAGTACCGCGCCGCGGTCGACGCCGGTGACGTCATCGTCGCCGAGAAGTCGGGCGTCGTCACCGAGGTGTCGGCTGACTTCGTCACCGTCCTCGCCGACGACGGCACCCAGCAGACCTACCGGGCCTCGAAGTTCAAGCGCTCGAACCACGGCACGTCGTACAACCAGCGCATCATCGTCGACGAGGGAGACCGCGTCGAGGTCGGTGCGGTGCTCGCCGACGGACCCTCGACCGAGGGCGGCGAGATGGCTCTCGGCAAGAACCTCCTCGTCGCGTTCATGTCGTGGGAGGGCTACAACTTCGAGGATGCGATCATCCTCTCGCAGCGCCTGGTCCAGGACGACGTCCTCTCCTCGATCCACATCGAGGAGCACGAGGTCGACGCCCGCGACACCAAGCTCGGTGCCGAGGAGATCACCCGGGACATCCCGAACATCTCGCCCGACGCGCTGGCCGACCTCGACGATCGCGGCATCATCCGCATCGGCGCCGAGGTCACCGACGGCGACATCCTCGTCGGCAAGGTCACCCCGAAGGGTGAGACCGAGCTGACCCCGGAGGAGCGTCTGCTCCGGGCGATCTTCGGTGAGAAGTCCCGTGAGGTCCGCGACACCTCGCTGCGCGTGCCCCACGGCGAGATCGGCACCGTCATCGGTGTGCGCGTCTTCGACCGTGAGGACGACGACGAGCTCTCGCCCGGCGTCAACCAGATGGTCCGCGTCTACGTCGCCCAGCGACGCAAGATCACGATCGGCGACAAGATGGCCGGCCGCCACGGCAACAAGGGCGTCATCTCGACGATCCTGCCGGTCGAGGACATGCCGTTCCTCGCCGACGGAACCCCCGTCGACGTCATCCTCAACCCGCACGGTGTTCCGCGACGCATGAACATCGGACAGGTCTTCGAGATCCACCTCGGATGGATCTCCAAGCAGGGATGGAAGATCGAGGGCAGCCCCGAGTGGGCCGAGGAGCTTCCGCAGCTCGCCCGCGAAGCCGAGCCGGGCACCAACCTGGCCACCCCGGTCTTCGACGGTGCGCACGAGCAGGAGCTGCGCGGACTGCTCGACGCGACGACCCCGAACCGCGACGGAGATCGACTCATCGACTCCTCGGGCAAGGCCCAGCTGTTCGACGGTCGCTCCGGTGAGCCGTTCCCGTACCCGATCTCCGTCGGATACATGTACATGCTCAAGCTCCACCACCTCGTCGACGACAAGATCCACGCGCGCTCGACCGGTCCGTACTCGATGATCACCCAGCAGCCGCTCGGCGGTAAGGCGCAGTTCGGCGGTCAGCGCTTCGGTGAGATGGAAGTGTGGGCCCTCGAGGCCTACGGTGCGGCGTACACGCTGCAGGAGCTGCTGACGATCAAGTCCGATGACATCCCGGGCCGTGTCAAGGTCTACGAAGCCATCGTCAAGGGTGAGAACCTGCCCGATCCGGGAATCCCCGAGTCGTTCAAGGTCCTCATCAAGGAGATGCAGTCGCTGTGCCTCAACGTCGAAGTCCTGTCGTCCGACGGCGGCCAGGTCGAGATGCGCGACTCGGAGGACGAGGTCTACCGGGCGGCTGAAGAGCTCGGCATCGACCTGTCCTACCGCGAAGCCCAGACCGTAGAAGAAGTCTGAGCACTTCCACTTCAACCGACACAGATTTTCGATGAGCCCTGAGCTCATCACCAGGAAAGAGGATTTACGTGCCTGACGTCAATTACTTCGATGAGCTGCGGATCGGTCTCGCCACCGCCGATGACATCCGCGGTTGGTCGCACGGTGAGGTCAAGAAGCCGGAGACCATCAACTACCGCACCCTGAAGCCGGAGAAGGACGGACTCTTCTGCGAGAAGATCTTCGGCCCCACCCGTGACTGGGAGTGCGCCTGCGGCAAGTACAAGCGCGTGCGCTTCAAGGGGATCATCTGCGAGCGCTGCGGCGTCGAGGTGACCCGTGCCAAGGTGCGCCGTGAGCGCATGGGCCACATCGAGCTCGCCGCTCCCGTCACCCACATCTGGTACTTCAAGGGCGTTCCCTCGCGCTTGGGCTACCTGCTCGATCTCGCGCCGAAGGACCTCGAGAAGGTCATCTACTTCGCCGCGTACATGATCACCTCTGTCGACGAGGAGTCCCGTCACCGGGATCTGCCGAGCCTGCAGAACAAGATCGATGTCGAGAAGCAGCAGATCGGCGACCGCCGTGACGCCGACATCGACCGTCGTGCCAAGAAGCTCGAAGAGGACCTCGCGGCCCTCGAAGCCGACGGCGGAACCGCGCAGGCCAAGAAGAAGCTGCGCGACGTCGCCGACAAGGAGATGGACAAGCTGCGCAAGAACGCCGATCGCGAGATCGACCGCCTTGAGCAGGTGTGGGACCGGTTCAAGAACCTCAAGGTCAACGACCTCGAGGGCGACGAGAGCCTCTACCGCGAGATGTTCGCCCGCTTCGGCCTCTACTTCACGGGTGCCATGGGCGCCGAGGCGATCCAGAAGCGCCTGCTCGACTTCGACCTCGAGGCCGAGTCCGAGAAGCTGCGCGAGCTCATCAACACCGGCAAGGGACAGCGCAAGACCCGCGCGCTCAAGCGCCTCAAGGTCGTCAACGCGTTCCTCACCACGGATAACAACCCCGAGGGCATGGTCCTCGACGTCGTCCCGGTGATCCCGCCGGAGCTGCGTCCGATGGTCCAGCTCGACGGTGGCCGCTTCGCGACCTCGGATCTCAACGATCTCTACCGTCGCGTCATCAACCGCAACAACCGCCTCAAGCGCCTGCTCGACCTCGGTGCTCCCGAGATCATCGTCAACAACGAGAAGCGGATGCTCCAGGAAGCCGTCGACTCGCTGTTCGACAACGGTCGTCGCGGTCGTCCCGTGACCGGACCGGGCAACCGCCCGCTCAAGTCGCTGTCGGACATGCTCAAGGGCAAGCAGGGCCGGTTCCGTCAGAACCTGCTCGGCAAGCGCGTCGACTACTCGGGGCGTTCGGTCATCGTCGTCGGTCCGCAGCTCAGCCTCCACCAGGCGGGTCTGCCGAAGACGATGGCGCTCGAGCTGTTCAAGCCGTTCGTCATGAAGCGCCTGGTCGATCTCAACCACGCGCAGAACATCAAGTCGGCCAAGCGCATGGTCGAGCGTCAGCACCCGCAGGTGTGGGACGTGCTCGAAGAGGTCATCACCGAACACCCGGTGCTCCTCAACCGCGCACCGACCCTGCACCGTCTGGGCATCCAGGCTTTCGAACCGCAGCTCATCGAGGGCAAGGCCATCCAGCTGCACCCGCTCGTGTGCTCGGCGTTCAACGCCGACTTCGACGGTGACCAGATGGCCGTCCACCTGCCGCTGAGCCCCGAGGCGCAGGCCGAGGCCCGCATCCTCATGCTCTCGGCCAACAACATCCTCAAGCCCTCCGACGGCAAGCCCGTGACCATGCCCTCGCAGGACATGATCATCGGTCTCTACCACCTCACCTCGGAGCGCAGGGGACTCGCCGGTGAGGGCCGGTCGTTCTCCAGCCTCGGCGAAGCCATCATGGCCTTCGATCACGGCGAGCTCGACCTCGGTTCGGCCGTGACGATCCGTCTCGAGAACGTCGTTCCCGGGACCGATCTCGATGTTCCCGAGGGCTGGGAGCTGGGCACGCCGCTCGACGTGGAGACCACGCTGGGCCGCGCGCTGTTCAACGACTACCTGCCTGCGGACTACACCTACGTGAACTCGACGATCGACAAGAAGGCGCTGAGCCGGATCGTCAACCACCTCGCGGAGGAGTACCCGAAGGTCGAGGTCGCGCACACGCTCGACAACTTCAAGTCCGGCGGCTTCCACTGGGCGACGCGCTCGGGCATCACCGTGGCGATGTCCGATGTCGTCTCGCCTGAGGCGAAGACGGAGATCCTCGAGAACGCCGAGGCGCTCGACACGAAGGTGCAGCAGCAGTACGAACTCGGTGCGCTCACCGATGACGAGCGCCGCAACGAGCTCGTCAAGCTGTGGACCGAGACCACCGAGAAGGTCGACCAGGTCATGCGGACGAACTTCCCGGAGGAGAACTCGGTGCTCCGCCTCGTCGAGTCCGGTGCATCCGGTAACTGGATGCAGGTCCGTCAGCTCGCCGGTATGCGCGGTCTGGTGACGAACCCGAAGGGTGAGATCATCCCGCGTCCGATCACCTCGAACTACCGCGAGGGCCTGTCGGTGCTCGAGTACTTCATCGCCTCCCACGGCGCCCGCAAGGGCCTCGCGGACACGGCGCTGCGCACCGCTGACTCCGGCTACCTGACCCGTCGCCTCGTCGACGTGTCGCAGGACGTCATCATCCGCACCCAGGACACGGATTCGACCAAGGGCATCACCCTGCCCGTGGCCGAGCGTGACCACGAAGGCAACCTCGTGCCCCACGAGTACGTCGAGACGAGCCTCTACGGCCGCCTCACCGTCTCCGATGTCACGGATGCCGACGGCAACGTCATCGTTCCGGCGAAGACCGACGTCACGGCGGATGTCATCGACACCCTGGTGGCCGCCGGCGTCGAAGAGCTCAAGGTCTACTCCGTGCTCACCGCGGATTCGGACACGCAGATCTCGGCGATGCACTACGGTCGGTCGATGGCCACCGGCAAGCTCGTCGACATCGGCGAGGCGATCGGCACCGTCGCGGCTCAGTCGATCGGCGAGCCCGGCACCCAGCTGACGATGCGCACCTTCCACACCGGTGGTGTGGCGGCGTCCTCGGGTGACATCACCCAGGGTCTGCCCCGTGTCACGGAGCTCTTCGAGGCTCGTACCCCGAAGGGCTTCGCCCCGATCGCCGAGGCGACCGGTCGTGCGAAGATCGACGACAGCCGCAAGACCCGCTTCGTCGTCATCACCCCCGATGACGGCAGCGACGAGATCGAGCACGCAGTCTCCAAGCGTGCCCGCCTCCTCGTCGAAGACGGTCAGCACGTCAAGGCGGGTGAACAGCTCGTCGTCGGCGCGGTCGACCCGAAGCAGGTGCTGCGCATCCGCGGTCGCCGTGAGGCCGAGCGCTTCCTCGTCGAGCAGGTGCAGAAGGTGTACCGCTCGCAGGGCGTGGGCATCCACGACAAGCACATCGAGGTCATCGTGCGGCAGATGCTGCGTCGCGTCACCGTCATCGAGTCGGGCGACACGAACCTGCTGCCCGGCGAGCTCGTCGACCGTGGGCGCTACCAGGCGGAGAACCGTCGCGTGGTCGCCGAAGGCGGTCAGCCCGCCTCGGCGCGTGATGAGCTCATGGGCATCACGAAGGCCTCGCTGGCGACCGAGTCGTGGCTCTCGGCTGCGTCCTTCCAGGAGACGACGCGCGTCCTCACCGAGGCCGCGATGGAAGGAAAGTCGGACACGCTCATGGGTCTGAAGGAGAACGTCATCCTCGGTAAGCTCATCCCGGCCGGCACCGGTCTCCAGACGCACCGCAACATCGTTGTGGAGCCGACGGAGGAGGCGAAGGCGGAGATGTTCACCAACAGCTACGGTGACTTCTACGCGGGCATCGGATCCGATTCCGGCTCCGCCATCCCGCTCGAGGACTACGACTACGGCGCCTTCAGCTGAGTCGGCACTTGAGCTGCCGCAGTCCGGTCCGCTGATCGGCTGAGGCGACTCGGCCGCCTCCGAGTGCACGCAAGGGGCACCCACCGATTCGGTGGGTGCCCCTTCTGCATGCCCGCGACACGCTTGTGCCGATTGTGACTGTCGGCCAAAAGTCGTTCTGCATGCAACCAGTCGATGGGCAGAATGACTTTTCGCCGACACAGCGTGCGTGTCGCAAACTTCTCGCCGGCAGAACCACTTTTGCCCAGCGCAACCGCTTCCGGCGCGGACACACTTCCAGCAGGCTGACTCACTTCCAGCCGGCGCACACTCTTCCAGCAGGCAGACACACTTCTGGCCGGCGTACGCGCTTCTTGCGGGCACTCGCCCGCGACACGCTTGTGCCGATTGTGACTGTCGGCCAAAAGTCGTTCTGCGGGCAACCAGTCGATGGGCAGAACGACTTTTCGCAGGCGCAACGTGCGTGTCGCAAACTTCTCGCCGGCAGAAACACTTCTGCCCAGCGCAACCGCTTCCAGCGCGGACACGCTTCCCGCCCGCAGCTGCACCGCAGACTCTCAGCCGAAGAGGACCTGCGCCTCTTCCCACCGGTCGAGCGGCACGGTCTTGAGGCTGTCGACGGCCGAGGCCATCTCGACGGCGACGATGTCGGTGCCCTTGAGGCTCGCCATCTTGCCCCACTGCTCACCGTGGGCGAGGTCGGCCGCGGCCATGCCCAGACGCGTCGAGAGAACCCGGTCGTAGGCGGTGGGGGAGCCGCCCCGCTGCAGGTGACCGAGGATCGTCGCGCGGGTCTCGATGCCCGTCTGCTCCTCGATGAGCGGCGCGAGGTAGTTGGCGATGCCGCCGAGGCGGGCCCGGCCCCGGGAGTCGACTCCGCGGTCGGCGATCTGCTCGTCGAGGCCCTCGGGCACGAAGCCCTCGGCGACGACGACGATCGGGGCGCGACCGCGATCCCGCGCCGAGGTCACCCACTGCCCGATCTGCTCCATCGACACGGGGAACTCCGGCATGAGGATCGCGTGCGCCCCGCCGGCCATGCCCGAGTGGAGGGCGATCCAGCCGACGTTGCGGCCCATCACCTCGATGACCATGCACCGGTGGTGGGACTCCGCGGTGGTGCGCAGACGGTCGATCGCCTCGGTGGCAATCGACTGGGCGGTGTCGAAGCCGAACGTGTAGTCGGTGTTGTCGAGGTCGTTGTCGATCGTCTTCGGCACGCCGACGATGTTGATCCCCTCCTCCTCGACGAGGCGGGAGGCCCCCGAGAGCGTCCCCTCACCGCCGATCGCGACGATCGCGTCGATGTCGTGCGCGGCGAGCACCTCCCGCATCCGCGCGGGACCCCCGTCCTCGTAGGGGTGGGTGCGGGAAGTGCCGAGGATCGTGCCGCCGCGTCCGGAGAGGCCGCGGACGTCGAGCATCGACATCTCGAACATGTCGTCCTCGAGCAGACCCCGCCAGCCGTCGCGGATGCCGACGAACGACGAACCGTGCGAGCGGATGCCCTTGCGGACGATGCCGCGGATGACGGCGTTGAGGCCGGGGCTGTCGCCGCCGGAGGTGAGGATTCCGATTCTCATGTCAGCTGTCCCTGGTCCTTTCCTCGGTAGCCTTTGGCCAAGTGCACGTCGTGGCCGGCCATGAGCGAGAACCCCTTGAGCACGACGGTGCCGTTCGAGCCGTCGCCTCTGGCCGACTGCCGGATCTCGTTGCCGGCCATGATGTTGATCGTCTCGTCCTTGATCTGCACGCCCGGCGGCACGTAGATGTCGTTGCCGGCCCACATCGAATACGCCACGAGTTCGACGGTGACGCCGGGACCCATGACCTCGGTGAGGTCGATGTTGTCCCCGCCCATGAGCGCGTACGTCGTCACCTCGGCGGTGCCGGCGGGCACGTCGATCTCCCGCCCGGACATGATCGCCACCGAGTTCACGGGGCTCGCCGAGCCCGGCGGGGCAGTCGGCGAGAGCGGCGCGGGTGCATTGCGCGGCACGATCTGGGCACCCGGGGTCGTTCCGCCCGTCTGCTGCTCGAGGCGGTGGTGGAGTTCGCGTCCTTCGGGCAGGTCGACGATGAGCGGAGCGAGCTCGTCGAGGTACTTCGCCCGGATCGCCTCGTCCTGCCGCTCGGCGGTCTCATCGGGGTCGAGGCGACCGCTGCTCACCGCCTCGGTGATGACGGCGAGGACGGCGTCGCGGTCGGCGTCGGAGGCCCGGATCCTCGGGCGGGACGGTGGTTCGAGCTGTTCGTCGGGCATGACCCCCAGTGTAGCGGCGGACACACTCTCCGGTGTCGGACGATTCACCGACGAGGCGGGACACGACGAAGGCGGTGCCCCGATAACGGGACACCGCCTTCTCACCTCTCCTCACAGGGCAGGTCATCCTCGCCGAGGCGGCCCACCACGGCGAGGAGAGACTGACCTCAGCGCTTGAGGTCGTAGCGGTCGGCCTCGACGACCTTCGACCAGGCATTGACGAAGTCGTTGACGAACTTCTCCTGTGCATCGTCGGAGGCGTAGACCTCGGCGATCGCGCGCAGCTCGGAGTTCGACCCGAAGAGCAGGTCGACACGGCTGCCCGACCACAGCTTCTCACCGGCCGGGGAGTAGGACTCGTAGAGGTTGGTCGTCGCCGAATCGCCGACGGCCTTCCACGTGTTGCCGAGCTCGAGGAGGTTGACGAAGAAGTCGTTCGTCAGCTCGCCCTTGCGGTCGGTGAACACACCGAGCTCGGAGTCCTCGTAGTTCGCGCCGAGGACGCGGAGTCCGCCGATGAGCACCGTGAGCTCGGAGGTGGTGAGCCCGAGCAGGCTCGCCTGGTCGAGGAGGAGATACTCGGCGGCCAGCGGCAGGCCCGGGGTGAGGTAGTTCCGGAAGCCGTCGTGGGTCGGCTCGAGGTAGGAGAAGGACTCGACGTCCGTCTGCTCCTGCGAGGCGTCCCCGCGTCCGGTCGACACGGGCACGGTGACGTCGAAGCCCGCAGCCGCGGCGGCGGTCTCGACGCCGACGGCCCCGGCGATCGCGACGACATCGGCGAAGGAGGCGCCGGTCTCGGCGGCGATGCGCTCGAGCACGCCGATCACCTCGGCGAGCTTGGCCGGCTCATTGGCCGTCCAGTTCCGCTGTGGTTCCAGCCGCAGGCGACCGCCGTTGACGCCGCCGCGCATGTCGGAGACGCGGTGCGAGGACGCGGCGGCCCACGTCGTCGACACGAGCTGGGAGACGCTGAGGCCCGAGTTGCGCACGGCCGCCTTGACGAGTTCGACCTCGCCGTTGTTGAGCGGGGTGCCCGCTGGGATCGGATCCTGCCAGATGAGGTCCTCGTTCGGCACCTCGGGTCCGAGGTAGCGGGTCGCGGGTCCCATGTCGCGGTGCGTGAGCTTGAACCACGCACGGGCGAACGCGTCCTCGAAGGCCTTCTGATCGTCCTTGAAGCGACGCGAGATCTTCTCGTAGGCGGGGTCGAAGCGCAGCGAGAGGTCGGTCGTGAGCATGCGGGGCTCACGGCGTCCCTCACCCTGGGCCATCGGCACCATGTCGTCGCCGCCGCCGTCGACCGGACGCCACTGGATGTGGCCGCCCTCGTTCTCGAACTTCTCCCACTCGTACGCGAAGAGGATGTGGAAGAACTCGTTGTCCCAGCGGGTCGGGTGGTAGGTCCACGTGACCTCGATGCCGCTGCCGATCGCGTCGTTGCCCGAACCGGTGCCGAAGTCGGACTTCCAGCCGAGCCCCTGCTCCTCGAGGGCACCGGCTTCCGGATCCGCACCCTTGTGGCTCTCGGGGCCGGCGCCGTGGGTCTTGCCGAAGGTGTGGCCGCCGGCGATGAGGGCGACGGTCTCCTCGTCGTTCATCGCCATCCGGCCGAAGGTCTCGCGGATGTCAGCGGCGGCCTTGACCGGGTCGGGTTCGCCCTCGGGGCCCTCGGGGTTGACGTAGATGAGGCCCATCGTCGTCGCCGCGAGCGGCTTCTGCAGCTCACGGTTGCCCGCGTAGCGCTTGTCGGTGCCCAGCCATTCGGTCTCCGAACCCCAGTAGACGTCGTTGTCGGGCTCCCACACGTCGGCACGACCGCCGGCGAAGCCGAAGGTCTTGAATCCCATCTGCTCGAGGGCGACATTGCCCGCGAGGATGAAGAGGTCGGCCCACGAGATCTTCTTGCCGTACTTCTTCTTCACCGGCCACAGGAGGCGGCGGGCCTTGTCGAGTCCGACATTGTCCGGCCATGAGTTGAGCGGCGCGAAGCGCTGCTGGCCCTCACCGCCGCCGCCGCGGCCGTCCTGGACGCGGTAGGTGCCGGCGGAGTGCCAGGCCATGCGGATCATGAACGGACCGTAGTTGCCGAAGTCGGCCGGCCACCAGTCCTCGCTCGTCGTCATCAGCGCGGCGAGGTCCGCCTTGAGCCCGTCGTAGTCGAGGGTGGAGAACTCCGCCGCGTAGTCGAAGTCGGCGTCCATCGGGTCGCGGGCGGGCTGGTTCTTCGCGAGGATCTTGAGGTTGAGACGGTTGGGCCACCACTGGGCGTTGGCGTCGCCCTGCAGGGGAGTGGTCAGCGATCCGGGTTCGGACGTCGGGTTGGCACCCGAAGACGTGTGGACGACTGGGCAGCCGCCTGCAGTGGAGGTGTCGGTCATGGTGTTCCTTTCGGTGTCGAGCCCCGGGCGGGCTCAGCTGATGGCGACGGAAGGGCGCAGCGAGAGCGCCTCCCGGCTCAGACGACAGAGGGCAGTTCGAGTTCGGGCTCCGGAGCCGCACTGCGACGGGCGCAGTCCGGGCACAGACCCCAGAACGTCACCTCGGCCTCGTCGATGACGAAGCCGTGATCGTGTGATGGGGTCAGGCACGGGGCCTGACCGACCGTGCAGTCGATGTCGACGATCCGGCTGCACTCCCGGCACACGAGATGGTGGTGGTTGTCGCCGATGCGCCGCTCGTACCGGGAGACGGACCCGGACGGTTGGATGCAGCGGAGGAGACCCGCCTCGGTGAGGGTGTGGAGTGAGTCGTAGACGGCCTGATGGGAGACCTCGGGGAGGTCCTGTCTGACCGCGCGGATGACGGTCTCGGTGTCGGCGTGGGGATGGGAGTCCACCGCTGCCAGCACCGCGACTCTCTGCTTCGTCACGCGCAGGGAGCTGGTCCGCAGGATCGCGGAATAGTTCCCCGTCGGCGCCTGTTGTTCCTCTGTCACCCCTTCACCCTTGCATGGTTTTCTTGAATGAGTCAAGGAAGCGACCCTGCTATATCGTGACCCGTGTCTCTCCGCCCGAGGGCGGCCGGGCGGAGCAGGATACGCCGCTTCCGGCGATTTTGACCG
This sequence comes from Brevibacterium sp. W7.2, assembly GCF_018137945.1. Lineage (GTDB taxonomy): Bacteria > Actinomycetota > Actinomycetes > Actinomycetales > Brevibacteriaceae > Brevibacterium > Brevibacterium sanguinis. Next base: position 2,746,359 of record NZ_CP073089.1, on the reverse strand, counting down.
GAGGCTCGCGCACGCGATATTCTGGGAGGCGACTGATTGTGTTATCTGCGTCGTCGGACGATCATGCCAGGTGTGTTGTGAGGCCTGGACCCCGTGTGAGTGCGACCGGCGCAGGCCGCCCGACCGAGCAGAACCCTGCGCGCGCGTGTCCTTGCGACACTCCCGAGCGCAGGGTGCGTGAGGCCGCGTGGTTACTGGCATCGGGAGTCAAGCTTCACCCGGTGTTCAGTCGGATATGTCCCACGGTTCACAAACGCGACCTGCGTCGCGGCCGATGTGGGAATTAGGTTCATCGAGAAGCAATGGAGAACGCTTAGTGCCGACAATCCAGCAGCTCGTCCGCAAAGGACGGCATAACAAGTCCGCAGGGTCCGACGCCCCTGCCCTGAAGGGCAGCCCCCAGCGTCGCGGCGTGTGCACCCGTGTGTACACCACGACCCCCAAGAAGCCGAACTCGGCTCTTCGCAAGGTCGCTCGTGTCAAGCTCTCGAGCCAGATCGAAGTGACCGCGTACATCCCCGGTGAGGGACACAACCTGCAGGAGCACTCGATCGTGCTCGTGCGCGGTGGCCGTGTCAGGGACCTTCCGGGTGTGCGCTACCGGATCGTGCGCGGTTCGCTCGACACCCAGGGTGTCAAGGGCCGTCAGCAGGCCCGCAGCAAGTACGGAGCGAAGAGGGAGAAGAAGTAATGCCGCGCAAAGGTCCTGCACCGAAGCGACCGATCGTCGTCGACCCGGTCTTCAACTCGCCGCTCGTCACGCAGCTGATCAACAAGATCCTGCTCGACGGCAAGCGCTCGACCGCCGAGCGCATCGTCTACGGTGCCCTCGAGGGCACCCGCGAGAAGAACGGCAACGACCCGGTTGCCAACCTCAAGAAGGCTCTCGACAACATTCGCCCGTCCCTCGAGGTCCGCTCCCGCCGCGTCGGCGGTGCGACCTACCAGGTGCCGGTCGACGTCCGTCCTGCTCGTTCGACGACCCTGGCACTGCGCTGGCTCGTGGGCTACGCCCGCCAGCGCCGTGAGAAGACGATGACCGAGCGCCTCATGAATGAGATCCTCGACGCGGGCAACGGCCTCGGTGCCGCTGTCAAGCGCCGTGAGGACACCCACAAGATGGCCGAGTCCAACAAGGCCTTCGCCCACTACCGCTGGTGATCGTCGCCCTTGCCGCCCGATCGGTCTGCTGCGCAGACCGGTCGGGAGGGAAGGGTCTGCGGTCAAGTCATCGATTGAGAGAGAGACACCGTGGCACTTGACGTGCTCACCGACCTGAACAAGGTCCGCAATATCGGCATCATGGCCCACATCGATGCCGGTAAGACCACTACGACCGAACGCATCCTGTTCTACACCGGTGTGAACTACAAGATCGGCGAGACCCACGACGGTGCCTCGACGATGGACTGGATGGAGCAGGAGCAGGAGCGCGGCATCACGATCACGTCGGCCGCGACGACCTGCTACTGGCACGATTACCAGATCAACATCATCGACACCCCGGGACACGTCGACTTCACCGTCGAGGTGGAGCGCTCGCTCCGCGTCCTCGACGGCGCCGTCGCCGTGTTCGACGGCAAGGAAGGCGTTGAGCCGCAGTCCGAGACCGTGTGGCGTCAGGCTGACAAGTACAACGTTCCGCGTGTGTGCTTCGTCAACAAGATGGACAAGCTCGGTGCGGACTTCTACTTCACCGTGCAGACCATCAAGGACCGCCTCGGTGCGAAGCCGCTCGTCATCCAGCTGCCGATCGGCGCCGAGTCCGACTTCGAGGGCATCGTCGACCTTCTTGAGATGAAGGCCTACATCTGGCCTGACGAGTCCAAGAAGGGTCAGGACATGACCGAGATCGAGATCCCCGCGGATCTTGCGGACAAGGCCGAAGAGTACCGTGCCCAGCTCGTCGAGGACGTCGCCGAGAGCTCGGAAGAGCTCATGGAGAAGTACCTCGAGGGTGAGGAGATCTCGGTCGCCGAGCTCAAGGCCGGCATCCGCGCTCTCGTCATCGAGTCCGAGGCCTTCCCGGTGATGTGCGGTTCCGCGTACAAGAACAAGGGCGTCCAGCCCATGCTCAACGCTGTCCTCGACTACCTCCCCTCGCCGCTCGACGTGCCTCCGATGATCGGACACAACCCGAGCAACGAGGAAGAGGAGATCGTCCGCAAGCCCTCCGTCGACGAGCCGTTCTCGGCACTCGCGTTCAAGGTGGCCACGCACCCGTTCTTCGGTGCGCTCACCTACGTCCGCGTGTACTCGGGACAGGTGAAGTCGGGCGAGCAGGTTCTCAACGCCACGAGCGGAAAGAAGGAGCGCGTCGGAAAGCTCTTCCAGATGCACTCCAACAAGGAGAACCCGGTCGAAGAGGCGATCGCCGGTCACATCTACGCGTTCATCGGTCTCAAGGACACGACGACGGGCGACACGCTGTGCGATCCCGCACACCCGATCGCTCTCGAGTCGATGACCTTCCCCGAGCCCGTCATCTCCGTGGCCATCGAGCCCAAGACGAAGGGCGACCAGGAGAAGCTCTCGGCTGCCATCCAGAAGTTCGTCAAAGAGGATCCGACCTACCAGGTCGAACTCGACCCGGAGACCGGCCAGACCGTCATCCGCGGCATGGGCGAGCTCCACCTCGACATCCTCGTCGACCGCATGCGTCGCGAGTTCAAGGTCGAGGCGAACGTCGGCAAGCCGCAGGTCGCGTACCGCGAGACGATCCGTCGCGCCGTCGAGAAGTACGACTACACCCACAAGAAGCAGACAGGTGGATCGGGACAGTTCGCCAAGGTCCAGGTGACCTTCGAGCCTCTCGAGGTCGACGGCGACACGATCTACGAGTTCGAGAACGCCATCACCGGCGGTCGCGTGCCTCGTGAGTACATTCCGAGCGTCGACGCCGGCATCCAGGATGCGATGCAGCTCGGCGTCCTCGCCGGCTACCCGCTGGTCGGCATCAAGGCCACTCTGGTCGACGGTGCCTACCACGACGTCGACTCCTCGGAGATGGCGTTCAAGATCGCCGGTTCGATGGTCCTCAAGGAGGCCGTGAAGAAGGCGAACCCGGTTCTGCTCGAGCCGGTCATGGAAGTCGAGGTGCGCACCCCTGAGGAGTACATGGGCGACGTCATCGGCGACCTGAACTCTCGGCGTGGCCAGATCCAGTCCATGGATGACGCTTCCGGCGTGAAGGTCGTCAAGGCTGTGGTCCCGCTGTCGGAGATGTTCGGCTACATCGGAGACCTGCGGTCGAAGACCCAGGGCCGCGCGGTGTACTCGATGCAGTTCTCCAGCTATGCGGAGGTCCCGAAGGCTGTGGCCGACGAGATCATCCAGAAGATGCGTGGCGGAGAGTAATCTCCACAGCTCATCGCCAAGGTGATGTAGAACAACATCACTGGAATGAAAGATAACCAACAAAGGTCTAAGATATGAACCGCATATCTTTTGCCAACCACGAGGAGGAACCCAGTGGCAAAGGCTAGTTTCGATAGGACTAAGCCGCACGTCAACATCGGCACCATCGGCCACGTTGACCACGGAAAGACCACCTTGACCGCTGCGATCACCAAGGTCCTGGCGGACAAGTACCCCGATCTCAACGAGGCTCGCGCCTTCGACCAGGTGGACAACGCACCTGAGGAGAAGGAGCGCGGCATCACCATCAACGTCTCGCACGTTGAGTACCAGACCGAGAAGCGTCACTACGCTCACGTCGATGCCCCTGGTCACGCCGACTACATCAAGAACATGATCACCGGTGCTGCTCAGATGGACGGCGCGATCCTCGTGGTCGCCGCCACCGACGGTCCGATGCCGCAGACCCGTGAGCACGTCCTGCTCGCGCGTCAGGTCGGTGTGCCCTACATCGTCGTGGCTCTCAACAAGTCCGACATGGTCGACGACGAAGAGCTCCTCGAGCTCGTCGAGTTCGAGGTCCGCGACCTGCTCTCGAGCCAGGAGTTCGACGGCGACAACGCTCCCGTCGTCCAGGTCTCCGCTCTCAAGGCCCTCGAGGGCGACGAGAAGTGGGTCAAGACCGTCGAAGACCTCATGGATCAGGTCGACGAGTACGTTCCGGAGCCGGAGCGCGACATCGACAAGCCCTTCCTCATGCCCGTCGAGGACGTCTTCACGATCACCGGTCGTGGAACCGTCGTCACCGGTCGTGTCGAGCGCGGCGTCCTCCTCCCCAACGAGGAGATCGAGATCGTCGGCATCAAGCCGAACTCGTCGAAGACGACCGTCACCGCCATCGAGATGTTCCGCAAGACCCTGCCGGATGCCCGTGCAGGTGAGAACGTCGGTCTGCTTCTCCGCGGCACCAAGCGCGAAGACGTCGAGCGCGGCCAGGTCATCGTCAAGCCGGGTTCGATCACCCCGCACACCAAGTTCGAAGGTCAGGTCTACATCCTGAGCAAGGACGAGGGCGGCCGTCACAACCCGTTCTACTCGAACTACCGTCCGCAGTTCTACTTCCGGACCACCGACGTCACCGGCGTCATCACGCTGCCCGAGGGCACCGAGATGGTCATGCCCGGCGACAACACCGACATGTCGGTCGAGCTCATCCAGCCGATCGCCATGGAGGAAGGCCTCCGCTTCGCCATCCGCGAAGGCGGCCGCACCGTCGGTGCAGGTCGAGTCACCAAGATCATCGAGTGATCTGATTCTTCTCCACTGAGCCTCACCGCTCAGCGCTGAAGCCCACAGGGGCCGCAATCATCATGATTGCGGCCCCTGCGGCGTCTATGCTGGACTTTCGCACAGCCCGCATCGCACAGTGAGGAGACAGAGCATGACAGAGGGGCGGAACTGGGCGGCCGACGCCGTCATCTACCAGGTCTATCCGCGCTCGTTCGCCGACGGCGACGGCGATGGGATCGGCGACCTGCCGGGGATCCTCGAGCGCTTCGACCACTTCGCCGACCTCGGCGTCGACGCGATCTGGCTCTCCCCGTTCTACCCCTCGCCCGGCAACGACGCCGGCTACGACATCAGCGACTACCGGGACGTCGATCCCGTCTTCGGCACGCTCGCCGACTTCGATGCGCTCATCGCCCGCGCCCATGCCGCGGGAGTGCGGGTCATCGTCGATCTCGTCCCCAATCACACGTCCGCCGCCCATCCGTGGTTCCAGAAGGCCATGAGCGCCGAGGCGGGGGACCCTGCCCGTGACATGTACATCTTCCGCACCGGTCGGGACGGCGGGGAGGCGCCGCCGAACAACTGGACGTCGGTCTTCGGGGGTCCTGCATGGACCCGGGTCGACGGCAGCGACGACTGGTACCTTCATCTCTTCGATCCCACGCAGCCCGACCTCAACTGGGACAACCCTGCCGTGCGGGAGGCGTTCGAGGGAGTCCTGCGTTTCTGGCTCGACCGCGGCGTCGACGGCTTCCGCGTCGATGTCGCCCACGGTCTCATCAAGGCCGAGGGCCTGCCCGATCACCAGCCCGCCGGCGACGGAGACGCGGGCCTGGCGGCGTCACCGACTGCGGCCTCGCCGTTCTTCGACCAGGACGGTGTCCATGACGTCTACCGGGCGTGGCGGCGGGTCCTCGACGGCTATCCGGGGGAGCGGATCCTCGTCGCCGAAGCCTGGGTCGAACCGCTCTCGCGCCTCTTCCGCTACGTCCGCGACGACGAGATGGATCAGGCCTTCAACTTCACCTTCCTCATGGCCGGCGTCGACCCGGGGAACCTCCACCGCGCCGTCGACGAGACCTTCGCGGCAGCCGCCGAGGTCGGGGCGAGCCCGACGTGGGTGATGTCGAACCACGACACCGTCCGCCATGCCAGCCGCTTCGGACTTCCCACCCCGCCGCCGCATCAGCGCGGCATCGGGCCCGCGGACCCGCAGCCGGACGAGGCGCGGGGCCGGCGGCTCGCGGCCGCGATGGCGCTCGTCGAACTCGGCCTGCCCGGCTCCGCCTACGTCTACCAGGGCGACGAACTCGGCCTGCCCGAGCACACGCAGCTGGCAGCCGATGAGCGACGGGATCCGGTGTTCGCCCGCAGCGGGGGGACCGAACTCGGACGGGACGGGGCGCGCACGCCCTACCCTTGGTCGGACACGGATGACCACCTCGGCTTCGGCACCCGCGCCGGCGCTCAGACATGGCTGCCCCAACCCGAGTCGCACCGCGGCCTCGCCCGCGACGCGCAGCGCGCCGCCGCGGACTCACAGCTTCGCCTCTACACCGAGCTCATCGCCCTCCGACGCGCCCGGGGGATCGGAACCGGAGCCTTCGCGTGGCACGCCCTCGACGATCCCGGCGCCGGTCTCCTCGCCTTCACGAGCGCGACCGCCACCGGCACCTTCCTCGTGATCGCGAACCTCACAGCCGCGCCGCGGGTGCTCACCGGGCTGCCGGCGGGGGACCTCATCGCCGCAAGTCACCCTGACGCAATGTCGGAGGGGGTGCTGAGTGCGGACAGTGCCGTGTGGATCGCGCTCGAGTGATTCCATTCCGCCTGACTTGGGGTAATGTGGCTCACAGACGACCATGACATGTGCAACGCTGCAGAGTGGCAGGTGAGCGATGACGGAGAAGGCAAGGAAGCACCGACCGTGGCGACTGGCGCTGGCCGGCGGCGCGCTGCTCGGTCTCGTCGCAGTCACCGGCTGCAGTGCGAACACCTCGACACCGACCCTGACGTGGTACATCAACCCCGACAACGGGGGACAGGCGACGATCGCCGAACAGTGCACGGCCGAGGCCGACGGGGCGTACCGGATCTCGACGAGCCTGCTGCCCAACGATGCACCCAGCCAGCGCGAGCAGCTCATCCGCCGCCTCGCCTCGGCGGACTCGTCGATCGACATCATGAGCCTCGACCCGGTCTACGTCGCCGAGATGGCCAACGCCGACTACCTCGCTCCCGTCCCCGAGGAGTACATCGGGGAGTTCACCGACGGGGTCATTCCCTCCTCGGTCGAATCCTCCACCCGGCAGGACGTCCTCGTCGCCGCCCCGTTCTGGGCCAACACCCAGCTGCTGTGGTACCGCAAATCCGTCGCCGAGGCGGCCGGGCTCGATATGTCCCAACCGGTGACCTGGGACGAGATCATCGATGCCGCCGAGGGTCAGGACAAGCGCGTCGGCGTGCAGGGCATCAGGGCCGAGTCGCTGACGGTGTGGATCAATGCGATGGTCGAATCCGCCGGCGGGCAGATCGTCGAGAACCCCGACGCCGATTCGCCCGACCAGGTCACCCTCGGCCTCGACTCCGAGGCCGGTCGGAGTGCTGCGGGCATCATGGAGCGGATCGCCGAGACCGGCGTCGGCGGCCCCGCGCTGTCGAACCTCGACGAGAACGGGGCGATGCTCGAATTCCAGAGCGACGACGGCGGCTTCATGGTCAACTGGCCCTTCATCTACTCGGCCTCGCAGGCCGCCGTCGAGGACGGCAGCCTCGACCAGGCGGTCCTCGACGACATCGGGTGGACCCTCTACCCCCGCGTCGACGAGGGGCAGGAATCGCGGCCGCCGCTGGGCGGGATCAACCTCGGCGTCGGTGCCTTCTCGGAGAACCCGGACCTCGCCTTCCAGGCCGTCGACTGCATCCGCTCACCGGAGAAGCAGTCCGCGTACTTCCTCACCGACGGCAACGCCCCGTCGAACCTCGCCGCCTTCGACGACCCGGAGGTGCAGGAGGCGTTCCCCGCGGCACCGGTCATCGCCGAATCGCTCCAGGTCTCCGCCGCCCGGCCGCTGACGCCCTACTACAACGAGGTGACCGGCGGAATCCAGAAGTCGTGGCACCCGCCGGAGGCGGTCCGTCCGGACTCCACGCCCGCGCGGTCCCAGGAATTCATCCTCGAGATCCTCAAGGGGGAGAGGCTGCTGTGAAAGCAAAGGTGTCGAACCGGCAGCGCGGTGAGACGAGACTCGGGTGGATGCTCTCGGCCCCCGCGGTCATCATCCTCCTCGCCGTCACCGGCTATCCCATCCTCCAGGCGGTGTACTTCTCGTTCTTCAACTACCGGATGACCGACCCGGACAACCGCTACGTCAACTGGGGGCAGAACTACCTCGTCATCCTCACCGATCCGCTGTGGTGGCAGACGGTCGGGGTGACCCTGCTGCTCACGGTCGTCACTGTCGCCGTCGAACTCGTCCTCGGGTTCGCGCTCGCGCTCGTCATGCTCAACGCGCTGAAAGCAGTGCGGCCGTGGGTGCGCACGGCCATCCTCATCCCCTACGGCATCATCACCGTCGTCGCGGCGTTCTCCTGGAAGTATGCCTTCGACCTCGGCACCGGCTTCGTCGGCACGTGGCTGTCGATGCCGGCCTTCGACTGGTTCGGCGACTTCTGGTCCTCGTTCATCGTCATCTGCGCCGCGGAGATCTGGAAGACGACGCCGTTCATCTCCCTGCTCCTCCTCTCCGGTCTCGCGCAGATCCCCAGCGACATGCTCGAGGCGGCGACCGTCGACGGCGCGACCTGGTGGCAGCGGATGTGGAAGGTGATCATCCCGAACATGAAGGCGGCCATCATGGTGGCGCTGCTCTTCCGCACCCTCGACGCGTTCCGCGTCTTCGACTCCGTGTTCGTCATGACCGCCGGCGCGCAGAACACCGCGACGGTCTCGTTCCTCACGTACAACCAGTCGATCGGCCAGCTGCAGCTGGGCATGGGCTCGGCGCTGTCGGTGCTGCTCTTCCTCAGCGTCGCCCTCATCTGCTTCATCTTCATCAAGTTCTTCAAGGTCGACCTGGCCCAGGCGAGAGGTGAGTGAGACGATGTCCGGCCGCAAGCACACCGTCTGGTGGATCGTCATCAGCCTCGTCGTCGCCGTCTACGCGCTCTTCCCCGTCGTGTGGATCGTCTCCCTGTCGCTGAAATCTCCCGGCGACATCGCGAACAAGCAGTTCTGGCCCACCGCGATCGACTGGTCGAACTACGAGCTGATCTTCACCGGGGCCGCGAAGGACCTCTTCCTCCCCGCGCTCGTCAACTCGATCGGGATCTGCCTCATCGCCACCGTCATCGCCGTCGTCCTCGCCACGCTCACGGCCTACGCGGTGGCCCGTCTCGACTTCCCGGGCAAGAAGCTCATCCTCACGATGGCCCTGGCCGTGTCGATCTTCCCCGTCATCTCGCTCGTCACCCCGCTGTTCCGGATCTGGTCGGCGATCGGGCTCTACGACACGTGGGCGGGCCTCATCATCCCGTACCTCTCGCTCACCCTGCCGATCTCGATCTGGACGCTTGCCGCATTCTTCCGCCAGATCCCGTGGGAGCTCGAGCAGGCCGCGCAGGTCGACGGGGCGACGAGCTTCCAGGCCTTCCGCAAGGTCATCGTGCCCCTGGCCGCCCCCGGCGTCTTCACCACGGCGATCATCGCGTTCTTCATCGCGTGGAACGACTTCGTCTACGGGATCTCGCTGACCTCGACCTCTGCGGCCCGACCGGTGCCCGCGGCCCTGTCCTTCTTCACCGGCGCCAGCCAGTTCGAAGAGCCCGCCGGCGCGATCTCCGCGGCGGCGATCATCGTCACGATCCCGATCATCATCATCGTCCTGCTCTTCCAGCGCCAGATCGTCTCCGGTCTGACCTCGGGAGCCGTCAAGGGATGAGCCCCACGCCCACCACCCCACACCAGCGGAGTTGAGAACCATGTCCGAGATCGAACTGCGGAACATCATCAAGCGCTACGGCGACGGGTACCCCGCGATCAGCGATGTCAGCCTGCGGATCGCCGAGGGCGAGTTCGTCATCCTCGTCGGCCCCTCGGGCTCGGGCAAGTCGACCCTGCTGCGGATGATCGTCGGCCTCGAGGACATCACCGAGGGCGACCTGCGCATCGACGACGAACGCGTCAACGACTCCGCACCCCGCGAACGCGACCTCGCCATGGTGTTCCAGAACTACGCCCTCTATCCGCACCTGACCGTCGCCGAGAACATCGCGTTCCCGCTCATGCTCGCCAAGGGGCAGTACTCGAAGGAGGAGATCGACGAGCGGGTCAACCGGGCGGCGACGCTGCTCGAACTCCGCGACCACCTCGACCGCAAACCCGCGAACCTCTCCGGCGGGCAGCGCCAGCGGGTGGCGATGGGCCGGGCGATCGTCCGCGACGCGAAGGCGTTCCTCTTCGACGAGCCGCTGTCGAACCTCGATGCGAAGCTGCGCATCCAGATGCGCACCGAGATCTCGCGGATGCAGCGCAACCTCGGCGTCACCACCGTCTACGTCACCCACGACCAGACCGAGGCGATGACCCTGGGCGACAAGGTCGCGGTGCTGAAGAAGGGCGTGCTCCAGCAGTACGCGAGCCCGCAGGAGCTCTACGACGAGCCCGTCAACCTCTTCGTCGCCGGCTTCATCGGGTCGCCGCCGATGAACTTCCTGCCGGTGGAGAACGTCGACGGGCGGCTCCGCTCCCCGTTCGGAGAGTTCAGCCTCCCGGCCGCCGAGGCGGAGAAGCTGCGCGGCGCCCCGCAGTACCTCGTCGCCGGCATCCGGCCCGAGGACTTCCATGATGCGGCGACCCTCGACGAGGCGAAGCGCGGCGGGGGAGCGCTCCTCAGCGCCGAGGTCGATGTCACCGAATGGCTCGGCAACGAGGTCTACGCCTACATCCCCTTCGAAGCGGAGCCGGCGGTGAGGAAGGCACTTGAGGAGCTCGACCGCGACCTCGACGGCGAGGGCGCGCGCACGCAGGTCGTCGCGGTCCTCGACCCGTCCACCTCGGTGCGCGAGGGCGATACCATGGAACTCTGGTTCGACCCGGCCAAGGTCATGGTCTTCGATCCCGAGACGGGAGAGAACCTCACCCGCGACCCGGAGAACGCGCAGCGCCTCGCCGCGGAGTCCGAAGCCGCCCGCCAGCGGGCCCTCGAGCGGGCGAAGTCACAGCAGGCGGCCAGCGTCTGAGACTTCACTCACAAGCACAACCCCCGGAATTGCGCGGATGCACGCGGCTGTGAAAAGATAGTCAGGTTGCGTTCTGGGTGTTGACCCCTGCACTGCGGCCTTCTGGCCGCGAACAGCCCGGAACACTATCGGATCGATGAATCTGCGAAATCGCGGGTTCGGACCGAGCAGCCAATGAGTAGAAGCGCCGTCGGCCCTGACAGATGAGAAGCGAGAGCTTCGTCCGCCAGGATCAGCCGACACGCCCGACCTCGGGGGTCGGTCATGGTCAGCCGGCACAGACCCCTGTCGCATCCGCGGCGGGAGGTTGATGGCCGGAAGGAACAAAAGAAAGAGACGACGCCATGGCGGGACAGAAGATCCGCATCCGGCTCAAGTCGTACGACCACGCTGTGATCGACAGTGCTGCGCGAAAGATCGTGGACACCGTCACTCGCGCTGGTGCGACTGTTGTGGGCCCGGTGCCGTTGCCGACGGAGAAGAACGTGTACTGCGTCATCCGTTCGCCGCACAAGTACAAGGACAGCCGTGAGCATTTCGAGATGCGCACGCACAAGCGTCTGATCGACATCGTCGATCCGACGCCGAAGGCCGTCGATTCGCTCATGCGTCTCGACCTCGCCGACGACGTCAACATCGAGATCAAGCTCTAAGGGAGGGAAAAATGGCGAACACTCGTTCCTCAGCTCTCCCGACCACCCGCAAGGTCAAGGGCCTTCTGGGTACCAAGCTGGGCATGACCCAGGTGTGGGATGAGCAGAACAAGCTCGTGCCGGTGACCGTTGTGGCCACCGGAAACAACGTTGTCACCCAGATCCGCGACGAAGAGACCGACGGCTACCCGGCCGTGCAGATCGCCTTCGGCGAGATCGACCCGCGCAAGGTCAACAAGCCGACCGCTGGTCACTTCGAGAAGGCCGGCGTGACCCCGCGCCGTCACCTCGTCGAACTGCGCACCGCTGACGCCGGCGAGTACTCGCTGGGTCAGGAGCTCGGTGTCGACACGTTCGAAGCCGGAGTCAAGGTCGACGTCACCGCGAAGACCAAGGGCAAGGGCACCGCTGGTGTCATGAAGCGCCACGGCTTCTCCGGTGTCGGCGCCTCGCACGGTGCTCACCGCAATCACCGCAAGCCGGGTTCGATCGGTGGAGCAGCTACGCCTGGTCGCGTGTTCAAGGGCATGCGCATGGCCGGCCGCATGGGTGCCGTCAAGCACACCACCCAGAACCTCACGATCCACGCCGTGGACACCGAGAACAACTTCCTGCTCATCAAGGGTGCCGTTCCCGGCCCCAAGGGCGCCGTCGTTCTCGTTCGCTCGGCTTCGAAGGAGGCCTGAACGACATGACTGATGTCAAGACAGTCGACGTCGTCGATGCCACCGGTGCGAAGACCGGTTCCGTTGACCTGCCTGCCGAGGTCTTCGGCGTGGCGACCAACGTGCCGCTCATCCACCAGGTCGTCGTCGCACAGCTCGCAGCTGCCCGCCAGGGCACGCACAAGACCAAGACCCGCTCCGAAGTTCGCGGCGGCGGTCGCAAGCCCTACCGTCAGAAGGGAACCGGCAACGCCCGTCAGGGTTCGATCCGCGCTCCCCAGTACAACGGCGGTGGAATCGTGCACGGTCCGGTGCCGCGCGACTACTCGCAGCGGACCCCGAAGAAGATGAAGGCCGCCGCTCTGCGCGGAGCCCTCTCCGACCGCGCACGCCTCGATCAGGTCTTCGTCGTGAAGAACCTCATCACCGGCGACGCCCCGTCGACCAAGCAGGCGAAGCTCGCTCTGGGCGGCCTCTCCGATCGCAAGAACACCCTCGTGGTGCTCGACCGTGACGACGAGCTCACCTACCTCAGCGTTCGCAACCTGCCGCACGTGCACGTGCTCACCTCCGACCAGCTCAACACGTACGACGTGCTGGTCGCCGATGACATCGTGTTCACCGAGGCAGCTCTTGCCGCGTTCCTGGGCGGAAACCGCAATTCGGAGGACGCATCATGAGTCTCAACTTCAAGGATCCGCGCGACATCATCATCGCGCCGGTCGTCTCGGAAAAGACCTACAGCCTGATGGACGAGGGGAAGTACACCTTCATCGTCGATCAGCGCTCGAACAAGACCGAGATCAAGAACGCCATTGAATCGATCTTCGATGTGCAGGTCGCCAAGGTGAACACCCTGAACCGTCAGGGCAAGCGCCGCCGCACCCGCACCGGTTGGGGAAAGCGCAAGGACACCAAGCGTGCCATTGTCGCCCTCAAGGACGGATCGATCGACATCTTCGGTGGATCGCTCTAAGCGATCCTTCGCATAAGAAGGACAAGACTCATGGGAATTCGCAAGCACAAGCCGACGACCCCGGGCCGCCGTGGCTCGTCGGTCGCCGACTTCGTCGAAGTGACCCGGTCGACGCCGGAGAAGTCGCTTCTGCGCCCGCTGCCCAAGCGCGGCGGCCGCAACAACCAGGGACGCGTGACCACTCGCCATCAGGGCGGCGGTCACAAGCGCCAGTACCGTGTCATCGACTTCCGCCGCCACGACAAAGATGGTGTCCCGGCGAAGGTCGCACACATCGAGTACGACCCGAACCGCACCGCGCGCATCGCCCTCCTGCACTACGCAGACGGTGAGAAGCGCTACATCATCGCCCCGCAGAACCTCAAGCAGGGCGCTCAGGTGGAAGCCGGACCGGGTGCAGACATCAAGCCGGGCAACAACCTCGCCCTGCGCAACATCCCAGTCGGCACCGTCGTGCACGCCGTTGAGCTGCGCCCCGGTGGCGGAGCCAAGATCGCCCGTTCTGCCGGCTCGTCCGTGCAGCTCGTCGCGAAGTACGGCCGTTTCGCTCAGCTGCGGATGCCTTCGGGCGAGATCCGCAACGTCGACGCCCGCTGCCGTGCCACGGTCGGCGAGGTCGGCAACGCCGAGCAGTCGAACATCAACTGGGGCAAGGCAGGTCGCATGCGCTGGAAGGGCAAGCGCCCGTCCGTGCGTGGTGTCGTCATGAACCCGATCGACCACCCGCACGGCGGTGGCGAGGGCCGGACCTCGGGTGGTCGTCACCCGGTCAGCCCGTGGGGTCAGCCAGAAGGCCGCACTCGCCGGCCGAAGAAAGAGAGCGACAAGTACATCGTGCGCCGTCGCCGGACCGGCAAGAAGCGCTGATTGGAGTACTGACTTATGCCTCGTAGCCTCAAAAAGGGTCCTTTCGTCGATGAGCACCTGTACCAGAAGGTCGCTCGTCAGAACGAGAAGAACACCAAGAACGTAATCAAGACCTGGTCGCGTCGCTCGATGATCATCCCGGACTTCCTGGGACACACCATCGCCGTTCACGACGGACGCAAGCACGTGCCGGTCTTCATCACTGAAGCGATGGTCGGGCACAAGCTCGGCGAGTTCGCACCCACACGGACGTTCCGTGGCCACGAAAAGGACGATCGCAAGGGTCGCCGCCGCTGAGGCGGGGGACCAGCGATCTCAGACAGGAGAGAAGGAAGCGATGGAAGCCAAGGCTAAGGCGCGTTACCTGCGCGTCACGCCTCGCAAGGCTCGGCGCGTCATTGACCTCATTCGTGGTCAGCAGGCAACCGAAGCACTTGCAGTGTTGAAGTTCGCCGAGCAGTCGGCGTCCGACCCGATTTACAAGCTCGTCGCCTCGGGCATCGCGAATGCGCGTGTCAAGGCCGACGAGGAAGGTCTCGCGTTCGACGAGAACGACCTGGTCATCTCGGAGGCGTTCGTCGACGAGGGACCGACCATGAAGCGGTTCCGCCCGCGTGCTCAGGGACGTGCGTTCCGCATTGAGAAGCGCACCAGCCACGTCACCGTGGTCCTGGCCAGCGGAGACGACCTGCCGCAGCAGAAGAGCCGGAAGGGGAACCGCTGATGGGCCAGAAGATCAATCCGAACGGATTCCGACTCGGAATCACCACGGACCACAAGTCGAAGTGGTTCGCTGACTCGACCAAGCCGGGGCAGCGCTACAGCGACTACGTGCTCGAAGATGTCAAGATCCGCCAGATGATGACCAAGGGCCTCGAGCGGGCCGGCATCTCGAAGGTCAACATCGAGCGCACCCGTGACCGTGTCCGCGTGGACATCCACACCGCCCGTCCGGGCATCGTCATCGGACGCCGCGGTGCCGAGGCCGACCGCATCCGCGGTCAGCTCGAGAAGCTCACCGGCAAGCAGATTCAGCTCAACATCCTTGAGGTGAAGAACCCGGAGATCGACGCTCAGCTCGTCGCTCAGGGCGTTGCCGAGCAGCTCGCCAGCCGCGTGGCCTTCCGCCGCGCGATGCGCAAGGCGATCCAGAGCGCCCAGCGCGCCGGTGCCAAGGGCATCCGCGTGCAGTGCTCGGGCCGCCTCGGCGGTGCTGAGATGAGCCGGTCGGAGTTCTACCGCGAAGGCCGTGTGCCCCTGCACACGCTGCGCGCGAACATCGACTACGGATTCCACGAGGCGCACACCACCTTCGGACGCATCGGCGTCAAGGTGTGGATCTACAAGGGCGACATGACCGACAAGGAGCTTGCCGCCGAGCAGGCGAAGGCTCCGGCAGCGCGCGGCCCCCGTGGTCGCGGTCGCGGCCGCGGCGGTCGTGGACGGGGTCAGGAAGGCGGAGCCCGCCGGAACGACTCGG
The DNA here is from genome assembly GCF_018137945.1 of Brevibacterium sp. W7.2. GTDB lineage: Bacteria > Actinomycetota > Actinomycetes > Actinomycetales > Brevibacteriaceae > Brevibacterium > Brevibacterium sanguinis. The sequence continues at coordinate 2,730,831 of NZ_CP073089.1, read as the reverse complement.
CCCGCACGACTGAGAACAACGCTGAGGCCCCCGCGGCTGAGGCCGGAACGGAGGGCTGAGACATGTTGATCCCTCGTCGAGTGAAGTACCGCAAGCAGCACCACCCCAAGCGGGGCGGCGCCGCCAAGGGTGGCACGACGGTGGCCTTCGGTGACTACGGCATCCAGGCTCTCGAGCCGGCCTACGTCACCAACAGGCAGATCGAAGCCGCACGTATTGCCATGACGCGCTACATCAAGCGCGGTGGCAAGGTGTGGATCAACATCTACCCCGACCGACCGCTGACGAAGAAGCCCGCCGAGACCCGCATGGGTTCCGGTAAGGGCTCTCCCGAGTGGTGGGTTGCCAATGTCAAGCCGGGACGGGTCATGTTCGAACTCGCCGGTGTGTCCGAGGAAGTTGCTCGTGAGGCGCTGCGCCTGGCGATCCACAAGCTTCCGCTCAAGGCCCGCATCGTGGCCCGCGAAGGTGGTGAGTGAGCATGGCGATCGGTTCGAAGAACCTGTCCATGGACGCGCTTGACGGTTACGACAACGAGCGTCTGGCGGAAGAGCTCAAGAAGGCCAAGGCCGAGCTGTTCAACCTCCGCTTCCAGTCGGCCACCGGCCAGCTGGAGAACCACGGCCGCCTCAAGGCCGTGCGTCGCGACATCGCTCGTATCTACACCGTGCTCAATGAGCGGGAGCTGGACATCCGTCCGAACCCCGCTGACGCCAAGGAAGAGGACAAGTGATGGCAGACACGACCAACACCGAGGCGACGTCTGTCGACCGCAACTCCCGCAAGACTGCGCGTGGCTACGTCGTCTCCGACAAGATGGACAAGACCATCGTCGTCGAGATCGAAGAGCGCAAGAAGCACCGCCTCTACGGCAAGGTCATGCGCAAGTCGGTCAAGCTCAAGGCCCACGACGAGGAGAACACCGCCGGCATCGGCGACCTCGTCCGTGTGGCTGAGACGCGTCCGGTTTCGGCCGCGAAGCGCTGGCGGCTCGTCGAGATCATCGAACGCGCCAAGTAATCCAGCGTTCGCCCCTCCCTCCCGGTCCCGCCCATGGCCTGAGACTCTCAGGCCATGGGCGGCTACCGGGAACGGGGCGAGTATGTCAATGAATCCGTTCCGCAAGGCTCGCAGCGATGTGAGAACCAGCGCGACGACAGGAGAAAACAGTGATTCAGCAAGAGTCGCGACTCAAAGTCGCCGACAACACCGGAGCCAAGGAGATCCTGGCCATCAGGATCCTCGGCGGTTCCGGTCGGCGCTACGCCTCGATCGGTGACACCATCGTGGCCACCGTCAAGGACGCAATCCCCGGCGGCAACGTGAAGAAGGGTGACGTCGTCAAGGCCGTCATCGTTCGCACGGCCAAGGAGCGCCGCCGCCCGGACGGCTCCTACATCAAGTTCGACGAGAATGCAGCTGTCATTCTCAAGGCTGATGGGGAACCCCGCGGCACCCGCATCTTCGGACCCGTGGGACGCGAATTGCGTGACAAGAAGTTCATGAAGATCGTCTCCCTGGCACCGGAGGTGTTGTGAGCATGGCGAACAAGCTCAAGATCAAGAAGGGCGACCTCGTCCAGGTGATCGCAGGTGCCCGTCAGTCGCGCGGCGGCGATCGTGGGAAGCAGGGCAAGGTCCTTGCCGTCTACCCCGAGCGCAACCGCGTCCTCGTCGAGGGCGTCAACCGCGTGATCAAGCACAAGAAGGCAACGCAGACTCAGGCCGGCGGCACCGCCGGTGGCCGTGAGACTCACGAAGCCCCCATCCATGTGTCCAACGTGGCGCTCGTTGATCCCAAGGACAACAAGCCGACCCGCGTCGGATACCGCGAAGAGCAGGTGGAGCGCAACGGTCGCACCAAGACCGTGCGGGTCCGCTACTCGCGTCGCACCGGGGAGGAGATCTGATGACGGAGACAAGCACGAACCGTCCGGCGCCGCGCCTCAAGCAGGTCTACCGCGATGAGATCGTCGGTAAGCTGCAGGAGGAGTTCGACTACGCCAACCCGATGCAGGTTCCCGGCCTCACGAAGGTCGTCGTCAACATGGGTGTGGGTGACGCAGCGCGTGACTCGAAGCTCATCGAGGGCGCGATCAACGACCTCACCCTCATCACCGGCCAGAAGCCGATCGTGACGCGGGCGAAGAAGTCCATCGCTCAGTTCAAGCTGCGCGAAGGCCAGCCCATCGGCGCCCACGTCACCATGCGCGGAGCCCGGATGTGGGAATTCGTCGACCGGGTCATCTCGCTGGCACTCCCGCGCATCCGCGACTTCCGCGGACTCTCGGACCGCCAGTTCGACGGCAACGGCAACTACACCTTCGGTCTCACGGAGCAGTCGATGTTCCACGAGATCGATCAGGATCGCATCGATCGTGTCCGCGGTATGGACATCACCGTTGTGACGACGGCGAAGACCGACGATGAGGGACGGGCCCTGCTCCGCCACCTCGGCTTCCCGTTCAAGACAAAATAATCTCTACGTTGCAGGTCCAAGCGCGCATGCCGCGGGCGGAAACCGTAACGAGGAAGGGCACGAGCCCACATGACAATGACTGATCCAGTCGCAGACATGCTCACGCGTCTGCGCAACGCCAACTCGGCTTACCACGAGGACGTCAGCATGCCGTTCTCGAAGCTGAAGTCGAACATCGCCGAGATCCTCAAGGCCGAAGGCTACATCACCGGATGGAGCGTCGAAGACGCGACCGTCGGGAAGACCCTGCGCCTCGATCTCAAGTTCGGTCCCAACCGTGAGCGTTCGATCGCCGGCCTCCGCCGTGTGTCGAAGCCGGGACTGCGCGTCTACGCGAAGTCGACCAACCTGCCGAAGGTCCTCGGTGGACTCGGCATCGCCATCCTGTCGACCTCGTCGGGTCTCCTGACGGATCGCCAGGCCGCCAAGAAGGGTGTGGGTGGGGAAGTCCTCGCCTACGTCTGGTAAGGAAAGGGGAGAAGAGCATGTCACGCATCGGCAAGAACCCGATCTCCGTTCCGTCTGGCGTCGAGGTCAAGATCGACGGCCAGGATGTGGCCGTCAAGGGCCCCAAGGGCGAACTGTCCGTGACCATCGCCGAGCCGATCACCGTGTCGCTCGATGAGGGCACGGTCACCGTGGCCCGTCCGAACGACGAGCGCGAATCGCGGTCGTTGCACGGACTGTCGCGCACCCTGATCAACAACATGATCATCGGTGTCACCGAGGGCTACACGAAGGGTCTCGAGATCGTCGGCACCGGTTACCGTGTGCAGGCGAAGGGATCGAACCTCGAGTTCGCTCTCGGCTACAGCCACTCGATCACCGTCGAACCGCCCGAGGGCATCTCGTTCTCCGTCGAAGGACAGAACAAGGTGGCCGTCCACGGCATCGACAAGCAGCTGGTCGGCGAGACCGCTGCGAATATCCGGAAGCTGCGCAAGCCCGAACCCTACAAGGGCAAGGGTGTCCGCTACGCCGGAGAGAATGTCCGTCGCAAGGTCGGAAAGGCTGGTAAGTAGAGATGGCCTTTGGCAAGAAGGAAAGCTACGGCAAGGGCAGGGCAGCTGCTCGCAAGCGCCGTCACACTCGTTTGCGCAAGCATGTCAGTGGTACGGCCGAGCGTCCCCGTCTCTCAGTGACCCGTTCCACGCGCCACGTCTTCGTCCAGGTCATCGACGACACCGTCGGCAAGACCCTGGCCTCGGCCTCCACCATGGAAGCCGATCTGCGCGCACTCGAAGCAGATAAGACCGGCAAGGCACGCAAGGTCGGCGAGCTGGTTGCGCAGCGCGCCAAGGAAGCCGGCGTCGAGGCCGTCGTGTTCGACCGTGGAGGCAACGCCTACCACGGCCGTGTGCAGGCCATCGCCGAAGGTGCCCGTGAAGGAGGATTGGCGCTATGAGCGAAGAGAACAACGTCTCGCAGGAGACTGCTGAGAACCGCGGTTCCGACAACCGCGGCGGTGACAACCGCGGCGGACGCGGCCAGGGTCGCGGACGCGGCGAGGGTCGCGGTCGCGGCGGTCGCGGAGACCGCGAAGAGAAGAGCCAGTTCATCGAGCACGTCGTCACGATCAACCGCGTGTCGAAGGTCGTCAAGGGTGGACGTCGGTTCTCCTTCACCGCCCTCGTCGTCGTCGGTGACGGTGACGGCATGGTCGGCATGGGCTACGGCAAGGCGAAGGAAGTTCCCGCCGCCATCGCGAAGGGTGTCGAGGAGGCGAAGAAGAACTTCTTCCGCGTCCCCCGCATCCAGAAGACGATTCCCCACCCCGTCCAGGGTGAGGAAGCGGCAGGCGTCGTCCTGCTCCGTCCCGCCGCTCCGGGTACCGGCGTCATCGCCGGCGGTCCGGTCCGTGCAGTGCTCGACGCTGCCGGCGTCCAGGACATCCTGTCCAAGTCGCTGGGTTCGTCGAACGCGATCAACATCGTCCACGCTGCGATCAAGGCTCTCCAGAGCCTCGAGCGTCCCGAGGAAGTCGCGGCTCGCCGTGGACTGCCCGTCGACGAGGTCGCACCGCACGCGCTTCTGCGCGCGGCTGCTGAAAGCGGGGCGAAGGCCTGATGGCGAAGCTCAAGGTAACTCAGAAGAAGTCCGAGATCGGCGGCAAGCAGAACCAGCGCGACTCGCTGCGTTCGCTCGGCCTCAAGCGGATCAACGACGTCGTGGTGCACGACGATCGCCCGGAGATCCGGGGCATGATCAACGTCGTGCGTCACCTGGTGACAGTGGAAGAGGTGGACTGAAATGGCGAACAACGACGCACTGAAGATCCACGATCTCCGTCCGGCCCCCGGCGCCAAGACCGCGAAGACCCGTGTGGGTCGCGGTGAGGGCTCGAAGGGCAAGACCGCCGGTCGCGGAACCAAGGGCACGAAGGCCCGCTACCAGGTTCCGCACGGCTTCGAGGGTGGACAGACGCCGATGCACATGCGTCTGCCCAAGCTGCGTGGGTTCAAGAACCCCGCGAAGGTGACCTTCCAGGTCGTCAACCTCGACAAGCTGTCGGCTCTGTTCCCGGAAGGCGGCGACGTCACCGTCGCCGATCTGGTCGCCAAGGGCGCTGTGCGCCCGAAGCAGCCGGTCAAGGTTCTGGGCACGGGTGAGATCACCGTGGCGATCAACATCACTGCAGACAAGTTCTCGGGCTCGGCGCTCGAGAAGATCGCAGCTGCAGGCGGAAGCGCCACCGAGGCCTGAGTGCGGGCCCGCACACGCGGGCACGGCATCAGGACCCCGAGACGGAAGGGGCGGTCACACTGTGACCGCCCCTTTCGGCATCCCCGTACCCCGGCAGCGGGCATTGGGCACACCTGAGGAGAACCCGGGCGCCGCCTCGGCGAGACCCTCCTCACGATGGGACCCGAGACCGGCGCGAGACCGGGGGAGAGGGGCCCGCTCGGTTTCTGCCTGAGACCCGCACCCTGGTAGTCTTTTGCAGGTATTTGTCTCATTCGCCAGGTCGTGACAGCGACCCTGACTTCCATCCCCCTGAGGAGAACGCTTGATCGGCGCAATTCGGAGGGCCTTTTCCACGCCCGACTTGAGGAACAAACTCCTCTTCACCCTGGGCATCATCGTCCTCTTCCGCCTGGGCTCCTTCATCCCCTCGCCTGGCATCGACTACACGCAGGTCCAGCAGTGCGTGGCGTCCCCGCAGCTCAATGAGGGCGGGTTCGCGATGATCAACCTCTTCAGCGGCGGCGCCCTGCTCCAGCTGTCGATCTTCGCCCTCGGCATCATGCCCTACATCACGGCGAGCATCATCGTCCAGCTGCTCCGCGTCGTCATCCCGCGCTTCGAGGCCCTCCACAAGGAAGGCGCCTCCGGCCAGGCCAAGCTCACGCAGTACACCCGCTACCTCACGATCGGCCTGGCGATCCTCAACGCCACGACCCTCGTCGCGACCGTGCGCTCCGGTGCGCTGTTCGGTCAGATCGAAGGTTGCACGAACCTCATCACCAACGACACGTGGTGGGGCATCACCGTCCTCGTCATCACGCTCACCGCCGGCACCGGCCTCATCATGTGGCTCGGCGAGCAGATCACCGAGCACGGCGTCGGCAACGGCATGTCGATCCTCATCTTCACCTCGGTGGCGGCGGCCTTCCCGTCCTCGCTCGGCGCGATCCTCCGCGAACAGGGCATCGACGTGTTCCTCATCGTCATCGCCGTCGGCCTCGTCCTCGTCGCCCTCGTCGTCTTCGTCGAGCAGTCCCAGCGCCGCATCCCCGTCCAGTACGCCAAGCGCATGGTCGGGCGCCGGATGTTCGGCGGCACCTCGACGTACATTCCGATCAAGGTGAACATGGCCGGCGTCATCCCCGTCATCTTCGCCTCCTCGGTGCTCTACCTGCCGAGCCTCATCGCTCAGTTCTTCAACCCCGAGACGAACTGGGTCGAATGGATCAACACGTACTTCACCACCGGTGACCACCCGATCTACATCGCCGCCTACGCGGTGCTCGTCATCTTCTTCTCGTACTTCTACGTCGCGATCACCTTCAACCCGGAGGAAGTCGCGGACAACATGAAGAAGTACGGCGGCTTCATCCCCGGCATCCGGGCCGGACGTCCCACCGCGGAGTACCTGAGCTACGTGCTCAGCCGCATCAACTTCCCCGGATCGCTCTACCTCGCGTTCGTCGCGCTCATCCCGCTCATCGCCCTGGTTCTCATCAACGCGAACCAGAACTTCCCCTTCGGCGGCACCTCGCTGCTCATCGTCGTGGGTGTCGGCCTCGAGACGGTCAAGCAGATCGACGCGCAGATGCAGCAGCGCCACTATGAGGGCCTGCTCCGCTGATCCCACGGTCAGCGCATTTCTCCGGAAGGACAGATATGAGTTCACGCATCATCCTCATCGGCGCGCCCGGCGCCGGCAAGGGCACCCAGGCGGCACGACTCGCCGAGGCGCTCGACATCCCCGCGATCTCGACCGGGGACATCTTCCGCGCCAACGTCAAGGGCGAGACCGAGCTGGGCACGCTCGCGAAGCGCTACATGGACGCCGGTGAGTACGTGCCCGACGAGGTGACGAACAAGATGGTCGCCGATCGTCTCGCGCAGGACGACGCCGCGTCCGGCTTCCTCCTCGACGGCTACCCGCGCACCGCCGCGCAGGTCGCCGAACTCGATCGGATGCTCGAGGCCGGCGGCCACGAGCTCTCCGCCGTCGTCGAGCTCACCGCCGATGTCGACGAGGTCGTTGCCCGGCTGCTCGCCCGAGCGGAGAAGGAAGGCCGCAGCGACGACAGCGAGGACGTCATCCGCCACCGCCTCGACGTCTACGCCGAGCAGACGCAGCCGCTCACCGACATCTACCGCGAGCGCGGACTGCTCCGTGAGGTCGACGGCCTCGGTGAGGTCTCCGCGATCACCGATCGCATCCTCGACTCCCTGCGATGATCTTCGGTCCCCGGATCGAGCTGAAGTCGCCCGCGCAGCTGAAGAGCATGCGGGCGGCCGGCGCGGTCACGCGGGCCGCGCTCGACGCCGCCCGGGCCGCCGCGGTGCCGGGCGCGACGACCGCTGAGGTCGATGCCGCCGCGGAAGCGGTCATCGCCGAGGCGGGGGCGACGTCGAACTTCAAGGGCTACCAGGGCTTCCCGGCGGTCCTGTGCATCTCCGTCAATGAGGAGATCGTCCACGGTATCCCCGGGCAGCGCGTGCTCGAGCCGGGCGACCTCGTCTCGATCGACGGCGGTGCGATCGTCGACGGATTCCACGGGGATTCCGCCTTCACGATGATCGTCGGCGGGGACGCCGCGGGCACGGCGGCCGACCGGGCCCTGTCTGCCGCGACCGAGCGGGCCATGTGGGCCGGGATCGCGGCGTTCGCGACGGGCACGAAGGTCAGCGACATCGGGGATGCCATCGACGACTATGTCACCGAGGCGGCTCCCGACCTCGGTCTCGTCGAGGAGTTCACCGGTCACGGCATCGGCACGTCGATGCACATGCCGCCGGAGGTCCTCAACTACCGCGCGAAGTCGAACGGTCCGAAGATCAGGCCGGGCATGTGCCTGGCGATCGAGCCGATGCTCACGGCCGGCAGCCCGGAGACGGTGACCCTCGCCGACGACTGGACGGTCGTCACCGCCGACGGCTCTCGGGCGAGCCATTGGGAGCACAGTGTCGCCCGGCACGACGGCGGAGTGTGGGTGCTCACCGCACCCGACGGCGGGGCCGCCGAACTCGCCGAGTTCGGGATCACCCCGGTGCCGCCGGGGCAGTGAGCGCAGTGCCGTCGCGGTGCGACGGCATCCGGGTGAGGGGAGTGGGGCCTCAGCTGCCGACCGTGGTCCCGCGCGTCGAGGCCGCGACCCCGAGGTACGTGGCGACGAAGACCCCGGAGAACGTCATCAGCCCGAGGGCGAACATCCACACGGCCGTCTCGAGGATCTCGGCACCGAAGATCTGGAAGAGGCAGAAGGCGATGAATGCGGCCGCTGAGCCCGCGAGCAGACCCGTGATCTTCGCCGTCGAATAGACCCGCTGCCTGCGCTCGAACCTGTCGTTGTCCATGATCATTCGTCCCTTCTCATCAGCCCTGGTGGGATGGCTCTCACGGTAGGATTGAGGCATGAGCGACGTCCAACTTGCCACGAAACGTAGGCGAGATGTGGGCGATCGCTATCGGCTGACGCGGATCGCCTTCGACGTCGTCTCCGTCTTCGGATGTCTGCGGGCGAGCGGGGTGCCCGGCCCGATCATCGTGCGCATCCTCGCCGACCACGGCTATTCGGCCTCGAGCGTGCGCAACCAGCTCACCCGCATGGCCCAGCGCGACCTCATCTCCCTCGAGCGCTGCGGTCGCGTCACCCAGTACCGGCTCAGCCCGCGGATCCTCGCGCAGTTCCGCGACATCAGCGGCGACCGCGAACTGCCGGAGTTCACCGGCCGCTTCCACGCCGCCCTCTACACGATCCCCGAGACCTCTCGCCCCCTGCGCGACCGCTTCCAGTACGTCGCGCGCATGCTCGGGTACCGGCAGCTGCGCGCCGGGGTCCTCATCGGATTCGCCGATCGCAGCCACGCTCTGCGCGCCCAGCTGCCGGGCGACATCGACGGCGGCTGGTACGAGTGCACGCAGATCGTTCCCGCCGACCTCGCCGCGGCGAAGCGGATGACCGCGATCGCCTTCGAACTCGCCGGTGCCCGCCGGCAGATCGAGGAGTTCGAGGTCGAGATCAGCCGCCTCGGCGGGCCGCGCGACAAACCGGGGGCAGGTCTGCCGGAGCTGCCGATCGGCCGGTTCTTCGACCTCTACTACCGGGTCGGGCGCGCGGTCATGGAGAACCCGCTGCTGCCGGCGGAGATCGTCGGGTCCGAGCAGCCCTCGCAGCGCTTCCGGACGTTCATGGACCGCTGCAACCTCGAGTACTATCTCCGCTACGACCAGCAGGTGCGGGAGGCGGCGGCGGAGAACGCGGCCTTCGACCTCATCGAATGGCTGCCGGAGGGCTGAGGCTGCGACACCGCTGGCCTGACGGCTGGGTGCTCAGTCGTGCGGTCCGCGCCGGACCGCGGCGACGAGGCGGTACACGGCCTCCTCGAGGAGGGGACGGGGGAGGGCGAAGTTGATCCGGACATGGCCGGCGCCGACCCTCCCGCAGAGGCGCCCCTCGGTCACTGCGACCTTCGCCGCCTCGTTGAAGTGCGCCGAGAGCCCTGACTCGAACCCGTAGCCGCGCAGGTCGAGCCACGCGAGGTAGGTGCCGTCGGGCGGGATGTAGGCCGCGTTCGGCAGCTCGGAGGTGAGCAGATCGGTGAGGACGTCGCGGTTGCCCTTGAGGTACGCGGTGATCTCGGCGAGCCAGTCGCCGCCCTGGGAGTAGGCGGCGGTCGTGGCGAGGATGCCGGGGTTCGCGGCCGCACCGGAGACGAAGTGCCCCTTCCGGGCCCAGGTCTCACGGTCGTGGGGATTCGTGAGGATGAGCTGCGCGCATTTGAGGCCGGGGATGTTGAAGGCCTTCGACGCCGCGGTCGCCGTGGCGGTGTGTCCGGCGGTCACCTCGCTCAGGCTCGCATACGGCACATGGTGGGCGGGATCGTAGACGAGGGGAGCGTGGATCTCATCGGAGAACACCCGCGCGCCCGCGGCCTCGACCACCTCGGCGATCGCGAGCAGCTCCGCGGGCGAATAGACCTTCCCGATCGGGTTGTGCGGATTGCACAGGACGAGGGTGGCCCCCGGGGTGAGCGCTTCGGCCACGGCGTCGAGGTCGACCTGCCAGTCGGTCTCCGTCCGCAGCATCGGCACCTCGATGAGTTCTCGGCCGGTGACCGCAGCGACGTCGAAGAACGGCATGTACGCCGGGGTCGGCAGGACGATCGGTGTGCCGGCCGGGGTGAGGTGCTCGAGCACGCCGATGAAGGCTGCGAGGACGTCGCTGGCGAGGTGGACGTGCGCGGCGGGGAACTGCCAGCCGTAGCGTTCGGCACAGAACGCCGAGGTGGCGCTGCGGAGATCGGAGACGAGACTCGTCGGCGCGTAGCCGTAGAGGTCGCGGGCGTCGATCTCGGTGAGCGCCTGCCGGATGACGGGAGCGACCCCGAAGTCCATCTCGGCGATGAAAGCACCGAGGCTGCCCGGGAACGACGACCATTTGCGGCCCCCCTTCGCGACGAGCGATTCCTCGGTGATGGCGTCGAGATCGTCCATGGTGCTCTCCTCCCTGTGCGCGGCAATGACTGTGCTCACGCTAGCAGTCGCCGCGGCCGGTCCTACGGGGACGACGACATGGGAGGTCACGGGGCGGATCGCCGGATGCAGAGGCAGGGCGGCGACGCGGGGGCGATCATTGTCACGAAACGATAACGAAGAGTATGAAAAAATGCTGACCGTTATCTGTGCGTTACGATGGCGACCATGACCCACATCACATTGAGAGGGTCTTCGCGTGTCCTGGGAGCGTCGATCATCGGCGCTTCACTGCTGTTCGCGGGCAGTCTGCCCGCCGTCGCCACAGGCACCGCGGAGTCACCCGCGTCCACCCAGCAGACCCTGCCGACGGCAGACTCGGCGACCGACACCGACCTCGAGATCACACTCGGCATCGACGCCGAGGTGACCGCGTCGCCGGACCTCACGATTCCCGTCACCGTCGCCGCTGATCCATCCGGCCCGACCACGCTCACCGTCGTCCGCGCCGCCGGCAACGACCCCGTCGACGGGGCCGAGGCCACGGTCGAGGCCGGCACCGGCACCGTCGAGACCGAGATCGACGGTGCGCCGCTGACTCCCGGCACCTACATCGTCAAATCCGCGGACAGTCTGAAGACGAGCGACGACTTCACCGTCATCGCCGACCCCACGGCCGAGCCCACCGAGACTGCCACTCAGAGCCCCGCCGCGCCGGAACCGAGCGAGCCGGCGCCGACCGAGCCGGGAGCGACGGAGGGACCGACGCAGGAGCCGAGCCCGAACGCCGAGGAGCTCGACAAGTACTACCCGCAGCTGGCGAAGGAGCTCTTCGGGCAGGACGACGGCACATACCGCATCCCCGATCCGCAGGGCGGGGGCACAGGTGCCGGCAACGTTCCCGCCGGATTGGAGAAGTACTATAACCAGAAGGTCGACCTGAGCGCGGAGAACTGCGGCAAGCTCGGCTACCCCGACTACTCCGAGCGGATCGGGCGGGCACCGCTGTGCGGTTACCTCATCGCCCCGATCGACGCGGAGGACCCAGCCGCGGGCAATGTCGCGATCGCGATGATGAAGGTGCCCTCGGGCAAGATGGTCGGCGGGAAGTTCGAGAAGACGACGTCCCAGGGCACCGTCGCGTGGAACCCCGGCGGACCCGGCGGCTCGGGCATGACGCTCGGCGTGGCCGGTGCCCTCTACGAACCCGACCTCGCCGCGAACTTCGACCTCGTCGGCTTCGACCCGCGCGGCACCGGCGGCTCCATGCCGTTCTCCCAGTGCTCGACCGATGAGCAGATCGACGCCGACCGCGCCGAGGACGCCTGGTCGGGTGACCGCGACAATGCCGAGGACATCCTCAACGATCAGGCCGAGCGCTTCGCCAACGACTGCATCGAGAACACCGGCAAGCTCTTCGACCTCGGCGAGGGCGGCCAGGAGAATCTCATGAAGCACCTGGGCACGTGGGACGCCGTGGGCGATCTCGACCTCATCCGCTCGACGAGCGGAGACGACAAGCTCGACTTCATCGGCTTCTCCTACGGCACCCGCCTCGGCTACGTCTACGCCCAGAAGTTCGGTGACAGCGTCGGCCGCCTCGTCCTCGACGGTGCCGTCGACCCCGGCAACGTCTCCGCCTACAAGGCGCTCAAGGACATCAACGCCGACCCGCAGGCGTACCTCGATGCCAGCGGCAAGCTCGTGGCAAAGGAGGACGCCGAGGAGGACGCCGACGACTCCGTCAACCAGATCGCCGGCTTCCAGGGCACCTTCGAGCAGTTCGCCCTCGACTGCTCGGCCAAGGGCACGGACGGCAGGACCTGGGGTGAGACCTACCCCGACCTCGAGTTCCCCGCCCGCCTGGCCGAGCTCAAGGACCAGCCGTTCACGTGCGCTCTCGGCGACGGCATCACCGACCGGGAGGAACTGACGACGGCCGTGCAGGGAGTGCTCCGCTCACTCGAGGGCAACCCGCTGCCGACGGGCATCGACGGCGACGACCGCGAGGTGACGTTCGGCGATGCGCGCACCGGCGTCATCCAGGCCCTCTACTCGGAGACGCTGTGGTCGAGGCTCGCCCTCGGTCTCACCGAACTCAAGGCAGGGGAGTCCGCCGGTGAGCTCATGCGACTCGCCGACGACTACAACTCCCGCGACGAGACCGGCCACTACGATCCGATGCTCCAGGCGTTCACGAACATCCGCTGCACGGATGAGAACAGCTACGGTGACAAGCCGGACCTCGCGGCGCTGCGCGACCTCGCGGAGCGCTACGACGAAGCCGGACCGTTCCAGGCCGCCTCGGTGTCCCCGGGCGTCTACGACTACTGCGACTTCTGGAAGTTCAAGGGCACCCTGCCCAAGCCGGAGAAGCTCACCGCCGTGCCGAACATCCTCGTCGTCTCCACGTCCCACGACTCGGCGACCCCGTACGCCTCGGGAGTCAAGCTCGCCCGCACGATCGACGGCAGCCTGCTCTCGGTCTCCGGGGCCTCGCACACCTCGTACATGTCACGCGATGAGAACAAGGCATGCACGGACGAGACGGTCAACGCGTTCCTCTCGCAGGGCACGGTGCCCGAGGTCGGCGACTTCGGTCCCAAGCTGCCGACACCCGACACGGCCGTCGACGACCGCGGTGAGACGATCACTCTGCCCAACCGGTGCCGGATGGACACGTTCCGAGCCGAGGACTTCTCCCTGTCCAAGGACACCGCGTCGGCCGGGGAGAGCCTCGAGGCGACCGTGAAGCATCAGGCCTCGGAGGAGACGTACACCGTCGCCTTCGAGACCGGCGGCAGCCTCGGGACGCTGACGACCGACAACGGCGGCAACGCCGTGGGCCGGATCACCGTGCCGCAGGACGCGAAGCCGGGCACCTACGTCGTCCAGCTGCTCGATGAGGGCGGCAAGACGACGGCGAACACGACGCTGACCGTGACCGGTGACGACGGCAAGGGCGACGACGGCGGCAAGGACAGCGACGGTGCCGGCTCCGACGGCGGCGGCTCCGAAGGCGGCGGCAGCGCCGACGGGGACGACCCGAAGGGCGGCGGTGACGCCCCCGGCGGCGGCTCAGCCGGCGGCGGTGACGATGGCGGCGGCAGCCTGCCGCGCACCGGTGCCGACATCTGGGCGCTGCTCGCCGAAGCGCTCGCCCTGCTCACCGCCGGTGGGCTCGTCTACCGGGCCGCGAAGGTCCGGAAGCCACGGCACTGACTGAGAACGCGGCCGGGAGTGCGCTCCCGGCCGCGTCGCCGTCGGTTAGCATCGAGGCAGAGCACAGGCGCACCCGGTCCGGCGATGCGGCGGGGCCGGGGACGCGCTGCGACGACGCGGCGCGATCGGCGGCGCACAGGCAGGTCAGAGGGTGAGAACGACGGGACGGACATTCCGACACAACCAGTGGGCGCTCAGCCTTGCGCAGCTGTTCGCCGGCATCGGCGTGGCCACGGGCTTCGCCGTCGGCGGGATCCTCGCCGAGAGGCTGACCGGGCGCACCGAGCTCGCCGGCTTCGCGCAGACGGCGTCGATCCTCGGCGCCGGACTCCTCGCCCTGCCGCTGGCCCGGCTCGCCGCCGCACGGAATCGGCGGTGGGCGCTCGGCGTCGGCTACGGACTCGCCCTCATCGGGGCGCTGCTCATCGTCGCTGCGATCCTCGCCGGCATCTCCCTCCTCTTCTTCGTCGGCATGGGCTGCTTCGGCTCCGCGACCGCCGCGGGGCTGCAGAGCCGGTACGCGGCGACCGATGCGGCACCGGCGAACCTCAAGGGGCGGGCGATGTCGCTCGTCGTGTGGGCGACGACTGTGGGGTCCGTCGTCGGACCCAACCTCGCCGAACCCGGGGCCAGGCTGGGGGAGGCCCTCGGCATCGACCCCTTCGCCGGGCCCTTTCTCATCGCCGTCGCGGGCTACCTCCTCTCCTTCGTCTGCGTGATGTTCCTCCGCACCCCTGCCGTGTACTCGCCCGCGGAGGTCCCCGCGTCAGTGGCATCCCCGCAGCCGGGTGCGACGGTGGGCGGATCCGCCGAGGGGGAGACCCCGGTGGAGCAGGTGTCCGTCGGCGATGTCCGCACGGCCGCCTCGGTGACGGAATCATCCCGCCGAGGCGGGGCCTGGCGAGCTGTGCGCCGGTCCCCGGGTGCCCTCTTCGGCCTGCTCTCCGTCGTCACCGGACACATGATCATGGTCTCGACGATGGTGATGACGCCGGTGCACATGGACCATCAGGGGTTCGGCCTCGGCGTCATCGGGGTGACGATCGCCGGGCACATCTTCGGGATGTACGGTCTCTCCCCGGTCTTCGGCTACCTCACCGACCGCTTCTCGCCGGGACGGGTCATCGCGCTCGGTCAGGCGCTCTTCGCGCTCGCCCTCGTCCTCGGGTTCATCGACGCCGCGGGAGAATCGTCGTTCACTCGGATCTCGATCGCCCTCTTCGTCCTCGGCCTCGGCTGGTCGGCGTGTCTCATCGCCGGGTCGACGCTGCTCACACAGGACACCGACGAGGCCCACCGGATCGAGGTCCAGGGGCTCTCGGACGCCGGGATGAACCTCGGCGCCGCAGCCGTCGCGGCCTGCGCCGGACCGCTGCTCGCGCTCGGGGGATTCGCGTGGATCACCGTGCTCGGCGCCCTCGTCCTCATGGTCGCCGTCGTCGTCGGCCTGCGCACCGGATACGGCACCCGCGCGCACACCTGAGCCGGGCGGGCGCCTCGGTCGTGCTGGGAACGAGCGGCCGCCTCGGTGCCGGGGTCGGGATTGTAGGGGAACTCACGCACAGAATCCAGGACCGCCTGGAAGATCTTCGCATCGTCGTGTAGAGTAGATGATTGGTCTGTTCTCACTCAACTCACCCATTCCCGGTTGTGGGCGGCGTCACGCCATCCACAACTTTTCATGTGGGAAAGTCGGGTCCGAATCGGCCGATGGGATCGCCGGTGTTCATCGGCGATCGACGATTACGTCGAACGCGAAGGATTCGCGGGAATACGAGGTTAGCGAACGATATGGCCAAAAAAGAAGGGGTCATTGAGATCGAGGGCACCGTCGTCGAGGCTCTCCCGAACGCATCGTTCCGGGTCGAGCTGAGCAACGGGCACAAGGTGCTCGCGCACATCTCAGGGAAGATGCGTCAGCACTACATCCGCATCCTGCCCGAGGACCGAGTCATCGTGGAGCTCTCTCCTTACGATCTCTCGCGCGGACGAATCGTCTACCGCTACAAGTAAGGATCTTCGATCATTCGCGCCGGACTCCCTCACCCGGGGAGACCGGCCGAGAGAAGGAAAAACGATGAAGGTTAAGCCCAGCGTCAAGAAGATCTGCGAGAAGTGCCAGGTGACCCGCCGTCACGGTCGAGTCATGGTGATCTGCTCCAACCCGCGCCACAAGCAGCGTCAGGGCTGAGCAGCTCTTCGAGCAGACGAAGTCCCGCATAGGGACTTCACGCAGCACCACACCCACGCAGACCTCGCCCCCTGCGCGGCGCCTGAGCGCCGAGCAGGACGATACCTTCGGTCGGGGGCCGAGGACCTTGAGGTGAGAACCCGAGGACAGGTCTGCATCAGCACCTCCGAAACATCATTACAGGAGTAAGAACCTATGGCACGTCTTGCCGGAGTCGACATTCCGCGTGAAAAGCGCGTGGAAGTCGCCCTGACATACATCTATGGTGTGGGCCGCACCCGTGCGCGCCAGACCCTCACGGAAACCGGCATCAGCCCGGACACCCGTGTGAAGGACCTGACCGACGCGGAGCTCGTGCAGCTGCGTGACTACATCGAGGGCACGTTCCAGGTTGAGGGCGACCTCCGTCGTGAGGTTGCCGCCGACATCCGCCGCAAGGTCGAGATCGGCAGCTACGAAGGCCTGCGCCACCGCCGCGGTCTCCCGGTTCGCGGACAGCGGACCAAGACGAATGCGCGCACCCGCAAGGGACCGAAGCGCACCGTGGCCGGTAAGAAGAAGTAACATGCTCACCCGGTTGACCGGCGTCAACCACCTCGATCAGGAGTAAAACATATGCCTCCCAAGTCACGCGCCGCTTCAGCGCGCAAGCCTCGCCGCAAGATCAAGAAGAATATCGTTGCCGGCCAGGCTCACATCAAGTCCACCTTCAACAACACCATCGTGTCGATCACCGATCCGACCGGTGCTGTCATCTCCTGGGCCTCCTCCGGTGAGGTCGGCTTCAAGGGCTCGCGCAAGTCGACTCCCTACGCCGCTCAGATGGCTGCGGAGTCCGCTGCCCGCCGCGCACAGGAACACGGCCTGAAGAAGGTCGACGTGTTCGTCAAGGGACCGGGCTCGGGCCGCGAAACCGCGATCCGCTCCCTCCAGGCCGCCGGTCTGGAACTGGGCACCATCCAGGATGTCACCCCGGTTCCGTTCAACGGCTGCCGTCCGCCCAAGCGCCGCCGCGGCTGACCCTTTCCGTGACACTCACCGCAGGTGACGGGCCGACCGGCCCGCCACCCGCGGCGATGCGGATTCTTTGCATAAAACCGAACCGTTCTTCATGACCCGTACGCGGTCATGACGTGCAGTGCGAACGTCATATAGCGGATGTTCGCTGAAAGGAAGCCCACGTGCTCATTGCACAGCGCCCAACACTCACGGAAGAAGTCGTCTCCGATAACCGCTCGCGGTTCGCCATCGAGCCCCTCGAGCCGGGCTTCGGATACACTCTCGGCAACTCGCTTCGTCGCACTCTGCTGTCGTCGATTCCGGGAGCCGCCGTCACCTCCATTCGGATCGACGGAGTGCTCCACGAGTTCAGCACCGTTCCAGGCGTGAAGGAGGATGTCACCGAATTCATCCTCAACCTCAAGTCCCTGGTCGTGTCGTCTGAGTTCGACGAGCCTGTCGTTGCGTACCTGCGCAAGCAGGGCCCCGGCACCGTGACCGCCGCCGATGTCTCCGCTCCCGCCGGAGTCGAGATCCACAACCCCGACCTCCACATCGCCACGCTCAATGGCGAAGGCCGTCTGGACATGGAGCTCACCATCGAACGCGGACGCGGCTACGTGTCGAGCGCGCAGAACAAGAACGCGGATGCCGAGATCGGCCGGATCCCGGTCGACTCGATCTACTCGCCTGTTCTCAAGGTCACCTACAAGGTGGAAGCCACTCGTGTCGAGCAGCGCACCGACTTCGATCGCCTCGTGCTCGATGTCGAGACCAAGCCGTCGATGACCCCGCGCGACGCCATCGCGTCTGCGGGCAAGACCCTGGTCGAGCTGTTCGGACTCGCCCGTGAGCTCAACGTCGAAGCCGAAGGCATCGAGATCGGCCCGTCGCCGGTCGACGCCGCGCTCGCCGCTGACCTCGCCCTGGCGATCGAGGACCTCGACCTGACCGTGCGCTCCTACAACTGCCTCAAGCGTGAGGGCATCCACACCGTCGGTGAGCTCGTTGCTCGCAGCGAAGCCGACCTCATGGATATCCGCAACTTTGGTTCGAAGTCGATCGACGAGGTCAAGGCCAAGCTCAACGAGCTGGGTCTGAGCCTCAAGGACAGTCCTGCCGGGTTCGAATCCGGTCTCGCGGAAGAGGACCAGTCCTACGTCGAAGACGAACAGTACTGATCTAGACCTAGGAGTTTCTCACTATGCCTACCCCCACGAAGGGCCCCCGCCTCGGCGGATCGCCCACGCACGAGCGCCTCATGCTCAACAACCTGGCAGCTCAGCTCTTCGAGCACAAGCGCATCACGACGACCGTGACGAAGGCCAAGCGCCTCCGCCCGGTTGCCGAGCGCCTCATCACCGCAGCGAAGAAGGGCGATCTCGCCGCTCGTCGCCGCGTGCTCGCGCAGATCGGCGACAAGTCGATCGTCCACGAGCTCTTCACCTCGATCGCCGAGACGATGGCCGAGCGTCCGGGTGGATACACCCGCATCACGAAGATCGGCCCCCGCAACGGCGACAACGCCCCGATGGCCGTCATCGAGCTCGTCCTCGAGCCCTACTCGCCGAAGCAGGCGACGGTGAAGGAGGCCGAGCAGGCCACCGCCGCCGCAGCCGCTCCCGCTGACGAAGAGGTCGTCTCCGACGACGTCACCGTCACCGAGGATGCCGACGGCGATGTCGTCGTCGACGAGGTCAAGGTCACCGAGGATGCCGAGGGCAACGTCGAGACCGACGAGACCGTCGAGGTCATCGACCCGGCGGCCGGCAAGGACAAGTGACCCCAGCCTCCACGTGAGGCCGGGCGCACGTTCTGCGCGCCGTTCACTTCAGGCGGGCACCCCAGCGCGGGTGCCCGCCTGAAGTGCATTCACGGGGACTTTGCGGTGGCAGCGGCGCATCGTGTGCGTGCCGCTGGTCCCTCGTTCAACAGGTGCCGTGAATATCGCGTCTTGGGGGACGACTTTTTCGCGGGAAGTGTTGAGTGAGCGCAGTGGGTATGTGCTGTGCGCCTCCTTCAACAGCTGGCGTGAATATCGCGTCTTGGGAGACGACTTTTTCGCGGGAAGTGTTGAACGGGCGCGACGGCGAACCTGCATGACACCGAACCTGTACGACACCGAACGCGAACGGCCCGCTGGTCCTGGTAGACCGGCGGGCCGTTGTGCTCACGCAGTGCAGGCGAAGGCGTTCACTGCACCTTCGAGAGCTCCACTCCTTCATCGAACTCGCGCTCGATCTCCGGGTTCGGCTTGTAGGTGGCGAGGCTGACGACGACGGCGACGATGAGATTGATCGCGAAGCCCGGGATGATCTCGTAGATCGCATCCGTCAGCGGGGTGTTGAGCTGCCCCCACACGAAGGCGACGACGGCACCTGCGATGAGTCCGCAGAGCGCGCCCCAGTTCGTCAGCTTCTTCCAGAACAGGGTGAGGAGGACGATCGGACCGAACGAGGCGCCGAATCCGGCCCACGCGAAGGCGACGAGGTCGAGGATGCTGTTCGACGGCGAGATCGCGAGCAGCACGGCGATGACGGCGACGACGAGGATGCCGAGGCGACCGAGGAGGACATACGTCTTGTCCTGCAGGGTGCGCTCTGATCCGACGCGCGCGGCGACGATCTTGAAGAGGTCCTCGACGAGCGCCGAGGAGGTGACGACGAGCTGCGAGGAGATCGTCGACATGATCGCCGCGAGGACGGCGGCGAGCACGAGACCGGCGATGAACGGGTGGAAGAGGATCTGCGCGAGATCGAGGAACACGGTCTCGGGGTCCGTCGGCGCCTGGTCCGCATGCTGCGAGAAGTAGGAGATGCCGACGATCGCGGTGGCGATGGCACCTGCGGCGGAGATCGCCATCCAGCCCACGCCGATCCGGCGGGCGACGGTGGCGTCGGCGGGAGTGCGCAGAGCCATGAAGCGGACGATGATATGCGGCTGCCCGAAATACCCGAGGCCCCAGGCCAGGGAGGAGATCACGGCCAGGTAGGTGCCGCCGGCCCAGAACGGTCCGGAGCCGAAGAGGCTGAGCAGGCTCGGATCGATCGCACGGACGTTGGCGATCACCTCGGCGGGGCCGCCGGCGTTGATGACGGCGACGATCGGCACGGCGATGAGGGCCGCGAACATCAGCAGCCCCTGGGCGACGTCGGTGAGCGTCGCACCGAGGAAGCCGCCGAAGAGCGTGTAGACCATCGTGATCGCGGCGACGATGAGCATGCCGGCGAGATAGTTGAGGCCGAAGCTCGATTCGAAGAACTTGCCCGCCGCGACCATGCCGGAGGAGACGTAGAACGTGAAGAACACGAGGATGATGAGGCCGCAGACGATCCGCAGGAGGTGAGTCCGGTCCTGCAGCCGCTCTTCGAAGAAGCTCGGAATGGTGATCGAGTCACCGGCGGTCTCCGTGAAGGCGCGCAGGCGCGGGGCGACGAATTTCCAGTTCACCCAGGCGCCGACGGTCAGGCCGATCGCGATCCACGCCTCGACGAGGCCGGCGAGGTAGATGGCGCCGGGCAGACCCATGAGCAGCCACCCGGACATATCGGAGGCACCGGCGCTGAGGGCCGCGACCGACGGGCGCAGACCGCGGCCGGCGAGCATGTAGTCATCGAGGCTGTCCTTGGTCTTGCGGTACGCGAACCACCCGATCGCGAGCATGCCCGCGAAGTACAGGATGATGGCGATGGTCCGGAATGTCGGCTCCGACATGATGATGTGCCTCCTTGTCTCAGCATCGGAGACTCTACATCACCTCGGACGTGTGGTGTGAATAACGTGTGAGTAACATCAGAGCCCTGGATTTTCGCGGCTCCTGCCTCTACACGTGCGCTCACGTCGTCGTTCCCGGTCAGCGGCGAGCCGACCGGGGCACCGGGGTCGTCGAGCGGCCGATCGAGAACGCGGCGAGCGGTCGCGTCGTCGGTCCGTCGCCGAGGCGGTCGCGCAGTCTCGCGTGCGTCGCCGGGCAGTCCTTGATCTCCGAGTGGACGTCGACGCGCAGGCCCGCCCGATCGAGGAGCAGCCACGTCCGCAGCAGATCTCGGCCGAGTGCGATCTCGCGGGCCGCATCATCCTTATCCTCGGTGACCGCGAGGACGACGTGGTGCGGGGCTCCCGTCCGCGCCGAGGAGGTCGCCGGGTCGTCGGCGGTCGTCGAATCGTCGATCGGCGCCGGGTCTCCTGGCTCGTGACCGACGAGAGGAAGACCTGATCCACGGCGCGGGCCGCGGAGACGGTCCCGGAGACCGTCGACCCATCCGGCCGGGGCGAGGGCGGTGGCGAGGCCCCTAGCGACGAGCGGCCGGAGGCGGGGACGGTTGAGGACCCCGGCGAGTCGGGCGGCCGCGGTGGGGATCCGCAGGCAGGCGGCGCTCAGTCCGTCCTGTCGGTAGGCGGGGTCGGCAGGATCGAAGCGCAGCCAGGTGAGGGTTTCGGCGAAGACAGCCGGGTCGGCGAAGGAGTGTCGGGTGGCGCGCGTGAGCAGGGCGGTCCACTCGTCGTCGGGGATCTCGACGAGGCGCGCCCCCGATCCCGCCAGTGCCGCGTCGGCGTGGCCGACCGCCTCGGCGAACGCGGTGTCATCGCGGGACAGCGGACCGCGGTCGACCTGACGGTGACGGAGATCGGCAGTGGTGAAGGACGGCCAGTCTCGGTGGCCGCCGGCCGGCACCTCACGGTCGTCACCGCTCGCCGTGTCCCGCAACCCGCGTCGGTCGCCGGGATCGGCGCTGACGGTGACCCTCAGCCGGACGTCGAGACTCGGTCCCCACCCGTCGACGGAGGTGACCGCGGTATCGAGTCCCGCCTCGGCGGCGGCGATCGACAGCGCCTCGACCCAGCACCCGATCGAGAGGTGGAGATCCTCGGACCGCGGGTCGCCGACCGGGAGGGTGCGGGCGGGATCGACGGTGAGTGCGACCTCCGCCGATGTTCCGTCGTCGGCGATCCGCACGATTCTCGGCACCCACGGCTGCGTGTTGTGCGCCGAGGGGGAGCGTCCCGCCGTCGCGAAGAGGTCGGTGAGGAGCGCGGCGTCGATGCGCGCCGCCGGGGTTGCAGGTGCGACAGTCGCAGACTGGGTGCTCGGTTCCGCGGAAGTCGGCTCCGCGGGGATCGGCTCTGCGGAAGTCACTGCCACGGTCGCCGTTGCTGCAGTCGCAGCTGCGGTCACCGGGACTGCAGTCGCGGACGCAGGTACGGCCGGCCCGACGGCGGGATCCGCGGCGGTGCTCGCTGCGCGGTGCCGGTCGAGGAAGCACAGGGAGTGCAGCGGCGTGCCTCCGGCCTTGGCGAAGACCGCCGCGGAGGCGGGATTGTCCTCGGCGATGAACGTCACCCGCAGGCGCCGGTAGCCGCCGGCGGCGAGTCCGGCGTAGACGTCGCCGAGGACGAGGGAGAGCAGGCCGGTGCCCTGGAAGCGCGGATCGGTGCCCTGGATGATGAGCACGGCGTCGCGGAGACGGGAGCGGTGCCGCAGCAGGTCGGCGATCGCCGCCGGACCGAGGCGACCGCCATGCCGGCGCAGCACCGGCGCGGGGTCGGGGATGACGAGGGCGAAGCAGCGGGAGGGGGCGTCGTCGGCCTCCATCTCGCCGACGACGTCAACGATGAGGGACGGATCCATGAGAGCGGCCATGCCCGCCATCTGCGACCGCAGCTGGGCAGGGGAGATCGGCGTGTAGTACGGCAGAGCCGCGAACGCCGCGTTGAGCGCCGGCAGCATCCGCCCGGCGAAGCTGCGCAAGCCCCACCGGGACACCGGACGGCGGCGCAACCCGTGCGCGGCCCACGCGGTCGCGGTCGCCCGTGCGTGCGGGACCTCCCCGACGGCGACCTCCCACGTCTGGGCGGGCCCCCACTCCCGGAAGCCCGCGGCCCGGAACGCGGGAGCGAAGAACGCCGGGTTCCACGCGGTGTCGAAGAACCCGGGATGGTCGTGGCCGGCGGTGACGAGCCCGCCGGTGACGTTGGGCAGCGGAGAGACCGGACCGAAGACGCGGGCGGCGCCGAGGTGGTGCGCCCGCTCGTCGATGAGCGCGATGATCGCGGTCAGGGCGGTCTCGTCGGCGGCCTCGAGGGCTCCGAAGAAGAGCGTCTCCGGTGCCTCCGCGATAGGGCCGTCGCTGATCCGCTCGGCGAGCAGTCGCGAACGGTGGCACATCACGCGCCCGACCGGGGTGCCCGCGCTGTCACGGACGAGCCAGAGTTCGACCGCCTCGGCGAACCATCCCGTGCCCGACTGCCACTCCGCGATGTCGGCGGCGAACAGCGGCACCGCTCGTTCGGTCTCGCCGCGGAGCGCGGCGATCCGCGGGCCGAGGTCGATGAAGGTCCGAAGGTCCGCCCGCGAGGCCACGCGATGGGCGGTCATCCCCGTCCCAGTGGGCACGCTCGTCCCGTGCCCGGCAGATCCGGTCATCCCGGTCCCACCCTCATTCCTCGCTCGTCGGGGTGAAGGTCTCGATCATCCCCAGGCGGCCGTCCTCGGCGCGGAATTCGCCGTTCGTGTACCCCCACTCCTCGGCGTCGAAGATGCGGATGAAACCGCCGCGGGCCGGGGAGCTGTCCCCGGCGCCGACGAGCCAGTGCATGATCTCGACGTGTTCGGGGGTGCGGGCGAAGCGCATGAGATCGTCCCGGGTCGCGAAGGCGACGAGGAGGCCGATCCGGTCGGGGAACTCGTAGTAGCTGCGGTGCCACAGATAGCCGGGGGCGCGGCGCAGGGCCTTCGCGAGCTTCGGCCAGCGGCGCACCTGGCCGAGCATGCTCAGCGGATTGCGGTACCGGTTGGCCCCGAGGAAGAACGACTCGGCGCGCGCCTGCGGAGGGGCGAGGGAGAAGTCATTCGATCGCATTGCTCTCCTTGGGTTGGAGGTAGACGTTCTTGATCTTCGTCGAGGCGGTGGCGAAGGGACCGGTGCCGAAGTCGTGGATCTCGATCTCGAGCTCTGCTGTCGTCGGATCCTCCTTCATGCTCTGCGCGAAGTCCCTGGACACCGAGGCGAGATGGCCGAGCACGCCGGCCCGGATGGTCTCGGCGAGCTCCTCGCGCTCGCCGGCGCTCAGCTCCTCGTTCCCTTCGGCGCCGGTCTCGCGGAGTTGGATGTGGAGGGCGGGGCGGTGCTCGTGGTCGGCGAGTTCGCGCAGTTCGATGCGGAAGGACTCGATGAGGTGGGCGCGTGGGTTGTCCCGGTAGAGGCCGTTCTCGATGTCGAGCGGGTAGATGTTGGCACCCATATAAGAGATCGTCGAATCCGACCGGCCGAAGAGGAGGACGAACGGCAGCTTCATTCCGTTGTCGGCGAAGGCCTGTGAGCACTGCCGGGCGAGCTCGTGGTGGGCGCGGGTGAGCTCGACCATCGTCGGGAAGTCGATGAGCTTTGCCTCGTCGCCGATGTTGTAGCGCAGCCGGGGACTCATCACCGATGCCGAGTTGATCGTCGCGACGAGTTCCCCGTCGGCCGTCGTCTCGAGGTAGGTCTCGAGGGGGTTGTACTGGAAGACCATGGGCACGCGGGACTCCTCGGGGCCGAGCACCTCGGCGCGGAAGGCGAGGTCATGGGCCAGGGCCCGGCGGATGACGACGGAGAGGTCGGACTCCCCGGCCATGCCGATCGTGAGATCCGAGGCCCCGTACCCGGAGTAGACCCGGTGGAACCGCTGCTCGAGATAGTCGCGCAGGCCCTCGGTCATCGCCTCCCCGCCGACGAAGCCGTTGATCCGGTACTCGTCCCAGACTCCCGGCTCGGCGTCCATGCGGTCGACGAGGTGCTTGAGGAACGGGGGATAGGCACTGATGAGGTACGTGTGGCCGGGGCCGAAGTGGCGCATCGTGTCGAGGATCTTCTCGAGGTCGGGTCCGGTGTTCTTCACCATCGCGACCTTCGCCATCGCCAGGCCCGTGTTCGTCCCCGTCGCCCACGCGCCCATCGAGAACGCGTTGATGCAGAAGAGGTCCGCATCCCCGAAGAGCATCGTCACATACCCGGCGACGTTCTTGTGGACGGTGTCGAGCTCGCGCTTCGACCGCATCCAGTTGAACGGCGTGCCCGAGGAGCCCGAGGACTCGTCGACGACCGTGCCGATCCGCTCGATCCGCCCGCCCCAGCAGCGGTGCTCCTCGCTGTAGACGCGGACGAAGTCGTCCTTCGACGTCGGAGTGTAGGCCTCGAGGTCCCACCACGTGAACGTGAACCCGGTGCGCGCGAGGTAGTCCTGGTAGGCGGGCACGTCGAGGGAGGCCTGCTGGCAGATCATCCACGCGTTGAGCCGGGCGAAGGGCTCGAGCTTCGGCGAGTAGTGCCGGGCGGTGAAGCGCCAGATCGCCGGGTGGAGCCGGTACGTGCCGTAGGCGGCCGTCAGGCCGAGGTTCGCGGTGCGCAGCAGGGCTTGGCGGGCGAGGTTGATCGGTCCGCGGGGGATCGGCAGGCGCCGCAGGTGAGTCTCACTCATAGTCGAACGGTAGCCCAGGTTGACCGCCCGGGACCCGTGTGCGGCGCAATTGTGTCAGAACCGCACCACCGGGGCCGGTTGCGTCGACGGCGGAGGGCGGAGAGCGGGCTGGGTCCGCACCGCCCCGTGAGCGAGCGGTGATGCCCGCCTCGGTGGGCCATGGGGACGATCCTCGCCTCGGTGGGCCGTGGGGACGTTCCCCGCCGAGGCGGTGGCCCGTGACGATGCCCGCCGAGGCGGTGCGGCGTGGGGTCAGTCGAAGACGACAGTGCGATGACCGTCCATGAGGACGCGGCCCTCCGCGTGCCAGCGGACCGCACGGGCGAGCACGGCCGCCTCGACGTCCTGGCCGCGGGCGACGAAGTCGGCGATGTTGCGGTTGTGGTCGACGCGGGCGACGTCCTGTTCGATGATCGGGCCCTCGTCGAGGTCGGGGGTGACGTAGTGGGCGGTCGCTCCGATGATCTTCACCCCGCGGGCGTGCGCCTGATGATAGGGCTTGGCGCCCTTGAAGCTCGGCAGGAACGAATGGTGGATGTTGATGACCCGGCCCTCGAGCGCCGCGCAGAGGTCGGGGGAGAGGATCTGCATGTAGCGGGCGAGGACGATGAGTTCGACGTCGAGGTCGGTGACGAGGCGACGCAGCTGCGCCTCGGCGGTCTCCTTCGTCTCCGGGGTGATGGGGATGTGGTGGAAGTCGTGGCCGTGGAACTCGGCGAGGGGGCGCAGCGCATCGTGGTTGCCGGCGACGGCGACGATGTCGATGGGCAGCTGGCCCGCGCTCTGCTGGAAGAGGAGGGTGTTGAGGCAGTGGGCGGCCTTCGAGACGAGGACGAGGGTGCGGGTGCGCTTCTGTGCGGGCTGGAGACCGAGCGTCATCGAGAACCGGGCGGCCGCCTCGGCGAGGGCCGTCTCCAGGTCCGCCTCACTCACGGGAGCCGGGGTCGTGAAGTGGACGCGGAGGAAGAACTGGTGGGAGTCGGGGGAGGAGAACTGCTGCGATTCGGTGATGTTCGCACCGAGCCCGGCCAGCGCCCCGGTCACGGCGTGGACGACTCCGGTCGCATCGGGGCAGGTGACTCGCAGGATCCATTCTTCGCTCATAGCCGCGAGTCTAATCGGGTGCGACATCGTCCCCGGTCAGCCGTCCGACATCCGGCAGCGCAGGCAGCAGTGACAACGCGGCTGTCGGCCTGCTGTCCAGACGACCGCGCAGACGGCCTCAGCGGCGACCCCAGCGGCGACCCGGGCGGGCCGCTTGGACCCGCACCATCCCGGGCTTCCGGCAGACGGGCGGCCGGGCGGGGGCCGGGGCTTCGCTGTTAGCATTGCCTCGGAACGCGCGCGGGGGAAGACCGCGCCGCCGAATCTCGACGCCACAGGAGTGCAACCATGTCCGAATCCTCGCTGCAGGCTTCGCTTGCAGACATCGACCCGCAGATCGCCGAAGTCCTCGACCTCGAGCTGGGGCGACAGCGGTCGACGCTTGAGATGATCGCCTCGGAGAACTTCGTGCCGCGCGCCGTTCTCGAGGCGCAGGGGTCGGTGCTGACGAACAAGTATGCGGAAGGGTACCCGGGCAAGCGCTACTACGGCGGCTGCGAGTTCGTCGACATCGCCGAGGACCTCGCGATCGACCGCGCCAAGAGCCTCTTCGGCGCCGAGTACGCCAACGTCCAGCCGCACTCCGGAGCCTCGGCCAATGCCGCTGTCATGCACGCGCTCGCCCGTCAGGGCGACAAGATGCTCGGCCTCTCGCTCGCCCACGGCGGCCACCTCACCCACGGCATGAAGATCAACTTCTCCGGTCGCCTCTACGATGTGGCGTCGTACGAGGTCGACCCCGACACGTACCGCATCGACATGGACCAGGTGCGGCAGAAGGCCCTCGACCACCGCCCCGAGGTCATCGTCGCCGGATGGTCGGCGTACCCCCGCCAGCTCGACTTCCAGGCCTTCCGCGACATCGCCGACGAGGTCGGAGCGAAGCTGTGGGTGGACATGGCCCACTTCGCCGGTCTCGTCGCTGCCGGACTCCACCCCAACCCGGTGCCCTTCGCCGATGTCGTCTCCTCGACGGTGCACAAGACGATCGGCGGACCCCGGTCGGGCTTCATCCTCGGCAAGGAGGAGTACGCGAAGAAGCTCAACTCGGCCGTCTTCCCCGGCCAGCAGGGCGGACCCCTCATGCATGTCATCGCCGCGAAGGCCGTGGCCTTCAAGCTCGCCGCCTCCGAGGAGTTCCGCGACCGGCAGGAGCGCACCGTCCGCGGCGCGCAGATCCTCGCCGATCGCCTCCTCGCCGCTGATGTCGCCGAGGCGGGTGCCACCGTGCTCACCGGCGGCACCGACGTCCACCTCGTCCTCGTCGACCTCCGCAACTCCGCCCTCGACGGCCAGCAGGCCGAGGACCTCCTCCACGAGGTCGGCATCACCGTCAACCGCAACGCCGTGCCCTTCGATCCGCGTCCGCCGATGGTCACCTCGGGGCTGCGGATCGGCACCCCGGCGCTCGCGACCCGCGGTTTCGGCGACAAGGAGTTCACCGAGGTCGCCGACGTCATCGCCGAGGCGCTCAAGCCCGGCGCCGACGTCGAGGCGCTCGCCGCCCGCGTGAAGAAGCTCAGCGACGACTTCCCCCTCTACGAAGGACTGGAGCAGTACTGATGGCAGCGCAGATCCTCGACGGCAAGGCCGTCGCAGCGCAGATGAAGGACGAGATGCGCGCCGAGGTGGCCCGTCTCGCCGCACAGGGCATCGTCCCCGGACTCGGCACCGTCCTCGTCGGCGACGATCCCGGGTCGAAGTGGTACGTCGCCGGCAAGCACCGCGACTGCGCCGAGATCGGCATCGAGTCGATCCGCCGCGACCTGCCCGAGACGATCACCCAGGACGAGCTCTTCGCGGTCATCGACGAGCTCAACGCCAACGACGCCTGCACCGGCTACATCGTCCAGCTGCCGCTGCCGGACCACATCGACACCGATGCCGTCCTCGAGCGCATCGACCCGGCCAAGGACGCCGACGGACTCCACCCGACGAACCTCGGCCGTCTCATGCTCAACGTCAGCCGGAAGATCACGACGCCGCTGCCGTGCACACCGCGCGGTGTCATCGAACTCATGGTGCGCAACGGGATCGACCTGCCCGGCAAGCACGTCGTCGTCATCGGCCGCGGCGTCACCGTCGGCCGGTCGATCGGCTCCCTGCTCACCCGCCGGGAGTACAACGCGACGGTCACCCTGACCCACACGGGAACGACGAATCTGCCGGAGCTGCTCGCCCAGGCCGATATCATCGTCGCCGCCGCCGGGTCCCCGCGCCTCGTCAAGCCCGAGGACGTCAAGCCCGGCGCGATCGTCCTCGACGTCGGCGTCTCCCGGGAGGAGGACCCCGAGACCGGGAAGTCGAAGATCGTCGGCGACGTCGATCCCGGTGTCGCCGAGGTGGCCGGGTGGATCTCGCCCAACCCCGGTGGCGTCGGTCCGATGACCCGGGCCCTGCTGCTGCAGAACGTCGTCGACATGGCGGCACGCTCCGCCGAGTGACTGAACCTCGATCGTCGAGCGCCGAGTGTCGAGCGACTGCCCAGCGTAGACCGTCGAGTGGAAACGGCCCGGATGATCCGGGCCGTTTCCGCATTCACCCCAGACCGGTTGGCGACCGGTCAGGCAGGGCTGTTCACACTGTGCCGGTCACCGTGCGCCGGTGTCCGTCAGTCGCCGCCCCTCCGCGGTGAGCGCCTCGAGTCCGGCGGCGATCGTCGGATGGGTGGCGCTGCCGGCGCGGATGTAGGCGCGCAGGCGTCGGTGCGGCACGGTGGGGGAGTCCGGCCAGCCCAGCTCGAGACGACGGACCCCGGCATCCGGGGCGATCCTGATCGTGCGGGGGAGCAGGGCGATGCCGTGCCCGTATTCGACGAGGGCGATGATCGCACCCCAGTCGAGGGCGTCGTGCCGCAGGTGAGGGGTGAATCCCGCCTGGGCGCAGAGGCGGAGGAAGAGGGCCTGCTGGTCGATGAGGTCACCGGCGCCGATCCATGTCTCCGCGGCGAGAGCGGAGAGTCCGACCCGCTCGCTGCCCGCGAGCCGATGCCCGGGTCCGACGATGACGTCGAGGGGCTCGGTGAGCAGCTCGCGCACCTCCCAGGCCCCGCCGTCGTCGGCCGGCGCCGCCGTGCGGGCCGTATCGGCCGACGTCGCGAGAGCGGTGTCCGGGGGTGTGGCGTCCAGCGTCACGACGATGTCCGTCTCGGACTCGGCGAGCATGCGGAACCGGTCGCGCACCGCGTCCTCACCGATCTCCACCGCGACCTCCGGCAGCCGGGCCACCGCGGGACAGACGAGGGCGACGATCGCCGAGGCGACGGCGGAGATCCGCAGCCGGGCGCGGCCGGCTGCCCGCAGCGCTGCGAGGTCGGCGAGAGTGCGCTCCCACTCGGCGTTGAGTGCCGTCGCATGCGCGAGGACCACCTCGGCGGCGGGAGTGAGCCTGACATTGCGACCGACGGGTTCGACGAGATCGGCACCGACGACGCGGGCGAGTCCGCGCAGGTGCTGGGAGATCGTCGACGGCGTGACGTGGAGGAGAGCGGCGGCCGCGGTGACCGTGCCGGTGTCGCGGACGGCGGCGAGCGATTTGAGGCGCGGGTCGATCATAGTGATTCACTGTACAGTTCGTCGTGAATTATTCGATGGACGCACACGATGCGCACCGGGCACGGTGGAGGCATGTGGGCAACCTTCGGATTCGGACTCTGGGCAGGCTTCGGACTGGCGATCCCGGTGGGCGCGGTGGCCGTGCTCCTCATCCAGCGCACGGCGACGTCCTCGCTGCGTCACGGTCTCGCCGCCGCGACGGGAGCGGTCACCGCCGATGCGCTCTACGCTCTTGCGGCGGTGATCGGCGGGACCGCGGCCGCCCGGCTGATCACACCGTGGCAGGTGCCGGTGACGGTCGCCGGGGCGGGTCTCCTCCTCTTCCTCGCCGGGCGGACCGCCATCGACGGCTTCCGGCGCGAGGACGACGATGCGGACGCGAGCGACGGCTCAGCCGTGGGGAGGAACCCTGCCGCGGGGGGTGTTCCCCGCACAGCAGACGAACCGGGTGCGAGGCGCGGCCTGGCCGCGAGGGGCGAACCGCGCTCAGCGCTGCGTGAGGCGCTGCTCTTCTTCACCCTCACCGGGCTCAACCCCTGGCCGCTGCTCTACTTCGTCTCCGTAGTGCTCTCGGGCGGACTGCCCGCCTCCGCCGGTGCTGCAGACTCCGCAGCCCTGCTGGCCGGCATCGTCATCGCCTCGGCGTCCTGGCACTGTGTCCTCGTCCTCATCGGTCGCGGTGCCGGACGTCTCCTCCTCTCACCGACCGGTCGCCGGGTCGGGGGAGTCGTCTCCGCGAGCGTCATCGCGGCACTGGCGATCCGACTGCTCAGCGGGCTGTGACCCGCGTCGCCGGACTCTCCCGGTGCCGTGACTCTCCCGGTGCCGCCACCGTCTCGCGGTCCGGGAGGCGGCAAGACGACGGCCCGGTCACCGCGCTGCGGGTGACCGGGCCGTCGAGGCTGTGAGGAGACTCAGTCCTGGTCGAGCTTGAGTTCGAAGAACACGCGGGGATTGCCGGGGCCGGCGTAGTCCTCGACGAGTTCACCGCTGAAGCCCATCGACGAGTGGAAGGAGATCGCTCCCGACGAGTCGGGCATCGTCGTCGCCTGCACCGAGTCGACGCGCAGTTTGCGGGAATGGTCGATGAATCGCTTGTAGAGCTCACGACCGATGCCGTGATGCCGGAAGTCCTTGTGCGCGGCGACGAGGTGGATGTAGCCGGGACCCTCCTGCGGGATGACTCCGAGGAGGTAGCCGACGATCTGACTGCGGTAGCGCGCGACGAGCCCGGAGGCGACGAACTGACGGAACCAGTACGCGTCGTGATCGGCGCGCAGGTCGCGGTCTCCCCAGAAGTTCTCTTGGGCGCTGAGCAGGAATTCCCGCATCTCTCTGGCGTCGACTTCGTCGAGCGGGCTGATGCTCAGCTCCTCGGCGTCGAAAGTCTCCTCTTCGGCCATTGCGCCTCCTCAGGTCGGCAGTTTCTCAAATCCCACCCTATAACGCGGCGCGCGCAAGAGTAGTTCGCTCTGTCATCATAGAGCACATGATTCGCATTGCCTCAGTCAACGTCAACGGAGTCCGAGCAGCCTGGCGGAAGGGGATGCCCGCCTGGGTCGATGTCTCCGCTCCGGACTTCATCACCCTCCAGGAGGTCCGCGCGGCCAACGACATCGCCCTCGGTGTCCTCGAGGAGAGCGGGTACACGACGATCAGCCACGACGCCGAGGCGAAGGGCCGGGCGGGGGTCGCCGTCATGGCGAAGACCGCCCCCGTGGAGACGCGTGAGGGGATCGGATCCGACGGCTACTTCGATCGGGCCGGACGATGGCTGGAGACGGACTACCGCCTCGGCGACGGCACTCTGCTCACCCTCGTCTCCGCCTACGTCCACTCCGGTGAGGCAGGCACCCCGAAGCAGGACGACAAGTACCGGTTCCTCGACCGGATGACCGAGCGGATGCCGCAGCTCGCCGCGACCGCCGACCACGTGCTCGTCACCGGTGACCTCAACGTCTGCCACACCGAACGGGACCTCAAGAACTGGAAGGCGAACCGGAAGAAGGCCGGCTTCCTGCCCGAGGAGCGCGCGTACTTCGACGGGTTCTTCGGCGATGTCGGCTTCGTCGACGTCCACCGGCAGCTCGCCGGTGACATCGACGGCCCCTACACCTGGTGGTCGATGCGCGGGCAGGCCTTCGACAACGACGCCGGGTGGCGCATCGACTATCACATGGCCACTCCGGGACTGGCCGGAACGGCGACGGTCGCCACCGTCGACCGGGCGAACAGCTGGGGTGAGCGCTGGTCGGATCACGCCCCGCTCGTCATCGACTACGACCTGCCCGCCCCGCAGTGAGGTGAGCCGCCGCGGCGCCGAGGTGGTGCCGCGGCGGCGGCGAGCGTCGGCTTCGCGGATCGACGGTCAGAGGCTGCGGATCGAAACCGCCGTGGCCGAAGCCGCTGAAATCAGAGTGCGGAGCCGACCTCGATGAGGAGGACACCGACGATGATGAGGCCGATGCCGGCGACCATGAGTCTCGTCAGGCGCTCCTGGAAGAGCACGCGTCCGGCGATCGCGGTCAGCGCGACACCCGTGGCCGCCCAGATCCCGTAGGCAACTCCGAGGGGGAAACCGGTGCGCAGGGTGAGGCTGAGCAGGCTGAAGGAGACGATGTAGCCGCCGGCCACACCCGCGTACCACCATTTCGAGCCGCCCACCGAGGCCACGCGCAGGCAGATGGTCGCCGCGACCTCGAGGAGGATCGCGCCGATGAGGAGCGCCCAGCCGAGGATCATGACTCCTCCTGACGAGCCTGCGATTCCGCTGGCCGCCGAGCCGGCAATTCGGCGTCCCGCCGCGGCGATTCCGCCTCCCGCGAAGCCCGCGACTCCGCCCCCGGTCGGGGCGGCGCGGCCGGGTAATCCGCCTCGGTGGCGGCGACCGTCGGCACGTCCTGCCCGCGGTGGCCGATTTCGACGAGCATGACCCCGGCCATGATGGCGACGATGCCGAGCGCCATGACGACGGTGATCGGCTCGGCGAAGAGCAGCGCCGAGGCTGCGGCCGTGAGTGCGACACCGGAGGCACCCCAGATCCCGTAGGCGATGCCGAGCGGCAGCCCCGACCGCAGTGTGAGGCTGAGGAAGACGAACGCGGCGGCATAGCCGAGGGCCATGAGGATGTAGAGGGCCGGATGCTCGATCGCCGCCTTCATCGACAGCGTCCCCGTCACCTCGGCGAGGATCGCTCCCGCCAGAAACACCCACGTTCGCACCCGTCCATCCTCCCCGATGACCACGTCCTCGGGGAAGACCGTCTATCGACGTGAGACCGACGATGCCCAGAGTGTGAACCGTCCAGACGGTTCACACTCTGGGCATCGACACTCTCAGCAGCAGCGCGCCTTCGGGTTGCGGTCCTGTTCATCGGTGTGATCGCGCCAGAACTCCCGCTCTCCCATCGCGCCGTCCCGAGTGCCGTGGCGGCGCTCATAGGACTCGAGGTAGTGGAGGTAGGCGTTCTCACCCATGATCTCTTTCAGGTACCAGAGCAGCCAGGCCCCGCCTCGGCGCAGGGACCCCCACGGATCCCTCGCCATTCGGGTGAGCAAGGGTGTCTCGGTCATGGTCGACTCCTGCCCGACCGCTCGTCCCACTGGGCCTGGACCTCGCGTTCGGACCGGCGGGCGATGAGGCCGGCCGGGGCGAAGAGCTTCGTCTCGGTGAACGGCTCCTCCGTCGTCGGCAGGGAGCCCTTGCGGATGGCTTCGATCGACTTCCACAGCGCCATGACGACGACCATGGCGACGAGGAGGGCGAAGATGATCGACAGCGTGCCCTGGACGAAGGTGTTGCGCACGACCGCGCTCATCGCCTCCACTCCCTGGGTCGCCCCGAGCGAGGTCTCGCCCGCGGCCAGCGCATCCCGGTACGCGAAGTGCTGAGCCCAGTAGCCGAGCTTGGGATCGGAGGAGAAGATCTTCTGCCACGACGCCGTCATCGTCACGATGAGATCCCACGCCAGCGGGATGCCGGGGATCCACGCGTAGCGCGCGAGCCCCATCTTGCACACGATCGCGAAGATCACTGCGAGGGCGATCGCGGCGAGCAGCTGATTGGAGATGCCGAAGAGCGGGAAGAGCGTGTTGATGCCGCCGAGCGGATCGGTCACTCCCATGAGCAGGATCGATCCCCAGGCACCGACCATGATCGCCGTCGTCAGCCACGCGCCCGGCGTCCACGAGGGATCGCGGAAGCGCTTGGAGAAGTTGCCGAGGGCGTCGCTGAGCATGAAGCGGGCGACACGGGTGCCGGCGTCGATCGTCGTGAGGATGAAGAGCGCCTCGAACATCACGGCGAAGTGGTACCAGAACGACATCCAGGCGGGTCCGCCGAAGACGCTGTGGAGGATCTGCGCCATGCCCATGGCCAGGGTCGGTGCACCGCCGGTGCGGGAGACGATGCTCTCCTCACCGACATCGCGCGCCGCCTGCTCGAGGAACTGCGGTGTCGTCTCGACCCCCGACATGCCGAGGGAGTTGTTGATGAAGTCCGCGGCGCCCTGGGCGGTGCCGCCGGTCAGCGGTTCGGCGGCGTTCATCGCGAAGTAGAGGCCCTTGTCGAGGCAGATCGCGGCGACGAGCGCCATGATCGCGACGAAGGACTCCATGAGCATGCCGCCGTAGCCGATGAGCCGGGCCTGCGACTCCTTCTCGATGAGCTTCGGGGTCGTGCCCGAGGCGATGAGCGCGTGAAAGCCCGAGAGGGCACCGCACGCGATCGTGATGAAGAGGAACGGGAAGAGCGCACCGGCGAAGGCGGGGCCGGCGGAGTTGAACGCGAACTCGGTGAACGCGGGCATCTGCACGGTCGGGTTGACGATGAGGATGCCGACGGCGAGCAGCACGATCGTGCCGATCTTCATGAACGTCGAGAGGTAGTCGCGCGGGGCGAGGAGCACCCACACGGGCAGGACAGCGGCGAGGAAGCCGTAGATCATCAGGCACCATGCGAGCGTCACCTTGTCGAGGGTGAAGACCTCCGACCAGACGGGGGAGCTGTTGACCCAGCCGCCGGCGATGATCGCCGCGAGCAGGAGGACGACGCCGATGACCGAGGTCTCGATGACCTTGCCCGGGCGCAGGTAGCGCATGTAGACGCCCATGAACACGGCGATGGGAATGGTCATCGCGATCGAGAAGACGCCCCAGGGGCTCTCGGCGAGGGCGTTGATGATGACGACGCCGAGGACCGCGATGAGGATGACCATGATGAGGATGATGCCGAGCGAGGCGATGACACCGCCGGTCTTGCCGAGTTCGTCACGGGTCATCTGCCCGAGCGAGCGGCCGTTGCGGCGCACCGAGAAGTACAGGACCATGTAGTCCTGGACGCCGCCGGCGAGGATGACGCCGACGATGATCCACAGAGTGCCCGGCAGGTAGCCCATCTGCGCGGCGAGGATCGGACCGACGAGCGGTCCGGCTCCGGAGATCGCGGCGAAGTGGTGGCCGAAGAGGACGCGACGGTCCGTCGGTGCGAAGTCACGGCCGTTGTCATTGATCTCCGCCGGAGTCGCCCGCCGCGGGTCCGGACGGCAGACCTTCCATTCGATGAATTTCGCGTAGAAGCGGAATCCGATGAGGTAGCTGCCGACGGCGGCGGCGACGAACCAGCTCGCCGAGAGGTTCTCCCCGCGGACGAAGGCGACCATCGTCCAACCCGCACCGGCGATGAGGGCGATGGCCACCCAGAGCACGATCCTGCCCGGCGTCCACCGGGGCTTCTCCACCACACCGACCGGGGGCAGCCCCTCTTCGGTCTTGACGTATTCAACCGACACGCGGTCCTCCTCATTGAGCTGGGTCGTCCACGATCCGCCCGGCGGTCCCTGCGCGTGCTGCGGCCGGTCGAGGTCCTTGTCGTGCGGCACCCCGTCCCACCAGCCTCAACATGTGAAGAGCCTTGGCGAATCATGTGTTCTGGATGACATCATACTCGCCGCGGTGTGCCGCGGGTCACGCGGCGTCGGCAACCGGAGGACCGGCATCGGCGGGTGTTCGACAGCGGCGTGAGAGGCGGGGCGCCGAGATGGCAAAATGGAGCCATGACGACGACTTCACTGCCCCGCACCGTGTCCGGAATCCAAGCGACCTCCGATTCCCTCCATCTCGGCAACTACATCGGGGCCCTGCAGCAGTTCGTCACCCATCAGCAGTCCCACGACGCGTTCTACTTCATCGCCAACATGCACGCGATCACCGTCGAACAGGACCCGGCCGAGCTTCGGGAGCGGACCCTGCGCACGGCCGCGCAGTTCATCGCCGCCGGCATCGACCCGGAGGCCTCGACGATCTTCGTCCAGTCGCAGGTCCCCGCCCACCCCCGTCTGAGCTGGGTGCTCGAGTGCACGACCTCGATGGGCGAGGCGACGCGGATGACCCAGTTCAAGGACAAATCGGCGAAGCAGGGTCACGTGTCCCTCGGCCTGCTCACCTATCCGGCCCTCATGGCCGCCGACATCCTCCTCTACAACCCTCAGATGGTGCCCGTCGGGGAGGACCAGCGCCAGCACCTCGAACTCACCCGCAACCTCGCCGAGCGGTTCAACCACCGGTTCGGTGATACCTTCGTCGTGCCCGAGGCGCAGATCCTCAAGGCCACCGCGAAGATCTACGACCTCCAGAATCCGGACGCGAAGATGTCGAAGTCCCTGCCGAGTCCGCTCGGCCGCATCGACCTCCTCGACGAGCCGAAGGCCCTGACGAAGAAGATCAAGTCCGCCGTCACCGACGATGAGACGGAGATCCGCTTCGATCCGACGGCCAAGCCCGGAGTCTCGAACCTGCTGACGATCTACTCGTCGCTGACGAACCGGCCCGTCGACGACATCGTCGCCGACTACGAGGGGAAGATGTACGGTCATCTCAAGGTCGATCTCGCCGAGGTGGCCGTCGAGGCGCTGACGCCGGTGCGGGAGCGCACGCTCGAGCTCCTCGAGGACCGCGCCCAGCTGCAGCGGATCCTCGATGCCGGCGCGGAGAAGGCGAACGCCATCGCCGAGGTGACACTGCGCGAGGTTTATGACAAGGTCGGTTTCATCTGAACCCGCCGTCGGGACACCCCGACGACCACCCCAACGTACCCGCCGAGCGCGTGGAGGAGCCGCCGTGGCCAAGAAGAAGACCGCAGAAGGACCGCTCAACCTGACCCCGGACATGCTGCACACCGCAGCCCGGCTCGAGGACCGCTTCAACGGGTGGATCCAATCGCGAGCGACCAACCACAGCTACCAGCGGACCGTGCTCGCCTACGACACGTACGGCGGCACCGACTGGGTGCGGGTCCTCGGCCGCCTCGTGCTCACCCCCGACGGCCACCCCTCGGCCGATGCGCAGGCCAGCGTCCGCGGATGGCGCTCGTTCGTCAGCGTCCCTCTGCCCAACGACACGGCGTGGGTGCGGATCAACGACGAGGAGCACATGGTCACCTCGGACCGGGGCGGGATCATCGACACCGTCATCCCCGGCGACTTCACCCCGGGGGAGACGGAGATCGAGCTGTGGACCGACGGGTCGCTCGTCGACTCGGCCGCGGTGCGCATCATCGGTGAGGATTCGACGTTCGGCATCATCTCCGACATCGACGACACAGTCATGGTGACCTCGCTGCCGCGACCCTTCCTCGCCGCGTGGAACACGTTCGTCCTCAGCGAGCACGCGCGCTCGCCGGTGGCGGGCATGTCCGTGCTCTACGACCGGATCACCTACATGCGGCCGAACACCCCGATCATCTACCTCTCGACGGGGGCATGGAACTCGGCGATCACGCTCAAGCGGTTCCTCTCCCGCAACCTCTATCCGATCGGGCCGCTGCTGCTCACCGACTGGGGGCCGACGACGACCCGCGTCTTCCGCTCGGGCAAGGAGCACAAGCGCAACACCCTCGAGCGGCTGGCCCGCGACTTCCCGTGGATGAAGTGGCTGCTCATCGGCGATGACGGGCAGAACGACGAGGAGCTCTACGGCGAGTTCGTCGAGAACCACCCGAACAACGTCGCCGCCGTCGCGATCCGCCAGCTCACCGTCGGTGAGGCCGTGTGGGCCGGTGGTCGCTCGAAGCGCCACGGCCGCGGGCAGGGTGTGCCGTGGATCTATGCACCCGACGGCGCCGGTCTCGCCTCGCGCCTGACCGAGCGGGGGATCATCTCGACGATCTGACCTCGGAGTCCCGGGACCCAAGCATCGAAACGGCCACTTCGCGTCGAGACCGCCGCTTACAGGTGGCGGTCTCGACGCGAAGTGGCCGTCTCGGTGCCGGAGCGGGCTCAGACTGCGCCGGCGCGGACTGAGACGGCGCCGGCGCGGGCTCAGACGGTGCCGGAGGCCGCGGCGGGAGCAGTGCGCGCCAGTCGTGTGCGCAGCTCGTCCTCGGCGTCGCGGAACTCGGCGGCGAGGCGATCGACGAGCTCGGCGGTGGTGCGCTGCAGCCCGAGGGCGCCGATGCCCTGACCCGAGCCCCAGATGTCCTTCCACGCCTTCGCGTCGGAGTTCGGGTCGGTGCCGAAGTCCATCTTCGAGGGGTCGGCCTCGGGCAGATCGTCGGGGTCGAAGCCGGCGGCGACGATCGAGCCGCGCAGGTAGTTGCCCTTGACCCCGGTGAAGTAGTTCGAGTAGACGACGTCGTCGGCGGCGGAGTCGACGATCATCTGCCGGTACGCATCGACGACGTTGGCCTCGGGGGTGGAGAGGAACGCGGAGCCGATGTAGGCGTAGTCGGCCCCGGCGGCCAATGCCGCGAGGATCGACCGGCCGTGGGCGATCGCACCGGAGAGCAGCAGCGGCCCGTCGAACCAGCTGCGGATCTCCTGGACGAGCGCGAACGGGGAGAGCGCGCCCGCGTGTCCGCCGGCCCCGGCGGCCACGGCGATGACGCCGTCGGCGCCCTTCTCGACGGCCTTGTGGGCGAAGCGGTTGTTGATGATGTCGTGGAGGACGACGCCGCCGTAGGAGTGGACGGCCTCGTTGACCTCTTCCCTGGCGCCGAGTGAGGTGATGACGATGGGCACCTTGTGCCTGACCACCTCGGCGAGGTCGGCCTCGAGGCGATTGTTCGACCGGTGGACGATGAGGTTGGCCGCGAACGGGGCGGCGGGGGACTCGGGGTGGGCTGCGGTGTAGTTCGCGTTCGACTCGGTGATCTCGTCGAACCAGTCGGCGAGCAGCGACGCCGGCCGCGCGTTGAGGGTGGGGAACGCCCCGACGATGCCGGCCTGGCACTGGGCGGTGACGAGTTCGGGGCCCGATGCGATGAACATCGGGGAGCCGAAGACCGGAAGGCGCAGCCTCAGGTCGAGAGAGTCAATGGGGTTCACGATGCCTCCTTGGATTTGCGAACAGCACCACTCTAACTGAACGAATGTTAAAAATCGGTGCGAGGGGAGCAGAAAGCGGGGGCGCGGCCGATGATTCGGCTGCGCCCCCGCTTCGCGGTCGCCCTCGGTCAGGAGTCGGTGAAGTTCGGATCCCGCTTCTCGACGAAGGCGGCCATGCCCTCGGTCTGGTCGTTCGTCGCGAGCACCGAGTGGAAGAGGCGGCGCTCGTAGCGCAGGCCCTGCTCGAGCGTCGTGTCGAAGGCGACGTTGATCGCCTCCTTGACCATCGCCGAGGCGATGAGGGACTTCCCGGCGATCGTGCGGGCGATCTCGTTCGCCGTCGACAGGAGTTCCTCGGGGGCGACGACGCGGGCGACGAGGCCTGAGCGCTCGGCCTCCTCGGCGTCCATCATCCGCCCGGTCAGGCACATGTCCATCGCCTTCGCCTTGCCGACCGCCCGGGTCAGGCGCTGGGACCCGCCCATGCCCGGGAGCACGCCGAGGTTGATCTCGGGCTGGCCGAACTTCGCCGTCGTC
Source organism: Brevibacterium sp. W7.2 (assembly GCF_018137945.1). Taxonomy (GTDB): domain Bacteria; phylum Actinomycetota; class Actinomycetes; order Actinomycetales; family Brevibacteriaceae; genus Brevibacterium; species Brevibacterium sanguinis. The sequence goes on along the minus strand of NZ_CP073089.1, from coordinate 2,690,821 downwards.
GCGGCGATGAGGATGTCGCCCATCATCGCGACCTCGCAGCCTCCGCCGAGGGCGTAGCCGCTGACGGCGGTGATGATCGGCTTGCGGACGTTCGTCAGGCGCTCCCAGCCGGCGAACCAGTCGGCGCGGTAGGCGGTGGCGAAGTCGAGTTCGGACATCTCCTTGATGTCCGCGCCGGCCGCGAACGCCTTCTCGCTGCCGGTGATGATGATCGCGCGCACCGCGTCATCGGCGTCGAACCCGGTCGCCGCATCGGTGATGTCGGTGAGGACCTGGAGGTTGAGCGCGTTGAGCGCCTTGGGCCGGTTGATCGTGATCGTCGCGACTCCGTCGTCGACGGAGGTGAGGATGGTTGCGTAGTCGCTCATGAGAACACCTTGTCTGTCTGCTCGGTGGTGAGGATGGCGGTCACGGTGGCGTCGTCGACCTCGCTGAGGGAGGCCGGCGACCACTGGGGGCTGCGGTCCTTGTCGATGACCTGCGCGCGGATGCCCTCGCGCAGATCGGGGCGGCGCGTCATCTCGACGGCGATGCGGTAGTCCTGTTCGAGCACCTCGGCGAGCGTCATGTCCGCGGCCCGCCGCAGGGCGGCCAGGGTCACCTTCACCGAGGTGGGGGCCTTCGTCCGGATGAGGGCGGCAGCCGCGTTCGCCTCGGGGTTCGCATGGGCCTCGAGGCGGGCGAGGATGTCCTCGATGTCATCTCCGGTGTAGCACTCGTCGATCCAGGCGGCCGCCTCGGCGAGGTCATCGGCCGGGGCGTCCGCGGCATAGCGGGAGACGACGGTGTCGACGTCCTCCCCGGCTTCGAGGTCGGCGATGAGGGCGGGGAGGTCGGCTTCGGGGACGTAGTGGTCGGCGAGGTCGAGGGCCAGCGCCGCGCCCGGGCCCACCGCGGTGCCGGTCAGCGCCAGGTGCGTGCCGAGCTCGCCGGGAGCGCGCGCGAGCAGGTAGGTGCCGCCGACGTCGGGGAAGAGTCCGATGCCGGTCTCGGGCATCCCGACCTTCGTCGAGTCCGTGACGATGCGCTCGGAGCCGTGCCCGGAGATCCCGACGCCGCCGCCCATCGTGATGCCGTTCATGATGACGACGTAGGGCTTCGGGTACTCGGCGATCGCGGCGTTCATCCGGTACTCGCGGTTCCAGAACTTCGCGTTCTCGCCCGTGCCCTCGACGATGTCGGTGTAGACGGCTTTGATGTCCCCGCCGGCGCACAGACCGCGCTCGCCGCGGCCGGTGACGAGCACGGTGGTCACGGTGTCGTCGTCGTACCAGCTGCGCAGGGCGTCATCGATGCCGGCGACCATGTCGAGGCTGAGCGCGTTGATCAGCTTCGGCCGGTTGAGTTCGATCCGTCCGAGGCCGCCGGACGCTGTGGCGATGATGCTCGGATTCTCTGTCGTCATATCAGCCCACTCCTGTGCTCTTGCGCGAGATGATCACGCGCATGATTTCGTTGGTGCCTTCCAGAATCTGGTGGACGCGCAGGTCGCGAACCAGCTTCTCAATCCCATACTCTGTCAGATACCCGTAGCCGCCGTGGAGCTGGAGGGCCCGATTGGCGACGTCGAAGCCGGTGTCGGTGGCGGTGAGCTTCGCCATCGCCGAGAGCAGGGACGTGTTCGGGTCGCCCGCGTCGTAGGCGTTCGCGGCCCGCCACAGGAGGGAGCGTGCGGCTTCGAGCTTCGTCTGCATCTCCGCGACCTCGAAGCGCAGCGCCTGGAAGCCGGTGAGCTCGGTGCCGAAGGCCTGGCGCTCGCCCATGTAGTCGATGGCCTTCTCGAGCGCGGACTGCCCGCCGCCGAGCGAGCACGCCCCGATGTTGAGGCGGCCGCCGTCGAGGCCGGACATCGCGATCTTGAAGCCCTGACCGAGGTCGCCGAGCATGTTCTCCTTCGGCACTCGGACGTTCTCCATGATGACCTGGCGGGTCGGCTGGGCGCGCCAGCCCATCTTCTGCTCGTTGACACCGAAGCTCAGTCCCTCCATCCCCTTCTCGAGGATGAACGCGGAGATCCCGCGGGCGCCGTCCTGCCCGGTGCGGGCCATGACGAGGTAGGTGTCGGTCGACCCGGCGCCGGAGATGAACTGCTTGACGCCGTTGAGGACGAAGTGGTCGCCGTCCTCGCGCGCCGAGGTGCGCAGGGCACCGGCATCGGAGCCGGCGTTGGGTTCGGTGAGGCAGTAGCTGCCGAGGTGCTCCATCGAGACGAGCGGGAGGAGGTACCTCTCCTTCTGCTCCTCATTGCCGTACTTGTCGATCATCCACGCGACCATGTTGTGGATCGAGATGTAGGCGGCCACCGACGGGCAGCCGGTCGACATCGCCTCGAAGATCAGGGCCGCATCCATCCGGCCCATCCCGGTGCCGCCGGACTCCTCACGGACGTAGATGCCGCCCATGCCGAGTTCCGCCGACTTCCTGATGACGTCGACGGGGAAGTGGTGGTTGGCATCCCAGTCGAGTGCGTAGGGGGCGATCTCCGTGTCGGCGAAGTCGCGGACCATGGCAGAGATCGTCTGCTGCTCCTCGGTGAGGCCGAACGGCAGGGCAGTCACAGTGCTGCGGGACATGGTTCCTCCAGGATGACGGGTGAGCGGTGGTGCGCTCGTGCGGGGTGGGCGGGGTGACCGCGATCACGGGCACGGCATTGTCATCAGGATACGGAGAATTTACTAGGACGTCCAACTAATTGCCCCGAGGCCGCTCTCACCTGGTGGTGAGCGGAGAGCAGAGAGCGGAGAGCAGAGCGCGGTCCGGGAGGGCGGTGGGGGAGTCCCGGCAGAGTTCTGGTGTCAGGCAGAGTTCCGGAGCCGGGCAGAGTTCCGGAGTCGGGCAGAGTTCCGGAGCTCGGTGGACTCAGGAGTGCAGCAGGCGAATCAGGCGGGGTCTTCGAGGCGCACCCGCAGCGCCTCGAGGTGGGGGAGGAGCTCGCCTCCATCGGTGCCGGAGACGGCAGGGGACGTGAAGACCTCGTCATTGAGCGCCGAGGTGGCGCGGGCGGCGAGCTCGCGACCGGCCTCGGTGAGGTCGACGAGCGTGGTCCGGCGGTCGTCGGGATGGCTGCGGCGACGGACGAGGCCGGCCTTCTCGAGGCGATCGACGGAGTTCGTCGTCGACGTCGCGTGGACCTGGAGGCGCGCGGAGATCTTCGACATCGGCAGGGTGCCGGACTTCGTGAACGAGAGCAGAGTGAGCACCTCGTAGCGCGAGAACGTCAGGGAGAAGGGCTTGAGCGCGGCGTCGACCATCGCGAGGAAGAGCTGGTGGACGCGCATCACGGAGATGACGGTGTTCATGCCGTCCGCGGCCTCATCCCAGCCGTGCGCGAGCCACTGCTTCCGTGACTCCTCGATGGGATCGAACCGTACCGCTGTGCTCTTCTCCGGCGCCATTGTCGACAGTGTAGTGAAGTGAGAGGATTGGCGCATGTGCGGTCGACTCAACCTGTCATCTGACCCGGCGGACCTCGCCGACGAGCTCCGCCTCGACGTCGTCTCCTACGACTACACCCCGCGGTACAACGTTCCTCCGGGTGCCGACATCCCCATCGTCGTCGAGCGCCTCGACGACGACGGACAGCTCACCCGCCGCCTCGAAGCGGCGTCGTGGGGACTCGTGCCCAGCTGGGCGAAGGACCGGGCGATCGGGTTCAAGGCCTTCAACGCGCGCTCGGAGACGGTGCTCGAGAAGCCGATGTTCCGGCAGGCGATCAAGCGCCGGCGGTGTGCCCTTCCCATCCCGGGCTACTACGAGTGGGAGGTCACCGAGGACGGCAAGCAGCCGTGGATGATGTCGGCGGCAGGCCAGGACCCGCTCTTCATGGCGGGGCTCTTCGAGTTCTGGAAGCAGCCCGACGACTCCTGGCTCGTGTCGACGTCGATCCTCACGATGGAATCGGCCGGTCATCTCCGCGACGTCCACGACCGGATGCCGGTGTTCCTCGGTCGTGACCACATCGACGACTGGATGAATCCGGCGCTGCCGAGCGGCGAGGTCCCCGACCTGCTGGCGGCCACGCTCGCCCAGGTCGATCCCGCGAGCGTGACGAAGCACCGGGTCGGCAAGGCCGTCGGCAACGTCCGCAACGACTCCCCGGCCCTCATCGAGCCGGTCGCCTGAGGACGCTGGACCGCCGGAATCCCGCGAGGTGCGGGGGCTCGTTGGAGCGGTGAGCGAGATCACCCTCCGAACGGCATTCTGCCCCTTGTGGGCGCCGATCCCGGTGGTGTAGAGTAGATCGAGCTGCCGGCCCAATGGGCCACAGCGAACGCTTCAGATGGATTTCGATCCAAGTGACGCGGAGGTGAACTCCGGGTTGCGGACATCGATGAGACACTGTAGAGTAGAGATCCGCTGGTACGGCGGGCCGCAAGGCGAAGAGTACCAAATCCTGTGGATGCCCCCGGTTGATCACGCGGAAAATGTTTCGTGTGATGGTTGGGTGTGTGTTTGTGGTTTGAGAATCCAATAGCGTGTTTGTTTGAACAATGTGATGCCAGAAAATTTTTTCTGGTAAGACAACCACACCATGACCCATTGCCTGGGTTGTGGTGGTATGGGTCACCGTGTCCACCCCCGTGGGCGTGGTGACTGTCTTGCCGGGATCACTGAAGTAAAGAATTTTTTATGGAGAGTTTGATCCTGGCTCAGGACGAACGCTGGCTGCGTGCTTAACACATGCAAGTCGAACGCTGAAGCCCCAGCTTGCTGGGGTGGATGAGTGGCGAACGGGTGAGTAACACGTGAGTAACCTGCCCCTGACTTCGGGATAAGCCCGGGAAACTGGGTCTAATACCGGATACGACCGTCCCACGCATGTGGGATGGTGGAAAGTTTTTTCGGTTGGGGATGGGCTCGCGGCCTATCAGTTTGTTGGTGAGGTAATGGCTCACCAAGACGACGACGGGTAGCCGGCCTGAGAGGGCGACCGGCCACACTGGGACTGAGACACGGCCCAGACTCCTACGGGAGGCAGCAGTGGGGAATATTGCACAATGGGGGAAACCCTGATGCAGCGACGCAGCGTGCGGGATGACGGCCTTCGGGTTGTAAACCGCTTTCAGCAGGGAAGAAGCGAAAGTGACGGTACCTGCAGAAGAAGTACCGGCTAACTACGTGCCAGCAGCCGCGGTAATACGTAGGGTACGAGCGTTGTCCGGAATTATTGGGCGTAAAGAGCTCGTAGGTGGTTGGTCACGTCTGCTGTGGAAACGCAACGCTTAACGTTGCGCGTGCAGTGGGTACGGGCTGACTAGAGTGCAGTAGGGGAGTCTGGAATTCCTGGTGTAGCGGTGAAATGCGCAGATATCAGGAGGAACACCGGTGGCGAAGGCGGGACTCTGGGCTGTAACTGACACTGAGGAGCGAAAGCATGGGGAGCGAACAGGATTAGATACCCTGGTAGTCCATGCCGTAAACGTTGGGCACTAGGTGTGGGGGACATTCCACGTTCTCCGCGCCGTAGCTAACGCATTAAGTGCCCCGCCTGGGGAGTACGGTCGCAAGGCTAAAACTCAAAGGAATTGACGGGGGCCCGCACAAGCGGCGGAGCATGCGGATTAATTCGATGCAACGCGAAGAACCTTACCAAGGCTTGACATACACCAGACCGGCTGGAAACAGGTCTTCCCCTTTGGGGTTGGTGTACAGGTGGTGCATGGTTGTCGTCAGCTCGTGTCGTGAGATGTTGGGTTAAGTCCCGCAACGAGCGCAACCCTCGTTCTATGTTGCCAGCACGTGATGGTGGGAACTCATAGGAGACTGCCGGGGTCAACTCGGAGGAAGGTGGGGATGACGTCAAATCATCATGCCCTTTATGTCTTGGGCTTCACGCATGCTACAATGGCTGGTACAAAGAGAAGCGAACCCGTGAGGGTCAGCGAATCCCTTAAAGCCAGTCTCAGTTCGGATCGTAGTCTGCAATTCGACTACGTGAAGTCGGAGTCGCTAGTAATCGCAGATCAGCAACGCTGCGGTGAATACGTTCCCGGGCCTTGTACACACCGCCCGTCAAGTCACGAAAGTCGGTAACACCCGAAGCCGGTGGCCTAACCAGTTTTCTGGAGGGGGCCGTCTAAGGTGGGACTGGTGATTGGGACTAAGTCGTAACAAGGTAGCCGTACCGGAAGGTGCGGCTGGATCACCTCCTTTCTAAGGAGCACACCAGTATGGTGCCCACCGATCAGAACCCGATCGTGGTTCGGGTGGGCTGCTCAAGGGTGGAACATCACATTTGTCGCTCGTCCAACCAGCGTTGTCGGGGTGATGTGCCTCGGGTGACGGTGGTGTGGGTGGCGGATAGAACGAGCACGCTGTTGGGTCCTGGAACCGCAAGTGTGGTTCCACAGGCCCCAACCCAACCCGCTGCTGGCAGTACTGCTGCCTGGTGTGGGGTGGTGTTTGGTAGTGGTTTGAGAATCGTATAGTGGACGCGAGCATCAAGCACCAGCCTTTTGGCTGGTGTGTAGTGTGATTTTCTTTGAGTCAAAAATTCTTAGTGTGATATTTTCGCGCACACACACATAACCACCCGGATCGGGTGGTGTGTGAGTGTGTAAGAGCGCATGGTGGATGCCTTGGCATCAGGAGCCGATGAAGGACGTGGAAATCTGCGATAAGCCTCGGGGAGCCGATAAACGGGCTGTGATCCGAGGATGTCCGAATGGGGAAACCCCGCCACATGTGAGTGTGGTGACCCGCATCTGAATATATAGGGTGTGTGGAGGGAACGCGGGGAAGTGAAACATCTCAGTACCCGTAGGAAGAGAAAATAAGAATGATTCCGGGAGTAGTGGCGAGCGAAACTGGATGAGCCTAAACCCTGACAGTGTGAGAGCGTGCTGGTGTTGCTGTTTGGGTGTTGTGGGGTGTGTGTGTTCGGTTCAGCATGACCGAGACGCTGATGTGTGTGATCTGTAGTCGAACCTGGTGGGAAACAGGACCGCAGTGGGTGAGAGTCCCGTAGACGAAACAGGTCACCCCGGTGTGATGCATGTCCCCGAGTAGCACGGAACTCGTGGAATTCCGTGTGAATCTGCCAGGACCACCTGGTAAGGCTAAATACTTCCTGATGACCGATAGCGGATCAGTACCGTGAGGGAATGGTGAAAAGTACCCCGGGAGGGGAGTGAAAGAGTACCTGAAACCATGTGCTTACAATCCGTCAGAGCCACCATTGGTTGTGGTGATGGCGTGCCTTTTGAAGAATGAGCCTGCGAGTTAGCGGTGCGTGGCGAGGTTAACCCGTGTGGGGTAGCCGTAGCGAAAGCGAGTCCGAACAGGGCGATATCAGTCGCGTGTCCTAGACCCGAAGCGGAGTGATCTAGCCATGGGCAGGGTGAAGCAGCAGTAAGATGTTGTGGAGGCCCGCACCCACTTCAGTTGAAAATGGAGGGGATGACCTGTGGTTAGGGGTGAAAGGCCAATCAAACTCTGTGATAGCTGGTTCTCCCCGAAATGCATTTAGGTGCAGCGTTGCGTGGTTCTTGCCGGAGGTAGAGCTACTGGATGGCTGATGGGCCCCACCGGGTTACTGACGTCAACTAAACTCCGAATGCCGGTAAGGTTCAGCGTGGCAGTGAGACAGTGGGGGATAAGCTTCATTGTCGAGAGGGAAACAGCCCAGACCATCAACTAAGGCCCCTAAGCGTGTGCTGAGTGGGAAAGGATGTTCAGTTGCGAAGACAACCAGGAGGTTGGCTTAGAAGCAGCCACCCTTGAAAGAGTGCGTAATAGCTCACTGGTCAAGTGATTGAGCGCCGATAATGTAGCGGGGCTAAGTACACCGCCGAAGTTGTGGCAGCACCACAGATAGCCGTAATGGTGTGGTGTTGGGTAGGGGAGCGTCGTGTCGCCAGTGAAGTCGCCGTGTGAACGAGTGGTGGAGGCGTCACGAGTGAGAATGCAGGCATGAGTAGCGAAAGACGGGTGAGAAACCCGTCCACCGGATGACCAAGGGTTCCAGGGCTAGGCTAATCCGCCCTGGGTAAGTCGGGACCTAAGGCGAGGCCGACAGGCGTAGTCGATGGACAACCAGTTGATATTCTGGTACCGACACACAACCGACAATACCAAAACACATGACACTAACTCCCCCGCGTGCCCGTGGTGCCTTCGGGTGCCTGGTTGGCATTGTGGGCGAGGACCTGAGTGTGGAGTCGGTCAGCGTGAGGTGTGACGCAGAAAGGTAGCCAGGCCACGCGATGGTTGTCGTGGTCTAAGGTCGTAGCACGTGGGGGTAGGCAAATCCGTCCCCACACGAGTGTGAGAGCTGATGGGCGCCCCACAATGGTGGGGTGATCTGGTGATCCTCTGCTGCCGAGAAAAGCATCGACGTGAGGGTGTGTGTTGCCCGTACCCTATAACCGACACAGGTGGTCAGGTAGAGAATACTAAGGTGATCGAGAGAATCGTGGTTAAGGAACTCGGCAAAATGCCCCCGTAACTTCGGGAGAAGGGGGGCCATCCTGGTGAAACACCCACGCGGTGTGGAGCTGGTGGTGGTCGCAGAGGCCAGAGAGAAGCGACTGTTTATTAAAAACACAGGTCCGTGCGAAGATGTAAGTCGATGTATACGGACTGACGCCTGCCCGGTGCTGGAAGGTTAAGAGGACCCGTTAACCCGTAAGGGTGAAGCGGAGAATTTAAGCCCCAGTAAACGGCGGTGGTAACTATAACCATCCTAAGGTAGCGAAATTCCTTGTCGGGTAAGTTCCGACCTGCACGAATGGCGTAACGACTTCTCTGCTGTCTCAACCACGAACTCGGCGAAATTGCATTACGAGTAAAGATGCTCGTTACGCGCAGCAGGACGGAAAGACCCCGAGACCTTCACTATAGTTTGGTATTGGGCTTCGGTGTGGTTTGTGTAGGATAGGTGGGAGATGTTGAAGCCTGGTCGCCAGATCGGGTGGAGTCGGCAAGTGAAATACCACTCTGACCATTCTGGATTCCTTAACTTCGGACCCTGATCGGGTTCAGGGACAGTGCCTGATGGGTAGTTTAACTGGGGCGGTTGCCTCCTAAAGAGTAACGGAGGCGCCCAAAGGTTCCCTCAGCCTGGTTGGCAATCAGGTGTCGAGTGTAAGTGCACAAGGGAGCTTGACTGTGAGACGGACGTGTCGAGCAGGAGCGAAAGCTGGGACTAGTGACCCGGCCATGGCTTGTGGAAGCGTGGTCGCTCAACGGATAAAAGGTACCTCGGGGATAACAGGCTGATCTTGCCCAAGAGTCCATATCGACGGCATGGTTTGGCACCTCGATGTCGGCTCGTCGCATCCTGGGGCTGGAGTCGGTCCCAAGGGTTGGGCTGTTCGCCCATTAAAGCGGTACGCGAGCTGGGTTTAGAACGTCGTGAGACAGTTCGGTCCCTATCCGCTGCGTGCGTAGGAAATTTGTGGAGGGCTGTCCTTAGTACGAGAGGACCGGGACGGACGAACCTCTGGTGTGCCAGTTGTACCGCCAGGTGCATGGCTGGTTGGCTACGTTCGGGAAGGATAACCGCTGAAAGCATCTAAGCGGGAAGCCTGCTCCGAGATGAGATTTCCATCCCATTTTGTGGGGGGAGGTGCCCAGGAGAACACTGGGTTGATAGGCCGGGTATGGAAGCACAGCAATGTGTGGAGTTGACTGGTACTAATACGCCGATCACTCACACAACCCTTTCGGGGTTGGTGTGTGCGGGAAAGTTACAACGGGTTTTTGATGAGACCACTGTGTGGTGTTCGCGTTCGCTGTGCGGTTCTTGGACCATTACCACACACAGGTAAGTGTGTGTGGGTGGTTGGTTGGTTTTGCGGTGGTGATAGTGGTGGGGAAACGCCCGGTTAACCGTTCCGATCCCGGTAGCTAAGCCCATGTCATGCTGATGGTACTGCAACTTGGTGGTTGTGGGAGAGTAAGTGACTGCCGCAATATTCTTTGGGGGAGGGGATCCTGGTTCAACAATTGGTTGGACCAGGGTTCCCTCCCTTTTTTGCATTCACGCACCGGACCGAGTGTCGGGCCGGTTGGTGTGGTGGTGGGGGACTGGTGAGGTCCCCACTTTTTGCATTCACCCATCGGATCGGGCTTCGGGCCGGCGGTGGTGCCTGCTGCGTTCAGGTCGGGGTGTCGAGTCCGAGGAAACGGCGGACTGCCTCGGTGCCGGTGACCTCGACCGGCTCGGGCCCGCGGATGATGTCGGCAGCCGGCAGCACCAACTGATGCTCCGTGTGCGCGTTGCCGTCCTGGACGACGATGCGCTTCTGCCCGTTCGGAGAATAGCCGAGCTTCTCCGAGACCCGGCGACTCGCATCGTTGCCGTCGATATGCGCGGTATGGAAGACCTCGACGTCGAAGTTCTCGGCGAAGGCGGTGACGACGGCACGACGCATCTGCGTCCCATACCCCTGACCCTGCTCGACCCGTGCCAACCACGATCCTGTCGTCACCGACTTCGTGGCGAGGAAGTCCTTGCCGGTGATGCCCTGCAGGCCGATGACCCGTCCGTCGACTCGGACGGTGAACTCGATCGTCCACTCCTGCTGTGAGAAGTTCGCCCGAGTGGCCCACTGGAAGTGAGCGATGTTCTTCGCGATCTCCTCATCGGTTCCCGAATCCCAGTCGACGAGGAACGCCGGCGCATCGTCACGTCGGACTCCACCACGGGCGATCTCCGCGAGTTCGGGATAGTCGGACTCTCGCGTCGGCGTGAGCTCCATCGTTCCCATCGTGATGCGCAGCCCGAAGGGCGGCCAGATCGCTGCCAAGTCCATGCCCCGAGTCTAAGGCTCAGGGACCCCGAGGGGGGTCAGCGTGCCGGAAGGGGACTCCGCGTGCCGGCAGCGACGTGTCGCGCACCCATCGCGGTACGGAGAGGGGAGGATCAGCGGGGGCCGATCGTGCCGTAGGCCTTGCGCCACCGCAGCAGCGGCTGCGACTTGCCGCTGTCGGCACCGGCGCCGAGGGCGATGACCTCCCCGACGACGAGACTGTGGGTGGCGACTGCGAGGATGTCGGTGAGCCGGAGCTCGAACCAGGCGATCGCGCCGTCGAGCACTGGCTGTCCCGACCGCGGAGCGGGGAAGTTCCCGATCCCTCCGAGCGCGCCGTAGAGCGGCTGACCCGAGGCGCCGAGGCGCTCGGAGAGATCCCGCTGATCGGAGGCGAGGACGGAGATCGCGAAATGGTCGCTCATCTCCAAGGTCTCCATCATCCGCGACCCCGAGTAGATGCTCACCGCCATCGTCGGCGGATCATAGGAGACATCGAGGAACGAGTCGACGGTGATCGCGTGCGCCGCCTGCCCGCGCCTGGCCGAGACCACGGCGACGGCGGCGGCGATGTCGTCACTGAGCTCGCGGTAGCGCTCTGTGAGCGAATACTCGTGGGACCGATCCATGGTTCTCATTCTAGGGAACTACAATGGAGCCATGACCTATCCAGCTACAGGCGGTTCGGCGACGATCGAGCGCGAGCAGAGCGAGCAGCTTGTCGAACCCGGTGACCACGAACGGTACAGCCACTACGCGCCCAAGGACAAGATCATGGAGTCCATGGTCACGGGCACCCCGCTCATCGCCCTGTGCGGAAAGGTGTGGGTACCGAGCCGGGACCCCGAGCGCTTCCCCGTCTGCCCCAAGTGCAAAGAGATCTTCGAATCGATGCCTGAAGGACCCAAGGAGTAGATGGCCGCGGAACGTCTCCCAGGGACCTCCGCCGCCGAACAGCTCCCACCGGCCTTCCCCGAGCGCGCAGCGTGGGGAACGGCCGGCAAACTGCGCGCATGGCAGGCCGAGGCCCTCGACCTCTACTTCCGGGATCAGCCCAAGGACTTCCTCGCTGTGGCGACCCCGGGCGCCGGCAAGACGACGTTCGCGCTGCGCCTGGCCGCCGAGCTCCTCGCCCAGCGCGTCGTCAACCGCGTCACCGTCGTCGCACCCACTGAACACCTCAAGGTCCAGTGGGCCGATTCGGCCGCGCGCGTCGGCATCAAACTCGACCCGCACTTCAAGAACTCGCAGGGCAAGCACGCCCCCGGATACCACGGCGTCGCCCTCACCTACGCTCAGGTCGCCGCGAAGCCGGCGCTCCACCACAACCGGACCGCTGCCGGGCGCACCCTCGTCATCCTCGACGAGGTCCACCACGCCGGTGACGCCCTGTCCTGGGGCGACGCCGTGCGAGAGGCCTTCGGCCCGGCGGTGCGGCGCCTGTCGCTGACCGGCACCCCGTTCCGGTCGGACACCTCGCCGATCCCGTTCGTCACCTATGCCCCCGACGCCGAGGGCATCCGCACCTCCGTCGCCGACTACTCGTACGGCTACGGCCGCGCACTCAAGGACTCCGTCGTCCGTCCCGTCCTCTTCCTCGCCTACGCCGGTGCGATGTCCTGGCGGACGAAGGCCGGAGACGAGATGTCGCACGTCCTCGGCGAGGAGACGACGAAGGACATCAACTCCCAGGCCTGGCGGACCGCGCTCGATCCCGCCGGCGACTGGATCCCCGCCGTGCTCAAGGCCGCCGACATCCGGCTCACCGAGGTCCGCCGCACCGTCCCCGACGCCGGCGGCCTCGTCATCGCCACCGACCAGGATGCCGCGCGCGCCTATGCGAAGGTGCTGCGCGAACTCACTGGGGAGAGGCCCACCGTCGTCCTCTCCGACGAAGCCGGCGCCTCGGCGCGCATCGAGGAGTTCCAGAACTCGACGGACCGGTGGATGGTCGCCGTGCGCATGGTCTCCGAAGGCGTCGACGTCCCGCGCCTGTGCGTCGGCGTCTACGCGACCTCGTCGTCGACCCCGCTCTTCTTCGCGCAGGCCATCGGCCGCTTCGTGCGCGCCCGCAAACGCGGGGAGACCGCCTCGGTGTTCCTGCCTTCGGTCCCGATCCTCCTCGCCCTGGCCAACACGATGGAGGTCGAACGCGACCACGCCCTCGACCGGCCGCGCAACGAGGACGAGAACGACGTCGTCGTCTTCGACGATCAGGCCCTCGAACAGGCCAACCGCAACGAGGGCGCATCCGATCAGCTCGGGTCGTTCGAAGCCCTCGGCGCCGAGGCGCTCTTCGACCGGGTGCTCTTCGACGGCGGTGAGTTCGGCACCGGCGGCGCGATCGGCTCCGAGGACGAACTCGACTTCATCGGCATCCCCGGCCTCCTCGAACCCGAACAGGTCCACGAGCTGCTGCGCACCCAGCAGGCCAGGCAGGCGCAGCGGAAGACCGCGGCGGCCCCGCCCGCGGCGGAGGTCCACACCAGCGAACTCGAGCACCGGGCGATGAAGGAGGAGCGCGATCAGCTCCAGAGCCTCGTCGGCGCGTGGTCGCGGCGGACCGGCACCCCGCACAAGAACGTCCACGTCGAACTCCGCAAGGCGTGCGGCGGCCCGGCGGTCGCCCAGGCCACCCGTGAGCAGATCCAGGCGCGGATCAAGAAGCTTCAGGGCTGGTTCATCGGCAAGAAGTGACGCGGCCTCAGTTCGCGTAGAAGACCGTGGGAATCGCCGGCTCGCCGTCCTGGAGGCGGCGGGCCGACCGCGGCAGCTCGGCCAGCGACTCGTCGTGGCGGGCGCACGCCTTCTTCACCCCGCCGGGACCGGTGAACGACTCGTCGACCTCACCGGCGACGACGAGGTCGACCGACAGGTGCCTGCCGTCGTCGAGATCGGCGGGCAGGTCGGGAATGCCGACGGCCTCCTCGACGGCGATCGCCCCATCGATGAGGCGCCTGGCCTCCTTGTGACCGCCGCGGGAGGGCTTGCCGCTGGAGTTCTTCGCCACCGCCGTCCACGTCCCCGCTTCGTCGGCGCGGGCCACGAGCTTGTAGACGAGTCCCGCCGCCGGTGCCCCTGACCCGGTGACGACCCGCGTGCCGACACCGTACGCGTCGACGGGGGAGGCCGCGAGAGCGGCGATCGCATACTCGTCGAGGTCGCTCGTCACCGTGATCGTCGTATCCGTCGCGCCGAGGCGGTCGAGGCCTGCCCGCACCTCGCTGGCCTGCTCGATGAGGTCGCCCGAGTCGATGCGGACCCCGCCGAGGCGGTCGCCGGCGAGGTCGATCGCCGTCCGCAGCGCCTCCTCGACGTCGTAGGTGTCGAGGAGCAGCGTCGTCTCGGTGCCCAGTGACGACAGCTGTGCGGCGAACGCCTCGCGTTCGGAGTCGTGGAGGAGCGTGAACGAATGGGCCGACGTGCCGATCGTCGGCAGGCCGTATTCGAGGCCCGCGGCGAGGTTCGACGTCGAGGAGAACCCGCCGATGACGGCCGCGCGGGCGGCAGCGACCGCGGCATGCTCGTTCGTCCGCCTCCCGCCCATCTCCGCGCACGGACGATCACCGGCGGCCTGCGCCATGCGGGAGGCCGCCGAGGCGACCGCGCAGTCGTAGTTGAGCGCGGAGAGGATGAGGGTCTCCAAGATGACGCCCTCGGCGAAGCTCGCCTCGATCGTCAGCAGCGGTGAGCCCGGGAAGTAGATCTCGCCTTCGGCATATCCGCGGATCGTGCCGGTGAACCGGTAGTTCGCGAGCCAGTCGATGGTCTCCCTGTCGACGATCTGCTCACGGCTGAGGAAGCTCAGCTGCTCATCGTCGAAGCGGAAGTCCCCGAGCATCTCGAGGATGCGACCGGTGCCGGCGACGACGCCGTAGCGGCGTCCGGCGGGAAGGCTGCGGCCGAAGACCTCGAAGAGGCTGCGGCGGTGAGCAGCTCCGGATCTCAAGGCGGCCTGCACCATCGTCAATTCGTACTGATCGGTGAAGAACGCAGTGGAACCGGTGCGTGTGAGATCACTCATAGGCGCGATCTTACGTCACGACAGCCTCGGCGATCTGCCGTATTGTGGAAACGTGAGCAATCCAACGACCCCTGTCCTCGAGCCCGATGTCCGGGAGCGGACCGACCAGGACAGGGCCCGACCATGGAAGACCGTCGTCTTCAACGACCCGGTCAATCTCATGAGCTACGTCAGCTACGTCTTCCAGAGCTACTTCGGCTATTCCGCGGAGAAGGCGCACACGCTCATGCTCGAAGTCCACGAGAACGGACGCTCCGTCGTCGCCACCGGCGGACGCGAGGAGATGGAGCGCGACACCCAAGCGATGCACGAATTCGGCCTGTGGGCCGCGTGCCAACCAGATACAGGATCCGACTGACGCATGGCCGCGATAGATGCTCGAGGGGACGACGTCGTCCTCAGACTCGAGGACAACGAACGTTCCCTCATGCTCACCGTCTTCACCGACCTCGCCGCACTCCTGACCGAGGAGACCGAGGACGGCGATGAGGACAGCCGCCCCGATTCGGAGAACTGGGAGGCCCGCCTCGGCCTCATCGAACGGCCCCGACCCGACGACCCGGCCCTGCTCCGCCTCTTCCCCGACGTCGACCCCCTCGACGAGGAGCGGTCCGCGGAGTTCCGCCGCCTCACCGAGTTCGACCTCGCCCAGGCGAAGGCGCACAACGTGCGGATCATCCTCATGGGCCTGCGCCGCGGAGCCGCGATCACCCTGACCCGCGACGAGGTCCTCGCATGGATGAAGGGACTCAACGACCTGCGGCTCGTCCTCGCCGTGCGCCTGGGCATCGACACCGAGGAGGCCCAGGAGGAGACGTACGCCCGCCGCGGCGACCTCGACGAATCCGAAGAGCTCACCCTCACCCTCTACGACTTCCTGACCTGGATCCAGGACCGTCTGACGACGACCCTGCTCGCGGAGATGCAGGGGGACGACGACGCATGAGACTCACCGCCCTCGGCACCGCCGGGTCCTTCCCCGGACCCGGATCCGCCGCCAGCTGCTACCTCGTCGAGACCGACGAGGAGTCCCCGACGAGGATCGTGCTCGACCTCGGATCCGGGGCGCTGACCCCGCTCCAGCAGGCCGTCGACCTCGACTCCGTGTCCGCGGTCGTGCTCAGCCACCTCCACCCCGACCACTGCATGGACATGATGGGGCTCTACGTCCGGCACTGCTACGACCCGCGCTTCTTCAGCGGCGACATCACCGACACCGGCACCATCAGGACCCGCACGACCGTCCTCGCCCCGGCCGGGGCGAAAGAGCGGCTGACCCGGGCCTACCAGACGCCGCCGGGCAAATCCCCGGTCGCAGAGGGCTGCGAGGACACCGACTTCGGCCGGCCCTTCGAGTTCGTCGACCTCGACGACCGGGCCGTGATGACCATCGGGTCGCTCACCGTCGAGGCCTTCCTCGTCGCCCATCCCGTCGAGACCTACGCGCTGCGGATCACCGATGCCGCCGGCCGGGTGCTCGTCTACTCCGCCGACACCGACGAATGCGACAACCTCGTCGCCGCTGCCGCAGGCGCTGACCTCTTCCTCTGCGAAGCCGCCTTCCAGGAGGGCCGGGACACCGTGCGCGGCGTCCACCTCACCGGTCGCCGCGCCGGTCGGGTCGCAGCGACCGCCGACGTCAAGTCGCTCGTGCTCACCCACATCCCGGTGTGGACGAACTGCACGATCGTCCGCGGCGAAGCCGCAGGCGAGTACCGTGGACCCATCGAACTCGCGAAGCCCGGAGCCTGGTGGACCGTGTGAGGCGTTCTCGCCACCCATTGCCGACTCCGCCGACGCCCGATCAGCCACCACCCGCAGAGCCACAACCCACAGAGCCATCGAACACCCAGCCACCATCCACCGAGACTGAGGACGGACGAACCATGACGCGTGCCGACGGACGACAGGCAGACGAACTCCGCGATGTGAAGATCACCCGTAACTGGATCACCACGGCCGAGGGCTCGGCGCTCATCGAGTTCGGCAACACCCGCGTCCTGTGCGCGGCCTCGCTCACCGAGGGCGTGCCCCGCTGGCTCAAGGGCCAGGGCCGCGGCTGGGTGACCGCGGAGTACGCGATGCTCCCGCGCGCCACGGACTCCCGCAGCACCCGCGAATCCGTCAAGGGCAAGCTCGGGGGCCGCACCCATGAGATCTCCCGCCTCATCGGCCGCAGCCTGCGCGCCGTCATCGACATGACGAAGCTCGGGGAGAACACCCTCGTCCTCGACTGCGACGTCCTCCAAGCCGACGGCGGCACCCGCACCGCGTCGATCACCGGCGCCTACGTCGCGATGGCCGATGCCATCGAGCGCGGACGCTCGAGCGGCATCATCCCGGCCGCGAACCGCCCGCTCATCGACTCCGTCGCCGCGATCAGCGTCGGCATCGTCGAGGGCAAGCCCGTCCTCGACCTGCCCTACGTCGAGGACTCGACGGCCGAGACCGACATGAACGTCGTCATGACCGGGTCGGGCAAGTTCGTCGAGGTCCAGGGCACCGCCGAAGGCGCCCCGTTCGACCGGGACGAACTCGGTGCCCTCCTCGACCTCGCTGCGAAGGGCTGTGCGGACCTCACCGAACTCCAGGCCGAAGTGCTCGGCCGATGACGACGTTCGTCCTCGCCACCCACAACGAGAAGAAGAAGCGCGAGCTCCTCTCCATCCTCCTGCCCGTCCTCGGTGAGGACACCACGGTGCTCACCGCCGCCGAGGCGGGCCTGCCCGATGTCGCCGAGACCGGGGTGACGTTCGAGGAGAACGCGCTCATCAAGGCCCGGGCCGCGGCGCGGGCCACCGGGAGGACGGCGATCGCCGATGACTCCGGCATCGCCGTCGATGTCCTCGGCGGGGCCCCGGGCATCTTCTCCGCCCGCTGGGCCGGCCGGCACGGAGACGACGCCGCGAACCTCGAGCTCCTCCTCGCCCAGCTGTCCGACATCGCCGCCGAGCACCGCGGCGCCCAGTTCCGCTGCGCGGCCGCCGCCGTCACCCCCGACGGACGCGAATTCGTCACCGAGGGCGTCATGCCCGGGCACCTGGCGACCGCTCCGGCCGGCGACGGCGGTTTCGGCTACGACCCGATCTTCGTCCCCAGCGGGTCGGAGATCAGTGCCGCCGAGATGACGCCGGAGGAGAAGAACGCGCGTTCGCACCGGCGCATCGCCTTCGACGCGCTCGCCGCGATCCTCGGCGCCGAATCGGGACTCTGAGACCGCCTCGGTGACGGGGTCCTGCCGCAGGCGGCAGTCCCGTTCCAGATCAGCCGCTCACGATGTGACCCCCGCCACGTTCACGGGGTCCGGGCTCGGATACACTGACAGAGCCGATGGGCATCCCGAACGACGAGGTGAACGATGAAGACTCCGCGCGCCACACTCCTGGTCGCGGCCGCAGCCGCTGCGACCCTGTTCCTGTCAGCGTGCTCCGCGGGAGCCTCGGACCCGGGGGAGGGGCAGAACGACTCGATGGCGATCGCGTTCACCGCCGAACCGGTCAACCTCGACTTCACCTCGACCTCCGGGGTGGCGATCCCTGAGGCGCTCATGGAGAACGTCTACGAATCCCTCGTCCGCGTCGACGAGCAGGGCAAGATCCAGCCCGCCCTCGCGCAGGAGTGGGAAGTCTCCGATGACCGGCGGACCTACACGTTCACCCTGCGCGACGGTGTGACGTTCTCCAACGGCGCGGAGCTGACGAGCGAGGACGTGAAGTACTCGTACGAACGCGTGCAGAACGAGTGGCAGAACCCGCTGAAGTCGAAGATGGACATCGTCGAGGAGATCGCGACCCCCGATGACTCCACCGTGGAGATCACCCTGGCGAAGCCGTCGAACATGTGGCTGTTCAACCTCACCACCCTCGTCGGTGCTGTCTTCGACACTGCCGGCACCGACGACCTGGCGAACCAGGCGATCGGGACGGGCCCGTATGCCGTCGACGCGTTCACCCGCGGTCAGTCCATCGACTTCGTCGCCCGCGACGACTACTGGGGCGAGCAGCCCGCGGTGGCCAACGTCGAGTTCAAGTACTTCAAGGACGCCGTGTCGGCGGCCAACGCCCTGAAGTCCGGGGAGATCGACGTCGTCTCGAACCTGCAGGCCCCGGAGCTCGCGAGCGAATTCCAGAGCGACGAGTACCAGATCGTGTCCGGGACGACGAACGGTGAAGTCGTCCTCTCGATGAACAACGCCGAGGGCATCTTCGCCGACAAGGCTGCCCGCGAGGCCGTGATGTACGCCGTCGACCGCCAGGCCGTGCTCGACACCGCGTGGGCCGGCTACGGGGAGCTCATCGGGTCGATGGTGCCGCCCACGGACCCGTACTACGAGGACCTCACCCAGGTGTGGCCCTACGACCCGGAGAAGGCGAAGACGCTCGTCGACGAGGCGGGGATCAGCGGCGAGGAGTTCGCCTTCACCGTGCCGAACCTGCCGTATGCGAAGGCGATCTCCGAGATCGTGTCCTCCCAGCTCGAGGCCGTCGGGCTGAGAGCGAGGATCGAGACGCAGGAGTTCCCGGCCGTGTGGCTCGACAAGACCTTCACGAAGCACGAGTACGACATGTCGGTGATCAACCACGCCGAACCCCGCGACCTGCTCACGGTCTTCTCCTCCGACTACTACACCGGCTACGACGACACGACGATCAAGGAGCTCGCGGAGAAGGCCGACACCGGCACCGAGGAGGAGTACATCTCCGGCATGAAGGACATCGCCCGCACGATCACCGAGGATGCCGCCGCCGATTTCCTCTTCCTCTTCCCCAATCTCGTCGTCGCGAAGGCCGACGTCAGCGGGATCCCGGCCAACCGCGTCTCCGACGCCTTCCGCATCGCCGATCTCAGCTGGGCGTGAGACCCGTCGCCCATGCTCGCCTACATCCTCGGTCGGTTCGTCCAGTTCCTCCTCTCCCTCCTCGTCGCCTCGGTGATCGTCTTCGCGCTGATGAGCGTCCTGCCGGGCAATGCGGCTCAGGTGGCGCTGGGGACGAACGCGACGCCGGAGGCCGTCGCCGCCCTCGAAGCCCGGTACGGTCTCGATGAGCCCCCGATCGTCCGCTACCTCGACTGGGTCGGCGGCATGGTCCAGGGCGACTTCGGCACCTCGTACGTCACGGGCACGCAGATCACCCCGGTCATCGTCGACAGCGTCCAGGTCACCGCGATCATCGTCGTCACCGCGATCGTCCTCGCCGTCGCCATCGCCGTGCCGCTGGGCACCTTCGCCGCCCTCGAGCAGCGCAACTGGGTGGGCGCGACGATCTCCGCACTCAGCCAGGTGGGGATCGCGATCCCCAACTTCCTCGCCGCCATCCTCCTCGTCATGGTCTTCTCCCTCACCCTGGGATGGTTCCCCTCCCAGGGGTGGACGGCGCCGATCGAGGGCTTCGGCGACTTCCTCGCAGGCCTCGTCCTCCCCGTCGTGGCGCTCGCCCTCGTCCAGGCCGCGATCCTCACCCGCTACGTCCGCTCGGCGGTCCTCGACGTCATGCGGGAGGACTTCATCCGCACCGCCCGGGCGAAGGGCCTGACCCGCACCCGGGCGCTCTTCGCCCACGGTCTGCGCAATGCCGCGATCCCCGTCATCACCGTCGCCGGCGTCCAGCTCGCGACCCTCCTCGTCGGCGCCGTCGTCATCGAGCAGATCTTCGTCCTCCCCGGCATCGGCTCGGAGCTCGTGCGGGCCGTGGCCAACCGGGACCTGCTCACCGTCCAGGGCATCGTCATGGTCCTCATCGTCCTCGTCCTCATCATCAACTTCATCGTCGACCTCCTCTATCCCGTCGTCGACCCGCGTCTGAGGAATGCCGCATGAGCGAGCCCAACCCGCGCGACACCGTCGCCACCGACCCCGCCGCGGCAGCGCCCGCCGCTCCCGGCCGGCGGAGGCGGCGCCGCCTCGGTGCGCCGCTGCTCATCGGGGGCGTCCTCGTCGTCCTCATCGTCGCCCTCGCGCTCGTCTCCTTCGTCTGGACCCCGTACGACCCGGGCGCCGTCGACCCCGCCGCGCGCCTCGAATCCGCGAGCCCGGCACACCCCTTCGGCACCGACCGGTTCGGCCGCGACACCCTGACGTGGATCATGTACGGGGCGCGGATCACGCTCATGGTCGGCGTCGTCGCCGTCGGCATCGCCCTGCTCATCGGCACCCCGATCGGCATCCTCGCCGCCGTCTTCGCCCAGTACCCGTGGGGCGGGTGGATCGGCGCCGCGATCATGCGCGCCAACGACATCCTCCTCGCCTTCCCCGCCCTGCTCCTGGCGATCATCTTCGCCGCCGTCTACCAGCCCGGCACCGGACCGGCGATGGCCGCCGTCGGCATCGCCTCGATCCCCGGGTTCGCCCGCGTCTCCCGCTCCGGCACGCTGCAGGTGCTCGGCTCCGACTACGTCCGCGCGGCCCGCGCCGCCAACCGCAGCCCCGGCGCGATCGCCGTCGTCCACGTCCTGCCCAACATCGCTGGCATGGTCATCGTCCAGGCCTCCGTGACGTTCGCCATCGCCGTCCTCGCCGAGGCGGGGCTGTCCTTCCTCGGTCTCGGCACCCAGGCGCCGGTGCCGTCATGGGGACGGATGCTCCAGGAGTCCCAGCAGTTCCTCACCACCCACCCCGAACTCGCGCTGTGGCCGGGCCTGTTCATCGCGCTCGCCGTCCTCGGGTTCAACCTCCTCGGCGACGGGCTGCGGGACCGCTTCGACCCGAAGATGGAGGTGCGCTGAGATGGCCGAGACCCTCCTCGACGTCGCCGGGCTGACGATCACCCCGGCCGATGCCGACACCCCCGTCGTCGACGGCGTGTCCCTGACGATGGCCCCGGGGGAGCGGGTCGGACTCATCGGGGAGTCCGGATCGGGGAAGTCCCTGACCGCGCTGTCGATCATGGGGCTCCTGCCCGAGGAGCTCTCCGCCACCGGCTCCGTGACCCTGGCGGGCTTCGACGGCAACGTCCTCGAGGCGAGCGAACGGCGACTGGCCCGGATGCGCTCGGACCTCGTCTCGATGGTGTTCCAGGAGCCGATGAGCGCGCTCAACCCGCTCATGCGCGTCGGTGACCAGATCGCCGAGGTGCTCCGCCTCCACGGCGGAGTGCCGCGGACTGAGATCCCCGCGCGGGTCCGGGACCTCCTCGTCAGCGTGCGCATGCCCGACCCCGACGGGGCGCGGTTCGCCTACCCGCACCAGCTCTCCGGCGGCCAGCGGCAGCGGGTCATGCTCGCGATCGCGCTCGCGAACTCGCCGCGCCTGCTCATCTGCGACGAGCCGACGACGGCGCTCGACGTCACGGTGCAGAAGCACATGCTCGACCTCATCTCCGAACGCGTCGGAGCCGTGGGGGCCGGACTCCTCTTCATCACTCACGACCTCGCCGTCGTCGCCGGCATCTGCGAGCGGGTCATCGTCATGCACCGGGGCCGGATCGTCGAGACCGGCAGCGTCGCGGAGGTCTTCACCGATCCCCAGCACGCGTACACCCGCGGCCTCCTCGCCTCCTCGGATCTCGAGGCCACCGATGAGAACGGTCGGCTCTTCACGCTGCGCACCGCGGGGGAGTACGCGGGGCCCGGCGGAACCGAGCGGGCGGACAGGTTCTCGAGATTCGCCCCGCCGCCCGCCGGTGAGGTGACGGAGGGGCCGGCGACCGCCTCGGCGCACACCGTCGTCGACCGGGCACGGCCGGCACCCAAGGCGGGAGACCGGGACCCGCTCATCGACGTCACCGGCGTCTCGAAGCTCTACCGCTCCGGCGGTCTCCTCTTCCGCCGCCGCCGGCCCGTCCAGGCCCTGGAGAACATCGACCTGAGCGTTGCCCGCGGACAGCGGCTCGGCATCGTCGGCGAATCGGGGTCGGGGAAGTCGACGCTGCTGAGCATCCTCGCGGGTCTCGACACCCCGACGACCGGGCACGTGCGCGTCGGCGACATCTCCGTCGAATCGGCGTCCGCGGCAGAGCTGAAGACCCTGCGGGAGCACCTGCAGATCGTCTTCCAGGACCCGTTCGCCTCCCTCGACCCGCGCATGCGCATCGCCGACATCGTCGCCGAACCGCTCATCGCCAAGGGCATCGGCCGGGAGGAGCGGGAGGCCAGGGTCGAGGAGATGCTGCGCGCCGTCGACCTCGACCCGGCCACGATGCGCCGGTACCCGCACCAGTTCTCCGGCGGTCAGCGGCAGCGGATCTCGATCGCCCGCGCCCTCGTCTCCCGCCCGCAGATCCTCGTCGCCGACGAACCGGTCTCCGCCCTCGACGTCTCCGTGCGCGCGCAGGTGCTCAACCTGCTCAGCGACCTCGTCGACGACTACGCCCTCACCCTCGTCTTCGTCTCCCACGACCTCGGCGTCATCCGGCACCTGTGCTCGGACGTCATCGTCATGAGGGACGGCCGCATCGTCGAGGCCGGCACGACCGAGGGCGTCTACGCGCACCCGCGTGAGGAGTACACGAGAAGCCTCATCGCGGCGACGCCCAACCTCGCCGAGGCGCTCGCCGGCGCCCGCTGACCACGAGAAGAGAGAAGGACGACGATGACCTTGGCCGACCGCTCAGCCGCGGAGATGACGGCGGGCTTCGCCGCCGGGGACTTCGATCCGCGCGACGTGTTCGCCGACGTGGCGGAGCGGATGGACGTGTGGGAACCGGTCATCAACGCCCTCGTCCACCGCGATGATGCGCGGTCGACCGCGGCCGCCGAGGCGAGTGCGAGACGGTGGCGGGAGAACCGCCCGCTCAGTCGCCTCGACGGAGTGCCGGTGACGATCAAGGAGAACATCGCGCGTCGGGGAGTGCCGATGCCCTCGGGACATGCCTGGGTCGAGGTTCCCGTCGCCGACCACGATGCGCCGATCACCGCGCGACTCGAGGAGGCGGGCGCCGTCATCGTCGGATCGACGACGATGCCGGACTGGGGGATGCTCTCCTCGGGGGTCTCCTCCCTCCACGGGATCACCCGCTCCCCGCTCGATCCGGGCCTGACGACGGGAGGGTCGAGCGCGGGCGCCGGAGCCGCGGCCGCGGCCGGGTACGGCCCGATCCACATCGGTTCGGACATCGGCGGGTCGATCCGCCTGCCATGCACGTGGCTGGGGCTGGCCGGTCTCAAACCGAGCTTCGGTCGGGTTCCACTCGACGTCCCCTACCTCGGACGCTGCGCGGGACCGCTCGCCCGGTCGATGGCCGATGTCGCAGCGGTGATGCCCGTCATCTCCGCCCCCGATGACCGCGACTACTCCCGGCTGCCGAGGTTCGCCGCCGATGCCGAGGAGGACCTCGGGCCCGCCGGGCTCGGACCCGACGCGGCCTTCTCGCCGCAGGGACTGCGGATCGGTCTCCAGCTCGACGCCGGCTGCGGTGAGCCGGTGGTCCCGGAGGTCGCCGCGGTGATCGCCGAGGCGGGGCGGACGTTCGCCGCCGCCGGTGCCGAGGTCGTCGACGTCGACCCATTCATCGACGACGACCTGCTGGGGGACATGGACCTGTTCTGGCGGGTGCGGTCATGGAACGACCTGCGCGCTCTGCCGCTCGCCGAGCAGGATCTCATCCTGCCCTACATCCGCCAATGGGCGCAGGGCGGGGCCCACGTCACGGGCACGACGCTCATGGACTGCTATCACAGCGTGCAGGAGATCCGGCGCCGCACCGTCGCTGCCACCGACGGGTTCGACCTCGTGCTCTCGCCGGTCGCCCCCGGGGCGTCCTTTCCCGCCGAGTGGCCGATGCCGTATCCGGACGCGAGCGAGAAGATGGGGCACATCGGCTTCACGATGCCCTTCAACATGTCCGAGCAGCCGGCGGCCGTCGTCCTCGGCGGGTACACCGGTGACGGCCGGACCGTCGGCGTGCAGATCGCAGGTTGTCGGTTCGCCGACCGGCTCGTCATGGCCGCCGGCATGTGGTTCGAGGCTGCGGCGGGCATTCCCGCCCCGCAGCCGGCCGACCTCGGGTGAGGCCCCGCAGCTGATCGTCCTCCGGTAGCCGGCACCCGGATGCGCAGACGCTGAGGGCCGGGACTCCGCAGCGGAGTCCCGGCCCTCAGCGTCTGCGGCCGTCAGCGGCGGCTCAGAAGTCGAAGAACTCGACTGTGAGTGTGTCGCCCTCGATGTTCACGCTGCCGGAGACCGACAGCGGGTTGTCGTTGGAGAAGTACGAGGAACCGGCGGCCTTGCCGTCGACGCTGAAGTCGAACGTGCCGTTGGTCTCGGTGAAGAACGACCCGGTGTTCGTGTCACCCATGCCGAAGGAGGCCTTGACCTGCGGCATCTTCTTCATGGTCCACTTCGCGGTGTTGTCCTTCGCGAGGTCTTCGAGCTTGTCATCGGTGCCGCCGACGGGGATCTGCGTCGGATCGAACTTGATGAACTTGCACTTGGGCTTGATGTCCTTGTTGTCGAAGCACTTGTTGAGCTCCGCCTCGACCTGTTTCTGGACTTCCTTCTCGAAATCAGGCGTCGGGGACAGGGCGAGATTGAGGGTGAGCGGCGACACCTGGTCGGTGCTCGGCTGATCGCCCGGGGCGTACGCCTGCGGGAAGTTCGCCGCAGCCGTGTCGGAGGCCTCGGAGACCCACTTGCTCGCCGGGATCGAGAAGTCGTAGTTGCCCGGGTAGACGGCGAAGGCGGTCGTGCCTGCCTGCGCCGTGTAGTCGGTGCCGTTGATCTTCAGGCCGTCGGCCGCGGGCACGTCGAGCGAGATGACGTGGAGCGCCGGACCCGTGAGCGTCCACTTGTCGAAGAAGAGGTTCTGCTTGCCGTCCTTCTTCGCGGGCAGGTCGACGTTGTACGTGCTGCCGTCGAGCTCGTAGGTGACGGTGACCTTGCCGCTGTCGCCGTCGACCTGTGAGGTCTCGACCTTGGCGTTCTCGATCTTCGCCGAGGAGGCGTCGGTGAAGTTCTTCGACAGCAGGTCCATGTTCGTGCCCTCGGGGCGCGGGGACGGGGCGATCTTCTCCGCCGCGGCGAAGTCGCCCTTGTTGAGGGCCGCCACGTAGTCCTCGGCGACGGTGTCGGGACCGTAGTTGTTCTTGTTCACCGAGTTGATGACGAGGAACCCGACGAGCACGAGGACGAGGACGAGGAGAACCGAGCCGAGGGCGATGAAGAGGGGCAGCTTGCCCTTCTTCTTCGTCGGACGCGCCGCGGCCCGCGAGGTGGCTGTCGTGCCGCCTGAGAACCCGGGGGCCGGAGCCGGCTGGGGCAGCGCCTGCGACGATCCGGGTCCCGACCCGGTCCGGGGGCCCGACCCGGTCCGGGGGCCCGACCCGGTCTGGGGTCCGGAGGCGGTCTGAGGTCCGGAGGCGGTCTGAGGTCCGGAGCCCGTCGGGGACTGGTACGGATTCGTCTGACCGTAGGGACCGTTGCCGTACGAGCTGCTGCCGTACGCGTTGCCGCCCGCCTGGCCGGGTCCGTTCTGGCCTGGTCCGGGCTGATAGGGGCCGGGGCCGTTCTGCGCAGGACCGCTCTGGCCTGGACCGTTCTGGCCCGGCCCATTCTGTGCAGGGCCATTCTGCGCAGGACCGTTCGGATACGCGGAGCTCGCGCCGACCACGCCGCCGGCTGCCGCGGCACCGAACGGAGCCGCGCCGCTGCCCTGACGGTCATCCGGTCGGGGACCACCGTTCGGTCGGCCGTCGCCCTGCGGTGCATTGCTCTGTGGGCCGTTGCCCTGCGGACCGTTCCCGGGGGAACCGTGACCCGCGGCGCTGCTGTTCTGGGCGCCGAACTGCGGGGCGGACGGCTGCGCATCGGCACGACCGCCGGTGCCGGGGCGCTCGCCCGGTCCGGAGGCACTCTGATCCCGGGGGCCGGACTGGCCGCCGGGCGTCTGCAGCGGCGGGGCGCTGTCGCCGAAGGACGATTCGCCGCCAGTGGCTGACTCCGGCCGGTTCGCGGACTCGGAACGATCCGCGGAGAAGGGGGCGGGCATCGCCACGGTGTCATCACTCGGGGCCTGTGCGTCAGCGGACTTCGCTGCGCCGTCCGATTTGTCTGTGCCGTCCGACTTCTCTGCACCGCCGGGCTTCACCGCAGCGTCCGACTTGTCCGCTCCGGCGGACGCGCCAGCGTCGGTCTTGCCGGCGTCACGACCGACCGGCCGGGCGCTGTCCCCAGTGGATTCGGTGCCCTTCGCTGGCCCGGCAGGCGTGCCCTTCGCGGACTCTGCGGGGCCGCCCGCCGAGGTCGCATCGGAACCCGAGCCTGCGTTCACCGCATCGCTGTCGGCAGGCGTCGATGGGTCCTTGCCGTCTCCGGCGCCGTTGCGACCCGGGGGCTGATTGGGTGGTGGCGGAACGTTCTGTTCGTCATTCCCATTGCTCATCGCTCGCTGCTTCCTTAACTTCCGACACGCGCGTTCTGGCGCAATTGTACGTCCCTGAGATGAGTTTCGCGCGGTCAATACCGGGAAGTCGACTGTCGGTCAGCGAAAATGGAAACGATGCACACTTCTCCACATCAGAGCACCACGCGCCATCCCGTCCTCCTCGGACTGGTCGAGGCCTTCCGCCTCGACCTCATCGTCATCCCCTCGGCGTTCGTCGTCGCGACGGTCTTCTGGATCGTCGGGCTGGGCGCTCAGCTCGACTACTCGATCATTCCCGAGTGGGCGTTCGCCCTGTGGGCGGTCGTCCACGGTCTGAGCGTCTCGACGATCGGGTTCGACTTCTCGCTTGCCCCCGGGCTCGTCACCCTCGGCGTGTGGCTGCTCCTCGCCGCCGGAGCGTCCCGGCTCGTCTCGACCCTCTCGGACGCCGATCCGATCCGCTCCGACGACGGAGAGGAGACCCCCTGGTGGGCGATGTGCGCGATGGCGCTCGCCGGGTTCGCGCTCGCCTACGCCGGTCCGCTCGTGGCCCTGTCCCTCATCGTCGGCGAGGCGACGATGACCCCCCTCGGCTTCCTCCGACTGCTCGTGCTCCTCGTCACCGCGTTCGCCGCAGGCTACGTCCGGGCCCGCGGCGTCGTCGACATCCCATGGTTCGCCGACCTCGATCCCGCACTGTGGCAGACGGCCGTCGCTCTGGCCCGGCGCGTCCTGTGGGGTGCGGCCTCCCTCGCCGTCGTCGTCATCGGCGCCGCCCTCGTCCTGCGCTGGTCCGACCTCGCCGAGGCGATGGGATCCTACAGCTCGCCCCTGTCGGCGGGCATCGGACTCACCGTCCTCCAGCTGCTCTTCGCCCCCGGCGCCCTCTTCGGCGCCCTGTCGTGGATCGCGGGGACCGGGGTGAGCATCGGCGCCGGCGGGGTGAGCTCGGTGTTCAGCACGGTCTCCGGCCCGGTTCCGCCGGTGCCCGTCCTCGAGCTGCTCGTCGGCGACTACCCGGTGTGGACGAGGGCCGCACCGGCCCTGCTCGTCCTCCTCGGCGTCGGCAGCGTCGTCATCGGCCGCACCCACGCCCGGGCCGTTCACGCGGCATCGTGGACGGGACTGGCGATCGCGGGCGGGATCCTCTTCGTCACCGCCGAGACGATCGCCCTGTTCTCCCGGGGAGCGATCGGACCGCTCGGCCTGGCGGCCTTCGGACCCTCCCCGCTGACCTCGGCGCTCGCCGTCTGCGGGTGGATCGGGGTGGGGCTCAGCCTCGGACTCGTGCTCACGAAGCTCTCGCACATGCAGTTCGACGACGCCGTCGAGGCCGCCGACCACGAGGAGCTCTGAAACTCACAAGGTCGGATGCCGCCGCGGCCGGGTCAGCTCAACGCCGACCAGCGGCTCGGCGGGACGCGCGCGCCGCTGGTCGGGTCACCACTGCCCGGCGGCTCAGCGCCGGCTCAGTTCGAGCCGGGAAGATCGAGTTCCTGTCCGGTGATCTGCTGGAACCAGTCGCCGAGTCCGGTCTCGTAGTCGCTCGCGCACGTCAGCTCGGCCTGCTGGGTGATCGCATCCCGGACGCACTCCTCGTACGCCGTCTGGACGGGCCAGAGGACGACGGAGGACATCGTGGAGAAGATGAGGTAGATGCTCAGCAGTCCGCCGAGCACGCCGAGTGAGATGCTGCGACGCTGCTTCGCCCTGACCACGGCGATGATGTAGCGGATCGACCACACGATGGCGGCGATCGCGAAACCGGCCGCGGCGAGCTTGAACGGCAGCGGGTACGTGAACGTCAGCACGGCGGCGAGGACGAGGAGGACGAGGATGAGTCCGTGTCGCGCGGGCGCTGCCTGCCTCTCCTCTTCAGGAGTGGGGGCGTTCTTCTCTTCGGTGCTGTTCGGTGACGTCACCCCCACATTTTGTCACAGTCGACTGGCAAACGCCTCGGCGCGGAGCAGCGCACCCGGGACGGGCACGGGCCGACGCGTGGATAGAATGGATCCGTGCGCATCGTTCTCCTGGCCTCCGGTTCAGGCACCCTCACCCAGGCCGTCATCGACGCCTTCGCCGGGCCCGCCCGCGCCGAGGCGGGTGTCGAGATCGTCGGCATCGGCTCCGATGCGGCAACCGCCGGTGTCCTCGCCCGGGCCGAAGCGGCGGGCATCCCGACCTTCGTCGTCCGCCCCCGGGACAGCGCGACCCGGGAGGAGTGGAACCGGACGCTGCGCGACACCGTCGCGGACTTCGCCCCGGACTGGGTCGTGTCCGCGGGATTCATGCGCATCCTCGGCGAGGAATTCATCTCCGCCTTCCCCGATCGCATCATCAACACCCACCCCGCACTGCTGCCCGCGTTCCCCGGGGCCCACGGCGTCCGGGACGCGCTCGCGCACGGGGTCAAGGTCACCGGGGGGACCATCCACCTCGTCGACGCCGGAGTCGACACCGGGCCGATCATCACGCAGTTCGCCGTCCCCGTGCACGACGGCGACACCGAGGAGACCGTGCACGAGCGCATCAAGACCCGCGAACGCGAGGAGGTCGTCCGACTGCTGGCGTTCCTCACGGACAACGACCTCGACATCGACGGTCGCCGCGTGCAGGGCTACCGAGCCCGACCGTCCGACCCGACTCCATCCACACCGCACCCCAAGGAGGATCAGTGACAGGAACCCGCGCGATCAGGAGAGCGCTCATCAGCGTCTACGACAAGACCGGTCTGGAGGAGCTCGCCCGTGGGCTCGCCGCGGCCGGGGTCGAGATCGTCTCCACAGGATCGACGGCGGCGCGGATCGCCGATGCCGGGGTCGACGTCACGAAGGTCGAGGAGCTCACCGGCTTCCCCGAGACCCTCGAAGGTCGGGTCAAGACCCTCCACCCGCGCGTGCACGCCGGGATCCTCGCCGATTCGCGCAAGCCCGATCACCTCGAGCAGCTCGACGAACTCGAGATCGCGCCGTTCGACCTCGTCGTCGTCAACCTCTACCCGTTCGCCGACACCGTGGCCAGCGGCGCCGGCTTCGACGACTGCATCGAGCAGATCGACATCGGCGGTCCCTCGATGGTCAGGGCGGCCGCGAAGAACCACCCCACCGTCACCGTCGTCACCGACCCGGCCGACTACGCTGCGGTCGTCGATGCGGCAGCCGCCGAGGGCTTCGACGAGGGGGCCCGACGGGCCTTCGCCGCTCGCGCCTTCGCCCACACCGCGGCCTACGACTCCCAGGTCGCCGCCTGGTTCGCCGGGGAACTCGCCGCCGAGGGAACGCAGCCGGACTTCGCGGGACTGACCGGCGTCAAGCTCGACGACCTCCGCTACGGTGAGAACCCCCACCAGGGAGCCGCCGTCTACACCGACGGCACCCGGGGAATCGCCGGCGCGAGACTGCTCGGCGGCAAGGCGATGTCCTACAACAACTACACGGACACGGATGCCGCGATCCGCGCCGCCTTCGACTTCGACCGTCCCGCCGTGGCGATCATCAAGCACGCGAACCCGTGCGGCATCGCCGTCGCCGACACCCCCGCCGAGGCGCACCGGGCCGCGCACGCCTCCGACCCGCTCTCGGCCTACGGCGGAGTCATCGCCGTCAACCGCGAGGTCGACGCCGCGCTCGCCGAATCGATCAAGCCGATCTTCACCGAATGCCTCGCCGCACCGTCGTTCTCGCCCGAGGCTCTCGAGATCCTCGCCGCGAAGAAGAACCTCCGCCTCATCGAACTCGGCGACGTCGACTTCCCGGCCCGCGAGCTCACGCAGATCACCGGCGGCTTCCTCGTCCAGGACCGCGACGTCTTCCAGGCCGCCGGCGACTCCGCGGAGGCGTGGACGCTGGCGGCCGGACCGGCGGCGACGCCCGAGGTCCTCGCCGACCTCGAATTCGCGTGGAAGGCCTGCCGGGCGGTGAAGTCCAACGCGATCCTGCTCGCGAAGGACGGGGCCTCGGTCGGCGTCGGCATGGGACAGGTCAACCGCGTCGACTCCGCGAAGCTCGCCGTCGACCGTGCCGGGGCCGAACGCGCCGCCGGGGCCGTCGCCGCCTCCGACGCGTTCTTCCCGTTCGCCGACGGCCTCGAGATCCTCCTCGCCGCCGGGGTCACTGCCGTCGTCCAGCCGGGCGGATCGATCCGCGACGACGAGGTCATCGCCGCCGCCGAGGCCGCGGGCGTCTCCCTCTATCTCACGGGGAGCCGCCATTTCTTCCACTGAGCGCACCCGCACCTCTCCCCGCCATGCCCGGCGGGGGAGAGGGGCGGTCGCCAAGCGCTGGATCTACTGGAAGCGCCGGTACGCCCACCCGGTGTCGAAGGACTGGGTGCTGCTGGCCTGTCTCGTCGCCATCGTCATCGCCGCGGCCTCGGCGTTCATCGACTTCCGCCTGGCGGCCATCGTGCTCGCCGCCGTCCCGGCAGGACTCGCGATGCTGCGCGCGATGCCGGCACCCTGGGGCGAGTTCTGGGGCAACAGGTCGAAGACCGTCGACATTCTCACGTGCCTGATCTTCGCCGTCCTCCTCGTCGGACTCGCCTTCGTCGTCCCCCAGACCCGCTGAGCCGCGGCCCGGACACACCGTTGCAGTCTCCGCCGTGTGAGTGCCCCGACCTCGCACCGGAGTCCACCAGGAGCGACGCCTGACGGAGGCAGGCTACTGTAGTTGCGACCTTCGTCACTTTGTGAGGTGGCTGTGAAATCCGGCTCCCCACCTTGTCTCGGGCGCGGGAAGTGGCATCGTGGACTGCGTCAGGAGGTCCGAGAGGGCCTCTTCCGATGAAAGGAGACAGCATGGGATTTGATGACCTCACCAACAAAGCCAAGGACGCCTTGAATAGCGATAAGGGTGAAGAACTCAGCGACCAGGGCCTGGACAAGGGCGCTGACGCAGCCAACAACCTTTCCGGAGGCAAGTTCGAGGACCAGATCAACCAGGGCCGCGACGGCGCCGACGGTGCGATTGGCAACGAATGATCTTCAATCCATAGCCGCGTCCGGCATGGATGAGCGCCGAGGTGGAAGCGATTTCACCTCGGCGCTTCTTCGTGTCCGGGCACCGGTTTCGCGCCCGGACACCTGAGGAGTCGACTCAGCCGAGCTTTTCGACCGGCGCGTACCGGAGCAGGAGGCGCTTCGTGCCGAGCGAGCCGAAGTCGACGACGGCGACGGCCTTGTCGCCGACGCCGTTGACCTCGGTGACGGTGCCGAGGCCGAATGACTCGTGGGAGACCTTCTCACCCACGGACACGGAGATGACTTCGCGGTTGGGGCGGATGCGGTTGGGGAAGCCGCCCGCCGTCGACGAGGACGACCGGCTGCTGCGCGATGATCCGGAACCGCGGGTCGACCCGCCGCCGTAGCCGCTGCCCGAACCGTAGCCGCCGGAGCCGAAGCCGCGCGATCCTGAGCCGAAGCCCCCGCCGCTGCCGAGCGCCGAGGAGAAGCTGCCGGTGCTCTCCCACTCGATGAGGTTCTCCGGGATCTCCGTGAGGAACCGGCTCGGCGGGTTGTACTGCGGCTGGCCCCACATGCTGCGGGTCTCGGCACGCGTGACGATGAGCCGCTGGCGGGCCCGGGTGAGGCCGACGTAGGCGAGGCGACGCTCTTCGGAGAGCTCGCTCGGATTCTCGAAGGACCGCGCGTGCGGGAAGCCGCCGTCCTCGAGTCCGGTGAGGAAGACGACGGGGAACTCGAGGCCCTTCGCCGTGTGCAGGGTCATCAGCGTGACCTGACCGAGTTCGGCGTCGGGGATCTGATCGGTGTCCGAGGCGAGGGCGACCTGCTCGAGGAACGCATCGATCGACGAGCTGCCGGCCGCCTCGGCGGGGGACTCGACGTCGGAGGACTCAGCGTCGGCACCGGATTCGGCGGTCGCCTCGGCGAGGGCATCCTCCGGCTCTGGTGCAGCGCTCGTGTCGTCGCCCTTCGCCTCCACGGCGTCGGAGGGAACGGCGTCGGATTCCGCGGTCTCCTCATCATCGGCGGCGGCGATCGTGCGGGTGGCGGCGAAGTCCTCGGCCACGGCGACGAGCTCGGCGAGGTTGTCGACCCGCGACTCGTCCTGCGGGTCCGTGCTCTTCTGAAGGGACTCGAGGTACCCGCTCTGCTCGAGGATCGCCTCGATGACACGGGACACGGGAGCCGCCTCGGCGGTCGCGGAGAGATCCCTCAGCAGGTCGTAGAACTTCTGCACCGCGGTCTGCGCCCGCGAGGGCAGGTGGGGGATCTCCTCGAGGCGACCGAGGGCCGCGTAGAAGCTGATGCCCTCCCGGTCGGCGAAGTCGGCGATGATGCCCTCGGTGCGGTCGCCGATCGAGCGCTTGGGCACGTTGAGGATGCGCCGGAGGTTGACGTCGTCGTCGGGGTTGGCGATGACGCGGAGGTAGGCGAGGGCGTCCTTGATCTCCCGGCGCTCGTAGAAGCGCGTGCCGCCGACGACCTTGTACGGGATGCCCGAGCGGACCAGGGCGTCCTCGATCGCGCGGGACTGGGCGTTCGTGCGGTAGAAGACGGCGAAGTCGCCGTACGTGTACTTCTCGTCGTCGATGAGCTCATCGATGTGGTCGACGACGAACCGTGCTTCGGCCTGTTCGTTCTCCGCGACCCAGCCGACGATCGGCTTGCCTCCGCCCTCGGAGGTCCACAGACGCTTCTCCTTGCGGTCCTGGTTGTTGGCGATGACGGCGTTCGCGGCGTCGAGGATGTTCTGCGTCGACCGGTAGTTCTGCTCGAGGAGGACCACCTCGGCGGCGGGGAAGTCCTTCTCGAACTCGACGATGTTGCGCACCGTCGCCCCGCGGAACGCGTAGATCGACTGGTCGGCGTCGCCGACGACGGTGAGCTCGGCACCGCCGGAGCCCCCGGCGCCGTCACCGGCCAGGGCGCGGATGAGCGCGTACTGGGCGGGGTTCGTGTCCTGGTACTCGTCGACGAGGATGTGCCGGAACCGGCGCCGGTAGTAGTCGGCGACCTCGGGGAAGGCGCCGAAGAGGTGGACGGTCTCGGCGATGAGGTCGTCGAAGTCGAAGGCGTTGGCGAGCTTGAGGCGCGCGGTGTAGCGGCGGAAGACGTCGGCGAGCACCTCGTCGGCCGGATTGTTGGGACGGGGGACGAAGTCCTCGGCCGTCTGGAGCTCGTTCTTGAGGTTCGAGATCCGGTGGAGGATCGCCCGCGGGGCGTACTTCTTCGAATCGAGACCGAGCTCCTTGAGGATCTGCGCGACGAGGCGCTGCGCGTCCTGGGCGTCGTAGATCGTGAAGTTCGACTTCATGCCCAGCGTCTTCGCCTCGCGCCGGAGGATCCGCACGCACGAGGAGTGGAACGTCGAGACCCACATCGAGCGCGAGGCGGGTCCGACGATCGCCGAGACGCGCTCGGCCATCTCCTTCGCTGCCTTGTTCGTGAACGTGATCGCGAGGATCTCGCCCGGGTGCGCACGTCCGGTGGCCAGCGCGTAGGCGATGCGCCTCGTGAGCACCGTCGTCTTGCCGGACCCGGCGCCGGCGACGATGAGCAGGGGAGAGCCCGTGTGGACGACGGCTTCGCGCTGGCGGGGGTTGAGTCCCGACAGCAGCTCGTCGGCGGGGGAGGCAGCCGTGATGGAGGAGTTCTCAGTCATGTCGGAGTCCACGATACCGGTCGCCGCTGACGCGAGGGGACGCCCTCACCGTCGGCAGACATCCGGGCGCCCGTCAGCACAGCGATGAACAGCTCGGCGCCGGGTTTCCCCACGCCCGCGGGCGTGCTGAGGACGCGGGTCAGCCGACGAAGACCGCGACGAGGACGTTGATGATCGCGAACGCGAACGTGAGATGCGCCATCGTCGCCGAGGGGTTCTTCGTCGCCACGGCAGCACCACCGGCACCCGTGCCGGCCGTGCCGCCTGCAGCGAGTCCGCCGTCGTCGAGTCCCGCGGCGTACCGCTTCTGCTGCCGGTTGCCGATGAAGGCGAAGACCGTGACGAGGATCGCGACGACGAGCTTGATGCCGATCTTCATGTGGTCGACCTGGCCGTCACCCATCTCCGCGAGCCCGACGAGGAGGAGTCCGGTGACGAGCTGGAGGTACGAGGCATGGAGCATTCCGGGCAGCACGCGAGGGGCGCGGATGACCGTGAAATAGCCTCCCACGATGATCGCCATGCCGATAAGATGAAGGGTGAGCAGTACCTCGCGCAGAATTTCCATACCGTTCATCGTAATGGCATGATGGTGTCTCGTGAGCGCGGGCCCTGATTGACTGGCGCACGCTGTTCCGCCCTGGTGTAATGGCAGCACGCCGGCCTTTGGAGCCGTGCAGTATAGGTTCGAATCCTATGGGCGGAGCTGGCCCCATCCGACTTGCGAAGGATTCTTTTCACATGCCGCAGACCCGACCCGTAGCCGTCATCGTCCTGGCCGCCGGCCAGGGCACCCGGATGAAGTCGGCACTGCCGAAGGTCATGCACCCCATCGGCGGTCGCTCCCTCCTCCACCACGCGATCGCCGCGGCGGCGGGGACCTCTCCCGACCACCTCGTCGTCGTCGTCCGGCACGAGCGCGACCAGCTCGTCGCCCACCTCGAGGATCTCTCGATCACTTCGACGCGCACCGTCCTCGTCGCCGACCAGGACGAGGTGCCCGGCACCGGACGCGCCACCGAATGCGCGCTCACCCAGCTGCCCGCCGACCTCGACGGCACCGTCGTCGTCACCTACGGCGACGTGCCGCTGCTGACGACGGAGACGATCACCGGCCTCGTCGAGGTCCACGAAGGCGAGCGCAATGCCGTCACCGTCCTCTCCGCCGAGGTGGGCGACCCCACCGGCTACGGACGCATCGTCCGCGACGGCGCCGGCAACCTCCTGCGCATCGTCGAGCAGAAGGACGCCACCGAGGCCGAGCGCGCGATCCACGAGATCAACTCCGGCATCTACGCCTTCGACGCCGCCGCCCTGCGGACGGGCCTGTCGTCCCTGACGACCGACAACGCCCAGGGCGAGAAGTACCTCACCGACGTCGTCGCCGTCTCCCATGACGCCGGCCTGCCCGTCGCGGCGACCGCCACCGACGACCTCTGGCAGGTCGAGGGCGCGAACGACCGCGTCCAGCTCGCGCAGCTGGGCAAGGAACTCAACCGCCGCACCTGCGAGAAGTGGATGCGCGCGGGCGTGTCGATCATCGACCCGGACACGACGTGGATCGACGTCGACGTCTCCCTCGGCCAGGACGTCACGCTCCTGCCCGGAGTCCAGCTCCTCGGCGCCACCGACATCGGGGACGGCGCCGTCGTCGGCCCCGATTCGACGCTCAAGGACACCGAGGTGGGGGCCGGAGCCCAGGTCGTGCGCACGCATTCGGAGCTCGCGATCGTCGGCCCCGGAGCCAGCGTCGGACCGTTCGCCTACCTGCGTCCGGGGACCAACCTCGGCGCTGACGGGAAGATCGGCACGTTCGTCGAGACGAAGAACGCGGAGATCGGACCCGGGGCGAAGGTGCCCCACCTCTCCTACGTCGGCGATGCGGAGATCGGGGAGGGCACGAACATCGGCGCCGCCTCGGTGTTCGTCAACTACGACGGCGTCGCCAAGCACCGCACGACGGTCGGCAAGCATGCACGGATGGGCTCGGACAACATGTACGTCGCTCCTGTGACGGTGGGCGACGGCGCCTACTCGGGTGCCGGCACCGTCGTGCGCAAGGATGTCCCTGCAGGGGCGCTCGCCATCAATGTGGCACCGCAGCGCAACCTGGAGGGCTGGGTTGAAGCCAATCGCCCCGGCACGCCCGCAGCGCGGGCCGCCGAGGCCGCATCCGAGGGGGAGCGGATCAGTGAATGAGATAACGACGGCGGGCGACAAGAAGCTCGTTCTGGTCAGCGGGCGGGCGAACCCCGAACTCGCTGAGCAGGTCGCGGAGAACCTGGGGACGGAACTGCTCCCCACCGACATCTACAACTTCGCCAACGGCGAGATCTACGTCCGGTTCTCCGAGTCGGTGCGCGGCTGCGACGTCTTCGTCCTCCAGTCGCACAGCGCTCCCATCAACGAATGGCTGATGGAGCAGCTCATCATGGTCGACGCCCTCAAGCGCGCCTCGGCGAAGCGGATCACGGTCATCGCACCGTTCTTCCCCTACGCGCGCCAGGACAAGAAGCACCGCGGCCGTGAGCCGATCTCCGCGCGCCTCGTCGCCGACCTCTACAAGACGGCCGGCGCCGACCGCATCATCACCGTCGACCTCCACACCGCGCAGATCCAGGGCTACTTCGACGGTCCCGTCGACCACCTCATCGCGATGCCGATCCTCGCCGGGTACGTCAAGGACAAGTACCCCGGCGACCTCGCCGTCGTCTCGCCCGATGCCGGCCGCATCAAGGTCGCGGAGAACTGGTCGAACGCGCTCGGCGGCGTGCCGCTGGCCTTCATCCACAAGACCCGCGACATCACCCGGCCGAACGAGACGAAGGCCAACCGCGTCGTCGGTGAGGTCGAGGGCCGCACGTGCGTGCTCGTCGACGACATGATCGACACCGGCGGCACGATCGTCCAGGCCGCCGACGCCTGCATGGCGGCCGGCGCGAAGAACGTCATCGTCGTCTCGACCCACGCCGTCTTCTCCGGACCCGCCGTCGAGCGCCTCGAGAACTCCGTTGCCGAGGAGGTCATCGTCACGAACACGCTGCCGCTGACCGAGGACAAGCTCTTCGACAAGCTCACGGTGCTCTCGATCGCCCCGCTCATCGCCCGCGCCGTCCACGAGGTCTTCGAGGACGGGTCGGTGACGAGCCTCTTCGAGGTCTGAGCTCCCGCACCTGCGAACGCACCCTTGCCGCCGGCGGGGGTGCGTTCGGTATTCACCGACCGGTTTCTGCGGTCGTCGTGCTGCCGTCGGCATGCTGCGGTCGGCATGCTGGGTTCGGCAGGCTGCAGTCGGGGCGGCTGAGCGGCCAGCGGGGCGCTCGGGCGTTCTACACTGAGGAGTGAGCCGAGGAAGGGAGCCGTGACGATGTCGACCCACGACTACAACCGCTACCGGGTGGACGTCGCCGGAGGACAGCTCTCCGTCGGCGTCTGGGAGCCGGTCTCCGCCGAACCCGGGCCCGTGCCCACCGTCTGCGTCATCCACGGGATCACCTCGAACCACCTCTTCTTCGCCGGTCTCGTCCCGCTCCTGCCCGGTGTCCGCATCATCGGTCCCGACCTGCGCGGACGGGCCGACTCCCGGCTCCTCGGGGCTCCCTTCGGGATGCTCGCGCATGCCGAGGACGTGCTCGCAGCGATCAACACGTTCTCCGATTCGAGTGTCGTCACCCTCGTCGGCCATTCGATGGGCGGCTTCGTCGCGATGACCCTGGCCGGTCTGCCGGCCGCCCTCGACAGCGATGGCCGGGAGGCCGCCGAGGCGACCGTCCGCTTCCGCGGCCCTGTCCTCATCGACGGGGGACTTCCCCTCCCGCTCGCCCTGCCGGGTGCGGGGGAGGACCCGGCGTCCGCCGAGGGCTCCGACCGTGACGGCGACGATGGGCTCAACGCCGCGCTCGACACCGACGATCTCATCGCCGCGGTCCTCGGCCCGGCCGCCGAGCGGCTGTCGATGAGCTTCGACACCGTCGAGGAGTACCTCGCGTTCTTCGCCGCCCACCCCGCCTTCGTCGACGGTCTCGACACGGTCGCGACCGAGAGCTTCGTCTACGACCTCGCGGCGAAGGACGACGACACGTTCCAGCCCTCGACGTCGGTCGAGGCGATGCAGGCCGACTCCGCGGACATGTACACAGGGACGGCCTACCCCGCAGCACTCGCGGCAGTGATGGGCGATGACGAACGCCAGGCCGACGTGACGTTCCTCTGCGCCGAACGCGACCTCGTCGCC
The DNA here is from genome assembly GCF_018137945.1 of Brevibacterium sp. W7.2. Classification (GTDB taxonomy): domain Bacteria; phylum Actinomycetota; class Actinomycetes; order Actinomycetales; family Brevibacteriaceae; genus Brevibacterium; species Brevibacterium sanguinis. The sequence goes on along the minus strand of NZ_CP073089.1, from coordinate 2,651,891 downwards.
GCCGAACCGGGACTCTACCCGCCCGCGGTCGTCGCGGGATTCGCCGAGGAGTGGCCGCGGATGCGGATCGTCGAGGTGCCGGGCACGAACCACTACGACATCCTGCTCACTCCCGAGGGCATCGAGGCGTGCGTGAGTGCGGTGACCTCGCGACTTGGAGCAGCCTCGGAGGGTGCCGTAGAATAGTCGGGTTGCCTCGGCGAGGGAAGCGGCTCTGCTTCCGTGATCGACGCGGTCCTGACCCACTCCTGCGGTGCCCGGCACCCGAGTGCGGCTGGCTGTTTCGCCGTGGTGCATGAGCAATCACCACGAAGGAGAGAAAATGGCTGACTTCAAACTCATCGCCGAACCCCGTGACGAATTCGGCAAGGGCGCAGCACGGCGCATCCGCCGCGCCGGTCGCATCCCCGCGGTCGTCTACGGCCACGGCGGCGACCCCGTCCACGTCTCGCTCGACGGCCACGCCACGATGATGGCCCTCAAGCAGGCCAACGCGCTGCTCGAGATCGAGAGCACCGACGGATCGAAGAACGTCCTCGCGATCGCCCGCGACGTCCAGATCGAGCCCGTCCGCCGCGACATCGAGCACGTCGACCTCATCATCGTCAAGCGCGGTGAGAAGATCGAGGTCGACGTCCCCGTCCACGTCATCGGCGACGCCGCGCCCGGCACCATGGTCTCGCAGGTCGAGTCGACGCTCGCCGTCCTCGCCGACGCGACCAAGCTGCCCGAGCTCTTCGAGGTCAACGTCGAAGGCCGCCCGGCCGGCGAGCACATCCTCGCCGACCAGGTCGAGCTGCCCTCCGGCGTCGAACTCGTCGCCGACCCCGAGCTGCTCATCGTCAACATCTCCGAAGAGGTCGAGATGGACACCGAGTCCGACGCCGACGAGACCACCGACGAGGAGACCACGGACGAGGAGTCGACCGACGAGGCCGCTTCCGAGGACGAGTCCTCCGACGAGGAGTGACCGCGTTGGTCTGACCGCGCTGGTCTGAGACCGGCCACCGTCTAGTGAGTCGCTGATTCGGCGGGCCGCCACCATGGCGGCCCGCCGAACTGCATAGTGTGGGACGTGTTGGAGTGAGCGGACGCGGCCGGACTAGCGCGTCGCGTCGGTTCGGACGTGTGCGCAGCTGGCCGCTGCACGGTTCGCCGAGGCGGCGGGGGACGAATGAGGAGAGGACTGCGATGAGCAGCGAACCATGGCTGGTCTTCGGACTCGGCAATCCGGGCCCGGAGTACGCGGCGACCCGGCACAACATCGGTCAGATGGTCGTCGGCGACCTCGCCCAGCGGTGCGGGATCACCCTCAAGCGGACGAAGATGGCGGCGAACGCGGGAACCGGGCGGCTGCCGCACGGCCGCGTGCCCGGCGTCCCCGGCCCACGGGTCGTGCTGGCCACCTCGACGGGGTACATGAACAACTCCGGCGGCCCGGTCCGCCGACTCGCCGACTTCTACGGCATCGACCCCGACCGCATCATCGCCGTCCATGACGACGTCGACCTGCCCTTCGACACGATCAAGGCGAAGATCGGCGGGGGAGAGGGCGGCCACAACGGCCTGCGGTCGATGACCTCGTCGCTGGGCACGAAGGACTACGTGCGCATTCGCGCGGGCGTCGGCCGCCCGCCCGGACGCCAGGACACCGCCGACTACGTGCTCCGGCCCTTCTCGAAGGATGAGCGCACCACGCTGCCGATCTTCGTCTCCGACGTCGCCGACGCCGTCGAGATGCTCATCATCGACGGCCTGCTGCCCGTTCAGGAGAAGTTCCACGCCCGCAGCTGAACCGGGGCCGCGCAACGGGCGGACCGCCTCGGCGAGGTCGGTTCAGATCTGCGCGGACACCGCGCTCACGCCGACAGGACCGTTCACGGCAGCCGGACCACTCACGCCGTCGTGCGCGAGCCCTGCCTGCGGTGGATGAGCCACGCGGCGAGGACGCCGCCGATGAAGCCGAAGAGATGACCCTGCCACGAGACGCCGTTGGCCTGCGGGAGCATCCCGAAGACGAGGGAGGCCCCGTAGGTGATGAAGATGAAGAACCCGATCGTGAAGTAGATGATCTTGCGGAGGACGTCGTCGGTGAACCACGTCCGCACCGCGAGGTAGCCGAAGTAGCCGAAGACGATCCCCGAGGCGCCGACGATGTACGTCCCCGGCATCGTCGTCAGCCACGCCCCGACCCCGGCGACGACCGCGGTGACCGCCGTGACGAGCCAGAAGCGGCGTGCGCCCTCGGCGGCGATGAAGAGGCCGAGGACGAGGAATGGGAACGTGTTGGCGAGCAGATGCCCGAACCCGGCGTGGAGGAGCGGGGAGGTGATGACGCCGTAGAGCGAGATCGGATTCCAGGCCTGGAGACCGAGGAGGTCGAGGTCGGCGGGCAGGATCGCATCGACGATCTCGATGATCCACATGAGGGCGAGGAGGACGAAGACCGGCGCGAACCGTGAGAGTCCGCCGCCGCGGCCGACCGCCGATCTGACGCGGTCTCGCAGCGACGGCTGGGCTCCCACCTGGGGCTGGGCGGGAGACGGTGAGTCGGTGCCGAAGAGGAGGCGGGACTCCTCGGCGGTGAAGCGGGGGGATTCGTCGGAGCTCATGTCCCGATTATCCAAGACGAAGTTTGGAGAACACCCAGAGACACCCGTGTGCGGAGGCAATCGTGACCGTTCCGTCACTGACCGTCCAGGGTCCGGGAGTGCGGTCATTGCCTGACCCCGCCGAGGCGGTTCGCTGTGAGCAGTGACCCTGAACTGGGCGTGGGGTGTGAGCCCGGGATCCGACCCAGTGCGCCGGCGGCGAACAGCAGGGTCCCGTGTCCGTGGGGTGGCCTAGAATTGTGGGGTGCTCACCGGACTCGATCTCACGCTGCAGAACCCCGCCGTCACGGAACTCGTCGAAGCCATGGGCGACCCGGCGACGACGCACGGCACCATCGACGCGATCCGCGGACTGTGGCCCTCGATCCTGCGCCGGACGGTGACCGCGGGCGAGGTCACCTCCCCGCAGCTCATCGTCACCGCCACGACCCGCGAAGCCGAGGACCTCGCGCGGTCGCTGGCCGACTGGGTCCCCGCGGAGTCGATCGCCGTCTTCCCGAGCTGGGAGACGCTGCCGCATGAGAAGCTCTCACCCCGGTCGGACACCGTGGGCCAGCGCCTCGAGATCCTCCGCCGCCTCGCCCACCCCAAGCCCGGCCGCGGTCTCACCTTCGTCATCGCCCCCGTGCGCGCGTTCCTCCAGCCCTTGGCCAAGGGCCTCGGCGAGATCCCGCCGATCGAGGTCGCCGTCGGCGACGAGACCGACATCGAGGAGCTCTCCGCCCGCCTCACCGAACTCGCGTACACGCGCGTCGACATGGTCTCCCGTCGCGGCGAGTACGCGGTGCGCGGCGGCATCGTCGACATCTTCCCGCCGACGGCCGATCACGCCCTGCGCATCGAGTTCTTCGGCGACGAGGTCGATGAGATCCGCGAGTTCGCCGTCACCGATCAGCGGTCGATCGCCGCCGAGGCCGACGCCGAGCCCCTGCGCCTCTCGGCACCCCCGGTCCGCGAACTCCTCCTCACCGACTCCGTGCGGGCACGCGCCGCCGAGCTCGCCCCGACCCTGCCGGCGGCTGCCGACATGCTCGAGAAGATCGCCGCCGGCATCGCCGTCGAGGGCATGGAGTCGCTCACTGCGGTCCTCGCCGACGGCATGGAGCCGCTCATCGCGCTCCTGCCGGCGGGCACGAAGATCATCATCGCCGAACCCGAGCGCGTGCGGGCGCGCGCGGCCGACCTCGTCGTGACGACGAACGAGTTCCTCGAAGCCGCGTGGTCGGGGGCCGCCGGCGGCGGTGAGACGCCCATCGACCTCTCCGCGGCGACGTTCCGCACAGTCGACGAGATGCGCGAGGGCGCCGAACTCATCGGGCTCGCGTGGTGGGAGATCGGGGGCTTCGCCGCCGACGCCGAGATCGCCGCTCCCGGTGACAACATCTTCTCCCTCCCGGCCCGACCCCCGAAGGGCTACGCCGGGGACGTCGAGGCGATCCTCGCCGATGTCAGGGGCCTCATCCACGACCAGTGGCGGATCCTCGTCCTCACCGAGGGCCAGGGACCGGGCAAGCGCATGGTCGAGGTGTTCTCCGAGGCCGGCATCCCCGCGACCTTCGTCGACGACCCCACCGATGTGCCCCCGGCGCTGGTGACGGTGACGACGGCCGCGCCGTTCGGCGGCTTCGTCTTCGACGACCTCAAACTCGCCGTGCTCACCGAAGCCGACGTCCTCGGTCGCGCCGCCGCCACCTCGACGCGGGACATGCGCCGACTGCCGACCCGTCGCAAGCGCAACCAGGTCGACCCGCTCAACCTCGCCCCCGGCGACTTCGTCGTCCACGAACAGCACGGGGTCGGCCGGTTCGTCGAGATGACCCAGCGGACGACGGGCAAGGGCGCGGCGAAGCACACCCGCGAATACCTCATCATCGAATACGCGCCCGCCAAACGCGGGCAGCCCGGTGACCGCCTCTTCGTCCCCAGCGACGCCCTCGACCAGGTCAGCCGCTACGTCGGCGGGGAGAACCCGAGCCTCAACAAGATGGGCGGCGCCGACTGGCAGACGACGAAGGCGAAGGCCCGCAAGGCCGTCAAGGAGATCGCCGGGGAGCTCGTGCGCCTCTACTCCGCACGCCAGGCCACCGTCGGCCACGCGTACGGACCCGACACCCCGTGGCAGCGCGAACTCGAGGACGCCTTCCACTACGTCGAGACCGGCGATCAGCTCACGACGATCGACGAGGTCAAGGCCGACATGGAGAAGTCCATGCCGATGGACCGTCTGATCTGCGGCGACGTCGGCTACGGCAAGACGGAGATCGCCGTGCGTGCGGCCTTCAAAGCGATTCAGGACGGCAAGCAGGTCGCCGTCCTCGTCCCGACGACCCTGCTCGTCCAACAGCATTTCGAGACCTTCGCCGAACGCTATGCGGGATTCCCCGTCACCGTCGGGGCGCTCTCGCGGTTCCAGACGAAGGCGGAATCGGAGAAGGTCGTCGCCGACCTCGCCGACGGCAAGCTCGACCTCGTCATCGGCACCCACCGCCTGCTCAGCGGCGAGGTGCGGTTCAAGAACCTCGGACTCGTCATCATCGACGAGGAGCAGCGCTTCGGCGTCGAGCACAAGGAGACGCTCAAGGCGATGCGGACCAACGTCGACGTCCTCGCGATGTCGGCGACCCCGATCCCGCGCACCCTGGAGATGGCGGTCACCGGCATCCGGGAGATGTCGACGCTCGCGACCCCGCCGGAGGAGCGCCACCCCGTCCTCACCTACGTCGGGAAGTACGAGGACCAGCAGGTCAAGGCCGCGATCCGGCGAGAGCTCATGCGCGAGGGCCAGGTCTTCTTCATCCACAACCGGGTCAAGGACATCGAGGCCGTCGCCGCGCATCTCGCCGAACTCGTCCCCGAGGCGCGCATCGCGATCGCCCACGGCAAGATGAACGAGAACCGGCTCGAACAGGTCATCGTCGACTTCTGGGAGAAGAAGTACGACGTCCTCGTGTGCACGACGATCGTCGAGACCGGCATCGACATCGCGAACGCGAACACGCTCATCATCGACCACGCCGACCGGTTCGGCCTCTCCCAGCTCCACCAGCTGCGCGGACGGGTCGGCCGCGGTCGCGAACGCGCGTACGCGTACTTCCTCTACCCGCCCGACACCCAGCTCACCGAGACCGCACTCGACCGTCTCACGACACTGGCCGCGCACACCGAGCTCGGTGCGGGCATGCAGGTGGCGATGAAGGACCTGGAGATCCGCGGAGCCGGCAACCTCCTCGGCGGTCAGCAGTCGGGCCATATCGAAGGGGTCGGCTTCGACCTCTACGTCCGCCTCGTCGGGGAGGCCGTCGCGAACTTCCGCGGCGAGGACACCGAACCGGAAGCGGACATGCGCATCGAACTGCCCGTCGACGCGCACCTGCCCGCCGACTACGTCGACCACGAACGGCTGCGCCTCGAGGCGTACCGGAAGCTCGCGGCGGCGAACGAGGACGAACTCCAGGAGGTCCTCGACGAACTCGTCGACCGCTACGGTCCCTATCCTGAGGCCGTCGGGGTTCTCGCCGATGTCGCCCGACTGCGCATCCGCGCCCGGGCCTCCGGTGTCAGCGACATCGTCGTCCAGGGCAATTTCGTCCGCTTCGGACCCGTCGAACTCGAGGACTCCCAGCTCGTGCGGCTCAAGCGCCTCTACCCGAAGTCCCTGCTCAAACCCGCCATCCGCTCGGTCCTCGTGCCCAAGCCGATGGCCGGTGACGGGTTCGGGGCCAAGGAGATGACGGACTCGGACATCCTCCGCTGGGCCCACCAGTTCCTCGACGCGATCGTGCCCGCCGCACCCGCCGAGGTCGTCCCCTCCGACGTCGTCGACGCGGGGGTGTGAGGCGGCCGTGGACGAGAACGCGGGGGTCATGGCCGAGCGCTTGGACGGTGCCGTCGAGGCGATGGCGGTGCTGCGCGCACGGTGCCCGTGGTCGTCCGAGCAGGACCATCGGAGCCTCATGCGGTACGCCCGGGAGGAGACCGAGGAGCTCATCGAGGCCCTCGAGGATCTCACCGCCGACCCGTCGCCGGGCAACCGCGACCACGTCGTCGACGAACTCGGTGACGTCCTCTACCAGATCCTCTTCCATGCCGCGCTCCTCGACGAGAGCGGCGGAAGCGACTACGGGACGACGCTCACAGACGTCATCGAGCGGCTCGAGGCCAAACTCATCCGCCGGCACCCGCTGACCTTCGACGGTCAGGGGCGCAGCGGACCCGTGCCGGCACTGGCCGACGTCGAGAGGGAGTACCGTCGGATCAAAGCCGCAGAGCGCGCACAGAAAGCCGCAGAGCGCGCACAGAAAGCCGCAGAGCGCGCACAGACGGCGGCAGCCGCAGACGCGGCACCACCAGCAGAGAGGGACGCAGAGTGAGCTTGGACAGGATCGACATCGAGGGCACCTTCAACTTCCGCGACCTCGGCGGGGCACCGGTGACCGGGGGAGCAGCGACAGCCGGGGCCATCGCCGGGGCGGCCGGCGCATCGTCGGTGGCGACCGGTCGGGTGTTCCGCGCCGACGGCCTCGCCCAGCTCACCGACCGGTCCCGGGAGGAGCTCGCCCGCCTCGGGATCACGACGGTGCTCGACCTGCGCGACATCGGCGAGCGGGCCAAGCACCCCGATGCGCTCGAGGGCCTCGACGTCGACTACATCGCCCTGCCGGTCTTCGAGGACAAGTTCTTCCCGGCCGCCCCGCTGTCGCAGGAGGAGATGATCGAATTCGCCGAGACCACGGGGATCGACCTCAGCGACCGGTCCCTGCGCCGCATCTACGACTACCTCATCGCCCACTTCGGTCCCCGGCTCGCCCTCGCCGTCGACACCGTCGCCGATCGCTGCGAGACCGGCGTCGTCTTCCACTGCTCGGCCGGCAAGGACCGCACCGGTCTCGTCGCGGCCTTCGTCCTCGCCCTCCTCGGGGTCGACCGGGACGACATCCTCGACGACTACACGGCCACGGAGGACCACCTCGGCGGATCCTTCCTCGAGAGCATCAGGCGCAACTATTCCGATGCCGGCATCTCCGGCAACCTCGCCGAGGCGGCGACCTCGGCCCCGCGCGACCTGCTGGCGGGGATACTGACCTCCCTCGATCGGACGTACGGCAACGATGCGGTGGAGAAGTACCTGCTCGAGAACGGCATGGATCCGCAGACTCCGGCGCGGCTGCGTGAACGGCTCCTGCAGGTCAGCGACGGGCAGGCGGCGTAGGCCCGGTTTCACGCATCGATCGGGGCCGGGCGGTGCCCGGTTGTGCACTAAGCTTGCGGGCAGGCACATGTTTCCCATGTGACACCGACTGCTAAGGAGTAATCAGTGGCTGAGATCGTTGCCGCAAACGCCCGTGAAATCTTGGATTCCCGGGGCAACCCCACCGTCGAGGTGGAAGTGCTCTTGGCCGACGAGTCCGTCGGTCGCGCGGGAGTGCCCTCCGGCGCCTCCACCGGTGAGTTCGAGGCCGTCGAGCTGCGTGACGGCGATCCCGAGCGTTACCTCGGCAAGGGCGTGACGAACGCCGTCGAAGCCGTCATCGATGAGATCCACGAGGCCATCGTCGGCCTCGAAAGCGATGATCAGCGCCTCGTCGACCAGGCGCTCATCGACCTCGACGGGACGGAGAACAAGTCCCGCCTCGGCGCGAATGCGATCCTCGGAACCTCGCTGGCCGTGGCCCGTGCGGCAGCGGTGTCGGCCGATCTCCCGCTCTACCGGTACCTCGGCGGCCCGAACGCCCACGTCATGCCGGTGCCGATGATGAACATCCTCAACGGCGGATCGCATGCCGACTCGAACGTCGACATCCAGGAATTCATGATCGCCCCGATCGGTGCGGCGAGCTTCCACGAAGCGCTGCAGTGGAGCGTCGAGGTCTACCACGCGCTCAAGGGCGTGCTCAAGGAGCGCGGCCTCTCCACCGGGCTCGGCGACGAGGGCGGCTTCGCACCGAACCTCGAGTCGAACGCCGCGGCCCTCGACCTCATCCTCGAGGCCATCGAGATCGCCGGTCACCGTCCGGGCCGTGACATCGCGCTCGCCCTCGACGTCGCGTCCTCGGAGTTCTTCAAGGACGGCGCCTACGAGTTCGAAGGCGAGAAGAAGTCGGCCGAGGACATGGCCGCCTACTACGAGGACCTGCTGAGCAAGTACCCGCTCGTCTCGATCGAGGACCCGCTCGACGAGAACGACTGGGAGGGCTGGGCGAAGCTCACCGCCGCGATCGGGTCGAAGGTCCAGCTCGTCGGCGACGACCTCTTCGTCACCAACCCGGAGCGCCTCGAGCGCGGCATCGACAACGACACCGCGAACTCGCTGCTCGTCAAGGTCAACCAGATCGGCACGCTCACCGAGACCCTCGACGCCGTCGAGCTCGCGCAGACGCACGGCTACACGACGATGATCTCGCACCGGTCCGGGGAGACCGAGGACACGACGATCGCCGACCTCGCCGTGGCGACCAACGCCGGTCAGATCAAGGCGGGCGCGCCCGCTCGGTCCGAGCGCGTCGCGAAGTACAACCAGCTGCTGCGCATCGAAGAGCAGCTCGGCGATGCCGCCCGCTACGCCGGCAAGCGCGCCTTCCCGCGCTTCGAAGCCTGAGGGGCTGGGCCGGCAGATTCCTGTCGGCGGGTCGCACCCACACCGAGGCGGGGGCCGAGTGATCGTTCGCGGTCACCCGGCCCCCGCCTCGGCGCTTGAAGGATTCTCCTCCCGCCAGGGACATCACGCATAACCCTGCGCTCGGCCCACTGCCCTGGGCTCGGTCCACCTCCCGGAACTCTGTGCACCACCCGGAGTTCTACGCACAACCCTGGGCGGTTCGTCCACCGTGCCCGTCCATGCACACCCCGTGGCTCGCCATCCCACCCGCGGAGCGCGACACCCTCCCCGTCCTGGGGTTGTTCATGCCGCTGAGCATGAGGGCAGGGGGAGTGCCCTCACGCTCAGCGGCTGCCCGATACGCCGCCGAGGTGACACCTCACCCCGCGCCGGCGGCACCCACGCCCTCCCCGGCGGCACCTCACCCCGCCGAGGCGGCGGACGCGGACGCCATGACGACGTGCTTGATCTCGTTGAACTTCGCCTCTTCGAAGAGTTCCTTCCAGCTGATGCGAATGACCCGCCACCCGCGCTCGCGCAGCCACTGCTCACGGCGGCGCTCCTTCTCGAGCTCCTCGCGGGGTACGCCGGATCCGAGGTAGAGCTTGCCGATTCCGTCGACCTCGACGATGAGCCGCGCGCCCTTGTGGCAGAAGTCGACGCGGATGTCGGGCCTCTGCCGCTCGGTCGGGAACGTCACTTGGGGCACCATCCCGACGATGCCGTGCTGGTAGAAGCGGACGGCGGCGATCGATTCTCCGGGCGATTCGCGACGTCCGTCGGCGAGGTCGAGGGCGCGCTCGACCCGCTTCGTGTTCCGCTTCTCGACCGCCTGCGCGACGACGGCGCGGATCCTCTCCAGCGTCGTCAGTGAGCGCCGGAGGGCGTCGTCGATCATCGCCACCGAGATCTCGAGACTGTACGTGCGGGCGACGTCGACGAGGGTGCGCTCGAGCGTCGTCACCCGCATCCCGCCCACGCGCTGCCAGTGCGCAGCGGGAATCGTCGTGCCGCGGACGTGGAGGCTCGGGTACCGGCGGTTGACGCCGGGACGCACGACTTCGACCTGGTGCGTGACCGGGTAGGCGACCGGCAGACCGTGGACGAGGGCGGCCGAGATGTGGGAGACGACCTCGACGTCGACCCCTGACTGCGCCTCGCGGTTCGGGTGGTCGGTCGTCTCGTCCGCACCGGAATCCCCGGATCCCACCGCGCCCGAATCCCCGGTATCAGTCGCCGAGGCGGTCCTCGCGTTCCGTCGCTGGAACTGGAGTTCGCGCCTGGCCATGACCTTGGCGCTGAGTTCGTTGATCGCGTCGCGATTGTCGCCATGCTCGACGAGCTCGTCATGCGTTCTCTCCGCGATGCCCGCCCAGAGCGGGCGATGACGCTCGACCGTGCAGACGCGCCTGGCCACATAGACCCCGCGCGAGAGTCGGAGCAGACAGCATGTGCGAGCGAATCGGATGTCCTCGTGGGTGAAGCCGAGCCGGTTGAGTTCCTGGGTCGTCAGTATTCGGTACATGGATACAAAGTGCATCAAACGTCAGTAAAGCGCAATAGAAACTTCCCGTCCTGTGGATAACTCTGGGGATGGCGTGTGGGCGGCTGTGGATAACGAGGGCGGGCGGGCGCGCAGTGGCAGGGGCGGGGTGAGGATGCGCGGGCGGGACGGGGGAGCGCTGCTGCTGGTCCGGAGCGGGGCGCGGTCGGCGGGCGGTTTCTCGCATCCCGCCCGTGGAGCGGCACAGACAACCCGTGCACGCGGTGGATCTGCGGCTCAGGGTTGTGCGCAGAGAGTTCCGCGGTGTTCGTGCAGCTGCGGGTTGTGCGTGGGCCTGCGGGTTGTCGCGCAGGCAGCTTGCGGGTCGTACGTGGGCTCACGGGTTGTGCGTGCGCTTGCGGGTCGTCGGTGAATCTGCGCGGTGTGTGAATCGCGGCTTGAGCCCGGTTGCTAATCGTCGCCACCGTCCCGCTCGCACCCACCTCGGAGGCCTGCCCGCGCTCGAGGATTCCCGCAGAGGCTCCCACGCCATCGCGACGCCTGCGGAATCCCCGACACCGAACACGCCACGGCGTGGAAATCCCGGCTCGCCCCGATGCGACCAGGCAGACTTATCTGTGTTGCGGCTGCCTTCCCAATCCCCGGCCGCAGAGGAAGAGTCATGGTTCCGAGCAAACCGAGAAGAACTGCCCCGAAGACGGCTCCCGGCAAGGCCGCTCCTCGGCGACGCCCGAAACCCGTCGTCGAGGCGACCGCGAGCCGTGATGCGCGCGGCCGCCGGATGTCCTGGCAGGCCGGAGTCTTCCTTGCCGTCATCGCCATCGTGCTCGTGACGTTCCTCCCCTCGATCAACTCCGCGCTCAAGCAGGCGCAGCAGATCGCTGCGCTGAACAACGAGATCGACTCCACCCGCTCCGAGGTCGAGGCGCTGCGGGAGAAGAACGAGAATCTCAAGGATCCGACCTACATCGCCCGCAAGGCCAGGGAGGACCAGTACTACGTCGAAGAGGGCAAGAACGCTGTCATCGTCACCAACCAGGACTCGGAAGACGATGACGATTCGGACACAACGCGCCCACAGCGCAGCCAAGCCTGGTACCTTGAGTTGCTGGAGTCGATCGAGGAGGTCGGCAATTCGAGCAACACGACGGGAACGGACTGATGATCACAGAGTGCACCGAGGCGGACTTCGCAACGCTGAAGGAGCAGCTCGGACGCATTCCCCGCGGGGTCGTCGGCATCGCCGCCCGCAGCACCACCGGTGAGCCCCTCGTCGTCGCGACCGCCCCGCGCCTCGAGGACGGCACCCCCTTCCCGACGACCTTCTACCTCACCCACCCGGCCTACGTCGCCGAGTCCTCCCGCCTCGAAGCGGCGGGGATCATGGCCGAATGGACCGCGGAGCTCGGCGCCGACGACGAGCTCGCCGCCGCCTATGCCCGGGCCCATGACTCCTATCTCGCCGTCCGGTCCGAGATCGGCCGCGCCGCCGGCATCGCCGAGGTCGAGGAGATCGCGGACTTCTCCGCCGGCGGCATGCCGACCCGGGTCAAGTGCCTTCACGCCCTCGTCGGCCACGCCCTGGCCGCCGGGCCCGGAGCCAACCCGATCGGCGACCGCGCGATCGGACTGATGACCGATGTTCCCACCCCTGCCGTCACCCCCGCCGAGGCGACCGCGGAGTCGATCCCGGGTGCGGGCTCGGAGACGGGGCAGGGATCCCCGGCCGCGGCGTCATCGGCCGACGCCGCCTCGCAGACGACGGACTAGGAGAGAACCATGCGCGTAGCCGCCTTCGACTGCGGAACCAATTCGCTGCGCCTGCTCGTCGCCGACATCGATGAGGCCGGCACGATGACCGAGCTCCTCCGCGAGACCCGCATCGTCCGCCTCGGCCAGGGAGTCGACGCCACGGGGGAGTTCGCCCCCGAAGCGCTCGAGCGCACCTTCGCCGTGACACAGGAGTACGCCGATGCCGCCGCAGAGTTCGCACCGGAGAAGATCCGCTTCGTCGCCACCTCGGCGAGCCGGGACGTGAAGAACCGGGACGAGTTCTTCGCCGGGATCTTCGCGATCCTCGGCGTCGTCCCCGACGTCATCACCGGCGATGAGGAGGCCCACCTCTCCTTCCTCGGCGCGACGGCGGGCCGCAGCGCCTCCGAGGGCCCCTTCCTCGTCATGGACCTCGGCGGGGGATCGACGGAGCTCGTCCTCGGCACCGAGGCCGTCGAGTCCGCGGTGAGCATGGACATCGGATCGGTGCGCCTGACCGAGCGCCACATGAGCACCGATCAGCCCGACGACGGCCAGGTCCGCGCCGCCGTGACCGACATCGATGAGCACCTCGATCGCGCCGCCGAGGTGGTCGACCTGGCCGCGGCCCGCACCTTCATCGGCGTCGCCGGGACCGTGACGACCCTGACCGCCGGCATCCTCGACCTCGACAGCTACCAGCGCGAGCGCATCCACGGGGCGAAGCTCACCGTCGCCGACGTCGAACGCCAGGTCGACGCGCTCCTCCGGATGGACCGTGAGGCCCGTGCCGCGCTGCCGTACATGCACCCCGGACGCGTCGACGTCATCGCCGCCGGCGGGCTGATCTTCGCCCGCGTCGTCGCCCGGGTCGCCGACGCCGTGCGCGCCGCGGGCGGCAAGCTCACCATCACCGTCTCCGAGACGGACATCCTCGACGGCATCGCCCTCGACCTCGCGTCATGACCGGGAGCAGCGCACCGCCGACGACGCGCACCGGGCGCCGACCCCGTGCGCTGACGAAGCTTGCGCTCATCGGCCTCGTCCTCGGACTCGTCGTCGGCACCGCGCAGCCGGCGCTGGCCGCCCCGAAGCCGGGGCCCGGGCAGTGGTTCATCGGCGACTACGGCATCGAAGAGCTGTGGAAGACGACGACGGGCAAGGGTGTCAAGGTCGCCGTCATCGACTCGGGTGTCAACAAGGACCACGAGGACCTCAAGGACGTCGTGACGGCCGCGAAGGACTTCAGCGGCCTCGGCAAGGACGGCACGACGCCGATCGGCGGCAAGGACACGATCCACCACGGCACCGCCGTGGCCGGCGTCATCGCCGGTCAGGGCGAGGGCGCCGGGCCGATCGGGGTGGCCCCGGACGCGGAGATCCTCTCCGCCTCGATGTGGCTCGGCCCCGACCGTCCCAAGGACTCTGGGTCGACGCGCGAGCAGGCGGCGGAGGCGATCCGCTGGTCCGTCGACAACGGCGCGAAGATCATCAACATGTCCCTGGGCTGGGACGACCCCGCGTGGCCGTCGAGCTGGGACGAGGCATTCAAGTACGCCTACGAGAAGGACGTCCTCGTCGTCGCCTGCGTCGGCAACGCCTCCCAGGGCGCAACCCAGGCGTGGTCGCCGTCGACGGTGCCCGGCGTCATCGGCGTCGGCGGACTCGGGAAGAACGGCCGGGTGCTCGACGCCTCGACGGCACCGGGCACCGCCGTCGACCTCATGGGCCCCGCCGCCGACATCCCCATCCCGTTCTACTCCGGCGGGTACGCCGAAGGCCAGGGCTGCTCGTTCGCCGCGCCCGTCGTCTCCGGGGTCGCCGCCCTGATCCGCGCGGACAACCCCGACCTCAGCGCCGACGAGGTGGCCGCGAAGCTGCTCTCGACCGCGAAGCCCGTGACCGGACACACGGGCCAGAGCACGGCCGACAAGCCCGACCCGACCGTCGGCTGGGGTCGGCTCGACCCGCAGGCGGCGATGGACTCCGATGTGCCGAAGACCGTGCCGAGCGCCGCCGACGATCTCGCCTCCTGGGTGACGATGCACCGGCGCGCCGAAGGCAGCGCAGCGGAGACCGAGACCGCCGCCCCCGCCGAGGGCGAACAGCCGAAGGCCGTCGCGCCGAAGGACGTCGTCGCCACCCAGTCGACGCCGACGCTCGGCTACGCCGCACTCGGCGTCGGCGGCGGCATCGGACTCATCCTCCTCGCCGTGGCAGCGATCGTCTTCGCCCGCCGGAAGCGGATGCGCAGGCGACTCGGCGAGCCGTGATACGCGTCTCATCTGGGACGTCGATGATGATTAGTGAAAGTTTTCACAAGGGCCTAGGATGGGGTCATGGCTCTCATCAGAAACTCGAAACTGCGTCCACGCATCCTCGTCGTCGGCGGCGGATACCTCGGTCTCGTCACGGCCCAGAATCTGCTGAAGAATCTCGGCCGCGGTGAAGCCACCGTGACCGTCATCGACCCCAACCCGTACATGACGTACCAGCCGTTCCTCCCCGAGGTGGCCGCCGGCTCGATCGAGCCCCGCCACGCCGTCGTGCCGTTGCGCCGCAATCTGCCCGGCGCCGAGGTCATCACCGGCAAGGTCACGTCGATCAACCACGCCGACAAGTTCGTCGTCGTCGAACCCGAGAACGATGAGCCGTTCGAACTCGACTACGACCACATCATCATGGCCGCCGGCTCCGTCGCCCGCACCCTGCCGATCCCCGGCCTCAAGGAGAACGCGATCGGCCTCAAGCGGATCGAAGAAGCCGTCGCGCTGCGCGACCACCTCCTCTCCCGCCTCGCCGACGCCGCCCTCATGGAGGACGACGACGAGCGTCGCAAGGCTCTCACCTTCGTCTTCGTCGGCGGCGGCTTCGCCGGCATCGAGCTCCTCGCCGAGCTCGAGGACGTCGTGCGCTCGGCGATCGCCCAGTACGAGACCCTCACCGAGGCCGACGTCCGCTTCGTCCTCGTCGAGGCCCTCGGCCGCGTCATGCCCGAGGTCGGCGAGGCACAGGCCCGCTGGGTCGTCGAGCACCTGCGCGAGCGCGGCATCGACGTCTACCTCGAGACGTTCCTCCAGGACTGCACCGACAAGCGCGTCAAGCTCTCGAACGGCGAGGAGTTCGACGCGGACACCATCGTGTGGTCGGCCGGCGTCAAGGCCAACCCCGTCCTCATCGACTCCGACCTGCCGATCGACGAGCGCGGCCGCGTGACCGTGCGCGCCGACCTCCGTGTCGAGGGCGAAGACGGCGTCGTCGAAGGGGCATGGGCCGCCGGTGACAATGCCGCGGTGCCCGACCTCTCCGGGGGCGGTGTCGGCGGCTACTGCGTGCCCAACGCCCAGCATGCGGTGCGTCAGGCGCCCGTGCTCGCCGCCAACGTGCTCGCCGCCCTGCGCGGAGAGACCGAGTTCAAGCAGTACTTCCACAAGACCATCGGATCGGTCGCCGGTCTCGGCCTCTACAAGGGCGTCTCACAGATGGGCGACTTCGAAGCCCGCGGTCTCCTCGCATGGCTCATGCACCGCGCCTACCACGGCTACGCGATCCCGAGCATCGACCGCAAGGTCAAGGTCTTCGGCAACTGGATCCTCAACTTCGTCCTCGGTCGCGACACCACGGAGCTCGTCGACCTCGACGTGCCCCGCAAGAGCTTCGTCGAGGCTGCGGAGTCGAAGCCGGTTCCCAAGAAGGAAGAGCCCGTCAAGGCCTGATCCTGACCGCGTCTGACGGATGAGAGTCCGCAGGCGAGACCGAAGCCCCGGGAGTGCGATCGCACTCCCGGGGCTTCGTCGTCGACAGGTGTCGGCGCCGAGGTTGTGATGAGGCCGTTATCGACCGACCGGCCCGGTCGCCCCGACCGCAGGCTACGGTGAGGAGATGAAGCGCACTACAGCCATCGTCAGCCTCGTCGCCGTGCTCGTCCTCAGCGGATGCACCCGGGGCGGTGAGGACACGTCGGCGCCGCAGCCGGGCCCCACCTCGGCGACGGAGGCCGGGAAGCCCGCCCCCACCGATGACGAGACGCTCGTCGACGAGGATTCCCTCCCGGTGGGGCACTGCGGAGTCGCTCCCGCACCGATGACCGACCAGGCGATCTACCAGGGCACGCAGGACACCGACTGCGACGAGGCGAGGACGGCACTGGAGGCACTGGCCCGCGGGGAGGGGGATGACTCCGAGCACGTCGCCGGGCACGGGACGATCGTCGACGGGTGGGAATGTCTCTTCCCGATGGACAGCGAGGTCGCCGACTACGACATCACGCTCTCGTGCGACAAGGACGAGCAGCGCTTCGTCGTGCGGCCGGCGAGCCTCGACGTGCCCGCGGGCTACCACGTCCTGCCGTGGGAGTACGAGGGGACGGCGACCGGCGCCGCGGGACTCTACTTCACGACGGAGTCCCGGAAGCACCACTGCAGCTTCCAGGAGGACCTGCTCGGGTGCGACAACCACAGCTTCCCCGAGGACCTGCCGCCTGTGACGTATCAGGGCCAGCAGCAGCAGCCGACGGCGATCGTCCTCACCTCCACGGGCGGGCCCCGCTTCGAGGCCTACGGCGATCCGACGTTCACACAGTTCTCCGATGCCGGGGAGTGGGGTGCGGACACCGCCGTCCTGCCCTACGGTGACCTCCTCATCGCCTACGGCATCGCCTGCACGACCGATGCGGACCGCGAAGTCGTGTGCACCAACGGTGACCACGGCTTCGCGATCTCCTCCCGGGACTATTCGCTCAGCTGAGGGTCAGAGGTCAGTTGACCTCGGAGTTCGCCACGGTGAAGCGCGCGTCGACGTGCTGGGGATCCTCGACGTCGTCGACGAGGGCGACGGCGAAGTCCTCGGCGGAGATCCGTTCACCGGCGGGTGCGTCGGTGCCGACGGCGTAGTAGCCGGTGCGTTCGCCCGGGGCGATCTCCGGGGCGGGGGAGAGCATCGTCCACGGCGAGTAGTCGCCTGCCCGGAGCATCTCGAGGGCGCGGGTGCCCGTCTCCGCCTCGGCCTTGTAGGCGCTGGGGAACCCGGGGGCGTCCTTGAGCATCGTCTCGCCGTCGACGAGCAGGGATCCGGCGCCGCCGACGACGTAGAGCGGGGTGTCGCCGCTGGCCTCGGCGAGGGTCTGCAGCGCCTGCAGCCATTCGCCGTGGTCGCCGCCGGTGCGGCTGGGGCCGGTGGCGGAGATGATGACGTCGTGGTCGGCGGCGACCTGCGCATCGAGGGCGGCATCGGCCATGTCGCCGGTGAGGCTGCGGGCGACGCCGGGGACCTCGGTGCCCGTGCGGGTGATCGCCGTGACCTCGAGTCCGCGGCCGGCGGCTTCGGCCGCCACGCGCGAGCCGACCATTCCCGAAGCTCCGAAGAGTGCGATTCTCATGATGAGTCCTTCCGTGGTGTGCGGTTCCTGATGCAGTGACGATATACTGAGGATACAAGGTACCTCAAAGAAACTATTGGAGTTCTCGCACAATGATCGACTGGGAAGGCGACGCGTTCGACCCCGACTGTCCCACGCGCATCGTCCTCGACCGCCTCGGCGACAAATGGACGGTGCTCATCATCGAGACCCTCGAGGAGGGGCCGCGCCGTTTCAACGAGATCCGCCTGGCCGTCGGCGGCATCACCCCGAAGGTGCTCACCTCGACGCTGCGGTCCCTGACCGCTGACGGGCTCATCGCGCGCGAGGCCTTCGCCGAGGTGCCCCCGCGGGTCGAGTACCGACTCACCGACCTCGGTCGCTCCCTGCTCGAACCGGTCGCGACGCTGCGACGCTGGGCCGAGCTCAACGTCGCGCGGATCGAACACAACCGGGAGGCCGCCGAGGTGGCCGCTGAGACGGCGCTGCTGAGCTGAGGGGGCGCGCGGTCAAGGGGCCTTCGGGCCTGCCGAGCAGAGCGGTGCGCCGGGTCAGGCGTCGGCGATGCGGGCGAGCACCTCGGCGAGATCCCGCAGCTCACCGGCGATCCGGTACTGCCGGGGATGGCCGGAGCGGACCCAGTTGTTCGTGATCATCGACGCGCTCGCGCCGTTCGTCGTCGCCTTGAACTCGTCGACGTCGAGGGGCGCGGTGCGATCGGCGAGGAGCCGGGCCCGGAGCGCGGGGGAAAGGTTCTCCCAGTGGTCGGCGGCCTCGTAGCCGATGACATGCCAGTCCCGGCCGCCCTCACGGTAGGCCAGCGGGCGCTGCGGAACAGTCACGGTGGGCGGTGCCGCTTCCGGAGCTGTCGCCTCGGAAGCTGCCGCGGCCCCGGACGGGCGTCCGGCACGCGGGTCGAGCCGGCCCGCCGGTGTGCGGTCATCGAAGAGCACGGCAGGTCCGGGGGCGGCGACCGTCATCGGGTCGTCGAGGCCGGTGACGGCCTGCGGGGGAGTGCCGGGGATGATGAGCGCTGAAGTCATAGGACGATCATGCCCGACTTCGCGAGCTCCGGCGACACGGTCCCCCCACTGGGACTCGAACCCAGACTGAATCGATTTTAAGTCGACTGCCTCTGCCGATTGGGCTACAGGGGGTGACGGTGCCGTGTCCGCAGTGGCGCTGCGCGGACAGCGTGCTCATCGCCAGCATCACTATATCGTCCCCGCCTGGGGCCGCGATCTGAGACACGACCGCGTCCGTGCTGACCAGGGACTAGCCTCACCCCATGACGATGCCCGCGCCCAGCCGACAGGCCTGGGTCATCCTCGTCGTCGGAGTGCTCGCGCAGATGGCGGCGACCGTGGCGATCACCGGTCCGGCATTCCTCATCCCGTACCTCCACACCGAGCTCGGCTACTCGCTCACGCGCGCCGGGACCGTCGGCGTCGCCCCGAGCTTCGGACTCATCCTCACGCTCATCGCCTGGGGTGCGTTCGCCGACAGGTTCGGCGAGCGGCTCGCGATGACGCTCGGCCTCGGGCTCACCGCGCTCGCCTCCGCGGCAGCCGTCCCGCTCTCCTCGTCGCCGGCCTGGCTCATCGTCACCCTTGCCCTCGCCGGGGCCGCCGCGGCCTCGGTGAACTCGGCGAGCGGACGCGTCGTCATCGGCTGGTTTCCCCGGCATCGGCGCGGCCTCGCCATGGGCATCCGCCAGATGTCGCAGCCCTTGGGCACGAGCGTCGCCGCCCTCGCCGTCCCGCCGCTCGCCGCAGCCGGCGGCATCACGGCCTACCTCTGGTTTGCTACCGCCGTCACCGCGGTGATGACGATCGTCACCGTCGCTCTCGTCCGGAACCCTCCCCGCGCCGAGGCGGTCCGCCCTCCCAGCGCACCGGAGCACGGACAGCCCGGCGCCGCCTCGGCGACGAACCCCTATCGCTCCGACGGATTCCTCTGGCGCATCCACACGGTCTCCGCCCTCCTCGTCGTCCCGCAGTTCGCGTTCTCGACCTACGGGCTCATCTGGCTCATCGCCAACCAGGGAGTGCCCGCCGCGGTCGCCGGCGGGATCGTCGCGGCCGCGCAGATCGTCGGCGCGCTCGGTCGCCTCATCATCGGCGCCGCCTCCGACGCCCTCGGCTCCCGGGTCGCCCTCATCCGCCTCGTCGCCGTCGCCGCCTGCGTCCTCACCCTCGCCGTCGCCCTCATCTCGCTCACCCCGCTGCCCGTCGTCGCCGCGCTCGTCTTCGTCCTCGCCTCGACGGTGTCGGTGGCCGACAACGGACTCGCCTTCGCCTCGGTGGCCGAGGCCGCGGGGCCGCGCTGGTCGGGGAAGGCGCTCGGGGCGCAGAACACGGGGCAGTTCGCGGTCTCGGCGCTCGTCGGACCCGGGCTGGGGGCGCTCATCACCGCCTTCGGGTATCCGTGGGCCTTCGTCATCGTCGCCGCCGCACCGCTGATCGGCGCGGCCCTGGTTCCGAAACACGACATCGATCGCATAACCTGATGTTCACCTCGCACCAGTACCGTCCGAGGCGCCGGGGTCGTGACCGGGTCGCGACGACATCCCCCACACCGGCAGCTGAGCAGTGAAGGAGTCTTCGTGTCCATCCTCCCGAACGAGAACCTGCGTGAGTACATCGACAAGCTCAGGGTCGAAGGCTACACGGTCGCCGACAGCCACACGACCGATCCGCAGCTCATCGACCCGATGGGACGGGCGGTCGAGACGTGGCGCGAGGGCTACCCGTACCCGGAGCTGATGAATCGGGAGGAGTACGAACTCGAGAAGTACCGGCTCCAGGTCGAACTGCTGAAGTTCCAGTACTGGGGGCAGGACACGGGCGCGAAGCACGTCATCGTCTTCGAGGGCCGCGACGCCGCCGGCAAGGGCGGGACGATCAAGCGCTTCACCGAACACCTCAACCCGCGCGCGGCCCGGGTCGTCGCGCTCAACAAGCCCTCTGACCGGGAGGCCGGGCAGTGGTACTTCCAGCGCTACATCAGCCACCTGCCGACGAACGGCGAGATCGTCATGTTCGACCGGTCCTGGTACAACCGGGCCAATGTCGAACGCGTCATGGACTTCTGCACCGACGATGAGTACGAGCGGTTCATGGAGCAGGCTCCCGTGTTCGAGAAGATGCTCATCGACTCCGGTGTCCACGTCACGAAGTTCTGGTTCTCCGTCACCCAGCGCGAACAGCGCACCCGCTTCGCGATCCGCCAGATCGATCCGGTCCGACGGTGGAAGCTCTCGCCGATGGACCTCGAGTCGCTGGGACGCTGGGACGACTACACGTTCGCGAAGGAGGAGACGTTCCGCCGCACGGACACTGATCACGCCCCGTGGATCACGATCAAGAGCAATGACAAGAAGCGCGCCCGCCTCAACGCGATGCGCTACTTCCTCAACCAGTTCGACTACGCGGGCAAGGACACCTCGATCGTCTACGAACCGGATCCGCTCATCGTCCGCCGCGGTCGCGACGCCGTCGACGACTGAGCGGCCGCGGCACGAACAGTCGGCCCCCGTGCGGTGCACGGGAGCCGGTGTCGTTCTCAGGCGGGCATCTCGGGAGGTCCGTCGTCGGAGGATTCGCCGGTGAGGACCTCACCGACGTCGACGAGGCCGTCGTCGTCGGCCGCGCTGCCGGGCGCGTCGGCGCGGTGCTCGTCCGTCGTTCCGTCGGTGCCCGCTGCGCTGCCGCGCACGGTGTCGCCGTCCTCGTCGGTCGACACCTGCGGTGCTTTCGTCACCGCGGCTGCAGGCTCGGAGCTCTTGTCGGGGCTTGTGTCGGGGCTTGAGGTCTCATCGGGCGGGGTGGTCTCGGAGCTCATGAGCATGTCCTTTCATCAGAGGTGCGGTCAGCGCGGTGCTCACCGCTGGGGGCTTGGAGGTGCCTCGACGGTCAGGGCGTCGGCTGACCGCCGTTGACGTTGAGGGTCTCACCGACGACGTAGCTCGACTCCGGGGACGTGAGGAACACGTAGGCGGGCGCCACCTCGGTGGGCTGGCCGGCGCGACCGAGAGCGGTGTCCTTGCCGAACTCGGGCAGGGCGTCCTTCGGCTGTCCGTCGGAGACCTGCAATGGGGTCCAGAACGGTCCCGGAGCGACGGCGTTGACGCGGATGCCGCGGGGTGCGAGCTGCTGGGCGAGGCCCTTCGAGAAGTTGTTGATCGCGGCCTTCGTCGAGGCGTAGTCGAGGAGGTGGGCCGAGGGACTGTACGCCTGCACCGAGGTGGAGTTGACGATCGTCGATCCCGGGGCCAGCACCTCGGCGGCGGCCTTGCTGATGTGGAAGATCGCAGCGATGTTCGTCTGGAACGTCTTCGCCCACTGCTCGTCGGTGAGATCGGAGATCGCCTCGACGGAGATCTGCCGGCCGGCGTTGTTGACCACGGCATCGAGCCCGCCGAGGGCGTCGGCGGCGTCTGTGACGAGGTCCGCGCAGAACTGCGGGTCGGTGAGGTCGCCGGGGAAGAGGTGGACCGCGCGTCCGGTCGCCTCGATGACGCGCTTGACCTCGTCGGCGTCGGGCTGCTCGACGGGGAGGTAGTTGAGCGCGACGTCAGCGCCCTCGCGGGCGAAGGCGATCGCGATCGCCGCCCCGAGGCCCGAGTCGCCTCCCGTGATGAGAGCTCTGCGGCCCTCGAGCCTGCCCGTTCCGCGATACGAGTCCTCACCGCGATCGGTCTGGGGTTCGAGGTCGCGATCGAGACCCGGTTCGGGCTGATCCTGCCGGGGCGGGGTGATGCTGGGATAGCGGGTGACGGGGTTCTGGAACGTCAGCTGATCGGTGTCATTCGCCATGGTCGAGGCTCCTTCGATCGGTGCCGGGTTTCAGGCATGGTGCCTTGTCATCGACGTTACTCAGACCCGGCCGCCCGTGCAAGCGCGGGGAGAGGTTCGCCGGGGACTCACACCTGACGCCCACGGCACGATGCGGAACGGTGCAGACGTTCAACGGGGGATGATCGTCTGCGGGCGCGGAACGGCGAAGTTCAGCCACCTCGGCGATATGGGAGGGCGGAGAAAGCATGCGGCCGGGTGGAAGGGGAAAGACCACCCGGCCGGAACCGTGGAGCGCGTGAGCGCAGAGTGCCGCTACCTGCGGCGGGATTCAGATGCGGTCGGCGGACTCGCGCTGGGCCTTCTTCGCGGCTTTGCGTTTCTTGTGACCGGCGAAGCTGAAGAGGAAGAGGATGATGGTGAGGAGGAGGAAGATCCCGCCCGCACCGATGCCCGCGTCGACCCAGAACTGGGGCGGGAAGAGGCGGATGAGGGAGTCGTCGGCGTAGAACTCCCACGTCCCGTCGGCGAAGAAGACGCGGTGGAATCCGCGGAAGAAGCTCTCCCAGCCCAGCAGCGCGACGACGGCGAGGCCGGCCATCGCGATGAAGCTGAAGATCGCGCCGAGGCGGAACCCGATGCGCATGCCCATCCCGTTCCTGCGCGAGAGGTAGAGGGAGAAGAGGACCGTGCCGATGAAGCCGATGATCGCGATGAGGTAGAGGAGGGAGATGAGGCCCTTGACGTCGGCCATGTGGTCGAGCTCGGAGGAGATGAAGACGGGTTCGCCGTTGGGCATGACGACATCGGCGAGGTAGCGGCGCGAGTCGAGGTTGTGGAGGTAGTCGATGACGTACGTGCCGTAGTGCTCGCGGTCGGCGGAGCCGAAGCCGAACTGATCGGCAGGGAAGCCGGGGCGGAAGTACTCGAACTTGAGGAACATCCCCGAGGCGATCGCGCGCACGGAGAGCGCGAGGAGCATGAACGGCACGGACAGGGCGATCCAGATCGTGCCGATGATGTCGAGGGGGTTCCGGCGGCGTTCGGGGTACTCCGGCTCGTGCGTGTCGGTCGACGTCGCGGCCTTCGTCACCGCCGCCCAGTCCTCCTCGCTCATCACCGAGGGGCGGGAAGCGCTCCCCGGCGTCGTCGCGGCCGCACCGTTGGCAGGGACCTCGCGAGTGCGGGCGGTCTCCTGCGGCGCATTCGAGTGGGCGGGTGCCACGCGCACCGGGCCGGTCGACGGGCGGGGCTCCTCCTTGAGGATGGGATCCTTGATCGGATCGAACGCCTCGGTGTCGGTCGACGGGTCGTTCGCGGCCTCGAGAGGCGCCGAGGACTTGTCGGCAGCGCTCGTCGACCCTGAGCTCATGCGCCTGCTCAGGAGGTCTTCGGTCTCGTTCTTCTCGTCTCCAGCCACGCTCCCATTGTCAGTGACAGGGTGCGCCGAGCCCGGGAGGACACGCCACGGACCCCGATATCGCCGAGGCGGTCGGCCCCTGGCATTGTCACGGGCAGTCCTCACTTGAGGACGCCGCCCCTCACCCGAGGAGAGCGGCGACGATGACGAGGGCCGGCACGGCAAGGACCGTGGTGATGAAGACGGCATCGCGCATGAGCGCCTCGGATTGGCGATACTGCATCGCGTAGATGTAGACGTTCTGCGCCGTCGGCAGGGCGGAGGTGACGACGATGGCGAACAGGTCGATGCCCGTATAGCCCAGCAGCGGGCCGCCGATCGCCCAGGCGATGACCGGCTGGGCGACGAGTTTGCCGACGGTGATGTAGCTCAGCTGCGAACGGGTGCCCTTGATCGGCAGCGCCCACCCGTCCTTAAGAGAGATGCCGAACGCGAGCAGGGCGCCGGGCACCGCCGTCGCCCCGATCATGTCGATCGGCTCGAAGATGAACCGCGGGAGCTCGAATCCCGTCGCCGAGGCGGCCACTCCTGCCGCCGCCCCGAGCAGGATCGGGTTCTTCGCGACCTGGAGGATCGTGGTGTACCAGTGAGTGTCGTGCTTCTTCTTGCCCGCGCCGTCGAGGACGGTCATGCCGATCGGGGCGAGGACGATGAGCTGGAAGAGCAGGACGGGGGCGACGTAGCCGACGTCGTGGAGGACGTAGGCGGCGATCGGGATCCCGAGGTTGCCGATGTTGACGTAGCTGACCGCCCACGCGGAGAACATCGCCTCGCCGGTGCTGCGTTTGCGCACCCAGCGGGTGAGGGCGAAGAGGAGGAACCCGACGATGATCGCCGACCCGCCGGTGGCGAGCAGCGCCGTATTGAAGATCAGCCCGAGGTCGGTCTGGGAGACCGTGACGTAGAGCAGCGTCGGGGTGCCCGCGTAGAAGACGAGCTTCGCGATGACCTGCTGTCCGCTGGGCCCGAGGACTCCGGAGCGCCCGAGGAGGAACCCGACGAGGATGACCCCCGCGATGACGGCGAATCCTTCGAATACGGCCAGCATGGGCTACCGGTGATCCTCGTTTCTGTGAGTGGTCGGGTCAGTCCTTCGCCGGGACTGCGTCGACGGCGAAGTGGGCGGCCGCGGCACTCGCGGCGGTCACGGTGAAGACGGCGGGCCAGGCCCCGATCTTCTTCGCCAGCGGGTGCGAGAGACCGAACCCGCCGAGGTAGGCGAGGCTGAGGGCGGTCGCCGTGGGCCAACCGCGCTTGACGTACCACGTGCGTGCCGCGTATGCGCCGGCGGCGGCGAGGACGACCCCGCCGAGGGGGCGGATCCCGGTCTCGCGGGCGGTGAGAAACCCGCCGATGAGGCCGAGGCCGACGAGTGGGGCAGTGGAGACTTCCTGGGCATCCTTCATGCCCCCAGTCTAGGGAGGCCCCTGATGACTCGGGACGGCGGTCTCACGACGAGGAACGTCGATGTCGCGGCGGCAGTGGGAGCTGGCGGAGTCCGGTGGAGCGGAGAGGACCGGATCGACGCTCCCGAACGGAGGGGCCCGGGTCCCTCAGCCGAAGGTCAGCTGGATCACCGAGGCGATGCCGAGGGCGGCGATGAGACAGACGGAGACGGTGATGGAGATGACCGCCCACGGTGTGGGCTGACCGCGTTCGGCGCGGATCGACCCGGCGCCGATGCGGTATCGGTCGGCCTGCATGGCGATCGCCGCGATGGCGAGGCCGAGGCAGAGGACGAAGACGGAGACGGAGACGACGGGGAAGATCGTGATCCAGCGGATGAAGAGGAGACTGACGACGGTCATCGTCAGGCTCGTCCGCAGCCACGACTGGGTCGTCCGCTCCGGCTGCAGGCCCGGATCCTCGTGCGGCATGTACCGCGTCGACTTCGACGGGGTCACAGCACCCCGGAGAAGACGAGGACGAGGAGACCGGCACCGAGCGCCGAGGCGAGGCTGACGATGGGGATGATGAGCGGCAGGGGCAGCGACTCCTTGCGCCGCATCGCCGACTCGATGCGGAACCAGCGGAAGGCGGCTCCGGCGGCGAGGACGAATCCGATGGCCATGAGCACGATCGACAGCGTCGCGCGCAGCCCGGGGGAGAAGATCGCCCCGGTGAACGCCTCGACCGCGATGCCGCCGCCGATGAACGCCAGCGACGTGCGGATCCAGGAGAGGAACGTCCGCTCGTTCGCGAGCGTGAACCGCGGGTCGGGATCCTCCCCGTCGGGGAACATCCGCTGGGCGAGCCTGCTGCGCGTGTCGTCGTGTGCCACGTCTTTGAGAATACATCCGCGTCCCACTCCCGGGCCGTCACCGTTCACAGTGTGATGCGGCGGTGACCACCGTCTGCGGTCACCGCCGGTGTCCGCCGACCCGTGTCAGTGGCGCCGGATACGCTCCCCACATGACGGATCACCAGCAGTTGGACGAGCGGATCGGGCGCATCACCCGCACCCCTTTCCGCTCGCGCTTCCACCTCCGCGACTCCGACCTCGACTACATCGCCGCACGCGACATGGACACGATGAAGCGGCACGCAGAGGACTTCATCGCCACCCGACTGGCCCCGCGCAATCCGCCACGCGACGGCAAGCAGACCCCGTGGAAGGGCCACCCCGTCTTCCTCGCCCAGCACGCCACGGCGACGTGCTGTCGCACGTGCCTGCAGTCCAGCCACGGCATCGCCGCCGGTCGTGCGCTCACTGCCGCCGAACAGTCCGAGGTCGTCGCCGTCATCTGCCGGTGGATCGAACTCGAGCTCGCCTCCGCCCCCGCCCGACGGTCCGTGCCGAGACCGCCGACCGCGGCGTCGAGGAGATCGCAGAGGACGGTGAGGCAGCCCGCCCTCTTCTGATCCATCGCCTGCGTCTCTGCACCCGTGTCCCACCCTGTGAGGCAGCACGCGGTCGTGCCTCCGTGCTGACGTAGCATGAACGCAGACCCTGCCGACCGGACCGGTGACGTTCGCGTCGGCAGTGCCGGAGACGACGAAGGAGACGTATGACCGACGGACCGAGCCAACCGCCAGCACCGCCGCAGGACTCCGGTCACGGCACCGTCGGTGAGGCCGAGGGCAGACCGAAGTGGAAGGTCATCGGCCCGGGCCTCGTCGTGGCGGCCACCGGTGTCGGTGCCGCCGACATGGTCGCCACGCTCGTCGCCGGCAGCCGGTACGGCTATGCGCTGCTGTGGGCCGTCATCGTCGGCGTCCTCCTCAAGATCATCCTCGTCGAAGGCGCCGGACGCTACACCCTGGCCACCGGCAAGACGATCTTCGAGGGCTGGCGGTCACTGGGCCGGTGGACGACCTGGTACTTCGGCCCCTACATCATCATCTGGGGCTTCGTCTACGGTGCGACGGCGATGAGTTCGGCGGCCTTGCCGCTGGCCGCGCTCTTCCCCATGGTGCCGCTGACGGTGTGGGCCGTCCTCATGGGGCTCGCCGGCTTCACGATGGTGTGGCTGGGCCGGTACACGGTGTTCGAGAGGATCACCGCGGTCCTCGTCGGGATCATGTTCGTCACCGTCGTCGGCCTCGCCGTCATCGCCGTGCCCAATGTGCCGGAGATGCTCCGCGGCCTCATCCCGCTCATCCCCGACGGCGGGGTCGTCTACACGCTCGCGCTCGCCGGTGGCGTCGGCGGCACGATCACCCTGGCCGCCTACGGGTACTGGCTGCGGGAGAAGGGGTGGATCACGCCCAAGTGGATGCGCGTGATGCGCATCGACAACACGATGGCCTACGTCATGACCGGCATCTTCGTCATCGCGATGCTCATCGTCGGCGCCGAGGTGGTCCGCTCCGCCGGCGTCGCCCTCTCCGCCGGGGATGAGGGACTCCTCGACCTCACCGATGTCCTCAAGGCCCGCTACGGCGACGTCGTCGGCGTCGGCTTCCTCGTCGGATTCTGGGCGGCATCGTTCTCCTCGATCATCGGAGTGTGGAACGGCGTCTCGCTGATGTTCGCCGACTTCTGGGGCCACATGCGCAAGAAGCCCGCCGGGCACCCGGACACGCTGACCGGCGGCAAGTACTTCAAGTTCTACCTCCTGTGGCTGACGTTCCCGCCGATGATCCTCTTCCTCCTCGACCGGCCGATCGGGCTCATCCTGACCTACGGCGTGCTCGGGGCGCTGTTCATGCCGTTCCTCGCCCTCACCCTCCTCGGCCTGCTCAACGGCAAGCGCGTGCCGAAGGAATGGGCGAACCGGTGGCACACGAACCTTGCGCTCGGGATCACCGCACTCCTCTTCCTCATCCTCGGCGTCCAACAGCTCATCGATGCCCTTTCCCCGCTGTGGAGCTGAGATGCCGTGCTGAGGCGCGGCAGCGGCGCTGACGCTGCCGGCCCGGCCGCTCACCGGCTGCGCTGAGGGAGGGCAGGCGGACGATAAGCTGGGAGGTGAGATGGCAGACGAGAACTCGGCAGCACCCGAGCACCAGAACACCTCCCGGAACGACGAGCGCCGTACCGATGAGCGCCCGGTGAGCAGCGAGCGCCCGGCCGATGAGCGCACTCCCAGCGAGCGGTCCCGCGGCAGAAGAGGATCCCGCCGAGGCGGGTCGGCGAAGCGCCGCGGCCGCCGGGGCATGACCGGGGCCGAGCACCGCGAGCGCCGTGCCCGCCTGCGGGAGTCGCGGGCCGCCCACCCCGTGGCGGTGACATACCCGGAGGAACTTCCGGTCAGTGCGGCGAAGGATGAGATCGCCGAGGCGATCCGCGACAACCAGGTCGTCATCATCGCCGGTGAGACCGGGTCGGGCAAGACGACGCAGCTGCCGAAGATCTGCCTCGACCTCGGCCTCGGCGTCGAGGGCATGATCGGTCACACCCAGCCGCGGCGCATCGCCGCGCGCACCGTGGCCGAACGCATCGCCGACGAACTCGGCGAGGACCTCGGGGGCACCGTCGGCTATCAGGTGCGGTTCACCGCGCAGGTCGCCGACGAGACCCGGATCAAGGTGATGACCGACGGCATCCTCCTCTCCGAGCTCTCCCGCGACAAACTGCTGCGCGACTACGAGGTCATCATCATCGACGAGGCGCACGAACGCAGCCTCAACATCGACTTCCTCCTCGGCTACCTCAAAGAGGTGCGCCGGCAGCGGCCCGATCTCAAGATCATCATCACCTCGGCGACGATCGACCCCGAATCCTTCTCGCAGCACTTCGACGACGCCCCGATCATCGAAGTCGAGGGCCGAACCTATCCGGTCGAGGTCCGCTACCGGCCCCTGACCGACGACACCGCCGACGATGACGTCGATGGACCCGGCGAATCCGGGGACTACGAGACCGGGGTCGAGGACCAGATCGACGGCATCATCGCCGCTGTCGACGAACTCAGCGCCGAAGAACCGGGCGACATCCTCGTCTTCCTCTCCGGAGAGCGCGAGATCCGCGACACCGCTGACGCCCTCGAGGCGCATGTGCGGAAGAACCCGCGGATGCGCCAGTGGGAGGTCATCCCGCTCTTCGCCCGGCTCTCGGCCGGTGAGCAGCAGAAGGTCTTCCGACCCCATTCGCGTCCGCGCATCGTCCTCGCCACGAACGTCGCCGAGACGTCCCTGACGGTGCCGGGCATCAAATACGTCATCGACGTCGGCACCGCCCGCATCTCCCGCTACTCCAACCGGACCCGAGTCCAGCGGCTGCCGATCGAGCGGATCTCGCAGGCCAGCGCGAACCAGCGCAAGGGCCGCTCCGGACGGACGAGCGAGGGCATCACAATCCGTCTCTACTCGGAGGCCGACTTCGAGTCCCGGCCGGAGTTCACCGACCCTGAGATCCTGCGGACCAACCTCGCCAGCGTCATCCTCCAGATGGCCGACCTCGGGTTCGCCTCATCCGACGAGGAGATCCTCGGCTTCCCGTTCCTCACCCCGCCCGATGCCAAGGCAGTCCGTGACGGGCGCACGCTCCTCGCCGAACTCGGGGCACTGACGAGTGACAAGTCGGGCGCCATCACGGTGACCCCGACCGGCAGGAAGCTCTCCGTCCTCCCCATCGACCCCAGGCTGGCGCGGATGGTCATCGCCGGTGCCGAGGCCGGGGTAGGGGGAGAGGTCCTCGTCATCGTCGCCGCCCTGTCGATCCAGGATCCGCGCGAGCGCCCCACCGAGGTGCGGGCCGCCGCCGATGAGAAGCACGCCCGGTTCGTCCATCGCGGCAGCGACTTCCTCTCCTACCTCAACCTGTGGAACTACCTCGAGGACGCGCAGGCGTCGATGTCGTCGTCGAAGTTCCGTCGGCAGATGAAGGCCGAGTTCCTCAACTTCGTCCGGATCCGCGAATGGCAGGACCTCGTCGGCCAGCTCCGCTCCCTGCTCGGGTCCGCGGGCATCCGGGTCGACCGTCCGACCTGGCGTCAGGGCGACACCGAGGCGGCTGCCGGCGGAGATGACAGCCGTGCCGGACGAGACGGTGCCGGACACCAGGGGGCGAACCGCCGAGTTCAGGGCCGCGGTCAGGGGGCGGTCGCCTCGGCGAGGACATCGTCTGAGAACCGAAGCGGACAGGGCAAAATCGGGTTCGCCGAGCTCACGGCGGCGAAGAAGCAGGCGAAGAAGGCCCGCGGGGGAGTCGAGCCGGGCCGCGGAGCCGACGCCGCGGCGATGAAGCTCGACCTGCGAGCCGTGGCGATCCACCGGGCGCTGCTCACCGGGCTGCTGTCGATGATCGGGTCGCGCTCGGAGAAGCACAAGGACTACCAGGGGGCGCGCGGCACGCGGTTCGCGATCTTCCCGGGATCGGGGCTGTTCAAGGTCAATCCCGACTTCGTCATGGCCGCCGAGCTCGTCGAGACCTCGCGGCTGTGGGCGCGCACGGTCGCGGCGATCGACCCCGACTGGGTCATCGACGCCGCTGGCGACCTCGTGACCCGGCAGCATTCGGAACCGCACTGGTCGCGGACGGCGGGGGCGGCGATGGTGCACGAGAAGATCGCGCTCTACGGCGTCACGCTCGCCAGCGACAGACGGGTCGGCTACGGCACGATCGATGCGGCCGCGGCCAGGGACATGCTCATCCGCAACGGCCTCATCGACGGTGACTGGCGTGAGCGGTTCGGCTTCCTCGACCACAATGCCGCCGTCGTCGAGGAGGCGGAGGAACTCGCCTCGCGGACCAGGAACCGTCGGGTCCTCGACCAGGACGACGCCCTCTTCGACTTCTACGATGCCAGGATTCCCGCCACGGTCACCTCGGCGGCGGATCTCCGGTCGTGGTGGAAGGGGCAGAAGCGGCGCGATCCGCACCTGCTCGACCTCACGACCGCGGTGCTGCTCAGCGAAGACAGCGAGTCGCTGACCGCCTCGGTGGCTGAGGACTATCCCATGGAATGGGAGCTCGCCGACGGGACGGCGGCGAAGCTGCGCTACTCGTTCGACCCCGGATCGACGGAGGACGGGGTCACCGTCGAGATCCCGGCAGCGGCGGTCCCGCTCGTCGATCCCAACGAGTTCAGCTGGCAGGTGCCGGGTCTGCGCGAGGAGCTCGTCGCCGCCTACATCCGGTCGCTGCCGAAGAACAAGCGACGCTACTTCGTTCCCGCCCCGGACGTCGCGCGGGAGATCCTGCCCGCCCTCACCCCGTATCAGGGGAGCCTTCCCGAGGTGCTCGCCGCCCACCTCAGTGACCGCGCGGGCGGCGGAGGCCTCCAGGACCTCGTGCCGATCACCGTGTCGGCCGACGACTTCGATCGGGAGCGGATTCCCGCGCATCTGCGCATCCGCTTCCGCCTCGTCGACGGGACGAGGACCGTCGGCCTCGGTGAGGACCTCAGCGTGCTGACGAAGACCGCGAAGCCGCAGGTGAAGAAGGCGCGCGTGAAGGCCTCGGCATTCACCGAGAAGCGGGGGCTGACCTCGTGGAGCATCGGGCAGCTGGCGGATCCGGACACCGCCGATGCCGGTGTCGTGCCCGGGCTCGCCGATCGCGGAGAGAGCGTCGACCTCGTCGCCTTCGACACCGCGGTCCAGGCGCGCCTGGCCAGCCGGGAGGCGGTCATCACCCTGCTCAGCCTGGGTGCGGGTGAGGCGCTGAACTATCTGCGGGACGGGCTGACGACGGAGGAGAAGCTCGTCCTCGCCGGGCATCAGAAGCGCTCCGATGAGCTGCTCGCCGCCATCGTGCGCGCCGGCGTGCGCGGCATCGTCGAGTCCGAGCTCGGACCTGCCGAGACGTCGTGGGTCGGCGATGAGGCGGCATTCTCCCGGCTGCGGACTGCGGTGAATGCGCAGATCACCGAGGTCACGGCGACGCTGCTGCCTGCGGTCATCACGGCGCTGCGCCGCGCCACCGAGCTCGAGAAGCTGATGTCGTCGGCGTCGTCGCTGACGATCCTCGCCAATCTCGCCGATGTCCAGGCCTGGACCGGATCACGGGTCAGTGCGGCGGCGATCGCGGCGATGACACCGGCGATGGTGAGCGCTCTGCCGCGGTGGGTCGAGGCGGAGACGGTCCGCATCGGCGCCATGCAGGACTCTCCGATGCGTGATCGTCAGCTCATGGATCGGGTGACCGGCAGCGCCGAGGCGGTCGCGAAGAAGCTCGCGACCCGTTTCCCGGGACTGGGATCCGAGCCGTGGAACCGGTGGCTCGTCGCGGTGCCGAGTGAGTGGCGAGCGGTGCTCGTCCAGCTCGAGGAGCTGCGCGTCAGCCTCTACGCGAACGGCTTGGGCACCCCGCAGCCGGTCTCGGAGAAGCGCATCGCGAAGGCCCTGGCCCTGCTGTAGCCGGTCGCCGTTCGTCGTTCGCGGGTCGGCCTCAGTGAGCGACGGCGCTTCGGTGGTCGTGCGTCTCGGGGTCCTCTGGCCCCGGTGCGAGCGACCCATCCCGCACGTGGAGTTGCACACACACCGCGTG
The DNA here is from genome assembly GCF_018137945.1 of Brevibacterium sp. W7.2. Lineage (GTDB taxonomy): Bacteria > Actinomycetota > Actinomycetes > Actinomycetales > Brevibacteriaceae > Brevibacterium > Brevibacterium sanguinis. Next base: position 2,618,981 of record NZ_CP073089.1, on the reverse strand, counting down.
CACGGGGTGTGTGTCGTGCTCCGGGTAGTTCTCGCGAAGCTGCGCGGTGTGTGCGGAGCTCAGCGGTGTGCATCGCGCGCCGAGGTGGGTGTGGCGTTAGAGTGAAGTCGTGAGCGATCGTTTGACTCGAGCGAAGGCAATCGCCGATGAACTGGCTGCGCTGGACGACGAGGAAACGATGGACCTCCTCTACGGTTCACGAGTGGTCGGTGTCGGCATCGGAGGCACGACAAGGGTTGCGCAGTTTCGAGGGTCGAAGGTTTTCATCAAGCAGATGCCGCTCACCGCTGAGCAGAATCTCGCTCCCACTGCGACACGGAGCTGGCTCGATCTGCCTGTCACCAGTCACTACGGTCTCGTCAGTCCTTCGCACGGCGTCGGAAGAGAGCTGGCTGCTCATCAGCTCACCTCTGCTTGGGTGTGGGAACGCGAGGCCGACTTCTTCCCGCTGCTGCTGGACTGGCGCATTGCGGATGTCACTTGCGATGTCGACTTCAGTGAGTTCGATGTCGCAGAGGTCCGTCAACGGTGGGGGAGATATTGGCCGAAGATCCGAAGAGAGATCGATTCCCTCCGAGCGTCACGCAGCAGCCTGCTGCTCGTGCTCGAATATGTTCCAGAGACGTTGGCATCGTGGCTGCGCAGCAGCGTCGCCTCCCGGCGAGCAGGAACCATATTCTCCGACGCCGTCGCCCAAATCCTCGAGGCGACGACGTGGATGAAGTCGCGACATTTCCAGCACTTCGATCTGCATCCGGGCAACATTCTGGTTCGCGATGGCACGCTGCTATTCAGCGATTTCGGATTGGCTCTTCACTCATCCTTCGTTCTCAGCTCCGCAGAAGAGAACGCGATGTCCGCGCATGGCGACTTTGATCGTGACACCGCCCTCATGCACCTGTTCCACTGGCTGCTCTATGAAATGGGATTTGAATCGCGGGAGCAGAGGTTGAAGCTTCTGCGGTCATTTGCGAACGGTTCTCGGCAGATCGTGCCCGACCCGGTGCGCGAGGCGCTCGGCGACAGCGCGGGGCTCCTGATGGACCATGCACACACTGTTGTCGCCATGACGGACATGTACGACGCTCTGGTCGTCGATGTGACCGCGACAGACTACGGCCGAACGACCCGGGCGACGCGCTGGTGAAGCCGCAGGTGGCCTGTTGCGTCGGTGCGATCGACCCATCACGCACGTGGAGTTGCATGCACACCGCGTGCACGGGGTGCGTGTCGTGCTCAGGGTAGTTCTCGTGAAGCCGCGCGGTGTGTGTGGTGCTCAGCGGTGTGCATCGCGCGCCGAGGCGGGAGTGGAGCTCCGGGTGGCGTGTGACGCTTCGGGTAGTGCGCAGTGCGCCGCAGGCGTCCGGACGCCGCCGGGGTCCGAGCGCCGCAACGATCCCGACGTCGCGAGGCCTCCGGCGGTCCGCCGGAGCTACATCGGGGCGGGGTTGCCGGTGAGGTATCCGGCGAACAGCCACCACAGGGGCAGTGCCGCGGCGACGAGGAGCGCTGCGGCCGCCCAGGAGATCCGCCAGCGCCAGGTGCGGCGGCGCGAACCGATGAAGAGGAACGCGATCCACAGCAGCACGCAGAGGGCACCCGAGAGGCTGAGGAAGACGATTCCGACGACGTCCCACCCTGTGGTGCCGAGATCGAACATGAACTTCGCGATCTGCGCGATCGACAGGGAGAAGAGCACCGCCAGCGCGAGCAGCGGGACTCCGAGGACGCCGGCGATGATGAGCGGGGAGGCCTTGAGCCACCGCTCCTTCGGCTCCGACCGGCCGGCGTAGTCAACGTATTCCTCAGTCATCGCCACTCAGCCTAAGCGGACTCTCCGAAAGGAGCCTGGGATCACGGTCGACTGTGACTGATCGGACAGGGACTCCCAGCCCGATCGGCGGTAGGATATTTTGGTGACTTCTGGCCAATATTCTGACAAAGAGATCCGCACGCAGGCGGCGCGTCGCCGCACCTTCGCAGTGATCTCGCACCCGGACGCCGGCAAATCGACGACCACCGAGGCGCTCGCCCTCCACGCGAAGGCGATCGGTCAGGCCGGAGCCACCCACGGCAAGGCGGGCCGCCGCGCGACCGTCTCCGACTGGATGCAGATGGAGCAGGACCGCGGCATCTCGATCTCCTCGGCCGCCCTCCAGTTCGAGTATCGCGACGCGGTCTTCAACCTCGTCGACACCCCCGGCCACGCGGACTTCTCCGAGGACACCTACCGCGTCCTCTCCGCCGTCGACTGCGCGGTCATGCTCATCGACGCCGCGAAGGGCCTCGAGTCGCAGACGATGAAGCTCTTCGAAGTCTGCGCCCACCGCAACATCCCGATCATCACCGTCGTCAACAAGTGGGACCGCCCGGGCCTCGACCCGCTCGCCCTCATGGACGAGGTCCACGAGCGCACCGGCCTCCTGCCGACGCCGATCACCTGGCCGGTCGGCCATTCCGGTGACTTCCGCGGCGTCCTCGACCGTGTCACCGGCGAGTACACGAAGTACACGCGCACCGACGGCGGCGCGACGATCGCCGGTGAGGAGACCCTGTCGGCAGACGCCGCCGCTGAGCTCGAAGGCGATGCGTGGACGACGGCGGTCGACGAATCCGAGCTCCTCGACATGGAGGACCAGAACCACGACCAGGCGACGTTCCTCGCCGGCAAGTCGACGCCGGTGATGTTCGCCTCGGCGGTGCTCAACTTCGGCATCCACAAGCTCCTCGACATGCTCGTCGATCTCGCTCCGGCCGCCGAGGCGCGCGAGGACAAGGACGACAACCCCCGTGACGTCGACGCCCCCTTCTCCGGGTTCGTCTTCAAGGTGCAGGCCGGCATGGATTCCAACCACCGCGACCGTCTCGCCTACATCCGGGTGTGCTCGGGCGTGTTCGAACGCGGCAGCGTGCTCACACATTCGGCCACCGGCAAGCCGTTCGCGACGAAGTACGCGCAGCAGGTCTTCGGCCGTGACCGCGACGTCGTCGACGAAGCGTTCCCCGGGGATGTCGTCGGCCTCGTCAACGCCAGCGCGCTGCGCGTCGGCGATTCGCTCTACCTCGACAAGAAGGTCGAGTTCCCCGGCATCCCGACGTTCTCGCCCGAGCACTTCATGGTCATCCGCGCCAAGGACTCCTCGAAGTACAAGCAGTTCCGGCGCGGCATCGAACAGCTCGACCACGAAGGCGTCATCCAGGTGCTGCGCTCGGACCTGCGCGGCGACCAGGCACCGGTCCTCGGGGCCGTCGGTCCGATGCAGTTCGAAGTCGCCGAGGACCGGATGAACAACGAGTTCAACGCCCCGTGCTCGCTCGAACGCCTCAACTTCTCCCTCGCCCGGCGCACCACCCCTGAGTGCGTGCCGACCCTGGCCCGGGAGCGCAACGTCGAGGTGCTCAGCCGCTCCGACGGCGAGCTGCTCGCGCTGTTCTCCGACCGCTGGCGCCTGCAGGGTGTGCAGAAGAACCACCCCGACCTCGTGCTCGAACCGCTCGTCGTCAGCTGACGAGGCCCCGGCGCGGACGGGTGCTCCGCGGTTTTGACGTGATCACTAAGATGGATATTCGGGTTCGCGCGCACGCGCAGCAGCCCGGACTGCGGGGAGACCCGAGAGGACAGAAGGAGAGTTCGTGGGAACGAAGAAGATTCGAGTCGCCATCGCCGGTCTCGGCAACTGTGCGTCGTCGCTGATCCAGGGTGTCGAGTACTACCGGGATGCTGCCCCCGGCACGAAGGTTCCCGGACTCATGCACGTGGAATTCGGCGACTATCACGTCGGTGATCTCGACTTCGTCGCCGCGTTCGACGTCGACGGCAAGAAGGTCGGCACCGACATCGCCGAGGCGATCACCGCGAGTGAGAACAACACGATCACCATCGCCGAGGTGCCCCCGACCGGTGTGACCGTCCAGCGCGGTCCCACGCTCGACGGCCTCGGACAGTACTACCGCGAGACGATCGTCGAGTCCGACACCGACCCCGTCGATGTCGCCCAGGCCCTGCGCGACGCCGAGGCCGACGTCCTCGTCTGCTACCTGCCCGTCGGCTCCCAGGAAGCCACCGAGTACTACGCCCAGGCCGCGATCGACGCGAAGGTTGCCTTCGTCAACGCCCTGCCCGTCTTCATCGCCGGGACGAAGGAATGGGACGAGAAGTTCCGCGCCGCCGGGGTGCCGATCGTCGGTGACGACATCAAGTCCCAGATCGGTGCGACGATCACCCACCGCGTCATGGCGAAGCTCTTCGAGGACCGCGGCGTCGTCCTCGACCGGACCTACCAGCTCAACGTCGGCGGCAACATGGACTTCAAGAACATGCTCGAACGCCAGCGCCTCGAGTCGAAGAAGATCTCGAAGACCCAGGCCGTGACCTCGAACACCCAGGCCGAGCTCTCCGCCCGCGACGTCCACATCGGCCCCAGCGACTACGTCGAATGGCTCGATGACCGCAAGTGGGCGTTCGTCCGCCTCGAGGGCCGCAACTTCGGCGACGCCCCCGTCTCCCTCGAATACAAGCTCGAGGTCTGGGACTCCCCGAACTCCGCCGGCGTCATCATCGACGCCGTGCGCGCCGCGAAGATCGGCCTCGACCGCGGTGTCGGCGGTGCGCTGATCTCAGCCTCGTCGTACTTCATGAAGTCCCCGCCGGAGCAGAAGAGCGACGACGCGGCGCATGAGGCCGTCGAAGCCTTCATCCGCGGAGACATCGAGCGCTGACCGTCCCGGCGCCGCACCGCGTCGCGTCGTACAGCACGGATGCCGGCTACCCCGCCAGGGTGGCCGGCATCCGTGCATCTGCTCGACAGCGTCCGACATCCGGCGCCCGGCGTCCCGCCCGCTCCGGCACGACGCCTGGCGCCCGACGTCCCCACCGTCTCCCGCACGACGCCTGGCGCCCGACGTCCCCACCTCCTCCGGCACGACCCCGGCCGAGCGGGCGGATCCGACCGCATGCGTCCCGGCAGTCAACCGAATCCTGGTATCTTGTCTCAGTGACTGCGCTCACAGGATGACGTCATCCGCCGAGTGCAGTCGGCCGCAGAGTGCCGCCGCGCGCACCGCCGACCCGAACCAGGAGACACCATGTCGACGAGAACAGCCGACACCGACACCCAGGCGCAGAGCCCCGACCGACTGAGCTGGCTGATGCGCGTGCTCGTCGTCATCGAGAAGGCCGGCAACAAGCTGCCGCATCCCTTCTGGCTCTTCCTCTCCCTCGCCGTCGTCGTCATGATCCTCTCGGCGATCTTCTCGGCCACCGGGCTCAGCGCCGTCAACCCGGCCACGGGGGAGACGGTGTCGGTGACGAACCTCTTCACGACGGAATCCCTGCGGGAGATCGTCGGCGGGGCCGTGATGAACTTCGTGACGTTCCCGCCCCTCGGGCTCGTCATCATCGTCCTCCTCGGCGTCGCCGTGGCCGAACAGTCCGGTCTCATCCCGGCGATGCTGCGCGGCACGATCGCCGGGGCCTCGCCGAAGTGGATCACCTTCATCGTCGCCCTCGCCGGCACCGCCTCGTCGATCGCCTCCGACGCCTCATACATGATCATGATCCCGCTCGGCGGACTCGCGTTCCGGGCCGTGGGCCGCAACCCGCTGCTCGGCTGCATCGTCGCCTACGCAGCGACCTCCGGCGGGTACTCGGCCGCACCGATGGTCAACGCGATGGACACCGTCCTCGGTGGTCTCTCCACCTCGGCGGCGCAGATCATCGACCCCGAATACGTCGTCAGCCCCGTCGCGAACTTCTACTTCAACTTCGTCTCGATGTTCGTCGTCGCCGGTGCCATCACCCTCGTCACCGAACTCCTCCTGTCCAAGCGCGCCGACGCGATGGTCCTCGACGAGCCCGATGAGAACGATCCGGACGTCTTCGACGTCAAGATGGCACTCGACGCCAAGGAGAAGCGCGGCGTCCTCTTCGCCGTCATCACGATCGTCGTCTGCGCGGTCATCCTCTTCCTCCTCGCCCTGCCCGCCGATTCGTTCCTCCGCGACGAAGCCGGCGGCTTCGGACCCGAATCCGGCCTCATGGCCGGCATCGCCGCGATCATCGGCTTCGGCTTCTTCATCGTCGGCATCGTCTACGGGTACGCGACCGGGTCGATCACGAAGGTCTCCGACATCCCGGAGATGATGGGCAAGGGGCTGCTGCCGTTCGTGCCCGTCATCGTCCTCTTCTTCGCCGCCAGCCAGTTCCTCGCCCTCTTCAAGATGTCGAGCCTCGGTGAGATCCTCGCGATCCGGGGAGCCGACCTCTTCGGCTCGCTCGAGACGAGCACCTTCGTCATCCTGCTCGGCGGCTGGCTGCTCGTCGCCCTCGGCGCGCTCTTCCTCACCTCCGGGTCGGGTCTGTGGACGCTCATGGCCCCGGTCCTCGTGCCGATGTTCATGCTCCTGTCGATCTCCCCGGAGACGACGCAGGCGCTCTACCGGATCGGCGATTCGACGACGAACATCATCTCCCCGATGTCGCCGTACTTCGTCGTCGTCCTCGGCTTCATCCAGCGGTACAAGAAGGACGCGGGCATCGGCACGCTGCTGTCGTTCACGATCCCGCTCTCGTTCACGATGTTCCTCTTCTGGGGTCTGCTCTTCTTCATCTGGTGGTTCACCGGCATCCCGTGGGGTCCCGGCGCGGCCATGGACTACTCGATGAACTGAGCCCCCACCTCGCCGAGGCGGTCCACCGCAGCCATTCGCGCGCCGGGGACGGCCGGGCGTCGTACCGGCAGCGGAATACCCGGGTCGGCAGAAGTGTTGCAATCATGCAACGCTCTGTCCCCGGACCCCGCAGTCCTCAGTGACCGTCCAGGTGATCCGGCTAGACTGGCAAGCGACGTTCGACTCGCCAGACGGCGAGACCACTACTCAGATCGAAAGGATCTCGACCGTGAGTAACCCCATGATGGACCGCACCATCAGAGAAGGCGTCCAAGCCGGACGCAACCAGCAGCCGGTCATGTCCGACCAGCAGCTCAACGACCTGTTCAACCAGCCGGCAGCGCAGGAGCGCAACACCGGTCGTCCCGTCGACGACCGGGCGATGACGTACGACGACGTCATGATGAAGACGGGCATCCTCTTCGCGATCCTCCTCGCCGGCGCCGTCCTCGGATGGTTCGTGCCCGTGCTCGCCTTCCCGGCGATGCTCATCGGCCTCGTCCTCGGTCTCGTCAACGCGTTCAAGCGCGAACCGAACAAGGGCCTCATCATCGGCTACGCCGCGTTCCAGGGCGTGTTCCTCGGCGGCATCTCCGCGATCTTCGAAGCCCAGTGGGACGGCATCGTCCTCCAGGCCGTGCTCGCGACGCTGTCCGTCTTCGGTGTCATGCTCGCCCTCTTCAAGTTCAAGGGTGTGCGCTACGGCTCGAAGATGATGAAGTTCATGCTCATCGCCGTCGGCGGCTACGCCGTGTTCTCGCTCATCAACTTCGGCTTCGCCCTCTTCACCGGCACCGGCGGCGCCCGCTCGATCGAGATCTTCGGCATCCCGCTGGGCATCGTCATCGGCATCGTCGCGACCGTGCTCGCCGCGATGACCCTGATCATGGACTTCCAGATGATCGAGGAAGGCGTCAAGCAGCGCATTCCCGAGCGCTTCTCGTGGCTGTGCGCGTTCTCGCTCATGACCACGCTCGTCTGGCTCTACATCGAAATCCTGCGCCTCCTCTCCTACTTCAGGAACTGAGGCCTGCGCGCCGAATCCGGCGCGTAGGATGAGCACATGAACGACACGACGGCGGACCTCGACACCGAGGTCCGCCGTCTGCGTATCCGCATCATCGGCCTCACCCCCACCCAGCTCGTGCAGGTCGGGGAGTCCGCGGCGGGGACGCGGAGGCAGACCATCGCCGAGGCGCTCGCGGAGTTCTCGCGGATCGGCTCGGCGGGGCGCCCGGTGCCCGATATCGGCGACCACAGTCTCGCCGATCAGGTCGTCGTCCTCATCGACACCGGGATCGCCGCCGCGAAGACCCTGCCGCCCGCACGGGGGCAGGAGATGCTCGAGCGTCTCCACACCGCCGCCGTCGACCTCCGTCGGAACCTGGCCTAGACCATGGCCGGCCGCCGCACGCTCGTCTTCGCCACCGCCGGCGCGGTCGCCGCCCTCGTCTACTTCGGCGCCTCCGAGTTCCTCGCCGGGGTGCTCTCGACCGCCTCGGCGCCGCTGCTCGTCTTCGGGCAGACGCTCATCCCGCTCATGCCGACGGTGCTCATCAAGGCCGCCATCGCGGTGTTCGGGACGCATGACAAACTCGCCCTCATCATCACGATCGCCGCCGTCGGCGTCATCGTCGGCGGCCTCATCGGTCTGCTCGGGCGCACCCGGCGGGGACTCTCACTCGTCCTCCTCGCCGGTCTCGGGGTCCTCCCGATCGTGCTGCTCTTCACGACGGGCGGAACGCTGCTCGACTTCGCTCCCGCGCTCGGCGGCGTGCTGCTCGGCTGCGCCGTCTACCTCGGGCTGCTGCGCCTCGGCGCTCCGGAGCCGGCCCTGGTCGCGGCCGCGCCGGAGCAGACGCACCTCGTCGGGGTCGGTCCCGGCGGGACCGGTCTGTCCGACGCGGTTCCACCTGCCGGCGCCCCGCCGACCGACGCCGGGCCGGATCGGCGGATGTTCTTCGGCATCGCCGCGGGTCTGAGCGCCCTCGGCATCGCCGCGATCGCCGCCGGGCAGTCGGCGGCGGTGCTCGCACGGAATGCGGCAGGCACGGTCACCCGGCTCGTCCTGCCGCGCCCGGCCTCCTCGGCGCCTCCGGTCCCGGACGGTGCCGAGCTCGACATCGAGGACCTCGCGCCGATCGTCACCCCGAATGCGGAGTTCTACCGCATCGACACGGCCCTCGTCCCGCCCGCGGTCGCCGCGGATTCGTGGTCGCTGCGCATCCACGGCATGGTCGACCGGGAGGTGACGGTGACGATGGAGGAGCTCCTCGGCCTCCCGCTCGAAGAGCACTATGTGACGCTGACCTGCGTGTCGAACGAGGTCGGCGGCGACCTCATCGGGAACGCGAAATGGCTGGGCTACCCGATCCGCGAACTCCTCGCCCGGGCCGGTCCGCAGGCAGGCGCGGACATGGTGCTGTCGGGATCCGATGACGGCTTCACCGCCTCGACGCCGCTCGAGGTCCTCACCGACGACCGCGCCGCCCTGCTGGCCGTGGGGATGAATGGTGAGCCCCTGCCGCGCGACCACGGCTTTCCCGCCCGCCTCGTCGTGCCCGGGCTCTACGGGTTCGTGTCTGCGACGAAATGGGTGACGAGTCTCGAGGTCACTCGGTTCGCCGACAAGCAGGCGTACTGGACGACGCGCGGCTGGTCGACCCACGGACCCGTGCTCGTGGCCTCCCGCGTCGACGTGCCCCGGGCCGGGTCGACCGTGGCGGCACAGGACGGGCGAGTCGTGACCGCGGGCATGGCGTGGGCGCAGCATTCCGGGATCGAGCAGGTGCAGGTGCGCATCGACAACGGCGACTGGAACACCGCCGAACTCAGCGAGGAGCTCACCGTCGACACGTGGCGGCAGTGGCGGTTCGTCTTCACCGGAGTCGCACCCGGGTCGCACACGGTGACTGTGCGGGCGACGGACAAGGACGGCAACGTCCAGATCTCCGACCGCAGGCCGGCGATCCCCGGCAGTGCGACGGGTCTGCACGACCGGGACTTCCGCGTCGACTAGGACATCAGCCGGTGGGGTGGCGCTGCGCGACGTCGCGGGCGACGTCGACGTACCAGTCGACGATCGTCGGGTCGACCGCGGTCGTGCGATTGACGGCCGCCGGATCACCGCCCTGGATGACGCGTTTGATCGGCACCTCCATCGTCTTGCCCGTCCGCGTCTTCGGGATGCCGGGGGCCGCGATGATCTCATCGGGCACGTAGCGCGGGGACAGGCGGGAGCGGATCGCCTCGGTGATCGCGGATCTCAGGTCAGCGTCGACCTCCGTGCCCGGGTCGGGCACGACGAACAGCGGCATGAAGTACCCGCCGCCGGGCAGTTCGGCACCGAGGACCATCGATTCGGCGACACCGGGCACCTGATCGACGACGTGGGTGATGTCGGCCGAGCCCATGCGGATGCCGCCCCGATTGATCGTCGCGTCCGACCGGCCGTGGATGACGTATCCGCCGCCGGGGATCTTCGTCGCCCAATCGCCCTGCCGCCACAGGCCCGCGAAGTCGTCGAAGTACGCCGCCCGGTACTTCGACCCGTCCGGGTCGTTCCAGAACATCACGGGCATCGAGGGCATCGGGGCGGCGATGACGAGCTCGCCGACCTCTCCCTCGACGCTCTGCCCGTCGCCGTCGACGATGCGGGCGTCGACGCCGAGGTAGGGGCCCTGCAGCTCGCCGAGCCACACGGCACCGAGCGGGTTCGACCCGAGGATGCCCGAGGCGACGTCCGTGCCGCCGGAGTCGGAGCCGACGAGCATGTCGGCTCTGATCGCCTCGTACGCCCACGTCCAGGTCTCCGCCGGCAGGGGAGAGCCGGTCGAGATGATCGTGCGCAGGGATGTGAAGTCGAGGTCGTCCTTCGGCACCGCCCCGGCGCGGGCACCGATCGAGAGGACCGCGGCCCCCGCGCAGAAGAGGGTCGCACGCTCCGCGCTGCAGATCGCCAGATGTCGATCCGGTCGCTGCCAGGTCGGGGCGCCGTCGTAGGTGATGATCGTCGCCCCGCGCATCATCGCGTCGATCATGAGGTTCCAGACCATCCACGTCGTCGAGACCGCGAAGTGGACGCGGTCGCCGGGGCGGACGTCGTACTGGAGGGCATTGGCCTTGAGCGATTCGAGGACGACCCCGCCGTGGGAGTGGACGATGCCCTTGGGCCGGCCGGTCGTGCCGGAGGAGTAGAGCACCCAGAGCGGATGGGAGAAGTCGACCCGCTCGTACTGCGGCTGCGCCTCCTCGGCGATGATCTCGCTCCAGCGTGCGCTCGGCACCGTGAGGGAGGCGGCATCTGCGTCGCTGCCGGTGACTCCGCTGGCTTCGTGGTCGCCGGCAGCCTGCTGTGTGAGGGTGTCGACGAGGATGTGGTGGCGCACGGTCGGCAGGGCCTCGAGGACGGCCGGCAGCTGGGCCAGCTGGTCGCGGTGGGTGCCGCCGAACTCATGGGAGTCGACGGTGAAGAGGACGCGCGGTTCGATCTGGGCGAAGCGGTCGGCGATGCCGTCGACCCCGAAGTCGGTGTTGACGACCGACCAGATCGCGCCGAGGCTCGCCGTCGCGAGCAGGGCGACCGGGGTCTGGACGATGGCGGGCAGCACCGCGCACACGGTGTCGCCGGGACCGACGCCGAGGCGGCGCAGATGGGCGGCGAGCGAGGCGACTTGGGCGCGCAGCTGCGCCCACGTCAGGGTCTCCCGAGCACCGGTTTCGTGGAGGCCGACGACCGCCTCGGCGTCCGGGGTCGCCTCGGCCTGCCGGAGCAGGTTCTCCGCGTAGTTGAGGGCGGCGCCGGGGAACCAGCGGGTCGCGGAGATCGAATCGCCCTCCCGGACGGGACCGGTGCCGCGCTCGCCGATGACGTCGAAGTGGGACCAGATGGCCTCCCAGAACTCATCGAGGTGGGAGACGCTCCATGCGTGGAGGTCGGCGTAGTCGCGCGTCTGAACCCCGTGGGTGTCGGCGAGCCGGGCCATGAACGCCCGGAGCTGCGAGCCCTCGATGCGCTGCGGGCTCGGCTGCCAGAGTTCGGTCCTGTCCATGCGTGACTCCCATCGGTCGGTGAAGACGGTCGTGCACGGTCCCCGACCGCAGAGGCCGTCGCACCGCGCTGAGCTCGTCCTATCTTGTCACGACGAGGGGGCGGGTGAGACGCATGCTCGGGTTGCGCGGTAGTGTCGCAGACACAGACGCGCAGCGCGGAGCACGGTCTCCACCTGCTGCGCTCCGTCCCGCATCACAAAGAGGTGGTTCTCGTGTTCGGTCTGCCGACGACGACCGTCGTCATCATCTTCGGCATCCCCGCGCTCTGGGTGATCTACACCCTCGTCTTCGTGTTCCTCTCACGCCGCTGGGGTGCTGAGGACGCTGCCGACGGCGCACCCGGTCCCCTCACCGACGGACCGGGCGGACCCACCGGCACGGTCACCCCGACGCATGGATCCGGAGACCGGTCATGAATATCGAGACGTGGTTCCTCATCATCTACTTCATCGCCATGGCCGGAATCGGCGTGTGGACGATGCGGATCGGGTCCCAGGGTTCGGAGGGGTACCTCCTCGGTGGACGCAGCCTGGGACCGGCGGTCACGGCTCTGCGACTCCAGTCCTCATCGATGTCGGGGTACATGTTCCTCGGCGCCGGGTCCCTCGGCTACACGCAGGGGTACTTCTCGCTGTGGTACGCGATGGGGGACATCGGCGGCGGGGTGCTCAACCTCTCGATCCTCGGCCGGCGGATGCGCAAGCTCTCCCAGATCCTCGGGTCGCTGACGTCGATCGGCTATCTCGAACAGAGGTACCCGTCGAAGTGGATCCGGGCGATCGCCGCCCCCATCGCCCTGTTCTGCATCTTCTTCTACGTCATGAGCCAGTTCATCGCCGGCGGTCGCGGCCTCGAGATGGTCACTGGGATTCCGTACGCGTGGGCCCTCCTCGTCGCCGTCGGCGTCATCGTCTTCTACACCTTCCTCGGCGGGTACCTCGCGGTCGCCTATACGGACTTCGTCCAGGCGATCATCATGTGCGTGGGCATGGTGTGGATCCTCATCGGCACGCTCCAGGCCGTCGGCGGGTTCACCGCCGGCAATGAGGCGGTCGGCGAGATCAACCCGAATCTGCTCACGATGTGGGGCCCCGGCGGCTACGCCGATGTCCAATGGGGCGTCATCGTCGGCGCTGTGCTCGTCTTCTCGATCGGGTACATGGGGTGGCCGCACGTCAACGTCAGCCACATGGCGATGAAGAAGCCGTCGGTGGCAAGGGCCGCGAGCCTCTACGCGACCGGATTCAACCTGCTCTTCATCCCTGCGCCCTACATCGTCGGCATCATGGCGCTCATCATCCTGCCGGGCCTCGACAATCCGGAACTCGCCGTGTTCCAGGTCGCCGACGCCGTGCTGCCGAGCTTCGCCGTCGGCATCGTCATGGCAGGCATCATGGCCGCGATCATGTCGACCGCTGATGCCCTTTTGCTGCAGTCCGGGACGATCGCCAGTCAGGACCTCTTCCAGCGCTTCATCAAACGGGACATGAGCGAGCGTGCCTCCGTGTGGGTCTCACGCTTCACAGTCCTCATCCTCGCCGCGGGCGGCTACGTTGTGGCGGTGGGCGATCCGCCCGCAGTCGCCGAGGTGGTCATCTTCTCCACGACCGTGCTCGGTGCCGCGTTCGTCCCCGTCTACGTCGCCGCCGCGTGGTGGAGGAAGGCCAATGTGCCCGGGGCGATCGCCTCGATGGTCGCAGGGACTGTGTCCTCGGTGGGGTGGCAGCTCAGCGGACTCGTCGACGTCACCGGCATCGACCCGATGGGTGTCGGGATCGTGACCTCGACGCTGGCGATCATCGTCGTCTCCCTGGCCACGCAGCGGTCTCATCCGGTGCCTGCGCACATCGTCGAAGAGCTCGAGGAGACCGCGAAGATCGGTCCGATTCCCGCACGGATGCTCACCGGGCAGAACGCTGCGCTCTCCTCCCAGGTGCCCAAGGATGCGTGATCCGATGTCGTCTGCCGACTCCGCCGACCGGCCACCCGACACTGGGTGGCGGCCCGATCTCGATGAGGTCAGGTCCGACGCGCCCGAGTCGGGTGACGGTCGTCGGTCCGCTCGAATCCTCCGGCTGACGGCCCCGGTCACCGCCGCCGAGGCGGTCGCGGTGTTCCGGCGCAAGCTCCCGGGTGCTGAGGCTGAGGCCAGAGCCGTGGCCCACCCGTTCTGGTCGATTGCGATCGACGTGCGGACTCGAGGCGTTTTCTCTCGGCAGGGAAAGTCAGCCCACGGTGGCACCGTCCACGTCCTCGTCAACGCCACGACGGGGAGCGCCGCAATTGCCGACTTCAGTCCGCGGACCGAACCGTTGACGAGTTCGGATCGGCACAGCGCTTCAGCCTGGGCCCACCTCGTCGGAGACGACGCTGGTCGGACCGACGCCGAGCGCGCGGCGCGCAACCTGGTGCGCACCAGCGTGACGCGGACCGTCAAGCTGGGCATGCGCATCGACCTCGAACAGGCGGGACAGGCCAAGTTCGTGCTCAAGCCGAATTGGGTGGTCACAGGCGCGAACTCGACGCACAGCGCGACGTTTCTCGTCGATGGTCTCGACGGGTCGCACTACATCGTGCGGGTTGCGAAGCGGTGATCGCGGGAGCGCTGATCGTCGCGACGCTCACCGGTAGTGAGGTGCGCGGAATCGGGAGCACCCGTGATGTCGGCATATACCTACGGCAAATACGGAATATACGGTAATGTACGGTCGAGAGTGAAGACCGCATCGTCACACGCACCTGGGGGTCCCGATGACCATTGTCATCCCGCCGTCGTCGGCGGCCAACGAGGAGTCGCCGTATCGGCCCGGATTCGGCACGACACCGCCTGTGGCGGTCGGTCGCCAACCGGAGGTCAACGCGTTCGCGCGGGCGCTCGATCAGCGCGGCGGCACGGGACGGACCGTGTTCGTCACCGGTCAGCGCGGTGTCGGCAAGACGGTGCTGCTCAACATCTTCGAAGACGTCGCGGAGTCACGGCAGTGGCTGACCGTCCGGGAGCAGGCGTCGCCGGGATTCGTCGACCGGCTCACGCAGGCCCGACTGCCCGAAGTGCTCGAGGCCCACGACGCCCATGAGACGACGAAGTCGAAGATCGTCGGCTTCACGCTGCCCGGCGGCGCCGGAGGTCTGACCACCCGGACGGAGACGACGAGCGCGCTGCAGCCGGACTTCCGGCACCACCTCATGTCCGTCCTCGAGATCCTCGATGCCCACGGCACCGGGCTCGTCATCGCCCTCGACGAGGTGCACCGGTCGAACATCGACGAGTTCCGGGCCGTCACCGACGCCGTGGCGTACGCGATGTCCCAGGAGGCGCCGCTCGCGTTCGTCGCCGCGGGGCTGCCGGCGAGCATCGACACGATCGTCAACGACGAGGTCTCGACCTTCCTCCGCCGGGCCGACCGGATCAACCTCGGCAGCTTCTCCGCTGAGGACACGAAGCTCGCTCTCCGGCTTCCCGCGGAGGAAGCGGGGAAGGGCTTCGACGAGGCGGCCCTCGACCTCGGGGCGCAAGTCTCGCTCGGCTACCCGTACATGGTCCAGATCATCGGGGATCTGGCCTGGCGCGCGGCGGGAGAGGCTGACCGCATCGCCCGCACCGACGTCGAATCGGTCGTCGACGAGGCCAAGCAGATCCTCATCCAGCAGATCTACGAACCGACGCTCGCCGCACTGACGCCCGGGGCGCGGAAGTACCTGGCGGCGATGGCCGACGACGAGGACATCTCGCACACCGGGGAGATCGCCGACCGCCTCGGCGCGAAGAAGCAGACCGCCAACGACTACCGCCGCATGCTCCTCGCCCACGGGGTCATCGAGGCGCCGGCGCACGGGGTCGTGCGCATCGTCATTCCGCACTTCCGGGAGTACGTGCGCGACCGCACCGGGGACCGCTGACCGCCGGGGCCCGCATCGGGCCCTCGATGTGCCGGCCGGTGCGAGCACCTGGTGATGCCCCGTCACCGAGGCGGCCGGCACTCAGCCCCAGGCCTTGGCGTCCGTGACGCAGAACGGATGACCGGCGGGGTCGAGGAGGACGACCCACGTGTCCCCGGGCTGCGGATCGGCCCGGGTGGCACCGAGCTCGACGATCTTCGCGGCCGCCGCCTCGACGTCGTCGGCGGCGAGGTCGAAGTGGAACTGCTTGCGTCCGTCGTCGGGCCAGTCCGGTCGCTGGTAGTCGGGGATCGTCCCGATGCCGAGCGCATTCGAAGGTCCGGTGAGCATCGCGTAGTTCTCGTCGGAATAGGAGATCGGCCAGCCGAGGACCGCCGACCAGAATTCGCCGAGTGACGCGGCGTCCGGAGCGTCGAGGGTGACCATCGCGAGCGCCGCGACGGGGGCCTGGGAGGTGTCGGTCGGGGTCGAGTTCGTCTCTGTGTCAGTCATGTCTGCCATTCTTGTGTCATGGACGACGGCGTCGCTAGGAAAAATCCGCCAAGTGCGGCGTCCGGCGCGCTCGCGTGCGGGCCCGCGACCCGACCGCCGGATCACTGGCTGGGACGGGTGCTGCGTCCGAGGGAGCTCCTCGACCACGCGCGCTACGCCTCCGCGGTGCCCGACGAGGCGCTCAGCCCCTGGGTGGAGCGCTACTGGTCGGTGACCTGGGACCTCGGGCCGGGGGAGCGGTACCGTGCGACGACGGTGTCGGAACCGGCGATCAACCTCACCTCCGAGTGGGGTCGGCTGCGGCGGGCCGACACACCGGGGCCGGGGATGTGGGTGACCGGTCCGGTGACGCGCACGCGCTTCGACGTCGGACTGTCCGGCACCGGTGGGGTCGTCGGAGTGAAGTTCCGCCTCGGTGGGACGCTCGCCTTCGCCCGGGAGCGACCGGCGAGCATCCGCGACACGACGGTCCCCGCGGCACAGTGGTTTCCCAGCATCGATGAGGACCTTGAGGTGCCGCAGGATCTTCGGTCTGCCGCCGAGGTGCTCGACCGCTGGCTGCTCGCGCGCGCTCCCGTGCTCACCGACGGGTACTCCCGGGTGCGTCGCGCGCTCGCCCTCATGGCCGACCCCGCGACGACGAACCTCGGCAGGCTCGCCGCGGGTATGGCGATGAGCGAGCGCAGCCTGCAGCGTCTCTTCCTCGACCACTGCGGGGTCGGCGTCAAGCGGATCCTCATCAGGGCGCGGGTCAGCGACGCGGTGGCCGCGCTCGATCGCGGTTGGGACGGACCGCTCGGTGACCTGGCGAACGAGTTGGGCTGGTTCGACCAGTCGCACTTCACCACCGACTTCCTCCGCCACACCGGCTGCCGGCCCGCCGAGTACGCGGCGGCGTCCCCGCGTCACGCACCACAGTCTGAGGTCGGCAGAGGTGAGGAGGTCCGCCCGTGAGCTCAGCGCTCTGACCCGACCGCCCGCGACGGCGACCCCAACCCGAGCGCCCGATTCGTGGCGGCAGTGCTCGACGCCACCGCCTCGGCGTCCCAGGAATCTCGGTCGAGATCGGGAATCGCCCGTCCCATCGTCGCCTTCCACCGGCGGTGCCATGCGGCCGGGAACGCGCGGCGAAGCAGGTCGACCATGATCGGCACCGCCGTCGACGCGCCGGGCGAGGCGCCGAGGAGGCCGGCGATCGACCCGTCGGCGGTCACGACGAGCTCGGTGCCCTGCTGGAGCACACCGATCCGCTGCGGGTCCGGGGTGACGAGCTGGGCGCGCTGGCCGGCGGGGACGAGCTCCCACTCGTTCTGCCTCGCCCGCGGATAGTAGCGGCGCACCTGCGCGAACTTCCGCGCCGGACTCGCGGCGAGCTGCCCGATGAGGTAGCGGACGAGGCCGAGGTTCTGCAGACCGGCAGCGGCGATGACAGGGAGGTTGTCGGGACGCAGCGTCGTGAAGAAGTCACTGAGCCGGCCGTTCTTGAGCAGTTTCGTGCTGAAGGTCGCGAACGGTCCGAACAGCAGGTGCTCCTCGCCGTCGATGATGCGCTTGTCGAGGTGCGGCACTGACATCGGCGGGGCGCCGACTTCGGCCTGACCGTAGACCTTCACGTCGTGGCGGCGGACGACGGCCGGCGTCGAACACCGGTAGAACGCCGCCCCGACCGGCAGCACCGCATACCCTCTGACCTCGGGGATCCTCGCCTTCTGCAGCAGGCGCAGAGCGTACCCGCCGGCCCCGACGAACACCGTGCCGGCGCGCAGCGAGAAACGACGCGACCCTCCACCGGAGTCCGTGGGACGCGCAGTGCCGGTGACGACCCAGCCATCACCGTCGCGACGCAGCCCGGTGACCTCGTGCCCGGTGAGCACCTCGCTCGCCGCGTCGTCGTCACCCCGCTTGGCCCCACCGGCCCCGGTGATCACCGTCGTCAGCGCCGTCGTCAGCGCTCCGAAGTCGATGTCGGTGCCCCGCGGTGACCGGGCCGCGGCCAGCGGCTCGTCCCCGAGCTCTCTGCCGTCCATCGTCAGCGGCGCCCAGTCGGCGATGACCGCGGGGTCCTCGGTGTAGTCCATGTCGGCGAAGAGGGGATCGGTGCGCAGCGTCGCCACGCGCGTGCGCAGGTAGTCGACGTCGCGGCGGCCGAAGACGAGATTGACGTGGGCCGCGGAGTGGATGAAGTCCCGCGGATCGATGAGACCCGCCTCGGCGAGGAAGGACCACCACTGGCGGCTGAGCTGGAACTGCTCGGCGATCGCCGCGGACCTGGTGCCGTCCTGTGGATCGGGCATGTAGTTGAGCTCGCAAAAGCCTGAGTGCCCGGTCCCGGCGTTGTTCCACGGATCGCTGCTCTCCGCAGCGATGTCGGAGGCCTTCTCGAGCATGACGATGCGCCATGTCGGTTCGAGGACGGCGAGCATCGACCCGAGCGTCGCGGACATGATGCCGCCGCCGATGAGGACGACGTCGGCAGCGGCGAGATCGGCGGTCGAGTCCGACCGTGGGCGGGTGGTCATCGTGGGCTCCTCGTGGTCGAGTGTGAGAACGGGCGGTGGCTTCTCCTCCACGATGCGCTCCCGCAGAATCATCCGTCCAATGAGCAGATCGATGGGTATGATCCGAATATGGATGAATTGGTCGATGGACTCTTCCCGCAGCTGCGGGCCCTCGTCGAACTCGCCGATCAGGACGGCCACATGACCGATGCCGCTGCCGCGCTCGGGGTTCCCCAGTCGACGATGAGCCGGCGCATCCACGGTCTCGAGCGTCACCTCGGCGTGCCGCTCATCGTGCCCGCGGGGCGCGCCGTCGTCCTCACCGCGCAGGCGCGGACCCTAGTCGCGGAGATCCGCGGGCCCCTGGCGGAGATCGGCGGGGCCGTCACCGACCTCGCCGAGGCGGCCGATCCCGACCGCGGCATCATCCGGTTCGGCTTCCCGCTGACGATGGGAGCCGGGGTCATCCCCGACCTGCTCGCGGCCTTCAGCGCCGAGCATCCCGGCATCCGCCTCGACCTCAAACAGGCCCACGGTGCCGTTCTCGTCGACGATCTGCGCGGTGGACTGCTCGACGCTGCGATCATCATTCCGCCGCCGCGGCAGCTGCCCCACGTCGTGCTCGCGAATCAGCTCATCGTCGCTGTCGTCCCGGCCGGACACCGCCTGGCGCACCGGAGCACCGTGTCGCTGACCGAGCTCGCCGAGGAGCGCTTCATCGCCAATCCCGAGACCTACAACCTCCGCACCCTCACCGACGCGTGGTGCCTGCAGGCCGGCTTCGCACCCCAGGTGAAGACCGAGGTCACGGAGTTCTCGACGATTCGCGAGTTCGTCAGCAGGGGCATGGGCGTGGCTCTCCTGCCGCGCAGCGTCCGCCCGGTCGACGGCCTCGCCGAGGTGGCGCTGCGCGGTTCGGGCTATGTGCGCGAGGTCGCCCTCGTCACCGCGGTGCGCCGGCCCAGTCGGGTCGTCCAACGGCTCCACGACTTCATCGTCGACCGCGCAGGGGAGTGGACGGCCGCCGACGGGATCCGCGCGAGCTCCTAGCTGCGCCACTCCTTCGACCCGCTCACCGCACGGAACGAGCGGACGAGAGCGAGCGTCGCCGGGGACTGAACGCGTTCAGCGAGCTTGGCGAGCAGGATCCGCCGCGGGGCGGGGTTGCCGCGCAGGGCGACGACCTTGACGTCGGGCCCGTGCGAGCGCACCGCCAGGCGCGGGGCGATCGCGACACCGAGCCCGGCGGCGACCATCCCGAGGAGCTCGGGGTAGTCATAGGCCTCGAAGACGACCCGCGGGTCGAACCCGGCGTCCCGGCAGATCCGACTGAGCACCGAGGCGACCGGATGCGACGAGCGGGTGATCCACGGATCGCTCGCCACTTCCTCGAGCTCGACGATGCGGCGGCGGGCGAGCCGGTGGGTGGCCGGCAGCAGAAGCATCGTCGGCTCCTGGACCAGCGTCGTCTGGACGGGGATGTCGGCGCTGATCGGCGCCCACGGATAGTCCCACAGCGTCGCAAGGTCGACCTCCCGCCGCTCGAGCGCCTCGGCGATCCGGTCGAGGCGATAGCTCTTGACGGTCACCTCGATGTCGGGATGGAGGTCATGGAAGTGGAGGAGGACCTTCGGCATGATCGAGGCGGCGAACGTCGGAAACGTCGCGATCCTCACCTCACCGCGATCGAGCTGCGCGAACGCCGCCATATCGTTCTTCGCCGCGGCGAGCGCATTGTCGATCGTCATCGCGTGCGCGCAGAGCTTGATGCCGGCGTCGGTGAGCCGCATGCCCTTGGGGTGCCGAACGACGAGCGGAAGCCCGACCTCGCGTTCGAGTTTGCTCATCTGCTGGGAGACCGCCGAGGTCGACAGGGCCAGTTCGTCGGCGGCCCCGGAGAGGCTGCCTGTCCGATAGACGAGAAGCAGGAGTAGGAGCCGGTCGACGTTGTACGGCGCTGAACTCATGGTTTAAGCGTAGCTTAGATCAAGTGAACTAAGTTTTGATTGAACTTAATCAGCACCCGTGACACCTTGATTCCCATGCACCGCTGCAGTCCCCGCACTGCAGACGAACAGCCGAACACGCGGCTGCCGGCACCGCAGCCGGGTCAAGACGAATCGAGGACATCCAAGTGGACAGCCAACTCCACGGACAGTGGTACCGAGGCGGCACATCGAAGTGCTGGCTCTTCTCCGGCGACGAGATGCCCGCCGACCGCGCGCAGATCGCACTCGCCCTCACCGCGGCCTTCGGCTCCGGTGACGACCGCCAGCTCAACGGCATCGGCGGGGCCTCCTCGACGACATCGAAGGCGGCGATCATCTCGCCCTCGGCGATCCCCGGCATCGACATCAGCTACCTCTTCGCCCAGGTGGGCATCGGGGCGAGCGCCGTCGAGTTCACCTCGAACTGCGGCAACTGCGCCTCGGCCGTCGCGCTCTACGCGATCCAGAACGGACTCGTCCGCCCCACCGGGGACCGCACGAGCGTGCGCATGATCAACGAGAACACCCGGTCGGTGCTCGTCGCCGAGGTGGCCACCCCCGACCGCCGGATCCCCACCGACGGCCTCGAGACCATTCCCGGCAGCGCGATGCCGGGCGTGCCCGTCAACGTCTTCTTCGAGAACGTCGACGGCGTCTCGACCGGGGAGCTCCTGCCCCTCGGCCAGGCGACGTCGAGGCTCGACGTCGGCACCCGCACGGTGACGGTCAGTGCGATCGACGCCGGGGCGCCGGCCTGCTTCATCGCGGCAGAATCGCTGGGGATGACCGGCACCGAGACCCTGCCCGAGGTGCGCCTGCGCCTGCCGGAGCTGCTCGCCGTGCGCACCGCGGCCTCCCCGGCGATGGGGCTGAGCGTCGACGGGGAGGAGATCAGTCCGGCCGTGCCGAAGATCGGCATCGTCGCCGCCCCGCAGGACTACGTGACGACGACGGGGGAGCGGATCGCCGCCGGCGACTGCGACATCCTCGTGCGGATGGTCTCGATGTTCGATCCGCACCCGGCGATCGGCATCACTTCGGCGATCGCGATCGCCCGCGACGCCTTCGTCGCGGGCAGCCTCGTCCACGACATCCTCGGCGCCGACCACCCCATGCACGACGCCCCCGCCGACGGCGACCGGGAGGTGAGCATCCGCATCGGCACCCCGGCCGGTGTCGTCACCTGCCGCGTCCAGCTCGACGCAGACGGCCGGGTCACGCGCCTCGGCGTGCGGCGCGTGGCCCGGCGGATCGCCAATGCGGCCATCGACCTGCCCGACGTCGACCTCGCCCTGCCGCTCGTCGGCTGAGCGGAGCACCGGCGGCGGGCGGGCCACCGAAACCCGCACGACACGCCGCCCCAGCACCATCGACATCCGTCGCACACACGGTGACCGCCACGGTCACCTCGGTGCCCAGAGCCCGGACCGACCGGGCGGCACCCAGCAATTTCAGGCACGATCACACTGACAATGAAGTTGGAGGACACCTCATGACCCTCGTCCAGATTCTCATCCTTGTGGTACTGGTGGTGATGTTCATCGCCGCCACGAAATGGCCGATCAACATCGGGATCATGGGGTTCGTCGGCGCCTTCGTCTTCGGCACCTTCGTCTTCGGGATGGACGACAAGGAGATCCTCGAGGAGTTCCCGGCGAGCATCGTGCTCACGATCGTCGGCGTGACGTTCTTCTTCAGCATGGCCCAGCGCAACGGGACCATCAAGATCCTCGTCGACCTCGCGGTCAGGGCGGTGCGCGGACGGCTCGGCATCGTGCCGTGGATCTTCTTCGGCATCGCCTCGATCCTCACCTCGCTCGGCACGTTCTCCCCGGCCGCCGTCGCCCTGCTCGCCCCCGCCGCCATGGGCTTCAGCGCGGCCTCGGGCTACAGCGGAGTCGTCATGGGCGCGATGATCATCAACGGCGCCCACGCCGGGGCCTTCTCGCCGATCTCGGTCTCGGGCATCATCGTCCGCGACATCGCCCGGGAGAACGGCTTCGAGATCAACACCGGTGCCCTCTTCCTCGCCTCCTATGTCATCAACGTCGTCGTCACGATCCTCACCGTCGTCGTCATGAAGGCCCTCGGCCGGCTGCGCACCACCCCCGAACCCGAGGCCGTCACCGACGGCGCGGACGACAACCTCGGCGCGGGAAGCAGCGTCCCCGGCACGGGCCGCGACGGCACGGGACGCGACGACAGCACCGGTCCCGAGCGGACCGACGGGGGCGGCGGTCTCGCCCTCAAGGCGCCGGAGCGGGTGCGCACCTCGACGCTGACCCCGCAGGTGTGGCTGACGCTCGGTCTCATCGGCGTCATGGTCATCGGCGCGGTCGGCTTCGAACTGCCCATCGGCTTCCTCGGGCTCACATGCGGTCTCGTCCTCGCGTTCACCTCGATGCACCACGCGGACACGTTCGTCTCCGGGATCTCGTGGTCGACGGTGCTCCTCGTGTCGGGAATGATCGTCTACATCAGCCTCCTGACCAAGGCCGGAGTCATCGATTCGCTGTCGACGATGGCGGTGGCAATCGGCGTGCCGCTGCTCGTCGCCGTCGTCCTCTGCTACGTCATCGGCATCAGCTCGGCCTTCGCCTCCTCGACGGCCCTGCTCACCGCGTTCATCCCGCTCTCGATCCCGCTGCTCGAGCAGAGCGATCTCAGCGCGACCGCGGTGATGGCGGCGCTGGCGATCTCCGCGACGATCGTCGACGTCTCCCCGTTCTCGACCAACGGCGCCCTCGTCATCGCCAATGCGAAGGGCACGGCGGCGACAACGATCTGGCGCGACCTCATCATCTACGGGGCGATCGTCGTCGCCCTCGCCCCGCTGCTCACATGGCTGCTCCTCGTCGTCACCGGCATCATGTGACACGCAGCCGGCGCCGCAGCGCAGCGGCCCGGAGGGGTCCGACCGAACGGTCGGGCCCCTCCTCGCGTCCCGCCACCTCGGCCATTGCACCGGTGTTCGCCGAGGTGGCGGGACATGAGTCGCATCCGTCATGACGTGCGTCACTGTCCGTGTCAGTCCCGTCCCGTAGTCTCGGGAGCGTACATAGGATTGAGGCGAACGTGAGGAGGGGACCGATGAGATTCATCGCCACCGGGGACTGGCAGCTGGGCATGACTGCCCACTTCCTCAGCGCCGAGGCGCGCCCCCGCTACCAGCGCGCCCGGCTCGACGCGATCCGCCGGATCGGTGAGCTCGCGGCCGAGCGCGACGTCGACTTCGTCCTCGTCTGCGGAGACGTCTTCGAATCCAACCAGCTCGACCGGGCCATCGTCTCCCGCACCTTCGACGTCCTCGCCGGCTTCTCGGTCCCCGTCGTCCTCCTCCCCGGCAATCACGATCCCCTCGACGCGTCCTCGATCTACGACTCCCCGTCGTTCGTCTCCCGGCAGCCGGCCGGGGTTCGGGTCCTCCGGGACTCCACCCCCACCGAGGTGGTCCCCGGCGTCGAGGTCGTCGGCGCCCCGTGGTTCTCGAAGCGACCGCTGAATGATCTCGTCGCCGCTGCCACGGAGAACCTCGCCGAGGTGCCCGCCGGGCAGGTGCGCATCATCGCCGGTCACGGTGCGCTCAGTTCGCTCGACCCCGATCGCGATTCGCTGGCGACCATCGACGAGGCGGGGCTGGAGAGACTGCTGGGGGAGGGCCGCGCACAGTTCGTCGCCCTCGGCGACCGGCACGCCACCTACTCCGCGGCCGAGCGGATCTGGTACCCCGGGTCGCCCGAGGTCACCTCGCGGCGCGAGGACGATCCCGGCAACGTCCTCCTCGTCGACATCGACGCCCAGACGCACGCCGTCGACGTCGAGAAGATCCCCGTCGGGCAGTGGGCGTTCACGGTCATCGAGGCCGACGTCGACTCCGACGACGATGTCGCGGCCCTGGAGACCCGCCTCGGGGAGATCCCGGAGAAGGATCGGACCGCGGTGTGGCTCATCCTCCGCGGCACCCTGTCGACGGCGGCGAAGGCCCGGCTCGACGAGGTGCTCGACCATGCCGGGGATCTCTTCGCGCTCGTGTCCGTATGGGAGCGGCATTCGGACATCGCCGTGGTCGCCGCCGATGAGGAATTCGCCGGACTCGGGCTGAGCGGGTACCTTGAGGATTCGCTCGACGAGCTCGCCGCACGCGCCACTGCGGACGACCCCGCGGCGGCCACGGCGCAGGACGCTCTGGGCCTCCTCTACCGATTCGCGAGGAGCGGAGCATGAGACTGCACTCGATTAGACTGCGGAACTTTCGCGGCATCACCGACGCGACCGTGGAGTTCTCCGCCGGTGTGACGATCGTCGAGGGCCCCAACGAAGTGGGCAAGTCCTCGATCCACGAGGCGATCACCCACCTGCGGGAGGACAAGGCGAGTTCGAAGAAGGCGAGCATCAAGGACCTCCAGCCCATCGGCGTCGACGCCGGTCCCGAGGTCGAACTCCACCTGACCAGCGGCGACATCGAGATGAGGTACGCGAAACGGTGGCTGCGCAGCCCGTCGACGACGCTGTCGATCCTCCGCCCGCACCCCGAGCAGCTCTCCGGGGATGAGGCCCATGAGCGCTTCTCGGCGATCCTCGCCGACACCGTCGACGTCGACCTCCTCGTCGCCCTCGACGTCGCGCAGGGAGAGAGCCTCGCACAGGCGCCGATGGCCCAGATCAGCGCCCTGCAGTCGGCGCTCGGAGAGACGGGCGTCGAGGTCGCCGACCACGATGCGTTCCTCGAGAGGGTCGACGTCGAATACGCGAAGCACTTCACGAAGTCGGGCCGACCGACGGGGGAGTACGGTGAGCTGCAGAAGGCCGTGCCGCTGGCGGCCGAAGCACTCGCGTCCCTCGTCGACCGCAGCGAGAACCTCGACGCGCTCGTCGACCGGCATGCGCGGGCGACGACCCGACTCGAGTCCGTCCGCGATGGTCTGGCCCGGGCGCTGAGTGAGCGTGAGGACGCCGACGCCGCGTTCGCCGCCGTCGCCGAGCTGCGCACCGCGGTCGACGCGGCCGAGGAGCGCACCGAGGCGGCTCGTCGCGAGGCCGCGCTCGCCGCCGATGCGGTGGAGCGGCGCACGACTCTCCTCGCCGAGGCCACCGCCGCCGAGACAGCGGTCGAGACAGCGCAGACCGCTGCGAGCGATCTCGAATCCTCGCACGCGCAGCGGGATGCGGCGTTCGAGGCCGCCCAGCAGCGCCTCGGTGAGCGGCGGACCGCGCTGGCCGATGCCCGGGAGCGGACGAAGCGTGCCTCCCGCGATGTGGCACGTGCGAGGGCACGCGGTGAGGTCACCGCATTGCGGGCACGACTCGACGAGATCCGGACGCTCGAGGACACCCGGAACCGAGCACGCGCGGTCGTCGGATCGATCGCCGTCACGACCGCCGACGTCGACCGGCTCGTCGGACTCGACACCGAGGTGCGCATCGCAAGCGGTGCGAAGCGGTCGGCCGCCGCGCAGGTGCGAGTCACCCGCCTCGGTGAGACCCCCATCGCCGTCGACGGCGCCGACATCGCCGCCGAGGACACGGGCGCGGTCGCCGTCGTCGACGACGTGCGCATCGCCATCGCGGGCATCGCCGACATCACCGTGAGCCCGGGAGCGTCGCCGGTCGATCTCGATCGTGCCGTGACGACCGCAGAGCGTGCACTCACCGCCGAGATGGAGCGCCTCGGTGTCGAGTCGCTCGACCAGGCGCGCGAGCAGGCGAATCGCCGGGCGGACGCGGAGGCGATCGTCACCGAGACGACGGCGACGCTGACGGCGCTGCTCGGACGGGACGAGCGCGACGACCTCGACGCGAAGCTCGCGCGCGCCGAGGCGCTCATCGCCGGTGACGGCACGGCAGAGGATGCCCAGACTGAGGACGCCCGCGAGGAGCGGTCTGCCGAGGACGCCGCATCGGTCGACGAACTCGAGGAGATCGTCGCGGAGGCCGAAGCGGCAGCCGACGCGGCGCAGACCGCCGTCACCGAGGCCGAAGCCGACCTCGAGCGCACCCGCGCCGTCCGCGACGATTCGCGAGTCGACACGGTGCGCGCTCAGACGACCCTGCAGGAGGCACGGACGCAGTCGGAGCGGTTGCAGGCGGCGGTGGCCGCCGCGCAGGCCGACCACTCCGATGAGAGTCTCGCTGCGGCCCTCGACGCGGCTCGGGCACGGGCTGAGGAGGCCGAGGCGGCGCTCGGCGAGGCGAGAGCCGCCTACGAGGCGGCCGACCCCGAGACGCTTGAGGCCAGGCGGGACAACGCCCGCAAGGTCGTGGCCGACAACGAGGCGCAGCAGACTGCGGATCGGCAGGAGGTCGACCAGCTCACGGCGCTCATCGACGATCGCCTCAGCGAGGGCATCTTCGAGAAGGTCGAGGCGGCACGGGAGTCGCTCGAGACGGCGGAGGCGAGACTCGCGAGGGTCGAGCGGAGCGCGCAGGCGATCGCGCTGCTGCGCTCGACGGTCTACGCGCACAAGGCCGAAGCCCAGCGGAAGTATGTGGCGCCCTTCAAGGAGCAGATCGAGCGGCTGGGCCGAATGGTCTTCGGACCGACGTTCGCCGTCGAGGTCTCCGAGGATCTCGAGATCGCCTCACGGACGCTCGACGGCACGACCGTGCCCTTCGATTCGCTCTCGGGCGGAACGAAGGAGCAGCTCTCCCTCATCGGGCGCCTCGCCGTGGCCGCCCTCATCGACCCGCAGACCGGTGCTCCGGTCATCCTCGACGACGCCTTCGGATTCGCCGACCCCGAGCGCCTCGCCGCCCTCAACGTCATCCTCGGCCGGATCGGCGAGACCGCGCAGGTCGTGCTGCTCACCTGCCAGCCCGACCGTTTCGGCCGCGTCGGCGGGGCGTCCCGGGTGAGCCTGGGGTAGGTCGGTGCGCCCGGGGCGGTGCGATCTCATGGTCGGGCCGGATCGTGGATCACCCGGCGGCGGCTCCGCGGTCGCCTGAAGCTGCCGTCTTGGCCGACTGCGCCGCCTCGGCGGCATCGGCGCGGATCGTGCGGCGCAGGATCTTGCCCGAACTCGTCTTCGGCAGCTCGTCGATGAACGTCGCCTGGTGCGGGGCCTTGAACGAGGCGAGACGGTCACGGCAGTAGGCGATGATCTCCTCCGGGGTCGCCTCGGCGCCGGGCTGCAGAGTGACGAACGCGGCGACATCCTCACCGCGGTACTCGTCGGGAACACCGACGACGGCAGCCTCCTGAACCGCCGGATGGGTGTAGAGGACATCCTCGACCTCACGCGGCCACACCTTGTAGCCGGAGGCGTTGATCATGTCCTTCTTCCGGTCGACGATGAAGAGCCACCCGTCCTCATTCATGTAGCCGACATCCCCGGTGCGCAGCTCTCCGGCGGGGATCTGATCGGACGTGGCCGTGGGGTTGTTGATGTACTCCGAGGCCACCTCGGGGCCTGAGATCGCGACCTCGCCGAGTTCGCCCGGGCCCACCGGCTCACCGGAGTCATCGAGGATCCGCACCATCGTGTCCGGCTGGGGGAGCCCGCACGAGAGGTTGCCGCTGTCGGGATCGACCGGGGCCTGCAGCCCGAACGGGACGCTGACCGCCTGCCCCATCGTCTCCGTCAGTCCGTACCCCTGGCCGATGTCTATACCGAGCTTCTCCTTGAACTTCGTGACGAGCCCCTCGGGCAGGGGCGCGCCACCGGACATGACGCGCTTGAATGAGGAGAAGTGGTCGGCGGTGACGGCGGGATGGGCGAGCATCGCCGTGTAGACGGTGGCCGGACCCGCCATGTACGTCGGCCGCTCCCTGACGATGAGCCCGAGGAACGACTCCGGTTCGAACCGGTAGTTGAGGATGAGGCGCGCGCCACCGGAGACCGCGGCGATGAACTGGCAGATGAACCCGGTGATGTGGAAGATCGGGGCGAGCGTGAGGTAGCCGTCGCCGGGCTCGAACCACGAATTGCGCATGTTGTAGCGGGAATTGCTCGAAACCGCCGCATGCGTGCCCGACGCCCCCTTCGACCGACCCGAGGTTCCGGAGGTGTAGACGACGAGCGCTTCGTCCTCGGGCGCGACGTCGACGGGCGTGAAGTCCGAATCGAGATAGGAGTCGACGACGGCTTGGAAGTCCGGCCCGCCGAGGTGGTCCGGCGCACCCGGTTCCGGGCTGACCCCGGGGGTGCCGGGAAGGGCGTCGAACATCGCGAAGAGCTTCTCGGGTCCGTCGACCTGGTAGCTGCGGTCATCGGCGAGCACGATGGTGGGAATGTCCGCGGCAAAGGGCCTGACGCGATCGAGATAGGCCGCTTTCGACACGACGAGCGCTCTGACCTCGGCGTCGGAGAAGACGTGCTCGAGCTCCCCGCGGTACATCGGATTGAGGGGGACGACGACACCGCCGGCCTTCCAGATCCCATAGGTCGCGATCATGAATGCCGGGGTGTTCTGGTCGTAGATGCCCACCCGGTCACCGGGTGCGATGCCCTGGTCGCTGAGGTAGGCGGCGAACGCCGTCGAATACCGGTCGAACTCCGCCCATGTCGGTGCGAACCCGAAGTACGTCAGCGCCACCTCGTCGCCGTGTGCCTCGACGGTCGCCGCGAGGTCGCGCAGCGTCGTCGACGTCTCGAGCACGTGCGGTGTCGGGGCGATGTCGCCCCACGTCGCCATCCACGGTCGGGTATCGAACCAAGAGCTCATCGCGTCATCGCCTCCAGCGTCGTCGGCGGCCGCGCACGCGCATCGTCGGTGATGAAGTCCGCGCCGACCTTCCGAGTGAACATTCGTTCAGTGCTCTTCACCCTATTGACGTCGACCGGGGTGCGTCAATGATTTTCTGTGATCGGCATCACAGGATGGCCGGGTGCCGGTCTCACGTCCTCAGCGTGTGCGGTGGCGCTGAGCGATATCGCGGCCGATGAGCTCCTTCATCACTTCGTTGGCTCCGCCGAAGATCGCCTGGATCCGGTTGTCTTTGAACACGCGCGCGATGGGGTATTCGAGCATGTAGCCGTAGCCGCCGAAGAGCTGGAGGCAGCGGTTGACGACTTCGATCTCGAGATCGGAGCCGAGGTATTTCGCCTTCGCGGCGTCGACTGCGGTGAGTTCGCCGGCGTTGAGGGCCAGCGCGCACCGATCGATGAACGCCTCGAGCGCGTCGACCCGGGTCTCGAGCTCGGCGAGTTCGAAGCGGGTGTTCTGGAAGTCCCCGATCGTCTGGCCGAACGCCGGGCGGTCGAACACGTAGTCCGCCGTCCACCTCAGGGCGGCGCGCGCTGCGGCCAGGGTGCCCGAGCCGATGAGGAGGCGCTCGGTGGGGAGGTTGACCATGAGGTGGATGAAGCCGTTGTCGAGTTCGCCGAGGAGGGCGTCGGCCGGAACGCGGACATCGGTGAACGAGAGCTCGGCGGTGTCCTGCGCCTCCATCCCGAGCTTCTTGAGCTTGCGTCCGCGCTCGAAGCCCGGAGTGTCGGCGTCGACGATGAAGAGCGAAGTCCCGCGGGCGGCCTTGGCCTCGGGATTCGTCCGGGCGACGACGATGACGAAGTCGGCGTGGATGCCGTTGGTGATGAAGGTCTTCGCCCCGTTGATGACCCACTCGTCGCCATCGCGCACGGCCTTCGTCGTGATGCCCTGGAGGTCCGAGCCGGCGTTCGGCTCGGTCATCGCGATCGCGCCGATCATCTCACCGGTCGCGAGGCCGGTGAGGTACTTCTCCTTCTGCGCCTGCGAGCCGAAGGCCATGAGGTAGCCGGGGACGATGCCGTCGGACACGCCCCACCCCGCGGTCACTCCGCCGACGCCTCGGCGGGCGATCTCCTCCGACCGGACCATCTCGAAGCGGAAGTCGTCGACGCCGGCGCCGCCGAACTCCTCGGGGATCGCGAGCCCGATGATGCCGGCCGCCGCGGCCTTCTCCCACATGCCCCTGTCGACGAGGTGGTTCTCCTCCCACTCCTCGACGTGCGGCACGACCTCCCGGTCGAGGAAGGCGCCCACGGTGTCGCGGAAGGCTTCATGGTCGTCGTCGTACAGGTTGCGCTTCACAGGGTTCGTCCTCCGTTGGTGCCGTGAGCGGGCCGCCTCCGCCTCGTCGCGGAGCTCGTGACCACAGTCACTGATCGTTCGTTCAGTTTGGCACTCGCCGCGAGGGCGGTCAAGCACGGGCGCGTCGCCGGGCGGGCGAATCCGTCAGCGCACCGCCGCCAGCGCAGACGCGACCGTCTCCACGGTCCTCTGCGCGTCGTCTCCGGCGGCGATGAGCACGATGGTGCCGAGTGCCGTGCCCGGCGGCGCAGATGATCGCGGCAGGGGGCGTGACTCAATGCGCCCGGACGCCAGATGCACTTCGTGCCAGCGCCCGTGCCCGTCGCCGATGAAGCCCTTGGCGCGGGCGAGGAGTGCACGGTGGTCGGAGAGGATGGAGAGGATCTCGGCCGGATCCACGGTGTCGAGTCCGTCGACCGTGCGCGAACAGTGGACTCCACCTGCATCGGGTGCCGGCGCATTGGCGCCGGGGAGCGTGCCCGCCCGGGGACTGACCTCGGTTCCGCGGAGCCGAGCAGGGAGGTGCGAAGGATCGGCATCGAGGATCTCGGCGTTCGGAGCCAACCGCAGACTCGCCTGTCGGGTCCATGCGATGTCCGCGCCGGAGGCACGGTCCGCTTTGGTCACGAGGACGATGTCGGCCCCGCCGATCTGGCGTTCGACGAGATCGGAGACGAACCGATCGGACAGCAGTGTGCGGAGATTCGTCGCATCGGCGCAGACGATGATCGGACCCGGCGCGAAGCCGGGAAAGCGCCGCCAGTCTCCGAGCACGGTGGGATCGCCGACCCCACTGACCTCGACGAGGACGTGGTCGACATCGTCACGGTCGGAGAAGGCGCGCATCGCGCGACCGAGGTCATCGGTGATCTGACAGCAGATGCAGCCGTTGGTCAGTTCGACGGTGTCCTCGGTCTGTGACGCCACGAGGGAGGCATCGATGCTGATCTCCCCGAAATCATTGACGAGCACAGCCGTGCGTCCGAAGGTCCCCGCCGCCAGGAGGGCATTGATGAGCGTCGTCTTGCCGGAGCCGAGATAGCCGCCGATGATGCTCAGGCGTGCGCTCATCAGCTGCCTGCAGGGGCGGCGATGCGGGAGTCGAAATGGCGGCCGCCGACGACGGTGCCGCGGACGTGGATATCGCCGATCCGGTCGGGGTCGACCTCATACGGGTCGTCAGCGAGGATGGCGAAGTCGGCGTACTTGCCCGCCTCGAGCGAACCCACCTCGTGGTCCATGTGGAGCATATGGGCCGCGCCCAGCGTCATCGCCCGCACGGCCTCGTCGACGCTGATCGCCTCGCCGTCGCCGACCACCCGTCCGGTCTGGCTCCTGCGCGTCACGGCGTGCGTGATCGTGCGCAGCGGTCCCAACGGGGTGACCGGCGAGTCCGAGTGCAGGGAGATCGGGACGCCCTCCCGCAGTGCGGTGGCGGCGGCGTCCATGCGTCGGGCGCGGTCGGGACCGAGGGTGATGTCCATGTGCTGATCGCCCCACGCGAAGATGTGATTGGCGAAGATGTTCGCGCAGGCGCCCAGCGCTGCCAGGCGCCGGTACTGGGCGGCCGTCGTCAGCTGGGAGTGCGTGCACGTATGCCGGTGGTCCGGCCGGGGGGCTTCGGTGAGGACGCGCTGCAGGGTCTGGAGGAACAGCTCTGTGGCCTGATCGCCGTTGCAGTGCACGTGGATGAGCAGTCCTGCGCGGTGGAAGACGCTGAACGCCGCATAGAACTCCTCGGGGGTGACGTTCCACAGCCCGTTGGGCTCGTCCCCGAAATAGCCCGGCGCCTCGAGTCGGGCGGTGAACCCCTGGATCGACCCGTCGAGCATGAGTTTGACGTTGCCCAGACGCAGGTGCGCCGATGACTGTCCTGCGAGGTCGACGAGGCGCGCGGCATCATCGCTCAGTGACGGCCGCGGCGCTCCGACGCCCGCACCGAAATGGAAGACATTGAGCCGGGCCGGGAAGGTCTCGTCGACGACGCTGCGATAGAGGTCGACGCCGGCATCATCCATCAGCGTCAGCGACCCGAGATCGGTCAGCGTCGTTGTCCCGGTGTTCACCCCCTCCTGTCCGAAGGCCCGCAGCGCCGCCGCGTCGATGCTCAGCGGACCGGTGCCCTCGGTCAGGTCGCTGACCAGCGCCATCGCGGTGAACTCCCGGAGTTCGCCCGTCGGTGCTCCTGACGAGTCCTTGACCACGCCCGGCACCATCGTGTCTGCGCTGATGTCGCAGCGCGACATGACCGCGGAGTTGACCACGCACGCGTGCACGCTCGTGTGGATGACATGGATCGGCCGGTGCGGCGACACGGCGTCGAGGGCGGCCGCGGTGAATGCCTCCCCGGGGAAGTAGATGGGGTCGAATCCCCACGCGAGCAGCGGCTGCTGCGGATCGTCGAGCTCAGCCTCGGCGTCCCGCAGCCGTTCGACGACCTCGTCGATGCTCGTGCAGCCGGGCCAGTGGCGACCGCTGGGCTCGGTGCGGTCGAGGAATCCGACGTAGGTCTGCTTCCACACATTGCCGGTGCCGGCATGGGTGTGCGCTTCGACGAATCCCGGGAGGATGACGGCATCCCCGTAGCGCTCATCGAGGACGGCTCCCGGGTAGGTGAGCAGCTCCTCGACGGTGCCGACCGCGCGGATCCGGTCCCCGCGCACGGCCACGGCCTCAGCGACGGGGAACGACGGATCACCGGTGCGGATCTGCCGCGCGGGGTAGACGATGGTGTCCTCAGGATTCATTGCTCAGTGTCCTCGATTCGTGGTTCGCAGTCGATTCGCCGGTCGGGGTCCCGCGTCCCTCCAGCGCGTAGGCGGTGACGGTCTCGTTGGCGGAGTGCCGAGACACAAGGCTGACGATCACCAGGGTAATCGCTGAGACGAGAAGTCCGGGGGCGATCTCGTGCAGACCGAAGGGAGTGCCCGACAGCCTCCACAGCACCGCTGCGGCGGCAGCCGCCGCCATGCTGACGATGACCCCGGTCGTCGTGGCGCGGCGCCAGAACATCGCCGCGAGGACGGGCATGACGAGCGTCGACGCGGTGAACGTCAGCGCCAGCTCGTAGATCGCGATGATGTCGTCGATGAGCAGGGCGATGACCAGCCCGAGCACCGCCATCGCACCGACCGACAGCCGCGAGACGACGAGGATCCGCTGGTCCCCGGCACCGGGGTTGACCCACCCCTGATAGATGTCCTTGGAGATGTTGATGGCCCCGCTGAGGAGAAACGAGGTGGCGCCGGTGAGCAGGGCGGCGACGAGGGAGACCATGAGCAGGCCTCCGAGCCACGGCGGGAAGATCTCGGAGATGAAGCTCGTGTAGACGAGGTCGGGTTTGGTGTCGGCGGGAAATCGCTGGAGGGCGGCGATGCCGATGAGGACGGCGACGACGCTGACGAGTCCGGACACGATGAAGCCGATCGTCACGGCCGAGTATCCGATCTTCGGCGTCCTCGCGGCGGTCAGCCGCTGCCAGGTGGTCTGCCAGACGATGTAGAAGGGCCCGAAGATGAGGAACCAGTTGAGGAGTTCCATGCCGCCGATGCTGTCGAACTCGAGAAGCTGTGGGGGAGTGGCTGCCACGACCTCTGCCGGACCGCCGAGCGCGGCGATGCCGACGACGAGAGCGAGGACCACGCCGGCGAGGATGACGACGGTCTGGATCGCGTCCGTCCAGGCCACACTCGGCAGTCCGCCGATCATGGTGAAGGCGAGCGTGACGAGGAAGCCGAGGAGCACTCCCCAGAACGTCGGGATCGGGGTCACCGACGACAGCAGGGCCGCCATGCCGACCAGCTGCATCCCGAAGGTCGGGGTCATGTAGAGCAGTCCGGTGATGAGGGCGGGGATGAGGGCTGCGGCTCTGCCGAACCTGCGGGAGAAGAGCTCCGGCAGCGTGTAGAGCCGGAGCCTGCGGATCGTCGGGCCGAGGACGATGACGGTGGCGATGGTGAAGCCGACGAAGGCGAGGCTGGTGATGAGGTAGGAGACACCGAGGGTGAACCCCTTGCCGGCGGCGCCGATGAGGGCCGCGGAACCGGTGACGGTGGCGATCAC
Source organism: Brevibacterium sp. W7.2 (assembly GCF_018137945.1). Taxonomy (GTDB): domain Bacteria; phylum Actinomycetota; class Actinomycetes; order Actinomycetales; family Brevibacteriaceae; genus Brevibacterium; species Brevibacterium sanguinis. The sequence continues at coordinate 2,584,312 of NZ_CP073089.1, read as the reverse complement.
CGATCCGCAGATGGGGAAGAAGCCGAGACTGAAGTCGCCCATGACGTAGTTGTCGGCCGTCTTGACCGTCTTCGAGGAGCGGAGGCTGACGGCGAAGAGCAGGGCGAGGAACGCGAGTATCCAGACGATGTACCAGTTCAACGGAGTCTCCCTACGGCGAAGGGGCGCACGGCCTGCTGCCGTGCGCCCCTGATCCTCATCCTCAGACGTAGTCCTTGTACTTGTCGAGTGTGCGGACCGGCATCCGCAGTGCGTCGCGCCGGAACGGATCGCCGAGCTCCTTCGTGCACATGATCTCGATGACCGTGGTCCTGCCCTCGTTCATCTGCGCATCGACGGCCCGCTGGAGTGCAGGGCCGACGTCCTCGAGCCTGTCGACGACGATCCCATCGGCGCCCATGCTCTCGGCCATCGCCGCGAAGCTCTCCCCGTTGTCGAGCTCACCGGCGATGAAGCGGCGGCCGTAGAACTCGACCTGGTTCTTCTTCTCCGCACCCCACTGGCGGTTGCGGAAGACGACCGCAGTGACGGGGATGTCATGGCGGACGGCGGTGAGGACCTCGACCATGCTCATCGCCCAAGCGCCGTCACCGGCATACGCGATGGCCGGGCGCTCCGGAGCGGCTCGCTTCGCGCCGATGATCGTCGGCAGCGCATAGCCGCAGTTGCCGAAGCTCATCGGGGCGAAGAAGCTGCGCGGACGCTCGAACCGCAGGTAGCTGTGCGCCACCGAGTTGATGTTGCCGATGTCCGTGGAGACCATGACGTCGGCGGGCATCGCCTTCTCGAGCTCACGCAGCACCTGACGCGGATGGAGCCAGTTGCCCTCCTCCTTCTCCGCTTCGTCGATGACGTCGAGGGAGAACTCGTCCTTCTCATGGGTCCAGGAATCGAGTTCGGCCTCCCAGGCCTCCTTCTCCGCGCGGATGAGATTCGCCCGCTCGTCCTTGGTGGCGTCGCTGGCGACGGTCTTCTCGTTGAGGCGCCCGAGGAGCTCGGTGGCCACGGCCTTGGCATCGCCGCAGATGCCGACGTCGATCTTCTTCACCAGTCCGAGCATCTTGTGGTCGGCGTCGACCTGGATGATCTTCGCCTCCGTGGGCCAGTACTCGAACTGGTACTGCGGGAGCGTGCCGAACGGTCCGAGGCGGGTGCCGAGCGCGAGGACGACATCGGCCTGATTGAGCAGGGTCATCCCCGCCTTCGACCCCTGGTATCCCAGGGGACCTGCCCACAGCGGATGGCTGGCGGGGAACGAATCGTTGTGCTGGTAGCTGTTGACCACGGGTGCGCCGAGGCGCTCGGCCAGGGCGATGCACTCCTCGACTCCGTCGGCCATGACGACTCCGCCGCCGGAGATGATCACCGGGTTCTTCGCCTGGGCCAGCAGCTCTGCGGCATCGTTGAGGCTCTGTTCGCCGCCCGCACCGCGATCGATGCGCTGGGGCTGCGGGATGTCGGGAGCCGCCTCGCCGTAGAAGTAGTCACGGGGGATGTTGAGCTGGGTGGGCCCGATCTCCGACTGGGCCCGGTCGAAGCAGCGGGCGGTGAACTCGGCCATCCGAGCGGGGTTCGTCACGTGGCCCTGGTACTTCGTGAACTCCTGGAACATCGGCAGCTGATTGGCTTCCTGGAATCCACCGAGCCCGATCGAGTTCGTGCCCGCTTCGGGCGTGACGATGACGACCGGGGAGTGCGCCCAGAAGGCCGCCGCGATCGCGGTCACGCAGTTCGAGATGCCGGGCCCGTTCTGCCCGATGACCACTCCGTGGCGGCCGGATGCCCGAGCGTATCCGTCGGCCATATGGGCCGCGCCCTGTTCGTGGACGACCGGAACGAAGTCGATGCCGGCCGGCGCGAAGATGTCCATCGCGTCCATGAATGCCGATCCCATGATGCCGAACACATCGGTGACGCCGTTGGCCACCATGGTCTCGACGAATGCCTCCGAGGAGGTGATCTTCTGCGGTTTCGGAGCGTGTTCGGGTGCTTCGACCTCGGTCCGATCAGCGAGTTCTGTCATGCCAACTCCTCCTTGAGGTTGGGAAGACCACGTCTTCGAGGTCTCGTTTATTCGTTCAATTCGGATGAAAAAGTTGAACACCTAGAACACTAGGGGGTGGCGGGTGGCCGCGTCAATACGTGTTCCGGTTATTATTCTGTTTGGTATGATTTTCCGAGACACCAAGGAGGGCGTGCTCATGGACAATCTCGCGGAACCGGGCCTCGGCGCCGAACTCTCGCTCGTCGGGGAGACGCCGGCGCTGCGCCTCATCTCGCTGCTCGAGCTGATCTCGACGCGCGACGAGATCTTCACCCTGCAGTCCCTCGTCGTGCAGACCGGACTGCCCAAGCCCACGCTCCACCGCATGCTCCAGCAGCTCGAGAGCGCCGGTCTCATCACGCGGCACAGCGACGGCCGGCATTATGGAACGGGTGCGCGCCTGCGGCGCATGGCCGAGGACATTCTGCTCAACGACACACGGCACGGGGCTCGTCGTGCGATCCTGGCCCAGCTCGCCGAGGATGTCGAGGAGAGCTGCAATCTCACGACGGTCGCCGGCAGCGACGTCATCTACCTCGACCGCGTCGAGACGCAGCACCCCCTGCGGGTCCACCTCGAAGCGGGAGCCCGCGTGCCGATCCACGCATCGGCCAGCGGGAAGATGATCATGTCCCAGTACGGTGAGACTCAGCGTCGCCGTCTGCTGACCGGGTCGCAGCTGCCGGCCTTCACCCCACACACGATGACCGATCCGGACCGCATCGACGCGGAGCTCACCGAGATCAGGGAGCAGGGATTCGCCGTCGACCGCCAGGAGTACCTCGACGGACTCGTGTGCCTGGCCGTGCTCGTCCCCGGAGAAGCGGGGAGGTCGAATCAGTGCGTGGCCATTCAGGCCCCGGTGCTGCGGAAGTCCGAGGACGATCTCGTCGCTCTCCTGCCGCTGGTGCAGGCCGCTGCCGAGAAGATCTCCCGCATCGACGACATCGACCGCAGCACCGAGATCGCCTGATATGACCACGAGTGCGTCACCGGAGCGGATCGCCTCTCGCCTCGGGGAACGCCAGACGAAGGGAGCGTCGACCATGCACACCGCCACGGATCCGCTCAGCACCATGTCCGACCCCACACCTGCTGGGGCCTCGATCACCTGGGAATCCGCCCGTCAGCTCTTCGGCCTCGACAGCGACCTGCAGGTGCCGCGGCTGACCGGCGACGACAGCCTCGTCCCGGACATCGATCCGAACTACCGCTTCGACCCGGAGGTGACCCGGGCCGTCCTCGCGGGGTTCATCCACAATTCGCGCGTCCTCATCCAGGGCCTGCACGGCACGGGAAAGTCCACGCACATCGAACAGGTCGCGGCACGCCTCAACTGGCCGGTCATGCGGATCAACCTCGACGGTCAGATCTCCCGCACCGATCTCGTCGGCAAGGACCAGGTCGTCATCGAAGACGGCCATCCGCGCACCCGCTTCGAGGACGGCATCGTCCCGTTCGCCCTCGGCCGACCGATGGCGCTGATCTTCGACGAGTACGACGCAGGCCGGCCCGAGGTGATGTTCATCATCCAGCGGCTGCTCGAGCGGGAGGGGCTCTTCACGCTCACCGAACAGAACCGCGTCATCCGTCCGCACCCCCAGTTCCGCCTCTTCGCGACGGCGAACACCGTCGGACTGGGCAACCTCAACGGCCTCTACAGCGGCGTCAAGCGCCTCAACCAGGCCCAGCTGGACAGGTGGGGCATCGTCGCGAAGCTCGACTATCTGACACCGCAGGCTGAGTACGACGTCGTCACCGGCCAAGTGCCCGGGTTCGTCGACCGTTTCGGGAGGGAGACGGCGGAGACCATGGTCGCCGTGGCGAACATGACCCGGACCGGTTTCGCCGCCGGCGATCTCTCCGCACTCATGTCCCCGCGCACCGTCATCTCCTGGGCACAGAATGCCCTGATCTTCAATGACGTCGAACTCGCCTTCAAGTTCTCCTTCGCCAACCGCTGCGACCCGTCCGAGCACGTCCTGCTCGGCGAATTCCTCCAACGCGGCTTCGGCACCGATCCCGCCGTGCTGACCTCGCTGTCGGTGGATTGAGATGGGCCCGTCGACCCGACCGCGAGGACACCGCGATGATGCCGGCCGGTCCCGCTCGCGGGGCGCCGACGAGCAGCGACGCATCGACCGGACACTGGCAGGAGTGCTGCGGGCGCTGTCGGGAGACCCCGACCTCGACCGCTGGGGCGCCCGTCCGATCGACACCCACGGGAGACTTCCCCTCAACGCGCCGCACCTCTATCCCTCGTTGGCCGATGCCGGCCTCTCCTCCCTGCGCGGAGCCGCCGATGCGATGGCGCTGCGGATGCGCCACAGCGACCTCGGCGAGCACAGGTCAGCGCTTCCGGACTCGACGGCAGAGCGGCTCGTCGTCGAGGTCCTCGAGCAGTTCCGGTGCGAGGCCCTGACGGACCTGCCCGGGGTGCGACAGAATCTCGCGCAGCGGCACACCGAGTGGTGCCGGGAATTCCTCGGTTCGCGCCTGCACGAGACCCACCAGGGGATCCTCCTGCTCACGATCACGGTGGTCGCGCGCTCGACGCTCACCGGAGAGCCGATCAGCGAGGACTGCGTCGATCTCATCGAGGCGACCCGAGCCGATCTCGCCGCCGACATGGGTGAGCTGCTGGTCCGCCTGCGGCGGACGCGGACGTCGCAGGCGGCGTTCCTTCCCGCTGCGCTCGACTTCGCCGCCTTCGTCGCGGCGCGCATGGCCGAGAACGAGGAGCAGTGGGGCCAGGGCCCCCGACCGCGCCGCGGGGTCACCGCCTCGGCGTTCTCACTCGTGCTCGATGTCTCCGAGAGTCCCTTCGCCGCTCCCGGCGGGTCGCCGGAGTCGCCGGGAACGGCCGGCCGCGGCTATTTGATCTGGGACGCGAGCTTCGACACCACGCGTCACATCTGTGACGTCGTCCGCCCGGCGCAGCTGCGCGATCTGCGTCGGCAGCTCGATGAGCAGACACAGGACCGACGAGCGCCGGTGGCGCCGATCATCAGCCGACTCCAGCCCGTCGTCGCCGCTCCGGTCGAGGTCTGCGACCTCGAGGACGGAGAATCCGGCGTCCTCGATCCGCGCCGACTCTCCCGCCTCATCACCTCACCGGGGGAGCGCCGTGTCTTCAAGGATGTGACGACGACGGGTCAGCCGGACACCGCGGTGGCGTTCCTGCTCGACTGCTCGGGGTCGATGAAGCCCCACGCCGCCGGACTCGCCGCTCTCCTCGATGGTCTCGTCACGGCCCTCGACCGTCTCGATGTCGTCACCGAGGTCCTCGGCTTCACCACCGGCGCATGGAACGGCGGACGACCGAAGAGGTCCTGGCAGAGGTCTGGGTCGCCGGCCGGCATCGGTCGACTCAATGAGGTCGACCACCTCGTCTTCAAGGACTCCGCCACCACTGCCCGCCGGGCCCGCTTCGCTCTCGCCGGCCTGCTCAAGCGCTCGCTCTACCGGGAAGGCGTCGACGGGGAAGCGGTGCGCTGGGCGCTCACGCGCCTCGACCAGGTCGATGCCGCGCGCACCGTGCTCGTCGTCATCAGCGACGGCAGTCCGGCAGACGGGGCGACCGCGGAGGCCAACGACGAGGACTATCTCGCGCGGGACCTCGCTGCGACGATCACGGCGGCGGCGCGTCCGGACCGTCACCTCATCGGAGTCGGCCTCGGGTGCGACGTCTCGGACTTCTACCAGTCGGCGATCGCTCTCGACCCGGAGACTCTGGGCGATCGCGCCTCGACCCGCGCGGTCGTCGAGGCGCTGAGAACCGCGCTGGGACGCCACGGCGGTCATGTCTGAGCGTTCCCCGGCTGACCGGGTGCTCAGGCATGACCGCCGTGGCGTGCGGACTCTCGACCCGCGAGCACTCTCATCCCTCGCGTGAGGTCCCGTCCTCGGCCTGCGGCAGTGCGCCCTCACGGCGCAGCTGCGCGCGTTCTCTGAAGCGGGTCGGTGCCGGACGCTCGGTTCCGAAGACGAGCATGTCGACCTGAGCGTCGGTGAGGCGGCGGTTGTGCCGGATTCGGGAGACGAAGAAGACGATGCCGATGACGATCCAGACGGCCAGCGCGATGAGGGACTCCCTGCCCAGGGCTCCGGGCGACCCCGGAATGAGAAGCAGGCCCATGAAGAAGAGCGCGATGACGGCGCCGAGACCGCTGAGGATCTTCTTCACCGTCGAGTAGGTGCCCGGCAGAGCATCCGCGGCCGGAGTCTCGCTGCTGGGACGGAAGATCCGGAAGGCGCACAGACAGGTGTAGAGGTAGGCGATCGTCACGCCGATCGAGGACATGTCGACGACCCACGTGAGTGCGGCGCGGCCGAACCATGGGCTGATGAGGCAGATGAGCATGACGGCGAGGATCCCGATGTGCGGGGTCTTGTACTTCGGGTGGAGACGGGCGAAGACCGGCGGAATCATCTGTGCCCGGCCCATCGCCAGGAGGATGCGACTGGCGGAGACGTAGAAGCCGTTGAGGCCGGTGCTCACCCCCATCGTGATGGCCACGGCCAGCAGGAACAGACCGGAGCCGCCCATGATTCCGGTGACCGCCTCGGCGGTGCCCCACGCCGATCCGGACGTCGCGAGCTCCTGCCACGGTTCGGCGACCGCCACGGCGAAGACCATCGCCATGTAGAGGGCCGCGGCGGCGAGGATGGCGAGGATGATCAGCCGCATCGCCTTGCTCGGGGAGAAGTCGAACTCCTCTGCGGCCTGGGGGACGTTGTCGAATCCGATGAAGGCCCACGGGGCGATGGCGACGATGGCGAAGATCGCCGCCGACGGGTTGACACCGTCGGGCAGGCTCGGCGACATGTTCGCCATGACGGAGACCGGACTGGCGAGCACGGCGATGAGGATCGCGGCGACGGCGACCATCATGATCACGCAGGCCCAGAACTGGATGCGGCCGGAGATCGCGCTGCCGCGGATGTTGAGCAGGGCGAACACGACGAGCGCGGTGATCGAGATGAGGACCTCCGGCAGGTAGACGTCCCATCCGGCGACCGTGTAGAGATATCCGGTTTCGATGATCGAGGGCATGAGCGTGCGGAAGAGGAGCGCCAGCGCCGAGGCGTTGAGGGCGACGATGCAGATGTAGCCCAAGGTGAGGAACCATCCTGCGAAGAACGCCTGCACGCGACCGAAGCCGATGAGCGCGTAGGCGAGTTCACCTCCGGAGACCGGGAAGGTGCGGATGAGGAAGCCGTAGCTGACCGCGATGACGATCATCAGCGCCGCACCGATGCCGAAGCCGGAGAGCACGCCCAGCGGTCCTCCGGTGGCGAGCCAGTCCGTGGGAAGGATGAACGCTCCCCACCCGACCGCCGAGCCGAGGGCGATGGCGAAGACCCACTGCGGTTTGAGCGTCTTCGCGAGCCGCTCGGGCTGATCGTGGTGTGTGCTCACGGCAGGTGCTGTCTGCGGGGTCGAATGCTCTGTTGACTCGGACATGGAACCTCTTCTTCAATCACGAACGTGTGATCGTTCGGCGCGGTGAATGGGAGCGCTGAGGGCGGGTGCCCGTGGCGCCGGTGCGCCGCGCGGCCGCACGTTGAGTGGGATCTGCGCCGGAGGGCCGGTCGCGGCCCTGCGTCGTCAGATGCTGGAGGGCGGTGATGAGGGCGACATTGACGATGTCGGTTGCGCTCGCCCCGCGGGACAGGTCGTTGACAGGCGAGGCCAGGCCCTGGAGCAGCGGCCCGAAGGCCTGTGCATGGGCGAGGCGCTCGGCGATCTTGTAGCCGATGTTGCCGGCGGCGAGATTGGGGAAGATGAGCACATTGGCGTGCCCCGCCACCGTCGACTCGGGCGCCTTGGCGCGCGCCACGGAGTCGATGAGGGCAGCGTCGAACTGGAGCTCCCCGTCGACCTCGAGATCGGGGTGCGCGGCGCTCAGAGCTGCTGTCGCCGAGCGGATGATCTCGAGGTCGGGGTGTTCGGCCGAGCCGGCGGTGGAGAACGAGAGCATCGCCACCGCCGGCGACTCCCCGGTGATCGAGGTGAAGGTGTCCGCGGTGGCGCGGGCGATCGAGGCGAGCTCGGCGGCATCCGGGTTCGGCACCACGGCGCAGTCGCCGAACCCGAGATACCGGCCGTCGGCGAGCTTCATGAGGAACGACGAGCTCAGCAGCGCGGTGCCCGGAGCCAGACCGAGGATCCGCAGCGCCGAGCGGATGACGTCGGCCGTGGGGCGCGTCGCACCGGCGACGACGACGTCCCCGATGCCGGCCGCCGCTGCGGCCATTCCCAGGTGGACGGGATCGCTCAGCCAGGAGTCGGCCGCTCCCGCATGCCGTCCCACCGCCTTCGCCCGGATGACGGCGCCGGCCGCACCGTGGGCGAGATCGGCCGCCTCGACCGTCGGGAGGACCGGCCGACGTGGCCCGTCCTCACCCCGGAGGGCGCCGACGGTGCCCGCATCGCCGATGAGCACGGGGGCCAAGCCGAGGTCGGCGAGCACACCGGCCGCACGCACCACCCGCTCATCGTCCCCTTCGGGAAGGATGATCCGGGGTGCGGGCAGCCCCGCGCCCTCCTCGCGCACTCGCGTCACGAGCAGATCGTCGATGCCGTCCGGCGTCGCGGTCGGCTCCCCGGCGAGGTCGGGCGCGGCGTCGGCGACCGGTGAGCTGCTCATCGTTGCCTCAGACCGTGGTGAGGAGTGAGGCGCCGAGGTGGGCGTCGACTGCGCTCATCACGTGATCGACCTTCGTCAGCAGGTCGTCGAGGACGTCCTGGTCGGCGGTCAGCGGCGGGGAGAGCACGAGCATCGTCGCTCCGCGGTTATCCGGCCGCGTGATGAGCTGAACCTCTCTCATCGCCGCGGGGATCACCTCGGTGAGGACGGTCTTCGACTGCTCCGGGGTGAGTTCGCGACCGGTCTCCCGATCGCCCATCATCTCGATGGCATAGAAGAATCCGGCCCCCCGATACTCCCTGATGCTGCGATGGTCATCGACGATCCGGTCGAGGCCGTTCTGGAAGTAGGGTTCGAGGCTGCGGACATTGCCGAGCACGTTCTCGTTCTCCACGGCCGTCAGATTCGCCACGGCGACCGCGGTGCTCACGGGGTGTCCGCCCCAGGTGGCGCCGTGCGTGAACAGGCCCGCCTGCGGTGAGGACAGCACGGCCTCGGCCAGCGGTCTGCGGATGATGACCCCGCCCAGGGGTGCGTAGCCGGAGGTGGAGCCCTTGGCGAAGGTGATGAGATCGGGGACGACGTCGAACTTGATCGAGCCGAACCACTCGCCGAGGCGCCCGAATCCGGTGATCACCTCGTCGGCGACGAGCAGGATCCCGTGTTCGTCACAGATCCTGCGCAGCTCCTGCCAGTAGCCGTCGGGTGGAACGAGAGCGCCGCGGGAGTTCTGCACGGGCTCGGCGAAGAGCGCGGCGAAGGTGTCACCGCCCTCAGCTTCGATGAGCTCGCTGATGGCGCGGATCGAGGGAAGATCCGCGGCGGTGCCGCCTTCGGGGATCGTCTCGCCGAGGGTGTTGGGGACATGGAAGACGCCCGGCATGAGATCGCCGAAGGGTGCCTTGTAGGCCGGGATCCCCGTCACGGCGAGGGCCCCGAGAGTCGTCCCGTGGTAGGCCATGTCGCGGGCGATGATCTTCGTGCGCTGCGGTTCGCCCTGCGCGACGTGGTACTGGCGCGCGAACTTCACGGCGGACTCGACGGCTTCGGACCCGGAGTTGACGAAGAACACGGTCTCGAGGTCGCCCGGGGCGTGCTCGGCGATGAAGGTCGCCGCGTCGATGGCTGCCGGGTGGGCTGAGCCCCAGTTCGTCCAGTAGGCGAGTCGGCTCATCTGCTCGAACGCGGCCTGCGGGATGTCCGTGCGCCCGTGTCCGATGTTGACGCAGAAGAGGCCGGCCAGGCCGTCGAGGTAGCGGTCGCCGTTCTCGTCGGTGAGATAGCTTCCCTCACCGCCGACGATGATCGGCAGACTGTCGTCGTTCCACACCTTCCCGGTGGTGAAGTGGGGGAACAGGTGCTTCTGTGCACGGCTTCTCATATCCGAGTTCGTCACGCGACTCTCCAATCCTGCAGTCGTGGCCGCCACGACGGTGTGTGCGGCCGGGATCATCGGTGGAAGTGATCCTGGTCTCACTCTGGTGCCGACGGGCCCGGGGCTGAAGTCCCAATCCGGTGGCATTTCTTTGGTACCAGCGCAGGGATCGGCAACTCAGCTGGTCAGAGGACTGCCGAGCAGGGATTCGAGCGCGATTCTCAGCTCCTTGACACCGGCGGGGATCGCATCCAATCCGATGACGGAGAAGCCGAGGCGGAAGTGGTTGCGCGAGCCCTGCGGATCGAGGAAGAACGCGTCACCGCCTTCGATGACGACTCCGCGGCGCAGGCATTCGGCGGCGAGGTCGCGGGCGTCGAGTTCGGGCGGACCGGCGATCCAGACGCTCACCCCGCCGGCCGGGAAGGGGATCGTCCACGGCAGCTCGGCCGTCAGCGCCTCGGTCAGGCGCAGCCACTTCTGCCGCAGGTGGGTGCGGCGGCGGACGACGGTGCGCTGGTACTGCCCGGATTCGATGAGCAGACCCATGGCGCGCTGGGTGTGCCCGGAGACGTGGCGGATGGAATAGCGGCGGTGGGTGCGCAGCCGTCGGATGAGCCCGGAATCGGCGACGATGTAGCCCAGCCGCAGACCGGGAGCGAGGAACTTGGAGAACGACCCGAGGTAGATGACGTGATCGGACCCCGACAGTGCTTTGAGTGCAGGGGTGGGCTTGCCGCGGTAGCGGAACTCCGAATCGTAGTCGTCCTCGATGATGAGCGAATCGGCGGTGCGTGTCTGCGCGAGGAGGTGTCGCCGCCGTGCCGAGTCGAGGGTGACGTTGCTCGGGCAGTGATGGCTGGGGGTGACGTAGAGGAGGTCGGGCGGGCTGTCGGGCACGACCATTCCCCGGCGGTCGACGGGGATGCCCTCGAGGCTGCCTCCCATCCGGGCGAAGGAGTGCTTGGCATCCGGGTATCCGGGGTCTTCGACTCCGACTCGCATCCCGGGGCGGATGAGCATCTGCGCGAGGAGATCGAGCCCCTGCTGCGAGCCGGCGGTGATGAGGACGTTCTCCGCGCCGACGTGGATGCCGCGCGCCGGCAGGATCCGCTGGCACAGCATGTCGACGAGCATCGGATCGTCCTCGTCGACGGCATCGCGCACGGAGTGCCAGAGATGTTCGGGATCCATCGCGGTGCGCAGCGCCTTCGCCCAGGCGAGGCGGGGAAACTCCTCGGGATCGATCTGGCCCGCCACGAAGGGGTACGGGCGGGAGCGCCAGTCCTTGGGCTTGACGATCTCGGGCAGTGCGGCGTCCGCCCCCACGCGCACCTTCGCCGCCCAGTCGATCGACTCCGCTCGATCCGGCACCGGCTCGGTCGCGTCCGTCTCTCCCTCGACGAGCTCGCGATTGACGAAGTGGCCGCTGCGCGAGCGGGCTTCGACGAGCCCGCTGGCGACGAGTTCCTGGATCGCGGCGTTGACGGTGTTGCGGGAGACTCCGATCTCGCGGGCCAGAGTCCGGGACGACGGCAGGGGAGTGTCGAGGTTGAACGCTCCGGACATGATCTGATGCTCGAGGGCTTTCCGCAGCTGCCGGTAGAGGGGTTCATCGGCAGCGGCGCTGATCTCGATCGGCGATCGGATCTCGGTCCGGCGACGGTCGTGCTGATCGTCGGAAGTCGCGCTCATCTCAGATCGGCTGGGACGGACTGTCCGCACCGTCGAGGGGATGGTACCGGGGGATGACGACCATGGGCACGGGCAGACTGCGCAGCATCTTGTTGGCGGTGGTGCCGAGGAAGATCGTGTGGCGCTGCGCCAGACGGCTCGAGCCGATGAGGACGATCTCCCCCTCGCTCCAGTCGAGGCTCTCGATCGCGGCCTCCGTCGAGCGCCCGCGAGCGATGTCGGCGGAGACGTCGACGGCGCCGTCGACGCTGGCCGATGCCTCCTCGAGCACGCGTTCGGCGTGCTTGTCGGGGGCGTTCGCCGCGGGGACGGCGTCGAGGGAGACGAGCGAGATGATCCGCAGAGGGACGCGATGGAGGACGGCGGAGTCGACGGCCACCTGGAGCACCGCCTCGGCGCCGGTCCGCGTGCCCAGCGCACACGTGATGCGGGTGAGATCGCTGGGCGGCAGGTAGCCTGCCGGAGCGAGGGCCACCGGAGCGGTGGCGGTGTGGAGAAGCGCATTGGCGACGGATCCCACGGTGAAGCGGCGGAACGGTCCGTGACTGGCCGCTCCGACGATGATGAGATCGGTGCGCCTGGCGGCGGCCACCTCGAGGATCCCCTCCGCCATCGAGTCGGCGAAGTGGATCGTCGCGCGCGCCCGCAGGGTCTTCGGGATGAGGAAGAGGGACTTGGCCATCCACTCCTCGGCTTCGTCGGCCTTGAGGCGCTGGTACTCCCGCTCCTGAGGAGTGGCGGCATTGTCCGGGTGCGCACCGCTGATGACGTGGACGAGATCGATCTCGACCGCACCGGGGTCGTCCAGCGACTGCGCCAGGGTCGTCGCCAGAGAGATCGCGTCGCGGCCTCTGCTGTCCTTCGTCAGTCCGACTACATAGCGCATGGCTCACCCTCCGGCAGGTCGAAACGAGTCGGCACTGAGAACGTCGGTGTTCGCGCCGATGCTCGCCACTATAGGGGCGAGGGCGAAGCGATCACAACCTCGTTCGGCATGAGAGATGAGCAAAGGCAACTTGGTTTCGAATTCTGCGGAGATTCTCCTCGCAGCGTTCCGGTTTTTCGAGAGAGCACGCACCGGCTAGTCGAGAGAGCACGCAGAAGGGGGCGGAGGCCTGCGCCTCCGCCCCCTCTCATGCCGGGACGAACCTCTGGAGTCACGACGATCGTCTCGTATCAGGACGAACCCGGTGCTCCGACTCGATCGGACCCAGGACTCAGCCGACGAACTCCTGGCGGATCGTGCCGATGCCCTCGATCGTCGTCTCGAGGACCTGCCCCGGCTGGATGAGCTTCGGCGGTTCGCGGGTGAAGCCCACGCCCGACGGGGTGCCGGAGAAGATGACATCGCCGGGATGGAGGGTGAGGATCTCCGAGAGCTTCTCGACGAGCGACGGCACATCGAAGAGCATCTGGCTCGTGCGACCGTCCTGGACGACCTCGTCGTCGAGCTTGTCGGAGATCGCGAGGTCGTCGCGGTTGGGCAGCTCATCGGGGGTGACCAGCCACGGCCCGGTCGGGGAGTAGCCGGGGTAGGACTTTCCGAGCCCGAACTGCGGGGCCGGTCCGTCGAGCTGGATCGCGCGCTCGGAGAGGTCCTGGCCGACGGTGACGCCGGCGACGTAGTCCCATCCGGTGCCATCGGCGATGTCGTGGGCTTCGCGTCCGATGACGATGACGAGCTCGGCCTCCCAGTCGTTGCGGCCGTCGGCGACGAGCTTGACGGTCGTGTACGGACCGGTGAGCGAGGACTGGAACTTCGGGAACACCGGCGGCAGCTTGTCCGGGGTGTCGAATCCGCTCTCGGTGACGTGCTCGGCGTAGTTGAGTCCCACGCCCATCGACTGCAGCGGACGCGGGGAGACCGCGCCGAGCTGCTGCGGGTCGATGGTCACCGTCTCGCCGGAGGCCTCGGGCGCCCAGGCGAGGAAGTCGTCCCACTGATCGTAGACATCCTGGATCTCGGGGCCGAACCGGCCGTCGCTGGCAGCGGCGACATCGATGCCCTGGTTGTCGCCGGTGACGATGACGGCGCGGGAGTTGTGGTTGGCGAGTTTCATGGGTGTCCTTCTCTGTTGTTGACAGGTTGAGCTGGTGACAGGGTGGATGGGGCGGCGGTCAGCGCTGCCGGTTGGGGATCCCGTAGTCGAGGATGTCGGCGGGCACCTGACCGTCCCACTGGTTGATCCAGTAGAGGTCGTCGGGGTCCCAGTGCCGGGCGGGACGATCCTTGTCGCGGATCGTCTCCATGTCGCAGTAGTACTCGATGACCGCACCGGTCGGTTCGACGTAGTAGACGGCGACGTTGTCGCCGGCCCCGTGGCGCACCGGTCCCCACGCCAGGCGCGCACCCCGCCGGGCGAGGCGGTCGCCGAGGCGGACGAGATCGTAGACGTTCCCGGCCTGCCATGCGTGGTGGTGGATTCCGGTCTTGTTCGACGTGAAGATCGCGACCCCGTGGTGGTCGTTGTTGCACCGGAGGAAGAAGTGCTCGTTGCCGATCTGGTCGGAGACGGCGAAGTTGAAGACGTCCTTGAAGAACTCCGTCTGCGCCGGGGCGTCGAGGACCTGGATGTTCGTGTGCCCGAGCCGATCAGGAGCGGTCGTGCCCCGCTTGAGCATGCTGTAGTCGAGCTTCTCGGTGTAGATCTGCCAGGTGAAGCCCTCGGGGCCGACGAAGGCGAAGCCCTCCTCGATGTGGTCCTCGATCGGCTGCTCGGAGACGATCGTGTACCCGCCGCGGTCGACCTTCGCGCGGATCGCCTCGAGCTCCGCGGAGTTCTCGACGACGAGCCCCTGGTGGTCCACGGCGTCCTGGTCGGACTGCGTGTAGACGAGCTCGTGGTGCTTGTTCTGCGCGGTGAGGAACGCCTTCTTCGCCGTCGACTCCGTCTCGACGAGACCGAAGACGTCGACGGCGTTGGAGATCGAGGCGTGGAGGTCCCTGGTGAGCAGGGAGACGTAGCCGATTTCCGAGATGGATCCTTGTGCGGTCATGCCGTACTCCTCATTGAGCTAATCGATATAATGATTATGATGATTACGATATCAGTGAATCGTGGATAATCAAGGGTGACGTGACAAGGAGGTGGCGATGCCTGCGACGAAGCAGATCGCCGAGGCGGCGGCGACGTCCGCCGGGACAGCGGCGAGCCGGACGGAGACCGCGACGGCGATGATCATCGCGATCGCCCAGCGCCATGCGGCGGGCACGCGGCTGGGGACGAAGGAGACACTGCGCACCGAATGCGGGGTGTCCGTCGGCACCTTCAACGAAGCGCTCGCGCTCGCCCAGGCACGCGGATACGTGACGATGAAGCCCGGACCCGGGGGCGGCATCTTCGTCGACGAGCAGTCCGCGATCGCCCGCCTCGGCAACGCGATGCTCGCCCTCGACACCGCCGAGCCCTCCGTCCCCGATGCCATCCGCATCCGCGACGCGCTCGACCCGCTGCTCATCGACGACGCCGTGACCTCCGCGCAGCACGCCGACATCGCCGGGATGCGCGGGCAGCTGGAGAGGATGCGCGCGGCCCTCGACGCCGGCGAGCACCTCGAGTTCGCCCGGGCCAACTGGGCGCTCCACCGCGTCATCGCCGAGGCGTCGCCGAGCCAGATGCTGCGATCCGTCTACCTCGGCGTCCTCGGGCTGCTCGAGGACCACGCGGTGAGCATTGCCGGCAGCGCTGACGCTCCGCTGCCGGAGTACGTGCGGTCCCGTTACGACCTCCACGTCGAGATCGTCGACGCGATCGCGGCGCGCGACGGTGAGCGCGCCCGCGAGCTCATCGCCCTCCACAACCTCAACGGATGACACCTCGCTCACCGGGCGGGTCCCTGCTCAGCTGCCGGGCAGCGCGGCCGCGAGCTGTCGGCGGTGGCGCAGCGGAGTGACGGCGAAGCGGTCGCGGTAGGTGCGGGAGAACTGCGCCGCCGACCGGAAGCCGCTGGCTGCGGCGACCTCGGCCATGCTCAGGCCCGCGGCGCGCGGATCGGCGAGCAGTCCGGCCGCCGTGTCGAGGCGGGCACCGAGCACGGCACGGGGCACGCTCAGTCCCGCCTCGGCGAGGATGCGGGTCAGCTGCCGCTCCGAGACCCCGAGATGCCCGGCGATGCGCGCGGCACCGAGATCGGGCTCCCGGTGATGGTCGGCGATGACGGTGAGCGCCTCCTCGACGATGCTCCCACCGGGAGAGGCCGCGGTGAGCACGCTGCCGAGCAGGTCGAGGAGCCGCCCCTCAAGCGGCGCGCCCCCGCCGAGCCCGCGGTCGATGAGGCCCTCGGCCACCTCGGCGAAAGCCCTGCCCGGTGCGGTCGGGCTCGCGGAGTCGTCGAGGTCGAGGGCGGTCGGGGTCGGCCACGAGGACCGGCCGGTGAGATCGGTGAGCGTGCGGCGGGGAAGTCGGACGACGAGCTCATCGACCCCGGCCCCGAGGCTGCGCGCGAACGCGGTGTCACCGTCGACGACGATGCCCCGGCCAGGTTCCAGCGTCAGCTGTCCCGCCCGATGGGCGAACGTGCTCGCACCCCGCAGCGGCAGGTAGAGCAGCGCCCCGGACGCCGGGTGGCCGGCGATCTCGGCAGGCCCGCGCTGCACGGAATGCGGCGTGCCCGTGACCTTGGCGATGCGCACCTGCGGGAGGTCGAGGGTCGAGGTCACCGCGCGGAAGGCGGCGCCGCCGGCGGAGACGGTGCGCAGCCCCACGAGGGCCGTGGCATGGTAGGCCTCCCAGTCCGCGACGCGGCGCGCGGGAGGCGCGGCGTCGGTGGAGAACCGCGCGCGCACCGGTGGGTCTCCCGCGCTGGCGATCATGCCTCTCATCGTAGCCGTGCCGGCGTGAGCCAGATCTCAGCTTTTGACGATTTCGGCCACGATCACCTCGGCGAGATGACCCCGCGCACCGGCCCGTGCCACCCTCGAGGCCAGTCTGCAGCACACGACAGGAAGCGGAAACCACCGCACCACACGACAAGGAGAGTCACCATGGTCATCTTCGACGACGGAGTCGCAGAGACAGCAGCCCCGAAGGGGGACATCGTCGACACCGACGTCCTCATCGTCGGGTCGGGTCCGGCGGGGGCGTCAGCGGCGCTGTTCCTCTCGACCCTCGGGATCCTCAACATCATGATCACGAAGTACCGGTGGACGGCGAACACCCCGCGGGCGCACATCACGAACCAGCGGACGATGGAGATCTTCCGCGACGTCGGCATCGAAGACCAGGTCCTCGCCGAGGCGACCCCGCACGAGATGATCGGCGACACCGTCTTCTGCACGTCCCTCGCCGGTGAGGAGATCGGACGGATCCTCACCTGGGGAAACCACCCGGCCCGGCACGCCGACTACGAACTCGCCTCCCCGTCGCTCACCTGCGACATCCCGCAGACCCACCTCGAGCCGATCCTCGTGAGGAACGCGACGATGCGGGGCACGCAGGCCCGCTTCTCCGCCGAATACCTCTCCCACACCCAGCACCCCGACCACGTCGACGTTCAGGTCCTCGACCGCCTGACCGGCCGGGAGCTGACGATCCGCGCGAAGTACCTCATCGGCGCCGACGGCGCCCGGTCGAAGGTCGCCGCCGACATCGACCTGCCCATGGTCGGGGACATGGACATCGCCGGGTCGATGAACATCACCTTCACCGCCGACCTCGAGACGCTCGTCGGGCACCGCCCTTCGGTCCTCTACTGGGTCATCCAGCCGGGATCGAACATCGGCGGGATCGGCGCGGGACTCGTCCGCATGGTCAGGCCGTGGAACGAGTGGCTCATCGTCTGGGGCTTCGACATCGCACAGGGACCGCCGGAGGTCGCCGAGGCCGACGCGCTGCAGATCGTGCGCAACCTCATCGGCGACCCCGACCTCGAGGCGACGATCACCGGGATCTCCCTGTGGGGCAACAACGAACAGTATGCGAGCCGGCTCCAGTCCGGCCGGGTGTTCTGCGCGGGGGACGCCGTGCACAAGCACCCGCCGTCGAACGGACTGGGATCGAACACCTCGATCCAGGACTCCTACAACCTCGCGTGGAAGATCGCGGCCGTCCTCCGCGGCGAGGCCGGAGAGGACCTGCTCGAGACCTACAGCGCCGAACGCGCTCCGGTCGCCGAGCAGATCGTCACCCGCGCCAACAAGTCCGGTCGCGAGTTCGCCCAGCTCTTCGACGCCCTCGGGCTCACCCCCGACCAGACCGAGGAGGAGATGAACCAGGCGATCGCCGCCCGCAAGGACGCCACAGCTGACGGCGCAGCGGTGCGTGCGAAGGTGAGGGAGGCGATGGAGGTGAAGAACTACGAGTTCAACGCCCACGGCGTCGAACTCGGACAGCGCTACGTCTCCACGGCCGTCGTCGCCGACGACCGGGAGCCGACGGAGAACCCGCGCGACCCCGAGCTCTACTACCAGGCCGGCACGGATCCCGGCGTGCGCCTGCCCCATGCCTGGGTCGGCAACTCGCGGGAGAAGCTCTCCACCCACGACCTCGCCCCGTACACCCGGTTCACCCTCATCACCGGGACGACCGGCGCCGGCTGGGAGGAGGCGGCGCAGGCGGCCGGGCAGCGCCTCGGCGTCGACATCGGCACCGTCGTCATCGGTCCCGACCGCGACGTCACCGACCTCTACTTCGACTGGGATCGGCTCCGCGACGTCGCCGAGGACGGTGCGATCCTCGTCCGTCCCGACAAGCACGTCGCGTGGCGAGTGCCGTCTCTGCCCGACGACGCCGCCGACCAGCTCACCTCAGCTCTCGCCGCTATCCTGGCGACGAGACCGGCAGACTCCGACGAAAGGCTCGGTGACATCGCATGACCTTCGATTTCACGCACACCACCCTCGGCCAGCGCGTCGTCTTCGGCACCGGGCAGGCCGCTGCCGCAGTCGCCGCAGAGGTCGAGCGCCTCGGGGCCGAACGGGTCATGGTCATCGTCTCCGGATCCGCCGCGGACAAGGTCACCGACTTCACCGACCACTTCCCGGTGGCTCTGTGGCACCGGGAGGTCGTCATGCACGTGCCCGCTGAGGTGGCCGATCGTGCCGTGGCCGCCGCCGAGGTCGGCGACATCGACCTCGTCGTCAGCGTCGGCGGCGGTTCGGCGACAGGACTGGCGAAGGCGGTCGCGCTGCAGACGCGGATCCCCGTCATCGCCGTGCCCACGACGTTCTCCGGCTCCGAGGCGACGAACGTGTGGGGGCGCACCGAGAACGGCCGCAAGCGCACCGGGGTCGATGATGCGGTGCTGCCGCGCACGGTCATCTACGACGCCGACCTCCTGCGCGACCTGCCCCACGACCTCGCCGTCGCCTCGGGCCTCAACGCCCTCGCCCACTGCATCGACTCGCTGTGGGCCCCGGCCGCCGACCCGATCAACCGGGCGCTCGCCCTCGAAGGCATCCGGGCGCTGCGCGAGGGTCTGCCGCAGCTCGGCGCGGAGTCCTCCGCACTGACAGGGCTCGAGTCCACGCTCTACGGCGCCTACCTCGCCGCCGTCGCCTTCGCCTCGGCGGGATCGGGCATGCACCACAAGATCGCCCACGTCCTCGGCGGCACCTTCGACCTCCCGCACGCCCAGACCCACGCGATCGTCCTGCCCTACGTCCTCGCCTTCAACGCCCCGGCCGTGCCCGAGGCCGAGGCGCGGATGGCGGAGGCGTTCGGAGCCGAGACCGCGGTCGCCGGACTCCAGCGGCTGCGCGAGGCCGTCGGCGCCCCGCGGGCACTGTCGGAGCTCGGATTCGCATCCGGTGACATCGCCGAGGCGGTCGACCTCGCCCTCGAAGCGATCCCCGACGACAATCCCCAGCCGGTGACGCGGGAGAATCTCACGGCGCTGCTCACCGCCGCCTGGCGCGGCGACGACCCGCAGACCGTCGCCCCGCAGGGTTCGGCGGGCGGGACCGGCATCGCCGCCGAGGCGGCCGGGGACGGTGCCGGACTCACCCCGGCCGAGGTCGAGGAGAAGCTCATCGACACCGTCATCGCCTCGTTCTCCGGCACCCCCGATGACCGCCTCCGGCAGCTGATGACCGCCGTCGTCACCCACCTCCACGGACTCATCCGCGACGTGCGGCTGACCGAGGACGAATGGAACCGGGCGATCGGCTTCCTCACCGATGTCGGACACATCACCGACGACCGCCGGCAGGAGTTCATCCTCCTCTCCGATGTCCTCGGCGCATCGATGCAGACGATCAACGTGAGCAACCAGCCCTACCGTGACGCCACCGAGGCGACGGTGTTCGGACCGTTCTTCGTCGACGACGCCCCGCTCATCCCTGCCGGTGGGGACATCGCCGGGGGAGGAGTGGGAGAGCCGTGCTGGGTCGAAGGCGTCGTCCGCGACACCGCCGGGGCTCCCGTGCCCGGTGCCCGCATCGAGGTCTGGGAAGCCGACGAGGACGGCCTCTACGACGTCCAGCACGATGACGACCGCGTCTACGGGCGGGCGCATCTGTTCTCCGACGACGACGGGTCGTTCCGGTTCTGGGGGCTCACCCCCACTCCGTACCCGATTCCCGACGACGGACCGGTGGGGCGGCTGCTGGCGGCGACGGGGCGCTCTCCGATGCGGGCGAGCCACCTGCACTTCATGGTCACGGCCCCGGGTCTGCGCACGCTCGTCACCCACATCTTCGTCTCCGGAGACGAACTGCTCACCAGCGATTCGGTCTTCGGCGTCAAGGACTCCCTCATCAAGGACTTCGCGCGTCAGCCGGCGGGCACCCCGACCCCCGACGGCCGCGACCTCGGTGACGTGCCGTGGTCGCGCACGCGCTTCGACATCGTGCTCGCACCCGCAGGCGTCTGACGACGCCTGCGTGACGACGACGGGGTGACGTCGACCTGGTGCAGATCGTCGAGCGAGGGCGCGTGGGCGTCCGGCGACGCCGCAGTTCACCCGGTGGCTCGCGTGCCGGTCTCGTCGATCCAGATCCACCCGTCGGGCAGCGGCGCCCAGGCCGCGACCTCGCGACCGGACTTCGAGGAGTCGGCGAGGACGACGACGCTGCGGGCGCGCTCGGCGATGAGCTCCTTCGTCCTCGCCTCGGCGAGCGTCGGCTCCCCGATGCCGACGTCCGGGTCGACGGCATCGGCGCCGAGGAACGCGACGTCGACGTGGACGCGCGCGAGCGCATGGTCGCTCAGCGCCCCCGTCGTCCCGTGTGAGAGCGTCGAGACCTCACCGCCGACCATGGTCACACGCGGACCGTTCGGGTGCGCGAGCGTCAGCGCGATCTCGAGTCCGCGGGTGATGACGGTGAGGTCGTCGCGGTCGCGGAGGCGCTCGGCCACCCGCACGGTCGTCGATCCGGCGTCGAGGAAGATCGTGCGCACCTGCGCGCTCACGTGGCTCAGGGCGTGGGCGGCGATCGCGTCCTTCGCCTCGGCCTGCTGCTCCATCCGCTGACCGAGCGGGGGCTCGACGTACCCGGCGGCGGTCGCGCCGCCGATCGTGCGGATGACCTCGCCGGCGTCGGCCAGTTCCCGCAGATCCCGCCGGATCGTCGACTCCGAGGTTCCGAGCTCGGCGGCCAGGCGCGGGATCGACCACGCCCCCGACTTCAGCCGGGACCGGATGGCGTCGCGGCGCTTGGCCGTGCCGCTGCGGACGGCCATCACCGCGGCAGGTACTCCGCGCGGATGCCGTCGACGAAGGGCGCATAGCCGATCGCCGCACGGTAGGCCGAGCGCATCGTGCCGGCATCGGCGAGTCCCTGCCCGGCGATGTCGAACGCCGTGCCGTGGTCGACGGAGGTGCGCAGGATCGGCAGGCCCACGGTCACGGAGATCGTGCCGTCGAAGTCGTACGTCTTCGAGGCGATGTGCCCCTGGTCGTGGTACTGCGAGAGGATCCCGTCGAAGCGCCCGATCAGCCCCTGGTGGAAGACGGAGTCGGCGGGGATGGGGCCGGCGACGTCGAAGCGACCGGCGGCGTTGACGGCCTCGACGGCGGGGCGGAGGATCTCGATCTCCTCGTCCCCGAATGCCCCGTTCTCCCCGCCGTGCGGGTTGAGGGCGGCGACGGCGAGCCGCGGCGCGGTCACCCCGTAGAGCTGCAGGGCGCGATGGGCGCGTTCGATCGAATCGATCTGCGTCTCGACGGACAGCGCGTCGATCGCCTTCCGCAGCGACATGTGCCGCGTGGCGAAGAAGATCTGGAGCTTGTGGTCGGGGACCTTCGCGTTCTCGACGACGAACATCGTGTCCTGCTTCGTCACCCCGGTGAGCTCGCCGAGCATCTCCGTGTGCCCGAGGTGCTCAGAGCCGGACTGCCACACGGCCTCCTTGTTGATCGGTCCGGTGACGATGCCGGCGATCTCCTCATCCATCGCCGCCCTGGTCGCGACTTCGATGGCCGTGACCGCGGCACGGCCGGCGCGCGCGTCGACGACGCCCCAGTCGGGCAGGTCGGTGCCACACACGCCGATGTCGAAGACGTCGATGACGCCCTCTCCCGCCGAGGCGGTCGCGAAGTCGGTGATCGGGCGGAGTTCGACGTCGAGGCCGAGGACGGCGACGGCGCGTCTCATCACGGCGAGATCGGCGACGGCGACGCCGTGCTGGTCGTCGCGGGCGGAGAACTCCGCGAGCACCTGGGCGGTGATCTCCGGGCCGATCCCGACGGGGTCTCCCACGGTTACGGCGAGGACGGGTGCGGTCATGTCATGCTCCTTCGGTGGTGCGGTCGGTGGTCGGCATCGGGCTCATCCCTGCCCGACCCGGGAGGTCGCCATGAGGTAGTCGAGGCAGAGGGCTGCCGTGTCGGAGTCGCCGATGAGACCGCCCTTGGTGACGATGGGCAGGCCGTCGGCGCGTCCGCCGACGAGGCGACCGCCGACGGCGAGCGGGATGATCTCCCGCTCGAGTTCCATCCCGACGGCGCCCACCGCGCGCATCACCGCGGCGGTGATGTCCCCGCCGGTGGTGTAGAGGCCGGTGACGGCCGGGGAGGTCATGATGAGCTCGGCGATGGCGGCGAGCCGGCGGGTCGTCTCCTCCGCGGCCGCGGCGCTGAGACTGCGCAGATCGGAGGCGTCGACGACGGTGGCGATGATGATCGCCTTCGCCGAGGTGACGCCCTCGACCCGGGCGATCGTGGCCTCGACAGCGGGCAGGCCGTCCTCGTCGAGGACGACGCGGACGACGGCGTTGCGGGGGTCTTCGGACAGTGTGGCCAGCTGCGCGCGGGTGACCTCGGTGGCCGATCCGGAGATCCCGAGGATGATCCCGTTCGGCCGCGTCGGGAGCAGCGGCAGGGCGAGGGCGAGGCTGCCGGGACCGGGATCGATCGTCACCCAGTCGAGGGTCTCACCGCCGGGCGGGTGCGCCCCTGCATCGGGTGCTTCCGCCGCGATCTCCCGGGTCACGGCGGCGACGACCGAGCCGACGAGTTCGATGTGCTCGGTGGTGAGCGCATCGACGATGATGACGTCGGCGCCCGAGGCGATGCCGGCGAGCACCGCGTCCCGGACGGCATGGCGACCGGCGAGCACCTGGGAGATGTCGATGAGATGGCAGTCGAGGTCGGTGCCGTCGCGCAGGATCTGGGCGACATCGGAGGTGTGCATGGGGGAGCGGACGTCGCGTCGCAGCTCCGTGTGCTCGAGCAGCCGCCCGTCGAGCAGCTGCAGGCCCTCGACCGTCGTGCGGCCGGCGGCCGGGAAGGCGGGGATGCAGAGCCCAATGACGCTCTTCGCCGGGCCGTCCGCGCGGGCGGCGAGCCGGCGTCGGGCGGTCAGCGCCGCCTCGGCGCTCACCCCGACGTTGCCCCGCAGCGTCGTGTCGATCCGGCACGCGACGAGGTCGATGTTCCCGGCGCTCGCCACGAGCTGTGCGGTGAGCTCGGCCGCGGTCGCGGCGGGCAGGTGCCGGGAGTCGGCGTTGAGGACGACGGCGTCGTAGTCGTCGAGGAGGACGTCGAGGTCGACCGTCTCCGTCGCGCTCGTGGACGTCACGGTGATCGTCCGCAGACCCGCCTCGGCGAAGAGGGCCCCGCACGCGTTTCCGCCGGTGAGGTCGTCGGCGATGATGAGGATGCGCGACGTCTCAGCGTCGCCGTCTGCACTGCTCATACGACCAAGTCGAGCACGAAGAGGAGCGGAATGGAACCCAGCCACACGGCGGTCGTGATCCCCGACCAGCCCTTGATCGCCTGCACCCCGTCGAGGCCGGCGAAGCGGGTGACGACCCAGAAGTACGAGTCGTTGAAGTAGGAGAAGACCATCGATCCCGCGGTGCAGGCCATGACCGCGACGAGCGGGCTGAGCCCGAGCGGGGCGATGAGCGGGGCCGTCACCGAAGCGGCGGTGATCATGGCGACCGTGCCCGAACCCTGCGCGATGCGCACGAGGGAGGCGATGATGAACGGCACGAGGAGGGCGGGCAGGCTGATCGAGGCGATCGCCTCGGCGAGAGCGTCTCCGACCCCGGATTCGCGCAGCACCATGCCGAAGCTGCCGCCGGCGCCGGTGATGAGGAGGATGAGCCCGGCCGAGGCGGCGCCGTCGGCGAGCCAGGCCTGGACCTGGGTGCGCGGGGTCAGGCGCGGCAGGAGGGTGTAGACGGCGAGGACGAGGCCGATGATGAGGGCGACGACGGGGTTGCCGAGGAAGGCGATGGGAGCGACCCACGCCGACGGTTCGTAGTCGTCGCCGGCGAGCATCCCCTGGGCGTTGCGGTCGATCGCCGTCGACACGGTGTTGGCGACGATGAGGAGCAGCGGGATGATGAGCGGGAGGAAGCCGAGGACCGCGCCCGGCTGCCTGCCACCGGCGGTCCGCGGGCTTCCGGTGCCGTCTCCGGCGTCCGCTGCGCCTCCGGCGGACGTCGTCTCCGTGGTGGACGTGCCCGGCGCCGTGGTCTCCGATGCCCCCGCGGTCTCCGCTGCCCCTGCGGTCTCCGCTGCCCCTGCGGTCTCCGGGGCTCCCGCGGTCACCCTCGTATAGACGTCGTGCTTGACTGTGACGTTGAGGAAGGGTTCGAGCTTCGGTCCGATCCAGCGGGCGTAGATGACGACGACCGGCAGGAGGATGACGGTGAAGACGAGACCGGTGAGGATGACGGCTCCGAGATCGGCACCGAGGATGCCGGTGGCCGCGAGCGGGCCCGGGGTCGGCGGGACCATGTGGTGCGTCAGCGTCATGCCGGCGCCGAGGGCGAGGGCGAGGGTGATGTAGCCGCCGCGCTTGACGCGGGCGATCGAGCGGGCGAGCGGGTTCATGATGACGTACCCGGAGTCGCAGAACACGGGAATCGAGACGAGGGACCCGACGGTGCCCATCGCCCAGGGCTCACGTCCCTTGCCGAAGGCGCGGAGGAAGGCCCGGGCGAGCGAGTCCGCGGCGCCGGAGACCTCGAGGATCTTGCCGATGCCCACGCCGAGGCCGATGACGATTCCGATACTCGCGAGGGTGTTGCCGAACCCGGTGGTCACGGCGTCGACGATCGAGAGCAGATCCTCACCGGCGACGATGCCGGTGACGATCGCCGCCAGGAGGAGGGCGATGAAGGCGTCGAGGCGTGTGGCCAGGACGATGACGACGATCGTCGCGATCCCGGCGACGAGGGCGAGGATGAGCTGCAGGTCCATGGGTCCTCCACATTGAGGCTGACCGGTCGGTCCGGTCAGAGGTGCGCGGTGCGGGCAAAGTCAGCGACGCGCCGATATGCACATGATGAGCAAGTATGTGCCACAACTGCTCAGAAGTGCAAAGAAAATTTCTTCCGGATTCATCGAGATCACCCTTGATTCATACCCCTAGGGGGTATAGGTTGACGATATGGACACGGAACGGGATCACCAGAGAGCGACGGAACTCGAGCAGAGCCATGCGGGCCATGACCATGCCGGACACCAGCAGCCCGGGGCCGATCACGCGGGCCACGAACATTCGGGCCACGATCACGCGGGCCACGATCACTCGGGGCACGGGGCGATGGATCACTCGGGAATGGATCACTCGGGAATAGATCATTCGGGGATGGACCACTCGGGCATGGACCACTCCGGCCACGGGGGCCACGGCGGGCATGCCGCGGTGTTCGGCCGCCTCTTCGGGATCATGGCGGTCATCGCGGTGCCGGTCATCGCCTTCAGCCCGATGTTCGGCCACCTCGTCGGCTACATGGTGCCCGAATCGGGGCCGTGGGGCTGGGTGCGCTGGATCGCACCGGTGCTCGGCACGGTCATGTACGTGTGGGGCGGCAGGCCGTTCCTCACCGGCGGGTGGAGCGAGCTCAAGGCCCGCAAGCCGGGGATGATGCTCCTCATCGCGCTCGCGATCACCGTCGCCTTCGTCGCCTCGTGGGGCGCCTCGCTGGGGATCCTCGACCCCGAACTCGACTTCTGGTGGGAGCTCGCACTCCTCATCGTCATCATGCTCGCCGGCCATTGGCTGGAGATGCGCTCGCTCGCGCAGACCACCTCGGCGCTCGACAGCCTCGCCGCCCTCCTGCCCGATGAGGCGGTGAAGATCGTCGACGGCACCACCGTGACGGTCGCACCGGCCGACCTCGTCGTCGGCGATGTCGTCCTCGTCCGCCCCGGCTCCGCTGTGCCGGCAGACGGGCGCATCGTCGACGGCACCGCGGAGATGGACGAGTCGATGATCACCGGGGAGTCCCGGCCGGTGCGCCGCAGCGTCGGCGACACCGTCGTCGCGGGCACCGTCGCCACGGACTCGGGCCTGCGGATCGAGATCACCGCGACCGGTGACGACACCGCGCTGGCCGGCATCCGCAAACTCGTCGCCGACGCCCAGAACTCCTCCTCACGCGCCCAGCGACTGGCCGACCGCGCCGCGGCCTGGCTGTTCTGGTTCGCCCTCGGCGCCGCCGTCATCACCGCGATCGTCTGGACTCTCGTCGGCATGCCCGACACGGCGGTCGTGCGCACGATCACCGTCCTCGTCATCGCCTGCCCCCATGCCCTGGGGCTGGCGATCCCGCTCGTCGTCTCGATCGCCACGGAACGCGCCGCACGCGCCGGGGTCCTCATCAAGGACCGACTCGCGCTCGAGACGATGCGCACCGTCGACGCCGTGCTCTTCGACAAGACGGGAACCCTGACGAAGGGCGAGCCGACCGTCACCGCCGTCGAGACGACCGGGACGCGCAGCGACGACGAGGTGCTCGCTCTCGCCGCCGCGGCCGAGACGGACAGCGAGCACCCGCTCGCCCGAGCGATCGTCCGCGCCGCTGACGAGCGGGGACTGACCGTGCCGACGGCACGGAACTTCTCGTCCTCACCGGCCGTCGGAGTGCGCGCCGAGGTCGACGGCACCGAGGTCGAGGTCGGCGGACCCTACCTGCTCAGTGCCCGCGGTGCCGTCGAGGCCGCGGTCGCCGAGACCTGGCGGGCCGAGGGAGCGATCATCCTCCACGTCCTCGTCGCCGGGCAGGTCGTCGGCGCGCTGCGCCTGGCCGATGAGATCAGGGCCGAGTCCCGGCAGGCTGTCGAGGCCCTCCACGCCCAGGACATCGAGGTCGTCATGATCACCGGCGACGCCGAGGCGGTCGCCCGATCCGTGGCCGCTGACCTCGGCATCGACCGGGTCTTCGCCGGCGTGCGCCCGGCGGACAAGGCGGCGAAGGTCGCCGAACTCCAGGCCGAGGGGAAGACGGTCGCGATGGTCGGCGACGGCGTCAACGACGCCCCCGCCCTCGCGCAGGCCGATGTCGGCATCGCGATCGGTGCGGGCACCGACGTCGCGATCGGCTCGGCGGGAGTCATCCTCGCCTCCGACGATCCCCGCTCGGTGCTCTCCGTCCTCGAGCTCTCGCGGGCCAGCTACCGTAAGATGAAGCAGAACCTCTGGTGGGCCGCCGGCTACAACCTCCTCGCCGTCCCCCTGGCCGCGGGCATCCTCGCGCCGATCGGGTTCGTCCTGCCGATGAGCGTCGGCGCGATCCTCATGTCGGCCTCGACGGTCGTCGTCGCCCTCAACGCGCAGCTCCTGCGCCGCCTCGACCTGCGGCCCGAGGCCGTCGTCGCCGCGGCCGAGCGCCATCCCGCCGAGCGCGATCCCGCCGAGCGCGATCCCGCCGAACGCCATCCGGCTGAGCGCGATCCGGCCGGGCGCTGAGCCCTCAGCGCTCGAGGGTCTCCTCGAGCGTGCTGCCGCCGACCCCGACGGTCACCTGCGTGCCCCACGGGTCGGCCAGGCGCACCGAGCGCTCCTCGTCGGCGAACGGCAGCGACCGCGCCGTCAGCCTCTCGACGAGGGCATCGAGGTCCTCGCGTGCCGGCACCGTGATCGCGAGATCGCCGAGGCCGAGGCTCGCGGCCCGCGGTCCCGCACCGAGGCTGTTCCACGTGTTCATCGCGACGTGATGGTGGTAGCCGCCGGCCGAGGCGAAGACGGCCCCGGGCATCGTCGAGTTCGTCGGTTCGAAGCCGAGCGCGCCGACGTAGAACTCGCGGGCTCGATCGAGATCGCCGACCTGCAGGTGAACATGGCCGACGGTGCCGGGCAGCTCCGATGCGCTCGTCAGCGTGCCGCTGTCGAGATGCTCGCGGAGGAAGGCGTTGGGGTCGAAGCCGATCGAGTCCATCTCGATCTCGCCGGCAGGGGAGTGGCCCCACTGCGCGCGGTCCCGATCGACGTAGAGTTCGATGCCGTTGCCCTCGGGGTCGGAGAAGTAGAACGCCTGCGACACTAGGTGATCCTGGGCGGCGAGGAACCGGCTGCGGGTGTTCGCCGCGGCGTGTGCGACGGTCGCGGCCAGGGATTCGGGGGTCTCGAAGAGGAAGGCGGTGTGGAAGAGTCCGGCGCTCCGGCGGCTTCCGACCGGCAGGTCCGGGGTCGAGACGAACTTCACCATCGGCGTCGTGCCGCGGCCGAGGACGCGATGGACCTCGCGCCCCCGGGAGGCCTCCTCGAGCGGTTCGAGGGCGAGCGCATTCCGGTAGTAGTCGGTCATGAGGTCGAGGTCGCCGACGCGCAGGGTCACGGCGTCCATTCCGGCATCGGGTGGGAGGACGGTGCTGGGTGCAGGGGTCATCGGGCGCTCCAGATCAAGATGGTTGAATATTGAAGTATATCCGCGGTGGAGTGCGGTGGCCATGCCCGGCGGGACGGAAGAGCCTTGCCGTGCGCACCGGACGCTCAAGCGGGACCGGCAAAACTCCACACAGTCATCCAATGTATTGACAATCCATCCATTGCGTTTCGACAAACAATCCCGGCGAGATCTTGTCTTTGCTCGACTGTGCCTCTAGTCTGAGCAACAGACATAGGATGTCTCGCGTGATGACGTGGGACACGGTATTCAACGAGGAGTCACCGCCACATGTCAGAGACGACGAGCACTCCGCTGCTCGACATCCGCGGCGCCGCCAAATCCTTCCCCGGCGTCAGAGCCCTCTCCGACGTCGACCTCGACCTGTATCCCGGAGAGGTCCTCGGCCTCGTCGGGGAGAACGGAGCCGGGAAGTCGACGCTGATGAAGCTGCTCTCGGGCGTCTACACCCCGGACGCCGGGGAGTTCCGCATCGACGGCACCCCGGTGACGATCGGGTCGACGACCGACGCCGAGCGCCTCGGCATCGCCATCATCCACCAGGAATTCAACCTCGTCGAGGATCTCACGGTGGCCCAGAACATCTATCTCGGCCGCGAACCGCGCATCGGTCCCTTCATCAGCGAACGTCAGCTCAACCGGGATGCGCAGGCCCTTTTCAGCCGGCTCGGTCTCGCGCTCGACCCGCGCGCCGTCGTCGGGCGGCTCACCGTCGCCGCGCAGCAGATGGTCGAGATCGCGAAGGCGCTCAACCAGGATGCGCGGATCCTCATCATGGACGAACCCACCGCCGCCCTCAACGATGAGGAGGTCGAGGTCCTCCACGGGCTCATCCGCCGCTTCATCACCCCGGAGACCGGTGTCATCTACATCTCGCACCGGATGCCCGAGCTCAAGGCCATCACGGAGCGGATCACCGTCATCCGCGACGGCGAGAAGATCGGCACCGTGCCGACCGCGACGACCGAGATGCCCGAGGTCATCCGCATGATGGTCGGTCGTGAACTCGCCGCCGTCGCCGACGCACCCGCCCATGACGACTCCGCCGAGGTGGTCCTCGCCGTGACGGACCTGCAGACGAAGGCGAAGCTGCGCGGCATCAGCTTCGACCTCCGCCGCGGTGAGATCCTCGGACTCGCCGGTCTCATGGGAGCCGGCCGCACGGAGACCGCCCGCGCGATCATCGGCGCTGACCCCCTGACCGCCGGCACGGTCACCGTCAACGGCCGAGGCGTGACGATCGGCAGTCCGGCGGCGGCCGCGCGGCTGGGGATCTGCTACCTGTCCGAGGACCGCAAGCAGCTCGGCGTGCTCGTGGGGCAGAGCGTCCGCGACAACATCGCCCTGCCGAGTCTGCGGCGCTTCAGCCGCTTCGGATTCACCGACGAGACGGCCATCGATACCACCGCCCGTGATCTCGTGTCACGGCTGCGGATCCGCACGCCGTCGATCGCGCAGGTGCTCGAGAAGCTCTCCGGCGGCAACCAGCAGAAGGTCGCCATCGCGAAATGGCTCGTCAAGGACTGTGACGTCTTCATCTTCGACGAACCCACCCGGGGCATCGACGTCGGCGCGAAGGCCGAGATCTACGCCCTGCTGCGCGAGCTCAGCGCGCAGGGCAAGTCGATCATCGTCATCTCCTCCGAACTGCCCGAAGTCCTCCTGCTCTCACACCGCATCGCCGTGCTCAGCGAAGGCCGCCTCACCGGCATCCTCACCGCCGCCGATGCCACGCAGGACTCCGTCATGGCCCTGGCCACGCAGCACACCGAATCGATGGGAATCGTCGCCTGAATGAATGCCGAAACCGCTTCCGCCGCCCGCCCGCAGACCTCTGATGCCCCGGCCGCCGCCACCGGTCGTCCCGCCGGGACGCGCAGCTTCTGGCGCAACTCGCTGCAGCAGCTCCTCGCTGTGGCGAGCCTCATCGTCATCATCATCGTCTTCGCGATCATCAACCCCGATTCGTTCCTCACCGTCACGAACCTCTCGACGATCCTCACCACGGTGACGACCGTCGGGCTGCTCGCCCTCGGCGTCACGTTCATCATCATCACCGGCGGCATCGACCTGTCCGTGGGCACGGGGATGATCCTCTGCGGAGTCATGGCCGGGGTCTTCATCACGAACATGGGTCTGCCGCTCATCGTCGGGATCGCCCTGACGATCGCCTTCGGCGGCCTCATCGGCCTCGTCAACGGCTTCAACGTCGCCGTCCTCGGGCTGCCGCCGTTCATCGCCACGCTCGGCATGATGATGATCACCCAGGGACTGTCGCTCGTCGTCAGCGGGACCAAGCCGATCTACTTCACCGACAGCCCCGGCTTCGGGGCGATCATGAATGTCTCGCTCATCCCGGGAATGCGGCTGCCGCTGGGCACCGTGCTCTTCCTCATCCTCATCGTCGTCTCGGTCATCGTCCTCCAGCGCACCCTCATCGGCCGCACGGCGTTCGCGATCGGCTCGAACGAGAAGGCCACGAGGCTCTCGGGCGTCAACGTCCGCGGCTGGCTGATCTCCGTCTACGTCCTCTGCGGGCTCTTCGTCGGCCTCGCCGGGGTGCTCTCGGCCTCCCGTCTCAGTTCGGCGCAGCCGACCGGCGGCGCCGGCATCGAGCTCCAGGCGATCGCCGCGGTGATCATCGGCGGCACCTCGCTCGCCGGAGGCCGCGGGTCGATGGTCGGCACCGTCATCGGCGCCCTCATCATGGCCGTCCTCGACAACGGTCTGCGCATGGCCGGCGTCGCCCAGGAATGGCAGCAGGTGGCCATCGGCGTCGTCGTGCTGCTCGCCGTCTACCTCGACATCGTGCGCAAGAAGAACTCCTCCACCGGATCCGCACCACTCTGACCCACCATCGCCCACACGAAGAATCGAAGGAGATCACCATGAGGATAGGAAAGCTGCTCACCTCGCTCGCGGCACTGTCGTCCATCGCCCTCATCGCCACCGGCTGCGGTTCGGCCGACACCGGATCGAGCGGCGGGGACGGAGAGCGGACGATCGCGATCATCTCGAAGGGCTATCAGCACCAGTTCTGGCAGACGGTGAAGACGGGAGCCGAGGAGAAGGCGAAGGAACTCGGCGTCACCGTGACCTTCGAGGGCCCCGACAGCGAGACCGACGTCGAACAGCAGGTCACCCAGCTGCAGACGGCGCTCGACAAGCAGCCCGACGCAGTCGCGATCGCCGCGCTCGACAGCAAGGCCGTCATCCCGCTGCTCCAGCAGGCGCAGTCGAACGACATCCCCGTCATCGCCTTCGACTCCGGAGTCGACAGCGACATCCCGCTGACCACCGTCGCCACCGACAACAAGGCCGCTGCCGCAGAGGATGCGAAGAAGCTCGCCGAAGCCCTCGGCGGGGAGGGCAAGGTCGGGATCGTCACCCATTCGGAGACCGCCCAGACCGGAGTCGAACGCCGCGACGGCTTCGTCGAGTACCTCGAGCAGAACGAGCCGAACATCGAGATCGTCGCCGAGCAGAACGCCGACGGCGACCAGGCGAAGTCCGCGGACGCGACGAAGGCGATGCTCCAGGCCAATCCCGACCTCGCCGGTCTCTACGGCACGAACGAAGGTGCGGCGATCGGCGTCGTCCAAGGAGCCAAGGAGCTCGGCAACACCGACGTCACGATCGTCGGCTTCGACTCGGGCAAGGCCCAGCTCGACGCGATCAAGGACGGGTCGATGCTCGGCGCGGTCACGCAGAGCCCGCTCGACATCGGCAGCCAGACCGTGCAGGCCGCCGTCGACGCGATCGACGGGAAGGACCTGGAGAAGCAGATCCCGACCGCGTTCTACTGGTACGACAAGAACAACATCGAGGACCCGCAGATCGCCGAGCTCCTCTACGAGTGAGGATCATCCGCCTCGGCGACCGCGGTGGTGCCGACGATCATGCCCGGTGAGGACATAAGGTTGGAGCCATGGCACTGACGGATGACGCGCTCGACAAGATCAAGGACCTCATCGTCACCGGTGAGCTCAGGCCGGGGGACCGTCTGCCCCCGGAGGCCGAGCTCTCCGAGCGGCTCGGCCTCTCCCGCAACTCCCTGCGGGAGGCGGTCAAGGCCCTCGACTTCATCAACGTCCTCGACGTGCGACGCGGGTCGGGAACCTACGTCACCTCGCTCTCGGCCGAGGACCTCACCGAGGCGGTGTCCTTCCTCGTCGACGTCCACGCCTCGGGGTCGCTGCGGGAGATCCTCGAGGTCAGGCGCATCTTCGAAGCCGAGACCGCGTACCGCGCGGCGACCCGCATCGACGCGGCCGGGCTCGAGGATCTGCGGCAGACGATCAGGGACACCGACCCCGACTCGGTCGAATCCCTCGTCTCCCACGACTTCGACTTCCATGCGACGATCGCCAAGCACGCGGGCAACGACTACCTCGCCGCGATGCTCGAAGCCGTGTCGATGAAGACGACGCGGGCGCGGACCTGGCGGGGCATGACCGATCCCGGCGCCATCGAGCGCACCCTCGATGAGCACCGGGCGATCATCGACGCCCTCGCCGCCGGAGACGCGCGTCTGGCGCAGTCGATGATGATCCTCCACGTCACCGGCGTGCAGCGCTGGGTCGACGAGGTCGACGTCGTCGCCGACGACGCCCCCGGACCGGGCGCGGGCTGAGCCTCACTCCGCGCGCAGACGCAGCCCCTGCATGCCGCCGTCGACGGCGATCGCCGTGCCGGTCGTCGAACCCTGGAGCGGGCTGGCGAGGAAGAGGATCGTCCGGGCCACCTCGGCGGGTTCGACGAGACGACCGTGGGGTTGGCGCGCATTGAGCTGGCGCAGCTCCTCCTCGGGGTTCTCCGCCTTCGCCATCAGGCCCTTCATCACCCACGGGGTGTTCGCGGTGCCCGGGCACACGGCGTTGACGCGGATGCCCTCGCGGACGTGGTCGGCGGCCATCGCGAGCGTCATCGAGTAGATCGCCCCCTTCGAGGCGGAATAGAGGACGCGGTCGGGCAGCCCCGCCGTCGCGGCGATCGACGAGGTGTTGACGACCGCGGCGTGCTCGGACCGGCGCAGGTGTGGCAGTGCGGCCGCGGTGACGCGGGCGACGGAGATGACGTTGACGCCGAGCACGCGATTCCATTCGGCGTCGTCGTTGGCATCGACCTGCCCCTGCGCCCCGATGCCGGCGTTGTTGACGACGATGTCGATGCCGCCGTACTCGGATGCTGCCGCGGCGACGGCCGCCTCCACGGAGTCCCGGTCGGAGACGTCGCACTGCAGCGCCAGGGCACCCGCGGGGGAGCCCGCGGGATCGAGGTCGAGGACGGCGACGTTCGCGCCGGCTGCCAGAAGCTGTTCGGTGACGGCGGCGCCGATGCCCGAGGCCCCTCCCGTGACGAGGGCGGTGAGGCCGGCGAATTCTTCAGCGGTGGTCATGGCGGTCATGGTTCCTTCCGGTCGGTGTGGTGCGGTGAGTGCGGGGCACAGGCTCGTGCTCTACTGGCCGCCTGCGCCCGGGTCGACAGTGCCCGGGTGGTCTGCGTAGGTGAGCGGGTCGACGGCGAGCAGACCATCGGCCACGGCGGCGGCCCAGAACGCTTCGGGGACCTCGGCGTGGGCGAGGGCGACGTTGCGTTCGACCTGCTCGGCCGTGCGCATGCCCAGGGTGACATTGGTGATGGCGGGATCGCGGAGGCTGAATTGGACGGCGGCGGCCGGCAGGCTCGTGCCGTGCGCGGTCGCCAGTGCCGCGAGCTTCT
Source organism: Brevibacterium sp. W7.2 (assembly GCF_018137945.1). Classification (GTDB taxonomy): domain Bacteria; phylum Actinomycetota; class Actinomycetes; order Actinomycetales; family Brevibacteriaceae; genus Brevibacterium; species Brevibacterium sanguinis. The sequence continues at coordinate 2,549,800 of NZ_CP073089.1, read as the reverse complement.
CCGCCTTGTCGAGGACCTCCCGCGGAGCGTCCTCGTAGTTGTACTTCGCCTGCTGCCGGGGGTCGGCGTTGGCGAGGATGCCGGAGTTGAAGACGCCGACGTTGACGACGCCGACCCCACGGGACGCGGCCGCGGGGATGAGCTCGTCCCGCCCGCCCTGTTCGAGGAGGGTGTAGCGGCCGGCCTGCATGACGACGTCGATGTCGGTGTCGCGGACGAAGCGGGTGAGCATCTCCGCCTGGTTCATTCCCGCACCCCACGCCCCGATGACGCCTTCGTCGCGGAGTCGGTTGAGTTCGGGAACCGCACCGTCGAGGGCGTCCTGCCAGTAGTCGTCGGGGTCGTGGATGTAGACGATGTCGACGCGGTCGAGGCGCAGGCGCGTCAGCGACTCCTCGATCGACCGGCGCACCCCGGAGGCAGAGTAGTCGCGCACCCGGTGGAGGTCACCGGGGACGGCGAAGCCCTCGTCGTCCCAGTCCCGGGGTGCGTCGGCGGGGCGGATGAGCCGGCCGACCTTCGTCGAGAGGAGGAAGTCCTCGCGGGGCCGGTCGGAGAGGACCTCGCCGAGGCGGCGCTCACTGAGCCCGAGACCGTAATGGGGTGCGGTGTCGAAGTACCGGATGCCCAGCTCCCAGGCCGTGGCCACCGCCGCGGTCGCCGTCGCGTCGTCGATGACGCGGTAGAGATTGCCGATCGGGGCGCCCCCGAAGCCGAGGGTGCGCAGGTCGTGCAGGCGCTGCACGACGGGGTTCTTGTCAGTCACTGAGTCCTCCTCGTCAGGTAGAAGTCCGCCGCGGTGGTGCCCATGACAGCGGCGAAGTCCGTGTCGTCGACGACGTGCCGCAGCGCTGCGGCCGCCGCCTGCTCCCAGTCGTCGTCCCCGAGGCCGTGGCCGGTCGTCGAGACGGGGTGATCGGAGCCGTACATCGTGCGCTCCGGACCGAAGGCCGTGAGCACCTCGCCGACGAAGCGGTCCGCGAGCTCCCGGGCCGTCGCGGGGTCGACGGCACCGGGCATCTGGCCGGGCAGTCCGGAGAACTTCACGTGCAGGCCGGCATGGGCGGCCAGGGCGCTCAACGCCTCCGCCCATTCCTCGAAGGAGAAAACGGGAGCGGCGGGCAGGGGCTTGCCGAGATGGTCGAGGACGAGCCCGTCGGCCGAGCCGGTCACCGCGACGACCGAGGTGAGCAGCGCGTCGAGTTCGGCCAGCTGGTCGGCGCGGACGCAGAGGTCGACGGTCAGCCCGGCCCGGCGCGCGCAGTCGATTCCGCGCAGCAGCGCTCCGGCTGTCGGCGAGGTGCGGGGGTCGAGGTCACCGGCGGGGCGGGACTCGAAGTTGTCCCGCGCCCCGACGACGAGTGGGGTGTCGGCGAGCCGGGCGACCACCTCGGCGAGGTGGGGGTCGGTGAAGTCGACGGCGGCGACGATGCCGCGGATGAGCGGTTCCTCCGCCGCGAGGGCGGTCAGCCATTCGACCTCATCGGTTCGCTGATCAGCACTGATACCGGCTTCGATGACGATCGCCGCGGTCGCGGTCGCTCTTCTCTGGTCCGGCAGGCTCGTCTCCGGGAGGGCGGGCAGCTCCGTCATCCACGGGTAGGAGAAGCGGCGACGGTCCCACAGGTGGAGGTGGGAGTCGACGACCTGCGGCGGGGCACCGGTCATGGGGTCACGACTCCGACGGTGATCAGGAGGTTCGCGTACTGGCGCTGATCGCCGGTGGCGATGATGAGCCCGACATCGGGCTGCCGTGCGGTGTCGTAGAAGGCGAAGCGCTCATGACCGGTGAACGGCACTCCGGGCAGCAGTGCGGCGTACCCGTCGACTGCCGGTGCGGTCCCGGCCTCGGCGGTGAGCATGAACTCGCACGCCTCGAGCGGGATGGTCCGGGCGAGCGGCTCGAGGATCTGATCGACGGTGAGCAGCCCGGGGGTGACGTTGAGCGCGATGCGGGTGGTGCCGGCGGGCACTCCGGTGAGATGCGGGTAGTTGCCGTCGGCGATGAGGATCTTCGTGCCGTGACCGCACCGGGCGAGCGCGGCGAGGAGTTCGGGGTGGGTGAGCGGGGTGGTGAGCATGGTCGCTCCTCTCGTGGGTGCCGGGTTCAGCTCTGCTTCGTCGCCGAGGCGGCCGACGTTCTCCAGTATGCTTCGATCTCCTCGAGCGAGCGGCCCGAGGTCTCGGGGACGCGGGTGAGGACGAACCACAGGGCCGCGGCCGAGAGGAGGGCGAAGAGGAGGAAGACGAGCGGTCCGATCGCATCGAGGGCGACGGGGAACGCCCACGCGAAGATCGCGTTGAAGAGGTACTGGGCGAAGGTGATGACGCCGGTGCCGATCGCCCGCACGGACAGGGGCAGGACCTCGGGCACGAGAAGCCAGAACACCGGGCCCATGCCGATGCCGAAGGCGAAGGTGTAGGCGAAGACGGCGGCGATGCTGATCCAGCCTGCGTCGGGCAGCAGCCAGAGGGCGAGCATGGCGATCGTCTGGCCGAGCATCGAGATCGCGAGCAGCCGGACGCGGCCGAGCCGGTCGATGATCGGCAGGGCGATCGCCGTGGAGACGACGAGGGCGATGCCGACCCCGTAGTTCGCGTAGCTGCCGGCCCGGTCGCCCATGCCCGACTGAGCGAAGATGATCGGCGCATAGTAGACGACGGCGTTGATGCCGGTGAAGACCTGGAAGAACGTGAGGACGAGGAGGACGGTCATCGGCCGCCTCGCCGAATGGGTCAGGGCGGTCAGGCCGCTGTCCTGCTGGGCGAGGCTCGACTTGATGTCGTCGAACTCGAGGCGGGCGATCTCCTCCGTCCCCCGCAGGGAGGTGAGCACGGCCAGCGCGTCGTCGTCGCGTCCGCGGGTGATGAGCCAGCGGGGGCTGGCCGGGGAGAGGATCATGCCGACGAAGAACACGGCGGCGGGAATCGCGCCGATGCCGAGTATCCACTCCCACAGACCCGAGGCCTGGAAGGCGTCGCCGACGATGTAGGCGGCGAGGATGCCGAAGTTGACGGCGAGTTGGTAGAGGCCGGTGAGCAGGCCGCGGATGCGGGTGGGGGAGAGTTCGGAGAGGTAGATGAGTCCGAACATGTTGGCGATGCCGACGCCGAGGCCGAGGAAGAAGCGGGCGGCGCCGAGGACCTCGGGGGTCGGGGCGAACGCGCAGGCGAGGGATCCGAGGAAGAAGATCACCGCGGCGACGATGAGGAGGTGACGACGGTCGAAACGGCGGGCGGCGAGGGTGGCGCCGATGATCGAGGGGAGTGCTCCCCAGAGCAGGAGGGAGGTGATGAGTCCCTGCTGCCCGGCATCGAGGCCCATCTGCTCGGTGAGCAGGGGCAGGGCTCCGGAGATCGCTCCCGAATCGTAGCCGTAGAGGAGTCCGGAGAAGCCGGCGAGGATGGCGATGAAGATGATCTTGGTCGGGATGGGTTCGTTCGCGTGGTTGCGGGCGAGCCCGGTGTCAGTGGTCGAATGGTCAGTCACAGCAGGGAACCTGGTTTCTCACGAGGTGATGGTCATCATGCTGGGGTGCCGTGCGCAGGGGCGCGCTGCGCCGAGCGGTGTCAAGGCAGCCGGGAGCAGAAGGCGGGGATCAGGCGGATTCGGGGACCGGTGTCGCCGAGGTGGTCGCCGCAGCGATGCGCGCTGTCCATTCGGGGCCGTCGGGGTAGGCGAAGTCGGTGAGCGTCCGGGGCAGGATCTCGGCGCCGGCGCCCGGTGCCGAGGGCGGCCAGTATCTGCCGTCGTGGACGTCGACGGGGGTGACGAAGTGCTCGTGGAGATGGTCGACGTATTCGATGCAGCGGTCGTCCATCGTCGCCGAGACCGCGACGAAATCGAACAGCGAGAGGTGCTGGACGAGTTCGCACAGTCCCACGCCGCCGGCGTGCGGGCACACGGGCACTCCCGCGTGAGCGGCGAGGAGGAGGTTGGTGATGTTCTCGTTGACCCCGGCGACCCGGGTGGCGTCGATCTGCATCACGCGCAGGGCGTCGGCTTCGAGCATCTGCTTGAAGACGATGCGGTTCTGGCAGTGTTCGCCGGTGGCCACCGGAACCGGGGCGATGCCCTGCTGGATGGCCGCGTGGGCGAGGATGTCATCGGGGGAGGTCGGTTCCTCGACCCAGCGGAGGTCGAACCGGGCGAGGTCGCCGATCCAGTCGATCGCCTCGGCGGTGTCCCAGTGCTGGTTGGCGTCGATGGCGATGGGGAACCCGGGTCCGCAGATCTCCCGGGCGATGCCGAGGCGGCGGATGTCGTCGTCGCGGTTCGCGCCGACCTTGAGCTTGATCTGGGAGAAGCCCTCGTCGATGGCCTCTCGGCACAGGCGGGCGAGCTTCTCATCGGAGTAGCCGAGCCAGCCGGGCGTCGTCGTGTAGGCCATGTATCCGGTCTCGCGGAGCTCGGCGATCCGCTCGGCCTTCCCGGGTTCGGCGGCGTCGAGGATGGCGCGGGCGTCGTCGCGGGTCATGAAGTCGCTGAGGTAGCGGAAGTCGAGGAGGTCGAGGATCTCCTCGGGGCTCATCCCGGCGAGGAGCTCCCAGAGGGGCAGTCCCGCGCGTTTGGCTCTGAGGTCCCACATCGCGTTGACGATCGCGCCGATGGCCATGTGGCTCACGCCCTTCTCCGGGCCGAGCCAGCGCAGCTGGGAGTCGTGGACGAGGTCGCGCCAGAAGCCGCCCATGTCGGCGAGGATCGGTTCGACCTCACGCCCGATGAGGGTCTCGGCGATGACGCGCACGGCCTCGGTCTGGATGTCGTTGCCGCGGCCGATCGTGAAGACGAAGCCGTGGCCGGCATCGCCGGCATCGGTGGAGACGATGAGGTAGGCGGCGGAGTAGTCGGGGTCGGGGTTCATCGCATCCGAACCGTCGAGACTCGCCGAGGTGGGGAATCGCAGGTCGACGACGTCGATCGCAGTGATCTGAGACATTTCGTCCTTTCGCACAACAGCAGCGTTGTGATCGGATGTCTGAACGGCCGGTTCTGGGAGCGATCGGTCGGTTCAGGGAATCGTTTCGCTGACCTGAGTCTAAACATAGGATGTTTAAGTGGTCAAGGGTGTGCTGTGCGGAATGGCTCGCCGAGGTGGGAGTGCGCGAGGCGCGCAGCGCCGGAGATGCTCGAGGGCAGTGCGGGGGCTGAGATCGGATGTCTGGTCGTCAGCGGTCGACGACGACTCCGTCGGCGTCGGCGAAGACCATGGCGCCGGGGCGGATCGTCGCACCGCCGAACTCGACGGTGACGTCGTGGTCGCCCGCGCCCGTTTTGCCGCTCTTGCGAGGATTGCTCGCCAGCGCCTTGATGCCGATGTCGAGGGTCGAGAGGACCTCGCGATCGCGCACGGCACCGTTGATGACGACACCGGCCCAGCCGTTGTCGATCGCGAGCCCGGCGATCATGTCGCCCATGAGCGCCGTGGCGATCGAGCCGCCGCCGTCGATGACGAGGACGGCACCGTCGCCGGGCTGGGAGAGCACCGTCTTGACGAGGGCGTTGTCCTCGAAGCACCGCACGGTCCGGGCCGCACCGGAGAACGCGACCTTGTCCCCGAAGTCGGTGAAGTTCAGTGCGATCGAGTAGAGCTCGGGACCTCGTTCATCCCAGAGGTCGGCGGTTGAGACCGTCATCGATTCTCCCTGTTCTCGTGGGCGCTGGAGGTATGCCAGCACGCTAGCACGAGGACGAGTCCAGATGCCGAACCGTTTGGAACCGGGTCGGGCGACTCGCTAGGGTGGAACGGTGCCCTACTCCGTCGCGTCCCGTCTCGAAGCAGCTCGTGCTGCCGATTTCCCGAAGGCGAAGATCGTGACGACGCTGTCGAACGGCACGAACGGGTGGATGAGCTCGTGGGGCACGAACGCCCACGGTGAGATCGCCGGCTGCCCGCCGCCACGGCGCTGACCGCGCGCATCCGCATCTCTTCCGCTCGGCAGAGCTGACCGCACACCGGATCGTCGCGCACTCGCGTTCTCTGCTCACCTCTGCGAAAGCGACCCCACCGATGTCTTCGGCTGTCCCGAACCCCACTGATCCGACTCCCTCCACCGTCACCGCACCGCCTGCGCGGGAGCGCCTCGCCCGCGTGCTCAAACACGATGCCGTCGGCGGCATCCTCCTGCTCGCGGCGACGGCTGCGGCGCTCATCATCGCGAACTCACCGGCCGCCGACTGGTATGAGACCGTGCGGTCGACGAAGTTCGGCCCCGAGGCGCTCAAGCTCAATCTCTCCGCGAGCAGCTGGGCCTCCGACGGTCTCCTCGCGATCTTCTTCTTCGTCGTCGGCCTCGAGCTCAAGGAGGAGTTCGTCGCCGGCAAGCTGCGCAATCCGAAGACCGCCGCAGTGCCCGTCGCGGCGGCCGTGGGCGGCGTCGCGATCCCCTCGCTCCTCTACGTCCTCGTCAACCTCAACTCCGGCGGCAGCGCGTTGGGCGGCTGGGCGATCCCCGCGGCGACCGACATCGCCTTCGCCGTGGCGATCATCGCGATGGTCGGCAAGTTCCTGCCGCCGTCGCTGCGGACGTTCCTGCTCACGCTCGCCGTCGTCGACGATCTGCTGGCGATCGCCATCATCGCGATCTTCTACACCGACGACCTCTCCTGGCTGCCGCTGGGCTTGGCGCTGCTTCCCCTGCTCGCGTTCGCCGTCGCCGTGCAGCGGGGCATCCACGCCTGGTGGCTGCTCTTCCCGCTGGCGTTCGCCACCTGGACGCTCGTCCACGCTTCGGGGATCCACGCGACGATCGCCGGTGTCCTCCTCGGGTTCATGGTGCCGGTGGCCGCCAAGCGCCACGGCGGACGGCGGACCGGGGACCATCGCGGTTTCCACGCGCACGACGGCATCCACGGCACCGAGGGCCACGGTCCGGCGGCGCAGTTCGCCGACAAGTGGAGCATCCCGTCGGCGGTGATCGCGGTGCCGATCTTCGCGTTCTTCGCCGCCGGCGTCAATGTCGGGGGACTGTCGGGACTCGCGGAGTCTCTGGGCAGCCCGGTCGCCCTGGGGATCATGCTCGGACTCGTCGTCGGCAAGCCGCTGGGCATCACGCTGGCGACCTTCCTCATCACCCGAGTCCGCGGATTCTCCCTCGACCGGACGATGCAGTGGGTCGATGTCGTCGGAGTCTCGTGCCTTGCCGGTGTCGGCTTCACCGTCTCCCTGCTCATCGGCGACCTCAGCTTCGGCGCCGATGACCCGCGGGCGCAGGTCGTCAAGGTCGGGGTGCTCTTCGGCTCACTGCTCGCCGCGCTGCTCGGAGCGGTCTGGCTGTCGGTGCGCAACCGGCACTACCGGATCCTCGCCGCCCACGTCGACGCGGGCACGCGAACGACCGCAGCACAGGACTGAGCGGGGTCCCGGTACCCAGATCCGTTCTGACCGGGCAAGATGGAGATAGCAGATCCGTTCGCTGGCATTGGAGGTCACTGATCATGTCCGAGACACCGGAACCCACCGAGGCGGCCGAGGAGTCGTCCGCGCAGAAGGACGCCCGCGACGCGGCTCGTGAGCATGATGACCAGCTCGTCGAGGAGTGGGGCGACGAATCGTTCCCGGCCAGCGATCCGCCGGAGAACTACTGAGCTGACGCGCGACCGAGGCTCCTGATCCGGCCGAGCAGGAGCCCGGTCGTCGGCGCGTTCACTGGCGGAGTTCGTCGATGCGGCCGGTCTCGCCGACGATGACGAGCTTCGTCGTCGCGCGCGACATTCCGACGTAGATCATGTCCGCCGCTCGCGATTCGTCGCGGAATCCGTTGAGGCAGAGCACGACGGCGGGACGTTCGAGCCCTTTGAACCCGAGGACGTGCCCGTAGAAGACCGCCTCGGCGGAGAAGAACTGATCCCAGTACGCCTGGTAGCCCTCCTCCTCGACGATCTCCCGCTGCACCGGATGCCTGCTGCCGGTGGTGAGGAGGGCGATGTCACCGGGTTGCCATCCGGCGTCCATCAGCGCTTCGACCTGTCCGTCCGCCTCGGCGAGGGCCTCATCTGCGGGGACGGGGATGACGTCGATGTCCTCCGCGGGGCCGTTTCGGCTGATCGGAGGGTCGGTGGCGAAGCCGGAGAATGCGGTGACGATCTGTTCGGAGTTCCGGAGGTTCTCGTCGAGCTGGATGGGATTCATCGTGATCGGGGAGGTGCCGTGCCTGCCGAAGACGCGCTGGCGCTCGTCGGTGAACACGTAGAGGGTGCCTTCGGCCTGGTTGCGCAGGCACGATGCCACGGCCTCCCACCACAGCGGACTGAAGTCCTGGCCCTCGTCGATGATGATCGCGTCGAAGAGCTGACGGCGGGGGCGGTCGTCGGCGAGCTCCCGGAGGCGGCGCGGCAGCTCCTCCTCCCAGTAGGCGGAGTCGTCGTCGCTGCCCTCTTCGGCGCCCCAGCTGACCGGCAGGTCGTGGAAGAGGCCGACGTAGGCGGGTCGATCCGCATCGGGCCACGCCGAGGTGACGAGCTGGAGGAACCTGCCCAGGCCCCGCGAATAGCACATGAGCGCGACCGACTTGCCCTCCTGGGTCAGGGCCTGCGCCTTCCGGAGGGCGAGGTAGGTCTTGCCGGAGCCGGCGCCGCCGCTGATCTCGGCGCGGGTCTGATGGCGGAGGACGCGGATGAGTCGCGCCTGCTCCTGGGAGAGCTGGCTGGCGCGGTCTTCGATGGCCTGGGCGCGCACGCGGAGGTTGGCGACCGCCAGATGGGTGCGTCGCAGATTCTTCGTCACCGCATCCAGCGGAACGCTCGGATCATCCCGCTCGGGGATGCGGGCGTGACGGAGGGCCGCGGCGATCGCCTCGGCCAATCCGGGCATATCGGTGGCGTCTGCGAGGAAGCGCCGCGGCGCGTCGGGCAGGTCCCAATCGGCCGGGAGCTGCGTGTAGGGGAGAACGGCGAAGTGGATGAAGGGCCCGGGCATGCGCGAGAGTCGAGGCTGCAGGAAGCGGCGGAGTCCGTGTTTGGCGACCATCGCCTGGTCGATCGGGGACTGCTTGAGCCGGTGGCGCTGCTTCTTCGCGTCGTAGGTGTACCAGGTGCCGTCGACGACGTCGATCCGCCCGCCCTTGACCTCGATGACGGCGATGCCGAGTCCGGGCCAGAGGACGAGGACGTCGATTTCGACGTCCTTCGTCGCGGTCGTCACGCGTTGGCCGTGGATGAGGGTGACAGTGTCGGGCAGCTGCCGTTTCAGCGCCTTCCACACCGCTGCCTCGGCGCTCGACTTTCCGAAATCCGGGTCCTCCGGGATCAACGTCGCCATGTCGTGAGCCTACCGGCTGGAAACCGGATGTCACGACTGTGGTAGTGGGATGTGTCGGCGGCGATTCTCCGGAGAACTGCTGACAGTCGTCTTGTCCGCCAGGCTGCCGGGTCGGCTCATCGGGGACTGGTGTCCCAGTTCGCCGGGTCGGTCTCGTCGGCGACCGACCTCAGCACGTCGAGGACGGTGCTGAGCTTCTTCGACATCCGAGCGTCTGCCATGGTGATGCCGACAAGGGTGTTGGCGAACACGCGATCGACGACCGGTCGATAGGCGACGCGCATGCCCTGGAACGACCGGATGTCGGGATGGGGCACCGCGTTCGCCAGGGAGTACCCCAGTCCCATCGCCACCATCGAGCGAATGGTTTCCGCGCTGGGGCTGAGCAGCCGCACATGCGGTTCGTGTCCCAGACTCCGGATCTGGCTGAGGAGGAGGTCCGCAGTGGGAGGGGAGTCGAGGAGGATGAGCGGGTCGTCGACGAGTTCGGCGATCTCGACGCCCGCGCGAGCGGCCAGCGGGTGGTCGTGGGCGAGCAGGGCGTGCAGCTGCAGGTCGCCGAGGCGGTGCTGCCGGAGGCCCTCGAGCTGCATCTGCTTGGTGTAGAGCACGGCGACGTCGACTTCTCCGCGGAGCACCATGTGCTGAATCGTCATCGGGTGAGCTTCGATGACACTGACATCGACGCCGGGATAGTCGGCGCTGAACCGCGCTGCCACTCCCGGAAGAATCCGCGGAGCAGCGGTCGGAATGCAGCCGACCCGCAGTGCCCCCTGGAGCACGGTGGCCTCATTGTCGATGGATTCGACCGCCTCGGCGACGGAGGCGAGGATCGCCTTGGCGTGGAAGCCGAACTCCCGACCGGTCGTCGTCGGCTGGGCTCGTCGTGCCGGGCCCCTGGCCAGCAGCGTCACACCGAGCTGCTTCTCGAGCTGTCCCAACGCCGCAGACACCGTCGCCTGCGACACCCGGCAGGCATCGGCTGCAGCGCTCACCGAGCCCTTCTCCAGCACCGCGAGGAAGTACTCGACCTGGCGCAGCGTGATGTCCTTCATCGAAAACACCTATGTTCTCCACGGGAATATTTTGATTTTGCTTTCGATGCTCGTGCCGAATACTTAAAGAGTCAACCTTCTATTGCAAAGAAGCAGAGGAGCTATCGGATGGACCGTTCAACGATGGAAGTCGTCACCCTGGGTACTGCAGGGGGACCACGCTGGTGGAAAGGCGATGAGCGAGACCGCGCCGGGATCGCCACCGCGGTGGTCGTCGGAGACAGGTTCTACCTCGTCGATGCGGGGCACGGCGTGGGCCGGCGGATCCGGCAGGCGGGACTCGACCTCGGGGATCTCGGAGGAATCTTCCTCACCCACCTGCATTCGGACCACACGATCGATCTCCCCTCGCTCATCGTCTTCGGCATGCACGAGCTGCAGAACCGAGTCGGCGACCCCGTCCCCCTCGTCGGTCCGGGTGATCGGGGAGCGCTTCCCCCGGTCTCGGCCCGAGCGGTCGTCACTCCTCGTCCGGTCTCACCTGCGGCACCGACACCCGGCGTCTCAGGAATGTTCAGCCGCATCGTCGAGGCGTTCGCGACCGATATCAACGACCGGGTGCTCGACTCTCTTCGGCCCTCGCCCGAAGTCCTGTTCGAGCCGCGCGACATCGCTGTGCCCGAGGGAATCGGCTACCACCCGAACGGCAACTCGCATCCGGAGATGGAGCCCTTCGTCGTCTTCGAGGACGACCGGGTCCGGGTCACCGCCACGCTCGTCGACCACCCGCCGGTCGCACCGGCGTTCGCCTTCCGCTTCGACAGCGAGAGCGGCTCGGTGACCATCTCGGGCGACACCTGCGAGTCGGCGAATCTCATCCGCCTCGCCCAGGGCACCGACCTGCTCCTGCACGAGGCGATCGATTTCGAATGGGTCGATCGGATGTACGACGACCGAACAGACGACGAAGGCCGCGCCTCGCGCGACCACCACTACAAGTCGCACACCTCCGTCGACGGTGCGATCCGTGTCGGAAACGCGGCCGGAGCGCGAATCCTCGCACTCCACCATCTGGTTCCGGGATCAGCCGACGAAACGGTGTGGACACGAGGAACCGAGCGCTTCGACGGCACGTTCACCGTCCCGGACGACCTCGACACCATTCAGGTGAGCGCCACCGCCGATATGGCAGTCGGGAGCTGATCGCGATGGAGAACAACAAAGGAGTTGTCGACAGCGAGGGCCTCCAGACATCGTTGCGCACACCCGAGATGCGCCGAATCCTGGCCTCGAGCTTCGTCGGTTCGGCGATCGAGTTCTATGACTTCATCCTCTATGCCACCGCATCGTCGATCGTCTTCGCCCACCTCTACTTCGCCGATCTGGGGCCGGGGCTCTCGCTCTTCGCATCGTTCAGCACTTTGGCCGCAGGGTATCTCGCGCGGCCCCTGGGCGGGCTCATCTTCGGTCACTACGGCGACAGAGTGGGGCGCAAGAAGGCCCTGATCGTCTCCATGGTGATGATGGGCACGGTGACGGTGATCATCGGGCTCATGCCGCCGACGGCGACCATCGGACTCATCGCGCCGATCTCGCTGTTCATCCTGCGCATCATCCAGGGCGTGGCAGTCGGCGGCGAGTGGGGCGGCGCAGCGCTGATGGCGCTCGAGCATGCTCCGCGGAACCGCCGGGGACTGGCTGCCGCCTTCGCCAATGCCGGAGGACCCTTCGGCGCGATCCTCGCGACCTTGATCCTCTCTCTGGCCGCAGCGGTGACCGGAGACGGATTCATCGCCTGGGGCTGGAGGCTGCCCTTCCTGCTCTCTGCCGTGCTCATCGTCGTCGGACTCATCATCCGCCTCAAGGTGAGCGAGACGCCTGCCTTCCAGAAGCTGGAAGCGGAGAGCGATCGCAGGAAGGCGCCGGTCCTCGAGGTGTTCGCGCAGTACAAGCGGCAGGTGTTCATCGGGCTCTTCGCGACGATGACCATCTACATCACCCAGGGCCTCACCACCGTGTGGGGAGTCTCGGTCGTCGTCGCCGCGGGAGAGAACCAATCCGAGGTCCTCAACTGGAAGGCGCTCGGTGCCCTGACCACCTTCGTCGTCACCTTCATCGCGGCGCGGATCAGCGACCGAATCGGGCGGAAGAAGGCTCTGCTCGGCGGCCACATCCTGGCAGCCGTGCTCGCGCTGCCGCTCGTCCTGCTCATCGTCACCGGTGAGATCGGCCCTTACGCCGTGGCGATCATCGTGGGCAACGGCATCGTGCAGGGAGTGCTGTTCGGACCGATCGCCGCCTTCGTCTCCGAGCTGTTCCCCGCCGGCGTGAGGTACTCAGGGGCATCGGTGGCGTATCAGCTCGCCGCCGCATTGGGCGCGGGGCTGTCTCCGATGGTCGCCTCGGCGCTCATCCTGATCCCGGGTGGAGGCGCCTACCTCATCGCCGCGGTCTGGATGGTCTTCGCCGTCATCGGCTTCGCGGCTGTGGCGGTGAGTCGGCCGGCACTCGATCCGGTCGTGGCCCACGGAGCGAACTCTCGTCCGTCCAAGGAGTCCGGGTCGCCGGAGCAGACCTTGATCTGAGCGAGGTCGCAGCCGCGACAGACCCCTGCCTCAGGTGTTGTTTCCCCGCACCTGAGGCAGGGGTCTGTCGCCGTTCTGCCGTCGATCCCAGTCGACGTCGAGTGCGAAGTCGATGAGGGCCTGCACCCGTGCCGACACCTCGACGCCGGAGGGCCAGATGACCTCGACGGCGACGGGCTCGACGGCCGGTTCGATCTCCTTGACCAGCAGCGGGTAGCCCTCGTAGCTGGCCGGGTTCTTCTGCCGTTGGACGAGGACGCCGTAGCCGAGTCCGCGGGCGACGAGTGTGCGCACGACCTCGTAGCTCGTCGTCCGGTACCGGACATGGGGATCGAGCCCGCGGTCGTGGAACATCGTCAGCGTGTGCTGGCTCGAGGGAGGGGAGTCCAGGAGGATCATGTCCCGGTCGACGAGGTCCTCGAGACGCACTGTCTCCGCCTCGGCGAAGGGATCGTCGGGGGAGAGGATGACATGGGCCGGCTGGGCGAAGAGCCGGGCCCGGTTCGGGGTGCCGGGCACCAGGGTCTCGTAGACGAAGGCGACATCGATCTCTCCCGACTCGAGCTTTCCCGCCAGCCGGTCCTGCGGCGTCTCGACGATCTCGAGACTCACCCGGGGATGCTGCTGGCCGAAGTCGGCGAGGAGGACGGGCAGGATCATCGGGGCCAGCGTCGGATAGCACCCGATCGTGATGGGGCCGACGAGCTCGCCGTCGACAGGGGTGAGCTCGCGTTCGAGTTCGTTCGCCTCGGCGAGCAGCGTCTGAGCACGGGCGGCAACCTGGCGGCCGGCGGCTGTGAGGACGAGGCCGTGGGCCTTCTTCCGGATGCACAGGTGGGCGTCGAGCTGATGTTCGAGCGCGGTGATCGCATCGGAGATCGCCGAGGAGGACACGTGGAGCTCGGCCGCGGCGGCGGAGATCGTGCCCAGCCTCGCCGCAGTGAGGAGGTAGGAGAGCTGGCGGAGGCTGAACCGTGGGGGCTGATCAGAATGCATTTCCGTTTTTCCTGAATATGATGTGCGGATAATTCCGCTTTTCCTTTGCTTCCATTCTCCACATACTGGTCAGTGAACGCCATCACATCTCACAGTCGAGGGGGAAGACGACGATGACTTCTCAGATCCACACCGGTTCTCCGACCGGAATCGAGACCGCACCGGTTGCCGATTGGGTGACGATCCCGGAGCTCTACGCCGATCCGTTCCCCATCTACGATCGTCTGCGGGCCGAAGGCGGAGTCCACTGGGTGCCCTCGGTCAACCGCTACCTCATCACGAGCTACGAGGCGGTCAGTGAGACCGAGCACGACCAGGAGACCTACTCCGCGAACGAGAAGGGCTCGCTGCAGATCCGCGCGATGGGCCACTCGATGCTCCGCCGCGACGATCCCGAGCACTACCCCGAGCGCCGTGCCTGGCAGACCGTCCTCAAGCCCGGCTACGTCAAGCGGGTGTGGACGCAGATGTACCGCGAGGTCGCCGAAGGCCTCCTCGCCGACCTCAAAAACAAGGGCACGGGAGCGGACCTCATCTGGGACTTCGCCGCACCCTACGCCGCAGAGACCCTGCGCCGGATGATCGGCCTCTACAACGTCGATCAGGCCGACATGCAGCGCTGGTCGCAGACCCTCATCGACGGGGTCGGCAACTACGCCGACGACCCTGAGGTGTGGGCGAAGTCGGAGCGCTCGTTCAACGAGGTCGACGACGCGCTCGACGAGATGCTCGAATACCACCTCACCCATCGGGACGACTCCCTGCTGTCGGGTCTGCTCTCGATGCCGGGGGAGACGATGCCGATCGAGAAGATCCGCGCGAACATCAAGATGACCATCGGCGGTGGGCTCAACGAACCGCGCGACGCCCTCGGGGTCGCCGCCTACGCGATGTTCACCCACCCCGAACAGCGGGCCGCGGCGATGGCCGATCCCTCCCTGTGGCCGACGGTGTTCGAGGAGACCATTCGCTGGATCGCCCCCATCGGCATGTACTCGCGCCAGGTCACCCACGACACCGTCCTCGCCGGCACCCCGCTGCCCGCCGGTGCCCAGCTGGGCATCTGCGTGCTGTCGGCGAACCGGGACGAGAGCATCTGGACCGACGCCCACACCTTCAACATCCACCGGGAGGTCAAGCCGCACCTCGCCTTCAGCAAGGGCGTGCACGTGTGCCTGGGCAACTGGGCGGCCCGGTCGGAGATCGCCGAGGTGGCCCTTCCCCTGCTCTTCAACAGCCTGAAAGGGCTCGACATCGACGAGAGCCGGGAGACCCGCATCGGCGGCTGGGTGTTCCGCGGAATGCTCTCCCTGCCGATCACGTGGACCTCGGCCAGCGACGCCCCCGACTACGGTGCCGCCCACACCGGCGCCACCGCCTCGGCGACGGAGAAGGACAAGGGCCCGGGCCCGCGGATCGCGATCGTCGGCTCGGGGCCCTCCGGCTGCTTCAGCGCGAAGGAGATCATCCGCCGGGTGCCCGGCTCCGCGGTCGACGTCTACGACCGGCTCCCCGTGCCCTACGGCCTCCTCCGCTACGGAGTCGCTGCCGACCACCAGGGCACGAAGTCCGTCGAGACGCAGTTCGACAAGCTCTTCGCCGACCCGCGGGCCCGGTTCATCGGCAACACCGAACTCGGTCGGGACGTCAGCCTCGACGAGCTCAAGGCGAACTACGACTCCGTCGTGCTCGCCAGCGGACTCTCCCACGATCGGGCGCTCGAGGTCCCCGGTGCCGAGCTCGACGGCGTCTACGGAGCCGGCCGGATCACGCGCCTGCTCAACGGTCATCCCGACGAGGACTTCGCTGACGCGGTCCTCCCACGGCTCGGGGCGCGGATCGCCGTCGTCGGCCAGGGCAACGTCGCCGTCGACATCATCCGCCTGCTCACCTGCGAGTCCACAGCACTCGAAGGCAGCGACATCGACGACCGCATCCACTCCCGAATGCGCGAGGACGTCTCCCGCATAGACGTCGTCGGCCGCTCGGGCGCGACGGCGGCGAAGTTCGACCCCGTGATGATCCGCGAACTCGCCCGGACCCGCGGCCTCCGCCATGTCCTCCACGGCGTCGATCTCGATTCCACGGCACCGGGCAAGGACGCGAAGCTCGACGCCCTCCGCGATCTCGTCGCCGCCGACGGCGGCGCCGCGGCGATCGAGGTCCACTGGTGGTTCGGAGCGATTCCGCAGGCGATCACCGGAGACACCAGCGTCGCCGGCATCGACCTCGACGTCGCCGGTTCCGCCGTCCACCTCGACGTCGACTCGGTGATCTCGGCGATCGGATTCGTCCGCGACATCCCGACGATCGGGCAGCTCGGCATCTGCCCGGTCTCGCCGATCCCCGGAGACGGCAGGATCGATGACCGGCTCTTCGCGATCGGCTGGCTCAAGGGCAACGGTCGGGGGACGATCCCCGACCAGCGCACCGAGGCGAAGGCCCTCGCCGCGCTCATCTCCGCCGAGGTCGACGCCGGGACGATTACCGTCGGCGCCACCGGCCTCGACCCCCGGGAAGAGGCCACCGACTTCGACGGGTGGCGTCGCATCGACCTGCGCGAGCGCCTCGGCGCCGGCCTCGGACGGTGCCGGTCGAAGATTACCGCGCGTGAAGAGCTGCTCGAGGTGGCCCGGGATGCCAGCCTCGACGGGCAGCTGACGGCCGCCTCGGCGAGCACGAGCAGCGATCTCGCTCCCGATGTGCCGCTGACGATCCTCTTCGGAACGGAATCGGGCAATGCCGAACTCGTCGCCGAGGAGCTCGGAATGTTCCTCGGCCAGCGCGACGATCTCGTCATCTCCGATCTCGCCGCGGTCGATCCGACTGAACTCGACCCCACGCGGTTCCACCTCATCGTGTGCTCGACGTACGGCGACGGTGACGTCCCGAGCTCGGCGGCAGACTTCTTCGCCCGCCTCCACGATGACGACGTCGACTGTGCCGGAGTGCGCTTCGCGGTCTTCGGGATGGGCGATGCCAGCTACACGAAGACCTATTCGCGAGGCAGCGAGCGCCTCACCGAGGCCCTCGAGGCCAAGGGCGCGGTCCGGGTCGGCGAGTACGGACGCCACGATGCCGGGGGGACCGTACCGGCGGCCGAGGCGGCCTGCGAATGGGCGGAAGGAGTGCTGACGAACCTCACGACAGAACTCTCCCCGGCCTGATCTGCCGCACAGCCCAGCCCACCCCGGCTGTCAGCCCGCCCCTCACCCGGGGCGGGCATTCCCCGACTATCACCTGAACAAGGACGTTCACATGACTGCGACACCCGCACTCACCACCCCTGCCCAGAAGCGAAACCAGCGGAAGGTCGCGTTCGCCGCGGTCATCGGCACGACGATCGAGTGGTACGACTACTTCACGTACTCGACGGCGGCCGCCCTCGTCTTCGCCCAGCTCTACTTCGCCCCCGCCGGGGAGGCGATCGGACAGATGCTCGCCTTCGCGACGATCGGCATCTCGTTCCTCTTCCGTCCGCTCGGGGCGTTCCTCTCCGGGCACTTCGGCGACAAACTGGGACGGCGCTTCATCCTCGTCGTCACGCTTGTGACGATGGGTGTGGCGACCGCGCTCATCGGTCTCATCCCCACGTATGAGACGATCGGCGTGACCGCACCGATCCTCCTCATCCTCCTGCGCATCATCCAGGGCCTGTCCGCCGGCGGCGAATGGGGTGGGGCGGCGCTGCTCGCCGTCGAGCACGCCGACGCCGACAAGCGGGGACGGACCGGATGCTACCCGCAGCTGGGCGTGCCGCTGGGCATGCTGCTGTCCTCGGGCGTCATCGCGCTCATGACCGGAGTCATCTCACCGGGAGATGCGTTCATGGAATGGGGCTGGAGGATTCCGTTCCTCCTGTCCGTCGTGCTCATCGGCGTCGGCTACTGGGTGCGCCGCTCGGTCGAGGACACGCCGGTGTTCAAGGAGATCCAGGTCGAAGCGGCCAAGCGCAAGGCGCCGATCATCGACCTGTTCCGCAAGCACTGGCTGCTCGTCATCGTCGCCGCCCTGATCTTCGCCGGTAACAATGCCAGCGGCTACATGACCACCGGCGGATTCGTCACGAAGTACGCGACCGATCCCGTCGGCTTCGAACCGACTCAGGTGCTGCTGGCGATCACCTTCGGGTCGTTCGTCTGGCTCATCGCCACCGCGGTCTCCGGCGTCCTGGCCGATCGGATCGGGCGCGTGAAGACGTACGTCATCGGGTTCATCATCCTCATCGTCACGGCGTTCCCGCTGTTCTGGCTCATCGACACCGGCAACCTCGGTCTGCTCTACCTCGCCCTCGGCGTGTTCTCCATCGGGCTCGGCCTCTCCTACGGTCCGCAGGCCGCGCTCTACGTCGAGCTCTTCCCCGCCTCGATCCGCTTCAGCGGCGTGGCGATCTCCTATGCGCTCGGCGCCGTCCTCGGCGGGGCCTTCGCCCCGACGATCGCGCAGGCGCTGCTGCAGGCGACGGGAACGACGGCCTCGGTCTCGCTCTACCTCGTCATCATGGCGGCGATCTCGCTGCTCGCCGTCTCCGTCGTCCGCGACCGTCGCGGCATCGACCTGTCCGTGGGCAACGAAGAGGAGCAAGCGACCGGAGTGTGGCGTCGCCGCTGACCTCGCCGAGGCGGCCGTCCGTGGTGGGCGGCCGCCTCGGTGGTCGGTCAGTGCGGGTGGTCGCCGAGGTGGGGCGGCACGGGCCGTGTCACTCGGGCCCGCTCGACGAGCACGGCGATGCGCACGCGGTTGTTCGTGTCGAGCTTGAAGTTGATCCGGTTGAGATGGGTCTTCACCGTGGCCGGACTCATGAACGTCGCCTCGGCGATCTCCTGGTTCGACAGTCCGTCGGCGACGAGCACGGCGATCTGAAGCTCGCGTTCGGTAAGGGTGGCGAGCTGCTCTTCGGCCGCGCGCTGGCTGCGCTGGTCGGGATTCGCCGTGACCTTCCTGATCAACATCCTCGTCGCCTGCGGGGAGAGGAAGGACTCTCCGCTGTGGACTCGGCGGATCGCCTCGGCGAGGGCGGTGGGACCGATGTCCTTGAGGATGTACCCGACGGCGCCGGCATCGAGGGCGCGGAAGAGGTAGTCGTCAGTGTCGAAGCTCGTCAGCGCCACGACCTTCGGCGGGCGCACCCCGTTGGTCAGGCGCTCCATGGCCTCGATGCCGCCGATGCCGGGCATGCGGATGTCCATGAGGACGAGGTCGGGGAAGTGGAGCGCGACCTTCTCCAGCGCCTCTTCACCGCTGTGGGCCGATCCGACGACGTCGATGTCCGGGGCCGCGTCGAGGATCCCCCTGATCCCGGTGACGACCATCTGATCGTCATCGACGACGATGACGCGGATCGGTGCGGCGGTCTCGGTCATGAGCGCAACACTACCCGAGGCCCAGGACACCGCGAGTCCGGTGCCGCACCGCCTCCCGCCGCCCCGGACTCACCCCCGGCGGTGGAACGGCGGCAGCGAGACGTCGACGACGAATTGGCCGTCCCGGACGCCAATCTCCGCGGTGCCGTCGAGCATCGCCGCCCGCTCCCGGATCCCTTCGAGCCCGGCGCCCGAGCCCGTTGAGGACAGGCCGTGCCGGCCCACCGCTGACAGGACATCATCGTGGGCGAACGGCAGGGTCGACGGTCGGGGCGGAACCTCCTCGGCGCGGGGATCACGGCGCTCACCCGGTCGACCGGACTGCGGGGCGGGATTGGCGATGACGATCCGGGCCCCGCGGTCGGCCGATACACCGACGTCGACGGTGACCGGAGCGCCCGGGGCGTGCTTGATCGCGTTCGTCAGGGACTCCTGGACGATCCGATAGACCGCCCGGTCGAAGACCGTCGACGCGGCCTCGATGTCCTGGATGATGATCGAGGGCCGAATGACGGTTCCGGTCGCCTGCACGGAGGCGAGGAGCTGCGGAATCGACTGCATGGACGCCAGACTCGGGGGAGTGGACTGCTCCTTCTTCGGACCGGTGCCCGTGAGCGTTCCCTCCCGCACCCCGCCGACCAGATGCCGCAGGTCCTCGAGCGAGGCGTGCGCCTCCTGACGCAGCGCCGAGGCGGTCGAGGCGACATCCGCATCACCCTTCCCGCCGACCTCGAGGGCACCACTGTGCAGGGAGATGACCGAGAGCCGGTGGGAGAGCGTGTCGTGGAGCTCGCGGGCGAGCAGCTCACGCTCCGACTGCCGGGCGAGCTCTGCGCTCAGTGCCTCATTGCGCTGCGCCTCGTGCGAGGCGAAAGCCTCGACTGACCTCATCCGCCGGGTGCGGCGCAGAAGGAAGCCGACCCCGAGGCTGATGCCGAGAGCGAGCAGGCCGACGGCGATCGTCACCCCGTCGACAGCCAGTCCCAGATCGCGCGGCGGGGCCGGCGTCGTGACGTTGCCGGGAGTGGAACCGGAGGTGATGAAGAGGAAGCTGAACGGATTGAGCGCGGTCGGCATCAGGCACATGCGCACGATCGCGAGGACCGAGGCGCCAGATCCCACGATCGCTGCGGTCGCTGCCGCGCGGCGGGTGCCGCGGATAATGAGGTGGAACATGCCGATGAGCATGAGCAGGCAGTCGCCCCAGGCCAACGCCAGTCCCAGTCCGACGGAGAACGGCACCCACGGCCATCTCCGGCGCACGAACACCGTGCCCCACAGGGGGAGCAGGAAGAGGACGACGAGCACGCCGATGACGCTGACCACACCGGCCTCGAACGCCCACGTGTTCGCGACGAGAGCCATCACCGACTGCAGATAGCCGATGGCGAAGAGCACGACGCCGACGAGGATGCTCAGGGTCACCGACAGCCAACGGGGCATTCGTGTCCGTTGGCGCTGGGTGAGTGCCGGCCCGGTCTCGGGTGTGTGCGCCGGCAGCGCTGCACGGGCCTGTGGCTGAGTTCGGGCCGGCTGTTGAGCTGGGGCCGCCTGCTGGTCCCGGGCCGGCAGCGGTTGTGCGGCCGGGAGCGGCTGAGCGGCGTGCAGGCCGGGACCCTTGAGAGAGGTCGGCGGCATGCTCGGCTGCTGACCGGGCCGCGGCGGGACGCTGAGGCCGGGACGCCTCGGCGCCTCGGGTTGCGGCGTCCGTGCCGACCCGTCGCCGGCCGACATCGGACCGGGGTGCTGCGACCGTCCGCGCTGAGGCGGGAGGGCACCGTACTCCGGCGGCTGCGACCCGCCGGCAGTGGGCTGCCCGTCGCGCCGAGGCGGCTGTGGCCCGCGCTGCGGCGGGAGTGGATGACCTGACACAGAAGAATCGTATCGGCACGGTCTGACACGCGTAGTCCACCGATCGGGTCGAGAGGCCTCCACCGATCGGCTAACCCGATCGAGCCGATGGGCGGACGCGTCCGGTGCGGCGCTGCTCGAAGCTGGGTGGGTCGCAATCACTCGCTTCGCCGCTCGCCTCGAACTGCGAAGCTCCCGCCGAGCATCCGGTGTCGAACGACTCCGGTCACGGCCACCTCAGCCGATCAAGGAGCGCCATGTCGAACCCGCAGAACCCTCAGCAGCCCGGACCTCAGCAGCCCGGACCTCAGCAGCCGCATCCCCAGCAGCCCGGCCCGCCATCCCACCAGGGTCACCCGCAGGCCGGGCAGCCCATGCAACCGCAGTATGCCTCGCCGTACTCGAACGGCCAGGGCGGATACGCTCCCGCGGGCGCCGGCCCCCAGCAGCCGGCGCAATACGGCCAGCCCGCCTACGCCCCTGCGTTCGGACAGCCCGGGTCGCCGAACGGCCAGAAGCCCGCGAAGCAGAAGAAGCCGCTGCTCAAGCGCTGGTGGTTCTGGCTCATCGTCATCGTCGTCGTCATCATGCTCGTCAACGCCATCAACGGCGGAGGCGGCGACACCACCGAGGACACCGGGTCGACGAGTTCGCAGGAAGGCGGCGAGGCCGGCTCCGCCGAGGAGAACAACGCTGAGGAGCAGCCTGCCGAAGAGAACGGCACCGATGGCGAGCCCGCAGAGGACAAGGCCGCGCCGGCCGAATACGGCATGGGCGACGCTGCGGCCGCCGACGGCTGGGAGATCACCGTCGACAAGGTCGAGGACGGCATCTCGACGGTCGGGTCCGAATTCCTCAACACGCAGGCTCAGGGGCAGTTCGTCAAGGTGTCGGTGGCCGTGAAGAACACGACGTCGGAGCCGGCGTTCTTCTACGAGGACAACATCAAGCTCGGCGACGACAAGGGCAACGCATACTCCTCCGATTCGGAGGCAGGGCTCTACGCCGATGAGGACTCGATCCTCTTCCTCGAGGAGATCAACCCCGGCAACACCGCCGAAGGCGTCCTCGTCTTCGATGTGCCCAAGGACGTCAGCCCCGACCGGCTCACATTCGAAGGCGGGATCTTCTCCGATCCCGTGGTGATCTCTTTGAAGTGATGACCTCGCCGAGGTGACCGCTCCGCAGCGTGGCACCGGTCCGGTCCGTTCGTCGGGCCGGACCGGTGCCGTCTGCTCGGGCGGGTGTGCAGGGGGCTCAGGCCGCCGAGGCTCAGCCGTCGAGTTCGTCTCTGCGATCGACGACGGCCCGTGCGGCCGCCAGCGTCTGTCCGAGGAATCCCCGGCCGAACAGGCGGACGTGGGCGAGCAGGGCGAAGAGCGAATGCGCCGGCAGGTCGTCTCGCCATCCTCGGGGCAGCGGGTGCTCGGCTTCGTAGCCGGAGAAGATCTCCTCGAGGAACGGCGTGCCGAAGAGCGCGAGGAGGGCAAGGTCCTCAAGGCGGTGGCCGCCGTGCGCGGCGGGATCGATGAGTGTGCCGCCGTCGGGAGTCCACATTAGATTGCCTGCCCACAGGTCGCCGTGCACGCGTGATGGCGGCTCGGTTCCGGTGCCGGCGATTCCGTCGAAGGCTCCGGACTCGATTGCGTCGATCGCCGAGGTGATCGCTGAGTTCTCCTCGACCGTCAGCTCACCGGCGATGGCCGAGGCCGTGGGTGTCAGGCGCGTGCGCACCCAGAAGTCGGAGAAGGACGAGTCGGCGGTCACGGGCACCTCGAAGGGCGAATCGAGCGGACCGAACCATGCCGTGTCGGCCGGTGCCCATCCGAATGCCGGAGCGCCCGAGTCGTGAAGTCGCGCGAGCCTGCGACCGAATTCGGCCGCATCACCGGCATTCGGGCTGATCGTCTCAAGCCTGGTAAGGCGCAGCGCATCCTCGTCGACCCCGCGTACGCCGACGACGGGCACGACTCCCGGTGCGGCTAGCCACTCGAGTCCGGCCGCTTCGGCCGCGAAGAATCCCCGTGGGGCACCGGCCCGCTGCTTGACGAAATCACCCATGCCACCAGGCTATCGGGGAGCCGGAGCCTGCCGCAGTCGCTTGCTAGCCTGACACCATGAAGTATGGCGGAGTCGATCTGGCGGCCGATCCCAAACGCACAGCTCTCGCCGTCATCAATGACGACAACGGCCTCGTCATCGACGACCTTGTCGTGGGAATCAACGACGATGCCGTGGTGGATGTGGTCATGTCGACGGAGAAGGTCGGTCTCGATGTCCCCTTGGGGTGGCCTGATCCCTTTGTTCAACTGGTCAGCGACCACGCCCACCGCACACTCACAGCGCCGCCGACAACGGGACCGGAATGGCGACGCACCATGGCGATGAGAGCAACGGACCTGGCTGTCCGCGAGCGCACGGGGAAAGTTCCGCTCAGTGTTTCAACCGATCGCATCGCGTACCCTGCATTGCGGTGGGCGGGCATCGACGCACGGCTTCGAGCAGACGGGGTCGACGTGTCTCGGGATGGCTCTGGCCGAATCTGCGAGGTGTATCCCGGCGCAGCATTGCACTGCTGGTCATTGCCGAGCAGTGGATACAAGGGTCGTGACCGCTCCGCCGAGCGGGTGTCACTTGTGGAGGCACTTGCACAGATCTTCGATGGCATCGCCTGGAACGGCAGCGAAACCCTCTGCGCCGCAGACGACAACGCTTTGGACGCAGTCGTCTCTGCTCTGCTGGCGCGCGCCGTAGCACGAGGCGAGGCCACCCCGCCGCCCGTGCAACTGCTGGACCGCGTCAGTCGGGAAGGATGGATCTGGCTCCCGAGCGAGTCAAGGCTCTGAGGCCGACTCGGTCCTGACTCCTCCTGCCCTCACCCTGCGACGGGATTGAGCTGTTCGCGCGCGGCCTCGAGGTGGCCGACGTCGCCGGTGTCGAGGGCGTAGAGCCCCAGGTCGACCGCCGCGGTCGAGAACATCTCCGCACAGTGCTCGGCGAGCTTGGGCCACACCCTCCCGCCGCGCTCGACATAGCGCTCGACCGTCCTGTCGAACGCCTCGGGGGAAACGCTCATCTGGTGGAACATGAAGTCCCGCGCGGGATCGCCGACCGCCGCCGTCGTCCAGTCGAGCAGGCCGACGATGCGGGTTCCCTCCATGAGCTGATGTGCGGGGTAGATCTCCCCGTGCGTCACCGTCGACCACGTCGGCCAGTACCGATCATCGTCGAGCCACGCCGCCCAGCGCTCCCGCAGATCCTCTGCGACCTCGAACTCCCTGACCACGGCAGCGATGTCCTCGCGCTTCTGCTGCCTCACCTCGGCGGGGGAGAGGACGGGAATCCCCGAATCGCGCACCACCGCCGGATCGACGGCGTGGAGTTCAGCGAGGACATCTCCGAGCGAGTGCGCATAATCGGTGGCTTCGACATCGAAATGCCACCGAGGCTGCGCATCCTCATCGAGGGTGAGCCCCGGACTGCCCGGCAGCAGGGGATAGGCGATGAGTCGGTCGGTGTGGATCTGCCAGTCCGGGACGTCGACGCTCAGGTGCGGGGCGACGCTGCCGAGGAACCGTCCCTCGACGTCGGCGCGCTCGGTGACATCCGGACGCCGCGGAATGCGCAGCACCCACGCTGAGCCGTCGGCCGCCTCGGCGAAGGCGACACGGAAGTCCAGGCCGATCTCATCGATGGAGACCGACTCGGGAACGAGCGTGAGACCGTGCTCGGCGGCCAGTTCGCTGATGGCGAGGGGACTGCGGGGTGACTGGTCCATCCCTCCACTGTTGCCCAGCAGGGAAGCGAAGTACAGCCGACTCGGGCCAGTCGTCCAGCTTGTGACGAACTTGTGTCATTCGGCAAGACATATGCGCAATAATGCTTGCTGGCAAACTGCATCCGTGCCACGATGAGACCACGCTGGTGTTTACCTCACCTCGATCGATGTCGATCGAGCGGGCTGAAAGGGAAGAGACATGAACGGCACCACCATCATCTGGATCGTCGTCGCAGCCGTCGTCGTCATCATCGCCATCATCGTCATCGTCGCGCTGGCTCGGCGGGCCCGCGCCAAGAAGATGGAAGAGCGCCGCCAGCAGGCCGCGCAGATCCGCGAGGAGGTCGCCGCGGCCGCTCCGACGACGGCTGCCTACGAATCGGAGGCAGAGGCCGCTCGGTCCCGCGCCCTCGATGCACAGGCCGAGGCCGACGCGAAGGCCGAGGCGGCCCGCCAGGCCGAGGTCGAATCCCTCAAGGCGGCAGCCCGTGCCGACGAGTACGAGACCGCGGCCAACCAGCTCGAGGATTCCGCGGAGAAGTCCCGGCTCGAGCAGGAGCGCTTCCTCCAGCGCGCCGATGAGCTCGATCCGGACACGAACACCGACGCTGATCGCCGCGATGGGGATGGCGACGGTCGCCGCGATGGGGATGTCGACCGTCGCCGCGATGGGGACTGGGACCGCGCCGATCGCGATCGTGACGGCCGCGATCGTGACAGCCGCGATCGCGACAGTGGTTACGCCGCGGCAGCGGGAACCGGCTATGCGGCATCCGAGAGCCGCACCTATGACACCGCTGATGGCGTCGCCTCGGAATCGGCAGACGCCCGTGGGTTCGAGACGGCCGACGGTCGCGGCTACGCCGGCACTGAGCAGCGGACGTTCGACACGGCCGACGGTCGCGGTTACGCCGGCACCGAGCAGCGGACGTTCGACACGACCGACGGCCGCGGTTATACCCAATCCGACACCCGCGCCTACGACGGTGCTGACGGGGTCGGCTACGAGACCACGGAGCGCCGCACCTTCGATGACGCCGACGGCCGCGGTTACGCCGAATCCGACACTCGTGCCTACGACAGTGCTGACGGGGTCGGCTACGAGACCACGCAACGCCGCACCTTCGACGACGCCGACGGACGCGGCTACGCCGAATCCGACACCCGCGCCTACGACAGCGCCGATGGGGTCGAATACGAGGTCACCGAACAGCGGACGTTCGACAGCGCCGACGGTTCGGGTTCTGACACTGCTGACGGCAGGGGAGTGAACGAGGCCGACCAGCGTCGCGGAGACCCGAACGGAGTCGACCCCGACCAGTACCGACTCTCCCGCAGCCGCGGAGGCGGCGACCGCAACCGCGTCGACCCCCGCACCGACTTCACCGACGAATCGGGTTCCGGCAACGGCGCACCGAGGCACTGAGTCACCGAGGCACACTGAGTCACCGAGGCACAGAGACCACAGCAAACCCCAACCCCATGCTCCACCCCTAGGAAAGGACACATCATGCTCGCCACCATCCTCTGGATCATCGCAGCGATCCTCGTCATCTCCGGCATCTTCGCCATCTTCCGGAAGCAGATCCTCTGGGGAGTCATCCTCATCGTCGTCGGCCTCCTCGTCGGCCCCGGAGGCGTGAGCATCTTCGCCTAGCGCACCGATCTCCGCAGCAAGGCGCCCCGATCCGCACCCGGATCGGGGCGCCGTCGCGTGACGGCGATCGCCGCTGCCACACCGTGGAGGTGGACCGACCCGAGCCCGAGTCCCTCCGCAGTCGGCGCGGGTCAGAGTCGCGCCTCGGCGACGGAATCCTCTCCGGCAGCGCGGTTCGCCTCCGACGTCAACTCCGACGACCCCCGACCGAGCGCCGTCGTCAGCGCCTCCCGCAGCGCGGCTTCCGGGTCGGCCGGTCGGGTACGACTGTTCCAGGCGATGATCCGGTCGGGCCGGACGAGCAGCGCTCCCGAATCGTCGACATCGCTGACCGCCGCCCACCGGCGCAGGACGTCGTTGTAGTCCCCGCCCATGCTCACCTGTGCCGTCCTCACCTCGACGCCGAGGTCGGCGGAGACCGCCGCCGCGGCCTCGGCCCAGCCATCATCGGCCTGGCCGGTGATGAGCGTCCATCCGCTGCGCCCGACGAGATCGAGGGTGGACAGCCGCTGACGGTCATGGTCGACCCAGGCGTGGGGGAGCGGCGCGCCCGGTCGCGTCGACGGCACATGGTCGAGATCGACGTCGACGTCAGGGCCCGCCGCCGGTTCTGCCCCCGCTCCCGCCGCCGGGACGATGGCGTCGGACTCGTAGAGCTGACCGAGCTCGATGCCGTGGGCGTTGAACTGGTAGTTCTGCAGCTCGATCGCCTCGGTGAGCTCCTGCCGGCGGACCGGGTCGTCGAAGAGGGACTCGAGGCTCGCCCACCCGTCCTCGGCCGACTGCCCGGGGGCGAAGCCGAGCGCCTTCGAGATCGGACCCATGTCGACGACGCTCTTCATCGCCCGGTCGACGACGCGCCTGCCCACCGGCTGCCGCTCCTGGTCGTACGTGTCGAGCAGAGCCTCGTCGGCCTCACCCCTGAGGACGGCGCTGAGCTTCCACCCGAGGTTGAAGGCGTCCTGGATCGACGTGTTCGTGCCCAAGCCGTTGGCCGGCGGGTGCCGATGCGCGGCGTCACCGGCGAGGAACGCCCGGCCCCGCCGGTAGGCGTCGGCGACGACGTGGTTGATCTGCCACTTCGAGACCTGCTTGATCGTCACCTCGACGTCGGGATCCCCGATCGTCGCGTGCGCCCGGGCGATGAGGGCCTCCGTGTCGGTGTCCGGTTCGCCCTCGGCCGGGTCGTACATCGCCAGCAGCACCCATTCGGTGAACGGCTTCACGCAGATCCACGTGCCCGACCCCACCCAGTAGTCGTTGCCCGGCTGCGCCATCCAGTAGAGCGTGCCGGGACGGTAGTCGCAGTACTTCGTGAGATCGGCCTCGAGCCAGACGTTGAGCGCGGCGCCGAGGTTGGACTCGCCGGTGAAGGTGAAGCCGAACTCCTCGGCGACGGTCGACCGGCCGCCGTCGGCGCCGACGATGTACGTTGCCAGGATCGTCGACTCCTCCCCGGTGTCCCGGTTCCGCACCGTCGCCTCGACGCCGTCGGCGGTCTCGACGGCGGAGACGAGTTCGGTGGAGAAGCGGATGTCGGCGCCGAAGTCGCGGGCCGCCTCGGCGATGACGGGTTCGAGGATGTGCTGGGGGATGTTGCACATCGCGCTGGGGCTCGCGACCTCGTAGTCGCCGGAGCGCGCGCTGCCGGTGCCCCACGTCTCGAGCCGTGCGATCTCCTGACCGGCGAAGCTCGTCGCCCACACGTTGTTGCGCATGTACGGGTTCGGGGTGGCCGCGGCGATGACGGCGTCCTCGCAGCCGAGGTCGCGGAAGACCTCCATCGTGCGCTGATTCGTGATGTGGGCCCGCGGCGAGTGCGCTGTCGTCGGGTACCGGGTGATCGTCAGCGCGTCGACGCCGTCACGGGCGAGGATCGCCGCGAGCGTCAGCCCGGTCGGGCCGGCCCCGACGACGAGGACATCGGTGCGGACGGGAGGCGTGGTACGAGTGCTCATTCGTCGTTCTCCTTCGGACGAGAATGCCGATCATGACCGTCTCAGCGCCGAGGTGCGAAAGCACGTCTCGCAATTCAGCATAATTAATCATGATTAATTGTTGGGAACCAGGATGCCGCGCGGATCGTCATGCTGTCAAGCATGGCGGTCGGGTACCCTCGGGACTGGCGGAGCACACCGGTGAGGGGAGGATGGCATGGTCACGACATCGCGGGGATCATCCTCGTCGGTCGATCGCGCCGTCGACATCGTCGCCGCCCTCGCCGAGGGTCTCGAACCCGGTCAGCGGCTGGGGACGAAGGGAGCGATCCAGGCCGAATGCGGTGTCTCGAAGGGCACCTTCAACGAGGCCCTGCGCCTGCTGCAGCTGCGCGGGATCATCACCCTGCGACCGGGACCCGGCGGCGGACTCTTCGCGGCCGCGCCGACTCCGATGGCGAAGCTCGGCAGCTCGCTCCTCGCCCTCGACGCGGACTCGTCGACGGTCGCCGATGCCATGCAGGTGCGCGACTCGCTTGAGCCCCTCATCGCCGCCGAGGCGGTCGACCACGGCTCGCTCACCGACATCCGCGAGCTCTGGCTCCTCATCGACGACATGCGCGCCGCCGTCGCCGCCGGCGACCCCCAGGAGTTCCTCGCGGCCAACTGGTGCCTGCACCGGCGCATCGCCGAGATCACCCCGAACCAGCTGCTGCGCCAGGTCTACCTCAACATCATGGCGATCATGGACGACCACACCGTCGATGTGCTGCCCGGCCCCGAGGTGCCGCTGGATGACTACATCGACGAGCGCCTCCAGCTCCACATCGACATCGTCGCGGCCATCGAAGCCCGCGACCACGCCCGAACAGCCGAGCTCATGCGCGCCCACAACGTCCACTGAACCCTGCTGACGGCCCAGACCACAGCGTCCACCGCTGACCGCCCGCCCCGATGCGAAGGAGACCTCCTGATGACACCTGCCCCGACGCTCTCCGCGGAGCTGCGGACGAATCTCACCCGCTGGCGCCGGGACTTCCACCGGCATGCGGAGACGGCGTGGACGGAGTTTCGGACCACCTCGGCGATCATCGGAGCACTCCGGGACCTCGGCTGGGCGACGATCTTCGGACCCGACCTCCACGAGGCCTCGGCCCGCCTCGGGGTGCCGACGACCGACGTCCTCGCCGGGGCCCGCGCACGGGCCGTCGACCAGGGAGCGGATGCGGAGCTCGTCGAGGCGATGGGGGAGGGCTTCACCGGGGTCCTCGGCGTCCTCGAGACGGGACGACCCGGCCCGGTCGTGTGCTTCCGCTTCGACATCGACGCCAATGACCTCAATGAGCTCGCCGACGACAGCCACCGGCCGTTCGCCGAGGGGTTCGCCTCGGTCAACGACGGCGCGATGCACGGCTGCGGGCACGACGGGCATGCGGCGATGGGGCTGGGGCTGGCGAGCGTGCTCACCGGCATGGTCGCAGACCTGACGGGCACCGTGAAGATCATCTTCCAACCCGCCGAGGAGGGGGTGAGGGGCGCGCATTCGATCGTCGCGGCCGGGTGGTTCGACGATGTCGACCTCTTCGTCGCCACTCACCTGAAGTCCGACGACGCCAAGGGCGGCGTCCTCACCGGCGTCGACGGGTACCTCGCCTCGACGAAGTTCGACGTGGAGTTCTCCGGGGTCGGCGCCCACGCCGGAGGCGACCCGGAGAAGGGACGCAACGCGCTGCTGGCGGCCGCCTCGGCGACCTTAGGGCTCCACGCGATCCCGCGCCATTCGGCGGGTGCGAGCCGGATCAACGTCGGCACGTTCACCGCCGGGGAGGGCCGCAACGTCGTGCCGCGCACCGCCCGCATCGCCGTCGAGACCCGCGGGGAGACGAGCGAGATCAACGACTTCATGGTCGCCCGCGCCGCCGACGTCGTCGCCGGTGCCGCCCTCATGCACGGCGTCGACCACAAGGTCACCGTCGTCGGACGTGCCGACACGGCGTCCCCGAGTCCGGAGCTGCTGCCATTCATCCGCGCCTCCTTCACCGGGGTGCCCGGGGTCGCCGAGATCCGGGACACCGGCGGTTTGGGCGGATCCGAGGACGCGACGGCGATGATGAAGCGGGTCACGGAGCGCGGGGGACTGGCCACGTACGTCCAGATCGGTATGGAGACCTCGTGGGGCCATCACACGGAGCGCTTCGACGTCGATGAGGACATGCTCGCCGTCGGTGTCGCGGCCGAGGCGCGGATCGCCCTCGACGCCCCGGAGTTCCTCGCCGGCCTCGGGCGGGCCTGAGCCGGCGGTCCACCCGCTCATCTCGGACGCCGGGGGCCTCGATAGACTGCCGGACATGTCGAGGATCACCTGCCCCACCCTGCGTCCCCGCGTCGTCACCGCCGCTGAGGCGGCCGCGCACATCAGGAACGGCGACCGGGTCGCCACGAGCGGCTTCACCGGGTCCGGATACCCGAAGCTCGTGCCGCCGGCGCTCGCGGCGCACGCGAAGGCCGAGCATGCCGCAGGCCGGGATTTCGCCGTCGAACTGTGGACGGGTGCCTCGACGGCTCCGGAGCTCGACGGGATCCTCGCCGAGGCGGGGGCGGTGAGCAGGCGTCTGCCGTTCCAGTCCGATCCGCGCATGCGGCAGGCGATCAACGACGGGCAGACGGAGTACATCGACACGCACCTGAGCCACTCGGCGCAGCAGGCGTGGTTCGGCTTCTACGGGAACCTCGACGTCGCGGTCGTCGAGGTCGCGGCGATCCTGCCCAACGGGCTGCTCGTGCCCGGCAGCTCGGTGGGGAACTCGAAGACGTGGCTCGACCTCGCCGACAGAGTCATCCTCGAGGTCAATGAATGGCATCCGCGGGCGTACGAGGGCTTCCACGACGTCTACTACGGGACCAGGCGGCCGCCCGAGCGGCTCCCGATCCAGCTCCTCGAGTCGATGCAGCGCATCGGCGATCCCTACCTGCGGGTCGACCCGGAGAAGGTCGTCGCGATCGTCGAGACGAACCACCCGGACCGGAACCTGCCGTTCAAACCGGCCGATGCGGATTCGCAGGCGATCGCCGCCCACCTCGTCGACTTCCTCCGCCACGAGATCCGCGTCGATCGCCTCCCGCCGTCCCTGCTGCCGCTGCAGTCGGGCGTCGGCAACGTCGCCAACGCGGTCATGGCCAACCTCGCCGACAGCGAGTTCGAGGGCCTGCGCGCCTACACCGAGGTGATCCAGGACGGCATGCTCGACCTCATCGACTCGGGCAAGCTCACCTCGGTGTCGGCGACGGCGTTCTCGCTCTCGGCCGAGCGGGCCGAGGCGTTCAACGCGAACATCGAGTCGTACAAGGGGCGGATCCTCCTGCGGACCCAGGAGATGTCGAACCATCCCGAAGCCGTCCGCCGCCTCGGCGTCGTCGCGATCAACGGGATGGTTGAGGCCGACATCTACGGCAACGTCAACTCGACCCACGTCATGGGGTCCTCGATCATCAACGGCATCGGCGGCTCCGGGGACTTCGCCCGCAACGCCTACCTCAACTTCTTCGTCTCGAACTCGCGGGCCAAGGGCGGGGCGATCTCCTCGATCGTGCCCTTCGCCAGCCACATCGACCACACCGAGCACGACACGCAGGTCCTCGTCACCGAACAGGGACTGGCGGACCTGCGCGGACTCTCACCGGTGGCCAGGGCCCGCCGGATCATCGCCAGCTGCGCCCACCCGGACTTCCGCGACCGGCTCACCGACTACCTCGACCGGGCGATCGCTGCGAACCCGCACGGTCGGCACACCCCGCACCTCCTCGCCGAGGCGCTGTCCTGGCACGAGAGGTTCCATGCGACCGGGCAGATGTGAGGCTCTGCCGTCGGGGGTGAAAGTGGTTGCGCAAGCGGCGGGGGAGCCGCGCGTCCAGGGCGGGGACCGCGCGATCGGCGGGGAGGGTCGGTCGGATCTGCCGCATCCGGCGGTTCCGGCCCGCTCCCTTCCGCGGTGAGGATGGATGAGACCACTCACTCACCGAGGAGGAACCATGACCGTGACCCGACCACCTCACGACCCCGAGCTCGATGCGGCGCTCGAGGTGATGCTCGAGTCCCTGCCCGCAGGGACGATGAATGCCGAGACCGCCGCCGCGATGCGCGATGCTGACGGGGCGCAGCTGCCCGGTCTCGACCCCGATGACCTCGCGGCCCTCGGAGTCATCAGTCGAGACGTCGTCATCCCCGTCTCCGACGGCGCCGAGCTCGCCGGGACGATCTTCTCCCGTGCCGATCACACCGGAACCGGCCCGGGGATCTACCACGTCCACGGCGGCGGGATGGTCACCGGCCACCGCCTCCTCGGCGTGCAGCAGACTCTGCCGTGGATCGTCGACCACGATGCCGTCGTCCTCACCGTCGACTACCGGCTCGCTCCCGAGCATCCCGACCCCTACCCGGTCGAGGACTCGTATGCGGGTCTCGTGTGGATGGCCGAGCACGCCGCTGACCTCGGCGTCGATCCCGATCGCATGATCATCGTCGGTGCGAGCGCCGGTGGTGGCATCGCCGCGGGCACTGCGCTGCTGGCACGCGATCGGTCGGGACCGCGGCTGGCCGGGCAGGTGCTCATCTGCCCGATGATCGACGACCGTGACGCCACAGCGTCGGCAGCGCAGATCACGGAGCGGACGACGTGGACGCGGGAGAGCAACCGCTACGGCTGGTCGAGCCTCCTCGGCGATCGGGTCGGCACCGAGGACGTCTCGATCTATGCCGCACCCGCGCGGGCGACGGACCTGTCCGGCCTGCCGCCGACGTACATCGACTGCGGCAGCGCGGAGGTCTTCCGCGATGAGGACGTCGCCTATGCGCTGCGGCTGTGGGAGGCGGGCGTCGATGCCGAACTCCACGTGTGGGCGGGTGGGTTCCACGGTTTCGAGATGCTCGCCCCGCACGCTGCGGTGAGCCAGGCGTCGCTTGCCGCGCGGGATTCCTGGGTGGCGAGGACGATCGGCGACCGTTGAGGTCCCAGCGATTCGCGCCCTACCATGGGGTCATCGGACAGCGGAGTTGATATGCGCGATCTCCTCGGAAAACTCACCGCCCTCGACCCGGAGGCGAGCGAAACGCTCAAGGTCGTCGGGTACTTCGACGCCCTGACCTCCCGTGGGGCGGGGCTCGGGAGTCTGCTGCGTGCCGCTGCGGCGCTCGCCGGCTGTCCGGCCGTCGCCGAGGTGGACGGCAGGGTGACCGCGTACGATCCCTCTGGCAGGCGCCTCGCCGAGGCGGCCGACCGTCCCCGCGGATCCGCAGTCGCCTTCCGGTCGGGTGCGGTGTGGCTGGTCCGCGAGGGCACCCCGCACGCCAACGATGCGATGATCACCGATCGTCTCGGCGTCGCCGTCGAGGGACTGACGTCCCAGCACTCACCGACGCGGGAGATCGAAGTGGTTGTCGATGCCGAACGGGCGGTGGCCGAGAGGAGGACGGCGCTCGTGCGGCTCGGGATCGATCCCGGCGCCTCTGTGAGGGTCATCCTCAGCGATGACGACCCGGGACCGCGCTGGACGAAGACCGCCCCGGTCCCGACTCCGCTCGGCGTTCTCCATGCGACCCTCGAGGTGCGCCCCGGCGGAGTCGCACCCGCTGACCATGCCTGGGACGGTCACTCCCGCGTCGGCATCGGCACGTGGACCCGAGCGGACTCGGCCCCGGACTCGTGGGAGGCTGCGCTCATCGCCCACCGCCTCCTCGGCGAGGGACCGGGAACCGTGCTCGACGCAGTAGATCTGGGGTCGATGCTCATCCTCGCCCGCGCCTATGATCCCACCACCCCTCACCCGGACGTCACAGCCCTGGAATCCCTCGACGCGGTGACCACGGAGATCCTGCGCGAACTCGTCGACGCCGACAGTCTGCGCGCGGCTGCGGGGAGGCTGGCGATGCACCATTCGACCCTGCAGGCCCGGCACGAGTCGATCACGACACGGCTCGGCTACGACCCGCGCACGACCGTCGGTCGACTGCGCTACATGAGCGCGGAGTTCCTGCGCCGCCTCGGCGGGTAGCCGGCCCCGCCCCACCGGCAGGCACCGGCTGACCCGGCGGTGCCCGCACCGGAAGGCACGCGCTGACCCAGCGGTGCCCGCACCGGCGGCCGAACAACCTGCGGCCGTCACGAAGAGAGATCACCGAGAGAAAGCGGTAAGAATCATGCCCGAAAACACGAGCAGCACAGCGACCCCCGGCACCGCGAGCGCGACCGCCCACACCGAGGAATGGCCGCGCGGGGAGGTCGCCTTCGTCACCGGCGCGGCCTCCGGCATCGGCCTCGGACTCTCCCGCGCCTTCGTCGCGGCCGGGGCCCGGGTTGGACTCGTCGACATCGACGACGCCCGCCTCGCCCAGGTGGCGGAGGAGCTGCGGGCGGCCGGAGGCACCGTGACCACGGTGCGCTTCGACGTCGGCGACCCGGATGCCTGGGAGGCCGCCGCAGATGCCGTCGAGGCCGAGCTCGGTCCGGTGACGATCCTCTGCAGCAACGCCGGTGTCAACGGCGGCAGCTCGGCGGAGGCCACCCCGTGGGAGGTGTGGCGCCGGGTGCACACGATCAACATCGACGCACAGTACCTCGGCGCCTCGACGTTCCTGCCGCGGTTCCGCCGCCTGGGCAGGCCCGCGCACATCCTCAACACCGCGTCGCTCGCGGGCATCATCCCGATGGCCGACGTCGCCGCCTACGCCTCCTCGAAGTTCGCGAGCGTCGGCTTCTCGATGGTGCTGCGCAGCGAACTCGCCGGCAGCGGCATCGGAGTCTCCGTGCTCGCACCGGGAAGCGTGTCGACCCGGATCGCCGAGACCGCGGCAGCGGGGCAGGCGGAGCTGCTCGGGGAGGAGGCGAACGCCGAGGCGGTCGCGGCGAATTCGGCGATGCTCGCTGAGGGTGCCGACCCCGACGCTGTCGGGCAACAGGTCGTTGAGGCGATGAGGGCCGGCCAGTTCCTCATCGTCACCCACGGGGAATGGCTGCCGCTCGTGCGCGCTGTCCATGCCGAAGTGGAAACCGCGTTCGCGGAGTTCGACGGGCGCCACGGCAGCGATCCGGCCGCCGCGCTCCTGGTCCAGGGCGTGAACCCGGTCAGCTCCTAGGCCTGTCGACGCTCGTCGATTCCGCACCACTGTGCGAGGAACAGGGCGATCGTCGTCGTGCAGCGGCGGATC
Organism: Brevibacterium sp. W7.2; assembly: GCF_018137945.1. Classification (GTDB taxonomy): domain Bacteria; phylum Actinomycetota; class Actinomycetes; order Actinomycetales; family Brevibacteriaceae; genus Brevibacterium; species Brevibacterium sanguinis. The sequence goes on along the minus strand of NZ_CP073089.1, from coordinate 2,514,177 downwards.
GACTCCACGCTCACCCGTTCGTCGAAGCCGTGGATGTCCTCCGTCACCGGTCCGTAGACGAGCGCCGGCATGTTCGCGAAGTTCGCGAACACCTGGGCGTCGAGGTAACCGGGGGTGGTGAACGCGGTCAGCTCCTCGCCGGCGACCGAGGCGTGCGCTGAGGCGAGCACAGCCTCCGCATCGCTTCCGGGCTCGAGCACGTACCCCCGCGCATAGAACCCGTTCGGCGTGAGCTCCGCGGTGAACGCGGGCACCGGCGGGCCGCTCAGCGGTCGGTCGGTGCCGCGGGCCGCCTCGGTGACACAGTCGACGATCTCCGCCCATGCGTCGTCGGGATCAGTGCCGGGGTAGATGGCGACGCGGACCTGGAGTTCGCACCAGGCCGGGACGCTTGAGGGCCAGTCGCCGCCGCGGATGCCGCCGAAGTTGACGTTGATGGGATGGTCGAGGTCGGCGAAGTGCGGGTGGTCGGCCTTCCGCTCGTTCCACCTCTCCTCGAGCCCGCGCAGCGCGCCGATCACGTGGTAGGCGGCGTCGATGGCGTTGAAGCCGCTGGCCATCTCCCGCGGGTGAGTGGGTTCTCCGCTGACGAGGACCGTGAACCAGATGACGCCGACATTCGCCCGGACGAGTGCATCCTCCTCCGGTTCGGGAATGATGACGGCATCGGCGGTGTATCCGCGCAGCAGGGCCGCCAGCGAGCCGTTGCCGGTGCACTCCTCCTCGACGACGGACTCGATGTGCACCCGTCCGGTGAGGTCGAGCCCCGCATCTCGGACGGCGGTGAACGCGAAGAGATTCGCCATGAGCCCGGCCTTCATGTCGCCTGCTCCGCGCCCGTACATCCACCCGTCGCGGACCTCGGCGTCCCACGGTGACCGCGACCAACGGCCGGTCGGTCCTGCGGGGACGACGTCGATATGACCGTTGAGGATAAGGGAGCGGCCCCGGTCGCGTTCGGGGCGATAGGTTCCGACGACATTCGTCATCCGCGCGTAGTCGACCGTGGTCGGACCGAATCCGGGATGGTCGCGCAGCTCGGCCGAGTCGATCGTCCAGCGGTCGACGTCGAGGCGGAGGCCGCGCAGGGCGCGTTCGATGAGATCCTGCCCGGGTTCCTCGTCACCGCGAGTGGTCGGGAGCCCGACGAGTTCGGCCGTCACCGCCAGCTGTTCGGCGAAGTTGGCGTCGACGGCCGCTCTGATCCGGTCCGTCGCGTCGTCTGTGCCCATGTCTCCTCCGCGGTGAGTCGTGATGGGTGTCCCTTTCCAGGGTGGGCCCGGAAGCGCCTCGGCGTCGAGGGCCGAACCACCTGTCGAGACTGTGGGGAGGCGAGGAAGCCGGCGGCACCGGCGCCGCCCGGACCCACGGTCGCCTGCCGACCCCGCACCGCTGCCCCCGGCCCGACCCCGATGACCCCGCACGTATCCACGCTGGCGCGTGACCAGGAAAACTTGTCCAGGGCGGATAGTGCGTCCTGAATCTCCGTCATTAGAGTTGCTCAACAACCATCAACAGAGAGTTGCCGAGCATCATGACAGAGAAGTCGATCCCTGTGCCCTCAGACCCCTCCGCGCCCAGCGCCGAGGCCGTCGAACGCGCCGCCGCAGCCATCGTGCGCGCCTTCGCCGCCACCGACACCGCCGCGTACTTCGCCGGATTCGCCGCGGACGCCTCGTTCGTCTTCCACCCGGAGAACCACCGGCTGAACTCGCGCGCCGAGTACGAGGAGATATGGAACGGCTGGCTCGCCGACGGCTGGTCCGTCATCGACTGCGTCTCCAGCGATCCGCTCATCCAGACGTTCCCGGGCGGCGCCGTCTTCTCGCACACGGTCGACACGACCGTCGAGACCGGGGAAGGCCGGGAATCGTATCGGGAACGCGAGAGCATAGTGTTCCGCCACCTCGGCGATGGTGACCTCATCGCAATCCACGAACATCTGTCCCCGGTCCCGGACACCGCCGATATCCCTCCGGAGGGGGCCGGAGTCGCCGCCGAAACGGACACCACCACCGCCGAGGAGGTCGCACCGTGAACTGGTATCGCCGACTCGACGCCCGGTTGGCTGCGGATTCGGACGATTCGGGAGTCGTGCAGGGCAGGCTCGGCACCGGACGGATGTTCATGATCTGGCTCGCGGCCAACCTCGTCGTGACGACGATGCTCACGGGAACCCTCTTCGTGCCGGGCATCGACTACGGCACGGCGGCGCTGATGATCGCGGCGGGCACGGTGATCGGCACGATCGTCCTCGTGCTCATCGGCAACATCGGCACCCGGACGGGGCTCGCGACGATGGCCGTGACACGCGGAGCGTTCGGGGCGAAGGGCAGCTTCCTGCCGGTCGCGGCCAACGTCATCATCCTCATGGGCTGGAGCTGGGTGCAGGCGATGCTCGCCGGCATCAGCGTCAACTACGTCGTCGAGCAGACCACGGGCTTCTCCAACCCGGTCCTCTTCTCCGTCCTCTGCCAGGCGCTCGTCGTCGGTCTCGCGATCCTCGGCCATGAGGGCATCGAGAAGGCCGAGCCGTGGTTCGCACTCCTCATCCTCGTCGTCATGGCCTACATCTTCGTCACCGCGTTCATCGGCCACGCACCGAGCGAATACCTCACCATTCCCGCCGATGAGAGCCTCGGCTTCACCCCGGTCCTCGCGCTCGACATCGTCATCGCGACGGCGATCTCGTGGACCGTGCTCTCCGCCGACCTCAATCGGCTCGCCGGAAGCCAGCGCGCCGGCATCGTCGGTTCGGGGCTGGGATACATCACCTCGACGGTGCTGGCGATGCTGCTCGGGCTCACCGCCTTCAGCTTCATCCTCCTCGACGGGGGAGCGGCCGAGCCCTTCGACCCCACCGCGCTCGCCGACCGCTTCGGCTGGCCCCTCGCGATCGTCATCTTCCTCTCCGTCATGGCGACGAACACGATGGTCGTCTACGGCATGGTCAACTCCGTCATCGGCGCCAGGAAGCAGTCCCGGCTCCGCTTCCTGCCGGTGGCGCTCGTCCTCGGGGCGATCTCGATCATCGGGTCGACGTGGCTTGCGCTGCTCGACCAGTACACCGCGTTCCTCACCGTCATCGGGGCGTTCTTCGTGCCCGTCTTCGCGATCGTCATCGCCGACTACTACATCGTCAAACGGGGGTTCTACTCGAAGGACATCCTCCGTGACGAGGGCGGCATGTACGCGTACGTCCGCGGGGTGAACTGGGCGGCGGTCATCGTGTGGATCGTCGGGGCGTTCGCCTCCTACCTGCTCACCTATGTGTGGGCGAGCCCCGTGGGCGCGACGATTCCGTCGTTCGTCATCTCGTTCCTCCTCTACCTGGCCCTGTCGTGGTCGACGCGGCACCGCTTCGCCGAGGCGGCGCTGCGTGACGCACCTTCCCGCGGTTCCGTGGGTGGTCTGAGCGGCTGAGAAGGGACAGTCGAACGGGCAGATGTGGTGAAACGGGAATCATCGCAGGTCATCAGTGACGTCCGAGGTCGTGTCAGTGCCGAGTGCAACAATGGATCGCACAAGGAAATATCAGCGGGAAAGAGATCATGATCTTTTTCTCATGAATTGCAATCGGGCTATTCCATTTTATGTTCGAATAGTTTATCATTGACGTACGACGCACTATGATTCACAGATCGCTTCCCCGACGCTGTTGTCAGAGGCAGGTGAGCCAGCGTGAAAGACCTCCCCGGTGGAGACGGACGGCGGCCCGGTCGTGCCTCGGGCTCGCGGTTCGACGCAGCTGGTGCAGAAGCCGGTCCTCGGTGGCGCGACGCGCGCGATTCGGCTGCGACCACTGGGCGCGGTCCCGGTGAACGGTGCAGCACCGACGGCCTCTCTCCCGTTGATTCTGATTCCGCTCGACCGACGATTCGACTCGGGTCGAGGATCAGCGAACTCGCGGAGATCTCCGCACAATCCGATCAGATCCAGCTCCGCACGCTCGACGTCACGGCAGGCATCACGTTGGAGCGCGTCGTCCGGCATCTCGACGTCCCCCTGCCCGACGGCGACGCACCGTATCGCTTTGCCACGATCGCCGCATCCGTGCTCCGGCACGAAGTTGACGAGGCGGCTATGGATTCCGATCCCGCCACGCCGACCGACGAGACCGGCGAGGACGCAGCGGCACAGGGAACCGCAGCGAAGGGCACGTCCGCGAAGGGATCTCTCGGGCCGCGACGGAAACCGGCGCCCTCGACTCCCTTCGCCGCCGCATTCGACGCGATGGCAGCCGATGACGACGTGACCGCATCGACTGAGCTCGTGAGGGTGCCGCGCACGTCGACGACCGTGGCTCTCCGCGACCCTGCACTGCTGGCGTGGCGGCGGCGGTGCGAAGCGGCTCTCGCTCCGCCGTCGACGGAAATCGTCTCGGCCGAGACCGCGGAATCAGACGACGCGTCCGAAGCCCCCGATTTCCCGGGCTTCCGCCTCGACACCACTGTCTGCGAATGGGTGCAGGACAACGTTGCCGACGAGGACGTCATCGAAACCGCGACCATCCTCGGTCAGTCGATCGCCCGCACCTATCGGCACCTGCGCACGGCGATGACGATCATCCACGGGCTGCCGCGCTTCGCCGATCGCGTCCGTGCAGGCGAGTTCACGATCGCCCATGTCCAGGTCGTCGGCGACCTCTGCCGAACAGTGGCCCTCAGGTACCTCCCGGAGATCGACGAACACCTCGCCGAGCGCCGGGCCGATGTCACGAGCGACCGGCTCCGGACGGCCCTGCGGAAGTTCATCGCCGTGCTCGAACCGGCTGACGACCGATCGCAGACAGCCAAGGAGCGTCGCCGCGTCGATCTGCACACGTACAAGAACGGCTCGGCCTGCATGTCCCTGACAGGGCCGGCCGAGGAACTCCATGCGTGCTACCTGCGAGTCGAAGCGATGGCGCGCGCCATCCACTCGCGCAGAGGTGCGGCATTCGACCTGCCTCCCGGAGTCGAGATCATCGATGATCGCGCCTTCGACAACCTCATGTACGACATCGTCACCCGACCGCAGCCGAAGCTGAGCATCAAGGTGCGCCGCATCGACCCCGTGACCGGGGTCCAGTCGGTCGAGGAGGAACCGCTGCTCGACAACGACGGAAACCTGCTCTTCGACCTCGGACCCGACGGCACCATCATCATGAAGAACGCCACCTCGGTGAGCGACGCCTCAGCGGTCAGGGCCCCAGCGGACGGCACCGCGACGAACAGCTTCTCGGCGAACAGTGCAGGCGTGGAGGGACTGCCCCTTCCCGGGCACGGCACCGAGGCGGCCGATGCGGCCGATCGGGGAAGCGCGTTCGGCAGGGCCGGTGGCGATGAGACGCAGACCGTTGAGAGCTGGATCGCCGCGGAGATGCCGATGCACTCGTGGTGGATCGCGCTTCAGGCGACGATGGTCACCACCGTTCCCGTGATGTCCCTCCTCGGCGAATCGAACCTGCCGGGCACGCTGCCCGACGGTTCACCGATCCCCGCCGAAACCGCGCGGCGCATCGCCGGACACTGCTCCACCGTGACGAGGATCCTCACCGACCCGGCGACGGGCACCCCGATCGATGCCAAGGCCACGACGTACCGAATTCCCAATGATGTGCGCAAGACACTCATCGCCCAGTGGGAGTGCTGCAGCGTCCCCGGGTGCGCTCGCGCTGCCGTCAAGGCCGAGATCGACCATATCGTTCCGTTCTTCAAGCTCGATCCGCTCAAAGGCGGTCTCACTCGGTTCGGCAATCTCCATCCGCTGTGCAGGAAGCACCATGCCCTCAAGACCGCATGCCTGCTGCGGGTGCGGATGACGGAACCGGGCTGTGTCGAGTACGAGTTCCGACACGGAGTGACGGCGACCTCACGTGCTCCTGACCAGCCGATCGAGGTGGCCCAGGCGATGGAGCTCGCTGCGCTCAGTGGGATGAGACCCCACGTGGTGTGGAAGCCGAAGCATCCGGTCCCACCGCCGAAGTACATCATCGAGCTCGAACCGAACGAACAGCTGGTCAGACAGCGCCGCGAAGCGATGCGGAAATCCGCCGAGGAGACCGAACGCAAGCGCAGGATCCAGGAGAACTACGAACGCGCTCGTGATTTCGCCCGTCGGAAGAGGCTTGCCCAGCTGCTCAACTGGCGCAACGAGGTGTTCCCGCCGTGCCTGCCGCGAGGATCCGACCCGGTGACGATGAAGAGACTGATGCCCGGCCGCCGACTGTCGGTGAGCGATGCCCGGCGGCGTCGAGAAGACGCCGGTGATACCTGGGTGGAGCCGCTCGACCAGTTCTGGAGCGTGCCGATCACATGGCATCAGGACAACCGCGATGATCCTCCGCCGTTCTGACAGTCGTGACGTCGTCCTCTGCGAAGTCAGGTGAGATCGTCGTACTCGCCGGAGACCCACCGGGCATAACGGTCGGCCGAAGACTGCACTGCCGCGTGGGCTCCTCCGGTGATCGTCTGACCGAAGTTGCCGTACATGCGGTCGAAATCGAGATCCGACACCGAGGCGGCGATGCGCTGCACGACCGCAGCGGAGAGCGGCAGGTAGTTGGGGAAGCTGCGCATGAACGTCACCCACCCGTCGCGCACGACCGGCCCGATCGAATCGCCAGCGAGCATGACGCCGCTACCGTCTCCTCCTTCCCACAGGGCAAGCACACTGCCGGGGAAATGACCGCCGACTCGGTGCACCGAGACCTGGGGGAGCGGCTCGGTGCCGTCGTCGAAGAACTCGATGGCGGGACCTTGTCTCTGCAGCCATTCGCGATCTCGAGCGCAGACGTGCACCGAGGCATCATCGAACGCGGCGCTCCACGCGAGCTGCATGCCGAACATGTGCGGATGACTCGGGACGATCGCTGCGACTCCACCGAACGCGGCCACGGCCGCCACTGCTTCGGCGTCGATGTATGGCGGCACGTCGAAGAGAAGGTTGCCCTCCGACGTCTGGGCGAGATAGCACGTCTGCCCGATGCCGAGCCTCGGTTCGACGCGCAGAGCATGAAGCCCAGGTTCGCGCTCGTCGATGACGACACGGTGGCCCTCGGCCTCGAGGTCATCTCGGCTCACCCACTCCTGGCCCGAGCGCGGCACCCACTGGCGTTCATCGGCACAGATCGGGCACACCGCCGAGGGAGGAGGACTGGTCTCCACTCCGCAGTTGCGGCAGATCATCACGCCGGGGTCACTGGGTCCGCCGGGCGCGGGTGAGTCTCGTTCTGTTGCCTCGTCGCGTGGATCGCGTGCGTTCTCCGACGCGGGATCGGTCACTGTCTCACCCTCCTCGCTGAGTGTCTGAAGTCGCGGTTCGCTGTGGCACCAGTTCGCTGCGGAGCCGGTTCCGGTGTCGGTGCCGACCCTGCAGCGAGGTTCGCATGCCGACGACTTCGTCATTCATTCGAGCCTATGCCGTCAGTGCCCGAACCTCCTACCCCCAGCCTGCCCGGTCGCGGTGAGTCATCCCCGGAAGTGGAGTGCCGGCCCCGATGCGGTGGGTCACCGCATCCGGGCAGGCGAATGTCTGTCCCTCAAGCCGCGAGGGCTCAGCCCTTCCCGGCTTGCGCGGCGACGAGCTTCGCATGCGCACGCAGGTGGCCGATGAGGATGAGGGCGATGCCGAGGACGAACCACGCGACGAGCACCCACCACGACATCGCCATCGGCGCATCGGGGAAGTACGAGATGTCGCGGAGCAGTGTGCCCGCCGCGCCCGGCACGAAGAACTGGCCGATGTCGCCCCAGGCCCCGGCGAGGAACTCCTTCGGTTGAGTGAGCGAGGAGATCGGATTGCCGATGAACATCGTGAGCACGGCACCGATCGCGATGCCGCCCGGACCCATGAGCGACACGAAGCCGTTGATGATCGCCGCCGTCGACGCCACCGCCAGCCCGGCTGCGAGCGCATTCAGCCAGAACTCTCCCTGCAGGATGCCGAACCACGTCTGGAGGATGAGGGAGAGCGCAATTCCACCGAAGGCCCCATAGGCGACGACCGCGACGGCTCTCATCCGCCGCGAATGCACAAGAGTGCTGGTGAGAACACCACCGACGATGCCGCCGATCGACAGCGGCAGTCCCGCGATCGCCAGCCCGGCCCCTGTCGCATCGTCGTCGGAGAGCGGCACGACATCGGTGACCGTGACCTGCGGGACGTCCATCGCCGAGGCATCCGGCAGCGTGCCCGCACCCTCTCCTCCACCGGCGACGCTGGGAGCCTGACCCGGCGCCTGCGGGTTCTCGGCCGCCCGAGCAGCCGCCTCGAGTGCCTCCTGCATCTGCTCCATGCCGTCCTGCATCCCCGAGATCGCCTGGGAGTCGATGGACTGCTGCATCTGCGCGGCGAGGCCTCTCAGCTGTTGAGCCACCGCCGGCGACGCCGCCGAGGAGACGAGGATTTCCGGGTCCTCGCCACCGAGGACGAATGCCCCGTAGACCTCGCGCTCCCGGATCATCTGCTCCGCCTCGGCGCGGGTGTTCACGCGCTCGAGATCGAGCATTCCCTCCGGTGCACTGCTCGTGATCTGCTCGACCTGAGCGCTGTCGCCGACGGCGGCCATGGGCAGGTCCTTCGGGTCGGCCGTCACCGTCGGCCAGCTGAATGCCAGAAGGACGATGCTGACGATCGCCGCCGCGAACAGGGCGACGAGGATCGCGCGTCCGACACTGTGCTTCGGCAGCTCATCGCCGATCGCGCCGGGGGCGGGATCCGCTGCCTGGTCCCCGCTCGCACCAGCGGCTCTGCCTCGATCCCCGCCCTGATCAGCGGCTTGGTCCGCGGAGTCGGCGCCGAGGTGGTCGTCGTCGCCGTCGGTCCCCGGAGCACCGCTTCCGGAGTCGGAAGAGGTCCTGAGAAGTCTCGTGGTCATGGTCGTCCAATCCTCGAAAACGAATGCACGTTCATTTTTACGCCGTGGTCTACAATTAATCAAGAATGAACATTCGTTTTTGGGGGATCGGTGCCGAAGGTCACAGAGGAACACAAGGCTGCGATGCGCACGCGCATCCAGGACGCCGCGCTCGCATGCTTCGCGCGCAAGGGCTTCGCGGCGGCGTCGATGGCCGACATCGTCAAGGAGGCCGACCTGTCGGCGGGGGCCGTCTACCTCTACTACTCCTCGAAGTCCGAACTCATGGTCGCCGCCGGTCAGCGGATCATGGAGGAGCGCATCACCGTGCTCGGCGATCTCGATGACACCGAGGCGGTGCCGCCGCCCAGCGTCGTCTTCCCGCGGCTGCTCGATGCGATTCTCGACGACACCCCGTTCCCCTCTCTCGTCCTCCAAGTCTGGGGCGAAGCCGCCCGCGTGCCTGAGTTCGCGGCGATCGCCGAGAAGATCTTCGCCGAGGTGCAGGCCCGCTTCGAGACCTACCTCGCCGCCTATTTCCACCGCACTGCCGGTCTCGACGAAATGGTGGCGCAGGCGCGTGCACGCGAGACGTCACCGGCGGCACTCGCGATGGTCCAGGGCGGCATCGTCCAGACTGCCGTGCTCGGTCCGGCGGTCCGACCGCGCGTCACCGGGTCGATGGCCGCGCTCCTCGCCGAGCTCGAGAGCTGATCCCGCGGTCACCACGATCCGAGACAAACGATACGCAGTGTTGCGGAACGAGAGACCTGCGTGAAAGGCTCGGCCCATGACGCAGGCCACACCGAAGGGTCGACCGCTCGACCCCGAGCTCACCGACCGCGTGCTCGCCGCTGTGCGCGCCGAGGTCGCGGAGCACGGCTTCATGAACCTGCGCATCGAGAGCATCGCCACCACCGTCGGCTGCGGGAAGACGGCGATCTACCGCCGCTGGCCCACCAAACCCGAACTCGTCGCCGCCGCCATCCTCGACACCCTCGAACTCGGCGAGATGCCCGACACCGGCGACGTCGTCGACGATCTCGTCGCGCATGCGTGGCAGAACATCGAGAACTTCCGCCGCTCGCTCGGCGTCCGCACGCACGGAAACGGCCTCCTGCTCGCGATGTTCAACATGGACGTCATCCCCCTCATCTCCGCCGACTTCATGGAGGAGCGCCATGCCAGGGGCCGGGCGATCCTTGCCCGCGCCGTCGATCGCGGACAGATGAGCGCCGCGCTCGACCACGATCTCATCCTCGACACGCTCGCCGGACTCACCCTCTTCACGATGACACTCCGTACCGAGAGTCCACTGCCGGACGACGCTGCGCTCACGGACAGATACCGCACCCTGGCGAGATCCCTCGTCGGCGCGGAGCACTGAGACCGGCCGTGCCGGCGAGACCACCGCGCGATTGACCGCCACACGGCTGGCCGCCACACGGCTGGCCACCCGGCGATACGACCACCACTCGATACGACCCGAAAGGATCACCATGGCCGCGGCCCACCTGCCCGCCACCGTTCCGGGCACCGAGCACCTGCTGCTCACGGGGGCTCGACTCATCGACGGCACCGGACGGGACCCCGTCCTCGACGCCGAGATCGAGATCGACGGCGATCGCATCGTCTACGCGGGACCGGCACGCCGTGAACGGTCCGGACCGCGGGAGTCGGGAGCTGTGCCCGGCGAGCCTGAGCCGCAGCCGATGACCGGAGAACCGGGAACCGCCTCGGCGAGCGTCGGCCCCAGCGCCCATCGTCCCCGCACGGGCGCACGCACGATCGATCTGCGCGGGGCCACCGTTCTGCCCGGTTTCATCGACTGCCACGTCCATCTCGGTCTCTCCATCGAAGACCAGACCGCCGACGCCGACCGCTTCGCCACCGAGCGCACCCTGCGCACCGCCCTCAACGCCCGCCGCACCCTCATGGCAGGAGTGACCACGGCACGCGACCTCGGCGGCATCGACCGCGGGTTCCGCGACGCCATCGGGTACGGCCTCATCCAGGGCCCGCGCCTGCATCTGGCGATCTCCGCCCTCTCACCGACCGGCGGTCACACCGACTTCACGCTGCCCAACGGCCGCGAAGTGCCTATGCACCTGCCCGTCGACCCGATCATCGACACCGACGACGAGGTGCGGCGCACCGTCCGACTCCTCGTCCGCTCCGGTGCCGATGTCATCAAGGTCTGCACGACCGGCGGCGTCTCGAGTCCCTCCGACACTCCCGACGACCTCGGCGTCCCTGAGGAACACGTTCGTCTCATCGTCGCCGAGACCGCCAAACGTGCAGGTCAGCCCGTTGCCGCCCACGCCCAGGGCGCCGCCGGGATCAAGGCGGCGATCCGCGGGGGCGTCCGCTCGGTCGAACACGGCTACGGCATCGACGATGAGGGCATCGACCTCATGCTCACCAGCGGCACATTCCTCGTGCCTACACTCAGCAGCGCACTGCGCGTACCCGACCCCGCCGTCGTGCCCGCGTACCTCTACGAGAAGAAGGTGCGCTGGTCGGCGATCGCCCGCGAACGCGTCGCCGCCGCACTCGCCGCCGGAGTGAAGGTGGCACTCGGCACCGATGCCGGAGTCTGCCCGCACGGTGAGAACCTCCGCGAACCCGTCCACGCCGTCGAACTCGGCCTCACTCCGATGCAGGCGATCGTCGCCGGAACACAGACGGCAGCGCAGCTGCTGCGCCTCGACGACGAGGTCGGCACGATCGAAGCCGGCCGCCTCGCCGACCTCCTCGTCGTCGATGTCGATCCGCTCGCCGACATCACCCCGCTCGCCGATCCCGACAGCATCAGGGTCGTCATGCAGGGCGGGACCGTCGTCAAGGACATCGATGCGCGCCTCACCGACGCCCCCGTCCCGCCGCTGCTCGCACGCTGATCCGCCCGACCGGAAGCATTTGACCCGACCACCCACCGACCCGAGCACCGATCAACCACCGACCCGACCAATCACCGACCAGAGCACCCACCGCGAAAGGAACCACCCCACCATGACGATCGACTTCACCGCCGAGGCCGCCGCGATCGGCGCTGAACTCACCGCCCTCCGCCGGGACCTCCACCGGAATCCGGAACTCGGACTCGATCTGCCCTTCACCCAGCAGCGCATCCTCGACGCGCTCGAGGGCCTGCCGCTCGAGATCACCCTGGGCCGTGAGCTCAGCTCTGTCGTCGCCGTGCTCCGCGGCGGCCGGCCCGGTCCGACGATCCTCCTGCGCGGCGACATGGACGCCCTGCCCGTCGTCGAGGCCACCGGCCTCGACTTCGCCTCGACGAACGGGAACATGCACGCGTGCGGCCACGACCTCCACGTCTCCGGCCTCGTCGGCGCCGCCACACTCCTCGCCGCGCACCAGGACGAGCTCGCCGGCACCGTCGTCTTCATGTTCCAGCCCGGCGAAGAGGGGCAGGGCGGAGCGAAGATCATGATCGACGAGGGCATGTTCGACCTCGCCGGCCAGATGCCCGACGCCGCCTACGCGATCCACGTCGCCCCCGGCGTCCCCGGCACGTTCGTCACCCGCCCCGGCTCGATCATGGCCGGCGCCAACACCTTCCACCTGACAATGCACGGCAAGGGCGGCCACAGCTCCCGACCGCAGGACGCGGTCGATCCCGTCCGTCCCCTCCTCGAGTTCGGGCAGGCGGTGTACTCGATGATCACCGGGTCCTTCAGCGTCTTCGACCCCATCGTCGCCGAGGTGACCCTCCTTGACGCCGGCAGCGCCGTCAACATCATCCCGTCGACGGCGACGCTGGGCATGTCCGTGCGCACCCTGTCCCCGGAGACGACGCAGCGGTTCCCCGAGCTCGCGACCCGCCTGGCCGACTCGATCGCCGCAGCTCACCGATGCACCGCCGAGGTGGTGTGGAACGAGCAGTACCCCGTGACCGTCAACGACGCCGCGGAGGCCGCGTTCACCCTTGAGACGCTCACCGAGACCTTCGGCGCCGACCGCGTCGTCAACGCCCCCGACCCCGTCATGGGCTCCGAGGACTTCTCCTACGTCCTCGAGGAGGTTCCCGGCGCGTTCGTCTTCCTCTTCGTCACCCCCGAGGGCGTCGACCCCGACACCGCGGCGGTCAACCACTCACCAGAGGTCCTCTTCGACGACCGACACCTCGCCGATCAGGCCGCCGCTCTGGCCACCCTGGCCTGGAAGCGGTCGCAGCGCGGCTGAGGGGTCAGGCCGAGGAAGCAGGCTGAAGGGTCAGGCTGCGGCCTCAGACGGTGTCGCCGTCGGCATCGACGGAGTGGACGCGGTCCTCGCGCAGGGCCACCTTGTCGACCCCGTCGAGCTCCATGAGCAGCGGAACGAGGTGGTCGAGGGGGCGCTTGCCCTCGAACTTCACGTCGATGCGCACCATCTTCGCACCGTCTTCGGCCTCGAAGCGCTGGGAATCGAGGATCGTGTTCGAGAAGCCCATCGTGCTCGCCACCCCGAGGATCTCCCGCAGCACCCCGCCGCCGTCGCGGTAGACGATGCGCAGCAGTTTGCCGCGGTTGCGGTCGGGGATCCTGCGGATGAGCGGGGCGACGACGAAGAGCGTGAGCAGGTGCAGGCCGGTGAGCATCGTGGCCAGGGCGAGCATTCCCGCCCCGCACGCCATGCCGACGGCGGCGCACACCCAGATCGAGGCTGCGGTGGTCAGCCCGCGCACCATGTTCCGGCCCTTGAAGATCACTCCGGCGCCGAGGAAGCCGATGCCGGAGACGATCTGGGCTGCGATCCGCGAAGGGTCGAGCTGGACGTCGCTGTCGAGGACCCCGGCGAACCCGTAGGCGGAGACGAGGGTGAACGCGCACGTGCCGATCCCGACGAGGACGTGCGTGCGATAGCCGGCGCTCTTCTGCCGGAACTGCCGTTCGAAGCCGATGAGCGAGCAGAGCACGAAGCTCGCCAACAGCAGGGTGCCCTCGAGGAGGATGTTCGAACCGAAGATGTCGCCGAATGAGCCCATAGTCGCTCACCTTAGTCCGGTTGCCCCGTCGAGAGCACGGTTCCGGTCATCGCCGGGTGGGACAGCCGGGACAAGACGAGTGGGACAGCCGGGACACGGAGAACTCCGCGGATGATGTCATCCGCGGAGTTCGAAGAGGAAGGCTGGCCGGGCCGGAGCCCGGAGCGATCAGGACTGGGGGACGAGGCTGCGATCGAGCGCCCGCGCCGCGGTGCGGAGCTCATCGGCGTAGCCGGCGACGACCTCCTCGGCGTCGGTGAGTCGCCAGTCCGGGCCGTAGGAGTCGCGCGGCAGAGTGATCTCGACGTTGTCGCCGACGAGGTCGAGACCGATGAACTCGAGCACGGCACGCAGCTGCGCGCCGGACATCCCACCGCCGTGGCCGCCGTAGCTGATGATGAGCGACGGCTTGTCCTTCCACTCGGCGAAGAGGTAGTCGATGGCGTTCTTCAGCGACGCCGGGTAGCCGGCGTTGTACTGCGGGGTGACGAAGACGACCGCGTCGGACTCGTCGATGATCCGCGCCCATTCCTTCGTGTGCGCATTCTGGTAGTCGCCGAGCGCCGGCATCCGCGGCTCGTCGAGCAGCGGCAGGTCAAGATCGGCGAGGTCGATGATCTCGGTGCGCGCATCGGCGGCATCGGAGATGATCTCGGCGACGGCGGAGGCGATCTGGTCGCCGACGCGCACCGGTCGGACGCTGCCGACGATGATGCGGATGAGCGGGGTGGACGGGGTCTCAGTCATGGGTGGTGGTCCTTTCGACGTCTGTGGAGGTGATGGGGATGGAGCTGTGTCAGTTGCAGCCCTCGGGGCCGCAGACGGCACCCTCGGGGTAGTCGTCGGCGCCGTCGGTGCCGGTGCCGGTGAGCACGGTGAGCTTCCGGCTCTCGTCCCACGCGGTCTCGAGCGCCTGGGTGAAGACCGGCGGCTTCTGCGCGCCGGAGATTCCGTATTTGCGGTCGATGACGAAGAACGGCACCCCATTGGCGCCGAGCATCCGGGCCTGAGCGACATCGGCCTCGACAGCGTCGGTGTACGCGTCGGATTCGAGGACCCGACGGGTCTCGGCGGGATCGAGCCCGAGCGACTCACCCACCTCGGCGAGGTAGTCGATGCTTCCGATGTCACGACCGGACTCGAAATGCCCGGACATCAGCGCCTCCTCGGCGGCCGCCATGACACCGTGGCTCTTGGCGAAGTGGAGGAAGCGGTGGGCGGTGAAGCTGTTCGCGACGACGACGGAATCGAAGTCGTAGTTGAGGCCCTCGCGCGCCGCCTGCTCGCTCACCTGGGCGAACATCTGCCGCACCTGTTCGGCGGGCATGCCCTTCGACCGGCTGAGGTAATTCGCTTCCGACTCCTCGACATGGGCGGGAAGGGTGGGATCGAGCTGGAAGCTGCGCCACTCGACCTCCACGTCATCCTTGTGCGGGAAACCCTCGAGCGCGGTTTCGAAGCGACGTTTGCCGATGTAGCACCACGGACAGGCGATGTCCGACCAGATCTCAATTTTCATACACTTTTCAACTACCTGCCCATGGAGGTTATTCCCGCCGCGGGGCCGGGTGCGACCGTCGTCACATTCGACCCGGAGGCGCGACCCGCCGAGGTGTTTGTCTCGACCTGGAGGACCCGACCGTCGCGGACGATGGGGAGGCGACGCCGTCAGAACAGTGCCGTCACAGCAGCGGCGTCAGAACAGTGCTGTCAGAACAGTGCCGCCTGGGGATCGAGCAGGGCGGACTCGGCAGCGGCGTTCGGTGACGATTGCCCGCCGCCGGTGGTGCCGCGCCGGGTCCACCGCTTCGTCGCGGGATAGTCGTCGTCGCTGGTCCCGCGCAGCTCGTAGCGGTCGATGAGCGGATTGATCCGCGCCGCCAACCAGGTCCGGTACTCCTTCGAGGCATACGCCGAGTTCGCATACATGCGCCGGTAGCGGGGGAGAAGCTCGGGGTGCTCGCGGTCGAGCCAGGCGAAGAACCACTCGCGAGCGCCCGGGCGCAGGTGAAGGGCGCCGTAGACGACCCTGCTCGCACCGGCGTCCCTGATCGCCGCGAGCGCCGTTTCGAGATGCTCGCGCGAATCGGTGAGCTTGGGCAGCACCGGCATGATGAACACGGTGACTCGGAAGCCCAGTTCGGCAGCCGCGCGCACCGTCGCCAACCGCGCCGCGGTCGTCGGCGTCCCGGGTTCGATCGCCTGCTGGAGCTCGTCGTCGTACACGGCGATCGACATGCTGATCTCGACGGGCACGTCGCGGGCGGCCTCGGCGAGCAGCGGGAGGTCGCGACGCAGCAGGGTGCCCTTCGTGAGGATCGACAGCGGTGTGCCGTGTTCGGCGAGGGCGGTGATGATCCCGGGCATGAGGCGGTAGCGGCCCTCGGCTCGCTGATAGGGGTCGGTGTTCGTCCCGAGGGCGACGAGGTCGCGTGACCAGCGGGGCTTGGCGACCTCCGCGGCGAGCACCTCCGGAGTGTTGACCTTGACGATGACCTGCCGGTCGAAGTCGCCGCCGGAGTCGAGGTCGAGATACCGGTGGGTGCTCCGGGCGAAGCAGTAGACGCACGCGTGGGAGCAGCCCCGATACGGGTTGATCGTCCACGAGAACGGCATCGCACTCGATTGCGGGACACGGTTGAGCGCGGACTTCGCGAGGACCTCGTGGAACGTCATCCCCGCGAACTCCGGGGCGCGCACGGTGCGGATGAGCCCGGTGACTCCGAAGAGCCCGGCTGTCGGTTCCGTGTCATTCCATCTCACACCGGCATTCGAACACGTGTTCGAGTCGAAGTCAAGGGCGGCCCGTGCGCCGGCCGTGACCGCCGACGGTGATCCGATTAAATGGTAGGCCAAATATTCCACTACCGAGCGCCGCCGATCCGCCGGCATCATCCCAGGTCCGGCAGTCTGACTCGCGCACACCAGGCGTTGTCACTGCTGGACTGACGGCGATGACCCCATTGCGGAATCACTGTGACCCAGGTTACGCTCACGAGGTCAGCTCTCACCGCCGCGACGCCGGGAAGAACGACTTTGGTATTCCAGCGCCGCGCCCGTCTGATTCGAGAACTCCCATGGCCCACACCGTGACGTCCGACCAGTCCGTGCCCGACCCGCAGTCGAGCACCATGCCGCACCGGCTCGGACCGAGCCCGGAACAGCTCGCCGCGCACCGGATCAGCCCGCGCTTCTACAACGCCGATCTCGCGCCGAGCAGGAAGGAGGGCCGCAGCTGGACGGCGTACAGCGTCTTCTCGCTCTGGGCCAACGACGTCCACTCGCTCGGCAACTACGGGTTCGCCCTCGGCCTCTTCGCCCTCGGCCTCGGCGCGTGGCAGATCCTCGTCGCCCTCCTCGTCGGTGCGGCCCTGCTCTTCGTCCTCCTCACCCTCTCAGGGTTCATGGGTCACAAGACCGGCGTTCCCTATCCGGTGATGTGCCGCATCGCCTTCGGCATCCACGGGGCCCAGCTGGCCGCCTCGGTGCGGGGGATCGTCGCGATCGCCTGGTTCGGGATCCAGACCTACCTCGCCGCGAACGTCCTCAACGTCCTCCTCATCACCCTCATCCCCGGCCTCCAGGCGTGGACTGAGGTCGAGTTCCTCGGACTGAGCGGCCTCGGCTGGTTCTCCTTCACCCTGCTGTGGATCGTCCAGGTCATCATCGTCAGCTACGGGATGGAGATGATCCGGCGCTACGAGGCGATCGCCGGCCCGATCATCCTCGTCACCTTCCTCGCCCTGGCGATCTGGATGCTCGTCCGCGTCGACTTCCGCATCGCGTGGTCGATCGACGACCCGCTCACCGGGTGGCAGATGTGGACGAACATCCTCGGCGGAGGGGCTCTGTGGGTGGCGATCTACGGCACCTTCGTCCTCAACTTCTCCGACTTCACCCGGTCGGCGAAGAAGAAGGGCTCGATCGTCGTCGGCAACTTCTGGGGCATCCCCATCAACATGCTCGTCTTCGGCCTCGTCGTCATCTCGCTCGCCGGCGCCCAGTACTCGATCGACGGCACGGTCATCAGCTCGCCCGCCGACATCGTCCAGGCCATCGGCAATCCGGTCCTGCTCGCCGCCGCCTCGCTCTCCCTGCTCGTGCTCACGATCGCCGTCAACCTCATGGCGAACTTCGTCGCCCCGACCTACGCCCTGACGAACCTCTTCCCGCGCCATCTCAATTTCCGCCGGGCCGCGATCATCTCCGCGATCATCGGATTCGTCATCCTCCCGTGGAACCTCTACGACTCACCCGTCGTCATCGTCTACTTCCTCGGCGGCCTCGGCGCGCTGCTCGGGCCCCTGTTCGGCGTCATCATGGTCGACTACTGGCTCGTGCGGAAGACGAAGGTCAACGTCCCGCAGCTCTACACCGAGGCCCACGACGGCGAGTACTTCTACCACCACGGCGTCAACTGGCGGGCGATCGGGGCGTTCATCCCCGCCGCGATCCTCTCGCTCATCCTCGCCCTCGTCCCCGCGTTCTCCGGCGTCTCGCAGTTCTCCTGGTTCCTCGGCGCAGGGATCGCCGCGGTCATCTACTTCGTCATCGCCCGCCGGGACTTCACGTTCCGCGAGGTCGACGGCGAGGAGATCGCCGTGCCCACCGCCCACTGAGGCCCGCTCAGACGCTCACTCTGACACGCACCCCGACACCCCTCCGATCCTGCGAAGGACTTCGCCCATGAGAATCCTCGTCGTCAACGTCAACACCACTGCGGCGATGACCGCCGGCATCGCCCGGGCGGCCAGCGAGGCCGCCTCGGCGGGCACCGAGATCATCGGTCTCACGCCGACCTTCGGCGCCGAATCCTGCGAAGGCAACGTCGAGAGCCATCTCGCCGCGCTCGGCGTCATGGATGCCGTGCTCGGCTATGCCGGGGACTACGACGCCGTCATCCAGGCCGGGTACGGCGAGCACGGACGTGAGGGCCTCCAGGAGCTCCTCGACGTCCCCGTCGTCGACATCACCGAGGCGGGGGCGCAGCTGGCGATGATGCTCGGGCGCCGGTACGCCGTCGTCACCACCCTCGACCGCACCGTTCCCCTCATCGAGGACCGCCTGCTGCTCGCCGGACTCGACCGGCACTGCACGTCCGTGCGGGCGTCGGGGATGCCCGTGCTCGACCTCGAGGCCCATCCCGATCGGGCAGTGGCCGCGATCGCCGAGGCGGCCGCCGAGGCCGTCGAGACCGATCGTGCCGAGGTCATCGTCCTCGGCTGCGGCGGGATGGCCGACCTCACCGAGACGATCGTCGGCCGCTGCGCGGTGCCCGTCGTCGACGGCGTGGCCGCCGCGGTCAGGCTCGCCGAGGCGCTCGTCGGCTTGGGGCTGACGACGTCGAAGGTGCGCACGTACGCCCCGGCCCGCCCGAAGCGCCTCGACGGCTGGCCCTTCGCCGCGGCAGCGGGAGCGTCCCCGTCGGACCCGCAGACCGTGACGCGGCACGACCCCGTCACCCGGGCCTCCTGAGGCCCGGTCAGTCCGAATCCGCGGCCCCGCCGGGGTCGGAGATCTCCTGCGGTTCGTGCGCGAGACGTTCGCGGTGCTTGTCGTGCTGCTGCCGGCTCGTGTCGAGATGGTGGGCGGCCAGCGCGCGCACCCGTTCGAGGTCGCGGTGGGCGATGGCATCGAAGAGCTCGGCATGCTCAGCTGCGACGACGTCGAGCTCGTCATGCTGGCTCAGCTGCCACCGCATCCGCGAATCGAGGAGCTCGCCGACCTCGACGAGGAGCCGGTTGCCCGAGAGCTCGGTGACGATGGCGTGGAAGTCCGCGGCGGACCGATGCGCCCCCACGGCGTCTCCGGCCTCGGCCTGGCGGCGACCGGCCGTCATCGTCGCCTCGAGCCGCTCCAGCCCCTCGCGGGTGTGACGCTGAGCGGCGAGTTCGAAGGAGAGGAGATCGAAGGCCTGCCGCACCTCGGCGAGGTCGGCGACATCGCTGGGAGAGAACTCGCGCACCGTCGCCCACGTGTTCGGCCGGTGCGTCACGAGCCCTTCGGACGCGAGCTGCTTGAGCGCCTCCCGGATCGGGACCCGGCTCACCCCGAGCTCGGAGGCGAGGTTGCGTTCGACGAGGCGGCTGCCCGGCGCCCGCTGACCGTCGATGATCTCACCGCGCAGCACCTCGGTGACCCGCAGCGTCTCCGACCGGGGGGTGTCGTTGTTCTTCACGCGCTCATTCTCTCACTTCGCGGGGCACGGACACGGGTGCCCACCGTCGCGCGGACGGTGGGCACCCGATGCCGGACAGGCGGGGCCGTGACCTCAGCGCCGCATCGCCCGGCCGAGGGTGTCGAGACCGACGGATCCGAGACCCAGCGCCTTCGAATGGAAGGCCTTGAGGTCGAAGTCCTCGCCCGCCTCGGCGGCCGCCTCGTCGCGGAACTGCTCCCACAGGCGCTGGCCGATCTTGTAGCTCGGCGCCTGCCCCGGCCAGCCGAGGTAGCGGTCGAGTTCGAACGCGAGGAAGCTGCGGTCCATCGCGACGTTGTCGGTGAGGAACTGCCAGGCCTTCTCCCGATCCCACGTGCCCCCGCCGAGGCTCTCGGGGGCCTCGAGACCGAGGTGGAAGCCGATGTCGAGGACGACGCGGGCCGCCCGCAGACGCTGCGAGTCGAGCATCCCGAGGTAGTCGGCCGGGTCGTCGAGGTAGCCGAGGTCGGCCATGAGCTTCTCCGCGTAGAGCGCCCAGCCCTCGCCGTGCCCGGAGACCCAGCACATGAGCCGGCGCCAGCGGTTGAGGGTGTCGGAGACGTACGTCGCCTGCCCCACCTGGAGGTGATGACCGGGCACTCCCTCGTGGTAGACGGTCGTCTTCTCCTGCCACGTCGCGAACTCGGTGACCCCCTCGGGCACCGACCACCACATCCGTCCCGGCCGCGAGAAGTCGTCGGTCGGGCCCGTGTAGTAGATCCCGCCGGTCGACGAGGGCGCGATCATGCACTCGATCGTGCGCACGGGTTCGGGGATGTCGAAGTGGGTCTTCCCGAGTTCGGCGATCGCCTCGTCGGCGACTCCCTGCATCCACTCGCGCAGGGCCTCCTTGCCGACGAGCATCCGCTCGGGGTCCTTGTCGAGGGCCTTCATGACGTCGAAGAGGTCGACGCCGGGCATGATCTGCTCGGCGACGCGCCGCTGCTCGGCGTCGATGCGCTCGAGTTCGGCCAGACCCCACGCATACGTCTCGTCGAAGTCGATCTCGGCGCCGAGGAAGTCCCGCGAATGCAGGGCGTACGCGGCCCGGCCGGCCGCCTCGTTCTCCGGGGCGACCGGGAGGAGCTCGGAGGCGAGGAAATCGGCGAGTCCGGCGAATGCGGTGCGGGCCGCTTCGGCGTGGGAGGCCAGATCATCGCGCAGGGTCTGGGGCACCTCGGCGACGTCGTCGGCCCCGGCGATGACGGTGAGATACGGGGACTCGTCCCCGGCGATCGCCTGCACCTGGTCGATGACCTTCTCGATCTGGATGCGCGCGGCGACCTGCCCGCGGTCCTTGGCCAGAGCCAGCGACTCCTCGTACCCGGTCACCGAGGCCGGAATCGCCGCGAGCGTCTCGTCGACGGTCTCCCAGTCGGCGACGGTGGCCGTGGGCATGAGGTCGAAGATGTCGCGCATGTCCTGGACGGGGGAGGCGATGACATTGAGGCTGGCATGTATGAAGCCGGCGTCGTAGAGGTCCCGGTCGACGCCGAGGCGGTCGCGCATCGCGTCGATCGTCACCCGATCGATGTCGTCGAGGTCGGCGCTCGCCTCGACCTCGTCGAGCTTGGCCAGCGTCTCGACGGTGAGCTCGTGGTGGGCGGCGAGCCCGGCGGGGGAGAAGTCGTCGAAGCCTTTCGCCCCGTCGATCCCCAGGTAGAGGGCGAGCGAGGGGGAGAGGGCGAGGGAGCGATCGACGTACTCTTCGGCGACGGCGTCAACGGCCGACGGGGTTCTCTTCTCAGTCATGACCTCACCATATATGAGGCCGGACACACCCCGTGACCGGGCCGACAGCCTATGAGGAGAGGCACACGGCCACGGGCTGGAATGCGCCGTCTGGGAATTCGCTGAAGCTATACCCTGGTTGAGCCCGACCGCCGGACAACCGTGAATCGAGAGAAGAGAACGTGGCAAGAGCACAGCTGTGGACCAAGGACTTCATCGTGGGCATCGGCCTCAATCTCACGATGTCCATGGTCTTCTACCTGCTCATGACCTCGATGGCCGGATACGCGGTCGCGCGCTTCTCCGCCGGTCAGGCCGCAGCCGGCTTCGCCTCTTCGAGCTTCATCGTCGGCGCCGTCGTCGCCCGCATCCTCACCGGCAAGTACCTCGACTTCATCGGCCGCCGCACCCTGCTCGTCATCTCGATGGCCGTCTTCGTCCTCGCCTCCCTCGCCTACATCGCCGCCGACACCCTCACCCTCCTCATCGTCATCCGCCTCATTCACGGCATCGCCTTCGGGGCGGGGAACACGGCGATCATGACGGCCATCCAGTCGGTCATCCCGGCCTCGCGGCGCGGCGAGGGCACCGGCTACTTCGGCACCGCGACGACCCTGTCGACGGCGCTCGGGCCCTACCTCGGCGTGCTCCTGCCCGCCGAATTCGACTTCACCGTCCTCTTCATCGCCTCGGCGGTCATGTCGGCCATCTCCCTCGTCCTCTGCTTCTTCCTCGACCTGCCGAAGCAGGAGCTCACTCAGGCCCAGCGGGACACGAAATGGCATCTCCATCCGCGCACGATGGTCGATCGGGACGGACTGCGCATCGGGCTCATCATGCTCATCGCCGGTGTCGCGTTCGCTGCGGCCCTCGTCTTCCTCGCCGGCTACGCCGCCGACAACGGCGTGCCCGGCGCCGCGTCCCTCTTCTTCATCGCCTACGCCGCGGCCTCCCTCGTCGCCCGCCTCTTCATCGGGCGGATCCAGGACGCCTACGGCGACAACGTCGTCATCTACCCCGTGCTCATCCTCAACGCCCTCGGCAACGTCCTCCTCGCGCTGTGGCCGACGACGGCGGGCATCGTCATCGCCGGCATCCTCATCGGCTTCGGCTTCGGCTCCCTCATGCCGAGCGCGCAGACGATCACCGTGAAGTCCGTGCCGATGTCCCGGGTCCCGGTGGCCACGGCCTCGTTCTTCCTCCTCCTCGACGCGGGCTCGGGGATCGGTCCGATCATCCTCGGCGCGCTCATGCCGATCACCGGGGGCAGCGGGATGTTCCTGCTGTGCGCCGGTCTCGTCGTCGTCTCGATGCTCGTCTACCTCGTCGTCCACGGTCGCGGACGCGGTGGCCGGCCGGGACGCGAATTCGTCGGGTGACCTCGGCGGGTGATCCGAGTAGCCTGAGAGCACGTCACCGACTGCCCACGGAGGATGAGGATGAAGCTCGGACTCGCCCAGATCAACACGACCACCGATGTCGCCGGCAACCTCGAGAAGGTGCGCGACTACACGGGTCGGGCCGCTGCCGCCGGTGCCGAGGTCGTCATCTTCCCCGAGGCGACGATGTCGGCGTTCGGGTCGGGTCTGCGGGAGATCGCCGAACGCGAATCCGAGGGGTGGCGCGAGGCGCTCACCCTGCTCGCCGCCGACACCGACACGGCGATCGTCGTCGGGGAGTTCGCAGTCTCCGCCGGCAAGGTCGTCAACCTCCTCGCCGTCTACGCCCCGGACGGGACGCGCACCGAGTACGCGAAGATCCACCTCTACGACGCGTTCGGGTTCAAGGAGTCCGACACCGTCGAGGCAGGCGAGGACCCGGCGCTCGTCGCCCTGAGCGGAGAGGACGTCGGCATCGCCATCTGCTACGACATCCGCTTCCCCAAGCTCTTCGCCGAACTCAGCCGCCGAGGCGCGCGGCTGGCCATCGTCTCCGCATCGTGGGGTGCGGGGCCGGGGAAGGTCGAGCAGTGGGAGCTGCTGGCCCGGGCGCGGGCGGTCGACTCGAACATGTTCGTCGTCGCCGTCGGACAGGCCGATCCGCAGGTCAGCGGCGTGGCCGTGCCCCCGAAAGGACCGACGGGAGTCGGGCACAGTCTCGTGTCCGATCCGTTCGGGCACGTCATCGTCGCCCTCGGCGGCCAGGAGGCCCTCGAGATCGTCGACCTCGACCTCGGACTCGCCGATGAGGCCGCCGAGGCGCTGCCCGTCCTTGCGAATGCGAAGCTCGGGTACTAGACCCCACCGCGGACCCGCGGACCCGGGTGCGTGTGCAAGCGCCGGCGTGAGACCCGGTCGGCAGTGTGGGACCCGGGTCCTGCGTGAGACCCCGGTGTCCGTGTGAGCCGGGTGCCTGAGGGTGTGCCGCGCGAAGTGGGAGAATGAGGATATGGCGATCACCGACAGCCCTGCGCACGTCGACTCCGGAGAGGACTCCGTCGCCCCGAAGGAGGGGATGTCCCCGCGGGAGGGAGCTACTCCGCAGGAAGGCGCTGCCCCGAAGGAGGGCCTGCGCGAGCGGAAGAAGCGCGAACGCCAGCGCGCACTGCGTCGTGCCGCGATCGAACTGACCTTGGAGAAGGGGTTCTCGACCATCACGATCGAGGACATCTGCGAGCGCTGCGGGGTCTCCCGGCGGACCTTCTTCAACTACTTCGCGAGCAAGGAGGAGGCTCTCCTCGGGCGGGCCGACACGGTCTTCGACGACGAGGACGAACCGGCGATCGCCGTGTTCGAAGCCGGGGGACCGACGGGCCGGCTGCTCGAGGACCTCGAGCGGCTGCTCGCCGGCATCGTGCGCACTCGGCTCAGTCACCGGGAGGAGCGCCACCAGTACCATCAGATCCTCAAGCAGGAGCCGGCGCTCATGCAGGCGCAGATGTCGCGGATGGGCGAGAACGAACGCCTCTTCCGCGAGATGATCCAGCGACGGCTCGACAGGGTCGGTGCCGCCGAGGGGTCGGGCTGTGGGCAGAATCCGGGTGCCGTCGGCCGGTGCACGGTCGACGACGGACCGCCGGTCTCACCGAAGGCCGAGGTGCTCGCGGCGCTCGCGATGATGGCAATCAAGGCGACCTTCGTGCGTCTGCGTCGCGTCGAGGGCGATCCGGCGCCGATCATCCACGACCTCTTCGACGAACTGCGCACGATCTTCGACGACGGCTGACGACGCCCTCCGCGCAGAACAGTGACGCCCTCCGCGCCGAACAATCGTGCGGCGCAGAGGGCGGTTATCAGCGAGTGCTCAGTGGCGTCAGACGACAGCGCTCAGCGCCAGGCGGCAGCGCTCAGCGGCCGAGTGGCTGCGTCCACGTCTGCGGGAGACGCCTGCGGACGTTGCGGCGCGGAGCGTTGAAGCCCGCGCGGTCGTGCTTCTTCGTCTCCACCTCGGCGAGGGCTTCGGCCTGGTGAGCGGCATAGGCGAGGGCGACCTGGCGGATCGCGACGACAGCGGCCACCGCGGCGGCACTGGCCATCTCGTCGCTCACCGGCTGGCCGTCGTCGGCGCGCACCTGCGCGCGATCCTCGATCGAGGGCACGCTCGCAGACGCGCCCGCCTGGGCCGTCGCCGCCGGGTCGGCTCCGACCGCCTCGGCGCTCCGGGGATCTGACTGCGCATCCGTGCTCATAGGGGGATGTTACCGTGCTTGCGCGCCGGCGCGTCGACGTGCTTGTTCTTCAGGGCACGCAGTGCGCGGACGATCCGGTTGCGGGTCTCGCTCGGCTTGATGACGGCGTCGATGTAGCCCTCCTCGGCCGCGAGGTACGGGTTGAGCAGGGCGTCCTCGTAGTCCTGGATGAGGTCGGCGCGGAGTGCGTCGACGTCCTCACCAGCTTCCTCGGCGGCCTTGAGCCTGCGGCGGTAGACGATGTTCGCCGCGCCCTGGGCGCCCATGACCGCGATCTGCGCCGACGGCCACGCGAGGTTGATGTCGGCGCCGAGCTGCTTCGACCCCATGACGCAGTACGCGCCGCCGTAGGCCTTGCGGGTGATGAGCGTGATGAGCGGAACCGTCGCCTCGCCGTAGGCGTAGATGAGCTTGGCCCCGCGGCGGATGATGCCGCCGAGCTCCTGGTCGGTGCCCGGGAGGAATCCCGGCACGTCGACGAAGGTGAGGATCGGCAGGTTGAACGCGTCGCAGAGGCGGACGAACCGGGCCGCCTTCTCCGAGGCGTCGATGTCGAGGGTGCCGGCCAGCTGCATGGGCTGGTTGGCGATGACGCCGACGCTCACCCCTTCGACACGGCCGAAGCCGGTGACGACGTTCGGGGCGAAGAGCTCGGAGACCTGGAGGAATTCGCCGTCGTCGAGCACGGTGGTGACGACGTCGAGGATGTCGTAGGGCTGCGAGGGCGAGTCCGGCATGAGGGTGTCGAGCGCCTCGTCCTCAGGCGTGAGCTCGAGGTCGGACTCGAAGACGTCGGCGTCGGCCGGGTCGAGGTTGTTCTGCGGGAGGAAGGAGAGGAGGTCGCGGACGTAGTTGAGGGCGTCCTCCTCGTCGCTGGCGAGGTAGTGGGCGTTGCCGGAGACGGTGTTGTTCGTCCGCCCGCCGCCGAGCTCCTCGTGGCCGACCTCCTCACCGGTGACGGTCTTGATGACGTCGGGACCGGTGATGTACATGTGGCTGGTCTTGTCGACCATGATCGTGACATCGGTGAGGGCGGGGGAGTAGACCGCACCGCCGGCCGAGGGTCCCATGATGAGCGAGATCTGGGGGATGACGCCCGAGGAGGCGACGTTGAGGCGGAAGATCTCGGCGAACAGCGCGATCGATCCCACGCCCTCCTGGATGCGGGCGCCGCCGGAGTCGTTGATGCCGATGATCGGGCAGCCGAGCTTGAGCGCGAGCTTCTGGACCTTGACGATCTTCCGGCCGTTCGCCTCGGCGAGTGACCCGCCGAGCACGGTGAAGTCGTGCGCGAACACGGCCACGGTCTTCCCGTCGATCGTGCCCAGACCGCACACCACGCCGTCGCCGTCGGGACGGTTCTTCTCCATCCCGAACTGGGTGTTGTGGTGCCGGGCGAATTCGTCGATCTCCTGGAACGAGCCCTCGTCGAGGAGCTGGTCGATGCGTTCCCTGGCCGTCTGCTTGCCGCGCTTGTGCTGGTTCTCCACCGACTTCTCGTTGCCGGTGTGGGCCGCCTCGCGACGCGTCAGGAAGGCGTCGATGCGATCGGCGGTGGTGCGTGGAGTTTCCGTCATGCTCCCACCCTATCGAGGGGAGCCGAGTTCATTGTGCACTCCCACCAAAAGAATCTAGAGTGGTCTGGTGACCAGCCAACACGCGCCCTTCCTCGTCGATGTCGAATCGCTCCGCGCCCGTGCGGAGGCCATCGGAATCGACCTTCCGCTCGTCATCTGGGACGAGTCGTGCCCGTCGACGAACGATGCGCTCGCGGCCCTGGTCCACCATCCCGCCGAGGCGACCGCCTCCTCAGGTGTCGTCCGTGGCCTCGCCGGGGACGCCCCCGCTGCGGAGCTGGCGGAGCTGACGATCCTCGGCACCGATTTCCAGAGTGCGGGCCACGGCCGACTCGGGCGCACGTGGACCGTGCCGCCGCGCCGCTCGCTGACGTTCTCGATCCTCCTGGCCCCGACGACGCCCGTGCGCACGTGGGGCTGGATTCCGCTCATCACCGGAGAGGCGGTGCGCGCGGCGATCGCCGAGGCGGGGGTGCCCGCCGTGCTCAAGTGGCCCAACGATGTGCTCACCGCCGAGGGTAGGAAGCTGTGCGGGATCCTCGCCCGCATCGAGACGACGCCGGAGGGTCCGCGCATCGTCCTCGGGATGGGGACGAACACGCGCCTCGAGCCTGCGGACCTGCCGCGGGAGGACGCGAGCTCACTGGCGATCGAGCTCGGCGTCGCGGGTTCAGAGATCGATCATGAACGGTTGCTACTGTCGATTCTCGGCACACTTGTTCCCGGCCTGAGGGAGTTGGCAGAGTATGGAGAGGACTTCGGTCGCAGTCCGTTCGCCGCGAGAGTGCGCGCGGGAATGGTGACGCTGGGCACGCGGGTCAAGGTCGAACGACCCGACGGCAGCTTCCTCGTCGGCGAGGCCACCGGCCTCGACGCGACGGGTGACCTCGTCATCGACGATGCGGTCTCCGTGAGCGCCGGCGACGTCCACCATCTGCGCCCGGCCGCACCGGCCGAGGGGGCCGGTTCGGCGAGCGGGAATGGTTCGGATGGCGGGGCCGGTTCGGACGCAGGGGCCGCGAGTGCCTCGGACAGTGCGGCGAGTGCGACCCCGCCCGACAGTGGGACGACGCAGCGATGACCGGTGACGGCTCGGCTCGTCGGGACCGGACGGGCGGCATCGTCGAACGCGACCCGGAGTCGCGCCCCGTGGTGCGGGCGAGCAGCGGCGCGCACGTGCGCGGGGACGGCCGCGCGGACGGGTCTGTGCCACCCACCGGCACCCGACCTGAGGCCACCGGCACTCGACCCGAGGATGGTTCTGCGCAGGCATCCGGCACCCGACCCAAGGGTGACTCGCACGCCGCTGACCCGTCTCGTCGCCAGGACACGGGCGCTGCTGACAGCCGCGGCACCGCGCCTCCTGCGTCGACCGATCCGAGCCGGCCGACCGGAACCGACCCTGCAGCGGGCGAACCGAGTGCCGCACCGTCTGCGGAACGCGACGCGTCTCTCGACACCGTGAGCGAGGATCGCACACAGACACTGTCGGCTGACGCGCCGTCAGCTGCCGGGACGGCCTCGTCTGCAGCTACTCCTGTGTCGACCGATCCGAGCCGGCAGACCGGAACCGACACTGCAGCGGTCGAAGCTAGTGCCGCACAGTCATCGGCGACCGAAGCCTCTCCGACGTCGGAATCCCCGACCCCGGCCGCATCGGCGCCCCCGAAACCTGAGGTCGCGCCGGAACCGGTCACACCCGCCCCCGAACCGGTCACCCCCGCGGCCACGACCGCTGACTCCGCACCGGCGACCTCGATCGGTGATTCGACGCCGGCCCCGGTCGCGCCGGCATCAGCTGCCGACGCTGACAACTCCGCACCACGTGCCACGGCACCGAACACCGATGGCGACGCTGACGAGCCCGCGCACGGGGCCACGGCTACGGGCGACGATGACGACGTATCCTCACTCCATGTCACGGCACAGGACGCTTCGGCACAAGCCGCCGACGCTGACGAGCCCGCGCACCGGGCCGCGGCAGAGGACCACGATCACGGGCGCTCACCCCAGGCCACGGCCGATGCCGAACTGCCGGCCACCTCGGTGATGCCGGTCATCCGGTCAGCGGAGTCTGGCGAAGACGACGACGCCTCCGAGTCGAACACGACCGCACATCCGACCGGGAAGCCGAAGTCGTCCGACTTCTTCGGTGGCCTGCACGAGGATCCGCGCACCTCGGCGCTGAGCATCGTCGACGAGGACACCGACGACGATCCGATCTACGAGACCCGCAGCGCCGCCGAACGCCTCGAGGAGATCCTCCTCGACGGGAAGCGCGTGCTCGATCGTCGTGAAGCGGCGAAGCTCGGCGGCATCTCGACGGTCTCGGCGCGGAAGATGTGGCGGGCGCTCGGGATGTCGCAGACCGATGAGCATGACAAGGCGTACACGGTCAGCGATGCGCATGCGCTGCGGATGTGGGCGAAGCCGGTGGCCGACGGGCTCATCGATCAGGAGACGGCGCTGTCGCTGGCGCGCGCGATCGGGCAGACGACGGACCGCCTCGTCGTGTGGCAGATGGAGACGCTCGTCGAGTACCTCACCGAGGAGAAGGGCATGAGCGAGCCCGAGGCCCGGCGGGAGGCGCTCGAGGTCATCGAGGATCTCATCGATCCGATGCAGAAGATGCTCGTCTACTCGTGGCGGCGCAACCTCGCCGAGGTGATGGGCCGCCTCAACGTCAACGTGTCCGACGGTCTCGCGATGGACAACCGGCAGGGCTGGTACGACTCGTCGATGCCGCTGGCGCGGGCGGTCGGGTTCATCGACCTCGTCTCGTACACGCGGCTGTCGCAGAAGCTCGAGCCGAGGCAGCTGGCGAACATGGTCCAGGAGTTCCAGGGCATCTGCTACAACATCGTCGCCACCGGCGGCGGGCGGATCATCAAGACCGTCGGCGACGAGGTGTTCTTCGCCGCCGAGACCCCGATGGCCGGCGCCGAGATCGCGATGACCCTCATGGAGCGCGTGACCGCGGCCGCCGATCTGCCCCAGGCGCGGGTCGGGTTCGTGTGGGGGAGGGTGCTCTCCCGCCTCGGCGACATCTTCGGATCGAGCGTCAACCTCGCCGCCCGGCTGACGGCCGTCGCCGAACCCGGAACGATCTTCACCGACGAGGAGACCGCGCGCGTGCTGTCGACCTCCGACGCCTACGTCTTCGAACCCCGCGGATCGCTCACCTTGCAGGGTCTCGGGGAGACGGGCATCTGCCAGATGCTGCGCGGCACCGCGGCACGGATGAAGCTCGACCTCGACGACGAGAGCTGAGTTCCGGGTCCTGAGTTCCGAGGCTTGAGCCCGCAGTTGAGAGCGCGCCGCGCTCAGGTGTCCACGTCACGCGCCCCGCTCGGGTGTCCACGTCACACGCCGGGCTCGGGTGTCCACGTCACGCGCGGTGGTCGGGTGTCCACGTCACGCGCGGTGGTTGCGCTTTCACTACCGCCGTGCGCCGTCGCCATTGGCGCACGCGCCCCGCACGCGCAGCTCCATGAACAACCCGTGCACGTGGAGTGTGTCGAGCTGCGGGTGCCTCTCGCGAAGCTGCACGGTGTGCGTGAAGCTCCGGGTGCCTCTCGCGAAGCTGCGCGGTGTGCGTGACGCTGCGGGTAGTGATCAGCGCTCAGAGCGCCCTGGAACTCAGAAGAGCGCGGAGTCGCCGTCGTCGCCTGAATCGTCGTCAGCGTCGTCTTCGTCGTGGGAGACGATGACGCCGTTGTCGGTGTCGATGCGGGCGCGGGCGATCTCCTCCCGCGCGTCGTCGAGGTCGAGGTCGAAGCCGTCGAAGCTCGTCGCCAGGCCTCCCGTGCCCGGTGCCTGTGCCGCTCCGGAATCCGCCGCGGTGTCAGCGGAACCTGCACCGGCATCACCGACGCCGGCATCCCCGCCACCTGCGGAAGCGACATCATCCGGACCGCCGAGGCGGGGGAGCGTGCCGATGACATCGATCTTCGACTCGAGCGGGGAGCCCGAGCCGTCGCGCCTCGACATCTCGGTCGGCAGCGTCCGCGCACCGCCGGCGGAGGCCGCCGCCTGCGGCGAGTCGCCGACCCACGCAAGCGAGAGTTCGGTCTCGCCCTTGAGGAACTTGTGGGCCCGCACACCGGCGGTCGCCCGACCCTTCGTCGGGAACTCGACGAACTCGCTGACCTTGATCGACGACGACGGGGCACCGTAGAAGTTCTCGCCGCTGGCGATCGTCACGACCGACAGCGCCATCTCCTCATCGGGCTCGGCGGGGACGGCGCCGAAGAAGATCGCCGTCGCCTCGGCGGCGAGTTTGATGCCGGCGACGCCGGAGGCGTTCCAGCCCTGCGCCCGCAGCCCCGAGGCGTCGAAGGCGAGCAGCTGGGCGTTCGAGGTGACGAACACGGCCCGCGACGCATCGATGTCGCGCGGCTGGGCGATGCCGATGACGGCGTCCTTGCCCTTGAGGGCGATCGCATCCCAATCGGACTTGTTCGGCCGTCCGGCCACCGACACCCGCTTGACGACGCCCTCGGCGGTGCCGAGGAGGAACTCGCGGTCGAGGTCGATGAGCCCGATGACCTTCTCGGCCTTCTCCAGCGCCATGTACTCGGCGATCTTCACCCCGCCGGCGACATTGGGTCGCGCCGCCCCTGGCGGCAGCGCCGGAAGGTCGACGACATCGACCATGTGGAGCCGACCGGTCGAGGTTACCGCACCGATCCGGCCCTGCGTCGTCGTCACGATCTCCGAGACGAGCGCATCGTGGCTGGCCCGCTTGCCCGACCGGGCGAGCACCGCGGCATCGGAGGTCCGCGCGATGCGACCCGAGGTCGAGAGGAGGACCCGGGTCGGGGCGTCGGCGATCTTGAGGTTCTCCGGCGCCTTCTTGCCCTTGGCCGTGAGCTCCTTCATCGCCCCCTCGATGAGCACGGTCCGGCGCGGGGTGCCGATGATCTCAGCGGTGGCATCGAGTTCGGTGGCGACGAGCTCACGCAGCTTCGCCTCATCGGCGAGCAGACCCTCGAGGTACTCGATGCGGTTCTTGAGCTCATCGCGTTCGGCCTCGAGCTCGAGGCGCGAGAACTTCGTCAGGCGCCGCAGCTGCAGGTCGAGGATGTACGTGGCCTGGAGCTCCGAGAGATCGAAGACGTCCATCAGCCGGGTCCGCGCGGTCGCGGCGTCATCGGATGAGCGGATGAGCTGGATGACCTCGTCGATGTCGAGGATCGCGATGAGCAGACCCTCGACGAGGTGGAGGCGGTCCTTGGCCTTGCGCAGCTGGAACACCGTGCGCCGACGCACGACGTCGATGCGGTGGGAGAGGTAGACGGTGAGGAGGTCGCGCAGCCCGAGGGTGCGCGGCTGGCCCTCGACGAGGCACACGTTGTTGATGCCGAAGGACTCCTCGAGCGGCGTCTGCCGGTAGAGCTCGGCGAGCACCGCCTCGGGGTTGAACCCGTTCTTGATCCCGATGACCAGCCGCAGACCGTTCTTCCGGTCCGAGTAGTCGTCGATCGAGGCGATTCCCGTGAGCTTCTTCGCTCCGACCGCGTCCTTGACCTTCGCGACGACCTTCTCCGGGCCGACGAGATAGGGCAGCTCGGTGACGACGATGCCCTTGCGCCGGGCGTTGATGTTCTCGATCGAGACCGTCGCACGGGTGCGGAACGTCCCGCGCCCCGTCTCGTACGCCTCCCGGACGCCGTCGAGTCCGATGATCCGCCCGCCCGTGGGCAGATCGGGACCCGGGATGAAGCGCATGAGCTCGGCGAGATCGGCCTCGGGGTTGCGAATGAGGTGGCAGCACGCGGCGATGACCTCGCCGGGATTGTGCGGAGCCATGTTCGTCGCCATGCCCACCGCGATGCCCGAGGCGCCGTTGATGAGGAGGTTGGGGAACGCGCTCGGCAGGACTTCGGGCTGGGTGAGCGTGTTGTCGTAGTTGGGGACGAAGTCGACGACCTCTTCGTCGAGGCCGGCGATCATCTGCATCGACGCCGTCGTCAGCCTCGCCTCGGTGTAGCGGGGGGCCGCGGGACCGTCGTCGAGGGTGCCGAAGTTGCCGTGACCGTCGACGAGCGGGACGCGCATGATGAAGTCCTGGCTGAGCCGAACGAGGGCGTCGTAGATCGCGGTGTCACCGTGGGGATGGAGCTTGCCCATGACATCGCCGACGATGCGCGAGGACTTCACATGGCCGCGGTCGGGGCGCAGCCCCATGTCGCCCATCTGGTAGACGATGCGCCGCTGCACGGGTTTGAGTCCGTCGCGGGCGTCGGGCAGTGCGCGTGAGTAGATGACCGAGTAGGCGTACTCGAGGTACGAACTCTCCATCTCCGCCGAGACGTCGACATCGATGACTCTGCCTTCGGTCATGGAACTCCTTCGACACGTGGACCACTGCTGCGCCGCCGAGCGCTGACGGCACCCGTCGATTCTAGCGTTCGCGCGGGGTTCACCGGCTCATCTCCGCCGGTTCGTGTCGGATTCCGCCCATGACAGGCCGGCCGGACGGGCGGACCCGGGTGCGGCGAGGGCAGAGGGGCGGACCTCAGCTCAGGCGGAGGCGAATTCGGCGCGCAGCCACTTGTCGAGTTCGCTGATGAACTTCTCGACGCGCTCCCGGCTCGCGGTGCCCGAGATCAGCTCGGTAATCATCATGCCGAGCACCGAACTCGAGATCCGCTTCGCGAGCTCGGGCTCGACGCCGCTGAGCTGGGCGACGAAGGCGTCGACCTGGTCCATGTTCGCCTGCTTCGCGGCGACGGCCTCGGTCGGCAGCGCGGGATCGAGGCCGAGCATCACCGAGGTGTAAAAGCGGCTGCGGTCGGTGGTCAGCAGCTCCATGCACAGGCTGACCGCGGCATCGAGCTGGGTGGTCTCGTCGTTTCCTGCAGTGTCGAGGAGTCGCTCGAGGCGACGGGCGTTGAGTTCGCCGATCCTCTCCATGATCCCGGTGATGAGGGCGTCGCGGGTGCGGTAGACGTTGGACGTCGAACCGACCGGCAGCTCCGCCATCGCGTCGACGGCCCGATGGGTGAGTCCGCGGACTCCCTGTTCGGCGACGACGGCGATCGCGGAATCCGTGACGACATCTTTACGCGAAATCAATACTCTCAGCCTCGCTCTCATGCGGCTGTTCCCGATCAAGGGTGCCTGCTGACGGTGAAGGACGAACACTGCTCACTGCCATGTCACGTTTTCACCTTCTCGTTGAATGGCACAAAACGATAACTATTCATGGAGGAACGGAATCAGACACTACAGGTTCGGTGCCGGAATTGGTATAAGACGCGCCAAACTGCCAGTCGGTTCCCACTTATCGGGTCGAATTCGCAGGTCCGACGCGTTCTGTCCCGTTAAAGGTCCGTCTCGGCAAGGTCAGCTGAGCAGGCGCCTTGTCGTATCGATCCGCGTCGCGTCCGCCAGCAGCGAAATCCGCACGCTGAGGATGTAGCTGTCGGTCTCCGTCGCGACGATCGGGTGCATCTCGACGTCGAGGATCTGCGGATGGCGCTCGACGAGGACGGAGAGGCGCTCGAGGACGTCGATGAGCGGATCGATGTTGACCGGGGGCAGACCCCGGTAGCCGAACAGCCTCGGCGAGGATTTGATCGCGCGGATCATCTCTCCCGCGTCCTTGTCGGTGAGCGGGGAGACGCGGTGCTCGACATCGCCGAGGAGCTCGGTCGTGTCCCCGGCCAGCGAGAACGAGAGCATCGGCCCGAGCAGGCGGTCCTCGCCGGCGCGGATCACGCACGGCACCCCGGGCGGGGCCATCGCCTGGACGTCGACGAGGGGCTCCTCGTCGGTGCCGAGCGATTCGATGAGGGTCTGGAGGGCGGTGAAGTCCTCGACGAGTTCGTCGGGGGTGTCGATGTTGAGCCGCACCCCGCCGAGTTCCATGCGGTGGCGCAGGGCCTTCGTCACCGCCTTGAGCGCGACCGGGTAGCCGAGCGTCTCGGCCGCCGCGAGCCCCTCGTCCACCGAGGCGGCCGTGATGTAGGGCATCGTCTCGATCCCGTAGCAGTCGAGCAGCGCCCTGGCCTGGTCGCGCTCGAGGACGACGGGGCAGCCGGGCCGCGCATCGGTGAGCGCGGCGTCGACGATGTCGCGCACGCCCTTGTCGTCGAGGTCCTCGATCTCGAGGAAGTTGCCGTGATCGGCCGAGCGCCACCGGGCGTAGTCCGTCGCCCGCGCGAGCGCCCACACGGCGTCCTCGGGGCCGACATAGCTCGGCACGGTGTGGGTCACGCGCTTGCCGTCGGAGTCGGTGAGGAAGCTCGTGAGCTCGTCCTGGACGCCGAGGATGCCGAGGAAGCAGGCCACCGTCGTCTTCGACGACCGGGCGGCGGTCTCGGCGAGCACCGCGGCGATCTCGCTCTCCTCGGCTCCGGCCGAGGGCGTGAAGTTGACGATGACGGAATCGATGTCGTCCCGGTCGTACATCGCGGCGAGCTTCTCGCCGAAGGTCTCGGCATCGACCTCGGGGTGGAGGGAGACGGTCGCGGACTCGACGCTCAGCCCCTCGGCCCGGGCCCGCTGGACGATGAGGGTCGACAGGGCCGCGGAGTTCCCGATGACGCCGACCCGCCGCCCCGCCGGCAGCGGCTGGGTCGAGAACACCTGTGCGAGATCGAAGAGCTGGTGGACGGTGTCGGCCCTGATCACCCCGGCCTGGCCGAGCACCTGGTCGAGGGTGTGCGGGGCGAGCGAGGACGTGCGCACGACGTGGCCGGGCGGCAGCTCGCGGCCGGTGACATCGGACTTGACGACGATGACGGGTTTGACGCGGGAGACGCGCCGGGCGATGCGGGAGAACTTGCGCGGGTTGCCGATCGATTCGAGGTAGAGGCCGACGGTCTTCGTCGCCGGATCCTCCTCCCAGTACTGGAGGACGTCGTTGCCGGACATGTCGGCGCGGTTGCCGGCGGAGACGAACGTCGAGATGCCCAGGCCCCGTGTCTTCGCCGCCGCGAGCAGAGCCGTGCCGAGGGCCCCGGACTGGCTGAAGAGGCCGAGGGTGCCCGGTTCGGGGAGGAACGGGGCGAGTGAGGCGTTGAGGGAGACGTCCTCGGCCTCGTTGACGATGCCGAAGGAGTTCGGCCCGATGAGCCGCATGCCGTACGCCCGCGAGGTCGCGACGACCTGGCGCTGGAGTTCGGCACCGGCGCGGCCGGTCTCGGCGAAGCCCGAGGAGATGACGAGCACGCCCTTGGCGCCGTGGGCGGCGCACTCCTGGACCACCTCGGTGACGGATTCCGCGGGCACGGCGATGACGGCGAGGTCAGCGGTGCCCGGCAGCTCGCCGAGGCTCGGGTACGCCGGGACCCCGGCGACCTGGTCGGCCTCGGGGTGGACGACCCACAGCTCGCCCTTGAAGTCGGCGGAGACGATGTTGCGGATGAGGAGGTTGCCCGTGGAGTTGCGCTTGCGGCTGGCGCCGATGACGACCACCGAGGCGGGATGGAGGACGGTGCGCACGCTCTTGGCCTCCGCGCGGTGCTCGCGGGTGGCCTGGACCTCGAGCGAGCGCGCGGTGGGGTCGATGTCGAAGCTCACGGCCACGACCCCGTCGTCGAAGCCGCGGCTGACCTCGTAGCCGGCGGCCTGGAAGACCTGGAGCATCGAGCGGTTCTGGGGGAGCACCTCGGCGGTGAATTTGCGCAGGCCCGATTCGCGCGCGGCCGCGGCGAGGTGCTCGAGGAGGATCGAGCCGATCCCGCGGCCCTGGTGGGCGTCGGCGATGTTGAACGCGACCTCCGCGGTGCCCGGGGAGATCTTGTCGAAGCGGCCGACCCCGATGATGTCGTCGCCGATCGTCATGACGAGCGCCACCCGGTCGTGGTGGTCGACGTTGACGAAGCGGTCGAGATCGCGTTTGGGCAGCTTGGGCAGTGGCGCGAAGAAGCGGAGGTAGATCGACTCCGGCGACTGCGCCTCGTGCATCCGAGACAGCGCCTCGGCGTCGTCGGGAACGATCGGACGCAGGTGCGCGGTGCCGCCGTCGCGCAGAACGACGTCGGCCTCCCACGCGGCAGGATAGTCTTCCATACCCCAAGCATAGGTGCCCGACCGGTGCGTTCGCGGCTGGGATCGGGTGTGCGAGTACGGCACAATGGAGGGCATGTCTCTACCCGACGTCCTCGTCCGCGATCTCCAATCGGCCGGCTACTACCCGCAGCTCACCGAGGGGATCCTCGCCGACTCCCTCTACGACGAACCGGTGCTCAGCCACTTCGTCCACATCGACACCCACGTCGACATCGAATCGATCCACCGGCACGTCACGGCGTTCGTCCTCACCGAGACCCGACTCCTCCTCGCCCACGTCGACGATGATCCCGCCGTCGCCCCCGGCGGCAAGGCGCGGGCGGTGACGAGCAGCGAGGACATCGAACTCGAGCGCCTCGGCACCGTCATGGTCGGGCGCACCTTCGCCGACCCCGCCTCGTATGCGCCGGGCGATGCCCCGGTCGAGGTCTCGCTGACGCTGTCGTGGGGCGCTGCCCGGCGCATCGAGGCGTTCCCCGAGACCTGCGGTGACCCGGACTGCATGGGCGACCACGGGTACGGGGGATCGATCTTCGCCGAGGATGTCCTCCTCCGCGTCTCCGCCGAAGCCGAAGGCCAGGCCGCCGTCGACCGCATCGCCGACTTCGCCGACCGCCTGCGCGCCGCCGTCTTCCACGCCCGCCTCCGGTCGCGGCGCTGATGGCCGACCTCCCCTCGGACCAGGCCCCCACCGCGAGCCTGCTCGCTCCTCCCGACTACGGCAATCCCCTCCTCTCCGATGTCGTCCCGGCCGCGGCGCTCAGCCTCGGTGCCGGCGGCGTGCTCGATGACACCGCGGCCCTGCGCGCGCAGCGCCTCGGGTTCGACCGCGAGGTGCGCACCGCGATCGTCGTCCTCATCGACGGCCTCGGTGAGCAGCTGCTGTCCCGCGACAGCGGCTACACCCCCTTCTTCCGGTCCCTGGCCGGCCAGCGGCGGACCGTGTCGACGGGATTCCCGTCGACGACGGCGAACTCCCTGTCCTCGTTCGCCACCGGGCGGCTGCCAGGGGCCCACGGCGTCGTCGGCTACCGGCTGCTCGATCCCGCGAAGGACGCGGTGTTCAACCAGCTGACCTGGGATCTCGACGTCGATCCCGTGACCTGGGTGCCCGATGCCACGCTCTTCGAACGCCTCGAGACCGCCGACGTCGACGTCGTCAGCCTCGGTGAGGCGAAGTTCGCCGGACGCGGGCTCAACCGCGCTTCCCTGCGCGGGGGCCGGTTCCGGGCGTCGAAGACGCTCGAGGAGCGGTGTGCGCAGGCCCTCGCCGAGGTGCGGGCTCCGGGCACCCGGCTCGTCTACCTCTACTGGGGCGGCCTCGACAAGACCGGGCACGTCCACGGCTCGAACTCGGCGCAGTGGACCGAGGAGCTCGAACGCATCGACCTCGCCCTGTCCCGGCTCGCCCAGGACCTGCCGCACGATGCCGCGATGATCGTCACCGCCGA
This sequence comes from Brevibacterium sp. W7.2, assembly GCF_018137945.1. GTDB lineage: Bacteria > Actinomycetota > Actinomycetes > Actinomycetales > Brevibacteriaceae > Brevibacterium > Brevibacterium sanguinis. The sequence goes on along the minus strand of NZ_CP073089.1, from coordinate 2,475,745 downwards.
CCACGGGATGGTCGACATCGACCACGACACGCGCCTCGACCTCGTCGACGCTCCCGAGCTCAAGGCCGGTCTGCGCCACCTCGGCGGGGAGCCGCGGGCCCTTCACCTCTACGCGCAGCCCGGTGCCGCCGGCGATGTCGCGGCGGCGTGGACGGAGACGCTGGGGGACCGGGCCCTCGTGCTGCCGCAGGCCGAAGCGGTGCGCCGCGACTACTTCGGTCCCGTCGATCCCCGGGTCATCGGGCGCATCGGGGACGTCGTCGTCATCTGCACCGACGGCTTCGCCGTCGTCGATTCGGAGACGGAGTCAGCCTCGGCGCTCGCGCTCATCGGCCATCACGGGGCGACTACGGCACGCGAACTCGAGATTCCGCTCCTCGTCGTCTGACGCCTGTCCGCGGGACCCGGCGGACGGTGGCGCCGGCGCTCTCGCCGTCGTTGGTCGCGGCGTTGACGTCGGTCGCGTCGTCGTCGTCGATCGCGTCGTTGTCGTCGGTCGGGACGATGGCCCGCCTCAGCGAGGCGGTGCCGGGGACGCGGTAGAGCACACGGCTGTACATGATGTAGCGGAAGATGTTGCCGAGCAGCACGCCGACGACGTTGGCGGAGATGTTGTCGGCCAGCGGCGAGGTCCAGCCCATGACGTAATGGCTGACGATGAGGCAGAGGCCGGCGATGCCGAGCCCGGCGAGATTGACGAGGAAGAAGCCGATCGCCTCGCGCCAGGGCCGGCTCGTGCGGCCGTCGCGGAACGTCCAGTGCCGGGAGCCGAGCCAGCTCACCGTCGTCGCCGCCGCCACGGACACGACCTTGGGGATGAGCGGGCCGATGTCGGTGGTGAAGAGGATGAGGTTGAAGACGCCGAGGTCGACGAGGAACGCGATCGTCCCGACGGCGGTGAACTTCGCCAGACGGGAGAGCTCGGACCGGGTGCGTCCCATGCCCCTCCTCATCTCGTGGATCGCGGTCTCGTGGATCGGGGTCCCTGACTCGTGGTCGCCGACCCGAGGTCATCCTACGACAGCCGGATCGGTGTTCCCTGCGGACAACAGAGCTCCCTGCAGACAGAGACGTTCTCTGCGGACAGGGGAGCCGACCGGAGCCGGAGGACTGCCCTCACGCACCGTTCGGAGCGGCCCCGCGATAGGATGGCAGGCGTGACTTTTCCTACCATCGGCGTCATCGGCGGCGGTCAGCTCGCCCGCATGCTCGCCCCCGCCGCCGAAGCCCTCGGCGTGAGATTCGCCGTCCTCTCCGAGTCCGCTGACGCCCCCGCCGCGCAGGTCATCCACGACGTCACGGTCGGCGACTACACCGACTTCGCGACGCTCAAGTCCTTCGCCGAGACCGTCGACGTCATCACCTTCGACCACGAGCACGTCCCGCCGGAGCACCTCGAGGCCCTCGTCGCCGCCGGGTACACCGTCCGCCCGGGACCGCGGGCGCTCATCTTCGCCCAGGACAAGATCCTCATGCGCCGGAAGATGGACGACCTCGGCCTGCCCAACCCCCGGTGGGCGGAGATCGGCAGCCTCGCCGATGCCGAGGCCTTCGCCGCCGAGGTGGGCCTGCCCTTCGTCCTCAAGACCCCGCGCGGGGGCTATGACGGCAAGGGCGTGCGCGTCATCTCCGACCTCGCCGAGGTCACCGATTGGCTCGCCGAGGTCCCCGTCCTCCTCGCCGAGGAGAAGGTCGACTTCACCCGGGAGCTCGCCGTCATGGTCGGCCGGTCCCCGATGGGCCAGACCGCCGTGTGGCCGGTCGTCGAGACGTGGCAGCAGGACGGCGTGTGCAAGGAGGCGATCGCCCCGGCCCCCGGGCTGCCCGGGCAGAAGGCGACCGCGATCACCGAGGCGGTCCTCACCGTCGCCGGTGCCCTCGACGTCACCGGGGTGATGGCGATGGAGATGTTCGAGACCCCGGACGGCTTCCTCATCAACGAATTCGCGATGCGCCCCCACAACACCGGGCACTGGACGCAGGACGGCTCGGTGACGAGCCAGTTCGAACAGCACCTGCGCGCCGTCCTCGACCTGCCGCTCGGCAGCCCTGCGGCCCGCGACGAGGTCTCGGTCATGGTCAACATCCTCGGCGCCGACCACGAGGACCTCTACCACCCCTACCTCCACGTCATGGCCCACGACCCCGATGTCAAGGTCCACCTCTACGGCAAGGACGTCAGCCCCGGGCGGAAGGTCGGCCACGTCAACGCGTACGGCGCCGATCGCGCGCTCGTCCTCGCCCGGGCCCGGCACGCCGCGGACTTCATCGCCGGCGTCGACGTCGACCCGCACCCGAGCCTGCCGACCCCGGCCGACCTCACCCCGGAGGGCGCGGAGGACACCGCGCCCCGCCAGACCTCACCCGAGGAAAGGGACTGACATGACCACCTCCACGCAGCAGACCGACGAGGCGGCCGCCTCGGCGAGCGTCCCCGTCGGGATCGTCATGGGCTCCGACTCGGACTGGCCGACGATGCGGGCCGCCGCCGAGGCGCTCACCGAACTCGGCATCGCCTCGACCGCCGAGGTGGTCTCGGCCCACCGCATGCCCGAGGACATGGTCGAGTGGGCGCGGACCGCTGCCGAGCGCGGACTGCGCGTCATCATCGCCGGGGCTGGGGGAGCGGCGCACCTGCCGGGGATGATCGCCTCGATGACGTCCCTGCCGGTCATCGGGGTGCCCGTGCCGCTGAAACACCTCGACGGAATGGACTCCCTCCTCTCGATCGTCCAGATGCCCGGCGGCGTGCCCGTCGCGACGGTCTCGATCGGGGGAGCGAAGAACGCAGGACTGCTTGCCGCACGGATCCTCGCAGCCGGCACCGACGCCGAGGCGGTCGCTCTCCGCGGCCGACTCGACGACTACCGGGCCGCCCTCCGCCAGGTCGCCCTCGACAAAGGGGCGGCACTCGGGCAATAATTATTGACTGAACGATCGATCAGTCAAAGGAGCACGATGTTCGACCTCTACCAGCCCAGTGAAGAGCACGAAGAGATCCGCGCGGCGGTGCGCGACGTCGTCGAGAAGCGGATCGCCCCCTTCGCGGCCGAGGTCGACGCCGAGTCCCGGTACCCGCAGGAAGCCCACGACGCGCTCGTCGAGACCGACTTCTTCGCCGCGCACATCCCCGAGCAGTACGGGGGAGTCGGGGCCGACGCGCTCGCGGTCGCGATCATCATCGAAGAGGTCGCGCGCGCCTGCGCCTCGTCCTCGCTCATCCCCGCGGTCAACAAGCTCGGCAGCATGCCCGTCCAGCTCGGCGGCGACGATGCGATCAAGGAGAAGTACCTCACCCCCGTCGCCCGCGGCGAGGCCGGGTTCTCCTACGGGCTCTCCGAACGCGAGGCCGGCTCCGACACCGCCTCGATGAAGACGCGGGCGACCCGTGACGGCGACGACTGGATCCTCAACGGCGTGAAGACGTGGATCACCAACGCCGGCGTCTCCGAGTACTACACGGTGATGGCCGTGACCGATCCCGACGGAGCCCGCGGACGCAACATCTCCGCGTTCGTCGTCGAGAAGTCCGACGAGGGCTTCACGTTCGGTGAGAAGGAGCGCAAGCTCGGCATCAAAGGCTCCCCGACCCGGGAGCTGCTCTTCGACAACGTCCGACTGCCCGGCGACCGCATCGTCGGCGCCCCGGGGGAGGGCCTGAAGATCGCGCTGCGCACCCTCGACCACACGCGCGTGACGATCGCCGCCCAGGCCATCGGCATCGCCCAGGGCGCCCTCGACTACGCGCTGGGCTACGTCAAGGAGCGCCAGCAGTTCGGCAAGCGCATCGCCGACTTCCAGGCCATCCAGTTCATGCTCGCCGACATGGGCATGAAGCTCGAGGCCGCACGCCAGCTCACCTACACCGCGGCGGCGAAGAGCGAGCGCGGCGACGCCGACCTCACGTACTTCGGGGCCGCCGCGAAGGCGTTCGCCTCCGATGCCGCGATGGAGATCACGACCGACGCCGTCCAGCTCCTCGGCGGGGCCGGCTACGTCGTCGACCACCCCGTCGAGCGGATGATGCGCGACGCGAAGATCACCCAGATCTACGAGGGCACGAACCAGATCCAGCGCCTCGTCATGGGTCGCCAGCTGCTCGGCTGAGACCCGGTGCGCCCGCTGTCGGCCCGACGTGTCGGCGGCGGGCGTCGGCGTGCCCGCTGGGGGCTGTCACCAGCGTGTGAGGAGTATCACTCGGCCGCCGCGACATGCGCAGATCCCAGGTGCGGGAATCCACGGCATCCACGCGACACAATGGATGAACACAGTGGACTCTGACGAAGCTTTGGCAGAGTGGTCACTGGCGCGGCCGCGAACGGCTGCTGCGAGAAGCGCGTGAGACGAAGGTGAGGCAGTGGCCGAAACGAGATACATCGACCCCATTCACTTCCCGTCGTACGCCTCGCAGCCGACGAGGGACGTCCGTGCGTGGTTGCTGCTTCTCGTCACCATCCTCCTGCCCGGCGGTGTCCAGCTGCTCTTCCGCAGCCGGCGCTGGGCGCGGATCTCGCTGTCGATCACCGCGCTCAGCTGGCTGCTCTTCATCGTCGCCGTCATCGCGATCCTCATCAACCGCACGTTCGCGTTCACGATCGGGACGAACCCGATCATCCTCACATTCCTCACGCTCTGGGTGCCCATCGTCGGGCTCAACTGGTTCGTCTGCCTCGTCGACACGATTCGCCGCATCCGGCTGGTGACGCTGTCGAAGAAGGCCCGTCCGCGCTTCCTCGCCGCCTTCTGCGCCCTCGTCCTCATCGTCGTCGGGCCGCTGGCGTGGGGCACGAACATGCTCAACAGCCAGCGCGGACTCGTCAGCGACCTCTTCGCCTCCGGGAAGGTCGCGAAGCCCGTCGACGGGCGCTACAACATCCTGCTCCTCGGCTCGGACGCCGGCAAGGGCAGGACCGGCATCCGACCCGACTCGCTGTCTCTTGTCTCGATCGATGCGGAGACCGGCAAGACCGTCATCATCGGCCTGCCGCGCAACATGCAGAACGTTCCCTTCGCCGAGGGCTCACCCCTGGCCTCGGTCTACCCGCAGGGCTTCAACTGCGGCAGCGAATGCCTGCTCAACGCCGTGTTCCAGCAGGGTGAGAAGTACAAGGACCGGTTCGAGGACCCGGAGCGGGCCGGCGAGCAGGCGACGATGGACGCCGTGTCCGCCGTCACCGGCCTTGAGGTCCAGTACTACGCGATGATCAACCTCAAGGGCTTCGAGAACCTCATCGACTCCCTCGGCGGGATCACCATCGTCTCGGGCAAACGCGTCCCGATCTCCTCGAAGGTCGACCCGACGACGGGCAAGCACGGGCCGGTCAAGGGGTGGATCGAGCCCGGGGAGCAGAAGCTCGACGGCTTCAACGCCCTCTGGTACGCCCGTTCCCGTGAGTTCTCGAGCGACTACGAGCGGATGATCCGGCAGCGGTGCGTCCAGGAGGCGATGGTCAAGCAGCTCGACCCGGCCACGGTGCTCACCCGCTACCAGGACATCGCGAAGGCGACCCCCGGAGCCCTGTCGACGGACATCCCGTCCTCACAGGTCGACTCGTTCGTCGATCTCGCGCTCAAGGTCAAGAGCCAGAAGATCGAGTCGCTTGACCTCACTCCGCCGCGCGTGACACCATCACAACCGGACTTCGCCGAAGCCCGTCGCCTGGTTGCCGAGAAGATCGATGCCGCCTCCAGGGACGCTGAGAAGCAGACCGAGGCGCTCGCGATGCCGGCAGGCGTCGGGGCGGGCGTGTCCGCGGGCATCGGCACCGGTGCCTCGGTGACGGCCTCCGGGGCCGGTGACACCACTCCTGACGAGGGCGAAGAGGCCGACGCACGGGCGATCTGCTACGTCCCGTGACGCTCCGGCGACCCGGTCGATGACGACCTGAGAACGTCCCGGCGAAAAAACTTTCGCACGGTGTGTCGCCTGCCAACACTGGGAACCACACCGGTGTAATTATCTTCATTCGTTATTTTTCCACTCTGACACGCCGGAAATGTGTAACAATTTTGAGATGTTGGGGTCGCCCACCGTATGCCGACGGTGAAGTGGACTCCCGGGCCTGAACTTCCCTGACTTCCTCGAAAAGGCTGTAACGATGAAATACATACTGCCCACAGTCGCGGGCTGCGCCTCTGTCGCACTCGTCGGCACCTTAGCGGTCACGGCGACGGACGCCTTTGCTGCCACCGTCGAACCGGAAGTGACCCAAGAAGCGCTCAATGTGAGCGAAGACGGACTCGACGTCCCCGGCGCGCGCGATTCGAGCAGCGCCGAGGCGAGCGTCTCCAACCAGAGCGCGACCAACCTTCCCGACATCTTCAAGTCCCAGTCGGCGCTGGCCGCCGCGCAGGTGCCTGAGACCGTCAACGTGAGCGCTCAGCCGGTCGCTGCGACCGTCGCCCCCACCTCGGCGGGCCTGACCTCCCCGGAGGGATCGCAGACTCCCGCACCGGCCGAGGGCACCGCCCCCGCCGAGTCCGGCGATGCCGGTGACGGCGGAGAGGCCGCCCAGGAGCCCACCGAGGGCTCGACCCCCGCCGACGACGCGCAGGACGACGAGGACATCTCCGGCACGGTGCGTCAGAAGACCGAGGACGGCGTCAACATCGCGCTCATCTCCGACGTCCTCGACGTGCCCACGAAGAACCCGAGCCTCGTCGGAGTCACCTTCGCCGATGCGCCGAGCACGATCCGCATCCAGGTGCGCGTCAAGAGCGACTCCGGGTGGGGATCCTGGCAGGATCTCGACGAGGACAAGCAGGAGGAGGCGAAGAACGAGGGCTCCGAGCCGTTCACCGTCAACGAGGCCAGCGGCGTGCAGCTGCGCATCCTCGGCGACAAGGCGCCCACGGATGCCGAACTCGTCCTCGTCGACCCCAAGTTCTCCGAAGCCGACGCGCAGGCGGTCGCGGACAACGCGCCCGTCCAGATCGATCCGGCCGCCTCGACCGACGAGTCCGGCTCGACCGCACCCGCCGTCGACGAATCCGGCACCACCGACACCGGCGCGACCGATGCCACGACGGTGTCGGCGACCGGTGCGGCCACGGTGACGACGCAGAACTACGTGCCCGGTGACGCGCAGGTCAACACCGTCGCGAAGTCGGCCAAGGTGCCCAAGCCCGACATCGCCTCGCGGAAGTCGTGGGGAGCGAAGTCGTACAAGGGCAGCCCCAGCTACGCGAGCAGCATCAAGCAGGCCGTCGTCCACCACACCTCGGGATCGAACAGCTACTCGGCTGAGGACGTTCCCGGCATCATCCGCGGCATCCAGACCTTCCACCAGAAGGGACGCGGATGGTCCGACATCGGATACAACGTCGTCGCCGACAAGTACGGTCGCCTGTGGCAGGCCCGTGACGGTGACATCTCGAAGGCCGTGGTCGGCGCTCACACCTCCGGTCACAACACCGGCACCTTCGGCATCTCGGTGCTCGGCACGTACAACAGCTCGGCTCCGCCGAAGGTCACCCGCGACGCCGTCGCCTCGGCGATCGCGTGGAAGTTCTCGATGTACGGACTGACGGCGAGCAAGTCGACGCTCGTCGGCCACCGCGACCTCGGCAGCACCGACTGCCCGGGCGATGCGTTCTACGCGAAGCTCGGCGAGGTCCGCGACACCGTCAACAACATCCTCAAGTCCGGCGATCTGCCCTCGGACAGCAGCGATGACGGCAAGAACGAGACCCCGAAGCCGGCACCGCAGACCGCGATCGAGAAGTACGCCGCGGACAACAACCTCGGCAAGGCCACCGGCAGCGAGTACGACGTCAAGGGCGTCGACGGCGCCAAGGCCCGCAACTACGAGAAGGGCGTCGTCTACTGGTCGCAGAAGACCGGCGCGTACCACGTCACCGGGGCGATCGCCTCGGCGTACAAGGGTGAGGCCATCACCCAGCTGGGGCTGCCCGTGAGCACGGAGAAGGGCGGCCTCAAGGGCGGGGGCGTCTACCAGACGTTCTCGAAGGGCTCGTTCCACTGGTCGCCCCAGACCGGGGCGGCCTACACCACCGGAACCCTGCTCAAGTACTGGAAGGACAAGGGCTACGAGCGCGGCCACCTCGGCTACCCGAAGTCCAACCCGGTGATCAAGGACGGCCGTGCCGAGCAGCTCTTCGAGGGAGCGAAGCTCGTGTGGGCCGAGGGCTACGGCACGACGGAGTTCTCCGCCAGGGGCTCGATCTCGGGCACCGCAGTCGATGAGAACGCGCCGGGCGACTCGCCCCCGCCGGGGGACAGCGCCGCCGATGGCGGTTCGGGTGCAGACTCCGGGGAAGGTGCTGCAGCCGACGGAAACGCGAACGGATCAGACAACGGCTCCGACAACGGCGGTTCGACCGATGAGCCGACGCAGGAGCCCACCCCTTCGGATCCGCCGAAGGAAGAGCCCAAGCCGACCGAGCCTCCGAAGGAGGAGCCGAAGCCCACTGAGCCGCCCAAGGAGGACAAGCCCTCGAAGGAGGAGCAGATCCAGGCGCAGCGGGACAAGGTCATCGAACAGGCGAAGAAGTACGTCGGGACCAAGTACGTCTGGGGCGGGACCACGCCGAACGGCTGGGACTGCTCGGGCTACACCCAGTACGTCTACGGCAAGGCGGGCATCGATCTGCCGCGCACGACTAGCCAGCAGCGCAATGCCGGCAAGGAGATCTCGATCAAGGACGCCAAGCCCGGCGACCTCATCTGGATCCCCGGTCACATCGGAATCATCTCCGAGACCAAGGGCCAGATGTACGACGCGGGTTCGACGCGGACGAACACGACGAAGCGCAGCTACGAGTGGATGCTCAGCCGCGGCGCCAAGGTCATCCGGGTCATCGGCTGATCATCGCGCAGTGATCACTGGGGAGTGACCACATCGGCAGCGGCCCCGAGACGCACCCGCGTCTCGGGGCCGCTGGCGTGTGTGCGGTGAACACTGTGTGACCGGGCCTGAACAGAAAGTGAAGTCACGGCGTCATCGCGGAATTCCGGCAGGCGCACACGCTACGGTTGAGGGATGGATGCGCGAGAGCGCACGGACGATTCGCAGGAGAGGTGATGCCAGTGCGTCGGCTGCACAACACCGTGAAGAACTTCGACTGGGGCACCCCGGACGCGATTCCCGCGATCCTCGGCACCGTCCCGGACGGCACGCCGTGCGCCGAACTCTGGCTGGGAGCGCACCCGCTCAGCCCCTCACGACTCGAACTCTCCGCCGCCCAGGGCACCCACGGGGCGGTCGGCTACGGACACGTCGGCTCGTCCTCGTCCGTCGATGTCCGCACCTCCGGGCGACTCGACCTCGGGCCCAACCTCATCGAATACATCGCCGGTGATCCCGAGGGACTTCTCGGACGCGACTCGCTCGAGGTCTTCGGGCCGCGTCTGCCCTTCCTCCTCAAGGTCCTCTCCGCGGAGAAGGCGCTGTCGATCCAGGTCCACCCCACCCCGGAGCAGGCCGCTGCCGGCTTCACCCGGGAGGAGGAGACGGGGCCGGATCTCGACGCTCCCGACCGCAACTACAAGGACGCCTCGGCGAAGCCCGAGCTCATCTACGCCCTCACCGAGTTCCACGCCCTCTCCGGCTTCCGCCCGCGCAAGGCCGTGCGGGCGACTTTCGAGCGGTTCCTCTCCCTGTCGCTGTCGGCGTCCTCGCTCGACCTCCTCGGCGAGATCCTCGCGTCGCTCAAGGCGCTCAGCGATGCCAAGGCGTTCGCGCGGACGGTCGAGCTCATCCTCGGCGACGACCGCGCGCCGGGACTCGTCGCGGAGATCGCGAGCCAGGACTTCGCGACCCCGCCGCGCGGGCACGCCTCCCAGCTCGGCACGGCCGTCGACCCGATGCAGACCTTCGTCGAGCTCGTCACCGACTATCCGGACGATCCCGGTGTCCTCGTCGCGCTCATGCTCTGCCGCGTCCACCTCCAGCCGGGCGAGGCGCTCGCGATGGAATCGGGGATCCTCCACGCCTACCTCGGCGGGACGGGCATCGAGATCATGGCCTCGAGCGACAACGTCCTGCGCGGGGGCCTGACGAGCAAGCACGTCGACATCCCCGAGCTCACCCGGATCGCGACGTTCACGGCCGCGCCCCCGCAGCTGCTCGAGCCCGACCGCGACGGCGTCCTCACCGGTGCGACCGAGGACTTCGCTCTCCAGGCCCTGCGGTGCCCGCGCCTGAAGCGCATCGACCGGCGCGGGGCGGCCATCGTGCTGTGCACCTCGGGGACGATCACCCTGACGTCGGTGGGGAACTCAACGACCCTGACGCGTGGGCAGAGCGTCTTCGTCGGCGCCAACGAACCCGCCGTCACGGCCGACGGTCACGGAGACCTCTTCGTCGCGACCACCGGACTCGATCGCGCGCTGCCCTTCGCCTGAGGCTGCCTCGCACCTCAGGTTTCCCCTCTACTGAGGCTGCCTCGCTCCTGAGCGGAGCGCGCGGGCGAACCCTGTCCCTGGAGCGGCTTTCACTACCCGTGCACACGGTGTGTTCGGGGCTGCGGGTGCCTCTCGGCGAGCCCAGTGTTGTGTGTGGGGCTGAGGGTTGTGCGTGACGTGCTGCGTTGTCAGGGCGGCTCCGGGTTGTGCGTGGCGAGCTGAGCGGCGCGTGATCGAGCGCGTTTCCGGCATCCCGCCTGTGGAGCGGCTTTCACTACCCGCGCACGCGGTGTGTTCGGGGCTGTGGGTGCCTCTCGGCGAGCCCAGTGTTGTGTGTAAAGCTGCGGGTTGTTCGTGACGGGTTGCGTTGTCGGTGCGGCTCCGGGTTGTACGTGACGAGCTGAGCGGCACGTGATCGAGCGCGTTTCCGGCATCCCGCCTGTGGAGCGGCTTTCACTACCCGTGCACGCGGTGTGTTCGCGGCTGCGGGTGCCTCTCGGCAAGCCCAGTGTTGTGTGTGGGGCTGCGCGTTGTGTGTAGAGCCCAGGGTTGTGCGTGAGGCCACGAGTTGCGTGTGAGGGTCGGCGTTGTCGGTGCGGATGCGGACTGCGATTTACGGGTCCGGGCTGCGCGTGGCGGGCTGCGGCGGGACAGCGCACAAGGCCGCCGCGCACCGACACTCCGAAGGAGCGTCAGTGGGCAGCGGCGCGCGCGACTCAGACGTCGGGGACGGTGATGGTTGCGACGTCGTCGGGGACGACCACCTCGGCGCCGGTCTTCTCCTTGACCTCCTCGACGGTGACTCCCGGTGCGAGCTCGACGAGGGTGAAGGCATCACCGGTGACGTCGAGGACGGCGAGGTCGGTGATGACGCGTTCGACGACGCCCTTGCCCGTCAGCGGCAGGTCGCAGGCGCCGAGCAGCTTGTGCGTGCCGTCCTTTGCGACATGGTCCATGACGACGATGACGCGCTTGGCGCCGTGGACGAGGTCCATCGCCCCGCCCATGCCCTTGACCATCTTGCCGGGGATCATCCAGTTCGCGATGTCGCCGTTGACCGCGACCTGCATCGCGCCGAGGATCGCGGCATCGATCTTGCCGCCGCGGATCATGCCGAAGCTCGCCGCCGAATCGAAGTACGAGGCGCCCGGCAGCATCGTCACGGTCTCCTTGCCCGCGTTGATGAGGTCGGGGTCGAGTTCGTCCTCGGTCGGGTACGGACCGACGCCGAGGAGGCCGTTCTCCGACTGGAGAACGAGCCGCACACCGTCGGGCACGTAGTTCGGGACGAGGGTCGGCATGCCGATGCCGAGGTTGACGTAGCTGCCGTCGGCGAGCTCCTGCGCCGCGCGCGCGGCCATCTGGTTGCGTGTCAGTGCCATGGTGGGCTCTCCTCAGGCGTTCGCGGCGGTCGGGGTCGGACGGAGGGTGCGCTTCTCGATCGGCTTGTCGGCGATCTGCTCCGCCGTCAGCGGGACGACGCGGTGGACGAAGACACCGGGCAGATGCACCTCGTCGGGATCGATGTCACCGGGTTCGACGAGCTTCTCGACCTCGGCGATCGTGATCCGACCGGCCTGCGCGGCCGGCGGATTGAAGTTGCGGGCCGAGGAGTGGAAGACGAGATTCCCGTCGCGGTCGCCGACGGCGGCGCGGACGAGGGCGTAGTCGGGGGCGAGCGACTCCTCGAGGACGTAGGTCTGCTCCTCGCCGAAGGTGTCGAAGACCCGGGTGTCCTTCGCCGGGGACTCCTTGATGACGTTGCCGTCCGCGTCGTACTTCCACGGCATGCCGCCCTCGGCGACCTGGGTGCCGGCGCCGGTGATCGTGTAGAACGCGGGGATGCCCGCACCGCCGGCGCGCAGCTTCTCCGCGAGCGTGCCCTGCGGGGTGAGCTCGACCTCGAGCTCACCGGAGAGGTACTGCCGGGCGAACTCCTTGTTCTCCCCGACATAGGACGCGATGATCCGCCGGATCCGATGGTCGGCGAGCAGCACCCCGAGCCCGCGGCCGTCGACGCCCGCGTTGTTCGAGATCACCTCGAGGTCCGTCGTCCCCTGTTCCCTGATCGCGCGGATGAGGAATTCCGGGACTCCGACGACCCCGAATCCGCCCACGGCGATCGACGATCCATCGGCAATATCGGCCACTGCTTCTGCGGGCGTGTCAACTACTTTGTCCATGTCCCCAGTCTGCCACGGACCTCACCGAGCTCCCGTGCGAGGTCCGCGATGCGAGCCTCATCGACTCCCGTGCCGAGCACGGTCTCACCCCCGCCGAGGAGGTGGCCCAGCAGGTCCGGCCACTGGTCCTCCTGCGGGGTCGAGTGGGAGACGAGGATCCCCGCGGGGGGACCCGCGGAACCGGTGGTCATCGCCGCGGTCCACGGGATCTCCGTCGTCCCCGCAGCCCCGAGGACGGCGAGGGTGCCCGAGCCGTCGAGGCGGCGCGGGGTGACGTCGGGATACGCCCGGATCGCGGAGTTGACGTCGATGAAGTCGGCATCGACCGGAGTGCTCAGCGCCAGTGCCGGGGGATTGAAGACGAAGATCTCCTCCGCCGAGGCGATCGCCGGGTCCGACTCGAACCCGACCGGGACGAGCGCGTGGAAGTCCCCGTCCGGGACGGCCGAGATGCTGCCGCCGGCTGAAGCGGTGCCACCGGCATCGCCCTGCTCGCCGAGGACGACGCGGCCACCGGCGAGGAGGACGCTGAGGATCGCGACGAGTTCGCGCCAGTGGAGACCGCCGGGCAGCGGGACGAAGAGGGTGAAGTCGGGGCCGAGATCGTAGTCGCCGAAGAGACCGACTCCCTTATTCACCCAGTTCGCGATGACCGGGCCGGTGAGGTCGAGGGTGTCGAAGTCGGGCCCGCGCCAGAAGAGCACGGGACCGCCGGTGCCAGCGAGGCGGGTGAGATCCATCTGTCCTGCTTTCTCGAGCGTGTGCTGTCGGGGGATCAGTGCGTGCTGTCGGGGGAGAGGAGTCCGATGTCGATCGTCACTCCTCGCGGGAAGCTGCCGAGGTCCCCCTCGGCCCAATGCCACTTCGTCGTCGCGGAGAGGTCCTCGGCGAAGAGCGCGGTGTGCATGCGCTCGACGAGGGAGCCGAGTCCGACCATCGCTTCGAGGATCGGAGGTCCGTCGGCCTGCGTCGTCGCCGGGGAGGTCGAGGGGCTCATGATGATCCGCGAGCCCGACCCCTCGATGCGCATCCGCCAGGCCGCATGGCCGGGGGTGCGCGCGTTGCCGCCGCGGACGACGCGGATGGCCCGGGAGACGCGCTCGAGGATGTCGTCGCCGCCGTCCCCGGCGGGAGCACGGCCGGGTACGGTATCGACGCCGAGCCCGCGCTGGATCGCCTCGACGTGACCGAAGCGGAACCAGTCTTCGCCGAGGTCCCGGCACAGTGCCTTCGCTCCGCCGCCGCCGTTGTCGAGGTAGCCGCCGGCACCGCGGATCAGCGCCATCGGCAGACCGCGGGCGGCCCCCTTGACGAGGTCGGCGGCGGCGGCGATCTCATCGCCGACGGCGCGCACGGTCACCGTCTGCACGCGCCCGTCGTCGTCGGGCAGTCCGCGCTGGTCGTCGAGGCCGGAGAACCCGGAGAGGCCGAGCGCGATGTCTCCGACCCCGACGCGCCACGGCCGCGATGTCGTATCGGAGACGACGACGCCGATGCGCACCGCGAAGGCCTCCTCGACACGGGCGCGCAGCTGAGCGGCGGAATGGTCGGCGTCGGCGGGATGGAGGACGACGTCGCCGCCGGAGTTCGACTGGTCGAGACCGGCCGCGGCCTGCACCGTGCCGGCCTGAGTCCGCACGACCTGGACCGTCGTTCCCGACGCATAGCTGCGTTCGGCCACGAGGTGGGTCGAGGACGCTCGGACGAGGTCCTCGAACTCGGCGCGGTCAGCCACCGAGGTCAGTCTCCCGTCGGCCTTCGACACGACCTTCGAGGCGATGACGAGGATGTCGCCGTCCTTGAGATCGATGCGGTTGCGCCGCAGACTGGTGATGAGGATGCCCGCGAGGTCCGAACCGGGCCGGATGTCGTCGTCGAGGGGAGGCGCGTAGACGGTCAGCAGTCTGTCGTTCATGCCTGCTCGCGGACCGTCACCCTGGCTCATTCCTCCATATTCCCATCCCAGCCGAACGAATCCGAAATTCTCACGATCCCATCAGGTGGACACCATGGATTGTGGCAGGTGCGCATGCCGGTCCCCATATCTTGTGTTGGCGGCGCGTGTGTATGTGAAGATGTGTTCGAATACGCGGTTTCTCCCCGCTTGATTACTGCACGAGGGCTTGACTCAGCGGTAATGACACGCGTGTAATTTATACCTAAGGGGAACGCGCTTAGCACGAATTCTCGGATTCGCATGGCACAACACGCTGAGCGTGAGAAAGGGGAGAACCGTGCAGAGCGCACAGAGCAAGAGACTAGAGGATGAGGAGTTCGTCTCCGTACCGGGGGTGACCTCCCGCAGCGCCGGCGACTGGTTCGTCGAACCCGGCGCCCGCACACCGGACACGCTGCCGGACCCATTGGCGATCGATCCGAACGATCTCACACCGCTGCCCGTCGACGATGCGGCAGTGTCGCCGCTCTCGCTCCTCCTCGGCGCCGCCGAGGACGGCGAGCTGTCGTGGCAGGACCAGGCGCTGTGCGCCCAGACCGACCCTGAGGCGTTCTTCCCGGAGAAGGGCGGATCGACCCGCGAGGCCAAACGCGTCTGCGAGTCCTGCGAGGTCCGCTCCGAATGCCTCGACTACGCGCTGGCCAACGATGAGCGGTTCGGGATCTGGGGCGGCATGTCCGAGCGCGAACGCCGTCGGCTCAAGAAGCGAGTCGTGTGAGACCTGCCGTCACGGTCGTCGTCATCTCCGGCGACGACTCCCGCAAGGCCGAGCTCGAAACCACCCTGAGCAGGATCCACCCCGAGATCCCCGTCGTCGATCTCGGGGGCCTTGCCGTCTCCGAGGCGCTCGCCCTGCCGGCCGTCGCCGGCAGCGACTACCTCTGGTTCCTCACTCCCGACTCCCGCCCCGCGCCGGGGTGCCTCGACGAGCTCCTCGACGCGATGAGTGCTGCGGACTCGGTCGCGGCGGTCGGGCCGAAGCTCTTCAGCGGCGAGCGGATCGTCTCCGCCGGGGTGACGACCACCTCGGCGGGGGTGCGCGTCAATCCCGTCGGATCGGGAGAGCTCGACCAGGGACAGCGGGACGGGGAGTCCGAGACGCTCGCGCTCGACCTGCCCGGGATGCTCATCGCCACCGCCGACCTCGATCGCATCGGCGCTCCCAGCCGCGGACTCGGCCCGGCCTACCGCGGCATCGAATACTCCCGTCGCCTCCGCGACCTCGGCCGGCGGGTGGCCCTGGCCCCCGGCGCTCGACTCGACATCTCCGCCGCCGAGGCGGCCCAGCTCGGCACCTCGGCCAAGCCCCCGACCGCGCGAGCGCAGGTGCGCACCGAACAGCGCTACCGGCTCAGCCTCGCCCGGCCCGGCCTCGTCCGGCTGCTCATCATCCTGGCCGCCACCCAGCTCGGCGCCGGGCTCCTCTCCCTGCTCGGCAACGACGTCCGGACCGCCGGCTGGCGCTTCGCCGCGCTTGTCGGCCTGCCCGCCGACGTCCGCGCCACCGCCCGCCTGCGCCGGGCCAACGCGCGGCGCGGTCGGCTGGCGAAGCGCGCGAACACCGCGCACCTGAACTCCCTGTTCGCCGACCCCGAGGAACTCGCCGTCCACCGGCGCAGCATGGCGGCCCGCCGGACCGGAACCGGTGCCGGCGATGGGGACCACGACACCCTCGACGAGGCCGACCTCAACCAGGTCGGTGACACCGAGGAGGCCATCGACTCGTTCTCCCGCCTCGAGGTCAGCGGCGGCGCCGGCATCTTCACGCACCCGCTCTTCTTCCTCATCCTCGCCGCCGGTCTGCTCAGCGGTCTCGTCTCCCACCGGCTGCTCGGTCCCGGCCACCTCGTCGGGGGTGCGCTGGGGTCGACCGACATCGGCTACGGCGAGCTCGTCACCCGGCTCCTCGGCGGCTTCCTCGACGCCGGCACGGGCATCGACACCCCGGCCGATCCGCTCCAGCTCGTCCTCGCGGTGCTCGGTCTGCCGTTCCTCGGCAACCTCGACGTCACGGTCCGCGTCCTCATCCTCGCTGCCCCGATCGCGGCGGCGATCGCCGCCTACGCGTGCGCCGGGATCCTCGTGTCCCGCAAGTGGGTCCGCGGGTTCGCCGGCCTCCTCTGGCTCGTCGCCCCGCTCTTCGTCATGGGGCTGTCGACCGGCCGCCTCGGCGTCATCCTCATGTGGATCGCCGCACCACTGTTCATCATCGCTCTCACCCGCAGTCTGCGCACCGGTTCGGTCTCGGCGGCCGCGGCGGCCGGGCTGCTCCTCGTCGTCATCATCGCCGGCGTCCCGCTCATGCTTGTCGTCGGCCTCGTCCTCACGATCGCCCTCGTGCTCCGCCGGCGGGGTCTGCGTCATCTCTGGCTGCTCGTCCCGACCCTCGTGCTCACGTGGCCGTGGCTCGTCGGGGTCGTCACCCACCCCGGCACCCTCTTCGTCATGCCCGGTCAGACACTGTCCCCGGGCACCGCTCCGACGTACCTCCTCGCCGTCGGGTTCCCCGCCCCGCTCGATCCCACGTGGCTGACAGGGCTGCTCGAACCTCTCGGGGTGACCGGCGTCAGCCAGCTGTGGGCGCTCTTCATCGTCCTGCCGATGCTTCTGCTCGCCTTCCTCACCCTCATCGAGGCCCGCATCCCGCTCACGGTGCTGACCTGGGCTGTCGGGCTCTACCTCACCGGCCTCGTCGTCTCGATCATCCAGGCGCACCTGCCCGCCCAGGTCGGCCCGTTCGCGCTCATCGGGTCGTATCCCGCGGCCGGAGTGACGCTGACGAGCATCGGCGCGATCGCCCTGCTCGTCCTCGGCGCCGACCGCCTCACCGCAGCCCCGCGCAGCGTGTCCCGGGTCCCCCTGCGCGTGCTCACCGGCCTCGTCGCCGTCGCCGCCGTCGGCCTCGCCGTGCTCGGCGCCGGTCCCGCCTCCGAGTCGGTGTCGACGACGGAGGACGGCACCGTTCCCGCCCTCGCCGCCGACCGGGCCGCCGGCCCCACGGAAGCCCGCACGCTGCGCCTCGACGCCGTCGACGGCGAGGTTCTCGCCACCCTGCTCTCGACCGCTGACGGCACCGTCATCGGCACCTCGACCGTGGCCTCCGCCGAGGCGGTCGGCGGTCCGCCGTGGGAGCGCCGGCCGCTGCCCATCGGTGAGGACGACGTCCTCGTCGCCCAGGCCGCGGCCGCGCTGTCGGCCGACGACGCCGGCGACGTCCGCGAGCTGCTCGGCCGCCTCGGCGTCGATTTCGTCCTCGTCGACGAGGACGACGCCGCGCTGCGCTCCTCCGTGGCCGCAGCGACCGGCCTCGTCGAGGTCGGACCGACGGAGGCGGGTGTGCTCTGGAACGTCGACAAGCCCTACAGCGGCCGCTTCCTCGTCCGCGAACCCGACGGCACGCTGTCGACGGCACCGCGCACCGGGGAGACGATCGACATCGCGCCCGGCGCGGACGGTCGCACGCTTGTCGTCGCCGAAACCGCCCACGGGATGACGGCGAAGATCGACGGAGAGGACCTCCCGCGTCCGGCCGAGCCGGATCAGGCATGGGATGAGGAGTTCACCCTCCCGGCTGCCGGCGGCACCGTCGAACTCGACGATTCGTCACCGCTGATGACGACGGGAGTCATCGCCGGCTGGGTGCTCGGACTCCTCTGCCTCATCGTCGCCCTGCCCATCGGCAGTCGCCGCCCCACCCCGAACCGGGCCGTGCGGCGCGGCGCGCCGGCGACCGCTCGAGGGGAATCCGGGACCGCGGACCAACCTGGGATCTCGGCGGACGGGTCTGACACTGCAGAGGCGTCCGCAGGCGCGGAGAACAGGGACTCCTCTGCGACCTCCGAGACCGAGACCGCTGAGACCGGGTCCGCGTCGGCGCAGCGACCGTCGGGAGGTGCCGCCGAGGCGGATGCCGCCGACACCGGGAGCGCCGCGGACACGGGGAGCGCTGCGGACACGGGGAGCGCTGCGGCGGACCCGCAGCCGGCGGCCATGACGCGGCGCGGTCGGCGGGCGAAATCCGGTCGCCGCGCTAAGTCAGGCCGCCGCGCTGAATCAGGAAACCGCGCGACGACCGCGCCGCAGCACGGGGAGTCGACACCGGACGCTGAGAGCCCCGACTCTGAGGGCACCCGCGCAGAGAACACCGCGCTACAGGACACCGAGGCACAAAGCGTCCACGCTGAGGGCACCCACCCAGACGACACCGCAGCACGGGACGGCTCGTCGGCTGACGGTGCCGCATCGGACAGGTCGGAGGAGAGAGCATGAGGCTCGGCCGCAGCACCGTGACATTCGCAGCGATCGCCGTTCCCGGCATCCTCATCGCCACGACGTCGTTCCTCACCCCGCTGCCCGCGGGCACGCTCAGTCGCAGCCCCGAACAGGTGCGCATGCCGACCGCGGACACCCAGGTGATCTGCCCCGGACCGCTGCTCACCGACCAGGCCGCCGAGGGCACCGACGCCGAGTTCGTCGACGACTCGAACGTCAGCACCCGCGTCGTCTCCGCGACCGCCCCGATCAGCGCCGCCGACGGCTCTGTGAGCGCCTCCCGCCTCCAGGTGGCCACCCTCGGCGGGTCTCCGGACTTCGACAACCCCGCATCAGGAGGATTCGTCTCCGGCGACGACCCGGTCGAGAACACGAAGATCATCACCGGCTTCGCCCGACCCGGTGCCCCCGCCCTGACCACGGCGCTCGAGACCGTCGAAGGCACCTCCGGGGACCTCACGGGGCTCGCCACGCTGACGTGCGCGGCACCGGCGGCGAACTTCCGGATCGTCGCCGGATCGGGTGAGGCGGGATCGAACTCGCAGCTGCTCCTGAGCAACCCCGGCAGCGTCCCCGTCCAGGCCCAGGTCCAGGTGATGACTCCCTCGGGATCGCGGGGCGAGCCGACCGAACTGAGCATCCGCGCGGGCTCCCAGCGGGCCGTCCGCCTCGCCGGCCTCGCCGCGGGCGCCCCCGAACTCGCCGTCGACGTCTCCGTCGACGGGGGAGTCCTCGCCGGGTCGATCCAGGAGACAAAGCTCGACGGGCTCACCCCGCAGGGCATCGACCTCGCCGCGCCGGGGGCGCCGGCCGCGAACCAGCAGGTCCTCACGGGACTCGACGGCAGGAGCGTGCGCGTGCGCGTGGCCAACCCCGGTGATGACCTCGCCGAGGTGGCCCTCAAGGCCTACGGTCCCGACGGGGAGGTCGACATCCCCCGGTCGGCGCTCACCGTCGTCGCCGGGGGCGTCGCCGAGGCCGACCTCGGCGAGCTCGCCGCCACGAGCCTCGTCCTCGATTCCGACCAGCCCGTCCAGGCCACCGCATCCGTGGCGACGAACCCCGACGGGGGAGCGGGCGACTTCGCGACGATCACCGCCACCGAAGGCCTCGCCGACGCTCAGCTCATGGCCCTGCCGCGGACCGGGACCGCGCAGCTCTTCCTCTCCCCGGGGCAGGGGCAGGTGCAGGTCAGCGGCATGCTCGACGACGGCAGCCTGACCGACCCGCGCGTCGTCGACCTCAACCCGACCGCGACGACGACCCTGGCCCCGGCCGAGGTCTCCGCCGAGGCGGTGCGCGCCCTCGTCATCAGCGGACAGGGCGCTGCCGGGGCAGCGGCCGACGGCGTCCACGCGAGCCTCCTCGTGACCTCGGATTCCGGGGTCTCCGCGGTCATGCCCGCGCCGGCCCCGGCCGGCGTCGCCTACCGCGACATCCGGCTCGACTGAGGAGCCGTCTCCGACCTGACCGAGGATCCGGCTCCGACTCCGCCGGAGACTGCGGCGCTCAGCCCTGCGCGCCGCGCAGCAGCGCGACCTGGTCGGCGATCACCTCGGCGATGAGGGTCTCCCGCGTCCCCCCGAGGCTGTGGTATTCGATGGGCCGACGGTAGAGGACGATGTGCGTGCGACGCTGCGGGGTCGCGGGGAACACCCGACCGAAGCTCGGCTCCGTCGACCCCGGCGGGGGGACGACATCGATGGCGAGGACCACCTCGGCGAGGAGATCGGGCTCCTGCTCGCGGTGCCGGGCGAACTCCTCGGCGGCGACCCGCGCGAAGGACTCCGCCCGGGTCGCGCGCGCGGGCACATCCGCGCGGAAGAGAGAGGACCGCAGGCCCCGTCCATGCCGGTCCCGGCGGCGTCTGACGTTCATGGTCGATGATTCTACCGAGACCGCTGTGAGGAAACCCGCAGAACTCGCCCGCCGCTCGGCCCGGCCACCGGGGAACGGGCAGCGGCAGCGTGTAAAGTGAACGACTGTGTCAGCCTTGCGAACGTGCTCGAAAGTCAGCTGCTCGCGCAGCGCCTCCGCGACCATGACCTACGTGCATGCGGACGCGTGTGTCGTCGTCGGTCCCCTCGCCCGCCGCGCCGAACCCGGCGCCCACGACCTCTGCGCCGATCACGCCGCCCGCCTCACCCCGCCGGTGGGCTGGGAGCTCATCCGCATCGGTGCGACCGAGGAACCGCCGGAGCGCACCCATGACGATCTCCTCGCGATCGCCGACGCGGTGCGCGAGGCAGCCGCGACCCCCGCACCCGGAAGCCGGCCGCGGGCCGTCGACGCCGATTCCGAGGCCGACACCGGACAGGGCCGCCGCCACGGACACCTGCGCATCATCGGCCCGTGAGCGCCACTGACGAACTCCACGAAGGACACCCCATGACCCTCCCCGCCTCCCGTGCCCGCGCCCTGGCCACCGCCGTCGGCGCCTACGACATCCGCGGGAGGATCCCCGACGAACTCGACGATGACATCCTCTTCGCCCTCGGCTGGGCCACGGCGACCGCGATGGCGGAGATCCACGGCAGCACCGAGGTCGTCGTCGGCCATGACATGCGCCCGAGCTCCCCGGGATTCGCCGGGGCCTTCGCCGCGGGCATCGCCGCCGCGGGCCGGTGCCCGGTCCTCCTCGGCCTCTGCTCGACCGACCAGCTCTACTACGCCTCCGGGATCTTCGACCTGCCCGGGGCGATGATCACCGCCAGCCACAATCCCGCCGACTACAACGGGATCAAGATCTGCGGACCCCGCGCCGGCGGAGTCAGCCTCGACTCCGGACTCGGACGGATCCGCGACCTCGCCCCCGACGCCCCGGCGCCCGATACGGACGCCGCCCAGGTGCCCGTCGACGAGAGCGCGGCGGCGACGATGCGGAGCAGCTATGCCCAGCGCATCCGTGAGCTCACCCACGTCGACGCGGTGCGCGGTCTGCGCGTCGTCGTCGACTGCGGCAACGGCATGGCCGGTCGTCTCCTCGACGAGGTCTTCGGCACCGCCGCGGGACTGCCCGAGCTCGACCTCGACGTCATCGGCCTCTACACCGAGCTCGACGGGACGTTCCCCAACCACGAGGCCAACCCCCTCAAACCCGAGAACCTCGTCGACGTCCAAAGGGCGGTCGTCGAGTACGACGCCGACCTCGGGCTCGCCTTCGACGGCGACGCCGACCGGTGCTTCTTCATCGACGAGACCGGGGCGACGCTGTCGGCCTCGGCCGTCGGCGCCCTCGTCGCCGAACGCGAGATCGCCCGCGCCCGGGCCGCCGGCGTCGAGACGCCCGCGGTCATCCACAACCTCATCACCTCCCGCAGCGTCCCCGAGGCGATCGCCGCCGCCGGCGGTCGTGCGATCCGCTCGAAGGTCGGCCACTCCGGCATCAAGACCCTGATGCGCGAGGAGAGCGCGGTCTTCGCATGCGAGCACTCCGCGCACTTCTACTTCGAGGAGTTCTACGGCGCGGATTCGGGCATGCTCGCCGCCTGTCACCTCATCACCGCTCTCGCCACCGCCGGCGGCCAGGCCTCGAGCCTCGTCGCCGCCTACGACACCTACCGCCAGTCGGGGGAGATCAACTTCACCGTCGCCGACCCCGATGCCGTCCTCGCCGCCTTCGCCGCGGCCGCCGCCGACTTCGGTCCCGGGCGCATCGAGGATCTCGACGGGATCAGCCTGCAGGGCGAGGACTGGTGGGTCAACCTGCGCAAGTCGAACACCGAACCGCTCGTGCGGCTCAACGTCGAAGCGCCCGACGAGGCGCGCGTGCGCGAACTCACCGACCTCGCCACCGTCATCGTCTCCGGCCGGGCCGCCTGAGCCTGCCGCACCGACCCGCAGCCGCACCGACTCTCAGCTGCACCGACACCCCACCGCACAAGGAGGCCCCGTGCTCGAACCCACCGACTTCCAGGTCGCCGATCTCAGTCTCGCCGAGGCGGGTCGCCATCAGATCCGGCTCGCCGAACGCGAGATGCCCGGCCTCATGGCCCTGCGCGAGGAGTACGCGGAACAGGCACCGCTGGCCGGGGCCCGCATCGCCGGCAGCCTCCACATGACGGTGCAGACGGCCGTGCTCATCGAAACGCTCGTCGCCCTCGGCGCGCAGGTGCGCTGGGCGAGCTGCAACATCTTCTCGACCCAGGACGAGGCCGCTGCGGCCGTCGTCGTCGGACACGGCACCCCCGAGTCCCCCGAGGGTGTGCCCGTCTTCGCGTGGAAGGGCGAGTCCCTGCCGGAGTACTGGTGGGCCGCCGACCGGATCTTCGACTTCGCCGAGGGACCCAACCTCATCCTCGACGACGGCGGGGACGCGACGATGTACGTCCTGCAGGGCGCCGCGGCCGAAGCGGCCGGGCGCGTGCCGAGCGCGGACGAGGACGACCCCGAGGAGTACAAGGCGTTCCTCGCCCAGCTCGAATCCGCGATGACCGCGGCACCCGGGCGCTTCACCGCGCTGGCCGCCGGCATCCGCGGGGTGAGCGAGGAGACGACGACCGGAGTCAACCGGCTCTACCGCCTCGCCGAGGCCGGGGAGCTGCCGTTCCCCGCGATCAACGTCAACGACTCAGTGACGAAGTCGAAGTTCGACAACCGCTACGGCATCCGCCATTCCCTGCCCGACGGGCTCAACCGCGCCACCGACGTGCTCATCGGCGGCAAGATCGCCGTCGTCGTCGGCTACGGCGACGTCGGCAAGGGCGCCGCCGAGGCGCTGCGCGGTCAGGGTGCGCGTGTCGTCGTCACGGAGATCGACCCCATCTGCGCTCTTCAGGCGACGATGGACGGCTACCAGGTCGCCCTCCTCGACGAGGTGGCCGCCGAGGCCGACATCGTCATCACGACGACCGGCAACACCCGGGTCGTCGGCGTCGAGACGCTCCAGCGGCTCAAGCCCGGGGCGATCGTCGGCAACGTCGGGCACTTCGACGACGAGATCGACCTCGCCGGCCTGCGCCGCCTGCCCGGGGTGTCGACGATCGAGATCAAGCCGCAGGTCCACCAGTGGACGGTGCCCGTGCCCGCCGAGCTCGGACTCGACCGGGAGACGACGGAGATCCTCGTCCTCTCCGAGGGCCGCCTGCTCAACCTCGGCAATGCCACGGGCCACCCGTCGTTCGTCATGAGCGCCTCGTTCAGCAACCAGGTGCTCGCCCAGATCGAACTGTGGGCCTCGGCCTCCGACTACGACAACGCGGTCCACCGGCTGGCGAAGGAGCTCGACGAGAAGGTGGCCCGCCTCCATCTGCCCGCCCTCGGTGCGCGCCTGAGCGAACTGACGAAGGAGCAGGCCGAGTACATCGGCGTCGACGTCGCCGGACCCTTCAAACCCGACCACTACCGGTACTGAGACGCCGGGCACCGGAAGGGAGCCGGGCGGCGACGACGCGGCCTCTTCAGGGGCGGACGTCAGCCGCCTTCGGGGTGTCGTCAGCCGCGGTGATCTCCCTGCGCGGTCCCGGACCGCAGCCGCAGGCCGTGCGGCAGATGGTCGATGCCGGCGCGGAACTGCTGTGCCTGGACACCTCGGCGCTGCTGTTTCGCGGCTTCGGTCAACCGCTGCCGGTGGGCGATCGCGGAGAGGAACTGCTCGGGCAGGGTGCCCTCCGGCGGGGCGGGGGCGACATGGGGATTGAGCTCCGTGGCGAGTTCGACGGCCCGCTGCCACCGTGACTCGTGCCCGAGGTTCGGGGCGATCGCGAGGAACGCGACGATGCGCCGGTGCAGTCCCGTCGGCACCGCGGAGACATCGGTCTCGCTCAGCCAGTGGGCGAGCTGCGGGGCGACGTGGGTGGTGACCGGCGGGGGCGGGCTCGTGCGCTCGCTCACCGCGAGCGTCCCGGCCAGATAGTCGCCGAGGCGCTTGGTCTGCGGCGAGACGAGACCGGAGAGCGCGGCGAGCCCGCCGCCGGTCGCGAGCACCTCGAAGGGCCACAGGAGCGCTCGGATGACGGCGTGCCGAACCCGGATCGCCCCGCCGTCGTCGCGGACGATGCGCAGACCGAGGATGAGCTTGCCGACCGACCGGCCCTTCGTGAGCACCTCGACGAGCATCGGCAGGAGGACGAAGACGCTGATGCTCATGATCGTCATCACCGATCCGAGGATGAGGGTGTTGACCTCGAGGATCCGCAGAAGCAGCCAGAACATGCCGATGAGCAGACCGATGTTGACCAGGGTGTAGAGGAGCCAGTCGATGGCGCAGCTGAGCGCCCGGGCGGCCAGGGCCGCCGGCTGGACGCTGAGTTCGACGGCTTCGCCGGTCACGAGAGTGCTCACCCCACCATCCTGGCACACCGAGGCGGTCGCCCGCGGCACAGACTCGTGCCGGGCCCGATCGTCTAGGGTGGAGGCATGGATCCGAACCTGCTGGCCGAGATGCACGGTGAGAAGTGGCGGGAGCTCGCGGATCTCGCGAAGCGCAATCGGCTCGATCCGGCGCAGGCTCAGCGCTTCCTCGACCTCTACCGGGCGGCGTCGAAGGATCTCTCCCAGATCATGACGGTCGCCCCCGACTCGCTCGAGGCGGCCCGGCTCTCGGCGATCGTCCACCGGGCGCGGAACCACCTCTCGTCGGTGCCGGCCGGCGGTCTGTCCGGTATCGCCCGCTACTTCGCCATCGCACTTCCGCTGTCGATCTACCGGCTGCGCTGGGACTTCGTCGTCATCGCCCTCGCCTTCCTCGCCGCCTCGGTGCTCGCCGGGGTGTGGGCCGGCACCCACCCGGAGGTCCTCGACACGTTCGGCGACTACGAGTACCGCCGGCAGTTCGCCGAACAGGACTTCGTCGAGTACTACAAGGAGAACCCCAACGGCTTCTTCGCCATCGGCGTGTGGACGAACAACGCGTGGATCGCCGTGCAGTTCGTCCTCCTCGGCGTCACCGGCGTCTTCGTCCTCCAGGGACTGTTCCTCAACGCCGTCAACGTCGGCTTCTCGGGGGCGATGATGTTCGAGTTCGACCGCGGCGCCGACTTCTTCCTCTACATCCTTCCCCACGGCATCCCGGAGATCAGCTGCATCCTGCTCGCCGCGGCCGCCGGCCTGCGGCTCTTCTTCGCCTGGGTGATCCCCGGTCCGCAGCTGCGCCGCACGAAGCTCGCCCGGGAGGCCCGCTCCCTCCTCGTCGTCGCCGGGGGGCTCGTCATCATGCTCTTCCTCTCGGGACTCATCGAGGGCTTCGTCACGCCCAATCCGCTGCCGCCCGCGCTGAAGATCGCGATCGGCGTCGCCTACACGGCCGCCATCGTCGTCTATGCGGGAACGCTCGGGAGGAGGGCCGCCCGGGCGGGGCTCTCGGCGGACCTCGAGGACCATGAGGCCGGCTACGCGATCGTCGCCACCGACCGGTGACCGCGCCGCAGCGGTGGGCTGGTCCCGCGCCGAGGCAGCATGGCAGTCAGTCGCCGAGGCGATGGGGCAGCCCCGCGCCGCGGCGGTGGGCAACAGTGTATCTGCGGCTCAGAGCCTGCCGGTGGCCTTGAGTCCGATGTAGAGGTCGGCGAGGGCTCCGGGCAGGTGTTCGGGGGTCGCTGCGACCGAATCGACGCCGATCCCGCGCAGCCGGGCACGCAGGGCCTCCACCGTGAGGAGCTCGGCGGCGGCCGCGGCAGCGGTGTAGACCTCGGTGGCGTCGCCGCGGCGCGCGGCGAGGTCGTTCAGGTCGGGGTCGGCGACGGAGGCGACGACGACGCGGTGACGGCTCATCAGGGTCGGGAGGACGGGGAGGATCTCCTCGGCCACGGTCGCCTCGTCGAGGGCGGTGATGACGACGACGAGGGCGTGCTGCCGCGAGGTCGCGAGCACGCTGCCGGCGATCTGCTCCCAGTCGGCGTCGTAGAGCTCGGGGTGGACGGGAGTGAGCGCGACGGAGAGGTCGTGGACCGGGTCGGAGGAGCGGTGGCTCGAGGCGGTCGCGCGCACCCGGGCATCGGCGACGATGACGTCGACGCGGTCCCCGGCCCCGGCGGCCAGCGCCGTGAGCAGGAGCGCGGATTCGAGGGCGGCGTCGAAGACCGTGCCCGCGCCGCTGCGGCGGGCCGCGAGCCGCGAGGAGTCGACGACGATGACGACCCGGCGATCGCGCTCCGGGCGCCACGTCTTGACGATGAGGTCCTGGGCGCGGGCGCTGGCCCGCCAGTCGATCGACCGGACGTCGTCGCCGTCGACGTAGTCGCGCAGGGAGTCGAACTCGGTGCCCATGCCGCGGATCATCACCGCGGACCGCCCTTCGAGCTCCCGCAGCTTCTGCATCTTCGACGGCAGCTCCCGACGGGAGACGAACGGCGGGAGGACCCGGATCGCGGCGGGGACGTCGAAGCTTCGCTGCCGCCGGACGAGGCCGAGGGCCGTCGCCGTGCGCAGCGTCACCTGATCGGCGGCGAGGGCACCGCGCCTGCGGGGCGTGAAGACGGTCGTGATCTCCCGCGTCTCACCGGGATCGAGGGTGAGCGCGGTTCGGGTGCTGTGGGCACCGGCGCTCGGGGCCCACGCGTCGCGCACCGAGAGCCGGATCCGCCGGGGCGAATCGTTGACGAGGGTGAGCGTGGCCGTGGTGTCCTCGCCGAGGCGGACCATCGGCCCCGGCGTGCGCTGGAGGCCGATGAGGCGCGGGGCGGGAGCGAGCCGCCAGTCGACGAAGGCGACGACGGCGATGACCCCGGCGACGATGAGCGCGCTCGTCCACCCCGGGACGAGCATGACCGGCACGATCCCGAGGAGGGTGAGGAGGAGCAGACGGGAGGTCATTCAGCGGGGGACCTCAGTGGTCGCGACGATCGAGTCGAGGACCTGGCCGACGCTCAGTCCGTCCATCTGCGCCTCCGGGCGGAGGATGACCCGGTGGCCCAAGGTCATCGGCACGAGGAACTTCACATCGTCGGGGGTGACGTAGTCGCGACCGGCCAGCCAGGCCAGGGCGCGAGCGGCGGCGAGCATCCGCGTCGCCCCGCGGGGTGAGACGCCGAGGGCCAGGGACGGCGCCTGCCGGGTGGCGCGGGCGAGATCGACGATGTACGTGATGATCTCCGGTGCGATGTGGACGGTCGCCACCGCCTGCCGGGCACGGGCGATCATGTCGCGGTCGAGCACGGGGCGCAGCCCCGCGACGTCGAGGCGGCCGGCGTCGAAGCCGTGGGCGTGCCGGTCGAGGA
The DNA here is from genome assembly GCF_018137945.1 of Brevibacterium sp. W7.2. Classification (GTDB taxonomy): domain Bacteria; phylum Actinomycetota; class Actinomycetes; order Actinomycetales; family Brevibacteriaceae; genus Brevibacterium; species Brevibacterium sanguinis. Next base: position 2,447,812 of record NZ_CP073089.1, on the reverse strand, counting down.
TCTCGAACTCGCGGTCGCGGTCGGGCAGGGTGAGGACGAGCTTGAAGAGGAACCGGTCGAGCTGGGCCTCCGGCAGCGGGTAGGTCCCCTCGTACTCGAGGGGGTTCTGGGTGGCGGCGACGATGAACGGCTCGGGCAGGGCCCGGGAGCGGCCGCCGACGGAGACCTGATGCTCCTCCATCGCCTCGAGAAGGGCCGACTGCGTCTTCGGCGGAGTCCGGTTGATCTCATCGGCGATGAGGACGTTCGTGAAGACGGGCCCGCTGCGGAACTCGAAGTCCGAGGTGGCCGCGTCGAAGACGAGCGACCCGGTGACGTCGGAGGGCATGAGGTCGGGGGTGAACTGGATGCGCGTGTGGTCGAGGTCGACGGCCGTCGCGAAGCTGCGCACGAGCAGGGTCTTCGCCACCCCGGGCACGCCTTCGAGGAGCACATGGCCCTGGCACAGCAGGGCGAGCAGCAGACCGGTGACCGCGTCGTCCTGTCCGACGACGGCCTTGCCGATCTCACCCCGCACCGCGGCGAAGGCCGCCGCGAGCGGGTCGGCGGGAGCCTCGGACGGTGCCCGGCCGACAGGAGCGTCCGCCGGCGCCCGGCCGGCGGTGGCCTGGCCGTTGGCGGCCAGGTGGTCGTTCGGGGTGTCCGGCCCCGGCGCGGCCGGAGGCACACCCGGGGGAGTCGAGGGGCGCGCAGGGTGGCTGCTGGTCATGGGATCTCGCTTTCGATCGTGTCGATGAGGTCGACGACCTCGGTGAGTTCGCGGTCGGTGGCGGGGGCGGCGGTGGCGAACGCCCAGGTCACCTGCGTGGGATCGCGACCTGTGGCGCCGGCGACCCGGGTGAGGAGGACGTCGCGGCCGACCTCGGGACCGAGCGCGAGTCGCGCGGCGATGCGCAGCAGCGCCGCGGTGCGCAGCGCATGGAGGGCCCCGGCGCGGTCGCGACTGCGCTCAGCCAGTGCCGCCCGGCCGAAGACGGTCTCGACAGCAGGCACGACGACGGGCAGGCGTTCGACGGCGAGCGGTCCGAAGCGGCGCCCGAGGACGAGGAGGAGAACGAGGAGGCAGGGGACGAGCCAGGCTGCGCCGGCGAGGAACCAGCTGGGCACGAAGTCGATCGTCGACGGGGGAGGAGCGACATCGGTGCCCTCCCGCGGGTAGTAGACGACGAGGTTCGGAGTCTGCGACAGCGTCGAGAGGGACAGCGCCGCATTGCCGTCCTCGTCGATCTCGCCGTTGCTCAGCCAGCTGCCGTTGCCGAGGACCGTGAGGGGGACGTCGCCGCCGTCGTCGACGACGAGCTGCCCGGCGGGGTCATCCGGGTCCGCGATGATTCCGGGTCCGGTCTGCGGGTAGCAGATGCGGATCTGAGGGTCGCCGGGCTCGACGGCCGCGTAGAGGCTCTCACCCGTGCTCACGTCGCCGGCCGCCACGGCTGCGGGAATCCGACACGCAGGCGCGGACACGGGATCGGGATCGGCCAGCGGGGAATCGGAGACGGCGGTGGTGAGCCGATCGGTGAACGCGCCGAGGCTGATGCCGGGGTCGACGAGGACGAGCCGGTTGCCCTCCTCGCGCAGGGCCGAGGTCAGCCCGTCGACGTCCCCGGGACTGAGCACGTCGGCACCGGCGGGGATGAGCAGCGTCGTGTCGGGTCGGGCACTCGCCTCCCGGGCGGCATCGAGGCTCTCGGTCGTCACCACCTCGGTGCCGTGGTCGCGCAGGGTCTCGACGAGGGCCTTCATCCCCTCCCGGCCCACCCCGTCGTAGTGGAGCGGGTCCTCCGGGGCGCGGTCACTGGTCATGAGCAGCGTGGCGATGACGGTGATGAGGACGACGACGGCGCCGACGATCCACACCCCGGCCGAGCGCAGCCGGGCGCTCAACGGCACGACCGCGGTGCTCACGGTGCCGCGGGTGGCGACATCGATCGCCGCGCTCATCGTCGTCCCGCCTCGGCGGTCAGGGTCCGGGAGGGGTCGCCGCTCCGGGCGGGTGCGCCGCGGTGGGCGGGGAGGGCGTCGAGCTCGGCGTCGAGGGCGAGGAACTCGGCGTAGACGCCGGCGAGGTCGGTCGGCCCGAGCTCGTCGTCGGGTCCGAACATGAGGTCGTCGAAGACGCGTGAGACCCGCCGCAGGGCGGTCGCGTGCGCGGGCAGGGCAGTGCCGGCGACGCGGGTGATCTCATTCGCCGTCTGGGCGGCTTCGAGGTCGATGACGTGCTTGAGGCCGAGGACGGCGAAGATCGCCCGGGCCTCGTCGATGACCGCGGTCCGATGATCGCCGCGCTCGTGGGCGGCTCGGGCGCTCTCCCGCCACGGTTCGGGGCGCGGGGAGGTCACGACGGCGTCGAAGGCCGCCAAGGGCATCCGGGCCCGCCGCAGACCGAGGCGCCGCACCCGCCAGACGATGAGTCCGATGAGCACCGCGACTGCCGCGACGACGAGGAGGAGCAGCCACGGCGATTTCCCTCCCAGCGCCGCGGAGAGGAGCGCGGCCCAGACATCGCCGAGCCAGCGCCCGAGCTGTTCGAGCGGTGTGAGGTCGTTCTCCGCATACTCGCTGCGGCTGAGTTCGCGGTTGAGCCATTCGCGACCGGTGTCACGGTCGATGACCCCGGAGGCGGCGGCGACGATGGGCGGGATCATGACGCGGCCGCCTCCTCGGTGCGGATGACGACGAGGTCGAAGCCCTCGCTGCGCATCCGGGCATCGAAGTAGCTCACGCACACGAGGCAGGAGAAGTAGCCGTAGAGGACGGCGGAGGAGACCGCGGTGAGCGCGAGGACGACGGCACCTGCGGTGATCGCGATCGCCGCCATCACCGCAAGGTCCCCGCCGGAGGTCGAGAGGACCGCGGTGAGGACGATGGTGACGACGAAGACGAAGGGCGAGATGACGAGCTGGATGAGCTGATTGGCCAGCAGGTACCCGAGTCCGAGCTGGCCGAGGGTGCGCCAGAAGCCGCTGCCGGTCAGCCGCCACGAGCGGGCGAGTGCGCCGCCGATGCCTGCGTCCTCGGCGGCGATCGCCGCACCGGTGAAGGCCAGGCGCAGGTTGAGCCAGACGACGGCGAGCACCCAGACGCCGAGGAGGAGGAGTCCGATGACACCGCCGATGATCGGGGCGCCGAGGAGGCCGGCGGCCACGGCGGGGCCGGCGAGCAGCGCCAGCAGCACGGTGTCGATGCCGGTGATGAGCAGGGCCGCCCCGACGAGCCTGAGGCGGCGTCCGGTCAGGGCGCGCCAGGCCGCCGTCAGCGTCGTCCGCCGCGCCCCGAAGGAGTTCTCGGCTCCGGGGGCGAGCAGACCGGCGAGGAAGTGGACGAACCCGAGGCTGAGGAGGCCGAGGACGAACGACCCGAGCTGCGCCAGCAGCGCGAAGCCCGACATCGCCTCGTCGTCGGCCATGACGTCGGCGAGGAACGGCAGGAAGGTCAGCGTCAGCGCCGTGCCCGCCGCGGTCAGCGCCAGCGTGCCGAGGGTGACGACGATGAGGGGGGCGCCGATGGCCAGGGACGGGATGAAGCGGAGCAGGCGGAAGCCGGTGTCGAGGACCTCGAAGAACGTCAGGGGACGCTTGGGGAGGATGCCGCGGGGAAGCGGCGGTCGCCACGGCGAATGCCCCGGAGACGGACTGCGGGGCTGCCACCGGCCGGTTTGCCAGTCGACCTGCGAAGTCCATGCGTTCGTTCGTCCCATTGCAGACAATCCTGCCACGGATGGCCGACACCGGGTGTCCCGGTCGAAACTTCACATGACTTTAAGCGACAATGGAGGTATGAACGCTCGTATCCTCGTAGTTGATGATGACACGGCTCTGGCCGAGATGATCGGAATCGTGCTCAAAAGTGAGGGCTTCGAACCCTTCTTCGCCGCGACCGGCGACCAGGCCTTCGACGAGTTCCAGAAGGTGGGACCCGACCTCGTGCTCCTCGATCTCATGCTGCCCGGCAAGGACGGGCTCGAGGTCTGCCGGGAGATCCGCGACGTCTCCTCGGTGCCGATCATCATGCTCACCGCGAAGTCGGACACCGTCGACGTCGTCCTCGGTCTCGAATCCGGCGCCGACGACTACGTGCCCAAGCCGTTCAAGCCCAAGGAGCTCATCGCCCGGGTGCGGGCGCGCCTGCGCATCTCCGAGCCGCAGGCCCCCGAACTGCTCACCGTCGGCGATGTCGTCGTCGACGTCGCCGGTCACACCGTGACGAAGGGCGGGGCGCCGATCTCGCTGACCCCGCTCGAATTCGACCTTCTCGTCGCCCTCGCCCGCAAGCCCTGGCAGGTGTTCTCGCGTGAGACCCTGCTCGAAGAGGTGTGGGGCTACCGGCATGCCGCCGACACCCGGCTCGTCAACGTCCACGTCCAGCGCCTGCGATCGAAGATCGAACGCGATCCGGAGAAGCCGGACATCATCGTCACCGTCCGCGGGGTCGGGTACAAGGCGGGCCGAGCGGCGTGAACCCCACCTCCGCCGTGCGCGGAGCCCTCCGCACCACAGCGAACGGACTCACGAGCCTCTGGGCGTTCATCCGCCGGTCGTTCAGCTACTCCCTGCAGGTGCGGATCGTCGTCCTCACCGTCATCCTCACCTCGGTGGCGATCTTCGGTGTCGGCACGTACATGTCCCAGCAGATCTCCCGCGGGCTCTTCGACAACCGGCTCGACTCCCTGTCGAAGCAGGCGGCGACGATCGTCGCCGAACTGCGCAGCGTCGCCCCCGCCGACGGGCAGGCCGTGACCCAGGAGAACCTGTCCTCCCAGCTCTCCTCGATCTTCAACCGCTCGACCGGTTCGGTCTACGCGCTCACCCTGCAGCCGCGGGACCCGAACTCGTCGTTCTCGACGATCAGCGTCGGCATGGACTCCTCAGCCGAGTCGGCGGCGGAGATGCCGGTGAGCTCGGACCTGCGGGAGGCGATCGGGCAGGCGCCGACCGATGACATGCTCTACCAGTCGGTGAGCCTGCCGGGCGGGCAGGGGCCGGGCCTGCTCATCACGCAGGAGCTCACGGTCCCCGGCGCCGGGCAGTTCCAGCTCTACTACCTCGGCGATCTGACCGAACAGCAGAACACCCTCGACTTCGTCCAGCGGTCGATGCTCGTCGCCGCCCTCGTCCTCGTCGTCCTCGTCGGTGCGGTCGCGTGGATCGTCACCCGCCTCGTCGTCACCCCGGTGCGCACCGGTGCGGAGGTGGCCCGCCTCATCGCCGACGGCGACCTCGACGAGCGCATGCCCGTCCACGGCAACGACGAGATCGCGGTGCTCGGGGAGAGCTTCAACGACATGGCCGACACCCTCCAGCACCAGATCCAGCAGATGGAGCGGCTCTCGGTGCTGCAGCGGCAGTTCGTCTCCGACGTCTCCCATGAGCTGCGGACCCCGCTCGCGACGATCCGCGCCGCCGCCGACCTCATCTACGATGCGCGCGACGACCTCGATCCGGTGACTGCCCGCAGCGCCGAGCTGCTCAACTCGCAGGCCGAGCGCTTCGACGCCCTCCTCTCCGACCTCCTCGAGATCTCCCGCTACGACGCCGGGGCCGCAGCGCTGGTCGCCAAACCCGTCGACGTCGGCGCGATCGTCACCTCCGTCGTCGAGACCGTCTCGATGATCGCCGACCAGATGTCGACGCACATCGTCGTCCATGCCCCGTCCTCACCGGTCATGGCCGAGGTCGACCGGGTGCGGATCACGCGGATCATCCGCAACCTCGTCGTCAACGCCATCGAGCACGGGGAGGGCAAGCCGATCGACGTCTACGTCGCCTCGAACGCCGAGGCGGTGGCCGTGAGCGTGCGCGACCACGGCGTGGGCATGAATGAGGAGCAGGTCGAGCACGTCTTCGACCGGTTCTGGCGCGCCGACCCCGCCCGCAAGCGCACCCTCGGCGGGTCCGGCCTCGGCCTGGCGATCTCGCTCGAGGACGCCCACCTCCACAGCGGCTGGCTCCAGGTGTGGGGCAACCCGGGGGAGGGCTCGTGCTTCCGGCTGACGCTGCCGCGCCGTCCCGACCAGGAGATCACCTCGTCGCCGCTGCCGCTGCCGCCGCGGGACGCGCAGATCCGCGGCTCCGCGCTCGTCGCCGGCCCGATGTCCTCCGACGGCTCGGTGCGGATCCAGACCGGGTCGATCCCCATCGTCGTCGAAGCCGATCTCGCCGAGGCGGTCCCCGACCGCAGCGAACCCGCCGAGGCGGAGGAGAGCGAACTGCAGAAGGGAAGCTCATGAGACCGTCGACAGCCCGGATGCGCGTGGTCACGATCGTCCTCGCCGTCTGCGCGAGCCTCGCCCTGACCGCGTGCTCCTCGATTCCCACGACCTCGCCCGTCGGACACCTCCCGGCGGCATCGAACGAGGCCGCCGCCGGCAGCGCGCGGACCCCGGACGGGCCGAAGCCCGGTGACAGCGTCGGGGAGATCGTCCGCGGGTTCCTCGCCGCCGGCGCCGGGACCGGCAACAACTTCGCCGTCGCGAAGTCGTTCCTCACCGAGGCGGAGGCCCAGGAGTGGAACCCGCTCGCCTCGGTGTCCGTGCTGCCCGGCGACACCGACCTCGACTCGCTCAACTACGAGGTCACCTCCGACCAGAAGACGCTGACGATGTCAGCTCCCGTCGTCGGCATCGTCGACTCCTCGGGGATCTTCTCCTCGGCGACCCCGGACACCCGCTCGAACCTCGAGTTCTCGCTGCGCCAGGAGAACGGGGAATGGCGGATCTCCTCGGCCCCCGACGGCCTGCTCGTCACCCCGACGACGTTCCGCACGATCTTCCTCAGCTACTCGCTCGAGTTCTTCACCTCTGACTTCTCCTACCTCGTGCCCGACTCCCGGTGGTTCCTGCGCTCGTCGTCGACCCCGACGGCGATCATCAACGAACTCCTCACCGGGCCCGCGCCCTACCTCGCCGGGGCCGTCATCACGGCGGCCCCCGACGGGGCGAAGCTCAACGACTCGAACGTCGTGACGATCGAGAACGGCGTCGCCAACGTCTCCCTCGGCAATCTCACCCCGGCGCCGACGGACCGGGAGAAGGGCCTCATCCGGCAGCAGATCGCCTCGACGCTGCGGGCCATCCCCTCGGTCTCGAGCGTCGAGCTGACGATCGGCGGTCAGGTCGTGTCCGAGAGCCTGCAGCCGAAGACGGACTCCTCCGTCCAGGTCGACGGGCCGCCGGTCGTCATCGCGAACAACCGGATCTCGCGGATCTCCGGCACCACGGTGGCCCGGGCGGAGAACAGCCCCGACCTCAGCGATGCCAAGGCCAGCGACCCGGCCGTGTCCTTCGACGACTCGATCTACGCGTACCTCGAGGACGACGGGCAGCACCTCAAGCGGCTGCGCGCGGACTCCTCGGAGTCGCGCACCGTGCTCAACGGGTCGTCGCTCGTCGGGCCGAGCATCGACCGGTTCAACTCGATCTGGACGGGCGAGCGCGACAACAAGGGCGAGATCACGGCGGTCGGCCGCGACGATCAGGTCTACACCGTCGCCGCGGACTTCCTCTCCGGTCGCACCCTGCTCGATCTCGAGGTCTCCCGGGACGGCACCAGGCTGGCGGTGCTCAGCCGGCAGGGCGATCAGCCCGAGCGCATCGACGTCGTCGGCATCCCGCGCGACCGGGCGGGCAACCCCGCCGCCTCCCTCTCCGACGCCCCGCTGCAGGTCGGCTCGTACTTCTCCGGGATCCAGGACATCTCGTGGGGCGGGTCGACCTCGCTCGCGGTGCTCGCGCAGCTGCCGGGCGAGACCGTCCAGCCCTACCGGGTCCACGTCGCGGGTCCGCCCGAGCAGCTCGGCCAGCTGCCCGGCGGCGGCGACCGGATCGCGGCCGGCGAGGACGGTCGCTCGATCCTCGTGACCGGGACCGCCGGCGAGATCTACTCGTATAACTCGAACGCGTGGCAGAAGCTCATCGACGTCACGGCGAAGGATCCCGCGTATCCGGGCTGAGTCGCTGCGATGGGGCTGCTGAGCGAGTTCTCCGATCTCTTCCTGCCGCGACGGTGCGCCGGCTGCGGGCGGGAGACCGTCTCGCTGTGCACGACGTGCCTCATGCTCCTCGGCGGCGTTCCGCGCGCGATGGAGCCGCGGTACGGGACGCTGCCCGTCGTCGGGGTCTCGGAATACAACTCGCGGGTGTCCCATATGGTGGTCAATTTCAAGGACAACGGCCGTCGGGACGTCCTCGACCCGCTCGCCCTCGCTCTCGCACGGGCGATCGTCGCCGCCCTCGACCTCGTCGGTCATCCGGGCGGACCGGTGGGCGTCGTGCCCGCACCGAGTTCGCAGGCAGCTCTCCGCCGCCGCGGAGGATCGCACACCGCCGCCCTCGCCCGGCGGGCCGGGCAGCTCGCTCCGGACCTGTCGCTCGAGGTCATCGACGTCCTCGCCGCGCGCAGGCGCCACGACCAGGTCGGACTCGGGGCACACGAGCGGGCGCACAATGCGGAGAACTCGCAATTCCTCATCCCGAATCCGCCCTCCCGGCGGGTGCGGGAAATCGCTGCGGAGACCGCCACGGTCATTCTCGTCGACGATTTCTCGACCACCGGCGCGACCTTGGCCGAAAGCGCAAGAGTATTAACATCGGTGCAGGTCAGACCCGCTGTTGCCGCAGTCATCGGACTCGGTCGCGGGGGCACTCGATTTGTCTCTCCCTTTACTGTATAACGGTGTTTACCCATCCAAGGGAATGGGATCGGATTCATCCGAAGAACGAGTCGCCAAAGGACCCATCATGGACATTGTTGTCACCGGACGCCAACTGACCATCTCCGACAGCTTCCGCGCGCACATCGAAGACAAGATCGCCAAAGTCGAGCAGCTCGCGCCTCGCGCGCAGCGTGTCGAGGTCCACGTCGCTCACGATAAGAACACGAAGCAGCCCGAGACGAGCGAGCGGGTCGAACTCACGGTGGTGGCGAAGGGTCCGGTCATCCGCGCCGAGGCGATGGCGAGCGACAAGTACGCCGCCCTCGACCTCGCGTGGGCCAAGCTCGTCGAGCGCTTGAGGCGGGCCAGGGACAGGAACAAGGTGTCCCGCGTCGGCCGTCATCGCAAGGAGTCGACCGCCGAGGCGCTCGCGAAGATGCCCGTCGCCGAGCCGCTCGGAGGGACCGAGGCCGATGCCGACGCCGAGACGACCGCATCGACCCCCGACCAGACGAACGGCCGGATCAAGGCAGAGGGCGATTCGCCCGTGGTGCTGCGGGAGAAGTCGTTCGCGGCGGCGCCGATCGGCATCGAGGAGGCGCTCAACCGGATGGAGCTCGTCGGCCACGACTTCTACCTCTTCATCGACGAGGAGTCGTCGAAGCCCTCCGTCGTCTACCGCCGCAAGGGCTGGAGCTACGGTGTCATCGCCCTCGACGAGGACCTCGTCAGCGAAGAGGCGCTGCCGGAGACGGTCGCCGACTAGGCACCGCCTGACCCGACGACGCTACCGAGGCGGCACACCCCGTGAAGGGGAGTGCCGCCTCGGCGCATGTCCGGGAGGTGGGCTGTTCAGTGTTCGGCGCGGGAGGCTCAGCGCTCGGCGCGGGAGGGGCCCCACGTGACGATGCGCCACAGACGCTCGAGCGGGCCCTGCGAGAAGAACCGCAGCCACACGGCGGAGGCGATGATCTGGACGATGAGGATCGCCGTGCACACAGCCGCAGCCGCGACGTAGCCGCCCTCGCTGTCGAAGGCCGCGAGGTCGGGGACGAGGAAGCGGACGCCGACGAGGAGGAGCGTGGCGCCGATGTAGTTCGTCAGCGCCATCCGCCCCAGCGGCGCGAACACGGCCCGGAGGACCGACTCGGCGGGGGTGCGCATGAGGAGCAGGACGACGATGACATAGCACAGAGCCATCGTGATCCCCAGGCCCGCGGTGATCCACTGATCGAGCTGGCGGGTGAGGTAGTCCGTGGTGAGGAACCCGGTGACGGTGACGGCGGCGGCGAGCCCGCCGACGAGGGCGAGGCGGCCCGGGTGAGCCAGCGCCGTGCGGACGAAGTCGGTGTAGCCGATCGCGAAGCCGAGGAGGAAGAGGCCGGGAATGATCGCCATCCCGCCGCCGGTGGCCATTCCGGCGATGAGGAGGAGCGCGCCGAGACCCGAGGTGATCGCCGGGAGGACGCGGGCGGGCAGCCACGTCGAGGGCAGGAGGACGACGAGCGCGGCGAGAGCGTACGGCAGGAGCGCCTCACCGGGCTGGAGGAGCATGTGGAGGGCGCCGAGGGCGCCGAGGAAGAGGAATCGGCGCAGCAGGGCGAGACGGGGCCGGGGGCTGCGTCGGCGGGCGGAGTGCCACATGATGCCGAAGCCGATGCCGAAGAGGATCGAGAAGATCGGGAAGAACCGGCCCTGGACGAAGTCCTGGCTCGCGGCGTAGAACGGGAGCGTGTCGCCGCTGCCGTCGACCGAGCTGAGTCCGAACATCGGCGGCAGGTTGACGAAGATGATGCCGCACAGGGCGACGCCGCGCAGCACGTCGAGGGCGGCGATCCGGCGGGGACGGGTGAGCTGGTCGCCGGTCGGCTGCGCGGAAGCGGGTACCGGCGGGGTGAGTGCGTGTGAGTTCATGGCCTCCATCCTCGTCGGGGAAGCGGCCTGAGACATCGGCCGGGCGACCGGTTCGCCGGCTCCGCCCTCAGCCGTTCGGCTGATCCATCGCCCCCGACTCCCACATGCGGGCCGCGATCTCGACGCGATTGCGGGCGCCGAGGCGGGTCTGGATGTTCCCGAGATGCGTCTTGACGGTGCCGAGGGAGATGTAGAGCTCGGCACAGATCTCCTGGTTCGTCAGTCCCGTGGCGACAAGGGCGGCGACGTCGCGTTCGCGCTCGCTCAGGCTCTCCACCCGGTCGCGGCCGGGCCCGGCGTGCGGCTGCGCGGCCGGTGAGCGGCGGCGCAGGAGAGCGAGGGTGAGGGCGGGAGAGATGAGGGCCTCCCCGTCGACGGCGGCCTTGACCCCGGCGATGAGGAGGTCGGGTCCGGCGTCCTTGAGGAGGAACCCGCTCGCGCCCTGGTCGAGGGCGGCATCGACGTACTCCTCGTCGTCGAACGTCGTCACCATGATGACCTTCGTCAGGGGGGTCAGCCGCGGCAGCGCGGAGAGTCCGTCGAGGCGGGGCATGCGGATGTCGAGGAGGACGACGTCGGGGTGCTCCCGCTTGGTCAGCTCGATCGCATCGACCCCGTCAGCACCCTGCCCGACGACGGTGATGTCGGGGTCGGCATCGAGGATGAGCGCGAAGCCCATCCGGACCATCTCCTGGTCATCGACGAGGGCGACTCTGATCATCGGCGGGGCTCCTTCGGGTGGGTCGGCGGGGTCGGTTGAATCGGTGCAGTGAGCGGGATGCGGGCGCGGACCTCCCAGCCGCCGGCGACGGGACCGGCGGTCAGGGTGCCGCCGGTGCCCTCGACCCGGTGGCGGAGTCCGATGAGACCGGAGCCGCTGCCGCGTCCGATCCCCTCGGCCCCCGGTGCGTTGGCGATCGTGAGGATCACGGCGCCGAGGCGGTCGGCGGTGATGTCGTCGGCGGTGAGTCCGATCGTCACCGGCACGGCGGTGCCCGCGTGCCGGCGGATGTTCGTCAGGGATTCGACGAGGACGCGGTCGAGGACGGCCCAGACGGGGCCGGGGACCGCCTCGGCGAGGGAGGCATCGAGGTCGACGGTCACCGCAGTGCCCCCGGCCGCGCGGAAGGCCTCGACCCGATCGAGGAGTCCCTGGCGGCCGGTCGTCACCGGGGTCCGGGCGGCAGCGGCATCGTCGTGGGTGGCCGAGACGAGGGCGCGGATCTCCTCGAGCGCGCGGGTGCCCGACTCCTCGATCTTGCCCAGCGCCGTGTGGAGGATGCCGACGTCGTCGCTGCGGGCGGCCGCCTGGGAGAGGACGACGATGCCGGTGACCTCGTGGGCGACCATGTCGTGGAGTTCGGTGGCGATGCGGCGGCGCTCGTCGGCGACGGCGGTGGCGTGACGTTCGATGAGCGAGCGGTCGACCATCCGCAGGAGCAGGCCGAGGGCGAGGGCGGCGATGACCCCGGTCGAGGCGCCGAAGGCGAACGTGAAGCCGTCCCCGGCGGAGAAGCCGGCGGCGAGCCCCGGTGCGAGGACGGCGGCGACGGCGAGGACGACGAGCCCGGTGATCTGGAGCGGGGAGACGGCGACCCGACCGAGGACGGCGAGGACGACGAGGCTGAGCCACAGCACAGTGATGCTGATGCCGGAGCCCACGACGAGGACGAGCTGGGCGGCGACGAGGACGGCGACGACGATGAGCAGCAGGCGCGCCGTGCCCGGGCTGACCGCGGCTGCCGTGCGGGTCGTCAGCCGGGTGCGGATGAGGACGACGGCGCTGACCACGGTGGCGGCCACCGTGGTCAGCGCGGTGAGCAGTCCGAACGCGGCGAGGATGTCGAGTCCCAGGCAGAGCGGTACCGGCACGAGCCACAGCCAGGTCAGGACGGTCTTCATGTCTCGGAGTCTAGTCATCGCCGAGCGGTCGGGTCCTCAGGCGCGAGCGCACGTCGGGTCCGCGTACTCGATCTCCGCGGCGACGCCGTCGTTGTTGGCGAACACCGAGGTCAGCGTCGCACCGTTCGGCAGGTCGAGGCTGCCGATGCTGCGGTCGTCGGCGAAGACCTCGAGCTTGCCGTCACCGGCGGTGCCGGAGAACGTCACGGTCTTCCCGCCCATCGTCGCCTGGTCGGTGAACGCCCCGGCTTCGTCCTCGACGGGGCGCGCATCCGCCTGCGGGTAGTCGAAGGTGACGAAGCGGGAGACGCGGGCCGCCCGGCCGTCGCTGAGCTCGTGGACGATGAGCTGGTCCTTCTTCGTCCCGGCCTGCGGGGCGAGATCGACGTAGGTGAGCTCGGCCCGCTCGGCCATCGCCGAGAGGATGTAGGGGCGCCCGTGGACCTCGATGCCCGAGGCGGTGACGTCGCAGCCGCCGAGGTAGTCCTCGACCTGGGCTTCGAGCTGGGCCTTCGACCGGTACTCCCAGAAGAAGAGCGCGCCGATGCCGACTGCCAGCGCGGTGAGAACGGAGGTGAGGGCGATGATGACCTTCTTCATGAGAGGTCCTTCCTGTGTTCGAGGGACGGACCGGAGGGTGGTCCGCTGTGGGATCTCCATCCTGTCGCGCGGCAGGGGGCGGCGACCTCAGCCGTTCGGCCGATCCGACTCGGCCGAACGGGCAGAGCTGGGTCGCGTCAGTGGGGTGGCCTATCGTGGGGCCATGCAGACGATGTCACTGGCGGCGGCGCGGCGGACGGCGATCGCGGCGACCGGTCTCGACCGTCCCCGCCCGCCGCAGGTCACCGCGCGCCATCTCAAGGCGACGTTCGAGCGGATGGGATTGGCGCAGATCGACTCGGTCGCCCGAGTCGTGCGCTCCCACTACCTGCCCTTCTACTCGCGGTTGGGACCCTATGACCGCAGTCGGCTCGACCGGCTCCTCTACTCCGACCCGCGGATGGGCGCCGAGTACTGGGCGCACGCGGCGGCCTTCGTGCCCCCGGAGACGTGGCGCCACTTCGCCCGCAGCCGAGCGGAGTGGTGGCGCATCGACCACGGACAGCGCCACCCGGAGACCGGGGCGGCCTTTCGGGCCCTGCAGCGGTCCCTCCTCGAGGCGCTCGAGGACGGACCGCAGACCGCCAGGTCGGTCTCCGAGCTCGTCGACCATGACCTACCCGAACGCCACCGCGGGCACTGGGGGTGGAACCCGAGCCAGGTGAAGTCGGCGCTCGAAGCGCTCTTCGTCTCCGGGGCGGTGAGCTCCGCGGGACGCAATGACCATTTCGAGCGCATCTATGCGCTGCCGCGCGATGTCAGCCCCCTCCTCGGCGAACCGGTCCTCGCCTACGGCACCCCGGAGGCCCCGGACCTCGGGCTGCAGAGCGGCGCGGGCAAGCCCCCGCGGGGCGTGTCCGGGACGGCCAACGACGTGCTGGCCCTCACGCGCATCGCCGCCCGGGCTCTCGGGGTCGCGCGCCCGGACTGCCTCGCCGACTACTTCCGACAGCTGCGCGCCCCGACCGACGTCGCGATCGAGACGCTGCTCACCTCTGGCGAACTCGTCGAGGTCGAGGTCGCGGGCTCGCCCGCCCTGCGCTGGCATGCGGCGAGGACCCCGCGGGCGACGGCGGCCAGAGCCCTGCTCGCCCCCTTCGACCCGCTCGTCTTCCACCGCCCGCGCATCGAATGGCTTTTCGACTTCCACTTCCGCATCGAGATCTACACCCCCGCGTCCCGGCGGAAGCACGGGTACTACGTCATGCCGTTCCTCCTCGGCGACCGCCTCGTCGCCCGCGTCGACGTCCACCGCGACGGACCGGCGGGAGTGCTCCGCGCGCTCAAGGTGACCTGGGAGCCGGGGGAGGAGCACTGGGACGAGCTCACCGCCGAACTCACCGCGCTGGGACGGTGGCTGGGGGCGGGGTCGGTGGATGTGTGCGGGACTCACCTGCCATTAAGCTAGGGCCTATACAGTCATTCGAGTTGTCGTCAGGCGCCCCGCGCCGAATAGGAGAGAAGTGGCTAACATCCTCGAGAAGCTTCTGCGCACCGGTGAGGGCCGGACGCTGAAGAAGCTCCGCCGGTACACCGACGCCATCAATCAGCTGTCCGATGAGTTCAGCGAGATGTCCGACGCCGAGCTGCGCGAGGAGACCGACCGGTTCAAGAAGCGCGTCGCCGACGGCGAGTCGCTCGATTCGCTGCTGCCCGAAGCCTTCGCCGCGGTGCGCGAGGCCTCCGGACGGACGCTGGGCATGCGCCACTTCGACGTCCAGCTCATGGGCGGGGCCGCCCTGCACCTCGGCAACATCGCGGAGATGAAGACCGGTGAGGGCAAGACGCTCGTGGCCACCGCGCCGGCGTACCTCAACGCGCTGACCGGCAACGGCGTCCACGTCATCACCGTCAACGACTACCTCGCGACCTACCAGTCCGAGCTCATGGGCCGCGTCTTCCGGTTCCTCGGCATGGAGACGGGCTGCATCCAGGCGAACATGCCCTCGGACGAGCGCCGCAAGCAGTACGCCGCCGACATCACCTATGGGACGAACAACGAGTTCGGCTTCGACTACCTCCGCGACAACATGGCGTGGACGGCCGAGGAGCTCGTCCAGCGCGGGCACTCGTTCGCGATCGTCGACGAGGTCGACTCGATCCTCATCGACGAGGCCCGCACCCCGCTCATCATCTCCGGTCCCGCCGAAGGCGACGCGAACCGCTGGTACGAGGAGTTCGCGAAGGTCGTCAAACGGCTCAAGGTCGACCGCGACTACGAGGTCGACGAGAAGAAGCGCACCGTCGGCGTGCTCGAACCCGGCATCGAACGCGTCGAGGACTACCTCGGCATCGGCAACCTCTACGATGCGGAGAACACGCCGCTCATCAGCTTCCTCAACAACGCGATCCGCGCGAAGGAGCTGTTCAAGAAGGACAAGGACTACGTCCTCCTCGACGGCGAGGTGCTCATCGTCGACGAGCACACCGGTCGCGTCCTCAAGGGCCGTCGCTACAACGAGGGCCTCCACCAGGCCATCGAGGCGAAGGAGAACGTCAAGGTCCAGGCGGAGAACCAGACGCTCGCGACGATCACCCTGCAGAACTACTTCCGCCTCTACGACAAGCTCTCGGGCATGACCGGCACGGCCGAGACCGAGGCCGCCGAGTTCATGTCGACGTACAAGCTGGGCGTCGTGCCGATCCCGACGAACAAGCCGATGCAGCGCGTCGACCAGTCCGACTTCGTCTACAAGAACGAGATCGCGAAGTTCGACGCCGTCGTCGACGACATCGTCGAGCGCCACGAGACCGGTCAGCCGGTCCTCGTCGGCACGACGAGCGTCGAGAAGAGCGAATACCTCTCGAAGCACCTCGCCAAGCGCGGTGTCCGCCACGAGGTGCTCAACGCGAAGAACCACGCCCGTGAGGCGGCGATCGTCGCTCTCGCCGGGCGGAAGGGCGCGGTCACCGTGGCGACGAACATGGCCGGCCGCGGCACCGACATCATGCTCGGCGGCAACGCCGAGTTCATCGCCGTCGCCGAGATGGAGAAGCGCGGACTCGACCCCGTCGAGGACGCCGAGGAGTACGAGAAGCAGTGGCAGGACGTCCTCGCCGAGGCGGAGGCGAAGGTCGAGTCGGAGGCCGAGGAGGTCATCGAACTCGGCGGTCTCTACGTCCTCGGCACCGAACGCCACGAGTCCCGACGCATCGACAACCAGCTGCGCGGACGCTCGGGGCGTCAGGGCGACCCGGGGGAGAGCCGCTTCTACCTTTCGCTCACCGACGACCTCATGCGCCTCTTCGGCTCCGGTGCCGCCGAGCGGATCATGGCCACGGCCAATGTGCCCGACGACGTTCCGCTCGAGTCGAAGATGGTCACCCGGGCGATCCTCTCGGCGCAGACGCAGATCGAGCAGCGCAACGCCGAGCAGCGCAAGAACGTGCTCAAGTACGACGACGTCCTCAACCGCCAGCGCACCGTCATCTACGACGAGCGCCGCAAGGTCCTCGACGGCGAGGACCTCGCCGATCAGGTCGCGAGCTTCCGCGAACAGGTCATCGACGCGTACGTCCAGGCCGCGACGACCGGCCCGGTCGAGGAGTGGAAGGTCGACGAGCTCTTCGAGGCGCTCGGCAAGATCTACACCCCCTCGATCACGGAGGAGGACCTCGCCGAGGAGGTCGGCGGGCTGAGCAACCTCACGAAGAACCGCCTCAATGCGGAGATCCAGTCCGACATCGACGTCTTCTACGCCCAGCGCGAGGAGGATCTCGGTGAGGAGGCGACCCGTGAGCTCGAGCGCCGTGTCGTCCTCTCCGTCATCGACAAGCGCTGGCGTGAGCACCTCTACGAGATGGACTACCTCAAGAACGGCATCGGCCTGCGCGCGATGGCCCAGCGCGACCCCCTCGTGGAGTACCAGCGCGAGGGCTTCGAGATGTTCACGACGATGCAGGACGGGATCAAGGAGGACGTCGTGCGCCTCACCGACACCCTCGAGGTCACCGTCAACCGGCCGCAGGGCGAATCCGGTGAGGACTCGGAGGTCGAGGTCGACGCGGCAGAGCTGCGCCACACCACCCCGAAGATGCAGCTCTCGGCGCCGTCGGAGGACGGCGGCACCTCGGTGACCGAAGACGACGCCGACAGCGCGGACGACCCGGCACCGGCCAACCGCGCCCAGCGCCGGGCGAAGAAGAAGGCGAAGCGCTGACGGGTCTCACATAGTCTGCAGCGCCGTCATCGTCCAGCGGTTCGTCAGCAGTTCGAGGCGGATCGCCACCGCCCGGTAGCGCGCGGGCGTGCGGACCATGACCGTGACCTCGGCGACGGTCTCGGCGACGCGGCACACGCGGGAGCGCCCGGCAGTGAGGGTGCGTTCGGCGGCATGGTCGCGGACCGGTCTCGTCGGGGCGATCTCCGCTCGCAGCTGAGCACGCCGATCGATCTTCTCGAGCAGCTCCTTGTCGACCCAGCGGGCGATCGTGTCGCTGCGACGCACCCCGGAGAAGATCTCGAGGCACGCGATCGCCAGAGACGTCGCCGTCGCGGCGATCCGTTCGCCGTCATCGTCCGGCGGCATCGGCCGCGGGGGAGTCGCACCAGGAGTGCTGCGGGTCAGCCGCGTGGCCGGGGCAGCCGTGCGAGCCGGGCGCGTGAGGACGAGGGGTGCGCTCATGAGGGGATCTCCAATCGCTGTCCGGGCATGATGAGATCGGGGTCGGCGCCGATGACGTCCCGGTTGGCCGAGTGGATGGCGGCCACGAGCGTCCCGCGCGCGTCATCGGAATCGGTGAGACCGGAGGCGATCGACCACAGGCTCTCCCCACGGCTGACGATGTGCACCGTCGGCGTGGAGGCGTCCGGGCCGGGCGCGGCAGGGGCGTCGGGGTCGCGGGTGCCGGTGTCGGGCGTCTCGCCGTCCGTGTCATCGGCAGTGTCGGACGCACCGTCGGGCGGGTCCGTGCTCGTCGGCGGATCGGTGCTGTTCGGCGGATCGGCAGGGTCGGTCGTCGGCCATCCCGGGTCGAGCGGCGCACCGGGAGTCGTCGGCCATCCCGGGTCGGGGAGGTCCGAGGAGCTCACGGGTCCGCCGTCGACACCCGAACGATCGGTGACGCTCGCTGTCCTCGGAACGGCGGCGATGCTCGAGCCTCCGGCGACCCTCGCATCGTCACCGATGCTCGGACCGTCATTGCTGCCGAGGGCGGCGGCGCTCTGGGCCGCGCAGCCGATGGCGACGGCGGTGAGCACGCTCGACGCGAGCATCCGGGGCGCCAGCCGCACCGCTGCCGCACTGAGCCGAGTCCGCAGACGACCGGTCGGCAGCACGGCGATGACGAGCGCGAGGAGGGCGGTGATGCCGAGGCGGGCGAACGCGAGGACGGCCGCCCCGGCGAGCGTGAGGACGACGAGGTCACTGACCGTCCACGGCTGGGTGAGGGCCACCCACAGAGAGGCGAAGCCGCCGAGCAGAGACAGCCAGGAGATGGCACAGAGGCCGATGAGATACATTGTGAACATCCTTAAGCTTGAATGTTCAGCAATCATGCAGTTTGACTGTATTTGATGTCAATAGTATTCGTCGAACTACGACACTGTAGTTAGCTCAGTCTCTTGCGGACATCGCGGGACTCGGGCAAGCTTCACGATATGGACGAGCGGATCGACGCCTTCCTCGATGACCTCGAAGCCATGCACACATGGCGCGAGCGCCATGCCCGACGCGGCGAGTTCTCCGATGAGCTCGCGATGCAGGCCGCCGAGCGGACGCTCCTCGAGCGCCTGCGCGGCAGCCTCGGGGAGGAGGTCAGGGTGACGACCGAGAGTCGGGAGATCACGGGGACGGCGGTCTTCCTCGGTGCCGGGATCTGCGTCATCGCCGGGACGGAGGTGACGATCGTGTCACTGGCCTGTCTCTACGAGCTGCGGACCGGATCCCGTCGGCACGACCACGGGGCGGGGCCGCTGGAGAGGCTCGGCATGGGGTCGGCGCTGCGGCGTCTGGCCGCCTGGCATGAGGAGATCGTCGTCGAGCTGCGGGCGACGGGCAGGACGATCCGCGGGCGCACCGACATGGTCGCCGCCGACTACGTCGAGATCGCGGGTCGGATCATCCCGCTCTCGCGGATCGCCGCAGTGCAGGCGCGGGTGAATCCCTTTGCGTGAGGGGCGGCGCGGGAGATCAGTCGTCGAGGAGGCCGGCCTTGATCTCGTGCTCGGTGCGCTCGTACATCCGCTGGATGTACGCCTCGATCTCGGCCTTCTCGACGCGCCACTGCCCGCGGCCGCCGACCTTGATGGCGCGCAGGTCGCCGGTGCGCACGAGGGCGCGCGCCTGAGCGATCGAGACATTGAGCAGTTCGGCCACGTCGGTGAGTGGCAGGAAGCGGTTTTCGACGACCATGACGGTTCTCCCCAATTCCAAGCGACGGCATTGTTCCCAGCGATGACAGGGTCTCAAGCGACAACAGTTTTGCCTGAAATCATTGCTTTGACCCCATTTGATACTCGATACTATCACTCACCGGCAATTCCTGTTATGGGAAAATCCCCCGAATCGGAGATGCAATGGAGCTCTCGAGACGTTTCCGCCCGCCCCGCTGGACCGACGCCAGGCTGCTCGTCGGCGCCGTCCTCGTCATCGCGGCCATCATCGCCACCTATCTCCTCGTCAGCGCCGCCACGGCGACGACCCGGGTCTGGGCCAGCGCGGCATCCCTCGTCCCCGGTCAGGCGCTCGGCCCCGACGACCTCATCGTCGCCGAAGTCAACCTCGCCGACGTCGGGGACAAATACCTCTCCGCCGACACGCCCCTGCCGCAGGACTCGAGCGTGCGCTCCGTCATCGCCGAAGGGGAACTCGTGCCCGCCTCGGCGGTGACCCCGATGGCCGAACTCGAGGGCCGGATCGTCGCGATCGACGTTCCCGGATCGGTGCCCTCGGTCGTCGACCGGGGCAGCCTCGTCGACGTGTGGGCCCAACCGGAGTCGACGGGACTCGACGACGAGGCCGGCGCCCCCGAGCAGATCGTCAGCGGCGCCCCGGTCGCCCACATCACCCGTGACGTCGGCAGCTTCGGGGTCGGCGACGGGGCCCGGATCGAAGTCTTCGTCCCGGCCGCCGCGCTGTCCGGGGTGCTGTCCGCCCTCGACGGCCGCAGCGTCCTCTCCGTCGTCGGCGCCCCCGGCGGGAGCTGATCGCGATGCCCCAGGTGCTCCTCGCCGTCGACTTCGAGTACGACCTCATCCTCTTCGAACTGCTCAGCGACCTCGACGACGTCGACGTCGTCGCCCGTCCCGCCGACGACGTCGAACTCCTCGCCCTGTGCCGGACCGGCAGCGCCGACATCGCGATCGTCGGCGAGTACTTCCCCGGTCTCGACGCCGATGTCATCGCGGCCGTGCTCGCCACCGGGACGAAGGTGCTCGGCGTCGGGGCCGATGAGACCGCCCTGGCCCGCCTCGGCATCACGACGGCGGTGCCCGCCACCGCCGATGCCGTCCGGGTTGCCCGCGCCCTCGACGACGTCACCCGCAGCGCCGTCGTGCCGCCCCGCCCGGCGTCCCCGCCGGGACGCACCGCACCGGCCGGGCGGATCATCACGGTGTGGGGGACCGGGTCGTCTCCGGGGCGCACGCTCACCGCCGTCAACCTCGGCGATCAGTCCTCCCGTCTCGGACACCGCACCGTCGTCGTCGATGCCGACACGGTGGGGGCGATGGTCGCCACGACGCTCGGGCTGACGGAGGAGTCCTCGCACCTGGCGAGCCTGTGCCGGCTCGAGGCGGAGAAGTCCCCGCCCACCGACATCAGCGGGGTGCCGCACGCGGCGATCCGCGACGACTTCCACGTCATCACCGGACTGACCCGGCCCGAACGGTGGCCGGAGGTGCGGGGGGCCGTGCTCCGCTCGGCGCTGCGCGACCTCGCGGGACTCTACGATCTCGTCGTCGTCGACGTCTCCGACCGCCTCGACCCCGACGACGACTTCGCCGATCCGTTCTACGACCGACACTGTGCGACCCGGGCGGCCCTCGACGCGGCCGACGATGTCCTCGTGCTCGCGACCGGCGATCCCATCGGTCTGCAGAAGCTCGTGCGGCTCCTCGGTACCGAACGCTGCGAGCAGATGCGCGAGACCCTGCGGATCGGGATCACGAAGGTGAGGGCCTCGGCGGTCGGGCACCCGGCGGAAACGCGGATCAGGGAGGCGCTCGGCCGCTTCGCCGGACGCGAACCCGACTTCGTCTTCAGCGACGACCGCACGACCGTCGACGCGGCACTGCTGTCGGGGCGCACCGTGGCAGAGGTCAGCCCGAAGTCGGCGCTGAGCCGGCAGTTCGCCGAGGTCGCCGCCGGGCTCCTGCCCACGCGCCGGCGGATCCGGCACCGGTCCGGCAGTGCCCGGGGCGGGAGCGGTCGCGGCATCGCGGCCCGGCTCCGGTCGCTCTGAGCCCCGTTGGTCGACTGCGGGTGCGATGGGCGCGCTTCACCCTAGGATGGAGGCATGGCTGTTCGCTGCTACATCCCGACCACTCTCGCCGCCCTCGCCGCCGGACTGCAGACCGCGACCGCGGTCGCCCCGGACGCCGCTGCCGCCCAACTCCGCGGTGAGGACCTCGACGAGGCCGAGTTCACGGCCATGAGCATCGCCGCGGCCCTCGCCGCCGACGAGGCGCTGGGCTCCGGCGCGGAGTCGGCGTCCCCGCGAGCCGTCGTCGCCTACGACGCGCCGGCGACGAGCGGTCGGGAGCCGCTCGCGCCGGGATTCGACGCGCTCACCCTCACCCGAGTCGACGCGGACCGCATCGTCAGCGTCCACCTCGACGAGGCCGCCGAATGGGACGCAGCGCTCGAGCTGGCCGCGACACAGGGCACCGAGGCGGCCGGCGACCGCCTCGGCGACTCCGATCTCCTCTGGTACGACCGGACCGAGCTGGGCGACCTGCTGCGCGATCGCACCTGAGCGGACTCCGGCTCAGACGGCGGCGAGCCGGTCGAGTCGCTCGCGCAGCTGGGTCTCGAGGATGGGCACGAGCGCCTGCTCGATCATCGACCCGAACATCGGCACCGAGGAGCTGATCTCGGACCGCACCGTGGCCGCCGTTCCGCCGCCCTCGGAGACGAGGGTGAGGAGGGAATCGATCTCGACGGGCACCCCGGCGGCGTGGGCGGTCATCCGGACCTCGGCGCGATCGCCGATGACGTCCCCGGGAACCATGTAGACCTCGACGAGCTCGGCACCCGACGGCAGGCGCGAGGCCAGGGTCGCCGGCAGCTCACTGGCCGGCACAGCGGTGCGCACGGTCACCTCGGTGTCGGGATCGACCCGCTCCGTCGTCGCCGCGGAGCCGAGCTTCTCCCACGTCGCGGCATCGGCGAGCAGGGCGAGGAAATCGGTGAGTCCGATCGCATAGTCATGGCTGAGTGTCAGTGTTCTCATGCCCTCAGTCTGCCAGCCCGTCGACGCCGTGCCGCGGCAGGCTGACCGGCGTGCCTTTCTCGCCGATTGAGCATAGTGTGGGGGATGGCGGTTCGGAGTCGAGCCGACAACATTATTTGTGCGCTGATCGTAGAGGTGTAAAGGTGTCTCAGGTCTCATATTCGGACATTGCTGGAGAGTGGAGGAAGCAGAAGGGGCAGGCCGCTCCGGAGAATTTCATCGAAGCGTACTATCCCCGATTCGAACCGGGCACCGCCGAGGCGGGCGCCGAAGGTCTCGCCGCAGCGGCGGCCACCCACTACGCTCTCGGCCTCGAGTATGACGGCACCGCTCCGGTTCTGCGCATCTACAACCCCTCGGTCGACTCCCCGGAGTACCTCGACAACCACACCGTCATCGCGATGGTCCTGCCCGACATGCCTCACCTCGTGTCCTCGATCGTCTCCGATCTCGCGACGAGCGGACGGGCCATCCGCCTCGTCCACCATCCCATCCTCGCCGTCGAGGGGCACGGCTCCGACCTCACCGTCCTCTCTCCCGCCGAAGCGCCCGCCGTGTCCGCCGACACCGCGGGCATTCCTGTGGTCACCGAGGCCGCGGAGCCGACCGGTGACGCCCCCGACCAGCAGTCGTGGATCCGCATCGAGGTCGACCGGGTGCCGCCGGAGGACCACGACGCGCTCGAGAAGCAGCTGCGCAGCGTCCTCGACTACGTTGCGGCCGCAGCGCGCGATGCCGACGCGATGTCGGCGAAGGCCAAGGAGATCGCCGGTGAGCTCCAGGCGCGTCCGCCCCGCCCCGAGCTCGCCTCCGAGGCGGAAGCCGCCGCCGAGCTGCTGACCTGGCTCGACGGTCATTTCACGTTCCTCGGCTACCGCGAGTACGACTACTCCCACGACGCCGAGTCGAGCAGCCTCGAACCGATCGAGCACACCTCGCTGGGCATCTCCGCGCTGCGCCCGCTCGCGAAGTCGCCGCTGTCGAACGCCGTGGCCGCGAAGGCGGCCGAACCCCACGTGCTCGTCCTCACGAAGGCGAACTCCCGGTCCCGGGTCATCCGCGGCTCGTTCATGGACTACATCGGGGTGAAGACCTTCGACGAGAACGGCGAGATCGTCGGCGAGCGACGCTTCGTCGGCGTCTTCAAGCCCGAGTTCTACAACGACAGCGTGCTGAGCATCCCGGTGATCAACCGCAAGGTGCGCAAGATCCTCGCCTCGAGCGGATTCCCCGCCGGATCCCACTCGGCCAACGAGCTCCTCGGCATCCTCGAGACGTATCCGCGCGATGACCTCATGCACGATGACACCCAGTCGATCTTCGACGTCGTCATGCAGATCGTCGACATGCAGGAGCGCCGCCAGTCGCGGGTGTTCGTCCGCGAGGACCCCTACCAGCGCTACGTCTCCGTCATCCTCTACCTGCCCCGCGACCTCTACGACACCGCGGCCCGCCAGCGCGTCCAGGATGTGCTGCGCGAGTTCTACAACGCCGAGAGCGTCGACTTCGATGTCCTCCTCACCGAGTCCGCGCTGGCCCGCATCCACTTCGTCGCCCGGGTCGCCCGCGACGCGGAGCTGCCGGAGATCGATCCGGCGGTCGTCGAGAAGCGCATCGTCGCCGCCGTGCGCTCGTGGAACGAGGACGTCCACGCCTTCCTCGCCCCGACCGAGCGCGGCGACAGCGGACGCGCCATCGAACGCGCCGACCTGTGGTCGAAGGCGTTCCCACCCGGGTACGGCGAGTACCACACGCCCGCCGACGCCGTCGCCGATGTCGAGCGCTTCGAAGCGCTGAGCACCGGTGAGGGATCGGCCGTGCGCCTCTACACCCCGGAGGACGCCGACGATGCGCCGACGCGGCTCGCCCTCTACCGCGACGGTCGGGTCGGCCTCTCCGAAGTGCTGCCGTACCTCACCGCGTTCGGCGCCACGGTGCTCGACGAACGTCCCTACGAACTCGATCTCGCCGACGGCACGCACCGCTACATCTACGACTTCGGCGTCCGCTTCGACACCGACCTCGACGAGGCGGCCAGCGAGCGCATCGCCGACGCGTTCATCGCCGGCTGGGACGGCCGCAAGGAGGCAGGCGTCTTCGACCGCCTCGTCGTCTCCGGTCTCGACTGGCGGCAGGTGACGATCATCCGGGCGCTCGGGAAGTACCTGCGCCAGGCCGGGTTCACCTACTCCGACGCCTACGTCGGGGAGGTCTACAGCGACAATCCGGAGATCTCCCGCCTCCTCGTCGACTACTTCTTCGCGAAGTTCGACCCCGCGGCCGACGACGCCGGGCGCGAGGCCGCCACCGCGGCGATCGACGAGCGGATCGAGACCGCCCTCGGCGACGTCGCCAGCCTCGACGCCGACCGCGTGCTGCGCTCCTCGCTAGAACTGCTGCGCGCGACCCTGCGGACGAACTACTTCA
Organism: Brevibacterium sp. W7.2; assembly: GCF_018137945.1. GTDB lineage: Bacteria > Actinomycetota > Actinomycetes > Actinomycetales > Brevibacteriaceae > Brevibacterium > Brevibacterium sanguinis. The sequence goes on along the minus strand of NZ_CP073089.1, from coordinate 2,422,927 downwards.
TCAACCCCGACGGCGAACTGCCGACGGCACTGGCCCTGAAGATCCGCCCCACCGAGCTCAGCTTCGTGCCCAAGCCCCGGCCGGCGCTCGAGATGTGGGTGTACTCCCCGCAGGTCGAGGGCGTCCACCTGCGCTTCGGCACCGTCGCCCGCGGCGGCCTGCGCTGGTCGGATCGCCGTGACGACTTCCGCACCGAGGTCCTCGGCCTCGTCAAGGCGCAGATGGTCAAGAACGCGCTCATCGTGCCCACCGGCGCCAAGGGCGGATTCTTCCCCAAGCAGCTGCCGCCGATGAGCGACAGGGACGCGTGGATGGCCGCCGGTCAGGCCGCCTACGAGGTCTTCATCGAAAGCCTCCTCGAGGTCGCCGACAACCTCGTCTACGCCGAGGACGGCAGCCAGAAGGTCGTCCACCCCGACCGCGTCGTCCGCCACGACGGCGACGACTACTACCTCGTCGTCGCCGCCGACAAGGGCACCGCGCGCTTCTCCGACGTCGCGAACGCGATCTCCGAACGCCGCGGATTCTGGCTCGGTGACGCCTTCGCCTCCGGCGGCTCGGTCGGCTACGACCACAAGAAGATGGCGATCACCTCCCGCGGTGCGTGGAAGTCCGTCGAACGCCACTTCCGCGAGCTCGGCCTCAACACCGCCGAAGAGGACTTCACCGTCGTCGGCATCGGCGACATGAGCGGCGACGTCTTCGGCAACGGCATGCTCCGCAGCGAGCACATCCGCCTCGTCGCCGCCTTCGACCACCGCGACATCTTCCTCGACCCCAACCCGGATGCGGCGACGAGCTTCACCGAGCGGCAGCGCCTCTTCGACCTGCCGCGCTCGTCGTGGCAGGACTACGACCGGGACCTCATCTCGCAGGGCGGGGGCGTCTTCCCGCGGTCGGCGAAGTCGATCGATCTCAGCCCGGAGGCCGCCGCGGCCCTCGGCGTCGATCCCGGCCGGCGCAGTCCCGCCGAGCTGATGTCGGAGATCCTCGCCGCTCCCGTCGACCTCCTCTACAACGGCGGCATCGGCACGTACATCAAGTCCTCCGGGGAGAGCCACGCCGACGTCGGGGACAAGGCCAACGATGCGATCCGGATCGACGGCGACGACGTCAGGGCACGGGTCATCGGGGAGGGCGGCAACCTCGGCGTCACCCAGCTGGGACGCGTCGAAGCGGCACTGAGCGGGGTCGCGATCAACACCGACGCCGTCGACAACTCCGCCGGCGTCGACAGCTCCGACCACGAGGTCAACATCAAGCTCCTCCTGCGCACCCTGCTGCACAAGGGAGCGTTCGCGGCCGAGGATCGGGAGAAGGTGCTGCTCTCCTTCACCGACGACGTCGCCGACCGGGTGCTGGCGAACAACTACGCGCAGAACGTCGTCCTCGGCGAGGCGCGCTCGCAGACCGAGGCGATGTCGGGCACCTACGGCCGGATGCTCGCCTACCTCGAGAAGCACGCCGACCTCGACCGCCACGTCGAGTTCCTGCCGAACGCCGAGGAACTGGCCAAGCGCGAGTTCAGCTCGTACGTCTCCCCGGAGCTCGCGGTGCTCCTCGCGTACGCGAAGATGCACGCCGTCGACGAGATCCTCGACAGCGTCGTGCCCGATGAGCCGTGGATGAAGCGGGAGCTCGCCGGTTACTTCCCGGACGCGCTGCGCGAGCAGTACGGCGACTACATCGCCGAGCACCCGCTGCACCGGGAGATCGCCACGGCGAAGCTCGTCAACCGGATGGTCGACCGCGGTGGGCTCACCTACGTCTACCGGATGCTCGAGGAGACCCCGGCCTCGGTGCCGCAGATCGCCCGCGTCTTCGTCGTCGTCTCCGAGATCTTCGGCCTCGATGACTTCTTCGACCCGGTCACCGCGCTCGACAACAAGGTGCCCACGGAGGTCCAGGTCAAGCTCCAGCACGACTACGTGCGCCTGCTCGACCGGTCCTCGCGCTGGCTCGTCCAGCAGGCCCCGGACACCCTCGATGTCGATTCGGGCATCGAGCTCTACGGGAAGGTCGTCGCGGCTCTGCGCGAGCGCGTGCCCGCCCTCGTCGACGGCTTCGACGCCGAGGCGATGGCCGCCAAGGCGCAGGAGTACATCGACGACGGGGTCCCCGAGGAGCTCGCCTGGCGGGCGGCGGCGCTGCTCGACGAGTTCGCCCTCCTCGACATCACCCAGCTCGCGGCGCGCACCAACGAGTCCGCCGAGGACGTCGCCGAGGTCTACTACGCCGTCAACGACAAGTTCTCCGGGTCGCAGGTGCTCGCCCTCATCGGCGATCTCGACCGGTCCGATCGCTGGTCGGCACTGGCCCGCGGCTCCCTGCGCGATGACTTCTACTCCGCGATCCTCTCGGTCGCCGGTTCCGTCATCGCCGCCACGGATTCGCCGATCTCCGGGACCCCGGACGAACGCGCCAAGCAGCGGCTGACCGAATGGCTCGAGCGCAACGAGACGGTCGCCGCGCGGGTGCTCGAGACGATCGAGACGGTCATCGCCCTCGACACCGTCACACAGGCTCCGCTGTCGGTGCTGCTGCGCATGATGCGCGGTGTCGTGCGGTCCTCGGCCTGGGAGTCCGAGCACAGCGCCTGATCCGCACGGCCTGGCCGAGCGTCATCGGTGATAGCGTCGATCTCAGCGGGCTCGAAGACGACCTTCGGGCCCGCTGAACACTCCCCACCCGGAAGAGGGACCCGTGCTCAACGAACAACTGGCAGCCGAAGGCATCACCGATGAGGCGGATGCCGAATACCTTCACCTCCTCGTCGGGGACTGGCAGCTCATCGCCGATCTCTCGTTCGCCGACCTCGTCCTCTGGGTGCCGTCGGCGAGCGGAGCGTTCACGGTCGTCGCGCACGCGAGGCCGACGACGGGGGCGACGCTGTTCAATCGGGACCTCCTCGGCGCGCGGGCGACCGGGCTCGAACGCGAGCTCCTCGAGGCGGCGGTGGAGACCCGGACCATCGTCACCGAGGTGGCCCCGGCCAAGGACCTCGGCGTCAACGCGGGCACCGAGGAGACCGAGGTGAGCGCCGAGGCGGTGCCGCTCGTCCGCCGCGGTGAGACGCTCGCCGTCATGGTCAGGTACTCCGAGGAGATGCGCCGGCGCGGAACCTCGCGGCTCGAGAAGCACTACCGGGACGCGGCGAAGGCGCTGCTGACGATGATCGCCCAGGGCGCGTTCCCCGATCGGGAGGCGCCGAGCGGAGTGCGCCACGGCGAGCCGCGGGTCGGTGACGGCATCTTCGTCCTCGACCGTGACTCCCGGGTGCAGTACGCCTCCCCGAACGCCGTGTCGCTGATGAATCGCCTCGGGCACGGCGGGGAGATCGAAGGCTCCTACCTCTCCGAGGTGGTGTCGAGCCTGAGCACCGAGCTGCGCCAGGTCGATGAGACCCTGCCGCTCGTGCTCACCGGACGCGCGCCGTGGCGGACCGAACTCGAGGTGGGCCGCACGAGTGTCTCTCTGCGCGCGATTCCGCTCACCGACGACGGTGAGCGCACCGGGGCGATCGTGCTGGCCAGGGACGTCTCGGAGATCCGGCGGCGCAAGCGGGAGCTGCTCTCGCGCGACGCGATGATCAAGGAGATGCACCACCGGGTGAAGAACAATCTCCAGACGGTGTCCGCTCTGCTGCGCCTGCAGACGCGGCGCATCGACAATCCCGCGGCGAAGGCGGCGCTGTCGGAGGCGATGCGGCGGGTGTCGATCATCGCCGTGGTCCACGATGTGCTCAGCCAGGGAGTCGAGTCCGAGGTCGACTTCGACGAGGTCGTCGACAAGGGACTGCGACTGACCCCGGAGCTGACGAGTCCGCTCGTCCAGATCTCCCTGCAGCGCCAGGGCAGCTTCGGGACGATCTCATCCGCCGACGCGACGTCCCTGGCGCTGGCGATCACCGAGCTCATCACGAACGCGATCGAGCACGGCTTCCCGCTCGAGGAGCAGGAAGGGCTGGCGCCGGGGGAGACGCTCACCGGTCATGTGTGGGTCGTGCCCGAGCGCGACGGCGACCACCTCCACGTCACGATCGCCGACGACGGCGTGGGGCTGGGCGACCAGCAGAGCCCGGGCAACGGCCTGGGCACGCAGATCGTGCGCACCCTCGTCTCGGCGGATCTCGCCGGGTCGATCCAGTGGCGGGAGCGTGAGGGCGGGGGCACCGAGGCGATCCTCGACGTCCCGCTCCGCCCCGACTCCTACGACTGACGGTCCGCCTCGGTGCCCCGTCCCGGCTGCTGCTGGGTGCGCACCCCTACGCGGAGCGTCATACCCTACGCGTGCACGGGGTGGTTATCGCGCTGTGCGGAGGAGATGCGAAGCTGCGGGTTGTGTGTGCGACCCAGGGTTGTGTGTGCATGTCCAAGGTGTGCATGCGGGGGCCGGTTGTGTGTGCGGCTGCGGGGCTGAGATGCGCGCCGAGGTGGTGCGTCTGAGTGTCTGCGCCCGACGGATTGCGCATCCCTACGCGGAGCGCCATACCCTACGCGTGCACGGGGTGGTTATCGCGCTCCGCGGAGGAGATGCGAAGCTCCGGGTTGTGTGTGCGACCCAGGGTTGTGTGTGCGGCTGCGGGGATGAGATGCGCGCCGAGGTGGTGCGGCGGGTGCGGGCACGACAAAGTCCCCAGCTCGGATCGCGAAGATCGTGGTTCGAGCAGGGGACTCTGGCGAGGTTCGGACTGTGGAACTGCGCTGCGAGTGCGGAGGAGCGGAAGTGCTGCGGTATCGGTGGTGCAGAACGCAGCCGAGGTCAGCCGGCGCGGCGGGCGCGGGCGGCGCGACGCTTGAGGGCGCGGCGCTCGTCTTCGCTGAGGCCGCCCCAGACACCGGCGTCCTGTCCGGATTCGAGTGCCCACTGGAGGCAGGTCTCCGCCACTTCGCAGCGACGGCACACAGTCTTGGCCTCTTCGATCTGAAGCAATGCCGGACCCGTGTTTCCGATGGGGAAGAACAGTTCGGGGTCCTCATTGAGGCATGCAGCGCGATGACGCCAATCCATGGTGGCCTTTCGACGGTGATAAGTGAAAGCGGTGTGCGCGCACGACAGCAGCGGCGCGCAACTCTCACAGTCAAGGTTCACATAACCGCAAAAGGCACACAAGAGTCTGGCAGTGTGAAGTTTCTGACAAATATTCTGTCCATTTTCCTGCTAAGGCGTGCTCGTTGCAAATCCGTCCAAAACGCGTCTCACTCTGCAGAAGCACGGTGTCGCCAGGATGAACGGAGAGGGGAGGGACCGTGAAGTCGCACGTCCCCGCAGGAGGACATCCCGCGGCAGGCGGAGAGCACCGCCACGAGGTGGGCGGAGACTATCACTGCGAGGAGAACTGCACGTGAGACGCCTGCCGCAGGAACCACCGCCGTGGGTAGACTGGCAGGCACCCGAACCAGCACCGAGAGCCGATGGAGGACTCATGACGGAATCGCAGGCACGCATCATCTCTGTCGGCGGGCACACCCCGCAGATCGATCCCGAGGCCTTCGTTGCCGCCGGTGCCACCCTCGTCGGGGACGTGCGCGTCGAACGCGGCGCCGGCATCTTCTACGGCTGTGTGCTCCGGGCGGAGAAGGCCCCGATCACCATCGGCGAGGACTCGAACGTCCAGGACAACACCGTCATGCACACCGACGAGGGCAAACCGGTCGTCGTCGGCCGCCGGGTCTCGATCGGCCACCAGGCCCTCGTCCACGGGGCCACCGTCGACGACGATGTGCTCATCGGCATGCATGCGACGGTCCTCAACGACGCGCACATCGGCTCCGAGTCGCTCATCGCCGCCGGCACGGTCGTCCTCGAAGGCACCGACATCCCGCCGCGCTCACTCGTCGCCGGCGTGCCGGGCAAGGTGCGACGCGAGATGACCGACGACGGCGTCGAGAAGGTCAGAGCCAATGCGCAGGCCTATGTCTCCCTCTCCGCGCTCCACCGAGACACCGCCGAGGCGGTCGACCCCGCCGGTTCCTGACCGGCGCCGCCCGCCTGACGACGCACTTTCCGCCCCGAGAGTTCATTCGCTCCCGGGGTGGCGATTTGAGAGGATTGAGCCGTGAACGAAGAATTTGAATCCGCAGCAGATCGTGTCGTCGTCATCGGCGGTGGACCGGGAGGCTACGAAGCCGCTCTCGCCGCCGCACAGCTGGGCGCCGACGTCATGCTCATCGAGCGCCACCGCACCGGCGGCGCCGCCGTCGTCACCGACGTCGTGCCCTCGAAGTCGCTCATCGCGACGGCGGAGATGATGGACGAGATCACGCGCTCGTCGAGTCTCGGCATCAGGATCACCGGCAAGGACGAGACGACCGAGGAGCACCCGGACCACGACCGGGTGACTGCGGACCTCAAAGCGGTCAACGACCGCATCCTCTCGCTCGCCACCGCCCAGTCCGACGACATCTACGACGGTCTCATCCGCGCCGGGGTGAAGATCATCAAGGGCAGCGCGAAGCTCGTCGACCGCGATCGGGTCGAGGTCGTCGAGGAGAGCGGCACCGAATACACCCTGCGGGCCTCGACGATCCTGCTCGCCGTCGGCGCCCACCCGCGCGAACTCGACACCGCCAAGCCCGACGGCGAGCGGATCCTGTCATGGACCCAGCTCTACGAACTCGAGGAGCTGCCCGAGCACCTCATCGTCGTCGGGTCGGGTGTCACCGGTGCCGAGTTCGCCTCGGCGTACCGCGCCCTCGGGGCCAACGTCACCCTCGTGTCCTCCCGCGAGAAGGTCCTGCCCGGGCAGGACGAGGACGCCGCCGACGTCCTCGAGTTCGTCTTCCGCAACAAGGGCATGAACGTGCTCTCCCGCTCCCGCGCCCAATCGGTCGAGCGGACCGACGACGGCGTCGAGGTCACCCTCGCCGACGGCCGCCGGGTCCAGGGCTCGCACTGCCTCATGGCCGTCGGGTCGATCCCCAACACCGCCGACCTCGGCCTCGACGCCGCCGGCGTCAAGGTCAACGACTCCGGGCACATCGTCGTCGACGGCGTCTCCCGGACCAACCGCCCCGGCATCTACGCCGCCGGTGACTGCACCGGCGTCCTGCCCCTCGCCTCGGTGGCGGCGATGCAGGGGCGCATCGCGATGTCCCACGCCCTCGGCGATGCCGTCCAGCCGCTCAAGCTGCGCAACGTCGCCTCGAACGTCTTCACCGCCCCGGAGATCGCGACCGTCGGCTTCACCCAGCAGAACTACCGCGAGAACCCCACCGACATCGACACCGTCATGCTGCCGCTCGACACCAACCCGCGGGCGAAGATGCTCGGCATCGAGGACGGCTTCGTCAAGATCTTCGCGCGTCGCGGTTCGGGCTCCATCCTCGGCGGAGTCGTCGTCGGACCCCGCGCCAGCGAGCTCATCCTCCCCATCACGATGGCCGTGGAGAACCGCCTGACCGTCGATCAGCTCTCGGCATCATTCGTCGTCTACCCCTCGCTCAGCGGATCGCTCACCGAGGCGTCGCGGCGCCTCCACCGGCACCTCTAGAGATCTTTTCGCCTCCCGGTGTCGATATCCTGACCTCAGGGACGTCACAGTGGTGTCGGACGATCCCGTCCGGCGCCACCGGGTGCGCGAGGCGCATCCGCAAGCGAAGGGGAGTCAGAGATGAAATACGCACTGCTGCTCATGGGCAGGACCGCCGACGCCGACTGCGGTGAGGACGGCGGACCCGACCCGAGCGAGTTCATGCGCTTCGACGAGGAGATCAGCGCCGCCGGCATCGTCGTCGGCGGCTTCGCCCTCGAAGGCCCCGAGCACGGGGTGAGAGTGAGCGAAGCGGAGGGGCAGGCGCTGGTCACCTCGGGGCCGTTCGCCGAATCGAGCGAGTTCGTCGGCGGCAGCTACGTCATCGAGGTGCCGACGATCGACGATGCGATCGGCTGGGCGAAGCGCAGCCCCGGCGCGAAGTTCGGGCACATCGAGATCCGGCCGCTCGCCGACTACTGAGTCCGGCAATGGCCACCGAGTCCGCGGCAGCCGCCCGAGCCCTCACCGCGATCGGCGAGGAGGACCACGGGCGCCTGCTCGCGGCTCTGGCCCGGACCTTCCACGACCTCGATCTCGCCGAGGAGGCCCTCGCCGACGCGATCGTCCGCGCTGTCGAGACCTGGCCGGACAGGGGAGTCCCCGCCAGCCCCCAGGCGTGGCTGATGACGACGGCGAAGAACCGCGCGATCGACCTCATCCGCGCCGATGCCCGCAGAGCACGGCACCTCGCACGGCTGCGGATCGAGGATGAGCGGCGTCCCGGCGATCACGAGGACCACGCCGACCGCCTCGGCGCAGACCTCGATTCCGCCCGCATCCCCGATGATCGGCTCGGTCTCTTCTTCACCTGCGCGCATCCGACCCTGAAAGAGCCCGAGCGGATCGCCCTCATCCTCCGCTTCCTCGCCGGACTGAGCACCGCCGAGGTGGCTGCCGCCTTCCTCGTCGACACGACGACGATGCAGCAGCGGATCGTGCGGGCGAAGAAGCGGATCACGGTGACGGGGATTCCGTTCGGCACCCCCACCGAGGAGGTCCTCGGTGACCGACTGCCCGGGGTGCTGCGCGTCGTCTACCTCATCTTCACGCAGGGGTTCGCCGCGACAGCCGGACCGGTGCATGCGCGCACCGACCTGCAGGAGGAGGCGATCCGGTTGGCGCGCCTGCTCGTGCGGCTGCTGCCGGACCGGACGGAGGCCCGCGGTCTGCTCGCCCTGCTCCTGCTCACCCGGGCTCGGGCGGAGGCGCGGGTCGATGAGCACGGGCGCCCGATCCCGCTCGCGCACCAGGACCGGCGGCGCTGGGATTCGCGGCTCATCGCCGAAGGCCTCGGGTTGGCGCAGGCAGCGGCCGGTGAACAGGGCGCGGGGGCGTACACGGTGCAGGCGGCGATCGCGGCCGTCCATGCCGAAGCACCGACGTTCGCCGAGACCGACTGGCCGCAGATCCTCGTCCTCTACCGGCTGCTCGAGCGGTTCGAGCCGACCCCGGTCGTCGCCCTCAACATCGCGGTGGTGCGGGGGAAGGTCAGCGGTCCGGCGACGGGGCTTTCCGCCCTCGATGCGCTCGGCGGGCAGGCGCAGCTGCAGCGTCATCGTCCCTATCACATCGCCCGGGCGATCACGCTGCGTGAGCTGGGACGTGAGGACGACGCCGAGGCGGCGCTGCGCAGCGCACTGGCGTGTCCGGGCAATGATGCCGAGTCCGACTACCTCACTGCCCGGATCACCGACGACGGGTGATCCGGGCAGTGAGTGAGCGCAGCGGACTCAGGCGGCGAACCGGATGATCGGCTCTCCCGACTTCACGGCGGTGCCGGCGTCGACGAGGACCTCGGAGACCGTGCCCGAGTGGCCCGCCTTGAGCGGCTGCTCCATCTTCATCGCCTCGATGACGGCCAGCGTGTCCCCGGCCTCGACGGTGTCGCCGGCGGCCACGGCGACGGAGACGATCGTGCCCTGCATCGGGGCGTTGAGCGCGTTCGACTCGTCGGTCAGCTGCGCGCCCTTGCGGCGCAGGTTGCGCTTGCGGCGGGGCACGCTCGGGCTCGGGACGTGACCGAGGTCGGAGATGACGTCCTTGGGAACCGACACGGTCATCCGGCGGCCGTCGACCTCGACGACGACACTGAAGCTGTCAGCGGTGGTGCTCATGTGATCTCCTGTGGTCGGTGCGGCGAGCGGATTGACGAACGCGGTTTCGAGCCAGTTGGTCCACACCGCGAAGTCTCCGGCGAATGCCGGTTCCGAGGCGAGGATGCGGTGGAGGGGCAGCAGGGTGGAGACCCCGTCGATGCGGTACTCGCTCAGGGCGCGACGCGAGCGCGCCAGCGCCTGGTCGCGGTCGGCGCCGGTGATGATGAGCTTGGCGAGCATCGGGTCGAAGTCGGTGCCGACGACGCTGCCCTCGCCGATGCCGGAGTCGAGGCGCACCCCTGGCCCGGCCGGCGCCCGGTAGTTCTTCACGGTGCCGGTGGCGGGGAAGAACGTCGTGGGATCCTCGGCGTTGATGCGGAACTGGATCGCGTGTCCGCGCACAGCGGGGAACGTCTCGGGGAGGCGCTCACCGGAGGCGATGCGCAGCTGCCAGCCGACGAGATCGACGCCGGTGACCTCCTCGGTGACGGTGTGCTCGACCTGGATGCGCGCGTTGGCCTCCATGAAGATGATCGTCCCGTCGGTGCCGAGGAGGAACTCGCACGTGGCGGCGCCGACGTAGCCGACGTGGGCGAGCACGCGGATCGAGGCCTCGGTGACGATGCGCTCCTGCTCCGCGGTGAGGAACGGGGCGGGAGCCTCTTCGACGATCTTCTGGTTCCGGCGCTGCAGCGTGCAGTCGCGGGTCGAGAGGACGCGGACGTTGCCAAAGGAGTCGGCGAGGCACTGCGTCTCGATGTGCCGGGGGTGGACGATCTGCTTCTCGATGAGGCATTCGCCGCGCCCGAACGCGGCCAGGGCCTCGCGGGTGGCCGCGGTGTACGCCGCTTCGAGGTCGTCGGCGGTCGGGCAGGCGCGGAAGCCGCGGCCGCCGCCGCCGTGGACGGCCTTGATGACGACGGGATAGCCGATGCGCTCGGCGACCGCGGCGGCCTCGGCGAGATCGGCGACGGCGCCGTCGGAGCCCGGTGCGACGGGAGCGGAGACCGCCTCGGCGACCTCACGGGCACCGGACTTGTCGCCGAGGAGCTCGATGGCGGCCGGGGGAGGGCCGACCCACGTCAGCCCGGCATCGATGACAGCCTGCGCGAACAGCGCGTTCTCGGCGAGGTAGCCGTAGCCGGGGTGGATGGCATCGGCCCCGGAGCGCGTGGCGAGGTCGAGGATCTTGTCGATGTCGAGGTAGGTCTCCCCGGCGCCGGTGCCCTCGAGCAGCCAGGCGTCGTCGGCGAGCGACACGAACTCGGCGTCCGCGTCGGCTCGGGTGTAGACGGCGACCGCTTTGATGCCCAGGTCGTGAGCCGCCCGGATAATGCGCAGGGCGATCTCACCGCGGTTGGCGATGAGGACGCGGCGCACGGGGGCCGTGGGGACGTGGGTGGACAGCGAATCGGTCGTCTCGTCGGGGAGAACTGTGGTCATGGCGCTCCTTTTGTATGATCTCAGATCAATTTAGGGATCGCCGCAAACCGTTTGTAGGCCAGCGATAAAAACCTCATGAGAAAACTTCAAAGGCGCCGGGCGTGTCCGCTCGACCGCTTCGAGTCTAGTCCCGGACGGACCAGAAATCGGGCCAGAACAGGCCCATGTCACGCGCGAGATCCCTCACAACCGGCAGGCTGAGCCCGAGCACCGTGAGATGGTCCCCGTCGAGCCGGTCGACGAAGGCACCGCCGAAGCCGTCGATCGTCAGGGCACCGGCGACGTGGAAGGGCTCCTCCGTGGCGATGTAGGCCTCGAGCTCCTCCGGGCTGGGGGTGCCGATGAGCACCGAGGTGGCCGACCGCTGCGAGCGGAGGTCGCGGAGCCGGAAGGGCGCAGCGAGGTCGGTGCGGTCGAGCAGCGCAAGCGAGTGACCGCTGTGCAGCGTCGTCCAGGCGCCGGCCATCGACGCCCAGATCTCGCGTGTGCGCTCCGGTGTGCCCGGTTTCCCGATCGCCGCGCCGTCGTGTTCGAGCAGGGAATCGCCGGCGATGACGACGCAGGTCAGGGCCCCGCGCAGCGATTCGGGCAGGTCGGCGGCAGGCATCGTCTCGAGTCGGGCGACGACCGCCCGGGCCTTCGCCGCTGAGAGCTCCGTCGTCAGGTCCCCGACGGACCCGGTGAAGGACTCCTCGATCGCGCGCTCGTCGACCTCGGAGACGATGACGGTGGGGTCGATGCCCGAGGCAGCGAGGATCTGCCGGCGGGAGGGGGACTGGGAAGCGAGGACGACCGGGATCACGGGGCCGTGCCCTCGGAGGCCGGCGGCGTGGGGTCGGCGGGTGCGGTCGCAGACGCGTCCTCATCGGCGGCGCGGCCCTGTCCTGGGATAAGGTCGGCAGGCTCTTCGCGCGTGTCGTCGGGGATGTCCTGCGAGCGGTCGACGGCGATAGGGGCGGCGATGCGCTCGGCGATCGCGGCGAGCACCGTCGACGCGAGCTGGGCGTAGCCGAGGGCGCTGGGGAACCGGCCGGACTCGTTGAGCAGCGACTTCCGGGTCGTGCCCGTCAGCGATCCGGTGGCGAGCAGCGGCACAGCGCGGGCCGACAGGGCCGCCAGCCACTGCGAGCCGGCGAGCACGCGGGACGAGCGCCGCAGCGTCGTCTTCAGCGGGTCGCGCAGCCCCGGAAGACCGCCGAGGTTGGGGCAGACGAGGACGAACACCGTGTACCGGCCCTCGCGTTGGAGCCGGTTGATCGCCTGGGTGAGCGCCGGCACGCCGATCGGGCCGTGGATGGGATGGATGACGTCCCCGGTGCCGATCGAGATGATCGCGAAGCGACGGTCCTGGGTCCACGACTCCGCGCCCTGCCGGGCGAGTCGGGACGAGCGGAGGATCTCATCGACCTGTGCCGAGAGCTGATCCGACAGCGCCGAGGGACGGGCGGTCGACTCCACCCGGACCGTGGTCCCGAGCAGCCTGCCGAGGCCGCGGGCGATGAGCATGGCAGGGGTCTGGGCGGGATCGTCGATGTCGACGCCGCACAGCCACGAATCGCCGATGACGGCGAGGGAGGCCACATCCCCGTCATCGGTGCCCGGTGGAGGAACATCCTCGGCGACGGTGATGTGGCGACGGTCGGCGTCGGCGTCGAACCCCCGACGCAGGGACGAGGCCTGGCGGCGGAGCAGCCCGGCGGCCGATGCGCCGATGCCGACAGCCGCCCCTGTCATGGTGGCGGCGGCGTAGAAGATGCGCTTTCTCACAAAGAATCCCTTCCTGTGCTGTCATCATTCCACCTCACAGCCATGCTCAACAACTATTGTTGGAGCATGTCAGACAACGAGAACACCGAATCCCGATTCCGGTTGAAGGGGGCATGGAACTCCGCCCGCGGAGATCGCAGCCGCTCTCGCCGGAGCAATGACGACGAAGCGGTGCGCGCCGGGGACGTCAGCGCCACCGACGTCGCGCACGCTCGCCTCGACGCCAATTCCGAACCGTACGTCTCCCCGGGCCTGCGAGTCGCCGCCGCGTGGTCATGGCGCTCGATCGTCGTCCTCGTCGGCATCGGCGTGGCCTTCTGGCTGCTGTCGAAGGTCTGGGACGTCCTCCTGCCGGTGCTCATCGCGCTGCTGCTGGCGGCACTGCTCGGTCCGCTCACCGATTGGCTCGCGAAGCGGATGCCGCGCGGTCTCGCCGCCGCCATCTCCTTCGTCGGCTTCATCGTCGTCGTCGTCGGGCTCTTCACCCTCGTCGGACAGCAGATCTACTCCGGCATGCCCGATCTCATCGATCAGGTCATCACCGGGTTCTCGAGCATCAGCGACTGGCTCGCGCACAATCCGTTCGGCATCGACTCGGGAACGATCTCGACCTACATCGACGACGCGGTCCAGTCGGCGACCCAGTTCCTCCAGAACAACGGCTCGCAGCTGCTCGGCGGAGCGGTCCAGGCGACCACCTCGGTGGGGTCGTTCCTCGCCGGTCTCCTCATGACCCTGTTCGCGACGTTCTTCTTCCTCTACGACGGCAAGCGCATCTTCGGGTGGGTCGCGAACCTCCTCCCGATCCCCGCCCAGCCGGTCGCGATCGGCGCCGCCCGTCGCGGCTGGACGACGCTGACGCAGTACGTGCGGGTGCAGATCCTCGTCGCCGCCGTCGACGCGATCGGCATCGGCATAGGCGCCGCGATCCTCGGCGTGCCGCTCGTCATCCCGATGACGCTGCTCGTCTTCCTCTCCTCGTTCGTCCCGATCGTCGGTGCGGTCGCCTCGGGCATCGTCGCCGTCGTCGTCGCGCTCGTGTCGAACGGGCTCGTCTCGGCGATCATCATGCTCGCCGTCGTCATCGGCGTCCAGCAACTCGAAGGCCATGTCCTCCAGCCGTTCCTCATGGGCAAGGCCGTCTCCGTCCACCCGCTCGCCGTCGTCCTCGCCGTGGCCGCCGGCGGCTTCCTCTTCGGCATCGTCGGCGCCCTCTTCGCGGTTCCGCTCGTCGCCGTGCTCAACACCGTCGTCAGCTATATCGTCCACGCCAACGGTCCGCGGGGAGGTGCGGCACCCCCGGAGGAGAGACCGGACACCACCGAGGCGGACGCCGTCCTCGACTCCGCACAGTCCAAGGTCGACGCGGCGGAGGCCAGGAGCGCCGCAGAGGGCCGCGATTCGGCCGAACCCGAGGACCTCCCCGGATCGGAGACCCCGAGCGGTCGCAGCGGCGCCGGCCGCGACGATCCGCAGCGCTGAGTCCGCCCGGTGCTGAGCGGCCTCGACCGCTCAGCACCGTGTCGTGGGGCGTCGTCCGCACGCGGAGAAGAGAAGACCGGTGGGCGGGTGCATGATGCACCCGCCCACCGGTCTTCGCTGCATCGCAGCCGGTCTCAGCCGGAGAAGGCCTCGATGTCGACGACCTCGACGGAGATCTCCTTGCCGTTGGGGGCCTCGTAGCTCGTCTTGTCGCCGACGGCGACACCGAGCACGGCCGCACCGAGCGGCGACTTCTCCGAGAACACGTCGATGTCGGAATCGCCGGCGATCTCGCGGCTGCCGAGCAGGAAGCGCATCTCGTTGCCGGCGACCTTCGCGGTCACGACGGACCCGGGGGACACCGTCTTGCCGTCGCTCTCGCTCTCTCCGACCTTCGCGGACCGGAGCAGCTGTTCGAGCTGGCGAATGCGGGCCTCCTGCTTGCCCTGCTCTTCGCGCGCCGCGTGATAGCCGCCGTTCTCCTTCAAGTCACCCTCGTCGCGGGCGGCTTCGATTTTCTCAGCAATCTCTGCACGTCCCGGTCCGGAGAGGTGTTCCAGTTCCTTCGACAGACGGTCGAAGGCTTCCTGTGTCAACCATGTCTCTTCCTGGGTGACATCCTCGGTCATGACTTCTCCTTCTTCGGTTCGGTGCACTGACGGCACGTCAGGCAACGAAAAACCGGGCGTGGGGTACGCCCGGGTGGTGAATGAAACTACAGTCTAACGCATCTGCGGCGAAATACGATGATCTGGATCACCATCCGGACACTGAGATCGTCCACGTCAGACCGCCTCGGCGAGGAATCAGTGGGAACAGGTGACCTTGCGGCTCAAGGGCGGGGCAGAGTTCGCGCTCAGTGCCGGCCGGCTCACTCGAACCAGCAGGCGTCGGCGTGTCCCGAGGCCGCGAGCTGCGTCGTCGCGAGGGTGACGTCGATCTGCTTGGGCGAGGTGGGGTCGGCCTGCGGGTCGGCCTCGAGGCTGACCTCGGTGAAGCCGACGATCGCCTCGCGATCGTTCGTCGCCTGCACGATGCAGTGCACGCTGCGGGTCTGATCAGGGTAGATGGCGACGCTGACCTGAGTCTTCGCGGAATCGACGATGGCATAGTTGAGCGTCCGGGGATCCGTGGGCTCCTGCGACGGCTGGAAGTTGATGACGCCGATGACGACGACGGCCACGGCGATGACCGCTGCGCCGATGATCGTGGCCCGGCGGCTGAGGCGGCGCTGCGGAGTGCGGCTGCGGCCGTACCGGTCGCTCTGGGGGTCTGCGGCTGTAACCTCAGTCATTGAATTCCTCATCTGTCAGTCTCGCGCACTAACCTAGAGTAGTCGATCCGAGTTCTGCGATCATGTCCACGGGCACGCGGAGTGAGGAACGGCTCACGGCGAATCGAAAGGGATCTTCCGAGAAATGACTGCGCTTCCATATGAGGGTCTGCGTCTGCTGGCAGTTCACGCCCACCCCGACGACGAGTCGTCGAAGGGGGCCGCGACGAGCGCGAAGTACGCGGATCTCGGCGCGCGCGTCCTCATCGCCTCGATGACCGGGGGAGAGGCCGGCGACATCCTCAATCCGGCGCTCCTCCAATCGCCCAAGGCCACCCGCGACATCGCGGGACTGCGCCGTGAGGAGATGGCGGCCGCCGCTGCCGCGCTCGGCGCTGAGCACGTGTGGGTCGGCCACGTCGATTCGGGTCTGCCCGACGGCGACTTCGAGAACCAGACGCCGCCCGGCTGCTTCTACCGGGTGCCCGACGAGATCGCGATGCTGCCTCTCGTCCACATCATCCGGCAGTTCCGGCCCCAGGTGGTGACGACGTACGACGAGCTCGGCGGCTACCCGCACCCCGACCACATCAAGAACCACGCGGTGACGATGGCCGCCGTCGACGCCGCCGCAGATCCGCAGGCCTATCCCGAGCTCGGCGAGCCGTGGCAGGTGCAGAAGGTCTACTACAACCAGGACCTCTCGGCGAAGAAGTGGATCACGATCCACGAGAAGATGACCGAGGCCGGTCTCGAGTCGCCGTTCGCCGACCATATCGAGGACTTCAGGAAGCGCGATGCCGAACGCGTCAACTGGCTGTCGACGCGCATCGACTGCGTTGAGTACTTCGACGCCCGTGATCGCGCCCTGCTCTCCCACGCCACCCAGATCGATCCCGAAGGCGGGTTCTTCTCCGCCTCGCGGGTCGCGGCCCGGAAGTACTGGCCGACCGAGGAGTTCGAACTCGCCGTCGACCGCACCGACCGGCCGCCGCTGACTCCGGGCGTCGACTTCCAGGAGTCCGATCTCTTCGCCGGAGTCCGACGCGACGACGGCAGCACGGTCCCGGCCGAGGGCATGCTCCCGGCCTCACCCTCCGTCGACGAATACCAGGGAGAGAGCGCATGAGCGTCATGGCAACCGAGTCGAGCCTGTCAGCGGTCGCGGTGCTCGCGGCGACGGGGACGGCGACCCCGTCGGGTGGGCCCGATCCGGACCTCGTCACTCCGGGCACGATCGGCTTCCTCACGACGTTCGCGATCGTCGTCGTCGCGATCTTCCTCATCCGCGACGCCCTCAAGCGCGTGCGCCGGGTGCGGGCGCGGTCCCGGGCCAGCGACGCCTACCCGATCCCGCTGCGCAAGTACGCGGTGCCCAACCAGTCGAAGCTCTCCGGGGCCAACGCCCCCGAGGCCACCGGCGATTCTTCCGAATCCGACCAGGCCGATGCCGATGGTGGAACCGAGAAGACCCGGAAGCAGGACGGCTGAACCGCTGAGAGGCCCGGGGTGAGTGCCCATCCCGACCTCACCGGCAGTCCACAGCGCCGGATCCGATGATCGCCGAGGCGGTCGCCGGGTCCGGCGCTGTTGTGTGCGCTGTGTGCTCGGCCGGTGCGACGCCTGCGCGGCCGCCGGCGCTCAGTACGCCGCGACGGCCGCGACGAGGAGCGCGGCGAGGTGGCAGCCGTAGCCGGCGATCGTGAGGATGTGGAAGATCTCATGGAACCCGAGCCACCTCGGTGCCGGGTTGGGCCGTTTGATGCCGTAGATGACGGCACCGGCGATGTAGCAGACGCCGCCGACGACGATGAGGATGCCGACGGCCGGGATCGTCGTCCAGATCTGCGGGATGTAGCCGACCCCGGCGACGCCGAAGAAGACGTAGACGGGGACGAAGAGCCACCTCGGCGCGGTCGTGAAGATCGTCCGGAACGCCACCCCGAGGGCCGCCGCACCCCAGAGCACCGAGAGCAGGAGGATCGCCTGGTCCGGTCGGAGCATGAGGACAGCGAGCGGGGTGTAGGTCCCGGCGGTGATGAGGAAGATGTTCGCGTGGTCGAGGCGGCGGAGGATGAGGCGGGCGCGGGTCCGCCAGCGGCCGCGGTGATAGACCGCGGAGGTGCCGAAGAGGAGCATCCCGGTGACGGCGAAGACCGAGGCCGCCAGCCGCGATTCGATCGTCGGGGAGATGATGACGAGGGCGAACCCGCCGATCATCGCCAGGGGGAACGCTCCGGCATGGAACCAGCCGCGCAGCTTCGGCTTGACCTGTCCGGCGAGTTTGCCGAGCTCCGAGCGCAGCGCGGTGCGGCGCCGGGCGATCCGCACGGGATACGCGCCGCCGGAGCGGGGCTGGCGGTCCGGCGAATCGGGACGGTCGAGCGCAGGCGGGTCCGTGACGGGAGCGTTCATGGCTTCAATCTACTGGCTTCTCCTGGCAGGATCCCCAGCGGCCCATGTGCCGGTCGTGGCAGTTCAGCGCTGACCTCGGAGAGTCACCGGCTGAGACCGACCGCAGGTGAGGCGGTCGGAGGATAGTACTCTGGATGATGTTCGACCGACCGGGACCGCAGGAGAAAGAAGGCGACGTGGCACGACCGCTGAGCTTGCTCTACCGCCTCTACGAGCGGAGACTCCTGCGCGAGCTCGACACCTCGGTGCCCGTGCCCCGGCACGTCGGGGTCATCACCGACGGCAACCGCCGCTGGGCGAAGGAGTTCGGTGCGACGACCGCCGACGGCCATCGCGCCGGGGCCGACAAGATCGTCGAGTTCCTCGGCTGGTGCACGGAGGTCGACGTCGAGATCGTCACCCTCTACGTGCTCTCGAAGGAGAACCTCGCCCGCTCGGCCGACGAGGTGGCCGTGCTCATCGAGATCATCTCCGACATGGTCGAGCGGATCGCGAAGCTCGACGGGGTGTGGGTCCAGCTCGTCGGCGACCTCGACATCCTGCCGCCTGACCTGCGCGCCTGCCTCGAAGCCGCGGCCTCCTCGGACGGACGCGGGATGCGCGTCAACGTCGCCGTCGGCTACGGGGGGCGGCAGGAGATCGTCAACGCCGTGAAGTCCCTGCTGCGGACCCGGACCGACGACGGCGTCGACCTCGAGACGATCATCGCCGAACTCTCACCCGAGCAGATCGGGGCGCACCTCTACACGAAGGGTCAGCCCGATCCGGACCTCATCATCCGCTCCTCGGGCGAACAGCGGCTCTCCGGATTCCTCATGTGGCAGAGCGCGTACTCGGAGTTTTACTTCTGCGAAACCTATTGGCCCGACTTCCGGCGCACCGACTTCCTCCGCGCGGTCCGTGACTACGGGCTGCGCCAGCGCCGCTTCGGCCGGTAGACCCCGAGTCCCGGATCAACGCTTCGTCCGTGGTCGCCGGGCTCAGCGCTTCTGCGCGAGAAACACCCATTCGGCACCGGGGCGGTCCGGTGCGTCCCGGATGTCGCGGACGGCGAAGCCGGCGGCCTCGAGCGCCGAGGCGACCTCGCCCTGCTCATGGAAGCGCAGCCGGGAGCGCGAGCCGATGACATCGCCCGTGGCCGCGAAGCGGTAGAGGTGGGAGAAGGAGACGAACGGCAGGTCGACCTGACCCAGTGCCAGGGTCTCCGTGACCTCGCCGATGCCGTCGACGTCGAGGGTGCGCGGCTGGTGCCGTCCCCACGCCTCCCAGGCCCGGACGGCGGGGTCGCGGGTCTCGACGACGAGGTGACCACCGGAGCGCAGGCCGCGGGCGCAGTCGGCGAACACGGCGCGCAGGTCGTCGAGGCCGAGGAAGACCTGGGCGACGTTGCCGGTCATCGTCACGAGATCGGCGACAGCGGTGGGGATGTCCGCTGCGGTGCCGACGCGGTGATCGATGCTGAGCCCCTCCTCGGCGGCGTGCGCCTTCGCGAGATCGATCGACGCCCGGGCCGGATCGATGCCGAGGACGTGACGGCCGGCGCGGGCGAGCCTGCGGGCGAGCACACCGGTGCCGCACCCGAGGTCCATGACCGCCGATGCCGCGACCTCCTCGGCGAGTGAGGTGTAGAGGTCGAGATCGTCGCGGGGAGCGTCGAAGGCATCGTAGACGGCGACGAGCTGCGGGTTCTCGAAGATCGCATCGGCCATGGGCCGAAACTATCACCCATCCCATTCATGCGAAGTTCATGACGCGGATGCGCGTGCCGGTACCGGGACACGCCCGAGACCGGGGTTAGGTTGGCTGTAGTTGGTCGACACCAACCCGGGGTTCGGGGGATGTCAGGACTTGGACCTCGGCGCTACGCACGCAACAGGGGTCCTCATGGCCGAAAAGGTCCACACATACGTTCTCGACACCTCGGTGCTTCTCTCGGATCCGGGAGCACTGCTGAGATTCGCAGAGCATCACATCGTCATCCCTCTCGTCGTGGTCTCGGAGCTCGAGGCGAAACGGCACCATCCTGAACTCGGGTTCACCGCCCGCAAGGCCCTCCACATCCTCGACGACTTCCGCTCCGACTACGACCGTCTCGACGAGCCGATCCCCGTCGGCGATGCCGGGGGCACGGTGCGCGTCGAACTCAACCACATCGACGCCTCGACGATGCCCGTCGGCTTCGACCGGTCGGAGAACGACACGCGGATCCTCGCGGTCGCCCGCAACCTCGCCGCGGAGGGCCACGACGTCGTCGTCGTGACGAAGGATGTGCCGATGCGCGTCAAGGCCTCGGCGCTCGGCCTCCAGGCCGAGGAGTACCTGGCCGAACTCGCCACGGATTCGGGATTCACGGGGATGAGCGATCTCGCACTCGGCGATGAGGAGATGTCGGAGTTCTACGATTCGGGGTCGATCCAGACCGATGCGGTGGCCGACGAGGTCGTCAACACCGGCGTCGTCATCACCTCACCGCGGGGGTCGGCTCTCGGCCGGGTGCGGGCGAACAACACGGTCAGCCTCGTGCGCGGGGACCGGGACATCTTCGGCGTCCACGGGCGGTCGGCCGAGCAGCGGGTGGCCATCGACATGCTGCTCGATGACGAGTTGGGCATCGTGTCGCTGGGTGGGCGAGCCGGAACGGGGAAGTCCGCGCTCGCTCTCATGGCGGGGCTGCAGAAGGTGCTCGAGGAGAACAAGCACTCGAAGATCATGGTCTTCCGCCCGCTCTACGCCGTCGGCGGCCAGAACCTCGGCTACCTGCCCGGCAGCGAGGGGGAGAAGATGAACCCCTGGGCCGAGGCGGTCTTCGACACGCTCAGCGCGCTGGTGAGCAAGAACGTCATCGACGAGGTCGTCAACCGGGGGATCCTCGAGGTGCTGCCGCTCACGCACATCCGCGGCCGGTCGCTCCACGATGCTTTCGTCATCGTCGATGAGGCGCAGTCGCTCGAACGCAATGTGCTGCTCACTGTGCTCTCGCGCATCGGGATGAACTCGAAGGTCGTGCTCACCCACGACGTCGCGCAGCGGGACAATCTGCGGGTGGGGCGCCATGACGGGATCGCCGCGGTCATCGAGAAGCTCAAGGGCCACGACCTCTTCTCGCACGTCACGCTCACCCGTTCGGAGCGCTCGGACATCGCCGCCCTCGTCACCGACGTCCTCGAGGAGTTCGACCCGTTCCGGTCCTAGGGTGTGCTCAGACGCGACAGCGCCCGTCGGCGGTCGGTGGTGACCGGCGGCGGGCGCTGTGCGGTGAGCGGCTCAGCTCACTTGTAGGTGCCGATCATCGTCATGACGTCGAGCGCCTTGTCGAGGTCGGCCTCGGTGATCGAGCCGTTCTCGACGAAGCCGAGATCGATCGTCGCCTCCTTGACGGTCATCTTGTTCGCGACCGCGTGCTTGGCGATCTTCGCGGCGTTCTCGTAGCCGATGACCTTGTTGAGCGGGGTGACGATCGACGGGGACGCCTCGGCGAGGAAGCGCGCCCGCTCGACGTTCGCGGTCAGCCCGTCGATCATCTTCTCCGCCATCACCGTCGAGGCGTTGGCGAGCAGGCGGATCGACTCGAGGAGGTTCGAGGCCATGACGGGGATGCCGACGTTGAGCTCGAACGCGCCGTTCGTCGACGACAGGGCCACGGTCGTGTCGTTGCCGATGACCTGGGCTGCGACCTGGATCGTCGCCTCGCAGATGACCGGGTTGACCTTGCCGGGCATGATCGAGGAGCCGGGCTGGAGGTCGGGGATGGCGATCTCGCCGAGGCCGGTGTTCGGTCCCGAGCCCATCCACCGCAGGTCGTTGCAGATCTTCATGTAGCCGTAGGCGATCGTGCGCAGCTGACCCGAGGCCTCGATGAGGCCGTCGCGGTTGGCCTGGGCCTCGAAGTGGTTGCGGGCCTCGGTGATCGGCAGGCCGGTCTCCTCGGCGAGGATCTCGACGACGCGCGAGGAGAACCCGTCAGGGGTGTTGATGCCGGTGCCCACGGCGGTTCCGCCCTGCGGCACCTCGGCGACGCGGGGGAGAGCCGATTCGATGCGCTCGATGCCGTAGCGGACCTGCGCGGCGTAGCCGCCGAACTCCTGGCCGAGGGTGACCGGGGTGGCGTCCATGAGGTGGGTGCGCCCGGACTTGACGACCGAGGCGAACTCCTCGGCCTTCTTCTCCAGCGACGTCGCCAGCGTGTCCATGGCCGGGATGAGCGTTGTCACCAGGGCCTTCGTCACGGCGACGTGGACCGAGGTGGGGAAGACGTCGTTCGACGACTGCGAGGCGTTGACGTGGTCGTTGGGGTGGACGTCGATGCCCTTGTCGGCCAGGGCCTTCGTCGCCAGCGTCGCGAGCACCTCGTTGGTGTTCATGTTCGACGAGGTGCCGGATCCGGTCTGGAAGACGTCGATGGGGAACTGCGCATCGTGCTTGCCGGCGATGACCTCGTCGGCGGCGTTCTCGATCGCCTCGGCGCGGTCGGCGTCGAGGACGCCGAGCTCCCGGTTGGCCTTGGCCGCTGCCTTCTTCACCTGCGCGAGGGCGGCGATGTGCGCGGATTCGAGCGTCTTGCCGGAGATCGGGAAGTTCTCGACGGCGCGCTGGGTCTGCGCGCTGTAGAGGGCGTCCTTGGGAACCTTCACTTCACCCATGGTGTCGTGTTCGATGCGGAACTCTTCGCTCATGCTTGGGCACTGTCCTTTCGTGATGGTGTGTGCGGCCGCGACGTGCTGACGCCGCGGCGCCCTCACGTTCCGGCCGCGGGTCAGGAAGCGTAGGTCGAGACCGCGGCCTCGTCGCCTCCGTACTGGGCGACGACGGTCGTGTGACCGTCGTGGAGCTGGTAGGTCATGCCGACGATGATGAGTCGGCCCTCCTCGACGGCGCGGGAGATCAGCGTGGAGAGCTGCATGATCTTCTCGACGGTGTCGATGGTGTTCTGCACGACAGTCTCATTGACGGTGGTGCGGTGGTTCTTCCGCGCCCGGGCCACGGTCGGGAGGATGCGGGCGACGACGTCGGAGATGAACCCGGGCGGGGTCTCCCCGGTGTCGTAGGCGTTGTAGGCCGCCGTCACCGCCCCGCAGCTGTCGTGGCCGAGGACGACGAGCAGGGGAGTGCCGAGCATTTCGACCCCGTACTCGAGCGAACCGAGGGTGACGGGGTCGATGACCTGTCCGGCATTGCGCACGACGAACATGTCACCGATCCCGACGTCGAAGATCATCTCCGCGGCCACCCGGGAGTCGGCGCAGCCGAAGAGGGTGACGAACGGCTTCTGGTCCGCCGTCACCGCCTCGCGGCGGGCCGTGTCCTGGTTGGGATGTTCGGGCTCGTCGTTGACGAACCGGCGGTTGCCTTCCTGCAAGCGCTTCCAAGCCTGATTGGGCATTGCGTCCTGACCTGCTTCCCTGGGCCGGTGATGGTGGAGCGAGCGGCATCGCACCCGCTGTGTCTGGGACCGGCGCCGGGGCGACCGGCACCGGTGATGGAGTTCGGGTCAGACGAGTCCGCGGCGGGCGGCCTCTTCGGCGGCCTCGACGTAGGAGTGGGTCTTCGCCGACTGGTGCTCGGCGAAGACCGAGCGCACGGTGCCGGACTTCGACCGCATGACGAGCGAGTGCGTCGAGACGTGGCTGCCGTGGAACTTCACGCCGTCGAGCAGGTCGCCCTGGGTGATGCCGGTGGCGACGAAGTAGCAGTTGTCCCCGGTCACGAGGTCATCGGTGCCGAGCACCTGGTCGATGTCGAGGCCGGCCTTCGCCGCGGCTTCGCGCTCGCTGTCGTCCTGCGGCCACAGGCGGCCCTGGATGACTCCGCCGAGGGCCTTGATCGCACACGCGGTGATGATGCCCTCGGGGGTGCCGCCGATGCCCATGAGCATGTCGACGCCCGTGTCGGGTCGGCAGGCGGCGATGGCGCCGGCGACGTCGCCGTCGGTGATGAGACGGATGCGGGCGCCGGCGGCGCGGATCTCCGCGATCGTCTTCTCGTGGCGGGGGCGGTCGAGGATCATCACCGTCACCGAGGCGGGATCCTTCGTTCCCTTCGCCTTGGCGACGCGGCGGATGTTCTCCGCGATCGGCAGGCGAAGGTCGACGGCGTCGGCGGCGGCAGGGCCGGTGACGAGCTTCTCCATGTAGAACACGGCCGACGGGTCGTACATCGCGCCGTCTTCGGTCACGGCCATGACGGAGATCGCGTTGGGCATGCCGAGCGCGGTCAGGCGGGTGCCGTCGATCGGGTCGACGGCGACATCGCAGCGGGCTCCGCCGCCATCGCCGACCTGCTCGCCGTTGAAGAGCATCGGCGCTTCGTCCTTCTCGCCTTCGCCGATGACGACGGTTCCGGCCATGCGGACGCTGGAGATGACATTGCGCATCGCGGCCACGGCGGCGCCGTCGGCGGCGTTCTTGTCCCCGCGGCCCACCCAGGGGGCGGCGGCGATGGCGGCGGCTTCGGTGACGCGCACGAGTTCGAGGGCGAGGTTGCGGTCGGGAGCATCGGCTCCGACCTGGGCCTGCTGGGACCATGCGTCGGTGACTGCGACGGGTGGCGCTTCCGCGTCCACTCGGCCCCGATCATGATGCGATTTCACGTCAACTGAATCCTGTGGGTCACTCATGCCTCCAATTGTGCCACCCTCCTCAGGTGGTCTCCGACACCTCCTCGGTGAGTGCTGACACCTCTTCGGATGCGGAGCGACAGCCGACCACGTCGAGCGGCTGAGTGTCGGTTGCCCAACGGTGCACCCGTGCGCCGGCGGGGTCAGGGGCACCGCCGATTGGCCCCTGGTGGGCCGCACGGGGACAATGGAGGGGTGAATGTCCGTTCCACCACCGACGAAACGGGTTCCCGGCAGCAGCAGGGGACCGGCCGCGAAGGAGTTTCCATGTCCGACCAGTCCGGAGTCGTCCTTCCCGGGTCGCGGGAAGAGATGCGTCTGCTGCGGAAGAACTCGAACTGGGTGAACATGACCGTGGCGATCATGGCCTGCCTGGCTCTCGTCGGCGGTGTTCTCCTCCTCGCCCCGCAGCCGGAGGTCAACTCCGAACGGGTCGTCGACTACCGCGCGATCGCCGAGGCGTCCCAGGCCAACACGGACTATCCACTCGTCGTTCCCGACGTGCCCTCGGGGTGGACGTCGAATGAAGCGAACCTCGACCGCATCGGCGACACCGGCGTCACCTCGTGGTACGTGTCGTTCCTCGGGCCCGACGATCAGTGGGTGAGCATCGAGCAGGCGCAGGCGTCGCAGGCCTGGGCCGACGGTAGGGTCCAGGATGCGACCGCCGCCGAGACCGTCGATGTCAGCGGCTACACCTACCAGGTGTACCGGACCGATGATGCGAAGGTGCAGTGGGTGACGTCGAAGGGCGACGTCTTCGTCGTCATCACGGCGATCGCCACTCCGGACACGGTCAACTACTTCGCCGATCAGGTGTCAGCCGACCTCGCCTGAGCCGTGACTGCAGCTGAGGCGGGCACCGTCATTCGTCGTCGGTGCTGTCCTCGCGGGCCTTGTCGAGGCGTTCGCGCGCACCGTCGAGCCACGCCTGGCACCGATCGGCCAGGGCCTCTCCGCTTTCCCAGAGGCGCAGCGACTCCTCGAGGGGCAGGTTGCCGGCCTCGAGGCGCTTGACCGTGGTGACGAGCTCCTCACGTGCCTGTTCGTAGCTCAGCGTGCTGATGTCGGGTTCGCTCTGCTGGGTTGCGGGTTCGGTCATGGTCAGCTCCTTGTCTCTTCTGTGGCATCGTCGATGGTCGTCACCTCGGCGTCGAAGCGTCCGCGGGCGACTCTGATGTGGACGGTCGATCCAGTGTGGACTTCGTCGGCATCGCGCACGGCCTGACCGCTGTCCGTCTGCACGACCGCGTAGCCGCGTTCGAGGGTGCGCAGCGGCGAGAGCGACCGGGCCTGCGACCGCAGATGGTTGATCTCGTTCTGTCCCTGGTTGAGCTGACCGAACATCGCCTGCAGGCTGCGGCGCCGGAGCATGAGGAGTTCGTCCTCCCGGGCATCGACCATCGTCTGGGGTTCGGCGAGGACAGGTCGCGAGCGCACGGCGGTGAGCATCTCCTGCTCGCGGTCGATGATGCGATTGACTGCGGCATCGAGCATGGCCCGGGCATTGAGGATGCCCATGGCCTCCTCGGCGACGTCGGGGACGATGCGCTTGGCGGCATCGGTCGGTGTCGACGCGCGGAGATCGGCGACCTCGTCGAGGATGGGGCGGTCTGCTTCGTGGCCGATCGCCGAGACGACCGGTGTCTGAGCATTGGACACGGCGCGCACCAGCGCTTCGTTGGAGAACGGGAGGAGGTCCTCCATGCTGCCGCCGCCGCGGGCGATGACGATGACGTCGATCGTCGGATCCGCGTCGAGCTCGGCGAGGTTCTTCATCACTCCGGGCACGGCGTCGGGCCCCTGAACTGCGGTATTGCGGATCTCGAAGTCGGCGGCGGGCCAGCGGAGGTGGACGTTGCGCACGACGTCCTTCTGGGCATCGGAATCGCGTCCGGTGATGAGCCCGATGCGATTCGGGAGGAACGGCAGGCGCTTCTTGCGGTTGGGGTCGAACAGGCCTTCGGCGGCGAGCTGCTTCTTCAGCCGTTCGAGACGGGCGAGGAGCTCGCCGAGCCCGACGGCGCGGATGTCGTTGGCGCGCATCGTCAGGCGGCCGGTCTTCGTCCAGAAGTCGGCCTTGAGGTTCGCGACGACATGGCTGCCTTCGGACAGCTGCGCTCCCGTGCGGTCGAGGACGTTCTTCCAGATCTGGACGGGCAGGGACATCTCGACGTCGGTGTCACGCAGCGTGAGGTAACTGGCCTTGCCGCGATGGTTGAGTTCGACGACTTGGCCTTCGATCCACACGCTCGACATGCGGTCGATGTAGGACTTCATCTTGTTCGACAGCACACTGAGCGGCCACGGGTTCTCCGCGGTGGTCTCCGCCGCCGTCGCCGGCAGCTCCTGCGGGTCGACGGACTCGCCGAGCGTCCCGGGGGTGCCGGATATTCGTTGCGCCATGTCATCTCCTTGTCCCGACCCAGCCTAACGAACGCCTCGGACATGGAGGGTCAGCGCCGCCAGGCGGGTCACGGGCAGCAGTCGGGCAAGGTGACTGCCTGTGGAATGGTTCACCTTTGTGGCTGATGCTCAGCCGCGACACTTAGACTGTTCCTGTGACTGCCGTTTCTGTTCCCATGCCCACGATCCCGCGCAAGCGCATCGCCCCGGACGATATTCGGACCCCGGCCGGCAGCGACCAGAAGGTGCTGCTCGCCGCTCCGCGCGGCTACTGCGCCGGAGTCGATCGCGCCGTGATCGCGGTCGAGCGCGCGCTCGAGCACTACGGGGCCCCCATCTATGTGCGCAAGGAGATCGTCCACAACCGGCACGTCGTCGAAACATTGTCGGAGCGCGGCGCGATCTTCGTCAATGAGACCGATGAGGTTCCCGAGGGCGCGCGAGTCGTGTTCTCCGCTCACGGTGTCTCCCCGGCCGTGCACGCCGAGGCGGCCGCCCGCGATCTGGCGACGATCGACGCGACGTGCCCGCTGGTGACGAAGGTCCACCGGGAGGCCGTCCGGTTCGCTCGCGACGGCTACCGCATCCTCCTCGTCGGCCATGCCGGTCACGAAGAGGTCGAGGGCACGATGGGCGAGGCCCCGGACCACATCACGCTCATCCAGAACCCGGAGGAAGCGAAGACCGTCGAGGTCGAGGACACAGAGAACCTCGTGTGGATCTCGCAGACGACGCTGAGCGTCGACGAGACCATGGCGACCGTCGACATCCTCCGTCAGCGCTTCCCGCAGCTGCAGGATCCGCCGAGCGATGACATCTGCTACGCCACACAGAACCGTCAGGTCGCGGTGAAGAAGATCGCCCCGCAGGCCGATCTCGTGCTCGTCGTCGGGTCCGCGAACTCATCGAACTCAGTGCGCCTCGTCGAAGTCGCTCTTGAGCACGGGGCGAAAGCGGCCCACCGCATCGACTTCGCCCGCGAGGTCGACGAGACCTGGTTCCACGACGTCGCCACCGTCGGCGTCACCTCGGGAGCGAGCGTCCCCGACGGCCTCGTGCAGGAGCTGCTCGGACTTCTCGCCGACTACGGCTTCGCGTCGGTCGAGGAAGTCGTTACCGCCGAAGAGGATCTCATGTTCTCGCTGCCGCGGGAACTGCGCAAGGATCTCAAGGCGGCAGGCAAGAAGACGTCGAACAAGCGCGACGGCGCTGACCGTCAGCACGACATCATCTGAGCTGTTCGCCCCTTAGCCGGACGCGTGAGCTGTTCGACCCTCACCGGACGCGCTGATCGGCCGGATGGCGTCACTGTGTGCTCGTCTCAGTCTGTGCCGGTGTGCCTCCTCCTCAGCTGTGGCGGATCGTCTGTGGCGAAGCTCGGGCGTGAGAGTTCGGCTGCACTGACGCCACGCGCTCGGGAGTCGAGTTCGGCGACCGCGTCGAGTTCCTCGCTGACGATGCCCGTCGACGGGAACTTCCGGGCCGTGACGAGGAAGCGCGATTCGAACGAGGAGACGAACCGGTTGTAGTCCTCGACGGAGCGGTCGAGGCTCGAACCCATCTTCGACACATGCGAGACGAGTGTGCCGACGCGTTCGTAGAGTTCCGTGCCGAGACGCAGGACCTCAGCCGCCGACGTGCTCATCTCCGCCTGCCGCCAGTTGAGCGCGACGGTCTTGAGCAGGACGAGGAGCGTGGCAGGGGAGGTGAGGACGACGTTCTTGCCCAGGGCATGATCGATCATCTTCGGATAGGTCGCGGCCGCGGCCGAGAGCAGACCGTCGGTGGGGACGAAGCACACGACGAAGTCCGGTGCGGTCTCGAACGCCTTCCAGTACTCCTTCGACGCGAGCGCATCGACATGGCGCAGGAGCGCGCGGGCATGACTGCCGTCGGCCTCCTCTCCCTCGCCGATCCGCGCCGACAGCGGGGTCTTCGCATCGATGACGATGGTGCCCCCGCCGGGCAGATGCACGATCATGTCGGGACGGTGGCGCTGTCCATCGCGTTCGACGCTGACCTGCGCATCGAAGTCGACGTGGGGGAGGAGTCCCGCGTATTCGACGATGCGCCGCAGCTGCACCTCGCCCCAATCGCCGCGCTGCGTCGTGGAGTTCAGAGCATTCGCGAGCGACCCGGTCGATTCCTGCAGCCGCAGATTCTGCTGGCTCAAATGCGAGATCTGGGCGTTGAGCCGCGTGATCTGCTCGACCTGAGCCCTGTCCTGAGTGCGGACGCTCTCGTGCAGCTGCCGGACACTGGCGGCGAGGGGGCCGATGGCCGCAGTGATCTCGCCGGCCATCTGGGCGTCGGCTTCGAGGTCCTCGGTCCGGGTGGAGAGGATCTGGGAGGCCGTCTCCGCGCGGGTCAGGCGCTCGACGTAGCGGGAGCGGGTGAGGGCGCGGCCGAGGAGGAACCCGAGGGCAGCGCTGAGGAGGATCGCCAGGAAGAAGGCGGCAATGACGCCGGCGGCGGGAAATGCATTCATGACTTCAGGGTGACAGACGGCACGGACACGAGGATTCGGGGACCGCCTCGGCGCCGGGATAGACTTGACTACCGTGGCACTGACAATCGGAATCGTGGGACTGCCCAATGTCGGCAAGTCGACCATGTTTAATGCACTGACCAAGAACCAGGTTCTCGCGGCGAACTATCCGTTCGCGACGATCGAGCCGAATGTGGGCGTTGTGCCCCTGCCGGATGCGCGGCTGACGCGCCTGGCCGAGATCTTCGGGTCGGAGCGGATCCTCAACGCGACCGTCGACTTCGTCGACATCGCCGGAATCGTGCGCGGTGCCTCCGAGGGTGAGGGGCTGGGCAACCAGTTCCTTGCGAACATCCGCGAAGCCGACGCGATCTGCCAGGTCATCCGCGGTTTCGTCGATGACGATGTCGTCCACGTCGACGGCAAGATCAGCCCGGCCGATGACATCGACACGATCAACACCGAGCTCATCCTCGCCGACCTCCAGACGCTGGAGAAGGCGCGCCCGCGGATCGAGAAGGACGTCAAGGGCAAGCGGGCGCCGGCCGAGCTGCTCACGGCGATGGATGCCGCCACGGAGATCCTCGAGAGCGGGCGGACGCTCTACCAGGCGATGCACACGGACAAGTTCGACGTCTCGCCGCTGCGGGAGCTTCAGCTGATGACGACGAAGCCGTTCCTCTACGTCTTCAATGTCGATGACGAGGTGCTCGGCGATGAGGCGAAGAAGGACGAGATGCGGGCGCTGGTGGCCCCGGTCGAGGCGATCTTCCTCGATGCGAAGTTCGAGTCCGAGCTCGCAGAGCTCGACGAGGACGAGGCGCGGGAGATGCTCGAGTCGACCGGTCAGGAGGAGAGCGGACTCGATCAACTCGCCCGCGTCGGGTTCGACACGCTCGGTCTCCAGACCTATCTGACCGCAGGGCCGAAGGAATCGCGCGCGTGGACGATCCCGAAGGGTGCGACTGCCCCCGAGGCGGCCGGAGTCATCCACACCGACTTCCAGAAGGGCTTCATCAAGGCCGAGGTCGTCTCCTTCGACGATCTCGACGCCACCGGCTCGATGGCGGCCGCCAAGTCCGCCGGCAAGGTGCGGATGGAAGGCAAGGACTACGTCATGGTCGATGGGGACGTGGTGGAGTTCCGCTTCAACGTGTGAACTTGGCGCTACTGAGTTCGTGTCGGGCTAGCGGTCTGCTTCGCGATCCCGTCCACACCACATCGGTTTGCCCCTTCGCGGGACTATGGCTCTGCCCGTCTGGTCTCTGGGGGCGCGTGAGACCCGCGAGGCGATTGGCAACCGCGCCTCTTCGTTGATCCCGGTGGCTAGGGCCGGTTCGGCGGCTCGGTGCGCCGCGAGTCGCCCACAGCTGCCAGCGATCGACGCAACGACGGATAGGTGAGACACGTCCCCGGGATGCGTCGCGGGGGCGTGTTGCCACGCGGAGTTGCCGGAACTCGCAGATATACTGCCGGGCGTGAGCAACACGAGCGACGAGGTAGACCTTAGCTACGGCTCGATTTTGCGAGTGAGGAGAGTTGACGAGGAAGCCGGCCTGGTCTGGTTCGACCGTCGCGATGGCGCCTCGGGCTGGTTTCGCCAGTCGCTGATGGACAATGTTGAGGCTGGCCAGATCCTCTACGTTCCCGACGAGGTCGACGATGACGACCCGGTCAGGTTGCTCACCGAAGAAGACTGGCTGATTCGCGGGGGAGACGTTGCAACCGTGAGTTTGATCAGCGAGGATGGATCGACCGCCGTGCTTGAAATCAACGGCAGGCTCCAGACATTCGCTCAGCGCGAGACGACCCCTTTCGTCAAAGGGCAGACACTTGCCGTCGATGTGGACGGTCGACCAGGGCCAGTTTTGAGTAGCAAGCCCATCGACCGTTTCGGCCGCGCCGAGGACGAGCTCGATCCCACGAGCTTCGTTAAAGACCCGGGTGAGGTCTCTTTGGCCGACTTTGGGGGTTCGAGCGCGTTGGTCGAGCGAGCGCTTGAACTGGCGCGCGTCGCTCTTGATCCTGTGCAGCGTCTTCAACGAATCGGCGTTAACCCTGTGAAGGGCATCCTCTTTAGCGGTCCGTCTGGCACCGGCAAGACGCACCTTGCTCGTGTTTTGAGCAAAGAGATCGGCACTCGCTTCTACTTGGTCGACGGGCCGGAAATTATCAACAAGTGGGTGGGCGAGAGCGAGCAACGGCTGCGGTCGTTGTTCCGGCACGCCGAGGAACACGCCCCTGCCATCATTTTCTTTGACGAGCTCGACAGTATTGTAGCCAGTCGAGGAGATGACGCCCCGGAGTATGCGAGCCGCTTCGTCTGGCAGTTCCTAACGGCCCTTGACGGGTTCGACGCCAGAAAGGGCGTGCTAGTGATTGCCTCCACCAACCTCCCCGGCGCGCTCGATACCGCACTTCTTCGACCCGGGCGACTTACATACAAACTCGAGTTTGAGGGTAACCCCAGCCCCGAAGATCGACTGAAGATCCTTCAGGCATCTGCCCGCGGGGTACATGGTGCCGACTGTGCCGACTGGCAACTCTTGGTCGAAACTACCGACCGTTGGAGCGCAGCAGAACTGGCAATGATCTGGACCGAGGCCGGTGTGTTGGCGGTGCTTGACGAGCGAGATGAACTCTGTGCTGAAGACGTCACTGCCGGGCTAGCGCGGGCCGCTCGCAACCGCGAAATCTCCCGACGCCAGGAGGGGCGTGAATGAGCATTCTCACCATCGTTAAAGCTCCCTTCATCGCAGTTGGACGTGCTTGGCGGCGGCGACGGCAGTCCCAGGAGTGGAAGCACAAGCGCCGTGAGTTCGTGTACCTCGACGAGACCAGTGTCACCAGCTTGGTGGCCGCTCGGCACGGCTCGGTGCCCGAGTCGTTCAAAGACACTCTCAGTGCCACCACCTCCTCCGACGCGGGTACCTCGCTCGCGCTTCCGTCAACGCCCGCGGGTCCCGGGTTAGGCATGTCAACGCGATCGGCATCCTCTCGAACCACATCGCAAGAGGTGGTGCGCCGTGCGGTCGCCCAGGGCACCTTCCGCACACTACGGATCGGCGACGCAGACCTGAGAGTCTCAGTCGAAGACCAGCCAGATCGTCCGAAGCCGGCAGCAGTTGCCACCGTAAAGTCCTTGGCACATCACCTCCCTAAGCTCGAGAAACAACGCCGTGCAGTGCGCGCCCAAGACCTCCTCCGTGGGGACGTCGTCGAGGTCCAAGTCGAACTCAGCCCCGAGTGGAGCTACCAGTTCACGGCAGCCGTGTCATCGATGATCGACCTTGTCGAAGGGCGCGCCGAGATGTTTGGCATTGAGGAGAGCGCCGTGGGAGAGGTTCAGCGGGTACTCGAATTGCTATCTCGTCTTCTCGTTGACTTGGTGCCCCTCCAAGCCCGTGTGACCAGCCACCGCGTGGTCGTGGTCGAGGACGCTTCATGGCTCGTCGACGCGTCAATGATCGCTAACGGTAGCGTGCTCGACCACGATGCGAGCGAAGTACACCTCGTGGGAGTGACGGAGCTGCCGCTCTATTGGAAGGACGTTCGCCGCGTACTCTTCGGCGACTCGGCCTACTCGGTCTACGCTCGGCTATCCAGACCTGGGATCCAGACATCCTGGTCACCGGTCAAGCTCGCTGATGTCTTCGACCGCTTCCTCCCCGAGGTCGGGGACCAAATTCGCGATCTCTCGTACCTGTTCGAGAAGGCTCGAAGTGTTACTCAGCAGGCTGACGCCCCAGCGGTTTCCGAGGTACTCCGCGACTAAGCGCTTGTGCCGTTCGGACGCGACCTCGCCCAGCTGACAACCCGGGATACCTCAGCGGAAATGCTTTCGGAGGTCTCCACAGACGCTGCAAAATCCGTAGGCACGTTAGAGGAACTGCGGGACATCGGGATCGTGCGAAGAGGGTTCGAAAAGGTAGTCGCGGCGGTCGAGGCTTCTCCTTCACTCGCCGAGTCAACCGAGCCGGCTCCGATCGACCGGCAACTGGTGCGGACGCTTCGACAGGCGTACCAGGCCGTCGCGCGACTCGCATTGCTCAACGAGTCGGCTGTCACCGACGGGCCAGAAGGTAACGTAGAGAACGCGCCAGTGAACTTCCTTGAGGCCGAAGTGGTAGCGATTTACTGGTGATTTTGTAATGGTCGTCGTGGGTCATGACGTTGTGGTTACCGCATCGGGGATGGCGGACCGGGCGCACGACTGCACGATGAAGCATCTAAGTAGCCATCTCGCAATAGGAAGTCCCCCGTGTGGTTCGATCATTATTCGTCAGCTGTCGAGGTTGTGCCAGTCGTCCCCCAGCACCCAGCGCACAGCGGAGATCCGTCCCGAGAGGTAGCCCCACGCCCAGTCTGACTCCACATCCTTCGCTAGCTCTTCCTTGCCGTACTGCTCCTCGACTTGGCGCTTTGCTGCGAGCATTCCGGCTTTGATGTTATCGGGCCAATCGTAGTGGTCCACGTTCTCGTCCGCCGGTTTGCGCCCGTACCAGAGCCGATCCATGAGCATTGACTCGGCCTCCAGAATCTCTGACACCCGTCGCAGCGTGCTCGTCCCAACATCGTGCTTGAAAGCTAGATCTAGGTTCTGCTCAACGAGTCGAAGGAGCTGCGGCTTCTCCCATATGCGGATCCGGAAGGGCGGATTGTTTGAGCGCTGGTAGTCCGCGATCCAATCCTTAGCCCCGTTGGTGAGATAGCCGGATGCAATGAAGAGGAGCACTGACGGGCGCTCAGCACTGGCCCAGGCGATGGCCCCCTGGAGCACGTCGGGAGGAACGCCGCGCTTGTAGTGCTTGCAGTCGACGAACCAGCGCTCCTCGTACTCGTGCCCGTCAATGTCCTTCATGGACCGGCGCGCGACGATATCTCGGCCACGATCGGACGGCGATGCGGCGAGCGGAGTCCCCTTTCTCCAGTCCACATTGGAGAAGCCACTCTCGGCCATGAGATCGAAGCAGAACTCTTCGAAATCGGTGGGCGATAGCCCTTCGAAGTCAAGGGAGCCGAGGGCGAAGTCGCGCTCAGGCCCGGCGACGTCCATCGCCTCATCGTCGAGTGGTTGTTCGGGCACCTTCTCCATGTAGTCAGTATATGAAGCGCCACACTGAGGAAGCCCGGCCTACGCTTGGCCTGCCCGCCTGGTACTAGGACTCG
This sequence comes from Brevibacterium sp. W7.2, assembly GCF_018137945.1. Taxonomy (GTDB): domain Bacteria; phylum Actinomycetota; class Actinomycetes; order Actinomycetales; family Brevibacteriaceae; genus Brevibacterium; species Brevibacterium sanguinis. The sequence continues at coordinate 2,388,241 of NZ_CP073089.1, read as the reverse complement.
TCTGTGATTACCCGGGGGACATGATGTTGGACTAGTTCTTCACGATTGGCGGCCCGGAGCGCCCTGGCTCCCAGATCTCCCAGCCGATCTTCTCGCCAAGGTCGCCGAAGCAGCCCTGGACGCCGAGGCGGTGGACGCAGGACCACCAGGCCTCCAGCTCGTCGGCGATTCGGCCCCGCAGTCGGGCCTCGTACTCGTTCAGCGCCTGATTGTCTCCATAAGGGACTTCGGCGATCTCTCGATTTGTGGTCCTCACGTGGAACTCGACTCGCTCCCAGTACTCGGACGGTGGATCGTCCGAGCCGGGCTCGTTGGTGGCGAGGACGTCCAAGTGGTGGAAGCGCCCCGACTTCCCGTACCGAGCGAACGTCGCGAAGAGAAGCGGGAGCGTGGTGCTTCCGCTGATCCGATCAAAGAGACTCTCCGCGTACCCGGTGTGGGTGGACCGCGTCAGGCCGCGTTCGATCGCCGTGTCGAGCAGCTGACTTAACCTCTGGATGTCGTGGCCCCGGTCCGTCTTTGAGGGTCTTCTTGGAGGGCCATGAGCCCGCGGCCTCGACCTCGGTGCAGCCGAGCATGACCTTCATGGCCTTCTCCACGCCGATGCTACCCAGAGTGAATACGCCATCACCGTGCAGGGAGACGAAGCGAAGGCTTCGGATCGCCTCCACGGAGTCGCGCAGGAGGTTGCGCACTGACCCGGCCTCCCCAAGGAGCGCGAACCCCTGACGCGTCGACAACGCCGGGTGCAGTCCCGGTCGGCGCCCCTGCGACGGACTCAATGCCATTCCCTCGGTCCTCCTCGCGCGCCTGTGGTCACCCTCTTGCCCAGGATAGGCGTGCGATGGCGCATCACGAGCGACGTACGCTCGCCAAAGCGCGAGTCGCTGTCGCCAAAGGTGATTCGGCTACGGAACGTGGTGGAGTTCCGCTTCAACATCTAGTTCGCTGTTTTTGATTCCGACGGACGAGCTATTCGCTGCGGCGCCTGAGTTCGAAGATGCCCAGTTCCTGGTTGTGGAGCTGCGTCGGCGCGGTGACTCGAAGTGTGTCAACAGCACGATCGCGATGTCATGGCACTTGATCACCTCGAGCACCGGCATCACCTCGCCGAAGTCGACTTTCTCCAACTCCTCGTGGGGAGCTGTGGGCGGCGTGGGCGAGCACGACAAGGTCGATGCGCTGGGCCGCTGCTTCGATGAAAGTCGGGTCGGTGGCGTCAGCAGCGAACAGCGCGACGCGGGAGGACAGGAACTCCCGGTCCCCGTCGCGGGCGAGTGCATGGATGGCGAGGCCGTTTGTCGTCGCAACGGCGGGCAGTGCAACTCCGCCGCCGCTCACAGGGTTACGGACGGATAAGGACCTTCAGACTCCGTCGCTCGTCCATGTCGCGGTATCCGTCCGGGACACCGTCGAGATCCGTCTCGACATCGAAGACCTCGCCGGGGTTGATGGTGCCATCGAGGATGTCAGGCATGAGGTCCTCGATGTAAGCGCGGACCGGAGCGGGTCCGCCGGCGAGGCGGATGTTGTGCCGGAACAAGCTGCCGAATCCGATCGGGGCGTCTTCGTACTGCGGGACACCGACTCGGCTGATCACACCGCCTGGGCGGACGACGCCGAGCGCCTGCTCGTAAGCCGGCAAATGGCCGACGGCCTCGAGCACGGCGTGGGCGCCGTGGCCGGCGGTGAGGTCTCGGACCTTCGCGATGCCCTCCTCGCCGCGCTCGGCGACGATGTCGGTGGCCCCGAACTCGCGTCCGAGGCTGGTGCGGCCAGTGTGACGACCCATCAGGATGATCTGTTCTGCGCCGAGTCGCTTGGCGGACAGGACTGCCATGAGGCCGACCGCGCCGTCGCCGATCACCGTCACGCGCTGACCGGGCGTGACTCCGGCCATCTTCGCGGCGTGGTGACCGGTGCCGAGCACGTCGGCCAGGGTCAGCAGCGAGGGGACGAGCGCTGAGTCTTCGGCGACGGGCAGCTTCACCAGGGTGCCGTCCGCGAGCGGAATGCGGATGGCTTCGGCCTGGCCGCCCTCGTCGGCGATGCCGTCGAGGAAAGTCGCCTCGTGGTGGATGCAGGAGGTCTGGAGACTCTCACGGCAGAACTCGCACACGTTGTCCGAGATAGCGAACGGGGAGACGACCAAATCGCCCTTCTTCAGAGTGGTGACCTCGCTGCCGAGATCTTCGATTACGCCGATGAGCTCGTGGCCCATGCGGGCAGGGCCATTCTCATGGGTCATCTGGTGGTAGGGGTGCAGGTCTGAGCCACAGATGCAGGACGCGGTGACACGCACCAGAGCGTCTGTCGGATGCTTGATGATCGAGTCGGGGACATCCTCGATCCGGACGTCGCCTGCTTTGTACATGAGCGTTGCGCGCATGGTGTGTTCTCCTTCGTGGGGTGATGTTGAGTGGTCAGACGGACCGGGTTGGCTCGGCGATGCTTCTGCGTGTCATGACCGCGAGGACGAATGCCGGAATCAGGGACAGCGCGACGATCACCGTGCCCGCGACCGGGGGACCGGACAGGCCCAGCGAAGTGGTCAGGGTGGCTCCGGCGATGGTGGTGCCGATGGCGGTACCGGCGTTGAATGCTGCGACAGCGAGTCCTGAGCCGAGAGTGGCCGCGCGGCCGGCGTAGCCGACGGCGAGGTGGATGAGCACACTGTTGGCGCTGAGTCCGAATGCCCCCAGCAGCACGACGAGCACGACGGTGGTCCAGGTCGACCCAGGCAGCAGGGACATCGCCAGCAGCACGAGCGTCGTCAGCGCGGGGGCCGCGATCGTCACGGCGTGGGCATGCTTGTCGCCCAGTCGTCCGCCGAGTAGGGTGCCGAGGAAGGAGCAGATGCCGAAACCTGCCAGCACCAGCGGCACGAGACCAGCAGAAACTCCGGCCTGGATGGTGAGAATCGGTGCGATGAACGAGTACGCGGCGAGCACGCCGCCCGTGGTGGTCAGGCAGGCGGCCAACACGAGCCAGAGGCGCGGTGTTCGCAGATCCGCGAGCCCGGACAGCACGGAAGACTCCTCGGGCTGTGCCTCGTCCGCCGGGACCAGTCGGGCGACGAATACCACGGCGACCGCCGCGGCGATCCCGAGCGCCCAGAAGGTGCCCCGCCAGCCTACATGTTGGGCGAGGTACGCTCCGATCGTAACTCCAATCACTGTGGCCAGCGAACCTCCGGCGGCGACCACTCCCACCGCGGAGGACTTCAACGACGAGCCGACGACGTTCGAGGCCACGACTGCGGAGACGGCCCAGAAGGCGCCGGTGGCGAGTGCGGTGACGAAGCGCGCGCCGGTGAGGACTGTGAGGTCCTCGGCGAGCGCGACGACCAGATGCCCGGCGACGAACACGATCAGTGCGATGAGGAGCGTGAGCTTCTTCGACAGCCGCAATGTCACCATAGTCAGCAGCGGTGCGCCGATGACCATGCCGGTTGCGAACACTGTGATCAATGACCCGGCTTGGCCGAGCGAGATGTCCAGGTCGCCGGCGATCTCGGGCAGGATGCCCGCGATCACGAACTCGGTCGTGAGCATCAGGAACGTGCCCAGCGCCAGGACGTAGACGACGAGCGGAAGGCGGAGTTTGGGCGTGTCGTCACTGGGTGCGGTTTGCGTCGGGATGAAAGCCGTGGCGGCTTCGTTGTGCATGGATACCTCATTGACGGTTGGACGATGTTTGCTCGATATCCATTTGGCATCCGTTCGCGCAGGCAGGGAAGGTCGAGTTCATAGGGGGTAGAAGATCGACCCCCCTTCGCGCATGGGAACCCTTCTACTCTTGAACCATGGACAATCGCGACGACATCAAAGGCTTCCTTTCCAGCCGCCGCGCGAAGCTGACGCCCGATATGGTCGGGCTTCCTACCAGCACTCGCCGGCGTGTGCCGGGACTGCGCCGCGAAGAGGTCGCTGTTCTCGCCGGGGTGAGCACCGAGTGGTACACCCGCCTGGAGAAGGGCCACATCGGCGAAGTGTCTGCCGAGGTCCTCGACGCGGTCGCCGAAGCGCTGCGACTCGATGACGACGAACGCACCTACCTGAACGACCTCGCCCGCGCCGCCAAGCCCACCCACCGGAGGTCTGTCCGTCGCCGCGAGGTCCCGATCGCGCCACAGGTGCAGTGGATGCTCGACTCGATCATCGGCTCCGCCGCTTTCGTGCGCAATGGGCGCCTCGACGTCATCGGCTCCAATGCCCTCGGTCGCGCTCTGCACTCACCGATGTTCGCCAGCCCTACCTCTGTGGATGGGACAGCGAACTTCGCCCGCTACCACTTCCTCGACGAAGGATCCAAGGACTTCTTCATCGACTGGGAGTCAGGAGCCGCCGTAACTGTGGCGCTCCTGCGGGCCGAGGCCGGACGCGATCCTTACGATAAGATCCTGCGCGAACTCATCGGCGAGCTGTCCACGGCAAGTGAGGCGTTCTCCGCATACTGGGCCTCCCATGACATCCGCATCCGACACGAAGGCACTAAGCGCCTGCAGCACCCCGAGGTTGGCGAGATCGAATTGACATACCAGTCAGTCGGTCTCCCCACGGGCAAGCGCGCCAGGCATGACCTGTCGATCTACACGGCTGAACCCGGCTCGCCGCACGAGGAAAGCTTGAAGCTGCTGTCGAGCTTGGCGGCTCCAAGCCAGGGAGCGCACCCGACGACGCGCTGACGGCTGACGCGCGTCAGCCAAACTGCAGAGGTTGGAATGTGCCGGAACTCGGTGGATCCGGTTTGACGTCTAGCGTTATTGACGGAACCCGTCATACACTGGAGTCGTGATCAGATCGTTCGGCGACAAGGAGACCGAGCGGCTGTGGCACCGTGAACGCGTGCGCTCGATCGATCCGAGGATTCTCCGAGTCGCGTTGCGCAAGCTGCGTCAGGTGGGGTCCGCAGAGTACCTTGTGGACCTCCGTGTCCCGCCCGGCAATCGGCTCGAGGCACTCAAGGGTGATCGGGCCGGTCAGCACAGCATCAGGATCAACGACCGGTGGCGGATCTGCTTCGCGTGGACCGACGCCGGACCAGAGGAGGTGGAGATCGTTGACTACCACTGACAAGATCGAGCCGATCCACCCAGGGGAGGTCCTCATGGAGGACTTCATCGAGGGATTCGGTATCACCCAGAACAAACTCGCCGTGTCGATCGGCGTCCCTCCCAGGCGGATCAATGAGATCGTGCACGGCAAGCGCGGGATCACCGCAGACACCGCACTGCGTCTCGCGCGGTACTTCGGCACATCTGCGGAATTCTGGATCAACCTGCAGAGTCACTACGAGCTCGACCGTGCGGAAGAACTCGCGGGGGAGCAGATCGCTTCGATCACCCCGCTGAGCGTCGCGTGAGTGGCATTGGTTGGGTCGCTGAGCTCGACCAGCAAGTGCCCGATGATCTGGCTCGTTTGCTTGCTGCAGTTCCCGAAAGGTTCGGGCAGTCTGAGTCCAACGCCGAGTACATCGAGGCCGCACGTTCGAAAGAGACTTGGACGGTCCGGGACGACCGAGACCGTGTCGTTGGCGTCACGCTGGTCGAACGTCACTTCGCTCACGTTGCCGAGGTGCATCTAATCGTCGTCGATCGGGCAGTTCATGGGGCGGGTGTCGGCACCGCGATGCTGCGGGCTATTGAGGACGACGCGGTTCGCCGCCGCGTGGCCTTGTTGCAGGTGAAGACTCTGGGGGCCTCGCATTCGGACCCGCATTACGCCCGCACGCGGCAGTTCTACGAGAAGTGGGGTTTTCTCCCGCTGGAGGAGACCGATCTCTGGGGTGAAGCCACGCCATGCCTGATCATGGTCAAGCCACTCTCTGTAGGCGCGCGAGGTTGGTTTGGCACCAAAACTCGGTGGAGCTCCTGGCCTTTGACGGATCTCGTTCCTTCGCTATTGAACGCGATACGCTGATCGACACCAGAGTAGGAAATCGCTGATGAAGTCAGGGATTCGCTGATCATTGCGATGGAGCTGAAGCTCTGCCGACCTCGGAGAAGGATGATGACACTTGAGCCAGGGACGACGAATGACGATCCGTGACCGACACACCGTCGCTGACGTCGTCTGTCGCGATTCATGCCGGGCAGAGTTCCGATGACTGCTGAGTTTCAGATTTCGCCCGGACTCGACGATCGGACGCTCTCGGACCTGCATCATCAGGCATTCGGATCAGAGTCGACAGCAGTCGTCCCATGGTCGGCTCGTCTCGAACGGCACAGCATCTTCTGGGTGACGGCAGAGGTCGAGTCGGGTCTCGTCGGTTTCGTCAATGTCGTTGGGGACGGGGGCGCCCACGCTTTCATACTCGATGCCGCAGTCCTCCCGGCGTACCAAGGTCAAGGAATTGGCTCCAAGCTCATCGACATTGCCGTTGCCGAAGCCCGTGACCGAGGCTGTGAGTGGATGCACGTCGATTTCGAACCCGGCCTTGCAGACTTCTACCTCAAAGCGAACGGGTTCCAACCGACGCAGGCGGGGCTGCTTCGGTTGAGGTGAGGGTCATCCGCGCAGCTTGGCTGGCATACTGCGGACTGCGGACGTGCCGTGGCACCAGATGACGAGTGTCATCTAAACTGAACTCGGTGGCGCTCAGTGTCACCGACTGCACTTCCACGTGAGGATCACGTGAATCATCGCGGAGAGACTTGAGTTCCTCAGGACAAGTCCGGATGGGGTGCGGCGCTCCAATGCGCCGACTTCTGCCCGCCGATGTTCGACATCGGCCGATGAAAGGACACGACATGTCATCGAAGGATGAGAAGAACCTCAGCCAGGTCCTCGACAAGATCGCAGCCATGGACGAGCCGAGGCGCTCGATCATGCGACAGGTGCACGACCTCATCGTGGCGACTGCACCGGAGCTCAAACCCCGGATCTGGTACGGGATGCCTGCCTACGCGGCCTCCGCGAGCACTCCGGCACTCATCACCCTGCGCAACGACGAACGGCTGAACCTCGCACTCACCGAGAAGGCTCCGTTCCACTCAGCCGGTGGTGACGACGGGTCGCTGATGCCCGCGGCCTGGTACTTCGAGACCGTCGATGCCGCCACGGAGAAGCGGATCGCGGAGATCGTTCGCTCGGTGTCCGGCTGACCGCATCGCACGGCGCTCTTCCCGGCGATGGACCCGCGCCGGGAAGAACGCTGTTCGGTGCCCGAGCTCTCCCGAGCAGACCTGTTCAGCCGATGCAGACATGTGGCAAGATGGCTTTCCTCGGAAGCAGCACCGGGGCCGAAGAGTGCGGTGACCCGGACGGCGGCTGACCGCCGTGCCCGCTCGATCCGAGAATTCCGGTTTCCTCGAAGGAGAGTGCGCGATGTCGGAGTCAACGGTTCGCTTCAGCCCGGACAACAGCAATGTGCTCTCGTGTCTGGGTGGTCTGCAGGAACTCGCGGGCTCCTGGCGCGGACACGGATTCAACCTGATCTCCCGACCTGACTACTCCGGGCACGCGAATCTCTATCTCCAGCTCAACCAGACCGAGGAAACCTACGACGTCACGCCGATCGGTTCACCGGTGCCCAACCGTGCCTGCGGCGGAGACGGTGTCGATCTCCACGGCCTCACGTACCTGCACAAGGTCAGCGACAAGGACACCCACAGCGCGCTGCACATCGAACCCGGCATGTGGATGATCCAACCGCCGGCCGAGTATCCGCCTCTGCGCAATCCCTCGAACGGGCAGATCGTCTACCGCATGTCGTCGATCCCGCACGGCAACACCCTCATCGCCCAGGGAACGGTCGTGCCGTTCTCCGGTGCGCCACCGGTGCTTCCCATCGGCGACCAGCCGTACGGATACTCGGACTTCCTCTCCTTCAACAGCACCCCGATCACCGGGGTGACACCGCCTGAGGAAGCGATCATGAACGCGGCCGGCAGCTCGGAGGCCGGGACCTCACGCACCGATCACCTCAAACCGTTCCAGCAGTTCGACCTCAGCATCGCCGAAGGCCCGGAGAACCCCCGCACTCCCTACAACACGCACCCGCCGGAGCCACCGCTTCCCGACCAGATCCTCGGCGTGCCGATGCAGGATGTCGTCAACGATCCCATTCGCCTTCTCCAGGCCGATATCCATGACAAAGTCGAGGCCGGTTACTCGATCGATGGGGTCGCGATCAACGTGATGACGCAGGCCAAGGTCGGCTTCCGCAGACACCGGAACGATCCGTACGGCCCGCACGTCACCGTCGAACCGCAACTCGCCGACGGAGGCCTGACGAACTCGCCCTTTCTGCTCGGGGGAGTACCGACGGGAGACAAAGGGCCGAATGCGCAGACCACGCTCGTCTACGCGACCATGTGGGTCGAGCGGCTCACCCATCCGGATCAGCCGACGATCATGCAGATCCAATACGCGCAGATGTGCGTCCTCAACTTCCGCATCCTGCTCATGCCGGACCAGGGGATCGTCGGCTGGCCGCACATCTCGGTGGCCACGCTTCGCAAGACCTTCGGCTGAGCGCGGTACCGGATGAACGAGCGTCTTACGGCATGAACGAGCGCCAGCGGCCCTTCCGTCGTTCGAAGGCGAAGCGTTCCGACCGCAGTCGGCGGATGCGAGTGACGACATCCGGGGCGTAGCCGAATGCCGCGTCGGTGTCAGCGAGTCCTTCGAGCACCGCGGAATACCTCTCGACGGCCAGTTCGATGCGTCGGCACAGAACCATGCGGGTGGCCGCCGATGACGGTGATCGCTCGAAGTCGAGGATCATCCGATCATGGGCGGAGAGTTCGTTGACGGTGCCTGGAATCACGACGCACAGTCTCGCACGAACTCATCGACGCACACGAACCCCGACATCACAACGCCGGGGTTCGCATCACGTCGACCTATCGAGGAGTCCGCTCAGTGCGGGCAGGGCACAAGAGGCTCAGTGCCCCTTCGCTTCGTACTTCTTCGGCTCGGGGAGCCCGCGCTCGGCCCGCACCCGGCGGGAGACGGATTCGACCGCGCGCAGGGCGTCGACGACCATCTCCGGGGTCACCGGGAACGGCATATTGTGGATCGTCTCCTCGGGCACGGTCGCCGCCTTCGCCACCGCCTCAAGCTCCTTCGCGTCATCAGGACTCAGCCCCACCTCGGTGAGCGTGTTGGGCAGACCGACACGGGTCGTGAACTCGATGAAGTCCTCGATCTCCTCGGCATCGGCGCCTTCCATGATCAGCTGGGCGAGAGTGCCGACGTTGACCTTCTGCCCGTGGGCGAGACCGTGGGTCTGCGGAGCCGCCGTCAGCCCGTCGTGGATCGCATGGGCAGCCGCCAGGCCGCCGGCCTCGAAGCCGAGACCGGAGAGCAGGGTGTTCGCCTCGACGACGGCCTCGAGGGCCGGGGTGACAGTCTTCGCGTTGACCGCGTCGATCGCTGCGAGGGCGTTCTCGTGGAGGATCTCCCAGCTCAGATGCGCCAGCGCGGTGCCCGCCTGGGTCGGGCGCCCACCGGACATCGTCTCACCGGTGCCGCGTGCGGTGGCCCGCGCTTCGATCCAGGTCGCGAGCGCATCGCCGATGCCGGCGATGAGGAAGTTCACCGGTGCGTTGGCCACGAGCTGGGTGTCGATGAGGACGAGGTCGGGGTTTTTGTGGAAGAAGCGGTACTCGAGGAACTCGCCGTCAGCGGTGTAGACGACCGACAGCCCCGAGGTGGGAGCATCCGAGGACGCCGCGGTGGGAATCGATGCCCACTTGATGCCGGCTTTGTGCCCGGCGGCCTTGGCCGAATCGATCGCCGAACCTCCGCCGAGGCCGACGATGACATCATGACCGCCCGACCGGATGCGCTCGACCAGTCCGTCGATCGTCTCGGGGGTGGCGAAGCCGCTGAATGACTCGCGGACGACGTCGACGCCCGCGTCGGTGAAGCTCTTCTCGATCGGTGCTTCGACGAGACCCCAGACGGTGTCGTCGGCGATGAGCAGCGGAGTGGTGCCGAGGGGTGCGAGATGGTCGGCGAGGTCGGCGATGACGTTCTTCCCTTGGACGTAGTGCGAGGGGCTGGAGAATGCGTACATGGGGTCTGTCCTTCCTGCGAGTGGCTTCCCGAGCCGACGCAGCGAGCCGTGGATGAGACCCGTCGGTCAGCCGATGGGGATCGCTCCTGTGCCGGAGCGCGCGGCCAGTCTATGCCCGTCGCCGAGGCGTGTCCACCCGACAAGGTGACTGTTCGATCACGTCAGCGATGTTCGGCTCTGCTTGGACTCCCATGGCCGGCGGCTTTGCCGCTGCTGCCGCCGTCCTCCGCCTCGGCGTCATCGAGAAGTCCGATGAGAGCGCCGAGGGCGGGAGGCTGCCACCGGCGCGCATGGCAGATGAGTGAGACGGTCCACGTCAGGTCGGCGTCGCTGAGGGAGAGGGTGACGATTCCGGGCTGCTCGCCGTCAGCGGATTCGGGGAGCAGAGCGATGCCGAGGCCGTTGCGGACGAACGCGAGGATCATCGCCGCCGTCGATGATTCGACCATGACCGAGCGGCGCAGTCCCGACCTGCGGAAGGCCTCGTCGGCGATCGCGCGGAGCCCGAATCCCGGTGGGAAGTCGATGAACGGTTCGGCCGCGATGTCGGCCAGCGTCGCGGAGCGCCTGGACGCCAGCTCATGGTCGCCTGCGACGACGAGGACGACCGGAGTGCGCGCGATCTCGCGCACCGACAGCGCCGGATGGGGCGCGGCATCCGAGGAGAACGCCGCATCGAGCTGGTTGTCGACGACGTCCTGGCGCATCCCCACCGACCCAGTCGGGGAGGAGATCAGCTGCAGCTCGACCGCCGGGTAGCGCTGCCGGAAGCGGGCGAGGAGTTCGGGGAGATCGAACGGGGGCTCGAACGTCGGCGCACCGAGGCGGAGCCGACCGCTGACGACCCCGTCGACCTGCCGGACGGCCGCGAGCGCGGCCTGCTCGTCGGCGAGAAGCCCTTGTCCGCGGACGAGGAGTTCCTCTCCTGCGGGGGAGAGATGGAACTGCCGCGTCGTCCTGATGATGAGCGGCACGCCCACCTCCCGCTCGAGGGCCTGGATCCCCGCTGAGACGGTCGACTGCGAGACGTGGAGGGACTCGGCGGCACGGGTGAAGCTCTGCGCATTCGCCACAGCGACGAAGTACTCGAGCTGGCGAAGATCCATCCGCCAATTATCGCACGAGGCGATTTCTCATATCCGAATTATTCGTTGGACACGATGACTGTTCGGGTGGACAGTGGAAGAAGCGCCCCTCCAATGGGCGCCCCTGACGATCGAGAGGCACGACCCCGCATGACGACGACACTGCACAGCACGCCCACGACAACGAGCACCCGACATGGCCTCGGCTTCTGGCTCGTCGCCGCCGCCTTCCTCATCGGCATGGCCTACTCGACGCTGCCGACCCCGCTCTACCCGCTCTACGCCGAGCGCGACGGCTTCTCGACGTTCGTCGTCACCATCGTCTTCTCCGTCTATGCCGTCGGCGTCGTCATCAGCCTCATCCTCGTCGGCCACATCTCCGACTGGGTGGGCCGCAAGCGCATCATCATCCCCGCGCTCGCCCTCGAGGCCGCCTCGGCGGTCATCTTCCTCCTCTGGCCGGATCTGCCCGGGCTCATCGCCGCCCGGTTCATCTCGGGACTGGGCATCGGCATGCTCACCGCCACGGCGACGGCGCACCTCCACGAACTCCACAGCCGCCACCGCCCGCATGCGACCGACTCCGCCCGCTCCGAGGTCGTCTCGATCGCTGCGAACATCGGCGGGCTCGGACTCGGCCCGCTGATCGCCGGCTTCCTCGCCCAATACGTCACCGGCCCCCTCGTCGTGCCCTACCTCGTGTTCCTCGTCCTCCTCATCGCGTCGATCGTCGCCGTCGCCCTTGCCCCCGAGACCGTCGACGTGCAGCCGTCGCGTCCGAGCTACCGGCCCCAGCTGCCCGGCGGGGCCAGGGCCGGGGGCGGCTTCTGGCAGGCCGCCGTTGCGGCACTGGCGGCCTTCTCCGTCTTCGGTGTCTTCACCTCGGTGACCCCGGAGTTCCTCGCCGAGGCGCTCCACGAACCCAGCAGACTCATCGCCGGTGCGGTGACGTTCGTCGTCTTCGCCGCCGCCGCGCTCGCCCAGACCGCGACCCAGCGGATGGCACCCCCGGTGCGGCTGAGGGTCGGAGTGCTTGCCGAGATCCTCGGCTTCGGCTTCCTCGTCGCCGGCACGGTCTCGGCCAGCCTCGTGCTCTTCCTCGTCGGAGGAGCGGTCGCCGGCGCCGGCGCCGGCTTCCTCTTCAAGGGCGCGGTCGGCACGATCCTCGCGACCACCTCGGCGGACCGTCGCGGAGCGGCCCTGGCCGGTCTCTTCCTCGTCGCCTACCTCGGTCTCATCGTCCCCGTCGTCGGCCTGGGCCTGGCGGTCACCGTCCTGCCGTCGACGACGGCGATGATCGGATTGAGCGCCATCCTCGTCATCGTGCTCGCCGGGCTCGGTCTCAGCACCGTCCTCGGCGCGGGACGGTCGGGGACTGTGCGCGGATGAGCGCCCGTGGTCGACTAAGGTGGTCGCCATGGCCGACTCCCTGCTCATCCGCCCGGCACGAGGCGCCGAGGACTACCCGCGGCTCGTCGACATCTGGCGTTCGTCGGTGCTCGCGACGCACGATTTCCTCGCCGACGACCACCGCGACGCCATCGAGGAGCGGCTGGCCTCGGACTACTTCCCGCATGTCCGTCTCACCGTCGCCGAGCGCGGCGGAGTCGCCGTCGGCTTCGCCGGCACCGCCGATGGAAGCCTCGAGATGCTCTTCATCGACGCCGACCACCGAGGCGAGGGAGTCGGGACGAGGCTTCTCGACCATGTCGTCTCCGCCGACGATGTGACGGCCGTCGACGTCAACGAGCAGAATGAGCAGGCCTACGGGTTCTATCTGAGTCGCGGCTTCACCGTCACCGGACGCAGCCCCGTCGACGCCGCCGGACTGCCGTATCCGCTGCTTCACATGACATTGGCCCGGGACGGAGTGACGCGGGACTAAGTGCCCCGGGACAGCGTGCCCCGCAACTGAGCGCCCCGCGCCAACGCGCCCCGCGGCTGAGCGCCCCGGCACTGGCGACGGCGCCCGACCGGGGTCAGTTCCCGAACTGCTCGAGCAGCGCCTGCGCGGAGTCCTTTCCGAGCTGGTTCGCCGCGAGGGGGCTGTCGCCGGTGAGGAGGTTGCGGTCGCGCGTCGTCGCTCCGGTCATGTCCTTGTTCGCGATCTCGATGCCCGCCTTCGTCAGCGCCTTCCCCAGCGCCCACGGCATCTTGCCCGGCAGGTAGCCGATCTCGATGTTCGCGCCCTCGTCGAGGGTGTCCGGGAAGGCGACGATCCGGTATCCGGCGAAGGGGTTCTCATCGCGGCCGACACCGGAGGCCAGCAGTGCGGCCGGGCCATGGCAGAGGGTGATGATGAGCCGGTCGTTGTCGAGGAAGTAGTCGAGGGTCTCGCCGAGGACGGCGCTGAAGGGGATGCCGTTCATCGCACCATGACCGCCGGGGATGAAGATCGCCGCATAGTCGTCGAGACCCTGTTCGAGCACCTCGGTGAGCTTCTTCGGCGCCTTGAACGCCTCCTTCGTCGCCTCCCACTCCGCGGTGACGGCCTCGTCGTCCTTCGGGTAGGCCCACCATTCGAACTTGCCCGGTTCGCCGTCGAGGGTCGCGATGTCGATCGCGTAGCCGGCCTGGGCGATGTGGTACATCGGCAGGAGCGTTTCGACGGGGTGGTTGCCGGTGGAGAAGAACGTCTCGTTCTGCATGAGCATGTAGCGCTCGTCGGTGGCGATGACGAGCACCTTCCACTTGCCGCCCGTGTACGTCTCGTCGGTGCCGAGGCCGTCGAAATCGGTCGTCGGCGCCGTGTACTGCGACAGCGAGTACGGCGACGGGAAGTAGGCGTTGTTCTCCGCCGGGTCCGGGGTGGGCTGGCGGTCCTGTGCTGAGTTGGCCATGGGATTCCTTCCGCAGAGTGTCGCCGAGGTTGTCCCCGGCTGGCAGCAGATGTGCAAGGCATCTTGCTGCTCGGTACGGCTTCAACCTAGTTGACCGTGAGTGCGTACACAAGGGACCGGCGGCGCCCCGGGGGCCGGGAATCGGCTGTGAGCCCAGCGGATGTGACACGATGAGCCCATGTCACCGGCGACAACGATGCTCCCGACCCCGACGCTCACCACGGACCGTCTTCGCCTGCGGCCGTTTGCAGATGCCGACGCCGAGGCGCTCTATGAGTTGCAGTCGAATGCGCGGGTGCTCGAGTACTGGGATTCACCGCCGTGGACCGACCGGACGATGATCGCGCGCTTCATGGCCGGCTGCCGGAGCATGGCGGAGAACGGGACCGGTGCACGGGTGGCCGTCGAGCGGAACGAAGACGCCGCGTTCATCGGCTGGGTCACGTTCAACAGCTGGAACCCCGATTTCCGGAGCGGATCCCTGGGATTCTGCTTCGCCGAGGAGGTCTGGGGACGCGGTTACGCGACCGAGGCGGCCCGGGCTCTGCTGGCATGGGCGTTCGACGCCCTCGACCTCAATCGCGTGCAGGCCGAAGCCGACACGCGCAACATCGGTTCGGCCCGCGTGCTCGAGAAGCTCGGCTTTCGCCGGGAGGGGACCCTGCGCGAGGACTGCATCGTAGCTGGTGTGGTCTCCGATTCCTGGGTCTACGGTCTGCTGCGGAGGGAGTGGGAGCATGACCCGGATTGAGCTGCGTCCGCTGCGCGTCGAGGACGCCGAGGTGATGGCCGCAGTCCTCGCCGATCCCGCGCTCTACGAGTTCACCGGCGGCCGCCCGCCGACCCGCGAGGCCCTGGTGAAGCAGTACGCCGCCCAAGTGCGCGGACGCTCATCGGATGGCAGCGAAGAGTGGATCAACCTCATCATCGAATGGGGTGTGCAGCGTCAGCCCGTCGGCTATGTTCAGGCGACCGTGACCGAGGCCGGCGGCACAGCGGAGATCGCCTGGGTGGTCGGAACCCCGTGGCAGCGGCAGGGCATCGCCACGCAGGCGGCGACGAGGCTGATGACCGACCTCGTCGATGACGGAGTCGGTGAGATCATCGCCCACATCCACCCCGCCCACACGGCCTCGCAGCGGATCGCGGAGAGCCTCGGCATGAACGCCACCGACACCGTCGTCGACGGGGAGGTGCGATGGATGCGGACGGCCGAGCCGCCGCTCCGTCCTGGCCGTGGACGACGTTCAATTTCGCTGGCGAGTGATGATGGTTGACTACCATCCGTGGATCGTCGAGCTCTATGACAGCGACAATCCCGGCGGCGCCGACCACGAGCACTTCCGTGCGCTCGCTCACCGAATGGGTGCCCGACGGATCCTCGACCTCGGCTGCGGGACGGGATTGCTCACGCGCTCACTCGCCGTGGACGGACGCCGAGTCGTCGGAATCGATCCGTCGGCCGCGATGATCGACTTCGCGGCGAGTCGAGATGAAGGACAGCGCGTCGAATGGATCAACGGCGATTCGACTGCGGTCCCGGCCGAGCGCTTCGACCTCGTCATCATGTCGGGAAACGTCGCCCAGCACATCAGCGACCCCGACTGGCAGGGCACTCTCCTCGACGTCCGCGCTGCACTGCGCACAAATGGAGTCCTGGCCTTCGAGAGCCGCAATCCGAGTGCCCGCGCGTGGGAGACGTGGTCGCAGCCCGAGGCGACGACGCGGATGACCGGACACGGGCCGCTGGAGGAATGGGCCGATGTCGACGACCTCGGCGAAGGTCGCATCCACGTCCGGTTCTCGAATCGTTTCGCCGACACCGATGAGGTCCTCGTCGAGGACGAGACCTTCGTCTTCCGCAGCAGGGAAACGCTGGAAGCACAGCTGACCGTAGCCGGGTTCACCGTCACCGAGGTGTGGGGTTCTTGGTCACGCCGACCATTCGTCGGAACCGAACCGCTCATCATCATCGAGGCGCAAGCAGTGTGATCGGCGCGTAGACTGCGTCGGGTCAGCCGTCCGCGCAGAAGGGGGTCTGCCGTGTTCACCGCGCCGCCGCTCGTCATCGCCGTCGTCCTGCTCCTGGTGCGCGGTCTGCTCGCCTTCACGTTCTTCCACGAATCACTGCTCAAGCTCAAGGACGTGCGCCGCTTCGCGAAGAACGACGGCCTGCCCCTGCCGCTGGCCTGGTTCGTGCCGATCGCGGAGTTCGCCGCCGCCCTGTCCTTCGCCACCGGTGTGCTCGCCCAATTCGCCGGCATCGGCGTCGTCGTGCTCATGCTCATCACGATCTCGATGCAGAACTTCCGGTGGCACAGCAAGTACTGGGCCGCCGACAACGGGTGGGAGTACGACCTCTTCCTCCTCACGCTCGCCGCGGTGATCGCGGTCTTCGGTGCCGGTCCGATCGCGATCCCGACGCTCGTCGGATTGGCGTAGAGGGATCAGCAGAGGTCAGCGCGGCATCCCGGCGGCATAGGCCGCCTGCCCGGCGTGCTGGGCGGCATCGTCGACGATCGAGACGAGACGGACGCCGCGGGTCACCGGGGGAGTCCAGTGCTCGTCGATGACGGCGTCGAAGTCCTCCGCGCTCAGCCGGTTCGCGTAGTCGATGAGGGCGCTCAGCGCAGCAGTGGCGTAGTCGACGAGGAGTCCCTGGTCGTTGACGACGATCTCCGAGGCCTGCTCGGGTGTGTGCCCGTAGCCGATGGTGTCGCCGATCGGACCGAGGTCGAAGCGGTCGCGGAACCGCTCCCACACCTGATCCTCCCCGGTGAGGCCGGCGAGCTGGACATCGACCTCGCGCCCGATGTGCCACAGCAGCCACGCGACCGAATTGGGATGGGACCCGGGGTGAGCGTTGAGCTCCTCGGGAGTGAGAGTCGGCAGGTTCTCGATCGTCTCGAGGGGACGCTTGGCGACATCGGCAAAGAGCTCAGTGATCGTCATGCCTCCCATTGTGCTCCGGCAGGGCCGGTTCGAGAGGCGCCGCGCACAGAATTCTTCAGACCGTCCCTTCCCCGGGATGACAGCGATCGCACGCGATCGGCACCAAACGCCGGGCCGCCTCGGCGGAATAAATCATCGCCGGTCGCGGCTGTTGTGGGCACCACCCATCGTCAACGAAGGAGCAAGCACATGTCTGACTCAGGTCGCGTCGTCATCCTCGGCGGACACGGGAAGGTCGCCCTGCTGGCGGCCCCGAAGCTCACGGCCGCCGGCTTCACCGTCGACTCGGTCATCCGCAACCCCGACCAGGCCGGTGACGTCGAAGCCGCCGGGGCGAATCCGGTCGTCCTCGACATCGAAACCGCGGACACCGATGCCCTCGCCGAGGTGTTCGCCGGTGCCGCGGCGATCGTCTTCTCCGCAGGGGCCGGCGGTGGCAGCCCCGAGCGGACCAAGGCCGTCGACCTCGAGGCCGCCAAACGCGCGATCGACGCCGCCGAACAGGCCGGAGTCAAGCGCTTCGTCATGGTCTCCTTTGCCAGTGCGAGCGTCGACCGCGACCGCGTCGATCCGTCGAACGCGTTCTACCCGTACGTCGAGGCCAAGCACGGCGCGGACGCCTACCTGCGTGAGAGCCCGCTCGACTACACGATCCTCGGGCCGGGTCATCTCACCCTCGATCCGTCGCCGGGCGCCGTCGTCATCGCCGATGAACGCGGTGACATCGACGGCCGCACCCCCGGTGAGGGGCAGGCGGAGACGTCGCGTGAGCTCGTCGCCGATGTCATCACCTACGTCATCGCCAATGACGCCGACGTGCGGGAGACCGTGAACTTCTACGACGGTGCGACCCCGCTCGCCGAGGCGCTCAGCTGAGCCGATTCCACAGCCGGTGAGTCAGCCCGCTCGGCGTGCTCACCGACTCGAGTGCGAAGCGCTCGTCGAGCACGCCGGGATCGTCCCACAGGTGCACCCTGGTGCCGAGGACGACCGGCACCGTGATCGTGTGCATGAAGTCGACGAGGTCGGCGTCGAGGAACTGCCTGATCGTCGACGGGCCGCCGCCGAGCCGGACATCGCGTCCGCCCGCGGCGGCCCTCGCCGTCTCCAGGGCCGTGGCGGGGTAGGCGTCGATGAAGTGGAAGACGGTGCCGTTGGCGAATTCGATGGGCGGCCGGGGATGGTGGGTGAGGATGAAGCACGGAGTCGCGAACGGCGGCGCATCATCCCACCACCCCTGCCAGCCGTCGTCGGGCCACGGCCCGGTCTGGGGGCCGAACTTCTTGCGGCCCATGATCTCGGCGCCGATGCCCTGCCCCCACATGCTGAAGAGCGCACGGTCGACGGTGATCGGAGCATCAGCGCGATCGATGCCCATGATGACGCGACCGTCGAAGCGGGAGAAGAGCGCCGCCGCGTCGCCGATGGGCTCATCGAAGGTGACGTGATCGCCCGCGGCGAAGCCGTCGAGGGAGACGAAGAGATTGTGAATGCGCGTGCGGAACATCGTTGGCCTCCGGAGCAGGTCGATTGTCGGTGACAATGGAACCCAGCGTAGGATGATGCACTTGCAGAACACAATCACTTGAAGGAGGATGCGTGGCTGGGCAACCGAGGTCGGGCTGTGCGATCAATGCCGCCGTCGAGGTGCTCGGCGATTCGTGGAGCCTCATCATCCTCCGCGACATCGTCTTCGGCGGTCGCCGCCACTTCCGGGAGCTGCTCACGCAGAACAACGAGGGCATCGCCTCGAACATGCTCGCCAGCCGACTGAGGAAACTGGTGGACGAAGGGCTCCTGACCAAGGCGGAGGCGGTCCGCGGTCAGAAGGCGAAATACTCGCTCACCGAGGCGGGGATCCAGACCCTGCCGGTCATGGTTGCACTCGGAACCTGGGGGATGACCCACCGCGAGACCTCACCGGAGCTGACGATCCGATCCAGACTCATGACCGACGACCCCCAGCTCGTCTCCGGCCTCATGGAGGAGCTGAGGGAGACTCACCTCGGCGTTCCGCGTCCCGATCCGGCTTCACCGCGCGCTTCAGAACGGCTGCAGGCTGCTGTCAAAGCGGAGATCGCCGGAAGCTGAGTCGGTCGTCGAACCTGGTTGCGGCCGGCACCGGTGATCGGGGATTGCCGTGCTGAGGTCGCTGGGACGATTCTGTTGTCCGATCCTTCAAGGTGTGGTTCCATGGAATAAGCAGTTGCATAATGCAATCGCTTTGATCCCGATACTGATCCCGAAGGAGCGATCATGGTGAGCGGACTCATGGCCGACATCAGAGTCGGCAGCGAGGAGCAAGCGACCGAATGGCATTCCCGGCTCTTCGTGCCGCATTCTCCCGAGCGCCGGTCCGGACGGAAACCAGGTGGTGGTCTTCGGTGAGTGAGCTCGCAGACGCTCAGGGAGCACCTGTGGCCGCGACGATCAGCCTCGGTGCTGATATCGAACACCCGGTCTCGACAGTGTGGGCCGCCTTCGCCGATACAGATCAGCGTGTGCAGTGGGGAGTCCCCGAAGGGGAGGAGATGGTCTGCGACATCGACGAATTCCGCCCCGGTGGATCGATCAGCGCCCGTTGCGGGGCGCCTGGAGCACTGGAGTTCGCATCGACTGGGCAGTACTGCGCTGTCTTGCCGCAGCGTTACATCGTGACCACCGAGACTCTCACCAAAGACGATGAGATCCTCTCGACCGCCATCATCACCTGGACCCTGACAGCCACCTCAGCGGGCACCAGAGTCGAGCTCGTCGACCAGGTCGTCTCCTTCGTCGGTCAGGGAATGATCGACGGCCACCGGAACGGCCACGACATCTGCCTGCGACAGCTCGCCGAATTCCTCAGTTCGTGAGATCCGCAGCCCACGGAAGATCGGCGCCGGTACGGCCGACGGTGATCCCGGCCAACGCCGACGCCCTGTCGCCCAATGACGTCAGCTCCGCAGTGCCGAGGTCGGACACCGCTGACGTCGCGGCATGCAGATCGTGGATGAGGGAGACCATGAACGTGTCCCCTGCGCCGATCGTATCCGCGACGTCGACCGGAGCCGAAGCCACCGTCACCCGCGCCGAGGCGGTCGCCAGGACTGCGCCCTCACCTCCGCGCGTCATCGCCACCAGGTCCGGACCAAGGCCGAGCAGACGATCGACCTGCGCTTCTTCAGCGAGGTCGGGATAGAGCCACTCGGCATCGACATCGCTGAGCTTGAGGACGTCGACGCGTGCGGCGAGCTCCTCGAATCGGGCCAGTGCCGCCGTCCGCTCGCCGATGATCGTCGGGCGGATGTTCGGGTCGAACGTCACCAGTCGAGTGGATGGGTGACGGTTGTCGAGCAGGGCGTCGATCGTCTCCGCGCCGGGTGGGAGGAATGCCGCGATCGAGCCGATGTGGATGGCCTCCCACGGCTCCTCTGCGACCGGTGTCGGATCGGGATTCCAGCGCAGGTGGAAGTCGTATTCGGCCGACCCGTCGGCGGAGAGGGTCGCGCGCGCCGTCGAGGTCGCACCCTGAGGGGTCGCATGGACGGTGACGTTCGAGGCCCGCAGGTGGGAGAGGACGAATCCGCCGTGGAAGTCATCTCCGAGGTCCGTGAGCAGGGCGACCTCGTCACCGAGGCGACCGAGGCCGAGCGCGACATTGGCCGGCGCGCCTCCAGGGGCGTACCTGTCGGGTGCGTCGGGAGTCGAGACGATGTCGATGAGGGCCTCACCGATGACGAGAGTGGTCATCACCCCAGTCTATGGAGCGGCGGTGGTCGTCGACGCCGGTTCCTCCGATCGCGCGGGGACCGCGCCCGATGCGCTGTCCGGGGCAGCGGCCGGTGCGGGCGTCTCGAGCAATCGCACATCGGGGAAGGAGAATCGCACGCGACTCGAAACTCTCTGTGGCCTGAATCTCTCTCATGTCAGTGCCGGATGGCACCGTGAGGTCATGGACAACATCACGGAGAACCCAGAGATCAGGCAGGTCATCGACACGGCGTCGGCTCGCATCCTCAATCCCCGACCAGGCGAATGTCTCGTGTGCTACGTCTTCCGACAGCTCGGGGAGTTCGGCTGCAACGGCACGCACCGCTTCGCCGAGAGCTTCCGCGACAGCACGGCACCACGGGCGACGGCTCTCCTCGCACGTCTGGGCAGCATGGGCGCATGCTGCTGTGACTGCGAGATGTTCCTCAATGCGTATGCGTTCGCACAGCGACCGCTGCTCATGCGCGGGCCTCTGGCCGAGGCCATCGGCACGCGCATGAGCGTTGAGGAGCTCGAGGCCGCAGGTGCGCTGCCGATGGATCCGGCTCGTGCTGACACCACGGGCGGGCAGAATGCACCCTCCGACATCTACCTCTGCTGTCAGTTCGTGCGGCGCGGATCCACGCAGCCGTGCGGAAACTGGAGGAGACAACGCCGATGGTGAGGCGAACCCCCGGGGGACCGCGCAGGCAATGCGGCACCGGGGTGTGCAGAGAGGCTGCGCGGACAGGCTGCGCGGAGTCCCTCAGCAGCCGGTCCGAAAGAATGCTCACTTCTGCCGATCCGGCAGAATGAACGTATGACTCTGCCGCTCTTCCTCGACTGCGACCCGGGCATCGACGACGCGCTCGCGCTCGCCTACCTCCTGTGCCAGGACGACGTCGATGTCGTCGGCATCGCCGCCTCGGGCGGGAACGTTCCCACCGCGCAGGTCGTCGAGAACACGCGGAGATGGCTCACGCTCGCCGGAGCCGACGACATCCCCGTCCACGCGGGCCATGCCCTGCCGCTGGCTCGCCAGAGATCAACGGCCGCACAGATGCCATCCGGATCGGCGGTGGGGGAGCCCGACACCGTCGACATCGAGTACGCCGATCTCACCCACGGCCAGACCGGTGCCGGCTACGCCACCCTGCCGGAACCGACGGTGCCGCTCAGCCCCACCTCGGCGGCACAGGCGTGGGTCGACGCCGCCCGCGCGCACCCCGGCGAGCTCATCGGCATCGTCATCGGGCCGTCGACGAACCTCGCGCTCGCCCTGGAGATCGAACCCCGGCTGCCCCACCTGCTCCGCCGCCTCTTCATCATGGGCGGGGCCTTCAACTACCGCGGCAACACGCACCCGACGACGGAATGGAACGTCACCTTCGACCCCGAATCGACCGCCGCCGTCCTCGCGGCCTTCGACCGGGCCCGTCACGAGCACCCCGACATCGCTCTGCCCGTCATCGCCCCGATCGAAGCCACCGAAGCCGTGGCAATGACCCCCGAACGCTGGGCGGCCATCCTCTCAGGCGATGCGGACGACCGGTGGCACACAGTGCTCCGTGAACTCGGCGCGGCCCTGCGCTTCTACTTCGAGTTCCACGAATGGGACGGACTCGGCTACCTCGCCCACATCCACGACCCCTTCGTCGTTGCCTGCGCCCTCGCATGGGCCCGCGATCCTGACCGGTCGGAGAGCACCCTGCCCTGGTCGCAGACTGCCACAGCACCGGTCGACGTCGAACTCACCGGTACACTCACACGAGGCGAAACCGTCGCCGACTGGCTGGGGCGGTGGGGGAGAGAACCCAACGCAGAGATCATCCGCTCGATCGATGCCGAACTCTTCCTCGACCACCTCGGCGCCACACTGAAGAAGGGACCACACCATGGTTAGAGACACGACCACCCGCACTCTGTCTGGGCAGGGGCCAGCCGCACCGACTGGTCCCGGACAAACCCCCATCACTCTCACCCTCACCGTCCTCGGCACCGCCGTCATCCTCGCGACCTACCTCGTCGTCCTCCTCACCCAGCCCGCCAACCTCGGCACCGACCTCGGCCACACCACCCTGTGGGTCATGGTCGGGTACCTCGCCGGCGGCATCCTCCTGGCGGCCGGCACCCTGCCGCTCATTCCGCGCAGCATCATCGCGCTCATCCCCGTGGCCATCGCCCTCAACATCGTCATCGGCCAGGTCGTCGGCACGCTCACCCCGATCCCGCTCTACCTCGACTCCATCGGCACCGTGATGATCGGCGTTCTCGCCGGACCGGCAGCCGGAGCGTTCACCGGCATCATCTCGAACCTCATCTGGGGAGTGACCCTCAACCCCAGCGTCATCGCCTTCACCACCGGCGCTGCCTTCATCGGCGCCGCCGCCGGATGGGCCGCCCGCCTCGGCGCCTTCCGCACCCCCTGGTTCGCGGTGCTCGCCGGTGCGCTCGCGGGAATCCCCGCCGCGGCTCTCGGCGCCCCGGTGGCCGCCTACGTCTTCGGCGGCGGACTCGGGGCCGGCACCGGCGGCATCGTCGCGATCCTCCAAGCGGCCGGACAGGAGATGCTCGCCGCGACTCTCGCCCAGAGCATCGTCTCCGACATCATCGACAAGGCGCTGATCTTCGGCCTCGCCTATCTCGTGCTCCGCACCCTGCCCCGCCGGATCCTCGGCAGGTACCCGTTCACCGAACACAGCCGTCCCCCGCAGGCGCGCGCCCAGCGTCTGAGCTGAATGACGACAGCGATCCCGGAATCCCGAACTCGCTGGCACCCGGCCACCGACCTCATCGTCATGGCCTGCGCCCTCTTCCTCGTGTTCGGGATTCCGTCACCTGTCGTCCCCGCCGCCGTCATCCTCGGCTCGCTCATCGCAGCCGTGGCGACGAGGAGGGTCTCTCTGACCCGATGGGCGCTGACGGTGGCGGGCCTGAGCCTGCCGCTGCTCATCGTCGTCGGCCTCGTGCAGGGCCTCTTCTACCCCGGGACGGCGGTGACCGTGCTCTGGCAGTCCGGGGCCGTTCGCGTCACCGTCGAAGGCCTCGCGATCGCGGCCCAGATCTGGCTGCGGGTCACCGCGCTCATCGCCCTCGGTGCGCTGTTCGGGCTCGGCAACGACTCCGCGCGGCTCTTCGACGGCCTCATCGCCCTCCGCCTGCCCGCGACGGTGGCCTACATCTGCGCCTCCGCGCTCAGCCTCATCCCGTTGGTGCGCCGACGCACCACCGACGTCCTCGATGCTCTCGCCGCCCGCGGATGGCCGACGCACCGGTGGGGAACGCGCATCCGGCTCCTCCCGCGCATCGTCGCAGGCCTCTTCACCTCCCTGCTCGTCGGCGTCGACCAACGCCACGAGGTCCTCGACCAGCGCGGCTTCGCCCGCTCCGACCACGCCGTTGACCTGCAGGATCACCGCGACGACCGGGTCCAGTCCTTCATCCGCCGAGGCGGTCCCCTCCTCACCGTCGCCCTCATCGTCGCCTCGGTGGCCGGCTTCCTGCCCCTGCCGAGCGCCGACACGCTGCTCGGAGGTCGGGGATGAACCCTTCTGCGACAGTGCTCGACCTCGCCGGGGTCGACGTCACGTACCGGGCTGCGCAGGCGCCGGCGCTCACCGACATCAGCCTGCGGCTGGATCCCGGACGCATGCACGCGGTGCTCGGTCCGCAGCGCTCGGGGATCTCGACACTGGCCCGGCTCACCGTCGGACTCCTCGCCGAGCAGGCGACCGTGACCGGCCACGCGGTCGTCACCGACAGCGCGGTCATGCTCGGAGACGATCCCGAGGCGCAGCTGTCGGGAATGACGAGCATCGTCGGCGACGAGGTGCAGCTGCCGAGCCGACTCCACGGCGTGACCGCCGACCGCGCGCGGGTGGCGGCCGCCGCCGCGCTCAGCGCATTCGGTCTCGGCGAATTGTGGGACCGACGCCTCGACACGCTCTCCGGTGGACAGCGGCAGCTCGTCGCGCTCGCCGGTCTCCTCGCCCTCGACCCCGTGCTCCTCGTCCTCGACGAGCCCGCGCTCTCGCTCGACCCGCGGATGCGCCGGAGTCTCATCGCCGGGCTGCGCGCCCACACGGACTCCGGGGGAGCGGTCCTCCTCACCGGCCACCAGTTCGACGACGTCGCCGAGGCCTGCGACGCCGTCAGCTTCCTCTCCTCGGGCACGCTGGGCGCCGCGGCGGAACCGGCCTCGCTCGGGGACGCCGCGATTGCCGGGCACGGCGTGTGGATGTCGGTGCCGGCGCGTGCGTCTGCCCGGTCCCCAGGTGCAGCGGCCCTCGCCTCCGAATCCGATGAGCCGAAGCCTGCTCTTCCCGACGACGGACAGCAGACCCCGCGGCCGGCGCCCGTGCTCACGATCGAGAGCCTGCGGGTGGAACGGGGTGGGGCTGTGATCCTCGACGGCGTCGATCTCCGGCTGCATCCGGGTGAACTCCTCGCGCTCACCGGTGCGAACGGTGCCGGGAAGTCGACGCTGCTGCGCGCTCTCGCCGGCCTCCTCGGCCGCGGCGCCACGGTGACGGGTGCGATGACGGTGCACCGCCTCGGCGAGGACATCGTGCTGCCGGGCATGCCCGCCGGCCGGCGAGCCGCGCACCTCGGATGGGTCGGTCAGGATCCTGGCACCCAGCTCTCGGCCTCGACGGTCGCCAGCGAGCTGGGGCGAGCCGCACCCCTGCCCCGACATCGGAGGCGTGAGCGTGAGGCCGTCGTCGCGGAGCGGGCAGCGGCGGTCGCCTCGGCGATGGCGACGCTGGGCCTCACCGAGGCGGCCGAAGCCCATCCCTTCGACCTCGGGACTGCGCGGCGGAAGGACGTCGTCATCGCCTCGGCGCTCATCACGGAACCGGCGGTCCTTCTGCTCGACGAACCGACACAGGGCAGGGACGCGGCGGCGATGGCGAGGCTCAACGATGTCGTCGCGGACTTCTGCGGGCGAGGCGGCGCCGTCATCGCGGTCACCCACGACCGGCGGTGGGCGGGATCGGCCGCCGATCGGATCGTCACTCTCGACAGGAGTCGCCTCGGCGCGACGGGCGCCGACGTCTGAGCGCGGCTGGCGCCGACGCCTGAGCGTGGGCGGTGTCGCGAGACCAGTGGTGGGTGGTCGGTGTCGAGTGGTCGGTGGTGCGCGGCCGGCGGTGGCTCAGTAGTCGTAGGACGATTCGGTCGTCAGCGTGCCCGGGGTGCGGAATTTCTGCAGGTGGATGTGGCGGGCGAAGCGGATGACCGGGCGGATGAGCATCTCGATGCTGCCGAGGACGAAGAGGCACGTGCCGGCGAACATGAGCGAGTCGGAGAAGAACATGAAGCTGCCGATGAGGAACCACAGGCCGATGAGGACATCGTTGGCGATGCTGATCATCTGGTAGCGCTGGCGGATGACGATCTCGTCGTGTCCGATGTGCATGATGAGGTCGTGTTCCTGCGTGGTCAAGCAGTCCTCCAGAGGGTTGGTGGGAAAAGGGCCGTTGCGATTTTATGCGGGGCTGCGGTGCGCGCGCCATCTGAGACAGAGCTCGGCGGTGGACTCGCAGGAAGACTCAGCTCGCGCGGAGACTCGATGGTTGTCGGTGGTTTGCCGGTCGTCGGCGCAGACGCCGGACATGCGGCTCTTCCGACCGGGCTGTTCGGCAGCGACAGCGGGAGAGCGGTGCGACGCTTCGGGACCGTGGGCGTCGGATTCTGCGGCACATGACCGTCACGCATGCGTCACCCGTGGGACGCGTCGACGCTGCCGTGTCAGTGGCGTCGGCTACAGTCAGCACCACCGACACTCACCACGCGCCAGACTCTCGATGAGGAGACATCATGAGCCGTTCCGTGCAGATCACCGTCGACTGTCATGACCCGATCCTCGTCGCGAGGTTCTGGGCGGAGGTCCTCGGCTACGTCATCCCCGGGCCGCCCGGTGCCTCGCTCGCCGACGGGCAGGATCCGTTCGACGCGTGGAGGGAGTTCCTCGAGGGACTCGGCGTCAAGATGAGACCGGAGGACATGCGCGCCGCGATCGAAGACCCGTCCGGGCGCGGCCCGCGGGTGTTCTTCCAGACGGTCCCCGAGGAGAAGACGGTGAAGAACCGCATCCACCTCGACGTCCGTGCCGCACCCGGTCTGCAGGGTGCCGATCGGATGGACGCCCTCGAAGCCGAATGCAATCGGCTCGTCGCCCTCGGGGCCGAACGTCTGCAGCGGTTCGAACCGAAACCGCCGATGGAGACCGGTTTCATCGTCATGGCCGATCCCGAGGGCAACGAGTTCTGCCTCGACTGATCCTGCCGACTCGGGTCGATCCGATGATAGTTCTCTTATTTTCCTGACGGGCTCCCGGCCGCGTTGCTACCGTGACTGGTATGAAGACTGCGAAGCCGACCTACCTCGCCGCTGTCGTCACGCTCGCCTTCAGCCTCGCCCTGACCGGGTGCGCCGGCGGGAATACCGAATCCCAGACCGCAGACGCCGCGTCGAGCCAGCCGACGCAGGCCGGATCGGTGAGCTCCGAATCGGCTGAGGAGAGCGCCCCCGCCGGCCCGTCCGCGCAAGCAGACCAGTCCGAGCAAGACGGCCAGTCCGGCCAGTCGCCGCTGTCGGCCGACGCCGACCTGAGCCGGGTCCAGCCGCAGGTGACCCCCGAGGACGCGATCACCGCAGCGCAGGCCGACGTCGGCGACGGCACCGTCCACGCCATCGAACTCGACCACGATCGCCGTGACGACGCGTGGCAGTACGAGGTGAAGATCCTCTCCGGCACGACGGACTACGACGTCACGGTCGATGCGGACTCCGGCGACGTCGTCGGCCGCGACGAGGACACCACCGAGGACTCCGAGCAGGCCATCGATCTCAGCTCGCCGATGACGTTCGACGAGGCGCTCGGCCTCGCCGCCGGGCAGGGCACAGGGCGCCTGACGAGCTGGAAGCTCGAATCCGACGACGATCGCATCGAGTACCAGTTCGACTACGAGGACGGCAGTGCCGACACCGAGGTCACCGTGGACGTGGACTCGAAGACGGTCACCGTCGACAACTGAGGTCAGGGCAACCAAGGTCAGGGCAACTGAGGCCGCGTCCCGGTCCGACGCCCGTGTTTCCCGGTCCGACCACTGTGTGTCACCGCCTCGGGCTAGGCTGATCCCATGCACGCCAGCGCTGCGCCCCCGGTCGGCCGCCTCGAAGTCATCACCGGTCCGATGTTCTCCGGCAAGTCCGAAGAGCTCATGCGCCGTGTCCGGCGTGCTCGCATCGCCGGCGTCAATGCGCTCGTCATCAGCCATTCCCTCGACACCCGCGCCGAACTCTCGGCCGTCACCTCGCACATCGGGGTCAACATTCCCGCGATCCCCGTCGGCAATGTCTCCGATCTCGCCGCGGCGGCCGCAGCGGAGGACTTCGACCTCATCGCCATCGACGAAGCGCAGTTCTTCGGTCCCGACCTCGTCCCGGTCGTCGACGACCTCCTGGCCACGGGTGCCACGGTCATCGTCGAAGGCCTCTGCGTGACCTTCGACGGTGCACCGTTCGAACCGCTGCCGACCTTCATGGCACTCGCCGAGGACGTCACGAAGCTCACCGCAGTCTGCACGATCTGCGGTCGCGACGCCGTGTTCCATGAGCGCATCGCCGCGCAGCCGACCGGCGCCGCCACCGACATCGACGCCAGCCACGTCGGCGGCCTCGACACCTACGTCGCCCGCTGCCGGGAGCATTTCGGTCAGCCAGCGGCGACGAGCCCCGGGGCGGACGGGTCATGACCCCGGCAGCGGCCTCACCCTGATCCGGCGGAGGCCCCGTCGTCAGCCCGGCGAGGTCACGACTCGATGGCAGCCCACGTCTCCCGCCAGATGTCGGCGAGGGCCGCGATGTTGTAATGCGCGTTCAAGCCGCTCGGCTGCGGCACGACGCGCAGAGCGACGTCCTCCGGCCACCCGGGAATGAGCGAAGTGTCCTGAACGCCGAGCGTCGCTTTCGGCTGGGAGAACGCGATCCGGAACGAGGTGATCCCGGCGATCGCCACGGCTGCCGGCCGAAGATCGGCCAAGCGCGCGACGAGGCGGGCACCGCCGGCGCGCAGCTCCTCGTTCGTCAGCTCATCTGCCCGGGCAGTGGCCCGCCCGACGAGGTTGGTGATCCCGATGCCCCGGGAGAGCAGATGCTCCTCATCCTCGGCGGAGAGACCGAGAGAGGCATCGACGAGGTGATCGGTCAGCCCGCCCCGATGGAGCGAGGGCCAGAAGCGATTGCCCGGACGGGCGAAGGGCGCATTGACCGCCGCCGTCCACAGTCCCGGATTGATGCCGACGATGAGCAGGGAGAGTCCTCCCGGTCCGGCCGGGAGAACATCGTCGATGGCGTCGGGATCGTCGGTGGCGAACTGCGCGAGGTCGTCCTTCGTCGGCTTCCGCCCGCCGAGCGGCGACGGTCTGCGGGGTCGGCGATTTTCGGCTGGCACGCCACCCAGACTACCGTCGAAGGACGACGCATCGAACGGAGGCCCGCCATGAGCCACGAGCACACCCGCCCCCGCCCCGGTGAGTCCGCGCCCTTCCACTTCGAGTCGGTGTGGCGGGTGGCCGATCCCCTTCCTGCGGTGTGGTCGGTCCTCACAGAAGTCGAGGCCTGGCCGCAGTGGTGGCCGGGCATCGCCGCGGCCACCACGGACGACTCCGGTGTCCACCCCGGCAGCCGCGCGGAGATCACCGTGCGCAGCCCCCTCGGCGTCGCGTTCGACATCACGCTGTCCATCGAGGGTCTCAGTCCACCGCGGCAGGTGCGCCTCCTCGCCGACGGCGACCTGCGCGGCGTCGGCGTCTGGACTCTGGCGCGCACCGGGCCGCTCACCGCGATCTCCGCGACCTGGTGCGTGACGACCAGACGGCGATCCGTCCGGGTCCTCAGGCCGATCTCCGCCGGCATGCACGGCATCGTCATGCGAGCAGGCGAGAACGGACTGCGTCGCCGCCTCAGCGAACTGGCGTAGTCTCCGTCGCCGCCCACGCCTCGATGCCTCCGGCCAATGACCGGATGCGAACGTTCGGTGGCACCTCGCTGCTCACTGCCGAGACGGCGCGAGCCGACCGCACCCCCGACCTGCAATGGACGACGATGTCGGTGGCCGGGCCGACCGCCTCGGCGAGCGACGGCCAACCGCGGTCGACGACGTCGTCGAGGGGGACGTGCACGCTGCCGGGAATCGCCTCGAGCTCCCGCTCCCACGCCTCCCGGACATCGACGATCACCGGCGCCGAGGTGAGCGCGCGGACCTCGTCGGCCGTGACCTCCGCCACCCCGGCGGGAGCCGGAGCCCCCACTGCCGGTGTCGCACACGCGAGGGCCACCTCGGCGAGATCGGTGACGGCGGGGCGGTCCGGGTCGGGCGAGAAGCGCAGCGTCGTGAAGCTCGTGTTCAGCGCATCGACCCGCAGCAGGCGGCCGAGCAGGGGATCGCCGATGCCGCAGATGAGCTTGATCGCCTCGGCGGCCATGAGCGACCCGGCGAGCCCGCAGAGCACCCCGAGCACTCCGCCCTCGGCACAGTTCGGCACGGAATCGGCGTCGGGGATGTCGGGGAAGAGGTCACGCAGCATCGGACCGTGACCGGGGGCGAACGTGCTCACCTGCCCCTCGAAGCGGAAGATCGTTCCCCACACCAGGGGTGTGCCGGTGAGTTCGGCGGCGTCATTGGACAGGTAGCGGGTCGCGAAGTTGTCCGCCCCGTCGATGACGAGGTCGTGGGCGGCGAAGAGCTCGAGAGCGTTGTCGGGGCTCAGGCGCTCGGCAACCGTCTCGACGGTGAGGCCGGGATCGAGCCGGCGCAGGGCATCGCGTGCGGATTCGACCTTGGGACGGCCGACATCGGCATCCCGGTGGAGGATCTGGCGCTGCAGGTTCGAGACGTCGACGACATCGTCGTCGATGACGGTCAGCTGCCCGATCCCGGCCGCCCCGAGGTATTGGAGGACCGGGGCGCCGAGACCGCCGGCGCCGATGACGAGGACCTTCGCCGCGCGCAAACGCCGCTGACCGGTCACCCCGACATCGGGCAGGCTGAGATGCCGGGAGTAGCGTGCGATCTCCGCGGGAGTGAGTTCGGGTCCGGGTTCGACGAGCGGTCTCACGGCCCCATCACCAGGTTCTCGACCGAGGTCGTGCGGGCGGTCTCCGCGGTGACCCGCCCGTCCTCGGGCGACGATGCCAGCGCGAGCGGGCGTTTGGGGATCCGTCCCGCCCCGGCCGCCAGGCGACCGGCGTCGACGGCGAGCCGCATCGCCTGCGCCATCGCCGGGGCGTCGTGAGCGCGGGTGACGGCGGAGGCAAGCAGCACCGCGGTGCACCCGAGCTCCATGGCCAGGACGGCGTCCGAGGCGGTGCCGATGCCCGCATCGAGGATGACGGGCACCTGGGCGCGGGAGACGATCGTCTCGATGTTGTGCGGGTTGAGGATGCCCAGGCCCGAACCGATCGGGGCGCCGGCGGGCATGACCGCGGCGACCCCGGCGTCCTCGAGCCGCTTCGCCAGCGCGGGATCGTCGTTCGTGTAGGCGAAGACCGTGAAGCCGTCGAGGACGAGCTCCTCGGTGGCGCGGAAGAGTTCGACGGGGTCGGGCAGCAGGGTGTCCTCGTCGGCGATGACCTCGAGTTTGACCCAGTTCGTCTCGAGCGCCTCCCGGGCCAGCTGAGCGGTGAGCACGGCATCGCGAGCCGTGTAGCAGCCGGCCGTGTTCGGCAGCGAGCGGATGCCCAGCCGTTCGAGGAGCGCGAACACCGAATCCCTCGCCGCGGCGTCGAAGCGGCGGATCGCGACCGTCGTCAGCTCTGTCGCCGAGGCGGTCAGGGCGTCCTCGAGGATGCGCAGAGTGCTCGCCCCACCGGTGCCCATGACGAGGTGGGAGTCGAAGGTGACGGTGTCGATGGTCCAGCTCATGTCAGCCTCCCTGGACTGCGGTGACGATGTCGACGGTGTGGCCGTCGGTGATGGTGAAGCCGGCCCACAGACCGCGTCGCACGACTTCGCCGTCGACGGCGAGGGCCACCCCGAGGCGGCCGCCGTCGACCGG
This sequence comes from Brevibacterium sp. W7.2, assembly GCF_018137945.1. Taxonomy (GTDB): domain Bacteria; phylum Actinomycetota; class Actinomycetes; order Actinomycetales; family Brevibacteriaceae; genus Brevibacterium; species Brevibacterium sanguinis. The sequence continues at coordinate 2,356,543 of NZ_CP073089.1, read as the reverse complement.
GGTGCCGTCTTCGCTCAGCTGCCGTCCGGTGATGTCCTCGACGAGGGTGCGGGCGGTCGTGCCCGCGGTGATGTCCCGGCGGTCGCCGTTGAGAGTGATGGTCATGATCCCTTCCTTGCTGTCAGCGCTGTCAGCAGTGGTGCAGCCGGTGACTGCGGTGATGATGGCGAGTGGTCGGACTCGAACCGTGCCGGTGCCACAGCCTCGCGCGCACCGACGGGCAGCCACGCGGAGTCCGCGCCGACGACGAGATCCGCGCCGAGGCGGGCCCCGAACGGTGCGAGGAGCACCCCGTGGCGGAAGTACCCGGTGGAGACGACGAGACCGGGGTCGGTGCGACCGAGGAGGGGGAGATCGTCGGGCGAGCCGGGCCGGGCCCGTGCCGTGATCTCGGTGATCTCACATCCGAGGAGCCCGGGCACGAGGCGTTCGGCGTCGTGGAGGAGACGGTGGACGCCCTCGGCGAGGATGCCCGCCTGGCCGTCCTCCCGGGACGTCGCCCCGAGGACGAGCTCCCCATCGGGCCGCGGCACGACGTAGACGGGCCGACCGGCGACGAGTCCCCGGATCGTCCGGGTGAGCAGCGGGGGCGCGCCGGGATCCGATCGGAGCCGGATGACGTCGCCGTGGACGGCCCGCAGCGGCAGCTCGGGAGCGCCGGCGATCGCATTGTGGGCCATGCCTGCGGCGAGCACGACCTGATCGGCGTGCAGCCGACACCCCGAGGCGAGCTCGACTCCGGTCGTCCGGGCCGAGGCAGCACCGGTCGGCGATCCCTCATCGCCGACCAGTCCCGTCACCCGGTCCTCGATGACGCGGTCGCCGAGGACGGTGAGCAGCGCGCGCGTCACCCTCCGGGGATCGATCGCATGATCGCCGGGAATGAGGACGGCCCCGCACACACCGGGGGCCAGGGCTGGTTCGAGGTCGCGGGCGCGGGATCCGGTGAGCAGTTCGAGGTCGGAACCGGCCGCGGACTGGAGAGTGCTGAGTTCGCGCAGGGCCGTGAGATCCGCGCGGTCACCGGCGCAGACGAGTGTGGCGGTCGCCGTCTCCCCGAGGTCGGCCCCCGATTCCCGGGTCAGTGCCGCAGTGAAGTCGGGGTAGAGGTCGGCGGAGGCGCGCATGAGCGGAAACAGCGGAGTCTGGCCCCACGCGATCTCGGCGGCAGGGGCGATCATCCCGGCCGCGGCCGCGGTGGCACCCGAGCCCGGGTGCGGATCGATGACGGTGACGGCCGCCCCGCGCCGGTGCAGCTCCCACGCCGTGGCCAGGCCGATGATCCCGGCGCCGACGACGATGACGTCCATGCGATTCTCCCTCCGGCGGCATGACCCGCATCAGGTGAGGCGGTCGGCACGAAGCCCTCTCAGCCTCCCAGCGAGGCTCCCGCGAACTCCTCTACTCTAGGAGCATGGTTCCCACGATGCCAACGTCTCCCGCAGTGCAAGACCCCGTGACCGCCCCTGCTGAGCACGCAGGGCACCCGGTCGACCGCGACTCCACCGGCCGGGACGCCGCGCGGACCCGTGCGCTCGCCTCCGCCCGGCTCTACCTCTGCACCGACGCCCGCACGCAGCAGGGCGACCTCGGTGAGTTCCTCGACGCCGCATACGCCGGGGGCGTCGACATCATCCAGCTCCGCGACAAGGGCCTGGAGGCCAGGGAGGAGATCGCCGCCCTCGAGATCCTCCGCGAGGCCGCCCACCGGCACGGGAAGCTCTTCTCCGTCAACGACCGCGCCGATGTCGCCCTCCTCGTCGGCGCGGACGTCTTCCATGTCGGACAGGGCGACCTGACGAGCGCGCAGGCCCGCACGGTGCTCGGCGACGACGTCATCCTCGGCCGGTCGACGCATTCGGTCGAGCAGGCGCTCGCCGCCGCCGCCGACCCGGAGATCGACTACTTCTGCCTCGGCCCCGTGTGGGAGACCCCGACGAAGCCCGGACGCCCCGCCGCCGGACTCGAACCGCTGGCGACGGTGAGCGGGACGACCGAAAAGCCGTGGTTCGCGATCGGCGGGATCTCCGCCGGTGACCGTCTCACATCCGTGCAGGAGACCGGAGCGACGCGCATCGTCGTCGTCCGCGCGATCACCGAGGCGCCTGACCCCGCCGAGGCGGCCGCTCGGCTGCGCGCGCAGCTGACTTCCGCTGACCCCGATACGACCACTGCCACGACCCCTGGCACGACCCCGAAGGACGGCACCCTGTGACAATCCTCATCGCCGGAGCCGGCGCGACCGGCGGCGCCTTCGGCACCCGTCTCGTCGAAGCCGGCCGCGACGTCACCTTCCTCGTCAGGCCCGCCCGCGCCGAGGCTCTGAGAGAGAACGGCCTGCGATTCATCGCCCCCGACGAGGACCGGACGAACCCGGTGGCCGTGACGACGGCGGAGGAGCTCGCGGCCGAACCGACCCCGGTCGATCTCATCCTCGTCGCCGTCAAGGCCGGTGCCCTCGAATCGATCATCGCCGACCTCCGACCGGCCGTCGGACCCCGGACCCTCATCATCCCGTTCCTCAACGGGATGGCGCAGATCGGTCGCCTCGAGGCGGAGTTCCCCGGGCAGGTGCTCGGCGGGCTCGTCAAGATCGTCGGCACGATGCGCGGGGCCGACATCGTCCAGATGACGGATCTCGCGACGATGACGATCGGCCGCCTCGGCGGGGGAGAGGTCCCACCCGCGGTCGTCGACGCGCTCGACGTCCCCGGCTTCCGGCTGCAGGTCATCGACGGCATCGACGACGCCCTGTGGGAGAAATGGGTGTTCATCGCCGCGGCCGGTGTCGTCACGTGCCTCTTCCGGGCACCGGTCGGCGCGATCATGGCCGCCGGCGGCGAACCCCACGTCGTGGGGATCATCGACGAACTCGAAGCCGTCGCCATGGCGGCCGGCCACCCGGTCTCCGCGCGGGCCCGGGCGGCCACCCTCTCGATGCTCACCGCCGAGGGCTCCGCCTTCACCTCCTCGCTCTACCGAGACGTCACGGCTGGACTGCCGAACGAGACCGAGCACATCCTCGGCCACCTCCAGACGACGGCGCGCGACCTCGGGGTGCCGACCCCGCTGCTCGATCTCACTCTCGTGCAGCTGCGAGCAGGCGAGTTCGACCGGAGCGCATGAGGAGGGCGCGCTCTGCGGTCGGGTCACATTCCCGCGGCACGACCGGGGCCGCCGCGGGCACGGGCACCTCGGGCCCGGCAACAGCGGCCCTCCGCTTCGCCCGGAGACGGCGGGCCACCTCGGCGAGACCGGTGAGGGTGAGCGCGATGCCGACGCCGAGGACGACACCCCACAGCGGCTGATCGGCGAAGACGGCCCCACCGAGGAGCCCGATTCCCGTCGAGTAGACCGCCCACGCCAGCGCCCCGAGGAAGTCCACGGCGAGGAACCGGGGCAGGGAATAGCGGAGCATCCCCGAGGCGATCGTCGTCGCTGTCCGCCCGCCGGGGATGAACCGCCCTGCCACGAGCATCGCACCGCCCCGGACGGCGAACATCTCCGCCGTCGAGGCGAGCAGCCGGCGCAGCCGGGCCGACCGGACCCACCGGTCGGTGGCGCGACTGCCGCCGCGGCCGACGAGGTGGGCGGCGAGATCGCCGAGGAGCGCACCGACGGCCGCCGCCGCGATGATGCCCACCGCCGCCGGACTGCCGGTCACGGCGTACGCGGCGGCGGTGATGACGACGGTCTCCGAGGGCACGATCGGGACGAGGGAGTCGAGGGCGGCGACGACGGCGATGAGGAGGTAGAGCCACGGGGAGGTCAGCGTCTGCTGGATGAGGTCGAGAGCGAAGTCCATGGTCATCGACCCTAGTGACGCGGCCGTGCTCGCCGGTACGAGGCGGAGCGCATTCCCGGGACGGGATCGCCCGCCGACGCGCTGCGGAAAACCGGAACGAGATGTGAGGTCTGACCCCTCCAGACGCCCTGACCTGCGTTGCTACGATCGAGCCATGCCGTGGCCCGCGACGATCCCGCGCGAACCCCGCATGTTCCTCCGGCGGTGGTCGCTCTCCGTGCTCGGGGTGCTGTGGGGCGGCGTCCTCTGCCTGCCGCTGCTGCTCGCCGCGTGCCTCCCGCCCGCCTCGGCGTTCTCCCGTCGCGTCCTGACCTGGGAGCGGACCCGGCAGGAGCGGACCCTGGGCATCGTGCTCGCAGACGCCCGGCCGGGGCGCGGCTTCTTCGCCCTGACCGGCCTCGTCGCCCTCCTCATCGTAGTGCCCGTGGTCAACCTCCTCACCGGCTTCGTCTTCGTCACCCTCGGCGCGCTCATCCAGGGGCTGTTCGCCGGCGGCGGGGTGACGATCAGCTTCTCGCTGTGGACGATGAGCCAGCCGCTGCTCCTCGTCGGCGTCCTCTACGGGGCGGCGAACCTCATCGGCGCGGTCCTCCTCGCCGAACTCGGCAACTGGCTGCACGGGCGCATCGACGCCTCCGCCGGTCAGGTGAGCCGACCGACCGCGGTCCACAGCCGCATCACGGAGCTCATCACCACCCGCCGCGGGGTCGTCGTCGCCATCGACGACGAACGCCGCCGCATCGAACGCGACCTCCACGACGGGGTGCAGCAGAACGTCGTGTCCCTGTCCGTCCTCATCGCCCGGGCCCGCCGGGCCCACGACCCGGAGAAGGCGGCGGCTCTCCTCGACAGTGCGCTCGTCCAGTCCCAGGACCTCATCGACGAGATGCGGGAGGTGGCGTGGCGGGTCTATCCGACCGCCCTCGACGAGCACGGGCTGGCGTCGGTGCTCACGCGCATCGCCGACCACTGCCCGGTGCCGGTGACGATCCTCGAGCAGCCGGCCAGGCGCATCCCGCAGGCCGTCGAATCGGCCGCGTACTTCGTCGTCCGCGAAGCCGTGACGAACGTCGTCAAGCACGCCGCCGCCTCGGCGATCACCATCCGCGTCCACGACGGTGGGACCGCACTGGTCGCCGAGGTGGTCGACGACGGCCGGGGAGGCGCTGACCTGCGTGGGGGCGGGCTCCAGGGCCTCTCCCGGCGGGTCAGTGCGCTCGACGGTCGACTCGAGATCATCAGCCCGGTGAGTGAGGGCACCACAGTGAGAGCGGAGATCCCCTATGACTGAGCCCACCCGCACGAATGCGCCGACGCCGGCGAGCCGTGACGCGCTGCGCGTCGTCCTCGCCGACGACGCCGTCCTCCTGCGGGAGGGCGTGCGCAGTCTCCTCGAGGACGAGGGGATCTCCGTCGTCGCCTCCGTCGATGACGGAACCCAGCTGCTCGCGGCCGTCGACGCCCTGGCCCCGCAGCTGGCGATCGTCGACGTGCGGATGCCGCCGACGCACACGACGGAGGGCCTCGAGGCGGCGCTGACGATCAAGCGCACCCACCCGGACATCGGAGTGCTCGTGCTCAGCCAGTACGTCCTCCACGAGTACGCGACCGAGCTGCTCAGCTCCGAATCGGTCGGTGTCGGCTACCTGCTGAAGAACCGGGTCACCGACATCGACCGGTTCCTCGACTCGGTCATGCGCATCGCCGCCGGCGGCACCGTCATCGACCCCGAGGTCGTCCGGCAGCTCCTGCGCACCTCGGAGCGGCAGTCGACGCTCGAGGCGCTCAGCCCCCGGGAGCACGATGTCCTCGCGGCGATGGCCGAGGGACTGTCGAACCGCGGCATCGCCGAGCGCCTCTACGTCTCGATCAGCTCGGTGGAGAAGGCGATCAGCGCGATCTTCGACAAACTCGACCTCCAGGCAGGGGAGACGACGAGCCGTCGGGTCGCGGCGGTCCTGCGCTTCCTCGACCGGACGTGAAGGCTCGCTGATCTCTGCCGGTGCTCGGGTCTCCGCCCGGGCTGGTGTCGAGATGCCCAGACCATCCTGCATGCCCCGCTCCCGTCGCCTTCATGTGATAAGAATGGCCGGGGCCCGCAACCGGGACCCGACCGAATGCGAGCAGGGGACACAATGCAACAGCCGACCACCTCGGCGACGACCACCCGGAACGAGAACTCCCGGGAACTCAAGCGGGGACTGCGGTCGCGTCACCTGCAGATGATCGCGATCGGCGGCGCCATCGGCACCGGCCTCTTCCTCGGATCGGGCGGCACGATCTCCCAAGCCGGCCCCGGCGGGGCGCTGCTCGCGTACGCCGTCATCGGGATCATGGTCCTCTTCGTCATGCAGTCCCTCGGCGAGATGTCGACCCATCTGCCCGTCGCCGGGTCCTTCCACACGTACGGCTCGAAGTACGTCAGCCCCTCCTTCGGCTTCGCGATGGGCTGGAACTACTGGTTCAACTGGGCGATCACCCTGGCTGCCGAACTCGTCGCCGCCGGCGTCATCATGTCCTTCTGGGTGCCCGACGTGCCCGCATGGATCTGGGCGGCCGTCTTCCTCGCCCTCCTCACCGGCCTCAACTTCCTCTCCGCCCGCGCCTTCGGCGAAGGCGAGTTCTGGTTCGCCGCGATCAAGGTCACGGCCGTGCTCGCATTCCTCGTCCTCGGCGTCCTCATGATCGCCGGCATCATCGGCGGCAGCTCACCGGGACTGAGCAACTGGACGACCGGGGAGGCGCCGTTCGTCGGCGGGTGGGTCTCGATCATCTCCGTGTTCATGATCGCCGGCTTCTCCTTCCAGGGCACCGAGCTCGTCGGCGTCACCGCGGGCGAATCCCGGGACCCCCGCCGCGACATGCCGCGGGCCATCCGGACCGTGTTCTGGCGGATCATGCTCTTCTACATCGGAGCGATCGTCGTCATCGGATTCCTCCTGCCCTACACGGATCCGTCCCTGCTGGCCGCGGCGGACAACGACGACATCACCGCCTCCCCGTTCACCCTCGTCTTCGAACGCGCGGGCATCGCCGTGGCCGCGAGCGTGATGAACGCCGTCATCCTCACCGCGATCCTCTCCGCCGGCAACTCCGGACTCTACGCCTCGACCCGGATGCTCTACGCGATGGCGAAGGACGGCACCGCCCCACGACTGTTCGCCCGTCTCAACGCCCGCGGCGTGCCCGTCATGGCCCTCTTCGCGACCGCCTTCATCGGGCTCTTCGGATTCCTCACCGAGGTGATGGGCGACGGGGCGGCCTACACCTGGCTCATCAACGTCTCCGGTCTCTCCGGGTTCATCGTGTGGATCGGCATCGCCTGGTGTCACTTCCGGTTCCGTCGCGCCTACGTCCGCCAGGGTCACAGCGTCGCCGACCTGCCCTACCGGGCACCGCTCTTCCCCATCGGGCCGATCATCGCGCTCATCATGCTTATCGTCGTCGTCGCCGGACAGAACATCGAGGCCGTCGTCGACGGCCGCGTCCTCGAGGTCGCCTCCGCCTACATCGGCCTGCCCGCCTTCCTCCTCGTGTGGGGCATCTACCGGCTCGTCAAGGGCCGCCCTGCCGGACTCGTGCCGCTCGAGAAGGTCGACGTCGACGGGCTCGAGATCAAACCCGAGCGCTGAGCGACCCGATCGTCGGCGGCTGGTGGCGTTCACCCCACACCTCGCTATGGATTAAGCTAGGCTTGCCTAAACTCCGACGAAAGAGATCCATGCGCAGAATCCTCGCCCCCATCCTCGCCTCTGTCCTCCTGCTCACCGCGTGCTCGGGCGGCGGCGCCGGCGATGCGGAGACGACCGCGACGGGGGCCAGCGTCGACACGAAGTTCGGCGCCGTCGAGGTTCCCGCCGACCCGCAGCGCGTCGTGGCTCTGGGCTGGGGCGATGCGGAGACGGCACTCGCGCTCGGCGTCCAGCCCGTCGGCGCCTCCGACTGGGTCGAGTTCGGCGGTTCCGGCGTCGGGCCGTGGGCGGCGGACCTCTACGACACGCCTCCGGAGATCATCGCCACCCTCGAACCCGACTACGAGGCGATCGCCGCACTCGAGCCCGACCTCATCCTCGACACGAAGAGCTCGGGCGAGCAGGAGCGCTACGACCGCCTCAGCGAGATCGCCCCGACGGTGGGCCCGCCCGAAGGCGGCGACAACTACCTGACGTCGATGGATCAGCAGGTGACGATGGTCGCCGAAGCACTCGGCGAGGAGGAGAAGGGCAAGAAGCAGCTCGAGGACCTCGACGCCGAATTCGCAGTCGCCCGCGACGCCAACCCCGAGTTCGACGGCAAGACCGTGACCGTGGCGGCGAAGACCTCCGAGGGCTGGGGCGCCTACATCAAGGGCACCGAGCGCGTGCAGTTCATGGAGAACCTCGGATTCACCCAGTCTCCGACGATCGACGCACTCCAGCCCGAGGGCTTCACGGTGCCGGTGTCGGAGGAGAAGCTCGACGACCTCGACGCGGATCTCCTCCTCGTCTTCCCGATCTACATCCCCGACACCGAGGTGACCGAGGATTCCGCATTCCAGCGGATTCCCGCGGTCGCCGACGGCCGCTCGGTCGTGCTCACTCAGGACAACGACGAAGTGCGCAAGGCGTTCTCGCTCAACTCGGTGCTCTCGGCGCGCTATGCCGCCCAGACGATGCCGGAGCTCCTCAAGCCCGCCGTCAAGTAGCGGCGCGCGGCAGGCGGCGGGAGACCCTCACCGGCTGTTCTGCCCCTTCGCCGCATCGGTCCGCCACGCCTCGAGGCCAACGTCGATGATGCGGGCGTGGCGGATGCGCGCGAGCGCGGGAATCGAGATCCACTCGGCCCTGTCGGTCGTGCCGTCGACCTCGAGGGTGCCGAGGCTGCCGCCGACGATCCGCGCGAGATAGACGACTCGCACACCCTTGAAGGGGCGCCCGCTGCGGCGGTGCTTCTCCGTGAAGCTGTGCGTCGTCAGCGGGCGGACGAGCTCGGCGTCGAACCCGGTCTCCTCCCGGATCTCCCGCACGGTGCCGTCCTCGATGCTCTCCTCGTAGTCGATGCCTCCGCCCGGCAGCGTCCACAGGGCACGGTTGGGCTCGCCACCGCCGTTGAACCAGCTGAGCAGGATCTCATCGCTGTCGTTGACGATCACGGCGTAGCCGGCGACGCGCGTGTCGTATTCGGAGAAGTGCAAGTCCATGTCCACACCCTACCCATGAGTTCACGGCGCCCTCGGCGCGGACTTCCCAATTCCCCTCCCCGTGCCTAGGCTGAGGCCATGGCCGACACGCGCGCAGCCCGCTCCCAGACGACTTATCCCGGCGACAAGATGTCGAGCACCCGCGTCATCGCAGCATCACCGGCGGAGATCTTCGCGGTGCTCGCCGATCCCGGGCGCCACCAGGACACCGAACCCGGCGACTGGGTGCGCTCGGCGATCTCGGCCGAACCGATCACCCGCGTCGGGCAGGTCTTCTCGATGAACATGTTCCTCGAACAGGCCGGTGGGGCCTACCGGATGGACAATGTCGTCACCGCCTTCGAACCCGACACGGCGATCAGCTGGGATCCCGGCCAGGACGACGGCACGGGCGACGTCGCCGTCGGCGGCTGGCGCTGGCGCTACGACCTCGCGCCCGTCGACGGAGGCACCGAGGTGACCCTGACTTACGACTGGTCGGGGACGACGCAGGCGGTGCGCGACGATTTCGGCGGCTTCCCTGTCTTCCCGCCGGCCTTCCTCGACGCCTCCCTGGCCGCGCTGGCGAAGACGGTGACAGGGCGCCGCTGACGGGTAGGCTGGTGGCGTGAGTGAGATCGCCAGCAGACGCATCGGAGACACGGGGAAGCTCATCGTCTTCCTCCACGGACTGTTCGGGCGCGGCAAGAACTTCGCGTCGATCGCGAAGGCCCTGAGCCCGGAGTTCTCGAGCCTCCTCGTCGACCTCCCCGATCACGGGGAATCGGCGTGGACGGACGCCTTCAGCTACGTCGCGACCGCGGATGCCGTGGCCGCCGCCATCACCGAGGCGACCGATCCTGAGGATCGCCCCGTCCACCTCGTCGGCCATTCCCTCGGGGGCAAGGTGGCGATGGTGCTCGCGCTCCGCCATCCCGACCTCGTCGACCGCCTCGTCGTCGTCGACATCGCTCCGAGCGGCGGGGGAGACGTCGGCACGTTCGACCACCTGCTCACGAGCCTCGCCGAACTCGACCTCGACACCGTGTCCTCGCGCACCGAGGCGGATGCGGCCCTGCAGGAGACGATCCCCGACCCCACGGTGCGCGGCTTCCTCCTGCAGAACCTCAGACCGGATTCGGGCGGCTATGCGTGGCAGCCGAACCTCACGATGCTGCGGGCGAACCTCCCGGTCATCGGCGGCTTTCCGGAGGCGTCCGACCTCGTCGCTGCGGACACGGGTGCGAGGCAGTTCCCCCGCCCCGTGCTCTGGGTCGCCGGCGCGGAATCGGACTACATCGACCGCACACAGCTGCCGCTCATGCGCTCCCTCTTCCCCCGAACCACACTCGTCACCGTCAAGGGATCGGGGCACTGGGTCCATTCGGAGAAGCCGGAGGCGTTCGTGACGGCCCTGCGGACGTTCCTCAACCGACCGGAATATGCTGGCTGAACACGGCGTTGTCGCCACAGAGGACGCTGCACCGGCCGCCGAGGCGGCCGCAGCGACCTCGGACACGCTGAACTGACATCGATCCCACAGGAGGAACGCGTGAGCGCACCCATCGACCAGACTCCCAAGTTCGCCGACTACGCCGACGGATCCCGACTGGTGAGCACCGACTGGGTGGCCGAGCATGCGAGCGATCCCGGCGTCGTCATCGTCGAAAGCGACGAAGACGTCCTCCTCTACGAGACCGGCCACATCCCCGGTGCCGTCAAGGTCGATTGGCACACCGAACTCAATGACCCCGTCTCTCGCGACTACGTCGACGGTGCGGGATTCGCAGCGCTCATGGCCGCCAAGGGGATCTCCCGGGACGACACGATCGTCTTCTACGGCGACAAGTCCAACTGGTGGGCCGCCTACGCGCTGTGGGTGTTCTCGCTCTTCGGCCACGCCGACGTCCGGCTGATGGACGGCGGCCGGGCGAAGTGGGAGGCCGAGGGTCGGGAGATGACGACCGAGAAGCCGCAGCGGGAGACCACCGACTACCCGGTCGTCGAGCGTGACGACCAGACGCTGCGGGCCTTCCTGCCCGAGGTCAGGGACGGACTCGGCACACGCCCGCTCATCGACGTCCGCAGCCCCGAGGAGTACAGCGGCGAACGCACGCACATGCCCGCGTACCCCGAGGAGGGCGCCCTGCGCGGCGGTCACATCCCCGGGGCGCAGTCGGTGCCGTGGGCGAAGGCCGCGAACGAGGACGGCACGTTCCGCACCGCGGATGAGCTGCGCGCCATCTACACCGACGGGGCGGGTCTCGGCACCTCCGACGATGTCATCGCCTACTGCCGGATCGGAGAGCGCTCGAGCCACACGTGGTTCGTCCTCCAGCACCTGCTCGGCTACGACCACGTCCGCAACTACGACGGGTCGTGGACGGAGTGGGGCAACGCAGTGCGCGTGCCGATCGCCACGGGCACCGAACCGGGCGAGGTGCCGGCACGCTGATGGCCGCGGACATCACCACCTCCGACCTGCCGGACTCGCTGGCCGAGATCGTCACCGACTTCGCCGAGACCGAGCCGGCCGAGCGGCTCCAGCTGCTCCTCGAGTTCTCGAATGAGCTGCCCGAGCTGCCGGCGAAGTACGCCGATCATCCCGAGCTCCTCGAACCGGTGCCCGAATGCCAGTCGCCGATCTTCCTCGTCACCGAGGTCGACGACCCCGACAGCGGTGAGCAGGCGACCGTGCGCCTCCACTTCTCCGCCCCACCGGAGGCGCCGACGACCCGCGGGTTCGCCGGTATCCTCTCCGAGGGCCTCGACGGGCAGACCGCTGAGACGGTGCTCTCCGTCCCCGCGGACCTGCCTCTGCGGCTGTCGCTGACCGACGCGGTGAGCCCGCTGCGACTGCGGGGCATGAGCGGAATGCTCTCGCGCATCCAGCGTCAGGTTTCTGAGAGGATCGGCAAGATCACATCCGCATGAGCGCGGAGGCGGTTGGCTGAGGGGCGCAGTTGGGCTAGATTGTGGTTAGCCTGTCCTTAATCAATCGACCTCCGAGGATCTTCCGATGACTGCTCTCGCCACCCCCGCCTCGGCGACAGCAGACTCCACTTCGAAGCCCTCGACCTCGGCCGCACTCAAGGCGCGACGGGCCATCGGCCTCGTCATCGCGCTCATCGCCCTCGTCGTCGTCATCCTCGCATCCCTGGCGATCGGCACGCGGGACATGCCGGTCTCGGAGGTCATCGGCGCTTTCGTCGCCCCCTCCGGCAGCGACGATCAGCTCGTCGTCCTCGAGCTGCGGTTCCCGCGGACCGTGCTCGGCATCATCGTCGGCATGGGACTCGGGCTGTCCGGGGCGCTCATCCAGGCGCTCACCCGCAACCCGCTCGCCGATCCCGGCATCCTCGGCGTCAATGCCGGAGCGTCGTTCGCCGTCACCGTCGGCATCGGATTCTTCGGCATCACCTCGATCAGCGGCTACGTCTGGTTCGCCTTCCTCGGCGCCCTGCTCGCAACGACCGGCGTCTACGTCATCGGCTCCGCCGGGCGCACCCGCACGGTCGATCCCATCCGTCTCACCCTCGCCGGGGTCGCCGTGGCCGCCGTGCTCACGGGACTGACGAAGGGCATCCTGCTCACCAACGAACGTGCGTTCGACGCGTTCCGCTCGTGGGACGTCGGTGCGATCGCCGGCCGCGACTTCGACACGGTCTCCGCGGTCGTCCCGTTCATCGCGATCGGCATCGTCCTGGCCTTGGCGCTCTCGCACTCGCTCAACGCCGTCGCCCTCGGTGACGATCTCGCCGCGAGCCTCGGCACCTCGGTCAATCGCACGCGGATCCTCTCGATCATCGCCGTCACCCTCCTCGCCGGAGCCGCCACCGCAGCGGCCGGTCCGATCGGCTTCATCGGGCTGATGATCCCGCACATCGCGCGGTGGATCGTCGGTCCCGACCAGCGGTGGATCCTCAGCTATTCGCTCATCCTGTCCCCGATCCTCCTGCTCGCCTCCGACATCATCGGCCGTGTCGTCATGAAGCCCGGTGAGCTGCAGGTCGGCGTCGTCACCGCCTTCGTCGGCGCCCCCGTCCTCATCGCGCTCGTGCGCCGGAAGAAAGCGAGCGGCCTGTGAGCCCGACATCGGCAGCCGCAGACACCAGCCCGGTCCGCGAACTCGTCCCCGGCAAGGGCGTGGCCGCGGGGGAGCGGATCGACTTCGGTCGGCCCATGGCCCGGGTGCTCGGCCACCGCATCGACGTCCGCGTCGTCGTGGCCGCCGGCATCGTCGCGTTCCTCGCCCTCGTCTGCGGCTTCTTCGGCCTTCTTCTCGGGGAGTTCTCCCTCACCCCCGCCGAGGTGTTCGAAGGCCTCTTCGGGGTCGCCGACCAGCGCATCGTCAACACCGTCGTCGGCGAATGGCGGGCCCCGCGGATCGTCGCCGGCATCGTCCTCGGCGCCGGCCTCGGCGTCTCCGGAGCCGTCTTCCAGTCGCTGACGCGCAATCCGCTCGGCAGCCCGGACATCATCGGCTTCTCCACCGGCGCCTACACCGGCGGCATCGTGACGATCATCTTCTTCGGGACGAGCTTCGTCTCCACCGCCTTCGGCGCGATCCTCGGCGGCATCCTCACCGCCGTCCTCGTCTACGTCCTCACGTGGAAGGGCGGCGTCCAGGGCTTCCGGCTCATCATCGTCGGCATCGCGCTCACCGCGATGCTCAGCGCCTTCAACACGTGGCTGATCATGCGCGCCGACCTCGATCTCGCGATGGCCGCCGCCACGTGGGGCGCGGGCACCCTCAACGGCATGGGCTGGTCGACGATCCTGCCGGCGACGATCGCCACGATCGTCCTCGGCATCGCCTGCGGACTCTTCTCCCGCGACCTCGGCACGCTTGAGCTCGGCGACGACACCGCGAAGGCCCTCGGGGTGCGCAACGAACCCGTGCGGGCGGCGCTCATCCTCGTCGCCGTCGCGCTCGTCGCCGTGGTCACCGCCGCTGCCGGTCCGATCGCCTTCGTCGCCCTCGCCGCTCCGCAGATCGGGCGGCGCATCGCGAGGTCGCAGGGCACGAGCCTGCTCATGGCCGCCGCCGTGGGTGCGCTCCTCCTCGTCGGGGCCGACCTCATCGCCCAGCACGCCCTGGGCGAGATCCAACTTCCCGTCGGAGTCGTCACCGTGTGCATCGGCGGCGTCTACCTCATCTGGCTACTCGTCCAAGAAGCTCGGAGGGCACAATGAGCGCTCACACCATGGCCGCAGACCGCGCATCCGCAGGGGTCGACGCCCCGGCGCCGCTGATGGCGGAGAACCTCGACCTCGCCTATGACCAGCGCCAGATCGTCACCGACCTCGATGTGCGGATCCCGGAGGGGAAGTTCACCGTCATCGTCGGACCGAATGCGTGCGGCAAGTCGACGCTGCTGCGTGCCCTCGCGCGTCTCCTGCCGCCGGCGAAGGGCACCGTCCTCCTCGACGGCACGGACATCACGAAGCTGAAGACGAAGCAGATCGCCAAGCGCCTCGGCCTGCTGCCGCAGAGCTCGATCGCCCCGGAGGGCATCACGGTCGGCGAACTCGTCGCGCGCGGCCGCCACCCGCACCAGTCGTTCCTCAAGCAGTGGACGGATGCCGACGAGATCGCCGTGCTCTCCGCGCTGCGAGCGACGAACACCGAGGAGCTCTCGGCCCGTCAGGTCGATGAGCTCTCCGGCGGTCAGCGGCAGCGGGTGTGGGTCGCGATGGTGCTCGCCCAGGAGACGCCGCTGCTCCTCCTCGACGAGCCGACGACGTTCCTCGACGTCGCCTTCCAGATCGAACTGCTCGACCTCTTCGCCCAGCTCAACCACGAGCACGGGCACACGCTCGTCGCCGTGCTCCACGACCTCAACCAGGCGTGCCGCTACGCCGACGAGATCATCGCGATGAAGGACGGCGCGATCGTCGCCCAGGGTGCCCCCTCGCAGATCGTCACCGCCGAGCTCGTCCACGACGTGTTCGGCATCGACTGCAGCGTCATCGACGACCCGGTCACCGGAGCGCCGATGATCGTGCCCGGCCCGCCGAAGAAGACCTTCGCCGACCGTGCGGAGAAGGCCAGCGCCTGACGTTCGCGCGGCTCCTCAGCTGAAGCCGGGGGTGCGGCCTACCGCTTGTCGGTCACGTCGCCGTCGGGCCCGTCGGTGTCGGGCCGGGCGGCGTTGGTCCCGGCGGTGCCGGGCCGAGCGGTGTTGGTCCCGTCGGTGTCGGTCCGGCTGCCGTCCTGTGTGCCGGTGTTCGACGTGTCCGGTGCAGTGCCCTGCGCGCTCCGCGCCTCGGCAGTCCGGGCGCCGGTCGCGGCCGTGTGATCGGCACTGTCGTGGTTCGGCTTCTTCACGAGCTTCTGGATGCCGATCGCGATCGCCGCGACGATGGCGCCCCAGATCGCACCGAGGATGAGCGAGAAGAACGTGTTGACGAGCCAGCCGAGGATGCCGGCCACCTCGGCGGCAGGAGCCTCGAGGCTGTGGACTAAGTCGTAGATGGCGGTGAAGCCGAGTTCGTCGGTGCCGACGAGGATGATGTGGCCGCCGACCCAGAGCATCGCCAGGGTGCCGATGACGGAGAGCCCGCCGAGGAGCTTCGGCATCGACTGGACGAGGAAGCGACCGAACTTCTGCGTGCCCGGATTCTCGCGACCGGCGAGGTTGAGGCCGATGTCGTCCATCTTGACGATGAGGGCGACGACGCCGTAGACGCCGACGGTGATCGCGAGCGCGACGACGACGAGGATGATCGCCCGCGACAGCAGCGGCTCTTGGGCCACCTCGTTGAGGGCGATGACCATGATCTCGCAACTGAGCACGAAGTCCGTGGTGATCGCCGAGCGCACGATCTTCTTCTCACGACCGGCCTCATCCTCCGGAGCCTGCCCGGCGGCCTCGTCCTTGTCGTCGTGCGCCTCGACCCAGCCGAGCTTCTCGAAGATCTTCTCGGCCCCTTCGAAGCACAGGTACGTGCCGCCGACCATGAGGAGGGGAGTGAGAAGCCACGGCAGGAACTGACTGAGCAGGAGGATGATCGGCAGGATGATGACGATCTTGTTGAACAGCGAGCCGATCGCGATGCGCTTGATGATCGGCAGTTCGCGCTTGGGATCGACGCCCTCGACGAACTTCGGGGTGACAGCGGCATCGTCGACGACGACGCCGACGGTCTTGGCGCCGGCGCGCGAAGCACCGGCGGCCACGTCGTCGAGGCTGGCAGCCGAGAGCTTGACGAGTGCTGCCACATCGTCGAGGAGGGCGAAGAGGCCGCCGGCCATCTACTTCTCCCCGCCGTTGTCGTGGATCAGCTCGCCGAGGCGGTTCCCGCTCTGGTCGAAGACCGCGAGGACATTACCGTCGACCTCGACCCGGCGCACTCCACCCACCCATGTCTGCATTCCTTTGGCGGCCATCTGCGTGGTGAGGAACGGGGCGACGACTGCGCTGCCGTCACCGTCAGGCTGCCAGGTCGTCACTATGCGGTTGGCGCCGTCGCTGCCCGTGACAGATCCGTCCAAAGCGAATTCGAGGAAGGCGTGGGGATTGCTCTCAGCAGCCCACCTCCCACTGGCGCTGTGTGTCATTTCTCCTTCTCCAATCCGCCGATGACTGATCCCTGATCGTCTTTGAACGTCATGACTTCGCCGTCGATCGTCGCCGTCGAGGCCTTCGACAGCCATTGGTCCCCGGGGCAGGCTTTCTGCGTCGTTGCGAACGGCTCGATCGTGATCTCGTCTCCCTCGACAGTCCAGGTCGTATCAATGGCGTTGCATCCGTCCGAACCCGAGACTGCACCGTCGTCACTGAAATCGAGGAAGGGGTTTCCTGCCTCAGGGGACGTCCATTTCCCGACAGGATCGAGCTCGGCCGCGGCGGTCTCGGTCGGTGAGCTTGTTTCGCTGGCAGCCGAACTCGTGGGCGACTCGGCAGGAGAGCCTGTGCTGCACGCGGCAAGGGGCAACGTCGCCGCAAGGGCGATCGCGCCGAGGACACGCCTGAGGCCGGGGGACAGTCGGTGCACGCTGAGGGTCGTCATGCACCGATCATAACGGGGAGGCCCGAGAGGTCGATCCTCGTCGCCGACGAAGCGCGCGATTCCACGTTTTGTTCGTTTTGTTCACCGGCAACACGCAACCTTGTTGCTTCGCACCGTTGCCGATCCGTAACCTGGCACACGGTTGAGAGACGTATTCGTGATCTGTTCGTGACAGCACATATGACTGCTGAGCGAGCGAGGCCGCGAGTACGGCCGACAATCACACCAGACAATCCGACCAAGGGAATCCAAGAGTATGCAGAAGAAACTCGTGCAGAGTTCGCTCGCCCTGTCCGCTGTCGCAGCGCTCAGCCTCGGCAGCGCCTTCTTCGCGTCGCCTGCGATGGCCACCGCCGCCCCGCAGAAGCTCGACGTGCAGAGCGACACCCAGATCCAGAAGGCGCTGTCCGACATCGAAGGCGTCAACGCCTACGGTGAGCGGGGCGGCAAGCTCAGCCTCGGCGTCGAGAAGAAGACGCCGGAGATCGAGGATCTCGAGAAGAAGTACTCGAACATCACGATCACCGAAGGCATCAAGGAGCTCGAGCCGTACGCGAAGAACGACCTCGTCGGCGGCGCCGGGTACCTCGTGCAGACCCCGGCCGGCGGCGGAGTCTGCTCGACCGGATTCTCCGGCTGGGACGATGCGGGCAAGCCCGTCGTCCTCACGGCCGGTCACTGCGCGAAGAACTACAACGCCGACACCGGTGAGATCAACGGCGACTCGACCGTCGACCAGACCGAGCGTCCGAGCACCGCGCAGGCCAACGGCGGCGAGGGCTTCGATCCGTCGGGCCTCGGCATCGCCGGCGAGTGGGGCTACTCCAGCTACGGCAGCGGTGACCTCCTCGACCCGACGGACCCGAATCCGCCGCTCCCGAAGGACAGCGACATCGACTTCGCCGTCATCAACGTCGACGAGTCGAAGTACAACGTCAAGAACGGTGTGACCGACTGGACCTCCGCGGACACCGAGGACCTGTCCTCGAGCCTCGCCACCGACATCGCGAAGGTCGGCGCCCACACCGAAGGCAAGATCCAGAAGTCCGGACGCACCACCGGTCTGACCGAGGGCGAGGTCATCCCGCGCGAGGATTACAACTTCGACTTCACGAACGTCGGCGGATACTGGGTGCACGGCTTCGGCGTGACCTCGCCGGCCGACAAGCCGTTCTCGCAGCCGGGCGACTCCGGCGGAGCCGTCTTCCAGGGCGACACCGCTGTCGGCGTCATCTCCGGCGGCGGACCTGCCGGCGACGGCACGCAGTTCGGCTGGGTCGCTGACCTCGACTACTCGCTCGAGCAGTCCGGCCAGTCGTTCAACATCGAGAAGCCGGGCACGGAGACCCCCGAAGCCCCGGCCGCCCCCGTTGTCGAGGATCAGACCATCAAGCCCAACGGCGACGTCAAGGGCAAGGCTGCGGCGAATGCCGAGGTCAAGGTCGACTGGAAGCCGGCCGCCGATGCCGGCACGAACAGTGCACAGGCCGCGACGGAGGGCTCGGAGACGGTCAAGGCAGACGCCGATGGCAACTTCGTCCTCGAAGGCCCCGAGGCCGCCGGCAAATACGACTACACCGCGACGGCTGTCGTCGACGGTCAGGAGTCGGAAGCCGCGACCTTCACGGTGACCGTCGAGGAGGAGAAGACCGAGACCCCGGCTCCGGTGGAGCGTGGAATCACGGTCGACCCGAAGGAGATCGCCGCCTCGGACTTCGTTCAGCAGGACAAGGCCGTGCAGATCACCGTCAAGGGGTTCGACGAGGGCGAGACCGTCACGCTCAAGGTCGTCGCCGGTCCCGACAACGTCGAGGGCATCGAGCTGACCGAGACTGCCAACGCCGACGGCGTCGCCGGATTCTCGATCTACGGCACGAGTGCCTCCGACCCCTCGGTCTACCGCGGCAAGTACGACGTGTCCGTCACCGGTGCCAATGACACCGAGGACGAGTCGGCTCTGACCGGGTCGTTCAAGGTCGTTGCCGATGAGAAGGGCAACGGCGGCGGAAGCGACGACGGCAAGGACGGCGGTGACGGCGGCGGCGACCTGCCCCGCACCGGTGCCGAACTCACCGGTCTCGCTGCCGGTGCAGGTCTGCTCCTCGTCGGCGGTGCCGCGGTGGTGCTGACGATGCGTCGGGTCAAGAAGAACTGAGACTCTGCGATCACTGAGTGATCGCGTGAGTACAGCAGAAGCGCCCCTGGTGGACATCACCAGGGGCGCTTCGCCGTCCCTGAACTCTGCGCGCTGTCCGAATCTGTGCACGCAGTCCCGAACACTGCGCTCGGTCCCGAACTCTGCGCTCAGTCCGGTTGGTCGTCCCAGGCGACGGGGATCCTCTCGCCGGTCTCCCATTCCTCGCGCAGAATCGCATACGCGACGGCATCGAGCCGGTCGCCTCCCTCGACGGTCCAGGCCCGCCGGTGGTGAGCCTCCTTCGTCCACCCCGCTCGGACGAACACCTTCCGCATCGCGACGTTGTCCGCCCTCGTCATCCCTTCGAAGCGTTGCGCCGAGGTGGTCGTGAACAGATGGTCCGTCACCGCCCGGAGGATCGCCTCGCCCAGGCCCCTGCCGCGGTGATCCGCCGCCAAGCGCAGGTCGAACTCCGGTGTGTCAGCGCCGAGGTCGTCGATGCGCACGAGGCCGATCCGACCCAGCTCGGCGTCGACGACCCACAGTGCGACGCCGTCATCGCCGAGGAAGCCACCGGAGTCGACGAACTCGGCGGCCTCACCGACCGACCGCACTCCCGCCCGCGCATGGTAGGGAAAGGCGTTCGTCGAGAAGAACTCGATGAGTGCGGCGCGATCGCGGCCTGCGGGAACGATCGGCTCGAGGGATATGCTCATGGCGACAACGGTAGTCCGTTACGGCAGGAAGGGGAGTGGGAGTGAGCATCGACGACGATCCCTTCGACTACCGGATCACGAAGTCCGGAGTCGTCGTCATCGGGCGCGGCGGTCGCACCGTCATGGAGCTCGGCGGTCGGCAGGCCGCCGCACTCATTCCCAAGCTCGGTCGCAGCGATGCCGTCGACCAGCAGCTGCTCGCGCGAGCGACAGGGAACTATCGCCGCGGCAACGAACGCCGAAGTCGTCGCTCACGATGACTTGTCTACCGATCAGTAATTGGTAACGTGGGTCACATGACCGATGAGACCCAGAGCGAGTTCGCCCGTGCGACCGCAGTGACTCCGCGCGGCGACGCCCGCTTCTCCGCCGACCTCGACGGCAGCTGGAAGGTCGGCGGCGCCGTCAACGGGGGCTACCTCCTCGGCGTCATCGGTCGAGCGATGGCGCAGACCGTTCCCGCCACGCCGGATCCGCTCGTCATCTCCGCGTACTACCTCGGTCCCAGTGATTCCGGGCCCGCCGAGGTGGCGGTGCGGACCATCCGCACCGGGCGCTCGAGTGCGACGCTGGGCGCCGATCTCAGTCAGGAGGGGCAGCCGAGGATCACGGCGCTCGCGACGTTCGGCAGCCTCGGCGCGCTTCCCGACGACGTCGGCACCTCAGCGCAGCCACCGGAGCTTCCCGACCCGGACAACTGCATTCCGATGGCCGAGGGACCGCAGGAGTTCCTCGACTCCGCACCCGTCGTCTTCCGCTACGACATGCGTCTCGACCCCGCCACCGCAGGATTCGCCGCCGGCCGCCCGAGCGGGCGCGGACTCCTCCAAGGGTGGATCAGGCTCGCCGACGGCGCCGATCCTGACCCGCTGGCGCTGCTCGCCTTCCTCGACGCCTTCCCGCCGGTGATGTTCGACCTCGGACGCTTCAACTGGGCGCCGACGATGGAGCTCACCGCCCACGTGCGGGCGAACCCGGCACCGGGCTGGATCGGCGTGAAGGTGCAGACCCGCAACATCGCCGGCGGCATGTTCGAAGAGGACTGCGAGCTGTGGGACTCCGCCGGTCGCCTCGTCGCCCAGTCCCGTCAGCTCGCACGGCAGCCGCGCGCCTGAGCCCGCACCTCGCGGCCGGGTGAGACGGAACATGACAGCGCATCTCGGTCAGCGGCGGCCGCGTCAGTGCCGCGGCCTAGTGTGGAACCCGTCATCGACTGCTCGACCATATAAGGAAGGACCACGTGTCATGGCCTCGCTGAACTCCCTGAGCATCACTTTCGACTGCACCGACGTCGAAACCCAGTCGCTGTTCTGGGCGGAGCTGCTCCACGCCGAGATCGATGAGGGCGCCAACGAGTTCGTCGCGAGCATCGGCGGAATCCATGACGGGGTATCGCCGACCCCGGGCATGCTCTTCCTCAAGGTCGATGACAGGGCCGATGCTCCGGGTGCCGGCGCGGAGAGCGCAGGTCGCGTCGTGGCGAAGAATCCGCTCCACATCGACCTCGACGACCCCGACTATCCTGCCGACGTCGATCGCGCCGTGGCGCTGGGAGCGACGAAGGTCGCCTCGTTCGACGAATACGGCATCGAATGGACGACGCTGACCGACCCTGAGGGATACGTCTTCGACATCGGTCGCCGCAAGGCAGAGAGTCGCAAGGCAGAGAGTGAGGAGCTCCGATGAACCTGCCGCTGGACGAACCCCGTGACCAGCCTGACGAGCGTGAGGGACTCGTCGAATTCCTCGACTACCAACGGCAGGTGCTGCGCCGGAAGGTCGCCGGGCTGAGCGCATACGACCTGCGGCGCACCGTCGGCGCCTCGAGTCTCACGCTCGGCGGCATCCTCAAGCATCTCAGCCTCGTCGAGTACACGTGGTTCCTCGAGCGCACGGCGGGGGAGGCGCTGCCCGAACCGTTCGCGGCGATCGATTGGCGGAGCGACCGCGACTGGGATTTCGAGAGCGCCGTCGACGATTCGCCTGAGGAGCTGCTCGACCTCCACGAACGCGCGGTCGAGAGCTCACGGGAGGTGCTCGCCGGCATCGCCGATCTCGGCACACCGCTGCGCCGGCGCTCCCACGGCAGCGTGCAGAACGTGCGGTGGGTGCTCATCCACATGATCGAGGAGTACGCCCGGCATCTCGGCCACGCCGATCTCCTTCGAGAGAGCATCGACGGGGCCGTCGGCGACTGATCGGGTCGGGGCGCTCACCTGCGCGATCAGGGAGGGCGCAGACCGCTGTGAGACGATAGAGGCGAATCCCATGCCCTGTCGTCGGACGAAAGCGACCCTTGACTTCTCCTGCCCCCAATCACACCAGCACGCCCACTGACGCACCGCGCCGCTCGAAGGCGTGGATTCCCCTCGACCTCGTGCGCGGTTTCCTCATCGGCTCCGCCGAGCTCGTCCCCGGCGTCTCCGGCGGCACGGTGGCCCTCGTCACCGGTGTCTACGACCAGCTCATCGACTCCGCCGCACACGTCGTCAAGGCCGCGAAGACGCTCGTCACCGGCCCTGATCGACTCTCCGGGGCTCTCGCGGAGCTCAAGCGCACCGACTGGTTCCTCATCATCCCCGTCCTCCTCGGCATGGCCACCGCTGTCTTCAGCATCGCCGGACTCATGGCCGGATTCGTCACCGACAATCCCGAACTCGCCCGCGGACTGTTCTTCGGACTCGTCGCCGCGAGCATCCTCGTGCCCCTGCTCATGCTGCCGCCCCGGACCCGGCGCGAACCCATCGCGCTCGGCATCCTCGCGTTCATCGCCGCGGCCGCGCTGGCGTTCTGGATGACGGGGCTGGCCGGCGGCGCCGAGGTGGAGAACCCGCCGCTCATCGCCGTCTTCCTCGTCGCCTCGGTCGCGATCTGCGCGCTCGTCGTGCCCGGTGTCTCCGGCTCGTTCTTCCTTCTCGCCGTCGGCATGTACACGACGACTCTGCGGGCCGTCGACGAACGCGACCTCGTCTACATCGCCGTCTTCGGCCTCGGCGCCGTCGTCGGCCTCGCCGTCTTCGTCAACATCCTCCGCTACTTCCTCCACAATCACCGCTGGTGGACGCTGCTCATCATGGCCGGACTCATGCTCGGTTCCCTCCGCGCGCTGTGGCCGTGGCAGTCCGCCGCCGAGGTGGGCTCCGACGGCGAACCGCACGGTGCCGGCGGCCTGCTCGCCCCCTACGACCCCGTGCTCGGCCCGGTGCTCCTCGCGGTCGCCGGGGCGATCGTCGTCATCATCCTCATCATCGTCGAGAAGCGGTTCGCCGCGAAGCCGTCCGCCCACTGAGGCGGCCCGCCGAGGTGGTGGTTCGCCTCGGCGGTGGACCGTCGGTTGAGGCCGACGACGATTGCCGTAGAGTGAGGAACGACCCATTCACCTTCCGTCAAGGAGCGATCGAAGCATGGCGACCACAGCACTCGAAGGCAACCCCGTCCACACCTCCGGAGACCTCCCGGCCATCGGCACGCAGGCCCCGGCCTACACGCTCGTCGGCAACGACCTCGGCGAGGTCAACTCCTCGGAGTTCGCCGACTCCCGGGTCGTGCTCAACATCTTCCCGAGCGTCGACACCGGAGTGTGCGCCGCCTCGGTGCGCCGGTTCAACGAACTCGCCGCGAGCCTCGAGAACACGACCGTCGTGTGCGTGTCGAACGACCTGCCGTTCGCGCAGGCCCGCTTCTGCGGCGCGGAGAGCATCGACGATGTCGTCACCGCCTCGGCGTTCCGCAGCGCCTTCGGCAAGGAGTACGGCGTGACGATGGTCGACGGCCCGCTGGCCGGACTGCTCGCCCGCGCCGTCGTCGTCCTCGATGACACGGGAACGGTGATCTACACGCAGCTCGTCGACGAGATCACCACCGAACCCGACTACGATGCGGCGATGGCGTCCCTCGGCGCCTGACCCTCACATCTCGTACACGCGCACAGGCAGGGCGTATTCGACGCCCGCCTGTGCGCCGGTGTTCGCGCAGATGTCGGTGATCATGTCCTTCGGCTCGGGGTGATCCCCGAGCGCTTCGAGGTAGACCGTGTGCGCTTCGAGCGATTCCACGCCCTTGGCGACATCCTCGGCGCTCAGTTCGATCGCATCCGTCGGTGAGTCGGGGCCGGTGACGAGCAGTTGACTCGCCTTCCACGCCTCCAGTCCGGAATCGGCGAGGTCGGTGAACAGCCACGGGTTGTCCGCGTCCCGGATCGCGTCGACCGTCGCGATGCCGGCCGCCCGATGGTCGACGTGGTTGAGGCCCCACGCCGTCTCGAGATTCCAGTTCGTCACCATGACGGCGTCCGGCCTGAACTCGCGCAGCTTCTTCGCGATCGCGCGCCGCAGCTCCTGGCTGACTTCGAGCATGCCGTCGGGGAATTCGAGGATCTCGAGGTCGTCGACGCCGACGATGCTGCACGCCCGCGCCTGCTCCTCCGCGCGGAGCGGAGCCACCTGGTCCGGCGGCATCGAGCGGATGCCTGCCTCACCGCGGGTGAGCAGGAGGTAGGCGACGGTCTTCCCCTGGCCGGTCCACTTCGCCACCGCCGCTGAGGCGCCGTACTCCATGTCATCGGGGTGGGCGACGATGCAGAGGACGCGGTCGATGTGGGAATCGTCGAGGAGGGGGAGATCAGCCATGTCCCCAAGGCTATGCCCCGGTCGGGATTCGCGCCAGGGTCCGGCCGTGGCCCGTGCCGTACGATGTTGCTGACTGCGACGGAAGGCGTGACGATGACCCCTCGGCGGCTGCTCGGCGGGATGCTGATTGCCTGTCTGCTCACCTCTGGGTGCTCTGCCCTGAGGGTGAGCACGTCCGAGCAGGATTCCGGACCGGTGGCCGTCGGCGTCGGTGACGGCTCTCCGGAGACGGCGAACGCCGACGCGATTCCGGAAGGGTGGCAGGAGGTCGAGGCCGCTCTCGGAGACGAGTGCCCGATCGCCATCGAATTCGCCGTCGACCCCCGATGGACCGACGCTGGGGGAGTGAGCGGCTATCAGGTCTACGCGAACGGTGAGGAGCGCCTCATCAGCGTCAACTGCTATGCCTGGGGCGGCGATGGCCCGGAGTCCGTCACCGACGAGGCCATGAATGTGATCCTCACGGACCCGGGCTCCCGCGTCGTCACCGAGAAGGCGGGCGAGATGCCGGGCGGAGTCTACTGGTCCGTTCAGGGAGAGCTGGGCGCCTCGTCGGTGCGTTCGATCGGCGGCACGGAGTCGGTGTTCTACGGTGCGGTGGCGGGGCTGCGGGATGAGGGTCGGCTCTACAGGGTCAGCGTTGAGATGGCAGCGAAGAAGGACGACGCCGAGGCGGCCGCCGTCTATGCGCTGATGCTGCCGACCGTGCGCTTCGCGGGGAATCCGGTCACGCCGCCGCCGGGGCTGAGATGAGCTTTGCCGTCCTCTGCATCGGCGTCTGAGGATGCGCTGCTGACGTCGCCCGGCGAAGGCGTCTGAGGCGAGGCCGCAGACGACGCCCGGCGGTAGGATGGTGGTGACTCCGACGGAAGGCCCGGCGATGACCCTGCGACCCCTGACCACCGGCCTTCTCGCGCTGACCGTGGTTCTCAGCGGCTGCTCGGCGATGCGGGTGAGCACGAACGAGGGTGATTCCGCGCCCGTGAAGGTGGGTGTCGGCGATGGGTCGACGTCGACGCCGACCGCGGAGTCCGGTGTCGGGGCGATTCCGCCGGGGATGACGGAGCAGGCCATCGACGTGGGGCAGTCGTGTCCGGTGCCCATCGCGATTGCGATGGATGACGAGTGGAGCGACTCGACGGGATACGACGGGTACCGCCTCTTCGAGCGCGGGCCCGGCGCGCTCATGACGGTCAACTGCTATGAAGACGACGACATCACTCCGGCCGACGTCGTGAAGTCAGCGCAGGACGCGACCTTCGACTCGGCAGGATCCCAGATGTCGTCGGAGAAGACCGGGCAGGTGACCGGGGGAGAGTACTGGACGTTCACAGGCACTCTCGGCCCTAATGACATGCGGTCGATCGAGTCGTCGGAGTCACTGATCTACGGGTTGGCAGCCGGTGTGCAGGTGGAGGGCCGACAGTTCAAAGTGACGCTGGAGATGGTCGTCAAGAGCGAGGATCAGGCCACCGCTGACGTTTTCGCGACGATGCTGCCGACGGTGCGTCTGGCCGACGAGAATCTCACTCCGCCGCCGGGGCTGAACTGACGGTCGCTCCGGCCCGGCGCTGAGCCTGAGGTACGGCGTCGAGCGCGACGGCGGGGACGGACTCGTCGGGGCGAGCGGTCGCCGCGTTACTGCCGGCCGCCTCGGTGCCGGCTGCCTGAGCGCTGAGGTTCTCATGATTGGTCCTCTCAGCGGTGTCGGCAGGTGGTTCCGCCGTTCGACCGTCCGCAGTCGCAGTGGAAGGTGCGGGACTCTGGCCGGCCGAGCCGCCGTCAGCGGTGGTCTCGAGGCGTTTGAGGAGTTCGCGGGCGGCGATGCGACCGGCGCGGGTTGCGCCGATCGTCGAGCTCGCGGAACCGTAGCCGACGAGGAAGATGCGGTGATCGTCTCGGACGGCCACCTCGGTGTCCATGGCGATGCCGCCCTCGCGGGTGCGCAGGTGGAGGGGTGCGAGGTGGTTGAGGGCGGCGCGGAATCCGGTGTTCCAGAAGATGACGTCGAATTCTTCGATGCGCTCCTCGGGGAACGGTTGCCACGACTGGGGGAGGGCGAGACGGTCGCTGTGGGAGGGGCCGAGGCCTTCGGAGGTCACCGCCTCCTCGGCGGGCCGGGCCGGGAAGTGCACGCCGTGGGGGAGGATCTCATCGAACATGCCACGGGAGACGAGGACTCCGGATTCGACGCCGTCGAGGAATTCGCGGCGCAGCGGCAACCCGGTGGTGCGGACGACGCTGGCCGGGGGGAGTCCGGCGAGGGTGCGGGAGCGCACCGCGCGTTCGACCTCGAGTCCCCAGTTGCCGTCGAATTCGCGGGCGGTGAAGTTCGGTGGACGGCGGGTGGCCCACAGGGTGTCGGTGACGGTGGCGAGTTCGAGGAGGAACTGGGTGGCGGAGATGCCGCCGCCGACGACGAGAGTGCGCAGGCCGCGGAAGTCCTCGACCTCCCGGAACTGGGCGGTGTGGAGCTGTTTGCCCTCGAATTCGGCGATCCCGGGTACGTAGGGGACGTAGGGGTGGGTCCAGGTGCCCGTCGCGTTGATGAGGTAGTCGCTTGTGAGGTGGACGCGTTCGCCGTCGAGCATGACGGTGAGTTTGAGCGGTCCGGCACCGGCGTCGTCCGAGGTCACGTGGGCCACCTCGGCGGGACGGACGACGCAGAGTTCGAGTTCCTGCTCGTAGCGGGAGTAGTAGTCGGTGACGATCTCGGATGCCGGCACGGATGGGTCGGGGGCGCCGAGGGGGAAGCCGGGGAGGTCGGCGATGTGATTCGTCGAACCGAGCGTCAGGGATTCCCAGCGCTGCCGCCAGGCACCGCCGGGGCCGTCGCTGGCGTCGAGGACGATGAAGTCCCGACCAGGTTTCAAACCATCGCGCCAGAGGTAGTGCGCGGCCGAGAGACCGGCCTGACCTGCGCCGATGATGACAACGCGCCAGTGTGAGTCGACGAGCAACTCGGTGAGTCGGCAAACCATGGCGATAGTCTCTCAGGGAGCCTTGAGGTTTTCCTGTGTGAATTGGCGACGATTCGGCAGGTGCGAACGGAGGGAGATCGCGCGGGGGAACGGGCGGCGATTCAGCAGGTGTCGTGGGAGGGTCGGGGGCGACTCCACTTCAGTCGTTTTGCGGTTTCGGGCGCGTGGCGTACTGCGGGTTTCGGGCAGGGGGAGTTCTGCGGGTGCTGGGTGCGCGGTTGAGCACGAACTGATTTGCGCTGCAGGTCAATTGCGGTCAGTTCAGCTGCAGTCGAGTCAATTGCAGTCCGGACCATTCGGATTCGCATTGCAGTCCTCGTCGACGAGGTAGCGGTGAAATCGGTAGACGTCGATGGTCAGCTCGTTGCTGGCGACATAGGCGTAGCCGTCGATGGGGATCCAGGGTCCGCCGTCGACGGAGAATTCGCCGGTGAACGTCGTCGTCATCTCGACGGTGGTCGGTCCGACCTCTTGGAAGTCGTGGCCGATCTCCGGCTTGTCGCCGGGCTGCGGTTTCGAGCCCTTGGTTGTGGTCGTCGCGCCGGTGCCGTCGCCGAAGTTCCAGCTGTACTTCTCCGGAGTCACCTTCACCTGCACGGAGTAGGTGAGGAGGGTCATGTCGATGTAGCTGACGTCGGCGTTCGTCCAGAAGGCGGCGGGTTTGCCGATGACCGCCCAGTCCTTGGGCCAGGCGTGAATGGTCGGCGCGGGGATGTCGAATGTCTGGAACTGCGATTCGGGAATCTCCGTCGGCGGTGCTGGTCGCGCCGGACCTCCTCCGCCCCCTCCGCCACCGCCTCCGGGCAGGTCAGCGCAGATATAGCCGAGCTCTTCGTAGACGCAGTCCGGCCGCCCGTCACCGTCACCATCGCCGGAACCGCCGCCTCCGGATCCGCCTCCGCCGGAGCCCCCGCCTCCTCCGGAGCCTCCTCCGTCACCGCCGCCTCCGCCGGGTGGACCTGGGGGAGCGGGTGGTTGGACTATGCCACAGTTTCGTTCATTGAGCGCGTCGCAACCGGGTCCCTTGGCCGCTATCGATGTGGGCGAAACAGTGATCGCCGCTACAAATACTGCGATGAAGACGGCCAGGGACTTAACGATTACTCGCACGACTTGCTCCACAGTTCCTGGTTAGTGATAACCCATCCTGAGTCCTTCTCAGTAGCGGTATGCCTGATCGTTAGGCTCTGTGGCGATTGAGACGGTAACGGCTCGCCTAGTTTTACTACTGCCCGGTTAGAATCGTTTGAGCAGTAAAGAAGCGTGACCTCGTTCGATCCGGCTTCATCCTGCTTCAGTTTGACTTCATCGACACGAAGGTCGAAGTAGTCGTATTCCCCGGCCATATACTCCCCGTTCTTCTTTAGCTCGTTCGCGCTGCTCTCTAGAGCCTCGAGCGAACTGTCGGCGGCGTACTTATCGACTCCTTCCATATCTTCACCGCCAGAGCTAAATACACGGTTCATCGTCTCGATGTACCCCTCGAACGCCTCCAGCGCCCCATCGACCGCCTTCTTCTCGTCGTCGGTGAGGTCGAGGTCGGTGGTGTATTCGGGGACGGTCGGCGTCGACGCTCCGGCCGAGGGATCTGCCGCAGGAAGAGTCGACGTCGGCGCTGCAACCGGAGAATTGTCCTCGCACCCCGAGATGACCGCGCCGACGGCGGCCACAGCCGCGATTGCGGCAACCGTGCGGAGATGGCGACGGATGGTGGTTCGACGAGCTGGTGTAGCGATTCCGGTTCTCATTCCACGCCTCTGTGGTCCGTGATGCTGACACTGCGGTTCGTGCCGACGGCACCTCTGATGGCCAGGCGCCAGGGTGTCCCACATTATGCGAGAACTCACGGATTGAGAACAGACGCAGTTGAATCTGTGGATAACCTGCTCACGAGTCGGCTGTTCACTCGCCGGCTCTGACAGGGGAGTAACCTAGTCGTCAGACCTACTCGCTGAGACAGCGAGACCCGTGTGAGATAGGTGCCGTACGCAACATGACTGACCTGGCGTGGATTCCGACCGCAACGCCGTCCCTGAAAGCATTTCTCGGCTTCGACCTGCAGCCGATACCCGTCATACCCGTCATCGCGGGTCTCGTCGCTCTCGCCTACGTCATCGGATGGATCCGTCTCGCCGTCCAGAAGCGCCCGTGGCCGGCATGGCGGGGGATCCTCTTCCTCATCGGCTGCCTGCTCCTCGCCGCGACCATGGGACTCGCGATCGAAGGCTACGGCCAGGTCATGTTCTCGGCCTTCATGTTCCAGCAGATGACCCTCATGATGGCCGTGCCGCCGCTGCTCCTCCTCGGCGCTCCCGGAACGCTCCTGCTCCGCTCGACACCGCGGAATCTGCCGGGCCGGATGGTCCTGAGAACGGCCATCTTCGGCCTGCGATCGTGGCCGGGCAAGATCATCGTCCACCCGCTGTTCTCGATCCCGCTGTTCCTCGCCCTCTTCTATGGCCTCTATCTCTCCGACGCCGCGAGCTGGGTCTTCAACCAGGGCATCGGCGTCCACATCGCGCTCGAACTCGTCTTCCTCTTCACGGGAATCGTCTTCAACGCAACGCTCATCCCTGCCGACCCGCTTCCCGTCCCCGAATCGCACGTCGTCCGCATCTTCCATTCCTTCATGGAGGCCGGTCTGCACGCGTTCTTCGGTGTCATCGTCATGATGGCGGCGCTGCCCTTGGTCGATCGGTTCGCCCAACTCCCGCCGAGGTGGGGGATCGACCCCATGGAAGATCAGAAACTCGCCGGTGGGATTGCGTGGGCGTACGGCGAGGGTCCTGCCGTCATCATTCTCCTCATCATCCTCATCACGTGGTTCCGTCAGGAGTCGAAGAACAACAAGATCCGTGACCGTGAAGTTGCGATGCACGGCGACAAGGAGCTGGACGCCTACAACGACTACCTCCGACAGCTCGCCGAGAGTGAGGGCCGCGGCTCGACTGCCGAGCGCTGAGTTCGCGGGTCGGCCGTTGAGCGCTGACTGAGTCTGCGCCTCGACTGCCAAGCGCTGAGTTCGCCGCTCGATTGCCGATCGCTGGGTTAGCGGCTCGACCATGGGCCATTGTTCGATCGCCGGTCGTTATTCGACCGGCGGGCATTGTTCGACCCGCGGTCATCGTCCGACCAGCGGTGCTTACTCGTCCAGCATTCATTGCCCGAACCGCCGTCGTCAACGGTCGGCGCGTACTGCTGTCACGAGCCTGGCAGACGTCTCTCGTGTGGACGTGTCTGTTGTGTGGTCGTGTCTGTGCCGACCTGTAGCGTTGACCCACCCCGGCGCACACGAACCTCTGCTGACACAGATGTCGCGACACACATCGGCACTGAGACAACACTGCTTGCTCTAGGAATCGAAGCACCTAGAACACCGAAAAAATAGTCGAACAAAAAACAAAGAAACATCTTGACACACTCCACACAGGTGTATAATAGGTCACAAGACATGGACAATGGCGAATGGACCCCTGAGCACCATGACTCTCACCCCGAGCCGCAAGCACCCCACCCCCGGCAACGACGCCGCGGGTGCGCATACGGGCGGGCCTTCGGCGCCGGAGTCCTCCCCATGTTCTGGTGACACCCCGAACGCCGAGTCGCTGTTCGATCAGCTCACCAACGCCGGCATCGACCTCACCGGACACCCCCTCGCCGACACTTTCGCCGGCCTCGCCTCCGCCCCACCCGCCGAGGATCCCGAACCCGAGCCGGAGAGCACCTACTTCGATAACGTCGACGACGACAGTGATGACAATGCCGTCGACGGTAGTGATGCTGACCAACTCGGTTCCGCCGGTGCTGACCCTACGAGCGCCAACGGGCGTTGCAACGAGCCTTCTGGCTACGACGATGCCACCGGTGGTGCCTACGATGCCGCAAACGGTCCCGTGACCGAGCATGACCGTCCTGTGGCCCGCCGCCACACCACTGATGCCGCCGGTGGGGATTCGACTCCGACGGATGCCCCGTCAGTCGAGGACGAGGAACAGCGCCGCGCTGAGACCGAGATCGCTGAGATCGCTGCGGCGGCTGCCGCGTTGGACGGGGACACCGACGTGCCCGCCTGGGTGAGCCGACACCCCCTCTTCACCGGCAGGGCGTGGGCGGACCTGTCCGCGTTCGCCCCGGAAGTCACCACCGGCATCACCACCCTCATGCACCTCGATGCCCAACTGCGGTCCTTCGACAAACCCATGGGACCCGACGAGGCACTCCTCCTCGTCGACGGGGCCGAAGCCCTCTCTCGGGTCTCGGAAGCCCTGTCGATCCTCGCCCTGTCCGTCTACGACCGGGTGGGGACACCGGCGGATACGGGGGCGAAGGACACGAAGTCCCTCATCCAGGACCGACTCAACCTCACCCGGACAGAAGCCCACCGGCGGGCCGAGATGGCCAAGAACCTTGGTGGGCGGGTGGATCTGGCCGGGCAGGCCCTGAAACCCTTGTGTCCCGAAGTCTCCGAAGCCCTGCACACGGGTGCGTTGTCGGCGGGGCAGGCGAAGACCATTGATGACTGCCTGGCCGCCCTGCCTGACTGGGTGAGTGCCGAGCAGCGGGCGGATGTGGAGAAACGCCTCGTCGCCTATGCGCCGACGGTGCGGGTGGCTGATATTCGTGCGATCTTTAATCGGATGCTGGGGTATATCGACCCGGATGGGAAGAAACCGGTCGAGGAGACTCCGCGCAGTGATTATGCGGTGACGATGCGACCGAAACGCAATGGTGACTGGGTGCTCAATGGTCTCCTCGACCCTGTTTCGGGGGCGGCGTTGAACGGGTTGCTGACCTCGCGGATCAAATCCGCGAACGAATCCACCCCAGACCAGGACACAACCCACACCGACAGTGACGGCAGTGCCTTCGGGGCACTCGCCGACTCCGATGGTTCGGGTGCCTGCGGGAACCGTGGTGACGGTGTCGTCGGAGCACCTACTGATGACGGTTGCGCTGACGGTGATCACGGTGGTGGCGACAGTGCTGTCGGAGGTCAGGAGTCTCTGTTCGACGTTGTCGATTCCGTGCTGCACGGTGACCGGTTCGACGCACCCCTACCGACCGTCGGCCAGGCCCCAGCCTGGGACCGAGCAGACACAGACGTCACCACTAGCTCCAACGGCACTACCGACCCCAACGGCCCACGCGTCAATGGGATAACGAACCCTGACAGCTCTGCCGGCGCGGACACCCCCGACGGCGCTGCCAACCCCGCCGGCTCCAACCCCGGCGAGGCGGCCGGTGAGTCCGGGGACAGTGAGTTCCTCGTGGGTGTCGGGGTGCGTGCTGACGGGTCCCGGGTCGATCTGACCGCTGAGCAGCCGACAGCCAGGGCGTGGATCTATGAACGGTTCGCGACTCTGGTCTCGCGGATCAGCATGGACCAGGCCGGGTCCGGGACTCCTTACGCGCTCGTCGTGACCGCGACGGCTGAGGATCTGGCCCACGGCACCGGGGAAGGCACGACCGGGGTTGAGACGCCGATCCCGATCGGTGAACTGCAGGCCCGGGGGTTGCAGGGGCAGGTGTTCTTCCATCTGGTGTCTCAGAAGGCGAAAACGGTGCAGGTGCTCACGGAGAAACGGTTTGCCAATAAGCAGCAGATCGCGGTGGTCACGGCCCGTGACAAGGGGTGTACGTTCCCGGGGTGTGATGCCCCTCCGGGGTGGTGTGATGCCAATCATGTGATCCCGCACGCCCGGGGAGGGTTGACGGAGATCAACAATCT
This sequence comes from Brevibacterium sp. W7.2, assembly GCF_018137945.1. Lineage (GTDB taxonomy): Bacteria > Actinomycetota > Actinomycetes > Actinomycetales > Brevibacteriaceae > Brevibacterium > Brevibacterium sanguinis. The sequence continues at coordinate 2,323,374 of NZ_CP073089.1, read as the reverse complement.
GGCTCTGGCGTGCAGTGCTCATCATCATCTGATGGACCGGTCGGAGTGGGAGATGCGGATGATGACCAATGGGCGCCCTGCCTGGGTGCCACCGGCATCGGTCGATCCTGCCCGGGAACCGATCTTCCATCCCCGGTTCCTTGCCGAGGACATCATGAGCACTCTCTTCGACGACCTCAGTGGCACGGGCGGGCCTGATGATGCCGGTGGGGGTGAGTCGGGTGCGAACGGGTCGAGTCGACCACCCGACTGACCGGGCCAGGGGACAACTGTGCCCGAACCCAACTTGTAGCTGTGAACCTGTGGCTGTGGAACCGTCGTCTCAACGGCACCGCAGCCGACCAAGCCGCCGTGGAACAATCACCCGAGCGACACCACAACTGACCACGCCGCCCTGGAAATGTCAGCTGGCCGAGAACTGCCGTCGACGGGAACCCGACTCTACTTCGCTGCCTTCTCGGCCTTCGCGGCGGCCTTGGCCTGCTTCTTGAATGCTCGGACCTCTTGGAGAGTTCCCTCGTCGACGACATCGGCGATCGAACGACGGCTGCCATCCTCACCATAGACACCGGCTGCCTCGCGCCAACCAGGTGCCGTGAGACCGAACTGCTTGCCGAGAAGCGCGAGGAAGATCTTCGCCTTCTGCTCCCCGAAACCGGGCAGATTCTTCAAACGCTTGAGCACCTCGGCGCCGGTCGGCTCTCCACGGGTCCAGATCGCCGCGGTGTCACCGTCGTAGTCGTCGACGATGGCCTCAGCGAGTTTCTGCACTCTGGCGGCCATCGACTTCGGGAACCGATGCACGGCAGGCTTCTCCGCGAACTTTTCGAGGAATTCGTCCGGGTTCATCTCCGCGATCTCGGCGACGTCGAGCCTGCCCAGGCGCTCAGCGAGCTTCGCCGGACCAGCGAACGCGACCTCCATCGGGACCTGCTGATCGAGCAGCATGCCTGTGAGCAGAGCAAAGGGATCCTCGGCGAGGAGTTCATCGGACTTGGGATCACCGGAGAGATAAACGGTCGTCATCCCTCCATACTGGCACGCCAGCTCGTGGCTGGCACGTCCGAACACCACGAAGCGTGGGCAGTGGGCATCCGAACACCATGGAGGTGCGGGCACTCATTGTCCACTACTCTTCAGTGACCTCCCGATATCATCGAGCCATGACCTGCCCCTGCTCCGGAATGCCACCTGGTGCCAGCTTCGACGAATGCTGCGGCCCCGCCCTCGACGGCCAGCGTTGGCCGACGACCGCCGAGGCGCTCATGCGGTCCCGCTTCACCGCCTTCGCCACGAAGAACGCCGATCACCTCTTCCGCACCTGGCATCCGCGCACCCGCCCGGCCGACCTCGGGGTCGACGACCTCGTCGCCTGGACACGACTCGACATCGTCGACACCACCGGCGGCCTGGAGAACGACGACACCGGAACGGTGCACTTCCGCGCCCACTACCGCGACAGCCTCGGCGACCACATCCTCGAGGAGAACTCCGCTTTCGTGCGCCGGGCCGGCCGCTGGCTCTACCTCGAACCTGTCGCTGACTGACTGCACAGTCAAACTCACGTGCGCCGAGCATGACCTATACTCGTGCTCAGCGGCGCATCCGACGCCCAGCCCGGTCTGGCACCCCAGCACACAGACCATCCGGCGAAGGGGAGAACATCCTCGGATCGACCCGTCAGCGGTGAACTCCTGACCGGGCATTGAGCTGGGGCAGCGTTCGGTCGGCAGAGGACTGACCACCATGACGAAGAACAGCGACTTCAAATCCCTCGTGCGCGAACGCATGGCGCAGACCGGGGAGAACTACACCTCCGCCCGCGCCGCCCTCCTCTCGCAACGGCTCCTCGGCCCCGCCTCGGCGGCGAACTCCGACCCTGCGCACCTCGATCCCGAACTCGCAGCCGCGCTCGACGCCTTCCGCGCGAAGACGCGCCGCACATTCATGCCGCACGGGCGACTCACCGCCATCCCGATGAAGCGGCGCGCGCTCGTCGTCCTCCTCCTCGACATCCGCGACACCGTCGACAGCGACCGGATCTACACGGAGAAGGAGATCAACGAGCACCTCAAGCAGTTCCACGCCGACTTCGCCCGCCTGCGACGCGAGCTCATCGACTACCAGTACCTCGAGCGCAATCCGCACACCGGGGAGTACTGGCGGACCGACACTCTTCCCGAACGCCGAGGGAACATCAGCCAGGAAGCGGGGCCTCTCGAACAGCTCCCGCGATGACCGCACCGAGAGCCACGAGGCGCTTCCGCTCGGCCCGCTTCGCAGGCGTCTTCACCTCATCGTTCAGCGGTGACCTCGCCGCCGCCTCCACCTCCGTCGCAATACCCCTGCTCATCGTGGGCCCGCTCGGCGCCGATGACGGCGTCGTCGGCCTGGCTGTCGCCGCCGACGACATCGGCTGGCTCATCGTCGGACCCATCGCCGGGGTCCTCATCGACCGTCACGGATTCCGACGCCTGCTGCTGACCAGCGCAGCCGTCCGCTTCACCGCATTCGTCGCGATCGTCAGCCTCGCCTTCGCCGGCGTGCTCCACCCGGCAGTGCTCATCGGACTGCTCGTGGCGGTCAGCATCGCCAGCGTCTTCTTCCTCGTCGGCTCACCGAGCCTGCTCGCCACCGGCATCGACCCCGACGACCTCACCACAGCCAACAGCGCCCTGACGTGGAGTCAGTCCGTGGCGATGATCCTCGGACCACCGCTCGCCGGTGCGCTCATCGGGGTCGCGAATCCTGCCGCCGCCCTGCTTGTCACCGCGCTGGGCTACCTCGTCTCGTTCGTCCTGCTCGCGGTGGTGCTCCACCGTTGGGACGTGCCTCGGCAGGGAAGGAACGACCGTGAGACGGCAGTCAATCACACCCGAGACGAGGAAAGCGACACCCGAGACGAGGAAGGCGACACCCGAGACGGGGACAGCAACACCCGAGAAGACGACAGCGATCTCCGCGCGAAACACCGCGATCCTCGGCTGGGGACGCAGGAAGGAACCGAGGACGAGCGCCCGCGCCGACGGCTCGCCGCCGGTCTGATCGCCGACGTCCTCACCGGATGGCGATACCTCCTCAGCCGCACCGACGTCATGCGCATGGTCGCGAGCGGAGCCCAATTCAACCTCGCGCTGAGCATGCAGCAGGCCGTCATCGTCGTCTACCTCCTCTCACTCCCCGGCTTCACCGCCTCCCTCATCGGCGTCGCGCTCGGCGCCGCCGGGTTCGGCGGAGTCTGCGCCGCCATGGCCGCCGACCCCATCGCCCGACGCTTCGGTGAGGGCCGTGTCGTGTTCTGGTGCGTCCTCGGCGGCACCGGTCTCGGCCTCCTCATCCCACTGACCGCCTCGGTGCCGGGAATCGTCTTCCTCGTCCTCGGCTGCTTCGGACTCAGCGTCGCCACCGTCGTCTTCTCCGCGATCACCGGCGCCTACCGCCAGCGGACGATCCCCGTCAGCCTGCTCGGCCGCGTCACCGCCGCGAGCCGCCTCGTCTCCTGGGGCATCGCACCCTTCGGGGCCTTGGGCGGGGGAGCGATCGCCGCCCTGGCGGGTCCGTGGTGGGGCCTGGCCGCCTCGGCGCTGATCTTCCTCGGATCGGCAGGGTGGCTGTGGGGAATCAAATGGCAGATCAGCGACTCAGGCGCGTATCCTGAGATTCCCGATTGAGCCAACAGAGCACCCCGAGCTCGAGAATCCCAGCACACCGACGCACAAGGAGCACCCATGGGCCAGGCCTACCACGCCGATTCGACCGATCTCACCGACAAGGAGATCCTCAGCTGGGACACCTTCGGCCAGTCGGCCAGGGATCTCGCGCAGACCATCGCGGATTCCGACTACGATCCGGAGATCGTCATCGCGATCGCCCGCGGCGGCCTTCTGCCCGCCGGTGCCCTCGCCTACGCCCTCGGCCTCAAGCTCTCCGACGCGATCAACGTCGAGTTCTACACCGACGTCGAGGAGACCCTGCCCGACCCGATCCTGCTCGCCCCGATGCTCGACATCGAGGCGATCAAGGGCAAGAAGCTCCTCGTCGTCGACGACGTCGCCGACTCCGGACGCACCCTGGCCCTCGTCCTCGAACTGCTGAAGAAGAACGGCGCCGAGGCGCAGTCCGCTGTCATCTACGCGAAGTCCGCCTCGATCGTCGACCCCGACTTCGTGTGGAAGCGCACCGACCAGTGGATCGTCTTCCCCTGGTCCGCCGAACCCCCGGTCGAGCCCTCGAAGTAAGCCGATCTCGAAGCGACGTTTGCAGGACCGGGCAGCGATGAGTGCGCAGACGACGACGGCGCGGATCGACATCTCCGCACCGTGCGGAACCGTGCGCGCGGTCGTCGATGACGAGATCATCCGCGCCCGCGGAATCCGCTACGCCCGTGCCGAGCGCTTCGCCCCACCGGTCGACGAACCCGCCGTCGACACCATCGACGCGACGCGCCCGGGACCGGCGAGTCCGCAGCACCGCATCGACCCCAACGCCGAGTTCCGGTTCGACCAGATCGGCGGCCTCGCCACCAGCGAGGACTGCCTTCGCGTGAGCGTGACGATGCCGGCAGACGCCCTCACCTCCGAGGAAGCGCTGCCCGTCCTCGTCTGGATCCACGGCGGCGCCTACGTCTCCGGCGCCGGGGACGCCGAGATCTACGACCCCCGTGCACTCGTCACCGAGCAGCGCCTCATCGTCGTCTCCGTGACGTACCGCCTCGGCGTCCTCGGCTATCTGGGCCAGGGCCGGCCCGAGCACTCGAACCTCGGCCTCCTCGACCAGATCTCCGCGCTGCGCTGGGTGCAGAGGAACATCGCCTCCTTCGGAGGTGACCCCGACAACGTCACGATCGCCGGCCAGAGCGCCGGTGCTGATGCGTGCGCCCACCTGATGATCGCCGAGGCGACCGCCGGCCTCTTCTCGCGCGTCATTATGGCCTCGGCGCCCTTGGGGCTCTCCGGGGGCACCGAATCGATGAACTGGGCCATGGCCCGGGTCGCGCAGCGCATCCCCACCGAGGCGAGCGTGCCCGAGATCCTCGCCGCCCAGGACGAGGTCCACAAGGCCGCGCTCGTCGGCGGCCTCCACGCAGGCATGTGCTTCGGCGTCCACTACGGCGACTACCCGCTCCCGTCCCGCGCGGAGGCCGCCGACGCGTGGCAGCGCGTGGCACCTGAGTATGACGTGCTCATGACCCGCACCGAACGCGAGATGGCCTTCTTCGCCGGATTCGTCCCCGCCTTCCACCGCCTCCACGAACGCCGGCTCACCTCCCCGATGCTCGAATCGCTCATCTCCGGGATCACCTCGGCGGTCTACACCCGCGCGGCGAAGGAGTTCTACGACCGCCACCGGATGTCGGGCGGACAGGGCTCCCGCCTCCTCATCGTCTCCCGCGGGGACGGCAGCTTCTTCGACGCCGCCCACTCCGGTGACCTGCCGCTGCTCTTCCCCGGTCCCGTATGGGACTCGAGCTTCCTCGACTACGGGACCACCGCCGAGGTGGCCGGACCTGAGCTGCGCCGGATCTGGGGACGCTTCGCGAGAACCGGATCGCTGCCGCGCGTTCCCGTTCCCGGACTCATCGACATCCTCGGCTGAGTCGCCGGGCAGCCGGATCCGGGCACGTGGCCCCGCCCGATTCCAGGCCCCGTACTCCGCCTAGGTGCGACCTCCGTCACTGCGGCAGCGAAGTCTGAGAACGGGCTCGCAGAAACCCCAGCGAAACCCAACACTTTCCCAACATCCAACCCGTCCATTCGGCCAGGGTGTTACGCGCGTGCGATTCCTACACTCGAACAGTTGCCTCCCCACACTGCTCGAGGAGAACCGTGAGAGACCAGCATGGATTCGCGCCCAGGCTCACCCGCGCCTGCGTCATCATCGCCACGATCCTGGTGATGATGTTCTCTGCCGTTCCCGTCGCCCACGCAGACCCCCAGGGCGAGGATGCAGCACCGACCCCCTCGCAGTCCCCGACCCCCACCGAGGCCCCGGCACCGGCGTCCGACGAGCCCTCTGAAGAGACAGAGGCTCCCTCGCGAGCGCCGCGTGCCGTGGCCCCGCAATCGGTTCCCACCCCCTCCGGCAACAATGCCGTGATCACCGTCAAAGTCGGCGGAGACCGCACCGCAGCGAACTCCGTCTCCGGACTCGCCGGCGTCACTCTGCGCCTCTACGACGGCGACTCCCGTGGGCCGTCGACCCCCGTGCGCGACAGCTGGGCCACCTGCACCTCAGATGGAGACGGCGACTGTTCGTTCACCGTTCCCGAAACCGGCCAGACGCGAGTGTGCTTCATTCTCTGCCGCTGGGACGACCAGGCGAACCGCAACAAGCAGTTCTGGGTCGTCCAGGAATCGTCGCCGAACGGTTGGTCAGCCAACGACAAGCTCGTCATCGGCTCAGCCTCGAGCAATTCGGCTCAGCAGTACACGTTCCGGACGGGCACTCAGCTGCGTGCGGGCAGCACCTACCGCTCCGGTTCGGAATTCATGACGTCCGGGTCGCGATCGAACACCACGAACTCGACCGGCACCTGGCAGAACAGCCGCACCAATCCGGCATTGGAGGCCTCGTGCACCGCCGGGTTGCGCGTCGCACTCGTCCTCGACCTGTCGGGATCCGTCGAGACCTCGGGAGCACTTGGCACCCTCAAGGACTCCGCGAAGGGGATGGTCGACGCCCTCAAGGGAACGAACTCCTCGATGGCCCTCTACACGTTCGCCTCCAACGCGCCGCGCGACTCCACCGATAGCGGTCGCAACTGGCCCTCGATGTCGATCGACCCCGGTGACAACGCGAACACGATCAAATCGCGGATCGACGCCTATGCCGCAGGCGGCGGCACCAACTGGGACAGCGGTCTGTGGCAGGTCGCCAATGCCAACGAGCAGTACGACCTCGCCGTCGTCGTCACCGATGGTCTGCCGACCTACTCCTCTGGCAACACCTCGACCTACGGCAACGTGACGAGCTTCGACGAGATCGAAGCCGCGATCTACTCCGCCAACGCCATCAAGGCCGGTGGCAGCCGCATCATGGCTGTCGGCGTCGGCGACGGCATCCAGGGCGGCGTCGAGAACCTCGCCGCGATCTCCGGGCCCGCTGGCTACAGCGACGGCGGATCGATCAACGACGCCGACTACTTCCAAGCCGGGTGGGAAGACCTCGCGATCCTCATGGAAAACGTCGCCAAGGGCGCCACCTGTCGAGCGGACATCGAGATCGTCAAGCAGACCCTTCCCTACGGAGCCGACAGCACCGCTCCCGGAGGTGCCGGATGGACCTTCGGGGTGACCGCCTCGGCGCCGGGGACCCTGCAGCAGGACAGCCGGCAGACGACCGGGGAGAACTCGACTGTCGGCTACCAGGTCCGCTTCTCCACGCCGAAGCCCGCACAGAAGTCGAGCGTCGACATCGAGGAGATCCTCACCGATGCCCAGACGGCCGACGGCTGGACGATCGACGCCGTCGACTGCACCGTCAACGGCGCCAAGGTCAGTGTCGACAAGAGCGACATCAGCCTCGACGTGACCTCCGGGGACACCGTGAAGTGCACCGTGACGAACAAGCAGACTCTCGTGCCCGGAGTCTCGATCGAGAAGAAGGCATGGGACACCCCGACTGCCGACGGACTCGACGGAGCGACGGAGATCCCTGCCGGGGACACAGTCACCGACGGCACGACGATCACATGGACCTACCTCGTGACGAACACGGGAAAGACCCCGCTCGACGGCATCAGCGTCGTCGACGACAGACTTCCGGGCACCGCAGTCACATGCCCGAAGGCCAGCCTGAACCCAGGCGAAACCATGACCTGCTCCGCCTCCGGCGCAGTGACCAAATAAGACAGCGCAGCCTCGCAGCAGCCACCTCATAAGGAGAGAACAGTGAAGAAGCAGACCCTCGGAATCATCGCCGGAGCGGCCGGAGCAGCCCTGCTCCTCGGCGGCGGAACCTTCGCCCTCTGGTCCGACAGCGCCGAAGCCGACGGCGGACAGATCACCGCCGGCAACCTCGATGTCGCCGTCACCGAATCCGGCTGGCAGGACATCTCGGCCGACCGCGCCGACAGCCCCCACGCGATCGACCTCGCGACCTTCAGGATCATCCCGGGGGACACCGTCCAGGGCAAGTACGGCGTCGATGTCGGCCTCGAAGGCGACAACATGGTCGCGAAGCTCCAGCTCGCCGGCGGCGGAGAACTCGAAGGTGCCCTCGCCGAAGGCCTCAGCCTCACCTACACCGTCGAGGATGCCAACGGTCAGCAGATCGCCTCGGGTGACAACGCCGGCGTCGAGGTCACCCTCGTCTCGCCCGACAACACCGCGCCCGGCTCCAACCAGGTCGCTGCCGGCACGGCCGTCGACGGCACCGCCGACTTCAACGTCGTCGTCACCGCCGAATTCGACGAGTCCACCCCGAACCGGGAACTCGTGCAGCAGCAGGCCGCCCTCGCCGGGTCGACCATCCAGCTCAACCAGGACCGCTGAGCCGCGGCACAACTGACACACCGCGCCGCGGAGACGCGGCACAGCTGAGAGACGCAGAGAACACACGAAGAGGAGAGCACCATGGCCCGGACCTCGGGATTCGCACGCGGACTGTCGTCCGGCGTGTTCGCCATCCTCCTCATCGGCTTCCTCGCTCTCGCCGTCGCGGTCGGCGTCGTTCCGAAGGTGATGAACGGCGCGGCGCTGACCGTGCTCACGGGTTCGATGGAACCCACCTACGAACCCGGCGACATCGTCGTCTCGGTGCCCCAGGACCAGTACCGCATCGGCGACCCGGTGACGTTCCAGCCCCGCTCGAACGATCCCATGCTCATCACCCACCGCGTCGTCGCCGTCACCGACTCCGCGGACGGCCGCACCTACGTCACCCGCGGTGACGCCAACGGCGACGACGACGAACCCATCGTCGAAGCACAGGTGATGGGCAAGGTCCTCTACTCGATTCCCAAGCTCGGCTACGTCCAGCAGGCAGTCGGCGGCAACAAGGGTCTCCTCGTCGCCGGCATCGGATTCGTCCTCATCGCCTACGCCGCCTACGCCCTCGTCTCCGGCGCGTTCGAACGCCGGCGCGAGAAGAAATCCGAGGCGATGATGTCGGCAGCCGAGGCAGGCCCAGCGACGCTCGAGAACTCACGCACCCCCGAGACGGAGAAGACGACATGACGAGGACGAACTGGCGACTGCCGCTCCTTGCCGCCGGCGTCCTGCTCGCCGGAACCGCAGTCGGCAGCGGCACCATGGCACTGTGGAAGAACACGGGCACTGCCGCACCAGCAGCGATCGTCTCCGGAAACCTCGACGTCACCGCCGGTGAGACCACGTGGCGGGAGACCTCACCGGACGTCACCGACAGCGGCCGGACGATCGATCCCGACACCTTCCTCGTCCGTCAGGGCGATTCCGTCGCGATGACCCAGGACTTCACCACCCACCTCACCGGCGACAACATGGTCGCCGACATCACCGTCACCTGGTCGGACCCGGCTGCTCTGCCCGACGGGGTGACGGCGAGCTACGAAGTGCTCGACGCGACCGGGAATCGCCTCGGCGAACCCGCACCGATCGGCACCGTGACCACCCTGGACGACCCCAGCGAACTCCTCGTCACCGATGACGCGGGACGCACCGACGACTTCGCCGTCCGCGTCACCCTCGACTTCGCCGACCTGTCCGACCGATTCGGCGCCGAGAGCCCCGTCCAGGTCGCCGACCTCGGACGCTTCGCCTTCACCCTCGACCAGACCCGTGAGGAGGGAGACCGACCATGACGAAGCAGCGCACGGCCGTCGTCCTCAGCGCGTTCGCGGCCCTCGGCATCCTCATCGGCGCAGGCGGAACCTCCCTCGCCCTGTGGTCGGACACCGCCCACGGCGACGGGGAGATCGCGAGCGGCTATGAATACTTCGCGGCCGGCCGCGTCGACGACGTTCAGCCGGCCAACGACGGGCGCGTCACGGTGGGCATCGGTCCCGCCGATGCCGAGACCCTCATCCGCGACGGCGAAGTCGCCATTCCCCTCCAGACGGACTCGCTCAGCCAGGGCAACAAGGGCCTGCGCTATGAGCTCACGCCGCCCGCGTGGTCCGACGGCATCTTCGGCGCCTCCGACGTCATCGTGTTCCCCGTCAGCGCACCCGGCGACTGCACCGTCGCCAACGCTCCCGCCGCACAGGGCGAACTCACCTCGACCCCGGTGAGCGCCGACTACTCGGACACGACGACCCCGACGACCGAATACTGGTGTGTCACGGCGACGCTGACCGACAACGGCACGGTCGGCGAGTACGAGAACACCGCGACCGTCACCGCTGAGGATCCGGCAGGCACCGAGGTCGAGGCGAAGGACTCCTGGAAGGCGACGGTCGGCCTCGGCCTCGACCCGAAGAAGGAACCGACCCACGAGATCACGTTCGCCTACGAGACCTTCCGGCCCGGGGGTGAGCAGCCGTGACGCGCACTCGCCTCCTCGTGGCCGGAGCCGCCGTCCTCGCGACGGGCCTCTTGGGCGCCGGCACGCCTGCGGTCAGTGCAACCGCTGTCAGCGCACCAGTGAATTCTGCTTCCGTCGCCGGGCCGACGGGACTGAGCGAGCCGACCGGACTTAGCACGCCCAACACAACGATCACTGCAGCCCGAGGCAGCGCCGCCGGTGTTGACTACATCGCCGCGAGCGCTGACTACAGCAGAGCCATTCAGCTCTCGTGGGACGGCAGCAGCTTCAGCGACGCGACGACGGAGAGCTTCGTCGGCTTCCCCGTCACCGTCCCCGGCGACTCGACCTCTCGCACCATCATGGTCCGCAACGACGGACCCACCGACGGAACACTGACCGTGAGCATCGTCGACGTCGAACTGCTGACCCCGACGATCGACGACGACTTCTACTCGGACCTGCTCATCGACTGGCAGACCGGTCGGTCGTCGATCCGGGACCTCGAGAGCGCAGGCACGACGCGGATCATCGAGATGCCGCTGCCCCAGGGGGAGACGACCCCGGTGACGATCGGCTACGACTTCCCCCGCGAGGCGACCTCGGGCAACAAGTCCAACGTCGGTGAGCGGCAGGGCCGGTTCGACGTGCTCTTCCAGCTCGGCGGTGACGACGCCGAGGCGGACGCCGGGTCGGCCGGGTCCGCCGGAGCGGCGACGGACGGCAGCTCCGATTCCGGTGGGCAGTCCGACGCGAGTGGTCGGTCCGACGCCGTCGCCGACTCCGATGCGGCGGCGAACTCGAACGCCGGAGCCGACTCGAATGCCGGAGCCGACGCTAACGCGCGAGCCGCTGCGGCCGGTTCAGCGAACTCAGGCGGCAGCGCCTCGGCGGCCGGTGGCGGCGGCGCGAATGCCGATGGCAGCGGCTCCGATGCCACTGGATCCGCCGACGGCGGATTCCTCCCGCGCACCGGTGGGGCGATGTGGTGGATGGCCGTCCTCGGTGCCGTCATCGCCGGTGCCGGTGCCGCCATGGTGCGGTTGGTCCAGCGTCGCAGCAGCTGAGCTTGCGCACCTGAGCTCAAGCTCTGCCCAGGAGCGCGACCCGCGCCGCGGAACCGGCAGCAACTCACCGGAACATCCGGGCCACCTCGCTGCGCCGATTGAGCTGGAGTTTTCGCAGCAGATTCGACACGTGATAGCGCACGGTCGCCGTGGCGACGAACAGTTCCGCAGCGATCTCCTGGTTGCTGCGTCCCTGAGCGAGGAGGCGACCGATCTCCAGCTCCCGGTTCGTCAGTGATGCGAGCAGATCCTGTTCGCTCTCGGCGACCGTGCTCAGGGCATCCCGGATCCCCGGCTCGTACGCTCCGGCACCGATCCTCCGCACGATCGCGAGCGCCTGATCGAGCGCCTTCCTGGCCTCCTCGCTCCGCCCGAGACCGGCGAGGACGACACCGTAGTCGCGCAGGGTGAGCGCCCGGGGCAGAGGGAACCGGTCGTCGTTCAGTGCCGCCTCGAAGCAGCGGAGCGCCTCGGCGGCGGCATCCGACCGGTCGGACGCCGTCTCAGCAGCCACAGCACCAGCAGCATCGCCACCGGTCAGACCGCTACGAGCGACGATCCGCCGGGCGCGCAGCCAGTCGACCGACCCCCAGTACGGCTGCCAGCTCGTGCCCTCCATATCCCCGAGGCGGTCGATGAGTGCGTCGGCCTCGGCGAAGCGTCCGAGGTCGAGGAGCGCATGAGCCCGATAGTTGAGGAACCCCCGCTGGGTCCCGATGAGGCTCTTGACCTTCTCCGGGGCGGACGCTGCGAGCACGCGTTCGGGATCACCGTGGGCGCGCGCCCGCTCACACGACGCCGTGATGACCATGTCCGCGGCATACGGCTGCCACTGCATGCTCGTCTGCCGGTCGGTCTGCGCCTCGAGATCGATGAAGTCCGGCACCCCGCGTGCCGCGTTGAGCCACGCATGGAGACCCGACAGCGGCAGCCGGGTCTCGACGTCGATCGTGCTGCCGCTCGACTCGGTCGCGGAGAGGACGAGTTCAGCCGCCTCGTCGAGCGACCCGGTCAGCGACGTCGCATGTGCATGGAGGAGGCGCACCGTCCCCGCGCCCCACGGCTTGACGACGGATTCGAGGAGTCCGACGCCGATCCCGGCAAGAGTCCGGGCCCGACCCACCTCGCCGATCGTCATCGCGACGACTGCGAGCGGAGTGAGCGCGTCGACCTTGAACGAACTCGGCTCGAGAGCGAGCACCCGCGGGACGAGGGCATCGAGTTCGGCGATGACGGTCGCCCGGTCGGCCTCGAGGACGAGCTGGAGGAGCCGGTAGGTCTCGAGCACCATCGTGCGCTCCTGCGGCGCCACCATCCAGCGGATCCCCGGGCGGGTGAGCTCCGCGGGGTCATGCGGGGCGCGGGCGATCGTCGCGAGCGCGGCGTCGATGACCGGACTCAGCCGCCCGAAGTCCCGACTCCGGATGACCTCGACGACGGAGAGGTAGGCGGCATACGACTGGAGGGTGCGCACGTCCGGGTCGTCGGTCGCCTCGGCGAGGAACCGTTCGAGCCGCTCCCGCGGGAACTCCTGATCCTTGCGGTGGGCGAGCATCGTGAGGATGATGCATTCGCGGACCGGGCACTCCGGCAGCGCTTCGACCTCGGGCAGCAGGTCGAGCACGGCGTAGACCGTCTTGCCGCGCATGTTGAGCAGCGCGAGCCTGATGAGCATCGTCTGCCGCGCCTCACCGGTGGCGATGTCGAGGCTGCGGCGCATGACGTCGTTGACGGCGGCGTAGCTGCGCGCGGCCACGGATTCGGCGATGAACCCGTCGACCGCCGCGGCGAGCTCATCCGTCCACTCCTCGGCACCGCTGAGCGCGTACCACATCCGGCGGAACCCGGTCGCCGACGGTGCCAGTGCGCGGTAGATCGCCTGGGCGCGCTCCCGCGGCAGCATCTGCCGCACGGCATGGGCGATGAGCGCGTGACGCGGTGCGATCGTCGCCCCGAACCCGGATTCCGAGAGCACCGAGGCGGCGACGGCGGGATGAATGTCGGCGGGTTCGCCGAGGCGGTCGGCCACCTCGGCGACGATGTACGGAGCGAGTTCCGTATCGGCACAGCACACGATCTCCACGGCGAGTCGGGCGGCGGGGGAGAGGCCGAGGACCGGAGCGAGCAGCGGATTGTGCTCGGGGTCGACGCCGCGGATCGGGATGTCCCAGAGGAGGTGGAGCTTGTTGCGCTCCTGCGGGGTGATGCGGCGGAAGATGCTGTCGATGCCGAGGAAGGATCCGCCGGTGGCGTTGCGCAGCGATTCGGCGGTGAACGCTGAGATCGATGCGCCGAGGAGGTCGACGGCCAGCGCCTGGATCTCTGCGATCGTCAGCGGCTCGAGGACGATGTTCTCCCCCTGCGGGGACGACTCGGCGAGGTCGGCGATGAACGAGACGGGGGCGCCGTGGACGTCGGGCAGTCGACCGGCGACGACGATGAGGTAGCCCTGCCGCATGATCCGGGGCACGAGGTAGCGGAGCACGAGCCGGGATTCGACGTCGATCCACTGGGCGTCGTCGACGAGGACCGTCTGCAGCGGGGGCCGCTCATTGTCGGTGAGTTCGGCCATGATCTCGCGGGCGACGTCGAGCGGCGCCCGGGAGCCGTCGAGGATCCGGAACGGGGCGAGTCCTGTGCTCAGGAGCCGTTCGACGAAGCTGAAGGGCACATCCTTCTCGAACTCGTCGGCCGTGGCGAAGGCGACCGGTGACGTCCTGAACATCGTCTCGCCGATCCGGCGCAGCAGCCACGTCTTGCCGGTTCCCGCGAAGCCGGTGAGCATGCAGAGCATGCCGCCTTCGGTCACGGCCCGGGCGCAGATGTCCTCGACCATTCGCTCGCGTGCTCTGATCGGACTCAATGTCACTGGGGATTCCTCCGTCGTGGGGGAGCTGTCGTGGGGGAGCGCTGTCCTTCCATGATCGAACAACCGTTCACTATGTGTGAAGTGAAACGCCCTGACCTCGGCATTCCGTTATCCGACCGTAATCGGTGCTCTCTCCGACGTTATCCCATGACGGCGGTCATCCACTTTCCGTGCTCACGCTACGCTGAGGGCATGGACATCGCACAGGTCTCGGCGGCGCGCATGATCTCCTCGGGTCTCGTCGGGGCCTGCGGTGATGATCCCGCCGAGGTGGTCCGCCGTCTCGCGTGCATGCAGGCCCAAGCGCTGCCGGGAGCCCTCGTGTCGGTGGCGCTGCGCACCGCCTCGCAGTCCCTGCCCGCGGTGCGCGCAGCGATCGAGGACGGCCGGGTGGTGCGGACGTGGACGCAGCGCGGCACCCTTCATTTCGCCGCCGCCGAGGACGTCGGCGGGATCCTCGCCCTCACCGCGCCGCGGCTGCTCAAGGCCCAGGCCGATCGCCGCGATCATTTCGGCGTGAGCGAGCCGATGCTCGAGCAGGCGGCCGAGCTCGCTGAGACCGCGATCTCCGCGCGCGGTCCCCTCGGCCGGGACGACCTCCTCGCCGAGTTCGCCCCGCTGCTCGAGGGCGTCGCTGAGGCCGACGCCTACGGTCGGCAGCGCTATCTCCTCACGACGCTGTCGATGCAGGGCCTCCTCGTCCAGTCCGGCTTCACCGCCGGCGGCCAGGAGATGAGCTACGCCCTGCGCGACCGCAGTGCAGATGCAGCGATCGACACCGAGGCGGCGCTGCGCCGGTGGCTGCGCCGCTATGTCGAGAGCCACGGCCCGGTCACCGTCGACGATGCGGCCCGGTGGACGGGTCTGCCGAAGACGCCCGTCCGCGCCGCCCTCCGCGCGCTGACCGACGAGGGCGCCATCGTCACCGCGACGATCGATGAGCGCGAGCACGTCCAGGCTCCCGATCTCGACGACCGCCTCGGCGAGTGGGAGGCCGCCAGCGGCACGCTCCTGCTCCTGCCCGGCTTCGACGAACTCATCCTCGGCTACAAGGACCGCAGCCAGACGCTCGCTCCGGCTCACGAGAAGGCTGTTGTCCCCGGCGGCAACGGGATGTTCAAGAACACCGTCATCGACGGCACCCGGGCCCGTGGGACGTGGAAGCGCTCACCGCGGAAGACCGGACCGCGGGTGGTCATCGAACCATTCACGGGCGAGACCGTCGACCTCGCCCGCGCCGAGGCGGCGGCACTGACCCATCCGGCGTTCGGCTGAGCGAGCGGTGAGGGAGAGAGCATGCGCGGTGGCACGGGAGAGGCCGGGTCCACGCGGCCGCGGTTGAGGAGGCGCACATGAGACTGGGGATCATCGTCAATCCGCTCCACGCGCGCACGCACCGCGCCCATCACCGGCTGACCACCCTGCTCGATCGCGTCCACGTCCGGTACCGCACGGTGTCGACGTCTGCCGTCCGGCCGGGTGCCGAGCAGGCGCGGGAGCTGGCGGACTGGGGTGCGGAGGCGGTCGTCGTCCTCGGCGGCGACGGCACCCTCCGGGCGGCCGCCCCGGCCCTGGCGATCGCGGATCTGCCGACGCTCATCATCCCGACGGGAACGGCGAACGTGTTCAGTCGGGCGCTCGGCGTGCCGAACGCCCGCGCCGGCCTCGCTCTCTTCGAGGAGTACCTCCTCGGAGCGGCGCCGACGACGGGAGTGCCGATCAGCCTCGCCGAGGGCATCGATGCCGTCGGCGCGCACCGCCACGAGCACTTCCTCTCCCTCGCCGGGATCGGCGGCGATGCCCACGCCGTCGCCGGTCACCGGCGCGAATGGGGTCTGCTCGGCTATGCCCGCGGGGCCCTCGGCGCGCTCTTCGCGCCGGAGATCGACGCGCGGATCGACGGAGAGGCGCTGCGCGTCTGGTCGGTCATGGGGGCGAAGGCCGCCCGCCCGGCCGGGCCGATCCCGGTGTTCCCCGGCGCCGAGGTGACCGGTGAGGACCTCGAATTCCTCGCCGTCGTCCTCGCCGCCGACTCACCCGTGAGCCGGGTGGGAGCGTGGGCGGGCATCGGCACGGCCTGCGTGCGGGGGCACCCCGAACGCGACGAGAACATGCGCTACTGGACGGCGCGATCGGCCCGGATCTCCGTCGCCGAACCCGCCCCGGTCCACCTCGACGGGGACCACCTCGGCGAGTTCAGCTCACTGCGGATGAGCACCGGTGACCTGCTCCTCGACGTCGTCGTGCCGGTCGCGCACGCGACCGACTGACGCAGCTGCTCGCACCGCACAGGACCGACTGATGCTGCCGCCGGCAAACGGGGAGCACAGCCTGACGCTGCCGCCGGCAACGCGAGATGTCGCCGGCAGTCGGGGAATACGGCCTGACTGCCAGCGCCCTGAGCCTGCCGGCGCCCTGGGCTTACCGACGCCGGCGCGAGGTGCCGAAGATCCCGCGGGCGATCTCCCGGGCCGCCGTGCGGGTGAACTGCTTGAACGCCGAGGAGTTGACGACCTGCGAGAAGAGGTTGTCGTCCTTCTTCTCCGCCTTCGCGTCCTGCTGCCGCGGGGCACGGGTGCCCTCCTCGGGGAACGGGACTCTGTCGGCACCGCTGCCGGCGTCGCCAGCAGCCCCACCGGCCGCGCCACCGTCATTCCGAGACCCAGCTGTCTGTGACCCTGCAGTCTGCGAGGCCTCGGCCTCCTGCTCGGCGGCTCCCGCTTCGAGGCGCTTCGTGAGGATCTCCCTCGCCGACTCGTTGTCGATCGCGGTCCCGTACTTCTTCTGCTGGTCGGAGGCCGCGACGGCGGCCTTGATCTCGTCCTCGCTCATCGGCCCGATCTTCGACTCGGGAGCCCGCACCCGCGTCGCCGCCACGGGAGTCGGCGCGCCGTCGGGGTCCATGACGGTGACGACGGCCTCGCCGATTCCGAGCGAGGTGAGCAGCGATTCGAGGTCGTAGTCGGACTTCGGGAACGTCGCGACCGTCGCCTTGAGCGCCTTCGCGTCGTTGGGCGTGTGAGCCCGCAGCTGATGCTGGATGCGGGATCCGAGCTGCGCGAGCACGTCCTCGGGGACGTCCTTCGGAGTCTGGGTGACGAAGAAGACGCCGACGCCCTTCGACCGGATGAGGCGCACGGTCTGCGTCACCGATTCGAGGAACGCCTTCGAGGCATCGGCGAAGAGGAGGTGGGCTTCGTCGAAGAAGAAGACGAGCGCGGGCTTGTCGGCATCGCCGACCTCGGGCAGATCCTGGAAGAGATCGGCGAGCAGCCACATGAGGAACGTCGAGAACAGGGCGGGGGACTGGTTGAGCTTCTGCAGCTCGAGCACGGAGACGATGCCGGCCCCGCTGTCGTCGACGCGGAGGAGATCGGCGGTGTCGAACTCCGGTTCGCCGAAGAAGACGTCGCCGCCCTGGGCGGAGAGTTCGGCGATCTTGCGCAGGATCACCCCGACCGTCGCCTTCGACGCCCCGCCGATGCCCTCGAGCTCGGCCTTGCCCTCATCGGAGGTGAGGTAGGTGAGCACCGCGCGGAGGTCGGAGAGGTCGAGGAGAGCGAGCCCGGCCTTGTCGGCGTAGTGGAAGACGAGGGAGAGCACCGACTCCTGGGTGTCGTTGAGCTCGAGCACCTTCGACAGGAGGATCGGGCCGAAGGAGGTGACGGTCGCACGGATCGGGGTGCCGAGCCCGGAATCGCCGAGGGTGTAGAACTCCGTCGGGTTCGCCGCCGGGTCCCACTCCTGTCCGGCGGCCTCGAGCCGCTTCGTCAGCTTCTCCGAGGCGACGCCGGGCGCGCCGATGCCGGAGAGATCGCCCTTGATGTCGGAGGCGAAGACGGGGACGCCGGCCTTCGAGAGCTGCTCGGCGAGCACCTGGAGGGTCACGGTCTTGCCCGTGCCGGTGGCCCCGGCGACGAGGCCGTGGCGGTTGAGCATCGCCAGCGGGATCGCGATGGGAACGTCGGGAGCTGGTGTCTCCCCGTCGAGCGCCACCCCCAGTTCGAGGGTGGCGCCGTCGAAGGTGTATCCGTCTTTGAGCCTGGTCATCGCCTCAGTCGTCATGGCCCAATCCTCGCACGAACTCGGCGTGGAGTCTCGTGTCCGGACCCAACTCGGGGTGGAAGCTCGCCCCCCACACCGTGCCCTGCCGGACGAGGACCGGACGTCCGTGATGAGTCGCGAGCACCTCGACGCTGCCCGTCTCGACGATCTGCGGGGCCCGGATGAACGTGCCGTCGAAGTCCGGGGTCATCCCCGCGATCGTCAGCGGCGCGACGAAGGATTCGCGCTGCCGGCCGTAGGCATTGCGGGCCACGGTGACATCGAGTCCGCCGAGGCGGTCGAAGCCGGCGAGCGAATCATCGGTGAGGCGGTCGGCGAGGAGGATGAGTCCCGCGCACGTGCCGAACGTCGGCAGACCGCCCCGGATCTCCTCGCCGAGGCGGCCGAAGAGTCCCGTGGGGGCGGCGAGGCGGACCATGGCGCTCGATTCCCCGCCGGGCAGGACGATGCCGTCGAGTCCGGGCAGATGCTCGGGGCGGGTGACCCTGCGGGTCTCGACCCCCAGGGAGCCGAGCACCGTGAGGTGCTCGCGGAACGCTCCCTGGAGGGCGAGGACCCCGACCGTCACCATCCGCGCTCGGCGAGGCGGTGCGGGGCGGGGACGTCGCCGACGTTGATGCCGACCATCGCCTCGCCGAGACCGCGGGAGGCGGCGGCGACGGCGGCGGGGTCGTCGTAGTGGGTCGTCGCCTCGACGATCGCCCGGGCGCGGGCCTCGGGGTTGCCGGACTTGAAGATGCCGGAGCCGACGAACACGCCGTCGGCGCCGAGCTGCATCATCATCGCGGCGTCGGCCGGGGTGGCGATGCCGCCGGCGACGAACGTGACGACCGGGAGGCGGCCGAGCGACGCGACCTGCTTGACGAGCGGGTAGGGGGCGGCGATCTCCTTGGCCGCGACGTAGAGCTCGTCCTCGCTCTTGGCGCCGAGCGCGCGGATCTCGGAGTTGATCGTGCGGAGGTGGCGCATCGCCTCGGAGACGTCACCGGTGCCGGCTTCGCCCTTCGAGCGGATCATCGACGCGCCTTCGGTGATGCGGCGCAGCGCTTCGCCGAGGTTCGTGGCCCCGCAGACGAAGGGGACCTGGAAGACGGACTTGTCGATGTGGTTGACGTAGTCGGCGGGGGAGAGGACCTCGGACTCGTCGATGTAGTCGACGCCGAGGGTCTCGAGGATCTGCGCCTCGACGAAGTGGCCGATGCGGGCCTTGGCCATGACCGGGATCGACACGGCGCTGATGATCGATTCGATGAGGTCGGGGTCGCTCATCCGGGCGACGCCGCCCTGGGCGCGGATGTCCGCGGGCACCCGTTCGAGTGCCATGACCGCCGAGGCGCCTGCGGCCTCGGCGATGCGCGCCTGCTCCTCGTTGACGACGTCCATGATGACGCCGCCCTTGAGCATCTGGGCGAGTCCGGTGTTGAGCAGGGTCTGAGTCTCGGTCATTGCTGGGCCTTCGTTCTCCGGCGCCGAGAAGCGGCGCTCTGGTGTCGTGACTGTGGTGTCGGACCGCGGGCGCCGTTCGTCGCAGACGAGGTGTCGGCGTCGCGTCCTCAATCAGGCTAGAGCCGACAGTGGCCTATTCGCAGAGCCAGAAACTTATGAGAGTTCTGGGCCAGTTCACTCTATGATGGTGGGATGTCCGCTGCCTCCAGCCTGCCGCGCTCGACCCGCGAGTCCCTCGACATCGTCATCGACCACGGCTCACCCCTGCCCGATCAGATCGTCGCGGGGATCAGGGACCTCGTCACCCGCGGGGAGCTGCGGCCGGGTGATCCGGTGCCCTCGAGTCGCCGGCTCGCCGGTCACCTCGGCGTCTCCCGCGGCACGATCGAGACCGCGTACGCCCAGCTCGCCGTCGAAGGCTACCTGCTCACGCGCGAGCGCGCCGCGACGATCGTCGACCCGGATCTGCCGACCGCCCTGCTGCGGCACACGGACGTGCCCGCACCGCCGTCGGCTCCGCAGCGACCGCCTCGGCGCCTCATCGACCTGCGGCCCGGACATGGGGGTGACGACCCGCTGCGCGATCCGGCGTTCCGGCGGGCGTGGCGCGAGGCCCTCGATGTCGATCCCGGCGCCGTCGACCCGCTCGGCCAGCCGGGCACCCGGTGGGCGATCGCCGACCACCTGCGGCTCCTGCGGGGGATGAGCGTCGACCCGCGCGACATCATCGTCACGAGCGGCTCCCGCGACGGGCTCCGTCTCCTCTTCGCCTCTGGGCTCGACGGGGCGATCGGGGTGGAGAACCCGGGATTCCCGGGTCTGCGGCTCGCGATGGCCGACCGCGAGCTCCTCGCCTTCGACGTCTCCACGGGACTCGAGATCGAACGGCTGAAGGAGCTCGAGGGGCAGGTCGCGGCGGTCGTCGTCACGCCGAACCACCAGTTCCCGCACGGCGGGACGATGCCGGTGAGCACCCGCATCGCGCTGCTCACCTGGGCGGCCGGGGCCGGTGTCGTCGTCATCGAGGACGACTACGACAGCGAGGCCCGGCTCCAGCGCACCTCGGTGCCCACCCTCTTCGACCTCGCAGGCTCCCTCGACCTCGACGTCGACGTCGTTCACATCGGAACGTTCTCCACCGTGCTGACCACGGCCGTGTCGACCGGGTACATCGTCGCCCGCGGCCGCCTCGGCGAGGCGATGAGCGCGGTGCGGACCTCGTGGGGTCCCGCGATCGCCCCGGTCCTGCAGAGCGCGATCGCCGCCTACCTCGAATCCGGTGGTCTGCGGCGTCGGATCGCTCGGGGTCGGCGTCGTCTGCGAGCCGCCGAGGCGGTCGTCGCCGAGGCCGGTGCGATCCCCGGACTCGTCCACGAGGGCCGCACCCTCGTCATCGAGACCGACGAGGACGGAGCGCAGGTGCTGCTGCGGGAGCTCGAGGGCAGGGGCATCCGCGTCGCCTCGCTCGCCGCGGGCTGGAGCGGGGACAGCGCGGTGCGCCATGGCATCGTCATCGCCCATTCGAACGTCGAGGCGACCGTGCTCCGGTCGGTCCTCGGCCTCATCCAGACCCTCAGCGGCGAGCACCGCGAGCCGACGGCAAGTAGGATCGAACCATGAGGAAATCCGCCTATGTCATCGACGGAATCGTCAAGCTGCTGCTCGCGGCCGTTCTCGTCATCTTCCTCCCCGCGCTCGGGGCGTTCTTCCTCGTTCCGGCGTGGATCATCATCACTGCGGCGGTGCTGCTCTTCCTCAGCTCGGCCACGGAGATCTCTTACGGAGTGAGCAAGGGCGCGACGACCTACCTGCGCCACATCATCATCGCCGACGTCGTCATCGTCGGTGCGGCCGTCCTCGGGATCGTCCTCGCCTCGCTCGGCAACCCGGCGGGCGGGTTCATCTGGTTCGGGCTCCTCGCCCTCGCCTCGCTCGCGATCGCCGTCGTCTTCACGACGGGCGCGAACGGACCCGACTTCGGCAAGGACTGATAACCAGCCCGCCGACGGCGGCGCCTGCTCGCACATCGGGCGGACTCGCAGGACTGTCACCGTCCGGCATCCTCGGTCAAGCGGCAGTGCGGATGGCGGCGCGTGCACGGCTCGCTATCCGCGCTCCCGCTTGATCGAGGGACTCGGCACAGAAGATGCCACCGGTCGCGCCTTGAGACAGCGGCCCGCGATCCGCACTTCCGCTTGAACCGGGAACTCGGCGCAGAAGCAACCGCCGGCCGTGCCTTGTGAGAGTGGCTCGGGACAGTGGCGCGATACAGCAGCACGCGACCGTGCGCCGGTCAGCGGTTGAACGCGATCGCCGCAGCGAAGCCTGCGGGTATGCCCTCGCTCAGGTCGTGGATGTCGACGTCAGGGTGCGGCGAATCGGGCGTCTCACCGGCACCGATGTAATCCATCCCGGGGTCGCGCGCCAGTCCCGTGCTCAGCGCCTTGAGGAACGCCTCCTTCCGCGCCCACACCCGCACGAAGGCCGCCGCGAGGTCGGCGTCGCCGAGCGCAGCGAGCTCCTCGCGTTCACGCGGATGGAGCAGACCTGCGGCCTCGGCGGCGACGTCATGGTCGGGGATCGCCTCGAGGTCGAGGCCGACGGGGTCCGCGGAGACGGCGACGAGGACGAGGCGACGGGCTCGGGTGATGGAGAACTCGACGTCGTCGACGCGCGGTTTGCCCGCCGAATCGAGGCGGATCTCGATCGCGGCGGGATCGGCCTCGAGCACGGCGCCGAGGACGTGCCGGAGCACCACTCGTCCGGCGGACCAGGTCGCTGCGGTCTCGGGGTCGAACTCCGCGGCGTAGTTGCGCTCCTGCGCGGTGAGCACGGAATCGTCCGTGCGCGCCCATGCGGCAGGTCCTGCCGTGTCGGCGAGGACGAGAGTGGCGGGCAGATCGGTGGGCAGGACGCTGAAGTCAGGGTGCATCGTCGGGCCGGCGGTGGGATCGGAGGGCACTGTCAGCGGCCCGCGGCCTTCTCGATCTTCTTGAGCTTGCGCCCGAGGACGAAGATCCGCACCGACCCGATGATCCCGGCGACGAGGATGCCGCCGATCGCGGCGAAGAGCATCGCCACGCCGAGCGGCAGCTGGAACTGCCAGCCGAAGTACTGGAAGTCGGCAGGCACATTGTTCTGCAGGATGAAGATGAGGAGGAGGACGACGATGACCGCGCCGAGGATGAGCGAGATCCACATGCCCGCCGACATTCCGCCGTTGCGGGTGGCCCCGCCCGCCGTGTCGCCGCGCATCTGTCCATCGCCGCGCACCGGAGTCTCACCCTGCACCGGAGTCCCACCGCGACCGGCAGCCCCGCTGCCATCGGCAGAAGGCTGGTGACCTGGCTGGTCGTCGCCGTCGGCACCGAGGAGCGCGTTGGTCTCGGCGAGCAGTTCATCAGGCGTCTGGGCACGTCCGCGGGGGTCTTGAGAACTCATGGGGCCATCATAAACTCCTGAGCGCACCGTGTGAGCGTCGGCGCCCCGAGAAGTCACGAGCCCCCGCATCAGCAGAGACACCCAGCAGAGACAGCGGTGGCCGGGCACCATCGTGCCCGGCCACCGGTGCGCTCACAAGCGCAGGATACTCAGCGCACTCGGCTCAGACCTTCTCGCGCAGCGTCTCGACGATGCGGTTGAGGGTCGGGGACGGGCGCATTGCGGCGTCGGCCTTCGCGTCATCCGGGTTGTAGTACCCGCCGAGGTCGACCGGCGAGCCCTGCACGGCGAGGAGTTCGGCGGAGATCGCCTCGGCGTTCTTCTCCAGCTCCTCGGCGACCGGGGCGATCGCGGCGGCGAGCTCGGCGTCCTCGGTCTGGCGGGCCAGCTCCTGCGCCCAGTAGAGCGCGAGGTAGAAGTGGCTGCCGCGGTTGTCGATCTCTCCGACCTTGCGCGAGGGCGACTTGTTCTCCTCGAGGAACTTGCCGGTCGCGGCGTCGAGAGTGTCGGCGAGGACACCGGCACGGGCATTGCCGTGGACGTTGAACTCGTGGCGGAACGACTCGGCGAGGGCGAGGAACTCACCGAGGGAGTCCCAGCGCAGGTGGTTCTCCTCGACGAGCTGCTGCACGTGCTTCGGGGCGGAGCCGCCGGCTCCGGTCTCGAAGAGTCCGCCGCCGGCGATGAGCGGGACGACGGAGAGCATCTTCGCCGAGGTGCCGAGTTCGAGGATCGGGAAGAGGTCCGTGTTGTAGTCGCGGAGCACGTTGCCTGTCACGGAGATCGTGTCCTCGCCCCGGCGGATGCGGTCGATCGAGAACTGGGTGGCATCGACCGGGTTCATGATCCGGATGTCGAGGCCCTCGGTGTCGTGGTCGCCGAGGTACTCCTCGACCTTCGCCCTGAGATTGCGGTCATGGGCCCGGGCCTCGTCGAGCCAGAACACTGCGGGGGTGTTCGACAGGCGGGCGCGGGTGACGGCGAGCTTGACCCAGTCGCGGACGGGGATGTCCTTCGTCTGGCACGCGCGCCAGATGTCACCGGGGGCCACCTCGGTGCTCATGAGCACCTCACCGGCAGAATTGCGAACCTCGACGACACCGGCTTCGGCGATCTCGAAGGTCTTGTCGTGGCTGCCGTACTCCTCGGCCTTCTGCGCCATCAGCCCGACGTTGGGCACGGTGCCCATCGTCGTCGGGTCGTATGCGCCGTTGATCCGGCAGTCGTCGATGACGGTCTGATAGATCCCGGCGTACGAGGAGTCGGGGATGACGGCCAGCGTGTCCTGCGTCTGATCGTCCTTGTCCCACATCTTGCCGCCGACGCGGATCGTCGCGGGCATCGAGGCATCGACGATGACATCGGAGGGGACGTGGAGGTTCGTCACGCCCTTGTGCGAGTTGACCATCGCCAGGGCCGGGCCCTCGGCCAGGCCCTTCTCGATGCCGGCGCGGACACCCTCGGCGACCTCGGCGGGCAGCTCGTCGAGCCCGTCGAGGATCGCGGCGAGTCCGTTGTCCGGGGTCAGCCCCGCCTCGGCGAGGGCCTCACCGTAGGTCGCGAAGACCTCGGGGAAGAACGCCTCGATGACATGGCCGAAGAGGATGGGGTCGGAGACCTTCATCATCGTCGCCTTGAGGTGGACGGAGAAGAGGATGCCCTCGTCCTTCGCCCGCTGGATCTGGGCGCGGAGGAACTCGTCGAGGGCGGCGACATTCATCTTCGTCGCATCGACGACCTCACCGGTCAGCACCGGGAGGGCCTCCTTGAGGACCTTCTCCTCGCCGGATTCGGTGCGCAGGACGATGCGCAGGGTGTCATCGGCGGGGATGACGACGGACTGCTCATTGGCGCGGAAGTCATCGGCGTCCATCGTCGCGACGTTCGTCTGCGAATCCTTCGACCATTCGCCCATCGAATGGGGGTGCTTCTTCGCGTAGTTCTTCACGGCCTCCGGCGCGCGCCGGTCGGAGTTGCCTTCGCGGAGGACCGGGTTGACCGCTGACCCCTTGACCTTGTCGTAGCGGGCCTTGACGTCCTTGTCCGCGTCGGTCTCGGGCTCCTCCGGGTAGTCGGGGAGGTCGTAGCCCTGCGACTGCAGCTCGGCGATCGTGGCCTTGAGCTGCGGAACGGAGGCGGAGATGTTCGGGAGCTTGATGATGTTCGCGTCCGGAGTCTTGGCGAGGTCGCCGAGTTCGGTGAGCGCATCGGCGACCTGCTGGTCGGCCGGGAGGCGGTCGGAGAACTGCGCGAGCACACGGGCGGCGAGAGAGATGTCCCTCGTCTCGACATCGACGCCCGCCGAGGTGGCGAAGGCTTCGATGATCGGCTTGAGTGAGTAGGTCGCCAGAAGCGGCGCTTCATCGGTGCGCGTGTAAATGATTTTGGCCATAATGATGGACTGCTCCGAATTGTCGTGGGGTTTGACCTCACCATCCTACCTTTTGCCGCCGTTGGCCCTCCCGGGCGTCCGGAGAGGGCGGGAACGTGATCCTCGGCACGGTCGGAGGGCAGCTCGCCGAGGCGGCGGCGGGGGACCGGGCATCCCGCGCCGAGGCGGTCGTGAGCTCAGCGGTCACGTGGGCTCCGCGTTGACGTCGGCTCGACGGTAGAGTGGCGTCCCGGCGAAGGACGCGAGACGGACGGCGAAAGAGGACACGGGTGGCGAAGCTCTACTTCCGGTACGGTGCGATGAACTCCGGCAAGTCGACGGCCCTGCTCCAGGCGGCCTTCAACTACGAGGAGCGCGGCCAGCGCGTGCTGCTCGCGAAGCCCGACATCGACACGAAGGGCGCCGATGAGATCGTCTCCCGCCTCGGCGTCACCCGCACCGTCGACTTCCTCGTCCCCGCCGGTGCCGACGTCGAGCGGATCTATGCCGAGCACGCCGACTACGTCGACCACGATGCGCTCCTCGAATCGATCGACACCCCCAAGGCGCCCGTCGCGTGCCTGCTCATCGACGAGGCGCAGTTCCTCGAACCCGAGCAGATCGACTCCCTCATGCGCATCGCCACCGAGCAGGGCGTGCCGGTGATGTGCTACGGCATCCGCACCGACTTCCGCACCCGAGCGTTCCCGGGGTCGGCCCGTCTCCTCGAGATCGCCCACACCCTCGAAGAGCTCAAGACGATCTGCCGCTGCGGTCGCAAGGCGATGTTCAACGGCCGCCTCGTCGACGGGGAGTTCATCTTCGACGGCGATCAGGTCGCCATCGACGGCAACGCCGTGACCTACGAATCGCTGTGTCCGCGCTGTTACCTCGCCTACTCCGGCGGTAGGCTGTTGGCGTAGAGACCCTCCCGCCGCTGTCCGATGCGGCGGCCGCAGTGCCAGACATCTGCCGATCCCGATTCCGACGATGAGGAGCCCTCATGCGCATCGCCCTCCACGCCTTCAATGACAATCCCGGATCTCCCGCGCTCGTCTTCGGCGATGCGCTGGGCACCCGGACTCCGCTGTGGGCGGCTGTGGCCTCCCGCCTCGTCGACGACCACCAGATCTTCCTCTCCGATCTGCCGGGTCACACGTACCCGGTGTCGAAGGAGGAGCTGAGCCGCGACTTCACGATCTCCGATCTCGCCGCGGGTCTCGTCACCTCGCTCGAGGACAAGGGCATCGAGTCGTTCACCTACTGCGGCGCCTCGATCTCCGGCGGCATCGGACTCACGCTCGCGCTCGAACACGCGCACAAGCTCACCGGGCTCATCGCGTGCGCCACGGCGCCGAAGTTCGGCACCGATGTCTCGTGGGCCGAACGCATCACCGAGGTGGAGAACGACGGCACCGCATCCCTGCTGCCCGACACCGCTGACCGCTGGTTCGCCGCCGGCTTCCTCGAGGAGGACATCGCGACGGGACCGGCGATCCTCACCGATCTCGCCACCGTCGACGATGCTGCCTACATCGCGTGCTGCAGGGCGCTCGCGCTCTACGACCTCGAGGGCAAGCTCGGCGGGATCACGACGCCCACCCTCTTCATGGCCGGCAGCCAGGATCCCGGCTGCACCCCCGAGGAGATGGGGAAGATGCGCGACGCCGTCGAAGGGTCGGAGCTCGCCGTCATCCCGGACTCCGCCCACCTCCTCATGGCCGAGCATCCCGAGTTCGTCGCCGACCGCATCCACTCGTTCATCGCCGGTCTCTGAGGGGGACGCCGAGACCGTGTCCCGGCCGTGACCTCACGGTCGAAGACAACTGTCGTGATTGTCGTTAGGGTGGAGACACAGGCCCCGTCCGCCAGCTCATAGAGGAGCTCACCGTGAACGACACCCCGTCGCCGCAGTCGACAGAGATCGCCGAGCAGTCACCGGGGGAGCGCGCCCCCGGCTTCCCGCTGCGGACGGTAAGAGTGCGGTGGACGGGCTTCTTCCTCGGCCTCATCCTCTGCACCCTCGTCTACGCGATCATGCCCGACACCGTCGAGCACAACGCGAAGCTCACCGCCGCCGTCGCCGTCCTCATGGCCGTGTGGTGGATGACCGAGGCCCTGCCGATCCCCGCGACCTCGCTCGTGCCGCTTGTCGCGTTCCCCGTCTTCGGCGCCGAGGTGGAGATGGCCGATGTCGGCGCCTCCTACGGCAATCCGATCATCTTCCTCTTCCTCGGCGGGTTCCTGATCGCCCTGGCGATGCAGCGGTGGAACCTCCACCGGCGCATCGCCCTCTTCACGCTCAGCCTCATGGGCAACAAGCCGGGTCCGATGATCGCCGGCTTCATGATCGCCACCGGTTTCATGTCGATGTGGGTCTCGAACACGGCGACCGCGGTGATGATGCTGCCGATCGGCATCTCTGTGCTCATGATCGTCGCGAAGGTCGTCGGCTCGGCGATGGTGACAGGGACGACGACCACCGAGGCGGTCCCCGGCGACCGTGAATCCGCGGACGATGCGACCGCCTCGGCGGACGGCACCCCGGACGGTTCCAGCGGAGACGGCGGCACCGGCGAGGTCGGCATCGGCCACGCCGTGAAGTCGAACTTCGGCACCGCGCTCATGCTCGGCATCGCCTACGCCGCCTCGATCGGCTCGCTCGGCACGATCATCGGCACCCCGCCCAACACGTTCCTCGTCGCCTACCTCAAGGACAACCACGACATCTCGATCGGCTTCGGCCAGTGGATGCTCGTCGGCGTGCCCCTGGCCGTCGTCATGATGGCGATCGCATGGTTCCTCCTCGTCAAGGTCCTCTTCAAGCCCGAGATCGACGAGATCCCCGGCGGCCGCGAACTCATCCGCGAGGAGATGGCCAAGCTCGGGCCGATGTCGACGGGCGAGAAGCTCGTCCTCGGGATGTTCATCCTCGCCGCGGTCAGCTGGATCTCGATCCCGCTGATCTTCGAGGACCCGCCGATCAGCGACGAGGGCATCGCGATGGTCATCGGCCTCCTCCTCTTCCTCATCCCCGGCGGCGCCCACCGCGGCGTCCGCCTCCTCGACTGGGAGACCGCGGAGAAGCTGCCGTGGGGCGTCCTCCTCCTCTTCGGCGGCGGACTCGCACTCTCCTCGCAGTTCTCGTCCTCGGGACTCACCGAATGGATCGGCGAGGTCTCGGCCGGGCTCGGCGCGCTGCCGCTCATCCTCATCGTCGCGATCCTCGCTGCGCTCATCCTCTTCCTCACCGAGCTGACCTCGAACACCGCGACCGCGGCGACCTTCATCCCCGTCGTCGGCGGTGTCGCCCTCGGACTCCAGCTCGACCCGCTCATCCTCACGATCCCGGTGGCGCTGGCCGCGACGTGCGCGTTCATGCTCCCGGTCGCGACCCCGCCCAATGCCGTCGCCTACGGTTCGGGCTACGTGACGATCGGGCAGATGGTCAAGGGCGGCATCTGGCTCAACCTCATCGGCATCGTCCTCATCACCGCCACCGTCTACCTGCTCGCCGTCCCGGTGTTCAACATCATGCTGTGAGGACAAGCACCATTGAGGCAGACTGGTGCCCATGGCTGAACTCTTCACCCCGATGACTCTGCGCGGACTGACCGTCGACAACCGGATCTGGCTCGCCCCCATGTGCCAGTACTCGTGCGAGAAGGAGGACGGCATGCCCGGCACGTGGCACCTCGTCCACCTCGGCGCGCGAGCGACCGGCGGCTTCGGACTCATCCTCACCGAGGCCTCCGCCGTCGTCTCCGAGGGCAGAATCTCCCCGCAGGACGCCGGCATCTGGAGCGACGCGCACGCCGAGGCGTGGAAGCCCGTCGTCGACTTCGTCCACTCACAGGGCACCGTGATCGGCATGCAGCTTGCGCATGCGGGCCGGAAGGCGAGCACGTACCGCCCCTTCGACGGCAACCCGCGCGGCACGGTGCCCGCTGCCGAGGGCGGGTGGCAGCCGCTGGGCGCGAGCCCGATCGCCTACCCCGGATACACCGAGCCGACGGAGATGACGGAGGCGGACATCGCCGAGGTGGTCGCCGCCTTCGCGGCGGCTGCGCGCCGGGCGATCGCCGTCGGCTTCGACCTCGTCGAACTTCACGCCGCCCACGGCTACCTGCTCCACTCGTTCCTCTCGCCCCTGTCGAACCAGCGCACCGACGGCTACGGCGGCGATCTCGCCGGCCGGGCCCGGATCCTCTACGAGACCTATGACGCCGTGCGCGAGGCCGTGGGGGAGGACGTTCCCGTGTTCGTGCGGCTCTCGGCGAGCGAGTGGGTGGAGAACGGCTTCGACATCGCCGAGGCGGTCGAGGTCTCCCGTGAGCTCGACGCCCGCGGGGTCGACGTCATCGACGTGTCCTCGGGCGGGAACTTCCCCGTCAAGGTGCCCGTCGGGCCCGGCTACCAGGTGCCGCTGTCGGCGGCGATCCGCGACGCCGGGGCGACGACGGCGACCGTCGGCCTCATCACCGAACCCGGGCAGGCCGAGACGATCCTCGCCTCGGGGCAGGCTGACGCGATCCTGCTCGCCAGGGTGGCGCTCCGCGAACCGGCATGGCCGCAGCGGGCGGCCCATGAGCTCGGCGTCGAGCCGGGACCGTATCCAGCACAGTACGTGAGGGGAAAATGGTGAACACGATCGAGACCGAACACGTCGTCATCCGATGGATCTCCGTCTCCGAGATGGAGAACAACGTCTATCTCATCACCGCCAAGGAGACCGGGGCGCAGGTCCTCATCGACGCCGCCGACGACATCGAGGCGATCGAGAGCCTGCTGGCAGCGGGAGCGGAGGACACGAGTGCCGAGCCGAGCCTGCAGGCGATCATCACGACGCACCGGCACTGGGACCACATCAGGGCGCTGCCGGAAGCGGCGAAGCGGCACCCGGATGCCATGACGATCGCCGGCGCCGCCGACGCCGAGGCGATCACCGAGGCCGAAGGCGTCGAGATCGCCCACACCGTCGATCATCTCGATGTCGGGGACTTCGGGGGATTCGTCCTCCAGGCGATCGCGCTGCGCGGGCACACACCGGGATCGATCGCGCTGCTGCTCCGCGACGGCGGACAGACGATCCTCTTCTCCGGGGACTCGCTCTTCCCCGGTGGTCCGGGCAAGACGTGGAGTCCCGAGGACTTCACCTCACTCATGGACGATCTCGACGAGAGGGTCTTCGAGCAGCTGCCCGATGACACGCAGGTGCTGCCCGGCCACGGTGCCCCGACGACGCTCGGTGCCGAGCGCGGCCAGCTGGGTCAGTGGCGCGAACGCGGGTGGTGACTGACTCCGACAGCGGTGACCGAGGGTCGATCAACATCACCAGCTCGGGACGGCGGTGAAGCCGATGATCGCCCACCCGATCGCGACGGCGAGGACGATGATGACCTCGATGTTCCAGCGCTCGGTGATCGTGCGCTCTCCCCGTGGGTTGGACAGCTGCTCGTCGCCGAGCCCGCGGAAGTGATCGAGCACGCCGTCGACGGCAGGGTTGGGGTTGTCGACGAGGCGCCGCGCGCCGGCGGCATCCTTCTCCATCTTCTTTCCGCGACCGGCGAGCGGCCATGAGGAGAATGTCTTCTCACGCGTCTCGACGCCGAGGCCGAAGTGCGTGTCGAAGCCGTCGACGAGGTTCCACGGCACCGTCACGGTCTTGAGCGGATTGACGAGCACGATCTCCTGGGGCCGCAGCTCGACCCGGGGGAAGCGGTAGAGCATCCACGCGCCGATGAAGAGCAGCACGGGAATCCCCGCGATCGCCAGGCCGCGCAACGTGAGGTCACCGACGACGATCGAGCCGACGCCGATGACGGCGATGATCGCGATGAGACCGAAGAGCACCGTCGATCCCGTGGTTCTCACAATTCGGGTCTCATCGGGTGTCATCTCACTGTCAGCCATCTGAACATCCTATCCATTGAGACTTTCAATTCGATGTATGTGAGCTGTGTCTCGAAACGGTAACGATTCCTCGAACGGCTCAGAATGTGGACTCAGTCACAGAGACCAGTGAATTAACTTTGAGGCAATCCATGTGAAAACATGAACGCGGTCACACTCCCGATGGCGGGACGAGTGGTCGGAACGCATCCCGAAACCGGGATGCGGGCACGATGGGCGCGAGCCCAGAGAACAACAAGGAGAGAACGTGAACAAGCGCTTCCTCGCAGCCGGAGCCTCAGTTGCCGCAGCAGCAATGGTGCTTTCTGCCTGCACCCCTCCCGGTGGCGGTAACGACGACCAGGCCTCGGACAACTCGATTCTCAACATCGGTTGGAACGAGTCCTTCCGCTCGATGAATACTCTGACGGCCAACGGCAATGCCGTCTCGAACGCCATTCTCACCTACATGATGAATGACAACTTCGGGTACTACGACGACAGCCTCGAGGTCCAGGACGGCGCGCTCGGCACGATCGAGAAGGTCTCCGACGATCCGCTCAAGGTCAAGTACACCTTCAACGACACTGCCAAGTGGTCGGACGGCACGCCCGTCGATGCCGCGGACCTCGCCCTGACGTGGGCCGGCACCTCGGCGAACTTCAACACTGTCGAGTCGAACAACAACGACGACGGCACCGTCAAGGAGAACGACGAGAGCACCGTCTACTTCGATTCTGCGACTGCCGGAGCGGGACTGGTCAAGGACTTCCCGGAGATCTCCGAGGACGGCAAGGAAATCACCTTCACGTACTCGAAGCCGTTCGCTGACTGGGCAATTCAGTTCGGCACGGGTGCCGACGGCGTTGGCGTGCCGGCGCATATCGTGGCGAAGAAGGCACTGGGCGAGGAGGACGCTGCCGCAGGCAAACAGGCGATTCTCGACGCGATCGAGAAGAAGGACACCGCTGCGCTGTCGAAGATCTCGAACTTCTGGAACACCGGCTTCGACTTCACCTCGATGCCCGAGGACGAGGATCTGCTCGTCCACAACGGTCCGTACAAGATCACGGACTTCCAGGAGGGGCAGTACATCACCGTCCAGCTCGATGAGAACTACTCGGGTCCGGTCGAGCCGAAGGTCAACACCATCACCGTGCGCTACAACGGCGATCCGATGGCGATGGTCCAGGCAGTCGAGAACGGCGAGGTCGACATGACCCAGCCGCAGGCGACCGCTGACGTCCTCGATGCTGCCGAAGGCATTGACGGCGTGACTGTCGACGCTGCCGATGGTGCGACCTATGAGCACGTCGATTTCACCTTCAACAACAATGGTCCTTTCGATCCGCAGTCGTACGGCGGCGACGAGGAGAAGGCGAAGCAGGTCCGTGAGGCCTTCCTCAAGACCGTCCCGCGTGCGGACATCGTCGACAAGATCATCAAGCCGCTCAATCCAGAGGCGGTCACTCGCGATTCCTTCTCGCAGGTCCCCGGTTCCCCGATGTATGACGGCATCGTCGCTGAGAACGGCATGGACGCCTACAACGCAGTCGACATCGAGGGTGCGAAGCAGCTGCTCGAACAAGTCGGCGGTGAGATCAAGCCGGTCCGCGTCATGTATGACAACACGAACGCCCGTCGCCAGCAGGAGTTCCAGCTCATCAAGGAATCGGCTGAGCAGGCCGGCTTCACGATCGAAGATGTCGGCGATGTCAACTGGGGCACCCGCCTCGGTGACGGCTCGTACGACCTCGCACTCTTCGGCTGGCAGTCGACGGGTACCGGTGTGACCGAGAACGATGCGAACTTCCGCACCGGAGCGCAGAACAACTACGGCGGTTACTCCAACGACAATATGAACGAGATCCTTGACAAGCTTCTCGTGTCGAAGGAAGACGAACAGCAGCAGCTGCTCATCGACATGGAGAAGCAGCTCACCGAGGATGCGTTCGGTGCGCCGATCTTCCAGTTCCCCGAGCTGACAATCTACAACGACAAGGTCAAGAACGTCAGTTCGACCTCTGTGTCGCCGACGATGTTCTGGAACTACTGGGAGTGGGAGACCAACTGATTCGCCTCTGATGCGATCGGCTTTTCACCATCTCAGCTGCTGTGGGGGTCACAACAGTGATCCCCACAGTGGCGTGCTCGCACAGACTGAATCGGACACACCATGATCAAGTTCATTCTCAGGCGCCTGTTGTCGACAGTGCTCGTTCTGCTCGTCGTCACCTTCGTCCTCTACCTGCTGCTCAACGTGGCGCTCGACTTCTTCTGGGACCTGCGCTCGAGCACCTCCCCGAACATCGAAGCGCTCTACGAATCGCGCATTCGCCTCCTCGATCTCGAGACCCCCGCGATCGTCCGCTACTTCAAGTGGCTCGCCGGCGCGAGCGGCTGCCTCGTCGGCCAATGTGATCTCGGCATCGCGTGGAAGAGCGGTCAGGAAGTCACCTACCTGCTCCAGGGCGCGATCGTCAACACCGTCAAGCTCATCACCGCGTCGACGATCGTCGCCATCATCCTCGGCATCGCCGTCGGCATGGTCTCCGCGATCCGCCAGTACTCGGGCTTCGACTACTTCATCACCTTCGTCTCGTTCCTCCTCTACTCGCTGCCCGTCTTCTGGGTCGCGGTGCTGCTCAAGCAGTACGGAGCCATCGAGATCAACAACTTCATCAACGATCCGACGCTGACCAGCTGGTGGCCGATCATCATCGGGTGCCTCGGCATGGGGCTCTTCTGGATGGGCGCCCTCGGTGGAGGCAAGAAGAGACGCATCATCACGTTCCTCGCCGCGACACTCGTCACGTTCGGCACGATCTACTACATCCTCGCGAGCGGATGGCTCCAGCAGCCGACGATCGGCGTCGTCGGGGTCGTGCTCATCGGCGTCGGCGCCGCGATCGTCATGACCTTCCTCTCGACGGGTCTGAAGAACAAGCGCGTGCTCTACGCCTCGCTGACGATCGCCGTCATCGGAGTGCTCCTCTACATGCCTCTCCAGTACCTCTTCTACTACCAGGAGATGAACTGGCTGTGGATGTTCGGCCTGTTCATCGTCACGATCGGCGTGGCGATCGCCGTCGGCCTTGCCTTCCGCGGACCCGATCCGTGGGACACCGCGCGGACGACGGTCTTCACCGCGGTCATCATCGCGGTGACGATCTTCGCCGACCGAGTCCTCCAGGGATGGACGGAATACTCGAACAGTCCCGCGATCAACAACCGCCCGATCGCGACGATCGGTGCCTCGGCGCCGAACGTCGACGGCGATTTCTGGATCACGAACCTCGACACGTTCACCCATCTCCTGCTGCCGTCGATCGCGCTCGTCCTCATCTCCTTCGCGTCGTACACGCGCTATACCCGCGGGTCGATGCTCGAGGTCATGGGACAGGACTACATCCGCACGGCGCGGGCCAAAGGCCTCAATGAGCGCACGGTGATCATGCGCCATGCGCTGCGCAATGCGCTGCTGCCGCTGGCCTCGATCATCCCGGTCGATGTCATCACGATGATCGGCGGTGCCGTGATCACGGAGACGATCTTCGGCTGGAACGGCATGGGCAAGCTCTTCATCGACTCGATGAGGCAGTCCGAGCTCGATCCGATCATGGCCTACATCCTCATCACGGGCATTCTCGCCATCATCGCCAACCTCGTCGCGGACTTCCTCTACGCCGTCCTCGACCCGAGAATTCGAGTGAACGCATGAGCATCGACAACAAGAACCAAGACACGGAGACGGGTCTCGAGCCCGTCGGCGAGAACGCGATCGAGACGAAGGAGACGGAAGGCCTTTCGCAGGGGAAGATCGTCTTCCGCAAGTTCATCCGCCACAAGGGTGCGATGGCGGGTCTCATCGTCCTCATCCTCGTGACGATCTTCGCCTACACGGCCCAGGGCATCGGTCCGATCCCCGGGTGGTGGATCTTCAACCACACGGCATCGGGGCCGATCGTCAATCCGGGTGGCGCCCCGACGTGGAGCCTGTCGAACATCTTCTCTCCCGGTGAGCATCCGTTCGGCCAGGACGAGATCGGCCGCGACAACTTCGCCCGCGTGATGAAGGGCACCCAGATCTCGATCATGGTCATGGTCATCATCGGTGTCGTGGCACTGATCATCGGCACGATCGTCGGGGCGCTGGCCGGCTACTATCGCGGCTGGGTCGATTCGGTGCTCATGCGCATCACCGACGGCTTCATCATCCTGCCCGTCATCGTCGTCGGCGCGATCCTCGGCAAGCTCGTCTCGGGCACCGGGGGAGCGATGCTCGGCCTCGTCCTCGGTGCGATCCTCTGGACCGGTCTCGCCCGACTCGTCCGCGGTGACTTCCTCTCGCTGCGCGAACGCGAGTTCGTCGACTCGGCGCGAGTGGCCGGAGCGAGCGACTTCCGGATCATGTTCAAGCACATGCTCCCGAACGCGATGGGTGTCATCATCGTCAACACGACGCTGCTGATGAGCCAGGCGATCGTCCTCGAGGCCTCGCTGAGCTTCCTCGGCTTCGGCATCGCACCGCCCGACATCTCGCTCGGACAGCTCATCAGCGAATACCAGACCTCGTTCGCGACGCGTCCGTGGCTGTTCTGGTGGCCCGGCTTCTTCATCATCATCATCGCGCTCTGCGTGAACTTCATCGGCGACGGTCTGCGCGACGCATTCGACCCGCGGATGAAGACGATCCCGAGCTGGCGGAAGATGAAGAAGGCCGAGCGCATGGCGAAGAAGGGGGACAAGTGATGACCGCACAGACCACAGCGGAGGCGACCGCCTCGGCGAAATCACCGATCCTCGACGTCACGGACCTGGGTGTGAACTTCTGGGTCAGCGACGAATGGTGGATGGCGGCCGAAGGACTGACCTACACGGTCAACGCGGGCGAAGTGCTCGCGATCGTCGGTGAGTCCGGTTCGGGCAAATCGCAGTCGAGCATGTCCCTGCTCGGTCTGCTGCCGTCGAACGGTCGGGCCACGGGGTCGGCGAAGCTCGGCGACACGGAGCTCATCGGACTGCCGCAGGAGCGCATGCAGCACATCCGCGGCAACGACATCTCTGTGATCTTCCAGGAGCCGATGACCGCGCTCAACCCGGTCTACACGGCAGGCTTCCAGATCGTCGAGACATTGCGCGTGCACATGAACATGGGACCGAAGGAGGCGAAGGAGCGCGCTCTCGAGCTCATGCGCCTCGTCGAGATCCCGGATCCTGAGGAGCGCTTCCACTCGTTCCCGCACCAGCTCTCGGGCGGTCAGCGGCAGCGCATCATGATCGCGCAGGCACTGGCGTGCCAGCCGAAGCTGCTCATCGCCGATGAGCCGACGACGGCGCTCGACGTCACGGTGCAGGCCGAGATCCTCAAGCTCATGCGCGAGCTCAAGTCGAAGCTTGACGCCGGCATCATCCTCATCACGCACGACATGGGCGTGGTGGCGGACATGGCAGACCGCATCATCGTCATGCGGGCGGGCAAAGTCGTCGAGTCGGGCACCGCCGATGAGATCTTCTACAACCCGCAGCATCCGTACACGAAGCAGCTCCTCGACGCGGTGCCCCACCTCGGCACCGAGATCGAGGGAGAGGCCTTCGGCACCGACATCAAGGACGTCGAGGTCGCGATCCACGATCTCGAGGAAGCCGAAGCGGA
This sequence comes from Brevibacterium sp. W7.2, assembly GCF_018137945.1. Taxonomy (GTDB): domain Bacteria; phylum Actinomycetota; class Actinomycetes; order Actinomycetales; family Brevibacteriaceae; genus Brevibacterium; species Brevibacterium sanguinis. The sequence continues at coordinate 2,286,124 of NZ_CP073089.1, read as the reverse complement.
CGAGTCCGCAGGCGACGACCTCGGTGCGGGATCGCTGGCCGATGATGACGCGGAGGCCACGCCCGCCTCGACCGGTGAGGCCGACCACCCTCTGATCGAGATGGACTCGACGGAGACGTACTACCATCCGGGGTCGCAGGCGGACTTCTCGAAGCCCTCTGCCCTCCAGCTGCGCGACGTCGCCATCGAGTACCCGGCGCTCGGGCGGAAGAAGGCCTTCCGGGCCGCCCACCACATCAATCTCTCGATCGCTCCCGGAGAGGTCGTCGGCCTCGTCGGCGAGTCCGGGTCGGGCAAGACGACGATCGGCCGTGCCGCGCTCGGACTCCTGCCCACGGTCGAGGGGGACATGCTCGTCAACGGGAAGAGCATCAAGGGACTCTCGAACAAGCAGCTGCGGCCGCTGCGCAAAGAGGTCGGGATCGTGTTCCAGGATCCCGGCTCCTCGCTCAACCCGCGTCTGCCCGTCGGCGAGTCGATCGGCGAGCCGCTCTACCTCCACGAGGGGATGAAGGGTCCGGCGCTCAACAAGAAGGTCGAAGAGCTCCTCCACGCCGTGGAGCTGCCGACGTCGATGCGCAACCGCTACCCGCACGAGCTCTCGGGCGGTCAGCGCCAGCGCATCGGCATCGCCAGGGCGCTGAGCCTGCGACCCAAGCTGCTCATCGCCGATGAGCCGACCTCGGCGCTCGACGTCTCAGTGCAGGCGAAGGTCCTCGACCTCTTCGAGAGCCTGCAGGCGCTCTACGGGTTCGCGTGCCTGTTCATCAGCCACGACCTCGCCGTCGTCGAACGCATCGCCTCGCGCATCGCGGTGATGCGCCACGGCTACCTCGTCGAGATCGGACAGAGCTCGCAGGTCGTCGCCAACCCCGTCCACCCGTACACGCAGCGCCTGCTCTCCGCGGTTCCGGTTCCGGATCCCAAGGAGCAGCGCAAGCGCCGGGAGGCCAGGGACGCGGTGCTCGAGGCGACGATGGACGCATAAGGGAGACCACCTCGGTGCCGGTGAGGCGGATCCGACGCGATGTCGAACGCGACGTCGCGACGGATCCGCCTCGCTGACTTCGCTGGCGATCTTCTGAACTGCTGGCACACGCCCTTCTGTGCAGATGTCATGCGCCTGTGAATGGGGAAGGGCGGTGGTGCGTATAATTGAGTGTCGGGTCCGTACCGGACCATTCTCCCTACCTTCAAAAGGCTATTGATGACTGAAGCTCCCATGCGCCGGGAAAACCGCCGCAACGTGGCAATCGTCGCCCACGTCGACCACGGCAAGACCACTCTGGTCGACGCCATGCTCCGGCAGACCGGTGTGTTCAACGAGCACGGTGACTTCGCCGAACGCGTGATGGACTCCGGCGACCTCGAGCGGGAGAAGGGGATCACGATCCTCGCGAAGAACACCTCGGTGCTCTACAACGGCCCCTCGGCCGGCGACGAGCCGATCGTCATCAACGTCATCGACACCCCGGGCCACGCCGACTTCGGCGGTGAGGTCGAACGCGGCCTGTCGATGGTCGACGGCGTCGTCCTCCTCGTCGACGCCTCCGAGGGACCGCTGCCGCAGACGCGCTTCGTCCTCCGCAAGGCCCTGGCCGCGAAGCTGCCGGTCATCCTCGTCATCAACAAGACCGACCGCGCCGATGCCCGCATCGACGGCGTCGTCGAGGACTCCCAGGATCTCCTCCTCGGACTCGCCTCCGATCTCGCCGACGAGGTCCCCGACCTCGACGTCGACTCCGTCCTCGACGTGCCCGTCGTCTTCGCCGCCGCGAAGGTCGGCGCCGCCTCGCTCGACCAGCCCGCCGACGGCGAGGCCCCGGACAACCCGGACCTCGAGCCGCTGTTCAAGACGATCATCGAGACGATCCCGGCCCCGGAGATCAACGCCGACGGCATCCTCCAGGCGCACGTGACGAACCTCGACGCCTCGCCGTTCCTCGGCCGTCTCGCCCTGCTGCGCATCTTCGGCGGCACGCTGAAGAAGGGCCAGCAGGTCGCCTGGGCCCGCGGCGATGCGATCAGCTCGGTGAAGATCACCGAACTCCTCGAGACCCAGGGTCTCGACCGGGTTCCCGCCACCGAGGCCTCCGCCGGTGACATCGTCGCCGTCGCCGGCATCCCCGACATCATGATCGGCGACACGCTCACCGACATCGACAACCCGAAGCCGATGCCGGCGATCGTCATCGACGATCCCGCGATCTCGATGACCATCGGCATCAACACCTCGCCGCTGGCCGGTCGCGAGAAGGGCACGAAGGTCACCGCCCGCATGGTCAAGGACCGCCTCGACGCCGAGCTCGTCGGCAACGTCAGCCTCAAGGTGCTGCCCACCGAGCGTCCCGACGCGTGGGAGGTCCAGGGCCGCGGCGAGCTCGCGCTGGCCATCCTCGTCGAGCAGATGCGACGCGAGGGCTTCGAACTCACCGTCGGCAAGCCCCAGGTCGTGACGAAGACCGTCGACGGCAAGGTCCACGAACCCTTCGAGGACCTCACGATCGACGTTCCGGAGGACTACCTCGGCGCCGTCACTCAGCTCATGGCCAGCCGCAAGGGCGTCATGTCGACGATGACGAACCACGGCACCGGCTGGGTGCGCATGGAGTTCACCGTCCCCGCCCGCGGCCTCATCGGCTTCCGCACGCGGTTCCTCACCGAGACCCGCGGCACCGGCATCGCGAACTCGATCTCCGCCGGATACGGTCCGTGGGCCGGGCACATCGAGTTCCGCACGAACGGCTCGCTCGTGGCCGACCGCGCCGGCGCCGTCACCCCGTACGCGATGATCAACCTCCAGGAGCGCGGCTCGTTCTTCGTGCAGCCGACCTCCGAGGTCTACGAGGGCCAGATCGTCGGCGAGAACTCGCGCGCCGATGACATGGACGTCAACATCACGAAGGAGAAGAAGCTGACGAACATGCGCTCGGCCTCCGCGGACTCCTTCGAGAACCTCGTCCCGCCCCGCAAGCTCACGCTTGAGGAGAGCCTCGAATTCGCCCGAGAGGACGAATGCGTCGAGGTCACCCCGAGCGCCGTGCGCATCCGCAAGGTCGAACTCGACCAGAAGGAACGCGCGAAGAACTACGCGAAGCTGCGCCGCCAGAACGCATGAGTGTCACCCCGCGCATCCTCTTCGTGCACGCTCATCCCGATGATGAGACGATCGCGACAGGGGGCACGATCGCCGAACTGGTCGCCGAGGGCGACCAGGTGACAGTGCTGACCGCCACCCGGGGAGAGGGCGGAGAGGTCATCCCGCCCGAACTCCGCGGACTCGAAGGCGATCGGGCCGGCCTCGCCGAGGTGCGGGAGACGGAGATCGCGGCGGCCATGCGCGCGCTCGGCGTCACCGATCACCGGTTCCTCGGCACTCGCCGAGGCGGTGCGGCGACCCTGCCCGAGCGTCGCTTCGAGGATTCGGGGATGGCCTGGGGGAGCGACGGCCACGCCGTTCCCGCCCCGACGATGCCCGCGGGGGCGCTCTGCGCGGCAGCGGTCGATGACGTCGCCGGCTACATCGCGGCCGTCATCGACGAAGTCCGACCGCATGCCGTCATCACGTATGCGGCCAACGGCGGCTACGGCCACCCGGACCATGTCCGCGTCCACGACGCGACGGTGGCCGCCGTCGAGGCGGCGACGTGGACGACGGGTCGTCTCCTCTTCGTCGAGGTCCCCGCCGAGGTGGCCCGTGCCGCTTTCGATCCCGCTCAGCCCGGATTCGCCGAGTCCGGGTTCGCGCCCGCGCAGACGATCCCGACGAAGGCCCCGAGCGGGCCGATCGCCGTCGCCCAGGACGTCACGCGCTCCCGGCCGGCGCAGCAGGCGGCGCTGTCGGCCCACCGCACGCAGGTCAGCGTCGGCGGAGACTTCTATGCGCTGTCCAACGGAGTGGGCACGAAGCTGCCCGACCACGAGTACTACTCGATCGGTGCGGGTACGCCGATCCCCGCCGAGACCGTGCAGGCGGGACCCGCTGTGCACGTGCTCGCCGGGCTCGACCTCGAAGCCATCGAGGACGAGAACGCCCTCGCCGGTCGTCGGCGCCGTCGGGAACCGAAGAAGCCCGGTGTCCTCGCGTTCATCCATGCGGGGCTGCTCGGGCTGCTCATCGGCTTCCTCGGCGGACTCCAGCACCTCAATGTCTCGGTCGTCCGCCTCGGCGAGCAACCGGTCATCCTTCCCTGGGGACTGGCCCTGGCGCTGCTCATGGCGGTCGCCGGGCTCTGGCACCTCAAAACGATGTATCGCAGCACCGGGCCCATGCTCGTCGCTGCGATCGTCATCGCTCTCCTCTCGTACATCCTCGGTCAGCCGCAGTGGCTGCCGGGTGCCGACACCATCGTCACAGGCACCCTGCGGTCAGTTGTCTGGCTGCTCGGCCCCATGATCGTCGCCGCGGTCTTCGCCTTCACCCCTGTGATGGGACGGGAGAAGCGCCGCGCGGGACGCACACGCTGAAGTTGGAAGACTGATGTCCACTCCCACCCTCTCCGGCGGCACCCCCGAATCCGGTGCCGAAACCGATAAGCGACGCAGCCGCCGCCCCTGGCTCATCGCCCTGTTCGTCGTGCTCGGCCTCGCCGTGGTCTACCTCCTCCTCGGGCTCTTCAGCGGCCGCATCGTCGCCCCCGGCACCACCGTGGCCGGGGTCGACATCGGCGGCAAGAGCGCGAGCGATGCGAGCACGACCCTCGAGGACGCTCTCGCCGACCCGATGACGCAGGACATCGAGCTCACCGCCGGCGAGTCGACGGCGACGCTCAAACCCGGGGACGCCGGCATCGGCGTCGATGTCGACGGGACGGTCGCCCGGGTCACCGGATTCACGCTCAACCCCACGATCCTCTGGGACCGGCTCTTCGGCGACGACGAGGTCTCACCCGTCGTCACCGTCGACGAGCAGGCGTTCACCCCCGCCGCGGAGGATGCCGCCCAGGCCCTCAAGGTCGACCCCGCCAACGCCGAGGTCACCTACGACAAGACGACGCCGACGGTCAAGGACGGCGTCGTCGGACAGACCGTCGAACCTGACGCGATCCGCACGGCGATCACCTCGGAGTGGCTGCAGCAGGACGGGCCGCTGGCGGTCGAGGCGACGAACGAGGACCCCGACATCACGACCGCGGAGGCCGAGGAGGTCGCCCAGGGATTCGCCACCGACGCCGTCGCCGGCGACGTCACGGTCAAGGCCGTGCCCGGCAAGGACGCGGACTCCGACGTCAAGGGCGGGGACCTCACGATCGCTCCCGAGACGATCGCGGACACCCTGAGCTTCACCCCGAAGGACTCCGCCCTCGTGCCGGAGTTCGACGCGAAGGAGCTGCAGAAGCAGGCGCTGGACGAGAACACGGAGATCGGCCGCCCCGCCAAGGACGCGACGTATGAGATCGTCGACGGCAAACCGAAGGTCGTCGCATCCGAGACCGGCATCGGCATCAAGGCCGACGACCTCTCGAAGGCCGTCACCGATGCGATCAACGGGGACAGCGCGGCCGCCGAGGTGACCCTGGCCTCCGTCGACCCCGAGTTCACGACCGAGGACGCGGAGAAGGCCGACGTCTCCCAGGTCGTCTCCGAGTTCAGCACCCCCTACGACTCCGACCCGAACCGCGACAACAACCTCCGCGTGGCCTCGAAGGAGGTCTCGGGCACCGTGCTCCAGCCCGGTGAGCAGTTCTCCCTCAACGACACCCTCGGACAGCGCACCGCGGCCAACGGCTACAAGCCCGCCGGAGTGATCTCGGAAGGGCAGATGAAGGAGGACTTCGGCGGGGGGGTCTCACAGGTGTCGACGACGCTGTTCAACGCCGCGTTCTTCGCCGGCTTCTCCCTCGACGAGCACCAGGCGCATTCGCGCTACATCTCGCGCTACCCCGAGGGGCGGGAGACGACGCTCGACTTCTCATCGATCGATCTCAAGTTCACGAACACGTCGAAGACGCCCGTCGTCCTCGACATGTACCTGGCCGACGGCAAGGTGAATGCGAAGGTCTTCGGCGTCAAGACCCTCGATGTCTCCTCCGATTCCTCCGGCCGCTACGCCTTCACCTCTCCGGCGACGGTGACGGAGTCGGGATCCTCGTGCAAGCCGCAGTCTCCGCGTGAGGGCTGGTCGATCAAGATCACCCGCACGATGAAGGAGATCGCCACGGGCAAGACGACGAAGGACTCCTTCGTCACGACCTACCGCCCCGTCAACAAGGTCGAGTGCAAGTAGGCGGGTGACCCGGCGGGTCACTCTGCGGGTCGGCTGAAGCCGGATCCGCGTGTGCCGCGCCTTCCGGCCCGGCTCAGCCGCGGCTGGCGAACCAGTATCGGTGGCGGATGCTCGCCCCGAGGGAGCCGAAGAGCTCGAGCGAGGCCGTGTTGCCCGCTTCGACATCGACGAGGTACGACCGCACTCCGCGCTGGGAGAGCAGCGCGGCGGCCGCCCGGACGACCGCGCGCCCGGCGCCGCGGCGACGCAGGTCGGGGCGCGTGACGAGGTTGGTGATGACGCCCCACTTGCTGCGCTCGACGACCCGGCAGGTCGCGACCATCGTCTGCGAACCGTCGGGGTGCTGAGCCCATGCGGTGACGAACTGGCACGGGTCGTCGGCTTCGATGAGAGCCCGGAGGGCCTCGGCGGAGCCGGGATCGCGCTCACTCGTCCACGCCGCATAGTGCAGCGGACTCGGGGTCTCCGTGACGTCGATGACGAGGCCGGGAGCAGCCGCCTCGGCGGGTCCGGCGGCACCACCGGCCGCCTCGGCGGTGGATCCGGTGAGCAGATGCACGGTCTCCGAGGCGGTGTACCCGCGGTCCGAGAGCAGCGGGCCGAGGCCCGCGCACACCGGGTCGAGGCCGGCGGAGTCATCGGACGAGTAGATCTGGACGACCGGCGGACGGTTCCTGGCGGCATACCACGCTTCGACGGCATCGAGGCCGTCCTCCCAGCTCAGCCCCGTTTCCGAGACGGGCAGGGCGCTGTTGGCCCGCCGGGTCACCGACTCCGAGCTGCGCAGCAGCCAGCCCTTCTGGAGGAGGCCGACGTCATCGCCGTCGTCGCTGCGGGATTCGTTGCGGAGGTTCTCCGCGTTGAGCCACGAGACGTCGGCGGGCAGCCAGGCCGCCGCCGAGATCCGGCGCAGGTCGACGGCGGAGACGATCTCGTGCGTGCGGCCCGACCGGGTCGGTGCCGGGGGGACCTCGTGGACGAGGAGGATCTGGTCGCGGAGGATGCGCACGGGACCGCGCTTCGTGTCGATCTCGACGCGGGACTCATCGGCGGCGGTGACGACGCCGAGCGCATCGGAGGTCGCATGGCTGTCTCCGGGGTCGAGCGAGTAGCGCACGACGACTCTCTTCCCGGGCTGCAGATCGTCCACGGAGTCCCTTCCCTCATCCTGTGATTCCTCAGTCCACCCTAGAGCAGACGGCGGCGGGCCGGGCGCAGGCGTGACCGAGACCACGGGGGTGCGGGGACCTCCCTGGGAGACTGGGCACGTGCTCAGGGCGTATGGTGGACTGGAGAGAACGACTTCAGTTTCCCGAGGAGCGCGAATCCGTGACGTACATCATCGCCCAGCCCTGCGTTGACGTGAAGGACAAGGCCTGCATCGACGAATGTCCGGTCGACTGCATCTACGAGGGGGAGCGCTCCCTCTACATCCACCCCGACGAGTGCGTCGACTGCGGCGCGTGTGAGCCCGTGTGCCCCGTCGAGGCGATCTACTACGAGGACGACGTCCCCGAGGAATGGTCGGAGTACTACAAGGCCAACGTCGAGTTCTTCGATGACATCGGTTCGCCCGGCGGTGCCGCGAAGCTCGGCAACACCGGCAAGGACCACGCGATCATCTCCGTCCTGCCGCCGCAGAACGGCTGAGGTGGACCGCCGCTTCGGGCTCGATCTGCCCGACTATCCGTGGGACAAGCTCACCGCGTACCGGGCTCGCGCCGCCGAGCATCCCGGCGGGGTCTGCGACCTCTCGATCGGCACCCCTGTCGACCCGACGCCGCAGGTCATCGAGGACGCGCTGGCCGCGGCCGGTGATGCCCACGGCTATCCGACGACGACGGGCACCGATGAGCTGCGCGCGGCGATCGCCGGCTGGTACGACACCTGGCACGGCGTCACCGTCGACCCTGCCACCGAGGTGCTCCCGACCATCGGGTCGAAGGAGTTCGTCGCGTGGCTGCCGACCCTGCTCGGCCTGCGGCAGCTGGGTCTGAGCGTCGCGTGCCCGCATGCGGCGTACCCCACCTACGAGATGGGGGCGACGATCGCCGGGGTCGACTGCGTCCGCCTCGACGCCGCTGAGATCCTCGCCGGTGCCTCGCTGGAGGGCATCGGTCTGCTCTGGCTCAACACCCCCGGCAATCCCACCGGTGCCGTCCTCGACCGGGACACCCTCGCCGAGGTGGTCCGCCGTGCCCGCGCAGCCGGAGTCGTCGTCGCCTCCGACGAGTGCTACGGCCTCCTCAACTGGGTCTCCGACGACCCCGCACCGAGCGTGCTGTCGGTGACCGAGGGCGACCACTCCGGGGTGCTCAGCGTCTACTCGATGTCGAAGCAGTCGAATCTCGCCGGCTACCGTGCCGCCTTCGTCGCCGGCGACGCCGACCTCATCGGCGATCTGACGAAGACGCGGAAGCACGCGGGGATGATCGTGCCTGCGCCGATCCAGGCGGCGATGGTCGCCGGACTGCGCGACGTCGACCACGTCGTCGAGCAGAAGGAGCGCTACCGGGCCCGGCGCGATCGGCTGCGTCCGGCGCTCGAGAGCTTCGGATTCCGCATCGACGACTCCGAAGCCGGCCTCTATCTGTGGGCGACGGCCGGGGTCGACTGCTGGGAATCGATCGGCGCACTCGCCGATCTCGGGATCGTCGCCGGACCCGGCGCGTTCTACGGCGATGCCGCAGCCTCGCATGTGCGGATTGCGCTGACGGCGACGGACGAGCGCATCGACGAGGCCGCGCAGAGGCTGCTCGCCGCCGCCGAATGAGGTCGCTCAGGCCGCTCTGATTTCACCCAGCCGCAACATGTCTGACCAGGTAGGACATGTTACCGGTCGGTATGCACTGGGTGCAGTGATTTTTCGAATCCTCAGGGAGTGGGTAGTCTTTGAGGGAACTGTGCAAGACGCCCCAAGAAGTTCTTGGGGTGGGTCGACGGTGAGGAGAACATATGCCGACCGAAGCGAATCTCAGGATTGCCGATACGGACCTGGCACTGCCAGAAGTGCCGGCCACTGAGGGCAACAACGGATATCGCATCGGCTCTCTGCTCAAGGAGACCGGAGCCGTCACCTACGACCCGGGATTCGGCAACACCGCATCGACCTCCTCGGCGATCACCTACATCGACGGCAACGCCGGCGTTCTGCAGTACCGGGGCTACCCGATCGAGCAGCTCGCGGAGAAGTCGAACTTCGTCGAAGTCTGCTACCTCCTCATCCACGGCGACCTGCCCACTCAGGAGCAGTACGATGCCTTCGATTCGCGTCTGCGCAAGCACACGATCGTCCACGAGGATCTGCGTCGGTTCTTCCGTGCGTTCCCCTACGATGCGCACCCGATGCCCATGGTTTCAGCCGCTGTCGCGGCTTTGTCGACTTTCTACCAAGATGACCTCGATGTTTTTGACGAGGAGCAGGTCGACACCTCGTCCTACCGGCTGCTCGCGAAGATGCCGACGATCGCGGCGCTCGCGCACCGGAAGAACATGGGCCTGCCCGTCATCCACCCGGACAACTCGCTCAGCCTCGTGGAGAACTTCCTCCGGGTGAACTTCGGTGTGCCGTCCGAGCCCTACGAGCCGGACCCGCTGGCGGTCAAGGCGATGGATCAGCTCTTCATCCTCCACGCCGATCACGAGCAGAACTGCTCGACGTCGACCGTCCGCCTCGTCGGCTCTGCCCAGGCGAACATCTTCCAGTCGATCTCCGCGGGCATCAACGCCCTGGCCGGCCCCCTGCATGGCGGTGCGAACTCAGCGGTGCTCGAGATGCTCCAGTCGATCGCGGCCTCCGACGACGGTCCGAAGAAGTTCATGGAGCGCGTGAAGAACAAGGAAGAGGGCGTGCGCCTCATGGGCTTCGGCCACCGGGTGTACAAGAACTACGACCCGCGCGCGAAGATCATCAAGAAGACCGCCGACGAGGTGCTCGCCCGCAACGGCGGCGACCCGCTGCTCGAGCTCGCGATGCAGCTCGAGGAGATCGCGCTGGCCGACGATTACTTCGTCGAGCGCAAGCTCTACCCGAACGTCGACTTCTACACCGGCCTGATCTACAAGGCGCTCGGCTTCCCGACGAACATGTTCACGGTGCTCTTCTCCGTCGGTCGCCTCCCGGGCTGGATCGCCCAGTGGCGCGAGATGATCAACGACCCCGAGACACGCATCGGCCGTCCCCGCCAGGTCTACACCGGCGCGGTCTCCCGCGACTACGAGGACATCAGCGAGCGCTGAGTTTCTCTCTCCACTCCAGCAGCCCTCCGGTTGCTCCGCCACCGTCCGTGGCTGAGCAACCGGAGGGCTGCTGTCGTCTGGGGTGATCGCGGTGCCGATCACAACTTGCAGCGCCGCTCACCACCCGGGGCGCCGATCACCACCAGGCACGCTTGAACTCACCGCAATTCCGACCACAACCCTGAGTGCCGCACACAACCTGCAGCGCGAGGCACACCGCGTGGCTCTCTGCACGCACACCCCGGAGTCGCGTCTCCTACGCGTGCACGGGTTGTGTGTGAAGCTCCGGGTGCGGGCTGCCAAAGCGGCTGCCCACTTCGCGCCCCGCAACCCGTTGAACAACCCGGAGTGCGATACACAACGCGTCGCGCGATGCACACCGCGTCGCGCGATGCACACCGCGTCGCGCGATGCACACCGTGGGGCTTCGCACGCACACCCCGGAGTCGCGTCTCCTACGCGTGCACGGGTTGTGTGTGAAGCTCCGGGTGCGGGGCTGCCAAAGCGGCTGCCCACTTCGCGCTCCGCAAGCCGATAAACACCCCAGAGGTCGTTGAACAACCTGCAGCGCGAGGCACACCGCGTAGCTTCGCATGCACACCGCGGAGTCGCTTGTCCTACGCCCGCACGGGTTGTGTGTGAACCTCCGTGTGCGGGGTTGCCAAAGCGGCTGCCGAATTCGCGTCCCGCAAGCCGATAAACAACCCAAAGGTCGTTGAACAACCTGCAGCGCGATTCACACCGCGTGGCTTTGCACGCACACCGCGGAGTCGCTTGTCCTACGCGTGCACGGGTTGTGTGTGAGGCTCCGGGTGCGGGGTTGCCGGAGCGGCCGCCCTCATCCGCGGTCGTTCGTCCTTCCGGCGGCCCGGCCGGGCAGCGCAGCGAAAAAGCCCTCCGGCACCGAGGCGATTGCTCGGTTCCGGAGGGCTGCCCACGAACCCGATCGGCGCGGGTGCGAATCGAGGTGCCGTCTTTCAGCGACCGCCTCAGACCTCAGTGGAGGTCGGGATTGAGCTCGATGCCCTTGGCCGAGCGCGCGATCGCCTCGACGGCACCGGTGACGGAGTTGCGGCGGAAGAGGATGTTGCTCGCTCCGCTGAGCTCGGAGGCCTTGACGACCCGCTCGTCGTCGCCGAGCACGCTCACGCGCGTGCCGGCGGTCAGATAGAGGCCGGCCTCGACGATGCAGTCGTCGCCGATCGAGATGCCGACACCGGAGTTCGCGCCGAGCAGGCTGCCCGTGCCGATCGAGATGCGGTGCGTGCCGCCCCCGGAGAGCGTGCCCATGATCGAGGCCCCGCCGCCGACGTCCGACCCGTCACCGACGACGACGCCCTGCGAGATGCGTCCCTCGACCATCGCCGAACCCAGGGTGCCGGCGTTGAAGTTGACGAAGCCCTCATGCATGACCGTCGTGCCCGGGGCCAGATGTGCCCCGAGGCGGACCCGGTCGGCGTCGCCGATGCGCACACCGGAGGGGATGACGAAGTCCGTCATCCGCGGGAACTTGTCGAGGCCGAAGACCGCGACGGGGCCGTTGGCGAGCAGCTTCGCGCGGGTGGCCTCGAAGCCCTCGGGCGAGCAGGCACCCGCCGAGGTCCACACGACGTTGGCGATGTGACCGAAGATGCCGTCGAGGTTGACGTCGTTGGGCACGACGATGCGGTGGGAGAGCGCGTGGAGGCGGAGGTAGACATCGGCCGCCGAGGCGGGGGCTTCGTCGAGGTCGATCGTCGTCGTCACCACGGTCGTCGTCGTTCCCCGGGCCGGATCCTCTCCGGTCAGCGCGTCGAGTCCGTCCTCGGACGCGAGAGCGGTGGCGGCCGCCTCGGCGTCGGTGAAATCGTCGGCGACGCTCAGGGTCGGGTACCAGACGGAGAGGACGGTGTTCTCATGCTGCGTGGCGAGTCCACGCGCGGAAACGATGCGTTGTGTCATGACCGCAAGCCTAGTCGGTGACCGCGGTACTAGGCTAAGCCGTATGACCGCTCATCCACCTGCTGAGACCACATCCGCCTTCGTTCCCGACGGCGACCTCGGCGAGTATCTGCTCGCCGCGATCGACGATCCGGGTGAGCTCACGGGCCGGCTGTGCGCGATCGAATCCGTCTCCGGCAACGAGGCGGCGATCACCGATGCCGTCGAGGCCGTGCTGCAGGCGATCAGTGCCGGAGACGGCCCTGACCTGGAGATCCTCCGCGACGGCGACACGATCGTCGCCCGCACCCGGCTCGGGCGCAGCGAGCGGATCGTCGTCGCCGGTCACCTCGACACCGTCCCCGTCGAGGGCAACCTCCCGCCCCTGCGCTTCGTCGGCACCGCCGCCGGCCCCGCGGGAGAGAGTGCCGAACCGCACCCCGGCCAGGGCGCACCGGGGACGTCTCCCGCCGAGGCGGCCGCCCCCGCCGAGGACATCGTCTGGGGCCGTGGGGCCTGCGATATGAAGGCGGGCGTGGCGATGCAGCTCGTCACCGCGGCAGCCCTGCGCAACCCGACGCGCGACGTCAGCTGGGTCTTCTACGACCACGAGGAGGTCGACGCCGCGCTCAACGGCCTCGGCCGTGTCGCCCGGAACCACCCGGATTGGTTGGACGGGGACTTCGCGATCCTCGGCGAACCCTCGAACGCGAGCGTCGAGGGCGGCTGCAACGGCACGATCCGCGTCGACGTCACGACCCACGGTGTGCGGGCGCATTCGGCGCGGGCCTTCATGGGCGTCAACGCCATCCACGCCGCCGCCGAGGTGCTCACCCGCCTCGCCGACCACGTGTCCGAGACGGTCACCGTCGACGGACTCGACTACCGCGAATCCCTGTCGGCCGTGGCGATCAGCGGGGGAGTCGCCGGCAACGTCGTCCCCGACGAATGCCGGGTCTCCGTCAACTACCGGTTCGCCCCGTCGAAGTCGGCGGCCGAGGCCGAGGGCTTCCTCCGTGAGCTCTTCACCGGCTTCGACGTCGTCGTCACCGATGCCGCGGAAGGCGCCCGTCCCGGACTCGACCGGCCGATCGCGCAGGACTTCCTCACAGCCCTCGGCGCCGAACCGGCCGCGAAGCTCGGATGGACCGATGTCTCGCGCTTCAGCGCGCTCGGGGTGCCGGCGGTGAATTTCGGCCCGGGCAACCCTCTGTATGCTCACAAGTCAGACGAGCATGTCAGGGTCCGGGAAGTGGAGGACGCGACCCGGGCGCTCGTGAGCTACCTCGAGGAGGGGTGAGACCGATGTCGACACACTCAGACACACCGGCACAGGCGCGATCCGACGCCGGACCGCAGGATGCTGGACCGCAGGAGAGCGCGCCGGCGCAGGACGGCGCACCGGCGCAGGCCGACGCCGCACCACAGGCCGACCCCGCCGCACCCCAGGATGGCGCACCGCAGGCCGCCGGACCGGCGCAGGACGCGGCACCGCCGCAGACCGACCCCGCCGCCCCGCAGAATGACGCACCACCCCAGCCCGAGCCCGGCGAGGACCCGCAGTTCTACAGCAAGGGCCCGCTGCGCCTGCGCGGCTCCCAGGTGCCGACGACGACGACCGATCAGCGTCTCCTCGAATCGCGCGGACCCTCGAACTGGGTCCATGAGGATCCGTGGCGGGTCATGCGCATCCAGGCCGAGTTCGTCGAGGGCTTCGGCTCGCTCGCCGAGGTCGGCCCCGCCGTCTCGATCTTCGGCTCCGCCCGCCTCGGCCCGCAGACGCAGGCCTACAACGACGCCCGGGAGATCGCGCGCCGCCTCGCGGAGAACGGCAATGCGATCATCACCGGCGGGGGACCGGGCATCATGGAGGCCGGCAACCTCGGTGCGATGGAGGCCGGGGGAGTCTCGATCGGCCTCGGCATCGAGCTGCCCTTCGAATCCGGCCTCAACGACTACGTCGAACTCGGCGTGAACTTCCGGTACTTCTTCGTCCGCAAGACGATGTTCCTCAAGTACTCGCGCGGCTTCGTCGTCATGCCCGGCGGCTTCGGCACCCTCGACGAGCTCTTCGAGGCCTTCACCCTCGTCCAGACCGGCAAGGTCACCTCGTTCCCCGTCGTCCTCTTCGGCACCGCGTACTGGTCGGGCCTCGTCGAGTGGATCAGGAGCACGCTGCTGGCCTCGGGCACGATCTCGGACACCGACCTCGACCTCTTCATCCTCACCGACGACATCGACGAGGTCGTCGCCCACATCGGCCCCGGCGGCTCCATCCCCGACGCCCCCGTGGGCGGCGCGGGCCCCGAACAGTGAGGGACCGCGCGCAGGCCCGACCCAGCGGCTCCGCCCGACCGGTCCGTGCCCGCAGCGTCCTCGACGACGCTCGGCCCGGTGCTCCCGTCATCATGGCCGTGGTCAACCGGACGACGGATTCGTTCTACGAATCCGCGGCGACCTTAGACGGTGCGCTGGCCGCCGTCGATGCCGCCGCCGAGGCGGGGGCGCGGATCGTCGACATCGGCGGAGTCCGCGCCGGTCGGGGGAGGGAGATCTCCGTGGCCGAGGAGATCGACCGCGTCGCCCCGGCCGTCACCGCCGTCCGGGAGCGCCATCCCGGCCTCCTCATCAGCGTCGACACGTGGCGCGCCGAGGTGGCCGAGGCCGTGTGCGCGGCCGGCGCGGGCCTCCTCAACGACACCTGGGCCGGCGCCGATCCCCGTGTCGCCGAGGTGGCGGCCGCCTTCGACGTCGGCCTCGTCTGCTCCCACACCGGCGGCCTGACCCCGCGCACCGACGCCCATCGCAGCCGCTACGGCCTCCATGCCGGCGAGGTCGTCACCGACACCGTTGCCGGGGTCGTCGCCCTCGCCGAGGCGGCCCAGCGGGCCGGGGTCGCCCCGGAGCGCATCGTCATCGACCCGACCCCCGACTTCGGGAAGAACACCTATCACTCGCTGCGCCTGCTGCGGGAGCTCACCCGCTTCCGCGACACCGGCTATCCGGTGCTGCTGGCGATCTCCCGGAAGGACTTCATCGGGGAGACGATCGGCGCGGCCGGACCCGCCGACCGACTGCACGGGACGATCGCGGCGACAGCACTGGCGGTCGAACGGGGCGCGGCGGTCATCCGCGCCCACGACGTGGCGGCGACCGCCGACGCGATCGCCGTGACGGTCGCGATCACCGGTGAGGCGCAGCCGCGGCACACGGTCCGCGGCCTCCGCTGAGACCGGCCCGGGCTGAGGACTGCCACTGCGATCGCCGCGGTCGCAGGCCTCCGCTGAGAGGGTTCGCACACGCCGACCTCCGGCGATGCTCAGGGTCGATGTGAAATGATGGGCTCATGCCATTGTGGATTGTCATCGGGGTCGCGGCGGCGATCTTCGTTCTCGTCATCGTCCTTGCCGCATCCTTCGAGCTCTTCAGCTCCGAGGCCGCCGAGGAGACCGATGCTGTGGCCGCCCCGCTGTCCGGCGACTTCACCGTCGAGGACGTCGATGAGCTGAGGTTCCGTCCGGCCCTGCGGGGGTACCGGATGGACGAGGTCGATGCGGCGATCGGCCGGCTGCGCGAGCGCATCAGCGAACTGGAAGCCGCGCACCGTTAAGCGATGAGCAGACCCGCAGACCTCCCCGGCATCACCCTCGTCCCCGAACTCTTCAACTCCTCCCGCCTCCACCGGGCCGGCGTCCTCTTCCTCCAGCTCCCGCTGTGGCTGCAGGCGCTGACCGTCTACGTCGCCTCGCGGATCGTGAGCATCTCGATCTTCGCCGCGGTGCTGCGCCGGCAGGAGGTCGCCGGCTGGTCGTCGAGCCCGGTGACGACGACGCTAGGCGACTTCCTCAACTTCTGGGACTCCGCATGGTACGCGCGCGTCGCAAGCGAGGGGTACCCCGCCACGCTGCCGGTCACCGAGACCGGTGACATCATCCAGAACCAGTGGGCCTTCTATCCTCTCCACCCGGCGATCACCGGGGAGATCGCGCGCCTGACCGGACTGAGCTACGAGGTCATCTCCCCGCTCGTGTCGACGATCGCCGCGGGCCTGGCCTCGATCGTCATCCTCACGCTCTTCCGCAAGTTCGTCCCGCCCGGCCAGGCGCTCACCGCACTCGCATTCGTCATGGTCTTCCCGCCCGCGGCGGTCTTCTCCACCGGCTACGCCGAATCGCTCACCCTCCTGCTCCAGGCCCTGGCCCTCCTCTTCGTCGTCGAACGCCGCTACCTCACCGCGATCCCCGTCGTCATCCTCATGGACCTCTCCCGGCCCATCGGGGTGGCGTTCTCGTTCTTCATGCTCTTCGTGCTCATCGACCGCTTCCTCCGCCGCCGGACCGATCCGTACCCGCTCGGGGAGGTCGTGCGCTCGTGGACGCTCGGCGTGCTCTCGTGCGTCGCGGCTCTTCTCCACCCCGTCCATGCGTGGCTGACGACGGGGTCGATGACGGCCTACACCGACACCGAGGCGGCCTGGCACACCGGGACATCGTCGTACTTCGTCCAATGGCTGGGGGCGGCCAACGGCCTCGTCGGTCCGTTCGGACCGCTCCTCCTCTTCGGCGTCATCGCCGGGATGCTCGCCCTCATCTTCTCGCCCGCGGGTGCGCGGATGGGTCGGACGCTGCAGCTCTTCTGCACCGCCTACGGGCTCTACCTGCTCATCTTCTTCACCCCGCAGACCTCGACCCTGCGCCTGCTGCTGCCGCTCTTCCCGATCGCGCTGACCCTGGCGGCGGTGCGCTCGCGCGGGTACCGCGTCGTCGTCATCGCGGCGTTCATCATGCTCCAGATCGTCTGGGTGGGCTACCTCTGGCACTTCACTCCGCCGTCCGACCTGCCGCCGTGATCTGCGACAATTTCGGCAAGTGTCCCCGTGCGAGTGCGGTTCATGGAATAATCGGACTATCACAGTGGGCTGATCGTGTGATCTGTTCACTCTGTTCAAACAACGAAAGGTTGCGCCCACATGGCAGCTCAGAAACCCCGCACCGGCGACGGACCTCTGGAAGTCACCAAGGAAGGCCGCGGCATGGTCATGCGGCTTCCGGTGGAGGGCGGTGGCCGACTCGTGATCGAGCTCAGCGCTGACGAAGCGACGGCTCTGCACGACACCCTCGCGGAGACCCTGGGCATCTGACCAGCAGCACAGCCCGCACGAGAAGCAGCAGAGACGATTCGTCTCTGCTGCTTCTCTGTCTCTGCCGCTTATCTGCCTATCGGGGAGCCTGGCCCGCGGGTGCGGGAATGGATCAGCGCCACGTCTTCTGCACGGCCAGCAGGCCCTCGCCGATCGGCAGCAGGACGCGTTCGAGGCGCTCCTGGGCAGCCAGCCGGTTGAGCAGACCCCGTGCGGCCTGCGTGCGCGCGGACCGGTCGACCGGGTCGGCGACGCTGCCGGCGAGCAGCGTCTGATTGATGACGAGGAGCCCCTGAGCGTCGAGGAGACGCAGCGCCGGTTCGATCATCCGCTCGAGCCCGACGGGGTCGACGTCGAGGAAGACGAGGTCATAGGCGCTCGGGGCAAGGCGGAGGAGGACATCCTCGGCGCGTCCGCTCATCAGTCGCAGCCGCCCGGGACGGATGCCGGCGAGGTCGATGAGGTCGCGGGCGGCACCCTGCGCGGTGGAGTTCGTGTCGATCGAGGTGAGTATCCCGGCGTTCGGCATGCCGCGCAGCAGTGCGAGCGTCGACGTCCCGGTTCCCGTGCCGACCTCGACTGCGGCGACGGGGCCGAGGAGGCGTGCGAGCAGGGTGAGGGTGGCCGAGGTCGTCTGGGACACCGGGCTGATCCCGTACTCGTGGGAGAGGGTCCGGGCGGCGTCGAGCAGCGCGTCAGGTCCGTTGTACTGCTCGGCGAACGTCACATCACCGGCATGCTCACGTGACAATCGACCCCTCGCTTTCCGCTGCTGCTCAACCGTCAGTCTAACCGCTCCTCCGGGTCTCTTCCGTGGCGCGCCCACAGCGCGTCGAGATCCTCTGGGCTGAGAAACGCCGAGGTGAGCGCCTTCTCCTGGGTGTGAGCGGTGGCTTCGGCCCGCCAGTGGTCCCGGGCGCGTCCGAGCAGCGGTGCCGGCAGCGCACCGGCGGCGTTGACGACGCGCCACCAGGTGACGTTCGCCCCGTACTCCTTCATCACACGGCCCACGTAGCGGGGCGAGCAGGAGGCGACGACGCCGACGGTGCCGTAGCTGACGACGCGACCGGACGGCACGAGTTCGACGATGCGCAGCACGCGTTCGACGACGACCTCGTCCACGGCTTCTCTCCTTGCGAACGGGGACACGACCTGAGAACGAGCATACGTCTCAGCGGCGTTAGAATGGAGATCATGTTTGGCGTCAACGGCACCGAGATGGTCATCCTCGTGATCGTCGCTCTCGTAGTGATCGGCCCCAAACGCCTCCCCGAATACGCCCAGAAGCTGCGCGACCTCGTGCGCCAGCTCCGCCGCATGGCCGAGGGCGCGAAGGACAACGTCAAACGCGACTTCGGCGACGACTTCAAGGACGTCGACTGGCAGAAGCTCGACCCGCGCCAGTACGATCCGCGTCGCATCGTCCGCGAGGCCCTCGTCGAAGAGGATTCGGCGATCCGTGAGGCCAAGCGCCGGGAGGAGCTCGCCGCTCCCGCCGTCCAGGACGACACGGAGAGCTCGGACGGCACGTCCGGTGCGGGCGCCGCGGGGGGAGCTGCAGGCGGGGCTGCCGGTGCCGCCGGGGGCGCTGCCGCAGCGGCATCGCCGATCGAGCGGTTCCAGGCGCAGCATGTGCGCCGCAATCGCGCCGAGGCGGCCCCCTTCGACTCCGAAGCCACCTGAGCCGCCTCGGCGTCACCCCCGAGCCGTTGCTCGCAGGCCGGCTGCTGCCCGCCGACCGTCCGGCGCACGCCGACCGCTGCTGAGCACAGACCAAGGGCCCCGTCACGTCGGTGACGGGGCCATCAGTCTGCGCGCAGCGCGCCCGCGAGCAGCTGATCCTGCACGGCTGACCGCCTCAGCGCCTGACCGGCTGCAGTGCTCCTGCGCGCAGCGCGCCTCAGTTGCGGTGGACGGCGGGATGTTCGGGGTTCGAGCACAGGGCCGTGGAGTACCCCCGGCAGAAGTACTCGGCACCGCTCTCCATCGTCTTCTCCGAGAAGAGATCGGACACGGTCACGGCGTAGAGCCCCTCATCCGCGATGGTCTTGAACACCTCCGGTGCCGCATCGATCGTCGTCGGATGGATCGAGTGCATGAGCACGACCGAGCCGGGCTTCGCCGCGGCGCGGACGGCGTCGACGATCATCGACGCGCTCTTGTGCCGCCAGTCCTCGGTGTCGACGTCCCACATGATCGCCGGATGGTCGATGGCCTTCGCCGAGGCTTTCGACATCGCGCCGTAGGGCGGGCGCATGACGGTGACCTTGCCGCCGCCGGCCTTCTCGATCGCCTTGTCGGTGTCGCCGATCTGCTTCTTCACCGCGTCAGGGCTCTCCTTCGACAGCTGCGGGTGGCTCCACGAGTGGTTGCCGAGCTCGTGTCCGGCCTCGGCCATGCGACCGACGACCCCGGGATTGTGCTCGACGTTCTTGCCGAGGAGGAAGTACGTGAGACGGATCTTCGCGTCCTTCGCATCGGCGAGCAGCTTGTCCTCGATCGACGTCTCTCCCGGACCGTCGTCGTAGGTCAGGGCCACGCACGGCAGCAGGGCGCACGAGTAGTCCGGGTCGCGCTCATCGGCCCCCTGCGGCAGGTTGACGGGGGTGTGCAGCGCTGTCGTCACCGTCCGGCCGAGAGCGGTGAGATCATCGGTGTCCACCGGCTCGCCGCCGACGGTGAGTGCACCGGTCTCATCGGCGCCGATCGCGCCTGGGTCCGTCGTCGTCGTGAAGAGGTCGGCGGCTTCGACGGTCGTGTCCTCGGCGAGGTCCGTGACGAACACCGTCGTCGCTGCGGCCGGCGCCGAGGCGGGCGTCGAGTTCGGGGCGGGCGTCGAGGTGCCCGGGGCGCCGAGCTGCGGGCTCTTCGGTGCGCGGTTCTCCGTCACGGCGCTGACGAGGTAGTCACCGCCGGCGGTGAGGACCCGGTTGCTGTAGTCGACTTCCCCGCCGGTGGTGCCGGGGGTATTCGCCGAGGCGGTCGGCTGCGTCGATGTCGAGGCGGTCGGGTTCGCTGCGGGTGCGGTGAACCTCGAGGCCTCCCACCGCTCGGCGGGGTCGGTGACGACGGGGCTGAAGGCCTTGCGGTCGCCGAACGCGCCGGCGGATTCGAAGCCGCCGAGGACGACCTTCTCCGTGGCAGCGGCCAGGGACTTCGCACCGGGCAGACCGAAGAGGTGCGCATCGGAGCTCGGCGTCGTCTTCGCATCGACGACGGCGTAGCTGCGCAGCGCCGACGTGAGCGTCTGCAGATTGTCCTCGGCGGTCGACCGCTGCGCCTGAGACGCGGACGAGCCGTCGCGGGTGCCGTCGGCGACGACGCAGCCCGACAGGAGGGTGAGGGCAGCGGAGACGGCGGTGAGGGCGGCGAGGGGACGCAGGGCACGGCGACGCGAAGGGAATGTCAAAGAGAGGTCCTAAAAGCGACTGTGGGGGATGCTCGCCGTCCAGTCTAGAGGACCGCCCTGACACGCGAACGACAGCGGCAGTCAGGCCTCTCACCTGCTCTGATGGGTCTCACCAGCACTGACGGGGACGCTGCGGGAGCGTCGTGAGACAGATCTCAGGGCAGAGATCACACCGGAGTTGCACGATTGTGATCACCGATGACGAGCAGTGACAACGATGTGACGTGATCGTCGGCGTGTCGTCACACGGGGCTGAGGCCGAGCGAGCGCCCGGAGAGGCCGCGCGAGCGCTGCGCGAGGCGCTCGGCCAACGAGTCGAACGCCTGCGCGGCAGGGGAGTCGGGACGGCTGAGCACGACGGGCGTGCCCGCATCGGAGCCCTCCCGCACGAGGGTGTCGAGGGGGATCTGCGTGAGCAGCTCCACCTCGGTGTTCGTCGTCGCGGCGAGATTCTCGGCCACGGTCTGCCCGCCGCCGGTGCCGAAGACGTCCATCCGGGTGCCGTCGGGCAGCTCCATCCACGACATGTTCTCGATGACCCCGGCGATCGGCTGGTTCGTCTGCGTGGCGATCGCACCGGCCCGCTCGGCGACCTGCGCCGAGGCCTGCTGCGGGGTGGTGATGACGAGGAGTTCGGAGTTCGGCAGCAGCTGCGCCACGGAGATCGCGATGTCGCCGGTGCCCGGGGGCAGGTCGAGGAGCAGGATGTCGAGGTCGCCCCAGAAGACATCCGTGAGGAACTGCTGGAGGGCGCGGTGGAGCATCGGTCCCCGCCACACGACGGCCTGGTTGCCGGGGACGAACATCCCGATGCTCATCACCTTCACGTCGTGGGCGACCTGGGGGATGATCATGTCGTCGACCCGGGTGGGCTGCCCGGAGAGGCCGAGCATCGTCGGGATCGAGAAGCCGTAGATGTCGGCGTCGACGAGGCCCACGCGCAGACCCTTCGCGGCCAGCGCCGCGGCGAGGTTGGCCGTCACCGAGGACTTGCCGACCCCGCCCTTGCCGGAGGCGACGGCATAGACCTTCGTCAGGGACTCCGGCTTCGCGAACGGCACCTCCCGGGTGCCGCCGGGGCCCTGGAGCTTCTCCCGCATCGCGGTGCGCTGTTCGGGAGTCATCGTCCCGAGCTCGACGACCACCTCGGTGACGCCCTCGAGCCGGCCCACGGCCGCCTCGGTGTCGCGGGTGATCGTGTCCTTGAGCGGGCAGCCGGAGATCGTGAGGAGAACGGTGACGGTGACGGTGCCGCCGTCGACGGCGATGTCGGAGACCATGTCGAGGTCGACGATGTTGCGCCGGATCTCCGGGTCGATGACGGTGGTGAGGGCCTCCCTCACGGCGTCGATGGTCGGGGCGCTACTCATCAGCGGCCTCCCTTCGTGTCGCGCGGGCTGTGATCATCTGCTCCGCCGCTGTCCTTGGCGGCGTCCTCTTCGAGCTCCTTGAGCAGATCCTTGAGCTCGGAGCGGATGAAGTCGCGGGTGGCGACCTCGCGCATCGCGATGCGCAGGGCCGCGACCTCACGGGCGAGGTATTCGGTGTCGGCGAGGTTGCGCTCGGCCCGCTGCCGGTCGTGCTCGAACTCGACGCGGTCGCGGTCGGCGCTGCGGTTCTCGGCGAGCAGGATGAGCGGGGCCGCGTACGAGGCCTGCAGGGAGAGGATGAGGGTGAGCAGGGTGAAGTTGAGCGAACGCGGATCGAACTGCACCGCCTCGGGCAGCAGCGTGTTCCACAGCAGCCACACGGCACAGAACACCGTCATCCCGACGAGGAACGCCGGGGTGCCCATGAACCGGGCGAACGCCTCGGCGCCGCGGCCGAAGGTCTCCGGGGAGATCGCGAACCGGGGCAGCTTGCGCTTCGAGGAGCGGGGGACGTCGAAATCGTCGGTCGGCATGGTTACCCCCTTCTGTGGTCGTCGCGGCCGGTCGTGCGCCAGTCCTCGGGCAGCAGCTCGTCGAGGACGTCATCGACGGTGACGACGCCGATGAGTCGGTCGTTCTCGTCGGTGATCGGCACCGACACCAGATTGTACGCCGCGAGGAACTTCGTCACCTCGGCCAGCGGGGTGTCCGGCGGCATCGGGTCGACCTCGGTGTCGAGCATGATGCCGACCGCCTCGTGCGGCGGATGGCGCAGCATCTCCTGGATGTGGACGAGGCCGAGGTACTTGCCGGTCGGGGTCTCGATGGGCTGGCGGCACACGAAGATCGCCGCGGCGAGCGCCGGCGGGAGGTCCTCGCGGCGGACGTGGGCGAGCGCCTCGGCGACGGTCGTCTCCGGGGTGAGGATGACCGGTTCGGTCGTCATCAGACCACCGGCGGTGTGCTCGTCGTAGGAGAGCAGGGTGCGCACGTCCTCGGCGTCGTCGGGCTCCATGAGCGTGAGGAACCGCTCGGCCTGTTCGTCGGTGAGCTCGCCGAGGAGGTCGGCGGCGTCATCGGGCTCCATCTCCTCGAGGACGACGACGGCTCTCTCCGTGTCGAGGGCGGAGAGGAGTTCGACCTGGGTCTCGTCCGGGAGCTCCTCGATGACGTCGGCGAGGCGTTCGTCGTCGAGGGCGCGCGCGACCTGGAGGCGGCGTTCGGGGGTCATCTCGAAGAGGACGTCGGCGAGGTCGGCCGGCTTCGTGTCCTGGTACGCGGCGATGAGCTGCGTGGCTTCCTGATCGTGGGCGGAGTCCGCGGGATGGTCGGCGTCCGTCCAGGAGATCTGCATCGTCTCCCCGCGCCGGCGGAACGCGGAGAAGGCGCTGCTGCGCTCTTGGACGCGACGGACGAAGAGGCGGGTGACCTCCCAATCGCGGTTGACCTGCTGTTCGATGCCGACGTCCTCGATCTGGACGGGGGAGTCGTCCTCGCGCAGGCGCAGGCGGCGGTCGAGGAGGTCGTTGACGACGAGGGTCTCCGAGCGGCGCTGCTCGAACCGGCGCATGTTGACGAGTCCCGTGGTGATGACCTGACCGGCGTCGATCGAGGTCACCCTCCCCATCGGGACGAACACCCGGCGGCGTCCGGGCACCTCGACGACGAGCCCGATGACGCGCGGGTACTGGCGCATCGTCGTGCGGTAGACGATGACGACGTCGCGCACGCGGCCCACCTGATCGCCGAGGGGGTCGAAGACCGGGGCGGAGATGAGGCGGGCGACGAAGACGCGTTTCGAGGAGCCACTCATATCCTCAAGCCTACTTCGTGGTCACGCCCTGGGCGGCGTCGTCCACATCACGTCCCGGTCGCCAAGTCGTCTTGTCGCCGGACTGCAGGATTCGCCGGCAGCGTCGTCGGACCGTGTCAGCGAGTGCAGGTGTGCCTGATGCGCCGTCCGGCCGTGCCGCCGAGGTGGATCCGGCTCGAGATCCCGCGAGATTTCGAGCGCGATCCACCTCGCTGGCGACCTGACTGGCATGCGGAGGGCGGCAGGCCGGGCGCTGTTGCGGCGATCGCCTGGCCGCTGTCGATGCGGCGTCTGCCCGGGCGCTGCTTCAGGGAATGGCGGCGAAGGCGGCCGTAAACGCGGGCGCGAGGTCGGTCAGGGTCGGCGGCTGGTCCCAGGACGGGTCGACGGGGACGGCGCTGACGGCGGCATCGATCATGGCGAGGGTGATCGCATCGGCCGCGGCCGCGTGGATCGAGACGAGGTCAGGTGTCGCCTCGGCGGCCAACGGCACCGTGCCCGTGCTGATGGCGAACACCGTATCCCCGTCGAAGTGGGTGTGAGAGGGAAGGATCGCCCGCGCGATGCCGGCGTGGCAGCTCGCGGCCATCCGCGTCGCCTGCGCCGGGTCGAGGGCGGCATCGGTCGCGACGACCGCCAGGGTCGTATTCGTCGCCGAGGTGGATGCCCCGGAGTCCGGGGCATCCGCGCTTTCGGGATCTGCCGCGGTCTCCGGAATCGGCAGCCCGGGCACGGGAGGAAGGTCCCACCCGAATGCGCGGAGGAGGGGAGAGGCCCAGAGGGTGCCGTCCGGGGTGCCGATGGTCCCGAGTGCGTTGAGTGCGACGAGGGCTGCGACGGTGTGTCCGCTGGGCAGGCGCAGCGCGAACGACCCGAGGCCGCCGCGCATCGTCTGAAACCCGATCCGCGCCCCGCTGGCCCCGCCGACGCTGCCTCTCACACTGGAGGCGCGGTCCGCGTCGTCACTCGCGCCCGCGCCGTCTGTCGGGTCCGCGCCGCCAGAGCCGCCGGTGCCGGCCGCCGCGAGAGCCGCCCGCACGGCCGCCGCCCCCTCAGCGGGTGTCGGCGGGGCGACGGGACCGGTGCCGCGGCCGAGGTCGTAGAGCGCGGCGGCGGGGACGAGCGGGATGACCGTGCCCGGCAGGTGAGGTGCGGGAAAACCCCGACCCGCCTCGGCGAGGGCCTCCGACACCCCGGCGACGGTGCGCAGACCGATCGCCGATCCGCCGGTGAGGACGATCGCATCGGCACCGTAGGCATGGGTGCCCGGAGCGATGACATCGGTCTCGTGCGTCGCCGGACCTCCGCCGCGCACATCGACGCCGACCGTCGATCCCGGCGGCGGCACAAGTGCGGTGACACCCGAGAGGCGCTGCCGGGTGAAGTCACCGGCATGCCCGAGTCCGATCCCGGGGATCTCGAGGATGCCCCGCCCGCGGATCGGGGTCGGGATCATCGACCCTGGACCCAGGCTTCGATCTCCTCGCGGGTGCGGGGGAACCCGGCGGAGAGGTTCTCCACTCCGTCGGCGGTGACGAGGACATCGTCCTCGACGCGCACGCCGATGCCGCGGAACTCCTCGGGCACGAGGAGGTCGTCGGCCTTGAAGTAGAGGCCGGGTTCGATCGTGAAGACCATGCCGGGTTCGAGCACGCCGTCGAGGTACATCTCCGCCCGTGCCTGCGCACAGTCGTGGACGTCGAGACCGAGGTGGTGGCTTGTGCCGTGGACCATCCACCGGCGGTGCTGCTGACCCTCGGGGGAGAGGGATTCGGCCGCGGAGACCGGGAGGAGACCGAACTCCTCGAGCCTCGCGGCGATGACCTCCATCGCCGCCTCGTGGAGTTCGCGGAAGCGCACGGTGCGCTGCGTGTGCTCGGCGGCCACGGCGAACGCGGCATCGGAGGCGTCGAGGACGGCGTCGTAGATCTTCGCCTGCACCTCGGTGAACGTGCCCGACACCGGCAGGGTGCGGGTGATGTCAGCGGTGTAGAGGGAATCGGCTTCGGCTCCGGCGTCGACGAGGACGAGATCGCCGTCGACGACGGGTCCGTCGTTGCGGATCCAGTGGAGGGTGCACGCATGGTTGCCCGAGGCCGCGATCGTGTCGTAGCCGATGCCGTTGCCGTCGGAGCGGGCGGCGGTCTCGAAGGCGGTTTCGATGACGCGCTCGCCGCGGCGGTGGGCGACGGCCTGGGGCAGGGAGGCGACGACGTTGTCGAAGCCGGCGCGGGTGATCGCGACGGCCTCGCGCATCGCCTCGATCTCGTGGTCGTCCTTGATGAGGCGCAGCTCGGACAGCGCCTGGGCGAGCTCGGCATCCCCGGCCTCCGAGGTCTCGAGGTCGGCCTGGACCTGTGTGCGGGCGAGGTCGATGACCGAGTCGATGCGGGTGTCGGCTGCGCGCACGAGGCGCACGGAGATCGCCCCGAGGTCCTTCGTGATCGCATCGTCGACGGTCGCCGAGTTCGCGGTCGCGATGCCGGTCATCGTCGCCATCGCCTCGAGATCGGCGCGCGGGCCCACCCAGTACTCGCCGTAGCGGGCGTCGGAGAAGAACTCCTCGGTGTCGGCGCCGGCGCGGGGACGGAAGTAGAGGGTGACGGCGTGCTCGTCGCCTTCGGGTTCGAAGACGAGGACGGCGTCGGGTTCGGAATCGGCTTCGAGGCCGGTGAGGTGGATGAACGCCGAATGGGCGCGGAACCGGTAGTCAGTGTCGTTCGACCGGACCTTGAGTCCGCCGGCGGGCACGACGAGGCGCTCCCCGGGGAAGGCCGCGGAGATCTTCGCCCGTCGCTCAGGGGTGAACCCGGCGGCCGCGAGCGCCTCGGCGTTGAGCGGGGTGCGATCCCAGCCCTGCGAGACGAAGTCGCGGAATGCGCGGGAGCTGGGACGGTGCGAGCGGTTGTTGACGCGGTCGTTGATCGGCTGGTCGGTCTCCGTGCTGTCTGTCATGCCTCCATTCTAGGCACGCGGTCAGGACGGCTCCGGCGAGTGGATAGACTTGAGGGCATGGTCATCGATCTCCATGCACACACGGCGTTCTCGGACGGGACACAGAGCCCGTCCGAACTCGTTTCCGAAGCCTCGATGGAGGGCATCGACGTCGTCGGCATCACTGATCATGACACGACCGCAGGATGGGCTCCCGCCGAGGAGGCGGCCCGGGTCTACGGCCTCGGCCTCGTCCGCGGGATGGAGATCTCGTGCCGTCATGAGGGCATCAGCGTCCATCTCCTCTCCTATCTCCACGACCCGTATGACACGGGCCTGGCCAGCGTCGTCGAGGAGACCCGGCGGGCCCGCCTCGACCGGACCCACCTCATCATCGATCGGCTCGCCGAGGACTATCCCATCGACATGGACGCCGTGCTCGCCGTCGCCGGCGAGGACGCGACGATCGGGCGCCCCCACATCGCCGATGCGCTCGTGGCCGCCGGGCTCGTCGAGACCCGCTCGGAGGCGTTCGCCTCGATCCTCTCGAGCCACGGGAAGTACCACGTCACCCTGCCGACGATCGACCCGATCACCGCGATCCGCCTCATCGCCGAGGCGGGGGGTGTGTCCGTCTTCGCCCATCCCCGGGCGGCGATGCGGGGTCTCGTCGTCTCCGATTCCGCGATGGCCGACTTCATCGCCGCGGGACTCGACGGACTCGAGGTCGACCACCGGGACAACCCGCCGAACGAACGCGAGATCATGCGCCGGCTCGCCCACGACCACGACCTCATCGTCACCGGGTCGAGCGACTATCACGGCACGGGCAAGCCCAACCGCCTCGGCGAGCATTCGACGTCCGAGCACATGCTCGCCAAACTCCTCGACCGTGCCGCGGCCAGGCCCGGGGGAGTCGAGTTCATCCAGGGGTGAGCGCGGAGTCAGCGCCCTCGATCAAGCGATAGACGCGTGCACGGCCCGCTGTCCGCACTGCCGCGTGATCGAGCGGGGGTCGACGGGTGCGGGCTTCTTCGGCAGACGACGAACGCCCCGCCGCAGAGGACTGCGGGCGGGGCGCCGGGGGTGCCGGTCTCACTCGGTGCCGGTGTCCGAGGCCTCGGCACGGCTCGTGCGACCGACGGGCTTGCCGCCGCGGGTGCGACGACGCTGCCGGTTGCGGCGGGGCTTCTTCGCATCGGTATCGGTCGCGGAGTCGCCGCCGCGGGAGTCCGAGGAGTCGCCGCGACGGGAATCGGACGGGGATTCGCTCTTCTCCCCGCTGCGCCGACGACGGGCCGGGCGCTTGTCCTCACCGACGTTGTCGGAGGATTCGCCGTGCTTGTGGGGCAGACGCCCCTTCGTGCCCTTCGCGATGCCGAGGTCGGAGAAGAAGTGCGGGGAGGTCGAGTACGTCTCCGCGGGCTCGTCGTGCTCGAGGCCGAGGGCCTTGTTGATGAGCCGCCAGCGGGGCATGTCATCCCAGTCGACGAGCGTCACGGCGGTGCCGGAGTTGCCCGCGCGACCGGTGCGGCCGATGCGGTGGACGTAGGTCTTCTCGTCCTCGGGGGACTGGAAGTTGACGACGTGGGTGACATCGTCGATGTCGATGCCGCGGGCGGCGACGTCGGTGGCGACGAGGACGTCGACGGTGCCGTCGCGGAACGACTTCAGCGCCTTCTCCCGCTGCGCCTGCCCGAGGTCGCCGTGCAGCGCCCGGACGGCGAAGCCGCGGTCGGAGAGTTCGGCGGCGAGCTTGTCGGCGGTGCGCTTCGTGCGGGTGAAGATGATCGTCCGCCCGCGGCCCTCGGCCTGGAGGAGACGGGCGACCATCTCGCTCTTGTCCATCGAATGCGCGCGGTAGACGAACTGCGTCGTGTTCTTGCCCGTGAGCGAGAGGTCCTCGTTGTCATGGGCGCGGATGTGGGTGGGGCGATTCATGTAGCGGCGGGCCAGGGTGATGACGGCGCCGGGCATCGTCGCGGAGAAGAGCATCGTCTGCCGGTTCGCGGGAACGGCGTTGATGATGCGCTCGACGTCGGGGAGGAACCCGAGGTCGAGCATCTCGTCGGCCTCGTCGAGGACGACGGTGCGGACCTTGTTCAGCTTGAGCACCTTGCGGCCGTAGAGGTCGAGGAGGCGTCCGGGGGTGCCGACGACGACGTCGACGCCGGCCTTGAGGGCGTTGATCTGCGGATCGAAGTCCTTGCCGCCGTAGATCGTGATGATGTCGATGTCACGCTGGCTCGACGCGGTGACGAGGTCCTGGGCGACCTGCTTGGCGAGCTCGCGGGTGGGGACGACGACGAGCGCCTGCGGCAGGCGCTGACCGGTGTCGGCCGCGCCGTCCTCGTCCTTGCCGACCACGCGCTGGAGGAGGGGAATGCCGAAGCCGAGCGTCTTGCCCGTTCCGGTCTTCGCCTGCCCGATGATGTCGGCGCCCGAGAGCGCGACGGGAAGCGTCATCGCCTGGATCGGGAACGGGTGGGTGATCCCGGCCGCTGCCAGGGAGGCGACGATCGGTCCCGACACCCCCAGATCAGCGAAATCGGCGTCTGTGTCCGCCATGTCTCAAACTCCTTTTGGCGCCTTCGCGCCCGTGCTGGATGCGAACCGGTACTCTTGAGCTATGCCCGATTCTTACCCCTTGGCCAGTACTGATGCTGCAACGCTTGCGCTGGTCGCGTACGGTGAGCTCACCGCCTTCGAGAGAATGGCGACCAATGCGTCCACGGCTGTGGAGCTCGACGACACGGTGACGCTGTCACGGCTGGCATCGCACTCATTCTCGCACTTCGAAGAGCTTTCGCAGCGCATCAGTGAGTCGGGCCAGGATGTGATCGAACTCTGCAGGATCTTCGAGCCGACATTCTCCGTGCTGGCGGAGAGGACTCGTCCCCGTGACTGGTACGAGAGCCTCATGAAGGGCTTCGTCTTCGACGGGATCATGAACGACTTCTATCGCATGGCGGCCGATAAGCTCGCAGAACCCGAGCACAGCCTGGCAATTGCTGTTCTCGATGATACACGGGCCGCCGACTTCGTCCGCAATCGGCTGACCGCCGACGTCGGCGAGGACACGCAGCTGGCCTCCCGGCTCGCCCTGTGGGGACGCAAACTCGTCGCCGAGACCCTCGGCCGCGCCCGGCACCTGCTCACCGACCCGGTCCTCGGCATCGACGAGGCCGTCATCGTCGAGGCGATCCCCGCGGTCACCGCGAACCATTCCCGCCGCATGTCGGCCCTCGGCCTCGTCGCATAGGTATAGGTGTCGCATTGGCATAGGTGGAGACACGGCAGAGGCCCGGTCACGATGACCGGGCCTCTGCGCTGTCCGACCGCCTCAGGCGACGCCGAAGCCGACGCGTCGGGAGGTCTCGCTGCCGAGTTCGATGTAGCCCAGCGCCGTCGACGGCACGAAGACCTGGCGGCCCTTCGTGTCGGTGAAGGTGAGCAGAGCCTCGGCCTTGACCGCTTCCTCGATGCGCGTGGCGAGGTCCTGGGCGGACTCGTCCGTGTCGAGGACGATCTCACGCGGGGACTGGCGGACGCCGATCTTGATTTCCATTGTTCTCCTTAACGCGGTGGTAGTCGTCCTCAGCTTAACGTTGCCCTCGCCCCGGTTTCTTCCCGCCTCGCAGGGGTCGGCGCTCGGCTCTCAGCGAACGCGAACGACCGCGGGTGGAGCCGACGGGCGCCCTGTGGGAGCATCGCCGGGTCCGCCCACCGTCCCGGTCGGACACCGTGAGCGGTCCTCAGCGGGTGTGGGTCGCGAAGGAGGAGAGTCCGCCCCAGCTCATCTGGGTGAGCAGGTCGACGGTCGCATCGATGTCGAGTTCGTGCGTCGCCTCGATCTGCTTGATGACGACCTCGGCGGTGCCGATGAGCGTGCGGCACAGCAGATCCGCGTCCGCGTCGTCGAGATCGGTGAAGCTCTGGAGCGCACTGACGATGCGGGCGACGGTGCCCTCGCGCATCGTGCGCACACGCTGCTGCGCCTCGGGCTCGTAGACATCGGAGTTGAAGAGGATGACGAACTCCTCGCGATGGGAGATCGCGAAGTCGAAGTACGCCCGGTAGGTCGCGCGGATGCGCTCGCGGGGGTCATCGGTCGAGTTGAGCGCCTGCGCGACCTGTCCGGCCAGGTGCGCGGCCGAGTGGTCGATGAGGGCGAGGTAGAGGTCCTGCTTCGACGCGAAGTGCTGGTAGAGGACCGGCTTCGACACGCCGGCCTCCTCGGCGATCGTGTCCATCGACGTCGTGCGGTATCCCCGATTGGCGAACACGGCGCGCGCCACCCCGACCAACTGGTCACGGCGCTGTTCACGGGGCATTCTCTGCTGCGGACTCGGCATCCCCCAATCCTACGCGAATCCGCCCCGCGACCCGGCAGCGATCACCGTGTCAGAGGTACATGATGGAATACGGGTATGGATGACCTGGCACCCGATCACTCGGCGACGCTGTCCGCGGCGCTGCTCAACCGCGAATCCGCCGCCGTCATCGGACGGCCGGGGACGGGGAAGACGACGCTGCTCGAGGCGGTCTACGGCCGTCTCGTCGAGTCCGTCGATCCCTCGTCGATCCTCGTCCTCACCCCCAACCGCGACCATGCCGACGTCCTGCGCAACACTCTTCCCGTCCCCGCCGAGGCGATCCTCCGGGCCGCTCCGGCCCGCAGCATCTCGTCGTTCGCCTACGGCATCGCCCGCGCCGCCCACGCGACCCGCACCGGGGAGGAGCTCGAGTTCGTCTCGGGTGCCGACCAGGACGTCTTCCTCGCCGATCTCCTCGCCGGCCACGAGGCCGGTCACGGACGCACCCCGAACTGGCCGTCCGACATCACCGCCGAGGTGCGCGCCACCTCGGCGTTCCGCACCGAGATCCGCGACGTCCTCAACCGGGTGATGGAGTTCGACTTCGGGGTCCGGCTGCCGCCTGCCGATGAGCACGGGGAGTACGTCTTCGACGCCGGTCGCAGCGCCTTGGAGCGGGTCCTCGCGACCCACCCCGACCCGCGGTGGGAGGCGGTCGCTGCGGTGCTCGAGGAGTACCTCGGGATCATGAGCATGCCCGGATACGGGGGCATCGATGCGGCGACGGTGCTCGCCCGCGCGGCTTTCGAGATCCTCCGTGAACCCGCCGAGGTGACCGCCGGGCGGCCGTGGTCGTTCTCTCCCGATCGGGTGCCCTCCGTCGTCCTCGCCGACGGGGTCCAGGACTTCCCCGCCGCCAGCTGGGGCGTCCTCGAGCAGCTGCGCGAGCGCGGGACTGCGCTCGCGCTCTTCGGCGCCCCGGAGACGGTGACGGGCCGCTTCCACGGGGCCGACGCCTCGGTGCTCGACCGGGCGGCCTCCGATGCCCGGTTCGAAACTCTCGTCCTCGACCGCGTCGTCGACACCGAGCCCGAGCTCGCGGCCGTCGCCGACGGATTCGGTGCACGGATCACCACCCGGTGGGGACTCGGGCACATGCCGCGTCCGCTCATGTCTGCCGCGGGGGAGGACGGGGTGGGGGAGGACACGGCTGCGCCCGCCGGGTCGGAGCTCACGGCGGACGAGGCCGCGGCGGACGAGGCCGTCGAGACCCATGTCTTCGCCGGTGCCGCGTCGGCTCACCGCTACCTCGCCCGACGCATCGCCGAATTCGTCGCCGCCGGGCACTCCCACTCCGATGTCGCCGTCATCTGCCGCAACGCGTCGACGGCACGAGTGACCGCCGGCGAACTCCGCGCGGCGGGCACGCCGACGGCGACGATCGTCCAGCCCCTCAACGTCGATCCGGCGACCGCGCCCCTGCTCGACCTGCTCACCCAAGCGCCCGGCCTGGGCGACGACGACACCCTCACCCGGGTCGCGCTGTCACTGGCCGGCAGCGTCTACATCCGCCTCGACGCCGTGCAGCTGCGCCGCTTCCGCCGCCTCGTCCGCAGCGCCTATCCGGCCGCCGACAGCACGGCGTCGCTGGCCGCAGCGCTGCGCGACGCCCCAGCGGACTCACCGATCCCGGGACTGTCGACGCTGTCCCGGATGATCAGTGCCGCCGCCGACCACGCCGATGCGGACCCGCACACCGCGCTCTGGGCGATCTGGGAGGCCGCCGGCGTCGCCGAACGCTGGCAGACCGAGGCGCTGCGGGACCCCGACGGGATCTCCGGCGCCCACCTCGACTCCGTGCTGCGCCTCTTCACCCTGGCGGAGAAGATCACCGACCGCGGCGGGTTCACCGCCCGCTCGTTCGCCGGCATCGTCGCCGAGCAGGACATCGCCCAGGACTCGCTCGCCCGCACCTCCGGGTTCGCCGACCACGTCCAGGTCGGCACCCCGGCCTCGCTCGCCCACCTCCGTGTGCCCTGCGTCATCATCACCGACGTCAACGAGGGGGTGTGGCCCAACCCGAAGCTGCGCGGCGGCATCCTCGGACTCGGCGACCTCACTGCGCTCCTCGCCGGCGACGACCCCGTCACCGCGGACCCCGGCTACCATGCGCACGCCAAGCGCACGAACCTGCGCGAGGAAGCCGAGCTCTTCTACACCGCCCTGACGCGGGGCCGCGACCGGATCATCGTCACCGCACTCTCGGACTCCGAGTCCGCGCCCTCGGCGTTCTTCGACGTCATCGCCGCAGCCACGGCACGCGGCACCGCCTCGACCGACGGATACACGCTCACCGACGAGGATGAGCTGCCGCCCCTCGATCTCGCCGAGATCGCCGCGCTGGCCCGCTCCCAGCTCCTCGAGGCCGCCCGCGACGCCGCCGGTGAGGGAGGCGATCCGGCGCCGGCAGCCGCCGCGGACTGGGCGGCCCTGTCAGCGGCGCTGACAGCCGCGGTTCCCGGATTGCGCGCACCCGGACAGTGGCGGGAGGCCGAGGACGTCACCTCGACGGCACCGCTGTTCACACCCGACGACGACGTCACCATCTCCCCGTCGCAGGTCGAGACGTTCTCCGACTGCTCGCTGCGCTGGTTCCTCACCCGCCACGGCGGCGACCGGGGAGGGACGACCGCGCAGAGCATCGGCACGATCCTCCACGCCGCCGCCGAACACCATCCGACCGGTCCGACCTCGACGATCAGGGAGTACGTCGAACGCGAATTCGCCACCCTCGAGTTCGCCACCGACTGGGAGCGCGAGCGGGAGCACACGGCCGCGATGGCCATGGTCGACCGCCTCGGCGAGTACATCGAGGACGCCCCCGGGTCGGTGCTCGGCGTCGAAGCCCAGGTTCATGCCTCCGGTGTCGACGACCTCGGGCAGGAATGGACGATCACCGGTCGGCTCGACCGGGTCGAAGCGACTGCCGACGGGGTGCGCATCGTCGACTTCAAGACGGGGCGGAACGTTCCCGCCGGTGCCGACATGCCCCGGCACGCCCAGCTCGGCGTCTACCAGGAGGCCGTCGACTCCGGGACGCTCACCCTGCCCGACGGCCGGGTCGTCGACGTCGAAGCCGTCGGCGCCGAACTCGTCTTCCTGCGCCGGACGAAGTCGACGAAGCGGCTGCAGGGCGCGGTGAGCGCCGACGAGGACCCGGACTGGGCGCGTGAGCTCATCGGTGAGGTCTCGACGAGGATGCGCTCGGCGGACTTCCCG
Organism: Brevibacterium sp. W7.2; assembly: GCF_018137945.1. Lineage (GTDB taxonomy): Bacteria > Actinomycetota > Actinomycetes > Actinomycetales > Brevibacteriaceae > Brevibacterium > Brevibacterium sanguinis. Next base: position 2,251,478 of record NZ_CP073089.1, on the reverse strand, counting down.
GCCCGCGTCGACCCGCCGAAGTGCCTGAGCTGTCCCGTGCGATCGTCGTGCCCGGCGATCGGCCCCCACATGCTGGAGGATTCCTGATGAGATTCAGCGCCGACGACCTCGCTCGGCTCACCGCCGCCGATCCGACGCGCGCGTTCGGTCCGAGCCCCGAACAGCAGCGCATCATCGAAGCCGATCCCGCCCAGACGATGAAGGTCACCGCCGGCGCCGGATCGGGCAAGACCACCGTCATCTCCCAGCGCGTCGTCTGGCTCGTCGCCAACGGGCACGTCGCGCCCGAGGAGATCCTCGGCCTCACCTTCACCCGCAAGGCCGTGGGGGAGCTCGGCAGCCGCATCCGGGTGCTGCTCTCGCGCCTGCGGCACAACCTCGGCGAGGGCAGCGACCTCGCTCTGCCGGGACTCGACTATCCGACGGTGTCGACCTACAACTCGTATGCGGCGGCGATCGTCGGCGAGCACGGCGCGAGCATCGGCATCGAACCCGAGACCGTGCTCCTCGACGAGGCGGGTGCCCACGCGATCGCCGCCGAGGTCATCGATGCCGCGTCCGCCGAGGCGGTACCCGGCAGCTATGCGCGGGACACGATGATCGCCGACATCATCGCGTTCGCCGGGGCGATGAACGACCACGGCCGTGATGTCGCGGAGGTGACCGACTACCTTGAGGCGTGCCTGCGGGCGCTCGTGTCGAGCAAGGGCAAACCCGTCGACCCGAGCGGTCGGCGTCGGAAGCTCGAGGAGAAGATCCGCACTGCGGCCCTGGCCGGGGAGTACATGAGTGCGAAGCGCCGTCACCTCGCCATGGACTTCTCCGATCAGGTGCGGTTCGCCCAGCGCATCGTCGACGAGGTGCCCTCAGCCCTGGCGGCGGAGCAGGCGAGGTGGAGGATCGTCCTCCTCGACGAGTTCCAGGACACCTCCGTCGCGCAGCTCACGCTGCTCTCCACCCTGTTCTCGACGACCGCGGTGACCGCCGTCGGCGATCCCCGGCAGGCGATCTACGGCTGGCGCGGCGCCAGTGCCGACAACATGATCCGCTTCGACGCGGACTTCACCGACGTCGAGTCGCTGACCCTGAGCACGAGCTGGCGCAACGACCGGACGATCCTCGACGTCGCCAACCGGGTCGCCGACGGGCTCACCGGCAGCCGGGAGACGCCTCTGACGACCCGCCCCGACGCCGGGGTCGGCGACGTCGTCGTCGACGTCTCCTCCGGCGCACACGACGAGTCGTTCCTCACCGTGGGGCTGCGCTCGCTCACCGAATGGGCGGCCGGACTGCCGGAGGGCGCCTCGACTGCGGTGCTGTGCCGCAAGCGCGCGCACTTCGCCCCCGTCACCGCCGCGCTCGAGACCGCGGGCTTCGCCGTCCACGTCCATGGGTCCTCCGGCCTGCTCAGCGACCCGTACGTCGCCGACCTCCGCGCCGTGCTCAGCGCCGCGGTCGATCCGCTGGCCGGGGACGAGCTCATGCGGCTGCTCAGCGGGCGGCTGCTCGGCCTCGGCGCGACCGACATCGCCGCGCTCTCGGCCTTCACCCGACGCCAGGCGAAGGGTCGGGAGACCGCAGCGAGGTTGCAGGCCGCCGGCGGGGGAGAGCTGCTCGCCGAAGCCATCGACGTGCCGACGATCGTCGAGGGCCTCGACGAACTCATCGACACCCCCGCCGTTCGGGCCACCGGGCTCAGCGACACCGCCCGCGAGCGTCTCGTCCGCTTCGCCCGGGCTCTGCGCGCGGTGCGGGCGGGCACCGGCACACTCACCTCGGTGGTGCGCACCGCGCTGACGGAGACGGGCATCGACTCCGACATCTGGGCGCTCGGCGACGCCCTGCGCCGGGTCCACCGCCAGGCGATCGACGGGTTCCTCTCCGCCGCCGCCCAGTACTCGGCGACCGCCGAGCGGCCGAGTGTGCCCGGCTTCCTCGAATGGCTCTCGCTCATGGAGGTCAAGGACGCGCTCAGCGCCGCCGAGCCGACCGTGGCCCCCGGGGCGATCAACGTCATGACCGTCCACGCCTCGAAGGGACTCGAGTTCGACGCCGTCGCCGTTCCCTCGCTCGTCGTCAAGGACTTTCCGACCGAACCCCGGGACAAGGAGGGGTGGATGGGACGCACCGCCCTGCCCTATCCGCTGCGCGGGGACCGCCGGCACCTCGTCGACTACGACCTGCGCAGCGCCGAGTTCGAGACGAAGAAGGAACTCGACGAATGGGTCAGCGAATTCATCAAGCCAGCCGTGGCCGAGGCGCATGAGCAGGAGGAGCGGCGGCTCGCCTACGTCGCGTTCACCCGCGCCAAGCATCATCTCTGGCTCGGCGCCGAGCTCATGGGATCCCGGTCCACCCCCGACGAGCTCTCCCCGTTCCTCCGTGAGGCCGCCGAGGCCGCAGGGCTCAACCCGGAGATCCCCGACCCCGCGGAGGAGTCCGCGGCGGATCGGATCGAGACGACGGTGTGGCCGGTGCCGCGCAGCGAGCGGGTCGCCATCGCCGAACGCGCCGGGCGCTGGGTGGAGGCCGCCGGTGACATCGACCTCGAGACCGTCGCGCGCGGGGACTCCCCGGTGGCCGTTCTGGCCAGGCGCGCCCAGGCCATCCTCCGCGCCCAGGAGCCGGCGGCGGAGGGACGACTGCCCGACCGCCTGTCGACGACGGACCTCGTGTCGTGGCGGCGGGACCCGGAGGAGTTCCGCACGCAGACGCTGCGTCCCGTGCCCGAACCCCCGAGCCGGGCGGCGGAGATCGGCACGAGCTTCCATGCCTGGGTCGAGCGGCACTTCGGACAGGCGAGCATCGACATCGATGAGCTCGAGACCGTGCGGCCGGCCGACACGGCGCAGCTCACGCGCCTCCAGGAGACGTTCCTCGCCTCGGACTTCGCGCGTCGGCAGGCGGCGGAGATCGAGATGTCCTTCGAGCTCGTCCTCGGCCGGTTCCGGGTGCCCGGGAAGATCGACGCCGTGTTCATCACTGGTGACCATGCCGAGGTCGTCGACTGGAAGACGTCGAAGAGGCCGGACGCGGAGACGCTCGAGGTGATGAAGTGGCAGCTGGCGCTCTATCGGTTCGCCGTCCAGCGGGTCCACCCCGAGGTCACCGAGGTGACCGGGACGTTCTACTTCGTCGGCAGCGACGACGTCGTCAGCTTCTCCGACCTGCCCGAGGAGGATGAGGTGATCGCATGGCTGGCTGCCCACGACTGAGCGCGAGCGGGTGAGTGCGGGCGGACACCACTCGAAATGGGAGCATCGGAGAGCGCCCGAGTGCGCGCGAGTCAGCTCCGCTCGGTGCTGCCTGACCGCTCAGTGCTGCGCGCCTGCGCGGAGTCCCCGGGCCGCTCAGCCGTCGGGGACGCCGTCGCCTCGTCAGCGTCGTCCGCTGACTCGGACTGGGCCGTTGACTCCGCCGCGGGCGTCGACTCCACCGCGGACGTCGACGGACGCCGGCTGCCCGTCGCGTGAGGCTCATCGGCGGTCGACCCGCCCGGACCGGAGGCCGATGACGGCCCGGCGTGCGACCCCTCGGCCACATCGTCCGACGACACCGGCGCCGTCGGCACATCGGAGCCGTCAGGGTGCAGAAGCACCTGATCGAAGGACGTGAGGAGGTCGGCGGCGTCCTGGATCGCCTCCTCGTCGCCGGAGTCGACCGCTTCGAGGAGCCAGTCGAGGACGGCGAACTCGGCGAGGAGTTCGGCCCGGGTGACGATGTGGTCGTCCGCGCGGGGCCGTGAGCTGCGGTACTCGGTGAAGAACGTCGGCACCGCGGCCGGATCGATGAGCGCGGAGGCTGCGGCGAGATCGATCGCCGGATCCGAGACCCGGATCCGTCCGATCTCCGAGAGGGCGAGCACCCGTTCCTCATCGGTGTAGACGCTCGACTCGTCGATGGCGCCGTGGATGGGCGTGGCGAGGAAGTGCCAGAGCGCGACCTTCTCGAACTCCTCCTCCCAATGCTGGAGGAGAGTCGACGGCACCCGTCCGGTGGCCGCGGCCTGATCGAGGCGGTCGAGGATCTGGAACTGGAAGCGGGAGGGCTCCTCGACGGGGAACCCGGCGTCGGAGATCGGCTCCGGGGCGGCCGAGTGGAGCGTCGCCAGCGTCTGCGCCAGCGAGCTCGCCCGCGCGACATCGGCGATCGGCTCGTCACCGACCGGGGCACCGGGAAGCGGATCGGCGAGGGTGACGGTGACCGCCTTCTCGGTCGCGAAGAGCTTCGGTTCGACCTCGGTGATCGCCCGCAGATGCGGCCACGTGAAATCGGCGTGCGGATAGGCGAGATCGTAGATCCGGGCCGCCTCGGCGATCGACCCCGTGTCAGCGGACCGGTCGACGCGGGTGTGCGCCGTCGCCACGTACTCGGTCTGGCCGTCGCCGATGAGAATCCTCACTCCCGCATCGAGGGAGGGCAGCGGTGTCCATGTCGTCGGGGAGAAGTCGTCGAGCATCGTCGCCGCGACCGCTGCCAACTTGAGCGCCTTCGTATCCACCCTTCCCAATCTACCGTCTGCGCCCCGCCCAGGCCGGGGATTGGACCCCTACGCGTGTCCGCCGCGTCAGACCCCTGAGCTATCGTGGAATCCATGGAACCGCTGCCCATGATCACGCCCGTCAGCCTGGCCAGGAACGGCATCGACCGCGATCATCTCACCCGCGGGGCAGACGGCGATCTCACCGAGGTGTGGGCCGGCGGACCGGCCGCGGTGTTCGAGCATCGCGGGTCCCTGCTCGTGGCCGGCGGCGGCCTCTTCCGCGCCGCCCGCGACCTCGTGCCGCATGGTCAGACGGAGATCTACCTCGGCCGGGATGCCGCGGACCAGCGCTACATCGGCATCGGGCTCACCGACGAGGGGCGCAGCGTCCTCGACACCGCCCTGGCCACGGCCCGCGATCGCGACGCCACCGACCTCCTCACCGCCCCCGGTTCCGGCATCGACAGCACCGAACCCGTGTGGCTGCCGCTGCGCGAACTCGCCGACGCCCTCGACGACGTCGACGTGTCCCTGGCCTGCGAACTCGTCGCGCTGAGCAACTGGCACCGCGCGCACACCCATTCCCCGCGCACCGGCACCCCCACCGAGGTGGTCCACGGCGGATGGGTCCGCCGCGATCCGGAGACCGGCAGCGAGCACTTCCCCCGCACCGACCCCGCGATCATCGTCGTCATCGTCCACACCGACCCAGACGGCGTCGAACGGGTCCTCCTCGGCAACAACGCCGCATGGCCCGCCGACCGCTACTCGCTGCTCGCCGGCTTCGTCGAACCCGGAGAGACGCTCGAGAACGCAGTGATCCGCGAGGTCTGGGAGGAGGCGCACGTCACCGTCGTCAATCCCCGCTACCTCGGCTCGCAGCCGTGGCCGTTCCCCTGCTCCCTCATGCTCGGCTTCTCCGCCGAGGCGGAGTCGCTGGACGTCACCGCCGACGAAGCCGAGATCACCTCGCTCAAGTGGTTCACGCGGGAGGAGCTGAAAGCGGACATCGCCGCCGGACGCGTGGGCACCCCCGGCACCGTCTCGATCGCCGGCCAGCTGCTGTGGTCGTGGCTGGAGAGTCGGTGAACGCTCGCGCCGCCGACCTCCTCGCCGCCCTCGACGACGAGCAGCGGGCCGTCGCCACCCATTTCTCCTCCCCGGTCATCGTGCTCGCCGGCGCCGGCACCGGCAAGACCCGGGCGATGACCCACCGGATCGCCTACGGGATCGCCACCGGGGTGTTCCCCGCCAATCACGTCCTCGCCCTCACCTTCACCGCGAAGGCCGCTGGGGAGATGCGCGCCCGTCTGCGCTCCCTCGGCGTACCGGCCGTCCAGGCCCGCACCTTCCACTCCGCGGCTCTGCGCCAGCTGCGGTTCTTCTGGGACCGCTTCGCCACCGGCGACTTCCCCCGGATCATCGAGAACAAGGCGGGAGTCCTCGGCTCGGTCATGCAGGAGCTCGGCCACGAGGTCAGCCGGGAACTCGCCCGCGACGTCGCCGCGGAGATCGAGTTCGCCGCCGCCTCCCTCCTCGGCGTCGCCGACTATGCGACGAAAGCCCAGGCCAGGGACCTGCCCGGTGATCTCAGCGTCGAGGACATGGTCCGCATCGCCGAAGCCTACTCGGAGGCGAAGACCCGCGGTCGCCTCCTCGACTTCGACGACGTCCTCCTCGTCCTCACCGGCGTCCTCGCGGAGTATCCGGCGATCGCCGCCGAAGTCCGCGAGCAGTACCGGCACTTCGTCGTCGACGAGTTCCAGGACGTCTCCCCGCTCCAGTTCGATCTGCTCTCCCGGTGGCTGGGGCCGCGCGACAACCTCTGCGTCGTCGGCGATCCCGCGCAGACGATCTACTCCTTCGCCGGGGCCGACGCGTCCCTGCTCGAGGCCCTGCCGTCGCAGCTGGCGGCACCGGAGACGATCCGGCTCGTGCGCAACTACCGGTCGACGAAGGCGATCGTCGCGACCGCGAACAGCCTGCTCCGCCACACCTCGCGCACCGCCCTGACCCTGCGGACGGACAACGCCGAGGGCACGCAGCCGCGGATGACCGAATATCCCACCGACGACGCCGAATCGCTCGGTGTCGCACGGGCGATCGCCGCCGAGGTGACGGCCGGTCGCCGTCCCCGTGACATCGCCGTCCTCTTCCGCACGAACGGGCAGAGCCCGGCGTATGAGCAGGCGCTGACGGCGGCCGGGATCCCCTACGTCCTGCGCGGCGGGGAGCGCTTCTTCGCCCGCAAGGAGGTCAAGGAGTCGATCCTCATGCTACGGGCCGCGCGCGCCGCCGCGGGAGCGCGACCGCTGCCGGAGATCGTCGCCGAGGTGCTCGTCTCCGCCGGTTACACGCGGACCCCGCCGCCGGCCGGGGCCAGCCGCCAGCGCTGGGAGTCGCTCAAGGCGATCGTCGACCTCGCCGAGACCCATCAGGCCGGCAGCGCGCTGCCGGTGCCGCTCGAGGACTTCCTCGCCGACCTCGCCGATCGTGCCGAACACCAGTTCGCACCCGACATCGAGGGGGTCACGCTCGCCTCGTTCCACGCGGCCAAGGGCCTCGAATGGGACAGCGTCCACCTCGTGGGCCTGAGCGAAGGGCTCATGCCCATCAGCTATGCGCAGACCCCGCGGGCGATCGCCGAGGAGCGCCGTCTCTTCTACGTCGCGCTCACCCGTGCCGGTCGCGACCTGTCGCTGAGCTGGTCGCTGGCGCGGCACGAGTCGAAGCAGAAGCCGCGGCAGGCCTCCCGCTTCCTCGGTGAGCTCGGCCGGCTCGAGGAGGCGCCGGGTCAGGCGCGGCGACCGGCGACCACGGTGCGGACGAACCGGTGCCGGACGTGCGGGAAGGTCCTCGTCTCCCAGGTGGAACGGGCTCTGGGGCGCTGCGCGCACTGTCCCGCCGACGTCGATCTCGAGCTGCTCGATGCCCTGCGCCGCTGGCGGGCGCGCGTCGGACTCGAACAGGGGCTGCCGCCGTATCTCGTGCTCACCGATGCCTCGCTCTCGGCGATCGCCGAACTCCACCCGCGGGACCTCCCCGGACTGGCGCGGATGCCCGGCGTCGGGGCCACGAAGCTCGAACGCTACGGTGAGAGCCTACTGCGCCTCCTCGTCGATTAGGGTCAGCCCGGGTGCGGGGACGCGGCAGTGGCACTGCGGGTGGTAGGAGAGCGCGTCGTCGTCGACGGCGCCGGAGCGCAGATCCACCCGGCGGCGCACCGGCTCCGCCTCGGTGAGGAGGGCGGCCCGGAGCACGAGGACGAGGTGAGCGGCACCGAGCGCGGGAGCGAGCGGATCGGCGAGGTCATCGCGGTCGGTGAGCGCGCGGATGCGCGGGTACTGGTCGAACCACCCCTCATCGGCGTCACGGAGGAGCAGGCACGCACAGACGGTGCACGGGGTCGCGCCGGGACGGACGAGCCCGGTGATCTCGACGGAGAACTCACCGGCCACGACCTGACAGTGGTCGACCTCCCGATCGACGAGCCACGTCGCAGTGTGGAGATCGGGAACGAGATGCGACGTCGTCACGACGATCGGATCGGCAGTGAGATCGAGCTCGTCGATGCGGGTTGCGGGAGTGACGGCGAATCCCGCTCGCGACAGCTGCTGGACGACCGCGACGCGCAGCGGGCCGAACACGCCGAGCGGTCGGGCCGCCAGCGCCGCGGCGGCCTGATCGGGGGAGCGGCCGAAGAGGCGAGCGGTGGCGAGGAGATTCGTCCCGCGCCGCACGGCAGCGGCGTCGGAGTCCTCGGGAATGAGCACCCCCGCCTCGTCGAGCAGGGTGAGCAGTGACGTCGCCCGGGCGAGGTCGACGCCGAGGTCCTGGGCCCGGGTGTGGAACTGGCCCGATCCCAGACCCATCCGCAGGTCGTCGATGAGGGAGGCATCGGCGGGGAGGAGGCCGTCGATGAGCACCGGGTCCTCGACACCGAACTGCAGGCACGCGGCGCTCCGCCATGTGATCGGAACACTGGGACAGATCCGCAGCATCATCCACCTCGCCTCCGTGTCGGGAGACCCAGACTAGTGAATGGAGGCAGGCCGCGCCACGGTGTGCGCAGATCTGTGGAAAACCTTGTGGAAAAACGGTTGAGGACAGGCCGAAAACGCTGTCCGACTTGCCCTCAACCGCATAGTGCCCCAGGCGCTCGCGGTGACTCGTGCGGCTTCCCCTTCCGCACGCATCTCCGGGTTTTCCGGGGTCAAACATAGAACCTATTCCCCATTCGCGGCCCCGTCAATGGCGCTCCGCGCCGCGCTTCGGCCCCATCCTGTGGATAACGTGTGGACAGGTGTCGCTCGTCTGTGGAGGAGGCGCGGATCCGGCGTCGCGGCCGATGTGCCGAGGAGGCGATGAATGCGTAGGTCACTTGAGATTCGAGTGATGATCCGGCGGCGTCGGCGTCTGTGGACGAACGCCGACCGGTCCCGAAAAGCGATACTCAGGAAACTCACAAGTAATCTCGTGTCCGTGGTGTTTCCTATCATGGTGGGATGACTGAGCGGGAGCGGTGGACGGAAGACGGCGTGCTGCGGGCGATCGCCCGGGGAGAGATCGTGGTGCGCCGCTCGGCGCGACGGAAGAAGACGATTGCGGTGTCGAAGGAGATCGACACGTACGTGCTCAGCGCGCCGACGCGCTACAGCGTCGAGTCGAACATCGCCTCCCTCACCGACCTCTTCAATCGGCTGGCGGCGAAGGACCATTCCTCGGCCGCCGACCTCGCGGAGATCGCCGAGGAGCTCAGCTGCCGGTACTTCGGCGGGCGACTGCGTCCTGCCTCGATCAGGTGGGTGACGAACCAGAACCTCAGCCGGTGGGCCTCGACGACGACGTCATCGGGGGACATCCGGATCTCCCACCGCCTGCAGTCCGTGCCGCGCTGGGTCCTCGAGACCGTCATCGTCCACGAGCTCGCCCACCTGCAGATCGGGCCGCACTCGAAGGAGTTCCATGCTCTCGCCGACCGGCATCCGCGGCAGGCGGAGGCGAAGCTCTACCTCGACGGCTTCAGCGCAGGGGAGCGGTTCAGCCGCGGCCGGTGATCACTCAGCGGCCGTCTGCGGCGTGCGCCGCGACGGTCGCGCGGTAGAGCTGCGGCAGCCGGGTGACGAGGTCGGGCATGAGGGCGGCGGGCAGCTCGGCGATGGGGAACCACGCGACGTCGAGTGACTCAGCGGAGACGGCCGGGTTCTGCCCGGCCGAGGCGACCGCGCCGTAGACGACGTCGAAGTGCCGCCGGCACGTGCCGAAATCACCGGCGAGATCGTGGACGTGGAGCTCGAGCGGGACAGGGGAGACCCACTTGAACCGCTCGAGGCCGCTCTCCTCGATCGCCTCCCGCCGGGCGGCGTCGCGCAGGCTGACATCGCCGGATTCGAGATGGCCGCCGAACTGCATCCAGGCGCCGGCCCGGCGGTGATGGTTGAGCAGGACCGCCTCGGTGTCGGGGTCGACGACGAGGCAGCTCGCGGTGACGTGCTCGCTCGTGCCCGCGCGCACGAGCGCCGAGGCGCCGCGGGACTCGAAGAGCCCGGCGAACGCCTCGGCGAATCCACTCGTGTGCGCGGTGCGCGCGACCTCGTCACGCGCCGTGGAGAGCGCGATCATTCACTTCTCGTCGCGGTCGGTGTCGTTAGTCCCGTTGGGCCCGGGGCCGTCGGAGTCCGCGTCGGATCCCTCCTCGGCCTCGGAGGACGCTTCCCGCTTCGACGCGGACGTGTCATCCGTCTCCTCGTCACTCGACGTCGGGTCCGCCGAGGCGGCGGAGCCGGCTGCCGAGGAGTCGGTGCCGGCTTCCTCCTGCGAGTCGGAGTTCGTGCCTGCCTCACCGGCCGACGACGGGGTCGCACCGTCGGTGCCTTCGGCGAGGATGCGACTGAGCGCCTCGTCGAGCGTCGAGTCGCCCGCCCATTCGGCCTGACGGCGTTCGCTGTAGCCGAGCGGATCGTCGAGGTCCTCGGTCGTCGGCAGCAGGTCGGGGTGGGTGAAGACGTTGTCGCGCGCCTCGGCGCCGCCCTGCGATTCGAGGTAGGCGAAGAGAGCGGCGGCATCGCGGAGCCGACGCGGATTGAGCTGAAGGCCCACGAGCGTCGAGAAGGTCTTCTCCGCCGGTCCGGCCGTCGCCCGTCGCCTCCGCAGCGCTTCGCGGATCTGCTCGCGGGCCGGCAGCTTGTCGCTCGCGGCGAAGACGACGACGTCGACCCAGCCGGCGATGACGGCGAGGAGGTTCTCCAGCGTCGTCAGCGCCCGCTTCTGCTCATCGGTCGTCGGCGGGTTGAAGAGTCCCTGGCGGATGTTGTCGCTGAGATCCGAGATGTTCGAGGGATCGATCGACGAGGCCATCTCCTCGATCTGCGAGGTGTCGACCTTGAGCCCCTGCGCGTACCTCGTCAGCGCGGTCTCCACCTGGGCGGCGAGCCACGGGGCGCGTTCGAAGAGGGCGAGATGGGCGAGCTCCTGGGCGGCGAGGTAGATGCGGACCTGGGAGATGTCGACGTCGATCTCCTCGGCGAAGGCGGCGATGTTCGCCTCGACGAGCACGGCCTGATCGTGGGGGAGGAGGGGCAGGCCCACCTCGGTGCCGGTGAGCACGCTCTCCGACAGGGCGCCGACGGCCTGGCCGATCTGCATCGCGAACATCGAATCGCTCATCGTCGAGAACATCGACGAGGCACCGGCGAGGATGCTCTTCATCTCCTCGGGCACCTGCGTCTGCAGGGTGTCGGTGAGCGCCGTCGACATGTTCTCCTTGATCGGGAGGACGAACTTCTGCCATCCGGGCATCGTCCGCTTGACCCAGTCGGCGCGGGTCAGGGTCGCAGTCGCGCGGTTGGCCACGGACAGGTCGGTCGCCTCGGCGAGCCAGAGTTCGGAGAGGCGGAACGCATCCGTCGCGGCATGCGCGGCGTCATCGCTGACCGCGGGATCCGGCGAGGGCACGCTGCGCAGCGCGATCTGCGTCGCCTGCGCGCTCGGGTCGGCTCCCTGGCCGAAGAGACCCTGCATCTGGCTCATGATCGTCGCCATCATCGCCGGGTCGATGTTGAAACCCTGCGGACCGGAGGCGCCCTGGCCGGGACCGCCCGGATTGCCGGGACCGCCCTGACCGAAGAGCATTCCGAAGATCTGCTCGAACGGGTTCTGCTCGTTGCTGTTGTCGTTGGACTTGTCGTCGCTCATGGTCTCACGCGCCTTCGAGAATCGTAGTCATCACCACGTTAACCTCGGGACATGTGCGAAGCTTCCCAATCGCGCGAAGTTTCGCTCCATGTTCGCACCCGGCGAAAGGGGTGCGTGTTCGCACCGGGCGTAAGGAGTCTGAGAAGTCGCGCGTCACCTTTCAACTAGACTGGTGACGCGGTGCACCGAAAGGAATCCATGTCAGAGAATGCCCCCCGAGCGGTGCCTGTCCAGGCACCCGCCCCACGGAGCCGATCCCGTCGACGCTCGCCCCGTTTCGCCACCTCGGCGGGGGTCATGACCTACCTGCTCATCGCGCTGGCCGTGCTCATCCCGATTCCCTACATGCTGCAGCTGCCCGGGCCGGTGTTCAACACCCTCGGCGACTACCAGGGCAAGCCCATGATCAGCGTCTCCGGTGCCCAGACCTACCCGACGAGCGGTGAGATCGACATGCTCACAGTGGCCGTCAGCGGCGGTCCCGGTCGCGACACGTACGCGACCCAGGCCCTCGGCGCGCTCATCGACGGTGAGGAGACGGTCGTGCCCACCGAGGCGTACTACCCGCTCGACACGACGCGCGAACAGGTCACCGAGGCGAACACGGTGGAGATGACATCGAGCCAGGACGTCGCCGTCGCCGCGGCCATGGGCGAACTCGACATGCCCTACACCGTCGACCTCCTCGTCGACGACGTCACGCCCGGATCCCCGGCCGAGGGCAAGCTGAACAAGGGCGACCGCCTCGTCTCCGTCAACGGGACCTCGCTCGAGAACGACTCGGCGGCTCCTGCGACGATGAGCGCGACCGTGCAGGACTCCGACACCGTCGATCTCGTCGTCGAGCGCGACGGCTCCGAGGTCGATCTCAGCCTCGACCCGGCGACCATCGACGGCCGCAATGCCATCGGCATCATGATGCGGCAGCAGTTCGACTTCCCGGTCGACGTGTCCTTCAACGTCGAGGGGATCGGCGGGCCCTCGGCCGGGACGATGTTCGCCCTGGCGATCGTCGACGAGCTCACCCCCGGCTCGATGACCGGCGGCAAGCACGTCGCCGGCACCGGCGAGATCGATCCCGCCGGCACCGTCGGCCCCATCGGCGGGGCCCGGCAGAAGGTCGCCGCCGCCACCGCGAAGGGCGCCACGCTCTTCCTCTCACCCGCCGAGAACTGCGCCGAGGTGATCGGGGCCGCCGACCAGTCGCAGATCACCGTCGCCCGCATCGACACCCTCGACGACGCCCGCTCCGCCGTCGAAAGCTATGCCACCGGAGACACGTCCCAACTGAAGTCGTGCACGTCCGGTGACACCACCAACGAGAAAGGTCAGCAGTGAGCACCACGTCCTCACCCTCCTCCGCGAAGATGCCCGGATCAGGATCACGGCGGTCGCCACTGCTGCTGACACTGGTGTCGGTGGCGATCCTCCTCGTCGCCTTCATCGCGTTCACCCAGGTCTACACCGAGGTCCTGTGGTTCGGTCAGCTCGGCGCCTCCGAGGTCTTCCGCACGATGTGGTTCACCCGCGGCATCACGTTCGCCGCCGGCTTCCTCGTCATGGCCGTGCCGGTGTGGCTGAGCCTCCACCTGGCCTACCGCAACCGTCCCGTCTACGCCCCCACGACACCGCGGCAGGAGAACCTCGACCGCTACCGTGAGGCCATCGAGCCCCTGCGTCGGGTCGCGACCCTGGCGATCCCCGCCGTCGTCGGCATCCTCGCCGGCATCACCGCCTCGGCGCAGTGGAACGTCGTCCTCGAATGGATGAACTCGTCGTCCTTCGGGGAGACCGATCCGCAGTTCGGCATCGACAAGTCCTTCTATGTCTTCGTGCTGCCCGGCCTGCGCCTCGTCGGCGATCAGCTCGGCATGGCGCTCGTCCTCTCGCTCATCGCCGCTCTCGTCGCCCACTACCTCTTCGGCGGCATCCGGCCCGGCGAGCAGCGCGGGGTCATCCTGACGAAGACCGCGCAGTGGCAGATCGGCATCACCGTGGCCGTGCTCGTCCTCGTCCAGGCGGGACGTCTGTGGCTGAGCCGCTACGACCGGCTCACCGGGTCCGGTGGCATCGTGCCCGGCGCGACCTACGTCGACGACAGGGCGGCGCTGCCGGCGATGGCGATCGTCGCGATCGCGGCCGTGCTCGTCGCGCTCCTCTTCGTCTACACCGCGTGGAAGGGCAACTGGCGGATCTCGATCATCGCCACCCTCACCCTCCTCGTCCTCGGCGGCGTGTCGATCATCGCCTACCCGGCGCTCCTGCAGCAGTTCCAGGTCAACCCCTCGCAGCAGAGCCTCGAGTCCGAGTACATCCAGCGCAACATCGACGCCACCCGTGAGGCCTTCGACTTCAACGACATCGAGGTGACGCCGTACGAGCCGAGCACGAGCGGCGAGGCGGGCGCCCTGCGCGCCGATGCCGAGACCGCGGCCTCGATCCGTCTGCTCGATCCCAACCTCGTCTCCGACACCTTCCGCCAGCTGCAGCAGGTCCGGCCCTACTACTCGTTCCCCGCGCAGCTCGACGTCGACCGCTACAACATCGACGGGCAGATGCGCGACACCGTCATCGCGGTGCGCGAACTCAGCCCGAGTTCGGTGAACAACCAGAGCTGGTACAACCGGGCGATCGTCTACACGCACGGCTTCGGTGTCGTCGCCGCCAACGGCAACCAGCGCAACCCCGACGGCGAACCGACCTTCATGGAGTCCGACATTCCGCCGCGCGGTGACTTCCCCGAGTACGAGCCGCGGGTGTACTTCGGTGAGAGCTCCCCGGAGTACTCGATCGTCGGCGGTCCGGAGGGATCGACCCCGCGCGAGCTCGACTACCCGTCCGATGAGGACAGCGGCTCCGGTCAGGTCAACAACACCTTCCAAGGCGACGGCGGCCCGTCGGTCGGCAGCATCTTCAACCGCCTCGCCTACGCCCTGAAGTACCAGGACGAGCAGATCCTCCTCTCCGACGCGGTCAACGCCGATTCGCAGATCCTCTACGAACGCCACCCGCGCTCGCGTGTGGAGAAGCTCGCCCCGTTCCTCAAGATCGACGGCGACCCCTACCCGGCGGTCGTCGACGGGAAGATCAAGTGGATCCTCGACGGCTACACGACGGCGAAGGACTACCCGTACTCGACCCCGCAGCCCCTCCAGGAGGCGACCGAGGACTCGACGACCGCCTCGGCGCCGGGAACCGTGGCCACTCTGCCGGACGAAGAGGTCAACTACATCCGGAACTCCGTGAAGATCACCGTCGACGCCTACGACGGTTCGGTCGACATGTACCAGTGGGATGAGAACGATCCCGTGCTCAAGACGTGGATGAAGATCTTCCCGGGCCTCATCAAGCCGGCCTCGGACATGTCCGGTGACCTCATGAGCCATGTGCGGTACCCGGAGGACCTCTTCAAGGTCCAGCGCGAGCTGCTCACCCGCTACCACGTGACCTCCGCGAGCGAGTTCTACACCGGCCAGGACTTCTGGGCCCTGCCGACCGATCCGACGCGCCGGGCCAACAGCGGACTGACCCAGCCGCCGTTCTACATGACTCTGCAGATGCCGGGTCAGGAATCCCCGTCGTTCTCGCTCACCAGCTCCTACATCCCCGCGCAGTCCTCGGAGGGCCAGTCGCGGAACAACCTCACGGGCTTCCTGTCCGCGGATGCGGATGCGGGGTCGACGCCGGGTGACATCGCGGAGAGCTACGGCAAGCTCAGGCTCCTCCAGCTGCCGCGCAACACCACTGTGCCCGGTCCCGGCCAGGCGCAGAACAACTTCAACACCGCCCCTGATGTCCAGCGCAGCCTCAACCTGCTGCGGCAGGGCGAGTCGCAGGTCCAGAACGGCAACCTGCTCACGCTTCCGCTCGGCGGCGGTCTGCTCTACGTCCAGCCGGTCTACGTCCGGTCGGCCGGTGACACGTCCTACCCGCTGCTCCAGCACGTGCTCGTCGCCTTCGGTGAGAACATCGGGTTCGCCCCGACCCTCGACGAGGCGCTCGACCAGGTGTTCGGCGGTGACTCCGGCGCACAGGCCGGTGACGCCGGCACCGAGGGCGGAGGCGGGACCTCCGGCTCCTCGGGCGGCGACGGCGGCGGTGGCGGACAGCCCACCGACCAGGGCCTCAACGAAGCCCTGCAGGAGGCGCGCCAGGCCATGGAGGACTCCGACGCCGCACTCAAGGCCGGAGACTTCGAGGCCTACGGCGAAGCACAGGACCGCCTCAAGCAGGCGATCGACGATGCGATCGCCGCCGATCCCTCGCTCGCCGAGGACGGCGGGGCGACGGCACCGCCCGAATCGCCGGCACCCGATCAGGGAGGCAACTGACCCGACGCGGGAGTGAGCCCGCAGCTCGGCTGACACGACGGCCCCGGAAGGAGACATCCTTCCGGGGCCGTCGTCGTCGGGGGACTGGCTGCGGGGGACCAGCTGCGCGGACCGCTGCTGCGGGGAGCCGGTTGGGAGAACCGGCTGGGTCGGGGACCGCTACTGTGCGAGGTATCCGTCGAGGTCCTCGACGACCTGCTTGGCCCCGATCGGCCCGAGTCCGAGGAACCACACGTCGTCATCGACGCGGTAGGCTCTGCCGTCCCTGACCGCCGGCAGGTTCGTCCACTGGCTCGTCTGCAGCGCCTCGGTCTCCCCGGTGGCGCCGGGTTCGCCGTAGCTCGAGTAGAAGATGACGTCACCGTCGGCCTCGTCGAGCTTCTCGGGGGAGATCTCGACGGCGAGTTCATCGACGTTCTGGGTCTCGGGACGCGCGAGGCCGGCATCGGCGAGGATGACGCCGATGAGAGAGGCATTGCCGTAGAGGCGCAGCTTCCCGGGCATGAACCGGACGAGGGAGATCGTCGGATCGCCGGTCACGGAGTCGCCCAGGGCCTTGACCTCACGTCCGTACTCGTTGAGCTCGGCCGTCGCCTCCTCTTCGAGGCCGAGGGCGTCGCCGACGAGGAGGAAGTTCTCCTTCCAGGGGAACCCGGGGCGGATGGAGAAGACCGTCGGCGCAATCGCCTCGAGCTCGTCGTAGAGCTTCTCCGCACGCAGCTGGCTGCCGAGGATGAGGTCCGGTTCGAGCGAGGCGATCTTCTCGAGGTCGAGTTCGCTGATCGTTCCGACCGTCTCCACGCCCTGCGTCTCCTCGGCGAGGTAGGAGGGGACGGGCTGTGCGCCCTCGGTCGTCACCATGCCCACGGGGGTGATGCCGAGGGCGAGGACATCATCGAGTTCTCCGGTGTCGAGGACGACGACGCGTTCGGGCCGCTTCTCGATCTCCGTGGTCCCGAGCGCATGGTCGACGGTGCGCGGGAACTCGCCGGGCGCGGCGTCGCTGCCGAGTGCGGCGGTCTTCTCATCGGCGGTGCCGAACTCCTTGCCGCCCGCCGCGACGTCGGTGCTGCCGGCGGAGTCGCCCGCGGAATCGTCGGCCGCCGCGCAGCCGGAGGCGAGGAGGGTCAGAGTGAGCAGAGCGGCCGCAGCGGAGAGCGCGCGGGAATGCTTGGAAGTTTTCACCAGGTTAGTCTAACCTCACCTCGCTGGGGCGTGCGTGAATGAGAAGAACCCCCAGCCAGATGAACTGACTGGGGGTTCTGCCACTGTGGTGGCGGGGGGAGGATTTGAACCTCCGACCTCCGGGTTATGAGCCCGGCGAGCTACCGAACTGCTCCACCCCGCGGCGTGGTCTCAACATTACACGAGCGTAATTCCTGCGCAAAATTCTCGTCGCGTGACCTTTGCCACAAGGTAACCTTGGGTTCACTCGTCCGCCCGAGGGTGAGGGGAGGTCTGCGGGGTCGCTCACGCTGCGGCGCGCAGAGCTTGTATATAGTTGAAAACTGAACTATAGTCATCCGCGTACTTCAAATTTCAACCATAAGGAGAAGCAGAGATCATGACCGCACTTCCCAAGGGACTCACCGCCGGCACCTGGAACATCGATCCGAACCACTCCGAGTTCACCTTCACCGCCCGCCATGCCGGCGTGTCGAAGGTCCGCGGCAACTTCGAGGACATCTCCGGCACCGTTGAGGTCGGCGACTCCCTCGAGGACAGCTCGGTGACTGCCGAGGCCGTCGTCGAGTCGATCAACACCCGCAACGAGCAGCGCGACCAGCACCTGAAGACGAGCGACTTCTTCGCCGCCGACGAGCACCCGAAGCTCACCTTCAAGTCGACCGGAGTCAAGGCCGAATCGGGCGAGGACTTCGAGCTCGAAGGCGAACTGACGATGCGCGGCGTGACCAAGCAGGTCGCGTTCGACAGCGAGTTCCACGGTGTCGCAACCGACCCGATGGGCAACGAGGTGGCCGGTCTCACGGCGTCGGCGACCGTCGACCGCAAGGAGTTCGGCATGGAGTTCTCGGCCGTCCTCGGCGGCGGCGAGCTCCTCGTCTCCGACAAGATCAAGATCGTCCTCGACCTCGAGCTGACGAAGGCCTGATCGCTGCCTGCGACAGTGCCGACCGCATGACGAAGGCGGACCGCTGAGGCGGTCCGCCTTCGTCGCGTCCGGGACCGGTGAATGGACATCGAGGGCGGAGGCGCTGCGACCCTCCACCGGCGGACGGTCGCTGGACAAGGATGGCAGAACTGCCGGGCGGCCGGACGAGGGAACTTGCGCGTCAGCGGCGCAGCAGGTCCGGATCCGTCCGCAGTGCCGCGGCCAGCAGGGCGATGCGCCGGGCACCCTCGTCGACGTCGGTCGGGGACTTGCAGAACGAATACCGGATCGCACTGCGGTACGTCTGTGCGGCAGTCGATCCCGGCCGGCAGAGCGCCGGCACGGGGATGCCGACGACCCCGTGCTCCCGTGCGAGCAGATCATTGAGGGCGAACGCATCGAGCTCGGTGAGCGCGGCGAAGTCGACGACCGTGAAGTACCCGGCCGCCGGAGTCGACACGGCAGCGCCCGGCACGCTCGCACACGCGGGAACGAGCACCTCGGCGCGGGCCCGCAGCGATTCCCGATTCATCGCTGTGAACCCGCTGCCGGACTCGAGAACGCGAGCGAGGCCGATCTGCATCGGCCCGCCCCCGGTGAAGGTGAGGAACTGCTTGACCGCCTGGATCGCCTCCCGCACCGGCTGCTCGGCGATGACCCAGCCGAGCTTCCACCCGGTGATGTTCCAGCTCTTGCCCGCCGAGGAGACGGTGACGACACGGGAAGGATCGCTCACCGCGACGGCCGGGGGAACATGGTCGGCGGGGGCGAGGATGAGCTCCTCGTAGACCTCATCGGTGAGGATCCACGCGTCCGCGGCCGTCGCCGCGTCCCCGATGCGCGCGAGGTCGGCAGCGTCGAAGACGAAGCCGGTCGGGTTGTGGGGCGTGTTGACGATGATGAGGGACACCGGGGGAGCGGAGGTCATGACGCGGTCGAAATCCTCCCAATCCGGGTGGAATCCGCCGTTCCCATCAGGGAGGATGGGCACCGTCGAGAGCTCTGCGCCGGCCGCGGCGACGGCCGCAGGATATCCGTCGTAGAACGGCTCGAACGTCACGGCACGACCCCTGCGGGGGACGAGGGCGAGCACCGCCGCCGTCAGCCCCTCGGTGGCTCCGCAGGTGATGAGCACGTCAGCGGGGTCGACTGACTGGCCGAAGTCCCGGGCCCGCTGTGCGGCGACGGCCTCCCGCAGAACCGAGTGGCCCTGACCGGGGGCGTACTGGTTGAACCCCTCGTCCATCGCCGCGGTCGTGGCGGCGATGAGCTCCGGTGGAGCGTCGGTGCCCGGCGCGCCCTGACCGAGGTTGACCGCGCCGGTGGCCGCCGCCAGTGCCGTCATCTGGCCGTAGATCGTCTCGGCGATCGCGCCGTCGCTGCCGATGAGGCCGGCGGCTGCGGCCATCTCCCGCCACAGCGGCGCACGGTCGAGGTTCGGCCTCGTCCGATCCCGGTCCATGTCAGAATCCCTCCGGAGCCACGCGGCCGAGGGCGTCGAGGACGGTCTCGTGGAGGAGGCCGTTCGTTGCGACCGCATTGCCGCCGAACGGTCCCGTCACGCCCGTCGTGCTCGTGAAGGTGCCGCCGGCTTCGATGACGATCGGGACGAGCGCCCCCATGTCGTAGAGCGCGAGCTCGGGTTCGCACGCGATGTCGACCGCGCCCTCGGCGACGAGCATATAGGAGAGGAAGTCCCCGTATCCGCGGGTGCGCCACAGCCGGTCGGTCAGCGCGATGAATTCCTCGCGGACACCGAGGTCGCGCCAGCCGCCCAGCGACGCGAAGGAGAGAGACGCATCGGCGAGGTCCCCGACCTCGGAGACCGTGATGCGACGGGCCGGGCCCCCGATCGCCGAGGCGAAGGCCCCCGAGCCGGCGGCCGCCCACCACCGCCTGCCGAGCGCTGGAGCAGAGACGACGCCGACGAGCGGAGTCTCACCGTCGTAGAGGGAGATGAGGGTCGCCCACACGGGCACCCCGCGCACATAGTTCTTCGTGCCGTCGATGGGATCGATGATCCAGCGGCGCGAGGAGGTCCCGTGCGACCCGAACTCCTCACCGAGGACGCTGTCGTCGGGACGGGTCAGGCGCAGGCGGTCGACGATCGCCTCTTCGACGGCCCGATCGCATTCGGTGACGGGGGTGAGGTCCGGTTTCGTCTCGACCGTGAAGTCGGCGGCGACGAAGCGGGAGAGGCTCAGGGAGTCAGCGAGGTCGGCGAGGTCGAGTGCGAGGTCGAGGTCGTTCATCCCTCCACTCTAGCCAGCGTTCGACAGCAGCCGGCGCAGCGACTCCAGCCGTGAGACCCCGCCCGGCCCGGCCCGGCCCTCGGCCACCCACGAGTCGAGGCGGCACCCGGGGGCGTCGGCGAGATGGGTGCAGCCGCGCGGGCACTCGGTGGTCGCCTCGGTGAGCTCCGGGAACGCCGCGATGAGACCGTCGCGGTCGACGTGGGCGAGTCCGAAGCTGCGCACGCCGGGGGTGTCGATGAGCCAGCCGCCGGTCGTCAGGGGCAGGCACACGGCCGACGACGACGTGTGCCGACCGCGGCCGGTGACGTCGTTGACGTGGCCGGTGGCGCGATCGGCGGCGGGCACGAGCGCGTTCGTCAGCGTCGACTTGCCGACCCCGGAATGGCCGACGAGGACGCTGATGTGATCGGCGAGGCGACCGGCGACGGCGTCATCGGAGAGCGTGCCGTCCTCGCGCAGCCCCGAGGAGACGATGTCGACGTCGGCCATCGAGAAGCGGCGCTCGATGTCCGCGGCGGGGGCGAGGTCGGTCTTCGTCACGACGATGAGCGGGGTGATCCCCGCATCGATCGCCGCGGCCAGAGCGCGGTCGATGAGGCCGTAGGAGGGCTCGGGATCAACCGTAGCGGTGACGATGCCCATGATGTCGACGTTGGCGACGATGACGCGCTCGGTCGGGTCGGTGTCGTCGGCGCTGCGGCGCAGCAGGGTGCGGCGCGGAGTGATCTCGACGAGGCGCGCGAGCGTGCCTTCGTCGCCCGAGGTATCGCCGACGACCTTGACGATGTCACCGGGCACGACGGCCTGACGGCGCAGATGCGATGCCCGCACGGCGGTGACGGCCCGGCCGTCCTCGGGAAAGGCGCCGGCGTCGTCGGCCAGGACGATCCGATAGCGTCCCCGGTCGACGGCGGTGACGAGGCCGAGCGCCGCGGAGTCGTGGCTCGGACGGTTCTTCGTCCGCGGCCGCGACCCTTTGCGGTTGGGCCGCGGACGATAGTCCTCGTCACGGAAGATGCGCGCCATCTCAGGCCCCGTGGCCCAGCATGTCCTCCCACAGGAGGGTGAACTCCGGCAGCGTCTTCGCCACGGTGCCGGCATTCTCGATGACGATGCCCTCGGCGACGAGCGCGAGGACGGCCCCGGCCATGACCATGCGGTGGTCGTGGTACGTGTGCCAGGTGCCCGCACCCGGGCGGGCGCCCGTGATCGTCAGCGCCGCGGGCTCCTCGTCGACTCCCACGCCGAGGGCGGTGAGCTCCCGGGTCAGCGCCGCGAGCCGGTCGGTCTCATGGCCGCGCAGATGCCCGATCCCGGACAGGTGCGAGGTGCCGGGGGCCACCGCGGCGACAGCGGCGACGACCGGGGTGAGCTCGCCGACGGCGGAGAGATCGAGATCGACGGGACGCAGGCGCTGGGGACCGCGCACCCGCAGACCGTGCCGATCGAGGTCGACGGCGGCGCCGAACGCCTCGGCGATGCGGCGGAAATCATCACCGGCCTGGGTCGTGTGCGCCGGCCACCCGGTGATCGTCACCTCACCGCCGGTGACGAGGGCAGCGGCGAGGAAGGCCGCCGCGTTCGACAGATCCGGTTCGACGACGACGTCGAGGCCGCGCGGCAGGCCGGGTTCGACGACCCAGTGCTCGTCCTCGGGTTCGCTGACGTCGACGCCGGCATCGGCGAGGACCTCCAGCGTCATGTCGACGTGAGGGCGGCTCGGCACGGCCTGCCCGGTGTTGCGCAGCTCGAGTCCCAGCGGCATCGCCGGAGCCGCGAGCAGGAGACCGGAGACGAACTGGCTCGACGCGCCCGCGGCGATCTCGAGGTGACCGCCGCGCAGGGCGGAACCGGCATGGATCGTCAGCGGCAGCGAGTCTCCGGTCGCGGTGATGTCCGCGCCGAGGCGGGTGAGCGAATCGATCGTCACGCCCATCGGCCGCACCCTGGCCTGCTCGTCGCCGTCGATGACGACCTCACGACCGGTGGCCGCCGCGATCGGGGGCACGAAGCGCATGACGGTGCCGGCCAGGCCGCAGTCGACGACCGCAGGCCCGGCATCGGCCGCGGCGGAGAAGTCGATGGGAGTCACGTGGAGCGCCCCGTCGACCTCGGTGATCTGCGCGCCGAGGCTGCCGAGCGCGGCGATCATCAGCTGCGTGTCCCGGCTGGCGAGCCAGCCGCGGATGACGGAGTCGGACTCCGCGAGCGCGGCGAGGACGAGATAGCGGTTGGTCAGCGACTTCGAACCGGGGACCGTGACGACGGCGCTGACCGCGTCGGGCGCCCGCGGCGGACGCCAGTCACCGGTGACGGGCAGGGGAGGCTCAGTCGACGCCAAGGGCACTCATTGCCTGCTTCGACGTGTTCTCGACTGAGGACCAGAGGTCCTCGGCGGCATGCTGCGTGCGCCACCACAGGCCCGGCTTGCCGTCGGTGTCGACGCTGGCGAGCAGCGCGCCGCCGAGCATCGAGGTGCGGGTGAGCGTGCGTTCGAGGCGCTCGCGCTTCTCCTCCTTCGACGTCGCCTTCTCCGCGGCGATGCGCTCACCGATGGTGTCGAGCAGGTAGGTGCCGACGAGCACCGAGGCGCTGAGCCGGGGGAAGCGTCCGATCGCCAGCAGCGAGCCGGCGGCGACCTGGGCGGCGCCGGTGGCTCGCGCGACCGTCGTGGCGTCGAAGGGGATGTCGACGCGCTTGCGCGCCTGGGCGAGCAGCGGGCCGATCGAGGCGGTGGCCGCTTCGGGGTGCCGGAGACGGCTGATGCCGTTGCTGATGTAGCCGGCGGCGAGCATGGGGCGGGCGATGAGACGAATGGGAGACACAGGGTTCCTTTCTGCGACTGTTGTCGGGCATCTCACCCGCAAGCATAGCCGCTGTCGGGGAATATCGGGACAGCGCCGAAACGTTGACAGGACAATGCGAATGACCGGTCGAGCGCCGTGGCCCACCAGGGGTCCGCGGGTGCTGTCACACAGGCCGGGTGAGGAGGACTTTCGTGAGTGCCACTGCCGTGTTGGAGAGAACGGGCGTACCATTGTCGGTGATGACCGAATCAGTCAAAGAAGTCGACGAAACCGAGGCCGAGCGCTCGGCCCGTTTCGAGCGCGACGCTCTCGAATACCTCAACCAGCTCTACGCCGCGGCCCTGAGGATGACACGGAATCCCGCCGATGCCGAAGACCTCGTGCAGGAGGCGTATGCGAAGGCCTACGCCGCCTTCCACCAGTACACTCCCGGCACGAATCTCAAGGCGTGGCTCTACCGGATCCTCACCAACACCTTCATCAACAACTACCGCAAGAAGCAGCGCCAGCCGCAGGAGCACGGCAGCGAGGACATCGAGGACTGGCAGATCGCCCAGGCCGCGAGCCACACCTCCTCCGAGGGCCGCTCGGCCGAGCTCGAAGCCCTCGACCACCTGCCCGACTCCGACATCAAGGACGCCCTCTCGGCCCTGCCCGAGGACTTCCGCATGGTCGTCTACTACGCCGATGTCGAAGGCCTGCCGTACAAGGAGATCGCGGAGATCATGGACACCCCGATCGGCACCGTGATGTCGCGCCTGCACCGCGGCCGCCGGCAGCTGCGCGAGATGCTCGCGGAATACGCCGCCGATCGCGGCTTCGGCACCAAGGACGCCGAGGGAGGTGCGAAGTGAACAACGGAGACTGCTGCGAGAGCATGCGGGCTGAATCCCTCATGCGCATCTACCATTACCTCGACGGGGAGCTGACGACGACCGAGATCCGCGAGATCTCGATCCATCTCGAGCACTGCCCGGCCTGCCACGACGAGTACGAGATCGAAGCGATGCTCAAGGAGGTCGTGCGCCGGTCCTGCGGTCGGGAGGAGGCTCCTCTGGGACTCAAGGAGAAGATCCGGCGGCGCATCGCCGTCGAGCAGGTGCGCTGGCAGCGCTGAGCGCACCGAGAACGAAGGCGGGGAGAGTCATGATGACTCTCCCCGCCTTCGTCGTGCACCCGGTGGTGCACTCACTTCTCAGCTGTTCGGACGCTTGCCGTGGTTGGCATTCGAACGACGGCGATCGCGGCGCTTGCGGCCTCGCTTGCTCATAGCGGTTCTCCTTCGATTGGACGGTTCATTGTTTCACGTTCCCGTGACCGGGACCAAGTCCACGGCACGCGTGTGCGCACCGGATGCCCGGGAGGCGACGACTGCCCGTCCGGCCCGGACTCAGGCCCGGTCTCTCAGGCGTCGTCGCCGATGACGTCGCGCACACCCAGCCACGGGAACCAGCCGCGATGGAGGACGAGCCAGGCGAGCAGCCCGTACCCCTCCTGGGCGGGCAGCCGGTCGTGGGACGAGGCGAGCTCGCGCTGCCACACGGGATGACCGTGGAGCGGCGTGAACGTGTCGACGTAGGCGATGCCGCGGCGCTTCGCGACATCGGAGAAGCTCGTGTTGAGTTCGGCGATCCCGCGGTTGCGGTCGGAGCCGTGGTCCGGGGGAGGGCCGATGACGAACGCGGAGACCTTCCGCGACAGCGCCTCGTCGAGGACATTGGCGACATCGAGGCGGGCCCGGGCGACCGAGCGCCCGGAATCGAGGTCACCGGTGCCGAGGGCGAGGACGAGGCGATTGTCGCCCTCGGGGCTGAAGCGCAGGGATGCCTCGGCCATCGCCCGCGAGTGGAGGCCCGCGGAGTCCTCGCTGCCGACGGCCAACGGGTAGACGCGCAGGCCGGGCAGACTCGGCAGGGTCCGTGCGGTGACTCTGCCGACCCAGCCGAGACCGCGGCCATCGCCGTGGCCGGCGACCAGGGGGCCACCGACCACGGCGATCGTCGTCGAGGTCTCCGAGCTCACTTCTGGAGGACCCGCCCGACGACCTCCTGCTGCTGGAGTTCGTGCACGTTCTTCAGACCCGTCGCCGTCGACGCCGAGGCGGGACGGGAGACGAGGGTGAGATCGCGCCCACCGAGGAGGGGAGTGAGGTTGAGGGCCATGAACGGCCACGCACCCTGGTTCTCCGGCTCCTCCTGCGCCCACACGAGCTGGGCATCGGCCGGGTAGCGGTCGAGGACCGCGGTGATCGCCTCGTCGTCGAGCGGGTAGAGCTGCTCGACGCGCACGAGCGCGGTCGTGTCGTCGCCGTTCTTCTCCCGCTGCGCCAGCAGCTCCCAGTAGAGCTTGCCGGAGACGAGCACGATCTTCTTCACCTTGTCCGCGTCGACGGCCGGGTCGTCGATGATCGCCTCGAACTTCCCGGAGGTGAAGTCCTCGGGCGAGTTCGCCGCCGCTTTGAGGCGCAGCATCGACTTCGGGGTGAAGACGATGAGCGGCCGCTTGTTCGGCGTCAGCGCGTGACGGCGCATGAGGTGGAAGTACGAGGCACCCGAGGACGGGTAGGCCACGGTCATGTTCGACTCCGCGCACAGCTGCAGGTAGCGCTCGATGCGCGCCGAGGAGTGGTCGGGTCCCTGACCCTCGTAGCCGTGGGGCAGGAGCATGACGACACCGGAGTTCTGCTGCCACTTCTGCTCGGAGGAGGAGATGAACTCGTCGATGACCGACTGCGCCCCCTGGGCGAAGTCGCCGAACTGCGCCTCCCACGCCACGAGGGCGTCCTTGCGCTCGACCGAGTAGCCGTACTCGAAGCCCACGGCCGCGTACTCGCTCAGCAGCGAATCATAGACGTAGAAGCGGGCCTGGTCGTCGCTGAGGTTCTGCAGCGGCGTCCACTCGTTGCCGTTGACGGAGTCGATGAGCACCGAGTGGCGCTGGACGAACGTGCCGCGGCGCGAATCCTGGCCGGCCAGACGGACGGGGACGCCGTCCATGAGGAGCGAGCCGAAGGTGATGAGCTCGGCGAAGCCCCAGTCGATGCCGCCGTGCAGCGCCATCTCCTTGCGCTTCTCGAGGAGCGCGCGCAGCTTCTTGTGGACCGTGAAGCCCTCGGGGATGTCGACGAAGGCATCGCCGATGCGGGTCAGGGTCTCCGCGCTGATCGCCGTCGAGACGTCGTTGAGCGCTTCGATGTCGCTGGGCTGATGCGGGGCGTTGAACGCCGTGCCCTTGCCCGAGCCGGACTCCGCGGCCTTCGTCTCGGCGAACGCGGACTCCAGCTTCGACTGGTAGTCCTTGAGCGCCTCGGCGGCCTCATCGTCGGTGATGCACTTCCTGCCGACGAGGGATTCGGTGTAGAGCTTGCGCACCGACCCCTTCTTCTCGATGAGGGAGTACATGAGCGGCTGGGTCATCGACGGATCGTCGCCCTCGTTGTGGCCGCGGCGGCGGTAGCAGACGAGGTCGATGACGACGTCGCGGTTGAACTCCTGGCGGTACTCGAAGGCGAGGCGGGCCGCGCGGACCACGGCTTCGGGGTCGTCCCCGTTGACGTGGAGGATCGGGGCGTTGATCGACTTCGCGATGTCCGTGCAGTAGAACGACGAGCGCGCCGAGGCGGGCGGCGTCGTGAACCCGACCTGGTTGTTGATGATGATGTGGATCGTCCCGCCCGTGCGGTAGCCGCGCAGCTCGGAGAGGTTGAGCGTCTCGGCGACGACTCCCTGACCGGCGAAGGCGGCATCGCCGTGGACGAGGACGGGGAGCACGGTGAAGCCGGACTCGCCCTGGTCGATGACGTCCTGCTTGGCGCGCACGATGCCTTCGAGGACGGGGTCGACCGTCTCGAGGTGGCTGGGGTTCGCGGCGACGTAGACGTTCGTCGAGTTGCCCGAGGGCGAGGTGAACGAGCCCTGCGTGCCGAGGTGGTACTTGACGTCGCCGGAGCCCTGGACGCTGTCGGGCGACATCGTGCCGTCGAACTCGCGGAACATCTGGGCGTAGGACTTGCCGGCGATGTTGGTGAGCACGTTGAGCCGACCGCGGTGGGCCATGCCGATCGCGACTTCCTCGAGCCCGGCGTCGGCGGACTGGTTGAGGACCTCGTCGAGGAGGACGATCGCGGACTCGCCGCCTTCGAGGCTGAAGCGCTTCTGCCCGATGTACTTCGTCTGCAGGAACGTCTCGAACGCCTCGGCGGCGTTGAGGCGACCGAGGATGTGGCCCTGCTCCGACCGGGTGAACTCCTGGTGGGGGACCTCGATCTTCGCCTGGAACCAGCGGCGCTGCAGCGGGTCGGCGATGTGCATGTACTCGAAGCCGATCGTGCGGCAGTAGCTCTCGCGCAGCAGGCCGAGGATGTTGCGGAAGGGCATCATCGGCTTGGCGCCGAATCCGCCGGTGGGGAACTCGCGCTCGAGGTCCCACAGGGTCAGGCCGTGCTGATTGATGTCGAGATCCGGATGCGAGCGCTGCCGGTAGACGAGCGGATCGATGTTGGCCATGAGGTGGCCGCGGGTCCGGTAGGCGTCGATGAGCTCGATGACGCGGGCGGTCTTGTTGACGTCGTCCTGGTCCTCGGCGGAGACGTCGGGCACCCAGCGCACCGGCTCGTACGGCAGGCGCAGGGACTCGAAGACGTCGTCGTAGAAGCCGTCCTCGCCGAGCAGGTAGCCGTGGACGAGCTTGAGGAACTCGCCGGAGCCGGCGCCCTGGATGACGCGGTGGTCGTACGTCGAGGTCAGGGTCAGCACCTTCGAGACGGCGAGGTCGTTGATCGTGCGCTGGCTCGCGCCCTGGAACTCGGCCGGGTAGTCGAGTGCGCCGACGCCGATGATCGCGCCCTGGCCCTTGGTCAGGCGGGGTATCGAGTGGACGGTGCCGATGCCGCCGGGGTTCGTCAGGGACACCGTGGTCCCGGCGAAGTCGTCAGCGGTGAGCTTGCCCTTGCGGGCCTTGTCGACGAGGCCGTCGTAGGCGTCGACGAACTGGCGGAACGTCAGGGTCTCGGCGGCCTTGACGTTGGGGACGAGCAGCGAGCGCGTGCCGTCCTTCTTCGGCACGTCGATCGCGAGGCCGAAGTTGACGTGGGCCGGGGAGACCATCGCCGGCTTGCCGTCGCGCACGTCGTAGGAGACGTTCATGCTCGGGAAGTTCTTCAGCGCCCGGATCACGGCGAAGCCGATGAGGTGGGTGAAGGACACCTTGCCGCCGCGGGTGCGCTTGAGGTGCGAGTTGATGACGATGCGGTTGTCGATGAGCGCCTTGGCCGGCAGCGCGCGCACCGAGGTCGCCGTCGGCACTTCGAGCGACTCCTCCATGTTCTTCGCGATGAGCTTCGCGGGGCCGCGCAGCGGGGTGATCGTCTCTTCGGGGGCGGGCTGGGGCTCGAGGTCCTTCGTCGTGACCTTGGGAACGGACTTCGTCTCCGCCTTGAGCGTCTCGGTCTCCGCCGAGGAGGGCGAGACCCCGCGCGAGGTCTCCTTGTTCGCGGGCACTGAGTCGGGGCGTTCGGCGGTGGCGGCCTCGGTGCTCTGCGGTGCGGCAGCGGCATCCCCGGCCTTCTTCTCCGCCCGCGGCGCGGACTTCTCATCCGTCTTCGCCGTGGAGCTCGTGGACTGGGGTGCGGAATCCGCAGCCGAGGAGGATGCGGAGGAGGTCGTCTGCGCCGACTCCGCTCCGTTCGCCTTCTCGTACTCGTCGAAGAACGGCCACCAGGACTTGTCCACAGAGTTCTTGTCTGACTTAAACTGTTCGTACAGTTCCTCGACCAACCACTCGTTCGACCCGAAGTCGTCGACGGTGCGGTTCGGAGTATTGACGGACACGGCGTTGATCGCCTACTTCCTGTTCAAGAATTGCTGCAATACGACACACACCAGCGTAACGCGATGTGCCTGCGAATGTGCACATAGGGGACAATAGTGTTATGCGTTTCATTTCACACCAACCAGAACACGATCTCACGTATTCCGACGTGTTCCTTGTCCCCAATTCCTCGTCGCTGACCTCGCGTTTCGACGTCGACCTCACCTCCACCGATCCGACAGGGTCCCCGACCCCCATCGTGGCCGCCAACATGACCGCCGTGTCGGGGCGGCGGATGGCGGAGACGATGGCCCGCCGAGGCGGTCTGGCAGTGCTTCCCCAGGACATCCCCCTGACCGCGGCCGAGGACACGATCCGCTGGGTCAAGAGCCGTGATCGGATCTTCGAATCCGCGCTCCGCTTCTCACCCGAGGACACCGTGCTCTCCGCGCTCCACGTGCTCGGCAAGCGCGCCCACGGATTCGGCGCCGTCGTCGACGGATCCGGTTCCCTCGTCGGCGTCATCGACGCCGCGAACCTCCGCGACGTCGACCGGTTCACCGCTGTCGGCGAACTCACCGAGACCTCCCCGCAGGTGATCAGGGCCGACGAGATCGACTGGGCCGACGCCCACGCGCTCGAAACGCTGTTCGAGACGATGAACGACGCGCGGACCTCCTACGCCGCGGTCGTCGACGACGCCGGGCAGCTCCTCGGCGCGCTGACGCCGAAGTCGCTCCTGCGCTCCTCGATCTACACCCCCAACCTCGACGCGGACGGAAATCTTCGGATCGCCGCGGCGATCGGCGTCAACGGCAATGCCGCCCAGCGCGCCGAGGCGCTCGTCGCCGCCGGCGCCGACGTCCTCGTCGTCGACACCGCCCACGGCCATCAGGCCAAGATGCTCGACGTGCTCACCGCCGTCGCCGACGCCGACCTCGGGGTGCCGATCGTCGCGGGCAACGTCGTCACCGCCGATGGGGTGCGCGATCTCGTCTCCGCCGGGGCCCAGATCGTCAAGGTCGGCGTCGGGCCGGGCGCGATGTGCACGACGCGGATGATGACCGCCGTCGGCCGCCCCCAGTTCTCCGCCGTCGCCGAATGCGCCGCGGCCGCCGCCGAGCTCGGCGCGCACGTGTGGGCCGACGGGGGAGTGCGCTACCCGCGCGACGTCGCGCTGGCGCTGGCCGCCGGGGCCTCCCAGGTGATGATCGGCTCGTGGTTCGCCGGCACCCACGAATCCCCGGGCGACCTCCTCGTCGACGGCGAGGGACGCCGGTACAAGGAGAGCTTCGGCATGGCCTCGGCGCGTGCGGTGGCGAACCGGACGCGGACGGAATCGGCGTTCTCCCGGGCCCGCAAGGGACTGTTCGAAGAGGGCATCTCCTCGTCGACGATGTACATCGACCCTGCCTCACCCGGCGTCGAGGACCTCCTCGACTCGATCACCTCGGGGGTGCGCAGCTCGTTCACCTACGCCGGTGCGCAGAGCCTCACCGAGTTCGCCGAGCGGGCGAGCGTCGGCGTCCAGAGCGCTGCCGGGTACGAAGAGGGTCGACCGCTGGCGGGAAGTTGGTAAGATCGGTCCATGCTCAGTGACAGTCCCCGCCGGCGGGAAGCCGGCGCCCCAGACGACGATCCTCCTCTGACAAGGGTCGTTGGCAGAGTTGACACTCGCATCGAGGTCTCGTCACGCGGGGCTCGTCACTGATGGAATGGCTGTACCTGGCCCTCGCCCTCCTTCTCATCTGCGGCACGGGCATCTTCGTCGCCGCCGAATTCTCCCTCCTCACCCTCGACCGGCACACCGCTGACAAGGCCGTGGCCGACGGGGTCGTCGGCGCGAAGACCCTGCGGCAGTCGATGACGCATCTGTCGACGCAGCTCTCGGCCGCTCAGGTCGGCATCACGATCACCACGCTGCTCACCGGCTACCTCATGGAGCCCTCGCTCGGGCGGATGCTCTCACCGGTCTTCGAGTCGTGGGGTGCGGGCCCGGGACTGGCCGAGCCGATCGCCCTGGCGATCGCCCTCATCATCTCCACGGTGCTGTCGATGATCTTCGGCGAACTCGTGCCGAAGAACCTCGCGATCGCGATTCCGCTCGCCACCGGGCGCATCGCCGCCCCCATGCAGTACGTCTTCTCCGTCGTCCTCAAGCCCGTCATCGCGTTCCTCAACGGCACGGCGAACAAGATCCTGCGGGCGATGGGCATCGAGCCGCAGGAGGAGGGCACGGTCGGTCGCTCCCCGGAGGAGCTGACCTCGCTCGTGCGCCACTCCGCCGAGGAGGGAGTGCTCGACGAGCAGACCGCTGACCTGCTCGAGCGCACCCTGTCGTTCTCCGAGCGCACCGCCGAGGACGTCATGACCCCGCGCACCCGGATGTCCTCGGTGACGAAGGACACGACGGCGCGCCAGATCATCGAACAGGCCCGGGCCACCGGGTACTCGCGGTTCCCCGTCGCCGGCGAGGACAAGGACCACATCCTCGGCGTCGTCCACGTCAAACAGGCCTTCGCAGTGCCCCCGGCCAACCGCGACGACGCCTACGCCGGGGGACTGATGACCGAGGTCACCGAGATCCCCGAGACCCTGCGCCTCGACCCGCTGCTCATGGAGCTGCGCGGCAAGGGCATGCAGATGGCCGTCGTCGTCGACGAGTTCGGCGGCACCGCCGGGGTCGTCACCCTCGAGGACGTCGTCGAGGAGCTCGTCGGGGAGGTCGCCGACGAACACGACCGGATGCGGGTGGCCGCGAGGCCGGTCCGCGACGGTTCGTGGATCGTTCCCGGGCAGCTGCGGCCCGATGAGATCGAGACGACGATCGGGCTGACGATCCCCGAGGACTCCGACTACGAGACGATCGCCGGCTTCGTGCTCAAGGAGCTCGGCCGGATCCCGGAGCCCGGCGACGAGGTGCGCACACCCGATGCCCTCATCCGGGTCGAGCGGATGCACGGGCGCCGCATCGAGCGGCTGCGTGTGGTGATGCGCGCCACCGACGCCGAGGCCTACGACGCCGCCGACCCCCGGACCCGCGAGGCGAGCGACGCCGCCGAATCCCAGTCCACCGAGGCGACCGACGCTCGTCATCAGGACGCCCGCCACCGCGCAGCGGGAGGTCGGAAGCATGAGCTCTGATTGGCTCGGACTCGTCTGGCTCGTCGTCCTGCTGCTCGGCAACGCGTTCTTCGTCGCCTCGGAGTTCGCGATCGTCGCCGCCAAGCGCTCCCAGGTGGAGCCGCGCGCAGCCGCCGGGTCGGGGGCCGCGAAGACGGCGCTCTATGCGATGGAGCACGTCTCGCTCATGCTCGCGATCTGCCAGCTCGGCATCACCGTGTGCTCGCTGCTGCTCGGCAACGTCTCCGAGCCGGCGATCCACCATCTGCTCGCCGGACCGCTCGCCGGACTCGGGATCCCCGAATCCGCGGCGTCGACGATCTCGTTCATCCTCTCCCTCGGCATCGTCACCTACCTCCACGTCGTCATCGGCGAGATGGTGCCGAAGAACATCGCGCTGGCGACCTCGGGCCGGGCCGTCATGCTGCTCGCCCCGCCGCTCGTCTTCCTCGCCCGGATCTTCGGCTTCGTCATCAAGCCGCTCAACGGTCTCGCGAACGGGGTGCTGCGCCTCATCGGCATCCAGCCGCGTGACGAGGTCAATGAGGCCTTCACGATCGAGCAGGTCGAATCGATCGTCGCGGAGTCCAAGCGCGAGGGCCTGCTCAACGACGAGACCGGACTGCTCAAGGGCGCTCTCGAGTTCAGCGACAAGACCGCCGCCGACATCATGGTGCCGATGTCCGATCTCATCACGATCAGCGCCGAAGTGACCCCCGACGAACTCGTCACCCTCGTCGGGCGCACGGGGTACTCCCGCTACTTCGTCGTCGACGAGGACGGGTATCCCGGGCACTACCTCCACATCAAGGACGTGCTCTACTCCGAGCGCGACACCGAGCCGGTGCCGGCGAAGCGGTTCCGTCCCCTCTTCACGGTCATGGCCGACGACGAGGTCGAGGAGGCGCTCGCGCAGATGCAGAAGGTCGGCATCCACGTCGCCCGCGTCCTCGACGCCGACGGCGAGGTGCTCGGCGTGCTCTTCCTCGAGGACGTCCTCGAGGAGCTCGTCGGCGAGGTCCAGGACGCGATGCAGCGGGGACGGTTCGGCAGCTGAGGTGAGCTTCGTCTCACGCGGTGGCCGAGGTCACGGCCGAGGCGTGGTCTGTGTAACGAAATGTAACGAACAGGGTGTGCCGGGTAACATCCCGGGTGCTGTCCGGCCGCTCCGACACGGTCATCGGTGCAGGTCACACCCGAGAAAGTGGAATTAAATGACATTCTGTAACAATGCCGTTATAGTGTTGTGACATAAGCTTTTCTCTCGTTGCGCAGGCGACGGGCATGCAGCACAGCAGACGACAGTATGGAGTGATATGTCGAGTGATTCCTCGACCGCAGTGGCACCGGTCCGCCGGCGCGATCTGCGCAAACAGCACACCGCTTCGAGCGCCTTCTCCCGCGACACCCCGTCGCAGCCCCGGGCAGCAGCCCCGTCCACCACTCTCTCTCCGCGCCGCGCCGCGATGGCCGCCGAGGCCAAGGCCGCGGCCGGATCCCCGCGCCGGGCGGCCATGGCCGCCGAATCGCGCGGCACCGGCACCCTCGCCGCGTCCCTGAGCGACCGCGGCTCGGACGGAGCGCTCCTGCGCTCGGTCCGCCGCAAGCGGGTGACCACCGCCTCGGCGCTGGCCACCGTCTCCGTCACCGGCACCGCGATCGCCGCGGTGATGATCGCCGGCAACATGAGCGGTTCGCAGGAGGTCAAGGTCGACACCTCCGCGGCCGAGGCGCAGACGCGCAGCATCAACGCCGAATCGGTCTCCGCGGACATCCCGGAGACCGATGAGACGACGAGCATCGAGATCGGCGCGCCCAGCGCGAAGCAGAACAAGGCCGAGGCCGCGTCCCGCGCGATCGAGAAGACCGTCCTGCCCGGCTGCTCCGGTGAGGCGCCGTCGGGCACCCCGTCGAATGGCGAGCTGCCCGAGGAGTGGCTGTGCAGCGTCGGCGTCGGCGATCACAAGCTGCGCTCGGACGCCGCCGTCGCCTTCGCGGAGATGAACGCCGCGTTCAAGAAGGAGACCGGCAAGGACATCGGCATCACCGACTCCTACCGCTCGCTCGAGGGTCAGATCTCCGTGGCCGCGCGCAAGCCCGGCTTCGCCGCGCGCCCGGGCACCTCCAACCACGGGTGGGGCCTGGCGCTCGACCTCGACACCTCGAACTACGCGTGGCTCGAGGCCAACGCCGGCAAGTACGGCTGGGAGAACCCGGACTGGGCCAAGGCGAACTCCTACGAGCTCTGGCACTGGGAGTACGTGCCCGGTCGCAAGGACATGAAGGGCTCCTGAGCCCTCACCCGCTCCGCCGCCCGACACCGTCGGGCGGCGTTTTGGGTTCACCTCGCAGTCGGTGATAGCATGACATGCGTTGCCCGCGTAGCTCAGTGGATAGAGCGTCTGCCTCCGGAGCAGAAGGTCGTAGGTTCGAATCCTGTCGCGGGCACAGCGATCCGCCCATCTCAGTCGCTGAGGTGGGCGGTTTCTCGTTCTCCCCTCCGGTCAGCCAGACGATGAGGACAGTGATGACGACGACAACCGACACCGAGGTGGTGCTGCGGGCCCGCGGCCTGCGCAAGAGCTTCGGCCGCGACGACACCGCGGTGACCGCGCTCGATGACATCAGCGTCGACTTCGACTCCGGTCGGCTCACCGCGATCATGGGTCCCTCCGGGTCGGGCAAGTCGACGTTCATGCACGTCCTCGCCGGACTCGACCGCGTCGACTCGGGCGAGATCCTCATGCGCGGTGAGGACATCACCGCGCTCAACGACCGCGAACTCACCCAGCTGCGCCGCGACCGGGTCGGCTTCATCTTCCAGGCCTTCAACCTCGTGCCCACGCTCAACGCCGAGCAGAACATAGATCTGCCCGTGTCCCTGGCCCGCGGCACCATCGACACCGCCTGGAAGGCGGAGATCGTCGAGCGCCTCGGCATCGGCGACCGGCTCAAGCACCGTCCGCATGAGCTCTCCGGCGGTCAGCAGCAGCGCGTCGCCGTCGCCCGTGCGCTGCTCACCCGCCCCGACGTCGTCTTCGCCGACGAACCGACGGGCAATCTCGACTCCCTCTCCGGCGCCGAGGTGCTCGACCTCCTCCACGCCGCCGCCTCCCAGTACGGGCAGACGATCATCCTCGTCACCCACGATCCCGCCGCCGCCGCTCACGCCGACCGGGTCGTCCTCCTCAAGGACGGACGCGTCGGGGGAGAGATCACCTCGCCGACCCCGCAGGCGGTCGCCACCGGACTGAGCGAGCTGAGCGGACAGTGATCGCCGTCGCCTTCGCGCAGATCCGAGTCCACTTCGCGCGGTTCACCGCGATCGGGCTCGGCATCGCGTTGGCGGCGGGCTTCGTCTCCGCGACCCTCATCATCAGCGCCTCGCTCGATGCCAGCGTGCGCGACGGCATCAGCCAGTCGTACGCCAACGCCGACCTCGTGCTCATGCCCGAGACGGGAGCCGACCTCGACCCCTCCGCGGTCGCCGCCTTCAGCGACGACCTCGCCGCGCAGCCGGGGATCGGCGCCGTCGACGTCGCGGCGAGCGCGATCGCCTCGGGCCGCAGCGACGCCTTCGCCGACACGGATTTCGCGATCTCTCCGACCCCGGTCGATCCGGGTCTCGACACCTTCGCCGTGCGCGAGGGAACCCGGCCGCAGGCACCGACCGACCTCGTCGTCGACTCCGGAACGGCCGCCGACCTCGGACTGGGCGTCGGTGACGTCGTGCGCTTCTCCACCGCCTCGGCGCGCATCGACACCGACGCCGAGGAGATGCCGATCTACCGCGCCCCGCGCAGCGCCGTGACCGACTTCACGGTCGTCGGCATCGCCGAGATGGGGGAGGACCCGACGCTCGCCGGCCTGCCCCGGGCCCTGACGACGGCGGCGAGCTACCGCGAGCACTTCGCCCAGATCGGCCGGGTCTCGGCGATCCAGATCGACCTCGACGCGGATGGCGTCGACCCCGCGGCGGTGCGCACCGGGGTCGATGCGTTCCTCGCCGACTCCGCCCTGCGCGGGCAGCTGCAGACGCTCAGCGTCGACGAGGCGATCGACCGGCAGGTCGCGGAGTTCTCCCAGGGCAGCAGCTTCATCGCGTGGATGCTGCTCGGCTGCGCGGGGATCTCCGTCGTCGTCGCCGTCCTCGTCGTCTCGAACACGTTCTCCGTCATCGTCGCCGGCCGCCGCCGCGAGCTCGCCCTGCTGCGCTGCCTCGGCGCCTCCCGGCGGCAGCTCTACGGGTCGGTGCTCGTCGAGGGACTCGTCGTCGGCCTCGCCGGGTCGGTCGTCGGCGTCATCGCGGGGATCGGGGTCAGTGCCGCGCTCATCGCCGTGGCGCGGCGCTTCTGGGAGAGCGAGTTCGCCTACGTCTCGCTCTCGGTGCCCGGCTGGGCGCTCGTCGTCGGCGTCGTCGTCGGCGTCATCCTCACCCTGGCCGCGACCGTCCGGCCGGCCCGCAGCGCGATCGCCGTGACGCCCCTCGAGGCGCTTCAGCCCTTCGATGTCACGGGCGCCCCGACCCGCCAGTCACGGGCCCGCGGGGCGGCCGGCTGGGGGAGCATCGCGATCGGGGCGGTGAGCATCGTCGCCGCACTGATCTTCGCCGCCGGGTCGAGTGCCTGGATCGTCGTCGGCGCCGTGGGCGGCGCCCTCGTCGTCGTCGGGATCGTCCTCTGCTCGGGTCAGATCATCCCGCCCGTCGTCTCGTGGATCGGGGATCTCGCCGTCACCCCGTGGGGGCTGCCGGGCCAGCTCGCGACGCTCAACACGCTGCGCAACCGCCGTCGCACCGGCTCGACCGCCGCGGCCCTCGTCATCGGCGTCACCCTCGTGTCCACCCTCGTCGTCGGCGGCATGTCGACGAAGGCGACGCTGAGCGCGGGACTCGAACAGCACTTCCCGATCGACGTCGCGGTGTCGCTGGGCAACGGCACCGATGCGACGACGCTGAGCGACATCAGGGACATCGACGGCGTCGACACGGCGGTGCTCGCCTATCACGGGCAGGTCGTCGACGACGAGGCCGAGCTCTACATCCTCGATCCCGGATCCGCCGAGGCGCTCCTCGGCGACGCCGCCCCGCCTCTCGTGCCCGGCCGGGTCACCGTGCCCGCCGACTATCCGCGCGACACCGTCGTCGTCCGCGGCCTCACCGACGCCGCATTTCCCGTCGAACGCGCCGGCGAGTCGACCCGGGCGTACTTCACGACCGCCGACGTCGGCAACGCCATCGGGATCTCCCCGGCCGCGACCGCCGTGCTCATCACGCTCACCCCCGACCAGAGCGTCACCGACATCCTGCGGATCCGGCAGGACGTCGCCGAGGCGCTCGATGTCCCCACCGACGAGGTCATCGGCTCAGCCGTCGACCGCGGACTCTTCTCCCAGGTCATCGACGTGCTGCTCCTCATGGCCGTCGGCGTCCTCTTCGTCGCCGTCCTCATCGCCCTCATCGGGGTGTCGAACACGATCAGCCTCTCGGTCATCGAACGGCGGCGGGAGAACTCGCTGCTGCGGGCGCTCGGATTGAGCCTCGCCCAGCTGCGCGCCCTGCT
The DNA here is from genome assembly GCF_018137945.1 of Brevibacterium sp. W7.2. Lineage (GTDB taxonomy): Bacteria > Actinomycetota > Actinomycetes > Actinomycetales > Brevibacteriaceae > Brevibacterium > Brevibacterium sanguinis. The sequence goes on along the minus strand of NZ_CP073089.1, from coordinate 2,213,803 downwards.
CGCGTTCGAGGCCGTGCTCATCTCCGTCGTCGCCGCACTCATCGGCCTCGCCCTCGGCGGGGCCCTCGGCATCGTCGCCACCCGGCTCATCACCGCCGACTTCTCGAACGCCTTCGTCGTCGACTGGTCGCTGCTGGCCTCGGCGGGCATCCTCGTCGTCGCCATGCTCGCCGGCATCCTCTCCGCCCTCGCTCCGGCCCGACGCGCGGCCCGGCTCTCTCCCGTCGAGGGCCTCAAGCAGGAGAACTGAGTCCGCTGGACGGCCGGCACGACGTGACCCCGCTGGGCGGTCGGCGGCAGGGACAGTGGTAGAACGGCCTCTATGAGGGCTGCCTGGACGACCGCGATCATCCTGCTCGGCATCGTCGTCGCCGCCTTCAACCTCCGTCCCGGTGTCACGGGTCTCTCGCCGCTGCTCGATCTCATGGGCACCGAGATCCCGCTGAGCGCCGCGTTCCTCGCGATCATCGGGATGCTGCCACCGCTCCTCTACGGGGTCGGCGGGTTCCTCGCCCCGCGGCTCGTCTCCCGGTATTCGGCGATCACCGTCAGCCTCGTCGCGATGATCATGATCGCCCTCGGCCTCGGTGCCCGCGCCCTCGTGTCCTCCCCGACGCTCTTCCTCCTCCTCAGCGTCGTCGCGCTCCTCGGCATGGGATTCGGCAATGTCGTCGTGCCCCCGATCGTCAAGTCGCACTTCCCCGACCGGGTCGCTCTCATGTCGACCGTCCACGTCGGTCTGCTCCAGCTCGGCACATTCCTCCCGCCGCTCGTCGCGGTCCCGCTGGCCAGACAGTTCGACTGGCGGGGCTCGCTGCTCGTGTGGGTCGCGTGTGCGCTCGTCGCCGTCGCCGTGTGGGCGGTCATCGCCGTGCGCAGGCCCCCGGCCCGGGCGACCGTGACCGCGACCGTCGTCGGCGGCGCCGAGCTGCGCCGCCTGCTGCGGACCCCGCGGGCCTGGGCGCTGATGACGATGACGGGGATGACGTCGTTCAACAACTTCATCCTCTTCACCTGGCTGCCCCCGCTGCTCACCCGCGCGGGATTCGACTCCGCCTTCGCCGGGGCCATGCTCGCCCTCGTCACCGCCGTGCCCCTCGTCCTCGGCTTCGTCCTCCCGGCGCTCACGGCGCGCCTGCGCAGCGCCGCCCCGATCGTCATCGCCTTCTGCTTCAGCCTCGCGGCGGGCTACATCGGTCTCTGGCTCGCCCCGCAGGCGGCCCCGGTGCTGTGGACGGTGCTCCTCGGCATCGGCATCTCGACGTTCCCTCTCGCTCTCACCCTCATCACCCTGCGCTCGGCGACCCCGGGGGCCTCGGCGGCCCTCGCCGGCTTCGTCCAGGGCGGCGGCTACCTCATGGCCGCCACCGGGCCGCTGCTCTTCGCCCTCCTCGTCGAGAGCTTCGACACCCTCACCCCCGCGATCGTCCTCGTCCTCGCCTCCGTCGTCCTCAAGCTCGGCGTCACCATCCCGGCGAGCCGACCCGGGCACATCTGAGCATGCGGACGATTCGGCCGGTGTCCGCCGCCCCGAGTACGCTGGGGACGTGACCCCGGAACAGCTGCACGTCGTCCTCGCCGAGGCGGCTCTGTCGACGCTGCGCCCCGCGGAGGATCCGGCCCCCACCGGCACAGATGCTCTGCCGTCCGACGGGTCGTCACCCGGCAACGCGCCGGCACCAGGCGCAGTGCCGACCGGCACTGTGCTGCGACGCGGCGGTGACGTCGCCGCGGGGGACTGGCAGTCCAATCTGCCCCTGCGCCTGGGCACGCGAGAGCCGCTGTCGACGGCGGAGTCCATCGCCGAGGCTGTCGCCTCCCACCCGGACATCGCGTCGGTCACGGTCACCGGTCCGGGATTCCTCCGCATCGTGCTGGAGACCCCCGCCCTGCTCGGCACCGTCGCGCAGGTCGCCGCGGGCCGTCACCTCGGCGATCCCGGTTCCGGAGCGACCCTCGCCTCGTCAGACCGCCTGATGGAGCCGGCCAGTCTTGGAGTCCTCGACGCCGATGCCCTCCGCTACGGGTCCGCCCGCTCGCGGACCGCGACCGTCCTCGCCCGTGACGTCGAGCTGCTTCGCACGGCCGCTCCAGCCAACCCGCTCCACCGCGTCCAGCACGCCCATGCCACCGGGCGTCGCCTGCTCCGCCGCGCCGCTGCGGCGGGAATCCGCGTCGCCGCGGGACTCGCTGTGGACGAGGCAGAGCATCGCACGCCGGACGTCACCCTCGCTCCCGCCGACCGTCAGCTCGCGCTGCGGATCACCGAGGCCGCAGGAGTCCTCGCCCGGGCGACCGGAACTGCGACGACCGCATCAGCCGCGACCGGCGGGCACGCCGATACCGGATCCCAGCCGGACGGCCCACAGCCGACCGGCAGACACGCCGACACTCGATCCCAGTCGGACAGCCCGCAGCCGACCGGCAGGTACGACGGTGCCGGCAGGCACGCCGACACCGGCAGGCGGCCGGGGGAGTCCCTGCGCTCGGTGACCGCCGTCCTCGAGGACCTCGCCGCGGCCCTCACCGCATGGTCGGCGGCCGAGCGCGCCATCGTTCCGACACTCGATGCCGACATCACCGCCGTCCACGCAGCTCGCTGCGTGCTCGCGGCCGGTGCGACCACGGTCCTCGCCACAGGACTGCGACTGCTGGGCGTCACCGCCCCGGAGAGGATATGAATGCCCGCCCACATCGCCGGTCAGCTCCATGCGACCCCCGCACCCGTGTGGCTGCCCTACCCCGACGACGTCAACGCCGTCATGCCGAGCCTCTGGTCGGACAACGTGGCCAAGGGCGACGACGGTGTGCTCACGATCGCCGGGCACCCGGTGACCGAGCTCGCCGAGCGCTTCGGCACCCCGACCTTCGTCTTCGACGTCGATGACTTCCGCTCCCGTGCCGGGCTCTACCGCGATGCCTACGCGGCGGCGTTCGCCCCGGAGAAGGGCCTGTCCGGCGTCGACGTCTTCTACGCCGGCAAGGCCTTCCTCTGCACCGCCGTCGCCAAGTGGGTGCACGAGGCCGGTCTCGGGCTCGACACGTGCTCGCTCGGGGAGATGATGATCGCCCACGCCGCCGGCGTGCCGGGGGAGAGCATCGGTCTGCACGGGAACAACAAGTCGCTCGCCGAACTCGAGTACGCCCTCGACTACGGCGTCGGACGGATCATCGTCGACAGCCTCGACGAGGTCGATCGGCTCGAAGCCGTGGCCGCGGCCAAGGGCGTCATCGCCCCCGTCATGCTCCGCGTCACCGTCGGCGTCGAAGCCCACACCCACGACTTCATCGCCACGGCGCACGAAGACCAGAAGTTCGGTCTCTCCGTCGCCGCCGGCAAGGCCGCCGAGGCCGCCGCCCGCGTCGTCGACTCCGCGCACCTGCGCCTCGACGGCCTCCACTCGCACATCGGCTCCCAGATCTTCGACATCTCCGGATTCCAGGTCGCGGCCGCGCGGGTGCTCGCGCTGCGGGCCCAGATCATGTCCGACCACGGCGTCGACCTGCCCGACGTCGACCTCGGCGGCGGCTTCGGCATCCGCTACACCTCGCAGGACACGCCCATCCCCGTCGCGGAGATGGCCACCGCCCTCGCCGAGGTGGTGGCCAAGGAGTGCCGCGGGCTCGGGACGAACGTGCCGCGGATCTCCATCGAGCCCGGCCGCGCGATCGTCTCCCCGGCGGTCTTCACCCTCTACGCGGTCGGCACCGTCAAGGAGGTCGTCACCGACTCCGGCGTGCGCACGTACGTCGCCGTCGACGGCGGCATGAGCGACAACATTCGGACAGCTCTCTACGACGCCGACTATTCGTGTACCTTGGCCAATCGGAACTCCGATGCCGCCCCCGCCGTCGTCCGCGTCGTCGGGAAGCACTGCGAGTCCGGCGACATCATCGTCCGCGACGAGTACATGGGCGCCGACGTCGCCCCCGGCGACCTCGTCGCCGTTCCCGGCACCGGAGCCTACTGCCGCGCCCTGTCGAGCAACTACAATCATGTCGCCCGACCGGGGGTGCTGGCCGTGACACCGGATAGGGTGGACTGGATCGTCACTCCCGAGACGTACTCGCAGCTCTTTGCGAACGACCCCGGGATGGCCGACGCCACCCGGCAGTGACGATGACGCAGCCCCCACCTGTGCAGAGACCGAAGAACAGAGAGTGAGCCATGCAGCCATTGAAAGTCGCGATGCTCGGAAGCGGAGTCGTCGGCACCGAGGTCGCCGCGCGCATCCAGTCCCGCTCCGAGGCGCTGGCGGAGCGGATCGGCGCCCCCCTCGAGCTCACCGCCGTCGTCGTCCGTGACCTCGGCAAGGACCGGCCCGGGATCGACCCCGGCCTGCTCACCACCGACGCCGAGGCGGCGATCACCGGGGCCGACATCGTCATCGAGCTGATGGGCGGGATCGAACCGGCGAAGACGCTCATCATGCAGGCGCTCGCGCAGGGATCCTCGGTCGTCACCGCGAACAAGGCGCTGCTCGCGGCCTCCTACGGCGAGCTCATGGCCGCCGCCGACGACACCGAGGTCCGCCTCGAGCACGAAGCCGCGGTGGCCGGTGCCATCCCGATCATCCGGCCCGTCGGCGACTCGCTCGCCGGTGACCGCATCGACCGGATCATGGGCATCGTCAACGGGACGACGAACTACATCCTCGACCAGATGGACACCGAGGGCTGGGACTTCGCCGACGCGCTGGCCTCGGCCCAGGAGCTCGGATACGCCGAGGCGGACCCGACGGCCGACATCGGCGGACACGACGCGGCCGCGAAGGCCGCGATCCTCTCCTCGCTCGCCTTCCACGCCCCGATGACGATCGCCGACGTCCACGTCGAGGGGATCACCGGCATCACCGCCGACATGGTCGCCACGGCCAAGGAGCAGGGCTTCGTCATCAAGCTGCTCGCGGTGTGCGAACGCGTCGCCGACTCACCGGCCGGACCCGGCCTCTCGGCCCGCGTCTACCCCGCGCTGCTGCCGCGCACGCATCCGCTGGCCTCGGTCCACGGGGCGTTCAACGCGGTCTTCGTCGAGGCCGAAGCAGCCGGCTCCCTGATGTTCTACGGTCAGGGCGCCGGGGGAGCGCCGACGGCCTCGGCGGTCCTCGGCGACGTCGTCTCCGTGGCGCGGCGCCGCGTGCTCGGCGGTCGCGGACAGTACGAGCGTCCCTTCCACCCCGAGACGACCCTGCTGCCGATCTCGGCGATCACCACGCGCTATCACATCACCCTCGACGTCGTCGACCGTCCCGGCGTGCTCGCCGCGGTCTCCGAGGTCTTCGCCGCCGAGGGCGCCTCGATCGAGCTCATGCGCCAGACGATCGGCGAGATCGACGACGACGGAGTCCAGCACGCCAAGCTCGTGCTCGCGACCCACGAGAACACCGACGCCGCGCTGTCGCGGACGGTCGAGCGCCTCGGCGAACTGCCCGTCGTCCGCTCCGTCGTCTCCGTCATCCGCGCCGAAGGCCAGTGACCTAACCAACCCGCATGCGACACAAGAGAAGGACGAACATCGCGTGAGCACTTACCCCAGGCACCAGTGGCAGGGCGTCATCGACGAATACCGCAGCCTCATCGACATCGGGGAGACCACTCCGTCGGTCAGCCTCGGCGAGGGCGGAACGCCGCTCATCCGCGCCGAGCGCCTCAGTGAGCGCACCGGCGCCGAGGTGTGGGTGAAGTACGAAGGCCTCAACCCGACCGGCTCCTTCAAGGACCGGGGGATGACGATGGCGATCACCCAGGCCAAAGCGCAGGGCGCGAAGGCCGTGATCTGCGCGTCGACGGGCAACACCTCGGCCTCGGCCGCGGCCTACGCGACGAAGGCCGGGCTCACCTGCGCCGTGCTCGTGCCCGCCGGCAAGATCTCCCCGGGGAAGATGAGCCAGGCCGTCGCCCACGGTGCGACCCTGCTCGAGGTCGACGGCAACTTCGACGACTGCCTCACCCTGTGCCGGAAGCTCGCGGAGTCCTACCCCGTCCATCTCGTCAACTCCGTCAACCCCGACCGCATCGAAGGTCAGAAGACGGCGTCGTTCGAGGTCGTCGACGTCCTCGGCGACGCCCCCGACATCCACGTGCTGCCCGTCGGCAACGCCGGCAACATCACCGCGTACTGGAAGGGCTACAACGACTACCGGGCCGCCGGCGTCTCGACGCGGCTGCCGCAGATGTGGGGCTTCCAGGCCGCCGGCGCCGCGCCGCTCGTCCTCGGCCACCCGGTCACCGACCCGGACACGATCGCCACCGCGATCCGCATCGGCAACCCCGCCAGCTGGGAGCGGGCGATCGCTGCGCGCGACGACTCCGGAGGACTCATCGACTCGGTCACGGACGACGAGATCCTCGCCGCACACAAGGTGCTCTCGCGCGAAGAGGGCATCTTCGTCGAACCCGGATCGGCCGCCTCGGTGGCAGGTCTGCTGAAGATGTCCGAGGCCGGTCGCGTGCCGGCCGGCGCGACGATCGCGGTGACCGTGACCGGGCACGGGCTCAAGGATCCGCAGTGGGCCCTGCACACCGCCGACGGCGCCGACCTCGAACCCGTCCGCGTGCCCGTCGACGCCGTCTCCGCCGCCCGCGAGCTCGGACTCGAGGACCGGTGAGCCGGGTCTTCCGGCTCGAGGTGCCGGCCACCTCGGCGAACATCGGACCCGGTTACGACTCGCTGGGCCTGGCGCTGCGCCTCGTCGACACGCTCGTCCTCACCCTCGGGGACGCGCCGGTCGACCCGGACGCTGCGGTGACCGTGCGCGGGGAGGGCGCTGAGGATGTGCCCACCGACCATTCCCACCTCATCATGCGGGTGCTGTGGGACGTGCTCGCGCAGCTGCAGGGCGAGAGCGCTGCGGCGATCATGACCCGGCTCAGCCTCGACTGCACGAACCGGATCCCCCATTCGCGGGGCCTCGGATCGTCGGCGGCCGCAGTCGTCGCCGGCATCGCCCTGGCCGGTGCCGTCTCCGAGTCCCTCGGCGGGCCGGGGCTGACTCGGGAGCGGATGCTCGAGCTCGCCGCAGACCTCGAGGGCCACCCCGACAATGCGGCGCCGGCGATCTTCGGCGGACTGACGATCGCGCTGCCGGAGCCGGCCCGCGCCTGGACGGTTCCCGTCCGCACCGTTGAGAAGGTCACGGTCCTCATCCCCGCTGTGAGACTCGACACACTCACCGCGCGCGGTCTCATTCCGGCAACGATCGCCCACGCGGTCGCGGCGGAGAACTCCGCGCGCACGGGACTGCTCGTCCACGCCCTGAGCACGGACGCGACCGCGCTGCTCGAGGCCACCGACGACCGCCTCCACCAGGAGTTCCGCCGCAGCGCGTACCCTGAGTCGATGGCGCTCGTCGACGATCTCCGGGCCCGGGGGATTCCCGCGGTGATCTCCGGCGCGGGACCGACCGTGCTCGCTCTCACCGGGGACGTGCCCGCCGAGGCGGTGCCCCCGGGAGTGCGGGCTGTGCCTGTGGCGATCGATGAGGAGGGATTCCGGCTCGAATTCGCGTGATCGGGCCGGAGGAAGTAAACTGGTGAGTGTTCCACCAGTGAACGGGCTTGGCGGTGTCACCGCGAACCCCATCTCAACTTCACGAATCCTGGAACATCTCCTGCACTCTTCAAGCAGGATGTCTTTCACAATGCACCGTCAAGGGTGTTTCCGTCGCCGTGGGATTACGGCTCTTTGCCGCACGGCCGAATGAGGGAGAAGGACCTTCGTGTCTGAAACCACAACCCCGGATTCCACACCGCGCACCGGCAGTCTGACCGCTCTGCGCCTTCCCCAGCTGCAGGAAATGGCAGCGGGAATGGGAATCAAAGGATACCGTCGACTTCGCAAGGGCGAACTCATCGACGCCATCAACAACCAGGGCGGATCGGGCGCCGGCACGGCTCCCGCCCCCACCACCGCGGCGCCGGCCGAAACCGCTGACTCCTCGGCCTCCGAGGGCAAGCGCGGCCGCCGGCCCGCCCGTCGCAGCGCGGCTGCGACTGCTCGCGAGGACTCCGCGGCCCGCGAGGGCGCCGAGACCAGCGCGCCTGAGACCACCGCCGCCGAGACTCCCGCTCCCGAGGCTGCTGCGGCACCCGCCGCCGAGACCGCCGGTGACGAGCAGGCCGGCCAGGAGCGCCAGCGCAATCGCCGCGGCCGCTCGCGTTCGCGCGGCGGTGACGCCGACACCGATCAGGGCGGCGACGAGGCCGCGAACCGTCGCAGCCGTCAGGGCGACGCCGACGAGCGCCGGTCCGACCGCAAGGACCGCGAGGACCGCAAGTCCGACCGCGACGATCGCGGCAATGACCGTCGCGACGATCGCAAGTCCGACCGTGACGACCGCGGGAACGACCGCAAGTCCGATCGTGACGACCGCGGCAACGACCGCAAGTCCGATCGCGACGACCGTCGTTCCGATCGCCGCAGCCGCCAGGGCGACGGCGACGACAACCGTCGCGACAACGACAACCGTCGGGACAACGACCGCCGGAACCGCAACGGGTCCGACGACGACGAGCGCGGCGGCCGCCGCGGTCGCGGCCGTGACCGCAAGCGTCGCGGACGCGGGGGTGACGAGCCGGAGCTGCGCAGCGACGACGTCCTCATCCCCGTCGGCGGCATCCTCGATGTCCACGACAACTACGCGTTCCTCCGCACCTCGGGCTACCTGCCCGGGCCCAACGACGTCTACGTCTCGGCGTCGATGGTCCGCAAGAACGGTCTGCGCAAGGGCGACGCCGTCGCCGGTGCGATCCGACAGCCGCGTGAGGGCGAGCGGGGCGGCAAGCGCGAGAAGTTCGACGCGCTCGTCCGCCTCGACTCCGTCAACGGACTGAGCGTCGACGATGCGAAGAACCGCGTCGAGTTCTCGAAGCTCACCCCGCTCTACCCGCAGGAGCGCCTGCGCCTCGAGACCACCTCGAAGCTGCAGTCGACCCGCCTCATCGACCTCGTCACCCCGATCGGCAAGGGCCAGCGCGGACTCATCGTCGCGCCCCCGAAGGCCGGCAAGACGACGATCATGCAACAGGTCGCCAACGCGATCACGGAGAACAACCCCGAAGTCCACCTCATGGTCGTCCTCGTCGACGAACGTCCCGAAGAGGTCACGGACATGCAGCGCGCGGTCGCCGGAGAGGTCATCGCCTCGACCTTCGACCGTCCCGCCGACGATCACACGACGATCGCCGAACTCGCGATCGAGCGGGCCAAGCGCCTCGTGGAGATGGGCTCCGATGTCGTCGTCCTCCTCGACAACATCACCCGCCTCGGCCGCGCCTACAACATCGCGCAGCCGGCCTCGGGACGGATCCTCTCCGGTGGTGTCGACGCGAACGCGCTCTACCCGCCGAAGAAGTTCTTCGGCGCCGCCCGCAACATCGAAGGCGGCGGCTCCCTGACGATCCTCGCCACCGCCCTCGTCGAGACGGGATCGAAGATGGACGAGGTGATCTTCGAGGAGTTCAAGGGCACCGGCAACATGGAGCTGCGCCTGTCGCGCCAGCTCGCCGACAAGCGCATCTTCCCGGCCGTCGACGTCAACGCCTCGTCGACGCGTCGTGAGGAGATGCTCATGACGCCGGAGGAGACGAAGGTCATGTGGCGTCTGCGCCGTCTGCTCTCGGGTCTCGAGCAGCAGCAGGCCGTCGAACTCCTCATGTCGAAGCTCAAGGAGACCGGCTCGAACGCGGAGTTCCTCATGCAGGTGCAGAAGACGACGCCGCTGCCGAAGTCCTCGACCGACGACCACTGAGATGAGCAGTGACAGCCTCACGGCCGGCCTCGCCGTGCTCGTCGACGAGCACACGAGGCTGTCCGAGGAGCTCTCCGACCCGGCCGTGCACGCTGATGCCGGCCGGGCTCGGAAGCTGTCGCGCCGCTATGCCGAACTCGACCGCATCGTCGTCGCGGCCCGTCGCGTCGACGAGTTGCGCGACGATCTCGCAGCGGCCGAGGAGCTCGGCGACGACGATCCCGAGTTCGCCGCCGAGGCGACGCGCCTGAGCGCCGAGCTCGAGGCGGCCGACGCCGAACTCCGCGACCTCCTCATCCCGCGCGATCCCGATGACGCCCGGGATGCGATCGTCGAGATCAAGGCGGGGGAGGGCGGCGACGAGTCGGCGCTCTTCGCCGGTGACCTTCTGCGCATGTACGAGCGCTGGATCGCCTCCCACGGGTGGTCGTCCCAGGTGCTCACCGCCACGCACTCCGACCTCGGCGGCTTCAAGGACGTGACGATCGCCGTCAAGGCCGGTGCCGACGGCGCGTACGGCTGGCTGAAGTTCGAAGGCGGCGTCCACCGGGTCCAGCGCGTCCCGGTCACCGAATCCCAGGGCCGCATCCACACCTCGGCCGCCGGCGTCCTCGTCTTCCCGGAGGTCGACGAACCCGAGGAGATCCACCTCGAGGACAAGGATCTGCGCATCGACGTCTACCGGTCCTCGGGCCCCGGCGGACAGTCGGTCAACACGACGGACTCGGCGGTGCGGATCACGCACCTGCCCACCGGGATCACCGCGAGCTGCCAGAACGAGAAGTCACAGCTGCAGAACAAGGAAGCGGCGCTGCGCATGCTCCGCGCCCGCATCCTCGCCAAACAGGCCGAGGAGGCCGCCGCCGAAGCCGCCGACATCCGCCGCTCCCAGGTGCGCACCGTCGACCGCTCGGAGCGGATCCGCACGTACAACTTCCCGGAGAACCGGATCACCGACCACCGCACGGGGTTCAAGGCCTACAACCTCGATCAGGTGCTCGCCGGCGACCTCGACGCCGTCATCGGCTCGAACCGCGACGCCGACCGCGCGGCACGCCTCGAGGCACTGGGGGACTGAGCTGGACCCGACCACGATGGACGTCCCCACTCTGCTGCGGGCGGGTGCCCGTGTGCTAGCCGAGGCGGGGGTGCCCTCTCCCGAGACCGACGTCTCCGCTCTGCTGGCCCATGCATGGGACATCGACGCGTCGACCCTGGCCCGTCGCCGGCTCTTCGCCGAGGCGGTCCCGGCCGCAGTCGCCGACCGGTTCGCCCGCCTCCTCGACGAGCGCAGCCGCCGCATGCCGCTCCAGCACCTCACCGGTGTCGCGCACTTCCGCCGTCTCGATCTCGCGGTCGGTCCCGGCGTGTTCGTGCCCCGACCCGAGACCGAACTCCTCGTCACCGAGGTCCTCGATCACCTCGCGCGCCGGGACACCGCGGCGCACTCCGACACCGCCCCGCTCGTGCTCGATCTCTGCTCGGGCTCGGGGGCGATCGCCCTGTCGGTCGCCCTCGAGCGTCCGGGCACCCGCGTCATCGGCATCGAGCGCGAAGCCGCGGCCCTGGCGTGGTCACGGACGAACCTCGCTCGCCTCGACCTCGGCGCCTCCGACGTCGACCTCATCGCCGGCGATGCGACGACCGCGGCCAGCGACCATCCGGAGCTCGTCGACACCGTCGACGTCGTCGTGACGAACCCGCCGTACGTGCCCGATGCGGCCGTGCCGAAGGACCCCGAGGTGCGCGACCACGATCCCGCCGCCGCGCTCTACGGCGGCGTCTCCGGACTCGAGGTCCCCGCCCTCATCCTCGCTCAGGCGGCGCTCCTGCTCCGTCCCGGCGGACTCGTCATCATGGAGCACGCCGAGGATCAGGGCGCCGGGGTCCGCGAGATCATCGCCGGTGTGGCGGGTCTGGCAGCTGCGACCACGTTCCCGGACTACACTGGACGCGACCGCTACACGGTGGCCGCGGCGACCGCTCCGCGCACCCACCCGACGAGCTGACAGCAGGAAAAGAGATTCAGTGTCCCGACGATTCGACGTCACGCAGGCCGACATCCGCGATCTCGTCCTCGACGAGTGCGCGCGCGTCGTCGAGGCGGGCAACCTCCTCGTCATTCCCACCGACACGGTCTACGGCATCGCGGCCGACGCCTTCAACGCGTCGGCGGTTGCGGCGCTCCTCACGGCCAAGGGCCGGGGGAGGAACATGCCGCCGCCGGTGCTCGTCCCCCGTGCGGAGACGGTCTTCGGGCTCGTCGACGGCGTCGACGAGACGGTGCTCGCGCTCACCGCGAAGTTCTGGCCGGGACCGCTGACGATCATCGCGAATGCCCAGCCCTCCCTCGACTGGGACCTCGGGGACACCCACGGCACCGTGGCCGTGCGGATGCCCGACGACGAGTACGCGCTCGCGCTGCTCGGCCGGACGGGTCCGCTCGCCGTCTCGAGTGCGAACACCACGGGAGAGTCGGCGGCCACCTCGGCGGATGCGGCCCAGGACATGCTCGGATCCGATGTCGAGATCTACCTCGACGGCGGCGGGCGCGACTCCGGTCAGTCCTCGACGATCATCGACCTCTCCGGCGACGTCCCCCGCATCGTCCGCAACGGGCCGATCACCGCAGAGCAGCTGCGGGAGATCGTGCCCGACCTTCGCGACCTGGACGGCTGAGTGCGCGCCTACCTCTTCATCCTCGTCGTCTCCGCGCTGGTGGCGTACCTGCTCACGCCCATGGTCAAGCGGGTCGCCGAGCGCGGGCTCATCTTCTCCCCGCTGCGCGAACGCGACGTCCACTCCGTGCCGACGCCGAGGCTGGGCGGAGTCGCGATGTTCGGGGCCGTCATCGTCGGACTTCTCTTCGCCTCCCAGACGCCGTTCCTCCAGCGGATCTTCGTCGAGATGGGCCCGATCATCGGCATCGCCGGGGCCGCCGGACTGCTCTGTCTGCTCGGGATCATCGACGACATCTGGGACCTCCACTGGATTACGAAGCTCGCCGGCCAGGCACTGGCGGCGGGCTTCATGGCGATCAACGGCGTCGCCCTGCTCTCGATCCCCTTCGGCGGGGTGATCATCGGCAGCCCGCGGATGTCGATCATCGTCACGATCCTCGTCGTCCTCGTGACGATCAACGCCGTGAACTTCGTCGACGGACTCGACGGGCTGGCCGCCGGGGTCGTCGCGATCGGCGGCAGCGCCTTCTTCATGTACTCGTACTGGCTCGCCCGCGACGCCTCCCCGGACTCGTATGCGAACCTCGCCTCGCTCATCATCGCGATCCTCGTCGGGGCCTGCCTCGGCTTCCTGCCGCACAATTTCAACCCGGCCCGCATCTTCATGGGCGACTCCGGCTCGATGCTCATCGGTCTGCTGCTCGCCGCCTCGACGATCCGGGTCACCGGTCAGGTCGATCCCGCCCTCATCGGACAGGAGCGGGTCTTTGCTACGTACCTGCCGATCATCCTGCCCATCGCCGTGATGTTCCTGCCGCTGCTCGACCTCGGGCTCGCCGTCGTCCGCCGGCTCATGGCCGGGCAGTCGCCGTTCTCCGCCGACGCCAAGCACCTCCACCACCGGATGCTCCGGCTCGGGCACTCCCACGCCCGGGCCGTCCTCATCCTCTACACGTGGACGGCGCTCATCGCCTTCGGCTCCGTCATGCTCCTGCTCGTCCCGGCCGTCTCCGTCGTCATCGTCGTCGGCCTGCTCTTCGCCGTCACCCTCGTCTTCACCTTCTACCCGCTGCGCGCCCGCCGCCATGCCAGAGAGGAAATCTCGTGACCGACCCTCAGCCGACCTCGGAGACCGCCGTCCAGGCCGCCTGGACCCGCGTGTGGAGGACGATGCTCATCCGCGGGGCGATCCTCGTCCTCGTCGTCGCCGCCGCCGGCATGGGCGTCGGCTGGCTCGTCTCGGGCAGCGCCGGGCTCATCGGCGGGGCGATCGGCGGGGGACTGGCCGCTGTCTTCATCATCGTCACGCTCATCATCATGTACCTCGGACGCAATCTCGGGCTCACCGCGATCGCGGGGTTCCTCGGGCTCGGCTTCCTCTTCAAGGCGTTCATCTTCATGATCGTCATCTGGCGGCTCAAGGACGCCGTGTGGCTCGACGGCACGGTGGCCTTCTTCACGATCGTCGCCGCCGTCATCGGCTCCTCACTCGTCGAGGCGATCACCGTCGTCAAGGCGCGGGTGCCCTACGTCGATCCCGAAGCGGGACGGTCCCGCTGATCCGTCCATATGCCGAGCATCCACCGCTGCCAGGATTCGCTCAGCCAAGCCGCAAGGATTTGTCGGCAGCTCTCTACCGTTGGTAGAGTAGTTCCGGTGCTGGAGCCGTGTCGCTCCAAGTCGCTCCTGATCTTGATCCCCGCGCTCCTCGCGCGGCCGAAGGCCAGGCCATTTCCGGCCGATGACCATGGGAGAGAAACGTAAACGTGGGTAAACTCAACGCCGCGCACACACTGATCCAAGCCGCTGAAGGCGGATTCCACGCCCCGTCGATGGCGGAGTTCTTTCCCGCACCGTTCGCATTCGCCGGCACGCCGTTCGAGATGAACCGCGTGATGCTCATCCGCATCATCGCCACGATCGCCGTCGTCGTCGTCCTCGCCATCTGGGCGAAGCGGATGAAGCTCATCCCGAGCCGCTTCCAGTCGGCCATGGAGCTCGCCATGGAGTTCGTCACCGTCGGCATCGCCGAGGACACCATGGGCAAGGAGAAGGCGAAGAAGTTCATGCCGCTCATCGTGGCGATCTTCTTCGGCGTCCTCTTCTGGAACGTCACGAAGCTCATCCCGTTCTTCAACATGCCGGCCACCGGCGTCATCGGACTGCCGCTCGTGCTCACGCTGGTCGTCTACGTCACCTACCACTGGGCGGGCATCGCCGAGAAGGGCCTCGGCGGCTACCTCAAGTCGGCGCTCATCCTCCCGGGTGTGCCGTGGCCGATGCACATCCTCCTCATCCCCATCGAGTTCATCACGAAGTTCGTCACGCAGCCGTTCACGCTCGCGATCCGACTCTTCGCGAACATGATGGTCGGCCACCTCCTCCTCGTCCTCTGCTTCTCCGCGACGAGCTTCTTCCTCTTCGACGCCAGCAACGGCTTCCAGTTCTTCTCGATCCTCACCTTCGCCGGCGGCTTCTTCGTCTTCCTCCTCGAGATGCTGGTCGTCGTCCTCCAGGCCTACATCTTCGCTCTGCTCTCGTGCGTCTACATCAACGCCGCCATCTCGGACGACCACTGAGTCGTCCCCACAGTCTGTAACCACGTGTTGCAAGGCCGGGCCAACCCCCCGGCCGACATATGAAAGGAAAGCATTCAATGGATATGCTCGCTGAAGTCACCGGCAGTATCAGCACCGTCGGATACGGCCTTGCCGCCATCGGCCCCGGTATCGGCGTCGGTATCGTCATCGGCAAGACCATCGAGGGAACCGCTCGCCAGCCCGAGATGGCCGGTGCACTCCGCGGAAACATGTTCCTCGGTATCGCTCTGATCGAGGCCCTTGCCCTCATCGGCATCGCGACCCCGTTCTTCCTTACTCAGTGAGGCAATGAGACATGACTCCGGTGCAAATTCTCGCAGCCGCAGAGGGGGAAGCGACCAACCCGCTTCTTCCCGCGCTGTATGACATCGTCTGGAGTGCCGTCTGCCTAGCGATCGTCTTCCTGGTTGTCTGGAAGTACGTCCTGCCCGCCTTCAACAAGACACTCGACGAGCGCGCTGAGCGCATCCAGGGTGGCATCGAGAAGGCCGAGAAGGTGCAGGCCGAAGCCGATCAGGCTCTGGCCGAGTACCAGAAGCAGCTCGCCGACGGTCGTGCGGAAGCCGCACGACTGCGTGCCGAGGCTCAGGAAGAGGGCGCTCAGATCATCGCCGAGATGAAGGCGCAGGCTCACTCCGAGGCTGATCGCATCATCGCCCAGGCGCAGGTCCAGATCGACGCGGAACGCCAGTCCGCCATGGTGCAGCTGCGCGGTGAGGTGGGCACGCTCGCCACCGATCTCGCCTCCCGCATCGTCGGCGAATCGCTCACCGATGACACCCGGTCCGCCGGAGTCGTCGATCGCTTCATCGCCGATCTCGAAACGCAGTCGTCCGGCCAGCCGGTCAAGGGGGCGTGATGCTCCAGTCGAGCAGGCTGTCCCTGCAGGCCGTCCTCGAGGCCGCGAACGCTGAGATCGCCACCGGCAACGCCCGCGAGATCGGCCAGTCGCTGCTCGGCGTCGTCGGCGTGCTCGCCGACAACCTCGGCCTGCGCAAGGCACTCGCGGACTCCTCGGAGTCTGCGGAGAAGAAGCAGGGCCTGCTGCGCGCCGTCTTCGGCGCTCAGGTGCCCGAATCCGCTCTCACGATCGCCTCGGTGGCGGTCGGCCAGCGGTGGGCGCGCACGCAGGACTTCGTCACGAGTCTCGAGGTCGCCGGAGTCACGGCGATCGCGGCCGCGGCTCAGGAGCTCGGCCAGCTCGGTCAGGTGGAGGAGGAGATCTTCCGCTTCGCCCGACTGCTCGAGAGCGATCATGAGCTCTCGCGGGCGCTCGACTCCGATGCCGGGGCCGACGCCAAGCGCGCACTCGTGGAGAACCTGCTCGCAGGCAAGGCCTCGCCGGACACGATCACGCTCGTCGAGCACGCTGCGGTCCACCCACGCGGGCTGCGCGTGGCGATCGCCCTCGACCACTTCAGCGACATCCTCGCCGCGCGCCAGCAGCGGTCCGTCGCCGATGTCACTGTGGCCAAGCCGCTGACGCCCGCGCAGACCGAACGCCTCGCTGCGGCGCTGGCTGCCAACTACGGTCGTGAGCTCGTGCTCAACGTCCAGGTCGATCCCGAGGTCCTCGGGGGAGTCCGGGTGCAGGTCGGCGACGAGGTCATGAACTCGACCGTCGCGGACCGTCTGGCAGAGGTCCACCGCAAACTCGCAAGCTGATCACGCTCGCCGGCAGATCCGGCGGCACAGGCGGCCCACCGGTCGTCGGACACACGTTCTGAGTAAAAGGAAGCAGGGAAACCACAATGGCGGAACTGACAATTCGCCCGGAGGAGATCCGGGACGCTCTGGGGAAGTTCGTTGAGTCGTACAACCCCGAGAGCTCGGAGAAGACTGAGGTCGGAAAGGTCGTCACCGCAGGTGACGGCATCGCCCACGTCTCAGGTCTGCCGGGCACCATGGCCAACGAGCTCCTCCGTTTCGAAGACGGCACCCTGGGTCTGGCCCAGAACCTCGACGAGCGCGAGATCGGCGTCGTCGTCCTCGGCGACTTCGCGGGCATCGCGGAGGAGCAGGACGTCTACCGCACCGGTGAGGTCCTCTCGATCCCCGTCGGCGACGGCTACCTCGGTCGCGTCGTCGACCCGCTCGGTCGCCCGCTCGACGGCCTCGGCGAGGTCGAGACCGACGGCCGTCGCGAGCTCGAGCTCCAGGCCCCCGGCGTCATGGACCGCCAGGAAGTGCGCCAGCCGCTGCAGACCGGATACAAGGCCGTCGACGCGATGATCCCCGTCGGCCGCGGCCAGCGTCAGCTCATCATCGGCGACCGCAAGACCGGCAAGACGGCTCTCGCGATCGACACGATCATCAACCAGCGCGACGCCTGGGCGACCGGTGACCCCGAGCAGCAGGTCCGCTGCATCTACGTTGCCGTCGGCCAGAAGGGCTCGACCGTGGCGAACGTGCGCCGTTCGCTCGAAGAGAACGGTGCGCTCGAGTACACGACGATCGTCTCGGCCCCTGCTTCCGATCCCGCGGGCTTCAAGTACCTCGCGCCCTACTCGGGTTCGGCCATCGGCCAGCACTGGATGTACAACGGCAAGCACGTCCTCATCGTCTTCGATGACCTCTCGAAGCAGGCCGAGGCCTACCGCGCCGTCTCCCTTCTGCTCCGCCGCCCGCCGGGCCGCGAAGCCTACCCGGGTGACGTCTTCTACCTCCACTCGCGCCTCCTCGAGCGCTGCGCGAAGCTCTCCGACGCCCTCGGCGCCGGCTCGATGACCGGTCTGCCGATCATCGAGACCAAGGCCAACGACGTCGGAGCGTTCATCCCGACGAACGTCATCTCGATCACCGACGGACAGATCTTCCTCCAGTCGGATCTGTTCAACTCCGGTCAGCGTCCTGCCGTCGACGTCGGCGTCTCGGTCTCCCGAGTCGGCGGTGCCGCGCAGACGAAGGCGCTCAAGAGCGTCTCCGGTACGCTCAAGCTCTCGCTCGCGCAGTACCGGTCGCTCGAGGCCTTCGCGATGTTCGCCTCGGACCTCGACGATGCGACCAAGCGCGACCTCGCTCGCGGTGCTCGCCTCATGGAGATGCTCAAGCAGCCGCAGTTCGACCCGATGCCGTTCGAGAAGCAGACCGTGTCGATCTTCGCCGGCACCAACGGCTACCTCGACGATGTCGCCGTCTCCGACGTGCTGCGCTGGGAAGCCGAGATGCTCGACACCGTCGAGCGCAAGACCGAGATCCTCACCGTCATCCGCGAGACGCAGAAGCTCGAGGACGACGTCCGCGAGCAGCTCGAGAAGGCGCTTGACGAGTTCAACAAGAACTGGGTCGCTGACGAGAACGACGGCAGCAAGGCCGGCGCTGAGGACTCGTCCGTCGCCTCCTCCGATGACGTCGAGCAGGAGCAGATCGTTCGGCAGAAGCGTTGAACCTGATCTGTAACGGCGAAAGGAAGAACTGATGGGAGCCCAGCAGAGGGTCTTCAAACAGAAGATCCGCTCGACTCAGTCCTTGAGGAAGATCTTCAAGGCCATGGAGCTCATCGCCGCGTCCCGGATTCAGAAGGCGATCGCGCGTTCGCAGGCGGCCAGCCCGTATGCCAACGCCCTGACCCGCGCTGTCTCCGCTGTCGCGAGCGAATCGAACGTCGACCATGTGCTGACCTCGGAGCCGGACCATGTCACCCGCGCCGCGGTGCTCGTCATCGGTCCGGACCGGGGCTTCGCCGGAGCCTACTCCGCCAACCTCATCCGGGAGTCCGAGGAACTCGTCCGCCTGCTCAAGCAGGAGGGCAAGGAGGTCGCGCTCTACACGGTCGGCGGCAAGGCCGAGAGCTACTACACGTTCCGCGATCGTCCGATCGTCGAGGCGTGGACCGGGTTCTCGGAGAACCCGACCGCCGAAGACGCCCGGAAGATCGGCGAGGCGCTGCTCAAGGCCTTCGAGACCGACGCCGGCGACGGCGGGGTCCAGGAGATCTACATGGTCTTCACGCGGTTCGTCTCCTCGGTCAAGCACGATCCCGAGTACCGGCGCCTGCTGCCGCTCGAAGTCGTCGACGCCGACGAGGCGACGACCTCGGGCAGCACCGGAGGCGGCGGGTCGGATGCCGGCACGATGCCGCTCTACGAGTTCGAACCGAGTGCGGAGGCCGTCCTCGACGCCCTCCTGCCGCGGTACATCGACTCGCGCATCCTCTCGGCACTGCTGTCCGCCTCGGCGTCCGAACAGGCCTCGCGTCAGGCGGCGATGAAGACGGCGACGGACAACGCCGACGACCTCATCAAGACCTACACCCGGCTGGCCAACTCGGCCCGTCAGGCGGAAATCACCCAGGAACTCACCGAGATCGTCGGTGGGGCCGACGCCCTTGCGGCATCGGCAGCCGGCGACTGACCGGTACGAGCAGAGAAGAAAGAGACCATGACTGCCACAGTTACGGATAACTCCCCGGCACAGGGCACAGCCCTCGGTCGCATTTCCCGGGTCATCGGCCCGGTCGTCGACGTCGAGTTCCCGCTCGATTCCGTGCCGGAGATCTACAACGCACTGACCACGACGGTTGAGCTCTCGGAGGGCACGCGCAAGCTCACCTTCGAGACCAGCCTCCACCTCGGCAACGGCATCGTCCGCGCCGTGTCCCTGCAGCCGACCGACGGCCTCGTCCGCGGCCAGGAAGTCGTCGACACCGGCGCGCCGATCTCGGTGCCCGTCGGCGACGTCACCAAGGGCCACGTGTGGAACACCACCGGTGACTGCCTCAACCTCGCCCCCGGCGAAGAGCTCGACATCACCGAGCGCTGGCCGATCCACCGTCCGGCTCCGGCCTTCGACGAACTCGAGTCGAAGCAGGAGGTCCTCGAGACCGGCATCAAGAGCATCGACCTGCTCACCCCGTACGTCCAGGGTGGAAAGATCGGCCTCTTCGGCGGCGCGGGTGTGGGCAAGACCGTCCTCATCCAGGAGATGATCTACCGCATCGCGCACAACCACAACGGCACCTCGGTGTTCGCCGGTGTGGGTGAGCGCACCCGTGAGGGCAACGACCTCATCTTCGAGATGGACGAAGCCGGCGTCTTCGGCGACACCGCCCTCGTCTTCGGTCAGATGGACGAGCCGCCGGGCACGCGTCTGCGCGTGGCCCTGGCCGGGCTGACGATGGCGGAGTACTTCCGCGATGTCGCGAACCAGGACGTCCTCCTGTTCATCGACAACATCTTCCGCTTCACCCAGGCCGGTTCCGAGGTCTCGACGCTGCTCGGCCGCATGCCCTCGGCTGTGGGCTACCAGCCCAACCTCGCCGATGAGATGGGTGTGCTCCAGGAGCGCATCACCTCGACGCGCGGTCACTCGATCACCTCGATGCAGGCGATCTACGTGCCGGCCGACGACTACACCGACCCGGCTCCGGCGACGACGTTCGCGCACCTCGATGCGACGACCGAGCTCAACCGCGACATCGCCTCGCGTGGTCTCTACCCCGCGATCGACCCGCTGACCTCGTCCTCGCGCATCCTCGACCCGCTGGTCGTCGGCGAGGAGCACTACCGCGTGGCCAACGAGGTCAAGGCGATCCTGCAGAAGAACAAGGAGCTGCAGGACATCATCGCGATCCTCGGCGTCGACGAGCTCTCGGAAGAGGACAAGCTCGTCGTCCACCGTGCCCGCCGCATCGAGCAGTTCCTCTCGCAGAACACGTACACTGCTGAGAAGTTCACCGGTGTTCCGGGTTCGACCGTTCCCGTGGCCGACACCGTCGCGGGCTTCGCGAAGATCGTCTCCGGTGAGGTCGACTACATTCCGGAGCAGTGCTTCTTCAACGTCGGCGGCATGGACGATGTCATGCGCAACTACGAAGAACTGCAGAAGAAGTAAGCCATGGCAGTCCTCGATGTCAACGTCGTCGCAGCCGACCAGGAGGTGTGGGTCGGTGAGGCCAAGCGCGTCATCGCCCGCACCCTGGACGGCGAGATCGGCATCCTGCCCGGTCACGAACCCGTTCTCGGTGTCGTGGCCGATGGTGAGGCGAGGATTCTCACGACCTCGGACGAGACCGTCCGAGTGCAGGCCGACGGGGGATTCCTCTCGGTCGAGAACAATCGCGTCATCATTGCGGCTGATCAGGCCGAACTTCTCTGATCAGTCAATTACACTTGGCAACCGTGAACCCTTCCGTCCTGCTCATCGTTCTGCTTTCGCTGGTGGGACTGGCTCTTGCCCTCATCGTCGTCGTGACGATCCGGCGCAGGTCGATCTCGAAGTTGTCGGGTGCCTTTGACTGTTCGATCAACGTGGGCGAGGAATCCAGTTCCCGCCCACGTTGGCGTTTGGGCGTCGCGGTGTTCGCCGTCAGCTCGCTTGACTGGTATCCCGTGTTCGCTCTCAACCGGCGCGCGGCAGTGCGTCTGCCGCGCGCCGACCTCGACATCCTCGTGCGGCGCAAGCCCACCTCGGGGGAGCAGTACTCGGTGCTCCCCGACGCGGTCGTCGTCGACTGCTCGTACGGCAAGGCCGACGGGCGCCCGCGCAATGTCTCCCTGGCGATGGACACCGAGTCGCTGTCGACGATGGCCTCGTGGCTCGAGTCCTCGCCCCCCGGCTTCAATCCGACGATGGGACGGTTCACCTGATGGAAGTCTTCCGCCTCACCGGCCCCACGCAGCTCCGCGGCACCGTCGACGTGCGCGGTGCGAAGAACAGCGTCCTCAAGCTCATGGCGGCGAGTCTGCTCGCCGTCGGCAAGACGATGATCACGAACGTTCCCGCGATCCTCGACGTGCGGATCATGGTCGAGCTCCTCAGCCGCCTCGGATGCACCGTCGACTACGATGCCGAAGCCGGAATCGTCAGCATCGACGTCCCCGCCGAGGTGGGGATCCAAGCCGACTACGAACTCGTCCGCGCGATGCGGGCCTCGATCTCCGTCCTCGGACCGCTGACGGCGCGGATGCATTCGGCGCATGTGGCGCTGCCCGGCGGCGATGCGATCGGCTCCCGCGGCCTCGACATGCACCAGGCCGGACTCGAAGCCCTCGGCGCCCATGTGCGGCTCGAACACGGCTACTTCGTCGCCGAGGCCCCCGGCGGCCTGACCGGCACGGACATCGCCCTCGATTTCCCCTCCGTGGGAGCCACGGAGAACCTCGTCATGGCAGCGACCCTGGCCTCGGGCGTGACGACGATCGCGAACGCGGCGAAGGAGCCGGAGATCGTCGACATCTGCCTCATGCTCGTCGAGATGGGCGCCCGGATCGAGGGGATCGGCACCGCCGATCTCACGATCACCGGCGTCGACGCCCTGCATCCGGTCGAGCACCGCACCGTCGGCGACCGCATCGTCGCCGGCACCTACGCGTTCGCCGCGGCGCTGAGCGGGGGAGACGTCACGGTGCGCGGAGTCGGCCTCGACATCATGCCCAACGTCGCGATCAAACTCCGCGACACCGGCGCCACGGTCGACGACGTCGGCGACATCACCCTGGGTGACGGCACGCAGGGCCGGGGCTTCCGCGTCATCGGTCCCGAGCGTCCCCACGCGATCCGCGTTGCGACGATGCCGTTCCCGGGCTTCCCGACCGATCTCCAGCCCTTCGTCATTGCGCTCAATTCGGTCTCCGACGGGGTCGGGCTGCTCTCGGAGAACCTCTTCGAGGCGCGCTGGCGCTTCGTCCAGGAGGTCGCCCGCCTCGGCGCGAAGGTCCGCGTCGACGGCAATCATGCTCTCATCACCGGGGTCGATGAGCTCTCCGGCGCCGAGGTGGAGGCCTCCGACATCCGCGCCGGTGCCGGTCTCGTCCTCGCCGGTCTGCGGGCGGCCGGGATCACCGAGGTCTCCGGCGTCGATCACATCGACCGCGGCTACGAGGGCTTCGTGCAGAAGCTCCAGGCGCTCGGCGCCGACATCGTCCGCGTCAGCCGCGCCGACCGCCTCAGCTTCGACTGAGCTCCCACCCGCACGGTGCGGCGACTCATCGGTCGTCGCTCAAGCCGCCCGTCGGTCAAGCCCGCCAGCACGTCTCGAGACTTCCCGCACATCCGCGAGCTCACTCCAGGCTGAGCGCGGATCGCTGGTGTTGCACGCCTGGCCATCCGCGCCACGCCGTGACCGACACCTCCCGGGCGCTCACTCCAGGCTGAGCGCGGATCGCCGGAGTTGCACGCCTGGCTATCCGCGCCACGCCGTGACCGACACCACCGGCGTACTCGTGCCGGTTGACTGTCCACAGGCGCGTTCGCCGCTCGGCAGTTATCCACAGGGCATTTTGATGCTCTTGCGGTTCGGATGCGTTCTGTTCCATGCTCGATTGCATGTTTGCGTGCTTGGAGACTTCGGATCTGGTGGCGGCGGGCTGGAACACCCATCAGATCAGATCTGCCGTCGATTGCTGCCTGCGGCGACTCCGGCGGGGACGATACGTCGTCACGCGTGCGTGCGACAATCCGTCGCACGCTTTCGTCGCAGCGATCGCGGAGGCGGAGGAGACCGCGTTGCCCCATGAGACCGCAGGGATGCTCAAGCGCGGAGAGGATCTGAGGATTCTCGTCCGGTCATTCGTCCCCGACCTGCCGCATGACGCAGTGTTCTCCCATCGCAGTGCGCTGCTCGTCCACGGCCTGTCCGTGCCGTATGTCGATAAGGGTGAGGTGTACGTCGAAGTCGCGAGCCCTCGCAGCTCGGTCCGCCAGAGGGATCTCGTGGTCCGCCGACGGTCCCTGCAGCCCGACACTATCGAGATCGTCGACGGGATTCCGGTGACGACGGTGGTGCAGACGCTCCTCGATGTCGCCAGGGATTGTCCGTTGGCGTTCGCCGTGGCTGTTGCGGATGCCGCGGTGCGCTTGGGGCGGGTGTCTCTCGAGGAGTTCCGAGCGCACCAGTTGGCGCATCCTGTGCGGACCCGCCAGTCGCGGATCTCAGCGGTGCTGGAGAACATCGACGGACGGCGTGAAACGGTGGCGGAGTCGATCTGCGCCGTTCGATTCGTCGAGTATTCGATACCGGGGTTCGAGCCGCAACTCGTCGTCTGCGACGCCGATGGTCGCTTCCTCGCTCGGTCCGACTTCGGCAACGAAGCGGTCAAAGTCATTGCCGAGTTCGATGGTGCCGGTAAGTACTATATCGATGACGGTGATCCGCACCGAGCCTTCGAACGCGAACGGAAGCGGGAGTACGCCCTGCGGAACGAGGGGTGGATGGTCTTCCGCATTCGATGGGCCGATCTCTTCAGCGCAGGCCTCTTCCTCAGGATCAAAGAGGCGGTGCGGATCCGCGAGACGGAGATCGCCGCGCGAGACCGACTCGCAGGCCCGATTCACGGCGCGAATTGAGGGCGATCCAGTCGTCGGTCAAGCCGCAGCGCGGATAGCGGGGCGTGCACGGCCCGCCATCCGCACTCCCGCTTGATCGATAGGAAATGGGCGCCGAGGCGGTCAGAAGAGGCGCGTCTCCGGGTCGTCCATCCCGCGCAGGGCGTCGTAGTCGAGGACGACGCAGCGGATGCCTCGGTCCTCGGCGAGGGTGCGCGCCTGCGGCTTGATCTCCTGCGCGGCGAAGACGCCGGTGACCGGCGAGAGCAGCGGGTCGCGATTCATCAGCTCGAGGTAGCGGGTGAGCTGTTCGACGCCGTCGATGTCGCCGCGGCGCTTGATCTCGACGGCGACGGACTTCTGCGCCTCGTCGCGCGCGAGGATGTCGACCGGCCCGATGGCCGTCATGTACTCGCGGCGGACCAGGCTGTAGCCCGTGCCGAGGGTGTGGATGTGCTCGGCGAGGAGCTCCTGGAGGTGGGCCTCGACGCCGTCCTTGACGAGTCCGGGGTCGACGCCGAGGTCGTGGCTGGAATCCGAGAGGACCTCGGCGACGGAGATGACGAGGCGGTCCCCGGTCTTCGCCTGCGCGACCGTCCACACTTCGCGCAGTCCTGCCTCGGCCTGTTCCTCGGTCGCCGGTGCGATCTGGACCGAGCACGGGGGAGTCATCCAGTTGAGCGGCTTGTACGATCCGCCGTCGGAGTGGATGAGGATCGAACCATCGGCCTTGAGCATGATGAGGCGGGTGGCCATGGGCAGATGGGCGGTCAGACGACCGGCATAGTCAACAGAGCATTCAGCTATCACGAGGCGCACCCGTCACACACTACGTGAGAGAATCGGCTTATGCCACGATCGAACTCCTCGCGTCGCCGGAACAAGTGGAGCAGTCCCGGCCGGGACCTCTCGGAGTCCGTCGGCGGGCTGCGTCGCAGCCGTGAGCTGCCCGACGGCACGTGGTCGGTCCAGCAGGTCGCAGGCAATGCCAGCGGCAAGGTCTACGTCTGTCCCGGGTGCGGTCAGAGCGTGTCCGCGGCGACGGCGCACATCGTCGCGTGGCGGCAGAGCGCCCCTCACGGCATCGACATCGGCGTCGACGCCCGCCGGCACTGGCACACCCGCTGCTTCGAGAAGTTCCGCTGACGGCAGCACGCCGGACACGCGAAAGGGGACCCACCGCAGTGGGTCCCCTTTCGCGTGTCCTCGTCTCACTCAGGCGCGTGAGCGCACTGAGACGAGAGGAGGCTCAGCGCAGAGAGTTGCGCGTGCGCGCGGCCTTCGACCGTCCCGCGCCGTCGTTCGCCGAGGCGGCACCGCCCGAACCCTGCGTCCCCGGCGTGGTGCCGGAGACCTGGGCGTCGATGGCGATCGTCTCGGCATCGGTGGCGCCGTTGGGCAGCTCCGAGGTGTCGACATCGGCCTCGACCGATTCAGTCGTCGCCTCGTCGACGGTCGTCTTCTGGGCAGCTGTCGCACCGCTCTGGTCGGCACCGGCCTTGTCAGCCGAGCCCTTGTCCGCGGAGCTCTTCTCGGCTATGCCCTTGTCCGCCGAACCTGCCGCAGCGGCTCCCTTGGCGGAGCCTGCCTTGGCGTCGGCGCCCTTCTTCGCGGCGTCCTGCTCCTCAGCGGCGTCGGCGGCGAGGAGATCGGCGAGCGTCTCCCCGTCGGCGATCTGCTCGGTCGCGTGCGTCGCGGCTTCGGCCTTCGCCGGATCGACGGCGTCGCCGCCCATCACACCGGGCATCGCGAAGAGGGAGCGGAGCTGGTCGAGCTGCGCGGTGATCGTCTTGCGCTGCTTCGTCAGCAGATCGACCTGCGACTGCGCCGAGGCGACGTTGCGCTTGGCCTCGGCCGCCGACTCCTCGATCGTCGCCTCGGCCGTGGCGCGAGCCTCGGAGATGAGCGTCTGCGCCCGGGCCTTGCCGTCGGCGATGATCTCGTCGGCCTTCTTCACGGCATCGGCGCGCGTGGTCTCGGCGCGCTCGGCCGCCGTCTTCGCATCGGTGTCGGCCTTGGCCGCGCGGGCCTGGGCCTCCTCGATGAGCTTCTTGTTCTCCGTCTGCGCGGCGTCGTAGCGCTTCTTCCGCTCGGCCTCGGCGTCCTTGCGCTTGGCGGCGAGTTCGACCTCGAGGTCGTTCGCGGCCTTCTTCGACGCCTCGTCGCGGGACTTCGCGGCGGCGAGGAGCTCATCGGCCTGGGCCTGTGCGGCGGCGATGGTCTCATCGGCCTGGGTCTTGGCCTCGGCGCGGAGGTCGGTGGCCTCCTTCTCCGCGGCGGCGCGGAGTTCGGCGATCTCGTGCTCGAGGCTCTCGCGGGCCTCCTTCGACGCGGCGTCGTTGGCCTCCTTGGACTGGAGGGACTCGCGCTCGGCGGTGGCCTTGAGTTCGGCGGCGCGATTCTCCGCGGCCTTCACGGCCTCCTCGGCGCGCAGCTCCGCGGAGCTGATGATCGCATCGGCCTCGGAGCGGGCGCTGCTGAGGGTGTCGTTGCTCTCGGTGTGCATCCGCGCGCGGGCGGACGCCGCCTCGGCGCGGGCCTTGTTGCGGATCGTCTCGGCATCGGAGTTCGCCTGGGCGAGCGTCTCGCGGGCCTGGGATTCGGCGATCTTGAGGAGATGGTCGATGCGGGATCCGGGAGGACCGGCCGCCTCGGCGTTCTCATTGGCCGCCTTCTTCAGCTGTGCCTTCGCCTCGGACAGCTCACCGGCGATCTGGAGCTTCGCTCGATCGGCGTTGATGACCTGACTGCGGGCATCCGACAGCGCCTTTCGCACGGATTCGATCTCCGTGCGCAGCTGCTGCAGTCGGGAATCGACTTCGCTCTTCTCGTACCCGCGCATCGCTGTGCGGAATTCTTCGGTGGGCGTCACTGAAGCTGACTCCTGTCGTCTCAAGGGGATGTTGTCGTGCCTGCGCGCTCCCCACTCTATCGGACTCAAGATGAGTGTTGTGTCCGAATCCGGCGGTCGGAACGGGACTGTGCACCGGTGCGGTGACCCCGCGCACAACAGCTGCAGCGAGTGGACCGCGGGGCCGCCTCGGCGAACAGGAACGATGCCCCACCGAGGCGGAATCCGGGGTCGCACGCCCTCGCGGCACCCCAGTGATCAGTGCCACAGAGGGCTCGGTTACCCTGGGAGCAAGCAGCTCACCGCCGTGCAGCACCTGCCCGGGGCGAGGACATCCTTGATCAAGGAGGAAACATGACTGAAGCAGTGATCGTCTCAGGCGCGCGCACACCGTTCGGCAAGCTCTCGGGAGCCCTGGGATCGCAGACCGCGGTCGACCTCGGGGCCGCCGCGATCAAGGGTGCCCTCGACCGCGCGGGCATCTCCGGTGATGAGGTCGAATACGTCATCATGGGACAGGTCCTCCAGGCCGGCCTCGGCCAGGGCCCGGCACGTCAGGCCGCGGCCCAGGCGGGCATCCCGATGAGCGTGCCCGCGATCACGATCAACAAGCTCTGCCTCTCGGGCATCAACGCGATCACGCAGGCCGCGCAGCTCGTCCGCGCCGGGGAGTACGACGTCGTCGTCGCCGGCGGACAGGAGTCGATGACGCTGGCCCCGCACCTGCTCGAGAAGTCGCGGGCAGGGTACAAGTACGGCGATGTCGTCGTCAAGGACCATATGGACTACGACGGCCTCTGGGACGCGTTCACCGACCAGGCGATGGGCGGGCTGACCGAGGAGGCGAACAAGGGCGATTCCGAGTTCAGTCGCCAGCAGCAGGACGCGTTCGCCGCGCAGTCGCACCAGCGCGCCGCGGCCGGGTGGGAGTCCGGAGTCTTCGAGAACGAGGTCGTGCCCGTGACTATCACCAGCCGCAAGGGCGAGACGACGGTGACCGACGACGAGGGCGTGCGCCCGGACACGACGCCCGAGTCGATGGCGAAGCTGCGTCCGGCCTTCCGCAAGGACGGGGCGATCACCGCGGGCAACGCCTCGCAGATCTCCGACGGTGCGGCCGCCGTCGTCGTCATGTCGAAGGAGAAGGCCGAGGAGCTCGGGGCGCCGATCCTCGCCGAGATCCGCGCGCACGGATGGACCGCCGGTCCGGACTCGACGCTCCAGCACCAGCCCTCGCAGGCGATCCGCGCGGCCGCCGAGAAGGAGGGCGTCGCCCCCGACTCGTTCGACCTCTACGAGATCAACGAGGCGTTCGCCGCCGTCGGACTCGCGAGCACGCAGGACCTCGGCATCGATCCCGAGAAGGTCAACGTCAACGGCGGTGCGATCGCGCTCGGCCACCCGATCGGGGCCTCCGGGGCCCGCATCGTCCTCACGCTCGCCCTCGAACTCCAGCGCCGAGGCGGCGGCACCGGTGTCGCGGCGCTGTGCGGCGGCGGCGGCCAGGGCGATTCGCTCATCATCACCGTTCCCGCCCAGAGCTGAGGTCCGATGGCGGCGGCGCGGGTGGTGAGTGTCAGCAGCGACGCGGAGCATGCGTTCTCGAAGCCTGTCCGCGACGCGATCGACCTCGTCGAGGGCATCGGCGTGCGCGGTGACGCGCACGCCGGCGTCACCGTCCAGCATCGCTCCCGTCTCGCCCGCACGCCCTCGGCGCCGAACCTCCGTCAGGTCCATCTTCTCCACGCGGAGCTCTTCGACCGCCTCGGTGCCGCCGGGTTCACCGTCGGCCCCGGGCAACTGGGCGAGAACATCACGACGCTCGGCCTCGATCTCCTCGCGCTGCCCGTGGGCACGCGCCTGGGCATCGGGGACGCCGTCGTCACGCTCACCGGTCTGCGCAATCCGTGTGCGCAGATCGACGGACTGATCCCCGGACTGCTGGGGCAGGTCGTCTTCCGCGACGACGAGGGCCAGACCGTGCGCCTGGCAGGTGTCATGGGCATCGTCTCGACCAGCGGCACGGTGCGACCCGGGGACGCGGTGACCGTCGAGCTGCCGGACGGCGAGCCCCACGCCTTGGCGCCCGTCTGACCCACCTCGGCGAGCTGACCGGAGCACCGCCGCAGCGTTTCCTCGGCCCCGAACTGACGACACCGGACACGACAGCAGACCAGCGACATCAACAGGAAGGCACCACCATGCTTCTCGCATTCTCCGTCGCCCCCTCGGGCACCGGCCGCAGCGACGGCTCCGTCCACGAGGCCGTCGCCGCAGCCGTCGAGGTCGTCCGCGCCTCCGGGCTGCCCAACCGCACGACGAGCATGTTCACCGAGATCGAGGGCGAATGGGACGAGGTCTTCGACGTCGTCAAGCGCGCCACCGAGGCGGTCGCACCGTTCGGCTCGCGCATCTCCCTGGTCATCAAGGCCGACATCCGCCCTGGTCATGACGGGGAGATCGAGGCGAAGGTCGACCGCCTCGAGGACGCTCTCGAGGCGCGGAGGAAACTTTCCGACGAGTAAGCGGTGACAGGCGCGCCGAACGGGTCTATCGTCGGATTCAGGAAGAAGGAGGATGACCCATGAACAACGGATCCGCGTATTTCACCACAGCCACTGCTCTGACCATGATCGCCCTGCTCGGGTTCATGGTCGCCGGCTTCTTTCCGCTCGCGGCCGAAGTGGCCTTCGGCGTCGAAGCCCTCGCCGTCATCCTCGCCCTGACCGGCGTCGTCATCCTGGCGTTCGTCACGGTGCGCAAGGCGCTCGAGAAGGCCGGCAGCACGCACTGAACTGACGACACCTCAGCGGTCCCGCACCCTCGACCCGGTCATCTGACCAGGCGGGGGAGTGCGGGGCCTCTTTCGTCTGCCCGGCGGCGATCGGTTACGATGTGGGGGCCTCCGTAGCTCAGTCGGATAGAGCAACCGCCTTCTAAGCGGTAGGTCGCGGGTTCGAGCCCCGCCGGGGGCGCACAGTCCAGGGCAATTGTCGCTCGTCACGGCGTGCCTGGTGGAGCTCAGCTGTGAAAACGTGGAAAGTGGATGCGTGATGACAGACAGCGGAAATGCCGTGACGCCACCCGTGGGCGGAGCTCTCGCCGATATCGCGAAGAGGATCTCCGAGACCCGCTTCACCCTGCAGACCGACGACGCGGCCGAGGGCCGCCGTCTGCTCGGATCGCTCTCGGCTGAGATGACCGACTTCATCCTCCCGCGGATCAACCGCGCTCCCGCACCGTTCCTCATCGCCGTCGGCGGGTCCACCGGGGCCGGCAAATCGACACTCGTCAACTCGCTCATCGGGCGCGCGGTCAGCCCCGCCGGAGTGCGCCGTCCGACGACGGCGAACCCGATCGTCATCCACAACCCCGCCGACGCGAAGCACTTCGAGGCCCAGACCTTCCTCGCGGACCTGCCGCGCAGCACCGACCCGGCCTCGCCGACCCCGGCGCTCGTCCTCATCCCCGATGCCGACATCGCGCCGGGCACCGCGATCCTCGACTGCCCCGACATCGACTCGATCGCCGAGGCGAACCGGGATCTCGCCCGCCGCATCCTCATGTGCGCGGACCTCTGGCTCTTCGTCACCACGGCCAACCGCTACGCCGACGCCGCGCCGTGGACCCTGCTGCGCGATGCGGCGCAGCGGAGCACCTCGGTGGCCATCGTCCTCGACCGGGTGCCGCCGGAGGCGAACCGCGAAGTCCGCCACCACCTCTCCCATCTCCTCTCCGAGGCGGGACTCGCCCAGTCGCCGATCTTCTCCGTCGCCGAGCTCCCGCTCGAGGACGGGCTGCTCCCGCACACGGCCGTCTACCCGATCCGCTCGTGGATCCAGGAGGTCAGCTCGGAAGCCGAATCCCGGAACCGGATCCGGCGGCGCACCCTGACCGGGTCGATCGCCGCGCTCCCGGCCCGCGTCGACACCCTCGCCTCCTGCGCCGAGTCCCAGGAGGAGGCGCACGCCCAGCTCGCCCGCATCGTCGACGAGCGCTTCCGCGCCGCCCACGACGGGCTTTCCACAGTCGTCTCCGACGGCCGGATCCTCCAGGGGGCGGTCAACGCCCGATGGCAGGACTTCGTCGGCACCGGACAGCTCTTCCGCGGTCTCGAACCGACGATGGCCCGCATGCGCGACCGGATCTCCGCCGCCGTGACGGGCAAGCACGATGCCGCCTCGCCTCTGCACATCGCGATCCTGCGCAGTGCCGCGATCTCCCTGCGCGAAGCCGCCGTCGACGTCGTCGACGGGGTCGTCGACGACTGGGGCCGCACCCCGGCCGGTGCCGCTCTCGTCGAATCCGATCCTGGCCTGCGCGCCCCGACGAGCGAACTCGAGGACCGGGTCAAGGAGGCGGTGAGCGGCTGGTCGAACGAGGTCAACGCCCTCGTCCGCGACATCGGTCAGGGGAAGAAGTCGAAGGCGCGGATCCTCTCCTTCGGCGTCAACGGCGTGTGCGCGGTCCTCGAATATGCGACCTTCTGGGACCCCCAGCACGCCCGGGCCGCGGACGCGCAGGCCGCCGGTCCCGGGGTCGCCCTCAACCTTGCGGGAACGATCTTCGGCGAACAGGAGGCCGTCAGCCTCATCGCCTCGATCAGGGACCGCTTCCTCACCGCGGCCGCCGGCATCGTCGGCGACTGCCGCGTCCCATTCGACAGCGCACTACGACTGACAGCGGTGCCCACGCGGCAGTCCGGAGCCCTCCGGACCGCCGGTGCCCGCCTCGAGGAGGCATTGTGAACGATTCGGCACAGTCCGAGATCCGCCGGCTGGCCGAGGGCATCCGCCACTCGCTCGCGCTCGACCCCGACAAGGTCAGCCCCGACGTCCGCGCCGACGCCCAGAGCCTGCTCGAGCGCGCCGACGATCGCCTCGACCTCGGCGAGGACTTCACCGTCGTCGCCTTCGCCGGCTCGACGGGGTCGGGCAAGTCCTCGCTCTTCAACGCCGTCGCCGGCCTCGACATCGCCCGGGTCGGCGTCCGCCGTCCCACGACCTCCCGTCCCACCGCGTGCGTCTGGGGAGAAGGCGGCCGGGAGATCCTCGACTGGCTCAAGGTGCCCGAGCGCAGCCGCACGTGGCGTGAGTCCGCGCTCGACGGCGACGACCAGCGCCGCCTCCACGGGCTCATCCTCCTCGACCTGCCCGACCACGACTCGACGGCCGTCGAGCACCGCGTCGAATCCGACCGCCTCGTCGGGCTCGTCGACGTCGTGTTCTGGGTCGTCGACCCGCAGAAGTACGCGGACTTCTCCCTCCACTCGGAGTACCTGACGAAGCTCGCGGAGAACAGCTCGAACATGGTCGTCGTGCTCAACCAGGTCGACAAGCTCAGCCCCGAGGAGCAGAAGGCCGCCGCCGATCATCTCCGGCAGCTGCTTGCCGAGGACGGACTCACCGACACCGAGGTGCGGCTGTCCTCGGCCGTGACCCGCGAGGGCATCCCGCAGCTGCGGTCGATCCTCGCCGACACCCTCGACTCGAAGCAGGCCGCGGCCGAACGGCTGCTGGCCGACATGCAGGCGATGGCCCGGCGGATCAAGGCCGAGCTCGGCGACCCGGTCGCCACCCCGGACGAGCTGCCGGGTGCCTCCCATCTCGTCGAGACGATGTCCGAGGCCGCCGGTGTCGAGGCCGTCGCGCAGACCGTTCACGACGACTACATCCGCCGCGCCTACAAGCGCACCGGGTACCCGCTGCTCGCGTGGATGCAGCGCAACGCCCCCGACCCGCTCGGGGCCAAGCACGGGCTGACCCGCGATGAGCTCATCCGCGCCTCGGTGCCGGCGACGAGCAAGACGCAGAGCTCGCAGGTCCGGCTCATGGCCCACGACCTCATCACCGAATCCGTCTCGACGCTGCCGCGTCCGTGGCAGACTGCCGCCGCCGAGGCGGAGAAGCAGAGCACGAACCAGCTCGCCGACACCCTCGACTCGGCCGTCACGGCTGTGGACATCGAGCGTCGCACCCCCGGCTGGTGGTCGTTCGCCGGCTTCCTCCAGATCGTCTTCTTCGTCGCCACCGTCATCGGTCTCCTCGGCCTCATCGTCGTCGCGGCCCTGACGTTCGCCGTTCCCGGAGCCCTCCCCGGGTGGACGTGGGCCGTCGTCATCGGCCTCCTCGTCGTCGGGATCCTCGGCTCGGTCATCACCTCGGTGATCGCCCGCAACGCGCGGAACAAAGGGGCAGACGAAGCCGCCGAGGCGGTCGACCGCGACCTGCGCACCGCCGTCGCCCAGGCCGCGCAGAGCTCCTATCTGCAGCCGGTCAACGCGGTCATCGCCGAGCACCGCGACGCGTACGAGAGACTCGCCTGAGACTCGAGCTCACTGGCGGCACGACTCGCGTGCAGATGCCCTGTGGACGGCCACGCGCTGTCCACAGGGCATCGTCGCCCTCTCGACAGAACGGGGCAGCGCGCGCTTCGCTGGAACACCCACGGCGGGAATCGAGGGAGACTGCGCCGACGAGGCAGCAGACCCCCGATCGGGTCTCGCCGACCGTGCGAAGAGAAGCGAGGAAGCAATGTCGACCATCCCCATCAACGTCTGCGGCACCGTCGCGACCGTCCCGAATCTGAGGACTCTGCCCACCGGACGCCCCTGTGCGTCATTCCGGCTCGCCGTCAACCACTGGAAGCTCGACAAATCGACCGGCGAATTCGCCGAGGACGGCACCTCGTGGTTCGGCGTCGACTGCTACGGCACCCTGGCCAGCAACGTCGGCACGTCGGTCGAGCAGGGCACGACGGTGCTCGTCCAAGGACACCTGCGCAATCGCGAGTGGGCCAGCGGAGAGCGGTCCGGGATCGCACCGACGGTCATCGCCGATCACATCGGCCCCGACCTGCGCTTCGGCACGGCGCACTATCGGAAGTCGGCGACGACGCGACCGCGGCCGGCCGAGCCGGCCGGAGACGCGCAGGGAAGCTCCGGGTGGGGTAGACTCCCGGAGCCCGGCGAGGCCCCGCGCGCTGCGACGGCCGACCCGTCCGGCCCCGGTGCCGGCGGGGAGGGATCCGGACCCGACGTCGTGGGGGAGGGATCCGACTTCGCGGGGTCGGACGGCGACCGGGCCGCCGGGGCCGGCGGCTGGTCGCCTGCCGCGGTGTCGTCCGACACGGCGCCGTCCGACACAGCGCACGGACAGGCCGCGGAGACCGACGGGTACGCGGACGGCGAGGACACCGACCCCGATGACACCGCACCCGATGAGACCGGCGAGGACACCGACACCCGCCCAGGCGACGGGCAAGGGAGGGATCCCGCGATCGCCGAGGCGACGGCGGCCGCCGCGGCACCGTTCTGACCGTCCGGGGCCGGCTGGAGAGCAGGGCCGGCATCGTCTGCGCGGTCTGACAGTGTCATCGGCTAGAGTGAGAACGTTCGTCGTCGTCCTCCCCAAGGTGATCCATGCGTGTCGTTCCCCTCCTGGGTGTCGCAGCCCTGACCATCGCCCTGTCCGGCTGCTCCCTGCTCGGACTCGACGACAATGCGGAACCGGCGCCGGCGACGACGTCGGCGAAGCCCGAGGCCGAAGTCGACAAGGTCATCAAGGCGGTCGAACCGCTGACCGGTGACTCCGAATCAGTGCCGTCGACGAAGAAGTTCTTCGACACGATGATCGACGCCGGATACAAGCCCGAGCAGCTCGAGGCCACCCTCGACGAATCGCCGCTGGGCAACGAAGTGCCCTCGAAGGTCTTCGGGGTGAAGACGGAGAAGGGCTGCGTCGTCGGGGAGATCCGCGCCGGCAAGGCCACCGCCGAGCTCATGCCCCCCTCGGAATCGACCGGAGCGTGCCTGCTCGGCAAGGTCGACCGACCCGAAGGCGTCGAGGCGCCCAAGGGGGAGATGCGCGATGAGGACGGCGACGACAACGGTGCCGGTCACCTCCCGGGTGAGAACATCACCGGTGACGACGCGGAGACCCCGAGCCCGGACAGCTCCTCGGGCTCGAGCGACTCCTCGGGTTCGTCGGGCTCCGGAGGCTCGTCGTCGAGCGGTTCGTCCTCGAGCGGCTCGTCGGATTCGAGCGGGTCGTCGTCGGGCTCCGGCAGCGGTTCGGAGGGCTCGTCGAGCTCGGACGGACCGTCGCTGGGCGGAGGCTGATGCGTTTGGCGCGGAGGCGCGCCAACCGATAATCTGGGGCCACTATGGCCGAATTCATTTACACCATGCACAAGGCGCGCAAGGCGCACGGTGACAAAGTCATTCTCGACGACGTGTCGATGTCCTTCTACCCGGGGGCGAAGATCGGCATGGTCGGCCCCAACGGCGCCGGCAAGTCGACGATCCTCAAGATCATGGCCGGCCTCGAACAGCCGTCGAACGGCGAAGCCCGGCTCAGCCCCGGCTACACGGTGGGCATCCTCATGCAGGAGCCCCCGCTCAACGAGAACAAGACCGTGCTCGGCAACGTCGAAGAGGGCGTCGCCGAGATCAAGGCGAAGCTCGACCGCTACAACGAGATCTCCGAGGAGATGGCGAACCCCGACGCGGACTTCGACGCCCTCATGGAGGAGATGGGCAAGCTGCAGGAGGCCATCGACGCAGCCGATGCGTGGGACCTCGACTCGCAGCTCGAACAGGCCATGGACGCGCTGCGCTGCCCGCCGCCCGACGCCGACGTCAGCGTCCTCTCCGGCGGTGAGCGCCGCCGCGTGGCGCTGTGCAAGCTCCTGCTGGAGAAGCCCGACCTGCTCCTCCTCGACGAGCCGACGAACCACCTCGACGCCGAATCCGTGCTCTGGCTCGAGCAGCACCTCAAGTCCTACCCCGGCGCCGTCATCGCCATCACCCACGACCGGTACTTCCTCGACCACGTCGCCGAATGGATCGCCGAGGTCGACCGCGGTCACCTCTACCCCTACGAGGGCAACTACTCGACCTACCTCGAGAAGAAGCGCGAGCGTCTGCAGGTCCAGGGCAAGAAGGACGCGAAGCTCGCCAAGCGCCTCAAGGACGAACTCGAATGGGTGCGGTCGAACCCGAAGGCCAAGCAGACGAAGTCGAAGGCCCGTCTCGCCCGCTACGAGGAGATGGCCGCTGAGGCCGAGAAGACGCGGAAGCTCGACTTCGAAGAGATCCAGATCCCGGCCGGCCCCCGCCTCGGCGACATCGTCATCGAAGCGAAGGACCTCGAGAAGGGCTTCGACGGCCGCCTGCTCATCGACGGACTGAGCTTCTCGCTGCCGCGCAACGGCATCGTCGGCGTCATCGGCCCCAACGGCGTCGGCAAGTCGACGCTGTTCAAGACGATCGTCGGCCTCGAAGAGCTCGACAACGGCAACCTCAAGGTCGGCGAGACCGTGAAGATCTCCTACGTCGACCAGTCCCGCGGGGGCATCGATCCGGAGAAGTCGCTGTGGGAGGTCGTCTCCGACGGACTCGACTTCATCCAGGTCGGCGCCGTCGAGATGCCCTCGCGCGCCTACGTCTCCGCGTTCGGCTTCAAGGGTCCCGACCAGCAGAAGAAGGCCGGAGTGCTCTCCGGTGGTGAGCGCAACCGCCTCAACCTCGCGCTCACGCTCAAGCAGGGCGGCAACCTGCTCCTCCTCGACGAGCCGACGAACGACCTCGACGTCGAGACCCTGGGATCGCTCGAGAACGCGCTGCTCGAGTTCCCCGGCTGCGCCGTCGTCGTCTCCCACGACCGCTGGTTCCTCGACCGCGTCGCCACGCATATCCTCGCGTGGGAGGGCAACGACGAGGACCCGGCTCAGTGGTACTGGTTCGAGGGCAACTTCGAAGCGTACGAGAAGAACAAGGTCGAGCGCCTCGGCGAGGATGCGGCCCGCCCGCACCGCGTCACCCATCGTCGCCTCACCCGCGACTGACGGACTCAGCACACGAGGGCCCCGGCATCATGCCGGGGCCCTCGTGCGTGGGCGGCGGTCTATGAGCGCGGGCCGGCTCCGGGTTCGAAGCGGTCGAAGAGCTTCCGCCACAGGCGGTGGAAGAGCGTGAGCAGCCAGCGGACGACGAACGTGGCGAGGATGCCGAGGACGAGCGCGATGATCGCGACGAGTCCGATGTGGAGATCCGTGCGATCCCGGAGGATGAGCAGCGCGATCGACGTGAGCACGAGGCACAGGGCGACGTTGACGAGGCGACTGAGGATCGAGGCGAGGATCTCGATCATCGCGGTCTTGTCATCGCTCACGGCATGTCCTTGACGCGGACCATGCCCTCCTGCGCGACGGTGGCGAGGAGCTCGCCGTCGCGGGAGAAGATCCGCCCGTAGCCGAGACCGCGACCGCCGCGGGCCGCCGGCGATTCCTGGACGTAGAGCATCCAGTCGTCGACGTGGACGCGCCGATGCCACCACATCGCATGGTCGAGGCTCGCGACCCGCAGGCCGGGGGTGGCCCAAGTGAGGTCGTGCTTGCGCAGCACCGGTTCGAGGAGGTTGAAGTCGCTGGCATAGGCCAGCGCCGCCGCATTGAGCACGGGGTCGTCGCCGAAGTGCGCGCTCGCGCGGAACCACACGTGCTGCTCGGGCAGCTCCGTGTCGATGTCCCCGGCACCGGGAACCCCGAAGGGCTCGACGGGACGGATGTCGAAGGGGCGCCGATTGAACCATTCGGTGACGCGCAGGGAATCGTCGGCGGCGAGCAGCTCCCGCAGATCGGGGCTGTCCTCGGGGCCCGGGATTCCCGTGGGCATCGGCTCGGAGTGCTCGAATCCCGGCTGCTCGTCCTGGAACGAGGCGATGAGCGAGAGGATCGGCACGTCCTTCTGATAGGCGTGGACGCGTCGAGCGGAGAAGGACCGGCCGTCGCGGAGGCGTTCGACCCCGAACTCGATGGGTTCGGCGACGTCGCCGGCCCGCAGGAAATAGCCGTGCAGCGAGTGGATGAGGCGGTCGGCGGGCAGGGTCGCGGCGGCCGCGACGATGCACTGCGCGAGCACCTGACCGCCGAAGACGCGGCCGTCGGGCTTGTACTGGCTCGGCCCGACGAAATGATCCGACTCCCGCCTCGACTCGTCCACGGCGACCTTCCTCAACTCGAGGAGTTCGTGCAGACGGGCGACATTCGCCTCGGCGAGGGTCGGTTCGGTTTCGCTCACATGGGCCTCCGGAAGGACAGGGTCGGACATCGTCTCGATCCTACCCGGGCACCGTGCGACCTGCGAGGAGACGCATCGCACGACCGCCGGCAACAGGGCAGTTCGAGCGGGCACGCGGGTGATCCGGTCCGGTGAGCCACCTGCGGCGGGATGAGTCGCCCGGGCACAGGCCGGGGTCTGCGGGATGGCATCATGGGATCATGCACTCAGGCGCCACGAACCCCCTTCTCGACGAATTCACCCGAGTCCTCCTCGAACTGAGATGGGGTGACATGGACGCCTACGGACACGTCAACAACGTCGTCCAGCTCCGGCTCCTCGAAGAGGCCCGCGTCCGGGCGCTGGGATCCCCGACGCAGAGCCGCGACGCCGCCGTCGGGCCGGGGGAGTACGGCGCCGCCGAGGTGGTCTCCGGTCTTCCGATGCCCGAGGTCTTCGGGGCCGCCTCGGCGACGACCGAACTCCTCGTCGCCTCGCACGCCATCGAATACCGCGCCCCGATCAGCTACCGTCCCGGACCGATCGCCGTCGATCTCGTCATCAGCGAGGTGCGGCCCGCCTCGGTGACGATCAGCTACGTCATCGTCGAGCCCGACGGCTCCCTCGTCTACACGGTCTCCGAGACCGTCATCGCCTTCGTCGACCAGGCCAGCGGTCGTCCGCGGCGCCTGAGCGAGGAGGAGATCGTCGCCCTCGAGTCGGTCGTGCGCGCCCCCGCGCGGATGCGGAGCCTGCGCCGATGACGACCCTCGAGATCGCCGATGAGAAGGCCCTGTCCGACCTTGCCGCGTTCACCTCGCTGGCGCACCGACTCGATCCCGACGGGGCGATGCGCCTGCAGGTCGCCTCGGAGGTCCTCGTCCTCACCGTCGCTCCGCTCTTCCCGCACGGGATCGGCGATTCGACCCCGCTCGTGCTCGCGATGCGGATGCAGCGGCTCGATTCCCCCGAACTCGACGGCCTCGACGAGGTCGTCCCGCTCGCCGCGCTGACCGACCGCTTCGCCCGCGCGGAGAACGGCACGAGCCTCCCGCTGCCGCCGACGTCGATGCTCGTCTCCTGGGCCGGCATCGCCCCACCTCGGGGACCGTGGGAGCAGACGGACACGATCGCCCCGACCGCCCTTATCGCCGGCGCCGAGGCGGGGATCGCCGAGGTCGCCGACGGCACTCCCGACGGGGCGGGCTCGCACGCGGTCAAAGCGCTCCGGGCACGGGTGTGGGCGGCCCCGCTGACGGGCGACCACGGGACGACGCTGCCGGCGGGCCTCGCCTTCGCCGCCGCAGGCCTCCGCTTCCTCCCGCCAGCGGCGAACGCCGCCTGCCCGGTCATGGAATCCGCGGGCTGGCTGCGCGTCGTCACCCCCGGCGGCCACCTCCTCACCCGGAAGGCCGCCTGAGGCAGACGGCAGGGGGCGGCACGAACATGCTAGGGCTCACCCTGATTCGCAGGGCTCTGGTCCTGACATGAGCCCTGCATACCACGGTGAGCCGCAGATGCCGGTGTGCGCAGAACAGAACGCGCATCGACGTAGTTCGCAGCCTCAGGCTCCGGTGCTGTTCGTATTCACCATCGCGGTGGCGGCGCGCTGGAAGTAGTCCCAGAACACCTCGTCGTAGAGGGGCGGCAGGTCGATTTCGTCAAGCGCCCCGCGCATCGCCCGCAGCCACCGATCCCGAGCGTCGAAGTCGACGGGGAACGGGAAGTGGCGCATCCGCAGACGCGGGTGGCCCCGCTCCTCCTGATACGTCGTCGGCCCGCCGAAGTACTGCTCGAGGAACATCTGGAGCCGATGCTTGGCTCCGGTGAGGTCGTGGCCCTCCGGGTACATGCTGATGAGCGGTTCGTCGGCGGCGACATTGGCGTAGAACGCGTCGACGAGCCGGGTGAACGTCGGGTGGCCGCCGACCGCGTCGAAGATCGTCTCTGAGCTCATCGCTTCCTTCCCTCGGGATTCCCGCTGCCCTTGTGTCCGACACCCGACCGGCTGCCCGTCGAGCGACCGCCCGGCGCGCGACTGCCGGAGGCCCGACCGGTCGCCGGGGACTTGCCCGAGCCGCCGGTCGACGCGGACTCGCGGTCGTGGTCCTCGGAGTCGTCCTCGGTTTCGTTCGTCGACTTGATCTTCGCCGCCTCGGTGGGGTCGGGCAGCGTGCGGAAGACCGTCTCCTGCGTGATCGGGATGTGGATGCCGTACTTGTCCATCTGGCGCTTGAGCTCGGCACGGAAGGCGCGCGCGACCTTCCACTGCTGGTTCGGCTTCGTCTTGAGCACCGTGCGGATGACCTGCGACTGCGCCGACAGGGACTCGACACCCCAGATCTCGGGCTGCTCGAGGATCGCATCGGCGATCTCCGGGTCCTCCTCGATGACCTTCGTCGTATCGGCGATGACCTTCGAATACGTCGCCACCGAGGTGTTGTAGGCGACGGGGATGTCGAGGACGGCGCGGGCCCAGCCCTGCGACTGGTTGCCGACGCGGAGGATCTCGCCGTTGCGCACATGCCACAGCGTCCCGTCGAGGCCGCGGACCTGGGTGGTGCGCAGGCCGACGTCCTCGACGGTGCCGATCGCCTCGCCGAGGTCGACGGAGTCGCCGATCCCGTACTGGTCCTCGATGACCATGAAGAAGCCCGACAGGTAGTCCTTGACGAGCGCCTGGGCCCCGAAGCCGATCGCGACACCCGCGATACCCGCCGAGGCGAGGATCGGGCCGACGTTGAAGTTGAGCTCGGAGAGGACGATGAGGCTCGCGACGACGGCGATGACGATCGAGGTCACCGAGGAGAGCATCCGTCCCACCGTCTGCGCGCGCTGGGCGCGCCGCTCCCTGATCGTCGCCTGGTCGATGCCGGTGAACTGCGACTCCATCGCCGAGGTGGAGAACCGCGACGTCGCCTTCGAGCTGCCGACGGTGCCCTTCGCCACGCCTGCGGCGAAGCGGCGGATGACGATGCGCATGAGGAAGTTGATGATGAGCGCACCGACGATGATGATGGTGACCCGCAGCGGGACGTCGAGGAGGAACGCCCAATCGATCTGCGAGGCGGCGAGCAGAGTGGTCTCGAGAGAATCAGAAGTCATGATGCCCTCGAGCCTAGCGAGCGATCTTGGACGGGTCCTCAACCATGCTGGACGTCTCCTGAGCCGTCAGCGCCCGCTGCGCGTCGGCGAGGTTCTCCCGCATCAGTCGCAGCAGTCCCTTCGGGGCCGCCGGATGATCGGTCAGCCACGTCGTCGCCTGGGCCACGGTGTGGGCGGTGGCCGGCGGGAAGAGCTTGAGCGTCATCGTCTGCGCCATCTCGAGCGTCCGGGTCTCCCACCAGCCCGAGACCCGCTGGAAGTACTCGGTGGCGAAGTCGAGGAGGGGCGGTTCGGCGGCGATGAGCTCACCGGTGTCGGTCTGCAGTCCCATCGCGAACCCGGTGGCCAGGGCCCCGAGCTCCGAGTTCGGCAGGTCGACCTCGTCGATCATCCGGGTGAAGGCCTGCGACTTCGCCGCCGAGGTGGCCCTGGCGGCCCGTGCGGTCGCGGCCTGCCGCTGTCCGGTGGCGCTGGGATCCTCGGCGGCCATGTCCGCGATCGCGGACTCGGCGATCGCATCGTGGTTCGACAGCGCGATGAGCAGCTCCCATTTGAGGTCCGTGTCGATCGTGATGCCGCCGACCTCGGCGGCGTCGAGCCACTGCCGCAGCTGGTCGATCTGCGCCGAAGATTCGGCATGCCGGATGACTCCGCGGAGGAACTGGAACGCCTGATCCGATCCGGCCGGGGCTGATGCGAAGAGCTCGCCGAGGCGGTCGGCGACGCGGGTGTGCGCTTGTGCCCGCTCGGCCGGGGGCAGGTAGGCCCCGACGGCCGTCTCGAGCTGGCGCAACTGCGTGAGCAGACCGGAGGAGTGGGTGATCGCCCCGAGGTGGTTGAGCAGGGTCTCGATGTAGACGCCGGCCGGCAGCTCGCCGTCGCGCACGGAGTCCCACAGGGTGCTGAGCACGAGCAGCTGGGTGAGGGAATCGTCGAAGTCGCTCAGGCGCGCCGCCGCGACCCGCATGCTCTCGGGATCGAAGCGGACCTTCGCATAGGTGAGGTCGGCGTCGTTGACGACGATGACGTCGGGCTTGGGCAGTCCCACGGCCTCGGGCACGTCCGCCTCGGCGGAGTCGAGATCGAGCGGAAGGGCATGTGTGCGCACGAGCCGGCCCTCCGCGTTCTCGGAGTAGAAGCCGATCGCGAGGCGATGCGGACGCAGGGACGGCACCGGCTGCCCTTCGATGATCCACGGCTTCTGCGTCA
Organism: Brevibacterium sp. W7.2; assembly: GCF_018137945.1. Taxonomy (GTDB): domain Bacteria; phylum Actinomycetota; class Actinomycetes; order Actinomycetales; family Brevibacteriaceae; genus Brevibacterium; species Brevibacterium sanguinis. The sequence goes on along the minus strand of NZ_CP073089.1, from coordinate 2,171,285 downwards.
CCCGCAGCCGCGTGACCACCTCGGCGGGGGAGGAGTCCGATTCCTGGGCGGTGTCGGCCGGCGCGGTCTCGACGCTCGCCTCGATGAGGTTGACGCCGGATTCCTCGAGCCACAGCTTCGACCAGGTCGCGAGGTCGCGTCCGCTCGTCGCCTCGAGCTCGCGCAGCAGGTCGGACAGTTCCGTGTTCGCCCACGCATGCTTCTCGAAGTACTGGGCGAGGCCGGCGAAGAACTCGGCTCGGCCGACCCAGGCGACGAGCTGCTTGAGCACGGAGGCGCCCTTGGCGTAGGTGATGCCGTCGAAGTTGACCTCGACGTCGGCGAGGTCCTCGATGGGGGCGACGATCGGGTGCGTGCTCGGCAGCTGATCCTGCCGGTAGGCCCACGACTTCTCGATCGTCGCGAACGTCGTCCACGCCTCGGTGTACTTCGTCGCCTCGGCGGTTGCGAGCGTCGACATGAACTCGGCGAAGGACTCGTTGAGCCACAGGTCGTTCCACCACTTCATCGTCACGAGATCGCCGAACCACATGTGTGCGAGCTCGTGGAGGACGGTGACGGTGCGGCGCTCGACGAGGGCCTCGGTGGGACGGGAGCGGAAGATGTAGTTCTCGAGGATCGTCACGGCCCCGGCGTTCTCCATCGCCCCGGCGTTGAACTCGGGGACGAAGAGCTGATCGTACTTCTCGAACGGGTAGGGCACCCCGAACTCGCGTTCGAAGAACTCGAAGCCGGCGCGGGTGATCCTGAAGAGGGTGTCGGAGTCGAGGTGCTCGAAGAGGGATTCGCGGCAGTAGAGGCCCAGCGGCACCGGCTGGCCGTCGGAGGAGACGAGCTCGGAGTGGACGCTGCGGTAGGGGCCGGCGATGATCGCGGTGATGTAGGAGGAGATCGGGGTCGTCGGGGCGAACTGCCACACGGCCATGCCCTCGGCGGCCTCCTCGCCGAGGTCGGCGAAGGTCTCCGCCGGATCGCCGGGGGTCGGTGTCGGGGAGTTCGAGACGACGGTCCAGTGCTCGGGGGCGACGACGGTGAAGGAGAACGGGGCCTTGAGGTCGGGCTGCTCGAAGACGGGGAAGACGCGGCGGGCGTCGGGCACCTCGAACTGCGAGTAGAGGTAGACCTCGTCATCGATCGGGTCGACGAAGCGGTGGAGGCCCTCACCCGTGTTCATATAGGAGAAATGAGCGTCGATGACGAGCTCGTTCTCCGCCGCGAGTCCCGGCAGGGTGATGCGGGAGGGGGCGACGACCTCGGCGAGTTCGAGGTCGAGGCCGTTGAGCACGATCCTCTCGACGCTCGCGGTGATCGCGTCGATGAAGGTCGTCGCATCCGGATCGGCGGTGAAGCGGATCCGGGACCGCACCCGGAACGAGTCCCCGCGACCGGTGAGGATGAGCGTGTGCTCGTAGCTCGTGACGTCAATGTGGGACGACCGCGAACGTGCTTCGTCGCGGGTGAGGTTGTATTGGGGCACTGTCTGGCGACCTCCGCATCAAGTCATGTGTACTGTCGTCATTCTGTCATGGACGCCGTGCGATCCAGGCGACGAGGACGCGGTGGGCCGGGAGCGCGCGGAGTTGGTAGATTGGCACAGTGACCGGGGCGCTGCTGCGCGCCCCCTGCCGATGAGGAGCGAGAATGAGCAGAGAGACCCTTGACCTGTGGTTCGACACGGCGTGCCCGTGGGCGTGGATGACGTCCCGGTGGGGACTCGAGGTCGCGAAGGTCCGCGACGTCGACGTCCGCTTCCATCCGATGAGCCTCAACATCCTCAACCGCGACAAGGACCTGCCCGAGGACTACCGGGAACTCATCGACCGCACCCTGGGCCCGATGCGCGTCGTCACCGCCGCGATCGCCGAGCACGGCGAGGAGATCGCCGAACCGCTCTACACCGCGATCGGCACCCGCATCCACCCCGGAGGGGAGCAGGACTTCGACAAGGCCGTCGCCGAGGCGCTCGCTGAGCTCGACCTGCCCGCCGAACTCCTCGACTACGCCGAGCGCGACGACTACGACGCGGCGCTGCAGGCCTCCCACGACGAGGCGATGGCCCTCGTCGGCGACGACGTCGGCACCCCGATCTGCCGGGTCGCCGGCACCGCGTTCTTCGGTCCCGTCGTCACCCCGGCCCCGAAGGGCGAGGACGCCGGGCGCCTCTTCGACGGCGTCGTCGCCGTCGCCTCGACGCCGGGCTTCTTCGAACTCAAGCGCACCCGCGACCAGGGTCCGATCTTCGACTGACGCTCAGCCCACTGCACTGTCCGCTGCTCTGTCCACGAGCTGCGAGCTGACCACCCCTGACGAAAGGCACATGATGAAGGTTCACCTCGGCACCGACCACGCCGGGTACGAGTTCAAAGAGGTCCTCAAGGACCACCTCGGCGAGGAGGGCTACGAGGTCGTCGACCACGGCGCGCTCGAGTACGACGCGCTCGACGACTATCCGGCGTTCTGCATCGCCGCGGCTCAGGCCGTCGTCGACGACCGCGCCGCGGGCCTCGACTCGCTGGGCGTCGTCATCGGCGGGTCGGGCAACGGGGAGCAGATGGCGGCCAACCTCGTCACCGGCGCCAGGGCCGCACTGGCGTGGAACCCGGAGATCGCGCAGCTCGCCCGCGAGCACAACGATGCGCAGATCGTCGCCGTCGGCGCCCGCCAGCATTCCGAAGCCGATGCGATCGCCATCGTCGACGCGTTCCTCACCACCCCCTTCTCCGGTGATGAACGCCATTCCCGCCGGATCGGGATCATGGCCGCCTACGAGACCGAGGGACAGGCCGGACTGTGAGGATCCGGGGCGCGGTGCTGCGCGAGATGGAGCGTGCCCGGCCGTATGCGGAGTCGTCTCCGCTCACGGTCGAGGAGCTCGACCTCGACGCGCCGGGCCCCGGGGAGATCCTCATCCGGCTGACCGCGGCCGGAGTGTGCCACTCCGACCTCTCCGTCGTCGACGGGAACCGGCCCCGGCCGCTGCCGATGCTGCTCGGCCATGAGGGCGCGGGCATCGTCGAGGCCCTCGGCGACGGCGTCGACGACCTCGAGATCGGCGACCAGGTCGTCACCGTGTTCCTGCCGCGCTGCGGGGTCTGCCGCAACTGCCTCACCGACGGGAAGCTGCCGTGCATTCCCGGCAGCGCGACGAACGCCGCGGGCACACTGCCCTTCGACGGTCATCGGGTGCGCCTCCACGACGCCTCCGGCGCTGAGGTGCTCCACCACCTCGGCGCGTCGGTCTTCGCCACGCACGCCGTGGTCAACCGCGCCTCCGTCGTGCCCGTCGGCCACGATGTGCCGGCCCCGATCGCCGCGGTCCTCGGGTGCGCGGTGCTCACCGGCGGGGGAGCGGTCCTCAACGCCGGCGCCCCGGGCCCTGACGACGAGGTGATGATCGTCGGCCTCGGCGGGGTCGGGATGGCCGCGCTCATCACGGCGCTGTCGATCGAGACCGCCGGGGTCATCGGCGTCGATGCGAACCCGGACAAGCTCGAGCATGCGCGGAGGCTCGGCGCGGTCGAGGTCTACACCCCCGAGGAGCTCGGAGACCGGACGGCGCCGATCGTCATCGAATGCGTCGGCCATCCCCGCGCCTTCGAAACCGCCTTCACCGCGACCGCCGTGGGCGGAAGCACCGTGACCGTCGGCCTGCCCGCCCCGGACGCCGAGGCCCGCATCACCCCGGTGACGCTGACCGCCGAGGCGCGCACCGTCATCGGGTCCTACCTCGGGTCGGCCGTGCCGGCCCGCGACATCCCGATCTACGCGCAGCTCTGGCGTGAGGGTCGACTGCCCGTCGAGGAGCTCATCTCCGAGACCGTCGCCCTCGACGACATCAACGCAGCCTTCGACGCGCTGGCCGCCGGCACCGTCATCCGTCAGGTCATCGACTTCGAGCGCTGAGGCCGCCCCCGCTGTGACGGAGCGACCGCTCAGTCCGGTGCCGGGATGCGGATGATCCGGTCGTCGTCGGGCCCCGGATCGCCGCGCCCGTCGGTGTTGTTCGTCAGCATCCAGATCTCCCCGGTCGGGGTCGTGACGACGTCGCGGAGGCGACCGTACTCGCCGTCGTAGGACGTCCGCGACTGCGAGAGGTCGGTGACCGGGACCTCGCGCAGCGTCGCACCGCGGAGATTGGCGATGAGGAGCGAGTCGCCGGTGATCGTCATCCCGCTCGGACTCGCCTCCGCCGGGGCCCACTGCTGGACCGGATCGACGAATTCCCCGCCCTCCCCGGGATCGGACATGCCCTCGACCTCGGGCCAGCCGTAGTTCGCCCCGGGTTCGATGACGTTGAGCTCGTCCCACGCGTTCTGCCCGAACTCGCTGGCGTACATCGTCCCGTCCTCGTCCCAGCTCAGCCCCTGCGGATTGCGGTGACCGTAGGAGTAGACGTACGACCCGTCGAACGGGTTGTCCTCGGGCACCGCGCCGTCGGGGGTCAGCCGCAGGATCTTGCCCGACAGGGCGTCCCGATCCTGCGCCGAGGCGCTGTTGCCCGCATCGCCTGCCGTGGCGTAGAGCATGCCGTCGGGTCCGAAGGCGAGTCGGCCGCCGTTGTGCGTGGTCCCTGCCGGGATGCCGTCGAGGAGCACCTCGGGCTCCCCGAGGCCGAGGCCCCCGGGGTCGCCGGTGAGCGGGAAGCGGACGATGCGGTTGCCGTCGGCGGCCGTGAAGTAGGAGTAGAGGACGTCGTCGGCGACGGCGAGGCCGAGCAGACCGCCCTCGCCGGCGGCGGCGACGTCGGGCACGGTGCCGACCTCCCGGACCTGCGCGGGACGGTCGCCGGAGAGTTCGAGGATCCGTCCCGTATCGCGTTCGGACACGAGCGGGGAGCTGCCGGCGAAGGCGATCGACCACGGTGCGTCGAGGTTCTCGGCGACGACCTCGGGGGCGGTGAGCGGCGGGGGAGACCCGGTCTCGGTACTCGGTGCCTGCGACGGGGAGAACGCCGAGGTGCCCGGCGCCGAGCTCGGGTCGTCCCCTGCGGTGCAGGCGCTGAGGGCGAGGCCGACGGCGGCCCCGAGCGCGGTCAGGCGCACGGTCCGCGTCCGGGTGCGCAGGCGTGAGAGCGGGCTCGGGTGCGAGGACGGGGGCAGCGGCGCCATGGCGGGTCCTTCCTGGATCCGGTCGGGACACCATTGTCGCGAATCTCCCTGCCGCGGGTCGAGCCTCATGCCGTCCAATGGGAACGGCGCTGAATGGGGGAGAGCCGCCCTGACCTGCAGGTCAGGGCGGCTCTCGATCGTCGGGATGACAGGATTTGAACCTGCGACCCTCTGTTCCCAAAACAGATGCGCTACCAAGCTGCGCCACATCCCGCGACACTCAATCTAACCACATCCGCAGGCGGCGTCCCAACGGCGTCCGCGGCCTGTGACACACGTCATGAAAGCCCGATTTGGCCCGTGCCGACGACCTCGGATATAGTCATATTCGCAACACGGGGATGTAGCTCAATGGTAGAGCCTCAGTCTTCCAAACTGATGGTGCGGGTTCGATTCCCGTCATCCCCTCCACCGGCCGGTCGGACCCTCGTGGTTCGGCCGGTTTTCTCGTCTGCGCGACCACCTCGGCGCTTTTCGTGTTTTGGCTCCCGTTTCGCGTAGGATGGGTGACTGCATCTCCAAAGGACATGGTCCATGTCCGATCCCTCAGCGGTCCCACGACTGACGAACCGTCGTGTCGACCGCGAGCATGATTGTCGATTCTGAAAGGTCCCACTGTGAAGAGCTCCGTCGAGCAACTCGACCCGACCCGGGTCAAGATCAGCGTGGAAGTCCCATACGCCGAACTCAAGCCGAGCGTCGACGAGGCCTACAAGACCATCGGTTCCCAGGTCAACGTCCCCGGGTTCCGTCAGGGCAAGGTCCCCACGCGCATCATCGACCAGCGCGTCGGCCGCCCCACCGTGATCCAGGAAGCGATCAACAACGGACTCGACGCGTTCTACCGCGACGCCGTGGAAGCCAACGATCTCAAGCCGCTCGGCCAGCCCGAGGTCGAGATCTCCGAGGTCCCGGGCCTCGACGGCACCGAGGACGGCGACCTCGTCTTCACCGTCGACGTCGACGTGCGCCCCGAGATCACGCTGCCCGCCTACGACTCGATCACCGTCGAGGTCGACCCCATCGAGGTCACCGACGCCGACGTCGAGAACGAGCTCGAGCAGCTGCGCTCGCGCTTCGGCACCCTGACCTCCGTCGACCGCCCGGCGGCCAAGGACGACTTCGTCACCCTCGACCTCGTCGCGAAGATCGACGACGAGGAGATCGACTCGGCCTCCGACATCTCCTACCAGGTGGGCGCCGGGACCATGCTCGAGGGCATGGACGAAGCCCTCGAGGGTCTCTCGGCCGAAGAGTCGACGACCTTCTCGACGACGTTCGCCGGCGGCGAGCACGAGGGCGAGTCGGGCACCGTGACCGTCACCCTCAAGGCCGTCAAGGAACGCGAACTGCCCGAGGCTGACGACGACTTCGCGCAGCTGGCCAGCGAGTTCGATACCATCGACGAACTCCGCGAGGACCTCAAGGTCCAGGCCGGCAAGCAGAAGGAGTTCGCGCAGGGCGCCGAGGCGCGCGACAAGGTCCTCGAAGCGATCATCGAGGCCGTCGACGTGCCGGTGCCCGCGAAGATCGTCACCGACGAGGTCGAGCGCCACCTCGAGTCCGAGAACCGCGTCGACGACGATGAGCACCGCAAGGAGGTCACCGAGGAGACCGAGCGCAACCTGCGCACGCAGTTCGTCCTCGATGCCATCGCCGAGGCCGAAGAGGTCGAGGTCACGCAGCCCGAGCTCATCGAGTACCTCATCTCCGCGTCGCAGCAGTACGGCATGAACCCGAACGAGTTCGCGCAGATGCTCGACAACTCCGGCCAGGTCAACGCCCTCGTCGGTGAGGTCTCGCGCCGCAAGGCGCTCGCCGCGGCGCTGGCCGGCGCCGTCGTCAAGGACACCGACGGCAACGTCGTCGACATGGAGGAGTTCACCTCTCCCGCCGACGACTCCGCCGAGACCGTCTCCGCTGACGACGCCGAGGCCGACGACGCCGAGGCCGAAGAGACCGTCGCCGAGGATGCGAAGGCCGACGCCGACGAGAAGTGAGCGTCCGTCACGCAGGCCGACGGCCGCCTCGGCGAGGGTCTGCTGACTGAGCACCGCTGACAACGGCGGGCACGGGATGACCGTGCCCGCCGTTTCGCGCATTCAGCCGCGGATCGCAGCCTTTCACGCTGAGGGCGAACACGGCTGATCGGGGGGACTAAAACCTGCGGCGCACCAGTTAGAGTCCATAGCAAGCCAATCTAGACCAACAGGAGAGAAACGTGAGCGCACACGACACGACAGCGCCCGTCGGCCTCGACGCCGGTGGGGGCATGGGCCTCGACGACCACATCTTCAACCGTCTGCTCAAGGAGCGGATCATCTGGCTCGGCTCGGAGGTCCGTGACGACAACGCCAACGCGATCTGCGCGCAGATGATGCTGCTGGCGGCCGAGGACCCCGATTCCGACATCTGGCTCTACATCAACTCGCCCGGCGGCTCGGTCACCGCGGGCATGGCGATCTACGACACCATGCAGTACATCAAGCCGGACGTCGCGACCGTCGCGATGGGCATGGCCGCCTCGATGGGGCAGTTCCTGCTGTCCTCCGGTGCCAAGGGCAAGCGCTACGCGACCCCGCACGCGCGCATCCTCATGCACCAGCCGCTCGGCGGCATCGGCGGCACGGCCACGGACATCAAGATCCAGGCCGAGCTCATCCTCCACATGAAGAAGCAGATGGCCGAGCTGACCGCCGAGCAGACCGGCAAGTCGCTCGAGCAGATCCTCAAGGACAACGACCGCGACCACTGGTTCACCGCCGAGGAAGCCCTCGAATACGGCTTCATCGACGACGTCGTGACCCAGGCGTCCGAAGTCAACGACAAGTGACGGGGAGACAGGGAAGAATGAACTCAATGAATCTCATGCCAGGGTCGACCGCCGGCCAGATGCCGGTGTCGCGCTACGTGATGCCGCAGTTCGAAGAGCGCACGCCGTACGGCTTCAAGCGTCAGGACCCCTACACGAAGCTGTTCGAGGATCGCGTGATCTTCCTCGGCGTGCAGGTCGATGACACGAGTGCCGACGACATCATGGCGCAGCTGCTCGTCCTCGAATCGCAGGACCCCGACCGCGACATCACCCTCTACATCAACTCGCCCGGCGGCTCGTTCACCGCGCTGACCGCGATCTACGACACGATGCAGTACATCAAGCCGGAGATCCAGACGGTGTGCCTGGGCCAGGCGGCCTCGGCCGCAGCCGTGCTGCTCGCCGCCGGCACCCCCGGCAAGCGACTCGCGCTGCCCAACGCCCGCGTCCTCATCCACCAGCCCTCGATGCAGGGCCAGGGACAGGGCCAGGCCTCGGACATCGAGATCCAGGCCGCCGAGGTGCTGCGCATGCGCCAGTGGCTCGAGGCGACGCTGTCGAAGCACTCGAACAAGACCGAGGAGCAGGTGTCGAACGACATCGAACGTGACCTCTTCCTCACCGCCGAGCAGGCGAAGGACTACGGTCTCGTCGACCAGGTGCTCACCTCCCGCAAGGGAGCCTGAGCCCCGGCAGTCAGCGGGCCCGGACGGCAACAGTCGTCCGGGCCCGCTGTCGTCTCCGCCGCCGGTCGGGTGGACGATCCGCCGAGGCGGTTCCGACACACCGTATGACCCCGCGCAGGCGATGCGTCAGTGTCATATGGGAAGCTATTGAGGTACAGGAAACACGAGCGGTAGAGTTGGGGCGAGACGCCCTGGCGAAAGGTTGTGACAGTGGCTCGCAGTGCGGACGGAGCAGATCTGCTCAAATGTAACTTCTGTGGCAAGTCACAGAAGCAGGTGCGGAAACTCATCGCCGGACCTGGGGTGTACATCTGCGATGAATGCATCGGACTGTGCAACGAGATCATCGAAGAGGAGCTCAGCGAGTCGACGGCGGAGCACGCCGAACTCGAACTGCCCAAGCCGCGGGAGATCTTCGACTTCCTCCACGAGTACGTCGTCGGCCAGGATCCCGCGAAGAAGGCCCTCTCCGTCGCCGTCTACAACCACTACAAGCGCATCCGCGCCCTCCAGGGCGGGGACGACGCGAAGACGCTCGGCAGCGCCGATTCCGATGTCGAGATCTCGAAGTCGAACATCCTCCTCGTCGGCCCCACCGGCTCCGGCAAGACCTACCTCGCCCAGACGCTCGCGAAGCGCCTCAACGTGCCCTTCGCCGTCGCCGATGCCACCGCGCTGACCGAAGCCGGCTACGTCGGCGAGGACGTCGAGAACATCCTCCTCAAGCTCATCCAGGCCGCGGACTTCGACATCCAGCGCGCCGAGCACGGCATCATCTACATCGACGAGATCGACAAGATCGCCCGCAAGTCGGAGAACCCGTCGATCACCCGCGACGTCTCCGGCGAGGGAGTGCAGCAGGCGCTGCTGAAGATCCTTGAGGGCACGCAGGCCTCGGTGCCCCCGCAGGGCGGCCGCAAGCACCCGCACCAGGACTTCCTGCAGATCGACACGACGAACGTCCTCTTCATCGTCGCCGGCGCCTTCGCCGGGATGGAGGAGATCGTCGCCGGTCGCAAGGGCAAGCACGGCATCGGCTTCGGCGCCCTGCTCCAGTCGAAGAACGACGACGAGGACCTCTACGCGGACATCCTGCCCGAGGATCTGCTCAAGTTCGGACTCATCCCCGAGTTCATCGGCCGCCTGCCGGTGCTCGCGACCGTGTCCAACCTCGACCGGCCGGCGCTCATGTCGATCCTCACCGAACCGAAGAACGCCCTGGTCAAGCAGTACCAGCGGATGTTCGAGTTCGACAACGTCGAGCTCCGGTTCGAGACCGAGGCCCTCGAGGCGATCGCCGATCTCGCACTCCTGCGCGGCACCGGGGCCCGTGGTCTGCGCTCGATCATGGAGGAAGTCCTCCAGCCGATCATGTTCGATGTGCCCTCCCGTGAGGACGTCGCCGAGGTGGTCGTGACCAAGGACGTCGTCGAGAGCAACGTCGCCCCCACCCTCATCCCGCACGAGCAGACGCGGACGACGAAGAAGTCCGCGTGAGCGCTTCGCGCGCAGCATGAGGCTGTTCGCGGACACGAGACCGCTCCGATACGACAACTACCGCCGGCTGTGGCTGGCCAACATCGTCACCGTCCTCGGTGCGCAGATGACGGTCGTCGCCATCCCGGCGCAGATCTTCCACATCACCGGGTCCTCCGGGTACGTCGGGCTCAGCGGTGTCTTCGGGCTCGTCCCGCTCATCGTCTTCGGGCTCTGGGGAGGGTCGCTCGCCGATGTCGTCGACCGGCGCAAGCTCCTCATCATCTCGACCGTCGGCCTCATCGTCACGAGCGCGCTGCTCGCGTTCCTCGCCGTCATCCAGATCGACAACGTGTGGGTGCTGCTCAGCGTGTTCGCGATGCAGCAGGCCTTCTTCGGACTCAACCAGCCCGCCCGCGGGGCGCTGCTGCCGACGATCGTGCCGCTCGCGCTGCTGCCGGCGGCGAACTCGCTCAACATGACGGTCGCGACACTCGGCGCGGTCGCCGGTCCCGTCATCGGCGGGGCGCTCATTCCGGTCTTCGGCTACCAGATGCTCTACATCCTCGACGCCCTCTTCCTCGCGACCACGCTCTACGCCGTGGTCAGGCTTCCCCCGCTCGTGCCGGGGAAGCAGCCGGACACGCGTTCGGGGTTCAAGGGCGTCGTCGACGGGTTCCGGTACCTCGGGACGAACACCGTCGTCATGGTCTCCCTCCTCGTCGACGTCATCGCCATGGTCTTCGGCATGCCCCGTGCCCTGTTCCCGCAGATCGCGACCGAGACCTTCGGCGGTCCGCCCGAGGGCGGCATCGTCTTCTCTCTTCTCTTCGCAGCGCTGGCCGCCGGCAGTGCCCTGGCCGGGATCTTCTCCGGGTGGGTCTCGAAGGTCGAACGTCAAGGGCTCGCCGTCATCGTCGCGATCATCGTCTGGGGTGCGGCGATGACGATCTTCGGGTTCGCGCTGCCGTTCGCGAGCGGCTTCTGGATAGCCGCGCTCGTCGTCGCGCTCTTCGGGCTCGCACTCGGTGGGGGAGCGGACATCATCTCCGCGGCCTTCCGGTCGACGATGCTCCAGGAGGCTGCCAGCGATGATATGCGCGGTCGCATGCAGGGCGTGTTCATCGTCGTCGTCGCCGGGGGACCGCGCATCGCCGACATCGTCCACGGCTATGCCGCTGAGGCGACCACGACGACGATCGCCTCGGCCGGCGGCGGCATCGCCGTCATCGTGCTCGTCCTCATCTGCGCCGCAGTGTTCCCGGCGTTCCGACGTTACCGTGTCGAGAGGGGCGGGGCGGACGAGACGCGCACGGTGGCCTGAGCACCCGCTGTCGACAATGTCACGGAAGGCGGGGACCGCCTCGGCGCGGGCTCGGCCGGGACTGTGCTCGTGAGGGCCGATGGGGGACCGCCTCGGCGATCACACCTCGCCGATCACAACTCGGCGATCACACCTCGCCGATCACACCCCGGTGAGTGCCGACTCCATGGTCGCGAGGATGCCCGGCCATCCCGATCCCATGCCCTTGTACGCCTGCTGACCGAGCGGGGAGTCGACGTCGAGACCGGAATGGGCGAGGAACAGGCGCGTGCCTGTGCCCTCGGGTTCGATGGTCCAGGTCAGCGTCGAGTCGAGGCTGCCCTCGGCGAAGGTGAAGGCGATGAGGCGTTCGGGTTCGACGCGGGTCACCGTGCACGGCTGCTTGCCGAAGCCGCCCATGTCGAGGGTGAAGGCGTGGCCGACGACCGGGGCGATGTCGCCGGGCGCCCACCAGCGCGCAAGCAGTTCAGGTTCGGTGAGGGCCCGCCAGACGGTGTGCGGTGGGTGGGTGAGGAACTGGTCGACTTCGATGGTCCGTTCGTCAGTCATCGGTCGTCTCCGTTTCGGGGTTGGGTTGGGTTTCGGGTTCCGTGGCGGTATCGGGTTGGGCTTCAGTGCCGGGTTCGGTGATGTCGTCGAGAGCGCGCGCCAGATCGCCGAGGCGGTCGCGCCAATACCGTTCGAAGGGGTGGAGCCATTCGCCGAGCTCGGCCAGGGGCGCCGGTTCGAGATGGTAGATCCGCCGCTGACCCTGCGGCTCCTCGCGGACGAGTCCGGCGAGACGGAGGATCCGCAGGTGCTCGGAGACCGCGGGGCGGCTGAGGTCGAAGAGCGCTGTCAGCTCGGTGACGGAGCGCGGTTCGTCGCGCACCGCCTCGAGGATCTCACGGCGTGTGGGGTTCGCGACGGCTGCGAAGACATCGGTGTTCACACCTTCGAGGTTATGTCGGGAATATCCGACATGTCAAGAAGTTCCGACATATCTGCACGCTGGGTGGAGTGTTGTGTGGGCGGCGGCGGGTGGTGTTCGCCGGTGCTCGAGGAGCGTCGCGTGCCGACCCGGATGCGGAGCTCGACGAACTACGTGTGCACGGGGTGGAACTGCGACTGCGCGTTGTGTGTGGCGAGCTGCAGGTTGCGCGAGAGCTCAAGGGTTGTTAGGACACCGGCGGGTGGTGCGTGCAGCGGCGGGTGGTGTTCGCCGGTGCTCGAGAAGCGTCGCGCGGCGACCCGGATGCGGAGCTCGAAGAACTACGTGTGCACGGGGTGGATCTGCGACTGCGCGGTGTGGGTGGCGAGCCGCGGGTTGTGCGAGAGTTCCAGGGTTGTCCGTGCGGCAGAGGGTTGCGAGCAGACCGGAGGGTTGTGCGTGCGGCTGCGGGTGGTGTTCGTCGGTACCCGCGGAGCGTCTCGCGGCGACCCGGATGTGGAGCTCGAAGAACTACGTGTGCACGGGGTGGAACTGCGACTGCGCGGTGTGGGAGGCGAACTGCGGGTTGTGCGAGCGTTCCAGGGCTGTGTGACGCGGCGCGGCCGCCGGTGAGAACCGACGGCCGCGGGGGAGGTGGTGCGGGGATGCGTGGAGCGGGTGGGGAGTGTGCTCAGGCCTGGGCCGAGTAGACGGCGTTCTCGGCAGGCTGGACGACGACGAATCCGGGGCCGTGGAAGGCGAGCTGGATCGATTCGCCGGAGCCGCGCCGAAGAACGAGCCGAGGCTGACGTCGGTCTTGATCTGCGGGGCCAGCGACGACGACCAGCAGACCGCGGACTGCGGATCGACGAACGTGGGCTGCTGTGAGGCATCGAGGACCATCGGGTCGCCCTTGCAGCAGATCGCCGCGGTGCCGGTGCCGGAGAGCTCGAGGTTGAAGAGACCCGAACCGCTCGCGAGCGCGCCGATGCCGCCCTTGATGCGCTTGATCTCCCAGTTGAGGGCGTCGTCGAAGGCGAGGAGGTTCGACGTGTTGACGGTCAGCGCATCCTGCTGGCCTTCGAGGGACATCATGAAGATGTTCGAGGCTTCGCGGGCGAAGAACACCTCACCGTTGCCCTCGACGCGCATGACATTGCCGCCCTCGCCGGTGGCCGCCTTCTTCATGAACTGGCCGACCGACTTCGACCCCTGGTGGGAGAAGTGGATATCGCCCTGGTAGGCGACCATGGCGCCCTTCGTGGCGATCATCGGAGCGTTCGGCGTGATCACGGTGCGCAGCATCTTACTCGACTGCAGCGTCCACCGATCCCGGTTCTGGACCTCGGCGTTGCGCTGCGCAAAGAGCTCACTTCTCATGGTCTGTCATGCCTTTCAGTCAGGTCGGGACCGAGTGCCCCGGCGTCTGCGACGACTCCATGATATGTGGGTCACACAGGGAATCCGGGACGATTCGTGTGCTCATTTGGGAACAGGTCCCGCACCGAGGCGACCGCTGGGTGGCGACCCCGCGAACGCAGAGAGGCGGGACCGGGAGCATGTCCCGGTCCCGCCCCTCGGCAGAGAACCTCAGGCCTGCGGTTCGAACTCGATCGCGGCGACGGTGATCGCGTCTCCGCCGACGTCGGTCGTCAGGCTCTGAACGCGCCCGGCGGCCTTGAGATCGCCCTCCGCCGAGGCGACGGCACCGGTGATCGCGGCCGGGGCCTCGATCGTCAGGCTGAGCACCGAGGTCTTCTGCGAGACCTTCGCCTCGGTCTTCGCACGGCGGATCTCCGAGAGCACGGCGGCCACGGAGCGCAGCAGCTCGGGATCGGCGGCGCTGGCATCGGCGAACGTCGCCTCATCGGAGGGCCACGGTGCGCGGTGGACCGACCCGGTGCGCCACCACGACCAGACCTCCTCGGTGACGAACGGCATGAACGGGGCGAACAGGCGCAGCAGCACATCGAGGGCGGTGGCCAGGGTGACATGGGCCGACACCTGATCGGCCTCGCCGGCGGCACCGTACGAGCGGTCCTTGACGAGCTCGACGTAGTCGTCGGTGAACTCCCAGAAGAAGCTCTCGACCTCGCGCAGCGCGTGCGCGTAGTCATAGGCCTCCATGTGGGTGGTGGCGCTCGCGGCGACCTCGCCGAGGCGGGCGAGCAGGGCCCGATCGAGGTCATGGCTGACCGCGTCGACCTGTCCGACGAGTCCGGCGTGCACGCCCTGCGCGAGCGCGAACTTCGAGGCGTTGAGCAGCTTCATCGCCAGGCGGCGGCCGATCTGCATCTGCGAGACGTCGTAGGCGGTGTCGGCGCCGAGCTTCGCACTCGCCGCCCAGTAGCGCACGGCATCGGGACCGAACCCGGGCTTCGCCTCGGCGAGGATGTCCGAGGGCACGACGACGTTGCCCTTCGACTTCGACATCTTCTTCCGGTCGGGGTCGAGGATCCACCCGGACAGGCCCGCATGCTTCCACGGGGCGGCATCGTTGAGCGAGTTCGCCCGCACGACCGTGGAGAAGAGCCACGTGCGGATGATGTCGTGGCCCTGCGGCCGCAGATCGAACGGGAAGACGGTCTCGAAGAACTTCTCGTCCCGGCTCCACTTGCCCAGCAGCTGCGGGGTCAGCGACGACGTCGCCCACGTGTCGAGGACATCGGGGTCGGCGGTGAAGCCGCCCGGCTGGTCACGCTGGTCCTCCGAGAAGCCCGCCGGCACCTCGGCGATCGGGTCGACGGGCAGGTTCTCGGGCACGATCGGGTTCTCGTAGTCCGGGGTGCCGTCGACATCGAGGCGGTACCACAGCGGGATCGGCACCCCGAAGTAGCGCTGGCGGGAGACGAGCCAGTCGCCGTTGAGGTTCTCCACCCAGTTCTCGTAGCGGGAGCGCATGAACGCCGGATGCCATTCGATCTCACGCCCGCGGGCGATGAGCTCGTCGCGCAGCTGCGCGGAGCGACCGCCGTTGCGGATGTACCACTGCCGGGAGGTGACGACCTCGAGCGGCTTGTCGCCCTTCTCGTAGAACGGCACGGGATGGGTGATCGCCTCGATCTCGCCGACGAGGTCACCGGAGTCCCGGAGCATCTCCGCGATGTCCTTGCGGGCGGTGAACGTCGTCTTGCCCGCCAACTGTTCGTAGTTGGCCACGGCATCGGGCTTCGGCGAGGCGGCGATCCACTCGGGCACCTCGAGGCCGAGGCGCCCGGCGCGGTTGACGACGGCCCGCGTTGGCAGGTCGAGTTCGCGCCACCACGTGACGTCGGTGAGGTCGCCGAACGTGCAGACCATGGCGATGCCCGTGCCCTTGTCGGACTTCGCGAGCTCGTGGGCGCGGACCTCGACCTCGACGCCGAAGAGCGGGGAGACGAAGGTCGTGCCGAAGTGCGGCTGGTAGCGCTCGTCATCAGGGTGGGCGACGAGGGCGACGACGGCGGGAATGAGCTCGGGCCGTGAGGTGAGGATGATGATCGGATCCGCCGAGGTGTCGGCCAGTCCGTCGGCTCCGCGCGGGAAGAACTTCACCTTGTGATAGGCGCCCTCCTTCTCCCGGTCCTCGAGTTCGGCCTGGGCGACGGCGGTGCCGAAGGACACGTCCCACATCGTCGGGGCATCCTGGGAGTACGCGTGTCCGCCGGCGAGGTCGGTGAGGAAGGCTCGCTGGCTCACGGCCCGTGAGGTGTCGTCGATCGTCCGGTACGTGTACTTCCAGTCCACGGACAGACCGGTCGAGCGGAACAGGTCCTCGAAGACCTGTTCGTCCTCGGCCGAGAGGCGTTCGCAGAGTTCGATGAAGTTCCGGCGCGAGACCCGCTCGAAGTCCCGCGAGTTCTTCGCGGGCTTGGCCGGGGGAGTGAAGTCGGCGTCGTAGGGCTGCGACGGGTCGCACGTCACGCCGTAGTAGTTCTGCACCCGACGCTCGGTCGGCAGGCCGTTGTCGTCCCAGCCGAGCGGGTAGAAGACGTTCTTGCCCCGCATGCGCTGGAAGCGGGCGATGATGTCCGTCTGCGTGTACGAGAAGACGTGACCGACATGGAGCGACCCGGAGGCCGTCGGCGGGGGAGTGTCGATCGAGTAGACCTGCTCCCGGTCCGTGTCGGCATCGAAGGCGTAGACGTCGGACTCGCTCCAGGCGGTGTCCCACTTGTCGCGCAGACCTTCGAGAGCCGGCTTGTCCGGCAGGTTCACAGACTCGTGCGTCGAGTCGGAATAGGCAGAGTTCATAGTTGTCGATTTTCCCACTCGCGGACCCAGTCGCCAAACCGGTCGTCCCGCCGTCTCCGGCGGTGAGCCCGACCGGTCGCAGCACCGTTCCCGGCGGTGAATCGGGCCCGGTGCCCACGCTGTGTCGACAACCGCCGGGAAGCTGCGTCGACAACCGCCGCAGAATTGCCTGAACGCGAGGTTCGAACGCGACCACCTGGTCAGATGAGACGATGGACGCATGGCGACCTTGGACAGAATCGGGACAGAGAATCCGCCTCCCACCTCGACGGGGTGGATGAACCCCGCGAGAGCCTTCGCGATCCTCGCCGTCGTCGCCATCCACTCCCTCGGCACCGTCGTCGAGGTCAACTTCGCCTCGATGGGCCCCGACTGGTGGGTCGCCAACGTCATCGACTCGGCGAGCCGCTGGTCGGTGCCCGTGTTCATCATGATCTCCGGTGCCCTCGCGCTCGACCCGCTGCGGGGCAGCAAGCCGCGGAAGTTCCTCTCCAAGCGCGTGTGGCGCATCGGCATCCCGCTCGTCTTCTGGACGATCGTCTACGTCGCCTTCCGCCGCTACTACCTCCTGTCCCCGGACTCCGACTGGAATGCGCTGCTCGCGATCCTTTCCGGCTCGCCCTTCGTCCAGCTCTACTTCCTCTACGTCCTCGCCGGCCTCACCCTGCTCACGCCGTTCTTCCGCCTGCTCAGCGTCCACGGCTCCCGGCGCCTGCAGTGGGGGACGGGGCTGATCTTCCTCGGCATCGGCATGCTCGACCAGTTCGTGTCGATGATCTTCTCCGTCGGGGAGGCGAACATCGCCACGCGGTTCCTGCCGATGGCCGGGTTCTACATCCTCGGCTGGGTGCTGCGCGACGTCGTCCTCTCGACCCGCGGTGTCGTGTGGGCCTGGGTCGCGTTCGTCGCCGCGACCGCGGTGACCGCGCTGTGGGCGGGCTTCGGGCCGGGGGAGAAGCCGTGGCTCTACCCCTACGAGTACCTGTCCCCGGGCGTCGTCGTCGCCTCGCTCGCCGCCTACCTCCTCCTCCACCACTACATGCGCACCGGGTTCAGGGTCCTCCACTGGTTCTACCCGTACTCGTTCGGCGTCTTCCTCCTCCATCCGCTCGTCCTCTACCCGCTGCGCAACCTCATCGGTCTGCCGACGACCGTGCCCGGGGTGCTCTTCCACGGCGTCGTCATGGTCCTCGTCTACACCGCGATCTGCGTCGCCGTGACGTGGGTGGCGGTGAAGATCCCCGGTCTGCGCGCCGTGTTCGGCGAGGGCGGACCCCGCAACCCCTACTCCCCGCCGAAGCCCGCGGCCCCACCGGACGACGCCCCACCGGACGGGGACCAGGCGCCCGACGGCACCCGCTAGGGCCCCGACCGTAGACTGAGAGCGACCCGTTGTCAGTCGAGAGGGAGTTGAGGCATATGCAGGCATTGCGAGCAGTCGTCACCGGAGCGAGCTCGGGCATCGGCGCCGCCACCGTGCGCCGGCTGCGGGATCAGGGCTGGGACGTCGTCGCCGTGGCCCGCCGCGGGGACAAGCTCACCGCCCTGGCAGAGGAGACCGGTGCCACCGCGATCACCGCCGACCTCACCGATGACGCCGCCGTGGCCGCGATGGCCGCCGAGGTGCTCGCCGGCGGTCCCGTCCACGCCCTCGTCGCCAACGCCGGTGCCGCGTTCGGCACGGACACCGTCGCCGAGGCGTCGGTCGAGGGATGGCGCGACATGTTCGACATCAACGTCCTCGGAGTCCTCCGCGTCGTCCAGGCGTTCCTGCCAGCCCTCATCGACTCCGGTCGCGGCGACATCGTCGTCATGTCCTCGACCGCCGGTCACCAGGCCTACGAGGGAGGCGGCGGCTACGTGGCGACGAAGCACGGCACGCATTCGATCGCTGCGACCCTGCGACTCGAACTCGCAGGGTCGCCCGTCCGCGTCATCGAGATCGCCCCGGGCATGGTCGCCACCGACGAGTTCACCCTCAAACGCGTCGGCGGGGACACCGCACGGGCCGACAAGGTCTACGAGGGCGTGGAGAACCCGCTCACCGCCGACGACGTCGCCGACGCCGTGACCTGGACGCTCACGCGCC
Source organism: Brevibacterium sp. W7.2 (assembly GCF_018137945.1). Classification (GTDB taxonomy): domain Bacteria; phylum Actinomycetota; class Actinomycetes; order Actinomycetales; family Brevibacteriaceae; genus Brevibacterium; species Brevibacterium sanguinis. The sequence continues at coordinate 2,152,644 of NZ_CP073089.1, read as the reverse complement.
CGCACCACTTCAACGTCGACCTCATGGTCATCCGCCCGATCGCCCAGGCCGCCCAGCACAAAGTCGCCCGCCACCAAGGGCTCTGAGCGACTCGCCACCAGGGGCGCTGAACCGCCCGCCACCACGGCCTCTGAGCCGCTCGCCGACACCGGACACGCACCTGCGAAACCCCTGCAGGAGTGACCGTTCGACAGCGCCCAGGGTGACTGGTGTGGGCGCGGCCCGCGGGTATAGAATTGAGGACGCGTCGATCCGGCCATCACCGGGGAGCATCCGGAAGAACAGCATGACCGATCCACAGCCGACCACCTCGGCGGGATGGGATGCCCACTAGAACCGGACGGTCGGACCCGTCATCGTCCGCATCAATGAGCGATCCGTCGCTGAGGTACCGTGCCGGTCGGCACTGCGGCCTGACGGCGGATAAGCGGGGTGGTACCGCGGCAGCAATGTCGTCCTCGCGGCCAGTGACCGCAGCTACCGTGAAGGACGCTCATGACGCAACCCCTCTATCCCAAGGTGTCGACCTCGGCCTTCGGCCTCAGCGCCTCGCCGAACTTCCCCGAGATCGAGCGCGCGGTGCTCGAGTACTGGAAGCAGGACGACACCTTCGCCGCGTCGATCGCCGAACGCGACCCCGGTGAGAACGGGTCGAACGAATTCGTCTTCTACGACGGCCCGCCCTTCGCCAACGGCCTCCCGCACTACGGTCACCTCCTCACCGGCTACGTCAAGGACGTCGTCCCGCGCTACCAGACGATGCAGGGCAAGAAGGTCGACCGCCGCTTCGGCTGGGACACCCACGGGCTGCCGGCCGAACTCGAAGCCGAGCGCCAGCTCGGCATCACCGACAAGTCCGAGATCGGCCGCATGGGACTGGCCGCCTTCAACGACGCGTGCCGGTCATCGGTGCTGCGGTACACGCAGGAGTGGGAGGAGTACGTCACCCGGCAGGGCCGGTGGGTCGACTTCGAGAACGACTACAAGACGCTCAACGTCGAGTACATGGAAAGCGTCATCTGGGCGTTCAAGCAACTGTGGGACAAGGGCCTGGTCTACGAGGGCTACCGCGTCCTGCCCTACTGCTGGAAGGACCAGACCCCGCTGTCGAGCCATGAGCTGCGCATGGACGACGACGTCTACAAGATGCGCCAGGACCCGGCCGTGACGATCGGCTACAAGCTCACCGATGCCGACGAATGGGTCCTCATCTGGACGACGACTCCGTGGACGGTGCCGTCGAACCAGGCCGTGGCCGTCAACCCGGAGATCCCGCTCGTCGCGGTCGTCCCCGGTCCCGACGGAGCCCCCGAACTCCAGGGCAAAACCCTCATCCTCGCCGAGGCGCGCCTCGGCGCCTACGCCCGTGAACTCGGGGAGAACCCCGAGGTGCTGCGGACGTTCCCCGGCAGCGAGATCGTCGGACGCTCCTACGAGCCGCCGTTCCCCTACTTCGAGGGACGCCAGGACGAGTTCGGGCAGCGCATGCACACGATCCTGCCCGCGGACTTCGTCACCACCGAGGACGGCACCGGCATCGTCCACCAGGCTCCGGCTTTCGGTGAGGAGGACAAGGAGCTCACCGACGCCTTCGGGATCACCGCCGTCCGCCCCGTCGACGACGCCGGCCTCTTCGACGCCACTGTGCCCGACTACGCCGGCGAGCAGGTCTTCGACGCCAACCGGCCGATCATCCGGGATCTGCGCGACCACACGGGACCGCTGGCCGATCGCCATGCCCTGCTCGTGCGCCACGAGTCCTACGAGCACTCGTACCCGCACTGCTGGCGCTGCCGCAACCCGCTCATCTACCGCGCGGTGTCCTCGTGGTTCGTCCGCGTCACCGAGTTCAAGGACCGGATGGTCGAACTCAACGAGCAGATCAACTGGGTGCCCGACAACGTCAAGGACGGACAGTTCGGCAAGTGGCTCGAGAACGCCCGCGACTGGTCGATCTCGCGCAACCGGTTCTGGGGCTCGCCGATCCCGGTGTGGATCTCCGACGACCCGACCTACCCGCGCACCGACGTCTACGGGTCGCTGGCCGAGATCGAAGCCGACTTCGGCCGTCTGCCGGTCAACGACCGCGGCGAGGTCGACCTCCACCGTCCGTGGGTCGACGACCTCACCCGTCCCAACCCCGACGACCCGACGGGGAAGTCGACGATGCGCCGGATCCCGGAGATCTTCGACGTGTGGTTCGACTCGGGGTCGATGAGCTACGCCCAGGTCCACTACCCGTTCGAGAACGCCGCATGGTTCGACAACCACTTCCCGGCCGACTTCATCGTCGAGTACATCGGGCAGACGCGCGGCTGGTTCTACCTCCTCCACGTCCTCGCCACCGCGATCTTCGACCGCCCGGCGTTCCTCAACTGCATCTCCCACGGCATCGTCCTCGGCTCCGACGGGCAGAAGATGTCGAAGTCCCTGCGCAACTACCCCGACGTCAACGAGGTCTTCGACCGCGACGGCTCGGACGCGATGCGCTGGTTCCTCATGGCCTCGTCGATCCTGCGCGGCGGCAACCTGGTCGTCACCGAACAGGGCATCCGCGACGCGGTCCGCCAGGTCGTGCTTCCGCTGTGGAACACGTGGCAGTTCTTCGCGACGTACTCGAACACCGCGGACCCGGCGGCAGGGACCGACGACGCCGAGGCGGTGACCGGATACCGGGCGTCCAAGCGGTTCGACTCCTCCCAGGTCCTCGACCGCTACCTGCTCGCGAAGACGCACGACCTCATCGTCGACTTCGCCGCGGCGATGGACGACTTCGACATCTGGGCGGCCTGCGAGATCGTCCGCAGCTACCTCGACATGCTGACGAACTGGTACGTCCGCCGCTCGCGCCGGCGCTTCTGGGACGGCAGCGCGGAGACTCACGAGACCTTCGACGTCCTCTACACGTGCCTCGAGACCTTCGCCCGGGTCGCCGCCCCGCTGCTGCCGTTCACGGTCGAGGAGATCTACCGCGGGCTCACCGGGCACCGGTCGGTCCACCTCGAGGACTACCCGGATGCCGCGGAGTTCCCGGCCGACCCCGACCTCGTCGCGGCGATGGACCTCACCCGCGACATCAGCTCGACGGCCTCTTCGGTGCGCAAGGCCAACCGGCTGCGGGTGCGCCTTCCGCTCAGCCGCCTCGTCGTCGCCGGCAGCACCCCGCTGAGCCGCGAGTTCACCGACATCATCGCCGATGAGCTCAACGTCCGCGAGGTCGAGGCCCTCGATCTCGCCGCCGCCGAGGACGCGGGCTTCTCGCTCACCCAGAACCTCGTCGTCAACGCCCGTGCCGCCGGTCCGCGACTGGGCAAGCAGGTGCAGGCGGCGATCAGGGGCTCGAAGACCGGTGACTGGTCGGTCGCCGCTGACGGCACCGTGACCAGCGGCGGCGTCGAGCTCGTCGACGGCGAGTACACGCTCGAGTCCGTCGCCGAGTCCGGCACCGACGGCATGGAGCTCGCCGCCCTCGACTCCGGGTTCCTCGCGCTCGACACCCGGGTCACCCCGGACCTCGAAGCCGAGGGCGTGGCCCGGGACACCGTGCGGGCGATCCAGGGCATCCGCAAGCAGCTCGACCTCCACGTCGCCGACCGCATCACCGTCGTCATCGAGGCCGATGAGGCCGTCACCGAGGCGCTCGGCACGCACCGGGACCTCATCAGCACCGAGACCCTGGCGACGGGACTCGACTTCGCTCCCGTCGCCGAGTCCGCCGAGGTCTTCACCCCCGAAGAGCTGCCTGCGGGCACCCGGATCTCGGTGGTGAGGGCATGAGTGCCGACGACCTCACCCGGGTCTATGCCACCCTGCTCACCCGGGCGGGGGAGGCCGCCGTCGAGGTCCGCCTCGACGCGACCCGCCGGGCCGTCGAGCTCCTCGGCGACATCCACCGGGCCGCACCCGTCATCACGGTGACGGGGACGAACGGGAAGACGTCGACGGCGCGGATGATCGACGCGATCATCTCCGCCCACGATCTGCGGGTCGGACGGTTCACCAGCCCCCACCTCCACTCGGTCACCGAACGCGTGTCCGTCGACGGGCAGCCCGTCGACGCGGAGACGTTCGTGCGGATCTTCGACGAGATCGCCCCGTACCTCGACATCGTCGACGCCGAGCTCGTCGACTCCGGTCGCCCCAAGCTCACGTACTTCGAGGTCCTCACCGTCCTCGCTTTCGCGATCTTCGCCGACGCTCCCGTCGACGTCGTCGTCGCCGAGGTGGGGATGGGCGGGGAATGGGACTCGACGAACGTCGCCGACGCCGAGGTGTGCGTGTTCACCCGCATCGGCCTCGACCATCAGGCCTACCTCGGCGACACCCTCACCGCGATCGCGCAGACCAAGGCGGGGATCCTCAACCGCACCATCGACCCGACCCCGGCCCCGGAGCCGGTGGCGATCATCGCGGCACAGGAGGACGAGGCGCTCACCGCCCTCGACGCCGAGGTGGCCCGCCGTGAGGTGCCCGCGCTCGTCGAGGACCGCAGCTTCCGCCTGATCGACCGGCAGCGGGCCGTGGACGGACAGCTCATCGCCGTCCAGGGGATCCGGGACGTCTACACCGACCTGTTCCTTCCCCTCCACGGCGAGCATCAGGCGCACAACGCGGCCGTCGCGATCGTCGCCGCGGAGACCTTCCTCGGCGACGAGGACAAGCCGCTCGACCGGGACACGGTCGCCGATGGCCTGTCCCGCGTGACCTCGCCGGGACGCGCCGAACTCGTCCGCACCGGTCCCGCCGTCGTCGTCGACGGGGCGCACAATCCCGACGCCGCCCGCGTCCTCGCCGACACCATCACCGAGGCGTTCGACTTCGACTTCACCGTCATCGTCATCGGCATGCTCGCCGACAAGGACGTCCACGGCGTCCTCGACGAACTCCACCGCACCGCCGACGCCTTCGTCGTCACCGCCCCGGTCAGCGACCGCGCGCTCGACGCGGAGACGCTCGCCGAGGCGGCCCGGGAATGGGTCGACGAGGACGCGGTGACCGTGGCCCCCGACCTCAACGCGGCGCTGATGACGGCCTTCGACCTCGTCGAGGGCAGCGGTGCACAGCGGCCCGGGGTCATCGTCACCGGCTCCCTCTACACCGTCGCCGAGGCGCGTGTGCTGCTCGGCCGGGGGGACGAGGCATGAAGTCGAAGTACCCCGTCCTCGCCGGGTCGATCCTCATCTGCGAACTCGTCGTCGTCTACTTCGCGGCGCTCGCGGCGTACGGGCTGACGGTGAAGACCAACGGCACCCTCGAGCTCTCCCAGCTCCTCATCGGCGCCTCGGTCATCGCGGTGGTCGCGATCGTCGCGACGATCCTCTTGCCGCGGCGCATCGGACAGAAGCGACCCGGCGTCGTCCTCGGCTGGATCACGCAGGTGCTGCTGCTCGCCACCGGCTTCATCCTCCCGCCGATGTTCTTCATCGCCGCGATCTTCATCGCCCTGTGGGTCGTCGCCGTCTACTGGGCGGCCCGCATCGATCGAGAGGTCGCCGAGCGGTCCTGACCGCCCGTGTGCCCCGGGTACACTGTCCATCGACGAACTCTACGGAAGGACCCGAATGGAACGCACCCTCATCCTCATCAAGCCCGACGGCGTCGCCCGCGGCCTCATCGGTCAGATCGTCGGCCGCATCGAGGCCAAGGGCTACACGATCGACGCTCTGAGCCTGCGCACGGCCACCCCGGCGGAGCTCGCGGCGCACTACGCCGAGCACGAGGGCAAGCCGTTCTACCAGCCGCTCGTCGACTTCATGTCGGAGGGCCCGATCGTCTCGATCATCGCCTCCGGTGAGGGCGTCATCCCCGGCTTCCGCTCGCTGGCCGGCGCCACCGACCCGACGACGGCCGCCCCGGGCACGATCCGCGGCGACTTCGGCCGCGACTGGGGCGAGAAGGTGCAGAAGAACCTCGTCCACGGCTCCGACTCACCCGAATCGGCCGAGCGCGAGATCGGCATCTGGTTCCCCAACTGAGGTCGCCCATCCGCACAGACACGTGGTGCCCCGCAGATGATCTGCGGGGCACCACGTGTCTCTGCCGTCGTCCGCGTGCGGCGGACGGGAGTCTGAGGACGGGGATCTCCGGCCTGGAGCCTCAAGACGGGCGTCTAGGACGGGAGTCTGAGTTCGGGCGTCTCAGGTCGGGAGTCTCAGAAGAGGGTCGCGAAGAAGTTCCAGAACTGGACGACGATGGTCGTGGCGATGATGAGCAGCCAGACGACGGCGATCGCGACGTTCTCCCGGGCGAGCACCGTGACCACGGCGCTGTCGCGGACCCCGCGGCCGAAGTTCCCCGCGAGCGCGTTGTGGGCGGTGACCGCGCAGAACATCGGGATCGTCATCGTCCACACGACCATGCACCACGGGCAGCCGACGCCGATGACGTAGATCGACGTGTAGTAGAGGAACATGACGAGGACGACGCCGAGGGCGAGGCCGATGTTGAGGCCGATCATGATCCAGCCGGGCAGCTTCGTGCGGGCGACGAGGAGGACGCCGATGAGCAGCGGGACAATGAATGCCGCCACTCCGAGGAGCTGATTGGGGAAGCCGAAGAGCTGGCTCTGCGGATACTCCATGACCGATCCGCACGAGAAGAACGGGTTGAGGTCGCACGAGAGGACGGCGTCGGGGTTCTCGAGCTTCTCGTACTTCTCCACCGACAGGGCGAAGGAGGAGATGAAGCCGATCACCGAGGTGACGATGAGGAAGACGCCCATCGCCGTCGGGCGCAGCACCCACGGACGCTTCCGCGGAGGCGCGTCGATGGCATCGTCGAGGTCGTCGTCTGCAAGCGCGGGTGCCGTGTTCACACTCCTAAGGATGCCTGCCCGCGGGGCATGCGGCAAACCCGGCGGGCCCGGTCTCAGCGGTCGGACAGCAGATCTGTGACATAATGATGCGACGGATACCTGCTCCCACACCGGGCAGGAGAAGTGCCTCCACCGAGTCGAGGGAACGGCCTCGCAGGTCGACACGAAGAAGAGGCAGCATCGACGGCCTACGCGCTGAGCGCGAGCCGAAGACGCCATCCACAGGTTTCGGTCCCACGGGGACCATGCAGGACACCGGAGATCCGTATGGTGTGAGCGGAGGCTCCGGTAGGAGTGAATATGAGCGATTCCACGAACGACAGCAACGGCACAGCCGATCCCACCGAGGGCATCCTCGCCGATCTCGCCGATCTGCAGGCCAATGCGGCCGCCGCCAAGGGCACCGAGCACACGGTCGACGACGGCGTCCGCGAGGAGCTCGACCACCTCGCCGATGCCGCGGGCTCCCTGCGGGAGAGCCCAGAGCGCGACGACGAGGACCGGGAGCGCGGTCGCCGTCGACCCAAACGGGCCCGCGACGCCGTCGCCAACCGCGGACTCGTCTTCGAGCAGTTCGTCCGCGAGACCGACGAAGGACTCGACCCCAGCGCCGAGGACGACGAGGACGACTCGACCCCGCAGCCGCCGCAGGCCCCGGCCTTCGACCCCCGCAATCCCTTCGCCGCGCCGGTCGCCCCCGCGCCCGCAGAACCCGCGAGTCGTCCGGCCGCTGCGGTGCCCCAGCACGGCGGACTGATCTTCCAGGTGCCCAAGGCGGAACTCGCCGAGGCGGTGAGCATCGACGACGACTTCGACGATGAGGACATCGACGAGGACGAGACCGACGACCGCGCAGACGACCGTGAGGATCGTGACGATCGCACAGACGACCGCGAGGATCGTGACGACCGCGAGGACCGTGACGACCGCGACGACGAGGGCGGAGGCCGGCGGCGCCGCCGCGGCGGACGCGGTCGCCGCTCGCGCAGCCGCGACGATGACGAGTCCGAGGCGCAGAGCTCCCGCAGCGAGAAGACCCGCGAGAAGCCTGCGGAGAAGCCGGCGGACAAGGACTCCGAGACCGCAGACGGCGATGAGCGTCCCTCCCGCGCGAACCGGCGCGGGGACAAGGCGGAGAAGAAGTCCGACGACGACGCCCGCGACAAGACGAGCGAGGGCGACGACGACGGTGACGACGAGGACGGCGGTTCGCGTCGCCGCCGGCGCCGCCGCTCGCGTTCCCGCGGCTCCGACAGCGACGAGGTGACCTCGCTCAAGGGCTCGACGCGTCTCGAGGCCAAGCGCCAGCGCCGCAAGGAGGGCCGCGAGGCCGGCCGCCGCCGCCCGGTCATCACGGAGGCCGAGTTCCTCGCCCGCCGCGAATCCGTCGACCGCACGATGCTCGTGCGCGAGAACGGCGATCAGACGCAGCTCGTCGTCGTCGAGGACGGCATCGCCGTCGAGCACTACCTCAAGGAGAACCGCCAGCAGTCCTCCCTCATCGGCAACGTCTACCTCGGCAAGGTGCAGAACGTCCTGCCGAGCATGGAGGCCGCCTTCATCGACATCGGCAAGGGCCGCAACGCCGTCCTCTACGCCGGTGAGGTCAACTGGGACGCGCTCGGCATGGACGGCAAGGCCCGTCGCATCGAGGCCGCGCTCAGCCCCGGCGACTCCGTCCTCGTCCAGGTGACGAAGGACCCCGTCGGCCACAAGGGCGCCCGCCTGACGAGCCAGATCTCCCTGCCCGGACGCTTCCTCGTCTACGTGCCCGGCAACTCGATGACCGGCATCTCCCGCAAGCTGCCCGACGTCGAACGGGCCCGCCTGAAGAAGCTCCTCAAGGAGCTCGTCGGCGACTCCAACGGCGTCATCGTCCGCACCGCCGCCGAAGGCGCGACGGACAAGGAGCTCAGCCGCGACGTCGAGCGCCTCGCGAAGCGCTGGGAGACGATCGAGAAGAAGTCGAAGTCGACGAAGGTCCTCGCCCCGCAGCTGCTCTACAGCGAGCCGGACATGATCGTGCGGATCATCCGCGACGTCTTCAACGAGGACTTCAATTCGCTCGTCATCGACGGCGACGGAGCGTGGAACACGATCCACGAATACGTCGAGGCCGTCGCCCCCGACCTCCTCGAGCGGGTGCACCGCTACTCCGAGGACGAGGGGATCTTCGACCACTACCGGATCGAGGAGCAGATCCAGAAGGCTCTGCAGCGCCAGGTCAATCTGCCCTCGGGCGGCTCGCTCGTCATCGACCGCACCGAGGCGATGACCGTCATCGACGTCAACACCGGCAAGTTCACCGGTGCCGGCGGCAACCTCGAGGAGACCGTGACGCGGAACAACCTCGAAGCGGCCGAAGAGGTCATCCGGCAGCTGCGTCTGCGCGACATCGGCGGCATCATCGTCGTCGACTTCATCGACATGGTCCTCGAGTCGAACCGCGACCTCGTCGTCCGCCGGCTCGTCGAGTGCCTCGGCCGTGACCGGACGAAGCATCAGGTCGCCGAGGTGACTTCGCTCGGTCTCGTGCAGATGACGCGCAAGCGCATCGGCACCGGACTCGCCGAATCGATGGTCTCCGCCGGAGCCGACCTCACCGGACGCGGGCTGCTCCTGCCCGGGTCGGAGGAGGACGGGTCGAAGTCCCATCGCGGCGGCCGCTCGCAGAACTCCGAATCGTCGGGCAACGGCAAACGCGATCGCAAGCGCCGGTCGTCGAAGGGCAGCGAGTCGGAGTCCCAGTCCGAGTCGGTCGGCAACGACGCCTCGCGCTCCGCGGTGGCAGCGATCGCGAAGGCGACGCTGAAGAAGGACGACGACGCCGAGGCGCCGGCGGACGCACAGACCGACACGGGTGCAGCCGACACCGCGCCCGAGGAGAAGCCGAGCCGTGCGAAGTCCCGCGGACGCAAGCGGACGAAGAACGCCGACCGGTCCGCCGAGGCCGACCGCGGCGACAGCGACACCGCCGCTCAGGACGAGAAGCCGAGCACGGGCGACGAGCAGCCGATGCTGCCCGTCGAATCGGCGTCGGAGACCACCGCATCGACCGACTCCGCACCGGAGGCCGAGCCTGCGGGGGAGATGCCGCTGATGATCGGCGCCGACACGACGACGAAGGTCGCCGTCGCCGCCGAGCCTGACGCTCCGCGCCGCAAGGCCCCGGCGAAGAAGGACAAGCCGGCCGAGAAGCCCCAGGAGGCGCTGCCGACCTCGTTCGTCATCATCGGCGAGGACTGAGGCTCACCCGCCTGAGATCCTCCCGCCGCCGGCGACAGCACAGCGCCCCACGTCAGTCGACGTGGGGCGCTGTGCTGTCCGTGACCGGGTCCGGGCTCAGGGCCCTTGCCCGGCTGACATGCCCGGCCCGGATGCGCGCGGGCCGGGCATGTGAGCCGCAGGGGGCCGGTGAGCGGGCGACCGGTGGGTCAGGTGCCCGACTGCTTGTTCCGGGTCGTGCTGATCGTCGGCTGCGCGGCCTGATCGCCGCAGAGGACGATCATGAGGTTCGTCACGAGGTCGCTGCGCTCGGCGTGCCCGAGCGAGACGATGTCACGGCGCTCGATCTGCTCGATCGCCGTCTCGACCATGCCCACCGCCCCTTCGACGATGAGCTGCCGGGCCGCGACGACCGCGGTGGCCTGCTGCCGCTGAAGCATCGCCCGGGCGATCTCCGGCGCATACGCGAGCTGGGTGATCCGGGATTCGATGATCGACACGCCGGCGGCGGCAACTCGGGCGGCCACCTCGGCGGAGAGCTTCTCCGTGATCTCATCGGCATTGTCGCGCAGGGACATCCGCTGCGGATCGGAGGAGTCGTAGGCGTAGGAGTTCGCGATGTGGCGCACCGCCGTCTCGGCCTGGATGGCGACGAACTCCTCGAAGTCGTCGACCTCGAACATCGCCTGAGCCGTGTCGCGGACCTGCCAGACGACGACCGCGCCGATCTCGATGGGATTGCCGTCGAGGTCGTTGACCTTCAGGGTCGAGGTCTCGTGATTGCGGATGCGCGTGGAGATCTGGATCTTCGAGAAGAGGGGATTGACGAAGCGCAGACCCGACTGCCGCACCGTGCCGACGTACTTGCCGTAGAGCTGGAGGACGACGGCGTGGCCGGGCGCCACCGAGGTGCAGCCCTTGAAGAGGAACAGCGAGGCGATGAAGGCGAGGACGCCGAGGACGAGGAGGATGATGCCGAGCGGGCTCTGTGCGATCATCAGGCCGAAGCCGACGAGTCCGAGGAGGATCGCCACGAGGAGGAGGACGACGGCGCCGACGATCGCAAAGTACCCCGAAACCGCGCCGGCCGGTCGTTCGCGGACCCGATCGCCCTCGACCGACTCGATGCGGGTCGGCTGATCCGCCCCCGGCCGACCGCCGGCGGGTCCGCCGTCGAACTGGGGGCTCGCTCCCGCACGCTGCCCGCCCGGTCGCCCGGACTGCTGCGGCATCGGGGGCTGTCCCTGCTGCCAGGGCTGCTGGGGCGGAGGCGTCGGACGCTGGGGCGGGGGAGGGTTCTGTGACATGCGGCCAGTCTAGGTCACACCGGAAATCCACTATCCGAAACCCGCAGTGAGACCAATGTCACTTGCGACGGAGTCGGTGTGATGCAGATAACAGTTCTGTAACTGTCCGAATATTGGAAGGTCGATTGCTTGATCCCGGTGTCGCATTGCGGAACATTTGATCGACATGGACATACTGCTGCTTGCGTCAGACGCACCGACGTCACCCGTCGACGATGCCATCAACTCCTGGTTCGATCCGATCGCCACCTGGTTCTCCAGTGTGATCTTCGTGCCCATCACGATCGGCGAGATCTCCTTCCCGTTCGTCGTCTTCTGGCTCATCCTCGGAGCCCTGATCTTCACCCTCTACTTCGGCTTCATCCAGTTCCGCGGCTTCAAGGTCTCCCTCGACGTCGTCCGCGGCAAGTACTCCAAGCCCACCGACCCCGGCGAGATCACCCACTTCCAGGCCCTGGCCTCCGCGCTCTCGGGCACCGTCGGACTCGGCAACATCGCCGGTGTCGGCGTCGCCGTCGCCCTCGGTGGACCGGGTGCGACATTCTGGATGATCATCGCCGGTCTGCTCGGCATGTGCACGAAGTTCGTCGAGTGCACGCTCGGCGTGAAGTACCGCGAGATCGATGAGAACGGCGTCGTCCACGGCGGACCGTTCAAGTACCTGCCGGTGGCCTTCCGCCGGTTCTCCAAGCCCGTGGCCGCGATCCTCACCGGCGTCTTCGCCGTCGCGATCCTCATCTTCGGTGTCGTCGGCGGCGGCATGTTCCAGGCCAACCAGACGTTCGCCCAGGTCCGCACCGCCACCGGCGGCGCGGACGGCTTCCTCGGCGGCGCATGGGCCGGACTGATCTTCGGCATCCTCTTCGCCCTCCTCGTCGGACTCGTCATCCTCGGCGGCATCCGCTCGATCGCGAAGGTCACCGACAAGCTCGTCCCGGCGATGGCGATCTTCTACGTCGTCTCCTGCCTCCTCGTCCTCGGCATCAACTTCCAGCAGATCCCGATGGCGATCGGCGAGATCTTCGAAGGCGCGTTCAACCCGCAGGGCATCGCCGGCGGCATCGTCGGCGTCATGATCATCGGCTTCCAGCGCTCGGCGTTCTCGAACGAGGCCGGCATCGGCTCGGCCGCCATCGCGCACTCGGCGGTCAAGACCCGCCGGCCGATCTCCGAGGGCTTCGTCGCCCTCCTCGAGCCCTTCATCGACACCGTCGTCATCTGCACCATGACCGCTCTGACGATCATCGTCGCCAACCAGCCCTCGTACCGCGAGGACCTCGGCGAAGGCGAGATCGGCGGTGTGGCCCTGGCCTCGGACGCCTTCTCCACCGTCGCCTCGTGGTACCCGGCGCTGCTCGCCGTCGCCGTCGCGCTCTTCGCGTTCTCCACTCTCATCACGTGGACGTACTACGGCGAACGGGCCTGGAGCTACCTCTTCGGCCGCGGCCGGGCGACGATCATGGCCTTCCGCGTCCTCGTCTGCGTCTTCGTCGTCATCGGCTGTGTCGCCAGCTTCAGCAAGGTCGTCGAGTTCGCCGATGCGGCGCTGTTCATGTGTGCCTTCATCAACATCCTCGGCCTCTACCTCCTCATGCCGGTCGTGAAGAAGGAGATGAAGAAGTACCTCGCCGACCGCAAGGCCGGCACCCTCACCGACCCGGACACCAAGGACGCCGTCCCGGTCGAGCAGCCCGCCTGACCCTCACCCTCCCGTGCCCCGGCCGTCCCCGCGACGGTCGGGGCACGGCCGTGTCCGCGGCGCTGTCACCGGCCCCACGGCACCCGCGGATTGTCTAGACTGTTCGCGTGACTGACGACGACACCGCCGCCTCCCGGGCCGCCGACCGCCTGCTCGAGCTGCGGGGCAGCATCGACAACATCGACGCCGCCCTCATCCACCTGCTCGCCGAGCGCTTCAAGCTCACCGAATCCGTCGGCGTGCTCAAGGCCGACCACGGCCTGCCCCCGGCCGACGAGGCCCGGGAGGCCCGGCAGGTCGCCCGCCTGCGCCGCCTCGCCGAGGACTCGCACCTCGACCCGGAGTTCGCGGAGAAGTTCCTCGCCTTCATCGTCGCCGAGGTGATCCACCATCACGAGCGGATCGCGGAGTCCCGCGAGGGCTGAGCATCCGGTCCCGTGACGAGGCGGAGGTCACCTCCGCACCGGTTTGCCGTTCGCGGCCGGGATCGACTAAACTTGAACGTCGGTGCGTCCGTCGCACCACGGCCGGTGATTCCTCTCAATGGGTCTGTCGTGCAGGGAGTCCGCTCCCTGTCGAGCCAAGGCATCAACCGCCGTTCGCAAGATTTCTTACGCAGAAAGGGTTCGACCATGGTCTACGCCATTGTCCGTGCCGGTGGCCACCAGGAAAAGGTCAGCGTCGGCGACATCATCACAGTGAATCGAATGAAGGCGCAGGCCGGGGACAGCGTCACGCTCGAACCCGTTCTCTTCGTCGACGGCGACGCGGTCACGACCGACGCCGATGCCCTCTCCAAGATCTCGGTCAGCGCCGAGGTCGTCGGTGAGCTCCGCGGTCCCAAGATCGTGATTCAGAAGTACAAGAACAAGACCGGGTACAAGAAGCGTCAGGGCCACCGCCAGGACCTCACCCGTCTGAAGATCACGAACATCAAGTAAGAGGAGGCCTCTGACATGTCAAGCAAAAAGGGAGTCAGCTCGACCCGCAACGGTCGCGACTCGAACCCGCAGTACCTCGGTGTCAAGCGCTTCGGCGGCCAGGTCGTCAAGGCCGGTGAGATCATCGTCCGCCAGCGCGGCACGAAGTTCCACCCCGGCGCGAACGTCGGCCGCGGCGGAGACGACACGCTCTTCGCTCTGACCGCCGGTGCCGTCGAGTTCGGCAAGCGCAACGGTCGCAAGATCGTCAACATCGTCGGCGTCTGACCGATACGATCTGATCTGCCCCGCTTCAGGGGTCCATGAAGGGTGAGTCTCTCGACTCACCCTTCATCTGATATAAGGACATCATGGCCACCGAGTTCATTGATCGCGTCACGGTACACCTCGCGGCCGGCGACGGCGGAAACGGCTGCTCGTCGATCCGGCGGGAGAAGTTCAAACCGCTCGGCGGCCCCGACGGGGCCAACGGCGGCCGCGGCGGTGACATCACCTTCGTCGTCGACCCGCAGACGACGACCCTGCTGCCCCTCCACCACCGCCCGCACCTCAAGGCCGACGGCGGCGGCATCGGCAAGGGCGACCTGCGCCACGGCGCCGACGGCAGGGACCTCATCGTGCCCGTGCCCGACGGCACGGTCGTCAAGACCCAGGACGGCGAGATCCTCGCCGACCTCGTCGGCGCCGGCACCGAGTTCGTCGCCGCGGCCGGCGGCCGCGGCGGGCTCGGCAACGCCGCTCTCGCCTCGACGAAGCGCAAGGCGCCCGGATTCGCCCTCCTCGGCGAACCCGGTGAGGCCTCCACGCTCGTCCTCGAGCTCAAGACGATCGCCGACGTCGCGCTCGTCGGCTACCCCTCGGCGGGCAAGTCGAGTCTCATCGCCGCGCTGTCGGCGGCGAAGCCGAAGATCGCCGACTACCCGTTCACGACGCTCGTGCCCAACCTCGGCGTCGTCGAAGCCGGGGATGTCCGCTACACCGTCGCCGACGTCCCCGGGCTCATCCCCGGGGCGTCCGAGGGCAAGGGCCTCGGCCTCGAGTTCCTCCGCCACGTCGAACGGACCGCCGCCCTCGTCCACGTCATCGACATGGCGACGTGGGAGCCCGGCCGCGACCCCGTCTCCGACCTCGAGGTCATCGAATCCGAACTCGCAGCGTACTCCGTCGACCTCGGCGAGGAGGGCGGCGACCTCCCGCTGTCGGAGCGTCCGAAGCTCGTCGCCCTCAACAAGGTCGACATCCCCGACGGCCGCGAACTCGCCGACATCGTCCGCCCCGACCTCGAAGCCGCCGGCTACCGGGTCTTCGAAGTCTCCGCCGTCAGCCATGCGGGGCTGCGCGAACTCTCCTTCGCGATGGCCGGTCTCGTCGCCGCCGAACGCGAACGGCGGGCCGAGCTCGAGGCCGTGCCGCAGCGCGTCGTCATCCGGCCCAAGGCCGTCGACGACAAGGGCTTCACGATCCGCACCGAACGCGACGCCGACGGTCCGGTCTTCCGGGTCCTCGGCGACAAGCCCGAACGCTGGGTCGTCCAGACCGATTTCGCCAACGACGAAGCCGTCGGCTACCTCGCCGACCGCCTCGAGCGCCTCGGCGTCGAAGAGGCCCTGTTCAAGGCCGGTGCGACCCCGGGCGATACCGTCGTCATCGGCGAAGGCGACGGTGTCGTCTTCGACTGGGACCCCACGAGCGTCGGCGGTGCCGAGCTGCTCGGCTCCCGCGGCACCGACCTGCGCCTCGAGGAGGAGGCCCGCGCAAGCCGCAAGGAGCGCAAGGCCGCCTACCACGAGCGGCAGGACGCGAAGGCCGCCACCCGGGCGGAGTTCGAGAAGGAGCGGCTCGCCGAGCGCGCCGCCCGCGAGAACTCCTCCGACGAGCGATGACGGCGACGACCGCGGCCGCCGACTCCGCGACCGTGCGGGCCGACATCGCCGGCGCCAAGCGCGTCGTCGTCAAGGTCGGCTCCTCGTCGCTGACGACCCTCGACGGCGGACTCGACGAGTCACGGCTCGTGGCGCTCACCGACGTCATCGCCGCCCACCGGGCCGGGGGACGGGAGATCATCCTCGTCTCCTCGGGAGCGATCGCCGCGGGACTCGAACCCGTGGGCCTGCGCCGCCGGCCGCGCGACCTCGCCACCCAGCAGGCCGCCGCCGGTGTCGGACAGGGACTCCTCATGGCCGCGTACGCGCGGGCGCTGGGCCGCTTCGACCTCGTTCCGTCCCAGGTCCTGCTCTCGGCCGACGACCTCATCCGGCGCACCCGGTACAAGAACGCGCAGCGGGCGATCGACCGGCTGCTGTCCCTGGGCACGCTGCCGATCGTCAACGAGAACGACGCCGTGGCCACCGAGGAGATCCGCTTCGGCGACAACGACCGGCTCGCCGCGCTCGTCGCCCACCTCTCCCACGCCGACGCCCTCGTCCTCCTCTCCGACGTCGACGCCCTCTACACGGGACCCCCGTCCCAGCCCGACGCCCGGCGCATCGACCATGTCGCCGGGCCCGACGGCCTCGGTGCCGTGGCGATCGGCGGGGTCGGCACGGCCGGCACGGGCACCGGGGGCATGGCGACGAAGGTCGACGCCGCCCTCATGGTCACCGACTCCGGCATCCCCGCCGTGCTCACCTCCGCCGACCGGGTCGGCGACGTGCTCACCGGGGGGAGTGCGGGCACATCCTTCGCCGTCACCCACCGCCGCCGCGGCACCCGACTGCTGTGGCTGCGCCACCTCGCCAAGACGTTCGGTTCGGTGACGATCGACGACGGCGCCGAGGCGGCCGTGCGGTCGCGCGGCACGAGCCTGCTCGCCGCCGGCGTCGTCGGCGTCGAGGGGGACTTCGAGGCCGGGGATCCGGTCGAGATCAGGAACACCGGCGGGCAGATCGTGGCGCGGGGGATGACGAACTTCTCCGCCGCCGAGCTGCCGACGATGTTCGGCCTGACCACCGAGGAACTTGGCACCCGGCTGGGAAGTGACTACCGTAAAGAAGTCATCCATCGCAATGATCTCGTCCTCACGCATGTGAGCGAGAGGAGTTAGTCCATGCCCGCTGCTGCCGACATCCATCCCAAGATCGTGCGCGGGGTGACGCGGATCGCCAGGAACGCGAAGGCGGCCGCCGCACGTCTGGCCACGACCTCGACCGCGGAGAAGAACGCCGCCCTCCAGGCGATCGCCGACGGGCTGCGGGCGAACTCCGCGCGCATCGTCAAAGCCAATGAGACCGACCTCGCCGCAGGCGCCGAGAACGGAATGAGCGAATCCCTCCTCGATCGGCTCCGCCTCGACGAGGAGCGGATCTCCGCGATCGCCTCGGCGGTCGAACAGGTCATCGACATCCCCGATCCGGTCGGCACCGTCGTCGTCGGCCGCACCCTGCCCAACGGTGTGCGCCTGACCCAGAACCGGGTGCCGATGGGCGTGATCGGCGCGATCTACGAGGCCCGCCCCAATGTCACCGTCGACATCGCGATCCTCGCGCTCAAGGCCGGCAACGCGACGATCCTGCGCGGGGGCTCGGCCGCGGAGAACACGAACGCCGAACTCGTCTCCGTCCTCCGCCGCGCCGTCGAATCCGTCCGCCTGCCCGCGGACACGATCAACACGATCGACCAGCACGGCCGCGACGGCGCCGTCGTGCTGATGAACTCCCGCGACTACGTCGACCTCCTCATCCCGCGCGGTGGGGCCGAGCTCATCAACACCGTCGTCCAGGAGTCGATCGTGCCCGTCATCGAGACGGGCATCGGCAACGTCCACATGTTCATCGACTCCTCGGCGACGGTGAAGAACGCCGTCGACCTCGTCCTCAACTCGAAGACGCAGCGGCCGAGCGTCTGCAACGCACTCGAGACCCTGCTCGTCCATGAGAAGGCCGCCAAGCGCGTGCTGCCGAAGATCCTCGAACGCCTCGACAAGGCCGGGGTCGTCGTCCACGCCGACGCCGATGTCGCAGCCCTGGCGCCCGAGTCGATGAAGATCCGCCGCGTCTCGCGCCGGGACTGGGCCAAGGAGTACCTCGACCTCGAACTCGCGATCAAGCTCGTCTCCGGCATCGACGAGGCGATCGAGCACATCCGCGCCTACACCTCGGGCCACACCGAGGTGATCGTGACGAAGGACATCGACAACGCCGAGACCTTCGTCACAGCCATCGACGCCGCCGCCGTCGGCGTCAACGTCTCGACCCGCTTCACCGACGGCGGCGAGTTCGGGTTCGGCGCCGAGGTCGGCATCTCGACGCAGAAGCTCCACGCCCGCGGACCGATGGGTGTCGAGCAGCTGACGACGACGAAGTGGGTCATGCTCGGAAACGGGCAGATCCGCGACTGACTTCGCCCATGTCGCTGCGCACGCAGACGACAGGGCGTGAGAAACTGAAGTGAACAGACTCATCAAGGGACAAGGAGCACTCTCGTGAACGCAACTCTGCTGGCCGCCGCAACCGAAGGCGCGGCACACACCGAGCTGCCGATGGAGCCGATCGGCTACGGCCTCATCACCCTCGCGATCTTCATCTCGATGGCCGTCGTCGCACGGTCGTGGAAGGGCATCTCGTACCGCCACTGATATGGCAGAACGTACACGTCGGGTCGGTGTCATGGGCGGCACCTTCGACCCCATCCACCACGGACACCTGGTCGCGGCCAGTGAGGTGCAGTCGACGTTCGACCTCGACGAGGTCGTCTTCGTCCCCACCGGCCGGCCGTACCAGAAGGACGACAAGACCGTCACCGACGCCGAGCACCGGTACCTCATGACGGTCATCGCGACGGCGTCGAACCCGCGGTTCCGCGTCTCCCGCGTCGACATCGACCGCCCCGGGCCGACCTACACGATCGACACCCTGCGGGATCTGTCGAACAGCCTCGGCGAGAACACGGAGATGTTCTTCATCACCGGCGCGGACGCTTTGGCTCAGATTCTGACATGGAAGAATGTCGATGAGCTGTTCTCCTTGGCGCACTTCGTCGGGGTCAGCCGGCCGGGGCACGAACTCCGCAGCGAGGGCCTGCCCGTCGACCGGCTGAGTCTCGCGCAGATCCCGGCGCTGGCGATCTCGTCAACGGACTGCAGACAACGGGTGATGGATGGGGCCCCGGTCTGGTACCTCGTGCCGGACGGCGTGGTGCAGTACATCGCGAAACACGATCTGTACAGGAGTGGAAATGGCTGAAGAGCAGTTCACGTCTCGACGTGCCAGGCGCGAAGCCGAGCGAATGGCCGCGGAAGAGGAGTTCGAGGCCAGGTCGTCCGCTCCCCAGGGCTCCGAGGGCAGCCGTGCGGACTTCCTCACCCCGCCGAAGCGTCCGACCGAGAAGCCGACGACGACCGCCGAGGCGGACACCGCGTCAGGCGGCGACGCTCCGGCCGCCGCCGGTGGCGGTGCAGCCCCGGGCGCCGGTGAGGCGACTCCGTCGGCACGTCCGTCTAGCGCCCCTGCGTCCGCGCCGTCGGCACCTCCGGCCTCGCCGCCTCAGACTCCTCCGTCCGCGCAGGCACCTGCGGCTCCGCAGGCTGCTTCAGCTCCAGCGTCTCCGGCGAGACCGGCTCCCGAGTCGCCGACCCAGCCCGCCGCGGCGGAACCGGCCCCGGCCGGCGGCGGGAGCGCGGGATCGACCCCCGCTGACCTCCCGTCGTCGCGCATCGACCCGGCGCCGACTCCGAAGGTCTCCCACGAGCGCGGAGCGCTGGCCTCCGATCACCTGCCGCAGGAGCGGCCGCCGGTCAACGCCGAGGATCGGCTCGACCCCCGCCGCGCACCGCTGCCGCACTTCGAATCGCGCGCCGCACGCAAGCGCTACCTGCGCGAGCACGGCCTGTCGATGGACGGCGACCTCTCGACCGGCGCGATCCCGGTCATCGCCGACCCCGCCGAGGCCGACGCTGACTCCCAGTCCCGCGACGCGGCCTCGCCGGCCGGCGGCACGGGCCCGGGTGGATCCTCGGCCGGGCACGAATCGTTCGACGCCGCCGGCTTCGGCGGGTCCTCGGCCGAAGTGGCTGCCCGCGACTTCGAATCACCGGTG
The DNA here is from genome assembly GCF_018137945.1 of Brevibacterium sp. W7.2. GTDB lineage: Bacteria > Actinomycetota > Actinomycetes > Actinomycetales > Brevibacteriaceae > Brevibacterium > Brevibacterium sanguinis. The sequence goes on along the minus strand of NZ_CP073089.1, from coordinate 2,132,625 downwards.
ACCGCCGACTCCGCGCCGCGACCGGCCTCCGGTCCCGACGACGCGCTCTCCCGTCCTCTCCCGGAGACGACCTCAGCCTCCGCGCCGACGACGCCGAGCGGAGACGCGGCGGCGAAGGCGCCGACCGCGGACACCGGTGCGTCTGCCGCGAAGACGGACGCCGCCACGACCGACGCGAAGACCGATTCCGCGAAGGCGGATGCGGCGACGAAGACGACCCCCGCCGCGGAGTCCGATGCGGCTGGGAAGCCCGCCGCCGGAACGGACTCGGACGGTCCGGAACCGGCCACCCGGTCCCGGCGGATGCCGATCGTCAATCCACCGAGCACCTCGGGCGTGCGGGTCGTCACCGCCGCCTCGGCGAAGGTCTCCGAACCCGGCGCGAAGGAGTCCCCGGCCCCGAAGGACCGCGCGGCCTCGAAGGGCGACACGCCATCGAAGGGCGGTGCCGGCTCGAAAGGCGAAGCCGGCTCGAAGGACGGCGCAGCGTCGACGAGCGGTGGGACGGCACCGGCCGCCGCGGTGTCGGACACCGCGTCGGGTACCGCACAGGACCGCGACTCCGGTACCGAGACGACCGCGCAGTCGGCCGACGACGCCGCCCGCGAACTCGCCGCGAACCCCGAGACCCGTCCGATGGACACCGTCCCCGAGGCGTGGTCCCTGCCGAACGCCGACTACGAGGACGAAGAGACCGAGAACCCGCCCGGCACCCGCATCAAGGCGAGTGCCGTGACCGGGTACGACGGGCAGATCCTTGTTGGCGAAGAGCCATCCAAAGTACCCTTTATCGTGCTGGGCGTGGCCGCGCTCTTCGCCGTCGCCCTCATCGTCATCGCACTCGTCATGCTGCTGTGACAACCTGAACCCTGGGAAAGGACCACGTGGACACCACTGAACTGCTTCGGATCGCCGCCAAAGGCGCCGATGACAAGCTCGGCACCGACATCGTCGCCCTCGACGTCAGCTCCACCCTCTACATCACCGACGCCTTCCTCATCGTGTCCGCGGAGAACGAACGCCAGGTCGGTGCGATCGTCGACGGCGTCGAGGAAGCGCTGCTCAAGCAGGCCGGTCGCAAACCCCTGCGCCGGGAGGGACGCGGCACCGGTGACTGGGTGCTCCTCGACTACGGTGACATCGTCGTCCACGTCTTCTCCACCGAACAGCGCGAGTACTACGCGCTCGAGCGCCTGTGGAAGGACGTTCCCGTCATCGACGTGACGATCGACGACGCTGCGATCGACGACACTGCGGCCGACGGCGCTGCAGCCGGCGAGACCGAATCCGACGACGCCGAGTCCGGCGGGCCTTCGACCGGCACCGACACCGAGACTCGATGACGAAGACCGTCATCGTCTGGCGGCACGGGCAGACGGACTTCAACCTGCAGCGGCGCTTCCAGGGACAGTCCGACATTCCGCTCAACGCCGTCGGACTCGACCAGGCCGAGCGGGCCGCCGCCGTCCTCGCCGCCCGCAACCCCGACCTCATCGTCTCCTCCGACCTGCTGCGGGCAGCGGTCACCGCCGACGCCCTCGCCGACCGGCTGGGGACGAGCGTCGAACGCGATCCGCGTCTGCGGGAGATGGCCTTCGGCGAGTGGGAGGGCCTGACCCGCGAGGAGATCGCGGCAGTCTGGCCCGAGGAGCTGCACAAGTGGGTCTCCGGCGGCGACCCGAAGCCGCCCGGGGGAGAGACCCGCAGCGAGTCCTCGCTGCGGGTGGCCCGTGCCATCACCGACATCGTCACGACCTCGGATGCGGAGTCGATCGCCATCGTCGCACACGGCGCGGTGCTGCGCGGGGCCGCGGAGATCCTCCTCGACATGACCGGAACCGGCCGACTCGCGGTCCTCGCGAACTGCGGACACGGCGAATTCGGCTTCACCGGTGACACGTGGGTGCTGCGCAACTGGGGCGAAGCCCCCGACTGATCACCGTCGCTTCGCGTGGACATCCCGGATGAGGCCGACGAGAGCAGCGGCTGACTCCGACCACGCGAACCTCTGCGACTGCGCCTGCCCGGCCGCGGCGGCCCGGGCCCAGGCCGCGGGCTCGGTGAGCCTCCCGACCGCCTCGGCGATCGACGCGGGATCGTCCTGGTCGAAGTACTCCGCGGCGTCCCCGGCGATCTCATGGAAGATCGGGATGTCGGAGACCGCGACGGGCACGCCCTTGGCCATCGCCTCGATAACGGGCAGCCCGAAGCCCTCGGCGCGGGAGGCCGTGACGAGCGCCGTCGCCTCCTCGAGCAGCTGCGCATACTCCTCATCGCTGACCCCGCGGTGGAAGACGACCCGCGCGCGATCGGGGATGAGCGCCCGCAGCGCCGCCTCCCGCCGCCCCTCGATCCGGCTCGCGATGTGCAGCGTCCACCCGGGCAGGTGCTCCAGGGCGCGGATGAGGGATTCGACGTTCTTGTACGGCATGAACGAACCCATGTAGACCAGGGACTTCGCCCCCGACCGATCGACCGACCGAGGTGCGGCGGCGGCGACCTCGGCGGCGTTGGACACGACGGTCACCGGCTTCGTCGTCAGGTGCTCATCGGCGATGAGGGCCTTCGTCGTCTCACTCACCGCGGCGATCGCATCGGCCCGGTTGAGCAGCAGCCGCTGCGGGGTGTAACTGAGATGGTAGAGCCGCCACAGCAGCCGCACCGGGGCCGGCAGGTCGGCCGGTGGGAGCGGGTGGGAGTAGTAGATGAGGTCGTGGACGGTGAGGATGAGCCCGTAGCGGCGACCGGTCGACCCCATGACCTGCATCGTCGAGAACACGACATCAGCGCCGAGGTCGTTGAGCCGCTTCGCGATGCCCACCTCGGCGGGGGAGAGCGGGGAGCTGAGCTTGACCCACGGGCACTCGGGGAGGAGGGCGAGCTGGGCGTCGTCGCTGATGATCGCGGTGACCTCGATGTCCGTGCCCGCGGTCGCCTCGAGCAGGGCCTCGAGCAGGCACGAACCGTACCGGGAGATCCCGTCGTGATGGGTCGTTCGGGTGAAGCGCGCGTCGAAGAAGACCCTGATTCGATCGGGGGCCTGTGGACCGCGTGGGTTTTTGCTCATGGAACTCCGAGTCGATAGTCTGAACATTCGAAAGTGAGCGTTCGCCGCGACGAAGGGCCAGTGAGTGAAGGAACCAGCACCTGCGTCCGAAGCCCTGAGGCTCCGGTCATGATCCTAACGATTATCGCACTCGCCGCCCTCGTCGTCCTCACCCCGCTCCTGACCCGCCTCATGGGTCGAGCCACCGGATGGCCGCTGGCCGCCGCCTACCTCGCCGTCGCCGCCCTCTTCACTCCCACCGCCGCCGAGGTGATGGCCGGGTCGACGCCGGAGGAGACGGTCTCGTGGGTGCCGAGCCTCGGCGTCGACATCGCCCTGCGCGCCGACGGCATCGGCGTGATCTTCACGTACATCGCCCTCGTCATCGGTGCCGTCGTCTTCATCTATTCGACCGGGTACCTGCCGCGGGGACGCAACACGAGCTTCTACTGGCTCATGGTGATCTTCACGTTCTCGATGGTCGCCCTCGTGCTCAGCAACAACCTCATCGTCCTCTTCATCTGCTGGGAACTGACGTCGCTGGCGTCGTTCTTCCTCATCGCCCGCTCCGGGTCGCCCGGGCAGGCACCGTCCCTGCGCACCCTGTTCATCACCTTCATCGGCGGCCTCACGCTCCTCGTCGCCGTGGGTCTGACGATCGCGGTGACCGGCACGACGAACCTCAACGAGGCCCTGCTCTCCGGGGCGTGGGCCGCGCAGCCGGCGGCCGCCACGCTCGTCGCCGTCCTCGTCGCGATCGCCGGCATGACGAAGTCCGCGCAGTTCCCGTTCCACTCGTGGCTGCCCGACGCCATGGCCGCGGCCACCCCCGTCTCCGCGTACCTCCACGCCGCGGCCGTCGTCAAAGCCGGCGTCTTCCTCATGCTCCGGTTCTCCCCGGCCTTCCACGCCACCCCGGCCTGGAACGTCCTCCTCATCGCCTCAGGACTCATCACCGCGTGCATCGGCGGCTGGTTCGCGCTCAACCAGCACGACGTCAAGAAGCTCATGGCGTACTCGACGGTGTCCCAGCTCGGCCTCATCACCGCCGTCATCGGCGTCGGCACCGAAGCCGCGATCGCCGCGGCGGCCCTGCACATCATCGCCCACGCGCTCTTCAAGTCCGGTCTGTTCATGATGGTCGGCGTCGTCGACCACCTCGCCGGGACCCGCGAACTCACCCGCATCCCGCGCCTCATGGGTCCGGCCCCGACGGCCTTCGTCGTGATGATCCTCGGGTGCGCCTCGATGGCCGGGATCCCGCCGCTGCTCGGCTTCGTGTCGAAGGAGTCGCTGTTCACCGCCCTCGTCGAATCCGGCGGCGCCGGGTGGATGCTCTTCGTCATCGCCGTGGCCGCCTCGGTGCTCACCTTCGCCTACTGCGCGAAGACGGTGTGGGGGGCGTTCATCGACGGCAAACCGGTGACGAAGTCCGAACTCGAGCACTCCTCGCCGATCATGCTCGCCGCCGCGGCCCTGCCGATCGTCGCCTCCCTGCCGCTCAGCCTCGTCCTCTACCTCTTCGACACCCCGCTCACCGCGGTGGTCGCCGCGGCGCTCCCCGGGGAGATCGAACCCGTCCACGTGAAGTTCTGGCACGGGTTCACCCCCGAGCTCATCGCCTCGGGCCTCATCATCGCCATCGGCATCGTCGTCATCATCAACCGGTCCCGCGTCTTCGTCTTCTTCCACCGCGCCCGGCTCAGCTTCGACGGCGCCGACGTCATCGCCGGCATCGCCGACGGTCTCCAGCGCCTCGGCCGCGGCCTCGGCATAGTCGTGCGGCCGATGAACTCGACGCCCTACCTCGCGACGACGCTCGGCGGCCTCGCGCTCATCACGTTCCTCTCCGTGCCCGCGGTCTACCCGAGCCTGCCGCCGCTCCAGCCGAACCTGTGGCGGCCCGCCGACATCATCCTCCTCGTCCTCATCACCGTCGCCGTCCTCGTCGTGTGCACCTCGCATTCGCGTCTGACCACGGTCGTCGCGCTCTCGGCCATCGGCATCCTCGCCACCGTGCAGATCCTCGCCCTCGGCGCGCCCGACGTCACCCTCACACAGCTGCTCGTCGAGGCGATGACGATCATCGTCATCATGCTCGTCCTCCAGAAGCTGCCGCGCTCGTTCTGGCGGTACTCGAAGCGCCTGCAGTCGACCCGGGCGATCTTCGCGATCCTCGTCGGCATCGCCGTCACCGTGCTCACCCTCATGCTCAACGGGCGCCGCGAGCGCTCCGACCTCGGCCTCTACTACATCGAGCAGGCCCCGGAGATCAGCGGCGGCCACAACATCGTCAACACGATCCTCGTCGAATTCCGTGCTCTTGACACCCTCGGCGAGCTCACCGTGCTCGGCATGGCCGGCATCGCGATCGTCGCGGTGATGTCGACGGTCAAGGACCGCTACATCGACCCGCCGGCGGAGAACATCCCGGAACCGCCGAGGCGGGCGTGGGTGACGGTGCGCCCGAAGGGCACGAGCGCCTACCGCGGCGTCCACGAGGCGTGGCCCAACGTCATCCCGCTGCAGCTGACGATCAAGGTGCTCGGGCCGCTGCTCATCATCGCCTCGCTGATGATCTTCTGGCGCGGACACAACGAACCCGGCGGCGGCTTCATCGCGGCACTCGTCGGCTCCGCCGTCATCGGCCTGCTCTACATGTCGACGGCCAAGGACCGGGCCATCGGACCCCCGCGGGCACCGCTCTACCTCATCGGCCTCGGCATCGGCATCGCCGTGGTCACCGGCCTGCTCGGGCTGATCTTCGCCGGCTCGTTCCTCGAGCCGCTGCACACCTACATCCTCGGTCAGCGCTTCACGACCTCAATGCTCTTCGACGTCGGCGTCTACCTCGCCGTCCTCGGCCTCATCCTCCTCTCCTTCAACATCCTCGGCGTCTCCGACTCCGCGGCGACCCCGGCCGGTGACGACGTGCTCACCGACGGCATCATCCGCCGTGACGTCGAACTCACGCGGGAACGCGCCGATGAGCTCCTCTACGGTGAGCTGCGCGGTCCGCTCGAGTCGATCAGAGGCGAGCGGCCCGGTCGCGGAGAGAGAATCGTCGGCCGCGGCTCGGAGGAGAAGGCGAGGGCCTCGACGACGCACATCCTCGACGGTGATGCACCGCTCGACCGCGGTGAAGTCCCGACCACGAAGGAGGGGGATCCGCGATGATCCTTGCCCTGACGATCGGCGTGCTCACCGCCGGCGGCGTCTACCTCATGATGCAGCGGTCCATGGTCCGCGGCGTCTTCGGCCTCACCCTGGTCTCGCATGCCGCGAACTTCATCCTGCTCTCCGCCGGAGTCGGGGCCTGGCGCGTCGAGCCGCTGGCCGAACGCGGTGACCAGACGATGGCCGCCGACCCGCTGCCGCAGGCGTTCGTCCTCACCGCGATCGTCATCACGCTTGCGGTGACGATCTTCATGCTCGCCCTCGCCGTGCTCGGCCACGACGATGACCAGAAGCGCGCTCCGGAGACCGGGGAGGTCCGCGAATCGTGAACTCCTCCCTCCTGCTCCTCCTCGTCGCGATCCCGCTGCTCGCCTCGGCGCTCAGCGTGCTCATCACCTCGCGCACCTTCGACCGGATCCTGCTGTTCGCCGTGCCCTCGTTCGTCGGGGCCGCGGCGATCGGGCTGCTCATCCTCCACCGCACGGAACCCGTCGTCGCCCATTCCGTCGGCGGCTACATCCCGGGGCTGGCGATCCCGTTCGTCTCGGACACGTTCACCGCGCTCATGCTGCTCCTGACGTCGTTGACGTCCCTGGTCAGCTGCATCTTCCTCGTGAGCACCGGGGAGGACCAGTACCGGTTCGTGCCGGCGCTCATCCTCATGATGCTCACCGGCGTCTACGGGGCGATCCTCACCGGCGACCTCTTCAACTTCTTCGTCTTCATCGAGGTCATGGTGCTGCCGGCCTACGCGCTCATCGCGGTCACGGGAACGTGGCGCCGCCTCGGCGTGGGGCGGATGTTCGTCATGGTCAACCTGCTCACCTCGACCCTGCTGCTCATCGGCGTCGGATTCGTCTACGGTGCCCTCGGGACCGTCAACCTCGCCGTGCTCGCCTCCCTCGGCACCCCGACGGGGCAGGGGGCGCTCGCGCTCGGGATCGTCCTCTTCGCTCTGCTCGTCAAGGCCGGCGGCGCCCCGTTCCACGGCTGGCTGGCCCGCAGCTACCCGAACACCTCGGCGGGGATGATGTCGCTCTTCGCCGGTCTCCACTCGAAGGTCGCCCTCTACGCGATCTACCGCATCTGCACGACCGTCTACGGTGAGCCCCCGGCCTGGGCCAACGCCATCGTCGCGATCGCCGTCGTCAGCATCATCGTCGGCTCCCTCTCCGGCTTCGGGCAGAACCGGGTGCGCAACGTGCTCGCCTTCCAGATGACCTCCGGTGTCGGCCACATCCTCCTCGGCGTCGCCCTGCTCACCGCCCAGGCCCTGGCCGCCGGTGCCTTCTACATGGTCCACCACATGATCACGATGGCCGGTCTCCTCCTCGTCATGGGCGCGATCGAGCAGACATACGGCACCGGGTCGTTCAAGAAGCTCTCCGGTCTGGCCAGTCGCGAGAAGTGGGCGGCGGTGCTCATGGTCCTCGGACTCTTCTCGCTCATCGGCCTGCCCCCGACCTCGGGCATGTGGGGGAAGATCGGCCTGATCTCCGCGGCCACTGCCGTCGAGGACGCCGCCGGCTGGTGGCTCGTCTCCGCGATCGTCATCGGCTCGCTCATCTCCATGCTCGCCCTGCAGAACACGTGGCGCAACACATTCTGGGGTGCCCCGATGCAGTCGTACCGCCCCGATTCCGCGGAGACCGGACGCGCCGCCTCGGTGGCGATCACCGATGACGTGCGCATCCCCGGTCGACTGCTCGTGCCGGCGACGATCATGATCGCGCTGTCCGTGGCGATCTTCGTCTGGCCCGAACCCCTGCTCGAGATCACCGGGCGGGCCGCGGCGGGACTGCTCGACCACACCGAATACATCGAGGCGGTGATCGGACGATGATGCGCATCCTCCACGGCATCTCCTACGTCCTCTACATCCTCTGGGCGATCATCACAGGATCGGCGACGGTCGTCGGCCACCTCTTCCGCGTCGGGAGGCCCTACGCCCACCCGATGATCGTCGAGGTGCCGCTGCGCTGCCGCACCGACCTCGAGGTCACCCTCTTCGCCTCGTCGATCACGATCACCCCGGGCACGCTCGTCACCGCGATCGCCGCGGGCACCGCGACGACCCCGCCGGTCTTCTTCGTCCACTGCCTCTTCGAGGACTCCGAGGAGGACGCGCTGGCCGGTCTCTACGACATGGAATCGCGCCTGCTCGCGATGACGCGCGGCCGGGCGCCGCAGTCCTCGGCCTCGGATGTCGCCGAGGTGGAGGCCGCCTGGGTCGATCCCGGCCCCCACAACCCGTCCGCCGAAGAGGAGAGGAGACGGCGATGACCGTCATCGTCGCCATCTGTGCGATCATTCTCGCCGCCGCGATCGTCGTCGGCCTCATCCGCGTGCTCACCGCCCGCGACCTGGGGTCCCGCGCGGTCGTCAGCGATCTCATCTACTTCTGTGCGATCGGGATACTGACGATGATCGCGATCAGCGTGTCCTCCTCGATCGTCCTCGACGTCATCTTCCTCGCCTCGATGGTCGGCATCCTCGCGACGATCGCCCTGTCCCGGATCCTCACGAGGGGGCACCGCTGATGTCGGACACCGTCGCCACCGTTCTCGTCGGGATCTTCGGCATCACCGGCTCCCTGCTCATGCTCGCCTCGGCGCTGGCGATGTTCCGGGTCAAGGACGCGCTCTCCCGGATCAACGTGTTCTCCCCGGCCACCGGCCTGGGCATGCCGCTCATCGTCATCGCCGCCTACATCCACACGCTCCACACCGAGGGCTTCAGGGTGATGACGCTGTTCATCGCGCTCATCGCCGTCCTCTGTCTCATCATCGTCTCCTCGGTCGCAAGCAACACGCTGTCGCGGGCGAGTGTGCTGTCGGGGCAGCCGATCTACCGCAAGACCTCGCCGAACCGTCTGGCCCAGCCCCCGGAGGGCATCGAGGATCCAGCTCCGTGAGCCGGCGCGTGAGATTTCGCGGCACTCTGAGGATTAAGTAAGGCTTTCCTTATGCTAGGCTGAGCGAGCCGTGCCCCGCGGCGCTCCCCAGGACCAGAAAGCCGCCTATGTTCCAGACATTCCTCATCGGCCTGCGCGAAGGCCTCGAGGCCGCTCTCATCGTGAGCATCCTCATCGGCTACCTTGGCAAGATCGGCCGGACCCGTGAGGTCAGGGCGATGTGGTGGGGGATCGCCGCGGCGATCCTCGTGTCCCTCGGCTTCGGAGCGCTGCTCACCTTCGGCCCCTCGACGCTGACGTTCGAGGCCCAGGAGTTCATCGGTGGGACCCTCTCGATCATCGCCGTCGGCTTCGTCACGTGGATGATCTTCTGGATGGCGAGGACGGCGAAGAGCCTCGGCGGCGAGCTGCGGGCGGCGGCGGACAAGGCCCTCGACGGTCCCGTCATCGGCCTCGTCATCCTCGGCGCCTTCTCCGTCGGCCGGGAAGGGCTCGAGACCGCGCTCTTCCTCTGGGCCGCCACCCGCGCGAACGCCACCGGCACCACCTCGGCGCTCGGCCTCACGGCGGCCGCGATCGCCGGCATCGCCATCGCCGTCGTCCTCGCATGGCTCATCGCCAAGGGCCTGCTCAGACTCAACCTCTCGGCGTTCTTCCGCTATTCGGGGGCGTTCCTCATCCTCATCGCCGCCGGCGTCCTCGCCTACGGGTTCCACGACCTCCAGGAGGCCGGAGTCGTCCCCGGTCTCCACGCCCTGGCCTTCGACGTCTCCGACGCCGTTCCGCCGACGAGCTGGTACGGGGTCCTGCTCAAGGGCATCTTCAACTTCTCACCGGCGACGACGTGGGTCGAGTTCACCGTGTGGTGGCTCTACGTCATCGTCGTCGGCGCGCTCTTCATCCGCAGCCTCCGCGCCTCCCCGACACCGGCAGCGCGACCGGCCGCCCGCGGCGTCGCCGCCGCGTGAGCCCGCGCTGCCACCGGCGGCCCACCCTGACTCCACCTCTGCCGATTCCCCGGCGACCGCCTCGGCGGACCTCCCTCTGCCTCTGTGCAGGACAACGATCAAAGGACCGATATGACCACTCTCTGGCCCCGTCTCGCCATCGGCCTCGCCGTCGGCGGAGCGCTCGTGCTCACCGGCTGCGAACCCAATGATGCCGGTGACGGCACGATCGCGGTGACGAGCACCGACGACTCGTGCGACGTCGCCGCGCAGGAGGCCCCGGCGGGCACCCTGAAGTTCTCCGTGACGAACGACGGATCGAAGGTCACGGAGTTCTACCTCCTCGGCGAGGACGGACTGCGCATCATCGGCGAGGTCGAGAACATCGCGCCGGGACTTGAGCGCACGCTCACGGTCACCGCCCCGGAGGGCAAGTACTTCACGGCATGCAAACCGGGCATGGTCGGTGACGGGCTGCGCGGGGACTTCACGGTGACGAAGGGCACCGGGGGCCAGAGCGTGAGCGCCGAGGACTCGCAGCTCGCCGAGCAGGCGACGACGCAGTACGCGGCGTACGTGAAGGATCAGACGGAACAGCTGCTCACCGGCACCGAGGAGTTCGCGCAGGCGTACAAGGACGGCGACGACGATAAGGCGCGGACCCTCTACGCCCAGGTGCGCACGAACTGGGAGCGCATTGAACCCGTCGCCGAATCCTTCGGCGACCTCGACCCCAAGCTCGACCTGCGTGAGGCCGACCTCGAGGAGGGACAGGAGTGGACCGGCTGGCACCTCATCGAGAAGGACCTGTGGCCGCCGAAGGACGGGTACACGGCGCTGAGCGAGGGTGATCGGACGAAGTACGCCGACCTCCTCGTCTCCGACACGCAGGTCCTCTACGACCGGACCCGGGACATGAGCTTCACCCCCGACCAGCTCTCCAACGGGGCCAAGGAGCTCCTCGACGAGGTGGCCACCGGCAAGGTCACCGGTGAGGAGGAGACCTGGTCGCACACCGACCTGTGGGACTTCCAGGCCAACGTCGACGGCGCCAGGGTCGCGTACGAGAACCTCCAGCCGCTGCTGGCCACGCGCGACAAGGAGCTCGACGCGACGCTCAAGACGCGCTTTGCCGACCTCCAGACCCTCCTCGACGAGCACCGTAAGGGCGACGGGTTCGTCCTCTACACCGAGCTGAGCGAGGACGAGGTCAAGGCCCTGTCCGATTCCGTCAACGCGCTCTCCGAACCGCTCTCCCAGCTCACCGACAAAGTGGTGGGCTGATGGCGGACCGGCCGGGTGTGTCGCGCAGAGCGATGTTCGGCATCGGGGCGGGTGCCGTCGCGGCCGGTGCCGCGGCCGGGTACTTCGCGCATGATCCGCTCGCCGAGGCGGTCGGGGCCGATTCCGATGTCGTCGACTTCTACGGCGCGCACCAGGCCGGGATCGTCACCGAGGCCCAGGACCGCATGTGCTTCGCCGCGATCAACGTCCTCACCGACGACCGTGAGGAGCTCATCGACCTCCTCAAGACGTGGACGGCAGCTGCGGCCAATCTCAGTCAGGGGCTGCCGGTCGTCGAGGGCGGCGTCGCCGACGGCTCGCGGTACGCTCCGCCCGAGGACACGGGGGAGGCGCAGGGGCTGAGCGCCGGCCACCTCACGGTGACGATCGGCTTCGGCCGCAGCCTCTTCACCGATGCCGAGGGGAAGGATCGCTTCGGCATCGGGAAGAAGCTGCCGGCCGGGCTCATCGACCTGCCGCATTTTCCCGGTGATCAGCTCGACGAGGCGCGCGTCGGCGGGGATCTGTGCATCCAAGCGTGCGCCGACGATCCGCAGGTCGCCGTCCATGCGGTGCGCAACCTCATCCGGATGGGCTTCGGCATCGTCTCGACGAAGTGGATGCAGCTGGGCTTCGGGCGTACGGCGTCGACGTCTCCGGCCCAGGAGACCCCGCGCAACCTCTTCGGCTTCAAGGACGGCACGGCGAACATCCGCTCCGACGAGGACACCGCGCTCAACGAGAACGTGTGGGTCCGGGACGGCTCATGGCTCGACGGCGGCAGCTTCCTCGTCGCTCGGCGCATCCGCATGCACATCGAGACGTGGGATCGGGAGAGCCTCGACGGGCAGGAGCGGATCTTCGGCCGCACGAAGATGACCGGCGCGCCGCTGTCCGGCGGCGAGGAGTTCACGACCCCTGATTTCGCGATGGCAGGTGCCGGCAGTCAGCCGATCATCCCCGTGACCTCACACGTCCATCTCGCGCATCCGAAGCAGAACGGCGGCGTGCGGCTCCTGCGCCGCGGATACAACTACGCCGATGGCGCGGATGCGCGCGGCAACCTCGATGCGGGCCTGTTCTTCATCGCCTTCGTCGCCGATCCTGCCCGTGACTATGTGCCGATGCAGAACCGGCTCGCATCCCAGGACGCGCTGAGCGAATACCTGCTCCACACGGGGTCGGGGCTTTTCGCGATCCCGCCGGGCGTGAGCAGGGGCGGTTGGATCGGGCAGACGCTCTTCGGGTGAGTGCGCTCAGTCGCGGCCGGTCGTGCGCATCGTGATGTTGATCCTGCCGCCGCCGAGGTCGGTCAGACGCGCCGAGTCCGGGGCGGTGTCCGGGTGGATCTTCGTCACCCCGTGGTAGGCGAACCGGGCGGGACCGCCGAAGACGAAGGCGTCGCCTGAGGCGAGCCGGATGTCCTCGTACGGCCGGTTCCGCGTCTCGGTGTTGCCGAATCGGAAGGTGCACGTGTCGCCGAGGGAGAGGGAGACGACCGGGGCCGGATCGTGTTCGTCCTTGTCCTGGTGCATTCCCATCTTCGCCGCCTCGTCGTAGTAGTTGATGAGGGCGACGTCGGGGGAGTAGTGCGCGGGGTCGAACCCCCACGCGCCAGCCGCCCCGGTGGGGTGGTCGGGGTCGGCATCGACCGCCTCGGCGGCAGCGGTGAGGATCTGGCGCCCGAGCCGTGTCATCCAGTCGGGGAACGGCGGGACGCGCTCCCGGTTGACGTCGACGGCTTCACGGTCGTAGCGGCCCGGCCGCCAGTGCCACCCGAGTCCGATCGTCGTCACGCTCATCGGGTGTCCCATGATCGTCGTCGAGTGCGGCGGTACCGGGCCGGTGCGCCACCGGGCGTACTGGCGGGCGATCCACGCCTGACCGGCATCGTCGAGGAAGCCGGGCAGCCACACGGCTCCGGGCGCGATGACTCGGGGGCCGCGGTCGAAGGCGTCGTCGGCGAAGAGGGCGGGCATGGACGTCTCAGAGGTCGGTGAGCGGAACCGATTCGTCGGCGAGGCGGGAGGCGTCGACCTGCGTGCCGACGATCCGGCGGAGGTCGTCGTTGACGTCCCAGACGTTGACGTTCATCGCGGCGGTGACGGTGCCGTCCTTGGTCCAGAATGCGATGAATTCGCCGGAGTCCTTGTCCCCGCGGATGACGACGTCGTCGTCTCCCGAGCCGTGGCCGACGTACTCCATGCCGAGGTCGAACTGGTCGGTGTAGAAGTACGGTTCCCAGTCGTAGACCTTGCTGCCGCCGGTGAGTGTGGAGGCGGCGACATCGGCCTGGCGCACCGCGTTGTCCCAGTGTTCGACGCGGATCCGGGAGTCGAGTCGGGTGTTGAAGGCGTTGGCGATGTCGCCGATGGCGAGCACGCTCGGTACGCTCGAGCGCATCTTCTCGTCGACGGGAACGCCGTTGTCGATGTCGAGGCCGGCCGCCTCGGCGAGTTCGATCGTCGGGTCCGCGCCGATGCCGACGACGACGAGGTCAGCGGGCAGGTCGCCCTTCGTCGTCTGCACGGTGTCGACGGAGTCCTCGCCGGCGAAGCCCGTGGTGTCGGCGTCGGCGAGGAACTTCACGCCGTTCTTCGACTGCAGATCCTCGAAGTACTGTCCCAGCTCATCGCCGAGGACGTTCTTCAGCGGAGGAGCGTCGCGGAGGACGACGGTGACATCGGAGCCGTGCGTGCGGGCGGCGGCGGCAACCTCGAGGCCGATCCAGCCGCCGCCGATGATGACGACCTTCCTGCCCTCGCCGAACTGCGAGCGGATGGCCACGGCGTCACCGGCGGTGCGCAGGGTGTGCACGTTGGCGAGTTCCTGACCGGGAACCTCGAGAGTGCGCGGGGTCGAACCGGTCGAGAGGATCGCCTGAGCGTAGGTGAGCTCCTCGCCGGAGGCCAGGGTGACGGTGTTGGCGGAGGTGTCGAGCTTCGTCACGGTGTCGCCGAAGAACGTCGTGACGTCATGGGCCGGATACCACTCCGCGCCGCGCAGTGCGGAGTCCGCGGGGTCGGTGTCCTCGAGCATGACCTTCTTCGACAGATCAGGACGGTAGTACGGCGGAAGGGGATCGGTGCCCACCAGGGCGATGGTGCCGGCGAAGCCGTCATTGCGCAGGGCCTCAACCACCTGACCTCCGCCGATTCCCGCACCGATGACGACGATTCCGAATTCCTGGGCCATGCTCGCTCCTTGCTGTATCGGGGTCCTTGTCACAGACTCTACTGTCGGAATCCCGAGTCAACCACTCCCGGTTTTGTGCTTCCTGGGTGCTCGGGTCTAGAGTAGTGCGGTGTCAGGGGCTATAGCTCAGTTGGTAGAGCGCTTCGTTCGCAATGAAGAGGTCAGGGGTTCAATTCCCCTTAGCTCCACTCTGTCGGAGGCGCCGCGTGAACGCGGCGCCTTTCGCTTTCCCAGCCGGTGAAGTCAGACGTCATCGGGACCGCGATAGTCGGGTGCTGAGGCTGTCAAACCCACCTGTCATCGACGACATCGGCGAAACTGCCGATCTCGGCTCGCAGGCGTTCGACGATGGCGTCCCCTTCAGCCTGACTTCGCTGGTGACTCTCTTCGGACTTCCAGCCGTCGAACGGGTCGAAGTGACTGTTCCAGTAGGAATTCCAATCTTGTATGTCCTTGCTCAACGAGTCTGACAGGCCGAGGTCCTCGGGATAGAGGGCGTAGTTCGCCGATCCGTTCTCCCATAGGACGGTCCTCCCGTAGTCGGGGAAGAATCTGATCGTGCGCCTCGATCGTCCGCTGGACTGATCGGATTGAGAGCTGTCGTCTTCTGCCATAGGGCCTTGCCTCCTCAGCTCTGCGAAATCGGGGTGCGAATGGTCTCGTCGGTCAGGGCCGGTGTGACGATCCCCTGCCTTCGAGGCAAACACGGAGGCACACAGATCGTCAACCGTCGTGGTGCAATTCCCCTTGTCTCCACCTTGCCGGTGGCGCGGCGTGATCGTAGTGCTTTTCCCATTCCCACAGCGGCGAGGTGGCGGCAATTCCAGCGTGCACGCATCGGAACTGCAATAGGGTCGAGATGCCTTGAGCGCTGAGGCGGAAGAGACGCTGTTTCAGAGCTTCGGTTCCTCCGAGGGACCGATCTCTCTCGGCTTGCCGTCCCTACCGCGACCGACGAGCACGGCGACGCCGACTGCTGCCGTCCAGACGGTGAGCGTGTCGAAGGAGAGGCGTTCGGCGATGCCGAAGCTCAGACCCGGCACCGCGGCGCCGTCGAGGGCGAGAAGGAACGCTGCGAATCCGAGAATCGAGACGGCGACGGCCGCGATCGTCACCCACCTGAAGACACTGCGACCGGCGGCAACGGCGAGCAGAATCATCGCCGCCCACTGGAGGAGAGCCTGCGCCGCGGCGGCCCCGTCATGCAGGGCCGGGTGGCGATCCCACGGCGCGAAGCCCACCGCGACGACACACACCCCGACGGCAGCCATGAGAATCGTCGCCACGCGTCCAGTCCGGCGACTCCTGCAGCCGTGCAGCAGCACTGCACCAAGGGCTGTGAGCACACCGGAGACGACCATACCCGCATTGAACCCGACGTGCCACGGTGAGCAGACCTCGCGGACGACGCCGCCCTCGGTGAAGGGGCCGCAGACCGTGACACCGAGGTCGCTGATCGCATTCCCTGTCACCGAATACCCGTCCGGCCACTGCAGTGCCACGATGAGTTGGACGGGCAGCAGCAGTGCACTGGCCACCCAGAGAGCTGCCCCGATTCTCCAACGCTGCCTCATGTGCCTCGCCCTCCTCGTCGAACGCGATCGCCTCCGATCGCGCTGGGACGCGGCAACCGGAGACGCGGTCTGCGTTCATCGTAGGGCGATCAGAGGTGATGCGAGGCGACCGGCGGGAAAGTCATGACCCCGCGACGCGCATGCCCTCCCCATCGCCGGGGGCGAGAACGATGTCGAAGCGCGTCTCGGCCCACCCTCTGCCACCGACGTCGTGTCCGTCGGGTGTCGGGGTGCCGGGCGCATGATGCGAGAAGTCCATGATGAGCGACTCCTTGACCCCGAAGACGCTGTCACCGATCTCCAGCTGCTCATCACCGCGGACGAAGATGTGCGTGACAAGCGTCCGGAAGCCCGGTGCCGTGACCATGAAGTGCAGGTGGCTCGCACGCATCGGCGAGCGCCCGGTCGCGGCGAGCATCGCCCCGACGGGTCCGTCGTCGGGAATCGGGTACGGTGTGGGAAACAGCCCCCAGAACCGGTAGGTGCCGGATTCGTCGGAGAACAGATGCGCCCGGGCAGCCGTTCTCTCGTCGTCGTACTGGACGTCGTAGAAGCCGTCCTCGTCGGCCTCCCACACCTCGATGCGCGCCCCGGGGATCGGATTGCCCTCAGTGTCCGTGACCGACCCCTCAACGAGGCAGGGCTCGCCGAGCGCCCCGAACGCCGTGTCCTCCCCGCGGGCGATCTCCGGGGCGTCGTCGACGAAGAACGGACCGAAGACCGTCGCCTCGGTGGCATTCGCGTGCTCGGGATTGTTCATGCCCACGACCTGCATCGACGCCCCGAGCGTGTCCGAGAGGAGCACGAACTCCTGCCTCGTCCCGGTCGTGATGTGCCCGGCATCGGTGAGGAAGCGGATGCCGGCGTTCCACTCCGCCTCGGTGAGGCGCACCTCCCGGAGGAAGGCGTGCAGATGCCGGGTGAGGGCCTCCATGACCGATTTCAGGCGGGCGTCGTCGGTGCCCGCGAATGACGCGATGACCTCATCGACGAGTCCCTGTTCGCGCGCCGACTGCTCGGGGGAGATGTCGCTCATGCTGCCGCCCGCACGATCATGCCCGAGAGGATCGAATCGAGGCGCGTGGTGAGTTCGGCGGCATCACCGGCGACGAAGGCGACGTAGAAGTCCGGTCGCATGAGGAGGTGGCGGGCACCGTGCTCACCCATCCACGTCGCATACGTTCCGTCGAGATCGATGACCTCGGCACCGCTGTCGGGACCCCCGACCGTCAGGTGCCGGCCCCCGACCCGCTCGAGGTCGGCTGCCAGACCCGGATCGAGGTCTCCGGACGCCTCGGGAGTCGAGAGGAGGAACCAGCCGTGGCCGACGGCATCGTCGAACCGTCCGGTCCGCCCCCGGTGGGCGACACACCCCTGGATGCCCGTCTTGCCCGCGGTGCCGTCCTCGGCGACCCAGGTGCCGGGGCCGAGGATCGTCTCATGCGCCGGCAGCGGCCCGACCTTCGACTGTTCGGCATGGTCGGCGAGCATGCGCGCGTCCCGGGCGGCCGCCTCGGCGGGATCGGTGATGCAGATGATCTTGCCGAGGTCGACGGAGAACTCGATGTACCACTTCGCCTGATCGCGCCGCTCGTCGGACCAAGCGTCGAGGAGGTTCCCGTCGGCGAGCCCCTGGAGCACGAGATCGAGGCGCCATGCGAGATTGACGACGTCACGCAGCCCCGCACACATGCCCTCACCGGCGAACGGCGGCATGAGATGGGCGGCATCGCCGACGAGCATCGTCCGCCCGTGATGCCACTTCTCGAGGTATTTCGCCTCGAACCGGGGGAGGGCCAGACGCTCGAGCGAGGCGTTGTCGGGACGGATGTCCCACGGCTCGAGGAGCTTCCACGCCGCCTCCGGGGTGAGCATCTCCTGGAGATCGTCGTCGGGCAGCATCATGAACTCCCACCGGCGCCTGCCCGGCCCGCCCGGCACGACCGTGGTCGGCCGCACGGGATCGCAGACCTGGAAGTGGTGCGTCATGTACGAGGGCATGACCTCGGGCTTCGTGTCGACGATGAGCCAGTGGAAGAGGAAGCCGAGATCCGTCATCTCCGCCCCGACCGCTTCCCGGAGGAACGAATTCGCCCCGTCTGCCCCGATCGCATACCGCGCCCGGATCCGACCGGACTCTCCGCCCTCGGCGTAGTCGACGGTGCGCAGACCGGGCACCGTCTCCCGGAAGTCGAGGGTCACACCGTCCTCGTCCTGGGCGAAGGCGACGGTGTCGCGTCCGAAATGGAGGGTGACGTTGGGCAGGGTCTGGGCGATGACGCGCAGCCGGTCCTCGAGTTCGGGCTGGCTGAACCAGTACCGCTTGCGGAACCCGTTGTCCTCCTTGCCCAGCCAGTCGATCTCCATGAGGATCTCGCCGTCCCCGTTGAGCCAGTAGTAATGGTCGTCGTGGAAGTCGATCGCCGGGTCGTTGTCGGGGTCGATCCCGATCATCGCGAGCACGCGGGCGATCTCATGATCGAACGTCACCGCACGCGGGCGTCCGTACTGCGTGTGCCACCGGTCAAGGGCGTGAACGCGGTAGCCCTGGCGACCGAGCAGGATCGTGGCGAGGAGGCCGACGGGGCCGAGGCCGTTGATGACGACATCGGCGGTGTGTTCGACGGTGGGTGCGGATGCGGGGGTCATGTCTCACTCCTATGTGAACATCTGTTCATCGTTGAACTTATGTTCATTATGGGGAGGGGGTGAGGGGCCGTCAAGGGTTTGTCCGCGGATTCCGCCTGGGAGTTCTCCTCGCGCGCCGAGGCTGTCGTCCGTTCCCATGGCCTCTTACCTCGCGCGCCTGCTGGCCGAGGCATGGCCTGAGCAGGCACAATCGTGTCCATGGCAGAATCTCCCGACCGGCGCGCCCGCAAGGCCGAGGCGACACGTCGTCGCATCCTCGATGCCGCGCGCGACGTCATCGCCACCGGCGGACCGGAGGCGCTGACGATTCGGGCTGTGTCGAACGGCGCCGATATCGCCGTCGGGACGTTCTACAACTACTTCACCTCCGTCGAACAGCTCACTGACGAGGTCGTCTTCGACCTCGTCGAGACCTTCGGCCAGCGTCTTGATGCGCTGACCGGGGACTTCGACGATGCCGCCGAGGTCTACGCGGTGTCTCTGCGGCACCTGGCGACGACGGCGATCTCCGATCCCGTGTGGGGGTGGCTGCTCGTCCGGCTCGGTCTCGCCCATGCGGGGCTGCTCGACGTGCTGGGTCCGCGTGCCAATCGGGACATCCAGAAGGGCGTCGACAGCGGTCGCTTCGACATCGACGACGTCGCCCTGGCCGGGGCGATGACCTTCGGGGCGCTGCTCTCGGCGATGCGTCTGCGACTTGAGCGCGGGGGGTCCGATGAAGTCGTCGCCACCTACACGCAGTACCTGCTGCGGATGGTGGGGATCTCGCGCGAGGAGGCGCGCGACCTTGCCCGGCGACCGCTGCCGCCCCTGCCGCCGCTCAACCCATCCGACGGAAACAGGAGCCCAGCCGCACCTGAGTGACCGGACGCGGCCCCGGGGACGCACGTCGGATCGGCCCATCCGAGTGCGCCGAGAGTCCGAATACTCATCGGTAACACGGTCACGCGGAGATCGACTAGTCTGACGACTGACCTGTCCGTGACGCTGACATATTCACCCAGAGGAGTCCGATGAGACTGAGACCTGCACTGATGACCGGCCTGCTCGGATTCGCCGGGGCCATGCACTTCATCCGACCGCGGACATTCGACTCGATCGTCCCGCCTGCCCTCGGCAATCGGCGGGCGTGGACCTATGCGAGCGGGGTCGCCGAACTCGGCTGCGCCGCCCTGCTCGCCAACCCTGGCACACGACGCCTCGGAGGGGCCGCCTCGGCGGCACTCATGGTCGCCGTCTACCCGGCCAACATCTACACCGTGGTCAAGTACTGGCACTCACCCCGCGGGCGGGCGATCGCGCTCGCGCGCCTGCCGCTGCAGATTCCCCTCGTGCAGATGTCGTGGGCGATCGCCACCGACAGGGGCGCGCAGGACTGACCTCCGGGCGGTGCGCCGAACGGCGGTCATTGGTAGCCTGGGCACAGCGAGTGCCCGTGTGCCTGACCCGTCCGGGCAGACGTCAGCAGGCATCGTGAGGGCGGCCCAAGGGGTCCCCATGTCTCAACGCCACCACCTCTTCAGCCTCTGGCTCATCTTCTTCATCAACGGCTCAGTCATGGCCAGCTGGTCGCCGCGCATTCCCGAGGTCGCAGCCGCCCTCGACGTGGGTGACGCGGCATTGGGCATCGCCCTGCTCGGCTTCGCCGCCGGAGCCATCCCGGCGATGTTGTGTGCCGGTCACCTGACCCGTTGGGTGTCGCCCGAACTCGTCAGCCTCCTCTCTGCGACGGGGTTCTCCCTCGGCCTGCCGGTGATCGCCGCGGCACCGAACCTCGTTGCGCTCTTCGCAGCTCTCTTCGGGATGGGTGTCGCCGGGGGCCTGTGCGACATCACGATGAACCTCACAGGGGTGCGCATTGAGCATCGACTGCGCTCGGGCGTGCTCGGACGCCTTCACGCCGGATTCAGTCTCGGGGTCGTGGCCGGCGGTGTCGGTGCGCTCGTCGCGACCTCCCTCGGTGCGAGCGTCGCCGGGCATTTCGCGGTCGTGGCAGCCGTGCTCGTTGTTCTCGCGGCAACTGCTGCTCCCGGTCTCCTGCGCGCTGGGGGACGGGGGCCTGAGCGGGAACGCGTGCCCGAATCCGCAGGTCCACCCGACGGTCCTCGTTTCACCTCGCACCTCCCGGCGGCGATCGCCGTCCTGGCCATCTGCGGACTGCTGCTCGAAGGCGTCATCACGGACTGGTCGGCGCTCCTGCTCACTCGTGACCTGGGCGCCACCGCAACGCAGGGTGCGTTGGCGCTCACGCTGTTCTCCGTGGCCATGGTCGGATCACGGGCAGTCACCGACCTGCTGGCCGACCGCCTCGGCGAAACGGTGATCCTCTGTGCCGGGGCAGTGACGGCCGCGACGGCGATGACGATCGGAATGCTCAGCGCGGTGCCCGGGATCGTCGTGGGGTCGATCGTGGTCATCGGCTTGGCGATCGGTCCGGTGTTTCCGATCACCCTGAGCCGGGCCTCCCGGTTCGGTGATCCGGCGGCCTCGATCGCCCGCATCAGTGTGGTCGGCTACACCGCAGGACTGATCGGTCCGCTGCTCATCGGCGTGATCTCCTCTGCTGTGGGCCTGCCGTGGACGATCACCGGCGCGGTGCTCGCCGGGAGTCTCGGCATCCTCCTCGCTCTTCGTCCCGCGTCGCGTGGTGACGAGACCGGCACGGCGCCTTAGTCCTCCGAAGTCGGCGAGGTGATCTCTTCAGCACTCGGCGCCGAGTCAGGGTCGAGCAGCCACTGGGCGGCTACGCCGATGAGCATCGCGTAGT
The DNA here is from genome assembly GCF_018137945.1 of Brevibacterium sp. W7.2. Classification (GTDB taxonomy): domain Bacteria; phylum Actinomycetota; class Actinomycetes; order Actinomycetales; family Brevibacteriaceae; genus Brevibacterium; species Brevibacterium sanguinis. Next base: position 2,111,072 of record NZ_CP073089.1, on the reverse strand, counting down.
GACGCGAACCGGCCCTGTCGTCGTCACCCCCGAAAGCGCGTGCGAGCACGGCCCGTGCGGCATCGCCGCGCTCTTCGAGGCCTGCGCGAATGGTGTCATTGTGCTGAGCCAGACTGATGGCCTCGAAGTTGACGAACCACATCGCGCGGTTGTCATCGATCGCCTCGATGACACGCTGCCACCGCTCGGTGGCCGACAGATCCGGTGCGGCGACCGCACCGAAGAGCAGCTCTCCCCATTCGCCGTTGAGGTCGAACAGGGCCTGATTGAGCAGCACTTCCTTCGAGCCGAAGTGGTAGTTGATCGAGGCCAGATTCGTCCCGCTCTCACCGATGAGGTCACGCACGGTGGTGTCGGCATATCCCTTGTTGAGCAGGCAGGTTCGAGCCGCTGCCAGGAGGCGGCTCTTCGTCGCGTCAGGTTCGGGGCGGCTCATGAAGCGATCGTAGCACCTGTGTTTAAAACACATGTTTGATACGGTTGTTTCAACCGGGGCAACTCGCCTCGCAGAGAGGAGAATCATGAGAGACGAAATCCGATCACGCACCTCGTCCACTCAGCAGCCGTCCGCCTCACCCGCGCTGAGGCTCACCGCGCTCACATGCACGTACCCGGGAGAGGGCGGTCCGGTTCACGCCCTACGGGGAATCGATCTCACCATCCCGAAAGGCACATTCACCGCGATCATGGGGCCGTCGGGATCGGGGAAGACCACACTGCTGCACTGTGCGGCAGGGCTCCAGGAGCCGACCTCTGGAATCGTGGAACTCGCCGGTGAGAACGTGGTCGGATTGGATGAGGCGGAACTTGCCCGGCTGCGTCGCCGAGAACTCGGCTTCGCCTTCCAATCCTTCAACCTGCTTGCCGCACTCACTGCCGCCGAGAACATCGAGCTGCCATTGCGTCTCGACGGTCGACCCGTTGAGGACGGCGCGACCGACCGGCTCCTTGCCCAAGTCGGTTTGGGACAGCGCGCCCACCATCGGCCGGGCCAGCTGTCAGGAGGTCAACGACAGCGGGTTGCCGTGGCTCGTGCCCTGATCACCGACCCGGCCATCGTCTTCGCCGACGAGCCAACCGGTGCTCTCGACCTGCGCAGTGCACGCGACGTCCTCACCCTGCTCCGGGACCTCGCCGACGGAGGTCAGACCATCGTCATGGTCACCCATGACCCGACAGCTGCCGCCTTTTCCGACCACGTGCTCTTCCTGGCCGACGGGCGCATCGTCGACGACCTCGTCGACCCCACGGCGAGTGTGGTGGCTGCGCGCATGGCAGCACTCATCGATGATGCAGAGCAGACGGAGCCCGGCCCTCCACCGGCGGCTGAGTCCGCGCCCGGAATGCCCACCGAGGTGGCGCCATGATCCGGATCGCGCTGCAGTCCGCAGCGCACCACCGGCGCAGTTTCCTCGCCACTGGCGTCGTCATCCTCGTCGGGACGACCCTGGTCTCGGCGATGGCCGCCATCCTCGCCACTGGGATCGCACCGGAGACAGCCGTTGCCGACCGACCGTTCCTCACCCAGTTCCCTCTCATCATGGGAACGTGGATCCTCGCAATCGTCGTCTTCGCCGTCGTGTCAACAGTCTCTGTGGCTCTGGAGAACCGCACCGACGAGATCACCGGGCTTCGCCTCATCGGAGCCACGCCTGAGCAGGTGAGGCGCCTGGCCGCAGTCGAGACCGCCGCGATCTCCGTTGTCGCTGCCCTGCCGGGCGTGGCACTGAGCTATCTTCTCGGTGGTGTCATCGTTTCGCGCGTCGCGGCGAATGGTCTGATCAGCGCGGCTTCCCACTACACTCCAGGGTGGGTTCTCCCTGCGACTGCCGGTCTGCTCGTCATTGCGGCCGGTGTGCTCGGCGGCCACCTCGGCGCGCGTTCAGCGGCACGTCGCAGTCCGATCGGTGCACCTGAGACCGCGGCTTCGCGGCAGCGGGGACCACGTGTCCGCCGGGCGGCAGCTGTCACGCTCATCGTCATCGGCCTGGCCTCCTCGGTGACGTCATTGGCAATGGATCCCTCCAGCGTGTACGCCACCGCGGCCACGGGCCCGGGAGTCGTGCTCGTGGCAGTGGGCACGGCCCTGCTCGCCGCCGAGATCCTCGGTCTGGCCAATCGTCTGCTCGGCAAGGCCTCGGTTCGCGGGACGGCAAGCGTCCACCTCGCCCGCATCAACCTGCGCGAGGTGCACCAGCGCTCCCGTCCCCTCGTGACTTTCCTCGTCCTCTTCATCGGAGTCTCGTCAGGGACGCTGACGATGCAGGCCATCGAGAACGACGCGAACTCGAACTCCGGCGGGATCGGTGCGGTGATGGCTTCGATCAACTACCTCGTCGTGGTGCTCATCGCTGCATTCATGGCCATCGCCCTGGCCAACACCATCGTCTCAGCGATCGCCGCGCGGCGTGAGGAGCTCAGAGATTTGCGACTCGTCGGCGCGACCGCAGGCCAGGTGCGCCGGACAGTCGTCGCCGAAGGTGTCATCGCCATCCTCGCCAGCGCCGTCGCCGCTGCGGTGGCCGCCGCGGTCGCTGTGATTCCGTTCGCGATTGCGAAGCTGGGAACGCCCCTGGCCGTGCTCAATCCGGTGCCATACGTGATGACGATCGTCATCGGAGCGCTTCTCACGATCGGCATCATCAGCGCTGCGACAAGGCTGTCTGGGAGGCGGGCGGCGTCAGGAGAGAATCACGAGCTCCGCGGTTGATCGGGTCATCGCGACGTAGCGGTCGACGGCACCGGTGATGCCGTCACCGAACCGATCGGGGTCGACGAGGACGACGAGATCGAACTCGAGACCCTTGACCTCGAGTGGAGTGAACGCGTTCACCCGCTCGGATCGCCGCCAGCGACCCGGGACGGGGAGGACACTGGGGTCGGCCGCGATGATGCCGACGGTGCCCTGCTCGTGGGCGCTCAGCCACGCCTCGACGACGGGGATGAGCGCCTCCGTCCGTTCACGGCGCAACGGGTTTCCGGAGGTGCGCACGGAGTCTGGCACATTCGCATCGGGGAGGGCGGCACGGATGACGGGACCGGCTTCGGCCATCACCTCGGCGGGGGTGCGATAGTTGACGCTCAGGTGCACCGTCTCGACGCTCAGCCCCACCCGCGACAGCCGTGCCTCCCACGTCTCGGCGAACCCGTCCCTTGCCTGAGCGCGGTCTCCGACGATCGTCACCGATTTCGAGGGGCACCGGTCGAGGATCATCCGCCACTGGGCATCGGTGAGCTCCTGGGCTTCGTCGACGATGATGTGACCGAACGGACCGGCGAGCCGATCCGGTTGCGGCACCGTTCGACCACTGGAATTCTTCAGAGCTGCCTGCAGGTCCGCGCTGCGGAGCATCGTCATCTCCCGCAGCTCGCTGTCGTCGGCAGAGATGAGGTCGTCGATGACGTCGCTCATCCGCGCGCGTTCGGCGGCGGACTCGCGCTCGTCGGTGCGTCGGCGACGGTGAGCGTCCGGGTCGCCGATGCGACGGCGGGCGGCATCGAGGAACGGCAGATCCGATGCCGTCCAGTCTCGCGGTTCTCGGCGGATGAGCGCGTCGATCTGCGTCGGCGTCAGCCCCGGTGCGCACATGTCCAGGTAGGCCGGCACGGTCCACAGGTCGCCGACGATGTCGAGCGGATCGAGCACGGGCCATGCGGCTGTCAGTGCCGTCCGCAGTGCCGGATCGCAGCGGACCATGCGCCGAGTCAACCCCTCGTCGATGTCCTCATCGAGGTCCCGGGCATGGTCGACGATGATGTCGACGAGTTCGTCCCACACCTCATCACGGGCGTCGTTGTGCGGCGTCGTCCCGATCCCGGCCCGGAACGCTTCGGCCCACATCCCCAGTCCGACCGGAATCTCGCCGGCCGGAGTCGGGACGGTCAGGTCGTCGGTCGGCGGCTGCTCGTAGAGCGAGACGGCCCGGTCGACCACCTCGGCGGGATCGAGCGCACCTTTGATCCGGGCGGAGTCCGCAGACTCGGGAGCCGTGGCAGTCTCCGGCACGAGGTCGCTCAGCGTGCACATCTGCACCGCATCCTCACCGAGGCGGGGGAGGACGTCGTCGACGTAGCGCAGATACGTTGCGGTCGGGCCGATGAAGAGCAGCCCGCCTCCGGATCTCACCTGCGGTGTGGAATGGAGCAGGTAGGCGGCCCGGTGCAGCGCGACGACGGTCTTGCCCGTGCCCGGCCCGCCGTCGACGACGAGCGGTCGACGGGCAGACGTGCGGATGACCGCATCCTGGTCGGCCTGGATCGTGCCGAGGACATCGGGCATCCGCGGCGAGCGCACCGCGGAGAGAGCTGCGAGGAAGGCCGACTGGTCGTCGAGCACAGCGGCATCGGCACCGCCGTCGGGACTCAGCTGCTCTTCCCAGTAGTCGATGACCACGCCGTCCCGCCAGCGATATCGTCTCCTGCTCGTGAGACCGAAGGGGGAGGCGAGGGTGGCGGCGAAGTACGGTTCGGCCGCAGAGGTGCGCCAGTCGACGAGCAGCGGGTCGCCGTGCTCGTCGCGGATGCCCATCCGGCCGATGTGGATCGTCTCACCGGTCGTGGTCACCATCCGACCGAGGCACAGGTCGAGGTCGAAGCGGCCGAGCAGGCTCAGCTGCGCGGAGGCATCGCGGACGAGGGCGTCGCGTTCGACGGCCGCCTCACCGGAGGACGCGGGTGTCGCCCGCAGCTCGGCGAGGCGGGTGGTCAGCCGGGCGGACTCGGTCTCCAGGGCTTGGGAGACGCGGGAGAACAGCGCATCGTCGGCGGCGATGAGGTGCGGTCGGGCTTTGGCGGACAGACGAGCGGGCAGGGCGAAGGCGCTGGTTCGCAACGAGGCTCCTGGAGGGTGAACGGCGAGGTGAGCCACCCATTGTTCACCCTGTCCGGGGCCTTGCGGCAAGCCCCCTGTGCGCTGATATCCTGAAAATGCGAGGAGATGCCGGCCGCTCGTCAGCCGCCCATGACGACGAGTCGGAGTGCTCGACCGGGAGGGTGTCAGCGGAAGTCGATGAGCTTCCCGCTCTTCGACAGCTCCGGATCCGTGCAGGAGGACAGGTCGAAGCAGCACGGTCGGCGCTTGCCGTTCTCGAGCTTGTCGATGGCCACGCCGACGCGCTTGGCCCGCGTCGCGGGGTTCTTCGTCGCCTTGATCCAGCGCACCCACTCCCACCGCGCCATCGGGGTCAGGCTCGCCCATGTGTCATCGAGATCGCCGGCAGCCGCGAGCGCCGAAGCGAGATCTTCCGGCACGCTCACCTCGGGCCAGTCCTTCGTCGGCGTCAGCGTCACGGACAGCGTCTCGCCGTCCTCGAGACCCGCAACCTCATCGAGATTGAGCCAGTGACCGCGCATCCCATCGGGCTCGACAACCGTCGCGAACCGCGCGTCGCCGACGACCGCCTCGGCGGCGACCTGACCTCGTGAGGGGAGCTCCGCACTCGCGTCGGGACTCAGCCGGATGATCGTGCGATCACCGAGCGTCGACACCTCTCCGGCGAACTCGATCGGTGCGGTCTTCGTCGCTGCCATGTCTCTCCTCACGGGACCGGGATCCGACCCTCCGGACCCCCTCAACTGCTCTCGTCCCAGGATACTCGCGGGCAGCTGAGCAGGCTTCTCGATTCCTGACCAGTGCGCCCATCACCCTCTGCGCCCGGAGGAGGGGGAGGTGACAGGCGGAGCCGTGCGGAGGATTGACTTTTCCTGAACAGTGTTCAATGATCGTGGCCATGCCGTCTTTCACCACCATCGCCGATCGCGCCTGCTCCGGTTCGCCGGCCACCCCCGACGAGGCTCTGGCCATTCTGCAGTCCTCCGATGACGACCTCCTTGACGTCGTCGCGGCCGCCGCGCGGGTCCGCCGCCTGCACTTCGGCGACGCGGTCAAGGTCAACTATCTCGTCAACCTCAAATCGGGACTGTGCCCGGAGGACTGCGGCTACTGCTCCCAGCGCCTGGGGTCGGAATCGGAGATCCTCAAGTACTCGTGGCTGCCCGGTGACGAAGCGCGCCGGCAGGCGGAGTTCGGTCTCGCCGGCGGTGCCTCCCGGGTGTGCCTCGTCGCCAGCGGCCGCGGCCCCTCGAACCGGGACGTCGAACGGGTGGCGTCGATGACCGAGGACATCAAAGCCCACAACCCCGATGTCGAGGTCTGCGCGTGCCTCGGGATCCTCAAAGGCGGGCAGGCCGAGCGCCTTCGAGCGGCCGGGGTCGACGCCTACAACCACAACCTCAACACCGCTGAGTCGAACTATGCCGAGATCTGCTCGACGCACACCTTCGCCGACCGTGTCGACACCGTCGAACAGGCCCGCGACGCGGGACTCTCCCCGTGCTCCGGGCTCATCGTCGGCATGGGCGAGTCCCCGGAGCAGATCGTCGAGACGATCCTCGAACTGCGTCGCCTCGACGCCGACTCCATCCCCGTCAACTTCCTCATCCCGTTCGAGGGCACCCCGCTGGCGGGAACCCGCGAACTCACTCCCCAGCACTGCCTGCGCATCCTCTGCGCAGTGCGGTTGATGTGCCCGGACAGCGAGCTGCGCATCGCCGGCGGCCGCGAGATGCACCTGCGCACTCTCCAGCCGCTCGCCCTCCATGTCGCCAACTCCCTGTTCCTCGGCGACTACCTCACGAGCGAAGGCCAGGACGCCGAGGCGGACCTCGACATGATCGTCGACGGCGGCTTCTCCATCGTCGGCTCCGACAGCGCAGCCGAACTGCGGGAGCAGGTGCGCGCTGCGAAGGCGGCGCGCACCGCCGCTCTTCTCCCCGAGGCCGCCCCGGCCTCTGCGAGCCTGCCGTGCGGGAAGCCGGCCCCGGCCTCCACCGCGACCGACGGGATCGTCGTCCCCACGATCCGCCGCCGCGGGGCGGGAACGGCCGCGGCCCCCAATGCGTGAGACCACGACCGTCGCCGGTCTCCACGACCGCGAGCGCGGCCTGCTCTGGCATCCCTACGGCGCCCTCGCCGATGGCTCGCACTTCGCGGTCGCCGGTGCCCGCGGCCCCCGCGTCGACCTCGTCGGACGTGACGGGCGCAGCATCACCGCCCTCGACGGGATGAGTTCCTGGTGGTCGGTCGTCCACGGGTACCGCAATCCCACACTCGACCAGGCACTCGAGTCCCAGCAGCGGTCGTTCTCCCATGTCATGTTCGGCGGGCTCACCCACGAACCGGCGGTCGACCTCGCCGAGCGCCTCGTCGCCGTGACACCGGCGGGCCTCGACCACGTCTTCCTCGCCGATTCCGGGTCGGTGTCGGTCGAGGTCGCACTCAAGACCGCCATCCAGTACCAGCGCGCCCAGGGCCGCGACCGCGGACGCTTCCTCGCCCTGCGCGGGGCCTATCACGGCGACACCACCGGTGCGATGAGCGTGTGCGACCCGGTCGAGAGCATGCACGCCGACTTCCGGGCCGTGCTCACCGAGCAGCTCTTCGCCCCGCGGCCGCCGCTGCCGAGCGCCCCCGATGCCGAGGTCGACACGTGGTGTGCGGCCGTCGACGAGCTCTGCGATCGCCACGGTGACGAGCTCGCCGGCATCATCGTCGAACCCCTCTTCCAAGGCGCCGGCGGGATGCGCCCGTACGACGTCCGCGCACTCCGCCATCTCGCCGCCCGTGCCCGCGACCTCGACGCCGTGCTCATCGCCGACGAGATCGCCACCGGCTTCGGCCGCACCGGAACCGCGTTCGCCTGCGAACAGGCCGGCATCGTTCCCGACATCCTCTGCCTCGGCAAGGCGCTGACCGGCGGGTACATGACCCTGGCCGCGGTGCTCTGTGCGAGCGATCTCGCCGAGGTGATCGCCGGATCACCTCACCGTGCCCTCATGCACGGGCCGACATTCATGGCCAACCCCCTGGCCTGCGCTGCGGCGCGAGCGTCGCTCGATCTGCTCTTCGCTCCCACCCCCGACGGCACGCCTGCGTGGGCGACAGCCGTCACCCGGATCGGGGAGGGCCTCACTGCGGGACTGGCACCGGCCGCGGCGCTGCCCGGGGTCGCCGACGTCCGCGTCGTCGGCGGGATCGGCGTCCTCGAGATGCACCGCCCCGTCGACGTCGGCACCATCACCCGCATCGCCGCCGACCACGGTGTCTGGCTGCGCCCCTTCCGCACGCACATCTACACGATGCCGCCGTACATCGCGACGACCGAGGATGTCGCTGGGATCTGTGCGGCGATGCTCGCCGCTGCGGAGGGCTGCCCGTGACCGCGCCCGTGCGTGAGGCGAACCGGATCCTCGACCGCCTCGGCGCCGAGGCGCGAGCCCGTGCCGAGGCCGGGCTCGACCGCGTCGACGCCGGGCCGCACGGTCTCGATCTCGCCTCGAACGACTACCTCGGACTCGCGAACCATCCGAGCGTCATCGCCGCCGGATGCGAGGCGATCGCACGCTGGGGCACATCCGCGCGGGCCTCACGACTCGTCACGGGCACCACCCCGGCCCACCATGAGGCCGAAGCGGCGCTGTCCGCCCTCACCGGGCGGGACACGGCGCTCGTCTTCTCCTCGGGCTACGCCGCGAACCTCGCCGTGCTCACCGCGCTCGGCGGACCCGACTGCCTCATCGTCTCCGACGCCCACAACCACGCCTCGCTCATCGACGCCTGCCGTCTCTCGAAGGCCGAGGTCGTGCGCACCCCGCACGGGGACGCCACCGCCGTCGAGGAGGCCCTGCGGCAGCGCACCCAGCCCGAGGCGATCGTCGTCGTCGAATCCGTCTACTCAGTCCTCGGCGATGCCCCGGACCTTGCGCGTCTGCTCGAGCTCTGCGTACGCTTCGATGCCCTGCTCGTCATCGACGAAGCCCACGGCATCGGCGTCGTCGGCGGCGGAGCGGGCGCGGCCGCGGCACTGGTCGACCACCGTGACCGCGTCGTCGTCACCGCGACCCTGTCCAAGTCCCTGGGAGCCCAAGGCGGAGCGGTCCTCGGACCCGCCGCGGTCCGGGACGCCCTGGTCAACACCGCCCGGACCTTCATCTTCGACACCGGACTCGCCCCGGCCGCAGCGGCCGCGGCCACCGCCGCAATCCAGCTCATCGCCGCCGGTGAGGCACCGGTGGCGCAGCTGGCCGCCAATCGGCGAGCTCTGACGACGGCTCTCGGCATCGAGGAGCCGGCCGGAGCCGTGGCGTCTGTGCCGATGCCCTCGGCCCGGGCGGCCGTCGCCGCGCGTGACGCACTCCGGGAGCGCGGCCTGACCGTGGGGTGCTTTCGTCCGCCCTCGGTTCCCGACGGCATCTCCCGCCTGCGCATCACCTGTCGCGGCGACCTCACCGCGGCCGACGTCGACACCGCCGCCGAGGCGATCGGCACCGTCGTCGCGGAGATGGGCTGACTGTGCGCTGCATCGTCGTCACCGGGACCGACACGGGGGTCGGGAAGACCATCGTGTCAGCGGCTCTCGCTGTCCGTCTGCGGCAGCGCTCTGTCGCGGTGCACCTCCGCAAACCGGTGCAGACCGGTCTCATCGCCGCCGACGACCCGCACCGCGGCGACCTCGAAGCCCTCTACACCGATGTCGTCACCCGCGGTGACGCCGAGATCGCCGGGACCCTCGCCGGCGTCCCCTGGTCGACCGGGGTGAGCCTGAGACTGCCGATGGCACCGGCGGCCGCCGCCGCTGCGGTCGGAGTCTCGCTGCCGACGCCCCATGACCACGCCGAGGCGATCCTCGCGTGCGGTCGGGACACGGCCGACCCCGCCGCGGTCATCGTCGAGGGGGCCGGGGGTCTCCTCGTCGACTTCGGCGACGGTCACACGCTGGCCGACATCGCTTCCGCGCTCATCGAGCTCGATCCCGCGGTCCGGGTCGAATTCGTCATCGTCAGCCGGGCGGGTCTCGGCACCCTCAATCACACGGCGCTGACCTGTGAGGCCCTGCGGGTCCGCGGGCTTCCCATCGGCGGAATCGTCCTCGGCTCGTGGCCCGCCGATCCCGCTCCGGTCGCCGTCGACAACCGTCGCCGCCTCGGCGACAGTGCTCCGGTGCTCGGCGCCGTCCCCGCCGGCGCCGGACAGCTGCGCCCAGCCGCCTTCCGCGCCGCGGCGGGCAGCTGGACGAGCGTCGCCTGACTCAGCCCACGCGGCGACCGGACCATTCGGGGGTGCTGCGGGCCACCTCGGCGATCGTCGCTGCGATCTCCGCGGGGAACTCCGTGACGGCATCCGCGGTCTGATCGACGTGGAGGGCGAGGATCTCCTCGGTCGCGACGACGCGGCCGTCGACGATCATCTCGTAGGCGAGATGGAGCTTCTTCGCCCCGGCGGCGACGAGCTGCGGACGGACGATGAGCGTCGACCCGAGCGAGACCTCGTCGAGGTACCGGACGTGGGACTCCACCGTGTAGAGGGAGCATCCGGTGGCCTCCCGATACGCCGCATCGAGGCCGAGCTCGTCCATGATCGCATCGGTGGCGAACCCGAAGACGAGGACGTAGAACGCCTCGGAGAGGTGCCCGTTGTAGTCGATCCACTCCTCCCGGACAGCGGTGCGGTACTCGCTGAGTCGACGCCCGGTGCCGGACGCGTCCGGGCAGGCAGCGCCTGGGCCGGCGCCAGCGTCTGTCGCGGCGGCGTCCGGCTGAGTCGCAGCCGGCGTCGCCGCAGCAGTGGCACTCCCGCCCGAGGCGAGGTCGGCGGTCAGCCTGCGCAGGGCGACGATGCCGGCATCGCGGGCGGAGACGAGGTCGGCGATCGAGCGCCCCGCACTCTCGTCCTCACAGCCGGCGACGACGGCATCGCGCAGCGCAGGCGTCAGCTCGGGGGCGTCGAGTCGCGTCCACGGAGACTTCAGCGAGGGACCGAAGTGGTCGAGCATGTGGGCCATGCCGCCCTCACCCCCGGCGAGGTGGAAGGTGAGCATCGGCCCCTGGAACGGCCAGCGCAGGCCCGGACCGTCCGTGATCGACCGGTCGATCTGCTCGACGGTGGCCTCGCCCGTCTCGACCATGTGCAGGGCCTCGCGCCACTGCGCCTCCTGGAGGCGATTGGCGATGAACCCGGGGACCTCGTGGTCCATGCGGATGACGGACTTCCCGATGCGGGCGTAGAAGTCCGCGGCCCACGCGACGGCGGCCGGGTCGGTGGCCTCACCGCCGACGACCTCGACGAGGGGGATGAGGTAGGGCGGGTTGAACGGGTGCCCGACGACGAAGCGCTCGGGCCGGGTCACCTCGGTGGCCATCTCCGTCATCGAGTACCCCGACGTCGATGACCCGATGATCACCGAGGCGGGGGTGAGCACGTCGATGTCGGCGAAGAGGCGGCGCTTGAGGTCGAGGTTCTCCGGAGCGGATTCCTGAACGAAATCGGTGCCGGCCAGCGCCTCGGCGAGGTCGGTGTGGATCGTCCAGGCGGTGCGGTCGGCACCGGGGACCATGTCGAGTTCGGCGAGGGCGGGCCAGGCGGCGTCGATGAGGCGGGTGAGGCGCTCACCGGCCGCGGGATCGGGGTCCCAGACCCTGACCGCGTACCCGCGGGCGAGGAAGTAGGCGGCCCAGCCGCCGCCGATCGTGCCCGCGCCGATGCACGTGATCGTCCGCACGGACTCGGGGGCGGGGAAGGAGGAGGGTGCGGTCACAGGTCGGCTCCCATCGCGGTGGCGGTCTGCACGCGCAGATCGAGGATCTCGCGGGCTTCGTCGGGGGTGGCCACCTCGGCGCCGAGGTCCTCGATGATCGACACGGCGCGGTCGGTGAGGCCGGCGTTCGTCGCCTTGACCCCCTTGGAGATGTAGAGGTTGTCCTCGAGGCCGACGCGGGCGTGGCCGCCGGCGAGCACCGACTGCGCGACCCACGGCAGCTGGTTGCGGCCGATCGCGAACGAGGTGAACTCCGCGCCTTTGGGCAGGAGGTGGACCATGGCCTGGAGGAGACCCGCGTCGACCGGTGCGCCGTAGGGGATGCCCATGCACAGCTGGTAGAGCGGCGGCGGGTCGATGAGCCCCTCCTCGACGAGGACGTTGGCGAACCACAGGTTGCCGGTGTCGAAGATCTCGAGCTCGGGGCGCACACCCAGGGTCTGGATCTTCTTCGACCCCTCGCGCAGCATGTCCGGGGTCGAGACGTAGATGTTCGACCCCTCGCCGAAGTTGAGAGATCCGCAGTCGAGCGTGCAGATCTCCGGCAGGAGCTCCTCGACGTGGGGGAGGCGCTCGAGGGCGTTGACGAGGTCGGTGCCCGGCATCTGCGTCGTCGGGTCCTGGGGGTCGATGACGAGGTCGCCGCCCATGCCCGCGGTGAGGTTGATGACGGGGTCGACGTCGGAGGCGCGGATGAGGCGGACGACCTCACGGTAGTAGGCGACCTCGCGGGAGCCGAGCGTGGTCTCGAGATCGCGGACGTGGATGTGGACGACCGAGGCACCGGCCCGGGCGGCGGCGATCGCGTCGGCGGCGATCTCCTCCGGGGTGACGGGCACGTGCTCGCTCTTGCCCGCGGTGTCGCCGGCACCGGTGACGGCACAGGTGAGAATGACTTTGCGATTCATGATGACTCCTCATCAGGTTCGGGGGTGATGATCGCTCGCCGCAGGTAGCGGTCGAGGCGGTGACGGAACGTCGGCACGTCCATGAGTCCGGTGACGACTTTGATGCCGAGGCCGTCGACGACGGAGGTGAGCTCGTCGGTCATCTCCGTCGCATCGCCGGGCCGGAAGACGCCGCTGGCCTGACCGTCTTCGAGGGTGGCGCGCACCGTCCGCGACCACCGGTCGTACCCGGCGGGATACGCGGACTCCGCCGGGTCCTCGACGGCGAGGCGACTCCACGTCTGAATCCAGATCGACCACTCCCGACGCGCATCGGGGCCGATGGGCGACTGGAGTTCGAGGAGGCGCTCGAGGCGCCGGCGCGGCGAGACGATCTCGTCGAGCCACGCGACCTGACGGTCGAAGGCGAGCTTGACGGAGAACTCGAGGGTGGCGTCGAAGAGCTCCGACTTCCCGGCGAAGTGGTAGTGCACGGCCGCGCTCGAGACGCCGGCGGCCTCGGCGATGTCGGCGATGCGGACGGCATCGTAGCCGTGGCGGGCGAAGAGGTCCCAGGCGGTCTCGACGATGAGACGGCGCGGCGAGGACTGATCGGCCTCGTCGAGCGCCGAGGCGGTGCGCAGTCCGGCGGGGACCGCCGAGACCGTCGACTCGTCGCCGAGCAGCCAGCGCACGGTCACGCCGGTCGCCGTGGCGAGGCCGAGGAGCTCCTCGGCGGTGAACTTGCGCCGACCCGAGAGCGACTTCGACAGTTTGGTCTCGTCGATGCCGATCGCCCGGGCGAGGCTGCGCTGGGACAGGCCGCTGCCGGCGACGGTCTCCCGGGCGCGGGCGGCGATGCTGGTGGCCATGCCCCGAGCCTACGACAGTGTCTGCGGCAATCGCAAGGAAATATGATGATGAATCAGTGTTTGCGATTCCGGTGGCGTGGGCGCAGCGGGAGAGCGGCGGTTGCGCGCGTCGGTGATCGGCGGGCCGCGCGGATGCCGTCGACAGTCACGCGGATGCCGCCGATCGCTCCGCGATGCGACCCGTGGCCTGGGCGGGGTCGGGAAACCCGCTGCGAACCGATATCCTCGGACGAATGAACACCCGCACTTTCTCTCGGAGGCCCCGATGACCGACACTCCCCACGACCGCATGCACGTCGTCTCCGATGAGACCCGCAATCTCGTCAACCTCGTGCTCGACTACTCACGGCGGCGCACCCTCGCCGTCGACACCCCGCTCGACCACCCGATGAAGGACTCCGAGCTTACGCGGCTGGCCGGACCGACGATCAGCGAGGAGGGCCTCGGATCGGCGCGCGCACTCGCGATCTTCGAGCACATCTTCGCCCCCGCGTGCATCACGACCGACCACCCGAAGTACCTCTCCTTCATCCCCAGCGCCCCGACGAAGGCCGCCGTGGCCTTCGACCTCGTCGTCTCCGCGAGCGCCCTCTACGGAGGATCGTGGCTCGAAGGCGCCGGAGTCGTCCACGCCGAGAACGAAGTGCTGTCGTGGCTCGCCTCGGAGTTCGGCCTCCCGAAGACCGCCGGTGGGGTGTTCGTCCAGGGCGGGACGATCGGCAACCTCTCCGCGCTCGTCGCGGCCCGGGAGGCGCAGAAGGCGAAACTCGGCGACACGCGTCCGGGCCGGTGGGTCATCGTCTGCAGCGCCGAGGCGCACTCCTCGGTGAAGTCCGCCGCTGACGTCATGGACGTCGACATCGCCCCCGTGCCCACCGATGAGTCGGGAATCCTCCGACCCGAGGGCGTCCGGGAGGCGCTCGAGGAGCACGGCGACGCCGTCATCGCCGTCGTCGCCACCTCGGGGACGACGAACTTCGGGACGATCGACGACATCGCCGGAATCGCCGCTCTCAAGGACGACTTCGACTTCTGGCTCCACATCGACGGCGCGTACGGGCTCGCCGCGATGCTCTCACCGCTCGCCAAGCACAAGTTCGCCGGTGTCGAACGGGCCGACTCCGTCATCGTCGACCCGCACAAGTGGCTCTTCGCCCCCTTCGACGCGTGTGCGCTCATCTACCGCGATCCCCGCAACGGCCGGCGCGCCCACACGCAGAAGGCGGAGTACCTCGACACCCTCACCGAGTCCGATGAGTGGAGTCCCTCGGACTACGCCATCCAGCTCACGCGCCGCCCGCGCGGCCTGCCCCTGTGGTTCTCGCTCGCGACCTACGGCGCGCAGACCTATCGCGACGCGATCAGCCATTCGATCGATCTCGCCCGGCAGATCAGCACGGAGATCAAGAAGCGGCCGAACCTCCGCCTCGTGCGCGACCCCGAGCTCTCCGTCGTCGTCTTCGAACGCGTCGGCTGGGAGCGCGAGGACTACGACGCCTGGTCGGACAAGCTGCTCGAGGAGCAGCGGGCCTTCGTCGTCCCCAGCTCCCACGACGGTCGCCCGAACGCGCGGTTCGCGATCGTCAATCCGCTCACGACCTTCGACGACCTCGTCGACATCCTCGACACCATGGAGTGAGCCCGCCTCATCCGACGGCGCCGCTCTCCCGATGCAGGGAGGGCGGCGCCGTCGGCGTTCTCGGGCCCTGTGTTGCCTGGCCGATCGCCGTCGGGCCCGGTCAGGTCCGGTCGGTCCCGCCAGGTCGCAGCTCGACGGTGAAGACGGGCAGGAGCGCCTGTGTGATCGGTCCGATGCTCAGCGCGTAGAGCGCGGTGCCGATCCCGATGACCCCGCCGAGCGCCCACCCGACGGCGACCACGGTGACCTCGATGAGCGTGCGGACGAGCCGGATCGAGCGCCCGGTGACCCGGGAGAGCCCCGTCATCAGGCCGTCGCGCGGCCCCGGTCCGAACTGCGAGCCGATGTACATCGCCGAGGCGACCCCGTTGAGGACGACGCCGGAGACGAGGAGGACGATCCGCCACCCCAGGTCCTCGGGCTGCGGCAGGAAGAGCAGGGTGACGTCGAGGGCCGGACCGATGAGCAGGGCATTGAGCACCGTGCCCAGGCCCGGCATCTGCCTGAGCGGGATCCAGGCGAGGAGGACGAGCACCGAGGTGATCGTGATGATCGTGCCGAACGTCAGCGGGACGTGCCTGAGGATGCCCGAATGGAGCACGTCCCACGGAAT
This sequence comes from Brevibacterium sp. W7.2, assembly GCF_018137945.1. Classification (GTDB taxonomy): domain Bacteria; phylum Actinomycetota; class Actinomycetes; order Actinomycetales; family Brevibacteriaceae; genus Brevibacterium; species Brevibacterium sanguinis. The sequence goes on along the minus strand of NZ_CP073089.1, from coordinate 2,095,470 downwards.
CATGCCGAGGCCGGCGACGACGACCATCGCCATCGACGCACCGTAGAGGTAGAGGCCGACGAGCAGCTGGACGAGACGGCGGGGGAGCCGTCCCCCGGACAGCTGCTGGAGCGGTCCGACGTTGGCGAGTTCGCGGCGCGGTGGGGGAGTCGAGGCCATGGCGTGGACTTTCGGGTCGGTCTTCGGCGGAGGACCGCACGGGAGTGCGGCGTCTCACCATGATGACGCGAATTGGCATTGCGGAAAATAGCCAATTGCGACAAAGTGGTTCCATGACGACTGCGATGGGAGCCCGCCGGCTGGCCCGGATCATCGGCACCGGCCCGTTCGCGCCGCCGGCCTATGAGTCGCTGGCCGGGGCGATCGCCCACGCGGTCTCCGATGGCCGCATCCCCGTCGGCGTCCGCCTGCCGAGCGAACGCGAACTCGCGACCGCTCTCGACCTCTCCCGGACGACGTCGTCGCGGGCGTACGCTCGGCTGCGGGAACTCGGGTTCGTCCGCACGCGGCGAGGGTCGGGCAGCCTCGTCGAACTTCCCGAGGTGCCCGGCGGTCGCATCGACCACCTGCTCTCCCCGACGGAGCCGACGGCGGGTTCGATCGATCTCACGTGCACGGCCACGGTCGCACCGCTCGGGCTCGTCGACGCCTATGAGCGGGCGGTCTCGCAGGTCCACGCGTATCTGCCGGGCACCGGCTACTATCCCTCGGGCATCCCGGCGCTGCGCGAACTCGTCGCCGCTCGCTACACGCAGCGCGGTCTGCCGACCCGCCCCGACGACATCCTCATCACCTCCGGCGCCCTGGGCGGCGCGGCGATCGGCATCCGCGCCCTGCTCGGCGGGTCCGGCGGCGTCCTCGTCGAGAGCCCGAGCTACCCGAACGCGATCGCGACGATCGAGGGCGCCGGCGCCCGCATCGTCGCCTACCCGCTCGAGGTCGACGACGACGGCCGCCACCGCTGGGACGTCAGGGCGATGGGGCAGACGATGCGCGAGAACCGCGTGCGCGCCGCCTATCTCATCCCCGACTTCCACAATCCCACCGGGGCGCTCCTGCCCGATGCCGACCGCGCAGTGCTGGCCGAGGAGCTCGGGAGATCCGGAGTCGTTCCCGTCGTCGACGAGTCGCTCGTCGAGCTCGGCCTCGACGGCACGCCGGGACAGACGCCCCTGTCGGTGTTCGCCCCCGACTCGATCGCCGTGGGAAGCACGAGCAAGATCTTCTGGGGCGGGTTGCGGGTCGGCTGGATGCGGGTGCCGGCCGGCCGGATGGAGGAAGCCGCCGTCGTCCGCCTCACTCTCGACCTCGGAGCGCCCGTCCTCGAGCAGCTCGTCGCCGTCGAACTCCTGCGCAACCACGATGAGCTCGTCGCGCAGATGCGAGCTCGGCTCGCCGCGGCCCGTGACCGCCTCGTCGCCGACGTGCGCACCCACCTGCCGAGTTGGCAGGTCGCCGTGCCCGGCGGCGGCATGGCGCTGTGGGCGCGGCTGCCCGAGGAACGCTCCGGGGCGCTCGTCTCCGCGGCCCGCGCGCACGGCGTCACCCTGGCATCGGGTCCGAACTTCGCCCCGATCGGCGGGCTCGACCGGTGGATCCGCCTCCCCTACACCGTCGCCGAGGCGGAGCTGGCCGAGGTCGCCCCGCGCCTGGCCGCGGCGTGGGAGGACGCCCTGCGGATGCCCGGTCCCATCCCCGACGAACGCGCGCGGATCGTCGCGTGACCGGTTGGCAGACGCTCGGCTGCCTCGGTGCCGTGGCCGTCGGCATCCTCGCCGGCACCCTGATCCCCGGTGCCGGGGACCTCGCCGGACAGCTCGTCACCCCGGTGCTCGTCCTGCTGCTCTTCACGACGTTCGCCACCATCCCGCTGCCCGGGGTGGCACGCGCATTCGGGAGGCCGCGCTTCGCGCTCACGGTCCTCGGACTCAACTTCCTCGTCGTCCCTCTCGTCGTCGCGGGCATCCACCTCGCTGTGCCCCTGCCGGGCCCCGTCGTCGTCCCGGTGCTCATCGTCCTGCTCACCCCGTGCATCGACTACGTCATCGTCTTCACCGGGCTGGCCGGAGGCGCCGCGGACAGGCTGCTCGTGCTCACCCCCGTCCTCATGCTCGCCCAGATCCTCCTGCTCCCGGTGTGGCTGCGGGTCATCCTCGGCGAGGACGCGACCGCGGCCCTCACCCCCGGCCCCTTCCTCTGGGCGCTCGTCGTCTTCATCATCGTCCCGCTCCTCGCCGCGGCTCTCCTTCAGGTCGCGGCAGCCCGGTCGCCCGGGGCCGCGCGCGTGCTCACCGGAGCGACCGCGGCGATGACGCCGCTCATGCTCCTCACCCTCGCCGTTGTCGCCGCCGCCGAGGCGGCCGTCGTCCTTCCCCATCTCTCCGACCTCGGTGCCGCGGCCCTTTCCTTCATCGTCTTCGCCGTGGTGATGACGGGCATCGGATGGCTCGTCGGCCGGGCGAGTCTGCCTGAGCCGGGGGAGCGGCGGGCCCTGATCTTCACCGGAGTGACGAGGAACTCGCTCGTCATGCTGCCTCTCGTCCGCGCTGTCGATCCGGACGGCCTGGGCGCCGCGGCCGTCGTCACCCAGACACTCATCGAACTCGTCACGATGGTCGCCCTCGTGTGGCTCGTGCCGCGGATCGTTCCCCGCACTGCGATGTCCGAAAACCGCTAGCACCGTACCGTGCAGGAGAGCAGAATGGTCCTATGCTCTCCACGGATCAGTGCTATCAGGCAGTCGCAGGCCGCGACCGGCGCTTCGACGGCATGTTCTTCACCGCCGTGTCGACGACGCGGATCTTCTGCCGCCCCTCGTGCCCGGCGCGCACGCCGATGCGGGAGAACGTCACGTTCTATCCCACCGCTGCCGCTGCCGTCGAGGCCGGCTATCGGGCGTGCAAGCGGTGCCGACCCGATGTCAGTCCCGGGTCCCCGGACTGGGATGTCCGCGCCGATGTCAGCGCCCGAGCGGTGCGGCTCATCCGCGACGGCCTCGTCGACCGGTCCGGCGTCTCGGGACTGGCCGCGGCACTCGGCTACAGCAGCCGGCAGCTCGGCCGGGTCCTCCACGCCGAACTCGGGGCCGGGCCCTTGGCGCTGGCCCGCAGCGAGCGGGTCCGCACCGCGCGCACCCTCGTCGAATCGACGACGCTGACGATGAGCGAGATCGCCTTCGCCTCGGGATTCTCGAGCATCCGGCAGTTCAACGACACGTTCAGGGACACGTACGGTCTGGCCCCCGGGCGGCTGCGCACCGGTTCGCGGGTGCCGCGCGGCGACGACCTCGTCGTCCGGCTCGCGTACCGGCCCCCGTTCGACTTCGACCACCTCGTCGCCTATCTCGCCGCCCGCAGTGTTCCGGGCATCGAGGAGGTCGGGGACGGGCGCTACACCCGGTCGCTGCGCCTCGCCCACGGGCCTGCCGTGATATCGCTCGCTGCCGGGACCGGGGACTTCGTCAGCTGCCGTCTCCACCTCGCCGACACCCGCGACCTCGGTGCGGCAGTGGCGCGGGCACGCCGGATTCTCGATCTCGACGCGGACCCCGCCGCCGTCCACGGGACCCTCGCCGAGGCGGGGCTGAGCGACCTTGCCGCCCTCGTGCCGGGCATCCGCTCACCGGGGCACGGCGATCCGGTCGAGCTCTCCGTCCGCACCGTGCTCGGCCAGCAGATCTCGATCCGCGCCGCCCAGACCCATCTCACCCGCCTCGTCGAGTCCACCGGTGAGACGCTTCCCACCGAGATGCGCACGGGTGCCGTCGATCGGGTGTTCCCGAGCGCCGAGGCGATCGCGGAGGTGCCCGATGACGCGTGGGCGCTGCCGGCCAAGCGCATCGCCACGCTGCGCTCCCTCGCCGAGGCGCTCGCACGGCGCGACATCGACCTCGGTGCCGGCTGCGACCGGGAGGAGGCCGCGGTGAGACTGCTCGCGCTGCCCGGCGTCGGGCCGTGGAGCGTCGGCTACATCCGGATGCGCGCCCTCGGCGATCCCGATGTCCTCCTCGGCTCCGACCTCGGGGTGCGGAAGGCGCTTGAGGATCTCACCGCCGACGCCGGAGCGCGGGGGCTGCCCGACCTCGACCGGGTCCGCCCGTGGCGGTCGTATCTCACCCATCTGCTCTGGGCCCTCCACGCCCGATCAGTCGCGCCGGGTCCCTGACTGCAGAGAAGGTCTCACCGCAGGCGACCCCGCTGCCATGACGGCAGGGCACCGTCGACCACACCATCCATCCCACTGAGAGGAACGACCATGACGTTCACGACTCCGAGGACCGACGTCCTCATCTACTCGATCATCGACTCACCCGTCGGGCAGATCCTGCTCACCTCGGACGGGACCAGCCTCACCGGTGCCTACCTCGACGGATTCGCCGAGGTCCTCGACCGCCTCACGGTGCGCACCGGCGCCGACCCGGTCGAGGACCCCGACCTCGACGTCCTCGTCGCGGCGCGAGCGCAGCTGGGGGAGTACTTCGCGGGGGAGCGGACAGAGTTCACCCTGCCGCTCGCCCCCCTCGGCACCGACTTCCAGCTGCAGGTGTGGGAGGCCCTGACGACGATTCCCTTCGGTCAGACCGCCGGCTACGGCGAACTCGCGGGATGGATCGAGCGCCCGACCGCGGCGCGTGCCGTCGGGGCGGCCAACGGGAAGAACCCGATCAGCATCATCGTCCCCTGCCACCGGGTCATCGGTGCCGGAGGTGCGCTCACCGGGTATGCGTGGGGCGAGGAGAGGAAGCAGACGTTGCTCGACCTCGAGCGGTCAGCCGGCTGACAGGCGCCCGTCGCGGGAACGACGGCCTCGGTGGAACGACGAAGGCCCCGGACTCATTCGTCCGGGGCCTTCGCCCTGCGGTGGAGGTAAGGGGATTCGAACCCCTGACCTTCTCCATGCCATGGAGACGCGCTACCAACTGCGCCATACCCCCGCTTGCCTGATCAATATTACTCAGGCGCGGGCTGTGCGCCAAATCGGCGGTGCGTGACGCTCGGCACATCCCGCGGAAAGGCGCTGGTGACGCCGATGGCAGACCGCACGTTGCTGGTGACACCGGGCCCGCGACCAGGGTTCGACCGGCCGCGGGCCCGCGACCGCTCAGACGAACGGGCGGACGTGCCAGAGATAGCGCGCGATGTCGCGTTCGCGGCGCCGGGCCAGTTCCTCCCGGGCGGCCAGGCTGCTGACCTCGGCGATGCGACGGTCGACGTCGCGCTGCGTGACCGCAGCTGACGCGACGTGCGGGCGCCGAGCCCAGCGGACCAGGCGCAGACCCGCTGACAGCGCGACCCGTCTGGGAAAGGTGAATGCAAATGTTGTCGACACGATTAGTCCTCAATTGTTTTCGGGCAGGGGAAATCCCCAGAAGAGTGTTGAGTGAAACTCACTGTTTCGACCGTGCAGCAATGCACGAGAAGCAATGAGGTGAAATGCTCGCTGAACAGAATTCCGAGACATCGGCACCGTGCCGCGCGACGATCACAGGGAGGACGTGAGGATCACAGTCCGGGCGTGAAGGGCCACGGGGGCGTGCGATGCGCGAGGCGCAGTGGAATCGCCGGCGTTCAGAGTGCCGGCGGAAGAAGACGAGTCAGGCTGGAAGGATCAGCCGTCGAGTCCCAGTCCGCCGACCGAGCAGGCAGCGAGCGTCGTCGGACGGATGTCGGAGTCCGGAAAGACGGGGCGGAAGATGTCGAAGATATTCATCTCAGCTGCACTCCTTTCATGGTCGTGGATCGTCGATGAGCGGCGTCAGTGCTCATGGGGAACAATGCAATTCTTTATGGGTGCGAATCCGTAATTGCACTCTCGAAGTTATCACAGTCTCATCGTGTTGTGGGACTTCTGGTCAGAATTGCTGAACTTTATCTCTCCGCCGGTCATTATCCGTGTCGTCGGCATTGTGCGCAGACCCACATGTCGCCATGTGCGGAATGCCCAGCGCGGACCGCCTGCGCCCACGTAGAATCGCTGAGAGAACCGCTACCAGCCAGGAGTCCTCCATGTCAGAATCCGCTGCCTCCCTGCCGCGCCTCGTCGTCGGCTACATCGCCACCGACCGCGGACGCGACGCCATCTCCCTGGCGATCTCGATCGCCCGCTCCGTCGCCGTCGAACTCGTGGTCACGATCATCCGGCCGGAGACCTCGACGTTCCACGCCGCCGGGTCGATCCCCAAGGACGGCACGGGAATCGTCGCCCAGCAGCTCGACGACTGGCTCGAGGAGGCCCTCGCGCTCATCCCCGACGACATCGCCGCCCGCGGTGTCATCCACACCGCGACGAACGAGTCGAAAGGGCTCATGGAGGTCGCCTCCGACGAGGACGCCGTCGCCATCGTCATCGGCGCGCGTGCGACGACGCTCATGCGCCAGTTCCGCATCGGCACGGTCGCCACCTCGCTGCTCCACTCCTCCGAGGTCCCCGTCGTCCTCGCCCCGGCCGGGCGCTCGGACATCGGCCCGGTCTCGCGCATCACTGCGCTCTTCGGCGCCCGTCCCGGTGCTGCCGCCCTCGTCGGCTCGGCGATCGAAGCCGCGACCGCCTTCGACGTGCCCCTCCGTCTGCTCGCGCTCATCGAGAACGACGGCATGGCCGAGGACGAGGTCGCCGAGGTCACCGAGTTCGCCGAGGAGTTCGGCGGAGCGATGCTCGCCGGTCGCGCCTCCGACCTCTTCGCCTCCGGCCGGGCCACCGTCGTCTCGGAGGCCGGCGCCGATATCGAAGAGGCCGCCGAGAGCGTCGAATGGATCTCCGGTGAGCTCGCCTTCATCGGCTCGAGCCGGCTCGGTCACGGGCGCGTGTTCATCGGTGCCCGGGCCCGCCGCCTCCTGCGCGTGCTTCCGGTGCCCGTCGTCGTCATCCCGCGTCGCACCCTGTCCGGCGCCGCTCCCGCGGAGGCCTCCGACACCGCCGAGGCGGCCACCGCGGCCGACGACAGCTGAGCGTGGGGGAGGCAGAGCGCCGCGACCTCAGCGTCGCCGGGCATCCCACCCCGGTGTGGGTCCACCCCGGACGCAGGCCCGGGCGACCGGTGCTCATGATCCACGGCTTCCGGGGCGACCACCACGGTCTCGACCGGATCGCCCACGCGCTGCGCGATCGCACCGTCATCGTCCCCGACCTGCCGGGCTTCGGTGAGGCGGCGCCCCTGACCGGCGGGCTGAGTCTGGCCGCCTACCTCGATCATCTCCGCCTGCTCATCGCCGAGGTGACCGCTCAGTGGGAGGCCGTGCCGATCCTCGTCGGCCACTCCTTCGGGTCGATCCTCGTCTCGCACCTCGCCGCAGACGATCCTGCCGCGATGCCCGAACTCGTCCTCATCAACCCGATCACCACCCCCGCCCTCGAGGGCTCGGCACGCGTCCTCACGGCACTGACCCGGGTCTACTACGAACTCGGCGCCCGCCTGCCGGAGCGACCCGGCCGGGCCCTGCTCGCGAGTCCCGTCATCGTCCGGCTGATGAGCGAGGTGATGGCGACGACGAAGGATCCCGGGCTGCGCCGCTACATCCACGACCAGCACGCCCGCTACTTCTCAACCTTCAGCGACCGGCGCTCCCTCGCGCAGGCCTTCGACGTGTCCGTCGCCCACACCGTCACCGAGGTGGCCCCCGCTCTGACGATGCCCCTCCTCGTCATCGCGGGGGACCGGGATGCGATCGCCCCGATCGACGTCACCCGCTCCGTCGTGCGCGGACTCGACGACGTCAGGTTCGTCGAACTCTCCGGGGTGGGGCACCTCGTCCACTACGAGCGGCCCGAGGCGGCCGCCTCGGCGATCGAGGAATTCTCCCGCACACGCGACTGACCGCGCCGCAGATGCTCTGCGACGCGGTCAGCGATGTCTCAGGTCAGCGGTGACCCGACATGAGGATCAGGAGCGACGATCGACGATCGCGTGGTAGATCATCGGCAGCATGAAGGCGATCGTGGCGACGACGAGGCCGGCCCAGAACACCCAGAACTCGGTGCCGGCGGGGGAGGAGAACGCCGCGCCGAAGAGGTAGATCGAGAAGATGAAGAGCGCGAAGCAGACGACGAAGACGACGACGTCAGCGAAGTTCGCGGAGTTCTGCGTTCTCTGCGCGGCGGGGTTGGACATGTTCTCCTCCGAGACTTGCGGCGATACGGCGATGATCAGCCATCAGTCTACATGCCGTAGAGAACGAGACGGGCATTCCGGCGGCGGCCGTGTCAGTCCCGGGCGTACAAGGTCAGTCCCGGGCGTACGAGGTCAGTCCCGGTCGTACGAGCGCTCCGGGGCGAGCCAGCCGAGCAGCGCGGAGACGACGGAGACGATGATCGCGGCGAGGATCGCCTGGAAGAAGAACGAGTCGATCGTGAAGACGAACGGCGTGAACCCGCTCAGCCAGCTCGTCAGCGCGAGCATCGCGGCGTTGATGACGATCGAGAACAGACCGAGCGTCAGACAGGTGATCGGTGCCGACAGCACGCTGATGATCGGTTTGATGAAGGCGTTGGCCAACCCGAAGATCAGACCGATGACGAGGTAGGAGACGACCATCGCGAAGACCGGACCGACCTGTTCCTCGATGAGCTCATTGCCGGCGATGCTCACGCCGGGCAGCAGCCACACGGCCACCCAGATGGCGAAGGCGTTGATGCCGACTCGGAAGAGGAAGTTCATGGTCATATCCTTTCACTCCCGTCTGCGGGTCCACTGAGTCAGGGATGGGAAAGCCGTGTCCGCGACTCCGTCCGCTGGTCCCTGACCTGTGCCGATGAGACAGGGTGCCTGATGCGATCGTGACCGACGACACCGCCTGGCGCGGGCGCTCGGCAGGTAGGCTGGGAGCAGAGTTCCCATCCCACCGATGTGCATCTACCGAGTGCAGAGCAGTTCACCACGGCGGCACCGAATCCTCGCAGCGCATTGCGAGGCAGAAACGAAGAACGCCATGCAGCACCCCGATCAGAGGACACCGCACACCGAGCCCCCGACCGCCGAACCCGGCCTGCTCCGCGCCGTCGGTCTCAGCTATTTCCCCATCGCCTTCCTCGCCCGCATGCCCTATGCGATGGTCGTCGTCGGCGTCCTCACGCTCGTCGTCGCCGGCCGCGACTCGCTCAGCCTCGGCGGTCTCAACTCCGCGATGGTCGGGCTCGGCACGGCGATCTTCGGCTCCTTCATCGGCGCCGCCGCCGACCGCTGGGGACAGCGTCCCGTCCTCCTCGTCGTCGGGGCGATCAACAGCGCGGCTCTGCTCTTCCTCGCCTGGGTCGTCTTCTCCCCGCTGCCCGACGTCGTCGTCCTCCTCGCGTCCTTCCTCATCGGAGCGAGCGCCCCGCAGGTCTCCCCGATGTCGCGCTCCCGCCTCGTCGACGTCATCCTCTCGGTGCTGCCCGGCACCCGGCAGTCGAAGGTGCTCAACGGCACGATGGCCTACGAGTCCGCCGCCGACGAGGTCGTCTTCGTCTTCGGCCCCTTCATCGTCGGGCTGCTCGCCACCTGGTTCTCACCCGTCGCCCCGATCATCGGTGCCGTGGCCATGACGCTCATCTTCGTCACCGCCTTCGCCCTCCACCGCAGCGGTCGCATCGCGACGTCCGGCGCAGCTGCCGCCGTCGTCAAGGGACCGGTGCGCGACCTCTTCACCGGACGGATCTTCGTCGTCGTCCTCGGCGTCTTCGGCATCGGGCTCGTCTTCGGTTCGACGCTCACGGCCCTGACCTCCCTGATGAATGACCTCGGCCACCCCGAACAGGCCGGGCTCGTCTACGGCGTCCTCGGCATCGGCTCGGCGATCCTCGCGATCTCCGTCGCCCTCTTCTCCCCGCGCTTCGCCCTCTGGGCGAGGCTGCTGAGCTTCGCCCCGCTGCTGCTCGCCGGCACCATCGTGCTCGCGACCGCCTCGGCGATGCCCGGGGTCGTCATCGGGCTCCTCCTCATGGGCACGGCGATCGGGCCGTCGCTCGTCACCCTCTTCAGCCTCGCCGCCGAACGCAGCCCCCGCGGACGCTCGGCCACCGTGATGTCGATGGCGGGATCGGCGATCATCGTCGGACAGTCCGTGGCCTCGGCGCTCGGCGGCATCCTCGCCGAGGAGGTCGGGACGTCCACGGCCATCGCCGTGCCGATCGGGGCCGCGATCGTCGTCGTCCTCGCCGCCCTCCTCAACGTCCTCGTGCGCTTCCGCCAGCGGAAACGAGATGTGGTTCACACGTAGATTCCGCGATCTGGGACGCCTCTTCCCATTCCGGCGAAAATGTGCTGTGTGCCATGTCGTGGGAGTAGAGTAACCGGTTGTTCGCGCTCTCACATCGCGCGATCGCACGACACAACGGAAAGCACGATATGTCTACCAGCACCTCGACGACCGAGGTCGTCAAGAGCGATACGCGGTTCTTCGGACACCCGCTTCCGCTCTTCCAGCTCTTCAGCCTCGAACTGTGGGAGCGCTTCTCCTACTACGGCATGAACGGCATCCTCGCCCTCTACCTGTACTTCCAGGTCACAGACGGCGGACTCGGACTCCCGCAGGCCACAGCGGTCGGGATCGTCGGCGCCTACGGCGGTGCCGTCTTCCTCGCCACCATCCTCGGCGCCTGGGTCGCCGACCGCATCCTCGGCGCGGAGAAGGTCCTCTTCTACTCGGCGATCATCATCATGGCCGGCCACATCGCGCTGGCGCTTGTGCCGGGATTCGGCGGAGTCGCCGCCGGCCTCATCCTCGTGGCCCTCGGTTCCGGCGGCCTCAAGGCCAACGCCTCCGCGCTCGTCGGCGAGCTCTACGAGGAGAAGGATCCCCGCCGCGACGCGGGCTTCACGATCTTCTACATGGGCGTCAACATCGGTGCCCTCTTCGGCCCGCTCATCACCGGTCTGCTCCAGCAGAACATCGGCTTCCACTACGGCTTCGGCGCCGCCGCGGTCGGTATGGCGCTCGGCCTCGTCATCTACGGCAGCGGCCGGAAGAAGCTGCCCGCCGAATCGCGCACCGCGGTCAACCCGCTGCCGAAGTCGAAGCTCTACCTCTTCATCGTCGCGGTCGTCGCCGTCGTCGTCCTCGCCACCGTGCTGTGGATGACGGGTCTCGTCAACCCCGAGAACCTCGACTGGTGGATCGCCGGCATCTCCGCGGCAGCCGCTGCGTGCTACTTCATCGTCATGTACACCTCGCCGCAGACGAACGCCACCGAGCGCTCCCGGGTGCTCGCGTTCATTCCGTTCTTCATCACGAGCGTCGTCTTCTGGTCGATGTACCAGCAGATCTTCGGTGTCCTCACCGTCTACTCCGACGGTCAGCTCAACCGGTCGATCTTCGGGTGGGAGATGCCGATCAACTGGATCCAGCTCATCCCCGCCGCGTTCGTCATCATCTTCGCGCCGCTGTTCGCGACGATGTGGATGAAGCTCGGTCCCAAGCAGATCTCGACCCCGGTCAAGGCGGGTCTCTCGCTCGTCTTCATCGGCCTCGGATTCCTCATGTTCCTGCCGTATGCGACGGCGCCGGCGAACTCGACGCCGCTGCTGTGGGTCTGCCTCATCCTCGCGATCTTCGTCTTCGGCGAGCTGCTCATCTCCCCGGTCGGCCTGTCGTTCTCGACGAAGGTCGCCCCGAAGGTGTTCCAGTCGCAGATGATCGCCGTGTTCTTCCTCGCCTCCGGTGTGGGCACCGCACTCTCGGGTGTGCTCGGCGGCTACTTCGATCCGGCGAACCAGACCCCGTACTGGACGTCGATCGGCGGCACCTCGATCGTCCTCGGCCTCCTCGCGCTGACGCTGACGAAGCCGATGCTCAAGATGCTCAAGGGCGTGCGCTGATCCGCCTCTGACACCCGTATATCTGACACCCGCCGCCGCGGGTGACCAGACTGCAGGGAACCGCCCTGTCCGGAACTGTCCGGACAGGGCGGTTCTGTCGTGCCGGCCCTGCGGTCGGCAGCCTCGGCGACGGACGAGCGGCGCGGACGAGAACGTCGGACGACAGCCCTCGACGGGATCAGCCCCGAACGGGATCAGACCCCGATGAAGATCGGCAGCGCCTGCGGGTGGTGGGCGGCGACGATCGTGAGGAAGACGATCGCGTCGAAGATGAGATGGACCGTGACGGTGTAGGGCAGGGACTTCGTCTTCGTGAAGATCACCGCCTGGACGAGGGCGAAGGGAATCGTCAGCAGCGGACCGATCGACCGGTAGCCGAGCTCCCAGAGGAACGAGACGAAGATGATCGTCGTGAGCACGTTCGCCGTCCAGAAGTCGAAGTGCCGGCGGAGCAGGGCGAAGACCGTGCAGATGAAGAACAGCTCGTCCCAGAGGCCGACGGCGTTGACGCCGATGAAGAGCCTGAGGATCTCATGCCACTCGGTCACCGCCGGCCAGTTGAGGTAGACCCCGGTGCGGAAGAAGTACTGGGGGAGGACGAGCCAGGCGACGACGACGACGAAGATCAGCCATCCCCACTCGAGCTTCGACCACGGCTGACCGTGCCGGCGCGGGTAGACGATGCTCTTCTCCTTGAACCAGTACCGGGTGACGAGGAAGGGCCCGATGACGACGGCACTGAGCACGATCCCCATCCGCAGGATGTTCGTCCACGAGATGTCGGCTTCGACGGAGATCGCGGAGATGAGCGCGAGAGCCCCGGCGATGACGCTGAGATCCCGGGCGAAGCTCCGGTCCGCGGTCGTCCACGCGAGGATGAGGGATGCGGCCATCGGCGCATAGCCCCACACCTTGACGGCCCGGAACTCCGTGCCGATCCCGAAGAGGATGACCGCCGCGGCGGCGAGGAGGACCGCGGCGAGCCCCGGACGTGAGACGACGCTCCATCTTCTCGGTTCGGTCTGTTCCTCCACGTCACCCACTCTAATCGAGACGGGCAGGGCACATTGGTGAAGAGCGGCGCCCACACCCTAGGATCGACGGAGACATCCCCGACCGGACGACTCACCGCGACTCCTCCGGCCCGCCGCAGCGAAAGGACGTGCGTGGACCCCGAGGCCTATTCCCGGATCATCGCCGGAGCTCTGCCAGTCGGCAGTGAGACCGTGCCCCTCGCCGAGGCGGTCGGTCGGATCCTCGCCCACGACGTCGTCGCCCGGGAGCCGATCCCGGCCTTCGCCACCTCGGCGATGGACGGCTACGCCCTCGATTCCCGCGCCCTCGCACGGGCCCGCACGGGCGCCCCCGTCACCGTGGTCGGCGACGTGCCCGCCGGGCACCGGCCGGTCGACATCGCCCCCGGCACGGCGGTGCGGGTGATGACGGGTGCCGCGGTGCCGGCCGGTGCCGCGGCCGTCGTCCCCGTCGAATTCACCGATGCCGCACGGACCGGAGAGATCCCTGAGACGATCACCGTCGCCGGTCTGCCGGAGACGATCGTCGGCCGGTGGAACATCCGCGATGTCGGTGAGGACACCGCGGTCGGCGACATCGTCGTCCTCGGCGGTCAGCGCCTGGGGGCCGCGGCGATCGGGACGCTCGCGACGCTCGGGGAGACCACCGTCGAGGTGCGGCGACGGCTGCGCGTCGGACTCATCGTCACCGGCGACGAACTCGCCCCCGCCCCGGGTGCGGCGACGGCGACCGCGCCGATCATCCCGAACTCGAACCTGCCGATGCTCGCCGCCGCCATCGTCACCGCCGGCGCGATCCCGCACCTGGGCACGAGCGGCGACGATCCGGCCGAGTTCCTCGCCGTGCTCGACGGTCTCCTCCCCGACGTCGACCTCGTCATCACGACCGGCGGGATCAGCGCCGGGGCCTTCGAGGTCGTGCGGGCGAGCCTCGAGGGCACCGACTCCGAGTTCGTCCGGGTGCGCCAGCGTCCCGGGGGTCCGCAGGGCTTTGGGCGCCGCGGCGGCGTGCCCCTGCTCCACTTCCCGGGCACCCCGTCCGGCGCGCTCCTGTCCTTCCACCTCTTCGCGCTCTCCCTGATGTCGGGGACCGACCTCGCCGCACGCTGGCAGCGGGCCGTCTACGCCGGCCCCTACCTCGCCGGGCACGTCAAGGGCGTGTCCTTCGTCCCCGTCACCGTCTCGGTCGAGGGCACCGTCGTCCTGGCCGAACGCGCCCGGCTGCGCGACTTCGCCGGTGCCGATGCGATCCTCCGCGTGTCCGCCGCACCGGCGGCGATCACCGCCGGCGACCTCGTTCAGGTGCTCCCGCTGCCGGCCACCGGCCTCGAGCGGTAGCGGGCGGCGAGCGCGCGTGCGCGCACCGGACCTAGACTGAGAACCATGGATCTTGCCCGCTACACCCGCCAGATCCGCCTCCGCGGATTCGGCGCACAAGCCCAGGAGAGACTGCTCGCCTCCCACGTCGTCGTCATCGGCGCCGGGGGCCTCGGGGCGCCCGTGCTCACTTATCTCGCCGCCGCCGGGGTCGGCACCATCAGCGTCATCGACCCCGACGTCGTCGAGCTGAGCAACCTCCACCGGCAGTTCCTCCACGCCGAGGAGGAGGTCGGCAACCGCAAGGTCGACTCCGCGGCCCGGCGGCTGGCCGGACTCAACTCCGACATCGAGATCATCACGCACCCGGTGCTGCTCACCGCCGACAACGCCGAGGAGCTGCTGACCGGGGCCGACATCGTCGTCGACGGCAGCGACAACTTCGAGACCCGCTACCTCGTCAACGATGCGTGCGAGATGCTCGGGATCCCCCTCGTGTGGGGCACGATCCTCGGCTTCGACGGACAGCTCGCCGTCTTCGACGCCCGCACCGGGTCGACGCTGCGCGACCTCCACCCCGAGATGCCCGCGCCCGGGTCAGTGCCCAACTGTGCGACCGCCGGGGTCATCGGCGCCCTGTGCGGCAGCATCGGCTCGGCGATGGCGATGGAGACGATCAAGGTGCTCGCCGGCATCGGCACGCCCCTGCGCGACGCCGTCTCGATCCACAGCAGCCTCGATGCGAGCTGGGAGACGATCCCCGTCGCCCGCGACCCCGAGCGCCGGCCCGTGACGAGCCTCGAGACCTACCGCACCGGCGGTGCCTCGGGGGCAGCGGTCGCCCCCGCCGCGGCGAACGCGTCTGCCGCCGCGGCGACCCCGTCTGCCGACGAGGCCATCCCGGTCATCACGTGGGAGGACCTCACCGGGGACGACGTGCTCGTCGACATCAGGGACGACGACGAGGTGGCGGCGGGCAGCGTCGCCGGTGCCGCCCACATTCCCATGGACCGACTCCTCGCCGATCCCGAGCTGCTCACAGCGACCGAGGGTGCGACGGATTCCGCGCGCTTCGCCCTCTACTGCCGGTCAGGGGTGCGCTCGGCCCGGACGGTCAGCGCTCTGCGCCGGGCAGGGATCGATGCCGTGTCGATCTCCGGCGGCTACCTCGCCCACCTCTCCCGCGGCAGCATCGACGCCGCGTCCTGACCGACGGTCGCACCCCCCAAAAGGCGGTCACGCCCCAGCGGGCGGTCACTCCTCGAAACGCGGACCCACGCTCACACAGCGCGGCGTCCCGCTCAGCCCCCGGCGAAGGGCGGGAGGACGTCGACGGTGTCTCCGGCGGCCAAGGGCGCCTGCCGGTCGGTGCGCGCCCGGGCGTTGACGAGGAAGCTCGACCGCTCAAGGACAGTGACCGCCTCGGTGTCGGCTCCAGCGGTGAGGACGGAGATGAGATCGGCGAGAGTGGCCGCCTCGGCGGTCGACTCCTTCGTGCCGAACGCCTCCCGGGCGGCGGCGAAGAAGCGCACGGTGACGGTCGCGGGTGCGGCGGCCTGCGAGGCTGCGGTGGTCGACACGGTCTCTCTCATCCTCCGATGGCGCTCATCGGTCGCTGCGGCTGGGTGAAGTCGGCGGAGTCCATGCCGTGCCCGGCGAGCTTCGCCCAGTGCGCGCCCTTCCACAGGTTCGCGATCTCCTCATCAGAGGCCCCTGAGCGCAGCGCGGCGAGCAGATCGACCTCGGTGCGGGAGAACAGGCACGTGCGCACCCGGCCCTCGGCGGTCAGCCGGGTGCGGGTGCAGTCGGCGCAGAACGGGCGCGTGACCGAGGCGATGATGCCGACGTCGCCGAGGTCGGTGTCCGGATCCTCACGGCTCGCCACCCGGAACTTCTCCGCCGGTGCCGCACCGCGCGGGGCCTCGTCCGGCGTGAGGACGAAGCGGGGTTCGAGCAGTGCGAAGACGTCAGCGGCGGTGATCATCGTCCCGCGATCCCACGAGTGCCCCGCGTCGAGGGGCATCTGCTCGATGAACCGCAGGGACAGTCCGTGGTCGAGGCACCACTGGAGGAGGTCGGGTGCCTGCGTGTCGTTGACTCCCGGCAAGAGCACGGCGTTGATCTTCACCGGGTCGAGACCGGCATCCTTCGCCCCCTGGATCCCGTCGAGGACGCGCTGGAGGAACGGACGCCGGGTGATCTCTGAGAACGTGTCCGCATCGACCGTGTCGAGGGAGACGTTGATCCGGTCGAGACCGGCCTCCTTGAGCTTCGCCGCGCGCTTGTCGAGACCGATCGCGTTCGTCGTCAGGGCGATGTTCGGCCGCGGTGTCAGGGCGGCGACGCCTGCGATGATGTCGGTGATGTCGTGGCGGGTCAGCGGCTCTCCGCCGGTGAACCGGATCTGGTCGACGCAGAACCGCTCGACGCCGATGCGGGCGAAGCGGATGATCTCCTCGGCGCTCATCGCCGCGTCGCGGGGCATGAACTCGACACCCTCGGCGGGCATGCAGTAGCTGCAGCGCAGGTTGCAGAAATCCGTCAGCGAGATCCGCAGGTCCCGCGCCCGCCGTCCGAACGTGTCGAGGAGCGACTCCTCGCTGTGCGCGGTGAACGACGTGCCCGGGTCGAGAGTCGGAGTCCTCACCACCGGGGTCGGCAGGCCGATCGTCCCCATGTCCGTTCTCCTCCCTTCCGTAAGCTCTTCGCTATCATCGTCCCATGACCAGCGCCTTCACGCATCGTCGTCGGGTATTCGAGACGATCAGTCCGCTGCGCGGCTCGGCGCGCATGCCCCTGACCGCCCTTCTTGAGGTGCCCAGGCAGCTTGCCGCCGATGTCGTCTCCGCCGTCGACGTCCCCGCCTTCGACAACTCGAGCATGGACGGCTTCGCCGTCTCGGCACAGACCCTGACGAGCGCACCGCGGGACGGGTCCCGCCTCGGCCCGCTGCCCGTCGTCGGGCAGGTCGCCGCGGGAGCCCGGGGCGCTGCCGTGGACCCCGGCACCGTCGTCGAGATCATGACCGGGGCCCCGGTGCCCGAGGGTGCCGACACGATCATCCCCATCGAGGCCACCGAACCGGGCACCTTCGGGGCGAGGGAGATCACCGTTAAGGACGCACCCGCACCCGGCGCGTTCGTCCGCGCCCGCGGCAGCGACGTCACCGCCGGAACCACCGTGCTGCGCGCCGGTGCGCTGCTCACTCCCGCCCGCCTCGGCGTCGCCGCTGCCTGCGGAGTCGTCGACCTCGACGTCGTCACCCTCCCGCGGATCCTCGTCCTCAGCACCGGAGACGAGATCGCCGGGGACGCCGACGCCGGCATCGAGGACGCCAACGGCATCACCCTGACCGCGAGTCTCACCCGCCTCGGCGCCGAGGTCACCCGGCTGCGGGTGCCCGACGACCCGGAGGAGCTGCTGCGCCGAGTGCGCGCCGTCGACACCGACCTCGTCGTGTCCACCGGCGGGATCTCGAAGGGCGCCCGCGAGGTCGTCAAACTCGCCGCGGCCCTCGACCCGGCCGCGGACATGCTCTTCGAGCCCATCGCCATGCAGCCCGGCGGACCGCAGGGCGTGGGCACGCTCGCCGGTCTTCCCTGGGTGGCCCTGCCGGGCAACCCGGTGAGCGCCCTCATCAGCGTCGAGCTCTTCATCCGCCCCGCCCTCCTCGGCATCGACCCCGGCCTCGATGCCCGCCCCGTCGGCTTCCACCCGCTGACCGCCGACCTCGACGAGACCCCGCCTGCCGGCAAGCTCCAGGTGCGGCGGGCGATCGTCGACGACGACGGGATCACCCTCGTCGGCGGCTCCCGGTCGCATCTGCTCCACAGCTACGCCGAGAGCACCCACCTCGTCTTCATCCCGCCCACCGACGACCCTGACGACCCGTTCGCGGCCGCGGGGGATAGGCTGAGAACGTGGACAATCGCGTGAGCCTCACACACCTCGACGAGTCCGGAGCCGCCCGGATGGTCGACGTCGGCGACAAGAGCACCACCCGGCGGCGGGCCGTGGCCACGGCCACGATCACGACGACCCCGGAGGTCATCTCCCTCATCGGTCAGGCGGGCCTGCCCAAGGGCGATGCCCTGCCGGTGGCGCGCATCGCCGCGGTGATGGGCGCCAAGCGCACGAGCGACCTCATCCCGCTCTGCCATCCGCTGCCGCTGACCGGCGTCGATGTCGACTTCACCCTCACGGACTCCGCCGTCACGGTGACCGCGGCCGTGAAGACGGTGTCGGTGACCGGTGTCGAGATGGAGGCCCTGACCGCCGTCTCCGTCGCCGCGCTGACGATCTTCGACATGATCAAGGCCGTCGACAACCGCGCGGTCATCGGGGACATCAAGGTCCTCGAGAAGTCCGGCGGCAAGAGCGGGGACTGGAAGCGGGAGTCATGACCGTCATCACCACCGGCATCACCGAGTCCCCGATCAGCGTGACCGAGCTCGAACCCGAGGTCGTCACCGCCGAATGCGGGGCCGCAGTGACCTTCTCCGGGATCATCCGCGACCACGATTCGGGCCGCGGTGTCACCCGGCTCGTCTACGAATCCCACCCGCTGGCGCCGGCGCAGATCGCCGAGGTGGCCGCCGAGGTGGCCGCCCGGCATCCCGCGGTCCGCCTCTCCGTCGTCCATCGGGTCGGAGAGCTGTCCGTCGGCGATGTGGCGCTGGCCGCCGTCGTCGCCTCACCGCACCGCCGGGAGTCCTTCGTCGCGTGCGGCGAGCTCGTCGACGAGGTCAAGGAGAAGGTGGCGATCTGGAAGCACCAGTTCTTCACCGACGGCGACGACGAATGGGTGGGAGCGCTCGAATGACTCAGCTGCGCATCAGCGAGGCCGCCCGGTTCCTCGGCGTCAGCGACGACACGATCCGTCGCTGGATCAGCGACGGCCGGCTCGCGCAGCACAAGGACGCCTCGAACCGGTCCGTCGTCGACGGGGCCGAACTCGCCGTGCTCGCCCAGGACGGCGCCGGTTCCCTCGACGACCCGACGCACGTGCGCAGCTCGGCGCGCAACCGCTTCACCGGTCTCGTCACCGACGTCGTCATCGACGGGGTGATGGCGCAGGTCAGCCTCCAGTGCGGGCCGTTTAGGGTCGTGTCCCTGATGTCCGCCGAGGCGTGCCGTCAGCTCGAACTCGAACCCGGCAGCCTCGCCACTGCGGCCGTCAAGGCGACGATGGTGTGGATCGACACCGCCGGCGGCGACTGACCCGAATCAGTCTCAGATGCTGATGCAGATGCTCTGAAACTCCGCATCTGCGGGTGATAATGGGTGGATGATCTGTGATTCCACACCGGGAGACCGTCCGTGACGGGGCGTGCCCGGAGGCATGCGACGGCGCCGAGGTGGCTGTGGATTCCCGCTGTCCTCGCCGTCGCGTTCCTCCTCGTCCCCATCATCGGGATGGTCACCCGCATCGACCTCGGCCACCTCGGCGAGGTCATCGCGGCCCCCGAGTCGCAGCTGGCGATGGGAC
This sequence comes from Brevibacterium sp. W7.2, assembly GCF_018137945.1. Taxonomy (GTDB): domain Bacteria; phylum Actinomycetota; class Actinomycetes; order Actinomycetales; family Brevibacteriaceae; genus Brevibacterium; species Brevibacterium sanguinis. The sequence goes on along the minus strand of NZ_CP073089.1, from coordinate 2,075,840 downwards.
TGTCCCTGCTCACGTCGACGATCTCCGCGCTCGTCAGCGTCGTCCTCGGCTTCCCGCTCGGCTATCTGCTCGCCACGACGACGTTCGCGGGGCAGCGGCTCGTGCGCACCCTCATCCTCCTCCCGCTCGTCCTGCCGCCGGTCGTCAGCGGCCTCGCGCTCCTCTACACGTGGGGGCGCTCGGCGTATCTCGGGTCCCTGCTCACCGATGCCGGTCTCGGGCTCGCGTACACGACGGCGGCCGTCGTCGTCGCCCAGATCTTCGTCTCCCTCCCGTTCATGGTGATGTCGGTCGAGACCGCGGTCGCCGCGCGCGGGCAGCGCTACGAGATCGCCGCCGCCGAACTCGGGGCGACCCCGATGCGCGTGTTCGCCACGGTCACCCTCCCCATGCTGCGGGCGGGCATCCTCACCGGCGCCGTCCTCTGCTTCGCCAGGTCCCTCGGCGAGTTCGGGGCGACCCTCACCTTCGCCGGCTCCCTGTCGGGCGTGACCCGGACGATGCCGCTGCAGATCTACCTCGTCCGCGAGTCCGATCCGCAGTCGGCGATCGCCCTCTCCCTGCTCCTCGTCGTCACCGCGCTCATCATCATCGTCCTCGCGTACCGCTCGCCCCACGCCCCGCGTCTGCGCCGCTTCGGACCGCGCGCCTCGGCTCCCGGTGCGACGATCGCGCGCACGGGCGCTCCCGCCGCCCGGCTGGATGGCACCGATGCTGTCCTCCCGGTGGCGGAGGCCCAGCCGGGATCCCACGCCGCTCGCAGGAGCGCCACCTCCGAGATCGGCCGCGTGGCCGACGCCGGAGCCGCCACCGGTCCCGCCGCCGGGGCCACCACCAGTCCCGCCGCCGCTGCCGGCGACGGTCGACTGAGCCTGAGCGCCCAGCTGCCCGCCCGCGGTCTCGACATCGCCCTCGACGTGCCCGCCGGACAGACGACGGCACTCATCGGCCGCAACGGGGCCGGGAAGTCGAGCCTCTTCCAGATCATCACCGGCGCCCTGCCCGCCGAGTCCGGGGCGCTGCGCCTCGGCGACCGCACGATCTTCGACATCGACGCCGGGCACTGGCCGCCCATCCACGCCCGCGGGGTCGTCCACCTCGCCCAGAACCCGCTGCTCTTCCCGCACCTCAGCGTCCTCGACAACGTCGCGTTCGGCCTCCGCGCCCACGGGCACCGGACCGCCGACGCCCGCGCCGCCGCCCAGGCGATGCTCGACCGCCTCGGCGTCGGCCACTGCAGCGACCGCCGCCCCGAGGCGGTCTCCGGCGGGCAGGCAGCGCGCATCGCCCTCGCGCGGGCGCTCGTCATCGACCCCACGCTCCTCCTCCTCGACGAACCCCTCGCCGCCCTCGACGTCGACGTGAAGATCAGCACGCGCGCAGTCCTCGCCGACGTGCTGCGCGGACGCAGCGCCCTGCTCATCACCCATGACGCTGCCGACGTCGCGGCTCTCAGCCGCGCGCTCGTCCTCATCGACGCCGGTCGCGCCAGCCTCGTCGACGCCGACGGACAGGCCGGGCCCGGGATCGACGACGACTTCGTCCGCAGCTTCCGCGCCACCACCCCCACCCGCCTCGGCGGGGAGACCGACGACAGGAGCACCCCGGCCTTTGCGAGTCGGAGCGAACCGGAATAGTGTGAAGGCGATCACACCGCACGCTGTCAGTGACCGCTGACGGGATACGAAGGGCGACAACGACGTGGCTGACCTCTCCTACTCCTCCGGACCGTCGACCGAACCCCTGCGCGGGGAGACGATTCCGGCGAACTTCCGGCGCACCGCCGCCGCCCACCCGGACGCGATCGCCCTCATCGACCGCGGGTCCGACCGGCGCTGGACGTATGCCGAGTTCGACGCCGACACCGACGCGCTGGCCGCGGCCCTCCTCGAACGCGGCCTCGGCAAGGGCGATCGCATCGGAATCTGGGCGCAGAACGTCGGAGAATGGGCGCTCGTCCAGTACGCGACGGCGAAGATCGGGGCGATCCTCGTCAACGTCAATCCCGCCTACCGCGCCCACGAACTCGAATTCGTCGTGGGCCAGTCGGGGATGACGATGCTCATCTCGCAGATCGCCGCCCCGCCCCATTCGGACTTCCACGCCCTGGCCACCGAGGTGGCCGCCTCGGTGCCGGGTCTCGATCTCGTCTTCCTCGACACCGTCCCGGACGCTCTGACCGGGACGGCAACGATCGGGGAGCGCGAATCGTTCGCCCGCCTGCTGACCCAGGGCCGGGAGCTGCTCGCCGACCCCGGAGCGAAGTACGCCGTGCGCCTCGAACAGGCGGCGGCCGAACTCTCCGCCGACGATCCCATCAACATCCAGTACACCTCCGGCACGACGGGCTTCCCCAAGGGCGTGACCCTGTCCCACCACAACATCCTCAACAACGGCTACTTCATCGGCGAGCTGCTCTCGTACTCGCCCGCCGACTCCGTCGTCCTGCCCGTGCCCTACTACCACTGCTTCGGCATGGTCATCGGCAATCTCGCGGCGCTGAGCCACGGGGCCTCGGTCATCCTCCCGTCCCCGGGCTTCGACCCGGCGGCGAGCCTCACCGCCGTCGCCGAGGAGGGGGCGACCTCGCTCTACGGGGTGCCGACGATGTTCATCGCCGAACTCGGCCTGCCCGACTTCGCCGACTACGACCTGTCGACCCTGCGCACCGGGGTGATGGCCGGGTCCCCGTGCCCGGTCGAGGTGATGCGCCACGTCATCGACGACATGAACATGTCCGAGGTCGCCATCTGCTACGGGATGACCGAGACCTCACCGGTGTCGACGATGACCCGCGCCGACGACTCCCTCGAGGCCCGGACGCAGACGGTGGGCCGGGTCATGCCCCACGTCGAGGTGAAGATCGTCGACCCGGTGACGGGCCAGACGATGCCCCGCGGGCAGAAGGGCGAACTATGCACCCGCGGGTACTCGGTGATGCTCGGGTACTGGGAGGAGCCGGACAAGACCGCCGAGGCGATCGATGCGGCCCGCTGGATGCACACCGGTGATCTCGCGATCATGGACGACGACGGGTACGTCGACATCTCCGGCCGGATCAAGGACATGGTCATCCGCGGGGGAGAGAACGTCTACCCGCGGGAGATCGAGGAGTTCCTCTACCAGCATCCGGCGATCAGCGACGTCCAGGTCATCGGCGTCCCCGACGAGAAGTACGGCGAGGAGCTCATGGCCTGGGTCATCCTCAAGGACGGCTTCGACACCCTGACCGCCGCCGACGTCAGGGAGTTCGCCGAGGGCCGCCTCGCCCATTTCAAGATCCCCAGGTACGTCGAGGTCCGCGACTCGTTCCCGATGACGGTGTCCGGAAAGATCCGGAAAGTCGAGTTGCGCGAAGAGGGCGAGAGGATCGTTCACGCAGGCAGCACGGTGTGAATGTCGCTCAGGTCACAAGTTCATTGCAGTTGTCCTGGGAACACCTGACGTTTTTCATGTGAGCAGGTCATTCACTAAGATCAGTGGTCATGAGAGTTGAATCACAACCGCTGGTCTCGATGACCGACGTCGAGAAGCACTACGGTGACTTCCACGCGCTCAAGCACATCGATCTCGACATCCACGAGGGTGAGGTCGTCGTCGTCATCGGTCCCTCCGGCTCGGGCAAATCGACCCTGTGCCGGACGATCAACCGGTTGGAGACGATCACCTCGGGATCGATCACGATCGACGGCAAGGAGCTGCCGGCCGAAGGTGCGGCGCTCGCGCAGCTGCGCTCGGACGTCGGCATGGTCTTCCAGTCGTTCAACCTGTTCGCCCACAAGACGATCCTCGAGAACGTCACCCTGGGCCCGATCAAGGTGCGGAAGCTGAAGAAGGCCGACGCGGACAAGCAGGCGATGGCACTCCTCGAACGCGTCGGGGTCGCCCACCAGGCCGACAAGTACCCCGCTCAGCTCTCCGGCGGGCAGCAGCAGCGCGTGGCGATCGCCCGGGCGCTGGCGATGAAGCCGAAGGTCATGCTCTTCGACGAGCCCACCTCGGCGCTCGACCCGGAGATGATCAACGAAGTCCTCGACGTCATGGTCGAACTCGCGAAGGAGGGGATGACGATGGTCGTCGTCACCCACGAGATGGGGTTCGCCCGCAAGGCCGGCAATCGCGTGGTCTTCATGGCCGACGGGGAGATCGTCGAGGTCAACGGTCCGGAGGAGTTCTTCACGAATCCGCAGAGCGGGCGCGCCCAGGACTTCCTCTCGAAGATCCTCACGAACTGATCCCACCCCTGATTCGACCCTCTGTTCCGTTCGACACCACCAAGGAGAAACCATGAAGAAGCTCAGCGTCGCGATCGCCTCGGTCGCGGTCGGACTCCTCGCCCTCAGCGGATGCGGGCAGGGCGGCACCCCCGACAACCCGGCCGACGGCGGTTCGCAGGCCGCGGCACCGGAGTACACGGTCAATGAGAGCGCCGACGTCGCCGACTCGAAGACCTGGCAGGCGGCGAAGGACGCCGGTCAGCTCAAGGTCGGCGTGAAGTTCGACCAGCCGGGTCTCGGCAACGTCACCACCGGCTCCGAGGACCCGGAGGGCTTCGACATCGAGATCGCGAAGATGGTCGGCGCGCAGCTCGGCTTCGCCCCTGACCAGATCGACTTCGTCGAGACCGTCTCGGCCAACCGCGAGCCCTTCCTCCAGCAGGGCACCGTCGACATGGTCGTCGCGACCTACACGATCAACGACGAGCGCAAGCAGGTCGTCGACTTCGCCGGCCCCTACTACGTCGCCGGTCAGGACCTGCTCGTGAAGTCCGACTCCGACATCGCCGGTCCCGAGGACCTCGCCGGCCGCAAGGTCTGCTCGGTCGACGGCTCGACCCCGGCGCAGCGGATCCAGGACGAGTACGGCGACGCCGAACTCGTCACCTACGACACCTACTCGAAGTGCGTGACCGACCTCCAGTCCGGTGCCGTCGACGCGGTGACGACCGATGACGCGATCCTCCGCGGCTACGCGGCGCAGAACGAGGGCGAGCTCAAGGTCGTCGGCAAGCCCTTCAGCGAAGAGCCCTACGGCATCGGCCTGCCCAAGGACGACACGGCCCTGCGCAACGCGGTCAACGACGCGGTGCAGAAGAGCATGGACGACGGGCAGTGGACCGAAGCCTTCGAGTACACGCTCGGATCGGCCGAGGGCGTGAAGATGCCGGAGATCGACCGCTACTGACCGCTTGCCGCACCGAGGCCGCCCACCGGCTGCCTCACTGACCTGATGCGAGGGCACCGACCGGTGCCCTCGCATCGATTAAGGAACCCGGGATGGACTTTCTCGCCCTGCTCGAGCTCTTCGGCTCCGGCATCTGGGGCACGGTCAAGCTCTTCACCGTCACCCTCGTCGGATCGCTGGTGCTCGGCACGATCCTCGCCGCCATGCGGGTCTCACCGACCCCGGTGCTGCGGATCGCCGCCTCGGCGTACATCAACATCGTCCGCAACACCCCGCTGACGCTCGTGATGTTCTTCTGCGCCTTCGGACTGCCCTTCCTCGACATCCGCTTCGGCGACTCGAGTTCGTTCAACTCATTCGTCTACGCGACACTCGCGCTCACCGCCTACACCGCGTGCTTCGTCGCCGAGACCCTCAAGGCGGGCATCGCGACGATCCCCGTCGGCCAGGCCGAGGCCGCCCGGGCCATCGGGCTGACGTTCAACCAGACGCTCACGGAGGTCATCCTGCCGCAGGCCTTCCGGACGGTCATCCCGCCGCTCGGCAGCGTCATCATCGCGATGCTCAAGAACACGTCGATCGCCTCGGCGTTCAACAACCGCGAACTCATCTCCGCGATGCGCAACGCGATCGAGCTCCGCGGCGACCTCGTCATCCCGATCCTCTTCGGCACCGCCGTCGCCTACCTCATCCTCGCGCTCATCCTCGGGCGCATCTTCTCCTACCTCGAGCGGAAGCTGGTGATCCTCCGATGAGCGCACCGACAGAGGTTCTCTTCGACGCCCCGGGCCCGAAAGCCCGCCGCAACAACGTCATCCTCTCGATCGTCTCGACGATCGTGCTCGCCGGGCTCATCGCATGGATCATCTGGAAGTTCGCCGACGCCGGACAGCTCGAACCCGAGAAGTGGTATCCGTTCACGTTCGCCCAGATCCAGCTCGTCCTCCTCGACGGCATGCTCGCGACCCTCAAGGTCGCCGCCGTCGCCTCGGTGCTCGCGCTGGCCGTCGGCGTCGTCTTCGCCCTCCTGCGGCTGTCGTCGAAGCGGATCATCTCCGTGCCCGCGACGATCGTCCTCGAGTTCTTCCGCGGCGTGCCCGTCCTCCTCCTCATCTTCGCGACGTTCCTCCTCTTCGGGAACACGATCGGCCCGTTCTGGTCCGTCGTCATCGGCCTCACCCTCTACAACGGCATGGTGCTCGCCGAGATCATCCGCGCCGGCATCCTCGCCGTGCCGAAGGGCCAGCGGGAAGCGGCGATGGCGATCGGCCTGCGACCCGGACAGGTGATGAGCCTCGTGCTCATGCCGCAGGCGCTGCGGGCGATGATGCCGACGATCGTCGCGCAGATCGTCGTCCTCCTCAAGGACTCGGCGCTCGGCTTCATCGTCACCTACCAGGACCTTCTCTACCAGGTCAACCTCATCGGCCGCGAGTACAATAACCTTCTGCCGACGTTCATCGTCGGTGCCGCGCTCTTCATCATCATCAACATGATCGTCGCGAGCTTCGCGCGGTGGCTCGAGAGGCGACTGCAGCGCAAGACCACCGCCGACGTCGAGGGCGAAGGGCTGACGACGGCACCGGTGCGCTGAGCTGCTCACCGACGAGGAAAGGGACGTGAGGATGGAACCCGAACTCAGCGCCACCCCGGTGACGATGCGCCACAACCGTGGCCGGGAGCGCTTCGAACTCTTCACCACCGACGATCCCGAGGCGTTCGTCGGGTTCCTCGCCTACCAGCGGATCGGCGACAGCACCCTCGAACTCCAGCACACGATCATCTCCGAGGGCTTCTCCCGGCGCGGATTCGCCCGCACCCTCGTCACGCACGCCCTCGACGAGATCCGGGCGAACGGGGAGACGATCGTCCCGCTGTGCACCTACGTCCAGGACTACCTGCAACGGTTCCCGCAGTACGCCGATCTCGTCGCCGACAGGTGAGGGCGGGAGCCGGTCGCTACGCCCCGAGCCCCAGCGGCGACCTCCACATCGGCAACATCCGCACGGGAGTGCTCGCGTATGCGCGCGCCCGGCAGCAGGGCCAGCGCTTCCTCTGGCGCGTCGAGGACCTCGACCGAGTCCGGCCGGGCGCGGCGGAGTCCCAGCGGGCGGTGTTCGCCGACCTCGGGATCGTGCCCGACGACGACCCCCTCGTCCAGTCCGCGCGTCTCGACGTCTACGCTGAGGCGATCGCCCGTCTCGATACGGCTGGACTCGTCTACGAATGCTACTGCTCGCGCAAGGACATCCAGCAGGCCCCCTCAGCCCCGCACGCCCCACCGGGAGCGTATCCGGGCACGTGCCGCGACCTCTCCGAGGAGCAGCGCACCGAGCGGCGGACCGCCCTGGCCGCCGCGGGCCGGAGTCCGGCTCTGCGGCTGCGCTCGGAGAACCGGGAGGTCACCGTGGCCGACGCTCTGCTCGGCACGATCACGGCACCGGTCGACGACGTCGTGCTCCGGCGCGGTGACGGCGTGTTCGCCTACAACCTCACCGTCGTCGTCGACGATGCGGCCAGTGGGATCACCGAGGTGGTCCGCGGGGACGACCTCGCCTCCTCGGCCCCGCGGCAGGCCCGTCTTGCCGAACTCCTCGACCTGCCCGAGCAGGCGTGGCTGCACGTTCCGCTCGTGCTCAACGAGTCGGGGTCCCGGCTGGCCAAGCGCGACGGCGCCGTGACGTACGAGCAGCTGCGGGCCCGCGGCTGGACGGTCGCCGATGTCTACGGATGGATCTGGGAGTCCCTCGGCGGGCCTGAGCCGACGAGTGCCACCGGAGGCAGTGCCCGGTGGCGGTCGATCGAGGACGTCATCGCCGGGCTCGACGTCGCGCGGCTGAGGTCGGAGCCGACGGTGTTCGTCCCGCCGGCCGACGACGCGGCCTGAGGGGCAGACCGTCTCTCGCGGCGTGAGTCGAGGCGCCGCGCTGCAGAAGCTGCGGCCTGAGCGGCGGGCCGTTTCAGGCGGTCGGTCTCAGGCCGCGGTGTCGACGTATCCGGCGATGACGTCGGCGTAGATCGACTCGAACGTGTCGAGCGTGTACTCGATGTCGTGGGTGGCGACGACGTCGAGGGAGGCCCGGGACATCGCCTCGTACTGCGCGGGCGTCTGCGTGCAGATGCGGGTGAAGCGATCGGCGAGGGCCTCGATGTCGCGCGGCGGGAACAGGTAGCCGTTGACGCCGTCGCGGACGAGGTGGGGCAGGGCGACGGCGTCGGCGAGGACGACGGGTTTGCGCGAGGCCAGGGCCTCGAGTGTGGCGATCGACTGGAGTTCGGCCGTCGAGGGCATGCAGAAGAACGTGCACCGGGCGTAGGCGTCCATGAGCGCGGAGTCGCTGATCTTGCCGAGCACGTGGATGCGCTCGGCGATGCCGAGTTCGGCGGCGAGCGCCTTGAGCGGCTCCTCCTGATCGCCGCCCCCGACGATGTCGGCCTCGAGGCCGCGTGCCGGGTCGGTGAGTGCGACGGCGCGGACGATGTCCTCGGCGTGCTTCTCCGCCGAGAGCCGACCGACGAAGAGCACCCGCGGGGCAGCCGCCTCGGTGGCCGACGAGGAGCCCTTCCCACCGGTGGCCGGCTGCTTGAGGTGGGAGAACCGGTCGAGGTCGATGCCGCAGGAGACGGCGCGGATGGGGGAGCTGAAGCCGTTCTGCGTGAGCAGGTCCGCGGCGAGCTGGGTGGGGACGGTGATGAACTCGGCGGACTGGAACTTACGGCGCAGATCCCACCAGGCGAGCGCGGTGCCGCCGTCGACGAGCGGCTTGGGCACCCGGAGGTAGGGGCGGACGTTCTCGGGCATGAAGTGGTTCGTCGCGACGACGGGGATGCCGCGCTTGTGCGATTCGGAGAACGCGTAGCGGCCGATGACGAAGTGCGCCTGCGTGTGGACGACGTCGGGCTTGAGGGTGTCGAGGAGGCGGGCGATCTCCGGCTTCGTCTCCCACGGCATGCAGATCGTCCACGTGGGGTGGAGCATCCAGCGGTGGGAGGTGAGGCGGTGGACGGTGACGCCGTTCTCCACGCTCACCGAGGGGGTGCCGGTCGCCGAGGGGCAGGCGACGTGGACGTCATGTCCGCGGGCGGCGAGTCCCGCTGCCAGGCGTTCGGCGAACTTCGCCGCTCCGTTGACCTCGGGGGCGTAGGTCTCGGTGGGGATGAGGATGCGACGGGTCGATTGTGCGGACAGAGCTCAACTCTCCTCGGTGTCGGTCAACTGATCGTTCTGGCGGGCGTCGCGGCGTTCGTCCTCGCGATCCTTGACATCGGGATGATACCGAGACAATACAACGACCCCGAGACACGCGACCAATCCTGTGATCGTGATGACAACGACGAGCCATGGGGGAGCGGCGTGGGCCTCACCGAGGACGACGGAGCCGAGGATGACCGCGGCGATGGGATCGACGACGGTGAGCCCGGCGATGACCATCTCCGGGGGGCCGGCGGCGTACGAGTTCTGCACGAACCAGGAGCCCAGCGCTGCGGCGACGATGAGGGCTGCGACGTTGAGCCACGTGACGTTCTCGATGCCGGCGCGCAGGAACTGGACGCTGACGAGATGGGCGTTCGTCGCCACGCACGCGAAGAGCAGGCCCGCCGCGGTGATGAGGACGAGCTGCGGGGCGTGGCGGAAGAAGAGCATGACGATGAGCCCGGCGGCGACGATGACGCCGGTGATCCACACGAGCGGCAGGGCGTCGGCGCCGAGGTGGACCGACGTGCGCGCGGTCGTGGCTGACAGGGCGACGAAGACGGTGACGCCGACGGTGCACCACACGACGGCCTGGACGAGGCGGCGGTTGACCTTGAGCCCGCGGTACCTCACGCCGAGGAGGACGGAGACGATGAGAGAGAACGCCCCGATCGGCTGGACGACCATGACGGGGGCGAGGGCGAGGGCGAGGAAGTTCCCCAGGGTGCCGAGGCCGAGGATGAAGAGCCCGAGCAGCCATTTCCGGTTCCCCAGCAGCTCCTTGAAGTGCGCCCAGCTCAGACCGTCGTGGGAGTTGTCCTGATCGGCGACGGCGTCGTGCTGGTAGAGGGCCCCGAACGCGAGGGCCACAGCTGCCAGAACGGCTAAGGCGATGGCCACAATGGTCACGTGTTCTGCTTCCGTCGGGGATGGCTCGCAAGGGTCACCCCCGATGTTACAGTGCAGTACGCGCGAGCGTCGTGCGCGCGGGGCGATTGTCCGGTTCCCCGTCTCCCCGAGGTGGGGGAAACCGGAGGTGCCCATGTCGGGCACCGCTGGCCCAGGGCGAGCGGGGCAGGTGTGACCTAACGCACTGGGCGCCGCTTTGGCGAGGTCGGCTCACCTTTGCTATGCTGATTTCTCGTGCGCAGGTCACTGCCACATTCCTCCGTAGCTCAGTTGGCAGAGCATTCGACTGTTAATCGAAGGGTCGCTGGTTCGAGCCCAGCCGGGGGAGCAGAGCAAGGCCCCGTCGTTCGCGACGGGGCCTTCGTCGTTCCCCGAATGCCCGCACGCACACCCACATGGGTATGCGGGGGCCCGTGCAGCCAGCAGGAAGCAGCGCACCGCCTGCGACGAGCCGGAATAATTGAAACCTCAACCAGGTTGGCATGGATATGAAGGCATTCGGATTCTTGAGTTTCGGCCATTACGGACCCGGCGCGGCCCCAGGGGAGTACGGCGCGAAGGAAGCCCTGAAGCAGGCCGTCGAGATCGGCGTCGGCGCCGACGAGATCGGCGTCAACGGAGCGTACTTCCGCGTCCACCACTTCGCCAGGCAGGCGGCGTCGCCGATTCCCGTCCTCAGCGCGATCGCCGCGAAGACGAAGCACATCGAGGTCGGCACCGGCGTCATCGACATGCGGTAGCGCACGTCTGGGTTGTAACACTGGACCTATCGTTCGCCTCCGCCGCCTCGCCTGCGGCCGCGAAGCGCCTCATCGATCTGTGCCGCAGCCGGGGCTCCGGCATACCCGGTCTCCGTCGCATAGACCCGGCACGCGAGGGAGCGAACCGGTGTCGTCGGGAACAGGTCGACGCCGTCGACGAGGATCGTGGGCGAGCCTCCGAACCTGGTGTTCGCCGCCTCGGCCTCGCTGTGGATCGTGACCAGCTCGACGGGCACGTCCGTGAGCCCCAGCGAGTCCAGAGCGGCGCGTGCGTGCTCCTCGGCGACGGCGGTGTTCGGGCAGTCGACGATGTGCAGCAGTTCGACCTTCATGAAGCGGGATCCGTTCGGTCGGTTTCGGCTGTCGTGCGAGGAGTCGGTAGGAGCAGGTTCACGCAGACCAGCCCGACGCCGGCGACGATGAAGACGTCGGCGACGTTCCCGACGAACAGGTTTCCGTAGGCAAGGAAGTCGGTGACGTGCCCCTGCCCGAACGAGGGCGGATTCACGAGCCGGTCGACGAGGTTGCCGACCGCGCCACCGAGGACCAGGCCCAACGCGACGCCCCACCTCGCCCCGCGCAGCCGCACGGCGAAAACGACCACCATCACGGCAGCGAGGAGCCCGACAATCGTGAAGATCCAGGTGGCTCCGGAGCCGAGCGAGAACGCGGCCCCGGGGTTGTAGACCAGCGACAATCCGAACAGGTCGCCGAGCAGTGGCATCCGCTCGCCCGGCGTCAACTGCGCAACGGCGAGGGCCTTCGACCCTTGGTCCACGGCCAGGGCAAGCACGGCCACGATGAGCGCAAGGCGGAGGGCACGCTTGCCCCCTGCCGTTGGGCCGTGCTCCTGCGTGCTCGTCCCTTCGACGGCGGCGTCCTGCGCGGTCACGCGCCGACCCTCCGCGTCCGGGCGGCTCGCAGGCCGTTGAGGATCACGACGACCTCGGCGATCTCGTGTACGAGCACCACCGCGGCCAGCCCCAGGACGCCGAACAGGGCGAGCGGAAGCAGGGCGGCGATGATCAGCAGCGACAGGATGATGTTCTGGTTGATGATGTGACGTCCGCGGCGGGCGTGGTCGAACGCACGCGGCAGCAGGCGCAGGTCGTGGCCAGTGAAGGCGACGTCGGCGGACTCGATCGCGGCATCGGAGCCGGTCGCACCCATCGCGATGCCGATGTCCGCGGCGGCGAGGGCGGGGGCGTCGTTGATGCCGTCGCCGATCATCGCCACCGACCCGTTCTTGCCGAGTTCGCCGATCGCGGCGGCCTTGTCCTCGGGGCGCAGCTCGGCGCGGACGTCCTCGATCCCTGCCTGCGCGGCCAGGGCACGTGCGGTGCGGGCGTTGTCGCCAGTGAGCATGGTCATGCCCACGCCCTGGGACTCGAGGGTGCGGACGACCTCGGGGACCTCGGGGCGCAGCTCGTCGCGGACGCCGATCGCGGCGACCGGGATCTCGTGGCGGTGGACGATGACGACCGTCATGCCCTGCTCCTCCATGCCTGCCACCTGGTCGCCGAGCGGCCCGGCGTCCAACCAGCGGGGACTGCCGACCGTGACCCGCGCGCCGTCGAGCTTGCCTTCGATGCCGTGCCCGGCCTGCTCGGTCACGCCCTCGGCAGCAGGGGCCCCGGGGGCTGCAGCGGTGATCGCGGCCGCGAGGGGGTGGGTGCTGTGCTGCTCCAGCGCTGCGGCCCAGGCCAGCGCCTGTTCCTCGGTCACACCGTCAGTGGTGAGGACTGCGGTGACGGCGGGCTCGTTGCGGGTCAGGGTGCCGGTCTTGTCGACGGACACGTGGCGGATCACGCCGAAGCGCTCGAACACGGACCCGGACTTGATGATCACGCCGAACTTGCTCGCCGAGCCGATCGCAGCGACCACGGTCAGCGGCACCGAGATCGCCAGCGCGCACGGCGACGCCGCCACGAGCACCACGAGGGCGCGGGTGATCCACAGCTCCGGGTCGCCGAGCAGCGAACCGATGACGGCGACCAGGACTGCGAGGATGAGCACGCCGGGCACGAGTGGTCGGGCGATGCGATCGGCGAGGCGGGCGCGGTCGCCCTTCTCTGCCTGCGCCTTCTCAACCAGGTCGACGATGGTGGTCAGCGAGTTGTCGGTGCCCGCCGCGGTCGTCTCCACTTCCAGCGCTCCCGCGGTGTTGATCGCACCGGCCGACACGGCATCGCCGGGCTCGACCTCGACGGGGATCGACTCCCCGGTGATCGCGGAGGTGTCCAGGCTGGAGCGGCCGGTGCGGACGACGCCGTCGGTCGCGATCCGCTCGCCCGGCCGGACCAGCATCAGCTGACCGACAACGAGGTCTTTCGCGGCGACCTCGACCGATGCGCCGCCCTGGCGGATGGTCGCGGTCTCCGGGACGAGCTTGAGCAGCGCCCGGAGCCCGCCTCGGGCCCGGTCCATCGCCTTGTCTTCCAGCGCCTCGGCGATCGAATAGAGGAACGCCAGCGCGGCGGCCTCCTCGACGTAGCCGAGGATGACCGCGCCGATCGCGCTGATCGTCATCAGCAGGCTGATGCTCAGCTTGCCCTTGAACAGCTTCCGGATCGCGCCCGGGGTGAACGTCGACGCGCCCAGCAGCAGGCCGATCCAGAACAGCACCAGCGCCGGGATCTCCCACTCGGACCACTCCAAGGCCAGGCCGGCGCCGAAGGCGACGCCGGAGAAGACCGGGACCATGATCCCGCGATCCCGCCACCAGGGGCGTTCTTGTTCCTCGTCGACTGCTTCACCGGCCGCGGTCTCGGGCTCGTCGCAGCCGCACGCCGCGCTCACTTGGCCGCTCCTGTCCCGCAGCAGCCCGGCACGGTGCACTGCGAGTCCATGCATGGCGCGTGCTCGTCGACGGCCAGCGTCACGTCCACGAGGGCCGTGAGCGCCGCCGCGATATGCGGGTCGGCGATCACGTAGCGCGTCTGCCGCCCCTCGGGCTCGGCGACCACGATCCCGCAGTCGCGCAGGCAGGTCAGGTGGTTCGACACGTTCGAGCGCGTCAGCTCCAGCTCGCGCGAGAGCACGGCCGGGTAGCTTGGGCCGTCGAGCAGGGTCATCAGGATCCGGGATCGCGTCGGGTCCGCCATGGCCCGGCCGAGCCGGTTCATGACGTCGAGGCGTGAAGCAATGGTCAGCATGCACTGAACTATACAGGGACTGCTGACTTGTTGTCGACTCGTCAGGGCTGCCGACTGGGGGCGACCGATCCAGCGGGGTGCGGCGATCGCGTATGCGTCGATCCCGTCCCTGAACTTCTCCCGCAAGCCCCGTTTCTCGGCCGGGATCTGGGCCTGGTTGGATCAGGGCGACAAACACGGAAGCCCCGGTCAGCGGCCGCGAGAACCCTCCTCGCTGACGGCAGTTGCTGCGGTGTGGAGCAGGCTGGCCATTCCGTCGTATGCCGGGTTGCGCGGGAGGCGGCAGGTCGCCCGACGTGACGAACGAGGCCGATCAGTCGACCACTAGCGGGTCCACGGTCACGCATCGGCGTCGTTAAGGCCGCCATCGATGAAAAAATCAGCCCTGTGAACGAGGCAGCGACCACGCCTGCTGCAGCCCTCGTCCGGACGGGGGTCCGGTCGCTAGCCCTCCTATGGTTGATTTGCCCTGTTCTTGATGATCCGGGGATGTCCCTATGTTGTTCGTCGAGGCCTTGGCGGGGACCCTGTTAAACCTTTTTGGGGGTGCTGGGGTGGGATCAGAGGCCGAATGCACCGCCGCCGACGAGGATGGCGGTGCCCAGGGCGATCAGCACGATCGGGAACAGGATGTGTTCCCAGCGTTCCAGTACCTCGGCGATCGGCCGACGGGTCGCGACGAACTTGGCCACGCCCACTAGCGCCGCTACCAGGGCTAGGAACACGATGCAGTAGGCAACCACGGCAGCCGGGCCTACGCTGAGGAAGACCGGGACGTAGACACCGACATTGTCCCCGCCATTGGCAAAGGTGACCCCGGCCACAATCCACACCGCGACGTTCTTGCTCTCCACCTTGGCTTCGTCGTCGTCATCGTCGTCGCCGGCACGCCAGGCCTGCCAGGCGGCCCACAATCCGAGCCCCAGCGGGATGAGTCCGAAATACGGAATGACCTCTGGAGGCAGGAATGCACTCGCGCCCAGAGACACCAACACGGCCGCCCCCAGGATCCCGGCGAATCCCAGGTACTGTCCGATCAGGATGCGGGTGGTGGTCCCGCGCTGGCCTGCGCCGCGGGCGAAGAAGAGCGAGAGCACGATAAT
The DNA here is from genome assembly GCF_018137945.1 of Brevibacterium sp. W7.2. Classification (GTDB taxonomy): domain Bacteria; phylum Actinomycetota; class Actinomycetes; order Actinomycetales; family Brevibacteriaceae; genus Brevibacterium; species Brevibacterium sanguinis. Next base: position 2,060,533 of record NZ_CP073089.1, on the reverse strand, counting down.
GTCGTCGAGGTTTGTAACGGTAAATAGGCCGATCGCCTGTAGAACTGAGGATAGAATCACTTGGCCGCTCCTGTCCCGCAGCAGCCCGGCACGGTGCACTGAGAGTCCATGCAGGGCGCGTGCTCGTCGACGGCCAGCGTCACGTCCACGAGGGCCGTGAGCGCCGCCGCGAGATGCGGGTCGGCGATCACGTAGCGCGTCTGCCGCCCCTCGGGCTCGGCGACCACGATCCCGCAGTCGCGCAGGCAGGTCAGGTGGTTCGACACGTTCGAGCGCGTCAGCTCCAGCTCGCGCGAGAGCACGGCCGGGTAGCTTGGGCCGTCGAGCAGGGTCATCAGGATCCGGGATCGCGTCGGGTCCGCCATGGCCCGGCCGAGCCGGTTCATGACGTCGAGGCGTGAAGCAATGGTCAGCATGCACTGAACTATACAGGGACTGCTGACTTGTTGTCGACACGTCAGGGCTGCCGCACGCGCTCCGCGCGCTTGCCCTCGGGAACCGGATTCACCTACTTGCGCCAGCGGGGCCACTTCGGCATCCCGCGGCCCCTCCAGGTCTCAACGAGGCACGCGACCCAACGGACGGACGCGAAGAGCCCGTAGCCGGCCCCGGTGAGGCCCACGGCAACCACGAGCCAGCGCCCGATGCCGAGCCAAGGGCTCCCGTCCACGTCGAGGGCCCACTGAGCGCCTGTGATGAGCCCAGCGATGCCCATCCAGAGCCCAGCGACGACCACGACCACCGGCAAGAGGGCGAGGCACATCGCAGCGCCAGCCGACCAGAGCTGTCGGGCCTCCAGCTTCGCCGTCGCGGCGATGATCCGCTCGGCGCGCTCGTTGGACGCGTCGAGGTTCGCCGTCATCGTGGCCGAGGCCTCCCCGGCGACCTGCTCGACGGCCTTCTCGACCCGTTCCTCGGTGCGCTTCTCGATCCGCTGCACGGCCCCGCCGACCTGGCTCACGAGCTTCTGGTTCGCCGCGGCCTGTGCCTTGAGTCCCTCAATCGCCGAGGCCGTAGCCGCGTGGTTCTTCTGCGCCTCGGCGATCAAACTCTGCGAGGCGGCGTTCAGCCGCTTCCCGTCGAGACTCTGCACGAACTCGCCGAGCGTGCTCTCGATCTCGCTCAGCCTGCTCTCGACGCTCTCGATCTGCGGTGACGTGCTGACGGACGGCTGCGAGGTCGACGCCCGGTCGATGCGCTTGCTCATCTCCTCGTCCATGACCTTCAAGAACCCCGCGAGCTTCTTCTGCTGCTCGGCCAGCCGGTCGAGCCGCGCGTTCTGCGCCTCGACGGCGGCGAGGATCGAGGTCAACGCCTCCATCGTCTCCGGAATGCCGAGCTGCTGCCGCTGCTCGTCCTGCGCGTTCTGCTGCTTCAGCCTGTCGAGCGCTGCGCTCATGGCCCTGCTCCTTCTGCTGCTGGTGATAGTCGAAGAACGCCTGCGCGCCCTCCGGGGTGAAGTCCGCCGAGAGGGCGCTGGTGCGCTTGCGGCGCTCGGCGCGCCCGGACTCACCTCGGCGGTCCTCGATGTAGAGCGTCCACGTCGCCTTGCCGACGTTCTTGCCCCGCTTGCTCACGGCTGTGTGCAGGCGCATCCGCGGCACCTGCTTCCCGTCGTCGCCAAGCTGCTGGTTCTGCTCCGCGATCACCGATTCGAGACCGGGCTTGTCCACCGACCAAGGATTGGCCAGAGCGGCGCTCATCCGGTCGCCCATCTCCCGGTCGAGCGACCCCTCGGCGAAGTCCTCGCGGCGCAGCTCCCAGTCCTTCGGCGCGTGCTCCAGCCGCTTCACGACCGAGAGGCCGTGCTCGCGCATCAGCTCGTCGTTTGCCGACTGCACGCCCCGTTGGTTCCCTGCCTTGCGGTCGTGGAACGTGCGGTAGTCCGAGAGCGCCTTCCCGGCGCGGTTGTTGTGGTTGACGACCAAGATGTGGTTGTGCGGCTTGCGGCCACGTCCATCCACATGCGTCACCACAAGGCAGTCCGAGTCCGGGTGCATCTTCTTCGCGAGCTGGTAGCCCAGATCGTTCACCCGCTGCACGTCCTCCGGGCTGTTCGGGTCGAACTCCTCGTCGCTGAACGACTGGCGATAGTGCAGCGCCTCGACGTCGCGCTTCGTGTTCTGCGTGAGCGCGCGGGCGCGGGCCGAGAATGCGCCGGGGCCTCCCGGCACATCGCACGTGATCGCGACCCCGCGTTCGTCCGCCTCGCCTCGGATGTAGCGCTCCGTGTCTCCGGCGCTCGTGCTCGGGCTGTAGTGCGTGGTGCTCATGACGCCGTCCGGTCCCCGAGCAGCGCCCGGACCCCGCGCAGCAACTCGATCAGCTCGGGCACCTCTGCCGACAGCGCCACCGCCTCACCGGCCCGCGCGCGGCGGTCCAGGTCGTTGACGTTGATCGCCAGCGGGCGCACCTGGGCGGCCAGCTCGCGGGCGTCCGCCGAGGCCTGCACGCGCAACTCGGCTCCGAGCAGGTGCGCGGCCACGGCGGCGTCCAGCTCCTCGCTCCGAGAGGCGTGGAGCGCATCCCGCACGACGGTCCGCACCCACGTGCTCGGAGCCAGCCCGAGCCGCTTCGCACGAGTGCGAAGCGCCCCGAGCGTGGCGTCATCGAAGCGGGTATCGAGCCGCCCGCCGCTGCCACGACGACGCTTCGCGCCGCCGTGACTCTGACGCACAGCCTCCGCATCAGCCCGACCGGTGTTCACCTGGGAGTCGGCCTGCTGCTCTACCTGTACGCCAGAGTGGCAAGCAGTAGGCATGTCGGACACATCGCTGACGCTCGTGTCCTCCATGCCTGCTTGCGAGGGGCCTCCGGCCCCCTCGACCCCCTGAAAGAGCGCGTCCAGTTCGGTGCTCATGCGGCACCTCCGATCAGTGCCAGCGGCACGTCCGGACTCCGCACGGCGAGCCCGCTCAGCAGCTCCGCGACCGCGCCGTCCGCGTCGTGGTCCGCCGAGGTCTCCGGACCGTAGGTCAGTTCCCGCGACCCGGCGTTCCGGTGGTACGCGTTCCCGTACATACCGGGCGTGTGCGCGGCGGCCGGAACGCTGCACTGATGCCACTCGTAGGGCTCGATCCTTCCGATGTGCTGCACGAGGTAGCGGTTGATGTCGTCGGCACGGTAGACCTTCACGACCGAGGCCAGGCGGCGGATGAACTGGTCCAGCGCCTCGTCCACGTTGCCCTTCTGACGGGCGTAGTAGAAGAACTCGACAGGCTCGATCGTCGCCGTGATGACGATGAGACGCGGGGCCACCTCGCCCTTGTTCTTGTACCGAGCCTTCGCAGGCGAGGCGTTGTACGGATCGAGCAGCAGCAGCCAGTCGTTCGCGTCCATCGCCGAGGCGCGCAGATCGTCGAGCAGCAGCACTTCCTCCCCGCGCCAGTCATCGAGGGGGTTCCCCGTGGCGGCCCGGTAGACCTGCCACCGCTCGCCGTGGGCGTTCGCCGCGTTGATCGCCTCGGTGATGAAGTCCGTGGCGAACCGGGTCTTGCCGATACCGGCATCCCCGTGGACGAACACCACGTGCGTCGAGAACTCACCGGCGCGGAGCTTCGCCGCCGCCCGGTACGCACGGCGCTGACCATAGGCCGACAGGGCATCGTCGATCTCCCGCTGATGCCGCGAGTAGATGTCGAACAGTTCATCGGTAAGCATGATCTGATCGCGCGTGATCTCGCCCTGGAGCACGCGCTCGCGCATGTCCTCGAAGTTCTCGGCGACGACCTTCTTCTTCACGTGGGCGCGACCCTTGAGCCACGTCTCCCGGCGCTGGGCGTCGATGCCGAGGTAGTCCGGCCCGCGCACCGTGGCGACCTCCGAAGGCGCGTACTGGTGCTTGTCCGCGTACTTCACGTGCGTCAGGTACGAGAGCATGTTGTCGAAGGCGTACCGCCCGCGACCGGGCTTCTCGACGTACTGCGGTTCGACGCCGATGCCAAACGCGAGCCGATCCAGAGGCGCGCTCTTCGCGCGGCTGGCGAACTTGATCACCGCGTGCAGGTGATCCGGCTTCGGCTCGACGACCAGAGCCTTCTCCGTGTCGCTCCAGACCTCGCGCTCGTCCTTGTCGTGCACGATGCCGTAGGCCTCGATGACCTCGCAGCCGATGGCCTCGAGCCGCTGCACCACGTAGGTGAGGATCGCTCCGGCTCCCTGCTGGAGCAGCGCGGCTCCGGTCGGATCGCCGGCGGCCCAGGTCCAGTACGACGGATCGAGGTACTGCGTGAGACCGATGCTCGTCGGGTTGTTCTCCTGCTTAGCCACGACGACCACCGTCCAGGACGTCGGAAGGAGCGTGCGGCGCCTTAAATGACCCCCTATTGACCCCCAAATGAGACCCCAAATGATCCTGCGGGGTCACGCGGTGGAGCGAAGGCGAAACCGGCAGCTGACCAGGCATGTTGTTGCATGGCGCGGCAATCGACAAGCCCTTGCCGCGCCCGTAGGAACGGATGAGGCTCCCGGAACTCTTGGAGTGCGGAGCACGGATGAGGACGGGCATCACGACGACGGGCAGCCCGCCTCCGGCGGATGCCAGGCCAGGCCCATCGGTCGGGTTGGTCAGGTCAGCGGGAGCGGTGGCGCTGGTGCGTTCGGCGGCGTTCATCGGGCACCGCCCTTGCGGTAACGCTTGATGACGGCCTGATGCGTGACGCCGAGGGCGTCGCCGATCTTGGCCCAGGTCACCCCGTCGGCGCGGGCATCGGCGGCGGCCATCTCGACGGCCTCCTCCAGCACGGAGCGGAGCACGCCGAGGTCGTAGAGGTGCGCTTCGCTGTCGGCGAGAGTGGGGTCGCCCACACGCCAGCGGAAGCCGTTCACGTGGTCGAAGGCGGCGGAGTTGGCGCTCATCAGCGATCACCACCCATCACGGCGGCGACCGCGGCCCGCTGGCGCGGAGTCAGCGGCGTGCGGGCCAGGCGCTCACCAGCTCGGCGACCGGCGGCGAGGGCGGCAGCGATGACGGGATCGAGCCCATCAGCCTGCGGAACGGGGGTCGAGTCCTGGTCGAGCCCAGGGCAGTCCAGCGCAGATGCGCGGGGAGCGTCGATAACGACAGACATCGGAAGTCCTCAAACATGAGTGTGCTTCCGGTTCCCCGCCACGGTAATTGGGCTGTTTGACCGGCTACTCATCCGGGAGTAGAACCCCGCGCTTCTAAGTCGCGGCCCCGGTGGGATCTTCTTGTCTGCAACCATTCTCCCACGACTCGACTCACCAGTCCACTGACGAGTCGATTCGCGTGTTAGTCGCGACGCGGCTCTATCCGAATGAGGGCGTGGTCGAACTTCACGTGGCCGGGGGCAATGGGCTCGATGGTCACCGTCACCAGCTCATCCACGAGCATCCGGCGGCGGTCCATGTCCAGTGCCTTCCACTTCGACTCGACCACTTCGCGGCGCTCCATGGTGCCCAGTGGCTCATCCACGTCCGCCAGCAGTTTCGCCGCCACCGACACCGAGCGGTCGAGCAGCTCCGCGTCGATCTCGTCGATGCGGACCTTCCCGCCCCTGATCGCCTCGGTGATCTCCAAGACGGGCTGGCGCACGTCCAGCAGCAGAGGGCTCAGTTCCTTCACGCGCTCGACCAGGGCATTCCGCTCGGTCAGCAGCTCCTCGCGGTCCGGCCCATCGTCCTCCTGCGGCATCACGAGGTCGTGCACGTCCACCGAGGACAGGCGGGTGAGCACCGCCTCGGTGACCATCGCGTCGACGGGTTCGCGTTGGCGGGTGAGGTGGAACTGCTCGCCGCAGCGGTACGTCGGCTGCTTGCGGCTGTTCGTCCCCGATACGAGCGTCGCGCCGCACTTCCCGCACAGCCCGATCGTGGACAGCAGGTACTTAGGCTGGTTGCCCTGCCTCGCCGACCTCCGCACGTTGTCCTCCAGCTTCGCCACCGCGGCCCTCCAGGTCTGCTCGCCGACGATGGGAGGGAACGCCTCGCCCTGCACCGGGTACAGCTCGCCCGAGGCGTAGTGCTTGATGTAGCCAGCGTAGAGAGGATTCGCCAGCAGATACCGCACAGCATCGACGGAGAACTCCGACCCGCGCGCGGTCAGATGACCGGCACTGTTCAGGTCCTCGCGGATGCGACGGATCGACAGGGACGGCTCTCCGAGGAACGCATCGAAGGCCCGCCGAACCGCGTCGGCCTCCTCCTCGATCAGCTCGCCCTCCCTCGTCCAGCCAAACGCCTTCCAGGTGGATGCCGGGATGCCCTCGGCGCGGCGGCGCTCGTTGGAACGGATCTGTCGTTCGGCCTTGCGACGGGCCTCGAACCGCGCGAGAGCGGCGAGCATCGTCGCTCGGAACTCGCCGTCCGCAGTCGAGAGGTCGATCTCGCCGTCCACGGTGACGACGCGCAGGCCCAGGTCGATCAGCGTGTTCAAGTCCTTCGTGCTGCGCAGGAGCCGGTCCATGTCCACGGCGACGACCATCGAGAACCGACCCGCCCGGGCGTCGTCCAGCATCTCGGCCCACCGGGTGCCAGCGCGGCGCTTCTTCGTCGCCGATACCGCGTTGTCGTCGTAGACCTCAACGACCTCCCAGTCCTTGGCCTCGGCCAGCGCCCTGATCTTCCGCAGCTGCGTCTCGACCGTCCACCGGTCGCCCTTGCGATCCATCGAGGCACGGACGTACGCGGCTACCTCGTTCGTCTTCCTCAGCGATACCAGTTCAACCATGCAACCAAGCTTACGTGAACGGGTGTCGCAACCGCGACATGCGCTATGAGAACCCGCTCTACCTCGCCGAGGAGGCCGCAGCGCTCGACATCCTCGCCGACGGCCGGGTGGCCCTCGGCGTCAGCCGGGGATCACCGGAGCCGGCCGAGCGCGGGTGGGAGGCCTTCGGGTATCTCGATGCCGAGGACGCCAAGGGCGCGAACATCGCCCGCGCGAAGTTCGGGAAGTTCATGGCCGCGATCAAGGGCGAGAAGATGGCTCCGGCCGACCCGAAGCAGTTCGGTCCCGGTGCCCGGCTCTCCATCGAACCGCACGCCCCCGGCCTCGACCGCCGCATCTGGTGGGGTGCGGCGACCCGCGCGACAGGGGAGTGGGCGGCCGAACAGGGCGTCAACCTCATGAGTTCGACCCTGCTCACCGAGGCGACCGGTGACTCGTTCGCCGACCTCCAGCGTGAGCAGATCGACAAGTTCCGGGAAGCGTGGAAGGAAGCCGGCCACGACTGGACCCCGCGCGTGTCGGTGAGCCGCAGCATCTTCCCGATCACCACCGATCTCGACGACCTCTACTTCGGACGCCGCTCCCATGAGGACGGCGACCAGATCGGCATCATCGATGACATGCGCTCGACGTTCGGCAAGACCTATGCGGCCGCCCCGGACGTCCTCATCGAGCAGCTCAAGGACGACCCGGCGATCGAGGCTGCCGACACGGTCATGCTGACGATCCCCAGCCAGATCGGCGTCGACTACAACCTCCACGTCCTCCAGTCCTTCGCCGAGCACGTCGCTCCGGCCCTCGGCTGGAAGCCGAACTGGGAGGGTCCGGTCACCGGCTACCCGATCTGAGCCGCTCCCCATCAGGGCCCGGTGTACACCTCGTGTACCGGGCCCTGAGGTGTGTCAGGACATCGTGATGACGATCTTGCCGGTGGTGCGCCCGGTCTCGCCGAGGCGGTGTGCGGCAGCGATCTCCTCGAGCGGGAAGGTCGCGGCGATCTCGGGCCTCAGCCGGCCCGCGTCGACGAGCCCGGCGATCGCGGTGAGGTCGGCATGGGAGGAGTCGACGAGCATCCGCAGCGCCCTGACGCCCAGACGCGTCGCCTCGGCGGTGAAGTCGTCGGGGCCGACCGGCACGGTGGAGACCGCGATCCCTCCGGGGGTGAGGGTGCGCAGCGACCGCATCGCGGTGTCCCCGCCGAGGGTGTCGAGGACGACGTCGATGTCGGTGGCGGTCTCCGTGAAGTCCTCCGTGCGGTAGTCGATCGTCTCATCGGCGCCGAGGCGGCGGAGGAGATCATGCTTCTTCCCACTGGCCGTGCCGATGACGTGGGCGCCGTGGGCCTTGGCGATCTGCACGGCGACGTGGCCGACTCCGCCGGCGGCGGCATGGATGAGGACGCGCTGGCCCGGTGTCAGCTGCGCGTAGTCGATGAGGGTCTGCCACGCCGTGAGGGACACCAGCGGCAGGGCGGCGGCCTCGACGTGGTCGAGTCCCGCCGGCTTCTTCGCGAACACCCGCGCCGGTGCCGCGACGTACTCGGCATGGGAGCCGTGACCGTACGGGTAGGAGAGCATGCCGAACACCTCATCGCCGACCGCGAAGCGCGCGACCCCGACGCCGACGGCCTCGACGACTCCGGAGACGTCCCAGCCGAGGACGAACGGCGGCTGACCGAGGAAGCGCCCGGCCGCGCGGTGCTTCCAATCGGTCGGGTTGAGCCCGGCGGCGCGGACGCGCACGAGCACCTCGTTGGTCCGCGGCTGCGGACGCGGCAGGTCGACGACCTCGAGGACCTCCGGGCCCCCGAGACTGTGCTGGGTCGCGGCTCTCATCGTGTCATTCGTCATGGACACCATTGTCCCCTGGCCGGCTGTGTCCTCTCAGCCCCGATCGGCCGTCGCCGCACGCCGCCGCCGGCGGACCATGACGACGGCGACGACCGTGCCGAGAGCGAGCATGAGCGAGGACACGAGACTGCCCTCGAAGCCGAACGATCCGCCCGAGATCAGGTCGCCGGCACCGGGGGTCGGGCGGAAGGAGAGGACCGAGGTCTCGACGTCCATGTTCGAGACATGGGCGCCCCAGAGATTGCCCTGACCCCAGTTCCACACGGCGTGGAACGCACAGACGCCCCACAGCCCCTCCTCGGCGAGTGACCAGAAGCCGAGGAACACCGCCACGAGGACGAGGTTGAGCACGGGCACGACTGTGATGCCGCCGTTGGCGCCGTGGAGGAGGGTGAACCACACGGTCTGGACGACGAAGGCCGCCAGCAGTCCCCACTTCCACGACACGGCTTGGACGAGGTAGCCGCGGGCGAAGAGCTCCTCGGTGCTGCCCTGGATCGTGAAGCCGGCGAGCAGGATGAGCGCGGGAAGCAGCGCACTCCAGTTCGGCGCGCCGAGGGTGCCCTGCCCGGTGGCGACGGTGATGAGGGCGACCGCGGAGATCATTGCGAGGCCGATGAGCGCGCCGCGGAGGATCTTCGCTCCTGCCCCGGGCGCGGCAAATCCGAGCGAGCGGATCGGCCGGCGCTCCTTGAACCGGACCCAGAGCAGGAGGAGGACCGCCCCGACCCCGAAGCTGCCGGTGAGGACGGCCTGTTGGACGAAGGTGAGCCCGGCTCCCTCGCTCGGCATGCCGGCCGGCAGCGCCGCGAGCTGGGCGACGAAGAAGATCACGGTGACGATGACGATGCCGAGGAGCGGACCCGTCGGCCGCTGTGCCTGACCCATCGCCGCAGGGAAGGTCATGGACGCTGCTGGGTTCGCGTTCCGGTTCATCATGCTCCGATCGTCGCGGCGGGAGGGGAGGTCGCCCTACCGTCACACGCTCATGGGCCGGTGTCAACGGGTGGTCCCACCGCGCCGGCCGGCGGGCAAGGGGATAGGATCACCAGCGGGAGGACGGTCGACGGTGGCGTCGGCTGTCGAGAATGGTCGAAAGGTGTGGAATGGCTGCAGGCGGCGGAATGACTCAGGTGCAGAAGAGGATCCTCCTCGTCGCTCTCGTCCCGCTGTTCATGTCCCTGCTGTCGGTGTCGATCATCAACGTCGTCCTCCCGGCGATCGAGCGCGACCTCGGGGCCTCGACCTCCGCCCTCCAGTGGGTCCTCACCGGGTATGCGCTCTCCTTCGGCGTCGTCCTCGTCGCGGCCGGTCGCGCCGGCGACGTCTTCGGCCGCGCCCAGCTCTTCATCGCCGGGGTCAGCCTCTTCGGCATCTCCTCGCTCGTGTCGGGCCTCGCCCCGGACCCGATCACCCTCAACATCGCCCGCGTCGTCATGGGCTTGGGATCGGGACTGCTCAACCCGCAGGTCGTCGGTCTCCTCCAGCAGTACTTCGAAGGACCGCGCCGAGGTCGTGCCTTCGGCCTCATGGGCACGATCGTCGGTCTGTCGGTGGCGATCGGACCGGTGCTCGGCGGCGTCCTCATCGCGATCTTCGGCAATGCCCTCGGGTGGCGGGCGGCGTTCCTCGTCAACGTCCCGTTCGCCATCCTCGCCGTGATCTTCGCGATCGTCTGGCTGCCGAAGTCCGCGTGGGGCCCGGCTGTCGACCAGACCGACCCCATCGACGAGGCGGCGCCCCCGGACCAGCGTCGGCACCGGCACGACCTCGACCCCGTCGGCGTCGTCCTCCTCGGTCTCGGCGTCCTCCTCGTTCTCCTGCCGTTCGTCGAATCCTCCGTCGGCTGGTTCGTGTGGTTCGCCCTGCCGCTCGGGCTCGTCGTCATCTGGGCGTGGACGAAGTGGGAGCGGCGGTACGAATCCCGTGGCCGGACCCCGATGGTCGAACTCGACCTCTTCGCGATCAAGAGCTTCAGCAACGGCTCGATCATCATCGCCCTCTACTTCATGGGGGTGACGAGTGTGTGGGTGATCGTCGCGATGTTCATGCAGCAGGGCCTCGGCCACACCGCGCTGGCCTCCGGACTCATCGGGCTGCCCGCCGCGCTGCTCTCGGCGCTGTCGGCCGACATCTCCGGCCGCTACGTCTTCCAGGCCGGGCGCCGCCTCGTCGTCTGGGGCATCGTCACGTGCCTCTTCGGTCTGCTCTCCTCGGTCCTCGTCGTCGCCCTCCTCTCCCAGGGCATCGGCAGCGAATGGTGGCTGCTGCTCACCCTCAGTTTCGTCGGCATCGCGCAGGGCATGGTCATCAGCCCGAACCAGACGCTCACGCTCAACGAGGTGCCCCTGAAGTACGCCGGATCGGCCGGGGGAGTGCTGCAGACGGGTCAGCGGATCGGCACCTCGATGGGGCTGGCGATCCTCACCGCGGTCGCCTTCGCCGTCGTCGCGGTCAGCGACTGGGACCTCGGGCTCATCGTCGCATTCCTGGCAATCGCCGTTGTCGTCATCATCGCCGGCATCGTCGGAATCGCCGAGGTCAGGCGCACGCGGCGACCTCAGCTGTGAGCGGAATAATGTTATCGAATCCAAACCGTTGACCGGACACGACTGTGGAAGACTGTGTACGCAGGTTTTCACAGGGAAGGACAGACGGTGGTAGGCACGGCGAACGATCAGGACCTGGCCCTCGAGGAGCTGGTGCGGTCGGGAGGGATCGAGACCTTCTTCGCACCCGTGGTCGACTCCTTCACCTTCGACACCGTGGGCTACCAGATCCTCCAAGCGCCGATCGGCGACCCCGCTCTCGGCCACGCCGAGTCGGAGAACCTGCGCCAGGCGATGCACGCCTCAGCGATGATCGGCGACATCGACGCCTCGATGCGGGCGACCGCCCTGCGCACCGCCGAGGCGGCCGGACTGCCGAACTCCAACCGCCTCTTCCTCCACGCCGAGGAGGAGTCCTTCGCCACGCTCGAGGATCGGACGGCCGAACCCGATCGCTCGTGCATCCTCCAGCTCGACGCCGACCGCGTCTCCTCCTCCCCGGCCTCCGTCCTCCGGTCGGTGCGCCAGGCCCGGTCGATGGGGTGGGGCGTGGGAATGTCCTCGGTCGGACCCGACCTGCGCAGCACGTCGTTCGTGCCGCTCGTCAACCCCTCGGTCGTCGGCCTCCATCCCGACGTCCTCACCATCGAATGCAGTGCGCAGCTGGCCGAGCTCAATCGGCTCCTCCACGCCCACCTCGAGCGGACCGGAGCGGTCATCCTCGCCGAGGGCGTCTCGAGCGAGGACGATCTCGACCGGGTGCAGGCACTCGGCGCCCGCTTCATGTCGGGTCCGTACTTCGGTCGCTCGACCCGTGAGCCCGAGCCGTTCGCCCCGCCGGTCGAAGACGCTCTCGCCGATCACCATTCGCGCAACCTCCCGGCGCTCGGCACCCCGTACTCGATTGCGCAGGGCCTGCGACGGGAGCCTCTCGTGATGAACCGCGAGCTGCTCATCGCCCAGATCGCCGCCCTCGAGGAGCGGGCTCTGGCCTCCGGTGCGGCGACGATCACGCTCGGCGTCTTCGGGGACGAGGAGACGTTCTCCCAGGCGACCTACGACCGGTATGAGCGGATCCGCGACACGGTCGGACTCACGGCGATGTTCTCCGGCGGTTTCACGACTCCGCCGGTGCCCGGGGTGCGCGGGGGAGTCGTCGACGCCTCCGATCCGATGCGCAAGGAGCACGGAGTCGTCGTCGTCGGACCCGACTGGTCGGGCCTCGTCGCCGCCGCCCGCCGCAACGATCCCGGCAGCGACGGGCAGGTCGAGTACGACGTCTACATCACCACCGAGCGCTACACGTGCGTCGACGCCGCCCGCAGCGTGCTCACTCGGATCTCCCCGAGCACCTCGGCGCACTGACCCGTCGGCCGCGCAGTTCGCCCCACCGTCGAGCGTGCTCTGCCGGCTCTGGGTCGACGCTCTCTCACGATCCGCGCGAAATGGGAGCTGCCGGCCTTCTGGTGCTAATCTGGTCACGGCTCGCCCCCGTAGCTCAGCTGGTCAGAGCAGGGAACTCATAATTCTTTGGTCGCCGGTTCAAGTCCGGCCGGGGGCACCCCTGTGCGATCGCCCCGCATCTCTCACCGCGGCGAGAGATGCGGGGCTTCGTCGTCGCCGGACACCGCCAGTCAGGCGAGACCTCAGGCGTGCATGGGCGCACCGGTCTCGATCCAGGTCTTGAGGTTGGAGATGAGGACCAGGCTGCCGTGGTCGACCTGGCGGGCGGTCTCAGTGGACGGGTCGAGGTCGAAGTGATCGATCGTCACCAGCGTGGACTCGCCCCGGGATGCGAGGGACCACACGAGGCGGAAAGGAGCCTCCGGCGCCACGGCGTCGTCCCAGGCAGGCGAGAAGATCATCTCCAGGCGGCGGCCGGGGTCGGCCGCGATGATCGTGCCCTCGGCGGCAGTTCGGCCGTCAGGGTAGGTGTAGGTGAATGCGGTGCCGGGCTCCAGCGACGAGTTCAACGTCGTGGTGAAGTACCACGAGGCGGTCTCTTCGGTCAGTGCGGTCCAGACCCGTTCGGGTGAGGCGTCGATGACGATGGCGTGGCGGTGCAGGGGTGCGGTGCTGCTCATGATCTCCGGTCTCCGTTCGGATGTGCTCTTCAGTCGGTTCAATGCCTGCCCCCACTCGAGCGCGTAGTCGTCGAGCCAGCGGTGGGCCAGCGCGACCAGCGGCGCGGCATTGAGATAGCAGTGGCGGATGCGCCCGGTTTTGTGCGAGGTGACCAATCCTGCGTCCTCGAGCACGCCCACGTGCTTGAGGACGGCATGGCGTCCGAGAGCGGGCAGGACCTGCCCGAGCTCGCTCACGCTCTGCCCGTCCCGGTCATGGAGGGCGTCGAGAAGCGCCCGTCGACTCGGATGGGAGAGCGCCAGGAGAACCGCGTCGTCATCGGAAGTGGCCACGGACGCAACGATAGGTGACTCATGAGTCACCTGTCTAGACCCGGCATGGACTCGATTCGCCGGGCAGCGACGTCGGCCACGACCCCAGCCCGGGGAACCGCGAAGGCAATCGGTCCCCAGGAGAGAGCTCGATCATTAAATCTCTGCCTGATGATCATTCACAATGATTTGCTTTTCATTGAGGGCCCAGAGGTTCATGCTGAAAAGGGAGCGAAAGTCGCTGCACAGGTGGGAGGAGTTGGTGATGATGGTGCTGCTGATTGTGGTCGGGATGATGATCGGTGTTCTCCTCGTCATCGGGCGGGCTGTGTGCCCCGCTGCCGAACGCCTCGCGTGGCAGGACCTCGGCCTCGACGGATGGGTGCTCACAGCCGTGCGCGGCTGGGCCGCCGTCAGCGGCCTCTCGCGGTTGGAGACGATGACCGAGCAGATGCATCGCCGCCGCTCCTGACCGACGAGAAGAACCGCGTGTCATCAGGCATTTCGCTACTTGGCTCACGTCTGTTTGTCGACTATCATGAGCGGAGTACCTCCTTTCGGATCGTAGGGGAAGACGTATCCGAGGTAGGAGGCACACATGGATATGACACAGGGCGTACTCTTCGTCCACTCAGCACCTCGCGCGCTCTGCCCGCACATCGAATGGGCAGCGGGCGGGGCGATCGGCGCACAGGCACGCTTCGACTGGACACCCCAGCCGGCAGCACCGGGCCTCGTGCGCGCCGAAGTCTGCTGGCGCGCGCCGGCGGGCTCGGGCTCTCGCATCGCATCGGCACTCCGCGGATGGGACTCCCTGCGCTACGAAGTCACCGAGGAACCCTCGGCCGGCGTCGACGGCGGACGGTGGAGCCACACTCCTGACCTCGGCATCTACCACGCCGTGACCGACACCGTCGGCAACATCCTCGTGCCCGAGGACCGCATCCGCTCCGTCATGGAGCGCGCCGGCGGAGATCCCGCGAAGCTCGCCCACGAGATGGGCCTCGCCCTCGGTGAAGCGTGGGACGAAGAGCTCGACGCGTTCCGCCACGCCGGTGAGGGCGCCCCCGTGCGCTGGCTGACGAAGGTCGGCTGACTCCGGCACACCTGCGGCGCTTCCTGCGCTGCTCACTCACGCGACGATAAGTGGGCACGTCTCTGCCTCCGACGTGTGCGCCTCCTCTGCGACACGACGAAGGGCCCCAGCCGAAGCTGGGGCCCTTCGTCGTGTGACAGAACGTGTGTCAGTCGATCACACCGACTTGAAGGCGACGACCGCGTTGTGTCCGCCGAACCCGAAGGAGTTCGACAGGGCGGCGATGTCACCATCGGGCAGCTGGGCGGGAGTGTCCCGGACAATGTTGATCTTCACCTTGGGATCGACCTCGGTGATGTTCATCGTCGGGGGAGCAGTCCGCGTCTCGAGCGCCTTGACCGTGAAGATCGCCTCGACCGCCCCGGCACCGCCGAGAAGGTGACCGGTCATCGACTTCGTGCCGCTGACGAGCGTGTCGTCGACGGAGTCGCCGAGGAGCTCGGCGATCGCCACGGACTCGGGGATGTCACCGACCGGCGTCGACGTCGCATGCGCATTGACGTGCTTGATGTCAGCAGGGGTGAGGCCGCCGGCCTCGAGCGCATCCTCCATCGCCTTGAGCGCGTACTTGCCCTCGGGCTCGTTGCCGGTGATGTGGTAGGCGTCGTTCGAGATGCCCCAGCTGGCCACCTCGGCGTAGATCTTCGCCCCGCGGGCCTTCGCATGCTCCTCGGTCTCGAGGATGAGCGCGCCGGCGCCCTCGCCCATGACGAAGCCGTCACGGTCGACGTCGTAGGGGCGGGAAGCGGTCTCGGGGGAATCCGTGCGACGCGAGAGCGCCTGCATCGAATTGAACGCCGCCAGGGTGATCGGGTGGATCGCGGCTTCGGATCCGCCGGCGATGACGATGTCGGCGTCGCCGTTCGCGATGAGGTCGAAGGCGTGACCGAGGCTCTCGGTCGACGACGCGCAGGCCGAGACCATCGTCTGCACACCGGCGCGGGCCTTGAACTCCATGCCGATCGCGGCAGCCGGGCCGTTGGGCATGAGCATCGGCACGGTCAGGGGCATGACGCTGCGCGGACCTTCGTCCTTGAGCGTGTCCCAGGCGTCGAGCAGCGTCCACACGCCGCCGATGCCGGTGGCCCAGGAGACGGCGGTGCGTTCGGGATCGGTCTCCTCGAGACCGGCGTCGGCCATGGCCTCACGGGCGGAGATGAGAGCGAACTGGCTCGAGGGGTCGAGGCGCTTGGCCTGCACCCGCTTGAGCTTCTCGGGCACGACCTCGGGGTCGACCGTCGCAGCGAAGTCGACGGTCAGGCCGTACTTCTCGGCCCAGTCGTTGTCGAGCGTGGACACGCCGGACTGACCGGCCAGCAGGGCCTGCCAGGTCTCATCGGCAGTGGCGCCCAAGGGGGTCACCGCACCAACCCCGGTGACGACAACTTTTGGTGTCATGGTGAAAACCTCGTCGATAGTGTGGGACACGGCCCGTCGGTGGACGGGCCGTGTGCGTCCTCAGATGTTCAGGCTTCTTGGGCCTTGTTGATGTAGTCGACGGCATCCTGGACGGTGACGAGGTCCTTGACGTCGTCGTCCGGGATCTTCACGCCGAACTTCTTCTCGGCGTTGACGACGATCGTCATCATGGAGATCGAGTCGATGTCGAGATCGTCGGTGAACGACTTGGAGGGCTCGACGGCCTCGACGGCCAGGCCGGTCTCTTCGTTGACGATCTCTGCCAGTCCGGAGAGGACTTCAGCTTCGGTGAATGCCATTTCTTTCCTACTTTCTAGTGACAACCGAGATGTCCCCGGTCGGATTGGAACGGTATCGACGAGTGTCCCGCCGAATATCTTAGGTCATTCGCGCGGTGATTTCGCCCGCGCCACGGGCGCTCAGGGCAGGCGAACGACCTGGGCGCCGTAGACGAGTCCGGCGCCGAATCCCATCTGCAGGGCGAGTCCGCCGCTGAGCTCGGGCTGTTCGCGCAGGAGACGTTCGGTGGCCAGCGGGATCGAGGCCGCCGAGGTGTTGCCGTTGTCGGCGATGTCACGGGCGATGACGACGGACTCGGGCAGACCCAGCTGCTTGGCGAGTTCGTCGATGATGCGCATGTTCGCCTGGTGGGGGATGAAGGCGGCGAGGTCGGAGGCCTCGACCCCCGATTCCTCGAGAGCCTTCTTGGCCACCTCGGCGCCGTCCCACACGGCCCAGCGGAAGACGGTGGGCCCGTCCTGGCGCAGGGTGGGGAACGGCAGGTCGCGATCGTCGCGGACGTCCATGAGCGATTCGGTCATCCGGATCGTCGACCAGTTCTCGCCCTTCGACCCCCATACGGTCTTCGAGATGCCCGGCTCATCGGCCGAGGTGACGACGACCGCTCCGGCCCCGTCGCCGAGGATGAAGGAGATCGACCGGTCGGTGGGATCGATGACGTCGGAGAGCTTCTCGGCGCCGATGACGAGGACGTTGTCCATCGTGCCGGCGCGCACGAGCGCATCGGCCTGGGCGATGCCGTAGCAGTAGCCGGCGCACGCGGCGCTGATGTCCCAGGCGGGCACCGGTCCGGTGCCGATGCGGTCGGTGAGTGCAGCGGCAGCCGAGGGCGTGAAGTAGGGGAAGGTCACCGTGGAGATGATGACGCCGCCGATGTCCTCGGGCTTGAGTCCCGCCGAGGCGATCGCCTCGAGGGCTGCCTCTTCGCACATCTCGAGCACGCCGACGTCCTTGCTGGCCCGGCGGCGGGTGACGATGCCGGTGCGCTGCCGGATCCACTCGTCCGAGGAGTTGATCGGACCGGCGATCTCGTCGTTGGTCACGAGGTTCTCGGCGCGGTAGGCGCCGATGCCGGCGATCTTCGAGAACCGGCCGGTCTGTGCGGTGTTGAGTGTGGGCATGGCGGTGGTCATCCTTCTTCTCCGGCGTTGGCCGCGGCGCCTGCATGGGCGGCCGCGAACTCACGCGCACCGTCGAGGTCGGCGGCTGACTTGATCGGGTAGGTCTCGACGCCCTTGAGCGCCCGACGGGCGATGCCGGTGAGCGTGCCGCCGGGGACGAGCTCGATGAGCCCGGTGACGCCGAGGCGCTGCAGCGTCTCCTGGCAGAGGTCCCAGCGCACCGGGTTGGTCACCTGCGAGACGAGGAGGTCGACGTAGGCGGCGCCGCTGTCGACGACGCTGCCGTCGGAGTTCGTGAGGATCGGCAGGCTCGGATCGGTCACGGTGAGCTCGGCCGCGGTTTCCGTGAGCGTCGGCACGGCCGGTGCCATGTACTCGGTGTGGAAGGCCCCGGCGACGGGCAGCGGAATGACCCGGGCGCGCTCGGGCGGGTTCTCCGCGAGGGCCTCAAGGTTCGGCAGTGCACCGGCGGCCACGGTCTGGCCGCCGCCGTTGACGTTGGCC
The DNA here is from genome assembly GCF_018137945.1 of Brevibacterium sp. W7.2. Lineage (GTDB taxonomy): Bacteria > Actinomycetota > Actinomycetes > Actinomycetales > Brevibacteriaceae > Brevibacterium > Brevibacterium sanguinis. Next base: position 2,042,610 of record NZ_CP073089.1, on the reverse strand, counting down.
GGTGCGGCACCGGCGGCGTCGATCGCGGCGAGGACGTCCGCGGGCTCCCCGCCGACGACGGCGGACATGCCGGTCGGCGTGGCGGCTGCGGCCTCGGCCATGCCGGCGCCGCGGACTGCGACGAAGCGCATGGCATCGGCGGGGGTGAGGATGCCGGCGATCTGCGCGGCGGCGATCTCACCGACGGAGTGGCCGGCGACGACGTCGGGGGTGACGCCGAGCTCGGCGGCGCAGGCGATGGCCGCGGCGACGAGAAGCGGCTGTGCGAGCGCGGTGTCCTTGATCGTCTCGTCATCGGAGGTCGTGCCGTGCGCGCGCAGGTCGATGCCCGACGCGGCGGCGAGTTCATCGATCTGTGCTGAGAAGGTCTCGAGTTCGAGGAAGGACTCGAGGAAGCCTGACTTCTGGGCGCCCTGACCTGGGCACGTGATGACTAGCACTGAGAATCTCTTTTCGTTCGACGTCGCTGTTCAATCTAACGGATGGTTGTCGGGCGTCATTGCGTTTTGTCGCCTTGCGACAATAGCCCGGCATCTGACAGTCGTCCGTACACCAATGCGATGTGGATGACGAACGCGTCCCGGGAGACTGTGGGATCGAGCCCGATCGCCTCGGTGATCTTCCGCAGCCGGTACCGGACGGTGTTGGGGTGGACGGACAGGGCCTTCGCGGTGGCTTCGAGGGAGGAGCCGAACTCGACGTAGGCGCTCACGGTCTTGAGCAGCTGGCCGGTGCCCGAGGTCAGCGGCTCGTAGTAGCGGGCGATGAGCTCGCCCAGGGCGACGGCATCGCCGGCCAGAGCCCGTTCGGGCAGGAGCTCGTCGGCCTTGACCGGGCGCGGGGAGTCGGGACGGGCGGTGGCGGCCTTGAGCGCCATGATCGCCGCCTTCGCCGAGGTGGCCGCCTCGGCGAGCGTCGGCACGCTGGGACCGACGATGACCTCGGAAGGACCGAAGCAGTCCGAGAGGTCCTCGACCGCGGTGTCGAGGTCGCTGACGCCGCCGAGGACGATGAGGAGACGGTTGTCGTGGATGCCGACGAGCGCGTCCTCGGCCCATTTCCGGGCCTTGCGGCGGATGACCTCGATGCCCTTCTTCGCCGACCGCTGCGGGGCGCGGCCGACGAGGACGGTGACCGGTTCCTCCGACTGCCACCCGAAGGCGGCGGTGCGGCTGGCGAGTTCGTCGACGGAGTCCCCGCGCACGAGGGCGTCGACGACCATCGCCTCGAGCCGGGCGTCCCAGCTGCCGCGGGCCTCGGCCGCCCGGGCGTAGACGTCGGCCGCGGCGAACGCGATCTCGCGGGAGTAGATGAGCACGGCTTCGCGCAGCGCCGGCTGTTCGGCGGTGCGGGCGATGTCGGGCACGCGCTCCTCGACGACTTCGACGACGACCTTGAGCAGCTGGAGGGTCTGCTGGAGGCTGATGGCGCGGATGAGGTCGCGGGGAGCGGACTTGAAGATCTCGCTGACGACCCGCAGATCGGTGTCGGGCTGCCGGTACCAGTCGATGAATGAGCTGATGCCCGACTGGGCGAGGAGCCCGACCCAGGAGCGGTCCGATGGTGACATCGAGCGGTACCAGGGCAGCCGGGTGTCGAGTCGCTGCAGGGTCACGGTGGAGAGGACGCCGACGCCTGCGCGCAGACGTCGACCCGTCTCTGCTCGCCGACGGAGAGTCTCAGTGTCGGAGGTCATGGACTCCAGCTTAAAGCCCGTGGGACAAAACGCTTGTGCGAAACGCACAAAAATCTGTCATCGGGGACAGAAATGGCCGGAGTCCTGTCGACTCCGGCCATTTCCGCCACTCAGCGTGTGCGGCTGCTCACCTGTTCAGGCTCACGCACCGGCGCCCTCGGTCGAACCGGAGGCGCCCGCCCGCGGATCGTCGAGCTGGTACTTCTTCGCCGCCTCGGCAGCCTTGTCGATCGGGATCACCCCGGTGTCGGCAAGCGAGATGAGCGCCTGCGTCGCCATCGAGGGACCGTCGACGAGGTAGTACCGGCGCGCCGCGGGACGGGTGTCCGAGATCGCGTAGCCGTCGGTGCCCAGCGACGTGAAGTGGTTGGGCACGTACTGCCGGATCTGGTCGGGCACGGCCCGCATGAAGTCCGAGGTTGCGATGACCGGACCCGAGGCGTCGAGGAGCTTCTCGGTGACGAACGGGATCCGCGGCTCGGCCTCGGGGTCGAGCAGGCGCGCATCGTCGGCGGCGAGGCCGTCGCGGCGCAGCTCGGTCCACGAGGTCACCGACCACACGTCGGCGGACACGCCCCAGTCCTTCTCGAGGAGCTCCTGGGCCTCCAGCGCCCACGGCACACCGACGCCCGAGGCCATGAGCTGAACCTTCGGACCTCCGTTGTCCGGCCCCTTCTTGAGCAGGTACATGCCCCGCAGCAGGCCGTCGACGTCGAGGTCCTCGGGTTCGGCCGGCTGGACCATCGGCTCGTTGTACATCGTCAGGTAGTAGAGGACGTTGGGATCCCGGCCGTCATCGGGCCCGTACATCCGGTTGAGTCCGTCCTTGACGATGTGGGAGATCTCGTAGACGTAGGCCGGGTCGTAGGAGATCACCGACGGGTACGTCGAGGAGAGCAGGTGCGAGTGACCGTCACCGTGCTGGAGTCCCTCGGCCACGAGCGTCGTGCGTCCGGCGGTGGCGCCGAGGACGAAGCCGCGGGCCATCTGGTCGCCGGCGGCCCAGAAGAAGTCACCGGTGCGCTGGAACCCGAACATCGAGTAGAAGATGTAGAACGGGATCATCGGCTCGCCGTGCGTGGCGTACGAGGTGCCGACCGCGGTCAGCGCCGCCGTCGCGCCGGCCTCGTTGATGCCGACGTGGAGGAGCTGTCCGTCCATCGCCTCCTTGTAGGCGAGGAACAGGTCGCGGTCGACGGAGATGTAGTTCTGCCCGTGCGGGTTGTAGATCTTCGCCGTCGGGAAGAACGAGTCCATGCCGAAGGTGCGGGCCTCATCGGGGATGATCGGCACGATGCGCTTGCCGAACTCCTTGTCGCGCATGAGGTCCTTGAGGACGCGGACGAAGCCCATGGTCGTCGCGATCGTCTGCTTGCCCGAGCCGCGGCGTCCGGCCTCGTAGGCCTTGTCCCCGGGCAGGGCGAGGTCGACGTACGTGCTGCGCCGTTCGGGGGAGTACCCGCCGAGGTCGGCGCGTCGCTGCTGGAGGTACTTGATCTCCGGGGCGTCGGGTCCCGGGTGGTAGTACGGCGGCAGCTTCGGGTTCTCCTCGAGCTCCTTGTCGGAGATCGGGATCTGGAAGTGATCGCGGGCGAGCTTGAGGTCGTCGATCGTCATCTTCTTCATCTGGTGCGTCGCGTTGCGCGCCTCGAAGTGCGGACCGAGCGAGTAGCCCTTGACGGTCTTGACGAGGATGACGGTGGGCTGCCCGGTGTGCTCGAACGCTGCCTTGTAGGCGGCGTAGACCTTGCGGTAGTCGTGGCCGCCGCGCTTGAGCTGCCAGATCTGCTCGTCGGAGTAGTTCTCGACCATTGCCTTCGTCCGCGGATCGCGGCCGAAGAAGTTGTCGCGCACGAATCCGCCGGACTCGCCCTTGTAGGTCTGGTAGTCACCGTCGGGGGTCTCGTTCATGAGGTTGACGAGGGCGCCGTCGCGGTCCTTGGCCAGCAGCGCATCCCACTCGCGGCCCCAGACGACCTTGATGACGTTCCAGCCGGCCCCGCGGAAGTACGCTTCGAGCTCCTGGATGATCTTGCCGTTGCCGCGCACCGGTCCGTCGAGTCGCTGCAGGTTGCAGTTGATGACGAAGTTGAGGTTGTCGAGCTCCTCGTAGGCGGCGACGTGGAGCATGCCGCGGCTCTCGGGCTCGTCGAGCTCGCCGTCGCCGAGGAACGCCCACGTCTGCTGCTGCGAGGTGTCCTTGATCCCCCGGTTGTGGAGGTACTTGTCGAACTGGGCCTGGGCGATCGCGTTCATCGGGCCGAGGCCCATCGAGACCGTCGGGTGCTCCCAGAAGTCCTCGAGCTGCCGCGGGTGGGGGTAGGACGGGAGGCCGGCGGGCTTGCCGTCGATGAGGTGGGACTGCTGCTGACGGAATCCGTCGAGCTCCTCCTCGGTCATCCGGCCTTCGAGGAAGGCGCGGGCGTACATGCCGGGGGAGGCGTGCCCCTGATAGAAGATGTGGTCGCCGCCGCCGGGGTGGTCCTTGCCGCGGAAGAAGTGGTTGAGACCGACTTCGTAGAGAGTCGCCGAGGAGGCGTAGGTGGAGATGTGGCCGCCGACCTCGATGCCGGGGCGCTGGGCGCGGTGGACGAGCATCGCGGCATTCCAGCGGTTCCACCGGCGGTAGCGGCGCTCGACCTCTTCGTCACCGGGGAACCAGGGTTCGTTCTCAGGTCCGATCGTGTTGACGTAGTCGGTGGCGGTGAGGCTGGGCACGCCGATCTGCTTCTGGCGCGAGCGCTCGAGCATCCGCAGCATGACGTAGCGTGCGCGCGAGCGCCCGCCTTCATCGATGAGGGAGTCGAGAGAGGCCAACCACTCCTCTGTCTCCTCTGGATCGATGTCAGGCACCTGGCTTGGCAGCCCGTTGAGTATCGGTCCGCCCTGATTGCGATTGTCCACAGTGTGGTCCTCTCTTCCCTCCGCGACCTGCATTGGTGGCGAAGTCGCGTTCTGCCGATGGAATGCGGTTCGGGTGATGACACAGAGCCCAGGGTCCACCGGATTCGATTCCAGCCTAGTACGCGGCGGCCGTCTTCGCTCTGCCGTCTCCTGTGATCTGGCTGACGACGACGGAATCCGCAGAACGGCCGGGAGAACGGGCGCGCCGACATTTGCCCCCGTCTGCAAATGGCGGAACAATGTGAGTATGAGCAACTCCGCTTCTGAAAGGACCTCTTCCACGTCGACCCTGCCGACCGAACTGGGACACAATCTCGGATTGGCAGCGGGGGACTATGTGCAAGAAATCGGCTACGACGACGACGTCGACCTTGATCTGTGCCAGGCGATCGAGACCATCATCGGAGAGAAGATCGCCGACGGCGACGTCGATGACGTGTTCGACGTCATCCTCATGTGGTGGAGGTCCGATGACGACGACCTCATCGACGGGCTCGTCGACGCTCAGGTCACCCTCAAGGACGGAGGGGTCGTGTGGCTGCTCTCTCCCAAGGCCAACCGACCCGGCCACATCACCCCGGCAGAGATCTCCGAAGCGGCGCCGACCGCCGGCATGCACGTCACCTCGACCGTGTCCGCGGCCGAGGACTGGGCGGGCTTCCGCCTCGTCGGCAAGAAGAACTACTCGTGAGCGCAGGCCGTCCATGATTCCCGGGCCCGGTGACCGGGCTCCCGACTTCTCCGTGACCGATCAGTTCGGCCGGACCATCACCCTCGCCGAGGCGACCGGCAGCTCCGTGGTCATCCTCGCCTTCCTGCCCTATGCGTTCTCCCCGGTGTGCGGCGACGAGATCCGGGCCCTGCAGGACGTCCAGGACGACGCGGATGCGGCCGGCGATGACCTCACCGTCATCGCGATCACCGCGGATGCGAAGTACACGCTGGCGGCGTGGGGCGCCGAACGGGGCGTCAATCTCTCGATCGGCTCGGACTTCTGGCCCCACGGTGCCGTGGCACGCGCCTACGGCGTCTTCGACGAGGACCACGGGGTCGCCGAGCGCGGTGTGTTCGTCATCACGAAAGCCGGTACGATCGAAAGCGGCCGCCAGGTCGCACGCACCGAGACCCGGGACTTCGCGATCGAGGCCCGCATCGCCGCCGGCATCGCCTGACCCACCGGCAGCCCGGCGACCGCATCACATTGGGCCGCGCAGCAGCGGCCCTCGACCGAGGAGGACCGCCATGGCCACGATCTTCACGAAGATCATCAACGGAGAGATCCCCGGAGCATTCGTCTACGAGGACGACCGGTGCGTCGCGTTCCTCGACGTCTCCCCGCTCACCGAGGGACATGCGATGGTCGTCCCGCGCGAGGAGATCTCCGCGTGGACGGACCTCGATGACGACCTCCTCGATCACCTCATGAATGTCGCGAAGCGGATCGGCCGTGCTCAGGAGGCCGCGTTCGAGTGCGAGCGGATCGGGATGATGATCGTCGGCTACGAGGTGCCCCACGTCCACATCCATGTCTGGCCGACGACGTCGATGGCCGATTTCGACATCTCCGACCGGGCCCCGATGCAGGACGCGCAGACGCTGGAAGGGCCCGCCGAGAGGATTCGGCAGGCCCTGTCCCAGCAGTCCTGAGCGTTGCGGGCGCTGAGCTCATTCGGCGCTCAGCGCTCAGCGCACTCAGCGCGCGGTGAGCGTCAGTTCGCGTCGAGGTAGGACACGAGCGCGGCGCGGACGAACTCCGCACCCGATTGTCCGCCGTAGTTCGCGGCGAACCGCGGATCGGCGACGTACATCTCGGCGAGTCCCCGCACGTAGCCGTCGGTGTCGCCGGCGGGATCGGCGGCCGGGGTTCCCGGCACCGAGGTCAGCCACTCGATGTGACGGCGGGACAGATCGCGGGCTTCGGGCGAATCGGGGTCAACCCCCGCCTCGGCGGCGGTCGTCCAGTCCGCGGCCAGTCCGCGGGCATCGTCCTGCCAGGACCGGCGCTCGTCGTCGTTCATCCCGTTCCACCATTTCTCCGAGGTCTCGTAGGCGGCATCGCCCCAGCGCTGCCGCACCTCGTCTTCGTGCTCTCGATGGTCGAAGCCATCGAACATCTCTTCCGCCATGAGCGGTTCACCTGCTTTCAGTCGTGTCATCGTCGCGGTGACGGCGGCGATCTGCCGCTCCAGGCGCGCTCGCTCGCGTCCGAGCTTGCGCACGTGGTCCTCGAGGGCGGTGATCGGATCCGCGGTGGTCTCGAGCACCTCCGCGATCCGACCCAGCGGCAGGCCGAGCTCCCGCAGGAGGAGAATCCTCTGCAGGCGGACGAGGGCGTCCTCGTCGTAGTGTCGGCTGCCACCGGCGGCCCTCGACGACGGAGACAGCAGGCCGATCGCGTCGTAGTGACGCAGAGTCCGGCTCGTCGTGCCCGTCAGTCGCGCTGTTTCCTGTATGGACCAGTCCATGGGAAACAGCGTAGAAGTTGACGTCGCGTCAATGTCAACACCCGCTCATGCGCGGCAGCGGCGTTCGTGGTCACAGAACCGAGGGAGAGGAGCGACTTCGGCTCCATCACCTCAGGTCTGTGGCCACAGACGCGTGTTCACGCGGCGGCGCGGACCGCGTCGAGGGCGGTGAAGAGGTCCTCGGCGAGGTCGTCGACGTGTTCGAGGCCGACGGAGAGGCGCACGAGTCCGTCGCCGGGCTTCGCCTCGGAGGCGACGGGACGGTGGGTCAGCGACGCGGGGTGCTGGATGAGGGTGTCGGCGCCGCCGAGGGAGACGGCGTGGACGACGAGGCGGCAGTTCTCGACGAAGGTGCGGGCCGCCTCGAAGCCGCCGGCGACATCGAGGGCGATCATCGCGCCGGGTCCGGCCATCTGGCGGCCGAGCAGACCGTGGGGATCCTGGCCTTCGAGTCCGGGGTAGTGGACCGCGGCGATCGCCGGATGGGCGCTGAGGCGCTCGGCCAGCTGGGTCGCGGTGGTCTGGGCGGCGCGCATCCGCACCCCGAGCGTGCGCAGTCCGCGATGGAGAAGGTAGGCGCCCATCGGGTGGAGCAGGGCGCCGGTGATCGCACGGACCTGACGCAGTCGGGTCGCCCAGGCGGAGTTCGTCGCGATGATCCCGCCCATCGCATCGCCGTGGCCGCCGATGTACTTCGTCGCACTGTGGAGGACGAGGACGGCGCCGTGCCTGATCGGGCGCTGGAGGACGGGTGTGGAGAAGGTGTTGTCGACGAGGACGGGAACATCGCCCGCCGCCGCGACGACGGCATCGAGGTCGACGAGGTCGAGGCTCGGGTTCGCCGGGGTCTCGACGATGACGAGTCCGGTGTCGTCCCGCACCGCCGCGGCGATCCCCTCGGGCGTCGTCCACGTCACCGTGGTGCCGAGGAGACCGGAGTCGAGCATATGGTCGCTGCCGCCGTAGAGCGGACGGACCGCGACGATGTGCGGGGTGCCGGCGCTGACCGCGGCGAGCAGCGCCGCCGTCAGGGCCGCCATGCCGGTGGCGAAGGCAACGGCCTCCTCGGCGTGTTCGAGGTCGGCGAGAGCGGATTCGAAGCGGGCGACCCCGGGCTGCCACAGGCGCTGGTAGACGGCGGAGTCGCCCTCGCGCAGGGGATGGCCGGTGGCGAGCCATTCGTACGATTCGCCGCCGGTGTCGATGTCGCCGACCGGGTTCGTCGTCGAGAGATCGATCGCGGGAACGTGGACGCCCGCCTCGGTGAGGCCGTCCATGCCGCCGTGGACCATGAGGGTTTCGGGGTGAAGGGGTGATTCGGGGTGGAGAGAGGTCATGGCGGAATTCAATCGGGTTTCTCTCAACGACTGCAAGGAATCATCAATAATCTTCTGCATTCGACCCTGTTCCGGCAGGATCCTTGACGAAGCGAGCGGTGACGTGACGCGCACCGCAGATTCTGCCGCCGGTGCTCCGCGCCGTCGAGCACCGACGCGGTGCGGCTGAGAGGAGCCTCCACAAGGTCGTCGAGTCTTGACCGGGCCGGCTCTTGTCCCTAAGCTCATTGAACATAATCATTATGTTTAATATCACATGATGACCCAACTCAAGGAGGAGTTGCCCCATGGTTGATGTCGATGTCATTCAGGTCGGATTCGGTCCCGTCGGACAGGTGCACGCGGCGCTGTTGGGGGCCAAGGGCCACACGGTCGCCGCCTTCGACAAATGGCCCGGCACCTACCCGCTGCCGCGCGCCGGACATCTCGATCATGAGATCATGCGGATCCTCCAGGGCATCGGGGCCACGGACACGTTCCGCCTGCAGGCCATTCCGATTCCCGACTACGACTGGGTGAATGCGGCGGGGGAGCTGCTCCTGCGGATCGATTGGAATGCTCCGACGCCCTCGGGATGGAAGTCGGACTACCTCTTCTATCAGCCGGAGCTCGAGGCGGCCGTGCTCGACGCGGTCGGCAGGCATCCCAGTGTCACGGTCGAGCTCGGGTGGGAGGCGACCGAGGTGACGAACCACCCCGACCATGTCGAGGTTCGCCTTCGCGAGGTCGAGAAGACCGAGGCGGGCCTCACCCCCACGGGCAGGGAGAAGACGGTGACGGCGCGGTACCTCATCGGGGCCGACGGTGCGAACTCCCTCGTCCGCCGGCAGGTGGGCATCGAATGGGAGGACCTCGGCTTCGAGGAGGACTGGCTCGTCACCGACATCGAGCCCCACGATCGCGACATGGTCATCGACATGCCCGACGCCGGTCAGATCTGCGACCCGGAGCGCCCGGTGTCCCTCTTCCGCTGGCTCGGGCGGCACACAGCGCGGTGGGAGTTCATGCTGCTCGACGGTGAGAGCGCCGAGGAGATGGCGACGGAGGAGACGATCTGGTCGCTGCTGTCGCGGTGGGGGCTGAGTGCGGACAACGCGACGATCGTGCGGAAGAAGGTCTACGGCTTCCGCTCTCTCATCGCCTCGACGTTCCGCCAGGATCGCACGCTGCTCATCGGAGATTCCGCTCACCTCATGCCCCCGTTCATGGGGCAGGGGCTGTCCTCGGGCCTCCGCGACGCCGTCAATCTCGCGTGGAAGCTCGACCTCGTGCTCTCCGGGAGCGCGGCCGAAGAACTCCTCGACGCCTACACCGTCGAACGGCGCCCTCATGCCCGGGCCTACATCGAGGCCTCGATGGCCCTCGGTCGGGTGGTCTGCATGAAGGATCCTGAGGAGGTCGCGGCCCGTGATGCCGCATTCCTCGCCGGGGACGTCCCGCCGCCGGTCCTGCCGTGGCTCTACGAGGGTGTCCTCGACGGCGGTGAGAGCACCGAGGTGGTCGGACGCCTCGGTCTGCAGGCCAGAGTGGAGGCACAGGGCCGGGACGGTCTGGCTGACGACGTCATCGGCACAGGGTGGACGCTGCTGTCCTCCCGCGGTGACTATCTCGACGACCTGACGTCGGAGCAGCGGGCGATCATCGATGCGCTGGGCATGGTCCACGCTCATGTCAGCCGTGCCGAGCTCGATTCGGAGCACAGCGTCGTCGACGTCGACGCCGACTACTCGCGCTGGTTCCGCGACATCGGCTCACCGATCGTCATCGTGCGCCCCGACTACTACGTCTTCGGTCATGCCGCCGACTCCGCGGAGCTCGGCGCGCTCCTCGACCGCCTCGCCGAGCGGGCCTCACTCACGGTGTCCCCGGCGGCGACCGCCGTCCCGGAGACTGCTGCCGCGCAGGCCTGAGCGACGACCGTCTCCGGGCACAGTCTCTGCGGGGAGCATCTGCGAGCTGGGAGCGGGTGCCCCTGAGTGCGTAGACTCTCCGAGACGGATCAGTTGAGGGGAGCGGGCACCGTGTCGCAGAAGATCGAGCTCGATGACATCGACCGGCATCTGCTCTCGGCCCTGAGTGAGAATGCCCGCGCTTCGGGGGCAGCTCTGGCAGCCGCAGTCGGGATCTCGGAGTCGACGGTGTCGCTGCGGCTCAAGCGCCTGCGCTCGAGCGGGGTGATCCGCGGATACAGCGTCGACATCGACACATCGGCGCTCGGGATTCCGCTCCAGGCCCTCATCTCGATCCGACTCGCCCAGCACGACCGGGCGCAGATCGACGCCTTCACCGCTGCGGCGCCGAAGTTCCCCGGCGTCGTGCGGATGTATCACATGGCCGGCGCCGACGACTATCTCCTCCACATCGTCGCTCCCGACACCGAGGCGGTCCAGGCCTTCGTCCTCGACTACCTCACCAGGTACCCGGCGGTCGCCCACACGCGGACGAACCTCATCTATCGGGTCGAGGACGGCACCGATTGGCTGCCGGACGGGTGACTAATAACCGCACCATCCATCCATCTGGACGTATCACGGGTCCCGACTGAACATACCAATCGCAAAGGTCGCCAACAGGCGAGTGCATACTTCGCTGCGTAGTTTCATCTGAAACGGACGGGACGTAAGACGTCGTACGCGTTGCCTACCGGGCGCACTCCTCACGGCTCTATGTGTGCCACGTTCGAGCGAGACAGCCTCACAAAACTGTCCGACGTCGAACCCTTCAGACTACGCGGAGCCCGAAGACTCTCTAGGCGCGCCGCTGCCGCGGTCTTGTTAATGAATTTAGCCAGACATCCGGTAGGCTTCCGTCAGTCTACAGAAAGGACACTACGGGTGAAAAACGCTAGACTATACCATGTGATCGCATCGCTAGTCGCGATTGCAATGTTGCTCAGTTTCATGATACTATCGGAGAGCACAAAAGCTTATGCGGACGAGGCGTCAAATACTGATCAGGGTGCTCGCAGCAACCCCTCTACTTCGAGGGACTCAGCTCACGATAAAATCGTTATAGACGCGACGAAACTTGAAAAAACAAAAGCCTCTCAGATGATTCGCAATTAGGGCAAGTAGAGTCCCGAGTAAAAGCAGAAACAACTTGCACAAAGTCAACTGACGGTTCGCGTATATGTGCATCATTTGGCGAAGAGCAATCGTCGGAACTGCCTGCGCGGGCAGCGGTACCTCTTCCAAAAAACCTATGCAGACCAGGCATACGATCCTCTGATCGAACGAACGGGTGCGTGGGTACTCCCTTCTCAGTTAACCACCATTCCGGTCGCGGTAAAGTGCTGGGTACTGTGGCGGGTATAGTTTACGTGTATCAGTACAGCGCAACAAATCAAACTAAGATGGCTAATCAACTCAGCATCGTGACTACGAAGACGACAGGTACGGGAAATCAATTTTCTATCGTCGGAAACAGTCCTAAGTGTACAGGGAATTGCGCGCGAACGGGTAGTGCGACATCGCTGTCCGGAAAAATTCTCCAGGCTGGAAAGACATTGAATGCCGAAAATTACTACAATTGGACGGGATCTAGCACGCGGAGTAATCAATCCCTCTCGTGGTCGCTCACTATTAAGCATGCGAAAGTCGCGCAAACCGTGCCTTTCAGTTATGCAGGGGCAAGCCCAATCAGATGCGATAGGGAATCAAAGAGCTATTCGGCGGGATGCATTATGTCGAAGGGCGAAGTCGCGATTGGCTACGACAGAGGCGCGTATCCCGGATTCGCTCAACATGTTGCGGCGGCGCAGAACAGCGGATTGCCGGGCCGGTCAAAGCCGCTGACGAAGCTAACAAGCGGTCAAGTAGCCGATAAAAATCGTGCAAAGGCTTGTCCCACGCGTCTGAAAAGACCCACCGGGTACTCGTGCGATGAATACCCGTTCGCATCCACACAGCAGGGCGCGTACTACGGCGGTGGATCCGGACGCAGCTTCAACAATTGCAATATTTCCGATAAGTCTTATCCTATCGGCGTGACCGGGGCGAAAGGCTTTAGTGCTTGGATGATTCCCGCGACCGAGAACTCGACGGCGGGGTCCGACCTTAGCAAATTTTATAGGGAAGCTCGAATTTTAAGCGGAGATTCATTCTATGTGCAAGTACTTTAAGGAGATTGCGCAGTGTTCAAATTCATAGCCCACACTCAAGGCTGGAGACTGATCCTGTTCCCGTTGGAATCGACCGTCTCTAAGCGAGACGTCATAGGGGGATCGGTCACCGTTGAATCCGATGGCGTAATCACCATACATACGGGAACCATGTATGGGCCTGTCGATGTTGCGATCGAGATGTATGAACAACCACCCTCTGGTTCGATTGACGATTGGGATGATGTTGTCGAAGTCAGCGCGCGAGCGACTGATACTGGTCCTGTCGGTTTGGTTGGGATGTTTTCTGAAGGTGAAGATTCTGATGGTGAAGATCCGGACGCCGTGACTGTGAGGTTGGGGGTTTGCTATCGAATACGTGTGCACGTTCGGGGACGGGACGAAACGGGCTCCGATGACTTGATCGAAATGGACCAACCTGCGAAAGATCATGTGTTTCTGCAGTTATGGCCCGCGGACTGGTTGGATCCCAAGGTGTGGCGAGTGACATCTGCTAAGGCTCAGCAAGATGATGAGCAATCACGTGATATCAGAGAGGATCGAGCTGTTACCTTAAACAGGATCCACCGAGAAGTAACAGACCTGAAGGCTTTCGATTTGTGGGAGTCTGATCTATAGTTCGAGGGAGCAAATGGGGACTCTCTGACGGCCGAGCGAACGCCGACTGGAGTCCCCATTTTTCCGATTTCTGGGTTCGTCACCCTGGAGCCCGAGAATTTGTTCGGTCCAGGCCTTCGTCCTCGACTACCTCACCGGGTACCCGGCGGTCGCCCATACGCGGACGAACCTCATCTATCGGGTCGAGGACGGCACCGATTGGCTGCCGGAGAGCTGAGCACGCGACGTGGGCTGACAGGGTCGACCGCCTCGGCGATAATCGATCCATGGCCGAACAGAAGACGAAACCGACCGACGCCGATGTCCACGCCTTCATCGCTGCCGCGACCCCGGCGAAGCGCCGTGTCGACGGTCAGCGGCTCGAGGAGATCTTCACCGAGGTGACCGGGGTCGACCCGGTGATGTGGGGGCCGTCGATGGTCGGCTACGGCGAGTATCACTACCGGTCGCCGGTCAATCCGCGCAATCATGGGGTGTGGCCGAAGACCGCGTTCTCCCCGCGGAAGGCGCAGCTGTCGCTCTACGGCCTCAAGGACCTTCCGGACGGTGCGGCTCTGCTGCCGAAGCTCGGGACGTACACCGAAGGGGCCGGGTGCGTGTACGTGAAGAAGCTCGAGGACATCGACGAGGCGGTCCTCCGGCAGCTCATCGCGATCGCCTTCGCCCGTGAGGACGACCCCGAACCGCAGCTGTGAGGGTTCTGCCCGGCACGCGGCGGCTCTCAGGTCCTCTGCGGTGGCCGTGATCCGATGTTCAGGCCCGGTTTGCGCTGGTGGACGGAGAAGTAGGTGAGGCCGGTAGGGCCGGCGAGGAATCGGCGGGGGAGCCGCTCTGGAACGAAAGAATCTCGGGGCATCGCGCGTGCGATGCCCCGAGATTTCACTTGGTCGGGATAGCGGGATTTGAACCCACGACCTCCTCGTCCCGAACGAGGCGCGCTACCAACCTGCGCCATATCCCGTGACCAGCAACTACTATAGCCAGGGGATCGCGCATTTGAGAAATCGAGCGCGGGGAATGTCGAAAAGTGAAAGGTACGTCTCATTGGCGCTGAGTGCTGAGAGCATCACGATGACCGCACTCGAGGTGCTCTCACGCTACGGATTGGGCGATCTGTCGATGCGTCGTCTCGCCCGTGAGCTCGACGTTCAGCCCTCCGCGCTCTACTGGCATGTGAAGAACAAGCAGGACCTCCTCGTGCTCATCGCGAAGAAGATGGGCGCCGAGGTCGACGGCCGCGCCCCGGCCACCGCGGACCCGCTCGTCACCGTTCTTGCGCTGCGCGATGTGCTGCTGCGGTTCCGTGACGGCGCGGAGATCTTCATGCTCGGCTACTCGCTCGCCCCGGACGACGTCACCCCGGCCGGACTGACCCCGGCACGGCTCGGGGCGACCACCTCGGCGGCGGTGCTGTCGTTCGCCCTCGGTGCGGTCGCCATCGAACAGAACCGCACCCTCTTCGACGTCGCGGACGGGGGTGCAGGGGAGCGCTTCGCCGAGGTGGCCGCCGGGATCCTGCGGCAACAGGACTGACCCGGCTGGGGTGGGGTCAACCCCGGCGTCACTGGTTTCAGCAGCGGGTCGGGGATATGACATACTGAACACGCGCGTTTGGGGCCTATAGCTCAGTTGGCTAGAGCATCTCGTTTACACCGAGAGGGTCGGGGGTTCGAGTCCCTCTGGGCCCACCAGGCAGAACATTCCGTTTCAGGAGGTTGTCCCTCCGTGCCCGTCACCCCGTGCGCACCCCGGCCTCGCCGCGCATCATCGGGTTCCGCCCAGCTTGACCCGCATACAATCAAGGCGTGAACGACCCCTCCTCAGACGGCCGACCCAGCCGACGCCCCACCAGGCAGCAGCTCATGAGCTCCCCAGGCTTGCGCGCACTCAGTCTCATCGTCGGACCCCTGGCCGTCCTCGCGCTCTACTTCACGGTTCCCCTGGCCAGCTCCGAAATGGGTGCGATCGAACGTCTGCTCGCGACCGCGGCGGCGCTGTCGGTCCTCGCCTTCGCCCTGCTGCGCCTGCGCCGCACGGACACCAATCTGCCGCTCCTCGTCCTCTCCTTCGTCCTCGTCGCTGCCACCTTCTCTGCGGTCTTCTTCGTCGTCGCGACGA
This sequence comes from Brevibacterium sp. W7.2, assembly GCF_018137945.1. Classification (GTDB taxonomy): domain Bacteria; phylum Actinomycetota; class Actinomycetes; order Actinomycetales; family Brevibacteriaceae; genus Brevibacterium; species Brevibacterium sanguinis. Next base: position 2,027,352 of record NZ_CP073089.1, on the reverse strand, counting down.
ACAATCCCGCCGAGTTCGACGGCATCGACACCCGCGTCGACGCCCTCTACTTCACGCTGACGACGATGACGACGACCGGCTACGGTGACATCGTCGCCACTGGTCAGCTCTCGCGCATCCTCGTCTCCGCGGTCTTCGTCTTCGACCTCGTCTTCCTCGGACTCTTCGCCAGTGAACTCTCGCGCATCGTCAGCCGACGGCAGGCCGGTCCGACTGCGTCGGGGAATCACCCGTGAGGGCGCGCTTCGCCGGCGTCACCCCACGCCTGACGCTGCTGGCCATCGTCTACGGCGGCATCGCAGGACTCGTCGCGGCGCTGACCTTCAGCGGCATGACCGCCCTCCAGAACCTCGTCTGGGGAGCCGGCGACGAACTCTTCAGTGATACGACGACCCAGATTCTCGTGACCATCCTCGCCGGCGGTGCCCTGCTCATCCTCATCGACCGAGCCGCCCCGACCGAGGATCTCCAGACCCTGCTCAAGCAGTCCGGTGATCCCGACGGACTGCCTCGGCGGGCCGTGCTCACCACGGCCTTCGCCGCGATCGTCGCGGTCGCCTTCGGCGGTGCCATCGGACCCGAAGCCGGCATCGTCGCCGTCGTCGCGCAGCTCTCGACGATCGTCGCCCACCTCATCGGCGAAGACGTCGCCATGCGCCGCACGATCGGCCAGGCCGGCAGCGCCGGCGCCCTCGGCGGCTTCTACGGGTCCCCACCGGGCGCGGCCGCCATCGACGGCGACCAACTCGGTCCGCAGAAGGTCCTCCAATTCGGCGCGGCCTTCGCCGGGTTCTTCGTCTTCCTCGCCGTGATGAGAGTGATGCCCGACGGCAGCGGTGCACGCATCTCACTGCCACCGGTCAACGTCGCCTACTTCAGCCCGTGGCTGCTCGCCGTCGCCGGCATCGCGGCAGCCGCCGGCCTGGCCTTCCGCGCCCTCCACCATCTGCTCGAGGTCGCAGCGCAGCGCATCCGCCGCACCTGGGCGACGATCGCCCTCGGTACAGTCCTCTTCGCCGCCCTCGCCGCCGTCGTCCCCCTCGTCCGCTTCTCCGGCCATCATGAACTGCACGATCTCCAGGTGCTCACCGACTCCGGAGCCTGGCCGACGCTGCTCCTCGTCGCGGCGGCCAAGATCGTCGCGCTGTCGCTCTGCCTCGTCAGCGGCTGGCGGGGCGGGGAGTTCTTCCCGCTGATCTTCATCGGTTCGGCCATCGGCGCCGCCGCTGCCGTCCTCGTCCCGGGTCTTGAGGTCGGAGCGGCCATGGCGACTGGCATGGCGGCGACAACCGCCGTCGGATGGCGTCGCCCTCTGGCCGTTCTCCTCATCCTCGTCCTCCTCGTCGACACCCCGGTGGCATTGCCGCTCGTCGTCGGGGCGGGCATCGCCTACCTCGTCACCCACCTCATCCCCGGCAGCGGTGATGCCCCAGACGACGGCGAATTACCGCCTCCCGAGGCCGCGCGCTAACCACAGTCGCCGGCGATGAGAACGTCCGGTGATGACACGATCCGGCACATCCACCGGCGCTGGCCTTGACGGGTGACCGCGCACCTTCTAGGTTGAGCGAAACTCCATCGGTCACAGGCGCGCCTGTGACCACGAGAAGGTCGGGTGGGCGATGGCAACGGAAATGACAGGGTCCTCGTGGCCGCAGCTGCGCATCGATGACTGGACGGGCACGCGGGAGAACCTGCACCAGTGGCTGCAGATCGTCGGAAAGATCGAACTGGTCTCCACGACGCTCATCAACCACTGGTGGAACGTCACCTATGACGTCAGCGCTCGCGGACTGCGCACACAGATCCTCATGCGCCAACAGGGACGGACCTTCGACGCGGAATTCGACTTCATCGCCGACGAACTCGTGCTGCGAGCGAGCACCGGCGACATCGAGACCGTGCCCCTGAAGCCCCAGTCGGTCGCCGACTTCTACGCCGCCGTCATGGCGGCCCTGACCAGGCTCGGCGCCCCGTGCACGGTGTGGGCATGGCCGAACGAGCTGCCCCAGGCCACCCCGTTCGCCGAAGACACACGGCCGCGGGAATACGATGCCGACGCCGTGCGGCTGTGGTGGCGACAGCTCCAGCACATCGATGACGTCTTCGCCTACTGGCGCGCCGGATTCGCAGGCAAAGCAAGCCCCGTCCAACTGTTCTGGGGGTCGATGGACCTGTCAGCCACCCGCTATTCGGGACGAGTCGCCCCACCGAGCACGGCCTCACCCCCGAACTGCCCGCCCTGGGTGATGGCCGAGGCCGAGGACCGGGAGAACGTCGCCGTCGGGTTCTGGGCCGGCGGCAGCGACGAAGGCTCCTTCTACGCCTACGCGTATCCGGCGCCGAAAGGCTACTACGACGGGAAGCTCACCGCCGGCGGATACGACGCGAGCCTGGGGGAGTACCTCCTGCCCTACGCCGATGTCCGCACCGCCGACGATCCCGAAGGCACGCTGCTGACATTCCTCGACGAGGTCTACGACCGCGCCGCGGACCTCGCGAACTGGGACCGCAGGATCCTCGACGTCGATCAGGATCGGCTCATCAAATACCTGCCGCCGGCCGATCTCAGCTCCCACGAGCACTGAGCGAGGTCTGTCTTCGCCCAGGCGCGATCACTCCTCGCCGAGGTCGGCGAGGATCCGGCCGATGAGGCGTTCGCGCGCTGACGCGCTCATCGGCGCGGTGAGAATGCTCTCATACCCCCAGGAGCCGTCCGCGGCCATGCGGGCGACCAGGCACCGCAGCGAGACGTCATCGAGCTCATCGACGGGGACGCCCTCATCGGGGAACCAGCGTCGATAGACCTCCTCCCAGGGCGCGATCCACTCCGGTTCGTTCGCCGCTTCCATGATGAGACGCAGCTCCACGGTGCTCGGCGTCTTCAGCGCTGCCCGCACGTAGCCGCGGGTGCGTTCGACGAGACTCGCCTCCTCGGGTGCCTTTCCGGTCGCGGCGAGGAGATCCTCCTCGATGCGCGCGGCCAGATGCTCATGGATGCCCGCGAGCAGGGCGTGCTTGCTCGCGAAGTGGTAGAGCAGGCCGCGTTTGGTCACCCCCGCCTCCTCGGCGACGGAGTCAAGCGTGAGGGCGGTGATCCCTCGCTCCTCCACCACGGTCAGTGCCGCCTCGATGAGTTTGCGTCGTGCGCTCGGTCGTGCCATGGGTTCTCCTCTCGATGTCATAAGTATACCTTTCGGTGTAGTACACTCATTGGTGAAGTAACTCGAAAGGAGAAGGAACCTCATGGACACCACACCCCCTCGGGCCACAGCCCGCACCTGGGTCGGTCTGGCCGTGCTCGTGCTGCCGATGCTGCTCATCGCCATCGACAGCATGGTGCTGATCTTCGCCCTCGGCGAGATCACCGCGGAACTCGAACCCTCCGGTGCGCAGCAGCTGTGGATCCTCGACATCTACTCGCTCATGCTCGCCGGCCTGCTCGTCACCATGGCTTCACTCGGTGATCGCTTCGGCAGGCGGAAGGTGCTCCTCATCGGCGCGGTCGGCTTTGCGATCGCCTCGGTGATCGGCGCTCTGTCGACAGAGGCCTGGATGCTCATCGCCGCTCGGGCCCTCCTCGGCATGTCCGGTGCCGCGATCATGCCCGGCACTCTCTCACTCATTCGCAACATGTTCCTCGACCGCAACGAGCGTCGCACCGCGATGGCCGTGTGGGCGGCGGCCGGAGCACTCGGCGCCGCGGCCGGACCCATCGTCGGGGGCGCCCTCATCGAGGCGTTCAGCTGGCATGCCGCGTTCCTCATGAACATCCCGGTGATGATCCTCCTGCTCGTCCTCGCGCCCTTCCTCGTCCCGGAGAGCAGGAACCCCAACCCCGGTCGCGTCGACCTCCTCAGCATCGTCCTCTCCCTGGCCGGGATGATCGCCGTCATCTACGGAGTCAAGACCTTCGCCGAGGGCGATGAGCCCGGCATCGCCGTCGTCACCTTCGTCGCCGGTCTCGTTCTCCTCGTCCTCTTCGTCATCCGGCAGCTGCGGATGCCTCTGCCGATGATCAACGTCCGCCTCTTCAAGGGACGAGCCTTCACCGGTGCCGTGGTGACGAACTTCCTGTCGGTGTTCGCCCTGGTCGGCGCCATGTTCGCGCTCACGCAGTTCCTCCAGCTCGTCGCGGGACTCTCGATCATCGAATCCGCCCTGTGGATGCTGCCGCAGGCGCTCGTCTCGGCCGGTGCGGGCTTCGTCGCCGCGGCACTGGTCAAGCGCATTCCGACGTCGATCATCGTCACCGCGGGCATGCTCGTCACCGCGGGCGGGTTCGCGATCCTGCTGACGCTCACCCCGGAGACCCACCCGTGGGTCATCGCCGTGGCCCTCTCTCTGGTCGGTCTCGGCGCGGGTGTGGGTCTGACGCTGACCAACGACATCATCATGAGCTCGGTCCGCCCCGAGGAATCCGGTCAGGCTGCGGCGATCAGCAACACCGGCTACGAGGTCGGCACCTCGTTCGGCATTGCAGTCCTCGGATCCGTGCTGCTCGGCTTCTACCGCACGAACCTCGAGGACTCGGTGCCGGCAGGACTGCCCGGCGAGGTGCTCGAGGCCGCCAAGGAGACCCTTGCGGCGGCGCTGCTCTACGCGGAGCAGATCTCCGGTGACATCGGCGCAGCCCTGGCATCGGCAGCCATGGAGTCCTTCACGACGGCGCTGTCGCTGACCGGCGGCATCGCCACGGCGATCCTCGTGGCCGTGGCGATCTTCGCAGGCATCATGCTCCGCGGCGTCTCCGCTGAGGCCGATCTCGCCGAGAGCAACCGCGAGAACGTCGATCAGGACGCCTGATCCACACCCATCCGGCAGTGCGCCCCGACCGGCGCACTGCCGGATGAGCAGGCCCCACGGCTGCCGGGCTCCGGGCAGTTGCGGTGATCGCCGAGGCTGGGAAGTGGGCTTGCCCCATTGCCAGGGTGGCGAAATGTTGCCATGATCGTGGGGACATCCGCACGATTCCGAGCACCACCGCTTCAGGAAGAGGAACCATCATGGCCACCGCAGATCTCGCCCAGCAGTTCCACACCGCTCTCGTCGGCGGCGACGCCGACACCCTCAGCTCGCTCGTCACCCCCGATGTCACGTTCACCGGGCCCGTCGCTCAGGCCTCCGGCGCCGAGGAGGTCGTCCGGGGTCTCGCGGAGATGGGCTCGATGACGACCTCCGACGACGTCAAGGTCCAGCTCTCCGACGACGACAACGCCCTCATCTGGTCCGAACTCGCCACCTCCGGCTCCCCGGCGATCCCGGCCGCAACATGGCTGCGCTTCGAGGGCGGGAAGATCGCGGAGATCCAGACGGTCTTCAACGCCGCCCGCTGACTAGGGCCGGACCGCCGAGGCCTCGATGAGGCCCATTCGCGCACCTTCCGGCGTCATTCCGGTCCAGGTCTTGAACGCGCGATAGAACGAGTTCGTGTCGGTGTAGCCGAGGAGGAAGGCGATCTCGGCGGTGCGCAGATCATTGCGCACGAGATAGTGACGTGCGAGGTTCTCGCGCGTCTCGGCGAGCACCGCCTGGAACGACGTGCCCTCGGCTTTGAGCTGTCGTTGCAGGGTGCGCGGACTCGTCGCCAACCGCCGTGTGACGGCGCCGATCGACGGATCGCCCGCCGGCAGCGTCTCGACCAAGGCCGACTGCACGCGGTCGCTCGTGCTCGCCCCCGCGTCGAGATCGGCAAGCCGGCGGCGCAGCTCGGGGGCGAAGACCTGCCACATCCCCTCATTCTCGGTGAGGAACGGCCGTGTGGAATCAGCCTGCGCGAAGGTGACCGACCAGGCGTCTCGTGTCCGCACCCGGGCCCCGAGAAATTCTTCGAGCACGCCGGGATCCTGAGGAAGCTGCGGCATCGACACTCGCACCGGGCGGATCGGCTCCCGCGTCGCGAGGCGGGCGAGTGCCACCCAGAAGAGGACTTCGGCCATGGCGAGGAGGACCGGCGGCTCCTGCGCGCTCGGCCACCGATAGGCGATGGTGAGGTCGGCTGCGCTGTCGACGACGAGGGCAACCGGACCGATGAGCGGTTTGTAGACGGCCAGGCGCTCGGCTGCCGTGCGCAGATCCTGACTCGAGAGCGCCGCGAAGAGCGGTGGGGAGAAGTGCTCGACGGAGATCGCCTCGCCGATCGCGACGGCCGCCTCCGCCGCGGTGCCGAGACGCTCCGCCTCGTCGGCGATCGCCGCCCAGAAGCGGTAGTAGTCCGCGGTGTCGAGCTCGGTCGCTCCACGCGAGAGCAGATCCCCGGGCAGGCTCGCGCGACGGAGGACGAGGGCGGGGGAGATGTCGAGATCGCGCAGGAGCACGGCGATGCTCGGATCGAGATCGAATCGGGTTCCGGCCATGGTCGAAGCCTAGCCGAGAACGCAGCGCGGACCACCGGCACTGCGCGCCAGTCCACCCGCAAAGGACGCCAGGCGATCGTGGCGCGATCGGCAAGCACCTCGGCGTGCTCTGCTGGTCACACGGCGTGCTGTGACATCTACTGTCGATGGTGTCGTCACGAATCCGGTGAGGACCACTCACCGGATTCGCCCCCGAGCACCACCCTGTTGAAAGGTCACCATCATGAAGGCAGCAGTCATTCCCGAACTCAACGGCACCTGGGAGCTGCGGGAGGTTCCCACCCCGACCGCCGCACCCGGTCAGGTCCTCATCAAGGTCCACGCCACCGGCATCTGCTTCACCGACATCTGGACGACGCGCGGTGCCGCCGGCGATCTGTTCCCCAACACCCCGGGACACGAAGTCGTCGGCGAGATCGTCGAGGTCGGCGAGGGCGTGACCGGCCGCAAGGTCGGCGACCGGGTCGGCACCACGTGGGTGCAGTCGACGTGCGGACGGTGCGACTACTGCCGCGAGAACCTGCCGCTGTCCGGCCAGGCCGCGGTCAACTGCCCGAATGCCCGGCTCACCGGGTTCACCACTCAGGGTGGACACGCCGAGTACATCGCGGCCACCGCGACCGGCACCGTGCTCATCCCCGACGGACTGTCGTATGAGGAGGCCGCTCCGATCTTCTGCGCCGGGTACACCGTGTGGAGCGGACTGCGCGCGGCTGATCCTCAGCCGGGCGAGACGATCGCCGTCGTCGGGATCGGCGGTCTCGGTCACCTCGGCGTCCAATACGCGAAGGCAGCCGGCTTCAGGACGATCGCGGTGACCCACTCGCCGGACAAGCATGACCTGGCCCGCGACCTCGGCGCTGATCTCGTCGTCGCCGACGGCGCGGAGCTCCAGGCGGCAGGCGGCGCCGATGTCCTGCTTCTGAGCTCGAATTCCTACGAGTCCGGCAGGGACGCGTTCAAGGGCCTGCGGCACGATGGTCGTGCAGTTCTCGTCGGTCTCGACCCGTTCGACGACTTCAGGATCCCGACCGAGCCGCAGCCGTTCTTCGCGCAGCGTCAGAAGGTCATCGGCGCCACGCACAACGGGCTCAACTACCTCACCGAAGCACTCGAGATCGCGGCATCGGGCAAGGTGAAGCCGATGATCGAGGTCTTCGACAAGGAAGACATCACCGAGGCGGTCGCCAAGGTCACCGCCGGTGACGTCCGCTTCCGCGCCGTCGTCACCTACTGAGTGCTCTTCGGCTCCGAGTGGTCTGCCATCGCGCCGGCCCCCGCCTCGGCGGGGACCGGCGCGGTGCCGCGCCACCGGGCGATGAGCGTCATCAGCTGGTAGATGACGATCGCCGAGGCGGTGCCCAGAGCGATACCGGCGAACTCGAGACCGGCCGGGGTCCACGTGAAGTTCGCGATCGCGACGATGAGGGACACCGCTGCGGTGTTGAGGTTGATCGGATTGGCGAAGTCGACCCGGTTCTCCACCCAGATGCGGACGCCGAGGAGGCCGATCATCCCGTAGAGCACGGTCGCTGCCCCGCCGAGCACACCGGGTGGGATCGTCGCGATGATCTCCCCGAACTTCGGCAGCAGACTGAGGATGAGGGCGATGATCGCGGCACAGAAGTAGGCGGCGGTCGAGTAGATCTTCGTCGCGGCCATCACGCCGATGTTCTCGGCATACGTCGTCGTGCCCGACCCGCCGCCGGCTCCGGCGAGCGTCGTGGCGAGTCCGTCGGCGAAGAGGGCCCGGCCGGTGAGACCGTCGAGGTCGCGGCCGGTCATCGCGGCCACGGACTTCACATGCCCGATGTTCTCGGCGACGAGGACGAGGACGACGGGCAGGAAGAGCCCAAGGTATCCGAGGTCGAAGGCCGGGGCGTGGAAGGTCGGCAGGCCGATCCAGGCGGCGGAGGAGACGGTGGAGAAGTTCACTTCCCCCTGCACGAGTGCCGCACCGTAGCCGACGAGCACGCCGATGAGGATCGACAGCCGCCCGAGCATGCCCTTGAAGAGCACGGAGGAGACGACGATGACGGCGATCGTGATGACCGCGGTCAGCGGCGCCTGCTGCACCCACCCCCAGGCGGCGGGGGCGAGGTTGAGGCCGATGAGAGCGACGATCGCACCGGTGACGACCGGCGGCATCGTCACCTCGATCCACCGCACTCCGGCGAAGTGGACGACGATGCCGACAAGCGCCAGGGTCACCCCGACGGAGATGATCCCGCCCTGGGCGAGCGCCATCGCCTGCGAGTCGAGCCGCTCCCCGGAGGTGGCCGCGAACCCGGTGACCGCCCCGATGGGGGCGAGCAGGCCGAACGACGAGCCGAGGTAGGACGGCATCATCCCCTTCGTGATGAGGAGGAAGAGGAGCGTGCCGATCGCGGTGAAGAAGAGCGTCGTCGACGGCGGGAAGCCGGTGAGCAGAGGGACGAGGAACGTCGCCCCGAACATCGCGACGACGTGCTGGGCGCCGATCCCGATCGTCCGCGGCCAGCTCAGCCGCTCCTCGGGAAGCACGATCTCCCCGGGACGGATCGTCCTGCCGTCACCGTGGAGGCTCCACTGCCATCTGGCGGTCGTGTCCACCTCGTGTTCCCTTCCGTCGACTCCGGACCCTCACCGGGTCCCAGTGCAGTGTATGCGCGCCGAGGCGGCCGTGCACGAGAGGGGTCATGTCGCCCGCAGCGATCGCTTGAGGATCTTGCCGGCGGAGTTCTTCGGCAGCTCGGCGACGAACGTCACCCGCTTGGGCGCCTTGAAGCCGGCGAGACGGTCCCGGACATGGGCGATGACATCCGCCTCGGCGATCTCACCGGCATCGTCGCGGAGGACGACGAAGGCACTGATCGCCTCGATCCACTTCTCGTCAGCGATGCCGACGACGGCGACCTCGGCGACTCCGGGCATCGCGAAGATCGCATCCTCGACCTGCCGGCTGGCCACGAGCACCCCGCCGGTGTTGATGACATCCTTGACGCGGTCGACGACCTCGACGTAGCCGTCGGCATCCATCCGCACGAGGTCACCGGAGTGGAACCACTGGCCGTCGAAGGCGGCGTCGGTCGCCTCGGGCCTGTCCCAGTAGCCCTCGCACAGCTGCGGCGACCGGTAGAGGATCTCCCCGAGTTCACCGGGGCCGACCTCCTCACCGGCGGCATCGACGACCCTGGTCTCGACGAAGAGGACGGCGCGTCCGGCCGAGCCGGGGTGGGCGTCGTGCTCCTCGGGCCGCAGCACCGTGCACAGCGGACCCATCTCGGACTGGCCGAAGCAGTTGTAGAACCCGAGCCCGGGCAGCCGGGTGCGCAGCTTCTCGAGCACCGGGCCGGGCATGATCGACGCCCCGTAATAGGCCTTCTCGAGGCTGTCGAGGTTCCTCGTCTCAAGGTCGGGACTGTTCGCCAGCGCCACCCACACGGTCGGGGCGGCGAAGAAGGAGTTGATCCGCCGCGACTCGAAGAGAGCGAGCAGGTCGTCCGGGACGGGGGCGGTGACGATGATGTTGTGGGCGCCGACGGCCAGCAGCGGGAGGAGGAAGACGTGCATCTGCGCCGAATGGTAGAGCGGCAGCGCATGGACGACCCGGTCGGTGCCGGCGAAGTCGAGGCTCGTCAGGCAGGAGAGGTATTCGTGGACGAGCGCGCGATGCGTCATCACCGCGCCCTTCGGCGCCGAGGTGGTCCCCGAGGTGTAGAGCAGCTGCGCGACATCGGTGTCGACGACGTCGAACTCGCCCTCCTCGGCCGGGGCGATGTCGGGTGCCGAGGCGGGACCGAGGAGATCGTCGAACCCGACGAGACGGGCGCTGCCGCCATGCGCGGTGGCGGCGACCGCCTCGGCGAGGTCGGAGTCGGCGACGACGATCCCGGCCCCGGAGTTGGCGAGGATGTAGTCGAGCTCGTCCCCGGTGAGCTGGAAGTTCACGGGCACGTGGATGAATCCGGCACGGGCGCACGCGAGGTAGAGGAGGGCGTAGAGGTCCGAGTTCCGGCCGTAGGCGGCGATCCGGTCGCCCTTGCCGGCCCCGAGGCGGCGGAGCTCGCGGGCGATCGCGGTGACCGCGGCATCGAACTCGGCATAGGACCATGTGCGGTCGCCGAACTCGACGGCGGTCCGGGAGCCGAAGCGGTCGGCGCTGCGCCGGATGAGATCGGCGACGGTGGAGGAGACGGGCTGGAGGGACGACGTCGTCGTCGACGCGGTAGAGGTCATGGGGCCAATCTAGCGGCGACGCCTCGGCAAGTGAACAGATCGGGCTCTCCGGTGCCAGGGCCCGGCCGACTCCGGCCGATGGCAGTCGGCCGCACCCGGCCGGGGGCGGTGCGTGCGCTCCACCGCCCGAGATGAGTGCCGGTGACGATGCATTAGTGTGGGCGTATGAGATATCCGACGGTCAGCGAATGTGTGGACGTCTTCGACTCCCTGTGGCCGCCGTCCCTGGCCGAGGACTGGGACACCGTCGGTCTCGCGGTCGGGGATCCCGACGCCGAGGTGCGCTCGATCCTCCTCGCCCTCGATCCCACCGACGCCGTCATCGCCGAGGCGGTCGTCCTCGGCGCGGACCTCCTCTTCACCCATCATCCGCTCATGCTGCGCCCGGTCTCCTCGGTGAGCGCGGGCACCCTCAAGGGCGGGGCCGTCCACACGCTCATCACGAACGGCATCGCCCAGTTCAACGCGCACACCAATGCCGACTCCGCCGTCGGGGGAGTCTCGGACGTCCTCATCGACCTCATCGGCGTCACCGACTCCTCACCGCTCGTCCCCGACCCCGCGGATCCGGCACGCGGCATCGGTCGGGTGGGCGACCTCGGCGAGCCGACGACGGTCCGCGACATCGCCCGGACCCTGGCCGGTCGACTGCCGCGGACGACGACCGGTGTGCGCATCGCCGGTGACCCCGCCGCCGAGGTGACCCGGGTCGCCGTGTGCGGGGGAGCGGGGGATTCCCTCTTCGACGCCGTGCGCGCCAGCGGTGCCGACGTCTACGTCACCGCCGATCTTCGCCATCATCCGGCGACCGAGGCGCTTGACACCGGCAATCGCGGCGACGCCCGCCCCCAGCTCATCGACGTCTCGCATTGGGCCTCGGAGGCGGTGTGGCTGGCGGCCGCCGCCGAGGCGCTCGACGCCGAATTCGCCGCCCGCGGACTCTCCGTCGCCCTCCAGGCCTCCGCCGTCAACACCGACCCCTGGGTCGAACGCTACTGACCTCTGCCCTCGATGCCCTAGGACATGACCATGCAGCTCACCGCCGATCAGCGCACCCGTCTCGAGGAGCTCATCGAGCTCACGGCGAGGTCACGGGCCCTGCGCCACGAACACGAGAACCCCACCGAGGGACCGAAGCTGCAGGAGCTCATCGAGCGGCACAAGGCGCTGAGTGCGGAGAAGACGGCCGCCGCCGAGGTGGTCGCCGGGCTCGAGAGCGAGACCGCCGAGCTGACCGCTGCGATCGACAAGCAGACGGCGCAGATTGCGAAGAAGACGACCGAGCTCAACGACGGCACGGGTCTGACGAGCCGCGACCTCGTCCACCTGCAGGAGGAGATCGCCGCCCACGAGGCGAAGGTCGCAGAGTTCGAGGACACGGAGCTCGCGACGATGGAGCGACTCGAAACCGCGCAGGCAGAGCTGGCGGACATCGAATCCCGCATCGCCGAGGTCACGGAGCAGGGACGGACGACCCAGACGGCGATCAAGGAGCGCAAGGCGGCGCTGGCCGAGGACATGGACGAGCTCGGCAGCCAGGAGTCCCAGCTCAAGGCCGACCTGCCGCCGGACCTCGTGCGCCGGTTCGAGGGCAACGTCGCCCAGGGAGGGCCGGGCGCGGCGATCATCGCCGGCCCCAACTGCCAGGCCTGCGGTCAGGAGATCAGCGGCGCCACGTGGCACCAGTGGCTGAGCGAGGACCCGAACGAAGTCCACACCTGCGAGGAGTGCGAAGCGGTCCTGCTCCGCCGCGCGTGAAGCCGAGGGCTCAGTCGCGCAGGACGATCGTCAGTCCCGCCGGTCGGGTGGCGGTCGCCTCGGCGAATTCCACCTCATAGTGCTCTGCGGCGCGGGTGACGAGTGCGTCGATGCTCTCCGGCAGCGGGCGTTCGTCGCGGAGCAGGCGGCCGACGAACTCGCCCCGGTAGAACTTCGCCCAGTGGGAGACGACGCTGCGCTTGTCCCCGGTCGCCTTGATGGCCCCGAGCGTGACGACCTGCCCGTGCGGACCCGGCCACGCCGACCGGTAGTCGCTCGAGCGGCAGTCGAGGATCACCTCGGCGTCATCGACGGTGAAGGACTTCGCGAGGATCGGCTTCCACCACGAGGACAACCGGCCGAGCTGGCCGAGGTCGGTCTTCATCGCCAAGCGGTACGCGGGGATCGGGTCGAGGCCGCCGACCTGACCGAACACCGCGGAGAACACGTGGACGTCGCGGAGGCGGTCAGCGAACGCCGCATCGGTTTCTGCGAGGGCGACGAGATCGGCTGCGCCCATCGCCTCGAAGAGGACTCCGGTGTAGGTGAGCAGGGCTGGAGCGCACGGCTGCTCGTCGATGGTGACGTTACGGGCGACCTCCTCGGCGAGTGACTTGCCGACGCCGAGGGCGGTGAGCGCATCCTTGCGCTTCGAGGCCTTCTTCAGCGCTCCGAGCACCTGCCGTCGCTTGGCGGTGAGATCCGGGGACGACAGAGCGGCCAGGTCGAGCGGTGCGCCGGTCGCCGGCGGGGTCTTGCCTTCGGAGGGAGGGAGGAGGATCTTCACCCCACCATCGTAGGCGGCAGGGCCGACACGCCCCCACCCGGTCCGTGTTGCCTTGGTCACCACCGGGTGGGAGGTCGCCGTCGCCTGCGGCCGATCCGAGTAGACTGGGAGGTGAGGACAGGTCACCAGACGGCCGCGGCCTTCGGGCTGAGGAACGTCCGGGCTCCGCAGAGCAGGGATGGTGGGTAACACCCACCCGGGGCAACCCGCGGGCAAGTGCAACAGAGAGCAGACCGCCCCGTGAGACGATGCACATCGTGTCGCGGGGTAAGGGTGAAACGGTGGTGTAAGAGACCACCAGAGTGCCGGGTGACCGGCGCTGCTGGGTAAACCCCATCCGGAGCAAGATCAGACAGACGGCGTTCGAGGCTGCTCGCCGAGCCGTCGGGTGGATTGCTTGAGGCCGCTGGCAACAGCGGTCCCAGATAGATGGCCGTCAGTCGAGAAGGGCAACCGACTCGATGACAGAACCCGGCGTATCGGTGGCCTGTCCTCCTCAGTCACCTCGTCGTGCCGTGACGTCACCACGTCGAGTTGGGACCGCTCAGCTCTCGCCCTTCTTCACCCGCGCCTTGCCGTCGTTGACGGCGAGGATCGCGGCCCCGACGATGCCGGCGTTGTTGAACATCTTCGCCGGGCACATGAGCGCGCGGGTCTTGATGAGCGGCAGGAACTCATCGTGCTGCTTCGAGATGCCGCCGCCGACGATGATGAGGTCCGGGGCGACGAGCAGCTCGACCTGGGAGTAGTACTGCTGGAGGCGGCCCGCCCACTCGTCGTATTCGAGTCCCTCGCGGACCTTGACCGATTCGGCCGCCTGCGTCTCGGCGTCGCGGCCGTTCATCTCGATGTGCCCGAGCTCGGTGTAGGGGACCAGCCGGCCCTGGGTGAACAGCGCGGTGCCGATGCCGGTGCCGAGCGTCGTCAGCAGCACGGTCTTCTTCCGGTACTTCCGGCCGGCGCCGAAGACCATCTCGGCGAGTCCCGCGGCATCGGCGTCGTTCATGATGAAGAACTTCCGGCCGACGTGCTCGCGGAGGATCGACTGGATGTTCGAGCCGATCCAGCTCTGATCGAGGTTCGCGGCGTAGTGGACCTCGTCGTCACGGACGACACCGGGGAAACCGCAGCCGAGCGGGAGCGCATCGAGGGACGACCGGTCGTCGACGACCTCGAGTTCGAGGGCACGCTCGACGAGGAGCTCGACCACCTCGGCGATGGCATCGGCGACCGCCATCGGCGTGCTCGGCTTCGGGGTGAGGACCCGGACCCGCTTGAACGCGAGCTGACCGGTCGCCGAGTCGACGAGCGCGGCTTTGATGCCCGTGCCGCCGATGTCGATGCCGATCGCGAAACGGGCGGGGGAGTCGTCAGTCATGCGTGTCCTTGGGGCTCGGGCCTCCGGCGATCGCCGTGTCCGGATCGGGGAGGGTGAGGATGTCGGCACCGGTGTCGGTGACGACGATGGTGTGCTCGAACTGGGCGGAGCGCTTCCGGTCCTTCGTCACGACCGTCCACGAGTCGTCCCAGACGTCCCAGGCCTCGGTGCCGAGGTTGAGCATCGGCTCGATCGTGAAGATCATGCCCGGCTCCATCACCTCGGCGTGGGCCGGGGCGGCGTCGTAATGGGGGACGATGAGCCCGGAATGGAACTCCCGTCCGACCCCGTGCCCGCTGTAGTCGCGGACGACGCCGTACCCGAAGCGCTGCGCGTACTTCTCGATGACGCGGCCGATGACGTTGATCTCCCGACCGGGCCGCACCGCCTTGATGCCGCGCATCGTCGCCTCCCACGTCCGCTCGATGAGCAGACGGGACTCCTCGTCGATGTCACCGACGGCGAAGGTGAAGTTCGTGTCTCCGTGCATGCCGCCGATGAACGCGGTGATGTCGACGTTGACGATGTCGCCGTCGACGAGCTCGGTGGAATCGGGGATCCCGTGGCAGATGACCTCGTTGACCGAGGTGCACACCGACTTCGGGAACCCGCGGTAGCCGAGCGTCGACGGGTAGGCGCCGTGGTCGGCCATGTACTCGTGGGCCACCCGGTCGATCTCATCCGTCGTCACTCCGGGGGCGATGATCTCGCCGACCGCGGCCAGCGCGTTCGCGGCGATCGTCCCGGCGGTGCGGACGCGCTCGATCTCCTCCGGCGTGTAGTGGTTGCCGCCGCGGCCCTCATCGGCATCGGCGCGACCGACGTATTCGGGGCGGGTGATCGAAGCGGGGACCCGACGTTCGGGAGAGAGCGTTCCGGGCGTGATGAGGCGAGGCTGGACAGTCATGATGGTCACGATTCTAGAGCCCCGGCGTGTCGATATTCCACCGCGCACCCGCACCCGTGACCCCGGGTGGAGGCGCGGAAGCATAGACTCGAGGGTGAGCAATGACGACGGAATCGACGCAGGAGGTGTGATGAGCGAGCGTTCGGATGTGTCCGGTGGGGAGTTCTCCGGACTGAGCGAGGTGGTGAGCCTGACGAGCGCCCCTCAGCAGATCGCCGACCACATCCTCTCCGGCATCGCGGTGGGAGCCCTGCCGGAGGGCACCCTGCTGCCCGGCGAACGGGCTCTGGCCGCTGACCTGCAGGTGTCGCGCTCCAGTGTGCGGGCGGCTCTCGAGCGGCTCGAGCGCCTCGGGGTCGTCGAACGTCGTCGAGGTCGCGGCGGCGGCACCTTCGTCGCCAACGTCGAACCGGCCACCCTGGCCCCGATGGCCGGACGCATCGAGGAGTTCTACGCCGAGCGCAAGAATCTCCTCGACGCTCGCGCCGTGTTCCAGAACGGTCTGGCCGCGACGGCGGCGACGCGGCGGACGGAGGACGAGCTCGCCGAACTCCGGGAGCTCGCGGCGGTGTACTCCGAACGCGCCGAGGCGGCCGCCGCCCGCACGGCCGATGCGCGGTTCCATTTCGCCATCGCCCGGGCCGGACACAATCCCGAACTCGTCCGCATGGCCATCGACATCGACACCCGGATCAACGCCGGCTTCCGCCACGACCCCTTCTCGCACGAGCTCTTCGACCGTGCGGTCATCGACCATGCCGCGATCGTCGAGGCGATCGCCAACGGGGACGCCGAGGCGGCCGGGCGGCTGTGCGAAGAGCACTTCCGCTCGACGACGATGCCCGACCAGGGCTGACCGCGCCGCCGGAATACTGCGGACATCCTCGGGGCGCCGCCGAGTGCGCCGGCGGAACGCCGTAGAGCGCCGCCGAGTGCGCCGCCGGACCTCCGTGGGTCGTCGCGGACAACCTCGGGGCGCCGCCGGGACTACGCAGAGCGCCGCGGACAACCTCGGGGCGCCGCCGGGACTACGCACAACCTCGGGGCGCAAGAACAACCCTGAGCGCGCCGCACACCCCATCGCTCGACACACACCCCTGAGCACAGCGAAAGGCACCCGCAGCTCCACATCCACCGCGTGCACGGGGAGGGTGTGGAGCCGAGGGTGCCTTTCGGGACAACCGCCGCCGGACCGCGCGCCGCTGTCGGGCCCGAGCGAGGCCCGACGCCGGCGCGAGCAGCCTTCGCCGCGCCGTCAGCCGGCGCGCAGCCTGAGGCGACCGCTCAGCCGGCGAACGCTCAGTTGGCGAGTCGTCAGCTGGCGAACGCTCAGTTGGCGAGTGCGTGCTCGACGGAGACGGCCTCGAGGCCGAACGCCTCGGCGACGTTGTCGTTGGTGACGTGACCGTTGTGGACGTTGAGTCCGCGGGCGAGGCCGGCGTCGTTCGACAGTGCCTTGTGCCAGCCCTGGTCGGCGAGCTTGACGGCGAAGGGCAGGGTCGCGTTCGTCAGGGCCGCGGTCGCGGTGTTCGGCACGGCGCCGGGCATGTTCGCCACGCAGTAGAAGATCGACTGGTGGACGACGTAGGTCGGGTCGTCGTGCGTCGTCGGGTGCGAGCCCTCGAAGCAGCCTCCCTGGTCGATGGCGATGTCGACGAGCACCGAGCCGGGCTTCATGCCGGCGACCATCTCGTCGGTGACGAGCTTGGGAGCCTTCTTGCCAGGGATGAGGACCGAGCCGATGACGAGGTCGGCGGTCGAGAGCGACTTCGTGATCTCGTACTTGTTCGACACCTTCGTCGCGATCGCTCCGCCGAAGGTCTCGTCGATCTGGCGCAGACGCGGGATGTTGATGTCGATGACCTCGACGTTGGCGCCGAGTCCGAGGGCCATGCGCGCGGCGTTCGTGCCGGCCACACCGGCGCCGATGACGACGACATTGGCCTTGTCGGTGCCGGGGACGCCGGAGAGGAGCACGCCGCGGCCGCCTTCGGCCTTGAGCAGGCTGTGAGCGCCGACCTGCGTCGAGAGGCGTCCGGCGATCTCGCTCATCGGCGCGAGCAGCGGCAGGCCGCCGCCGTCGGGCTGGACGGTCTCGTAGGCGATCGCCGTGGTGCCGGCCTCCATGAGCGCCTTCGTCAGCGCTTCGTCGGCGGCGAGGTGGAGGTAGGTGAAGAGGATGAGGTCCTGGCGGAGGAAGCCGTACTCGGAGGCGATGGGCTCCTTGACCTTGAGGACCATGTCACCGGCGGCCCAGGTGGCGGCGGCGTCGGGGGCGATCTTCGCGCCGGCTGCGATGTACTCATCGTCGGTGATGAATGATCCTTCGCCGGCTCCGGCCTGGACGGTGACCTGGTGACCGCGGGAGACGAGCTCGTGGACGCCGGCGGCGGTGATGGCGACGCGGAACTCGTTGTTCTTGACCTCTGTGGGCACTGAGATGCGCATTGGGATTCCTTCTTTCATGGCGCCCCATGGGACGGGACAGATTCGGCTCTGCGGGGCAGCGACCGAGGGTACATCTCACTCTAAGCTCGTGAAGGTTCGCGAGGCAAACCTTTACGTGCCCATTTCGTCATCAATCTTGCGGAATCGGTTGTCCACAATGCGAAAGAATGGGGAAATCCGCGGAACTGGTACCACCTCGAGGCATCCTCGGTGGACCCCTCGCAGCCGCCGGGGCACTCCGGGGAATCGGCAGCGGTCACCGGCCGACACCTCGGCGAACTCCCTGTCAGGAGGCCCGTGAACCGGTAAGCTGGCCGGTGTCAGGGCATCATCTCACCGACGACGAAAGGCCTGTCATGGGACTGTTCAAGGATATCGACGAAGCGAACGCGAAGTGGTACTTCAACACCGCGACCGGTGAGGTCGAGCAGGGGCTCGTCAGCGATTGGACCCATCGCATGGGCCCCTACGACACCGAGGCGGAGGCCCGCGACGCCCTCGAGCAGGCGAAGAAGCGCAACGAGGAGTGGAACGAAGCCGACGAGAAGTGGAACGGCTGATCGATGTCGAAGCAGGAAGAGTTCGTCCTCCGCACCGTCGAGGACCGTGACGTCCGGTTCATCCGGCTGTGGTTCACCGACGTCCTCGGCGGTCTGAAGTCCGTGGCCGTCGTCCCCGCCGAACTCGAAGGCGCGTTCTCCGAGGGCATCGGCTTCGACGGGTCGGCGGTCGAGGGGCTCTCCCGAGTCTATGAGGCCGATATGGTCCTCAAGCCCGATCCGTCGACGTTCTCCCTGCTGCCGTGGCGCGGGGAGACGGAGCCGACGGGCCGGATGTTCTGCGACATCCACGTGCCCGGCGGGGAACCGGCGAAGGCAGACCCCCGCTACGTCCTCAAGCGCACGCTGGAGAGCGCCGCGAAGAAGGGCTTCACCTTCTACGTCCACCCCGAGATGGAGTTCTACCTCTTCCGGTCCGGCAACCTCGACCTCGGCAACGGCACGCTCGGCGCCCCGGTGCCCGTCGACACCGCCGGATACTTCGACCACGTCAACGGCGGGACCGCGAACGACTTCCGGCGCTCGGCGGTGACGATGCTCGAGGCGATGGGTCTCTCGGTCGAGTTCTCCCACCACGAGGCGGGTCCGGGACAGAACGAGATCGACCTGCGCTACGCCGATGCGCTGACGATGGCCGACAACATCATGACCTTCCGCTCGGTCATCAAGGAGGTCGCGATCGCCCAGGGCGTCTACGCCTCGTTCATGCCCAAGCCGCTCGCCGACCACCCGGGCAACGGCATGCACACCCACGTGTCCCTCTTCGAGGGGGAGAACAACGCGTTCTTCGAACCGGGTGCGACCTATCAGCTCTCGAAGATCGGACGCCAGTTCATCGCCGGCCTGCTCCACCACGCGGCGGAGATCACGGCCGTGACGAACCAGTTCGTCAACTCCTACAAGCGCTTGTGGACCGGCCACGAAGCCCCGTCCTACATCTGCTGGGGACACCGGAACCGGTCCGCGCTCGTGCGGGTTCCGCAGTACAACTCGGGCAAATCGTCTTCGGCCCGCGTCGAGTACCGCGGCCTCGACTCCTCGGCGAACCCGTACCTGTCCTACGCGCTGCTCCTCGCCGCCGGGCTCAAGGGGATCGAGGAGGACTACGAGCTGCCGGAGGAGGCCGAGGACAACGTCTGGCTGCTCTCCGACACCGAACGCCGGGCGATGGGCATCCGCGCCCTCCCCGCGAGCCTCGCCGAGGCACTCGAGATCATGGAGGGCTCCGACCTCGTCGCCGAGACCCTCGGCGAGGAGGTCTTCGACTTCTTCCTCCGCAACAAGCGACAGGAATGGGACGGCTACCGCGCTCAGGTGACTCCGTACGAGCTCAGCAAGCACTTCTCGTCGATGTGATCCCATGGCGCGCCTGACCTCCCGCACCCCGGCGACGACCGCCTCGGCGAATCGCTTCCTCGGCGACATCGACGACCTTCTCGGCCAGCCCCTGGCCACGGATTCCCGCTTCGTCGATCTCCTCGAGGCCACACCGGATCCGCACGCCGGCGCGCTCGGTCTCCTCCGGGTCCTCGAGGAAGCCGAGAAGGACGCTGAGAAGAATGCGGCGACCGACACCGACGTCCCGGGGCCGGAGACGACGACCGCCGAGGCGGAGGCGGGTTCATCCGTCGGCGCCGAGGCGGGGGAGGGCTCGCCCGCTGGCACCGAGGCGGCGGCGAGCGGGATCGCCCGCTTCGTCGACGCGGCCCGGGTCGACGGCACGGGCACGGTCGCCGAGGACGAGCTCGACCGGCCGATGCTCGCCCGCCTGCTCGGGGTCTTCGGCACCTCGGAGGCGATGGTCGACCACCTCGTGCGGCATCCGGATTCGCTGCCGCTGCTCCTCGAACGCTCTCCGTACCTGATGATCTCGACCCCGCAGGCCTCGGCGAGTGCGCTGCGGGCGACCCTGCTCGAATCCGTCGGCGCCGATCCCGACTCCGACGCGCCGGTGGCCGCCCGGACGGGCAATGAGGGGATCGCGCGGATGCGGCGGGCCTACCGCGACGTGCTGCTGCGGCTCGTCGCCGATGACCTCTACTCCGATCAGCCCGAGCAGATCGTCGACCTCGTCACCGCGGTGCTCTCCGATCTCGCCGCCGCGGCGATCGAGACCGCCCAGGCGATCGCCCGGGCCGAACTCGACCCGGAGTCGACCGTACGCATGGCGGTCATCGCGCTCGGCAAGACCGGGGCGCGGGAGCTCAACTACGTCTCCGACGTCGACGTCGTCTTCGTCCAGGACTCCGAGGCGACCGAGGAGCAGCGGACACTGGCCACCGAGGTGGCCCAGCGGATGCGCTCGATCCTCTCCGATCCCGAGGCCGAACCGGCCCTCTGGGAGCTCGACACCGCCCTGCGACCCGAAGGCAAGGCCGGGGCGCTCGTGCGCACGCTCTCGGAGTTCGAGCACTACTACACCGACATCGCGAAGAACTGGGAGTTCCAGGCCCTCCTCAAGGCCCGGGCGGTCGCCGGCGACCCCGCGGTCGGCGCCGCGTTCACCGAGACCCTCTCACCGCTGGTCTGGGAGGCCGCCGGGCGGGAGGGCTTCATCGACGGCATCCGGGCGATGCGCCGTCGTGTCGTCGACCTCATTCCCGCCGCGGAGGCGCCGAGGCAGATCAAGCTCGGCCGCGGGGGACTGCGCGACGTCGAGTTCTCCGCGCAGCTCCTCCAGCTCGTCCACGGGCAGAGCGATGACGAGATCCGCTCGCCGAACACCCTGCGCGCCCTCGACGAGCTCGGGGAGCACGGGTACATCGGCCTCGACGACGCCCTCGTGTTCTCCTCGGCCTACCGGTTCATGCGCGTCGTCGAACACCGGGTGCAGATCCCGCGGATGCTGCGCAACGCCCTCATCCCCGATGACGAGGCGAAGCTGCGGACCCTCGCCCGCTCCGTCTTCCCCTCCGGCTCGCGCACCGGCACCCGACTCGAGGAGAACCGGCGCGACTTCGCCAAACAGGTCACCCGGCTCCACGAGCAGATCTTCTACCGACCGATCCTCGACGCCGCCGTCGGCATCCACGGCGAGGTCGTCGACGCCCACCACCGCGGAACGAGCCTCAAGGCGGCCGCCGACCGCCTCCGCGCGTTCGGCTACCGCGACCCGCAGGGCGCGCTCGGCCACATCAAGTCCCTGACCACGGGGATGTCGCGCACCGCACTCGTCATCAAACAGGTGCTGCCGGCGCTCCTCGACTGGTTCTCCGACGGCGTCGACCCCGATGCTGCCCTGCTCTCCTTCCGCCGGCTCACCGATTCGCTCTCGTCCTCGGGCTGGTTCCTCAAGATGCTCCGCGACTCCGGGCTCGCCGCGAAGTCCGTCGCCGAGGTGCTCACGCTCTCCGGCTACGCCACCGAACTCCTCCTCCGCCAGCCGGCAGCGGTCGCGTGGCTCGACGACTACGCCAGTCTCGCCGCGCGGGATCAGCAGGTGCTCGCCGCTGAGGTCGACGGCCTGCTCCACCGCCACGGCGCCGAGGCGATCACCCGGATCCGTGAGACCTACAGTCGCGAACTGCTGCGGATCGCCCTGCGCGACGTCCTCGACGTCGGCGACCGCGCCGCGGTGCCCGGCGACCTCTCCGACCTCATGGACCTCACCGTCGACGGCGCCCTGCGCGCCGTGCGCCTCGACCTCGACGACGCCTCGGTGCCGGAGTACGAGTTCGCCGTCGTCGCGATGGGACGGTGGGGCGGCCGGGAGATCGGGTACTTCTCCGATGCGGACGCGATGTTCGTCTACCGCGCGGTGTCCGACGACCTCGACGCCGAGGCCCGCGCGAAGCTCGCGAAGCACGTCACCAAGGTCGCCCTGCAGCTGAGCTCCCGGCTCAAAGCCAGCGAAGGCGCCCGCGGCATCGAGCTCGACGCGGATCTGCGACCCGAGGGGAAGAACGGTCCGCTCGTGCGCACGTTCGCCTCCTACGAGTCCTACTACGCGAAGTGGTCGCAGCCGTGGGAGGCCCAGGCCCTGCTGCGGGCGCGGCCGATGGCCGGCGACGCGGGGCTGAGGGACGACTTCACCGCGCTCATCGACCCGCTGCGCTACCCGGCGGAGATGCCGTCGAAGGCGCTCACCCAGGTCCGCACCCTCAAGGCGCGGATGGAGGACGAGCGGCTGCCGAAGGGAGCGGACAAACGCCGACACCTCAAGCTCGGCCGAGGCAGTCTCTCCGACGTCGAGTGGACGGTCCAGCTCCTCCAGCTCCAGCACGCCCACACGGTTCCCGGCCTCCGGACGACCTCGACGCTGGGTGCCCTCGACGTCGCTGCGCAGGAGGGCCTCATCCCCGTCGAGGACGCCGCTGAACTCGCCGCGGCCTGGCAGCTGGCGACGAATGTCCGCTCGGCCGTCATGCTCTTCCGCGGCCGCACTGCCGCAGCCCTGCCCGACGAGCACTCGGAGCTCGAGGCGACGGCGCGGCTGCTCGGCTATCCCGCCGGCGGGGGTCGCGAGCTCGAAGACGACTACCTGCGGGCGACCCGCCACGCCCGCGCGGTCATGGAGCAGCGCTTCTACGGATTCTGACCCGCCGCGGGCGCTTGATCCAGCCTGTCCGCCTCGGCGGCGTCAGCGAGGCGTGAACTCGAGCCCGAGCAGAGCGTTCTCGATGACCTCGGGCAGCGCCGGGTGGATCCAGTACTGACCCCTGGCCACCTCGTCGGCGGGCTGGTCGAAGGCCATCGCCTGGATGAGCGGCTGGATGATCATCGACGCCTCGGCCCCGACGATCTGCGCGCCGAGGATGAGCCGGGAGTCCCGGTCGGCGATGACCTTGACGATCCCGGGATCGTCGGCCATCGCCCACCCGTAGGCGACATCGGAGTACTGCTGGACCTTGACGGTGACGTCGTGTCCGGCCAGCCGGGCTTCGTCCTCGGTCATGCCCACGGTCGCGACCTGCGGAGAGGTGAAGACCGCAGCCGGCACGGCCTTGTGGCTGGTGCGCTCGAGCGCGTCCTCCGCCGCGGCCCCGGGGGCCCCGGCGGCGACGTCGACGACGAGGTTGTCACCGACGACCCGGGCCTCGTGGTTGGCCACGTGCTTGAGCTGGTGCTCGGAACTGATGTCGCCGAGGGCGAAGACCCCGGGCACGGGTTCTCCGCCGGCATAGACCCGCTGGAACGCGTCGACGACGAGCCTGCCGTCGGGCGTGAGGTCGTAGCCGACCTCGGCGGCGTCGAGGCCAGCGGTGTTCGGGTGGCGACCGATGGCGATGAGGACGATGTCAGCGTCGACCGCGGCGGGAATGTCGACGTCGTCGACCCGACCGCTGGGCTCGAGGTCGATCGTCACCGGTGCGCCCTCCCCGTCGCCGAGGCGGAAGGCGGCAGGCTGGGCACCGAGGATGACGTTGTGGTCGGCGGTGAAGATCGTCGTGAACTCCGCCGAGGCGGTGCCGTCGAGGTCCTGGAGCAGCCGGGGTCCGCGGGCGATGACGGTGACGTCGGTGCCGAAGCTCGCGAAGATGTGGGCGAACTCCATGGCGATGACGCCGGAGCCGACGATCGCCAGCCGCTTCGGCTGCTCCGGCAGGCGCATGATCGAATTCGAGGTGACGATCGGGTAGCCCGGAGTGTCGACCTGCGCCGGGTCGAGGCCCGGGGTGTCGGGGAGGGTGGGCGCGGCCCCGGCGGCGATGACGATCCGATCCGCGGTGATCTCCTCACCCGAGGCGGTGACCACGGTCTTCTCATCGACGAAGCGGACGTGCTCGGGGATGACGGTGTTGTTCGGCTGACGGTCGCCCGACCTGTACTCCCGACCGCCGGCTTCGATCGCGTCGACGCGGGAGAAGATGCGCTCCTGCAGAGCCGACCAGTCGACGCCCTCGAACGCGGCCTCGACGTCGTAGCGACGGGCGTGTGCGGCCTCCTCGGCGACAGTGGCCGGGTAGACGAACATCTTCGTCGGGATGCACCCGACATTGAGGCACGTGCCCCCGAAATGCCATTCCTCGGCGATCGCGGTCTTCAGTCCCGCGAACCTCTTGTCGAGGAACATGTTCCCCGAGCCCGTGCCGATGAGCAGCAGATCGTAATGCGTCATAGTCCGTCCTCGCAGATGGTGATGTCGATACCGTGCGCCCGCGCGAGAGGGTTCCGGCAGGAACGCAGCGGGGGCGCCACCGGAGAAACCGGTGACGCCCCCACTGTATTCCCTGCGAGCCGATTCCCTGGGGAACGGTCCGCCGGTCGGGTCAGATCGAGTAGTAGAGCTCGAACTCGGTCGGAGTCGGACGCAGACGCGCGACGTCGATCTCGTTCTCGCGCTTGATCCTGATCCACGTCTCGATGAGGTCGGGGGTGAAGACGTCACCGGCGGTGAGGAAGTCGTGATCCTTCTCGAGCTCGTCGAGCGCCTCGTCGAGGGAGGCCGGGACGAGCTTGATGTCCTTGGCCTCCTCCGGGGGCAGCTCGTAGAGGTCCTTGTCGATCGGCTCCGGCGGTTCGATGCGGTTGCGGATGCCGTCGAGGCCGGCCATGAGCTGCGCGGAGAACGCGAGGTAGGGGTTGCTCGACGGGTCGGGCACACGGAACTCGAGGCGCTTGGCCTTCGGCGAGGAGCCGGTCACCGGGATGCGGATGGCGGCCGAGCGGTTGCGCGCCGAGTAGACGAGGTTGACGGGGGCCTCGTAGCCGGGCACGAGGCGGCGGTAGGAGTTGATCGTCGGGTTCGTGAACGCGAGGACGGCGCCGGCGTGCTCGATGAGGCCGCCGATGTACCAGCGGGCGAGGTCGGAGAGACCGGCGTAGCCGTTCTCGTCGTAGAACAGCGGCTCGCCGTTCTTCCACAGCGACTGGTGGCAGTGCATGCCCGACCCGTTGTCGCCGAAGAGGGGTTTGGGCATGAAGGTGACGGTCTTGCCGTACTCGTCGGCGGTGTTCTTCACGACGTACTTGAAGTCGAGGAGCTGGTCAGCGGCGTGCTGGAGGGTGTTGAACTTGTAGTTGATCTCCTGCTGCCCGGCCGTGCCGACCTCGTGGTGGGCGCGCTCCATCTCGAAGCCGATCTCCTCGAGCGTCATCGACATCTCGTCGCGGATGTCGGCGAACTTGTCCTGCGGGGAGACGGGGAAGTAGCCGCCCTTGTAGGGCGTCTTGTAGCCGAGGTTGCCCTCGGGCTCCTGCGCACCGGTGTTCCACGCAGCTTCGATGGAGTTGACCTCGTAGAAGCTGTGCCCGGGGGTGTTCTGGTAGCGGATCGAGTCGAACATGTAGAACTCGGCCTCGGCGCCGTAGTAGACGGTGTCGGCGATGCCGGTGCTCTGCAGGTACTTCTCCGCCTTCGCCGCGACCTGGCGGGGGTCGCGGGAGTAGGGCTCGTCGGTGAAGGGGTCGACGATCGAGTGCGTGACCACGAGCGTCTTCGCCTCCCGGTAGGGGTCGATGAACGCCGAGGCGACATCGGCGAGGAGCTTCATGTCCGATTCGTGGATGCCCTGGAAGCCTGTGATCGAGGACCCGTCGAAGAGGAGACCTTCGGTGATCTCATCCACGCCGTACGAGGCGGCGGGAAGGTTGAAGTGCTGGACGACACCGGGCAGGTCGCAGAAGCGGACATCGACGAAACGCACGTCGTTCTCCGCGATGTAGTTGACGAGTTCTTCAGCAGACGAGAACACTTAGGTCTCCTAGTTAGACGTATGGTCGGTTCTTCGTGACCGAGATCAATCCTAGTTCGTGCTCGGTGAAGCCGTGATGACAGTCATGTTTCGGGGATGTTTCCTGATGATTCACTCAGGGACGACTTCGGTACCCTGGGGGAGTGATCAATCGCGACGACCTCGGGTCCTGGCTGCAGGGACCACAGACCAGCCGAGACGAGGGTGACTGGCCCGGACGCCGACTCGGCCTCCCGGAGACCGGCCGCCATGCGGTGGCACCGGCGTGGAAGCGCCTGCTCGCCCTCATGGTCGACTGGTTCATGTGCCTGGCGATCGCCGGTCTCTTCGCCTCGACCAACCCGTTCCTCGCCCCGGGCATCTTCCTCCTGGCGAATATCCTCCTCGTCTCGACCCTCGGCTATACCGTCGGCCATCGGATCTTCGGGATCGAGGTTCGCCGCCTCGACGGCCGCGTCCCGGGATTCGTGCCCGCACTCATCCGGTCTCTCCTCGTCGTCCTCGTCATTCCCGCGCTCATCTTCGACCGCGACCACCGCGGACTCCACGACCTCGCGGCGAAGACGGTGATCCTCCGCCGCTGAGCAGACGGCTGGCGCGAACGACAGCGGCCCCGTCACCGGGATTCCGGTGACGGGGCCGCGTGCGTTCTCGGGAGCGCCGATCAGCGTCCGCGCATCGCCTTGTGGTTGGGGCGCGCCTTGTTCGGGTCGATGCCCTTGGGGATGGGCGGACGCGTGCCCTGGGTGCCGAGGGCGGAGAGGCGGTTGCGCACGGCGAGCACCTCGGCGCGATTGAGCTTGCGGGGCAGCTTGTGGACGGTCGAGACGACCTGCTTCATCTGCAGCTGGCCGTCCTCGTTGCCGCCCTGGAGGGTGTGGACGGGGACGTTGGGGAGGATGCGCTCGTGGCGCTTCTTCTCCTTGGCGAGCAGCTTCGCGCTGCGGGCCTTCGGTCCCTCACTGAGCAGCACGACACCGGACCGGCCCGTCGAGCGGAACACGAGGTCGCGGCTCTTCGGGTCGATGGCGATCGGCTTCTCGTCCATGAGGTAGCCGCGACGCGCGGTGTTGAGGACCGCGCCGAAGGCACCGGGCTGGCCCTCCATCTGCGCGAACGCCGCGGTCTCAGCGAAGCGGCCGAGCATGAACATGCCGAGCAGCAGACCGACCATGAGACCGAGGATCGTCGTGAACACGGCCCCGCCGAAGACGAGTCCGGCGAGCAGGCCGAGGAGCGTGAAGCCCACGACAGCGGCTGCCAGGAGCCACGGGGTCGCCTTGTTGTGCTTCGCGGCGAGCTCGTAGACCTGACGCATCTGCGCCAGACGGCCCGGCTTCTTGTTCGGATCCTTCGGCTTGCGACGGAACAGTCCCTTGCGCGGTTCTTCGCTCATTCTCTCACTTGCTCTTGACGGGCCGACGGGTCCCGAGGACAGGCCCGCGGAACCACTCATTGCTCAGCAGACAAGTCTACCTCTTCGCCTGCGCCGAACATATCCACAACGGCCTGCGCCTCCTGCTTGGCCGGGGTGTGCTTGTCGAGATGCGCGAGGTGGGCGGGGATCTCCTCGCCGCGGTGGCGCATCGCCGTGGCCCAGAGGCGACCGGCGCGGTACGACGAGCGCACGAGCGGACCGGACATGACTCCGAGGAACCCGATCTCCTCGGCGGCGTCGCGGAGCATGACGAAGTCGGCGGGCTTGACCCAGCGGGTGACGGGATGGTGGCGCGGGGACGGGCGCAGGTACTGGGTGATCGTGATGAGGTCGCACCCGGCGTCGTGGAGGTCCTGGAGTGCGGAGATGATCTCGTCGTTCGTCTCGCCCATGCCGAGGATGAGGTTCGACTTCGTGATGAGTCCGGCCTCACGGGCCTGGGTGATCACCGACAGGGAGCGCTCGTAGCGGAAGGCCGGGCGGATCCGCTTGAAGATGCGCGGCACCGTCTCGACATTGTGGGCGAGCACTTCCGGCCGGGAGGAGAACACCTCGGCGAGCTGGTCGGGCTTCGCGTTGAAGTCGGGGATGAGGAGTTCGACCCCGGTGCCGCGGCCGTCGACGTAGTCGAGGTCGTGGATCTGGCGGACGGTCTCGGCGTAGAGCCACGCGCCGCCGTCGGGCAGGTCGTCGCGGGCCACGCCGGTGATCGTCGAGTAGCGCAGGCCCATCTCGCCCACCGAGGCGGCGACGCGGCGCGGCTCATCGGCATCGAAGTCGGCGGGCCGGCCGGTGTCGATCTGACAGAAGTCGCAGCGGCGGGTGCACTGTTCACCGCCGATGAGGAAGGTCGCCTCGCGGTCCTCCCAGCATTCGAAGATGTTCGGGCAGCCGGCCTCCTCGCACACGGTGTGGAGGTCCTGTTTGCGCACGAGGGACTTCAGGGAGGTGTACTCCGGTCCGATGTGGGCCTTCGCCTTGATCCAGGCCGGCTTCTCCTCGATCGGAACTTCCGAGTTCCGTGCCTCGACACGGAGCATGCGGCGGCCTTCGGGTGCGATCGTCACGTCGGTTCTCCTAAGCGGTGATGGTCTCGTGCAGGATCTCGTCGAGCCGGGGGGCGACCTCTTCGGGCGTCACGGTCCGGCCGAGTTCGGCACTGATGGTGGTCGTGTCGGCATCGGTGATGCCGCAGGCGATGATCGATTCGTAGGCGCCGAGGTCGTTGCTGCAGTTGAGGGCGAGACCGTGCATCGTCACGCCGTCGTGGATGCGGATGCCGATCGCCCCGATCTTGCGGTCACGGCGGGCGCCGTCGCCGAGGATCCACACGCCCGCGCGGCCCTCGATCGTCGTGGCCTCGATGCCGTATTCGCTGAGCAGGCGGATCATCGAATCCTCGAGCTGGGCGACGAAGAGGCGGACCTCTTTGGGATCGTTGAGCCGGTAGATGAAATAGGCGACGAGCTGTCCCGGGCCGTGCCAGGTGATCTTGCCGCCGCGGTCGACGTCGATGACCTCGGTGCCATCGGTCGGGCGTTCGTGGTCCTCCGTGCGTTTGCCGGCAGTGTAGACCGGGGGATGTTCGAGGAGCAGGATCGTCGACTCCCTGTTCCCGGCGAGCACGTCTTCGTGATACTTCTTCTGCAGGTCCCACGTGGTGCGATAGTCCGAGAAGACCGGCGCGAAACCCAGAATCTCTGTGGCCAGTGGCATGTGTCCAGACTATGCCCGTTGACCGGGGTGTTCAATTCATCTCCCCATGACCCTCGACACGTTCTCCACAGGCCGGCCATTGACTTATCACAGTGCATCACTCATCATCAAATGACATCCAACAGGATTCACAGTCATTGACGGGGATGACGAACTATGACATGGCACTTCGAAGCGACGATCGCCGACGACATCCATCGCGTCGGCGACGACACGGGGGAGACCCGCTGGGGTGTCGTCGGCGGAGAGCAGACCCGCAGCGCCGACGCGCGCGCCGATGATCCGTCCGATGATGCCGGAGTGCTCGGAACGGCCGAGGTCATCCTCCCGACCGGGGAGGCGAGGCTGCTCCTCGTCCCGGTCCTGCCCGGGGGCCTCGTCATCGACGTCGTCCGCGCCTTCCACGGTCTCACCGAGGGCGAAGCGCACACCCTGCTGCGCGGCGTCTTCGCCGAACTCGCCGAGGTCGAGGCGGCGACCGAGCGGCTCAGCCTCGCGTGCTTCGGACTCGACGCGGAGGGGCGCCCGCGGGTCATCCCCGGCGTGCGCCGAACCCTGGAGACCCCGGTTCGGCGCGCGGTGGGGGAGCTGCTCTATCACGCCCTCCACGGGGTGCCGTGGACCGAGAGCCTGCTGCCCGTCGGCGTCGCCCTCGAGTCGTGCAGCGCCGAGCTGCAGGCCCTCGTCACCGATCTCCTCGACGAGTCGAGTCCCGCAGCGCAGGATTCCCTGCCGGCCGTCATCGCCGAGGTGACCCCGCGGCTCGGTCGCCTCGGCACTCCTGCCGTGCTTCCGCTCGTCCCGGCCTCCCGTGATCTCGACCCGGCGCTGGCCCTCACGGCCCGCCTGCGCGCGACCACGCCCCGGGCGGCCCCGGACCGCGTCCTGCCCTCTCCGGATGCGGGGGAGGGAGCCGGCCCCGGGGCGTCGCGGCGAGGGCTGTCGACGGTGGCCGCTCTCCGCTCGCGCCCGACCGGTCGCTCGCGCTCGAGCCGGCGCGGCGAGGGCGCCGAGGGCCGAGGCGACGCGGCCGCCCCGACCCGCCGCCGTACCGGCGGTCGCGGCACTGATGGTCGCCATACGGACGATCACCGCCCCGGCACCCGCGGACGCGGGCGGACACGGGGACGCGCCGCCGCCTCGGCGGTCGCCCTGCTCAGCGCTGCCGTGACCTCGCGGTGGGCCAGGCGCGCCGCGCTGGGGGCGGCGATGGTCGTCGTGCTCCTCGGCGGAGTGCTCATGGTCCGCGCGTGGTCGGCCGGTGAGGACGCGTCGCCCTCGCCGGTCGCCGCCGACGACCCCGCCGCGGAGAGCGCGGACAGGGGCGGGAGAGCTCAGCCGCTCAGTGACACGGCCGTCGCCGAGCGCCTCGGCGAACTCTGCGCCGAACGCGCACGGGCGCTCGGAGCCGGTGACGGTGAGGGGCTGGCCGGGCTCACGGTGCCCGGATCGACGGCGGCGGCAGCCGATGAGCTCATCGACCTCGCCGCGTACTCCGGCGGGACGTACACGATCACCGTCACCGATGTCGTCGTCGAGTCGCAGTCGGACGCGGAGATCGTCGTCAGCGCCACGATGACGACGACGGCGGAGAGCGGGGGCGAGGAGGAGACGTTCGACGCGAAGGACGTCGTCGTCACGCTCGGCCGGCATGCCGGGCAATGGCGGATCGCCGAGGTGGCCGAGGCGTGAATGCCGCAGGGGGCCGGTCGATGACCGGCCCCCTGCGGGCTGCTGAGATCGCGGTGACTCAGAGTTCGAGGTCGGCCTCGAAGTTGCCATCCTCGAGACGCGCCTTGATCGTCTGCAGGAAGCGTCCCGCATCCGCACCGTCGACCAGCTGGTGGTTGTAGGTGAGCGGAAGGTAGACCATGTCGCGGATCGCGATCGACTCCTCGCCGTCAGCGGTCTTGACGACGATCGGGCGACGCACGATCGCACCGGTGCCGATGATGCCCATCTGCGGCTGGTTGATGATCGGCGTGTCGAAGAGCGCACCCACGGAGCCGATGTTCGTCACCGTGAAGGTGCCGCCCGACAGCTCGTCCGGCATGATCTTGTTGTTGCGGGTGCGATCGGCGACATCGTCGATGGCCTTGGCGAGGCCCGCGATGCTGAGATCCCCGGCGTCCTTGACGACCGGCACGAGCAGACCACGCGGAGTATCGACTGCGACCGCGAGGTTCTCGTGGTCGAAGTACGTGATCTCCTGGGACTCGAGATCGTACTGGGCGTTGACCTTCGGGTGCTGCTTGAGCGCCTCGACGATCGCCTTCGCGAAGAACGGCAGGTAGGTGAGCTTGACGCCGTGCTTGTCGAGGAACGCGTCCTTGTTCGCCTTGCGCAGCTTCGCCACCCGGGTCATGTCGACCTCGATGACCTGCGTGAGCTGTGCCGAGACCTCGAGCGATTCGCTCATCCGCTTCGCAATGGTCTGGCGGATGCGCGAGGCCTTCTCGGTGGTGCCGCGCAGCTTCGCAGCCTCCTCCGGGATCTCGAGCGTGAACGGCTTCTTCGCTTCGCCGGAGGCAGCCGGTGCGGGGGCCGACGATCCTGCGGCAGGACGGTTCGCCGCTGCGGCGATGACGTCCTGCTTGCGGATGCGGCCGCCGACTCCCGTGCCGGTGACGGTCGAGAGATCGACACCCTCATCCTTGGCGAGACGACGGACGAGCGGCGTGACGTACGCGGAGTTCTCTCCGACGGTGTCAGCCGCCGCCGACTCGGACTTCGCCGGTGCCGATTCCGACTTCGCCGGAGCGGACTGCGCGGCGGCAGCCGACTGCGCTGCCGGGGCGGAGGCAGAGGCCGTCTCCTGCTTCGGAGCCTCCTCCTTGGGGGCCTCTTCCTTGGGAGCTTCCTCCTTGGGAGCTTCCTCTTCCTTCGGCTCTTCCTTGGGAGTCTCCTCCTTGGGAGTCTCCTCCTGCTTCGGTTCCTCGGCGGCGGGGGCCGACTCCGCCGGAGCTCCCGATCCGATTCGCGCCAGGGGAGCGCCGACCTCGACGGTCTCGTCCTCCTCGGCGAGGTGCGCCTGGACGACACCGGCGACGGGGGAGGGGACCTCGGTGTCGACCTTGTCGGTCGAGACCTCGAGGAGCGGTTCGTCGACCTCGACCTCTTCGCCGACTTCCTTGAGCCAGCGGGTCACAGTGCCTTCGGTGACGGATTCGCCGAGCGCCGGCATCGTCACCTCGGTGCCCTCACCGGACGACGACTGCGAGTCAGCGGCGGGCGCGGACTCTGCGGACGTCTCGGTCTTCTCGGACTCGGACGACGAGCTGGTGTCCTCGGCCGCCTCGCTCGCCGGCTCCTCCTCGGGAGCCACCTCGGCGGATCCGGAATCGCTGCCGTCGCCGATGTACGCGAGATCGCCGCCGACCTCGACGACATCGTCCTCGTCGGCGAGGATCTTCTCGAGCACACCGGCGAAGGGGCTCGGAATCTCCGTATCGACCTTGTCGGTCGAGACCTCGAGCAGGGGCTCGTCGACCTCGACGGTGTCGCCGACGGACTTCAGCCACCGGGTGACTGTACCTTCGGTCACCGACTCACCGAGAGCCGGCATCTGAACGGAATTCGACATGTCTTTCGTCTCCTCGGATCTTATGAGTGGAAGTGCAGGGGTTTGCCGGCGGCGGCCAGGTGAGCCTCGCCGATCGCCTCATTCTGCGTCGGGTGCGCATGGATGAGCTGTGCGACTTCCTCAGGGAAAGCCTCCCAGTTGACGATGAGCTGTGCTTCGCCCGCCTGCTCACTGAGACGCGCGCCGATGCCGTGGATGCCGACGACCGGGCCGTCCTTCTCCCGGATGACCTTGATGAAGCCGGTCGTGTTGAGGATGACCGACTTGCCGTTGCCGCCGAGGTTGTACTCGAGCGTCTCGACGTTGTCCGCGCCGTACTTCTCCTCGGCCTGCTTCGCCGAGAGCCCGACGGAGAAGATCTCCGGTTCGCAGTACGTGACACGCGGGATGCCGCTCTCGACGATCGGTGCCGGGTTGAGGCCGGCGATCTCCTCGGCGACGAAGATGCCCTGACCGAACCCGCGGTGGGCGAGCTGGAGGCCCGGGACGATGTCGCCGATCGCGTAGATGTTGCCGACCCCGGTGTGCAGGCGCTCGTTGGCGAGGACGAAGCCGCGATCCATCGGGATGCCCTGCTCCTCGAAGCCGAGGCCCTCGGTGACGGGACCGCGTCCGACGGCGACGAGGAGGTACTCGGCCTCGAGCGTCGTGCCGTCCTCGAGCGTCACCTTGACGCCGTCGGCGGTCTCCTCGACGCCCTTGAACATGACGCCGAGCTTGAAGTTGATCTTGCGCTTCTTGAATGCGCGCTCGAGCGCCTTCGAGATCGACTCGTCCTCGTTGGCCACGAGGTGGGGCAGGCCCTCGACGATCGTGACGTCGGCACCGTAGGAGTTCCACACGCTGGCGAACTCGACGCCGATGACGCCGCCGCCGAGGACGATGACCGACTTCGGCACGGTCGCCAGCTGCAGGGCCTCGGTGGAGGTGATGACCCGGTCGGTGACGTCGAGGCCGATGGTCTTCGACGTCGAACCGGTGGCGAGGATGATGTTCTTGCCCTTGAGCGTGTAGTGCTCGTCGTCGCCGGTGACCTCGACGGTGTCCTCACCGACGAGCTTGCCCTTGCCGATGTAGGTGTCGATGCCGCGGGCCTTGACGAGGCCCTGGAGACCCTTGTAGTTGCGGTTGATGACGTTGTTCTTGTAGTCGAGCACCTTGTCGATGTCGATGCCCTTGAACTCCGCCTGCACGCCGAACGTCTCCGAGTCCTTCGCGGCATCGGCGATCTCCGCGGTGTGGAGGAGCGCCTTGGTCGGCACACAGCCACGGTGCAGGCACGTCCCGCCAACCTTGTCCTGTTCGATGAGGGCGACCTTCATATCGAGTTCTGCGGCGCGCAGAGCAGCGGCATAGCCGCCGGGTCCGCCGCCGAGGACGACAAGGTCATAGGTCAATGCGTCACTCACGGATTACTCCTCGTAGCTGTGGTCAAGCCTGCCAAGGGCAGCTTTCCCTCTTATCTTTCCACTTTTCTCGCCAGGGGCGAAAGCAAACGGTGTCTGTTGCGCCACAGGTGGGGAGCATCACTCCCGACCCGCCCCGGGCGCAGAGCTCTGCGACCGGGGTCAGGCGCGGGGATGCTGGTCAGTCGGCGTCGCGGGCGATCTCGACGAGCGTGCGCACAGCGGCACCGGTCGCCGCGGCCGGGGTGTAGCCGAAGGCCGAACCGGTGTTGAAGCTCGGTCCGGCGATGTCGATGTGCGCCCATTCGGCGTCATCGGCGACGAACTCCTGGAGGAAGGCGGCGGCGGCGAGCATGCCGCCGGGGCGCGGACCGGAGTTCTTGAGATCGGCGGCGGTCGAGTCGAAACCGGAGAGCATCTCCTCGGGGATCGGCATCGGCCAGACGTCCTCACCGGCCACGGCGGCCCGTTCGGCGACCGTCGTGCGGGCCGCGGGAGTGCCCATGACCCCGGAGGTGCGGTTGCCGAGGGCGACGATCTGCGCACCGGTCAGGGTGGCGACGTCGATGAGGAGGTCGGGGTTCTCCGCCCCGGCGTCGGTGAGCGCGTCGGCGAGGACGAGACGACCTTCGGCGTCGGTGTTCGTCACCTCGACGGTCTTGCCGCTGCGCATGGTGAGCACGTCCGAGGGACGCTGCGCCGAGGAGCCGGGCATGTTCTCCGCGAGCGGCAGCCAGGCGGTGGCCCGGACGGGCAGTCCGAGGTCGGCGATCGCGAAGACCGCTTCGACGACGGCGGCGGCGCCGGCCATATCGGACTTCATGTCCTCCATGCTCGCGGCCGGCTTGAGGGAGAGACCGCCGGAGTCGAAGGTGATGCCCTTGCCGACGAAGCTGATGTGACGGCGGGCCTTCTTCGGGTTGTACTCGACCTTGACGAGGCGCGGTCCGCGGGTCGACCCCTGACCGACGCCGATGAGTCCGCCGTAGCCGCCGGCGGCGAGCTCTTTCTCACCGAGCACGGTGACCTTGACCTTGCGGGACTTCGCCTGGTCCTTGACGAGCTGGGCGAAGGACTCCGGGTAGAGGTCGAGCGGGGGCGTGTTGACGAGGTCGCGGGCGGCGTTCGTCGCCGCGGCGATGATCGTGCCGGCTTCGTGGGCCGCTGCGTACGTCTTGCCCTTCGGGCCGAGCACCGTGACGGGGCCGGGCACGCGGTCGTCGTCTCCGGAACGGTACGTCGTGAAGCGGTAGGCGCCGAGGGCGGCCCCGACGGTGACGGCTTCGACGGCGGCGGGGGAGTCGACGGGCAGGGCCACGGCGATCGAGGAGGCGCCCGAGAGTGCGCGCAGTGCGGCACCGGCGGCCCGGCGGAGGACTTCGTTCGCGGCCGCGGCATCGTCGTCGGCGCTCGCTGCATCGATGTCGCCGAGACCGACGAGGAGGATGCTCTCGGCGGTCACGCCCTTCGACGCGGGGATGCGCGCGGTGGATCCGGCCTTCCCGGTGAATTCGATGGCCCGGGCCGCGTCGTCGACAGCGGTGCGCACCGTCTTCGCGGAGTCGAGGCCGCGGACCGAGCCGTCGGCCACGCCGAGGACGAGGACGGCTGCACTCACCTTCGTGGGGGTCGTCGAAGCGTAGCTGCTGGGGGTGGTGGCACCGGGCATGGAATCCCTTTCTTCGTCGTTGAGCGTTGTCTCGATCCTAGTCGCAAAACCCGCCGAGGTCGTGTTCGGAGCACGTCGGGCACCGGGCACTGGCCTATTGTTGAGGCGTGTACCGACTCATCTTCTCTCTCGTCTTCCGCCCGATGGACGCCGAGCGCGCGCACCATCTCTCGTTCTCCGCACTCCGGATCCTCGACCGGATCCCGCTGCTCGGCCGGCTGCTGCGCCTCGTCGTCGCCCGGGGCACCAGCGCCCCCGTCGAGGTCCTCGGCCTCCCCTTCCCCAACCGGGTGGGCCTGGCCGCCGGCTTCGACAAGAACGGCGTCGGCATCCGCGCCCTGTCGGCGCTGGGCTTCGGGCACATCGAAGTGGGCACGATCACCGCCCACGCCCAGCCGGGCAATGAGCGGCCGCGGCTCTTCCGGCTCCTGCGCAACCACGCACTGCTCAACCGGATGGGGTTCAACAACGACGGGGCCCGGCAGGCGTCGTTCAACATCACCGCTCAGCGTCGAGCCCTCACCGCGCTGCCCGCCCGGCACCGTCCGATCATCGGCGTCAACATCGGCAAGACGAAGGTCGTGCCGGCCGCCGAGGCGGTCGCCGACTACGTCGCCTCGACTCGGGAGCTCGCCCCGCTGGCCGACTACCTCGTCATCAACGTCAGCTCCCCGAACACCCCCGGTCTGCGCGACCTCCAGTCCGTGGCGAGCCTCGAACCGATCATCACCGCGGTCAGGGAGGCCGCCGCCGAGGTGGTGGCCACACCCCGGTCGACCCTCGGTCATGTCCCGCTGCTCGTCAAGATCGCCCCGGACCTCTCCGACGAGGACGTCGTCGACATCTGCGACCTCGCGGTGCGCACCGGCGCCGACGGTCTCATCGTGACGAACACGACGATCGACCGCGATGTGCTCACCGGACCGGAGGCCGAGTTCGCCCGCTCCCAGGCCGGAGGCATCTCCGGGCGCCCCCTGGCTCCGCGCTCCCTCGAGGTGCTCCGCCTCGTGGCCGCGACGGTGAGCGGGGAGCTGACGATCGTCTCCGTCGGCGGCATCGGCGACGGAAACGACGTCGACGCCCGCCTGGCAGCGGGCGCCGATCTCGTTCAGGTCTATTCGGAGATGATCTACTCGGGCCCGTTCTGGCCCGGGAGGATCATCCGCTCCGGCGGGCGGACCCGCCTGCTCACTCGGGGTACTGGCGGCGCTTGACCTGCGGCTTGGGCATGCGCAGCGGCCGCAGCTGGACGCTGCGCATGACCGCGTAGAACGGCAGGCCGCGCTCGACCGTGCCGAACTTCGCCCGCAGGCGTCCCTTGAGGATGTAGTTGAGGATGAAGCCGTCGAGGATGACGAGCGCGAGCAGACCCCACACCGCGTACGTGAAGTACTGCTGGATCGCCACGGGCTGGGTGAAGGCGACGACGAGGATGAGGATCGCAGCGGGGATGAAGAGCTCCCCGATCGAGAAGCGGGCGTCGACGAAATCGCGGACGTAGCGGCGCTGCGGGCCCCGGTCACGGCGGGTGAGGTACTTCTCCTCACCGTTCATCATCCCGATGCGCGCCCGGTCGCGCTCCTTGCGCTGCTGCTCCTTGGCTCGTTGGTTCGCCACCTTGCGATCCTTCGAGACCAGCGGCTGGCGCCGCATCGATTCCTGCTGGCTGCGCTTGGGGGTGGGACGTCCCTTCTTCGCTTCCGCATCACGAGGGCTGGCCTCGCCTGCGGTGAGGTCGTCGTCTGGCGTCGTGGAGGAGTCGTTGTCCTCGTGAGTCTTTTTGCTTCCGAACACCCTTTCAATACTACCGTTGGACCATGACCGAATCGACTTCCGCGCTTGACGGCGCCTCCCTGCACACCCGCGTCGACGAGATCTTCGACGACATCCTCGACACGCTCACCGACCTCGTGGCGATCCCGTCCGTGGCCTGGCCGAGCTTCGATCCCGCTGCGGTCACGGCCAGCGCCGAGGCGGTCGCCGCCCTCGCCCGCGACCTCGGCCTCGACGTCGAGATCCTCACCGCCGACACAGCGGACGGCACCCCCGGCTACCCCGCCGTCGTCGCCTCGGCGCCGGCGCCTGCGGGCGCACCCACGGTGCTCCTCTACGCCCATCACGACGTCCAGCCGCCCGGCCGCGACGAGGCCTGGGACACCGAGCCGTTCGTCGCGACGCGGAAGGGGGACCGTCTCTTCGGTCGCGGCGCCGCCGACGACAAGGCCGGGATCATGGTCCACCTCACGGCTCTGCGGCTGCTCGCCGACCGCCTCGGCGTCGGGGTGCGCCTCTTCATCGAAGGGGAGGAGGAGGCGGGCAGCCCGAGCTTCCGGAACTTCCTCGAACGCCACCGCGACAAGCTCGCCGCCGACGTCATCGTCGTCGCCGACTCGGGCAACTGGGCTGCCGGCACCCCGGCCCTGACGACGAGCCTGCGCGGGATGTGCGCCCTCGAATTCGAGGTCTCCACGCTCGACCACGCCGTGCATTCGGGCATGTACGGGGGAGTGGTGCCCGATGCGATGCTCGCGATGACGAAGGTGCTCGCGAGCCTCCACGACGACGACGGTGCGGTCGCGGTGGCCGGACTCGCCGCCGTTCCCGAATCCCCGATCGACTACGCCGAGGCCACGGTCCGGGAGGACTCCGGTGTCCTGCCCGGCACCGCGCTCATCGGCACCGGGAGCCTGGCCTCGCGGATGTGGACGCAGCCGTCGATCACCGTCATCGGCCTCGACATCCCCGACGTCGACGTCTCCTCGAACACCCTGCAGCCGAGCCTGCGGGCCAAGCTCTCCATCCGCCTCGCCCCCGGGGACACCCCGGAGAGCGCTGTCGCGGCGGTGACGAAGCACCTCGAGGACAATCTGCCCTTCGGCGCGACCCTGAGCATCGGGGCGACCGAGGGCGGCAGCCCCTGGCAGGCCGACCTCGACGATCCCGCCGTCCGGGTCGCCCGGGCCGCGCTCACCGAGGCGTGGGGGACCGAAGCGGTGACGATGGGCATCGGCGGCTCGATCCCGTTCATCGCCGACCTCCTCGAGGTCTTCCCGCAGGCCTCGATCCTCGTCACCGGCGTCGAGGACCCCGACGCCCGGGCCCACAGCGCCAACGAATCCCTCTACCTGCCCGACTTCAAGGCCGCGATCGTCGCCGAGACGCTCCTCCTCGACGCTCTCGGACGTCAGGGTCTCGGCACCGGCGACACGGCGCAGGACACGGCAGCGCAGGCGTGAGCGCCGAGGATTTCGGCACGCGGGGGAATAGGTCCCGGATGATCCGCGTTGAACGCGGTGTAGCCTGGGCCCAGGAACTATGAAGGAGTACCAATGACAGCGACGAACGAAGCCACTGCCACGCACGAGGTCGAACTCTCGACGACCGCTGCGGACAAGGTGCGCAGCCTCCTGCAGCAGGAGGGCCGTGACGATCTGCGCCTGCGCGTGGCCGTCCAGCCCGGCGGCTGCTCGGGTCTGATCTACCAGCTCTACTTCGACGAGCGTCACCTCGACGGGGATGCCGTGCGCGACTTCGACGGCGTCGAGGTCATCGTCGACCGGATGAGCGTGCCCTACCTCAACGGCTCGACCATCGACTTCTCCGACACCATCGAGAAGCAGGGCTTCACGATCGACAACCCGAATGCGGGCGGATCGTGCGCCTGCGGCGACTCGTTCCACTGAGCGGAACCGCCCACCCGGCAGCCGCACCGCAGCACTGACGAAATGGACCTGGAGGATCTGCGCGCCGTCACGACGACGGCCACAGATCGCCAGGTCCTTTCCGCATATCGGGCCGGACTCTTCCCGATGGGCATCGGCCGCGGCGGCAGCGGTCGCATGGGGTGGTGGGGCCCGCGCCGTCGCGGTGTCCTCCTGCCCGGCGACCTCAGGGTGAGCAAGAGCCTGCGCAAGTCGCTGCGCGGATTCGAGTTCACCGTCGACGAATCCTTCGGCGAAGTCATCCGCGGCTGCGCCGAACCGAGCCGTCCCGGCGGCTGGATCACCCGGGAGATCATCGGCCTCTACGAGGGCCTCTTCGACGACGGCTGGGCGCATTCGATCGAGGTGCGCCGGGACGGCCGCCTCGTCGGCGGACTCTACGGCGTCGCCATCGGATCCCTCTTCGCCGGGGAGTCGATGTTCCACCGCGATCGCGACGCCTCGAAGGCCGCACTCGTCCATCTCGTCGCCCTCCTCGACGGCGAGCAGGAACCGGATCCGGCGCGGGTCGCAGGCGGCCCCCGAACCGACGGCGCCACCTCGGACGATGGTCCCGATTGGCTCATCGACACACAGTGGCAGACACCACATCTGGCGACCCTCGGCGTGTCGGAGATCAGCGGTCTCGACTACGCCGCGCGCCTAGAATCCGCGCTCCGCGGCAATCGTGCTCAGCGAATTCTCAACAAATGAACATCTGCATGTGAATTTCTACCGTGTGTAGCGGTAGTCTGTTAGATGACAAAGTACGTACTCGTCTTTCGGCCTGCCGAACGGCGAAGATGGTTGTGAAAGGCTGCACGTGGATTCTCCGAATCAGCCAGGACCGCGCCGGTCCTGGGCGAAGCGGCTCGGCATTCTGGGCGCCGTGGTTCTGCCGGTGTTGCTCTCGGGATGTACGAAAGAGCAGATTGCCAACGGTTTCTTCCCCCTTGAGTCGAAGGGCGCGACCAACCACACCGAGGCCTACACCTCGCTGTGGAACGGGGCGTGGATCGCTTCGATGATCGTGGGGCTCATCGTCTGGGGTCTGATCCTGTGGGCCATCGTCGCCTACCGTCGCCGCAAGAACGATCGCGGCCTGCCGGTGCAGATGCGCTACAGCATGCCCATCGAGATCCTCTTCACGGTGACCCCCGTCATCCTCGTCCTCGGATTCTTCTTCCAGAACGTCCAGGTCATGGCGAAGACGACCGACGACCGGACCCCGGGCACGCAGGTCATCGAGGTGGCCGCCAAGCAGTGGGCGTGGGACTTCAACTACGTCAACCAGGACGTCTACTACGCCGGCACGCAGGTGCCGCTGGACGGCACCGCAGCACCGGGCGAGAACGCCCCCACTCTCTACCTCCCCGTCAACACCGACCTGGAGATCAAGCTCCACTCGCGTGACGTCATCCACTCCTTCTGGGTCCCCGCCTTCCTCGAGAAGCGCGACATGATCCCCGGCAACGACCAGAGCCTGTATCTGCGTGCCGAGAAGGAAGGCGACTTCGTCGGCAAGTGTGCCGAACTCTGCGGTGAATACCACTCCGAGATGCTCTTCAACGTCAAGGTCGTCTCGCAGGCGGAGTTCGACGAGTACACGCAGTCTCTGGCTGATCAGGGCAACACCGGTCAGCTCGGGCCTGAGTACGATCGCAACTGGTACCCGAAAGAAGGTGCTCAAGAATGACCGCGACAGCTGAGAAACCGGCTCTCGACGCTCCGGTCGTACCCCGGAGCAAGGGCAAGATCATCGTCGACTGGATCACGTCGACGGATCACAAGACCATCGGGTACATGTATCTGATCGGCTCGTTCTTCTTCTTCTGCATCGGCGGCGTGATGGCGCTCATCATCCGTCTCGAGCTCTTCGAGCCCGGAATGCAGATCGTGGAGACGAAGGAACAGTACAACCAGCTGTTCACCATGCACGGCACGCTCATGCTGCTGATGTTCGCCACCCCGCTCTTCGCCGGATTCGCGAACGTCATCATGCCGCTGCAGATCGGTGCGCCCGACGTGGCGTTCCCGCGACTCAACGCGTTCGCCTTCTGGCTCTACCTCTTCGGCAGCCTCGTCGCGCTGTCGGGCTTCCTCACCCCGCAGGGTGCGGCGGCATTCGGGTGGACAGCCTATGCGCCATTGAGCAATACGACATTCACACCAGGCGCCGGCGGCAATCTCTGGGTCCTCGGCCTCGCGCTGCAGGGCTTCGGCACGATCCTCGGCTCGGTCAACTTCATCACGACGATCATCACGATGCGCGCCCCGGGCATGACGATGTTCCGCATGCCGATCTTCAGCTGGAACGTCCTCATCACCGGCATCCTCGTGCTCATGGCCTTCCAGCCCCTGGCTGCGGCCCTGCTCGTCCTCGCCTCCGACCGCATCCTGGGCTCGCATGTGTTCAGTCCGGGCAACGGCGGACCGATACTCTGGCAGCACCTGTTCTGGTTCTTCGGGCATCCGGAGGTCTACGTCATCGCCCTGCCGTTCTTCGGCATCATCACGGAGATCATCCCTGTCTTCAGTCGAAAACCGGTGTTCGGCTACAAGGAGCTCGTCTTCGCGACGATCTCGATCGCGGCCCTGTCCGTGACCGTGTGGGCGCACCACATGTACGTCACCGGCGTGGTGGCGCTGCCGTTCTTCGCCTTCATGACGATGCTCATCGCGATTCCGACCGGTGTGAAGTTCTTCAACTGGATCGGCACGATGTGGCGAGGCTCGATCACGTTCGAGACACCCATGGTGTGGGCGATCGGCTTCCTCGTGACCTTCCTCTTCGGTGGTCTCACGGGCGTCATCCTCGCCAGCCCGGCGCTCGACCAGTCGGTGTCGGACTCGTACTTCGTCGTCGCGCACTTCCACTACGTCGTCTTCGGCACGGTCGTGTTCGCGATGTTCGCCGGCTTCTACTTCTGGTGGCCGAAGTGGACGGGCAAGATGCTCAACGAGAAGCTCGGACACATCCACTTCTGGATGCTGTTCATCGGCTTCCACGGCACCTTCCTCGTCCAGCACTGGCTCGGTGTCGACGGCATGCCCCGTCGTTATGCCGACTACCTGCCGCAGGACGGCTTCACCTGGATGAACCAGGTGTCGACGGTCGGCGCGATGCTGCTCGGTCTCTCGATGGTTCCGTTCTTCTGGAACGTGTGGATCACGGCGCGCAACGCGCCGAAGGTCACCGTCGACGACCCGTGGGGCTACGGCGGTTCGCTCGAATGGGCGACCTCGTGCCCGCCCCCGCGCCACAACTTCACGTCGCTGCCCCGCATCCGCTCGGAGCGTCCGGCATTCGACGTCAACCATCCTGAGCTTCTCGAATACGCCGGACACGGCCACGCTGAACCTCAGCTCACCGGAGGTGCTGCCAAGTGAAGGCTTCGATCAATCTCTTCGTCTACTGCGGCATCTTCTTCATGATCATGGCTGTCATCTACGGCTTCGTCACCCATTTCAACGAGATGGTGGGCTTCCCGGCCCTCCTCCTCGTGGGCGTCATGTCGATCATGATCGGCGTGTACCTGTGGCTGACCGACCGTCGCGTCGGCCGTCAGCCCCAGGACACCGAGACCGCCGAGATCTCGGATGCGGATGCCGACTACGGCTTCTTCAGCCCGTGGAGCTGGTGGCCGATCGTCTGTGCCGCTGCCGGTGCCGTCTCGTTCTACGGCATCGCCATGGGCTGGTGGATCTTCCCGTTCGGTGCCGTGCTCGGCATCATCGCGCTCGTCGGCATCTCGTACGAGCACGATCGCGGCGGATTCGCCCACTGATCGCCACTTGAGCGGCACGCATCGCTGATGCTCCGCTCAGACGTCAAGGCCCGGACTCTCACGAGTCCGGGCCTTCGCGCATTCACGCCACCGCCGCCTCGGTGGGGTGGTGAGACGGCGAGAGAGCGACGGAGCGTCATCTCCTACCCGTCCAGGGCGGTGAACATCGTGCTCCGCGTAGTGGTCGGCACGACGGTCGCCGTAGTCGTCGACGCGTTGGCCGATGACGGGGTGGCGGATGGTCGGAGGCGCGCGTCGGTCGAAAGCGGTGCGGTCGCGCCGTCTGCTTCGCTGACCCTGCGCCGAGGCGGTCGCGCGGATCCGTCGCACCGTCGTTGAGGTGGACCGCCTCAATGACGGTGGGATCGCAAGAGCACCGTTCGCAGTCGGCGCACCCTCCTTTGGAGTGATCGTTCACGCCACCAGAGCACCTCCGAGGAGGACGGGCCACAGCGATCTCGTGCGACGGTCAGTGAACAGCGTACACAGCGGCGAACGAACCATCCCTACGAGGAAACCGGCGTCCTCAGCAGTACCGTTGAGAGAGTCCCAGCCCACCGGTTCCTTCGCGTCGACGAGGGAGTCCGTCGTGGTCAGGGGAGTGGTCTCGCCGGCAACGCGGCCTTGAGATTGTTCAGCCGCGGGGTTCACCACCGCGAAGGATCGTGCCGGCCGCACTCCGCGCCGAAATCGCCCCGCTCGTTCAACACTGAGCGCGTTTGTCATCGCTTCGGCGACTCACCGGCCGCTCATTCAACACTTGGCGTGAATATCTCGCCTTCGGGGACCACATTTTCAAGCGAACTGTTGATTGAGGGGCCGCCTGGCTGTTCGGCCGCCTGCGGTTCACCGTGACGGCTCGCGCAGGACAGGAGAGATGAGCGCAGGGGAGATGAGCGCGGGGAGATCGCGGACGCCGTCGATCAGCCGAACGCCAGGTGCACCCGCCGGCAGGGCGTTCTCGCGGCCGTGAAGCCGGGGGAGCGGGACGGTGGGCGGGTGTACGCGAGAGGGCCCAGCACGCGATGTGCTGGGCCCTCTTGAGTCCGACCGGAGTCAGCGGGTCAGGATCCGACTCTCACCGGAGTCCGAACCGTGACGATCAGTGGCTGATCGACTTCTGATCCGCGCCTTCGACCGCTCCGTGGTCGTGGTGCGAGGCCTCGAGCTCGGTCTTCGTCACCGGTGCCACACGATCTTCGAAGAAGAACTTCGACAGGCGGGCGCGGAACTTCTCGAGCTTGGTCACCTTGCCCTCGGCGTTCGGCTGCGGCGGGATGTAGTGCGGCGATTCGAACGCGGTGAGCTTCCACAGCTTGTTCGGCGGGAGCGCCTCGTGACGCTCGAGGAACTCGCCGTGGGGGAGGCGGATGATGTTCGCCGTCTCCCGACCGTGCAGAGCGACCTCACGGTCCTTGCGCTGCAGTGCGAGGCACATGCGCTTGGTCACGATGTAGCCGATGACCGGGCCGATGAAGAAGAGCGCGCGGAAGATGTAGATCATGTCGTTGAGCGACATGTGGAAGAACACGGCGATGATGTCACCCGACGCGGCAGCCCACATGTTGCAGTAGAAGATGATGCCTGCGACACCGATGGCGGTGCGGGTGGGGTTGTTGC
This sequence comes from Brevibacterium sp. W7.2, assembly GCF_018137945.1. GTDB lineage: Bacteria > Actinomycetota > Actinomycetes > Actinomycetales > Brevibacteriaceae > Brevibacterium > Brevibacterium sanguinis. The sequence goes on along the minus strand of NZ_CP073089.1, from coordinate 1,982,385 downwards.
GCGGACGGTCGAGGATGTGGTGCTCGCGGTTGTCCTTGAGCAGCCAGGCCTCGAAGAACGGGTAGACGAACATCGCGGCGAACACACCGCCCATGACGAGCACGGCGCTGTTGATGTTGAACGAGATCGGCCAGCCGGCGATGTAGAACTCGAACCAGCCCGGCACGATGCGGAGGAAGCCGTCGGCCCAGCCGATGTACCAGTCCGGCTGCGTGCCGGCGGAGACGGGGGAGGGGTCGTACGGTCCGTAGTTCCAGATCGGGTTGATCGTGAACAGTGCCGAGATGACGGAGATGAGACCGAAGATGAGGAAGAAGAATCCTCCGCCCTTCGCAGCGAACGTCGGGAGGACGGGTTCGCCGACGACGTTCTTCTCGGTGTGTCCGGCGCCGGGCCACTGCGTGTGCTTGTGGACGACGACGAAGATGAGGTGGATGCCGATGAGCGCGATGAGCAGCGCCGGGACGATCATGATGTGCAGCGAGTACAGTCGCGACACGATGTCGACACCCGGGAACTCGCCGCCGAAGAGGAAGAACGAGATGTAGGTGCCGACCAGCGGCAGCGACTTGAGGATGCCGTCGATGATGCGCAGGCCGTTGCCCGAGAGCAGGTCGTCCGGCAGCGAGTAGCCGGTGAAGCCGGCAGCCATCGCGAGGATGAGGAGCAGCACGCCGACGACCCAGTTGAGCTCGCGCGGCTTGCGGAAGGCACCCGTGAAGAACACGCGCAGCATGTGGAGGCTCAGTGCCGCAACGAAGAGCAGGGCGCCCCAGTGGTGCATCTGGCGGATGAAGAGCCCGCCGCGGATCTCGAAGGAGATCGCCAGCGTCGAATCATAGGCCTCGGAGATCTGGACGCCGCGCAACGGCACCCAGGGTCCCTCGTAGTGGAGCTCGCCCATCGCGGGCTGGAAGAAGAACGTGAGGAACGTGCCCGAGAGGACGACGATGACGAAGCTGTAGAGGGCGACCTCGCCGAGCATGAAGGACCAGTGCGACGGGAAGATCTTGCGCCCGAACTCGCGGACGAGGACGGATGCCCCGACGCGCTGTTCGGTGAAGTTCGTCAGCTTCCCGACGGTTGTTGTGGGCTGTGTAGTACTCATGGGTGATTGATCTCCCAGAACGTAGGTCCGACAGGCTCAGGGAAGTCCGACTGCGCGACCAGGTAGCCTTCGCTGTCCACCCGGATGGGCAGCTGCGGCAGCGGGCGCTTCGCCGGGCCGAAGATGACCTTGCAGTGCTCGGTCACGTCGAACGTCGACTGGTGGCACGGGCAGAGCAGATGGTGGGTCTGGTGCTCGTAGAGGGCCACCGGGCAGCCGACATGGGTGCAGATCTTCGAGTACGCGACGATGCCGTCGTGCGACCAGTCGGCGCGTGCCGGATCCTCTTTGAGCTCCTTGGGGTCGATGCGCATGAGGAGAACGGCGGCCTTCGCCTTCTCGTCGAGCGCGTGACCGGCGTTGGACTCGTCGCCGATGCCGGAGGGCAGCACGTGGTAGGCGGAGCCGATCGTGACGTCCTCGGCCTTGATAGGGCGCTCCGAATCGGGGCTGGGAATGCCGCCCGGATCGCGGATGAGTCGCACGCCCTCACCCCACAGGGTCTTGAACAGGGCGTCGCCGGGCAGCGGCCCGAGGTCGCGGAAGACGAGGATCGCGGGCAGGGGAGCGATCGCCAGCGCTGCGATGAGCGTGTTGCGCAGGAGCGGACGACGGGCGATGCCCGACTCCTCCTTGGCCTGGTGGAGGATCTCGAGCGCGATCGCCTGATCCTCTTCGCTGCCGCTGATGTCGTGACGTTCGTCGATGCCCTCGTGATCGCTCATGAGGTTCTTCGCCCACAGCACCGCGCCGGCACCGAGGGAGAACATCGCCAGGGCGGCACCGAGGCCGACCATCATGTTGGCGATGCGGATGCTCTGCATCTCCTCACCCAGGGGGAAGAGGAAGTACGCGACGATGAACCAGATCGTGCCGACCATCGACAGCATGAACCAGAAGGCGACCTGACGCTCCGCGACCTTCTGGGCGCGGGGGTCCGAGTCGGACAGACGCGGCTTGTGTTCGGGCAGGCCCGGGTTGGTGAACCCGTTCAACTCCTCGAGCTGGCTGCCGCCGCCGGAGTGCTCTTTCGAGGTCATCGAATATTTCCCCGTCTAATCTCGTAATGGAATGTGGTCAACAACGCTGTGCTCATTTCGCTCTCGATGAGAGCCATACGGTCAGACCGATGACTGCTGCGAGTCCGAAGAACCAGATGAAGAGGCCCTCGGCCACTGGTCCGAGCGAACCGAGCTTGAAGCCGCCGGGGGACGGGTTCTCAGAGACTTCCCGGACGTAGGAGATGATGTCCCGCTTGTCCTCGGGAGTGAGGTTCGCGTCGTTGAAGATGGGCATGTTCTGCGGTCCGGTCTGCATCGCCTCGTAGAGGTGCTTGGGCGAGACATCCTGGAGGTTCGGGGCGTACTTGCCCCGGGTCAGCGCGCCACCGGCGCCGACGACGTTGTGGCACATCGCGCAGTTGGTGCGGAAGAGGCCGCCGCCGACGGCGGGGTCGCCCTTCTCGGGATCGATGTACTGGGCTTCGGGGATCGCCGGTCCCGGTCCCAGAGAAGCGACGTACGCTGCCAGCTGCCCGGTCTGCTCCTCATCGAACTGGGGTTCCTTGACTGGGGCCTGCGGGCCGTTGGCCTGCAGGGGCATGCGACCGGTGCCGACCTGGAAGTCGACGGCCGCCGCGCCGACGCCGATGAGACCGGGGCCGGCCTTCGTGCCTTCGGCATTGAGGCCGTGGCACGTTGCGCAGTTCGCGGCGAAGAGCTTCTGGCCCTCTTCGATGTCAGAGGCGCTGGCGGTCTGTGCCTTGGCGCTCGAGGTCTGAGTGAAGAGAGCATACGCTCCGCCGGTCAGCAGCAGGCCCACGAGGAGCAGCACGACGAGTGCCATCGGGTGTCTGCGGCGATCTGCTAAAAGCTTCACGGGAAAGTCCTTTGCTTGAAGTTTCTGATGTCCGGGTGACCGTGTCGGCGGTGGACTACTGGAGGAGGTAGATGACGCCGAAGAGGCCGATCCAGACGACATCGACGAAGTGCCAGTAGTAGGACACGCAGATCGCGAATGTGGCTTCGTGGTGGCCGAACTTCTTCGCCCCGTAGGCGCGTCCGATGACGAGCAGGAAGCAGATGAGTCCGATGGTGACGTGGAGGCCGTGGAAGCCGGTGGTCAGGTAGAAGACCGAACCGTATCCGTCGGTGTCGATCGACAGACCCTCGCGCACGAGCTCCGCGTACTCCATGACCTGACCCGAGACGAAGACCGCGCCGAGGAGGAACGTGAGGTAGAACCACTCGATCATGCCCCACTTGGCGATGTTGAACAGCCCTCCGGTCCGGCGGGGCCGGAACCGCTCAGCCGCGAACACGCCCATCTGACAGGTGAAGGACGACGACACCAGGATGATGGTGTTGCCGAGCGCGAACGGGACGTTCAGCAGCTCGGTCTGCGTCTCCCACAGACCCGGGACGACGGATCGGATGGTGAAGTACATGGCGAAAAGCGCGGCAAAGAACATCAGGTCGCTCGCGAGGAACACGATGAAGCCCACCGTGGTCACATTCGGGCGATTGACTACCGGATGCGCTGGCGCTGTCTGGGATGCAGTGGCAGTTGACACCCCACCATTATTACCCGTCTCGGGGTGAGTTTTCACCTTTTACCCAGGTTTCGGAGGAGAAATTTCTACACGATGTAGCGAAATCCCCGGATTGGTGCCCCAATCTCGTGATTCTGTGATCTCCACCCCGCGTGTCGAAGACGCGATAGGATGCCGCAGGTAAGGTCCGCCTCCTGTTCGGAGGCGGTGCACGCGCCCCCAGATGGAGAGCACTGAGCAATGACGGATCACCCGCGCACGACAGCCCCGGCGACCACGGTCACCGGGACCGAATCGACAGGTGCGGACGTCACTGCGAACTGGCCCGACCTGCTCATGACCCTCATGCACGGTCAGGACCTCACCGAGGCCCAGGCCTCATGGGCGATGGATCAGATCATGTCCGGCCAGACTCCCGATGTGACGATGGCCGCATTCCTCGCCGCACACCACACGAAGGGCGAGACGGTCGCGGAGATCGCCGGTCTCGTCGCGGCGATGATGGAGCACGCCGTGCCCCTGCCCGGTCTCGAGGACTCCGTCGACATCGTCGGCACCGGCGGTGACCGGGCGAAGACGGCGAACATCTCCTCGACCGCGGCGATGATCATCTCCGCCACCGGGCAGCGGGTCGTCAAGCACGGCAACCGGGCGACCTCCTCGGCGTCGGGGTCGGCGGACGTCCTCGAGGCCCTCGGCGTCCGGTTCGACATCACGCCCGAGCAGACGGGCATCGTCGCCGCCGAGGTGGGGCTGGCGTTCTGCTTCGCCAACGTCTTCCACCCGTCGATGCAGTTCGTCGCCGCCGTGCGGCGCCAGATCAGCGTGCCGACGGCGTTCAACATCCTCGGTCCGCTGACGAATCCGGCCCGCGCCCGGCACACCGCGATCGGCGTCGCCGATGCGCAGATGGCCCCCCTCGTCGTCGGCACCCTCGCCAAACGCGGTCACCAGGCGGTCGTCTTCCGCTCCCGGGACGGTCTCGACGAACTGAGCAACACCGACGTCAACGACGTCTGGGAGGTCCGGCACGGCGAAGTCGAACACACGACGTTCGATGCCCTCGACCTCGGGTTCGAACGGGTGACGAAGGACGACCTGCGCGGCGGCGGACCGCTCGAGAACGCCGCGATCACCCGGTCGGTGCTCGCCGGTGAGAAGTCACCGGTGCGCGACATCGTCCTCATCAACGCCGCCGCTGCGCTCGTCGCCGCCGACGAGGCCGCTGTCGGGTCGTTCACCGAACGCCTCGCCGCGAAGCTGCGCATCGTCGAGGACACCGTCGACGCCGGGCTCGGGGCCCAGAAGCTCGATCAGCTCGTCACGGTCTCACGACGCATCGCCGAGGCGAACGGCGCCTGAGGCCCGGGCGTGGAAGACCGCGCCCTCCCGCGGCAGCGCCCACTCCCCGGTCACCGACCACGGCACGGCCGTCTCCAGCCAGTGGGCGAGCATCCGCGTCTCCTCGGGCAGCGGATCACCGGGGGAGGGGAACAGGCCCGGGGCCGGCACCCACTCCGCGGTCGCCGCGAGTGCTGCGAACGCCTCGTCGAGGCCGGTCGGCGTCGACCGGTGGCCGGCCGCGGCGAGCCGACCGCGGCGGATGACAGCGAGGTCGATCCCGCCTTCGGCGCCCGGAGCCCACGCCTGGATCTCCTCGACGGCGGCCAGGCGTCCCACGGTCTCCGCGCGGGCGGCCGTCGACAGTGCCGCCCGCATGCCGTCGCGGACCTCGGCGGCCGTCTCGTAGCGGGCCTCACCGGCCAGCCGCGCCATCCGCTCCCGGCTGTGCTCGCGCAGCGAGGTGAAGTCTCCTGACAGCGCGCCGATGAGCCCGGCGATGGCCGCCCGGTACGCGCCCGGATCGGTGACCCCGGCGCAGGGACCCCCGCACTGTCCGACCTGGGCGCTCACGCACGCCCGGTGGGCTGCCAGCGTCGCCGGACTCACCTTCGCGGTGCACCGTTTGACGGGGTAGAGGGTCTCGAGGAGCTCCTTGACCGCCTGAGCCCGCTTGCGGGACCGGAACGGGCCCAGCGGCGGTGCCGGTGAGCGCTCGAGTGCCGAGCGGGAGCGGGCGACGGAGAGCCTCGGGTAGGCCTCGTCGCTGAGGACGACCCAGGCGTTGCGCTCGGGGTTCTTCGACCGCCGGTTGTACGGCGGGGCGAGTTCGCCGATGAGACGGACCTCGCGCACCTCCGCCTCGAGGACGTGCGCGCAGGGCAGGGCGGTGACCTCCTGCGCCGCGGTGATCATCTCGGCCATCCGCCCCCGATTCTCCGAGGCGTTGAAGTAGCCGCGCACGCGGCGGGCCATATTGCCGGACTTGCCGATGTAGAGGACGCGGCGGGTGCCGTCGACGAACATGTAGACGCCGGGTTCGGCCGGCACGCCCTTGGCGAGATGCGCTTTGGCCTGGCGTCGCGCCCACCCGGCCTGACGGACCGTCGCGAGCTCTTCGAGGGTGGTGATGCCGAAGCTCCCGAACCGCTCGAGGAGGCGGTGGAGCACCTCGCCGGTCGCCCGCGCGTCCGACAGCGCGCGGTGGTCGGGTTCGACCGCGGTGCCGAAGTGTGCGGCGAGCGTGCCGAGCTTGTGGTTGCGGACCTCGTCGCGACCGAGCACCCGGCGCGAGAGCGTCACCGTGTCGAGCACCTGGGGGTTCGGCCAGTGGTAGTCGAGGCGGTCGCACGCGGAGCGGAGGAAGCCGATGTCGAAGGGGGCGTTGTGGGCCACGAGCACGGTGCCGGCGGCGAATTCGAGGAAGCTCGGAAGCACCGAGCGGATCGTCGGGGCGTCGTCGACCATGGCGTGGGTGATGCCGGTGAGCCGGGAGACGAACGGGGTGATGACGGAGTGCTCGGGCTTGACGAGGGTCTGGAACTCCCCGACGACCTCCCCGGCGCGCAGCTTGACCGCGCCGATCTCGGTGATCTCCGCCGTTCCCGCGTGCGTGCCCGTCGTCTCGAGGTCGACGACTACGAATGTGACGTCGTAGAGCGGGGTGCCGATGTCCTCGAGGCTCAGCTGCGTGTGCTCGAGGCGGGTCGGCGCCCGATCGAAGGGGGTGGCGGGAGACGTCATGGTCGCCAGTGTGCCAGGCGCCCCTGACACGCGCTCACACCGAGGCTCCGCTGTCGCCGCCCTCGGTGCGCGACTGCTTGGGCAGGTGGAAGAACAGCCCGATCGCACCGCCGATGCCGACGGCGAGTCCGACGAGGAGGAACCATTGGGGCAGCGGACGGAAGAGGACCGCACCGATGATGAGGAGGACGACGGCTCCGAAGGTCGCGACGACGGAGAGCATGAGCGTCGGGGGAGCAGTGCGCCACCCGATCGGGGCCGCCGGCTCGGGTTCCCAGTGCTCGGCGTCGGCCAGCCGCTCCCGGATCTCCTCGACGGGCATCTCGCTCATCGGCGCATCCGGTTCGGAGAGCCGGGCCACGACATCCTCCCAGTGGCTGTCGCTGACCCGGGAGGAGTCGCCGATCGTCTCGGACTCCGGCACCTGCCGGCGCCAGTCCTCGGTCTCGTCGTCGCTCATGTCATTCATCAGCAATCACCGCTTGCGCGATATTCCCGGGGCGGGCGAATCCGTCCCCGACCGCGGGGCCCCGGCCGCGCGCGGAGCAGGCGTGCGGTGAGCGGCGGCGGCGACCGCCTCGGCGATGACGTCGGCATCGTAGTCGAGGGTCGCCACGTGTCGACTGCGCCGCAGCGGCACGATGTCGGGGTGCACGCCGAGGCGGGACCGGAGCACCCGCAGACTTCGCGGTCCGACGACGCTGTCCTGACCGGACACGAGCACCGTCGTCGGCGTCGCCACCTGCCAGAGGTTCTCCCGGAGGTCGGTCAGCGCCGCGGCGAACGAGGCGACCGCGGCCACAGGTGTCCGGTCGCCGGCATACTCGTCCCGGTCGGGATGGGCGATGTCGTTGCCGATCGCCGGGACGAAGGGGACGACGTGCCTGAGCACGGGCAGGAGGGGAGTGAGCGGGGAGTCGATGTGGAGGCCGGGGTTGACGAGGACGATCTCATCCGGTGGGTTCGCACCCGTCGCCAGTGCCAGGGTGAGTGCCCCGCCCATCGAGAGTCCGGCGACGACGACCCGGGTGTGGCGGGCCTGGAGCTCACGCAGCTCCGCCTCGGCGGCGGTCAGCCAGTCTGCCCACGTCGTCGCCGCGAGCTCCCGCCACGTGCCGCCGTGGCCGGGGAGGAGGGGAACGGAGACGCTGAGGTCGTCGGCTGCCAGGGCCCGTGCGATCGGCTGCCAGGCCGCCGGTGAGCCGGTGATGCCGTGGAGGAAGAGGACCGCGGTGTCCGCGGTCGGGGCGATCGCCGAGTACGCGGCGCGCGGTGCGGCAGAGGGGGTGAAGTCGATGTCCATTCCACCAGCATCGCACGTCGGCCGGCGGCGCACGGTTCGACAGTGCGGTTGGATATATGATGACCGGGGACGTTCAAGCGTCGTGACATGGAAGGGTGCGCGTGTTCTACTGGTTTCTCAAACGGGTCCTGGCCGGACCCATCCTGCGGATCCTCTTCCGTCCGTGGGTGCGCGGTTTGGACAACCTGCCGCAGGACGGCCCGGCGATCATCGCCGGCAACCACATGCACTTCATGGATTCGATCTTCGTTCCGCTGCTCGCCCCCCGCCCTGTCGTCTACCTCGCGAAGAAGGACTACTTCACCGGACGCGGCATCAAGGGCGCGGCGACCCGGTGGTTCTTCAAACTCAACAATCAGCTGCCGATGGACCGCGGCGGCGGCTCCGGGTCGCAGGCGTCGCTGGAATCCGGACTCAAGGTCCTCCGCGAGGGCAACTCGCTGGGCATCTACCCCGAGGGGACGCGCTCTCCCGACGGCAAGCTCTACCGCGGCCGGACCGGCATCGCCCGCCTCGTCCTCGAATCCGGGGCCCCCGTCATCCCCGTCGCGATCATCGGCACCGACAAGATCCAGCCCGCCGGCCGTCTCATCCCGAAGTTCCGGCGCGTCGGGGTCGTCTTCGGCTCGCCGATGGACTTCTCGAAGTACGAGGGCCTGCCCGTCGACCGCTTCCTGCTGCGGTCGATCACCGATGAGATCATGTACGAGATCATGCGCCTGAGCGGCCAGGAGTACGTCGACACCTACGCCTCGACCGTGAAGACGAAGCTGCTGACCTCGGCGAAGCCGAAGAAGGCGGCGGAGGAGCCCGACGACACCAACGCCGGCTGAGGACCCATCGTCCGAGGTCACAGCCCGTGTCTGCCGAGTGTTCCACGGGCAGGGATCGGTGTTCGATTCCTCCCATAACGGCGACACGCGCAAATCGTTACCTTGGGGTGTTTGTCGCGGCCTCCGCGGCAGAATAGTTTGGAGTTGTTGAATCCCACTGTAGGTTCGCTGCGAAGAGCGGTAGAATGATTCCATTCTCTGACCCTTCGAAGCGGCCTCGCTTCCCCCAGGGACTATAAGGAGGAGTCGGTGTGAACCGCTCAAGTCACGAAAGCGTCGAGTCGACGCCACTGCCGTCGGCAGCACAGGGTCTCCTGTTCGACGACGACCTGCCCGTCCTCGATGAAGAGGCCGGCTACCGCGGTCCCACCGTGTGCAAGGTCGTCGGCATCAGCTACCGGCGCCTCGACTACTGGGCACGCACCGACCTCGTCACTCCCTCGATCCGCAACGCCACCGGCTCCGGCAGCCAGCGCCTCTACAGCTTCCGCGACATCCTCGTCCTCAAGATCGTCAAGCGCCTCCTCGACACCGGTGTCGGGCTGCAGTCGATCCGCACCGCCGTCGACCACCTGCGCTCCCGCGGCGTCGAGGACCTCTCCCAGATCACGCTGATGTCCGACGGCGCGAGCGTCTTCGAATGCACCTCGCCCGATGAGGTCGTCGACCTCCTCCAGGGCGGACAGGGAGTCTTCGGCATCGCCGTCGGCCGCGTGTGGAACGAAGTCGAAGGCAGCCTCTCGGAACTGCCGAGCGAGCGCTTGCCCGAAGACGATTCCGCCGTCCTCGCGATGGACGAGCTCGCGCAGCGCCGCGCACAGAAGCTCGGCTGAGCACACACCCCAGGGGGAATGGCGAAGGGCCCAACCGATCCGGTTGGGCCCTTCGTCGTTCTGCCGCACTCCGGCGGGGAGAGTCACTCCGGCAGAGAGAGCCTAGGACTGCTTGGCCGACTTCCGGCCGCGGATGTTCTCCGAGCGCAGGGCGCGCTCGAGGAGGGCGTCGAAGGAGGAGGCGACCTCCTCGGCGGGTTTGCCCGGCCACGAATGGATGGGTCGAGCTGAACCCTGCGCCTGCTGCATGACGGCGCGTTCGGCGAGCGGGGGATTGAGGACGAGCGGGCCGAACATCTCCCGCATCTCCGTGATCCGGTAGTCGTGCTCGGTGGAACCGGCGCGCACGCGGTTGACGACGAGACCGAGCGGCTGGATGTCGGAGGTGCCGCGTTGGCGCAGCTCGTCGGCGGCGCGCAGCGCGCGATCGGCGGCCGCGACGGAGAAGAGACTCGGCTCGGTGACGACCGCCACCCGGCTGCTCGCCGTCCACGCGGTGCGGGTAAGTCCGTTGAGGCTCGGCGGGCAGTCGATGAGGACGAGCCGGTAGCCCTTCGCGATTCGGCTGAGCGCATCCTCGAGCCGGCGCAGGTAGCGCTCGGACAGGGAGGGGCGATCGAACTCCGCGGCCCGCGGCGAGCCGGAGATGACATCGAGGTGCCCCAGCTTGTCACCGACCCACCCCGAGGGGATGATCGCCTCGGAGAGGATCTTCTGCGATTTCGGGGCGGCGAGGACGTCGGCGATGTCGACCCGCGTCGAGGTGGGGACGTCGAGTCCCGTCGACGAGTCCGCCTGCGGGTCCATGTCGACGACGAGCGTCGGGATGCCGCGGTTGTACGCGGCCGACGCGAGACCGAGGGTCACGGACGTCTTGCCGACGCCGCCCTTGAGACTGCTGATACTGAGGACAAGCACCCTCCTACGGTAACGTATCCTCCCCGTTCGGGCAGGGTCGACCACGCCGAGGTGAGCGCGGTGTCCGAATCGGGGACCCCCTGCATTCAGTGGCCCACGTCACTGAGTAGAGTGGTCTCTCGACAGCCAGTCGACTGTTCGCCGCTCGGCGACCGATACAGAAGCGAGAAACACGGATGTTCTCTAAAGTGCTTGTGGCCAATCGCGGGGAGATCGCCGTCCGCGCGTTCCGCGCGGCGTACGAACTCGGCGCCTCGACCGTTGCTGTCTTCCCCTACGAAGACCGCAACTCCGAACACCGGATGAAGGCCGACGAGGCCTACATGATCGGCGACGAGGGACACCCTGTCCGTGCCTACCTCAACGTCGAGGAGATCATCCGCGTCGCCAAGGAGTCCGGCGCCGACGCCGTCTACCCCGGGTACGGCTTCCTCTCGGAGAACCCCGATCTCGCCCGCGCGTGCGCAGAGAACGGCATCACGTTCATCGGCCCCAAGGCCGATGTCCTCGAACTCGCCGGCAACAAGGTCCAGGCGCTCTCGGCAGCCCGCGGAGCAGGCATCCCCGTTCTCGACTCGACCCGTCCCTCGGCGGACATCGCCCAGCTGCTCGCCGACGCCTCAGCGATGGAGTACCCCCTCTTCGTCAAGGCCGTCGCCGGCGGCGGTGGCCGCGGCATGCGCCGGGTCTCGGACCCCGACCAGCTCGAGGACGCCCTCAAGGCTGCGATGCGCGAAGCCGAAGGCGCCTTCGGCGACCCCACGGTCTTCATCGAACAGGCCGTGCAGCGCCCGCGCCACATCGAGGTCCAGATCCTGGCCGACAACGATGCGAACGCGATCCACCTCTTCGAACGCGACTGCTCCGTCCAGCGCCGCCACCAGAAGGTCATCGAGATCGCTCCGGCGCCCAACCTCGACCCCGAGATCGCCGCGGCGCTGCACTCCGACGCCCTGAAGTTCGCCGAGGCGCTCGGCTACCAGAACGCCGGCACCGTCGAGTTCCTCCTCGAGACCGACGGCCCCCGGGCGGGCAAGCACGTCTTCATCGAGATGAACCCCCGTATCCAGGTCGAGCACACCGTGACCGAGGAGATCACCGACGTCGACCTCGTCGCCTCGCAGATGCGCATCGCAGCGGGGGAGACGCTCGCCGACCTCGGACTGCGCCAGGAGGACATGCGGATCAAGGGCGCTGCCCTGCAGTGCCGCATCACGACGGAGGACCCGGCGAACTCGTTCCGGCCCGACACCGGCACGATCACCGCCTACCGGTCCGCCGGCGGCGCGGGCGTCCGCCTCGACGGCGGCACCGTCCACGCGGGCGCCTCGGTGAGCGCGCACTTCGACTCGATGCTCGTCAAGCTCACGTGCCGCGGACGCGACTTCGCCCAGGCCGTCTCCCGCGCCCGCCGCGCCCTCGCGGAGTTCCGCATCCGCGGCGTGTCCTCGAACATCGGCTTCCTCCAGGCCGTGCTCGAGGACCCCTCGTTCGTCGCCGGCGACCTCGCGACCTCGTTCATCGAGGAGCGCCCGCAGCTCCTCGACGCCCGGGTCAGCGCCGACCGCGGCTCGAAGATCCTCGACTACCTCGCCGACGTCACCGTCAACCGGCCCCACGGCGAGCCGACCGTGCGCCTGCGCCCGGCCGACAAGCTGCCCGTCCTCGACCTCGGCCAGGCTCCGCCTCCCGGCAGCCGCGACCGCCTCCTCGAGCTCGGTCCCGAGGCCTTCGCCCGGTCCCTGCGCGAGCAGGAGGCCCTGGCGGTCACGGACACGACGTTCCGCGACGCCCACCAGTCCCTTCTCGCCACCCGGGTGCGCACCCGCGACCTCCTCGCCGTCGCCGGCCATGTCGCGCGGATGACCCCGCAGCTGCTGAGCATCGAAGCCTGGGGCGGGGCGACCTACGATGTCGCCCTGCGCTTCCTCGGCGAGGATCCGTGGGAGCGGTTGGCCCAGCTGCGCGAGGCCGTGCCGAACATCGCCCTGCAGATGCTCCTGCGCGGGCGCAACACCGTCGGCTACACGCCGTACCCCACCCAGGTCACCGATGCCTTCGTCGACGAGGCGGCCCGCACCGGCATCGACGTCTTCCGCATCTTCGACGCCCTCAACGACATCGAGCAGATGCGTCCGGCGATCGAGGCGGTGCGCGGCACGGACACGACGATCGCCGAGGTGGCCCTCTGCTACACCTCGGACATCCTCGATCCCGCCGAGGAGCTCTACACCCTCGACTACTACCTCCGACTCGCCGAGCAGATCGTCGAGGCCGGAGCGCATGTGCTCGCGGTCAAGGACATGGCCGGCCTGCTCCGCCCGGCCGCCGCAGCGAAGCTCGTGACCGCGCTGCGGGAGAACTTCGACCTGCCCGTCCACGTCCACACCCATGACACGGCCGGCGGTCAGCTCGCGACCCTCTTCGCCGCGGCCGGCGCCGGGGCCGACGCCGTCGATGCCGCCTCGGCGGCGATGGCCGGCACGACGAGCCAGCCGAGCCTCTCCGCCCTCGTCGCCGCGTTCGAGCACACCGACCGGGACACCGGCATCAGCCTCACCGCCGTCGAGGACCTCGAACCCTACTGGGAGTCGGTGCGCAAGGTCTACGCGCCCTTCGAATCGGGTCTGCCCGGGCCGACGGGTCGCGTCTACCGGCACGAGATCCCCGGCGGTCAGCTCTCGAACCTGCGGCAGCAGGCCGTGGCCCTCGGCCTCGGGGAGCGGTTCGAGGAGATCGAGAAGATGTACGAGGCCGCCGATGACATCCTCGGCCACCTCGTCAAGGTCACGCCCTCGTCGAAGGTCGTCGGCGACCTCGCCCTCCACCTCGTCGGAGCCGGCGTCGACCCGGCCGAGTTCGCGGAGAACCCCGAGAAGTTCGACATCCCGGATTCGGTCATCGGCTTCCTCTCCGGCGACCTCGGTGACCCTCCGGGCGGCTGGCCCGAGCCCTTCCGGACGAAGGCCCTCGCCGGTCGCACCCACAAGCCCGTCACCGAGGAGCTCGCTGCGGCGGACGCGGAGGCGCTTGAGACCCCCGGGCCCGAGCGGCAGGCGAAGCTCAACGAACTGCTCTTCCCCGCCCCGACGAAGGAGTTCGAGCGGATGCGCTCGAGCTTCGGCGACCTCTCGATCGTCGAGACCGCCGAGTACCTCTACGGCCTGACCTCGGGTGAGGAGGCGACCGTCGAACTGTCCAAGGGCAAGAACCTCCTCATCGGCCTGCGCGCGATCGGCGACACCGACGAACGCGGCATGCGCTCGGTGATGTTCACCCTCAACGGGCAGCTGCGTCCGCTCGAGGTCCGCGACCGGTCCGTCGAGTCCGACGTCAAGACCGCGGAGAAGGCCGACCCGTCGAAGCCGGGGCACGTCTCGAGCCCGTTCGCCGGTGTCGTCACCCTCCAGGTCGGCGTCGGCGACACCGTCGAGGCCGGCGATGTCATCGCGACGATCGAGGCGATGAAGATGGAGGCCTCGATCACCGCGCCCGTGGCCGGGCCGATCTCCCGGATCGCGATCGACTCCGTCTCCCAGCTCGAGGGCGGCGATCTCGTGGCGGTCATCGATGCCTGAGCGGGACATCCGCCTGTGGGGTGACCCCGTGCTCCGCAGCAAGGCCGACCCGATCACCGTCTTCGACGACTCCGTGGCGGCACTGGCCGCCGACCTCGTCGACTCGTCCCTGCCCGAGGGGCGGGCAGCCGTCGCCGCACCGCAGATCGGGGTGGGGCTGCGGGCCTTCGGCTACGACCTCGACGGGCGCACCGGGTACGTCATCAACCCCGAGATCGTCGAACTCGGCGGTGCGCTGCGCGACATCGACGAAGGCTGCCTGTCCGTGCCGGGGCTCTTCTTCCTCACCCCGAGGTGGGAGTTCGCCCGGGTGCGCGGTGTCGACGCGCAGAACAACCCGATCGAGATCTCCGGCACCGAGGTGTTCGCGCAGATGCTCCAGCACGAGGTGGCGCACCTCGACGGGCAGGTCTACATCCAGACGCTGCCGGGGGAGCGCCGCCGCGAGGCGATGAAGGCCATCCGCAGCGCGGACTGGTTCCTCGCCTCATGACAGTCACCGAGGCGCCCGCCCGGGGTGCCGAGAACGAAGGGAAGTCCATGGTCATCGCCCGCACCGCTGTCATCGGCAGCGGACTCATGGGAGCCGGCATCGCCGAGGTGCTCGCGAAGTCCGGTCTCGACGTCATCGTCTCCGAGGTCAGCGACGAGGCGGCTGCCGCCGGTCAGGCGCGGATCGAGAAGTCACTGGCCCGGGCCGTGGAGAAGGGCAAGCTCACGGCCGCCGAGAGCGAGGCGGCCAAGGCGCGGCTGCGATTCACCACCGACATCACCGAGCTCGCCGACCGGCAGCTCGTCATCGAGGCGGCGAGCGAGAACGAGGAGATCAAGAAGTCGATCTTCGCCCGCCTCGACGAGGTCGTCACCGATGAGGAGGCGATCTTCGCATCGAACACCTCGTCGATGCCGATCATCCGCTTCGCACAGGCGACCTCGCGACCCGAGCGGGTCCTCGGCATCCACTTCTTCAATCCCGCACCCGTCCAGCCGCTCGTCGAGGTCGTGTCCTCGGTGCTCACCGACCCGGGCGTGGCCGAGTCCGTCACGGAGTTCGTGTCACAGGTGCTCGGCAAGACACCGGTGCAGGCCCAGGACCGGCCCGGGTTCATCGTCAACGCCCTCCTCATCCCGTACCTGTGCTCGGCGATCCGCATGCTCGAGTCGGGGGCGGCGACGAAGGAGGACATCGACGCCGGCATGGTCGGCGGGGCCGCCCACCCGATGGGTCCGATCGCCCTCGCCGATCTCGTCGGGCTCGACACCTGCCTGTTCGCGGCTCAGAGCATCTTCGATGAGACCGGGGATCCCGCCGCGAAGCCTCCGGTCCTCCTCTCCCGCATGGTCGATGCCGGTCTCCTCGGGAGGAAGACCGGCCGCGGCTTCTACGAGTACTGAGCCCGCACACGCCGACGGGGCTGTCTGCGCATCGTGCGCAGGCAGCCCCGTCGGCGTCGAACGGCGGGGCCCTGAGCTCAGCCGGCGAGGAGCTTCTCGTAGCTGGCGAGCTTGACGCAGGCGACGAGTCCCTCGGCGGCGAGTTCGACGTCGGCCAGGGTCGGCATCGTCGGAGCGATGCGGATGACATTGCCCTGCGGGTCGAGCCCGTACGGGTGCGTCGCCCCGGCCGGGGTGAGCTTGACCCCGGCCTCGGCGGCGAGCTTGACGATCCGATCGGCCGTGCCCTCGAGGGTGGTCAGGGTGATGAAGTAGCCGCCGTCGGGCTTCGTCCACGTCGCGAGGTCGGTTCCGCCGAGTCCGGATTCCAGAGCGTCGAGCACCGCGTCGAACTTCGGGGCGATGATCTCCGCGTGCTTGCGCATATGGTCGATCACGCCCTGGCTGTCCTTGAAGAAGCGCAGGTGACGCAGCTGGTTGACCTTGTCGGGCCCGATCGCGATGTTCGCGAGGTTCGAGGTGAACCAGCGCATGGTCTCCGGACCACCGGCGAAGAACGAGACTCCGGAACCGGCATGGGTGATCTTCGAGGTCGAGGCGAAGATCCAGGGGCGTTCGGGATGGCCGGCGGCCGCGCAGAGGGAGAGGATGTCGATCGTCTCCGGGTGTTCGTCGCGGAGGTGGTGAAGGGCGTACGCGTTGTCCCAGAGCAGCGTGAAGTCCGGGGCGGCAGCGGGCATCGCCGCCAGCGCGGCGGCCCGGTCGGGAGTGATGGTGATCCCCGTCGGGTTCGAGTACATCGGCACGAGCCACATGCCCTTGACGGTCGGGTCCGCGGCGAGGCGCTGCGCCGCGTCGAGGTCGGGGCCCTCATCGTCCATCGGAATGCTCAGCAGCTCGAAGCCGAGGGATTCGGCGAGAGTGAAATGGCGGTCGTAGCCGGGGACCGGGCAGATGAGCTTGTGGGTGCCCGCCCCCCACGGGGTGGAATCGGCGGCTGTGCCGTGGAGGAGGGCGAAGGTGAGCGCCTGCGCCATGAGGGTGAGCGAGGCGTTGCCGCCGGCGAGCAGCTGCTCGGCGGGCACCTTGAGCAGCGGCGCGAAGATCTCCCGGAGTTCGATGATCCCGTCGAGGCCACCGTAGTTGCGCGTGTCGACACCCCCCGGTGTCCGGTAGTCGTCCCCGGTCACCTGCGTGAACAGGTCGACCGCGAGGTCGAGCTGGGCGGGACTCGGCTTGCCTCGGGTGATGTCGAGGTCGAGGCCGCGCGAGGCGAACTCCTCGTACGCGCGGGAGGCCTTCTCGAGTGCGGACTCGAGATCGGGGGTGGGGGTCATCGATGCTCCTTCTCGCCGCGCTGCGGCGGTGGTGACTGCCGGTGCCTCCATCCTAGTCACAGGGCGGGCCGGGCGTGTTCGTTAGAGTGTGTTCCTGAGACGATCGGCCGCAGAGTCGCAGAGGAGGACAGCGCCATGGTCAGACCCCGGGCTCAGGCCGCGCATGGGACTCGGTTCGGCACTCAGGCCCACCTCTACGACGCCGTCCGCCCCGACTATCCGCAGGCGGCCCTCGACCTCCTCGACGCCGGCTGGGCCGGGCTGCGGGTGTGCGACCTCGGGGCGGGCACGGGAATCCTCAGTCGGAGGCTGCTCGCCGCCGGCGCCGAGGTCGTCGCCGTCGACCCCGACGCCGCGGCCCTCGAGCACAATCCGGCACCGTCTCTCGTCGGGTCCGCGGAGACGACCGGCCTGGCGACCGGCAGCGTCGACGTCGTCACGGTCGCCCAGGCCTGGCACTGGTTCGACGAGGCGGCGGCGGGGGAGGAGATCGCGAGGATCCTCACGCCCTCCGGTCGGCTGCTCATCCTCATCAACCAACTCGACGTCCGCGTCGACTGGGTGCTGCGGCTCAGCCGCATCATGCACGCCGGGGACGTCTACCGGCCCGCGTACGTGCCCGCGCCGCGCGGCTTCAGCCTCCACGACCGGGCCGTCATCGACTTCTCCACCCCGCTCGACGTCGACGGCATCGTCGATCTCGCGCGCACCCGGTCGTACTGGCTGCGGTCGAGCGAGGCGACCCGCAGCCGCGTCGAGGCGAACCTGCGCGGCTATCTCACCGAGGAGCATCCGATCACCGGCACCGTCGACCTGCCCTACATGTGCCTGGCCTACCTGCTCGCGCGTGAACGCTGAACGGCGGGCAGGCACGCGCTCATGCTTCTCTGCCCGCCGGTGCGGATCAGCCCTGGCTCAGAGGGGCCGGTCGTCCTCGGTCTCGACCACCTCGGTGGATTCGATGACCTCGGTCTGCTTCGGCGCCTGATGGGAGACGCTGATCTTGCGCGGTCGTGCCTCCTCGGCGACGGGGATCGTCAGGGTGAGCACCCCGTCCTCGTAGTCGGCGCGGATCCGGTCGAGGGCGACGCGGTTGCCGAGGGTGAGCTGGCGGGCGTACGTGCCCGAGGTCCGCTCCCTGGTCAGCCACTTGACGTCCTTGTCCGCCACCGGTGAGGTCCGCTGCGCGCGCACCGTGAGCGTGCGGTCCTCGACATCGACGTCGATGCTCGAGGGGTCGACCCCGGGCATGTCGATCTGCGCGACGAACACCTCGCCGTCGCGGTAGAGGTCCATCGGCATGGTCGCGGCGTTCGGGGTGCGGGTGACCTCGGTGAAGAAGCGGTCGAGATCGCGGATGGGATCGAAGCGAGTGGCCATGATCGTCCTTTCATTGGGGGAACCGGTCCTGTATTGAGTCAAACACACTCAATTTTGAAATCAATCCTCACACATGGAACTCTCAAACAATATGAGCCTGTCTCCGATCCTCGCCGCCCTCGTCCCGGTCACAGCACTCATCGTGCTCGGCCTGGGACTGCGGAGGACTCCGCTGTTCTCCGGCGAGGACTTCTGGGCGGGGGCGGAGAGGCTCGCGTACTACTGTCTCCTGCCCGTCCTCCTCTTCACCTCCGTCGCCGAGGTGGACGTCACCGCCGTCCCCGTGCTCCGACTCGCCGTCGCCCTCGTCGTGCCCACGCTCATCGTCTCGCTGTTCATCATCGTCCTCCGCCGCGTCGTCGCCGCGGATCTGCCGGCGTTCACCTCGGTGCTCCAGGGCGGGATCCGCTTCAACACGTACATCGGCCTCTCGATCTCCGCGAGCCTGCTCGGACCGACCGGGGGAGCGCTGGCGGCGATCGTCGCGGCCATCCTCGTGCCCACGGTCAACATCGTCTCGAGTCTCGGGTTCGAGTTCCTCCGCACGGGACGACGGTCGGTCCTCGGCCTCCTCCGCGTCATCGTCCTCAACCCCCTTGTCATCGGGTGCGCCCTCGGGGGACTGTGGAACCTCAGCGGGTGGGCGCTGCCGGAACTCGTCTCCGGTGTCCTCGATCCGCTCGCGGCTGCGGCCCTGCCGATCGGCCTCATCTGCGTGGGAGCGGGACTGCGGTGGTTCTCCCTGCGGGAGCACGGCGCCGGCCTCGTCTGGTCGACGGCGGTCAAGCTCGTCGTCCTGCCCGGGCTCAGCCTCGCCGCGCTCGTCGTGCTCGACGTCCCCGCCGAGGCGGCCGTGGTCGGACTGATCTTCCAGGCGATCGCGACGGCGAGCTCGGGTTATGTCATGGCCCGGCAGCTCGGCGGCAACGCCGAGCTCATGGCCGCGCTCATCGCCGCCCAGACGGTGCTCATGCTCGCCACCCTGCCCCCGACGCTGCTCCTCGCCCAGCTCGTCTTCGGGGTCTGAGGAGTCCGCCGCAGGGGCCGGAAGTCGGCCCGGCGTGGGGAAGCACAACGGCCGGCTCCCCGCGGTGGGGAACCGGCCGTGTCAGCGGAGTCTCATTCGCTGTCAGCGGAGTCTCACTCGCTGTCGGCGGAGATGTCCGGGTGACGCGAACCGAGCGCGTTGTCGATCGAGAGCAGACCCGAGCCGCTGTCGCCGACGATCTCGAGGCGACCGATGATCTCGGAGATGCTCGCCTCTTCCTCGACCTGCTCGTCGATGAACCAGTTGAGCAGGGGAAGGACGTCGAGGTCGCCCTCGGCCTGGGCGGTGCGGTAGATGTTGCGGATCGACTCGGAGACCTTCTCCTCGTGGGCGAGCGCGGCCTTGAAGAAGTCGAGCGGACGGGAGCCGGAGACCTTCGGGGCGGCGATGTCACCGATCTGCGGGGCGAAGCCGCGGTCGACGCAGTGCTGGATGAACTTCGCGGCGTGGACCTGCTCCTCCTCCGACTGGGCGCGCATCCACCGGGTCATGCCGGTGAGCTCGAGGTCGTCGAGCTGAATGGACATCTGCAGGTAGACCATCGAGGCCTCGAGTTCGAGCGTGACCTGCTCGCCGAGGACCTTCTGCATTGCGGGGCTCAGGTGCATGTGAATCTCCTAATGCGTTGTCAGGCAGCGGACTGCCGCCTGCGTCGTGACCAGCTTGACACCATTTCTGGAATCATTCCAGTGTGGAAAGGCTCGGCAAACAGTGCTGAGGCAAGCCGAACCATCACTCGCCGATCTCCGGGTGGCGCTCATTCCACCGGGTGGCCTGTTCGAAGGCGTGGGCGATCTCGAGGAGGCGGACGTCGTCGCCGGGCTTCGCGACGAGTTGGACCCCGACGGGCAGTCCCGCGGCGGAGAACCCGGCGGGCACGGAGATCGCGGGGCAGCCGGTGGCGGTGATGAGGCACAGCGCCCGCATCCAGTCGAGGTAGGTCTCGAGCTGGGTGCCGTCGATCTCCATGGGGTATTCGATGCCGACGTCGAAGGGCAGGACCTGGCACGTGGTGAGGACGAGGAGATCGTGATCGGCGAAGAACCGCTGCACCTCGCCGCTCAGCCTGGCGCGGGCGGCCTCGGCGGAGACGATCTGCGGGCCGGTGAGCCGCTGCCCGGCTTCGATGTTCCAGCGCACGGATTCCTTCATCCGGTCGCGATCGGTCTCGTAGAGCCCGCCCCAGGAGGCGAGGAAGTCCATGGCCCGGCGCACGCCGAAGACCTCGTCGCCGTCGGAGAGATCGGGGATGACATCGTCGACGGAGGCACCGAGGTCCGCGAAGACGGGAGCGGTGGCCGCGACGATGTCGACGACCTCCGGCTCGACGGGCAGGAGGCCCTTGAGGTCGGGGCTGAACCCGATCCGGACGCCCGTGAGGTCGGGGGCCTGCCCGCCGAGGCGGAACTGGGGACGGTCGAAGACGGACCCGGGTTCGGCCAGGATCGCCGGCAGTCCGGGTTCGGGACCGGCGGCGATGCTCATGAGGAACGCGATGTCGGAGACGGTGCGCGCCATGAAGCCGGTCTGTCCGAGCCAGGAGAACGGCGAGGGGGAGGAGTTGGGGATCCGCCCGTTCGTCGGACGGAAGCCGGCGACGTTGTTGAAGGACCCGGGGGAGCGCAGCGATCCGCCCATGTCGGACCCGTCGCCGGAGGCCTGGATGCCCGCGGCCAGGGCCGCTCCGACGCCGCCGGAGGAGCCCGAGGCGGACTTGTCGAGATCGTACGGGTTGCGGGTGACGCCGAAGACGGGGTTGAACGTGTGGGAGCCGGCGGCGAACTCGGGGACGTTCGTCTTGCCCGTCGTGATCACCCCGGCACGGCGCAGCCGGGAGATGATGAGGGAGTCGGACTGCGGCACGCGGTCGGCGAAGATCGGCGACCCCCACGTCGTCCGCATGCCCGCGGTGTCGTTGGTGTCCTTGTGGGTCATCGGCACTCCGTGGAGCGGGCCGATCTCGGCTCCGGCCGCGAGCGCCTCGTCGGCGGCTGCGGCTTCCGCCCGCGACCGGTCGTCGTCGCGGGTGACGACGGCGTTGAGCGCGGGGTTGACCTCGTCGATGCGGCGCAGCTGATCGTCCAGCGCCTCCCGGGCCGAGATCTCCTTGTCAGCGATCCTCGCGGCGAGTTCGCGGGTGCTCATCCAGCGCAGGTCCTCACTCATCCCTCCGCCCTCCCGAGGTCGGAGAGCACGGCCGTCAGGGCGGCGCGCAGGCCCGTCTCCAGGGTGGTGGGCACATCGTCGGGGGCGAAGTGCGGGGAGTGGTTGCCCGCCGGCGGTTCGTCGCCGTCGAGGATGGCGGGGGAGTAGCCGCCGAAGAACCAGTAGACGTAGGGCACTCCGAGCGCGTCGCCGAACGCCCCGAAGTCCTCACTGCCGGTCACGGCGGGCACGACGTGGACGTGGTCCTCGCCGAGTTCGGCGCCCGCGGCGGAGACGAAGGCGGCCGTGCGATCGGGATCGTTGACGCAGCGGGGAAAGGAGTGCATCGGTTCGATGAGAGGCTCGGGGGCGCCGGAGGCCTCGGCTTCGGCGCGGACGATGCGGTGGACCCGGTCGAGGACGACGGCGCGGACGTCCTCGTCGAAGGTGCGGATGTTGAGGGTGAAGACCGCGGTCTCGGGGATGATGTTCTCCTTGAGTCCGCCGTGGAACGTGCCGACGGTGACGACGGCGGTGTCGCGGCCCGAGATCTCCCGGGACACGATCGACTGGAGGCGGGTGATCATGAAGGCGCCGAGGACGATCGGGTCGATCGCGTTCTCCGGCTGGGAGCCGTGCGCCTGCTTCCCGCGGACCGTGACGCGCAGGGAGTCCGACATCGCCATCGCCGTGCCGGAGGAGACGTAGACGTCTCCGGCACGTCCGGGCCACACGTGCTGACCGTAGACGACCTCGGGATTGACCACGGTCTCCCACAGGCCGTCGTCGAGCATCGCCTGCGCTCCCGCAGCGGTCTCCTCCCCGGGCTGGAAGAGGAGGACGACGGTGCCGGCCCACGCTTCCCGGTGCTCGGTGAGGAACCGGGCGAGGTAGAGGCCGACGGTGATGTGGGTGTCGTGGCCGCAGCCGTGCATGACCGGGGTCGTCGTCCCGTCGGGCAGGGTGCCCTCGGCGTGGGAGGCGTAGTCGAGTCCGGTGTCCTC
The DNA here is from genome assembly GCF_018137945.1 of Brevibacterium sp. W7.2. Lineage (GTDB taxonomy): Bacteria > Actinomycetota > Actinomycetes > Actinomycetales > Brevibacteriaceae > Brevibacterium > Brevibacterium sanguinis. The sequence continues at coordinate 1,959,868 of NZ_CP073089.1, read as the reverse complement.
GGCGATCGGCAGTCCGTCCGTGTCGGCGCGGTAGGCGACGACGGGTCCCTCGCCGTTCTCGATGACGGCGACGACGCCGGTGCCGCCGAACGTCTGGGGTGCGAGGCCGAGTCCGGTGAGGAACTCGGCGATCGCTGCCGCCGTCTGCGTCTCGGCCATGGAGAGCTCGGGGGTGCGGTGGAACTGCTGGTAGTCGGCGACCGCCTCGGCGAGGGAATCGGTGACCGCGGTGCGCAGGCGCGTTGTCAGCGGCATGGCGTCCTTTCGTGCTCGGTCGGGAGCTCAGTTGATCCCGACGGTGTCCTCACCGGAGTCATCGCGGGTGTCGGTGACGGCCCGGTTCCGGGTGAACCACGTGATGACGATGGTGACAATGACCACAATAGCGACGTCGCCGGGGGCGAGGACGGGCACGACCGGAATGAGGACGAGGATGACGAGGGCGGCGACGGCCAGCGCGATGATCGTCGACTTCACCTGCCGGAGTGAGACGATGAGCTGGACGGTGACCCCGCCGAGGATCGCCGGGAGGATGTAGAGCTGGGCGATGAGGGTGATGTTCTCCGGGATGACCGTGACGAGCCAGGTGCCGAGGACCCCGACGAAGAGGACCATGGAGACGACGTGGATCATCGCGGCCCCGCAGATCGCCATCGTCGCCGCGTACTCGCCCTTCCGGGTGCCCGGCTTCGCCCCGATCGTGTCCTGGGCGACGATCGCCGAGGGCAGCAGCTTGTTCGCGACGTTGCCGATCATGAACGCCTGGTACATCCCGGCCGGTCCGAGGATGGGGAAGTACGTGAGCGGTTCGACGACGTAGAAGACGCCGTAGACGGCGAAGACGGCGAGGAACGCGGTGAGGATGTCGCCGAACCCGATGTCGGCGTCGGCGACGACGAGGAGGTAGAACGGCACCGAGGTGGCGATGAGGAACCCGATGAAGAGCGTGATCGAGCCCCACTTCGTCGTCGTGGCTTCGAATGCCTCATGCGAGGGCGAGGGAATGACGGACATGAGGCCTCCTTCAGGCGTCGGGCATGCCGAGGCCGGCGTAGTGGGCGAAGTAGGCGGCGACGAGACCGGCGAGCACGGAGATGCCCAGTCCCCATTCCTTCAGCCACGACTGGCGGAGGACGTGGGCGGCGGCGAGGCAGATCGCCATCGTCACCGCGGACACGGCGATCGCGATGACGTGGGTGGGCGACTTCGGGATCTCGCGGAACGTCAGCGCCGCGAACGCCGCGAGCAGCGCGGCACCGGGCACGAGCGACATGAGGGCGGGATTGATCTTCTCGAGCTTGTGGGAGCTGCGTTTGAAGATCGGGGTGAGGATGAGCGCCGAGAGCATCCAGCCGGCGCCGGAGAGGCTCATCGCCATGAGCGCGACGATGAAGACGCCGCGGGTGAAGGTCGCATCGCCGAGGTTGGCGTCCATCGTCCCGGCCGCGATCGAGGCCGAGGCCACCTCGGTGGCGGCGGAGCCGATGAGGCCGACGCGGACGATGACCGGGGGAGTGCCGAAGAGCGGCAGGAGAGCGATGGCGACGAGGACGACGGCGAGCGAGGGGCCGATCGCCGCGACCCCGCCGGCCCGGAAGGCGGCGGTGACCTCGGCCTGGCTCATGTCGGCCGAGGCGGCGTTCTGCCGCACCGCGCGCATGTAGATGAGGGATTGGATGACGACGACGCCCATGACGGACAGCGCGAGGATCCACAGGACCGGGGCGTTGGCCAGGGGCAGATAGTCGGCGGAGGCACTTGCCGTCACCATGGTCGGACTCCTCACCTCGGGTGATTCTTCTCGTGTGAGCAAGATAACCCCAAACGCCGAGGCGGCCCAGAGGCAGCGCGAAACTTCCCATCAGATGAGAAGCCGGTGGTCGTGGCAGAATCGGTGACATGCTCGAGCCCGTCATCGCCGAGAATCTCGACCGCGCCGAAGCCTGCTGGGTGCAGGCGCTGCGGCGTCTGGGACCGCCCGAGGCGAGTGCGCACTATGCCGCGCCGAGCGGCTGCGGGGGCTGGTCGAACCGCGATCTCGTCAACCACCTCATCGGCGGGGGACTGCGGTACGCGATGCTGCTCGCCCAGGACCCGCCCGCCGAGGTGGAGGCGACGAGGGACCGGGACCACCTCGGCGAGGATCCGCTCGAGGCGTTCTGGACCCATGAGCACCGCTTCCGCCGGCTCGCCGCCGAGGTCGATCTCAGCGTCTCGGTCAGCCACCGCATCGGGGATCTGCCGGGCACCCAGCTCGTGCGGATGCGGATCCTCGAACTCGCCCTCCATGCCGCTGACCTCTCCGCCGGCACCGGCGATCCGTGGCCGGTCGATGAGGCGCTCGCGGAGTTCATGGCGACCGACCTCGCCGCGCTCATCGTCGACCTCGGCGACACCGGCGGCTATGCGCCGCCGCGCACCGACGCGCCGGCCGCGAGTGCGGCCGACCGGGTGCTCCTGCTGTCGGGACGCCCGGTCAGCCGCCGCGGATGATCATTCCTGGGCGGCGGCGCCGCGGACGATGACCTTGTCGCGTTCGGGATTGGCGAAGAGCAGAGTGAGCACCGCCGAGACCGCCGCGGCGACGCCGAGGACCTGGAAGGCCGTCGCATAGCCGAGGCCGGGGCTGGCGGCGGCATCGACGATGAGCCCGGTGACGTAGGGTCCGACGAGCCCGCCGATGGCCATGAGGGCGAGGAACACCCCCAGGGTGCCGGCGGTCTGCTGGGGCGGACAGATCTCGGAGACCGCGGCATTCGACAGCGGGAGGACGACGACCCCGACGCCGTAGCCGATCGCGACGATCGCGACCGCGGCGGCCGCGTTCTCGATCGAGGGCAGGAGGAAGAGGATGCCGCCGCCGACGACGACGAGCAGCGAGGGTCCGACGATGCGGACGAACCGCGACGACCAGCCGCGGGCGAGGAGGAAGTCGGAGAGCAGGGTGCCGCCGATGAGGCTGATGAGACCGACGATCGAGGGGATCGCGAGCATCGACCCGGCCTCGAGGCGGCTGAAGCCGAGACCGACCTCGAAGTACGACGGCAGCCAGGTGAGGACGACGGTGACGAGGGCGTAGATGCTCGCCACGAGCGGGACACCGGTGAGGAAGGTGCGGGTGAGGAAGATCCTCGCCCACGGCACGCGGGGCTCGTCCGAGTCATCCGCGGCGGTGTCCTCGGCTGCGGCGTCGGAGTGCGCCTTCTTCGCCGGTCCGGTCGCCTTCGCCGGGATGTAGGGGCCGACCTCCCAGAAGCGCAGCCAGAAGAAGCACCAGACGATGCCGATGACGGCCATCGTGATGAGCGCGCTGCGCCAGCCGAACGTCACCGAGAGGTAGGCGAGCAGGGGAGCGAGGACGATCTTCGCCACCGAGGCGGCGCTGGCGAGCAGCGCACCCGGGAAGCCGCGGCGTGACGAGGGGTGCCACGAATATGCGGCGGTGTGGATGAGGGCGGAGCTCGGGCCCTCGGCGAAGCCGAGGAGCATCCGGGAGGCGACGAGGACGGCGAAGGTCGCGGCGACGACGAGCGGGAGCATGGCGGCCGCCCACACGAGTGCGAGCACGAGGAGGACGGTGCGCAGCGACATCCAGCGGTTGAGGGCGCCGGCGAAGAAGCCGCCGACCGTGAAGGCGAAGAAGAAGAGGCTGCCGACGAGGCCGATCTGAGCGGCGCTGATGCCGAGTTCCTCCCCGAGGGCCTGGGCGATGATGCCGAAGGCGGCCTTGTCGCCGTAGTTGACGACGTAGAGGACGACGAGCAGACCTGTCAGCGACCAGGCCTTGCGGCGGGATTCCGACCCGGCTGAAGCGAGTGCGACAGGGGGAGTGGACTGAGGGTGAACCATGAAGCTTCCTTGCGTCGTGGTGACATCCGACCGATCTCCTGTGGCCGCGATCACACTCACCCTATTGAACGCTCGTTAGATAAGTCAACAGTCCGATGTCTGCTCCTTCCGTGGAGGCGAATCGACGCCGAGATCGGCTGAGCCCGGGGTGTGACTAGGGGAGTAGTCCGATGACTGAGAGTCGGGGCAGAGCATTCGGTTGGACGCTGGTGTCGCTCAGGCGAGTTCATCCGACCACCGAGCAGGTGGAGATGCCGGTGCGCGATGCGCTGGCCGGCAATGGTTCCGAGAAGTCCGGGCAATCCGAAAGCCGCCGTCGCACAGGCGGGCCGCAAGTCATGGTCGCGCAGGCCGGCGAAAGCGGCGATCAGTGAGTCGCGCGCAGCACGGGCCGACGCTGCGGACTCCGTGTCGACCCGCAGACTCCGGGATGGCCTGCACGCTCCATGTCGACCTGCGGGCTCCATGAGAGACACGAGATGAGGCCGGGGCAGTGGCTTCATCGGTTTAGTTAACATAATGTATATTATCGGCGCTATACGCTGGAAGGCCGGGACGCGGCAGTGCCGTGAATGTGCGTGTGGCCGCGAACAGCGTCCAGCTGTCCGCGGCCACACGATGATCCGACGGTCATCCGCTCCCGACGTAGCCGCCGAGGCCGACCTTGCCGGAGTCGTCCGAACCACCGGAGCCGCCGCCGTCGTCCGCGGCGCCGGTCTCCTTCGTCAGGCCGGCTTTCTCACCGCATGTCGGCCAGGCACCGGGTCCCTGTTCCGCGAGCGTCTTCTGGGCGATGCGGATCTGCTCCTGCTTGCTCGCCTCATGCGGCATGCCCTCACCGCCGAACGCCTTCCATGTCTGCTCCGAGAACTGCAGACCGCCGTAGTAGCCGTTGCCCGTGTTGATGCTCCAGTCACCGCCGGACTCACAGTCGGCGACGCGATCCCAGACGCTCTCGGATTCAGCGGCCTGGGCTGGTGGACTGAGGCCGACGAGTCCGGCGGCGGCGATCGCGCCGACTCCGGTGAGCAGTGCTGTTCTGCGCAGAGTGGTCGCAGCGTGTCTCACGAATGTCATCTCCAAAGATCGACTGCATTCGGTCAAGCGGTCCGGCCGTTACCGAACCGTTATCCACGCTAACGACGATGAGCACATCTGTCCGGGGTCCGCGCGTGGGAATCGTCTCAGAGGACGGTCACCGTGCCCTGAGTGCGCCGACTCCCCCGGATCAGAAGATCTGGATGACGTGCCCGGTGAGGCCGGTGCCGTTCGGCGGGCTCCCGCCGTCGTCCGACTCGGGTGCGTCGCCGGTGTCTGCCGAGTCGCCGGCGGTGCCGTCGGCAGGCGCGTCGTCCGTCGGCTCTTCGGGCGCTGCCGGTTCTTCCGCGGCGGGCTCCTCAGGCTTCGGCTCTTCAGCCTTCGGCTCTTCAGCCTTCGGCTCTTCAGCCTTCGGTTCCTCGGCCTTGGGCTCCTCGGGTGCCGGCGGCTCCTCAGCCTTCGGTTCGTCCTTCTTGGGTTCCTCGGCCTTGGGCTCTTCGGGCTTCGGCTCGTCCTTCTTCGGCTCTTCGGCCTTCGCGTCCTCGTCCTTCTCGGCCTCGGAGGCTCCGCCGTCATCGGCAGCGCCGTTCGCCTTCGTCAGGCCGGCCTTCTTCCCGCACGTCGGCCAGGCGCCGGGACCCTGCACGGCGAGCGTCTTCTGCGCGATCCGGATCTGCTCCTCACGGCTGGCTTCGTGCGGCATGCCCTCACCGCCGAACGCCTTCCACGTCTGCAGCGAGAACTGCAGACCGCCGTAGTAGCCGTTGCCCGTGTTGATGCTCCAGTCGCCGCTCGATTCGCAGGCGGCGACGCGATCCCACACACTCTCGGACTCATCGGCCTGGGCGGGCGCATTCGCACCGAGGAGACCGGCCGCGGCCAGTGCCCCGGCCCCGACGAGCATCGCGGATCTGCGCAGGAAGGTGCTGACGAGTTTCACAGTGGTCATCTCCGTTGTGAGGTGGGTGCATGCCCTTGGGAAGGAGCCTCGGACACGGCCGGACGTTACCGAACCGTTAGAAACGGTAATCGACTTCTCCGGCCGTGTCTATACGGGCACGGAAAGTTCACACCTGTACACTCTGCCGGACATAATCGCCGAGGTGGCGCGCCGTGAGCGTGGCACCGTCGGCGATGAGCTCGGCGGGATTGCCGGTGAAGACGACCCGCCCGCCGTCGTGTCCGGCTCCCGGCCCGAGATCGATGATGTGATCGGCATGCGCCATGACCGCCTGATGGTGTTCGATGACGATGACGGTACGGCCGGCGTCGACGAGGCCGTCGAGGAGGCGCAGGAGGTTCTCGACATCGGCGAGGTGGAGGCCGGTCGACGGCTCGTCGAGCACGATGACCGACGCCGCGTCGGCGGCCTTCGCCGACAGATGCGCGGCGAGTTTGAGGCGCTGCCGCTCACCGCCGGACAGCGTCGTCAGCGGCTGGCCCAGACTGATGTAGCCGAGACCGACGTCGACGAGGGTGGCGGCGATCTTCGCGGCCTGCGGGATCCTCGACTCCCCCGCTGAGAAGAAGTCGACCGCCTCGGCGGCGGGCATGTCGAGCACCTCGCGGATGTTCCTGCCCCCGAACGTGTAGTCGAGCACCGCGGCCTGGAAGCCCTTGCCCTGACAGACATCGCACGGGGCCGACATCCCCGCCATCATCCCGAGATCCGAATAGATCACGCCGGCCCCGTTGCACACCGGACAGGCCCCTTCGGAGTTCGCGCTGAAGAGGGCCGGTTTGACGTCGTTGGCCTTCGCGAACGCCTTGCGGATCGGTTCGAGCATGCCGGTGTACGTCGCCGGATTGCTCCGTCTCGATCCCCTGATCGGCGTCTGGTCGATGATGATGACCCCGTCGCGGGTGACGAGCGAGGTGTCGATGAGCGTGCTCTTGCCGGATCCGGCGACCCCGGTGACGACGGTGAGCACCCCGAGGGGGATGTCGACGTCGACGTCGCGGAGATTGTGGCCGTCCGCTCCTCTGATCTCCAGTGCGCCCGTCGGTGTGCGCACGGCCTCCTTGAGCGCGGCGGTGAAGCCGAGATGATCGCCGGTGCGCGTGCCCGACTCCCGCAGACCCGCGACCGTGCCGGTGAAGCAGATCTCTCCCCCTGCGGTGCCGGCACCGGGGCCGAGGTCGACGACATGATCGGCGATGCCGATCGTCTCCGGTTTGTGCTCGACGACGAGGACGGTGTTGCCCTTGTCCCGCAGCTGCAGGAGCAGACGGTTCATCGACTCGATGTCGTGAGGGTGGAGGCCGATCGTCGGTTCGTCGAAGACGTAGGTGACGTCGGTGAGCGCGGAGCCGAGATGGCGGACGAGCTTGATCCGCTGGGCCTCTCCCCCGGACAGCGACCCCGATGAGCGCTCGAGGGAGAGGTAGCCGAGTCCGATGTCGACGAAGGCCTGCACGGTCTCTTTCAGAGACGCGACGAGCGGTGCGACACCGGGGTCGTCGATCTCAGCGAGCCACGCGGTCAGCTCCGAGATCTCCATCGCGCACACCTCGGCGATGGACTTCCCGGCCAGCAGCGAGGACCGCGCCGCCGCATTGAGCCGCGTGCCGTGGCACTCGGGGCACTCGGTGAAGACGACGGCGCGGTCGACGAACTCCCGGATGTGCTTCTGCATGCCGTCGCGGTCCTTGGACAGGAACGACTTCCGGATCTTCGGGATGAGGCCGTCATAGGTGAGGTTCGTCCCGCTGACGACGATCTTCTCCCCCTCGAGATCGAGCAGGGCGCGCCGCTGCGCGGCCGTGAACTCGGCCACCGGGACGTCGGGGTCGAAGAACCCCGACTCCGCGTAGAAGCGGACGGACCAGCCGCCGACCTTGAACCCGGGGACGGTGATCGCCCCCTCGTTGATCGACTTCGTCTCGTCGACGATCTGCGCGACGTCGATGTCGGTGGCCGTGCCCATCCCCTCGCAGTGCGGGCACATGCCGCCGTTGACGCTGAATTCGCGCCGTTCGACCTCCTTCGCATCGCCCTTGACCGTCGTCACCGCGCCCTTGCCGCTGATCGTCGCGACGTTGAACGAGTAGGCGTTGGGCGAGCCGAGGTTCGGTTCGGCGAGCCGGGAGTAGAGGATCCGCAGCTTCGCGTTGATGTCGCTCACGGTGCCCACGGTCGAGCGCGGGTTCGCCCCGATCCGCTCCTGATCGACGAGGATCGCCGTCGTCAGGTTCTCGAGGACGTCGACGTCGGGCCTGGCCATCTGCGGCATGAACCCCTGGACGAAGGCGCTGTAGGTCTCGTTGATCATCCGCTGCGACTCCGCGGCGATCGTGCCGAAGACGAGTGAGCTCTTGCCCGACCCGGAGACACCGGTGAACACGGTGAGCCGGCGTTTGGGCAGGTCGACGGAGACGTCGCGGAGGTTGTTCTCCCGGGCCCCGCGCACCCGGATGAGGTCATGGCTGTCCGCTGCCTGGGTCATCGCGGCCCTTCAGTCCCGCTGCTGGACGCGGATGAGGTTGCCGGCCGGATCGCGCAGCGCGAAGTCGCGCAGACCGTAGGGCTGGTCCATCGGCTCCTGGACGATGTCGGCGCCCTTCGCCTCGACCTCGGCGAAGACGGCGTCGACAGCGGGGCTCGCGAAGACGATGGACGCGTAGCTGCCCTTGGCCATGAGCGCCTCGATGGTCTCGCGCTCGGCATCGGTGAGCGTCGGGTCGACGACGGCCGGGGTGAGCACGATCGAGGTGTCGGGCTGGTCGGGGGCGCCGACGGTGATCCAGCGCATCTGGCCCTGGCCGACGTCGAGGCGGACCTCGAAGCCGAGGACGTCGCGGTAGAAGGTCAGTGACGCCTCGGCGTCGGTGTGCGGAAGGAAGCTGGCAGTGATCGAGATGTCCATGACTCTCATGCTAGTCGCCGGGGCGGTGTCCCACTTCTCGATTCCTGACGGGCCTGAGCACGGTCTTGGCGATGATCGTCGGAAGGTCGAGGTCGCCGTGGACCGCCCGCTGCCGGTAGCTCGTCGGTGACATGCCGACGAGCTCGGAGAACCGCGTGCTGAAGGTGCCGAGCGAGGTGAACCCGACGGCGAAGCAGATCTCGGTGATCGAGAGGTCGCCGCGGCGGATGAGCGACATCGCCCGCTCGATGCGCCGGGTGAGCAGGTAGGCATACGGCGACTCGCCGTAGGCGGCCTTGAAGCGGCGGCTGAGATGACCGGCCGACATGTGCACCCCGGCCGCGAGGTCGGGGACGTTGAGGGGTCGGTCGAACTCGCGGTCGATGCGATCGCGGACCCGCCGCAGCGCCCGCAGCTCGGCCAGCCGATGCCTCTCCCCCACCTCAGGCCGCCTCGGCGTGGATGCCCTTCTTCAGCGTCTCCCCGCGGAAGTACGCGGGGTGGCGCACGGCCTGGATGATCATGATGACGACGCCGAGGAGGAGCACCCCGATCCCGAGGACGAAGACGAGGCCGATGCCGAAGACCGATGACCCCGACCCGTACGAGGGGTCGAGGGAGTCGATCGCGGTGCGGACGAAGATGACGAGGAGGGTGAGTCCGCCGAGGAGGGGGAAGAGGAAGCGGAAGAACACCGTCCGGGCGGAGAGGAAGAGGGACCGGCGGAAGTACCACGTGCAGGCGAGTCCGGTCACCCCGTAGTAGAAGCAGACCATGAGCCCGAGCGCGGTGATCGTGTCCCACAGGGCGTTCTCGGACAGCAGGCGCATGACGACGTAGAAGATGATCGCCGCTGCCGCCGAGGTGATCGTCGCGACCGAGGGCGACTTGAAGCGCGGGGAGACGTTGCCGTAGCGCTTCGGCAGCGCACCGTAGTGGCCCATCGCGAGGATCGTGCGTGAGGGTGAGACCATCGTCGACTGCAGCGAGGCGAGTGACGAGGAGAGCACGGCGATCGAGACGATGATGGCGAAGGGGCCCATGATCGGTGAGGCGAGTGCTGCGAAGATCGACTCCTGGTTCTCCGGGTTGCCGGCCCCGAGGCCCTCCGTGCCGACGCCGGCGTAGGCGATGACGGCGATCGTGCAGGCGAGGTAGATGACGACGATCGCGACGATCGTCAGCATCGCCGCCCGGCCGGGGGTCTTCTCCGGGTCCTTGGCCTCCTCGTTCATCGTGATGACGGTGTCCCAGCCCCAGAAGAGGAAGATCGACAGCGACACGGCCGCCGCGATCGTCGAGAAGTCCCCGGCCGCGACCGGGTTGAACCAGTCGAGGCTGACCGGGGTGGCGTCGAAGGCGGTGCCGTTGGCGACGTGGATGAGTGCGGCGATGACGAACCACCCGAGCGCGATGACCTGGAAGGCGACGAGCCAGACCTGGACCTTCTCGGTGGCTTCGACGCCGCGGTAGGAGATCCAGGCGGCGACCGCGGTGAGCAGGATGGTGATGGGGATGTTGATCCACAGCACCCGGGTGAGGTCGGCGATCGCGGGATCGGAGAAGATCTGGCTGAGGAGGATGAAGAGGAAGTCGACGCCGACGGCGGCGAGGTTGGACAGGACGAGCACGGTCGCGGCGATGAGCCCCCAACCGCCCATCCATCCGAGCCACGGGCCGAAGGCGCGCGTCGCCCACGTGAAGGTCGTGCCCGAATCGGGCATCGCGGTGTTGAGCTCCCGGTAGCCGAAGACGACGAGGAGCATGGGGACGAAGCCGATGAGGAGGATCGCGGGGGTGTGGACCCCGACCTCGGAGATCGTCGGGCCGAGCCCCGATGTGAGCGTGTACGCGGGCGCGATGCAGGCGATGCCGATGATCGCGCCGCCGATCGCACCGACCTTGCCGGCGGAGAGCCCCTTTGCGCTCAGGCCGGAGTCGGTTTCGATGGGGCGTTCTGGTGCGGGTGTTGCCGAAGTCATCCGTTCATCTAACCACTAGTCGGCGAGAGCGCGAAGCACCGTCTCAGCGGTGTCCCGCCCGATCCGCACCGCGCCGTCGACGTGCTGGTAGCCGCGGCCGGCGATGTCCGAGCTCGCGAAGTGGAGCGGCCCGACGGGATCGTTCTGGTACCGGCCCCAGCGGCTCAGTCCCCCGAGGTCGTAGCTCGTCGCGTACGCCCCGCGCGTCCATTCCTCGGCCCCGAAGTCCGAGAGGTGGAAGACCGTCGGGGTGAGCGCCTCCGGTCCGAGGAACGCGGCGATCGCCTCGAGGATCTCAGTCTTCCGGTCCTCCTCGCTCAGTGCCCACATGCGGTCGGCGTTGACGTCGGAGATGAAGCCGACGAGCGTTCCCTGCTCCTCCCCGTGATTCGTGTTGTCGTAGACCTCCTGGACGAGGTGGCCGGCGCCGAAACCGGTGCCCGACAGGCCCTGCTCCCGCCAGAACGGGCGCGGGTACGTCGCGTGGACCTTGATGACGAGCCCCATCGACTGGTGTTGGTGGAAGACCTGCTGGAGGCGCGGCAGGTGCGGGACGTAGGTGATCCGGGAGTAGAGGTTGGGCGGGACGGCGACGATCACCGCGGTGCCGGTGTAGGACGCGTCATCGGTGGAGACGACGACGTTCTCACCGCTCCAGTCGATGGTTCGGACGGGGCTGTTCAGCCGCACGATGTCCTCGCCGAGGTCGGCGGCCAGGCGCTGCGACACCGACTGCATGCCGCCGACGACCCGGCGGTCGAGGATGAAGTGGTCGTCGACGAGGTGGGAGAACGATCCCGCCGAGGCGGCCATGAGGATCGCCTGGAGCGCCGAGAACGCGGTCGTCGGCTTCGTCAGCATGCCTCCGGCGACGAACATCCCGATGTTCGCCACCGCGAGCGCGTCGTCGGACTGCCCCTCCAGCCAGTGCTGGAAGGAGACTGCGTCGAGGTCGGCGGCCTCGGCGGCGTCCCACGGGGCGTCGGCGCCGATGCGCTCGGCGAGGTCGTCCAGCAGGCCGATGAGGCGTTCCATCTCCGCCTGCGTGGCCGCGGGCACGGGGAACATGCCGCCGTCGTAGACGGTGCGGGTCCCGTCGGGTGCGAGGTAGACGCTGTCGCCGTCCCGGTAGCGCTGGTAGGTCGTCAGGCCGAGTTCGTCGACGAGGTCGAGGATCGCCGTCTGGTCCGGTGAGATCCACTGGCCGCCGATCTCGAACATCTGTCCGTCGATCGTGTCCGTCCACGTCCTCCCGCCCACCCGGTCGCGGGCTTCGAGGACGATGACCGACCGGCCCGCCGCGGTGAGCGCGCGGGCGGCGGTCAGCCCCGTCGGCCCGGCTCCGACGATGATGACGTCTGCTGTCTCCTCCGACATGGCGCTCCCCTCAAGGATCGTGGTTCCTCTGATGTACTGCCAGAGTAGTCCCGGGCACCGGGGTTGGGTAGCGGTGTCTCACGACACCCGGTCATCGGAAGGTCATCGGGTCCGCGGACGGATCGTCCTCCTTCGCGGCGAGGTAGCCCCACGAATCGGGTCGGGAGCCGTCGAGGTCGGTGAGATCGTAGGTGCCGGCGAGGTCGAAGCTGCTCAGCGTGAGTCCCGTGAAGCGGTGACGGTCGGGATCGGCGGCGAGTGCGGCGATGCCGCGGCCGATCAGGTGCGGGGTCTCGGAGATCGCGAAGTCCCGGGGTGCGGCCTCGTTCGACTCGTCGAGGGCGTCGGTCAGCCACGTCTCCTCAGTCGTCGCGAAGCCCTCGAGCATCATCTCCGAGCGCAGCCAACCCGGGGTCAGGGCCACGGCGGTCGCGCCGACGGGGGCGAGCTCATGGGAGAGACCGAAGGCGAACCGGCTGATCGCCGTCTTCGTGAGGTCGAGCCAGATGGATTCGCGGAAGTGCGTCGCGTTGTAGGCGCTCGTGCCGTCGGTGATCTCGATGTGGAGCCCGCCCGGTGTGCGGGTGAGCAGCGGGAGGAGGGCACGGGCGGTGAGGAGGTGGCTGAGCAGACCGGTCTCGAGGAGTCGCCGACCCTGGGCGCCGTCGCCCTCCCACAGCGGCTGACCCCAGGACACGTACGCCTCTCCGCCGATGTCGCCGACGAGGATGTCGAGGCCCCGGCCCTCCGCCTCGACCTGCTCGGCCAGGGCGGACAACGACTCCTCGTCGAGGTGGTCGCAGACCACGGCCTGCCCCTCTCCCCCGGCGGCGCGGATGAGGTCGACCGTCTCCTCGATCGTCTCCGGTCGCCCGTAGTCCGATGGTGCGCCGGCCGTCGACCGGCCGGTGCACCACACGAATGCTCCGGCGGCGGCGAGTTCCCGGGCGATCGCCCGGCCGGCGCCGCGGGTCGCCCCGGCGACGAGAGCGGTCCGGCCGGCCAACGGTCGGCTGTCGAGACGGGTCGGTGCGGGTCGGGTGGAGGACTGAGCTGGAGCTGGTGAATGCGTCATGGATCGATCCTCGACCCCGATCCCTGACATCCACTGTCAGGGATGAGCATAGAATCTCTGTCCATGGATGCTGTGTCGCCGGTCGGGAGAGCTGCGTGAAGGCCGCCCGACTCGTCTCGGAGATCGCGCTGCTCTCGGCGCGGTCGCATCCGCTCACGGCGAGCGACCTCGCGACCCGCCTCGAGGTCACGGTGCGCACGATCTACCGCGACCTCGCTGAACTCTCCCGGATGGGCGTGCCCATCGTCACGGAGTCCGGTCCGGGCGGCGGGGTGAGCCTCCTCGGCGAGTGGACGTCACCGCTGTCGGGCCTCACCCGCACCGAACTCGATTCGGTGCTCCTCGGATCCTTCGCCTCCGCTGATCTCGGGCTCTCCGGCGACCTCGCGACAGCGCGGGCGAAGATCGCCGCTGTTTCCGGTCACGACGATCTCACGCGCACCGTCATCGTCGACGGTCCCGACTGGTTCGCCGAGGAGGCCGCTCCCCCGGCACTGAACACCGTGGCCACCGCACTGCGCCAGCGCCGCGGTCTCCGCTTCGCCTATGCGCGGGCCGACGGCACCCGGCAACGCAGCGTCATTCCGCTGGGTCTCGTCGTCAAGGCCGGGCGCTGGTACCTCGTCGCCCAGCCGCCGGGAGTCGCGCCCCGGACGTATCGGGTCTCGCGGATCTCCGAGGTCCGCGTGCACTGGACGCAGGCGACCGGTCCCACGGGATTCGACCTCGCCGACCACTGGCAGCAGGCGCGCATCGACTTCGACCGGAGTCTGCGCACACTGCCGGTCCGGATCCGGCTCCCGCAGACGGCGTGCGCTGATCTCGTCCACCACGTCCCCGGTCCCCTCACCGCCGAGGCGGTGGCCGCCGCCCGTCCGGTCACCGGGGCCGACGGGGTGGGCCGCATCGAGGTCGACATCGCCCTCGAATCGGTCGAGGTCGCCGTCTCGCAGCTGCTCACCGTGCCCGGGGTCGAGGTCGTCTCCCCGGCGGAAGTGCGCGAGAAGCTCGCACGCCGGGCGTGCGAGCTTCTCGAACTCAACAGAGGGACCGGCCGGCTGTGACCGGCCGCGCGATCGGTGTCAGAGGACTTCGTAGGTGCCCTGGATCTCCCCGGCGCTGATGCCGCCGACGGCGGACATCGCGGCCTTCGAGAGGTCGATGCAGCGGGATCCGCTGTAGGGGCCGCGGTCATTGATGCGCACGGTCACGGACTTGCCGTTGGCCTTGTTCGTGATCTTCACCTTCGAGCCGAAGGGCAGACTCTTGTGCGCGGCGGTGAGCTCGTTCGTGTTGAACGTCTCGCCGTTCGCGGTCTTCTGTCCGTCGAAGCCGTCACCGCCGCCGTAGTAGGACATCGGGCACGAACCGGAGCTGCCGGCCGAGGACCCCGACTTCGAGGGTGCGGAGTCGTCGGATCCGGAGGACTTCGATCCGGAGCTCTGTGCCGTCGACGACTTCTCGCTCGAGGCCGACGGCTTGGGCTCCGGTGCCTTCGTCTTCGCTTCGAGCGAGAGCTTCTCCGGCTCGGCCTTCGCCTGCTCCTCGGCCTTCTTGAGGTTCTCATCGGCGGCCGGGCTGGCAGCGGGAACCTCGACGACGACCGGGCTCTGCGCGACGACCTGCTCCGCGGGTCCGGCGGCATTCGGCGCCATCGCGAACGTCGACCCGACGACCGCCGCGGTCGCGGCGGCGGGCACGATGAAGGCCGAGAGCACGGGGCGCGACCGGACGGCGGAGAGGACTCCGGTCGCCGAGTTCGCCTCGGGTGCGTGGCGCCCTGTGCGCTTCTTCGCCGGCTTGAGTGCGGCGAGGAGCGAGCCCTTCGTCGAGGTCGAGGAGTGTTTGCCCACAGTCCGTCCTTCGCGTGAGAGTGCGCGGCACACGCTCAGCGAGCCTGTGCCCCAAGTTATCGGATCGTTACCTGGGGCCAGTCTAGTTAACGAACTGTTACATTTTCAACGCGGCACGCGCAATCGCCGCCCGAGCGCAGGAGACTTCCGTCACTGCGGCGGTGTCAGTCGCGGGTGCGCCCGGCGGCATCGCCGGTGTCCCGTGACCGCCGCGTGACCAGTCGGCGGACGCTGTCGGCGCCCGAGGTCACGGTCTCCTGTGCCCGGTCGAAGGCGCGTTCGACCTTGCCGCTGCGCACGGCGTCGTCGATCGCATGGGAGACGCTGCCGAGCGCCCTGTTCACCGACGACTCGGCGGCCTCGATGAGGCGTGAGCCCTTTGCGGCCTCACGGACGTTCCTCACGCCGCTGCTCGCGGCGCCGTAGGCGCGGGTCGCCGCGGTGCGCGCCCGCTCGGTGGGGGTGCGCTTGGTCGAATCGATGACGAAGTCCGGTTCGATGGGGTCCTGTGCTCGGCTCATGCCTCCATCGTTGTCGACACCAGGAGAGATTTCAACAGGACTCTAGGATTGGATCATGAATTCCCAGCCTGAGATCATCGCCCACCGCGGCGGCCTGTGGCCCGGCACGAGTGAGAACACGCTCACGGCGTTCACCGCGGCCTGGGACGCGGGAATCGTCTGGATGGAAACCGACGTCCACGCCTCCGCCGACGGCGTCCTCTTCGCCGCCCACGATGCGGATCTGCGGCGCATCGCGGACTGCCCGCATCTCATCCGGGACCTGCCGGCCGACGAGCTCGACGCCATCGACCTCGTCGACGGCGGACGCCTGCCCCGCCTCGGCGATCTCGTCGATGCCCTGCCGGGTGCGAAGTGGAACATCGACGTCAAGGCTCCGGAGTCGATCGCGGCGATGGTCCGCTTCGTCCGCCTCGGCGGCATCGAGGACTCCCTGCGCCTGGCGTCGTTCTCCGATGCCACGCTGCGCCGGCTGCGGGCGAGCCTGCCCGGGGTGGCCACCTCGGCGGGCACCGGGGAGACGGCACGGTTCCTCCTCGGCGCCCTGCCCGGCTTCCCGACTCGCGGTCTGCTCGAGCTCTCCCCCGACCTCGACGCCTTCCAGGTGCCGATGCGCTGGAAGGGCGTGCCGATCGTCACGGGCGACTTCGTCGACCGCGCCCACCGGCTCGGCCTCGAGGTGCATGTGTGGACGATCAATGAGGCAGCCGACATGCGCACGCTCGCCGGCCTCGGCGTCGACGCCATCGTCACCGACGACGTGCCGCTCGCGCAGCGCACGCTCGGCTGACCGTCCGCGCAGGGGAATAGCCCGAAGCGGTAGACTGTTGCTTTCGTATGCACGTCTGCAGTCGAGTCGGAAGGTCGAAGAGATGAGCGAACGCAGTCTTCGCGGAACACAGTTGGGCTCGCGCAGCCTGGAGTCGGAGGAGGGCGTCGAGCCGGCGCCGCGCCAGATGGTCGAATTCGAATGCGAGGACGGCACCCGCTTCAAGGTTCCGTTCTCGATCGAGGCGGAGGTCCCCTCGACGTGGGATTCGGGCATCCACGGCATCGGCGTGCGCGTCGGCGTCAACGAACCCGACGGCGAACCCGAGAAGCACGTGCGCTCGCACTGGGACATGCTCCTCGAGCGCCGGTCCTTCGACGAACTCCAGGTCCTCCTCGACGAGCGCCTGGCGATTCGCCGCGGTGAGGTGCCCGCGCAGAGCTGAGACTCCGCTGCCCGACACGAGGGGCGTCGACCGAGAGGTCGACGCCCCTCGTGCATTCGCGAACGGAACCGGGGCCCTCAGCGTCCGAAGAGGGCGCGCACCTGGCGGCCGCGGCGGGCCAGTCCCCAGCCGGCGACCTTCGTGAACGCCTCCGAGATGATCGAGGAGCTCATCTTCGACTCCCCGAGTTCGCGTTCGACGAAGACGATCGGGACCTCGAGCACGCGGAAGCCGGCCTCGATCGTGCGATACGTCATGTCGATCTGGAAGCAGTAGCCCTGGGATTCGACCCCGGTCAGCTGCAGCGCCTCGAGGACCTCGCGGCGGTACGCGCGGAAGCCGGCAGTGGCGTCCCGGACCCCGAGGCCCATCATCGCGTCGACGTAGAGGTTGGCCCCTCGCGAGAGGAGGAAGCGGGACCGGGGCCAGTCGACGATCGCGCCGCCGCGCACCCAGCGGGAGCCGATGACGAGGTCGGCGGCACCGGCGAGTGCCGGAGCGATGAGCTGTCCGAGGTCGAGGGGCCGGTGCGACCCGTCGGCATCGAATTCGCAGATGATCTCGTAGTCGCGCTCGAGCGCCCACGTGAAGCCGGCGATGTAGGCCATGCCGAGACCGGCCTTCTCCGTGCGGTGGAGGACGTGGACGCGCTCATCGACGGCCGCCTGCGCAGCGGCCCACTCCCCCGTCCCGTCGGGAGAGCCGTCGTCGACGACGAGGACGTCGACCTCGGGCTGATGCTCGAACAGCCCCGCAAGGGTGACGGGAAGGGCGAGACGTTCGTTGTACGTCGGGATGACTACCAGAATCTTCGAAACCACGGCGTCAACCCTACGCCCACCCGGGAGCAAACAATGAGCCGACACCCCCGCCTTCGGACCACGCTGTGCGCGAACGGGACAACCGCGGCGCACAGTGAGTTATCTATTGACAGGAGTGTCGGCTCCATTCCACGACCGGTGGAACGTCAACGACGAATCTAATCGCTCGACCCGAGTCTGCAAAATGTCTGTGACCTGCGACTTTGATCAAATCCGCAGGTGAGAGCGAAGTGTCAAGGGGAAGAAAACTTTCCGCTTCTCGGCGTGTCGGATTGAAATCCGGCTCAGCTCACGCGTGTCGGCAGGGCGACGTCGGGAGCGAGCTCGGGCAGCCCGGGGGTGCCGGAGGCCGGATCCGTGCTCCACGCCGCCACCCGGGGGTCGGCGACCTGGACGACGAGGCGTTCGACCCGCCACCGCACGTAGTCGGCGGCGGCACCGGGACGGAGCACTCCGCCCTCGGGGTTGCCAGCGGCCCGGTGGGCGAACCGGGTGGCGGCGTTGAAGGCGGCGCGCGCGCCGACCCCGTCGCTGCCGATGACCGCGTCGCGCACGCTCACCCACGGCGATTCGTGGGCGAAGACGAAGGAGACCTGCGCTCCGGCGGAGAGCAGCGCGGCCAGGGGCTGGTCGCGGCTCGGGTCGAGGGTGAGTGCGACACCGGTCCGGCCGATGTCATCGACGAGGGACGCGGGCACCGTGAAGTCGAGGAGCAGACGGTACCCCCAGCGCTGCGCGTGGGCGGGGTCCGCGGCGAGTCGGGTGAGCACTGCGGTGAGCTCCTCAGCGTCGGCGACGACGAGGTAGAGGGAGGTCTCGGGCAGGGCCGTCAGTTCCGCCAGGGCCGCGGCGGGCAGCCACGCCCGGCTGCCGCCGGCCGCGAGCTCCGGGTAGCCGATGACCGTGAGGCCCTCGGGCGCGTCGGCCGCGAAGCGCGCAATGCCCGCCTCATCGCCGAGGGCGTGGACGTAGGCGATGCCCGCGTCATGGAGGGCGGCCGGACTCGGCGCCGCCTCGTCGAGGAGGAGGCCGGCATGGACGAACCCGGGCGTGAGGAAGTCACCGCCCAGGTCGATCGCCTCGGCGTCGAGGGCGAGTGCCGCCTCGTCCGAGCCGATGAAGTTCACGGTCCCGTCCGCGCTGCCGAGGGCAGTCGCGAAGGGATCGACGCTGCTGTAGACATCTCCGCCGTAGTACATGATCACAGCCGCCAGGCTACACCTGCCGCCGCGCACCGCGCGCATCGGGCGTCGCGGTGTCAGCGCCGTCGGGTATCGTCGGGGACTGTGAAGCCTTTGGTACTCGTCGACACGCCCGCGCTCTACTACCGCGCCTACTATTCGGTGCCGGATTCGATCGTCAACGACGAGGGCCAGCCGGTCAACGCCGTCCGCGGAGTCATCGACGCCATCGCCCAGATGATCCGCCGCTTCTCCTCGGCGCGGGTGATCGCGACGATGGACGCCGACTGGCGCCCGGAGTTCCGCACCCGGATCATGCCCGAGTACAAGGCGGCCCGGATCAAGGACGCCGAGGCCGGCACGGAGATCCCTCCCGAACTCGACGCCCAGCTGCCGATCATGCGTCGGGTGCTCGCGGCCGCCGGCATTCCCATCGCCGAGGTGGAAGGGACCGAGGCCGACGACGTCATCGCCACTCTCGCCGCGGAGTCGACGACCCCGGTCGTCATCGTCTCCCCCGACCGGGACCTGCTCGCCCTCCTCGACGCCGAGCGCGACATCAGCGTGCTGCGCCCGCGCAAGGGCGGCGAATGGGAGGCCATCGGCGCCGCCGACCTCCCGGCGCTCTACGGGGTCGCGACCGGCCTGCGCTACCGTGAGCTCGCCGCGCTGCGCGGCGACCCCTCCGACGGGCTGCCGGGCGCGCCGGGCATCGGGGAGAAGACCGCCGCCACCCTGCTGACGAGCTTCGGCTCGCTGTCCGGCATCATCTCCGCGGCCAAGGCAGGGGTCAAGGACGGGGGTCTGAGCCCGAAGCGGGCGACGACGATCGTCGACTCCGAGGAGACGCTGCTCAAGACCGTCGACGTGATGACGTGCCTGACCGACGTCGCCCACGGTCTCGATCTCACGGCGCTGCCCCACCCGGTCGACGCCGACGCCGTGACGGCGGCCGCGGCGGGACAGAACATCACCCGCTCCGTCGACAACCTGCTCGCGGCCCTGAGCGAAGCCGCCCGCGACGGCGCCGCCCCGGCGGCGGACACAGCGGCCGTGCCCGCGCCGGGGCCTGCCTCGAGTGCTGCCACCGCGCCGCCGTGGCCGCAGGCCCGCCTCATCGGCTTCGACCTCGAGACGACGGGGGTCGAACCGGCGACCGCGCGCATCGTCACCGCCGCGCTCGTCGAGGACCCCGACCGCGTCGAGATGTGGCTGGCCGATCCCGGCATCGAGATCCCCGAGTCCGCCCGCGCCGTCCACGGCATCACCACGGAGTACGCGCAGGCCAACGGCTCCCCCGCCGTCGAGGTCGTCACCGCCCTGTGCTCAGCGTTCGCCGGCTTCCGCGACGAGGGCGCCGTCGTCGTCGGACACAACATCGTCTACGACCTCAGCGTCCTCGACGCCGAGGTCCGGCGCCACCGCCCCGACCTCACGCTGAGCGAGCTGCTGCCGGCGATCGTCGACACCTTCGTCATCGACCGGCACGTCGACCGGTACCGCAAGGGCAAGCGCACCCTGACCGCGACCGCCGAGGCATGGCACGTCGCCCTCCTCGACGCCCACGACGCGGCCGCCGACGCGCGCGCCGCCCTGGACATCTCCCGAGCGATCGCTGACAGCTCGGTGGAGATCGCGGGACTGACCGGGCCGCAGATCATGGCCGCCCAGCGGGACTGGAAGCGCGCTCAGGCCGCGGATCTCCAGTCGTTCCTGCGCCGCAAGGGCAACGCCGAGGCGGTCGTCGACGGGTCATGGCCGATCGCCGTCGAGGATAGAATCGACTCTCGACCCCCGCAACAGACAGGACGATGACTTGGGACTCCTTTCCCGTTTGCTCAACCGCCCGGGCGCGCAGGCCGAGAAGGCCACCGGCTGGTTCGAGAAGGCCACCGCGGACATCGACGCCGCCGGCGCCGAATTCGCCGATCTCAGCGATGCCGAACTCACCGAGGCGGCCAGTGAGGTCTTCGCCAGCGGCGGAGCCAAGGACACGCTCATCCGATACGCCGCACTCGCCCGCGAAGCCGCCGAACGCACCCTCGGCGAACGCGCCTACGACACGCAGCTGACCGGTCTCGTCGGTCTCCTCCAGGGCCACATCGTCCAGATGGCCACCGGTGAGGGCAAGACCCTCGTCGGCGCCCTCGCTGCCGCCGGGTACGCGCTCCAGGGCCGCCGGGTCCACGTCGTCAGCGTCAACGACTACCTCGCGGTGCGCGACCGCAGCTGGATGCAGCCGGTCTTCGACCTCCTCGGCGTGACCTCCGCGGCGATCTCCGCTGCCCAGGACGACGCCGAGCGCCGCGCCGCCTACCGTGCCGAGGTGCTCTACGCCTCGGTCACCGAGGTCGGCTTCGACGTGTTGCGCGACCGCTTCGTCCTCGACGATGACGACATCAGGGTCGCCGAACGCGACGTCGTCATCGTCGACGAGGCCGACTCCGTCCTCATCGACGAAGCCAGGGTCCCCCTCGTCCTCGCCGGCTCCTCGAGCATCGAGGACGGCAACGAGCGCATCGCCGCGCTCGTCGAGACCCTCCACCCGGGCGTCGACTACGAGATCAGCCCCGACCGCCGCGCGGTGTCCCTGACCGACGACGGCGTCACCCGCGTCGAGGACGAACTCGGGGTCGAGCTCTACGGCGACGGCGCGGCAGACCTCGCCGCCGTCAACCTCGCCCTCTACGCCAAGGCGCTCGTCAAACGCGACGTCGACTACCTCGTCGTCGACGGAGCGATCAAGCTCATCTCCGCCTCCCGCGGCCGCGTCGCCGAACTCCAGCGCTGGCCCGACGGCCTCCAGGCCGCCGTCGAGGCCAAGGAGAAGCTCGTGACCACCGAGAGCGGGGAGATCCTCGACCAGATGACGGTCGAAGAGCTCATCCACGGCTATGCCACCGTGTGCGGGATGACCGGAACGGCGCTCGCCGTCGGCGACGACCTCCGCGAGTTCTACTCACTCGAGATCGTCCCCGTCGACACGCATCTGCCCGTCATCCGCGATGACGAACCCGACCGGCTCTACACGTATCAGGAGTCGAAGGAGCGGGCCATCGTCGAGGAGGTCGTCGAGAACCACACGAAGGGCCGCCCCGTGCTCATCGGCACCTCCTCGGTGGCCGAAAGCGAATCCCTGGCCGCCCGCCTCATCGACCGCGGCGTCGACGTCGCCGTCCTCAATGCCAAGGACGACTCGGCCGAAGCCGCGATCATCGGCGATGCCGGACGCGCCGGCGCCGTGACCGTGTCGACCCAGATGGCCGGGCGCGGCACCGACATCCGCCTCGCCGACGACGAGGTCGCCGAGGCCGGCGGGCTGCTCGTCATCGGCGCCGGACGCTACCTCTCCTCCCGCCTCGACGACCAGCTGCGCGGTCGTGCCGGACGGCAGGGGGATCCGGGATCATCGGTGTTCTTCACAAGCCTCGAGGACGAGCTCCTCACCCGCGTCCCGGAGATCCAGCGCTTCGTCACCGAGGGCGATGAGAACGGATGGATCGAATCGAAGCGGGCCCTCACCCTCGTCGAGCACGCCCAGCGGGTCGCGGAGGGGCAGAACACGGCCCTGCACCGCGACACGTGGCGGTTCAACGAGCTCATGGCCAAGCAGCGCGAACTCGTCCTCGCCCGCCGCCGGGAGCTGCGGGAGGACAACGAGGCCATCGACGAGCTCAGGGAGCGCCTCGGGGACACGGTGACCGACCTCGAGAAGGAGCATTCGACCGACCTCATCGATGAGAGCCTGCGCTCCGTGCTCCTCTTCCACCTCGACGCCCGGTGGGTCGACCATCTCGCGTTCCTCAACGACCTGCGGGAGGGCATCCACCTGCGCACCTTCGCGAAGGAGAAGCCGCACGAGGCGTTCAACACGGAGTCGATCCGCGTGTTCTCCTCGTTCTGGTCCGATGTCCTCGACGACTCGCAGGCCACGGTCGAGGAAGCGGAGTTCACCGACACCGGGATCGACCTCGCCTCCCACGGCCTCAAGCGCCCCTCGTCGACGTGGACCTATCTGACGACGGAGAACGCCTTCGGCTCCGACATCGAGAACATCGTCAAGCGCATCCGCCGCTGAGGCGCCGGCTCGCGAGGCAGGGGTACGCGAGCCGGCGGCTCGCGCGTCGTCGCCTCAGGAGTCGTCGGCGACGACGCCGCGGCGCACCGCATCGATGGTCCGGCGGATGCGCACCGCGGTCTCCGGGGTGACGACCTCGGTGAGCTGTCCGAGGAGGTCGAGCGTCTGCTTCGCCCAGCGGACGAAGTCGCCGGCGGCGATGTCCGTGCCCCTCAGGGACTCGGCGAGGTTCTTGCCCTCCGTCCACCGGTACATCGGAGTGAACAGCCCGCGGTCGGGTTCCGGCGTCGGGGTCAGCGCGTGCTGCTCCTCGAGCCGGTAGAGCTCCTTCCACAGGTCGATCGCCTCATCGCCTGCGACCTTGAGGTCGCGGCTGGGGGCGCGTTCGGCGTGGAAGCTCTCGCTGCGCCGGGCCTGGTAGACGAAGCTCGAGGCGAAGGCCGCGAGTTCGGGTTCCGTGAGCCTGTCCCAGAGGCCGGCGCGGACCGTCAGCGCCACGAGGAGGTCGCGCTCCCCGTAGATGCGGCGCAGCATGTCAGAATGCTCCGGGTCGAACCCGAGCGTCGCCAGCACCTCCTGCACGCGTTCGAAGACGAGGGCGATCGAGGTCGTGCGTCCCTCGATGCGCTTGATGAGCGACGCGTTCTCCTTCTGCAGCTTCGCCGCGCGATTGGCCCACCGGGCGTGCATCTCGCGGTCGGGACAGTCATGGCAGGGATGGGCCCGCAGCCGCGCCTGGAGTTCGGCGACCGTCGTGCTCACCCCGGTGCCCGTCGGGGTCGAGACCCAGTGCGCGTCACGGTCGACGCGGCCGTCGGCGATCGCCTCGGCGAGGATGCCGAGCAGCACCCGCCGGTCGGCGGCCTGCCGGTGATTGAACTTCTTCGGCACCTTGATCCGCCCCATCGAGGCGACCGGTTCGGTGACCTCGTGGGGACGCAGATGCCAGACCTTGCCCTGTTCGGT
Source organism: Brevibacterium sp. W7.2 (assembly GCF_018137945.1). GTDB lineage: Bacteria > Actinomycetota > Actinomycetes > Actinomycetales > Brevibacteriaceae > Brevibacterium > Brevibacterium sanguinis. The sequence goes on along the minus strand of NZ_CP073089.1, from coordinate 1,936,047 downwards.
GAGCACCGTCGGCAGCCGGGAGACCCCGTCGCGGGAGCTCATCGGGGCGATGATCACCGCGGTGCCCTCGACGCGCTTCGTCGGCAGGGTGATGACATCGCCGACCTTGAGCGCGGTCAGCGATTCGACGATGTCCCGCTGCTTCGTCTTCGACTTCGTCCGCGTCTCCTGCTTCTCCGTCTCGGAGATCTGCTGCCGCAGCCGCGCGTACTCGCCGAAGTCGCCGCGGTCGCACTGCATCGACGTCTCGTACGCCGCGATCGTCGCTTCGTTCTTCCGGACCTTCCGGGCCAGACCGACGACGGCCTTGTCGGCCTGGAACTGGGCGAACGAGGTCTCGAGCACCTTCGCCGCGTCGGCGGGACTCATCCGGGAGAGCAGGTTCGCCGTCATGTTGTATGTCGGACCGAACGCCGAGCTCAGCGCGTACGAGCGGTTCGAGGCGAGACCGGCGACCTCGCTGATGTCCATCGTCGGATGCCACACGACGACGGCGTGGCCGATCCGGTCGATGCCGCGGCGGCCGGCGCGGCCGGTCAGCTGCGTGTACTCCCCCGGGGTGATCGACGCATGGGCTTCGCCGTTGAACTTCACGAGCTTCTCGAGGACGACGGTGCGGGCGGGCATGTTGATGCCCAGCGCCAGGGTCTCCGTGGCGAAGACGACCTTGATGACGCCGGCGGAGAAGAGCTCCTCGACGAGTTCCTTGAACTGCGGGATCATCCCGGCATGGTGGGCGGCCACGCCGAGGAGGAGCCCCTCGCGGAACGAGTGGTAGCCGAGGATTCCGAGGTCCTCGGCGGGCAGTTCGTCGCGCAGTCGCTCGAGCGCGGCGTTGACGATGACCTTGTCCTCACGCGTGTTGAGGTCGGCCCCTGTGGCGATGTACTGCTCGACGGCTTCGTCGCAGCCGTTGCGGGAGAAGATGAACATGATCGCCGGCAGCATCCCCGCCTCGGCGAGGGAGGCGACGATCTGCGTGCGGCTGGGCCGGCGGAAGCGGGCCTTGGCCCCGCGCTCGCGCTTCGACCGCGGTCCCCCGTACGTCCGGGTGGCGTGGGAGAGGGCGGGATCGATGCGCTCGGAGTCGTGGTGGGTGAAGAGGTCGTACATGCGGTGCCCGACGAGCGCGTGGTTGACCAGCGGCACCGGACGGTGCGAGGTCGAGATCACCGTCGTCGGCCCGCGGACCTCGCGCAGCCACGCCCCGAACTCCTCGACGTTCGACACCGTCGCCGAGAGCGAGACGACCTGGACGCGTTCGGGCAGGTGGATGATGACCTCTTCCCACACGGGCCCGCGGAAGCGGTCGGCGAGGTAGTGGACCTCGTCGAGGACGACGAAGCCGAGGTCGTCGAGGCCCTCGGGGTCGTTGTAGAGCATGTTGCGCAGCACTTCGGTCGTCATGACGATGATCGGCGCATCGCGCCGGATCGACGTGTCACCGGTGAGGAGGCCGACGTTCTCCGCCCCGTGGACGGCGACGAGATCGGCGAACTTCTGATTGCTCAGGGCCTTGATCGGGGTCGTGTAGAAGACCCGCTTGCCCTCGTCCATCGCGAGGTCGACGGCGAATTCGGCGATGATCGTCTTGCCCGCCCCGGTGGGCGCGGTGACGAGGACGTCCTTGCCCTCCTGCAGTTCGGTGCAGGCCTCGAGCTGGAAGTCGTCGAGGGCGAAGTCGGTGCGGGCGATGAACCGTCCCAGCGGCGTCTGGTCGCGTTCGGCGCGGGCCCGGAACTCCGCATACGCGGCGGCCGGACTCTGGGAGTCGTTCATCGCTGTCCCTTCTCATCGTCGTCGTCGAGTTCGTCCGGGTCGACCCAGACGCCCTGGGCGACGAGCTTGCGCTTGCGTCTGCGGTCGCCGAGCACGCAGATCCCCCACGCCAGGCAGAAGAGCGTGAGCATGGGGATGACGAGGAAGAACATCGACATCGCATCGGGGGTGGGGGTGGCGACGGCGGCGAAGACGAAGGTGATCATCACGATGATGCGCCAGGACTTGCGGATCCGCGTCGCCGAGAGGATGCCGAGCATGTTGAGTCCGACCATGAGGACGGGCAGCACGAAGGCGAGGCCGAAGACGACGATGATGACCATGACGAAGTTGAGGTAGTCCTGCGCCGGGATGATGTTCGTCGCGCCAGAGGGCGTGAACGAGGTCAGGGCCTTGACGGCGTTCGGCAGCGCGAAGAACGCCATCGCGGCGCCCGCGAGGAAGAGCGGGACGGCGGCGCCGAGGAACCCGAACGAGTAGCGCTTCTCCTTCTTCGTCAGGCCGGGGACGACGAACGCCCAGACCTGATAGAGCCAGATCGGGCACGAGATGAAGAGGCCGATGAAGAACGAGAGCTTGATCTTCATGTCGAACGGCGAGGCGACGCCGGCGAAGTTGACCTGCGCCACCCGACCGGTGGAGTCGTTGATCGTCCTCACCGGCTCCTGGAGGATGTCGAGGACCGGGTCGTAGAGGAACCAGCCGCCGATGGCGCCGAGGAGGATGGCGACGGCCGCGATGACGAACCGGTTGCGCAGTTCGATGAGATGCCCCATGACGGGCATCTTCTTCTCAGGGTTCTTCTTCCGTGAGGACAGGCCGCTCCGTTCGCTGTGGGATTTCACTTCTCGCGAGACTGCGGATCCTGGTTCGGCTGCGCCGCGGACGGGTTCGGCGCGGCATCAGGCGTGGTGCGCGGGGCCGACTGGTCGGACTCTCGTCCCAGCTGACCCGGTTCGGTGGTCTTCTCTTCGTTGTCATCGCTGCGGAGGTCCTTGACCTCGGACTTGAAGATCTTCAGCGACTGGCCGAGGCTCCTGGCCAGCATCGGCAGCTTGGGAGCACCGAAGATGAGGATGATGACGATGACCACCACGGCGATGTGCATGGGGCTTAAGTTCATGAGAGCTCCTAGGCTTGTGACTGCTCCTGGCAATTCTACGCTGTGCGGCTGAGCCTTTCATCCGCGCGCGCCGATCAGCCGAGGCGCTCCCGGGCGGCGGCCACCGCGGCCGGCGCGTCGATGGCGGAGACGACGTCGGCATGGCCGAGGAGGAACCGGGCCAGCCAGTCGCGGGAGTGAACGGTGAGACGGATCTCGACGCTGCCGTCGCCGTCGACGCCGTACGTCCGCTCACGGACGTCGAGCTCGTCGGCGAGCCACGCCCCGGCCGCGGTCAGGGTCATCGTCACCTCGGTCGGCGCCTCGGGGGCGGCACCCTCGTGCATCGGCGGATGCGCGGTCTCCGTCCAGGCGCGGATCCGGGACAGGGCGAAGCGGCGCGGGCCCTGCGCGGAGTAGCACCACGCATCGAGATACCAGTCGGCCCCGGGCACGAGCCGCGTGGGGGCGATGGTGCGCGTGGTCAGTTCGTCGCGGGACTCGACGTAGTAGTCGATCTCGACGGCCGCCTCGGCGGCGATGAACCCCTTGAGCGCGCTCATCAGCTCCTCGTCGGCGGGGACGGGATCGACGTCGACGGGGGTGTGGAGGTTCTCCCCTGCCGCGACCCGCAGCTTCGCCGCCGCCGTGCGCACCGCCTCGGCGTCGAGTCCCGGCAGGGCGGCGATGAGCTCGAGGGCGAGGACGAGGACACCGGCCTCCTCGGCGCTCAGGCGCACGGGGACGGAGACCTCCTCGGCGTTGGAGATAAAGATCTTCCCGCCGTCCCACGTCGCGTCGATGAGGTCGTCGGGCATGTGGCCGGGACGACCGGTGACGAAGAGGAGCTCGAGGTCGTCGATGAGGGTCGCCGCGTCGATGCCGAAGTACGCCGCCGTCTCCTCGAGGTCGGCGCCGGGGTGGGCGTCGAGGTAGGGCACGAGGCTGAGCAGCCGGGTGAGCCTCTCACGCGCTGAGGACACTGCGACCTCCCAAGCGGTCGAGGGAATCGGCGATCGTCTCCCGGCGCGCCTGCACCGCGCGGACGAGCTCGGCGGGCCCGCGGACCTCGACGGCGTCGCCGAAGCCGACGATCTCGGCGGCGAGCGTCTGGGCGTCGGAGTACTCGACGATGATGTCCTCGCCGTCCTCGCGCACCCGGCGCCGGCGCAGCGGATCGGCCCGGTGGGCGGCGAGGCGCAGCCGCGCCTCGGTGACGACGGCCATCTCGGTGCTCGCCTGGAGGCTGACCGCGGGCGCGAAGTCGGCGGGGATCTCGTAGTCCCCGGGCTCCCGTCCGCCGAGCTTGGTGAGCTTCCCCTCGATCCGGGTGAGCCGGAACGTGCGTTCGGCACCCCGGTCGAGGTCGAAGCCGATGAGGTAGACCCGGTCCCCGCGGCTGAGCAGGGCGTAGGGTTCGAGGCGCACCTTCCGCGGGCTCTGCCCGGGCTTGTGGTACTTGAAGCTCACCGCTTCCCGGGCGTTGATGTGGTGGAGGGCGGTGGCGAAGTTGACGTTGCCGAGTTTGCTCGCCGCCCCCGGGCCGATGCTCAGCCCCTGCCCGGCGGTGAGCTCGATGCCGAGCGCCCGCAGCTTCGTCAGGGCCTGCGCACTCGAGGCGCCGAGTTCGGTGTCGGACCAGAAGCGCGCGGCCACGGCCACCGCTGCCGCCTCGGCGGGGGTGAGATCGACATCGCCCATCGCATAGTCGTCGGTGGAGATCCGGTACCCGGTCTCCCCGACATCGGAGTACGCGTCGTGCTCGCCGCGGGTCGCGATCGTGATCCCCATGTGCCGCAGCAGCTCCTTGTCGCGGGAGAACTTGCGGTCGAAGGCGGCGTCGTCGAGGTCGCCGTAGCCGTCGATGGCGCTCATCAGGGTCGTCCGGGACACCCAGCCGCGGGCCGCCCGCAGGGCGATGAGCAGGTTCATCAGCCGCTCGGTCTGCTGCCGCTGGCGGCTGGCGCGTTGTGTGTTCACAGCATCCACCGTAACCCACCGCCACAGGGATCGGGCGATAGGGTTGGGACCATGATTCATTGGCGCACAGGCACTGTCGCAGGCATCCGCTCCTCCCGTCCCGGCCTCACCGAGGTCGACGCCGACCTCGATCGGCCGCTGCCGGGCACGGATGTGGCCCGGATCAGGGCGATCGCCTACACCGAGGCGGTCGGCACGCCGCAGGTCGGCGACACCGTCCTGCTCAACGTCTCCGCGCTCGCGAAGCGGCTCGGCACCGGCGGCTTCGGCCTCATCGTGGCGTTGCCCGACCGTCTGCCCGCGGACCCGGCCCCGGGTCCCGGCCATCTCGTCAAGGACCGCTACTCCCCCCTGCAGACGATGGTCCTCGGCGTCGACGATCAGGAGTCGGAGCATCATGAGACCCTCGCCGCGGCGGACTCGATCGACGGCATGCCCGTCGTCGTCGCCGACCTCCACTCCGCGCTGCCGGCGATCGTCGCCGGCATCCGCGCCGTCGATCCGACGCTGCGCATCGCCTACATCCTCACCGACGGCGCGGCGCTGCCGGCCGCGTTCTCCCAGGCCGTGGCCGGTCTCACCGCTGCCGGGTGGATCGCCGGCAGCATCAGCACGGGTCAGTCGTGGGGTGCTGATCACGAGGCGGTGACGATCCACACCGGCCTGCTCGCGGCCAAGCACGTCCTCGGCGCCGACATCGCCGTCGTCGCGCAGGGACCGGGCAACCTCGGAACGGGAACGAAGTACGGGTTCTCCGGTCTCGTCGTCGGCGAGCACCTCAACGCCGCCGCCCTCCTCGGCGGCATCCCCGTCGGGGTGCTGCGGATGTCGAACGCCGACGCCCGGGGCCGGCATTTCGGGATCTCCCACCATACGCTCACCGCGCTCGCCGAGGTGGCCCGTCCGGGCGTGCGGGTGCCGGTGCCCGACTTCGCGACGCTGCCGGAGACCGACCGCGCCGCCATGGATCCCGACCCGCAGGTCATCGCCGAAGTGGTCGCCGACCAGCTGCCGCAGCTGCGCGACCATGAGCTCGTCGACGTCGATCTCACCGGGCTGTGGGCGGCCCTGGAGGACAGCCCCGTGGGCCTGTCGACGATGGGACGCAGACTGCCCGCCGATGCGGCAGCGTTCCTCGCTGCCGCCGCGGCGGGCAGGTATGCGGCGGGGCTCGTCTCCCCCGCCTGAGTCGGCGTCGGCTCAGCGGACGCCTTCGAGGTCGCAGACGAAGATCAGCGACTCGCCGGGCTTGATGACCCCGCCGGCACCCTGATCGCCGTAGGCGAGGTGCGCGGGGATCTGCAGGGTGCGGCGGCCGCCGACCTTCATCCCCTGGATGCCCTGGTCCCAGCCGGCGATGACCATGCCGGAGCCGAGACGGAACTCGAGCGGGGTGCCGCGGTTGTACGAGGCGTCGAACTCCTCGCCCGTCGAGTGGGCGACGCCGACGTAGTTGACGCTCACGGTGTCCCCGGGCTTCGCCTCGGGGCCGTCGCCGATGATGTCGTCGACGATGACGAGCTCCGTGGGAGCCTCCCCGCCGGGGAATTCGACTTCGGGCTTCTGCTTGGCCATGGTGTTCCTCCTTGGTGGTGGACTGCAGCGCCTGACCGGGCGGTCGAGCGCTCGTGCCGTCTCAGCCGTCGGCCGAGAGGATGTCGATGACGAAGATCAGCGTCGCGTTCTCCGGGATCTTCGGCGGGCTGCCGGCCGAGCCGTACCCCTTGTCCGGGGGAATGACGAGGACGATCTGGCTGCCGACCTTGTGCCCGATGAGGCCTTCGTTCCAGCCGTCGATGACGTTGGCCTGACCCACCGGGGAGACGGGGAACGGCTGGCTGCCCTCGGGCCAGTTCGAGTCGAACGGCTGCGACGTGTCGTCCCACAGCCATCCGGTGTACTTCACGGCGACGGTCTGGCCCTCCTTGACCTCGGGGCCGGTGCCCTCGATCGTCGTGAACGACTGGAGGTCGCTCGGCTTGTCGCCGGTGGGAGCGGTGATCTTCGGTTCGCCGTTGTCCTCCCACGTCACGGTCACGGGGTTGCCGGACTGGTCGGCCTCCTCGCCCTCGGCGCGGGTGAGCGGCTGCGAGGTCTTCTCGATGTCGATGACGTAGATGAGCGTCTGGCTCGGCTGACCCTGCTGGGGGCTGCCGTTGAGGGTCATGAGCACCCGGGAGCCGACCTTCTTGCCCTCGATCGCGGTGTAGAGGTCCTCGGAGATCTGGGACTTGTCCATGGGGAACCCGGCGGGCGAACCCGAGTCGTAGCTCGACTCGATGACCTCGCCGGTGACGCCGGAGACCAGCGTCATCTGCGCGGTGACCTGCTCGCCGGCGGCCACCGGATCGCCGTCGCCCTCGCTGAGCACCTTCGCCTCGGTCGATTCGACGACGAGCGGGGCGGTGAACTCCACTGTCGGCTTCTCGCCCGGATCGCCGTCGACGGTGATGTCGTCGAGGCTCGTCGACTTCGCGTCCTGGGCGGGCACGGAGGCCGGAGCGCTCGCTCCGCTGTCGTCGGGCTCGGACGACCCGCAGGCCGAGAGCAGCAGCACGGCTGCCGCGATGGCGCTGAGCACTGTGGTGCGCACGTGGTTCCTTTCGTCGGAATGTTCCAGACGATCCTACAGGCCGGCGATGAGAGCTTCCGCCTGCGGATGCGTCGGAGAGAAGGGATCCTTGAGCGCCACGGCGCGGCCCGATTCGTCGTTGAGGCGCAGGTGGACCCAGTCGACGGTGTAGTCGCGGCGGGCGTCGTGGGCGGCGCGGATGAACTCTCCGCGCACGGCCGCCCGCGTCGTCTGCGGCGGAGCCTCCTTCGCCGCGTCCTGGGCCTGCCGGCTGACGAGGCTCTTCGCCAGGCCCGCCGCCTCGAGTCTGGGGAAGAGCCCGGTGGCCGGGGTGATGTCGTGGTAGGCGATGTCGAGACGCTGGATCTGCGGGTCGCTCAGCCCGATGTCACCGCGGGCCATCGCCCGGTCGATGAGCGTGCGCTTGATCACCCAGTCGATCTCGGTGTCGACGCCCGCGAAGTCCTGCGCCTCGACGGCGGTGAGCATCCGCGACCACAGGTCGATGACGTAGGCGGCCAGCGCCTCGTCGCCGAGGCTGTGGTCACCGGTCTCGACGAGGTGGGCCGCCCGGTCCCGGTAGTCGGCGAGCAGTCCCAGCGGCGTCGTCGTCGACCCGTCGCTGCGTTCGAGGACGGTCCTGCCCGTGAGGTCGCGGGCGATGACGCGGATGTCGCGGACGGGGTGGCGCAGCCCGTGGTCGGGGAGGCGCGCCCCCTGTTCGATGAGGTCGAGCATGAGCACGGCGGAGCCGAGCTTGAGCGCCGAGGTGGCCGTCGACATCGAGGAGTCGCCGACGATGACGTGGAGCCGGCGGTACTTCTCCGCATCCGCGTGCGGTTCGTCGCGGGCGTTGATGATCGGCCGCGACCGGGTCGTCGCCGAGGACAGGCCCTCCCACATGACATCGGAGCGGGCGGAGAGGCCGAAGGTCATGTCCGTGCGCGTGACGTCCTCGTCGGGATGGAAGGAGGAGGTGCGGGGAATGATCGCCCCGGCCCCGACGAGCAGCTGCCGGGTGACGAGGAAGGGCAGGAGCACGGTGGTCAGCCGGTTGAAGTCGAGGCCGCGCCGGATGAGGAAGTTCTCGTGCGAGCCGTAGGAGTTGCCCGCCGCATCCGTGTTGTTCTTCACCATGTGGATCCGCCCGGTCAGCCCGTCGGCGGCCAGGGCCTCCTGCGCCTGATCGAGGAGGTCGATCATCAGCGCCTCGCCGGCCCTGTCCTGGGCGAGCAGGTCGGGCAGCGAATCGCATTCGGCCGTCGCGTACTCCGGGTGGGAGCCGACGTCGAGGTAGAGGCGGGAGCCGTTGGGGAGGAAGACGTTCGACGACCGCCCCCAGCTGACGACCGGTCGGAAGAGGTAGCGGGCGATCTCCTCGGGACCGATCCGCCGCCGGTCCTCCCCCGGGGTGTGGGCGAGCCCGTACTCGGTCTCGAGCCCGTAGATGCGGGCCATCAGTCCGACCTGAGCTCGGCCAGGGCGGCATCGGAGAGCCGCCGGAAGGTGCGATGTCCGGGCACCTCGCGGTCGAGCACGGCGGCTTCGAGGTCGTCGACGGGCAGCGGACCCGAACCGGCGGCCTTGAGCGCCTCGACGCCGAGGTCGACGACCGCGGTGAGCGGCTTGGCGCTCGTGACGATCCCCTTGAGGCGGGCGGTGATCGCATCGGCCTGACCGCCGATGGCCACGTGCTCCGTCTCATCGATGACGGACCCGTCGTAGGTGATCCGATAGAGCTGGTCGGTCGCGGCGGTCCGGCCGAGCTCGGCGACGACGAGTTCGACCTCGAAGGGCTTCGACTCGGTCGTGAACACCCCGGCCAGTGTCTGGGCGTAGGCGTTCGTCAGTCCCCGGGCGGTGACGTCGCTGCGGTCGTAGGAGTAGCCGCGCAGGTCCGCGTAGCGGACCCCGGCCTGCCGCAGCGTCTCGAACTCGTTGTACTTGCCGACGGCGGCGAAGCCGATGCGGTCGTAGATCTCGGCGATCTTGTGCAGCGTCGGCGAAGGGTTCTCGGCGAGCAGGAGGATGCCCGTGTCGTAGCGGAGGACGACGACGGACCGGCCGCGGGCGATGCCCTTGCGCGCGAAGTCCGCCCGATCCTTCATCAGCTGTTCGGGTGAGACGTAGAACGGTGCCTGAGTCATGCCTGTGCCTTCCGCGTCCGCTCCGCGACCACCTCGGCGGCGGTGGCGAGCACCCGGTCGGCGGGGACCTCCCTGACCCCGGTGCCGAGTTCGACGGTGAAGACCGTCGGGGCGAGCTTCCGCACGAAGTCCGGTCCCCCGGTCGCCGAATCGTCGTCGGAGGCGTCGAAGAGGGCTTCGACGGCGACGGTGAGCGCGGCATCGGGCTCGAGTCCGGGCTCCCAGAGCTTCTTCAGCGCACCCCGGGCGAACCCGGAGCCCGAGCCGATCGCGTGGAAGCGGTGCTCCTCGTACTTGCCGCCGGTGATGTCGAAGCTGAAGATCTGACCCTGGGGGCGGGAGTCGTCGACGCCGGCGAACATCGGCACGACGCTCAGTCCCTGCATCGCCAGTCCGAGGTTGCCGCGCAGCATCGCCGCGAGCCGGTTGGCCTTCCCACCGAGGGAGAGCCGGGCGTCCTCGATCTTCTCGTAGTGCTCGAGCTCGAGCTGGAAGAGCCGGATGAGGTCGAGGGCGACACCGGCGGTGCCGGCGATGCCGATGACGGAGTAGTCGTCGGCGGGACGCACCTTCTCCATCGCGTGGGAGGCGATCATGTTCCCGATCGTCGCCCGCCGGTCGCCGGCCATGAGGACGCCGGAGCCGGTGTGGAACGCGACGATCGTCGTCGCGTGCGGCAGCTGCTCGCTCATCGCAGAGCCCTGCGGCTGCGGCAGCGCGTCCGGGGCGAGGTCCCGGATGAGGTCGATGAAGGAGTTGCTCGTCGAGCTGAGGAATGCAGGCGGGAACCCTGCCATCTCATTGGCCGCCCTTCTGCACGAAGTTGCGGACGAACTCTTCGGCGTTGGACTCGAGCACGCTGTCGATCTCGTCGAGGATCGAATCGACGTTCTCGGTGTTGATCTGGGCGGACACCGCCTGCGGCGGATCGACCGGCGGCTCGTCCCCACCGGCGGAGTGGTCCTTGTTGATCTGTTCGTTCGAGCTCATCACAGCCTTCTCTCTTGCGTCTTGGCGCTCAGTCTAGTCACTCCCAGGGCCGTGAGCAGGCCGTCGACGTCGTCGACGCCGGACAGCCGCTCGGCGAGCAGGGCGCGGGTTCCCTTGCGGGGTTCGCTCATCGGCAGGCGCACCAGCCCGGCGGCCCCGGCGTCGAAGACGAGGGAGTCCCAGCTGGCGGCGACGAGGGCGTCGGAGAACCGCGTCACCGCGAGTCCCCTGAGGTAGGCCCGGGTGCCCTCCGGCGGGGTGGTGACGGCGGCCTCGACCTCCTCCGGCGTCGTCAGACGGGTGATCCGCCCGGCCCTCTCGAGCTTGTGGAAGAGGCCCTTCTCGGGGCGCACATCGTGGTACTGGACGTCGATGAGGGCGAGCTTGGGATGATCCCAGGACAGTCCCTCCCGCTGCCGGTAGCCGTCGAGGAGCACCCATTTGGCGACCCAGTCGATCGAATCGGCGAGCGTGGTGGGATCGGTCGCGAGACCGTCGAGGAAGCGACGCCATTCGGCGAGCACCTCCTGCGTCTCCGGGTCATCGCCCGCGTGCTCCCGGCACGCGGTCCAGTAGAGGTCCTGGATCTCCAGGGCGGTCAGGTGAGACCCGTCGGCCAGCGGCAGGCGGGTGCTCAGCTGGAGATCATGGGAGACGTCCCAGAGCGCCTGGAGCGGGTCGGCGAGCTCGATCCGGGGGGCCAGACCCGCCTCGATGAGGCCGAGGACGAGGGCGGTCGAGCCGAACCGGACGAGGGTCGCGGGTTCGGCGAGGGTGGCGTCGCCGATGATGACGTGGAGTCGGCGGTACCGGTCGGGATCGGCATGCGGTTCGTCACGGGTGTTGACGATGGGGCGGCGCAGGGTCGTCTCGAGTCCGACCTGGGCTTCGAAGAAGTCCGCCCGCGAGGAGATCTGGAAGCCGGGGGTCTCCGCTTCGCGGCCGATCCCGACCCGACCGGAGCCGCAGAGGATCTGCCGGGTGACGAAGAACGGGATGAGCCCGGCGACGAGGTCGTCGAAGTCGACGGTGCGGTCGACGAGGTAGTTCTCATGGGTGCCGTAGGAGGCGCCCTTCGAATCGGTGTTGTTCTTGTAGAGGTTGACCGGCGCGTCGGTGGCGGCCAGCCGACGGACGGAGGCCAGGGCGACGAGATCCCCGGCCCGGTCGTAGGCGACGAGGTCACGCGGGGTGAGCACCTCGGGAGAGGAGTACTCGGGGTGGGCGTGGTCGACGTAGTAGCGGGCGCCGTTCTCCGTGACGACGTTGGCGAGGTACTCGGCTTCGACCGCCTCGGCGGGCAGGTGCGTGAGCTGGGAGGCGTCGGCGTCGGCGACGTTCATGAGGAACCCGCGGGCATCGGCGAGCGGGGACTCGGTCTCGAAGTCCCAGAAGCTCTGGGACGACTTGAGACCGCGCGGTCCCGCATATGCGTCGACGACGCGCGCGGAGTCGCGCATCGGGTTCGCCCCGGGGTTGCCCGGCTGGCTCAGCCCGAACTCGGTCTCGGCTCCCATCACCCGGTGCACCGTGATCATGACCTGCTCCCTCCACCGTTAGACTCGCACTCGTGGCTGCGAAGAAATCTCATCTCCCGATCGCCCTAGTCGTCGACCTCGTGCTCGTGATCCTCTTCACGATCATCGGGCATTACACCCACTCTAACGACCTCGACCCGCAGGGCATCGTCACGACCGCCTGGCCGTTCGTCGCCGCCCTCGTCGTCGCGTGGGTGCTCGCCGCGGTGTGGGACCGACCGCTGTCCCCGCTCGCCTCGGGCACGGGGATCTGGGCGATCACCGTGCTGCTCGGCCTCGTCATCCGCGGCCTCACCGGCGCCGGCGGGGATCCCGGGCAGGTTCCCGTGAGCTTCATGATCGTCGCCACGACGCTCAACTTCATCACCCTCGTCGGCTGGCGGGTCATCGCCACCGCCGTCTCCGGCGGCGGCAAGCGCCGCCGCTGAGCCGCAGACCACGACCCACAAGCCCGGACCCGGTCCGGCCTCAGAGCAGGTCGGGGTTCGGGGTCGCCTCGGCGATCTCGGACTCGAGCGTCGGGGCTCCGCGGGTCGTGTCGAGGTGCATCATCCGCAGATGGGTGACCCGCTCGCCCTTGCGCCCGGAGATCCGCGCCCACTCGTCGGGGTTCGTCGTGTTCGGCAGGTCCTCGTGCTCGCTGAACTCCTCGGCGATCGCCTCGGCGAAGTGCTCGGGATGCAGACCCCGCTGCCCGGTCTCGAGCAGTGACTTGATCGCCCCTTTCTTCGCCCGGTCGACGATGTTGTGGATCATCGCGCCCGAGGCGAAGTCGGAGAAGTGGAGGACCTCGCGGGAGCCGTCGGCGTAGGTGGCCTCGACGAACTCGTTCTCCGGCACGCTCGCGTACATCCGCTCGACGCAGTAGTCGATGAGGGCGCTGACCGTGGCTTCGGCTCCGCCGTGTTCGGCCACGAGGCTCTCCCGCAGCGGCAGCGCCGGGGTGAGGTACTTGCCGAAGATGTCGCGCGCGGCCTCGGCGTCGGGCCGTTCGATGCGGATCTTCACGTCGAGGCGACCGGGCCGCAGGATCGCGGGGTCGATGAGGTCCTCGCGGTTCGAGGCGCCGATGACGATGACGTTGTCGAGCTGCTCGACGCCGTCGATCTCCGTGAGCAGCTGCGGAACGATCGTCGTCTCGACGTCGGAGGACTTGCCGGTGCCGCGGGTGCGGAACAGCGATTCCATCTCGTCGAAGAAGACGACGACGGGGAACCCGGCCGAGGCCTTCTCACGGGCTCGGGCGAAGATCAGCCGGAGCTGCCGCTCCGTCTCCCCGACGTACTTGTCGAGGAGTTCGGGGCCCTTGATGTTGAGGAAGTAGGTCTTCCGCGCCCGTTCCGAGCTGCGTTCGGCGAGCGAGTTCGCGACCGCCTTGGCGATGAGCGTCTTGCCGCAGCCGGGCGGACCGTAGAGGAGGATGCCCTTGGGCGGTTTGAGCCCGTGCTCGGTGTAGAGCTGCGGGTGCTCGAAGGGCAGTTCGACGGCGTCCTGGATCTGCCCGATCTGATCGGCGAGACCGCCGATGTCCGAGTACGTGATGTCGGGGACCTCTTCGAGCAGGAGCGAGGACACCTCCGGCTTCTCGACGACCTCGAGGGCGAAGTGGGTGCGGGTGTCGACGACGACGGCATCGCCGAGGCGGACGCCTGAGTCGAGGACCTCCTGCGTGAGGACGTAGACCTGCTCGTCGTCGCCGGGAGCGCCGACGAGGATGCGGGTGTCGTCGATGAACTCGCGGACGGTGACGACGCTGCCGACCGAGCCGAAGTCGCCGGTGCCGATGATGACGAGGCCCTCGGACAGGAGCACCTCGGTGCCGGGACGCAGCGACTTCGCCTCGACCTCGGGACCGACCGCCACCCGCATCCGCCGTCCGCCGACGATGACATCGGCGAACAGGCCCGCGTCGTCGACGGCGATGAGGGTCCCCCAGCTGTTCGGGGGCTCGGTCAGCCGCCTGGCCTCCTCCTTGATCCGCCCGAGCTCCTCCCGGGCGGTGCGCAGCGTCTTCGACAGCGCCTCGTTCCGCTTGCCGGCGGTGAACAGCTGCTGACGCAGGGAGGCGGTGTCCTCCCGCAGCTTCTTCACCTCGCTCGTCGGTGTCTCTGTCATCGGCTGTCCTCCTTCTGCTCTGGGTCCGTGGCCGCTGCGGCCGGCTGGTCTGCGGCAGGCTGTGCCGGGTCGGTCTGGTCTCCGGCAGGCGGCGCCGGGTCAGGCTGGTCTGCGGCTGGCTGTGCCGGATTGGTGCCGGGAGTCTCGAGTCGTCTGCCGGCCTCGCGCATCACCCGACGCAGCTTCTTGCCGGTCGCCACCCGGGTGCCGATCGCCGTCTCCGTCACCTCTCCTCCGGTCCACGCCTCGACGTCGGCGGTCGAGGCCGGCGCACCCTGGGGGCGTTTCTTCTTCTCCAGGGGCACCTCCCCCGGTGCCATTCTGCGGGCGATGACGAGGAAGCCGGTGTGGGCGATCATCCTGTGGTCGGGACGGACGGCGAGTCCGTCGACGTGCCAGCCGCGGACCATCGACTCCATCGCGCTAGGTTCGCTGAAGCACCCGGTCTCCCGGACCGCCTCGACGAAGCGCGAGAGCTGCGGGACGGTCGCGACGTAGGCGATGACGACGCCCCCGGGAGCCAGCGCCTCCGTGACGGCGGCGAGCACGTTCCACGGGGTGAGCATGTCGAGGACGACGCGGTCGACCGTGCCGGGGGCGAACTCCGCGGGCAGGGTCTCGGCGAGGTCGCCGACCGTGACCGCCCAGTTGTCGGGGGCGCCGTCGAAGAAGTCGGCGATGTTGCCCGCGGCGATGTGGGCGAACTCCTCGCGCAGCTCGAAGGAGTGGAGGCGGCCCTGGGGCCCGACGGCGCGCAGCAGGGCGATCGACAGGGCGCCCGACCCGACGCCCGCCTCGACGACGGTGGCTCCGGGGAACACGTCGCCGAGGGTGACGATGAGACCCGAGTCCTTCGGGTAGACGACGGCGGCCCCGCGCGGCATCGAGAGCACGAAGTCCTCGTAGAGGGGGCGGAAGACCTGGAAGTCCACACCCCCGGAGTTCGTCACGACGATGCCCTCGGGACGGCCGATGATGTCGTCGTGGCTGATGAGTCCCTTGTGGGTGTGGAACACCTCTCCGGAGGCGAGCACGATCGTGTGCATCCGGCCCTTGGGATCGGTGAGTTGGATCTTCTCCCCCGCGCGCAGTGCGGTGTCGGGTCGGTGAGGCTGAGTCATGATGCTTCTACTCTACGCTGGTGAGGTGTGCCTTACGCACACCGGTTCAGGCCGCGAGAAGCTCGTCGAAGAACTCCTGCAGATCGATGACGCCGACGAGCGTGTTGCCGTCCATGACCAGGCAGAACTGCGCCTTGGGGCGGTGGGTGAGCGACTCGAGCAGATGCGGTGCCGTGATGTCCTTGGGCACCCCGATCCAGCCGGCAAGGGGCCTGGCCACTTCGCCGACGGGGATGTGGGTCATCGATTCGGCAAGGCGACCGGCCGCGGCGTGGCGGTCGACGAGACCGTAGGGCAGCCCCTTCTGGTCGAGGACGACGATGAGCGTGCGCTCCTTGGCATGGCCGAGCGTGTTCGCATAGTCGAGGGTGTCGGCGAGATCGGCGTCCCAGGTCGCGGCGATCGCCGGCTGGATGACCTGCCGCAGATCGTAGGTCTCCATCTTCCGGGCCCGCTTCGCATGGGTCGCGGCATCCCCGGCGGAGAACCACAGCATGATGGCGATGAGCGACATCCAGGCGACGTTGAGCGGATCGGGCCGCTGACCGGCGAGCAGCGGGGTGATGACCGACCAGCCGATGAAGCCGATCGCGATGATCCGCCCCACCCAGCTCGCGACGATCGTGCCGAGGTACTGGGACCCGGTGATCCGCCACATCAGCGCCTGCAGCGCCCACCCGCCGTCGAGCGGGATGCCCGGGAGCAGGTTGATCGCGCCGAGGGCGACGTTGGCGAAGGTGATCGCGACGAGGAGCAGCCACGGCACCGAGTACGGGGTGACCGCGCTCAGGCACCACCACCCGAGGAGGGCGAGGACGATGTTGACGATGGGCCCGACGATGGAGATGACGAAGCTCGTCATCGCCGCCTTGTCGCGCGGGTTGTCGACCTGCGGTTCGAAGCGGGTGAAGCCGCCCCAGATGTTGAGCTCGATCGCCGCGACCTTCTGCCCGTAGAACTGGCCGGCGACGCCGTGGGCGAGTTCGTGGAGGAACACCGAGGCGAAGAGGAGGACGGCGTAGGCGAACGCCACCGCCCACGACCACAGCCCGAGGTCGGGGCGCACCGTGTGCACCCACGGGGCGAAGAGGATCGTGATGACGATCGCGGCGAGGAACCACGACCACGCGAGGATGACGGGGGCGCCGAGAACGGTCCCCAGGCGCACGCCGGATGAGGCGCCGGTCTGGTGGTTCTTCGCGGCCATGAAAAGGACATCCTCTTGCACGTTGGGGTCGGGATTCTCAGCCTAACAGCGGCAGAGGCCTTCACCATGTCAGACGCGTCGTGTCCGCTCAACTCGACGGGGCCTGCCGCGTCGTGCCCGGCCCGTGTCAGGACCCCTCGTTAGAGTGGGTGCATGGCCGAGCTCACCAGTCTCTCTCCGTCCCGTGCGAACGACTTCGTGCAATGCCCCTTGAAGTTCCGCTTCCGCAGCATTGACAGGCTTCCGGAACCCCCTTCACAGGCGGCATTCAAGGGCACGCTCGTCCACTCCGTGCTCGAGCAGCTCTTCACGCTGCCGGCGGCCGAGCGCACCGAGGACGCCGCCCAGGCGATGCTCTCCCCGAGCTGGGACGCCCTGGTGGAGAAGGACCCGACCGTGCTCGAGATCTTCGCCGATGATCAGGAGAAGGAGACATTCTTCACATCCGCCCACAACCTCGTGCGCGCGTACTTCACCCTCGAGTACCCCGAGCATCTCGAACCGGAGACGACGGAGAAGTACGTGACGACGACGCTGGACAACGGGCTCGAGCTGCGCGGGTTCATCGACCGGGTCGACGTCGCCCCGGGCGGGGAGAAGCGCCTCGTCGACTACAAGACCGGCAAGCAGCCGAAACCCCAGTACGGGCGGGAGGCGAAGTTCCAGATGGGGTTCTACGCGCTCGTCGAGTACCGGCTCACCGGAGAGCTCGTCCACACGCTCCAGCTCATGTACCTCGGCTCGCGGAGCATCCTCAAATCCCATCCGACTCCGGCCGATCTCGAGGCCAGCGAATTCGAGATCGCCGCGATCTGGAACGACATCGTCGCAGCCGCCGAAGCCGATCGCTGGCGTCCCCGGAAGTCCCCGCTGTGCAACTGGTGCTCGTTCAAGCCCCTGTGCCCGGCCTGGGGCAACGCCGCTCCCCCGACCCCGGAGATCACGCGGATAGTCGGGACGTGAGCGCGCGCAGATCGTCGACGTCGTGTCCGGCGAGGCTCGTCCACAGGGTCGTGCCGGGGGCGGGGTCGAGGTCGACGAGGTGCGGGATGCCGATCGCGATCGTGCCCGCCGCCTCGGCGCTGGCCAGTCCGGGCCGGGAGTCCTCGAGGGCGATGCACCTGCCGGGATCGAGACCGAGCAGCGCGGCTCCCGCGAGGTAGGGCTCCGGATCGGGTTTGCCGGCGCTGACCTCGTCACCGGAGATGAGCCCGACGAAGCTGTCGGGCGGGCACGCGGCGATGACCGCCTCGGCGAGGCTGCGGTAGGACATCGTCACCATCACACACGGAATCCCCTCCTCCCGCAGCGCGCTCAGCAGCTCGAGCGCGCCGGGCCGGAAGGGCACGGACTCCGCGATGCGGGCGATGACGGCCGCGAGCAGCGTGTCGACGATGACGGGGGCGGGCAGGTCGAGTCCGGCCTCCCGCATGAGGCTGCCGGAGGTGAGGAGATCGTTGCCGACGAACTCGAGGCCCTGCTCCTCCGACCACGGCAGTCCATGGGCGGCCATGAGCTCGGTCTCGGCCTCGATCCAGTACGGTTCGGTGTCGACCAGGGTTCCGTCCATGTCCCAGAGGACCGCGCCAGGATTCGTCATGGTTCCAGCGTAATGTGGTCGCATGACATTTCTCCCATCAGGTCACGGTGCGCTCGTCTTCATCGCCTTCGAGGGGCAGGACGCCGATGCTTCGGAGGCGGCGAGCTCGCTGGTCAAGGACATCATCGACACGTGGGGGCTCGACGACAGCGAGATCCTCGACACCGACGGCTTCTACGAGTTCCGCTTCTCCGAACCGGAGATCGAACGCGATGAGACGGGACGCGCGAGCATCGCGTGGCCCGGCGTCGAGGTCCACCGCGGCACCCATGAGGGACGTGCCGTCACCGTCATCCACGGGCACGAGCCCGGACTCAAATGGCGGGAGTTCCTCTCCCTCATCCTCGCCGAGGTGGGTGAGGACGATTCCGTCGTCCTCCTCGGCGGCCTCCACGCCGAGGTGCCCCACACCCGGCCGCTGCCGGTCGTCGCGAACACCGAGGACCCCGACCTCGCCGCGCAGCTGGGCATCGAGATCAACAGCTACGAAGGGCCCATCGGCATCCTCGGACTCCTCGGGGTCGCGTGCTCGTGGCGGCAGCTCACCGCGATCAACCTCTGGGTGGGCGTGCCCGACTACCTCGGGGACTCGCCGTCGCCGAAGGCCGAACTCGCACTCGTCCGGGCCGTCGAGAAGACCACGGGGATCGAGATCGACATTCCCATCCTCGAGGAGGAGAGCCGAGCCTGGGAGCTCGGCGCCGATGAGGTCGTGTCGGGCAATCCGCAGCTGGCCGAGCTGCTCGGGCGCCTCGAGCAGCGCATCGACGCGACCGAGCTGCCCGAGGCCAGCGGCGAGGCGATCGCCGCGGAATTCGAACGCTACCTGCGCGGACGCGGCCGCGAGCGCTGAGTCAGTCGCGCAGCCGGATGCCGAGCAGGGCGTCGACGGCGTCGGCGACCCGCTCCCCGGTCACGGCGCCGGGCTCCCCGGCCGGTGTGTCGGCGTAGTGCTCGGCCCATTCGTCGAGGATCCCCAGGGCCCGGGGGCTGTCGAGGTCGTCGGCGAGGGCTTCGCGCAGGAGGCCGATGATGTGGGTGCGCAGCCCCTCCCGGCACTCCGATTCGCACGTCGCCGCGTGCTTCCATGCGGCGAGGCGCTCGGCCGCGGAGTCGAGGAGGTCGCGGGTGAAGTTCCAGTCGCTGCGGTAGTGGTTCGACAGGAGCACGGTGCGGATGACCATAGGGTCGACGCCCTCGGCGAGCAGCTGCGAGACGAGGACGAGGTTGCCCTTCGACTTGCTCATCTTCTCGCCCTCGAAGCCGACCATGCCCGTGTGCATGAACGTCCGCGCCAGCGGCGTGCGCTGCCACGCCGCGGCGTGGGCGGCGCCCATCTCGTGGTGCGGGAAGATGAGGTCGCTGCCGCCGCCCTGGACGTCGACGGGCAGGCCGAGACAGTCGTCGGCGATGACCGTGCACTCGATGTGCCAGCCCGGGCGTCCGGGACCGAGCGCCCCGCCGTCCCAGGAGGGTTCGCCGTCGCGGGCCGCGCGCCACAGCAGCGGGTCGAGCGGATTCTCCTTGCCGGGGGTCTCCGGGTCGCCGCCGCGCTCGGCGGACAGGCGCAGCATCGTCGCCCGATCGTCGTGGCTGACGCTGCCGAACGGCGGCTGAATCGGGGTGTCCACCCGGTAGTAGACGTCACCGTTGTCCAGGGTGTACGCGGCCCCCTCGGCGAGGAGGGCGCTGACGGCGGCGGCGATCCGCGGAATCGATTCGACGACGCCGACGTAGTCCTGGGGCGGGATGACGCGCAGCGCCTCCATGTCGTCGCGGAAGAGCTGGATCTGCGACTCGGCGAGTTCGCGCCAGTCCACGCCCGTGGCCGCGGCGCGTTCGAGCAGCGGGTCGTCGACATCGGTCGTGTTCTGGACGTAGACGACGTCGAGGCCGGCATCGCGCCACACCCGGCCCAGCAGGTCGAAGGCGACATAGGTCGCGGCATGGCCGAGGTGGGTCGCATCGTAGGGGGTGATCCCGCAGACGTAGAGGGCTGCTCTGCCGTCGCGTCCGCTCAGTCGCCTCGGGCTGCGCGCCCCGGTGTCGAAGACGGTGGGGACTGTGCCGGTGGTGGACAGCTGGGGCAGCTCAGGTGCGGACCATGATTTCACGCAGACCAGCCTAACCGAGACCGGCGGTCGCGAGCACGTCCTAGATCGGCGGCCAGGGAATCGCCGTCCTGTCCTCGGGCGGAGGGGGGAAGATCCCGGTGTCGGCCAGGGTCTGCGCCCGCTGCGCGAGCGCTGTGATCTCCGTCTCCCGCAGGCACTCGGTGAGCGCGTCGACGAGCACCGCGGGCATGGCCGCGACCTCGTCGAGGGCCGCGCGCTCGGTGTCATCGAACGCGGAGTCGGCGAATCCCCAGAGCACCGTGCGCAGCTTCTCCTCCGGGTGGAAGCTCAATCCGTTGTCGATGCCGAACGTCCCGAACCCCCCGGTCACCCCGGGCAGCACGCTGCCAGTGATGATGTGCCCGGCCTTGCGGTCGGCGTTGCCGGCGAGCAGATCGAAGAAGGCGACCCGGCGCAGCTCCTCGCCGAGGCTGTGGGAGAGGACGAGGTCCCGTCCGTCCTCGGTGCGCAGGGCGAACATCGGGGCGAACGCCTCGGGGATCCCGTCGATCTCGGTGAGCGCGACGTCGGCGTCGTCGCCGGCGTCCTCGACGTAGGCCTGGAGGGAGCCGGGACCGTGCGGCAGATCGGTGCGGAGCACGGTGGGCGGGACGACCCGCAGGCCGAGGTGGGCGCTGAGCCGGTACGCGGCGACTTCGCGCAGCCCCAAGGTGCCGTCGGGGAAGTCGTGGAGGGGTCTCTCGCCGGCGATCGGCTTGTAGACGGCCTTGAGCACGCGGTCGGCGTGGTCGACGACGACGAGCGAGGTCGAGTTGCTCGCCCGCGGGATGTCTCCCATGAGCGTGGGCTCCCCGCCGGTCAGCGCGGATTCGACGAGGCGGTCGACCGCCGCCGGGCCGTCAGGCTCGTGCAACACCGTTGGCGCGCGGGCAGAGGTGGCCTTCGGGTTCGAGCGGCAGCGAGCAGAACGGGCAGTCCCCGCGCCCGGCGGAGACGACCTGCTCGGCGCGGCGCGCGAACTCGCGGGCACCGGCCGCATCGAGGACGGTGCGCAGCACATCGCGCTCGACCTCGTCGTCATCGGGGTCGGCCGAGGTGCCGGCCTGCGCGTCCTCCTCGGTGAGTTCGAAGCACTCGACGACGAGTTCGTGGGCGACGGTGTCCCACCCCAGGCTCATCGTCCCGACCCGGAACTCGGGGTCGATGGGGACGTTGAGCCCGGCATTGTCGATGCGGTCGTCGATCGCCGTCTGCGGCACGCGGGCGGCGGGGTCCTTGATCATCACCATGTCGAGGAGCTCGGTGATGCGGTCGGCGAGGATCTCGACCTGCTCCTTCTCGACGATCACCGTCGTCAGGGCGTCGCCGGACTTCGCTTGGAGGAGGAAGGTCCGCTCCCCCGGCAGGCCGATCGTGCCGACGACGAAGCGGTCGGGTGTGGGGTGATCGTAGAGTGAGGCCATGTGGCCCAGCCTAATCCACTGCCGCCCGGCCGTCGGAACCCCGGCCATCTGCGCCGACCCTAGGCGTGACCGTCGTGCTGGGATACATTTGACTCATGAGCACAGATCCTCGTGAGGCCCTGGACGCATTCCTCGAAGCGGTGAGGGAGCACTTCGCCGCATCCGCACATCGCAATGGAGACCAAGACCCCCGAGTCGAAGCCGCGTACATGGCTTTGGCCGACGCCTTCGAGATCTACGAAGACGCCATCTACACCGCGTATGACGAAGTCACCCCGTTCGAGCTCTTCGACGACGTCGAGGATGCGAAGGCCGACGACGAAGACGAGGACTACGACGAGTTCGGCGTCGCCGATGACGACGATGACGAGGACGAGGACGACATCGACGACGCCCGGCGCTGACGCCTCACGAGGGCTGACCCTCACGAGGACCGGTGCCTGCCGGGAGCCGAGATTTCAGGAGATCTGCTCGAGCACCTCGGCGATCTCCGGTTCGAGGGTGACGTCGCTGCTCATGATCTGACCCAGCTGCTCCGGGGTGCGCGCGGAGACGAGGGTGGAGGCGATGCCGCGTTCGCGGTTGAAGGCCAGGGCGATGTCCGTCGTGCTCACCCCGAGGGCCGCCGCGGCCCGGCGCACGCCCGCGAGCACCCGCGACGCCCTGTCGTCGAGGTAGGGCGAGACGTAGTCGGAGAGCTCCCCCGCCAGCCGGGAGTCCTGGGGAGTGCCGCGCTGGTACTTGTCCGCAAGCACCCCGCGGCCCAACCCGGCACCGGCGATGAGGCCGATGCCCGCATAGTCGCAGGCCGGTCCGAGCTCGGCATCGGCGTCGCGGTTGAGCAGGGAGTATTCGCTGATCGCGCACGCGATCGGAATGCCGGCCCCGCGCATCTCGGCGAGCTGCCATCCCGTGTGGTGGGAGACGCCGACGTAGCGGACGGTGCCGAGCGTGAGCAGGGTGTCGATCGCCGAGGCGGTCTCGGACCTGTCGACCTCGGCGTCGAAGACGTCGAGGACGAGGACGTCGAGGTGCTCGCGGCCGATCGCGCGCAGCAGCTCGGCGACCTGGTCGAGGATGCGGGCGCGCCCGAGCCCGAGCTCGATGTGGGAGGACTCACTCAGCGACACCCCGACCCTGCCCATCACACTCACCGCGTCCGGCAGGTCGACCTGTCCGAGGACTTCGGCCGCATGGAGGCCTGAGCTGGGAAGTTCGAGGAGATTGCCGCCCGCCTCGGCGTAGGCGTCGACGAGCCTCTGCGCGTCCCGCCCGTCGACCCGATGCCCCCACTCGAAGGTGCCCAGACCCACATCGCTGACGTCAAGACCGGTCGTTCCCAGGCGGTTGGAGTTCATGATTCTTGAGGTTACCCGATTCGCCGACTACCGTGGTCACGTTCCCGCCAACCCTCTTCTCCTAGGAGACGCATGTACGAATGGCTCGTGGCCGCCGTGCTCGGAATCGTCCAGGCACTCACGGAATTCCTGCCGATCTCATCGTCGGCGCACGTGCGCATCGTCGGCGAATGGCTCCTGCCGGGTCGGGATCCGGGGGCGTTCTTCACCGCGATCATCCAGATCGGCACCGAGCTCGCCGTCGTCGTCTACTTCTGGCGCGACATCGTCTCCATCATCTCGAAGTGGTGCCTGGCGCTCGTCGGCAGGCATGACCGCAAGGACCCCGAGGTGCGCCTGGGCTGGCTCATCATCGTCGGGTCGATCCCCATCGTCATCCTCGGACTCCTCTTCCAGGACTACATCGAGACGACCTTCCGCAGTCTGTGGATCACCGCGACGATGCTCATCGTCTTCGGCCTCATCATCGGCCTCGCGGACTGGGTGGGGAAGAAGCAGTACACGATCGAGGACATGACCTGGGGACAGGGCATCGTCTACGGCTTCGCGCAGGCTCTCGCCCTCATCCCCGGCGTCTCCCGCTCGGGAGGCACGATCATGGCCGGCCGGTTCATGGGCTTCGACCGTCCCGCCGCTGCGCGCTACTCGTTCCTGCTGGCGATCCCCGCCGTGCTCGGGTCGGGCTTCTACGGCATCGTCAAGAGCCTCGGCGACACCGAGATGGTGCTCGGCTGGGGTCCGACGATCCTCGCCACCGTCATCGCGTTCTGCCTCGGCCTCGCCGTCATCCACTGGTTCCTGCGCTACATCCAGACGAAGTCGTTCGCGATCTTCGTGTGGTACCGCGTCGCGCTCGGCATCCTCCTCTTCATCCTCCTCGGCACCGGCGTCCTCGCCGCAGGCTGAGGTCACTCGGGGTCGCTGAGACCGCCGCCGCCGGGCACACCGGCCTCCGCAAGCCCGGCGGCGGTCACCGACATCGCCGTGAGCACCGGGAACGGCCCGGAGTAGTCGATGATCGTGAACGAGCCGGGGGCGACCGCGAGCCGCTGGAAGTCATCGAGCGGCATACCGAGCGCCTCGGCGATGATCGCCTTGATGATGTCGCCGTGGGAGACGATCATCCCCCACGCGGGCTTCGGCTTCTCCCCCGCTGCCGACGATTCGCTCGGCGGCTCGGGTCGCTGCGCCGCTTCCTGCTCCAGCCTCTCGAGCTCCCGGAGTTCGCCGACGAGGAACCGCACCCCGGACACGGCCCGGTCGGCCGCCTCGGCGATGGCCTCGCCGGCGGGGAACCGCATCGCCGAGGCGCGCCGGCTCACCGTCTCCCAGTCGGGTGTCGTGACGAGGTCGGCGAGGCTGCGCCCGGTCCAGTCCCCGTAGTCGAGTTCGACGAACTCCTCGCCGATGCGGGTCTCGGTCACCTCGATGTGCGTCTGTGCGATCTCGGCGGTCTGCACGCACCGCAGCAGCGGTGAGTGGATGAGGCGGGCGAAGGAGGTGTGCGGAAGCATCCGCAGCGTCGCCTCCAGTGCCCGGGTCCCGTCCTCGGTCAGCGACACGCCGGGGGTGCGTCCGGCGAGGATCCCTGCCGTGTTCGCGCTCGAGAGTCCGTGTCTGAGGAGGACGATGACGGGCATACGATCCAGATTAGCCCACATCGTCTACAGTGGCCCTATGAAGGAGGTGGGCGCATGAAACGCCAGCGACCGAGGATGACCTACGAGTTCCGGAAGGTCTCGTTCTCCAAGGACGTCCCGCGCTCCGTCAGTCTCCAGGAGCTCAACGACCAGGCCGAATACGGTCAGTGGGAGCTCGCACGGACCCGGATCTCCGCCGGGGGCACCCGCACCGTCTGGCTGCGCCGCAAGATCATGCCGCTGCCGACCGCCGGCTGATCGCGGGGTTGGCAACGCACTCGGGCTTCCTCTCCCTCCTCCTCGCCGGCTCCGCGACGATCCTCGCGGGGGCGGCGATGTCGCTGCAGGGACGCGCCAACGGTCTGCTCGGGGCGGTGCTCGGAGGCGCCGTCTTCGCCGCGCTCATCTCCTTCGCCACGGGTCTCCTCGTCGTCGGCGCAGTCCTCGTCGCGAGCGCGTCGTCGCGGGCCGCGGCCCGTGAACTCGTCGTCTGGGTGCGCTCGGGCCGGCTGCCGTGGTGGATGCTCCTCGGCGGGCTCAACGGCGCGTTCGTCGTCGTCGCCCAGGCGGTGACGGTCCCGCTCATGGGCGTCGCGATGTTCACGATGGCCTTCGTCGCCGGTCAGGTCGCCGGCGGCATCATCGTCGACGGCACGGCGCTGCCGCCCGGCGGCCGTCAGCGGCTGACGGTGCTGCGCATCCTCGGGGTCCTCATCGTCCTCGGGGCCCTCGTCGTCGGCGCCGCCGAGCGGCTCGACCTCGGGGTGCCGTGGTGGGCACCGGTGCTGCCGTTCATCGCCGGCGGTCTCGTCAGTGTCCAGCAGGCCTTCAACGGCCGCGTCCGGGCGGCATCCGGATCGGCCGTCGTCGCGACGACGGCGAACTTCGCGACCGGGTTCGTCGCCCTCCTCGCGGCCACCGCCGTCGTCATGGCCGGCGGTGCGCGGTGGCAGGGGTTCCCCACGGCGCCGGAGGAGTGGTGGCTGCTGCTCGGCGGAGCCTTCGGGGTGATCTTCATCGGGATCACCGCGCTCACGGTCGGTCGCCTCGGCGTGCTCCTCCTCAGCCTCTTCTCGCTGTTCGGGAACCTCCTCGGCGCGCTCCTCCTCGACTACCTGCTGCCGCTGCCGGGATCACTGGTGAGCGTGACGACGGTGCTCAGCGCCGCGCTCGTCCTCGTCGGGATCGCGGTGACGATCACGCCCGCATCAGGAAGTCGCCGAGGACGCGGGTCCCGAACCTGAGCGCGTCGACGGGCACGCGCTCGTCGACGCCGTGGAACATCGCCGGGAAGTCGAGGTCCCCGGTGAGCCGGAGAGGTGCGAACCCGTAGCCGGCGATCCCGAGCTCCGACAGCGACTTGTTGTCGGTGCCGCCCGAGAGCGTGTACGGCAGCACCCTGGCGTCCGGGTCGGCGGCGAGCAGGCTCGCGTTCATCTGGGCCACCAGCGGGGTCTGATAGTCGGCTTCGAGGGCAGGGCCCTGTTCGCTGACCTCGATGTCGATGCCCGGTCCGGCGAGTTCCTTGATCGTGAGCATGACGTCCTCGTGCTGGCCGGGAAGCGTACGGCAGTCGACGTATCCGGTCGCCGTGCCGGGGATGACGTTGTGCTTGTAGCCGGCCTCGAGGAACGTCGGGTTCGACGTGTTCTGCAGGGTCGGGGCGACGAACTTCGCGACGGAGCCGAGCTCGGTGAGCAGTTCGCCGATCGTTTCCGAGGTGAAGGCGATCCCGGTGATCTCCGAGACCCCTTCGAGCAGCTGTCGTGTCGCCGGGGGGATGTCCTGCGGCCATTCGTGCTCGCCGATCCGGGTGATCGCCGCGGCGAGCCGGGTGACGGGGTTGTCGTCGTTGCGCTGGGAACCGTGGCCGGCGGAGCCGTGGGCGATGAGGTTGAGCCATGCCAGCCCCTTCTCCGCTGTCTGGATGAGGTAGACCCGCTGTCCGCGGATGTCGACGGAGTAGCCGCCGACCTCGGAGATCGCCTCGGTGGCGCCGGCGAAGAACTCGGGGTGGTTGCGCACGACGTAGCGGGCCCCGTATTCGCCTCCGGCCTCCTCGTCGGCGAAGAAGGCGACGATGAGGTCGCGGCGGGGCTGGAGGCCCTGGCGGACCATGTCGCGGATCGCCGCGATGATCATCGCGTCCATGTCCTTCATGTCCACGGCCCCGCGTCCCCACAGCAGACCGTCCTTGATGACACCGGCGAAGGGGTCGACGCTCCAGTCCTCGGCGGCGGCCGGGACGACGTCGGTGTGGCCGTGGACGACGAGGGCCGGAGCCGTCGCATCGACGCCGGCGATCCGGGTGACCAGCGACGCCCGGCCGGGAGCGGATTCGACGATCGTCGACGCCAGCCCCACCTCGGCGAACCAGCTCTCGATGAGCTCAGCGGCCGGGCGTTCCGGGTTCGCCTTGTTCATCCCCCAGTTCTGGGTGTCGATGCGGATGAGCTGCTGGCACAGGGATGTGACCTCGTCCTCGGCGGCACTGAAATCAAACATGGAGACTCCCCTTCGACACGACGGTGCTGAACAGGATCAACGTTAACGCACGGGCGCGACGGGGAATGAGCGAAGGCCCTCCCGGATTCCTCCGGAAGGGCCTTCCCTGTTGTGCGCGAAGGGGGACTTGAACCCCCACGTCCGATAATTTGGACACTAGCACCTCAAGCTAGCGCGTCTACCAATTCCGCCACCCGCGCTGGCAACAGGAATTACTCTACACGCGTTCGGCGGCGGCGCAAAATCGAATCGGCCGTTTGTGACCGACCTCACTGCACACCGTCTCTGACCTCAGGCGATGCCTGTAGGCCGGCTCAGGCGATGCCGCCCGACAGCCTCAGGCGCTGCCGCTCGGTGCGGCCACCTCGGTGACGCTCGAGAGCACGTGCGGCTTGCCCTTAGCCGGGTCGAAGACCGCGAAGTCCGCCGCCTCGTGCCGCGCTCCCCCGGTGAAGGCGAACCCGACGGTCGCGGGAAGCAGGATCGGCTTCGCGAAGGAGACGTCCCAGCGGTAGGACTCGAGCCTGGGGTCGGCCGCAGCCAGCGCCCGGGACGCGGTGTACATCCCGTGCGCGATGACCTTGGGGAACCCGAAGCCGCGCGCGGCGAGCCCGTTGAGGTGGATGGGGTTGTAGTCGCCGGAGACCTTCGCGTAGCGCTGCCCGATGATCGGGTCGAGCCGCCAGCGCGCGGTCGGCAGCGGCGCGACGAAGTCCTCACGCGCCGGCTGCGGCTGCTCCTGCGCACCGGCGAGTCGCTTGCCCTTCGCCAGGTACGTCGTCGTCTCCGTCAGCACCGTCTCACCGTCGACCTGGGCGGTGACCTCGACGTCGATCGTCGTCCCCGCCGGATGCGCGAAGGGGCCGGCCAGCGAGACGGAGAAGTCGACGACATCGCCGATGCGCACCGGGCGGATGACCTCGACCCGATTGCGGATGTGGACCATCCCGACGAGCGGCAGCGGCACGGCGGGATCGCTGAGGAGCTGCATGCTCAGCGGGAACGCGAGCACGTGGAGGTAGCCGGGATGGACGACGTCGCGCAGCGGAGCCTCGATGACCTTCGCGAACCCCGCATAGGCGGTGGCGTCGATGGCGATGCTGCGCGCGATGGTCCTGTCCGGCAGGTCCGTGCCGGGACGCGTGCCGAACGGCAGGGCCTTGAGCACGGCCTTCGCGTAGACGGGAAGCATGCTCATCACGCACCCACCATGTTCTGCCCGCACACCCGCAGGGTCTGGCCGTTGATGCCGCGCGCCGAGGCGGAGGCGAGGAACGCGATCGTCTCGGCGACGTCGACGGGCAGTCCGCCCTGCTGGAGGCTCGAGAGCCGGCGCGCGACCTGCCGGGTGAGCGGGGGCATCGCCGCGGTCATATCGGTTTCGATGAACCCGGGGGCAACGGCGTTGGCGCTGCCGCCGAGTGCCGCGAAGTCCCCCGCCGAGGCGGCCGTGAGTCCGATGACCCCGGCCTTCGACGTCGCATAGTTCGTCTGCCCGCGGTTGCCGGCGATGCCGGAGGTCGAGGCGAGCGACACGACCTGCGCGCCCTCGGCGAAGCGTCCGGTCTCGAAGAGGCGGGAGTTGATGCGCGCCTGCGAGGCGATGTTGACCGCGATCACTGAGTCCCAGCGGGAGGCGTCCATGTTCGCGAGCAGCTTGTCACGGGTGATCCCGGCGTTGTGGACGAGGATGTCGACGGTGCCGTCGGCGGCCTCGGCGATCGCGTCGGCGGCCCCGTCGGCGGTGATGTCGAGCTGGAGGGACTTGCCCCCGACCTCGTTCATCACCTGCGCCAGCGCCTGCCCGGCCTGGGGCATGTCGACGCCGATGAGGTGGGCGCCGTCGCGGGCGAGCACGCGAGCCACCTCGGCGCCGATGCCCCGGGCGGCCCCGGTGACGACGGCGGTGCGCCCGGCGAGCGGACCGGTCTGACCGGTGGCGAGGAACTCGGCATCGGTCACGCTCTCGCCGGCACCCGAGGTCACGGTGATGAACTGGCCGTCGACATACGCCGATTTGCCCGACAGGAGGAACCACAGCGCCGACGCCACCGACGGCGCGTCGATGCCGACGCCGCGCCCGAGGAGGATCCCGTTGGCTGTCGCGCCGCGCCGCATTTCATGGGCCAACGACCGGGTGAGACCG
The DNA here is from genome assembly GCF_018137945.1 of Brevibacterium sp. W7.2. Taxonomy (GTDB): domain Bacteria; phylum Actinomycetota; class Actinomycetes; order Actinomycetales; family Brevibacteriaceae; genus Brevibacterium; species Brevibacterium sanguinis. The sequence continues at coordinate 1,906,709 of NZ_CP073089.1, read as the reverse complement.
GTGATGCCCTGGGTGGCGGCGGCCACCTGCGGCTCCTGAGCGGTCGGGTCGGGTGCTGCCGAGATCGTCACGACGCGACCGCATTTGGCCAGCGACCGCACCGCTCCGCCGAGGCCGAGCACGGTCTCGGAGAGCTCGGAGGGCGAGGTCACGTCGTCGAGGACGGCGATGATCGCCCGCAGCGACTCATCGGGGGCCGCGTGCCGCCTGACCTCGAATCCGTTGTCGAGGAGGAGGTCGGCGATCGTCTGGGCCCCGCTGCCGGAGCCTGTGACGAGGACGGGCCGGCGCAGATAGGACTCGGGGGTCGAGCCGAAGCGCTGGAGTTCGACGGGCTGCGGGAGACCGAGGGTCTTCGCGATCTTCCCGAGCGGTCCGCCCATGAGTTCGAGGTACTTGTCCTTCATGCTGCCTCCACGATCGCCGTGAGTCCCTGTCCGCCTGCTGCGCAGATCGAGACGAGGGAACGCTTCTTGCCGGTCTCCTTGAGGTACTTCGCGGTCGTCGCGATGATGCGTCCGCCGGTCGCGGCGAACGGATGTCCCGCCGCGAGCGAGGAGCCGAGCGGGTTGAGCTTCGACCGGTCGAGGGTTCCGAAGGCCCCGTCGAGACCGAGCTTCTCGCGTCCGAACTCCTCGGACTCCCAGGCGGCCAGATGCGCGAGCACTGTCGAGGCGAAGGCCTCATGGATCTCGAAGACGTCGAAGTCGTCGAAGGTCAGACCGTTGCGGGCGAGCAGCCGGGGCACGGCGTAGGCGGGAGCCATGAGCAGGCCCTCGGCTCCGTCGACGAAGTCCACAGCGGCCGCCTCGGCGTCGATGAGCCGGGCCAGCGGGGTGAAGCCGTGCTCGGCCGCCCACTCCTCGCTGCCGAGCAGGACCGATGCGGCCCCGTCGGTGAGCGGGGTCGAGTTGCCCGCGGTCATCGTCGCCGCGGTCGGCAGGCGCTTGCCGAAGACCGGGGAGAGCTTCGCGAGCGATTCGAGTGTCGAGTCGGGGCGGAGGTTCGTGTCGCGGCTGACTCCGAGGTACGGGGTCACGAGGTCGTCGAAGAAGCCCTCGTCCCACGCCCTGGCCAGTCCCTGGTGGGAGGCGAGGGCGAGTTCGTCCTGGGCCTCCCGGCTGATCTGCCATTCGGCGGTCGTGATCGCCTGGTGCTCACCCATGCTCAGGCCGGTCCGCGGCTCCCCCGTCGACGGCGCCTGCGGAGCGAGGTAGGCGGGGCGGATCTGCGCGGCGATGCGCACGCGCTGCGTCAGCGTCTTCGCCCGGGAGAGCTCGAGGAGGATCTCCCGCAGCGAGTCGTTGACGACGATCGGCGCGTCCGAGGCCGAGTCGACGCCCGCGGCGATGCCCGATTCGATCTGCCCGGCGTTGATCTTGTTCGTCAGGCTGACGACGGTCTCGAGGCCCGTGGCGCAGGCCTGGCCGATGTCGTAGGCCGGTGTCGTCGGGGACAACGCCGAGCCGAGCACGGCCTCGCGGGTGAGGTTGAAGTCCTTCGAATGCTTGAGGACGGCACCGCCGGCGACCTCGCCGATCGTCTCCCCGGCCAGCCCGAAGCGGGCGACGAGGCCGTCGATCGTGCTCGTGAGCATGTCGAGATTGCTCGCCTTCGCGTACTGCTTGTTCGACCGCGCGAAGGGAATGCGGTTGCCGCCGAGGATGACGGCGCGTGAGGTGGGTGCGGGCATGAGCGCCTCCGTGTCTGTCGAGGAATTAGCTGTTACCGACAGTACCTGATACCGTCTGTATCATGAAATCGCTCACAGACGGCCGCTCGACGCGGTGGCAGGAGCATCGCGACAGTCGCCGCCGCGAGCTGCTGCGGACGGTCCGCCATGTCGTCGACGAACACGGTGACGATCTGTCGATGGAGCAGATCTCCGAGCACTCCGGGACGACGAAGGCCGTGCTCTACCGCTACTTCACCGACCGCGCCGGGCTCCAGGAGGCGATGGGCGGCTGGGCGATGCAGGTGATCGCGAACTCGCTCGACGAAGCGAGCGCCTCCCGCGTCCCGATCGCAGACTCCGCCGGTCCGACCCCTGACCGCCGCGAGACCCTCGAGGCGATGATCCGCGCGTTCGTCAGCCTCGCCGCCGAGTCGCCGAGCATCTACCGCTTCTGCGACCAGGCCGTGGGGCGATTCGATCCCGGTGAGGAGGGCGGCTTCTTCCGCGAGGTCGCCGACCTCCTCGCCGAGCGCCTCGACCTCGATGTCACCGACGGACGGTTCGCCGGTGACGACGGGAAGCTGTGGGCCGCCGGCGCCATCGGCTTCGTCCGCGCCGCGACAGAGACGTGGCTCTCGGCCCCCGGCTCCCCCGAGGCGTTCGCCGCCTCGGTGAGCACGTGGCTGTGGGCGTCCCTGCCGCCCGAGGCCAGGGGCGCCCCGCCGACAGCCTGAGACACCCTTACGATTCGACCACGCACCGCCATCGCACAGACCAGGAGCACACGCATGACCGACTTCGCGCTCGACCTCGACCCCACCGCCATCCAGACCGTCCTCGACGGACGCTGGGCAGAGGCCCGCCGCCAGGGACGCAGCCTCGCCCTCGACGAGTCCACCCACCTCGATCCCGCTGACGACCTCGAGACCACCCGCGCGAACACGCTTGCCGCGGTCGGACTCATGGCCGGCACGAAGCTGCCGATGGCCGCGCTGCCGGAGACGCTCGGGGGCACGAACGAACACGCTAAGACCGTCGCCGGCTTCGAGGAGACCGTGACCGCCTCGCCGAGCCTGCAGATCAAGGCCGGAGTGCAGTTCGGACTCTTCGGCGGGGCGATCCTCCACCTCGGCAACCCCACCCAGCACGCCGACTGGCTCGTGCCCGCCCAGCAGGGAGAGCTGCTCGGATCGTTCGCGATGACCGAGATCGGCCACGGCTCCGATGTTGCCGCGATCGGCACGACCGCGACCTACGATGCCGCGACCGAGGAGTTCGTCATCGACACCCCGTTCCGGGCCGCGACGAAGGAGTACATCGGCAACGCCGCCCGAGACGCGCGGGCCGCCGTCGTCTTCGCCCAGCTCATCACCGCCGGGGTCAACCACGGCGTGCACGCGTTCTTCGTGCCCATCCGCACCGCCGACAGCCAGCCGCAGCCGGGCGTGAGCATCGAGGACGACGGTTACAAGGGCGGGCTGCGGGGAGTCGACAACGGTCGCTTCGCTTTCGACGCCGTGCGCATCCCGCGCACGAACCTCCTCGACCGCTACGGCGCGGTGACCGCCGACGGCGAGTACTCCTCCCCCATCGACTCGCCCGGACGCCGGTTCTTCACGATGCTCGGCACCCTCGTCCAGGGTCGCGTCTCCCTCGACGGGTCCGCGGTCGTGGCGAGCAAGCTCGCCCTCGACATCGCCGTGCGCTACGGGCTCGAGCGCAAGCAGTTCACCACCGTCGACGACTACACCGAGACGACGCTGCTCGACTACCAGCAGCACCAGCGCCGGCTCATGCCCGGCCTCGCCGCGGTCTACGCCTCGAGCCTCGCCCATGAGAAGCTGCTCACCTCGTTCGAGGAGGTGTTCTCCGGCGTCGACGACAGCGAGGAGAACCGCGCCCTGCTCGAGACCCGGGCCGCGGCGTTCAAGGCCGACTCGACATGGATGGCCCTCGACGTCATCCAGGAGTGCCGCGAAGCCTGCGGCGGTGCCGGCTTCATGGCGGAGAACCGCCTCGTGGGCCTGCGGGCCGACCTCGACGTCTACGTGACGTTCGAAGGCGACAACACGGTCCTCCTCCAGCTCGTCGCCAAGCGCATCCTCGGGGACTACGCCAAGGAGTTCGCACACATCGACGTCGGCGGGGCCGCCCGCTTCATCGGCACCCAGGCCGCCGAGCACACGCTCTACCGCAGCGGCCTGGCCAATGCCGGGCGCGCGATCTCCGACGTCTTCACCCCCAATCTCAGCGAGAGGCGGATCCGTTCGGGTCGCCTCCAGCGCACCCTGCTCGAGACCCGTCTCGAGGTCATGGTCTCCGGGCTCGCCGCAGCGCTGCGTCCGGCGGCGAAGATGCCGGCGGCGCAGGCGGCCGAGCTCTTCAACTCCCAGCAGCACGAACTCGTCGAGATGGCCCGCGCCTACGTCGAACTCGAGAAGTGGAAGGCCATCGACGAGGCGATGCGGGAGCAGAAGGATCCCGCCCAGGCGAAGATCTTCCGCCGTCTGCGCGACACCTACGGGCTCAGCCTCATCGAGAAGCACATCGGCTGGCACCTCATGTACGGCCGTCTGCCGATGTCGCGGGCACGGCAGGTCGGTGAGACGCTCAACCGCCTCTGCGCGAAGCTCGCGGCCAACGCCCTCGATCTGGTCGACGCCTTCGGCTACGGGGATGATCACCGGCGGGCGACGATCGCCACCGGCGTCGAAGCCGAGCGGCAGGCCGAGGCCGCCGCCCACTACCGGCGAGCCCGCGCCCAGCGCGACTACCCGGTGCCGGAGAAGCAGCTGAAGAAGGCCGCGAAGTCCCGCACCGCCTGATCAGCCGGGTGCCTCACGCGGTGAGGAAGTCCCGCAGCGCCGCGGACACGGCGGCGGCCTCGGTGAGGAAGCCGTCGTGTCCGACCGGGGAGTCGATGACCCGGTAGTCGACCCGCCCCGGCAGATGCTCCGCGAGCTGTTCGACCTGGGCCGGCGGATAGAGCCGGTCCGAGGACACGGAGACGACGAGGCTGTCGGTGCACGCCTGCGCGAGTGCCGTGCGCAGGTCGGCCGAGCGTCCCGTGCGCACATCGTGATCGCGCAGCGCCTTCGACAGGAGGACGTAGCTGTGCGGGTCGAAGCGCGCGGCGAGCTTCTTCGCCTGATGGTCGAGGTACGAGGTGACCTCGTAGTACCCGGCTGAGCGCAGCCGCCGGGAGAAGCGCTCATTGAGGTCGGCGTCGTTGCGGTAGGTCAGGTGCGCGATCTGCCGGGCGAGTCCGAGGCCGGCGGCGGGGAACCTGCCGATCGCCGCATAGTCGCCGCCGCAGTAGTCGGGGTCGAGTTCGATGGCCCGCTCCTGCGTCATCGCCCACGCGATCTGGTCGGCCTCGGAGAACGCGGGGGCGGCGATGATCGCGCACTTCGCGGTCTTGCGCGCATCGAGGAGACCGAATTCGAGGGCCCGCGCCCCGCCCATCGATCCGCCGATGACGGCATGCCAGGTCTCGATGCCGAGGATCTGCGTGAGATTGTGCTCGAGGCGCGCCATGTCCCTGATCGTCACCACAGGAAAGCGCGACCCGTAGGGCAGACCGTCGCCGAAGGCCGACTGCGGACCGGTCGTGCCGCTGCACCCGCCGAGCGCGTTCGCACAGACGACGAAGTACTCGTTCGTGTCGACGGCCCTCCCCGGTCCGACGACCCCCGACCACCAGTCGGTGGCCCGGGTGTCGCCGGTGAGCGCGTGCTCGACGAGGATCGCGTTCGACCGATCGGCGTTGAGGGTGCCGAAGGTCTCGTAGGCGATCTCGACGGTCCCGAACGTGTGTCCGGAATCCGTGGTGAAGCCGAGGATCGACTCCACGGACGTGCTCTGGGTGGTCATCTCAGGCGGCGGTCTCGGCCGTCGCCGCTGCGGCGGCGAAGCCCGCATCGAGGTCGGCGAGGATGTCGTCGATGCCCTCGAGGCCCACCGAGAGGCGCACGAGGGCGGGGTTGACCCCGGAGGCGGCCTGCGCCGCGTCGTCGAGCTGCGAATGCGTCGTCGAGGCCGGGTGGATGACGAGCGAGCGGACATCGCCGATGTTCGCGACGAGGGAGTGGAGCTCGAGGGCGTCGACGAACGCGACAGCGGCATCGTAGCCGCCGGCGATGTCGAAGGCGAGGACCGATCCGACGCCCTGCGGCAGGTACGTCTTCGCCCGGTCGTGCCACGGGCTGGATTCGAGGCCGGCGTAGGCGACGCGCGTGACCTGGTCGTGGCCTTCGAGGTAGGCGGCGACCCGCTCGGCGTTCGCGACGTGGCGTTCGATGCGCAGGCTCAGCGTCTCGAGACCCTGGGCGATGAGGAAGGCGTTGAACGGGCTGACGGCGGGACCGAGGTCGCGCAGCAGCTGGACGCGGAGTTTGAGGCCGTAGGACACGTTCGCCCCGAACGCGGAGTCCGCGCCGAGGTCACGGGCGTAGACGAGACCGTTGTACGACTCGTCGGGGGTGTTGAAGCCGGGGAAGCGCTCGGGGTGGGCACCGTAGTCGAAGGTGCCGCCGTCGACGACGACGCCGGCGATCGCGGTGCCGTGGCCGCCGAGGTACTTCGTCGCGGAGTGGATGACGACGTCGGCGCCGTGTTCGATCGGGCGCACGAGGTAGGGGGTGGCAAGGGTGTTGTCGACGACGAGCGGCACCCCGGCGGCGTGGGCGATGTCGGCGACCGCGGTGATGTCGAGGACGTCGGAGCGGGGGTTGGAGACCACCTCGGCGAAGAAGAGCTTCGTGTTGTCTTCGACGGCGTCGCGCCAGGCGTCGAGGTCGTCGACGTCGACGAAGGTCGTGGAGATGCCGAGCTTGCGCAGGGTGACGTCGAGGAGGTTGTACGTGCCGCCGTAGAGGCTCGAGCTGGCGACGATGTGGTCACCGGCTTCGGCGATGTTCGCGATCGCGAGGAACTCGGCGGACTGGCCGGAGGCGGTGAGCACGGCGTGGACGCCGCCTTCGAGGTCGGCGATCCGGTTCTCGACGACCTCGGTCGTCGGGTTGGTGATGCGGGTGTAGATCGGGCCGAGTTCGGCGAGGGCGAACCGGTTCTTCGCCTGGTCGTTGTCGGCGAAGACGTACGAGGTCGTCTGGTGGATCGGCAGCGCACGGGAGCCCGTCGCGGGGTCGGGGACCTGTCCGGCATGGATCTGGCGGGTTTCGAATGACTGGGCCATGGCATCTCCTCTGAGTGAGCGGGTGCCTCCACTCTCACCCGTGACCGCCCCTGCTCTGCGCGTTCTCGTCATGGAGCTGTCACCGACCGTCATCTGCCGTCATGTGGCCGACCTCACCGAGGCGGCCCCGTCACCGGAAGTTGCGGGCCTTTGTCGGCAGCTGGACCTCGAGCGGGACGAGCTTGTGCGCATAGAGGCTCACGACGTCCCCGCCGCGCTGGATGAGCCCGGTGACGACGAGGGCGTTGCGGGAGGTCGCGACCGACCGGAACCGCTTCATCAGCCCGGCGGTGGCGACGACATTGAGCATCCCGAACTCGTCCTCGAGGTTGATGAAGGTGATCCCCGAGGCGGTCGCCGGGCGCTGCCGGTGGGTGACGAGGGCGGCGACGGTCATCCGCTTGCCGTCGGGAGCGGCGGCGGCATCGGCGGTCGAGGCGTACCCGCGTTCGCGCAGCGACTGCCGGAGGATCTCCGTGGGGTAGCCGTCGACGGTGATCCCGGTGGAGAAGAGCTCGGCCAGGGTCGTCTCGAAGGCGTCCATCGTCGGCAGGGCCGGGGCGTGGGAGACGGCGCCCGTGCCCGGCAGCACGCCCGGATGGGATCCGGCGACTCCCCCGGCCAGCCACAGCGCCTGCCGCCGGTCGAGGTCGAAGCCGGACAGGGCCCCGGCGGTGGCGAGTCCTTCGAGGGCCTGCTTCCCGATGCCGGTGCGTTCGGCGAGGTCGGCCACCGAGGCGAACGGCGCATGTTCGCGTTCGGCGACGATCACCTCGGCGAAGGAGCCGACGTGGGAGACCGAGTCGAGACCGAGCCGGATCCCCAGCTCCCCGGTCTCCGTGGCCTCGAGGTCGGTGCCGGCCGAGGAGCGGCGGAGGTCGACGGGCAGGATCGGCACCGCGTGCCGGCGGGCGTCGGCGATGAGCGACTGCGGGGAGTAGAAGCCCATCGGCTGGGCACGCAGCAGGCCCGCGGTGAACGCTGCATGGTGATGGTATTTGAACCATGCGGACTGGTAGACGAGGTTGGCGAAGCTGATCGCATGCGATTCGGGGAACCCGTAGTTCGCGAACGCCGCGATCGTGTCGAAGATCTTCTCCGCGGTCTCCGCGTCGACGCCGCGCTCCTGTGCCCCGGTGCGGAACTTCTCCGCGAGCTCGGCCATCCTCCGCTGCGAGCGGCGCGAGCCCATCGCCTGCCGCAGCCGGTCGGCGTCGGCCCCGGAGAAGCCGCCGACGTCGATGGCCATCTGCATGAGCTGCTCCTGGAACAGCGGGACCCCGCACGTCTTGGCCAGGGACTTCTCGAGCAGCGGGTGGAGGTATTCGACCGGGTCGAGTCCCTGCCGTCGCCGGATGTAGGGGTGGACCGACCCGCCCTGGATGGGGCCGGGGCGGATGAGCGCGACCTGGACGGCGAGGTCGTAGAACTCGCGCGGTCGCAGCCGGGGCAGGGTTGCGAGCTGGGCGCGGGACTCGACCTGGAAGACGCCGACGGCGTCGGCCCGGCAGAGCATCTCGTACACCCGCGGGTCCTCATCGTCGATGAGGGCGCGGTCGATGCGCTCCCCGGTGTGCCGGTCGACGAGGTCGACCATTTCGTGGAGGGCGGTGAGCATCCCGAGGCCGAGGAGGTCGAATTTGACGAGGTCCATCGCCGCACAGTCGTCCTTGTCCCATTGGACGACGGTGCGATGGTCCATCGTCGCGTGTTCGATGGGCACGACCTCGCCGATGGGGCGATCGGCGAGGATCATCCCGCCGGAGTGGATGCCGAGGTGGCGGGGTGAGCCGAGCAGGTCACCGGCGACGTCGATGACCTGGGCCGGCACCGGGGAGTCCGCGGCCTCGGGCAGGGTCGACCAGCGGTTGCTCGCCTTCGAGAACGCGTCCTGCTGCCCCGGGGCGAAGCCGAGGCTGAAGGCGGCGTCGCGGATCGCCGACTTCGCGCGGTAGGTGATGACGTTGGCGACCTGGGCCGCCCGCTCCCGCCCGAAGTGGTCGTAGACGTACTGGATGACCTCCTCCCGCCGGCCCGATTCGATGTCGATGTCGATGTCGGGGTAGCCCTTGCGGTCCGGGGAGAGGAAGCGGTCGAAGAGGAGGTTGTGCTTGACCGCGTCGACGGCGGTGATGTCGAGGACATAGCAGACCGCGGAGTTCGCCGCCGATCCCCGGCCCTGGCAGAAGATCGCCTCCCGATGGCAGAAGCTCGTGATGTCGTGGACGATGAGGAAGTACCCGCAGAACCCGAGCCGGGCGATCATGTCCATCTCCCGGTCGAGCTGCTCCCAGGCGCGCGGATGCTCCGCCCGCGTCCCGTAGCGGGCGAGACCGCAGTCGGTGACGAGCTCCCGCAGGTACTCCTCGGCCTCACGGTCATCGGGCATCGGCGCCTTGGGCAGTTCGGGGCGGGCCGAGCTCAGGGTGAACGCGCACTCCTCGCCGATCCGCACGGCCCCGTCGAGGGCAGCCGTGGGGAACTGCGCCGCCATCTCCTCTCCTGTGTGGATCCGGCCCGCCGCCGTCGCCGGCAGCCACCCGGCGAGGTCGTCGAGGGAGCGCCGCGACCGCACGGAGGCCCGCACCTGCGCCGAGCGCCAGTGCGCCCGCGTGGCGAAGTGGACGTTGCTGCTGGCCGCGGTCGGCAGTCCCGTCCGGGCGGCCAGGTCGGCCAGGTGACGCAGCCGCTCGTCGTCGTCCGGGGTGCCGTCGCGGCTGAGTTCGACCGCGACGCGGTCGGGGCCGAAGAGCGCGCTCAGCCGCCGCAGGGCGCCCAGCCCGCCGTCGGGGTCGCCCAGCGCCTGACGCAGGGGGCCCTTGCGGCAGCCGGTGAGGATCATCCAGTCCGCACTGGCCGCGGCGAGCTCCTCGAGGTCGAAGACGGGGCGGTTCTTCTCCCCGGCGAGGTTCGCCTGCGTGATCGCCGCCGAGAGGCTGCGGTAGCCTGCGACCCCGCGGGCGAGGACGAGCAGGTGCGTGGCCTCGGGGTCGGTCTGGCCGGGGATCTTCTCTCTCAGCCCGAGGGAGAGCTCGGCACCGAAGACGGTGGGCAGTCCCGCCTCGGCGGCGGCATGGGCGAAGCGGACGGCTCCGTAGAGTCCGTTGTGGTCGGTCAGGGCCATCGCGGACAGGCCCGCGGCGGCACCGGCGGTGACGAGGTCCTCGGGGTCGGAGGCGCCGTCGAGGAAGCTGAACTGGGAGTGGACGTGCAGCTCCGCCCATGGTCGGGTCGCCGAGGGCAGGAGGATCGGGCCGCCGACGCCGTTCGAGCTGTCTCCGAGGGCGCCCGGGTAGCGGGCGAGGCCGTCGGGGCCGCGCGGACCGACGGAGACCGGGTAGCGGTCCGGGCGGGAGAAGGCCGGGGCGTCGGAGCCGTCGGCGTGCTTGTCGACCGGGGTGCGGTTCGAACCGGAGGGATTCGGCGCGCCGTCTGCCTGCGTGCCGCCGGTCGGTGTGCCGCCTGCCCGAGTGCCGCCGGTCTGTTTGCCTTCGAGACGTCGGGCGAGCTCCGACCACGGGGTGCGCGGGTTCGAGAAGCCCATCAGCGGTACCGTCCCGTGAGATACCACTGGCCGGATTCGCGGCTCAGCAGCAGCGCCTGACCGGACTCCGTGACGACCTGCAGCCGCGTCCGGTACGTCGACCGGGACGGATCCCACCACCCGGATTCGATCGGCCACGATCCGGAGAAGTCGACGATCGCCTCGGTGGTCCCGGTCGGGAAGCGGATCGTCTGCGGGGCGGCGCCGAGGCCTGCGGGACGCGCCTCGACGGGGAGGCCTCCGGCGGCGAGCACATCGACGGCGACCCGGTCGACGGTCGTCGGCCGCGGGGTGCCCAGCGACCCCGGCCAGGGGGCCTGCGGGTCCCGGGCCGGGGCGGCGGTCTGCTGCCACGGGGTCCAGAGGTTCGTCTCGGCCGGATCCCAGCCGCCCTGCAGCCGGGGCACGAGGACCGCGTCGGGGCCGAAGAGGCCCTGCAGGCGTTCGAGGGTGTGGGTGATCTGCCCCGTGTTCTCGTCGAAGAGGCTCTTCGTCGCGCCCACCGGTGTCGTCAGCTCCGCGGCGATGAGGCCGAGCGCGGTGATCCCCTCCTCGGAGAAGTCCTCGGGATCGGGACCGGGGTCATCGCCGCTGTCGGTCGGGCCGCCGCCGATGTTTCGGCCACCGCCGACGGTCCTGCCTCCGCCGACGCTCCGGCCTCCGGTACCGGGACGGCCGAGGCCGGCCAGCCAGCCTTCGGCCTGCCACCGCAGCCGGTCGGCGATGGCGTTCTCGGTCATGTCCTCGATGCGCCATGTGCGCCGCGAGGAGCGGTCGCCGGCGGCGCGGAGGTCGATGGTGATCTGCGTGCACACGAGGCCTCTCGCACGCACCCGGGTCAGCAGGTCCGCGGCGAGCTGCCGGGCGAGGAAGCCGAGGGTGTCGCTGCGGGTGGTGGGGACGTCGAGGACGCTCTCGACCTGGAGGTCCTCCGTGCGGAGGTGATCGCGCAGGGGCCTGTCGGGACGGCCCGAGGCGAGGTCGTGGGCGCGCCGGCCGGCAGTGCCGAACCGGGACATCACATCGGTCGCGTCGAGGGCGGCCAGGGCGCCCAGACTCCGCAGCCCGAGGTGGACGAAGACGTCGATGAGGTCGGTCCAGCTCTCCCCGGTGACCTCGAGGGCGGTGATCGGCTGGGCGCTGAGGAACGCCACGGTCTCCCCCGGCGGGACACGGGTGGCCCTGCCGGCGGCGATCCGGGCGGCGAAGACGGTGTCGGCGATGCCGGGGAAGAACTCCCAACCGGTCGTCGCGACGAGCGCGGAGATCAGGGCCTCGACGGCGGCGGCTTCGTCGGCATAGCCGTGCCGCAGGGCGTCGAGGGGAACGGCGAGGGTCCCCGGAGCGAGCAGGGTGAACCGGGCGACGAGGTCTTCGAGCGCCTCCACCCCGGCCGAGAAGTGCCGGTTGTCGACGTCTTCGTCCCACACGAGGATCTGCGCCTCGGGACAGCGGAAGCCCGCGGCGCGCTTGTTGCTGCCCACGGCGATGCCGGCGGCCCGGGCCGGAGCATTGGCGGCGATGACCTTGCCGGCGTGGAGGACGGCGACCGGGGTGCCGGGACTGAGGTCATGCTCGATGCCAGCGGCCACCGCCGGCCAGTCGGGGACGGTGAGGACGAGGGTCCGCGTATCAGCTGACACTGCGGATCACCGGTCTCTGCTCGGGGCCGCGCCCGACGTCTGGTTCGGCATCCGCCCCAGGCGTCGGCACGGCATCCTGCCCGGCGGAGGCCGGCGCAGGCGTGCCCTCGGGTCCCGGGAGGAGGAAGCGGTGGACTCCGGTCTGCGAACGGGCTTCGACGAGGCACGAGCGCAGTCGGCCGTGCCCGTGATCGGTGCCCGACCAGTGGACGTCGGTGATCTCGATCTGCTCCGTGCTCCCCTGCAGCGGTGCGAGGCTGATGAAGCTCATCTTCCTCTCGCGCACCTTGGCCAGCAGGCGGGCGCGCTCGCCCGCGCTCGGCTGGTAGGCGGGATCGACGAGGAGGATGTCGAAGGATTCGATGAGGATCGAGGCCACCCGCAGCCAGTCCTGCGGCGGGGTGACGAGATTGACGAAATGGTCGAGGTCGACGCCGAGGTCGGCGATCGAGGACACCGCCGGTTCGCCGAGGCCGATGCCGGCGCACCACTTCTGCTCCCGGGTGGACTCGGCGATCGTCGCGAGAGCGCAGCTGAGCGACTGTCCGCCGGTCAGGGACACGATCTCCCCGCGCGGCAGACCGCCGCGACGGAAGATCGGCGCGAGCACAGGATGCACGGGCCGAGACGGATGGCCGTCGAACAGGGACGTTGCCGTGGAGATCCCCATCTCCCGGCTGAGCTGTTCGACGAGTGGTGCAGCGGACATGACATCTATTATCGAACTAGTGTTCGAAATAGGCAACATTCAGGCGGCAGCTGCGTTCGCTCGGGCGTGTCGCATCTTCGGCAGATACGGAATATACGGGTCCATACGGACCCGAGCACTGAGCACCAGGATCCGGGCGACTGCCCGCCCCCCGCCTCACTCGGGCAGTGCCGGGGCTTCCTTCGTCGTGAACGACACCGTGATCCACGCGTGCGGGTCGTCGCCGCCGAGGCGCGCCTCGGCCTCATCGCGGATGCGATCCCAGTCCTCGAGCGGGCGGGGAGGCAGACCGCGGGGAACATAGAAGACGATCTCGATCGTCCGCGCACGCCCCTGAGCCGTCGCATACACCCGGAAGTCGTCGAAGCCCTCGGCCGCGCAGATGTCTCGGGCGACCGCCTCGGCGTCCTTCCGCAGCGCGGGCGGGGTGACGAGGGAGACCTGGGCCAGGGCGCGGCGCGCCGTCGACAGCGGCACGGGGATGAGGACGGCGGCGACGACGGTGAGGACGGCCGGGTCGACGTAGGGCATGAGCCAGGCGGCGTCGGTGCCGTCGATGAGCATGCCGATGATGAACGCGATGAGCAGGGCGCCGGTGACGCCGCCGGCCATGATCCAGCCCTTGACGTCCATCGCGACGAACTCGGAGCCGATCCGCCGGTTCGCCCGGTGTTCGAGGGTGCCCATGACGGCGGTGATGAGGACGACGACCGCGGCATAGACGACGGCGGGGCCGAAGTCGACCGGGCGCCCGCCGCTGAGCAGCGCCGAGACCGCTTGGAACAGGGCGTAGGCGGCCACGCCCATCATGAGCACCGAATTGATGAGGAGGACGATCGGCTCGAAGTGCCAGAATCCCATCGTGAACGCGTTCTGCGTGCGCAGCGACAGTCGGTTCGTCACCGACCGAGAGATGAGACCGGCCACGGTGAGCGAGACGATCGACATCACCGCGTCCATGAGGGAGAAGACGCCGTCGAAGAGGATCGCGAACGACCCGGAGACGAGCCCGAAGCCGATCCCGAGCACGGACACGAGGAGGATCGCGACCAGGGAGACCTTGAGTGCCTGCTGTTCGGTGCGCATGTGACGGTGGGTCCCTTCACCTCGGCGGATGTCCGATCTCCATCCTAACGAGCGCCGAGGCGGTCGTCCGTCCGCACCGGACCGCCCCGCCCCTCCGGCCCGCACCCGCCCGCTGCGTCACCGCGGAGGACGGGTCCGTCAGGGCGCACTGTCCCCACGGGGACGTTTCGTTTGCGCCCGGCACGGTCTAGGCTCAGGGCATGAACGCCTCCGACTACGTGACCGCGACCCGCACGTCCTATGACGCGATCGCCAAGACCTACACGGACTGGGTCTCCGCCGAGCTCACCGCCAAGCCCCACGATCGCGCCGTTCTCGGCGCCTTCGCCGAACTCGTCCTTGCCACCGGGCACCCCGAGACCCTCGACCTCGGCAGCGGACCGGGCCGGATCACGGCGTTCCTCACCGGGCTCGGCCTCGACGCGACCGGACTCGACCTCTCCCCGGAGATGATCGCCGCCGCCCGCAGCCTCTACTCCGATCTCGAGTTCACGACCGGATCGATGACGTGCCTGCCGTATCCGGCCAGCAGCTTCTCCGGCCTCGTCGCGTGGTACTCGATCATCCACATCCCCGATGACGACCTCGATCAGGTCTTCGCCGAGGCGGCGCGGGTGCTCCGTGCCGGCGGGTACTTCCAGCTCGCCTTCCAGCTCGGCGACTCCGTCGACCACTTCTCCGACCTCGCCGGGTTCGACGTCGACCTCGACTTCCACCGCCGCAGCCTCGACGACGTCCTCGAGCGCCTCCGGCCCCACGGCTTCTCCCCTGTCACCCAGCTCGAACGCGAACCTGACGCCGCCGGCCGCTTCCCCGAGTCGACCAGGCAGGGATATCTCCTCGTGCGCCGGGACTCCGCTGACCGCCTCGGCGAGGATCATTACTGACCGGGGTGAGATGATGGCTGTCATATGAGCATCGACATCGTCTTCCACACCCCCGAGATCCCCGGCAACACCGGCAACGCAATCCGCCTGGCCGCCGTCACCGGGGCTCACCTCCACCTCGTCGAACCGCTCGGCTTCGATCTCACGGACGCGAAGCTGCGGCGGGCGGGCCTCGACTACCACGATCTCGCCCATGTCACGGTCCATCCCGATCTCGACCACCTGTGGGAGGTCCTCGGCGACCGGCGGGTCATCGCGTTCACGACGCACACGTCCGACTCCTTCGCCGAGGTCGCCTACGAGGACGGCGACGTCCTCCTCTTCGGTCAGGAGTCGACGGGGCTGCCCGATGCCGTCGTCGACGATGACCACGTCAACCTGCGGGTGCGGATCCCGATGCTGCCGGGCCGGCGCTCCCTCAACCTCGCGAACTCCGCCTCGATCGCCGTCTACGAGGCATGGCGTCAGCGCGGATACGCGGGCGCGTAGACTTCTCGTCGACAGTTTTTCCCGAAAGGACCACCATGACCGCCAAGTTGCTCACCATCGCCGGCTCCGACGTCTCCGGCGGGGCCGGACTCGAAGCCGACCTGAAGATGTTCGAGGAGTACGGTGCCTTCGGCACTGCCGTCGTCACCTGCATCGTCACCTTCGACCCGGAGGACTCGTTCAACCACGCGATCGACTTCATCGAGCCTGAGGTCGTCAATCGCCAGCTCGCCTCGGCACTCGCGATCCACCGCTTCGACGCGATCAAGTCGGGCATGCTCGGCTCCGTCGACTCCGCCCTCGTCCTCGCCGAGGACCTCAAGGACAATCAGCTGCCGTACGTCTTCGACCCCGTCCTCGTGTGCAAGGGCTCCGGGTCGATGGTCGACCTCCGGGATCTCTTCGTCGAGAACCTCGTGCCCCTGGCCACCGTCATCACCCCGAACCTCGAGGAGGCGGCCGTGCTCGCCGGCATCGACCCCATCGACTCCGTCGAGGGCATGATCGAGGCCGCGCAGATCATCCACGGGCAGGGAGCTCAGAACGTCGTCGTCAAGGGCGGAGCGCGCCTGGCCGGTGAGGACGCCATCGACATCCTCTTCGACGGGCAGACCGTGACGACCCTGCGCTCGCGCAAGGTCAACGACAAGCTCGTCAACGGCGCCGGCTGTTCGTTCGCCTCGTCGATCGCCGCCGGGATCGCCACGGGCCTGTCGATCCCCGATGCCGTCGTCAAGGCCAAGGAGACCGTCGCCCACGGGATCGCGGCGAGCCTGGACAACGCGACCGGCGTGTCCTCGCTCCTCCACCCGGCCGCCCGCACGACGCCGTCGGCCGAGGTCGCCGTCACCGTCTCCTGACCCTCACCGCGCCCGGGGCGTCCCTGCGGGGACGCCCCGGGATGCGAAACTGCCCCGCACACCTGATGGTGTGCGGGGCAGCTTGTTCGCGGTGGGAACCGCGAGGGGGATCAGCGCTTGCCGAAGCCCTTGTAACGGTCCTTGAACTTCTCGACGCGGCCCGCGGAGTCGAGGATGCGCTGCTTGCCCGTGTAGAACGGGTGCGAAGCGCTGGAGATCTCGACGTCGATGACGGGGTAGGTGTTGCCGTCTTCCCACTCGATCGTCTTGTCGCTCTTCGCGGTCGAGCGCGTGAGGAACTTGGTGCCGGACGCGAGGTCGTTGAACACGATCGGCGCGTATTCCGGGTGGATGTCCTTCTTCATATTCTTACCTTTGCTGAATCCGCTCAGGCGCCTGGTATGGGTTCGACCCATCCGCCAGTGCCCGAATTCGTCTGCTGAAAACGCTTCGCGCCGTAGGAACCGGACGCGAACCGACAGTCCAGTCTAACCGACGCACGCTCCCAATGCGATTCGACACCGGTCTCCTAGACTGTGGTCATGAACACTGCCCTCCCCACCCGATCCCGTCTCAGCGCGCAGTTCGACGTGCGCCCCGCCGCTCAGGCACCCGAGCTCATGGCCGCCCCGACGGCCGCGGCACTGCCGACGGTCACCGGTGACGTCGAGGTCTTCGCGATCGATCCCGAGATCGCCGACACCGCGGCCCTCCTCTCAGCGACCGGGCTGGGCCCGGAGACCTCGGCGAACTGCGTCCTCGTCGCCGGTGCCCGCTCGGGCGAGGAGCGGATCGCCGCCTGCCTCGTCCTCGCCGACACTCGAGCCGACGTCAACAAGCGCGTGAAGAAGCTCCTCGACGTCCGCAAGGCCTCGTTCCTGCCGATGGATCGGGCCGTCGGCGAATCCGGGATGGAGTACGGCGGCATCGGCCCGATCGGCCTGCCGGACACCTACCGGATCCTCATCGACTCCCGCGTCGCCGAGGCCGATGAGCTCATCATCGGCTCCGGCATCCGCGGGTCGAAGCTCTTACTCTCCGGTGCGGCACTCGCGTCCCTGCCGGGCGCCGAGGTGATCGAGGGCCTGGCGACCACCATCGCCTGAGAACGGCGCCCGGACTCACCCGGCAGCGCCAGGTCTGGCCCCGCGCCGTCCGCTTCTGCTCAGTCGAGTTCAGTTCAGTCGAGTTCTGCCCGTTCGAGGCCGGCCCGGTCGAGGACGAACTCGATGAGCGGACCGTAGAGGTAGGGGTCGACGTCGTCATCGAGGGGCACGACCGTCTCCATGGCGCCCTGGGCTTCGGCGACGAAGAGCGCCGGATCGTTGCAGTCGGCATAGCCGACGGTGCGCAGACCCCGCGCCGAGGCGGCCCCGGCCCAGCCGTGGTCGGCGACGATGAGGTCGGGCAGCGGCTCGCCCCGGCGGGCGAGGTCGTCGAGCAGTGTCTGCATCGGTTCGGCGAGATGCGTGTGCGGGGTGCCGCCGTGGAGCTGCCAGACCCAGACCCGGTCGATCTCGCGCAGGTCGCCGCCGAGTGCGGGCAGCGGGACCGAGGACGACTGCCGCACGATCACGGCCCCGCGCTCCTCAGCCGCCTCGGCGATGGCCATATGGACAGGCAGGAGGCCTGCGGGGTGGCCGGTGGCGAAGAGGATCCGTCCCCCGGCCCGGGCGACGTCGCCGATGGCGGCCGCGAGTCGTTCGAGGGCGTCGATGCAGCGCTCGGTCGAGATCGTGTCGACCCCGTGGGTGAAGTCCTTCTCCGGGCGTAGGCCCGCGCGCTCGACCATGAGCGCGAAGACGGAGTCGAAGTCCCAGTCCGCGGTGAGGCTCACCCCGAAGTCGAACTGGCGCTCTCCGGCGAGGAAGCGCCGCATGTGGTCGAGGTTGTTGTCCCGCGGTGTCGCCACCTCCCCCGTGATGCGTCCGGTCTCCAGGGCTTGGGCTAGGGTCGTGCGGTCCACTGATCTCCTCATACGGGGCGGCTGTGCTGCCACAGCGCCGGTCTCTCCGCCATCGCCAGTCGGTTCTCGGCAACGGCTCCCACAACTCTATACAGTCCCGCGACCACCCAGCCCCCGCACGCCCGTGAGGACGGGGGCACAGACGGGTGTTCCCGAGGTGTTCACACAGAAGACATATGCCTCGAGCGCTGAGGAGGGCCACCGAGGCCAGTCAACAAGGGACCTCCTCAACCGGGCGGAGTGCGCGTACCCTGGTGGCATGAGCTCAGCGATGCGCGTCATCAGTGATCCGGCGGCTTGGCTCGAGCGCGCCTTCGCCGCTCCCGACGAGGACGTCATCCTCGTCAGCCCTCACCTCGCCCGCAACTTCGGTGAGCGCATCGCCGAGGCGGCCGCAGGCTCCCCGCGGACGTGGGCGGTGGTGACGACGATCGATCCCGTGGCCGTCGCCGGCGGGTATCTCTCGGTCGACGGTCTGCAGCTGCTCGTCGACACCGGAGTCCAGATCCAGCATGTCGACCGCCTGCGCACGCACTGCTTCTTCGTCGGCCGTCGCGCCCTGCTCGGGTCGCCGAACCTCGGTGCCGCTGCCCCCGGTGCGGCCTACCTCGCTGAGGACGAGTCCCAGTCCGGTGAGCTCGCCGTCGAACTCACCGACGACGACCTCGCTGCGGCGTGGCGGGAGATCGCGGCGCTGCGCTCCGTCGTCGTCGATGCCCGCGACCTCATCTGGCTGCGGGAGCAGGCCGGTCGCTGAGCGCGGGGCACGCCCGCTAGACCACCGCTCCGCCGGCACGCTTCGTCACCGTCAGCAGCATCTCCTTGGCGCTCATGCGGATCTCGCGCGGTCCGTCCCCGAGGGTGAGGTCGACGTCGTCGGCGATGAGCCGCGAACCGGTGAGGTCGACGCCGAAATGGGAGAGGTTCCGCTCCCCCGCGTTGTCGAGGACGATCCGGATCCGCTCGGGAGGAGCCGCCGGCAGCCCGAGTGGTTCGGTGATGTCGAGGCCGTGGATGACATCGTGGCTGAGCGCGCCGACGACGCCGCCTCCCGGTGGCCGCCAGTCGGTGTCGATGTTGTTCCGCAGGACAGCGAGCAGCTGCGCATCCGAGAGCGACTCCGTGTCGGCTCTCGCCCTCCGATCGGCGAACCGATCGAACCGGAAGCCGTTGCTCACCACGCCGAAGAGGAACTGGGGCACACTGAGCCGGAAGGGCATCGAGAGGTGAGCGGCGACCTCTCTCACCCGCCACCCCGCGCAGAGCGAGGGCGTCGCCCACTGCTCCTCGGTGAGGCCGGCGAGGAGATCGGTCAGCCGGGTGCGTTCGGCAGTGGTCTCACTGCGGATGAGCTTCTCATTCATGTTCTCAGTCATACTCCTGATACGGATGAGGGGCGCTCGATTCATCGCTCCGGGGAAAGGTTTCTTCCGCTGAATCCATCTGTCCTGGTCACCGGCGTCCCGGCGGCACCGAGCCCGGCTCGAGGCGCAGCGGCAGCCCGAACTCCGCAAACCGGTCACCGGTTCCGAGGAACGTGACGATCTCGGCGATCGCCCCGTCACGGATCTCGGGGACGACGAGCGCGAACGGGTGGAGCACATCACCCTCACGGCGGTACTGCCCGAACCCGGCCGTGCCGTTGATCGGCACCCGCAGGAGACGATCGCCGACGCAGGCATCGGCGGCGGCGAAGACAGCCAGGAACTCCTCACGACTCTCAAGCCGCCACGCGAACGGCGGCATCGACATCCGCAGGTCCTCCCGGAGCACACGTTTGAGCCCGCCGACGTCGTGGGCCTCGAAGGCGGCGACGTAGTCGTCGAGCAGTCGCTGCTGGTCGGGATCGGCGAGGGACTGCTGGGCGAGGGGTTCGGGCGCCGCCGCGGACAGGCGCGCTCGGGCCCGCTGGAGGGCGCTGTTGACGGCGGGCACGCTCGTGTCGAGGATGTCGGCGGTCTCGGCGGCGTCGAAGCCGAGCACCTCCCGCAGGAGGAGGGTCGCGCGCTGGCGCGGCGCCAGACACTAGAGGGCGGCGACGAAGGCGAGCCGCACCGACTGCCGTTGGGCGACGATGTCGGCCGGATCGTCGGCGCAGATCACCGCGGCGTCGGGCATCGGCTCGACGAAGCGATCGGCGGGCAGCGGCTCTCCGAGGTCAGCGGAGTCGGCGCGGGTGCGGGCGGGACCGAGATCGACAGCGAGTTCCCGGCGCGCGGCGCTGCGGGCGAGGTCGATGCAGATGTTCGCAGCGATCCGGTGCATCCACGTCGAGAGCTGCCCCCGGGCGGGATCGAAGCGGTCGAGAGCACCGTGTGCGCGGATGATCGTCTCCTGCACGGCATCGTCGGTGTCGGCGGCACTGCCGAGCATCCGGTAGCAGAATGCGGTGAGCCTGCCCCGCATCGCCTCGAGGTCGTCGACGGTCGGTGTGACGGACGTCATGGCGTCATTGTCGCACGCCCGCTGGCTCACCGTCCCTGCAGGGCGAAGCACGTGACCGCCGAGGCGGCGGCGACGTTGAGGGAGTCGACTCCCCCGCTCATCGGGATCATCACCGTCGAATCGGCCGCGGCGATCGTCGCCCTGGCCAGACCGTCGCCTTCCGTGCCGAAGACGACGGCGGTGCGCTCCGGGGCGGTGGCCGCGAACTCCTGGATCGAGACCGAGTCCTCGTCGAGGGCGAGGGCGGCGACGTGGAAGCCGAGCTCCCGCAGGGTCGCCACCCCGCCCGGCCAGGGGTCGATGCGCGTCCACGGCACTTGGAAGACCGTGCCCATCGACACCCGGATCGACCGGCGGTAGAGGGGGTCGGCGCACCGCGGCGTGACGAGCACGGCATCGACGCCGAAGGCCGCGGCGGAGCGGAAGATCGCGCCGACGTTCGTGTGGTCGACGACGTCCTCGATGACGACGACCCGGCGGGCCTCGGCGAGCAGATCAGCCAGTGCGGGCAGGGCCGGGCGCTCCATCGCCGCGAGTGCCCCGCGGTGGAGGTGGAAGCCGGTGAGCGCCTCGACGGCGGCGTCGGTGCCGATGTGGATCGGGGCGTCATTGCCGGCGATGAGATCGGCGAGGTCGAAGAGCCATTTCGGGCTCGTCAGATACGACCGCGGTGCCATGCCCGCGGCATGGGCCCGGCGGATGATCTTCGAGGATTCGGCGATGAAGAGACCCTCGGCCGGTTCGCGGACGCTGCGCAGGGCGACGTCGGTGAGGTTCGTGTAATCCGACAGCGCCTCACCCGCAGCACCGGTGGCCCGAGCACCCCCGCCGACCTCGGCGGCGTCGAAGAAGTCCAGGCGGCCGGCGGCGATCCCGAGTTCCGCGGCCCGTGCGATGATCTGCTCCCGAGTCAGCGGAGCCTTCGCTGGAGTGTTCACTGCCTGTCCCCCAACTCAGCGCCGCTCACAGCGTGAGGATCCGCACGATCGCGACGATGCCGAGGACGACGATGACCGCCCGCAGCAGACTCGGGGAGAACTTCCGTCCCACCCGGGCCCCGATGTAGCCGCCGATGAGCGAGCCGACTGCCACGCAGACGACCGCCGTCCAGTTGATCCGGTCGTGACCGACGATGATGTACGTCGTCGCCGAGACGGTGTTGACGACGAGGACGAGGACGTTCTTCAGCCCGTTGAGCCGCTGCAGGTCGTCGGTGAGGATGAGCCCGAGCAGCGCGACGAGGATGATCCCCTGCGCCGCGGCGAAGTATCCGCCGTAGATGGCGGTGAGGAAGATGATGATGAGCGCGACCGTGTACTTCGCCGGTCCCAGCCCCGCACCCGAGCCGTCGAGCGCGGTGGGGGCGACGGCCACCTCGGTGGCCTCCCGTCGCAGCGCCCGCTCCTTGAGGTACCGGGAGAGATAGGGCTGGCCGACGACCATGACGAGGGCGAGGACGAGGAGGATCGGCACGATCGTCTCGAACGCGTCCTCGGGCAGGTGGAGGAGCAGATACGCGCCGAGGAGAGACCCGGCCAGGGAGGCCGGAACGAACCCGGCGAACCGCTTCCACTGCCCCTTGAGCTCCTCCCGGTACCCGAACGACGAGGCGATGTTGCCGGGGACGAGGCCCACGGCATTGCTCATCGTCGCGACCACCGGGGGCACCCCGAAGGCGACGAGGACGGGGAACGTGATGAGCGTCCCGGATCCGACGACGGCATTGATCCCCCCGGCGCCGATGCCGGCGAGGATGATGAGTGCGATCTGCCAGATCTCCACGCTGTCAGCCGCGGTTCAGGACTGGGAGCGCGCGTGGAAGCGATCGCCGTCGCGGGTGAGCTTGACGTCGAGGCCGAAGGTCTCCGAGAGGTTGGCCGCCGTGAGCGTCTCATCGAGCGGACCCGCCGCGACCGCCTTCCCGCCGCCGAGAAGGAGCGCGTGGGTGATGCCCACAGGAATCTCCTCGACGTGGTGGGTGACCATGATCGTCGCCGGAGCCCACTTCGAGGAGAGGATCTCCGTGAGCGCGCTCAGCAGCTCCTCGCGGCCGCCGAGGTCGAGGCCGGAGGCAGGTTCGTCGAGGAGGAGGAGTTCGGGGTCGGTCATGAGCGCACGGGCGATCTGGACGCGCTTGCGCTCGCCTTCCGAGAGGGTGCCGAAGGTGCGCTCGGCGAGGTGGGTGATGTTGAAGGCCGCGAGCAGGTCCTTGGCACGGTCGATGTCGGTCTCGTCGTACTGCTCTACCCAGCGACCGGTGACGCCGTAGGCCGCGGTGAGCACGGTGTCGAGGGCGGCTTCGGAGTTCGGGATGCGCCCGGCCAGCGCGGTCGAGGCGTAGCCGATGCGCGGACGCAGCTCGAAGACGTCGACCCGGCCGAGGCGCTCCTCGAGGATGCCGACCTTGCCCGATGTGGGATGCATGCGTCCTGCTGCGAGTTCGAGCAGCGTCGTCTTGCCGGCGCCGTTGGGGCCGAGGACGACCCAATGCTGGCCTTCGGAGACGGTGAGGGAGAAGTCTCGGAGGAGGAAGCTCTCCCCGCGGCGCACGGACACGGAATCCACAGTCAGCACATCACTCATATCACCCAACTCTATCTCAGCGGTGGGTCTATTCTGGTCCGACATGGACTCACTGCTCGACTCGCTGCTGCTCACGCTCGCCCTCAATCACCGCCTCTCGGGGACCCGCGCCCCCGACGAGGTCAGCACTGCCTTCCTCGACGCCGAGCGTGATGTTCCTCTCATCGTCTCCGATGCCGTCCTGGAGACGCCGAGTCCGACCGGTCTCCTCCTCTTCGCCGCGGCCGCGCAGGCGGCTGGGATCACCCATGCCCGCCTCGCCCTCCACCATCCCTCCCTGCCGCACACCACCCCGCCGGTCGCGAAGGAGGACCGTGCGCGGGTCGGTCGCCATCCGGCCCCGATCGTCCTCCACCGGGGAGCCGATCAGGTGGGGATCATGCTGCTCGGCGCCGAGGCGAACGTCGAGGTCATCGCGTGCCGGGAGTCGGTCTATCGTCCCGTCACCGTCGAGACGCCCGCCGAGGCGCTGCGCCGGCTGCGGCTGCTCGTCATGGAGGGCCTGTCGATCGTCGAGTCGATCGACGTGCCCGAGCAGTGGCGGAGCGCGCCGTGGCGGAACTGGCAGGAGGAGCTGACGGCGACGCACCCGCTGACGACGCTCCTGCCGCTCGACGTCGATTCGCGGGCGATCTTCGCCGCCCTCGACATCCACGCGCGGATGCGCACCGTCCTCGCCCCGGCCACGCTCGACCCGCCGGTCTTCGGCGAGCTGCTCGCACGGCTCCACCCTGCCGCCGCGGACTATGTCACTGCGGTGGCTACGATGAGGGGGTGACTGACTCTCCCGTGCTCGCCGCCCCCGTCCAGCTGCTCGTCATGGACGTCGATTCGACGTTCCTCAACGAGGAGGTCATCGACCTCATCGCCGACCATGCCGGAGTCGGCGCCCAGGTCGCCGATATCACCGAGCGGGCGATGGCCGGTCAGCTCGACTTCGCAGCATCCCTGGCGGAGCGCGTCTCCCTGCTCGCGGGTCTTCCCGTCTCCGTCCTCGACGCGGTGCGGGAGCGGGTGACGCTCACCCCCGGAGCCGCCGAGCTCGTCGCCGCCGTGCAGGCCGCCGGCGGAGTCGTCGCCCTCGTCTCCGGCGGCTTCTCCGCCGTCATCGCCCCGCTCGCTCAGTCCCTCGGCATCACCGAGGTCCACGCGAACGGTCTCGAGGTCAGTGGGGGTCGTCTCACGGGACGCACGCAGGGTCCCGTCATCGACCCGGGGGCCAAGGAGCGGATCTTCACCGAACTCGTCGGCCGATACGACTGCGACCCCGAGCGGACCGTGGCGATCGGTGACGGTGCCAATGACATCGGCATGATCGGCGCGGCCGGGCTCGGGGTCGCATTCTGTGCGAAGCCGGCGCTGAGAGCGGCGGCGGACGTCGCGATCGACACCCGCGATCTCGCCGAGGCGGTCAGATTCCTCGGAACGACATGATCTCGGGGACGGGATAGGCTCCCGGTTCGACATCCCACGACGGCAGGTCGAAGACCGCGAGCGACGAGGGACGGAACGACTCCGGGACTCCGGCGTCGGCGGAGAGGTGACCGACCACCTCGGCGACGGTGGGCTGATGGCCGACGATGTACGCACACGTCGCAGCCGCCGGGATCGATCGGATCGCGTCCATCCAGTCCTCGACTCCCCCACCGTAGAGGGACTCGTCGAGGACGAGTTCGAGGTCACCGCCGGTCACCCGGTTGACGGCCTCGACGACGGCCTGCCCGGTCTGCGTGGTGCGCCGGGCCGCCGAGGCGATGGCCACCTCAGGTGACCAGCGCTCGGCGATCTCGGCCCCCGCCTCGACGGCTTGGGCCAGACCGGTCGCGCTCAGGGAGCGCTCGAAGTCGGTCGGACCGTTCGGTTCGGCCTTCGCGTGCCGGGCGAGGATGAGGACGGGCATGGTCTCAGGCGCCGGTCGAGTGGAATCCGCCGTCGACGTGGACCATCTCGCCGGTCGTCGCGGGGAACCAGTCGGAGACGAGGGCGACGATGGCCTTGCCGGCCGGCGTCGTGTCCTTCTGGTCCCAGCCGAGCGGGGCGCGCTCGCCCCACATGTCCTCGAGCGTCCCGAAGCCGGGGATCGAGGTCGCCGCCGTCGTCTTCAGCGGTCCCGCGGAGACGAGGTTGACGCGGATGCCCTTGTCGCCGACGTACTTCGCGAGGTAGCGGGCGGTCGACTCGAAGGCGGCCTTGGCCACGCCCATCCAGTCGTAGACCGGCCAGGAGATCGTCGCATCGAAGGTCAGGCCGACGATGCCCGCGCCCGGGTTGAGCACCGGGAGGGCGGCGACGGTGATCGCCTTGAGCGAGTAGGCCGAGACCTGGATGGCGGCCTGCACCGACTCCCACGGGGTGTCGAGGAAGACGCCGCCGAGGGCGTCCTTCGGGGCGAAGGCGATCGCGTGGACGATGCCGTCGATGTTGCCCTCGAGGCGCTCGGGCAGAGCGGCGAGGTCCTCTTCGCTGGTGGCGTCGAGTTCGATGACGCGCGGGGTCACGGGCAGGCGCTCGGCGATGACCTGGGTGATCTTCATCTGGCGGCCGAAGCTCGAGAGGATGACCTCGGCTCCCTGCTCCTGGGCGATGCGGGCGGCGGCGAAGGCGATCGACGCCTCGGTGAGCACACCGGTGACGAGGATGCGCTTTCCGTCAAGAATTCCCATGGTGGTCCTTTCTCAGTCTGTTCTCTGGTGTCAGTGCAGCGCTGGGCTGCTCAGTGTCCGGGGTCAGGGGCTGTTGTCAGTGTCCCATGCCGAGGCCGCCGTCGACGGGGATGACGGCTCCGGAGATGTAGGAGGCGTCGTCGGAGGCGACCCAGCGGACGACGCGGGCGACCTCATCGGCTTCGGCGAAGCGCTTGGCGGGAATCGTCGCGAGGTAGTCCTTCTGCTGCTTCTCGTCGAGCTCATCGGTCATGTCGGTGCGGATGAAGCCCGGGGCGACGACGTTGGCGGTGATGCCGCGGGAGCCGAGCTCGCGGGTGATCGAGCGGGCGAAGCCGACGAGTCCGGCCTTCGACGCCGAGTAGTTCGCCTGGCCGGGGACGCCGTAGAGGCCGGAGACCGAGGAGATGAGGACGATGCGGCCCTTCTTCGCGCGGATCATGTTGGTGATCGCGCGCTTCACGGTGCGGTAGGCGCCGGTGAGGTTCGTGTCGATGACCGCTGCGAAGTCGTCGTCGTCCATGCGCATGAGCAGGTTGTCGCGGGTGATGCCGGCGTTGGCGACGACCACCTCGACGGGTCCGAGCTTCTCTTCGACCTCGCTGAACGCGGCGTCGAGGGATGCGGAGTCGGTGACATCGGCGGCGACGGCCAGGGCGCCGTCGGGGGCATCTCCGTTGCGGGAGGTCACGGCCACCTTGTCGCCGTTGGCGAGGAACTCCTCGGCGATGGTGCGGCCGATTCCGCGGTTGCCTCCGGTGACGAGGACTACACGTGGTTCTGACACGGGACTCTCTTCTGTTGGAACGACAGTACGGAGACCAACCTACCGTGTTTGGTGCGGCCTCGACATGCTCCCACAAACGAAGCGTATGATTTTGTAGGTAGACCCGAGTGAAGAAGGTTATGGCCAAGCACCCGCAGCAGATCACCACAGCAGACACTGCGCTCGACGACGATATGAAGTCGAGGATCATCAAGTATTCGATCACCATGGGGATCCGCACTCTCTGCTTCGTGGCGGCCTATTTCGCGTTCGTCGCCTCGCAGCACGTCCTCATGTGGATCTGCGTCGCCGGCGCCGTGCTCCTGCCCTATCCGGCTGTCATCTTCGCCAACGCCGGACGGGAGCGCTCCCGCGACGACCGCTCGGCCCTCATCGACTCCGCTCCCCTCGACCAGCTGCCGCCCGGCCGGGGCGAGACGATCAGCGGCGACACCCTCGGCGGGGAACCCGGCGATGCGACCGCGAAGGACTCCGGGACCGGGCGCACGCCGCGGGGCGAGACGATCCCCGGGGAGACCGTCGATCCCGAGACCGACACTCCGGGAACCGGCGGTGCCGGGACCGACCCGGGCACCGCCTCGGCGGGTCCGTCTGCGCAGCGATCCCCGCGGACGTCGTCCCCGCGGATGACCGAGAGCGAGCATCACTTCACCGCCGACAGCAACGGCGAGATCGTCGAGGACGACGAGGAGAGCGCGGGTGGCCGACGGTGACCGAGGCACTGCGGTGCTCGGCCAAGGGATGCCGAGCCGATGCGACACGGGCGATCCTGTGGAACAATCCCCGCCTGCACACGCCTGTCAGGCGCAAGGTGTGGCTCGCCTGTGACGAGCACCTCGACCAGCTGCGGGAGTTCCTCACCCTGCGCAGCTTCTATCGCACCGATGTTTCCGTCGACGAGATCCCGGAGGACGCCGGCTGATGGCCCGTTACTCATTCCTCTTCAGTGCCCGGTGGCTCAAATACATCGCGATGACGATCATCGTCGTCATCGCGTGCGTGTTCCTCGCCCTGTGGCAGAAGGACCGCCGCGCCGAACGCCAGGCGGAGATCGACACGATCAACGCCAACTACTCGGCGGCTCCCGTCGACATCTCCGCGGTGCTCCCGTCGACCTCGGCGACGCTGCCGGAATCCGCGGAATGGACGCCGGTGTCGCTGACCGGTCGCTTCGAGACCGCGGACACCGTGCTCGCCCGCAACCGCACCGTCAATGACAAGGTCGGCTTCTACGTCGTCGTCCCGTTCACCCTGACCAGCGGAGAGACGATCGCGATCGTGCGCGGATGGGTGCCCGAATCGACCGCGGTGCCCGACGCCCCGGCCGGTGAGCAGACGATCACCGCACGGCTGAAGATCGCCCAGGACGGCTCCGACGATGACAACCCCGAGGGCATGATCAAGGCGATCGACCCGGCCCGGATCCCCGGCATGGACGCGGCGTACGCCAATGTCTACGCCGAGGAGGTGACGACGGGGGCGACGCAGGCCGAGGGTCTGACTCCCCTCCCGGCGCCCGACCTCAACCCCGGCAACCACCTGTCCTACATGCTCCAGTGGTTCGCGTTCGGGATCATGATCATCATCGCCGTGTCGATCTCGGCCCGGCGGGAACGGAAGGCGACCGCCGAGGCGCTGGCCACTGCGACGAGCGACACCGAGTACGTCGTCGTCGACAAGGCGGCCCTCGACGCCGGGGCCAAGGTCAGCCAACCGGGCAGCCGGTACGGTCGCAGCCGCTTCGTCAGTCCCACCGTGCGCGGTCGGGACGAAGCCGAGGAGGACGAGCTCCTCGAGGAGCGCTTCCGCCCGAGGTGAGCCCTGTGCGCAGCTCCAAGTCAGCGGCTCAGCGGCTCAGGGACGCAGCGGCTCAGGCCAGGGTGACGAGGTCGAGGTAGGTCTCGTTCCACAGGTCCTCGTCGCCGTCGGGCAGGAGCAGGACCCGGTCGGGATCGAGTGCGGACACCGCACCCTCATCGTGGGTGACGAGGATGATCGCTCCCTCGTAGCGGCGGATCGCCGAGAGGATCTCCTCCCGCGAGGCCGGGTCGAGGTTGTTCGTCGGCTCGTCGAGGAGGAGGACGTTGGCGCTCGAGACGACGAGGGTCGCCAGGGCCAGACGCGTCTTCTCACCGCCGGAGAGGACCCCGGCGGGTTTGTGGACGTCGTCACCGGAGAAGAGGAACGAGCCGAGCACGTTGCGCACCGCGGTGTCGTCGAGGTGCGGAGAATTGCGCTGCATGTTCTCGAGCACGCTGCGGTCGAGATCGAGCGTCTCATGCTCCTGCGCGTAGTAGCCGAGCTTGAGACCGTGACCGGCGATGACCTCACCGGAATCGGGTTCGTCGAGTCCGGCGAGCAGGCGCAGCAGAGTCGTCTTGCCGGCGCCGTTGTAGCCGAGGATGACGACGCGTGAGCCCTTGTCGATCGCCAGGTCGACACCGGTGAAGACCTCCGTCGACCCGAAGCTGCGGGAGAGGCCCTCGGCGGTCAGCGGCACCCGGCCGACGTCCGCGGGCGCCGGGAAGCGGAGATTCGCGACCTTGTCGGCGCTGCGTTCCTCATCGAGGCCGGCGAGCATGCGTTCGGCGCGTTTGACCATCTGCTGGGCGGCGACGGTCTTCGTCGCCTTCGCCATCATCTTGTTCGCCTGCGCCGTCAGCGCCGCGGCCTTCTTCTCCGCGTTCGCACGTTCGCGCCGGCGTCGGCGTTCGTCGTCCTCGCGCTGCTTGAGGTAGAGGCGGTAGCCCATCGAGTAGATGTCGATGGTCTGCCGGGTGGCGTCGAGGAAGAAGACCTTGTTGACGACTTCATCGATGAGGTCGAGGTCGTGGCTGATGACGATGAGTCCGCCGGAGTACGCCTTGAGGTAGTCGCGCAGCCAGAGCACGGATTCGGCGTCGAGGTGGTTCGTCGGCTCGTCGAGGATCATCGTGTCCGGAGCGGAGAAGAGGATCCGGGCGAGTTCGACGCGGCGACGCTGACCGCCGGAGAGGGTGCCGATCTCCTGGTTGACGAGGTCCTCGTCGAGGCCGAGGTTCGCGGCGATCGCGTACGCCTCGGATTCCGCAGCGTATCCGCCGGCGGCGACGAACTCGGCTTCGATGCGCGGGTAGCGGTCGATGGCCTTCGCCGCGACGTTCTCGTCGGGCGAGGCCATCTGACGTTCGGCCTTGCGCAGGCGCTTGACGAGCACGTCGAGGTCGCGGGCGCCGAGGATGCGCTCCTTCGCCGTCGCCTCGAGGTCGCCGCTGCGCGGGTCCTGCGGCAGATAGCCGACGGACCCGGAGATCGAGACGTTGCCCGAGGTGGCGGGGTGGCCGCCCATGATCACCTTCGTCAGCGTCGTCTTCCCGGCGCCGTTGCGTCCGACGAGCCCGACGCGGTCGCCCTTGTCGACGCGGAAGGACACGTCGGACATCAAGGTGCGGGCGCCGACGGCGACTTCGAGGCCGGAGGCCTGGATCATTCTCTCTCCAAACTGCGGCCGATGAGGTCGGCCAGGTATTCCTGTGGGTGGACTCCCTGGGCGCGGGCCCGGGAGACGAGTTCGTCGGCGATGGTGCGGGCCACGCGCGTGGAGACGACGGTGGTGTCCCCGGTGTCCCCGCCGGGCGCGGGAGCTTCGGCGAACGCCGATGCCTCTGGCTCGACCTGGGCGTTCGCCGGCGATTCCGTGCCGGCTTCGACGCTCACGGACGTCCCCGCGGGGACGTAGCCGGGTCCCTCGGGCACCGCTGTGCCCTTCTGGTAGGCGGTGGCGACGGCCCGGGCGCGCTCGTCGGCGGCTTCGTTCATCGCGTGGTTGTTGTGGCCCTTGACCCATTCGAATTCGACGTCGCGTCCGGTCAGCGCCTGATCGAGGGATTCGAGGAGGTCGCGGTTGAGGACCTCCTTGCCGTCGGCCTTCTTCCAGCCCTTGCGCTTCCAACCCGGCATCCACTTCGTCAGGGCGTTGATGACGTACTGGGAGTCGCAGAAGATCTTGAGGTCCTCGTCGACGTCGGCGGTCGATTCGAGGAGGTCGAGGACGGCCATGAGCTCACCGCGGTTGTTCGTCGCGTTCTTCCAGCCCCCGGCGTGCCAGCAGTCGTCGTCGATGTACCAGGCCCACCCAGCCGGTCCGGGGTTGCCGAGCGCAGACCCGTCTGCGGCAGCGATGATCGTCAATGGTTCTCCTCTGGACGTCGGGTCCGGTCGTCAATGGGCCCGCACCATTGTTTCACGGTCGCAGGCACCCGCCGAACGCGACCTCGCCGAGGCGGCGCATCGGCCACCTCGGCGAGGGAGGTGCGGACGGACGTCCGCGTGACGAGTTCGGGTGCAGTCCGCCCGAGTCGCTCAGATGTTGAACCCGAGGGCCCGCATCTGCTCGCGGCCGTCCTCGGTGATCTTCTCCGGACCCCATGGCGGCATCCACACCCAGTTGATGCGGTAGGCCGGGACGATGCCGTCGAGGCACTGCGCGGTCTGGTCCTCGATGACGTCGGTGAGCGGGCAGGCCGCCGACGTCAGGGTCATCTCGATGACGGCGGTGCCGTCGTCCTCCACGGCGAGGCCGTAGATGAGTCCGAGGTCGACGATGTTGACGCCGAGCTCGGGGTCGACGACGTCCATCATCGCTTCGCGCACTTCGTCGACGCTCGCGTTCTGCGGTGCATCAATGACTTCGGGCATCACTTCTCCTCGTCTTCGGTCGGTGCGTGTTCCGGTGCTCCCGCCTGGGCCTGGCTGAGCGCGTCCTTGAACGCCATCCAGGCGAGCAGGGCGCACTTGATCCGTGCCGGGAACTTCGACACTCCGGTGAACGCCGCGGCGTCGCCGAGTATTTCCTCGTCGGCCTCGAGAGTCCCCCGGGAGTGCATGAGCTCGTGGAAAGCCGCTTCGATCTCGAGCATCTCGGACACCGTCGCCGAGGCGGCGAGCTCGGTGAGCACGGACGCCGAGGCC
Source organism: Brevibacterium sp. W7.2 (assembly GCF_018137945.1). Lineage (GTDB taxonomy): Bacteria > Actinomycetota > Actinomycetes > Actinomycetales > Brevibacteriaceae > Brevibacterium > Brevibacterium sanguinis. Next base: position 1,875,225 of record NZ_CP073089.1, on the reverse strand, counting down.
ATCGAGATCGAACATCCGTCCCCGGTCCACCGCACGCTCACGGTGCCGTCGGCGGCGAGTTCGGTCTCGAGCTCGATCTCATCCCCGCAGGTCGGATTGACCTGGTGGGAGTGCCCGTGCGGCCCGGGGGCCGAATCGCCGAGCAGCGCGGCGTTGCCGATCCGCGACCGCGAGTGGTCGAGGATGACCTGCTGGTAGAGCTGCTGCATCTGGGTGGTCATGATGCCTGCGCCTTCTCCGCGGCCGGCGTGTCCGCGAGACCGAAGAACGGACGCACCTCAGCCAGCGCGGTGAGGAAGCGCTCGACATCCTCGCCGTTGTTGTAGAGGTACGTGCTGGCCCGGGTCGAGGCGGTCACCCCGAACCGGCGGTGCAGCGGCTGCGCGCAGTGGTGGCCCACACGCACGGCCACGCCCTGCGAGTCGAGGTACTGGCCGACGTCGTGGGCGTGGACGCCGTCGACGTCGAAGGCCACGGTGCCGATCCGGTTCTCGGCATTGCCGAGGACCCGGATCCCCGGGATCTGCGCGATCCGCTCGAGCAGCTGCCGGCCGAGCTCGACCTCATGGTCGAAGACCCGGTCGAGCCCCACCTCGGTGAGGTAGCCGATGGCCGTCGCGAACGCCGCGACCTCGGCCACCGGCTGAGTGCCGGCCTCGAAGCGCTGCGGGGCGGGCATGAACTCCGCCGAATCCATCGTCACGGTCGTGATCATCGAACCGCCGGTGAGCACGGGCGGGAGCGCATCGAGGAGCTCGGCCTTCCCCCAGAGCACGCCGAGGCCGGTCGGCCCGAGCGCCTTATGGGCGGAGAAGGCGGCGAAGTCGACGTCGAGGTCGGTGAAGTCGACCGGCATGTGCGGCACCGACTGGCACGCGTCGAGGACGACGAACGCCCCGACCTCCCGGGCCCGGGCGACGAGCTCGGCGACCGGGTTGATCGTGCCCAGCACGTTCGAGACGTGGGTGAACGCGAGCACCTTCGTCGTCTCGTCGACGATCGTCTCGAGGTCGGTGAGGTCGAGCTCTCCGTCATCGGTGACCGGGATCCACCGCAGCTGCGCCCCGGTGGCCTGCGCGAGCTGCTGCCAGGGGACGAGGTTCGCGTGGTGCTCCATCTCGGTGACGACGATCGAATCGCCCTCCCCGATCGCGAACCGCTGCGCGGCCTCTCCCCCGAACCCGTGGCTGGCCCGGTCGATGCCGAGGGCGACGATGTTGAGCGCCTCGGTGGCGTTCTTCGTCCACACGACCTGGTTCGGCGCACCGCCGACGAGGTTCGCCACGGCCTCCCGGCCGGCCTCGAACGTGTCGGTGGCCATGACGGCGAGCGTGTGCGCACCCCGGTGAACGGCGGCATTGCGCTGCGTGAAGTACTCGGTGAACGTGTCGATGACGCATTCGGGCTTCTGCGACGTCGCTCCCGAGTCGAGATAGGTCAGCGGCGACTCCCCGACCCTCGCACGGAGGATCGGGAAGTCGCCCCGGAGCCGAGAGAACATCAGACCGCGGACGAGAGGAAGCGGTCGTAGCCCTCGTTCTCGAGGCGCTCGGCGAGTTCCGGTCCGCCCTCCTCGGCGACCTTGCCCTTGACGATGACGTGGACGAAGTCGGGCTTGATGTAGCGGAGGATCCGCGTGTAGTGGGTGATGAGGAGGACGCCGACGTCGGTCGTCTCACGGACCCGGTTGACGCCTTCGGAGACGATGCGCAGAGCGTCGACGTCGAGGCCGGAGTCGGTCTCGTCGAGGACGGCGAACTTCGGCTTGAGCATCTCCATCTGGAGGATCTCGTGGCGCTTCTTCTCACCGCCGGAGAAGCCCTCGTTGACGTTGCGGGTCGCGAACTCGGGGTCGACGCGCAGCTGCTCCATCGCCGACTTGAGGTCCTTCGTCCAGTTGCGCAGCTTCGGAGCCTCGCCGTCGATCGCGGTCTTGGCCGAGCGGAGGAAGTTCGTCACGGTCACGCCGGGCACCTCGACGGGGTACTGCATGGCGAGGAAGAGACCGGCCTTGGCGCGCTCGTCGACGGTCATGTCGAGGACGTCCTCACCGTCGAGGGTGACGGATCCGCCGGTGACTTCGTACTTCGGGTGACCGGCGAGCGAGTAGGCCAGTGTCGACTTGCCCGAGCCGTTGGGGCCCATGATCGCGTGCGTCTGGTTCGAGTCGATCTCGAGGTTGATGCCGTTGAGGATCGGCTTCGCGCCGGCCTCGGTGTTGACGCTGACGTGCAGGTCGGAGATTTTCAGTGTGGACATGATTATCCTTTTCAGTTCACAGTCGTGTTCGGGTCGAGCAGGATGCGGCCGGCGATCTCCTGGCACGGGTAGACCGCGACGGGTTCGAAGGCCGGGGGGCTCAGCGGCTGGCCGGTGTTGAGGTCGAACTGGGAGCCGTGCAGCCAGCATTCGATGGCGCAGCCCTCCACCTCGCCCTCGGCCAGGGACACCTCGCCGTGGGTGCACAGATCGTCGATCGCGTGGACGACTCCGAAGGAGTCGCGGGCCAGGCAGATCTCGCGGTTCTCCACGTCGATCCGCAGCGCGCTGTCGAGTGCCACATCCTCGGAGGCGGCCACGTCGATCATCGTCACAGAACGCTCCGGGACAGTTCGTCCTCGATGCGGGCCGAGAGGACCTCTTCGATCTCCGGCACCTGGATCTTCTGGATGACCTCGTTGAAGAAGCCGCGGACGACGAGCTGGCGGGCGACGTCCTCGGGGATGCCGCGCGACATCAGGTAGAAGAGGTGCTCCTCGTCGAAGCGACCGGTCGACGAGGCGTGTCCGGCTCCTTCGATGTCACCGGTCTCGATCTCGAGGTTCGGCACGGAGTCCGCGCGCGCCCCATCGGTGAGGATGAGGTTGCGGTTGAGCTCGTACGTGTCGATGCCGAGCGCCTCGGGGCGGATGAGGACGTCGCCGATCCACACGCTGCGCGCGTCCTTGCCCTGCAGGGCGCCCTTGTACATGACGTTCGACGTCGCCTTCGCGGTGTTGTGGTCGATGTACGTGCGGTGCTCGAGGTGCTGGCCGGCATCGGCGAAGTAGAGGCCGAGAAGTTCGGCCTCGCCGCCGTTGGCCGAGTAGCGGACGTTGGCGTTGAGCCGGACGATGTCACCGCCGAGGGTGACGACGATGTGCTTGAGCTTCGCGTCCTTGCCGACGATCGCATCGTGCTGGCCGAGGTGCTGCGAACCGTCGTCCCACAGCTGCAGGGAGACGAAGGTGAGGTCCGCGCCGTCGCCGACGACGAGGGAGACGAGCTCGGAGTAGCGGGTCAGGCCCTCGTGCTCGACGACGATCGTCGCCTTCGCGTTCGCCCCCACGGACACGACGACATGGCCGTGGACGAGGTCGGTGCCGGTGCCGTCGGCGTGGATGACGACCGCCTCGGTGAGCTCCGTGTCAGCGGGCACCGTGTAGTGGGTGACGGTGGCCGTGCGGTTCGCGGCCACAGCGGCCGCGCGGTCCTCGGGTTCGAGGATGCCGAGCTCCTGGGCGGCCTCGAGGCTGATCTCCTCGACGGTGACGCCGGCAGGCAGTTCGCCGGTGACGCTCAGGCGCGCTTCACCGGGCGCATCGGCGAAGAAGTCGCTGAGCTTGCGCACGGGCGAGAAGCGCCACTCCTCCTCCCGGCCGGTGGGCACGGGGAAGTCGGCGACGTCGAAGCTGCGGGTGCGCGCGTCGCGCTTGGCGTCGGGCACGTGGACGCCCGCGCCGTGCGAATGCTCGGAGACGCCGAGCGGGTTGGTGGTGTCAGTCACAAAATCTCCTTAAGCGTGCAGTCGGTCGCGGGCTCAGCCCACGGCGCCTTCCATCTGCAGTTCGATGAGGCGGTTGAGCTCGAGGGCGTACTCCATCGGCAGCTCACGGGCGATCGGCTCGACGAAGCCGCGCACGATCATCGCCATCGCCTCGGTCTCCTCGAGGCCGCGGGACATGAGGTAGAAGAGCTGGTCCTCGCTCACCTTCGACACGGTCGCCTCGTGGCCGAGCGTGACGTCGTCCTCACGGATGTCGATGTAGGGGTACGTGTCCGACCGGGAGATGTTGTCGACGAGCAGGGCGTCGCAGAGCACGTTGTTCGACGAGCCCTCGGCACCCGGGTAGACGTGGACGAGTCCGCGGTAGCCGGCGCGACCGCCGCCGCGGGCGACGGACTTCGAGACGATCGAGGACTGCGTATGCGGGGCGGCGTGGACCATCTTCGCACCGGTGTCCTGATGCTGGCCCTCGCCGGCGAAGGCGACCGAGAGCGTCTCGCCGCGAGCGTGTTCGCCCGTCAGCCAGATCGCCGGGTACTTCATCGTCACCTTCGAGCCGATGTTGCCGTCGACCCATTCCATCGTCGCGCCCTCTTCGGCGATCGCACGCTTCGTCACGAGGTTGTAGACGTTGTTCGACCAGTTCTGGATCGTCGTGTAGCGGACGCGGGCGTCCTTCTTCGCGATGATCTCGACGACGGCGGAGTGGAGCGAGTCCGTCTTGTAGATCGGGGCCGTGCAGCCCTCGACGTAGTGGACGTACGAGCCTTCGTCGGCGATGATGAGCGTGCGCTCGAACTGGCCCATGTTCTCCGTGTTGATGCGGAAGTAGGCCTGCAGCGGGATCTCGACGTGGACGCCCTTGGGGACGTAGATGAAGGATCCGCCCGACCACACGGCCGTATTCAGCGCCGAGAACTTGTTGTCACCCGACGGGATGACCGAGCCGAAGTACTCCTCGAAGATCTCCGGGTGCTCCTTGAGACCGGTGTCGGTGTCGAGGAAGATGACGCCCTGGCTCTCGAGCTCCTCGTTGATCTTGTGGTAGACGACCTCGGACTCGTACTGCGCGGCGACGCCGGCGACGAGGCGCTGCTTCTCCGCCTCCGGGATGCCGAGGCGGTCGTAGGTGTTCTTGATGTCCTCGGGCAGGTCCTCCCACGACTGGGCCTGGCCCTCGGTGGAGCGGACGAAGTACTTGATGTCGGCGAAGTCGATTCCCGAGAGGTCGGCGCCCCAGTTCGGCATCGGCTTCTTCTCGAAGAGCTTGAGCGCCTTGAGGCGACGCTGGAGCATCCAGTCCGGTTCGTCCTTGAGCTTCGAGATGTTGCGCACGACGTCTTCGTTGAGACCGCGAGCCGCTGCGGCTCCGGCATCGTTCTCGTCGTGCCAGCCGTATGCGTACTGCCCGAGGTCTTTGAGCTCGGGGTTCGCCTCGATGATCGGATTGCTTGTGTCAGTCATCGTGAACCTCCTTGAGGTCGATCGATTGAGTGGATGAGGGGCCTGGTGAGTTCCGAGGTCGGAATGTGGGTCGTGCAGACGTGGTCACCGTGGGCGAGCGACGAGAGTCTTCTCACATCGACGCCGAGGTATTCCGAGAACATCGCGAGCTCTGCTTCGCAGATCTCGGGGAACTCGGCGGCCACGGATTGGATCGGACAGTGTCCTTGGCACAGCTGCATCGCCTCGAGTGACGTGCCCGCCGCGACCGGTGTCGCCGAGGCGGCGTAGCCCTCACGGGTGAGCGCTGAGGCCAGGGCCCGCGAGCGTGACGCCACCGACGTCCCGCCCCGCTTCTCGAGTTCTCCGCCGAGGCGGTCGCGCAGCTTCGCGACGAAGTCGTCGGAGAAGTCGACGACCGCGTCCTCCCCCATCCGGTCCTGGAAGAACCGGAGGATGTTGACGGCGAACTCGTCGTAGGACCGGCTGAGCTCGTCGTGGCCGCGCGAGGTGACTACGTAGTGCCGCGCCGGTCTCCCCCGCCCTGCCTGCTTCCCGGCGAGACCGCGGACCTCGATGAGTCCTTGGCCTTCGAGCGCGTCGAGGTGACGACGGATCGCTGCCGGGGTGAGCTCAAGGCCTTTTGCCAGCGCCGAGGCGGTGATGGGACCGTCGTCGAGCACGGAGCGGAACACCTTCTGCCGGGTCCTGCTGTCGTCCGCGTCGTTCGCAGTCATAGTCCACCTCCCTTGACTAACACAACACTATTGTTGCGTAAATTGTTTCGTAAAACTAGGTGAGCCTAACTGAAGGCGCGGTTTCGACGGGACGTTTCGACCGGTCGTAGAATGGTCGGGTGGCACAATCGGCACTCCTCATCCGTGGGCTGCGCTATTCCTACGGCGCGCACCATGTCGTCGACGGCATCGACCTCGACGCCCGCGTCGGCACCGTCCTCGGCGTCCTCGGCCCCAACGGGGCGGGCAAGTCGACGACGATCGCGCTGGCTGTCGGCTCGAAGCGACCCGACGCCGGAACCGTGGAGATCTTCGGCCGCGACCCCTACCGCCGTCACGAGGAGACCGCGCAGCTCGCCGGGGTCATGCTCCAGGACGGTGGCCTGCCGATGAGCGCGAAGCCGCTCGCCGTCCTCCGCCACCTCGCCGCTCTCTATCCCGATCCGCGCCCGCTCGACGAGCTCGTCGAACCGCTGGGCATCCGCGAGTTCGCCAACCGGTCGATCCGCCGGCTCTCCGGCGGACAGCGGCAGCGCGTGGCCCTTGCCGCCGCCCTCATCGGCCGTCCCCGCATCGTCTTCCTCGACGAGCCGAGCGCCGGCCTCGACCCGCAGGCCCGTGAGGTCGTCCACGAGGTGATCGGCGATCTCGCCGCCTCCGGGGTCAGCGTCGTCCTCACCACCCATGACCTCGCCGAGGCGGAGAAGCTCGCCGAGGACATCGTCGTCATCGACCGCGGCAGGATCATCGCCCGCGGTGCCCCCGCGGAGCTGCGCGGCGCCTCGGCGGCCGGTCGTCGGCTCGTCATCACCGTGCCCGACGCTCCCGACCCCTCCACCGACGCCGGACGGGAGCTGACGTCTGCCCTGACCGCCGTCGCCCCCGCCTCGGTGCAGGGCACGCTCATCGTCGCCGCGGGCAACCTCGACAGCGCGCGCATCGCCGCCCTGTGCACGGTCATCGCCGAGGCGGGGCTGACGATCGGGGACATCAGCATGCAGTCGCAGTCGCTGGCCGATGTCTTCTTCGAACTCACGGGGAGGCCGCTGCGATGAGCGAGACGACAGTCAGCGGCACGGGTGCCTCCCAGCCGTCCCCGGCGCCGGGCATGCGCGCCCGCCGCGTATTCGCGCAGGCGAAGTTCGAGACCGCAGCCGTGCTCCGCAACGGCGAACAGCTCCTGCTCGCGCTCATCCTCCCGCTCGGGCTCCTCGTCTTCCTCACGACGACTCCCCTGCTCGACGCGCTCGGCGCGATCCCGCCGGGCGGTGACCGGCTGAGCATCGCCCTTCCCGGCACCCTCGGTCTCTGCCTGGCCTCGACGGCATTCACCGGACAGGCGATCGCCACCGCCTTCGACCGCCGCTACGGGGTGCTCGCCCAGCTCGCGACGACGCCGCTGGGGACAACGGGGCTCATCCTCGGCAAGCTCGGGGCGGTCATCGGCGTCGTCGTCATCCAATTCGCCCTCGCGTTCGGCATCGCCGGGATCCTCGGCTACCGCGGCGGACTCGACATCCTCGCGCTCATCATCACCACGATCCTCGGCACTGCGACGCTGCTCGCGCTCGGCCTCCTCATGGCGGGCACGCTGCGCGCCGAGGCGACCCTGGGCGCTGCCAATCTCGTCTGGGTCCTCATGGCCGGTGCCGGCGGACTCGTCCTTCCCGCCACCGGCGAATGGGGAACCATCGTCGGCTGCCTTCCCTCCGGTGCCCTCGGGGACGCGATGCGCGCGAGCCTCGCCGGCACCTGGGACTTCACAGCTCTGATCGTGCTCCTCGTCTGGAGCCTGGTGGGAGCGCTTGCCGCACGCAGGTGGTTCCGCTTCGAATGAACACAGGAATGCGCATGAGAAACCAAGAGACCAGAATCCGCTTCGCCGCGTGGGCGATGCTCATCGCCCAGGCCGGCATCATCTTCACCGGCGGCATCGTCCGCCTCACCGGATCCGGTCTGGGATGCTCGGACTGGCCGAAATGCACCCCGGATTCCCTCGTCGCCACCCCGGAGATGGGCATCCACGGGGTCATCGAGTTCGGCAACCGGCTGCTCGCCGTCGTCCTCGCCCTCATCGGCGTCGCGATCCTCGTCCTCCTCTGGCGGATCCGGAAGGAGCGCAAGGACCTCTTCTGGCTCAACATCGCGCTCACTGCGATCGTGCCGGTCCAGGCGGTCATGGGCGGGATCACCGTGTGGACGAAGCTCAATCCCTGGGTCGTCGCCGGGCACTTCGTGCCCTCGGCCATCGCCGTCGGTGTCGCCGCGTACTTCGTCCGCCGCACCTACGACACCGGGGTGCGCACCGGCGAGAAGGCACCGTCGCCGCTGCCGGCACTCGGGTGGGCGATCCTCGCGCTCACCGCGGTCATCGTCCTCTTCGGCGTGCTCACCACCGGCGCAGGCCCGCACTCCGGGTCGACGATCTCGACCCGCAACGGCCTCGACAACATCTGGATCACCCGCCTCCACGCGTTCCCGGTGTGGCTGCTCGTCATCGCGACGATCGTCGCTCTCGTCTACGCGCGCAAGCGCTGGGCCCCGATGGTGCGCCCGCTCGTCGTCCTCCTCATCGTCGAGCTCGCGCAGGGTCTCATCGGCTACATCCAGTACTTCACCGGCGTCCCGTGGGTGCTCGTGGCATTCCATATGATCGGTCTCTCGGCTACGATCGCAGCCAGTGTCGCTGTGCTCGACAGCGCGTACCCGAGGAGAACCCATGTCAACGCCGATCGTCCCGTGTCTGTGGTTCACTGACCGCGCCGAGGAGGCGATGGAATTCTACTGCACCGTCTTCCCGAACTCCCGCATCGTCTCGATCGAGCGATACCCCGATGAGAGTCTCGACGAGCATTTCGCGGGGATGAGCGGCAAGGTCATCACCGGCGTCTTCGAACTCGACGGCAACCGCTTCATCTGCCTCGACGGCGGACCCGCGTTCACCTTCAACGAGGCGATCTCCCTGACCGTCGAATGCGCCGACCAGGCGGAGATCGACCACTACTGGCAGGCGCTGTCCGCGGTGCCCGAATCCGAGCAGTGCGGCTGGCTCAAGGACAGGTACGGGATCAGCTGGCAGATCGTGCCGAAGAACCTCGACGAGCTGATGACCGGCGACGCTCAGGTGCGCGCGCTCATGGGAATGAAGAAGATCGTCATCGCCGAGCTCGTCGCCGCCGGCTGACGCGCCGCCTCGGTCGTCGGGATCACGCTCGCTCCCGCTGCGCGCATCCCTGGGCCTCAGCAACAACCTCGGCGAGACTGCACCACCCGGAGACCCACGGACAACCTCGGCGCGTATGCACCACCCTCAGCTCCGCAACTCCTCCACGCAGCGATGAGAACACCGCGGGCACGGGTGGTGTGTGGACCGTCAGGTGCGGGGTGGCAGATACCTGCCGCGGATCACCAGAGGCTGGGCAGCAGCGGGGTGACGAACGGGTCGACGGCGACGGCGAGGAAGAGCACCGACAGGTACGTGATCGAGCCGTGGAAGACCTTCATCGCCCGCAGCGAGGTGCCGCTGAGGCCCTTCTTCGCGCGAGACACGAGCTGGTAGCACGACCAGAGGAACCAGGCACCGGCGAGCACCGCGACGGCCGTGTAGACCGGTCCCATCGGGGCGACGGGGATGAGGACGAGCGAGGTGAGCACCATCGCCCAGGCGTAGAGGATGATCTGGCGGCCCACCGAGGTCGGCGGGACCTTCGACGGCAGCATCGGCACACCGGCAGCGTCGTAATCGGCCTTGTACTTGATCGCGAGCGGCCAGTAGTGCGGCGGCGTCCAGAAGAAGATGACGAGGAAGAGGATGACCGGCTCCCACGACAGCCCGCCGGTCACCGCCGACCAGCCGATGAGCACCGGCATGCAGCCGGCCGCGCCGCCCCACACGATGTTCTGCGTCGTGCGGCGCTTGAGGACGAGCGTGTAGAAGACCGCGTAGAGGAGGATCGCCGAGGCGGTCAGTCCTGCCGTCACCCAGTTCGTGAATCCGCCGAGCCAGAAGATCGACCCGATGCCGAGGACGAAGGCGAAGATCAGGGCTGCACGCGGCGAGATCTCCCCGGTGACGAGCGGACGGTGCTTCGTCCGATCCATCTTCGCGTCGATGTCGCGGTCGACGTAGCAGTTGAACACCGATGCCGAGGCGGCAGCGGCGGCCCCGCCGATGAGGGTGTTGAGGACGAGCCAGAGATTCGGCATGCCGTTGGCGGCGAGGAACATCACCGGGGCGGTGGTGACGAGGAGGAGTTCGATGACCCGCGGCTTCGTCAGGGCGATGTAGGCGCCGATGATCGATCGGGGTTTCTGCGAGTGTCGAGCTTCGTCGATGGTCCTCTGCAGAGGTCGTTCACTCTGCGTGCCCGGGTTCTGACGAAGTTCACTCACGAGAGACGATTCTACTCTGTGTCGAATGAATTTCCAGTTGGGGTCGGGCGAGTCGCCCTGTCATCGGGACCGAGTGCGCGGTCATCGGGATCATCTGCGCGCTCACGGCGTCGCCGGACAAGCACCGCGACGGCCCCGACCACCAGCCCCACTACGGCGAGTGCGGCCCACAGGACCGCCGCGAGGACGAACAGTCCGAGCCCCGCGAGGGGATCTTCGAGTGTGAGCATGTCGACATCGACGACGATGCCGAAGGCTCCGGCGAGGACTGTGAAGGCCACCGCCGCCCACCAGATGAGACCGGCAGGTCGGGCGATCGCGAGGACGATGAGGAGGACGAGGAAGGGGCCCGCGCCGAGGAGGAAGGCGAGCAGCCAGCTCCCGACCGCCTCGGTGCCAGTGCCGTTTCCGAAGGGCTCGACGAAGAGGGTCGTGAAGACGATCCGCTCGACGAGGACGAGGACGGTCAGGCTGATGCCGAGGTTCCGGAGTGCCCGGGCATGGCGCACGGGTGATCGTCGAGGCAGGGTCGGGTGCTGGGGACTGCGGGGAATGGGGAGGTCTCCTTGACGTGGGCGGGCGACGTGGACGTGCCGGCGGTGGGAGGGCAGCACAGTGGGGACACTGCCAGCGCAGCGACCGTATCACCACGTGTCCGGACCGGGAGGGTCCGGCCGGTGCGCGGTAGAGTTTGAGAGGACGCATCGCCGACGACAGAAGGAACGCTCTCAGACATGAATGCCCTGTCCTGGACAGACCTCGACTCCCAAGCAGTCGACACCGCCCGCCTCCTCGCCGCTGACGCCGTGCAGAAGGCCGGAAACGGACACCCCGGCACCGCGATGAGCCTCGCTCCCGTCGCCTACTACCTCTACCAGAAGGCCCTCACCCTCGACCCGTCCGATCCCACGTGGGTCGGCCGTGACCGCTTCGTCCTCTCCCTCGGCCACAGCTCGCTGACGCAGTACGTCCAGCTCTACCTCGCCGGCATCGGCCTCGAGCTCGACGACCTCAAGGCGCTGCGCACCTGGGATTCGCTCACCCCCGGCCACCCCGAGGTCGGACACACTCCCGGTGTCGAGATCACCACGGGCCCGCTCGGCTCCGGTGTCGCCTCGGCGGTGGGCATGGCGATGGCCTCCCGCCGCGAACGCGGACTCTTCGATCCCGACGCCGCCCCCGGCACCTCGCCGTTCGATCACGACATCATCGTCCTCGCCTCCGACGGCGACATGGAGGAGGGCGTCTCCGGTGAGGCCTCCTCGCTCGCCGGCACCCAGGAGCTGTCGAACCTGATCGTCATCTGGGACGACAACCGGATCTCCATCGAGGACGACACCGCGATCGCCTTCGGCGAGGACACTGCGGCGCGCTATGAGGCCTACGGCTGGCACGTCCAGCACGTCGACTGGACTGCCGACGGAGAGTACACCGAGGACCTCGACGCCCTCCACGCCGCCGTCAAGGCCGCTCGCGCCGACTCCCGTCCCTCCTTCATCCGCCTCTCGACGATCATCGCGTGGCCCGCGCCGAACGCCCGGAACACGGGGGCCGCCCACGGTGCCGCCCTCGGTGAGGACGAGGTGCGGGCGACGAAGGAGCTGCTCGGCTTCGACCCCGATGCGAACTTCGCGATCTCCCCCGAGGTGCTCGAGCACACCCGGACCAGCGCCGAGGAGCGCGGTCGCGCCGCTCACCTCGCGTGGAAGGAGAAGTACGCGGCCTGGCGCGACGCCAACGGCGAACGCGCCGCACTCTTCGACCGGCTCGCCACCCGCACCCTGCCCGAGGGCCTCGACGGAGACTTCCCCGTCTTCGACGCCGACGCCAAGGGCATCGCCACCCGCGCCGCCTCCGGCCAGGTGCTCAATGCGATCGCCGCCCGGATGCCCGAGCTCTGGGGCGGATCGTCCGACCTCGCGGGGTCGAACAACACCCTCATCAAGGCCGACCCGAGCTTCCTGCCCACCGACCGCTCGACGGACACGTTCACCGGCAACCCGTACGGACGCAACATCCACTTCGGCGTCCGCGAGTTCTCCGCCGGCCTCATCGGCAACGGCATCGCACTTCACGGCGGGACCCGTCCCTACAACGGCACGTTCCTCGTCTTCAGCGACTACCAGCGACCGGCCGTGCGCCTGGCCGCCATCCAGAAGCTGCCGAACATCTTCGTGTGGACCCACGATTCGATCGGCCTCGGCGAGGACGGCCCCACCCATCAGCCCGTCGAGCACCTCTCGGCGCTGCGGGCGATCCCCGGCCTCGACGTCGTCCGCCCCGCCGATGCCAACGAGACCGCGGTCGTGTGGCGGAAGATCCTCGACCGCACCGACGGCCCCAGCGGCCTCATCCTCAGCCGGCAGGCCGTGCCGACCCTCGACCGGACGAAGTACGCACCGGCCTCCGAGGCGGCCCGCGGAGGCTACGTCCTCCTCGACACCGGCGACGACCCGCAGGTCGCGATCATCGCCACCGGCTCGGAGGTCCAGCTTGCGATCGCCGCGGCCGAGGAGCTCGAGACCAAGGGGATCGCGGCGCGCGTCATCTCGATGCCGAGCCAGGAATGGTTCGACGCCCAGGACGAGGACTACCGCGACGCCGTCCTCCCCCGGTCGCTCAAGGCCCGGGTCAGCGTCGAAGCGGGATCGGCGATGAGCTGGCACCGCTACCTCGGCGATGCCGGGCGCGCCGTGTCCCTCGAGCACTTCGGCGCCTCAGCCGATGCCAAGACGCTCTTCGAGAAGTTCGGCATCACTGCCGAGGCGGTCGTCGCCGCGGCCGAGGAGTCCATTGCAGCAGCGAAGGGAGAAGCATGAGCGAGAACCTCACCCGCCTCACCGAGGCAGGAGTCTCGGTGTGGCTCGACGACCTGTCCCGCACCCGGCTCGAGTCCGGTGACCTCCAGACCCTCATCGACGAGTCGTCGGTGACCGGGGTGACGACGAACCCGACGATCTTCGCCACCGCGATCGCCGGCTCCGACAGCTACGACGGCGCACTCTCCGACCTCGCCGCCTCCGGTGCCGACGTCGAAGAGGCCATCGAAGCCCTGACCACCGAGGACGTCGCGGCAGCTGCCCGGCTGCTGCGGCCCGTCTACGACGCCACCGACGGCGCCGACGGACGCGTCTCGATCGAGGTCCCCCCGCCGCTGGCCCGCGACACCGCGGGAACGGCGTCGGCGGCGACGATCATGTGGGAGCGGGTCGGCGAGCCGAACGCGATGATCAAGATCCCCGCCACCGAGGAGGGACTGAGCGCGATCGCCGACACCATCGGCGCCGGGATCAGCGTCAACGTCACGCTCGTCTTCTCGCTCTCCCGCTACCGGCACGTCGTCGAGGCGTACCTCCAGGGACTGGAGAAGGCGCGGGCCGCCGGTCACGACCTCTCGACGATCCGGTCGGTCGCCTCGATCTTCGTCTCCCGCGTCGATGCGGAGATCGACAAGCGCCTCGCCGCCGTCGACGATCCGGCCGCCGCGGAGCTCGCCGGTCGCGCGGGCATCGCCAACTGCGTGCTCGCCCATGAGATCCACTCGCAGCTCTTCACCTCCGAGCGCTTCCGCGTCCTCGAACTCGCCGGGGCCCGCCCGCAGCGGCTCCTGTGGGCGTCGACCGGAGTGAAGAACCCCGACTACCCGGACACGATGTACGTCACCGGTCTCGTCTCCCCCGACACCGTCAACACGATGCCCGAGGCGACGCTGCGCGCCTTCGCCGACCACGGCGAGGTCGGGGCTCCGATCGCCGCTGAGGACTACCGGGCCGCCGACGAGGTCTTCGACCGGCTCGCCGGTCTCGGCATCGACTACGCCGATGTCATGACCGTCCTCGAGACCGAGGGCCTGGAGAAGTTCGACGTCAGCTGGACCGAGCTCCAGGGCACTGTCCGCCGGGCATTGGAGCGCGCATGAGAGTCGAGCTCAGCGTCCCCGTCAGTGCGGAGTTCGAGGCCGAACTCGACCGTCTGCTCAGCGCCCGGGTGCCCTCGCGGATCGCGGCGCAGGACGCGAGCGTCTTCTCCGACTCCGTCGCCGCCGATCGTCTCGGCTGGGTCGATCTCGCGGGCCGGGCCGGTGAGCTCGTCACCGAGATCGAGGCGCTGCGCGACGATCTCGCCGCGCAGGGTCTGCGCTCGATCAGCCTCACCGGCATGGGCGGCTCGTCGCTCGCCCCCGAGGTGATGGCGGCGTGGGCCGGGGTCGACCTCGAGATCGTCGATTCGACCGATCCCAATCAGGTCGCCGAGGCGATCGGCACCGACCTCGACCACACCGTCCTCGTCATCGCCTCGAAGTCGGGGACGACGATCGAGACCGATGCCATCCGGCGCGCGTTCGCCGCGGCCTTCGAGGCCGTCGGCATCGACCCGGCCAGCCGGTTCATCGCGATCACCGATCCCGGGACCGAACTCGCTGAGCTCGCGAGTGCCGAAGGGTACCTCGCGACGTTCCACGCCGACCCGAACGTCGGCGGTCGGTTCAGTGCCCTCTCCCCGTTCGGCCTCGTCCCCGCCGGTCTCGCCGGGGTCGACATCCGCCGGATCGTCGAGTCCGCGGCGGGCATCGCCGCCGACCTCGGCGCTGACAGCCCGGACAACCCGGCGCTGCGGTTCGGCACCTGGCTGGGCATCGCCCACGCCCGGGCCACGGAGAAGCTCGTCCTCGCTCCCACCTCGGCGGCCCTTGCCGGTCTGGGAGCCTGGGTCGAGCAGCTCATCGCGGAATCGCTCGGCAAGGACGGGCAGGGGATCCTCCCCGTCGTCCTCGACGAACCCGGTGATGTCGGCTTCGCCGACGCCCGCGCCGATGCCCTGCTCTGCACCCTCGGCCCGGCCACGACGATCGGCGCGCCCTCGGGCTTCAATGCCGAGGTCGACGGCGATCTGGGCGAGCAGTTCCTCTTCTGGGAGTTCGCCACCGCGATCGCCGGCTACAGCATCGGGGTCGACCCGTTCGATCAGCCGGATGTCGAGGCGGCGAAGGCGTTCGCCCGGGAGGCCCTCGACACGGGCACCCACGCCGAGGAGATCCCGGCGTTCGTCGACGGCGCCGTCGAGGTCTACGGCGACATCGATGAGGCCGACGACCTCGTCGGGGCCCTCCGTGAGCTCTTCGCACAGGTCGACGAGTACGGCTATGTCGCCATCCAGGCCTACCTCGATCGGCTCGGCGACGCCGAGGCGGTCGACCTCCGTCCGCTCGTCTCCCGGCACGCCGGGGTGCAGACGACGTTCGGCTTCGGCCCGCGGTACCTCCACTCGACGGGCCAGTACCACAAGGGCGGTCACCCCAACGGCGTGTTCCTCCAGATCACCGCCGACCCGCGCACGGAGCTCATCGTGCCCGGCCGCGGCTACGGGTTCGGTGAACTCGAGCACGCGCAGGCGCTCGGCGATGCCGCGGCCCTGCGGGCGAAGGGGCGTCCGGTGCTCCGGGTCCACCTCACCGACCGGGCCCGCGGGCTCGCACAGCTGCGCGACGCCGTCGCCGAGGTCGCCCCGCACCACCACTTCGGAGTCGACTGACGTGCGAGTCGGCTGACCTTCGAGTCGGATGCCCTGCGCGTCGCATGACCGCACGACGAAGGCCCTCACCGGTGTCGGTGAGGGCCTTCGTCGGTTCTGCGTTCGGTCGGGTCTCAGCTGTTGAAGCGCGTGATGAGTCCGAGGAGGATGATCGACGCGCCCCAGACGATCGCCATGAGCGCGGTGAACCGGTTGAGGTTGCGCTCGGCGACACCGGAGGATCCCAGCGAGGAGGACATGCCGCCGCCGAACATGTCGGACATGCCGCCGCCCTTGCCCTTGTGCATGAGGATGAGCAGGGTGAGGAAGATGCTCGTGAGGACGAGCACGCCGATGAGTACGTAGGTGAGAATTTCCACGTCGAGTTCAACCTGTGTTTCTGTCAGAGGATTTGCGGTTCAGTCTACTTGCCGACGGCGGCCTTGCACAAAGCGGCGAAATCGGGCCCGCTCAGGCTCGCTCCCCCGACGAGTGCGCCGTCGACGTCGTCGGAGACGAGGATGTCGGCGACGTTGTCGGTCTTCACCGACCCGCCGTAGAGGATCCGGGTGGAGTCGGCGAGGCTGTCGCCGTACCTCTCGCGCAGGCGACCGCGGATCGCCGCGGCCATCTCCGCGGCGTCAGCCGCCGTCGCCGTCTTCCCCGTTCCGATTGCCCACACGGGTTCGTAGGCGACGACGAGGCCGCTGAGCTCCTCGGCCGAGAGGCCGGCCAGGGAGTCGTCGAGCTGGCCCAGGGTGAAGTCGACGTGGGTGCCGTCCTCGCGTTCGGCCAGGGATTCGCCGACGCAGAGGATGGGGGCGAGGTCGTGGCCGAGCGCGGCCTTGACCTTCGCGGCGACGACATCCGAGGTCTCGTGGTTGTCGGCGCGGCGCTCACTGTGCCCGACGACGACGTACGAGCAGCCGAGGCGGGAGAGGAACGACGCGGCGATCTCCCCGGTGTGCGCGCCCGGTTCGTGGCGGGACACGTCCTGGGCGCCGTAGCGCAGCCACAGCTTGTCGCCCTGGACGAGCGTCTGGACGGAGCGGATGTCGGTGAACGGCGGGACGACGACGACCTCGAGCTGGGAGTCGTCGAGCTTGGCGTCCTCGAGCGCCCATGCGAGCTTCTGCACCGTCGAGATCGCCTCGAGGTGGTCGTGGTTCATCTTCCAGTTGCCGGCGAGCAGCAGTGTGCGGTCAGTCATGATGGGTCGTCCTCACGCGAGAGCGTCGATGCCGGGCAGGGTCTTGCCTTCGAGGTACTCGAGGCTCGCCCCGCCGCCGGTGGAGATGTGGCCGAATTCGTCGTCGGAGAAGCCGAGCGCCCGCACGGCGGCCGCGGAGTCTCCTCCGCCGACGACGGTGAGCCGGTCGGCGCGCGCGCCCTCGGCGGTGGCCGTGAGCGCGGCGGCCACGGTCTTCGTGCCCGCGGCGAAGGCCGGGAACTCGAAGACGCCCATGGGGCCGTTCCAGAACACGGTCGCGGAGTCGGCGATCACCTCGGCGTAGGCCCGTGCGGTGTCGGGCCCGATGTCGAGGCCGAGTCCCTCGGCCCCGGCTGGGGTGTCCTCGAGGCGGTCGACGGGGCGCACCCAGTTCTCGGCGTCGGGGGCAAAGGAGGCGGCCATGACGATGTCGGTGGGGAGCATGATCCGCGCCCCGCCCTGCTCGGCCCGGTCGAGGTAGCCCTTGACGTCGTCGATGCGATCCTTCTCGACGAGGCTCGCACCGATGTCGTGGCCGAGCGCGGCGAGGAACGTGAAGACCATGCCACCGCCGATGAGGAGGTTGTCGGCCCGGTCGATGAGGTTGTCGATGACACCGAGCTTGTCGGAGACCTTCGAACCGCCGAGGACGACGGTGAAGGGCCGCTGCGGCGAGTTGAGGAGACGGTCGCTGACCTCGACCTCAACCTGGACGAGCGAACCGGCGTAGTGCGGCAGGAGCTGCGCGAGTTCGTAGACCGAGGCCTGCTTGCGGTGGACGACGCCGAATCCGTCGGAGACGAAGTCGTCGGCGAACTCGGCGAGCTGTTCGGCGAATGCGCGCCGTTCGGCCTCGTCCTTGGAGGTCTCCCCCGGGTTGAACCGGAGGTTCTCGAGGAGGAGGACGTCCCCGTCGCCGAGCGCTGCGACCTTCGCCTGCGCATCCTCGCCGACGGTGTCGGAGGCGAAGGCGACGTCACGGCCGATCGCAGCGGCGAGTTCGCCGGCGATCGGGGCGAGCGAGAAGTGCGGATCGGGTGCGCCCTTCGGGCGGCCGAGGTGGGAGATGACGATCACCCGGGCCCCCGCCTCGGCGAGGGATCGGATCGTCGCCGCGGATGCGAGGATGCGTCCGTTGTCAGTGATCGTCGTCCCGTCCATGGGAACGTTGAGATCGCTGCGGACGAGCACCGTCCGGTGGGCGAAGATCTCCGGGTCCGTGAATGTCCTCATTGGGGCCTTTCGCGCAGAAGGTAGCTGACCATGTCCTTGAGTCGGTTCGAGTAGCCCCACTCGTTGTCGTACCACGCGACGACCTTGACCTGGTCGCCGAGGACCATCGTCAGCTCCGAGTCGGCGATCGCCGAGGCGGTGGTCCCGACGATGTCCGTGGAGACGAGGGCGGCCTCGGTGTAGTCGAGGTAGGGCGAGTCCTCCGCGGCGGCCTTGAGGATCTCGTTGACCTCGTCGCGGGTGACCGGCTTCTTCGGGGTGAAGGTGAAGTCGATGATCGATCCCGCGGGCACGGGCACGCGGATCGCGAAGCCGTCGAGCTTGCCCTCGAGGTGGGGCATGACCTTGCCGACGGTGCGGGCGGCGCCGGTCGTCGTCGGCACGATGTTGATCGCGGCGGCGCGGGCGCGGCGGAGGTCGCGGTGCGGACCGTCGACGAGCTTCTGGTCGCCGGTGTAGGCGTGGACGGTGTTGAGCAGTCCGGATTCGACGCCGATCGCGTCGTCGAGGGCCTTGACGACGGTCGCCATGCAGTTCGTCGTGCACGAGGCGTTCGAGACGACTTCATGCTTGTCCGGGTCGTACGTGTCCTCGTTGACGCCCATGACGAAGGTCGCATCGACGTCCTTGCCGGGGGCGGAGAGGACGACGGTCTTCACGGTCCCGCCGAGGTGGGCCTCGGCCTGGTCGCGGCGGGTGAAGATGCCGGTCGATTCGACGACGAGTTCGACGTCCTTCGACGTCCAGTCGATGTCGGCGGGGTTCTTCTCCGAGAAGACGGCGATCTCGCGGCCGTCGACGATGAGCGAATCCTCTCCGGCCTCGACGGTGTGGTCGAAGCGCGGCCACACGGAGTCGTAGGCGAGGAGGTGGGCGAGCGTCGCAGTGTCGGTGAGGTCGTTGATGGCGACGACTTCGAAGTCGGCACCGGGTTCGAGGGACAGGCGGAAGAGGGCGCGACCGATGCGGCCGAAGCCATTGATTGCGATTCGTCTCATGCTCGAATCCTATCGGTCTTCGAGCATGTCGGGAGTGAGACTTGCTTCAGTCCCAGGAATTCCCAATTCTTCCGCTCGCTTGTCCGCCGTCGACAGCAGCCGCCGGATGCGTCCGGCCACGGCGTCCTTCGTCATCGGCGGGTCGGCGAGCTGTCCGAGCTCCTCGAGGGAGGCCTGCTTGTGGGTGACGCGCAGCTGTCCGGCGTAGCGGAGGTGCTCGGGCACGTCCTCGCCGAGGATCTCCAGCGCCCGTTCGACGCGCGCGCCGGCGGCCACGGCGGCCCGGGCGGAGCGGCGCAGGTTGGCGTCGTCGAAGTTCGCGAGCCGGTTGGCCGTCGCCCTGACCTCGCGGCGCATCCGCCGCTCCTCCCACACGAGAACCGCGTTGTGGGAGCCCATGCGGGTGAGCAGGGCGGCGATGTCGTCGCCGTCGCGGATGACGACGCGGTCGACGCCGCGGACCTCGCGGGCCTTCGCGCTCAGGCCCAGCCGTCGGGCGGCTCCGACGAGCGCGAGTGCCGCCTCGGGACCCGGGCAGGTGACCTCGAGGGCGGAGGAGCGGCCGGGCTCGGTGAGCGAGCCGTGGGAGAGGAAGGCCCCGCGCCAGGCGGCCTCGGCGTCGGCGACGGAGCCGTTGACGATCGCCGAGGGCAGACCGCGCACGGGTCGGCCGCGGTTGTCGACGAGCCCGGTCTGGCGGGCCAGTGCGCCGCCGTCACGGGTGACGCGCAGCAGGTAGCGGTTGGAGCGGCGGATGCCGGCGGCGTTGATGACGACGATGTCGGCGAACTGGCCGTAGAGATCCTTGATCTCGCTGCGCAGGCGCTTCGCGGCCTGAGCGGTGTCGAGTTCGGCCTCGAGCACGATCGAGCCGTTGACGAGGTGGAGGGCGGAGGAGAAGCGGAAGATCGAGGACACTTCGGCCTTCCGAGCCGAGGTCCGGGTGATCTTCACCCTCGCCAGCTCGTCCTTGACCTGAGCGGTCAATGCCATTGTTCGTCCTCCTGCACGGATCGGTCCTACCACTGCTCGTCGACGTCGATCCCGGCGTCAACCAACATGTCACGGTAACATGCTGCGAGCTTGAGGCTGTCATGCTGCCCTGCCCGCCGGGAGCTGAGCGGATGCACCCGGAGTTTGGCGTCGAACATCTCCCGCGCATGGTGTTCGAGCTCCGGTTCGGAGACCACGGACGCCTCGTCGACGAGCACGTAGTCGAGGGTGAGGGCCGGGGCGTGGCGGTGCAGCGACATGAGGTGTTCGCCGAGGCTGAGGTCCCGGGTCTCCCCGTCCGAGGACGAGAGGTTGAGCGTGAGGGATTTCACCGCGTTCGACCGCACGATCGCATCGGAGAGGGAGGGCACGAGCAGGTGCGGCATCACCGAGGTGTACCACGAGCCGGGCCCGAGGTTGAGGACCTCCGCCTCGGCGACGGCTTCGACGGTCTCATAGCGGGCCGGCGGGTCCGCTGGGTCGAGGCGGACGGCTTCGACATGACCGCGGGTCGAGGCGAGCACCGACTGTCCGCGCACGACCTGGAACGAGCCGGGGAACTGGACGTCGGCTTCGATCGTCAGCGGCACCGAGGACATCGGCAGCACGCGGCCGTGGGCGCGCAGCAGCTTCGCCATCCAGTCGAGGCCGGCGACGTGGTCGCCGTGGATCTGCCAGAGGGCGGCGATGAGGAGGTTGCCGACGGCGTGGCCGTTGAGCTCCCCGCTCGATTCGAAGCGATGCTGGATGACGTCGCGCCACGTCTTGCCCCAGTTCCCGTCGTCGCAGAGCGCGGCCAACGCCATGCGCAGGTCCCCGGGCGGCAGACTGCCGAGCTCGTCGCGGAGCCGACCGGAGGAGCCGCCGTCGTCGGCGACGGTGACGACGGCCGTGAGCGATTCGGTGAGCAGCCGGAACGCGCGCAGGGCGGCGTAGAGACCGTGACCGCCGCCGAAGGACACGATCTTCGGGCCCTTGTTGATGACGGCCGGGGTGATCTGCGGGAGATCCTCGGTCTCCATGTCATTCCCTCCCCAGGTCGCGGTGGCGGACGGTGACGGGAATGCCGGTGCGGGCGGCCAGCCCCTTCGCGATGCGTTCGCTGATCGCCACCGACCGGTGCTTGCCGCCGGTGCAGCCGATGCCGATGAGCGCGTAGCCGCGGCCCTCCCGGAGGTAGCCCTGCGCGATCGTGTCGAGGGTGGCGGTGTAGCGTTCGATGAACTCCTCGGCGCCGTTCTGTCCGAGCACGTAGTCGGCGACGTCGGAGTCGAGTCCGTTGTGTCCGCGCAGGTGGGGAATCCAGTACGGGTTGGGCAGGAAGCGGACGTCGGCGACGTTGTCGGCGTCCTTGGGCAGGCCGTACTTGAAGCCGAAGCTCATCACCGTCAGCCGCAGCGGCGGGGCGTCGTCGGCGCTGAAGCGCTTGCGCACCTCGGCGCCGAGCTGGTGAACGTTGAGGTCGGAGGTGTCGATGATGATGTCGGCACGGTGCTTGAGCGATTCAAGGGCCTCGCGTTCGGCCTCGATCCCCTCGAGGAGGGTTCCCTCCCCCTGCAGCGGGTGCGGCCGGCGGGTGGATTCGAACCGGCGGACGAGGACCTCGTCGGCGGCGTCGAGGTAGAGGATGCGCAGCGACAGTCCCTGGTCGAGGAAGTCGGAGATCGTGTCCTCGAGCTCCGTGTACTTCGCCCGGCCCTTCGAGTCGGTGACGATCGCGATCTTCGGCACGGCGCCGTCGGCGCGGGCGACGAGTTCGACGAGGGTGCGCATCATCTGCGGCGGGAGGTTGTCGACGACGTACCAGTCGAGGTCTTCGAGGACATTGGCCACGGTGGTCCGCCCGGCCCCGGACATGCCGGTGACGAGGACGACCTCGATGGGGTGGTCGTCGGCCTGTGTGGTCATGCGTCCTCCTCGTGTCCCCGGCTGGCGGCGACCGCGCACGGTCGCTCATATCGAACACTACTGTAGAGCACGCCTGTGGGGCGCCGATCTCAGTGCCCGTTCAGCTCGGGATGGTGGGGTTCAGTCCGTCTGCAGGGCCGCGGCGATCTTCTCCGCCAGGGCCGGCCCGATCCCCTTGACCTCGCAGAGCTGCTCGACGCTGGCCGCACGTGTCCGCTTCACCGAGCCGAAGTGCTTGAGGAGTGCCGTCCGCTTCGCCTCGCCGAGGCCGGGAATCTCATCGAGGACGGAGCTCGTCATCGCCTTCGCCCGCTTCGACCGGTGGTAGGTGATCGCGAAGCGGTGCGCCTCGTCCCGCAGGCGCTGCATGAGGAAGAGTCCCTCGGAGTTGCGCGGGAGGATGACGGGGAACGGGTCGTCGGGGACCCAGACCTCCTCGAGCCGCTTGGCGAGGCCGACGACGGAGATGTCGACGATTCCGAGGTCGTGCAGCGCCCGGGTCGCCGCGGCGACCTGGGGTCCGGCGCCGTCGACGACGAGGAGGCTGGGACGGTACCCGAAGCGGTCGTCGGGTTCGTCGGAGGCCATCTGCTCGAGGTAGCGGCTGAAGCGCCGGGAGACGACGTCGTACATCGAGGCGGTGTCGTCGGTCGCCGCCTCGCCGTGGATCGCGAAGTGCCGGTAGTCGCGCTTCTTCGCCAGGCCGTCCTCGAAGACGACGAGGCTGGCGACGACGTTCGAGCCCTGGGTGTGGGAGATGTCGATGCACTCGATGCGCAGCGGCGCCTCGGGCAGGTCGAGGTGCTCCTGGATCTCCTTGAGCGCGGTGCTGCGGGTCGTCAGGTCGGAGGAGCGCTTGAGCTTGTGCTGGACGAGCGCTTCCTTAGCGTTCTTCGTCACCGTCTCGAGCACGGCCTTCTTCTCGCCGCGTTCGGGCACCCGCACGGTGACCTTGGCGCCGCGCTGTTCGCTCAGCCAGGCTTCGAGCGAGTCGAGGTCGGCGGGCACGGTGTCGACGAGGATCTCCTTGGGGATCGCATCGGCGTCGAGTCCCGTGTACGCCTGCCGGAGGTAGTCGGTGGTCAGCTCGGCCGGGGTGTGGTCGTCGGAGCGTTCGATGATCCACCCGCGCTGGCCGCGGATGCGGCCGCCGCGGACGTGGAAGACCTGGACGGAGGCTTCGAGCTCCTCGGTGACGAGGGCGAAGACATCGCAGTCGGCGGACACGGAGAGGACGACGGCGGACTTGTCGAGGACCTTCTGCAGCGCGGTGAGCTCGTCGCGCAGCCGTGCCGCCTGTTCGTAGTCGAGGTCGGCGGCGGCGGCGGCCATCTCCTTCTTCCGCTCGCTGATGAAGCGCCCCGTGTTGCCGGACATGAAGTCGACGACGCTGCGGGCGAGGTCCCGGTGCTCGTCGATGCTGATCTTGCCGACGCACGGGGCGGCGCATTTGTCGATGTACCCGAGCAGGCACGGCCGACCGCTGCGTTCGGCACGGCGGAACACCCCCGGGGTGCACGTGCGCATGGGGAACGCCTTGAGGAGGAGATCGAGGGTGTCCCTGATCGCCCACACCTGGGCGAACGGGCCGAAGTACTTCACGCCCCGGCGGCGTTTGCCGCGGGTGATGAACGCCCTGGGCACCTCGTCGTTCATCGTGATCGCCAGATAGGGGTAGGACTTGTCGTCGCGGAACATGACGTTGAACCGCGGATTGAATTCGTTGATCCACGTCCACTCGAGCTGGAGGGCCTCGACCTCGGTGTCGACGACGGTCCATTCCACCGAGGCGGCGGTGTGGACCATCGTCGAGGTCCGCGGGTGCAGCTGCGCGGGGTTGGCGAAGTACGAGTTGAGCCGGTTCCGCAGATTCTTCGCCTTGCCGACGTAGATCACCCGCCGGTCGGGGTCACGGAACTTGTAGACCCCGGCCGAGGTGGGAATGCTGCCGGTGGCCGGACGGTAGCTCGCGGGATCAGGCATCGAGCATCTCGGCGAGGAAGCGCCCGGTGTGGCTGGCGGGGTTCTTCGCGACCTCCTCCGGGGTGCCTTCGGCGACGACCTGACCGCCGCCGCGACCGCCCTCGGGGCCGAGGTCGATGACGTAGTCGGAGTTCGCGATGACATCGAGGTTGTGCTCGATGACGATCACGGAGTTCCCCTTTTCCACGAGCCCCTGGAGGACGTGGAGGAGCTTCGAGATGTCCTCGAAGTGGAGACCGGTCGTCGGCTCGTCGAGCACGTAGACGGTGCGACCGCGGGAGCGCTTCTGGAGTTCGGCGGCGAGCTTGACGCGCTGCGCCTCACCGCCGGAGAGCGTCGTCGCCGGCTGTCCGAGCCGGACGTAGCCGAGGCCGACGTCGACGAGGGTCGACAGGTGCCGGGAGATCGCGGGGATCGCGGCGAAGAACTCCGCGGCCTCCTCGATGGGCATGTCGAGGACCTCGGCGATCGTCTTGCCCTTGAACGTCACCTCGAGCGTCTCCCGGTTGTACCGGGCTCCCCCGCACACCTCGCAGGGGACGTAGACGTCGGGGAGGAAGTTCATCTCGATCTTGATCGTGCCGTCACCGCTGCAGTTCTCGCAGCGGCCGCCCTTGACGTTGAAGGAGAAGCGGCCCGGCTGGTAGCCGCGGACCTTCGCGGACTCGGTCTCGGCGAAGAGCCGGCGGATGTGGTCGAAGACGCCGGTGTACGTCGCCGGGTTCGACCGCGGGGTGCGGCCGATCGGCGACTGGTCGACGTGGACGACCTTGTCGAGGTTCTCCAGCCCCGTCACCCGCTTGTGCCGACCGGGCACGCGGGACGCGCCGTTGAGGACGTTCGCCATCTGCGTGTAGAGGATCTCGTTGACGAGCGTCGACTTGCCGGACCCGGACACCCCGGTGACCGCGGTGAGGACGCCGAGCGGGAAGGAGACGGTGAGGTCGCGGAGGTTGTTCTCGCTCGCCTTCTCGACGGTGACCATCCGTTCGGGGTCGATCGGCCGGCGTACGGTGGGGATCGCGATGGACTTGCGTCCGTCGAGGTAGGCACCGGTGATCGAGCGCTCGGCGTCCTTGAGCCCGGGGACCGGACCGGAGTAGATGACCTCTCCCCCGTGCTCGCCGGCACCGGGGCCGATGTCGACGATCCAGTCCGCGGCGCCGATGGTGTCCTCGTCGTGTTCGACGACGATGAGGGTGTTGCCGAGGTCCTTGAGCTTGATGAGCGTGTCGATGAGACGGCGGTTGTCGCGCTGGTGGAGGCCGATCGAGGGCTCGTCGAGGACGTAGAGGACGCCGACGAGGCCCGAGCCGATCTGCGTGGCCAGGCGGATGCGCTGGGCCTCACCGCCGGACAGGGTCCCGGCGGCGCGGTTGAGGCTGAGGTATTCGAGGCCGACGTCGAGGAGGAAGCCGAGGCGGGCGTTGATCTCCTTCATCACCTGCGCGGCGACAGCCGCGTCACGGCCGCTGAGCTCGAGTCCGGAGAGGAAGCCGGCCGCCTCGTCGAGGGCGAGCTCAGCCACCTCGGCGATCGAGCGGTCACCGACCTTGACGGCGAGGGCCTCGGGTTTGAGCCGGGTGCCGTTGCACGAGGCGCACGGGATCTCGCGCATGTACGACTCGTAGCGCTCACGCGACCAGTCGGACTCGGTTTCGTCGTGCTTGCGCTGGATGTACTGGAAGACGCCCTCGAAGCCCGTCGAGTACGTCCGCTCCCGCCCGAAGCGGTTGCGGTACTTGACGTGGACCTCGTAGTCCTTGCCGGTGAGGATCGCGGTGCGCTGTGCGCTCGTGAGGTCCTTCCACGGGGTCTTGAGCGTGAAGCCGAGCTCGTTGCCGAGACCGGTGAGCAGGCGGTTGAAGTACTTCGACACCTGTTTGCCGCCCGACCACGGAGCGACCGCGCCGGCGCCGAGGCTGAGGTCCTCGTCGGGGACGACGAGGCTCTCATCGACCTGGAGCCGGGTGCCGATGCCGTCGCACGTCGGGCACGCGCCGAAGGGCGAGTTGAAGGAGAAGGTCCGGGGTTCGATCTCGTCGATCGTCAGCGGATGCTCGTTCGGACACGACATGTGCTCGGAGAACGTGCGGGTCACGCCCTCGTCGACGAGGTCGATGTCGATGCGGCCGTCGGCGAGTCCGAGAGCGGTCTCGACGGAGTCCGTGAGACGCGGGCGCATGCCGGGCTTCGCGACGAGGCGATCGACGACGACGGAGATCGTGTGCTTGTACTTCTTGTCCAGGGTCGGCGGGTCGCTCAGGCTGATCTGCTCACCGTCGACGATGGCACGGGAGAAGCCCTTCGCCTGCAGGTCGGTGAAGAGGTCGACGAATTCGCCCTTGCGCAGGCGCACGACGGGCGCGAGGACGAGGAACTTCGTCCGCTCCGGCAGCTCGAGGAGCTGATCGACGATCTGCTGCGGGGTCTGCTTCGTGATGATCTCGCCGCAGATCGGACAGTGGGGCACGCCGATGCGCGCCCAGAGGAGGCGGAGGAAGTCGTAGACCTCGGTGATCGTGCCGACCGTCGACCGCGGGTTGCGCGAGGTCGACTTCTGATCGATCGACACCGCCGGGGAGAGCCCTTCGATGAAGTCGACATCGGGTTTGTCCATCTGGCCGAGGAACATCCGGGCGTACGACGACAGGGATTCGACGTACCGGCGCTGTCCTTCGGCGAAGATCGTGTCGAACGCCAGCGACGACTTGCCCGACCCCGAGAGTCCGGTGAAGACGACCATGGAGTCGCGCGGCAGCGCGATCTCGACGTTCTTGAGGTTGTGCGCGCGGGCGCCCTTGACCCACAGCGTGTCGAGGTGGGACACGCCGGAGGGGTTCTGCGCGCTGTTCGCACTGTTCGTTTTCATCACCTGTCCACTGTATTACTCGGTCCTGACATGACGGTCGCGGCGGGAGGAGGCAGCGCCTGCGAGGAGTGTCTCACTCGGCCCTGACATGGTTCTCGGCGATCTCTCCGACGGCGAGGATGCGCACGACGATGTCCCCGGTCTCATCGCTCGCGGCGACGTCGACCTCGGCATCGATCGCCCAGTCGCGGTTGCCGTCGGGATCGGCGAGGATCTGACGCACACTCCAGGTGGTCGAACCGGGAACGATGTCGATATATTCCCGTCCCCGCGCGGTCTGGTCGACGAGCAGGTCGCCGTATTCGTCGTAGAAGTCCTCGATCGCGGTCTCCCAGGCCTTCTCGTCGAACCCGGACTCCGCGTCGAGGCGGCCGAGCTCGGCGTAGTCCGCGCGTTCGGCGAGCAGCACGCGATGGAACATCGCATTGCGGATCTCGGCGGTGAAGAGCTTCGTGTTCGCCGAGAACGCGCGGTCGAGGTCGGGCAGCTCCTCGTCGCCGAAGTCCGTGGGACTCAGTCCCTGGAGGGTGCGCCATTCGTCGAGGAGGGAGGAGTCGGTGCGGGCCACCGTCTCCCCGAGCCATTCGATGATGTCCTGGAGCTCCTCCCCGCGCCGGTCGGCCGGGACGTTGTGGGTCAGCGCCCGGTAGACGTCGGTAAGGTAGCGCAGGAGGCTGCCTTCGGCACGGGCGAGACCGTAGTAGCCGACGAACTGGGTGAAGCCCATCGCCTGCTCGACCATGTCGCGCACGATCGACTTCGGCTCGAAGTCGCCGGCCCGCAGCCACGGGTGGGCGAGGAGGAAGTGGTCGAACGCGGGCTCGAGGATCTCGGCCAACGGCTTCGGCCCGGTCACCTCGTCGAGGATGGCCATCCGCTCCGGATACTCGAGGCCCTCGGATTTGAGTTCGGCCAGCGTCTCCCGCTTGATCCGGTCGAGCTGGCCCTTGAGGATCGCGAAGGGCACCGGGGTGGTCGCCTCGACGAGGGAGACGACGTCGAGCGCCCACGTCGGGGAATCGGGGTCGAGGAGGTCGAGTCCGGCGAGGACGAACGGGGCGAGCGGCTGGTTGAGGGCGAACTGGGGACCGAGGTCCTCCGTCGGCACGAGTTCGGTCCCGCGCCGCTCGATGAGTCCGGCGTCGAAAAGGGAACGGCCGATCTTCAGCGCCGTGAGCTTGAGGTCGAGGTGCCGTTCGCGGCTCTCGTGCGTCTCATCGATGAACCGGCTGATCGTCGAGACATCGGATCCCGGGCGGGCGATGAGGTTGAGGATCATCGAATGGTCGATGCGCATCCGGGACCGCAGGGATTCCGGCGCGGACTCGATGAGCTTGGCGAAGGTCTCCTCGGACCACCCGACGAAACCGGCGGGTGCGGACTTCTTCTTCACCTTCTTCCGCTTCTTCTCATCGCCGGCGGCCTTCGCCTCGGCGCGGAGGTTCTCGATGACGTGCTCGGGGGCCTGGGCGACGACGAACCCGCGGGTGTCGAAGCCGGCGCGACCGGCCCGCCCGGCGAGCTGCTGGAACTCGCGGACGCTGAGCTTGCGCATCCGCCGCCCGTCGAACTTCGTCAGCCCGGTCAGGAGCACGGTGCGGATGGGCACGTTGATGCCCACC
The DNA here is from genome assembly GCF_018137945.1 of Brevibacterium sp. W7.2. GTDB lineage: Bacteria > Actinomycetota > Actinomycetes > Actinomycetales > Brevibacteriaceae > Brevibacterium > Brevibacterium sanguinis. The sequence continues at coordinate 1,846,557 of NZ_CP073089.1, read as the reverse complement.
CCGAGGGTGTCGGTGCCGGAGATGACGAGGAGGACGCCCTTGAGGGCGAGCTGCTCGACGAGGCGGCGGTACTTCGGAAGCATCCCGGCATGGTGGACGCCGACGCCGTGGAGGAGGAGCCGGCGCAGCGTCTGGCCGAATCCCTTCGAGAACGTGAATCCCCTGATCTCCTCGGCGATCCTCGCCTTCTGCTCCTTGCTCGCGAGATCGACCGAGAGCAGGCCCGTGGCGAGGTCGATCGCACCGGCCTGGGAGTACGAGACGACGTAGACGGGTGCCCGGTCGTGGCGGACGAGGGCGCGGAGGGTGTCGGAGAGCGGTTCGGTCGAGTACTCGTATTCGAGCGGCACGGGACGCGACGCCGAGGTGATGAGGGCGGAGTCGCGGCCCGTCGTCTCCGTCATCGTCGCCCGGATCTCCGCCGTCTCCCCGAGCGTGGCCGACATGAGCACCATCTGCGCCTGCGGGAGTTCGAGGAGCGGAACCTGCCAGGCCCACCCGCGGGTGGGATCGGCGAAGTAGTGGAACTCGTCCATGACGACCATGCCGACGTCGAGGAGTCCTCCCTCGCGCAGCGCCTGGTTGGCGAGGATCTCCGCGGTCGCGCAGATGACGGGCGCATCGCCGTTGACCGTCGAGTCGCCGGTGATCATGCCGACGTTCTCGGGCCCGAACGCGTCGATGAGGGAGAAGAACTTCTCACTGACGAGCGCCTTGAGCGGTGCGGTGTAGTACGCCCGGATGCCGCGGGTGAACGAGCAGTAGAGCGCGAACAGCGCGACGAGGGACTTCCCCGACCCCGTCGGGGTGGCGACGATCGTGTTGTCCCCGGAGAGGATCGCGAGCATCGCCTCCTCCTGCGCCGGGTAGGGTTCGATCCCCAGTTCGCGGCAGTACTCGGCGAACGCCTCGAAGATCGCATCCTCGTCGGCGAACTCCGCCGGAATCTCCTGCAGCCTCGTCACCACTGTGCACTGACCTTTCGCTCTAGACTGATGTCCATCCTATTGACCTCGAATCCCTCAAGGAGTGGCAGATGCCGGTTTTCGCCGTCACCTACGTCTATGGCCCCGACACCGAGACGCGTCTCGCGCACAGGCCCGCACACCGTCAGTGGCAGGCCGCGCAGAACGCGTCCGGTGCCATGCTCGCCTCCGGCCCGTTCACCGACGATGAGCAGCCCGGCGGCCTGCTGCTCGTCAGCGCCGCCGATCAGGATGCCGCCCGCGACATGCTCACCGGCGATCCGTACCACGACCTCGGTGTCATCGCCGAGACCCGGATCCGAGAGTGGAATCCGATGTTCGGGGCGTTCGCCGAGGACTGAGCCGCTCCCGGACTCGCCCGTCCGAACGACACAGTGCGCGGGTGCCCACCGCTGACGGGGGCACCCGCGCACTGCTGTCTCCGCTGCGGCGCGTGCCGCCTGCGGGAGCGGGGGCTCAGTCCTGCTTGGCTTCCGTTTCGGTCGCTCCGGCGTCCCGGAACGACTTGCCCTCGCGTTTCATCTTCCACAGCGAGGCGAGTGTCGCGACGACCATGGCGACGACGATGAACGTCAGCGACAGCCACGTCGGGACCTCGGGCACCGAGTTGCCCCACGACAGCCACGACACATCGGTCTCGTGGAGGGCGTGGAGGAAGAGCTTGACGCCGATGAACGCGAGGATCGCCGCGATCCCGTAGTGGAGGTAGACGAGTTTGTCGACGAGTCCGCCGAGGAGGAAGTAGAGCTGGCGCAGACCCATGAGGGCGAAGACGTTCGCGGTGAAGACGAGGAACGCGTTCTGTGTGACACCGAAGATCGCGGGGATCGAGTCGAGGGCGAACATGACGTCCGTCGAGCCGATCGCGAGGAAGACGATGAACATGGGCGTCCAGTACTTCTTGCCGTCGTCGAGCTCGACGCGCAGCTTGTTGCCGTGGTACTCGTCGACGACGTTGATCCGCTTGCGGAGGAAGCGGATGAGCGCGTTCTCGCCGTCGCCCTCGTCGTCGCTGCTGAAGGCCTGACGGTAGGCGACGAAGAGGAGGAAGAGGCCGAAGAGGAAGAAGACCTCGACGAAGGCGTTGATGATCGCCGCTCCCGCGAGGATGAAGATGCCGCGGAAGATGATGGCGATGATGATGCCCACCATGAGGACTTCCTGCTGGTACTTCCGGGGCACCTGGAAGCTGCTCATGATGATGATGAAGACGAAGAGGTTGTCGATGCTCAGGGAGTACTCGAGCAGCCAACCGGTGAGGAACTCGCTGCCGTGCTGGGCGTCGCCGATCCAGAAGAGCGAACCGGCGAAGGCCAGGGCGAGGGCGACGTAGAACGCGACCCAGATGCCGGCCTCGCGCATCGAGGGGACGTGGGGGCGCTTGATGACGAGGAGGAGGTCGAAGATGAGGATCGCGACGACGATGATCCCGGAGGTGATCATGAACCAGCCGGGAATGACTGCTCCTGTCGATGCAGCGGCATTGCCGCCGGCGGCGAGGGTGGAGGACAGGGTATCCAATTGGGGCCTTTCGTGATGACGGACTGTACCCGTGTCGAAAGTCTCTCCCACGCTGTGACCGCGGAGTCGTCGGCCGACCGCGATGTTCGCGGTGCGGCGGGCGAGCCTGCGGCGGCGTGCGCTCCGTGCCCGGACCCGCAGACGGGTCGTGGTGACGAGCACGGATGGACGGGATACTCCCTTTCGCCAGCCTCACCAGTATAGTCGGGTTGCCGCGATTGTGCGCATCCGCCTCTCAGGACGCGGACGGGATTCCCGTCAAGCCCGCCTGCCGCGTGGCCGCCGGGCACGCAGCACGCGCGGCGGCCGGCTCACGCGTGGCCGACCTCCTTCATCGCCCGCAGCTCCTTCTTGAGGTCGGAGAGCTCATCGCGCAGCCGCGCGGCGAGTTCGAACTGGAGTTCCGCGGCCGCCGCATGCATCTGCGTCGTCAGGGATTCGATGAGCTCGGTGAGATCGGCGGCCGGTGGCCGCAGCGAGCCGCCGCCGCTCGAAGCGGCCTGCCGCTGTTCGTCGGTGAGCGTCGAGTTGTAGCCGCGCTTGCCCTTGCCGTAGTCGAATTCGGTGAGGAGCTCGCGCGTGTCGGCGTCCTCGCGCTGCAGGCGCTCGGTGATGTCGGCGATCTTCTTGACCAGCGGCGCCGGGTCGATGCCGTGCTCCTCGTTGTAGGCGATCTGGATCTCGCGACGGCGGTTCGTCTCGTCGATCGCCTCCTGCATCGACCGGGTGATCGTGTCGGCGTACATGTGGACCTCGCCGTGGACGTTGCGGGCCGCGCGTCCGATCGTCTGGATGAGCGAGGTCGCCGAGCGCAGGAAGCCCTCCTTGTCGGCGTCGAGGATCGCCACGAGCGAGACCTCCGGCAGGTCGAGGCCCTCGCGGAGCAGGTTGATGCCGACGAGGACGTCGAACTCACCGGCGCGCAGCTCGGTGAGGAGTTCGACGCGGCGCAGCGTATCGACGTCGGAGTGGAGGTACTGGACGCGGATCTCGTGCTCGAGGAGGTAGTCGGTGAGATCCTCGGCCATCTTCTTCGTCAGGGTCGTGACGAGGACGCGCTCGTTCCTCTCGACCCGTGTCCTGATCTCGTCGAGGAGGTCGTCGATCTGGCCCTTCGTCGGCTTGACGACGACCTCGGGATCGACGAGACCGGTCGGGCGGATGATCTGCTGGACGGTGCCCTCCGACCGTTCGAGTTCGAAGTCGCCGGGGGTCGCCGACAGGTAGACGGTCTGTCCGACGCGCTCGCGGAACTCGTCGAACTTCAGCGGCCGGTTGTCCATCGCGCTCGGCAGGCGGAAGCCGTGTTCGACGAGGGTGCGCTTGCGGGACATGTCGCCTTCGTACATGCCGCCGATCTGCGGCACGGTGACGTGGGATTCGTCGATGACGAGGAGGAAGTCCTCGGGGAAGTAGTCGAGCAGGCAGTTCGGGGCCGACCCCGCAGGGCGTCCGTCGATGTGCCGGGAGTAGTTCTCGATGCCCGAGGTGAAGCCCATCGACTCCATCATCTCGAGGTCGTAGCTCGTGCGCATTTTCAGGCGCTGGGCCTCGAGGAGCTTGTTCTGCGCTTCGAATTCGCTCAGCCGCGACTGCAGCTCGTCCTCGATCTCGCTGATCGCCCGCCCCATCCGGTTCTCCCCGGCGACGTAGTGGGAGGCGGGGAAGACGTGGATCGTGTCCTCGTCACGGACGATCTCCCCGGTGAGCGGGTGGAGGGTCTGGAGGGATTCGATCTCGTCGCCGAAGAACTCGATGCGCAGGGCGAGCTCCTCGTACTGCGGGATGATCTCGACCGTGTCGCCCCGCACCCGAAAGGTGCCGCGGGTGAAGGCCATGTCATTGCGCGAGTACTGCATCGACACGAACCGCTTGAGGAGTTCGTCGCGGTCGCATTCCTGCCCCTTGTGGAGGGTGACCATCCGGTCGACGTACTCCTCGGGCGTGCCGAGGCCGTAGATGCACGAGACGGTCGAGACGACGACGACGTCGCGCCTGGTCAGCAGCGAATTCGTCGCGGAGTGCCGGAGCCGCTCGACCTCGTCGTTGATCGACGAGTCCTTCTCGATGAACGTGTCCGTCTGCGGGACGTACGCCTCGGGCTGGTAGTAGTCGTAGTAGGAGACGAAGTACTCGACGGCGTTGTTCGGCAGCAGCTGGCGGAACTCGTTGGCCAGCTGCGCGGCGAGCGTCTTGTTCGGCGCCATGATGAGCGTCGGACGCTGCACCTGTTCGATGAGCCACGCCGTGGTCGCCGACTTGCCGGTGCCGGTCGCGCCGAGGAGGACGATGTCGCGCTCTCCCGACTCGAGGCGGTCGGAGATGTCGTGGATGGCGGTGGGCTGATCGCCCGAGGGGGAGTATTCGGAGACGACCTCGAAGGGCGCCACCGTGCGGGTGACGTCCGGGCGGTGCCCGATCGCGGGCAGGGGACGGGTTTCGCTCATGCCCCCAGCCTAGACCTCGGCCCTGACACGGCACTGGGCGGGACGGTCATTCCGCGCTGTCCCGGGCTCCTTCCGCGCCCACCGGTTCCGCGCCCACCGCCGCCCCCGCATCCCCGGCCGTCGTGCGCACGCGGAGTTCGGCGGGCTGGCCGGGATCGGCACTCGCCCGCACTCCGGTGTCGCCTCCGGACTCCGCGGGCGGGAACCCGAGCGCGGTCAGCTGCGGTGCGAGCGCCTCGGCGGTCCGGGCGTCCCCGGCGTCGAGGACGAAGGAGAGCGGGGCATCGGGGGCGGTGTCCTGCGCGGTGATCGGGTGCGTCTCCCCCGTGCCGTGGCGCAGCTTCGCGACGAGCCGCTCCGCGTCGCCCTCCCGGCGCCGTATACGGTCGTCGCCGCTGCGCGCGGCGGGACGCTGCGCGGCGAGGTTCGCGGCGAAGGGGGCGAGCCGGGAGTCCCAGAGGGCGTCGACGATCTCCGCGGTGGCGGCCGGCGTTCCCGTGTTGTCGATGAGGACGTCGCAGGCGGCGCGGCGCACCTCGTCCGTGGCCTGCCGGGCGATGCGGGATTCGGCATCGGCCCGGTCCATCCCTCGGGTCTCGGCGAGCCGGTCCAGGCGCACCGCGGCGGGGACGTCGACGAGCAGCGTGAGGTGGTACCCGACCTCCATGTGGTTCTCGACGAGGAGGGGCACATCGTGGACGACCACCTCGGCGTCCGCGGCGGCGAAGCGGCCGGCCGTTCGATCCCGGATGACCGGGTGCATGAGCTCGCCGAGGCGCTTCGTCGACTCTGCGTCGGCGAAGGCGACGGCGGCCAGCCGGGCCCGGTCGAGGCTGCCGTCGGCGGCGAGGATCGCGGGCCCGAACTCGGCGGCGAGGGCGTCGAGGAGCGGCTCCCCCGGGGCGACGACCTCCCGGGCGATGACGTCGGCGTCGATGATCTCCGCACCGTGGGCGGCGAGGAGGTTCGCCACCGTCGACTTGCCCGCGCCGATCCCCCCGGTCAGTCCGATTCTCAGCATGGGGCCAGCTTAGCGAACCGCGTCCTCAGCGAACGGCGTCACCGACTCACCCGGTAGACGACGACGCCCTCACCGGAGAACACGGGCTCCCCGAGCGCGGCATCGAGGAGGCCTTCGAGCTCACCGGTCCCGCCCGGGGTCAGCGGCGCCTCGGGCGCGAGGACGACGAAGTCGACGCCATCGGCGCGCAGGCCCTCGACCCCGGCGGTGACGGCCGGATCGGAGGCGGCAGGCACCGGGGCGCCGTTGAAGATCGTCGCCCGCAGCGCGGCATCGAGGTCGTCCTCGGGTGCGGAGTAGATGATCGGCGAGCTCGGGCTCGAGCCGATGAAGTACCCGCCGGTCTCCCGGTAGCGGAAATCGGCCACCGACTGCCACACCATCGCCTCGTCCGCGTGCGGAGCCGCCCAGGCCAGCGGGCGCGGGAGGGTCTTGACGACGGCCCCCTCCGGGATCACCTCGGCGATGGATCCGGTGTAGAAGTCGGGCACGTAGACCTCACGGGTCGGCTGGGCGCCGGGCAGGACGACGACGGCGGACACGGCGAGGAGGGCGAGCATGCCGATGCCCGCCCGGGTGCTGCGGCGCTCGAGCGCCCACTGCAGCCCGCAGCCGAGGATCGCCCAGAGCGCGATCGTCGAATGGAGGACGAGGCGCATCGGCAGGATGTTGTTGAGGACCGGGATCGCCTCGACGAGGGCGAAGGGTCCCGCGCCGAGGAGGGGCTGACCGGCGAGGAGGACCGGCGATCCGAGGGAGAGGAGGAAGACGAGGGTCCCGGAGACGGCGGCGATGCGCACGGGCACGACCCATCTCCCCCGCCGTCCGAGGGTGAGGATGATGAGGGCCGCGGCGATGAGCGCGGGGAGGCCGACGTAGGCGCCGATCTCCGCGCCGTCGAGGTCCATGACGCGCGGCAGCGGCGACTCCCCGGTCCCGAAGAGCGTCGGCAGGCCCGGCACGATGGGGTCGAGGAGATCGGTGTTCCACACGCCGTGCGGACGGATCGCCCCCGACGGCGCGTTGGGCCCGGCCATCGTCATCAGCAGCGGCAGGGCCGCGAGCAGGGCGATGCCGGCGCCGAGGAGGCCGCCGGCTCCCAGCCGCAGCCAGCCGGCCGGCGACAGCAGGGAACGGCCGCAGACGATGAGGGCGGCGAGGAAGCAGAGGAACGCGAGGAAGGTCCCAGCGAGCACCTCGGTGGAGACGTAGAACTGGAATCCGAGGACGACGCCGAGGCCGAGGCTGAGCAGCCAGAAGCGGCGTCCGCCAGGTCGGCCGGTGCGCGGACCGGACAGGAGCGCGAGAACGAGGGCGGCGACGAGCGGCGGGGTGACGGCGAACGCGAGGTTCGGGTGGCCCGAGAGCTGCGCGATGACGTAGGAGGAGAAGCCGATGCCGGCCGCGGCCGCGAACGCGGGTCCGCGCTTGAGGAACCGGCGGAAGAGGATCGCGCACGCCAGCGAGTTGAGCACCGGGAGGCTGAGGATGAGGGCGTTGTAGGCGATGATCGGCCCGGCCACCCACGTCAGCGGGGCGAGGAGGATGGCGATGCCGGTCAGCGAGGTGTTCCAGGCGCCGTTGACGCCGCCGGCCAGCGCATTCATCGCCTCGGTGTAGAGGAAGCCGTCGCCGGTGCCGGCGAGACCCCCGCCGAAGCCGAGGAGGCCCGCGAGCACCTCGGCGCCGTGGCCGAGCCACCAGATGAACAGGGAGGAGTCGTCGTTGCCGGCCGACACGGTGCCGCCCGGGTCGGCGGCGACCCCGCCGAAGACGGTGATGCTGCCGAGCGTGAGGGCGAGGGCGTACCACGCCCAGGGTCGCAGTCGCGCCAATGCAAAGGGCTCCCGACCTGTCGGCCGGGAGCCCTTCACTGCGCTGATGTCAGCTGCCTGCAAGCTTCTCACGCAGGGCTGCGAGTGCTTCGTCGCTGGCGAGCGTGCCTTCGTCGCCCGACTCCTCGGAGGAGAAGGACCCGGTGGCGGGAGCGGCGTCGGAGCCCGATTCCGCGGCGCCGGCCTCGGCGTCTGCGGCAATCGCCTTCGCGACCTGCTTCTTGTGCTCTTCCCAGCGCGACTGGGCGGCGGCGTACTGCTGCTCCCAGACCTCGCGCTGCGCCTCGAAACCCTCGATCCACTCGTTGGTCTCGGGGTCGAAGCCTTCGGGGTACTTGTAGTTGCCGTCCTCGTCGTACTCCTGCGGCATGCCGTAGAGAGCGGGGTCGAGGAACTCTTCGGCCTCGGGGTCGACGCCTTCGTTCGCCTGCTTGAGCGAGAGCGAGATGCGGCGGCGCTCGAGGTCGATGTCGATGACCTTGACGTAGATCGTCTCGTCGACGGAGACGACCTGCTCCGGGAGGTCGACGTGGCGCACGGCGAGCTCGGAGATGTGGACGAGGCCCTCGATGCCGTCCTCGACGCGCACGAACGCACCGAACGGAACGAGCTTGGTGACCTTGCCCGGCACGATCTGGCCGATGACGTGGGTCCGGGCGAAGTGCTGCCACGGATCTTCCTGCGTCGCCTTGAGCGAGAGCGAGACGCGCTCCCGGTCCATGTCGACGTCGAGAACCTCGACGGTGACCTCGTCACCGACGGTGACGACCTCACCCGGGTGATCGATGTGCTTCCAGGACAGCTCCGAGACGTGCACGAGTCCGTCGACACCACCGAGGTCGACGAAGGCACCGAAGTTGACGATCGAGGAGACGACGCCCGGACGGACCTGACCCTTCTGGAGGGTCTGGAGGAAGTCGTGGCGGACCTCGGACTGGGTCTGCTCGAGCCAGGCGCGGCGCGAGAGGACGACGTTGTTGCGGTTCTTGTCGAGCTCGATGATCTTCGCCTCGACCTGCTGCCCGATGTAGGGGGCGAGGTCGCGGACGCGACGCATCTCGACGAGCGAGGCGGGGAGGAAGCCGCGGAGGCCGATGTCGACGATCAGGCCGCCCTTGACAACCTCGATGACGGTGCCGGTGACGACCCCGTCCTCTTCCTTGATCTTCTCGATGTCGCCCCAGGCGCGCTCGTACTGCGCACGCTTCTTCGACAGCATGAGACGGCCCTCTTTGTCCTCCTTCTGGAGAACGAGTGCCTCGATGGGGTCCCCGACCTCGACGACTTCGCCGGGATCGACATCGTGCTTGATGGAGAGTTCACGCGAAAGGACGACGCCTTCCGTCTTGTATCCGATGTCGACGAGGACCTCGTCGCGATCGACCTTGACGACGGTGCCTTCGACGATGTCGCCATCGTTGAAGTACTTGATCGTCTCGTCGACGGCGGCGAGGAAGTCCTCAGCGGTTCCGATGTCATTGACAGCGACCTGCTTCGGCTGCACCGATTCCGGCGTGGTGGTGGTCATATAGGTAGGGACTCCGATGGAATTGTGTCCCGGATCCGATACCCTTGATCTGCTGTGACACAGCCTGTGGGGAATCGCATCCGGTCTCGATTACGATTATGGACTTGTATGCATACGCACATACGGTTGTCAATACTAGCATCATTCAGGGCGTGAATGCACCCTCGGAATCCGAGGTGATCTGCCCGTTCGACCGCGGAGGACTCATGAGCGACGGAAGCTATTCGACAGAGGTCATCAGCGGCGGGTACCTGCCCATCGACGAAGAGGCGTCAGTGCGCGCCAATCGCAGCTATTGGGACAACTCCGCCGAGGACTACCTCGCCGAGCACGGCAGCTTCCTCGGCGCCTCCGATTTCATCTGGTGTCCCGAGGGAATTCACGAATCCGACGTCCATCTCCTCGGTGACGTCGCCCGCCGCCAGATCCTCGAGGTCGGGTGCGGGGCCGGCCAGTGCTCCCGCTGGCTCGCCGAGGAGGGGGCGATCGCCACCGGCATCGACGTCTCCGCGGGCATGCTCGAGCAGGCCTCGCGCCTGCAGCGGGAGAATCCGCTGAGCGCCGACGCCACTCCCCCGACGTTCGTCCGCGCCGATGCCCGCCAGCTGCCGTTCGCCTCGAACAGCTTCGACATCGCGTTCTCCGCGTACGGGGCCCTCCCCTTCGTCAAGGACGCCGAGGTGGTCCTCGCCGAGGTGGCCCGCGTCGTCCGTCCCGGCGGGAAGTGGGTGTTCTCGACGACGCATCCGATGCGCTGGATGTTCCCCGACGTGCCCGGGGAGAACGGGCTGACCGTCGAGTACTCGTACTTCGACCGGACCCCGTACGTCGAGATCGCCGCCGACGGTCAGCCCGTCTACGCCGAGCACCACCGGACGATGGGCGACTGGGTGAGCCTCCTCGTGGCCGCCGGCTTCCGGATCGACGCGGTCACCGAACCCGAGTGGCCCGACTCCAACGAGACGGCGTGGGGCGGCTGGTCGCCCCTGCGCGGTGCTCTCATGCCCGGCACCGTGATCTTCTCGACAACCCTGCCCGAGGCCTGACCTCTGCCCGAGGTTTGAATTCTGCCCGGGGCCTGACCCGTGCCCCTACTACGCGACTGCCGGGCCGCCGGACCGCCTCGGCGCGAACTTCCGTCGATCACGCGGCAGCTGCCCCTCGATCAAGGGGCAGCGCGGATAGCGGGTCGTGCACGGGCCGCTATCCGTGCTCCGGCTTGATCGAGAGCGCGCCAACGCGATTTCCGCGCTGCCGCGAGATCGAGAGCGGGGCGGCCGCGAACCTCGGTCGAGGACCTCGTCAGTCGAGGACGGAGAAACGGTCTCCGAGCGCGGTTCTGCCCGTCAGCGCCAGGAGCACGCGCTCTCCGTCGCCTCCGAGGGCAGCCAGTCGGGCTGCGATACCGAGCGATTCGACCAAGGGACCGTCCGGCGCCGAGGCGGTGATTGCGGCAGCCGCGGCAATGTCGAGACCGTGCACGGTGAGTTCGAACGTCCGCGTCGGCAGATAGGCACTGAGCAGCATCGGGCCGGCGGCGGTCGTCATGACGCGGTCCTCAGCCGACTGAACGAGCGGGATGACCCGGTCGGCGATCGCGCTCAGCGCACGCCCGGGGTCGCTGCCGAGGGCCTCACCGGCGGCGACGCCCCGCTCGAACACGGCGCCCGGATCGGTGCTCGTCTGCGTGGCGACGAAGGCGAAGTAGGCCTCCGGGCTCTCGAGCGCCACCTCGTCGGCGGGAGCGACCAGGTAGGCCTCAACGGTGAGCAGTGACCTGCTCGTGTGACCGACGAGGGCACGGAGACTCCAGTCGCCCAGGCCGGGTCCGTCCCATGCGCGCGGGTCGATGCGGTCGACGAGGGACTCGACCCAGCAGGCCGCCTCGGCGAAGTTCTCGGTCAATCGCCCGTCCATGTCGACAGTCTAGCCAGGTTCGGACCACCACCTCGGCGCACGATCCTGCTCGTGCCCACGCCACACCGCCCTCAGTGGGCGGCGGCATGCCAGACTCAGTGGGCGGCGGCGTGCCAGGAGACGCCGGTGCCGACGTTGACGTCGAGCGGGACGTCGAGTTCGTACGCCGATCCCATCTCCTCGGTGACGATGGCCTTGACCTCGTCGGCCTCCTCGGGGTGGAGGTCGACGATGATCTCGTCGTGGACCTGGAGGAGCATCCGGGATCGGAAGCCCTCGAGGCGGTCGGCGACCTTGAGCATGGCGATCTTCATGATGTCGGCCGCCGAGCCCTGGATCGGGGCGTTGAGCGCCGCGCGCTCGGCCATCTCCCGCAGCTGCCGGCGGTCGCTGTGGAGTGCCGGCAGATAGCGCCGGCGGCCCATGATCGTCTCGGTGAAGCCGTTGTCCCTGGCCTGCTCGACGATCTCGTCGAGGTAGTCCTTGACGGCGCCGAAGCGCTCGAAGTACTGGTCCATGAGACCGCGGGCCTCATCGACGCCGATCGCCAGCTGCTTCGACAGTCCGAATGCGGAGAGTCCGTAGACGAGGCCGTACGACATCGCCTTGACCTTCGAGCGCATCGTCGCATCGACCTCGTCGATGCCGACGGAGAAGACCTTCGAGCCGACGTAGGAGTGGAGGTCCTCGCCGTCCTTGAACGCCTGGATGAGCGCGGCGTCCCCGGACAGATGCGCCATGATGCGCATCTCGATCTGCGAGTAGTCGGCGGTGAGGAGCAGTCCGCCCGGCACGTGCGGGTCGGCGACGAAGACCTCCCGGATGCGCCGGCCCGACTCCGTGCGCACGGGGATGTTCTGCAGGTTCGGGTCGAGCGAGGACAGGCGGCCGGTCGCCGCGACCGTCTGCTGATACGTCGTGTGGATGCGCCCGTCCTCGGCGACGGTCTTGCCGAGGCCGACGACGGTCTGCTTGAGCTTCGTCGCGTCGCGGTGGGCGAGCAGGTGCTGGAGGAACGGGTGCTCGGTCTTGACGAAGAGCTCGGCCAGCGCATCCGCGTCGGTCGTGTATCCCGTCTTCGTCCGCTTCGTCTTCGGCATGTCGAGTTCGTCGAAGAGGACCGTCTGGAGCTGCTTCGGGGAGCCGAGGTTGACCTCGTGGCCGATCGCCTCGTACGCGAGTTCGGCACTTGCCTGCGCCTGCTTCGTGAAGTCCTCGACGAGTTCGGCCAGCCCCGCTTCGTCGATGGCGATGCCGGCGAGCTCCATGCCGGCGAGGACGGGCACGAGCGGCAACTCGATGTCGCGGTAGACCTGGGTCATGTTCGCCTCGTCGATGGCCGTCGCGAGGATCTCGTGGACCTCGAGCAGGGCCGCGGCGTTGGCGCCGTGGGTGCGCGCGGTCGCGTCGGTGTCGAGGTCGAGGGCGAGCTGACCGTCCTTCGCTTCGGCGGGGGCGAGGTCGATGCCGGCGCGCTCGGCGGCGATGTCGCGCAGTTCGTAGCTGCGCTGGTCGGGCACGAGGAGGTACGCGGCCAGGGCCGTGTCCCCGGCGACGTCGGTGAGGTCGATGCCCACCGAGCGCAGGGCCTTGATCTGCACCTTCGAGGAGTGGAAGATGAGCGCGGCCTTCCGCAGGGCGGCCTCAAGGGCGGCCAGGTCGGCGTCGCTCGCCTCTCCCAGGTCGACCACCGAGGCGGTCCCCGGCTGGGCGGAGACCGCGAGGAAGCGCACATCGCCGTGTCCGAGTTCGTACGTCCCGTCGGTGTCGAGCGCGAGGACATCCGCCTCGGCGATGGAGTCGAGGAGGGCGGGCACAGCGACCGTCGCGATCTCGACCTCCCGGGCGGGGGCGGACTCCGCCGCCTCCGGGGTCGCGGCGTCGCCGAAGATCGCCGCCAGGCGCTTGCCGAGGGCCTGGAACTCGAGCTGGTCGAAGAGGCTGCTGAGCTCGGCCGGGTCGCCCTCGCCCCATTTCAGGTCGGCGAAGTCGAGGCCGAGGTCGAGGTCGTCGAGGAGCCGGTTGAGGCGGTAGTTGCGTTCGACCTCGGGGATGTGGTCGCGCAGCTTCTCCCCCACCTTGCCGCCGATCTCGTCGGCGTGCTCGAGCACGCCGGGCAGGTCGCCGTGGGCCTTGAGCCATTTCGCGGCGGTCTTGTCCCCGACTCCGGGCACGCCGGGCAGGTTGTCGGCCTTCTCCCCGACGAGCGCGGCCAGGCCCCGGTAGTTGGCGGGGGTGACCCCGTACTTCTCCTCGATCGCCTCGGGCGTCATCCGCACGAGGTCGCTGACCCCGCGCTTGGGATAGAGGATCGTCACGGTGTCGGTCGAGAGCTGGAAGGAGTCCTTGTCCCCGGTCATCACCTCGACCGCGGCGCCGGCCTCGGTGCCCATTGTCGCCATCGTCGCGAGCGCGTCGTCGGCTTCGAAGCCCTCCTTCGTCACGACCCGGATGCCCATGGCGGTGACGATGTCCTTGATGAGGTCGATCTGCGGGTGGAACTCCGGCGGGGTCTTCGCCCGCCCCGCCTTGTACTCCGGGTACTCCTCGAGGCGGAACGTCTCCCGGCCGAGGTCGAAGGCGACGGCGACGTGGCTCGGCGATTCGTCGCGGAGGACGTTGATGAGCATCGAGATGAACCCGAAGATCGCGTTCGTCGTCTGGCCGGTGCTCGTGGAGAAGTTCTCCGCCGGGAGGGCGTGGAAGGCGCGGTAGGCCAGCGAGTGACCGTCGATGAGCAGGAGGGATTCGTTAGCGTGACTCACATGCCTTAGCCTAGCGTTCATCACGGACATGAGAAGGAGATCGATGGTGGTTCCGCACGTATCGCTGACAGCAGAGACGACCGAGGACGAGGCTAAGGGTCTGCTCGACCAGCTCAACGCCCAGGGCGCCGGGGGTGGGCTCGCCGACCGGATGGGCATCGCGTTCACCGGCATCGGCTTCGACTGGATGAGCGCGACCGTGCCGGTCGCAGGCAACACGCAGCCGATGGGCCTCTTCCACGGCGGCGGTCACGTCGTCCTCGCGGAATCGCTCGCCTCGATGCATGCGTTCCTCACCAGCGGCGGGAAGAACGTCGTCGGCGTCGACCTCAATGCCACCCATCTGCGGGCGATGCGCGGAGAGCTCGTCACCGGGCGCGCCGAGGTGCTCCACCGCGGCCGCACGCTCATGTCCCACGAGGTGAGGATGACCGACGAGGAGGGTCGGCTGCTCTCGATCGTGCGGATCACGAACATGATCCTCGCCTCGAAGGCGCAGTAGGCCGCCCGGCGGTCGGGTCGTTGGGTGGGCACCGCTCACCGGGTGGGCAATGCTTGCCGGATGGGCAGCGCTCACCGTGATGCGCCGAGGCGGTCGACCGCCTCGGCGCGGTGATCGTTTCCGCACGCACGACGGCCCCGGTCGCGGTTCTCTCCGCGTCCGGGGCCGAGTCGTCTCAACGTGAGCCGGGGTCGGCGCCGATCAGCCGGCAACCGCCCGATGGGAAGGTGTCAGTCCTTCTTCGCGCCGATCTGCTTGAGGACGGTTTCGGCGACTTCGCGCATCGTCAGACGGCGGTCCATCGAGGTCTTCTGGATCCAGCGGAAGGCCTCGGGTTCGCTCAGACCCATCGAGGTCTGGAGGAGGCTCTTCGCGCGCTCGACGAGCTTGCGGGTCTCGAAGCGCTCGGTGAGGTCGGAGATCTCGGATTCGAGCGAGCTGATCTCCGCGTGGCGCGACAGCGCGATCTCGAGCGCCGGGATGAGGTCGGCCGAGGTGAAGGGCTTGACGACGTAGGCCATCGCTCCGGCGTCGCGGGCGCGCTCGACGAGTTCCTTCTGCGAGAACGCGGTGAGGAGGACGACGGGGGCGATGCGGGCCTTGGCGATGCGCTCGGCCGCGGCGATGCCGTCGAGGATCGGCATCTTGATGTCCATGACGACGAGGTCGGGACGCAGCTCTTCGGCCAGCCGGATCGCGGATTCGCCGTCCGCGGCTTCACCGACGACGTCGTAGCCGACTTCGCGGAGCATTTCGACGATGTCGAGACGGATCACGGCCTCGTCTTCGGCCACGACGACGCGGCGGACGGGCACGGATTCATCTGCGGTGGGTTGTTCGCTGTTGGAAAGCACGGCACCAGTCTAGACCAGGCATGCCTGCGCATCAGCCGTTTCCCCTGTGAGGACAGCCACCCATGGGGCAAGGCGATTGGGCGATGCCGCGTGCCCTGCCGTAGAGTTGTCGATGTCGGGAACGGTGTTCTCGACGAGCCGGATTGGCGGAATCGGTAGACGCGGCGCACTCAAAATGCGTTGTCGAAAGACGTGTGGGTTCGAGTCCCACATCCGGTACCACGGCGACGTGTCCCTGCATCGCGCCTGCGATATCGCGGCACGTTCAGCACTTTCGGGTCGGCACAGACGCCACTCTCGGCACGACTCAGCAGCAGTGCATCCGTACGCTTGCGGAGCTTCGTGCAATTGACACCAGTGGCCTCCGCAGACTCGTGATTTCGCGCCAAGCTCATGGCGACCCCTGGGATTCTGCGCCAGGTAGATGACGGCCCCTGAGGTTCTGCGCCAGGGTCATGGCGAAATCGCACTCATTTTCGCCATGGGCGTGGCGCACAATCGCCGCCGAGGTGGCGCACACGCGATTCATGCAGTGAGTCGGGGACCGCAGAGAGAGCGCGAGACCAACGAGGTGCGCCGGGGGTGCGAGGATTTCAGAAAACTTGACAACGAGCACTTGCCGGAAGCCAGGAGTCCCTGAGTTCAAGCGGCGAACAGGGCCTCGAGCGATGAGAGCGGGTGACGGGAGTCGAACCCGCCTCTAGACCTTGGGAAGGTCTCATTCTACCGATGAACTACACCCGCGAAGTGGAACATCTCCCAATGTAGCCGATGTCAGGCGACTATGCGCAGTCGACGCGCGAATCGAGACACCGATCTGCGGTGAGGCGCGTGTCGCGGACGTGCAGAACGCACGCGACCGTCCGGCCCGGAGGCCGGACGGTCGATGGTGCTCACTCAAGCGGACGCCCCCGTTCAGGGGCGGGCGCAGCAGGAGATCTCAGTCCCGCGAGATCTCAGACGCGCGAGCTCTCAGTCCGCGCCCCGGCAGCGGATCCAGCAGCACCCGCAGTTCCGGAGTCGGCGACGGACTTCTGCGCATCGCCGACGACGTTCGAGCCACCGGCTACCGGAGCAACCGCACCCGTGGCGCCGTCCGCACCCGAGACACCGTCCGCGCTGGCACCGTCAGCGACGTCCTCGGTCACCGGCACATAGCCGTCGATGCGCTTCGCGTCGTACCGGGTGACGTCGAGGATGCCGTGGCGCTTCGCGACGATCGCCGGGATGAGCGCCTGACCGGAGACGTTGAGCGCGGTACGGCCCATGTCGACGATCGGTTCGATCGCGAGCAGCAGTCCCACACCCTCGAGCGGCAGGCCGATCGTCGACAGCGTGAGGGTGAGCATGACCGTGGCACCCGTCGTCCCGGCGGTCGCGGCCGACCCGATGACGGAGACGAAGATGATGAGCAGGTACTGGATGGGTCCGAGCTCGATGCCGAAGAACTGGGCGACGAACACCGCGGCGATCGCCGGGTAGATGGCCGCGCAGCCGTCCATCTTCGTCGTCGACCCGAACGGCACGGCGAAGGCCGCGTACCCCTGCGGGACGCCGAAGTTGTCGGTCGCGACCTTCTGCGTCACCGGCATCGTCCCGATCGAGGAACGGGAGACGAAGCCCATCTGCGTCGCCGGCCACACACCGGAGAAGTACTGGCGCACGGAGAGTCCGTTGACGCGGGCGAGCAGCGGGTAGACGACGAAGAAGACGATCGCGAGTCCGATGTAGACGGCGACGACGAACCACAGCAGGGATCCCATCGTCGACCAGCCGTACGAGTTCACGGCGTTGCCGATGAGGCCGAGCGTGCCGATCGGGGCGATCCGCACGATCCACCACACGACCTTCTGGACGACGGCGAGGGCCGCCTCGGCGAATTCGAGGAACGGCTCGGCCGCCTTGCCCACCTTGACCGCGGCGATGCCGAGCGCACCGGAGACGATGATGAGCTGGAGGACGTTGAAGTTGACCTCCGAGGCCAGCGCGCCCGTGTCATCAGGTGCCGTCGCGACCTCGAGGCCGAGGAAGTTCACCGGGATGAGCCCGGTGAGGAAGCCGATCCAGCTGCCCTCGCTCGACGGCGCCCCGCCCTGCAGGGACGCGGCGTCCGCGTGCGCGCCGGGCTGCATGACGACGCCGATGATGAGTCCGATGATGACGGCGATGAGCGCGGTGAGCGCGAACCACAGCAGCGTCGACACGGCGAGCTTCGCGGCATTGGTCACCTTGCGCAGGTTGCCGATGCTCGCGATGATCGCGGTGATGATGAGCGGCACGACGGCCGCCTTGAGCAGGGTGACGTACGAGGACCCGATGGTCTCGAGCGTCGTCCCCAGCCAGTTGTCCTGCGTCTCGCTCACAGGTCCCCACGAACGGGCGACGAGCCCGAGGACGACACCGGCGATCAGCGCGATCGTCACCTGCACCCCGAACGACTTCGACCAAGCCGGCAGTCTCATATGGTTCCTTTCGACGGTGGCACGGGCACAGCGGCGCCCGTGGAAAACTCAACTCACTGCACAACTGTTGAGCAATCCGTCGAATTCCGCAAACCGGAGTGACATGGATCGCAACTTCGCCGAGGCGGCCAACCATCCCGTACGACTGGATCCCCGCCGAGGTGGTCGACCAGAAGAGCAGTGGCCGGCCGTCCCGGACGACGGCACACAGAAGGGCCCGACCGGAGAGGTTCTCCGGTCGGGCCCTCACTGCTGCCGGACACGAGCCTCACGCGCACAGCGCGAGCGCTCAGTTCACGCGCTCAGTCCAGACGCTCAGCCCTCCGCGGACTGCACGATCGGGATGTCGCGGGTGATCGGCGCCTCGGACACGACGCCGTACCCGGCGAGGGGATCCTCGTCGCTGTCGCTCGAGTCCTGGTACGCCGCGGCCACGCCCTTCGCGGCATCGCCCATCGTGTGGATGCGCAGGGCGTTCGTCGACCCGGGGATGCCGGGAGGCGATCCGGCGACGAGGATCGACTGGTCGCCTTCGCGGGCGGTGCCGTCGGCGAGCAGCACCGCGTCGACCTGCCGGGCCATCTGGTCGGTGTGGCGGACGGTCTTGACGAGGTAGGGCCGCACGCCCCACGTCAGCGCGAGCTGGTGACGGACCTGCGGATCGGGGGTGAAGCCGAGGATCGGCCACCGCGGACGCAGCCGCGACATCCGGCGCACGGAGTCACCGGTCTGCGAGAACGTGCAGAGCAGATCGATGTCGAGCTGCTGAGCGATCTGCACGGCGGCGGCCGTGACGGCGCCGCCCTTCGTGTGCGGGACGGTGCCGAGCGGACGGATCCGATCGAGCCCGTGCTCCTCCGTCGAGGAGATGATCCGGCTCATCGTGCGGATCGCCTCGACCCAGTGGGCACCGACCGAGGTCTCCCCCGAGAGCATGAGCGCATCGGCGCCGTCGAGGACCGCGTTCGCGCAGTCGCTCGCCTCGGCGCGGGTGGGCCGTGAGGCCTCGATCATCGTCTCAAGCATCTGCGTGGCGACGATGACGGGCTTGGCCTGCTGGCGCGCGATCTCCACGGCGCGCTTCTGCACGATCGGCACCTGTTCGAGCGGCAGTTCGACGCCGAGGTCGCCGCGGGCGACCATGATCCCGTCGAAGGCGTCGATGACGGCGTCGAGCTCCTCGACGGCCTGCGGCTTCTCGAGCTTGGCGATGACGGGGGCGCGCACGCCGACCTCGTCCATCACGGCGTGGACGTCGTCGATGTCGGCGGGGCTGCGGACGAAGGAGAGGGCAACCCAGTCGAACCCGAGGCCCAGACCCCATTTGAGGTCGTCGATGTCCTTCTCCGACAGCGCCGGCACGGACACGGGCACACCGGGCAGGTTGATGCCCTTGTGGTTGGAGATCGGACCGCCGATCTCGACCTCGGTGACGACGTCGGTCTCGGTAACCTCGGTGGCCCGCAGGCGCAGGCGGCCGTCGTCGATGAGCAGCGGGTCGCCGACGGACACGTCGTTCGGCAGCGTCTTGAGCGTCGTGCTCACGATCTCCGCGGTGCCGGGCACGTCGCGGCTCGTAATCGTGAAGGTCGCCCCGTCCTCGAGGTACTCCTTGCCGTTGGCGAAGGTGCCGACTCGGATCTTCGGACCCTGGAGGTCGAGGAGGACGGCGACGGCGCGGCCGGTGTCGAGAGCGGCCTGGCGGACCCAGGCGAACTTCTCCTCATGCTCTTCCCGCAGCCCGTGGCTGAGATTGAATCGGGCGACGTCGACGCCCTCATCGACGAGTGTGCGGATGTCTTCGTAGGAATTCTGATTCGGACCCAGTGTTGCGACTATCTTTGCTCGCCTCATGCACTCCACCCTACCTGCACCTCAGGAGTCACATCGACCCTTCTCCGGCAGGAGATCCCTGCCGGAGAGCCGATGCACGCCCTTGTGCGTATTCTCAAATAGTGACACAGATCATTTTACACTGTGAATCCGGTGTCGCGCGGCCGGACCGGTGCCGGAAGCCGCGTCGACCCCGTGAGGTACGTGTCGACCTCGGCGGCGACCGCCCGTCCCTCGGCGATCGCCCAGACGATGAGCGACTGCCCGCGGCCGGCGTCACCGGCGACGTAGACGCCCGGCTGTGACGACGCGTAGCTGTCGTCGCGGACGAACGCTCCGGTGTCGGCGACGTCGAGGCCGAGCGCCTCGGACTCCGGTCCGGAGAACCCGAGCGCGAGCAGGACGAGGTCCGCGTCGAGGACGTGCTCGGTGCCCGGGGTCGGGATCCGCTTCCCGTCGACGAACTGCGTCTCGGAGACCTCGATGCCGGCGACCTCGCCTTCGCCGTTGCCGGCGAAGCCCGTCGTCGACGCCAGGTACTGCCGGGTGCCGCCCTCCTCGTGGGAGGTCTGGACCTCGAAGATCCGCGGCACCGTCGGCCACGGGTCGCGTTCGCTGCGCGAGGCCGGGGGCTTCGCGCCGATCGCGAGCGTCGTCACCGAGGCGGCCTCCTGGCGCAGCGCTGTGCCGAGGCAGTCGGCGCCCGTGTCGCCGCCGCCGATGATGATGACGTTCTTGCCCTTGGCGCTGATCGGCGTGGGATCCCCGCCGGCCTGAGCCTTGTTGCTCGGGACGAGGAAGTCCATCGCGAATTCGACGCCGTCGAGCTCGCGCCCGGCCACCGGCATGTCCCGGGGCACGGTCGCCCCGGTGCAGACGATGACGGCGTCGAAGCGCGACTGGAGCTGCTCGAGGGTGATGTCGACGCCGATCTCGACGTCGGTCTCGAAGCGCGTGCCCTCGGCCCGCATCTGGTGGAGACGCCGATCGATGTGGTGCTTCTCGAGCTTGAAGTCGGGGATGCCGTAGCGCAGCAGCCCGCCGAGGCGGTCGTCGCGTTCGTAGACGACAACGGTGTGCCCGGCGCGGGTGAGCTGCTGGGCCGCGGCGAGTCCGGCCGGACCCGACCCGACGACGGCGACGGTGTGCCCGGTGATGCGGTCGGGGATCTGCGGCTGGATGAGACCGGCGGCGAAGCCCTCGTCGACGATCGTCACCTCGACCTGCTTGATCGTCACGGCCGGCTGGTTGATGCTGAGCACGCACGCGTTCTCACAGGGCGCCGGGCACGCCCGACCGGTGAATTCCGGGAAGTTGTTCGTCGCGTGGAGGAGGTCGACGGCCCGCGGCAGCTCGCCGCGGTACATCGCATCGTTGAACTCCGGGATGAGGTTGCCGAGCGGGCAGCCCTGGTGGCAGAACGGAACGCCGCAGTCCATGCAGCGCGACGCCTGGCGCCGCAGCTGCTCGGGGTCGCCGGCCTCGTAGACCTCGCGGTAGTCGAGCAGGCGGATGGGAACCGGGCGGCGCTGCGGCAGCTCGCGTTCGGTGACGGTGAGGAATCCGTGCGGATCAGCCATTGGTGACCTCCAGAATCTTGCGCCAGGCGGCGTCCGAGTCCGCTGGCGTGCCCTCGGCGGCCATCTCGGACTGGATGTCTCGCACCGCCTGGTAGGCGACGGGAATGATCTTCGTGAAGCGGGAGAGGACGTCCTCGCCGCGGCGCAGGCCGTCGAGCAGCTGGGCGGCCAGCGGCGAGTCCGTCCATTCGACGTGCTCGCCGAGCAGCCGCTCGAGGACCTCCATGTCATCGACGCCGACCCCGGTGAAGCGGAAGACGCCGGCGGCGCGCTCGTCCGGGTTGAGCCGGGCCGGGTTGAAGTCGAGGACGTAGGCGGTGCCGCCGGACATGCCGGCCGCGAAGTTGCGTCCCGTGCCGCCGAGGATGACGGCGACCCCACCGGTCATGTACTCCAGGCCGTGGTCGCCGATGCCCTCGACGACCGCCTCGGCGCCGGAGTTGCGCACCATGAAGCGCTCCCCCACCTGACCGGAGATGAAGAGCTTGCCGCTGGTCGCGCCGTAGCCGATGACGTTGCCGGCGATGACGTTGTGCTCGGGGCGGGTCGGGTTCTCCGGGGCCGGGTGGACGGCCACGGTGCCCCCGGACAGTCCCTTGCCGACGTAGTCGTTGGCGTCGCCGGTGAGGTCGATGCTCACCCCGACCGGCAGGTACGCGCCGAGCGACTGCCCGGCGGTGCCGTGGAGTTCGAGGCGGATCGTGTCCTCGGGCAGGCCGCGGTCGGCGTAGGCCCGGGTGACGTGATGGCCGAGCAGGGTGCCGACGCTGCGGTCGGTGTTGACGACCGTCGAGGAGATCGTCACCGGCGACTTCGTCTCGATCGCCTCCCGAACCTGGTCGAGCAGCTGCGGGTCGAGCTCCCCGTGGAAGTCGCGGAACACCTGACCGGCGCATTTGCGGGCCACCGAGGTGTCCCCGGAGAGGTTGCCCGGGACCGTGAGGATCGTCGAGAGGTCGAGGTCGAGACCGGACTCCCGGGCCCGGTCCTCGTCGACGCGCAGGCGCTCGACGGCGCCGATCGCCTCGTCGAGGGTGCGGAAGCCCAGCTGCGCGAGGTACCCGCGGACCTCCTCGGCGATGAACGTGAAGAAGTTGACGACATGGTCGGCCTGGCCCGTGTAGCGCGAGCGCAGCAGCGGGTTCTGCGTGGCCACGCCCACCGGGCACGTGTCCTTGTGGCACACGCGCATCATGATGCAGCCGGAGACGACGAGCGCGGTCGTCGCGAACCCGAACTCCTCGGCCCCGAGGAGGGCGGCGATGATGACGTCGCGGCCGGTCTTGAGCTGACCGTCGACCTGGACGCTCACCTTCTCCCGCAGGCCGTTGAGGATGAGCGTCTGCTGCGCCTCGGCGAGTCCGAGCTCCCACGGGGTGCCCGCGTGCTTGAGCGAGTTGAGCGGGCTCGCGCCCGTGCCACCGTCGTGACCGGAGATGAGGACGACGTCGGCTCCGGCCTTCGCGACTCCCGCCGCGACCGTGCCGACCCCGACCGCGGAGACGAGCTTGACGTGGACCCGGGCCCGGGCATTGGCCCGGCCGAGGTCGTAGATGAGCTGCGCGAGGTCCTCGATCGAGTAGATGTCGTGGTGCGGCGGCGGGGAGATGAGCCCGACGCCGGGGGTCGCATGCCGGGTCTTCGCGATCCACGGGTAGACCTTCTCCCCGGGCAGCTGACCGCCCTCCCCGGGCTTGGCGCCCTGCGCCATCTTGATCTGCAGGTCGTCGGCCTCGGTGAGGTAGTGGCTGGTCACCCCGAAGCGGCCCGAGGCGATCTGCTTGATCGCCGACCGGCGCTCGGGGTCGAGGAGCCGGTCGACGTCCTCGCCGCCCTCCCCCGTGTTCGACTTCCCGCCGATCCGGTTCATCGCGATCGCGAGCGTCTCGTGGGCCTCCTTCGAGATCGACCCGTAGCTCATCGCGCCGGTGGAGAAGCGCTTCATGATCGCCTCGGCGGGTTCGACCTCGGCGATGTCGATGGGGCCCTCGGCCCCGGGCACGAGGTCGAGGAGGCCGCGCAGGGTCATCAGCTCACGCGACTGGTCGTCGACGGCGCGCGTGTACTCCTGGAAGATGTCGTAGCGCTTCGACGCCGTCGAGTGCTGGAGCTTGAAGATCGTCTCCGGGTTGAACAGGTGGCCCGGCCCCTCCCGGCGCCACTGGTACTCCCCGCCGACCTTGAGGGGCCGATGAGAGGGGCGCGGATGGTCGTCGCGGTGGGCATCGGCGTGGCGCGCGGTGTTCTCCGCGGCGATCTCGCGCATCCCCTTGCCGCCGAGCTGGTGCGGTGTCGACGTGAAGTGCCGGTCGATGAGGTCATCGGAGAGACCGACGGCCTCGAACGTCTGCGCCCCGTGGTAGGACTGCACGGTCGAGATGCCCATCTTCGACATGATCTTGAGCAGGCCCTTGTTGAGCGCGCCGAGGACGTTGGCCACGGCCGCGGATTCGCTCACCCCGGTCACCCGGTCGGAGCGGACGAGGGCTTCGGCGGTCTCCATGAGCAGGTAGGGGTTGACCGCCGAGGCGCCGAAGGACACGAGCGTCGCGGCATGGTGGACCTCGCGGACGTCCCCGGCCTCGACGACGATGCTCACCCGCGTCCGGGACCTCTCCCGCACGAGGTGGTGATGGAGCGCCGAGGTGAGCAGCAGCGACGGGATCGGCGCGAGGTCGGCCGTGGAGTCGCGGTCGGAGAGGATGATGAACACCGCGCCGGCGTCGA
This sequence comes from Brevibacterium sp. W7.2, assembly GCF_018137945.1. Classification (GTDB taxonomy): domain Bacteria; phylum Actinomycetota; class Actinomycetes; order Actinomycetales; family Brevibacteriaceae; genus Brevibacterium; species Brevibacterium sanguinis. The sequence continues at coordinate 1,822,579 of NZ_CP073089.1, read as the reverse complement.
CGGCGGCGCTCGCCTCGGCGCACAGTGCCTCGATCCGCGCCTCCATCGCGTCGGGTCCGGCGTTGACCGAGTAGAGACCCGAGAGCGTGACGGTGGGACGCGGATTGTCGACGCCGAGGTGGTGGCCCTTGACGTGGCCGATCGCCGCGAGCTCGTCGTTGTCGATGACCGGGCGCGAGAGCATGATGTGCGCGGAGTCGGGGCGGCTGTGCTCGAGGAGGTTGCCCTCCCGACCGAGTCCCGCGGCCATGCTCGTGACGATGTGCTCGCGGATGGAGTCGAGCGGCGGGTTCGTCACCTGCGCGAAGTTCTGGTGGAAGTAGTCGAAGAGCAGCCGCGGGCGCGTCGAGAGGCCCGCGATCGCGGTGTCGGTGCCCATCGCCCCGAGCGGTTCGGCCCCGGTCTCGGCCATCGGGGTGATCAGCAGCCGCAGCTCCTCCTCGGTGTAGCCGAAGGTCCGCTGGCGCCGGCGCACCGAGGCCTGCGGGTGGAGGACGTGGACGCGGGTGGGCAGGTCCTCGAGGCGCTTCGAGGAGTCGGCGACCCACTCGGCGTAGGGGTGCTGGGTGGCGAGCTGGTTCTTGATCTCCGTGTCGGAGATGATCCGCTCGGACTCCGTGTCGACGAGGAACATGCGGCCGGGGGTGAGCCGGCCGCGGCCGACGATGTCGGCCTCGGGCAGGTCGACGACGCCGATCTCACTGGCGAGGACGACGGTGTCGGAGGTCATGACGTAGCGGGCCGGTCGCAGACCGTTGCGGTCGAGCACGGCACCGGCGAGCTTGCCGTCGGTGAAGCCGACGCACGCGGGACCGTCCCACGGCTCCATGAGCAGCGAGTGGTACTCGTAGAAGGCCTTGCGCGACTCCCCCATGCCCGGGTTGTTCTCCCAGGCCTCGGGGATCATCATGAGCATCGCCTGCGGCAGGGACCGCCCCGAGGCGACCATGAGCTCGAGGACGGCGTTGAAGGACGCGGAGTCCGAGGCGCCCGGGGGCACGATCGGGAAGAGGCGCTCGAGGCTCGAGTCGGTCTCGGGCACCGGGGAGGCCAGCAGGTCGGAGGCGAGGTGCGCCTCCCGGGCCCGCATCCAGTTGCGGTTGCCGCGCACGGTGTTGATCTCCCCGTTGTGGGCGATCGTGCCGAACGGCTGGGCGAGCTGCCACGACGGGAACGTGTTCGTCGAGAACCGCGAGTGGACGAGCGCGATGCGCGAGGTCACCCGGTCGTCGTTGAGCTCCGTGTAGTACGGGGCGAGCTGGCCGGTCGCGAGCATGCCCTTGTACGTGATCGTCGCCGGCGACAGCGACGGGAAGTAGATGCCCTCCCGGTCGAGGCGCTTGCGCACGATGTAGGACCGGCGGCGCAGGTCGTCGGCGTCCCGGGCCGGGTAGCGGGCGTCGAACCCGAAGAAGACGTGGCGCATGTGCGGCTGCGTCGAGCGCGCGATCTCCCCGAGCACGCTCTCGTCGCGGGGGACGTCGCGGATGGCGAGGACGCTCAGGCCCTCTTCGGCGGCGATCCGGCGGACGAGCGCCTCCTCGTCGGCGAGCGGCTCCTCCCCGGCGGTCGGGAACTCCCCGGCGGGGATCGGCGACTCGGTCGAGGTCAGGCCGGTGAGGTCGGTGCGGTAGTCCTGGGAGAAGAATCCGATGCCCACGGCGTACTCGCCGGGCGCGGGCAGGTCGATGTCCTGCTCTTCACGGACCACCTCGGCGAAGTAGTCGTGCGGGATCTGCAGGGTGAGGCCGGCGCCGTCGCCGGTGCCCTCGTCGGAGCCGATGCCGCCGCGGTGCTCGAGCTTGCGCAACGCCCTCAGCGCCTGTTCGACGACCTCGTGGTCGGCGGCGCCGCGGTAGCGGACGATGAGAGCGAGACCGCACGCATCGTGTTCGAGCGCGGGGTCGTAGAGTCCGGTGCGCTGCGGCGGGAGTTGTGGGGTCGATGAGGTTTCACGGGACATCGGCTGCCTTCACGGGGTCTAGTCATTCTCCAGCAGACGACGCTGTCTCGAACTGGCTTCGGCATGCCCTGGGGAGATCGTCCTGCGGGCACAGGTGTGACGTGGTTCTCACGGTCGGATTACCAACTTACACCCCGTGAGGGCTCAACGTGAAAACGAGAAAGGACCGAAAGGTGAACCTCAACGTCTCAATTGCCGGACTTTTCGTCCTCTCCTCCGCGGTTCCGCGACCGCACATCGGGGATGATCGAGATCGCCGAGGTGACCGCTCCGAAGAACCCGAACCCGGGCTTCTCGTCGTCCCTGCCCCGCGGCTTCCGCCGCGCACCGGCCCGGTCGGCCGCCGTGTCATCGGCGGTCGCGGTGTCCTGCGCGGGAGCCTGGCCTTGCGCGGCTGAGCGGGTCGACGCGGCGCCTCCGCCGCCGGGCGTGCCGTCGTGGTCGGCCCCGTCGTCCTCGTGTCGGCCGTGCTTGGCCAGGGCGCGGGCGCCGGGCACGTAGATCGTCGACTCGGGCTCCTTGTGGCGTGAGCGGGAGACGAGGAACCAGATGAGTCCGACGGCGAAGACGAGGATCGATGTCCAGATGTTGAGCCGCAGGCCGAGGACGAGTTCGGCGTCGTCGATGCGCAGCGCCTCGATCCACACGCGTCCGAGCGTGTAGTAGCAGATGTAGAGCGCGAAGACCTGGCCGTGGCCGAGGCGGAATTTCCGCGCGGCGACGATGAGGATGAGGCAGCCGGCGAGGTTCCACAGGGATTCGTAGAGGAACGTCGGCTGGAAGAGCGTGTCGGCCGGCAGCGCGGGATCCGGCCAGTTCGGGTTGAGCTGCCCGTCGATGAACTTGTCGATGCGCAGACCCCACGGCAGGGTCGTCGGGGCGCCGAAGAGCTCCTGGTTGAACCAGTTGCCCCACCGGCCGACGGCCTGGGCGAGGATGAGCCCGGGGGCGGCGGCGTCGAGGAACGGGAGGATCCGGATCCCCTGATAGCGGGCGACGAGCCACGCCGCGAGCATGCCGAGCGCCACGGCGCCCCAGATGCCGAGGCCGCCGTTCCAGATCTTGAACGCATCGAGCGGGTTGCCGTTGGGCCCGAAGTACGGGTCAGGGGTGGAGAAGACGTGGTAGAGGCGTCCGCCGATGATGCCCGCGGGCACGGCGATGATCGCGATGTTCCACAGGTCGTCCTCGTGTCCGCCCATCGCCCGCCAGCGCCGCGAGGTCAGCCACAGGGCGAGCAGGATGCCGGCGAGGATGCACAGCGCGTACGCGTGGATCGTCAGCGGCCCGATGGAGAATCCGCTCCACGTGGGAGACGGAATCGCAGCGGTGATGTCGACGGGGCTCATGCACAGCCTTCCCTGAGTTGCGCGGCGAGATCGGACAGGGCGGCCACGCCGCCGTCGTCGAGGCTGCGGACGAGAGCGGAGCCGACGATGACGCCGTCGGCGTAGGCGGCGACCTCGGCGGCCTGGTCCCGGGTCGAGACGCCGAGGCCGACGCACGCGTGCGGGGCGCCTGCCTCGCGGAGGCGGGAGACGAGGTCGCGGGCATGGTCGTCGACGGACGTGCGCACCCCGGTCACCCCCATCGTCGAGGCCGCGTAGACGAAGCCGCGGCTGGCGGAGACGATGCGGCTGATGCGCTCGGGGGTCGAGGACGGAGCGGCGAGGAAGATGCGGTCGAGGTCGTACTCGTCGGAGGCGGCCAGCCAGTCGGCGGCTTCGTCGGGGATGAGGTCGGGGGTGATGATCCCGGCCCCGCCGGCGGCGTCGAGGTCGCGGGCGAACGCGTCGACGCCGTACTGGAGGACGAGGTTCCAGTAGCTCATGACCACCGGCGTCCCGCCCGCCTCGGCGACGGCGCTGACGGCCGCGAAGACGTCCTTCGTGCGCACCCCGCCGGCCAGGGCCTGCTCGGCGGCGCGCTGGATGACCGGCCCGTCCATGCCCGGGTCGGAGTACGGGAGGCCGACCTCGACGATGTCGACGCCGGAGTCGACGAGGGCGGTCATCGCCTCGATCGACCCTGCGACGGTGGGGAACCCGACGGGCAGGTAGCCGATGAGGGCGGCGCTGCGTCCGGAGTCCGCGATCGCGTCGAGCGTCGCCCCGGTGCGGGGACCTGCCTGCGTCTCTGTCGTGCCTGTCATACCTGCACGGCTCCTTCGTCGAAGTAGTCGAACCACGTGGCGGCCGTGGTCATGTCCTTGTCGCCGCGGCCCGAGAGGTTGACGAGGAGGACCGCGTCGGGGCCGAGCTGTCGGCCGACCCGCATCGCCCCGGCCAGCGCATGGGCGGATTCGATCGCGGGGATGATGCCCTCGGTGCGGGCGAGCAGCTGCAGGGCCTCCATCGCCTCGTCGTCGACGACGGGTTCGTAGGTGACGCGGCCGGCATCGTGGAGGTACGAGTGCTCGGGTCCCACCGACGGGTAGTCGAGACCTGCCGAGACCGAGTGCGAGGGCCGTGTCTGGCCGTCCTCGTCCTGGAGGATGTAGGTCGCCGACCCGTGGAGGACGCCGGGGCGACCCCCGGAGAAGCGGGCGGCGTGCCGTCCGGAGTCGATGCCCTCTCCCCCGGCCTCGAAGCCGTAGATGCGGACCTCGGGGTCGTCGAGGAACGCCGCGAAGATGCCCATCGCGTTCGATCCGCCGCCGACACAGGCGAGCACGGCGTCGGGCAGGCCGCCGGTGGCCTCGCGCAGCTGGTCGCGGGCTTCGTCGCCGATGACGCGCTGGAACGCGCGGACCATCGCGGGGAACGGGTGGGGACCGGCGACGGTGCCGATGACGTAGTGCGTGCTGCCGACGTTGGCGACCCAGTCGCGCATCGCCTCGTTCATCGCGTCCTTGAGGGTGCGGGTGCCGTTCGTCACGGCGTTGACCTTCGCCCCGAGCAGCCGCATCCGGGCGACGTTGAGCGCCTGGCGCTGCGTGTCCTCCTCGCCCATGTAGACCTCGCACTCCATGTCGAGGAGGGCCGCGGCGGTCGCCGTGGCGACCCCGTGCTGGCCGGCGCCGGTCTCGGCGATGAGCCGGGTCTTGCCCATCCGCTTGGCGAGCAGAGCCTGACCGAGGGCGTTGTTGATCTTGTGGCTGCCCGTGTGGTTGAGATCCTCCCGTTTGAGGAACACGCGGGCCCCGCCGCAGTGGGCGGAGAACCGCTTGGCCTCGGTGAGCAGGCTCGGGCGCCCGATGTAGGACACCTGCAGCTCGTGCAGCTCGGCCCCGAACTCCGGATCGACCTGGGACTTGCGCCAGGTCTCCTCGATCTCATCGAGGGCCGGGATGAGGGCTTCGGGAATGAACCTGCCGCCGAACGCACCGAAATACGGTCCGGTCTCCTGGCTGGTCTCGGTCATGGTGCGTCCTTTGCGGGTCGTGGTGCGTCCGGCACCGAGGCGGCCGGGGCCGTCTCGGGCGCCGTGCGGGTCAGCGGCTGGGGTGGGGCGTCCGGGGTGTCCGGGCGGCCCGACCGGCGGCGGTGAAGGCGGCGACGGCCGCGGCGGGATCGCCGTCGCGGACGAGGGCTTCGCCGACGAGGGCGACGTCGGCGCCGTCGCGCGCGTAGTCCTCGATGTCGGTTACCGAGGCGACCCCCGACTCGGCGACGAGCGTGGCCTCGGCCGGGGCGAGGGCCGCCAGCGGTGCGAATCGTCCCGTGTCGACGCTGAGGTCCTTGAGGTTGCGGGTGTTGACGCCGATGAGGCGGGCGCCGATGTCGATCGCGGTGGCGAGTTCGGCTTCGCTGTGGGTCTCGACGAGCGCGGTCATCCCGAGGGAGGCGGCGAGGTCGTGGAACTCCCGCAGCTGGGCGGGGCTGAGCGCGGCGACGATGAGGAGGACGAGGTCGGCGCCGTGGGCGCGGGCCTCGTGGAACTGGTACTCGTCGACCATGAAGTCCTTGCGGAGGACGGGCAGGTCGACGGCCGCGCGAACCGCGTCGAGGTCGGCGAGGCTGCCGGAGAAGCGCCGGCCCTCGGTGAGCACGCTGATCGCCCGGGCGCCGCCGGCGGCGTAGAGGCCGGCGAGTGTCCCCGGATCGGGGATCGTCGCGAGATCTCCGCGGGAGGGCGAGCGGCGCTTGACCTCGGCGATGACCCCGAAGTCGGCGCTGAGGTCGAAGGGGCGGACGGCCGGTGCGGCCGCTGTCGCGTCGCGGACGGCCGTCAGCGGGACCTCGCGCCGACGGGCGGCGAGGTCCTCGGTCACCCCGGTGACGATGTCGTCGAGGACGGTCATGTGCGCTTCGGCTTGTTTCCCAGTCCGACGGCGCGCAGGATGATGCCGACGATGAGGCCGAGAACGGTGACGCCGCCGCCGATGTAGGTGATCATCGGGGCATGGATCGTGAAGCCCACGCAGCCGATCGAGAGTCCGATGAGCATGATGATGACGCCGGTCCACCCGGCGACGGAGTTGCCGTGACCGGGATCGGCGATCGCAGCGTAGTCGATCGTGGACTTATCGAGATCGGCGGCACCCGAGCGGGCGACTGATTGCGACATGGTGCTCCTTATGCTGACGTGCACGTGATGGGTCTATTGTGTCATGTCCGAGGTGGTGAGTTCGCATCGACGCGACCTGCAGGACAGGGTCGGGGCAGGATCGTCATGTCCGGAATGCTGATTCCGCATCGACGCGAGAGGCGAGACGTGGCAGACGCCACACGCGCACTCAGGAACTCCGGCTGCTTGTCGGACCGTCGTCGTTGCGCGGGGACTCGTCCTCCGCCGCCTGCGCGTCTGAGGGCTGTGCATCCGCGGACTGCGCGTCCGCGGATTCCGCCGCCGCCTCGGCGCCGGCCTCCTCGCGTCCGGTCTCCACTTCGTCGCCGCGGGAGAGCGCATCCCACGTCGCGGCCGAGTCGAATTCGCCGCCGGCGCCTTCGGCGCTGCGGGCGTACCGATTCGACCCCGTCCAGGTCCGCGAGGCGTAGGCGACCCAGCCGATGACGATGACGCCGACGACGGCGGCGAGCAGCGCGACGATCGGCCATGAGGTCGCCCCCGGGGCACCGATCGCGGTGATCGCGCTGACCCCGTAGCCGAGTGCCGCGAGCTCCGCGAGACCGAAGATGACGAAGCGGCCGATGCGGCCGAACATCGCCGAGAGCAGCCCGCACACAGCGATGATCGCCACGCACGCGGTGGCCACGGGCGAGGCCTGCGTCGTCTCGGCCTGGCCGGGCATCGCGACTCCCGCGGGACCGAGAGTCTCGCTGCTCGCCCCCGCCTGCCACGTGGCCAGGGTGATCGCCCACATGCCGGCGGCGACGACGAGGACGAGGAGGACTCCGCGGGATTTGGTCATCGTGCTCCTTCCGTCAGGCGCTGGACCCGACCGGCTGCTGCGGCGGCTGCGAGCACCGCGGCCGCCTTGTTCTCGGACTCACGATACTCCGTCTCCGGCTGGGAGTCGGCGACGATCCCGCCGCCGGCGAAGACGCTCATCACCCCGCGGGCGAGCACCCCGGTGCGGATGGCGATCGCGAGATCGAGGTCACCGGTGAAGGAGAGGTAGCCGACGACTCCCCCGTAGAGTCCGCGCCCGACGACCTCGAGCTCGTCGATGATCTGCAGGGCACGCGGCTTCGGGGCCCCGGAGAGGGTGCCGGCGGGAAAGGTCGCCCGCAGCACGTCGATGCCGTCGTGGCCGTCGGCGACCTCGCCGCGCACGGTCGAGGAGATGTGCATGATGTGGCTGAAGCGCTCGATGTCCATGAAGGTGCTGACATCGACCGTGCCCGCGGTGCAGACCTTCGCGAGGTCGTTGCGGGCGAGGTCGACGAGCATGAGATGCTCGGCGCGCTCCTTCTCATCGCGGAGCAGCTCCCTCGCGAGCCGGTCGTCGTCCTCCGGGGTCGCCCCGCGGGGACGGGACCCGGCGATGGGGTGGGTGACGACGGTGCCGGAGCGGACCGTGACGAGGGCCTCGGGCGAGGAGCCGATGATGCTCACCGGCTGCCCGTCTGCGTCGTGGAGGCCCAGCAGGTACATGAACGGCGAAGGGTTCGAGTGCCGGAGCATGCGGTAGACCATGAGCGGGTCGGCGTCGCAGTCGGTGTCGAAGCGCTGGCCGAGGACGACCTGGAAGATCTCCCCGTCGACGATGTCCTGCTTCGCGCGCTCGACTCCGGACAGGTAGTCCGCCCGCGGTGTGCGGGTGCGCACCTGCGGTGTCGTGGCCACCGGGACGACCGCCTCGGCGGGAGCAGGACGGGAGAGCCGGGCGAGCATCGTCTCGATCCGCGCCACTCCGGCCGCGTACGCCTCGTCGATGCCGGTGTCGGCCCCGTTGACGTTGACGACGTTGGCGACGAGGGTGAGCGTGCCCGAATAGTGGTCGTAGACGGCGATGTCGCCGGGGATCATCAGCTGCACGGTCGGCAGGCGATGCTCGTCGGGATTGGCGGTGCCGAGCTTCTCGAACTCCCGGATGATGTCCCACCCGAAGTACCCGACGAGGCTCGAGACCATGGGCGGCAGATCGCTCGTGTCGATCTTGAGCAGCTCGAGCGTCGCCGAGACCGCGTCGAGGACGCTGCCGGTCTCGGGCACCCCGACCGGCGGCGTGCCCGTCCAGGTGAAGCCCTCGGGGGTGGTGACGAGCGTCGCCACAGGGGCGGAGCCGATGAACGAATAGCGCGCCCAGGCCCCGGCCTCGGCGGATTCGAAGAGGAACGACCCGGGACCGCCGTCGGTGAGCTTCCGGTAGAGGCTCAGGGGCGTGTCGGTGTCGGCGAGGACCTCGGTGTGGACGGGCACGAGCCGGTGGTCGGCGCCGGCGGCGCGGAACTCGGCGAGGCTCGGGCGGATGGTCAGCGGTTCAGTCGCGTGCGTCGTCACTGATCGTCCTTCCGGTGAAGCAGGTCGCGGTCAGAGTGTGGCAGGCCGGTCCCGTCTGGTCGACGGTCATGAGGAGGGCGTCGGCGTCGCAGTCGAGGGCGAGCGAGCGCAGCGCCTGGGTGTGGCCCGACGTCTCCCCCTTGACCCAGTGCTCCTGCCGGGACCGCGACCAGTAGACGGCGCGGCGTTCGGCCAGTGTCCTCTCGACGGCGGTGCGGTCCATCCACGCGAGCATGAGGACCTCGCGCGTCGTCGCCTCCTGGACGACGACGGGGATGAGCCCGCCGGGCCCGAAGCTGATGATCTCGCGCCAGTTCTCCGGCGTCGCATCGATCTGCTGCTGACTCATCGGACATCGAACCCTTCTGCGCGCAGTGCGTCCTTGACCTCGGCGATGGTGAGCGTCCCGAAGTGGAAGACGCTCGCGGCGAGCAGGGCATCGGCCCCGGCCCGCACGGCGGGGGCGAAGTGCTCGACCTTCCCGGCGCCGCCGGAGGCGATGAGCGGGACGCCCACAGCCTGACGGGCGGCGGCGATGAGTTCGAGGTCGAAGCCCTCACGGGTGCCGTCGGCGTCGATCGAGTTGAGCAGGATCTCGCCCACCCCGCGGTCGGCGGCCTCGCGGATCCAGTCGATCGCGCAGCGGCCCGTGCCCTCACGTCCGCCGCGCACGGTGACCTCGAAGCCCGACGGTGTCGTCGTCTCCCGGGTGCGCCGGGCGTCGAGGGAGAGGACGAGCACCTGGTTGCCGAAGTGCCGGGAGATGTCGCTGATGAGCTGCGGATCGACCACCGCCGAGGTGTTGACGGAGATCTTGTCCGCGCCGTCGCGCAGGAGCCGGTCGACGTCGTCGACGCTGCGCACTCCCCCGCCGACGGTGAGCGGGATGAACACCTGCTCGGCGCTGGCCCGGACGACATCGTGGACGGTCTCCCGGTCGCCGCTGCTCGCGGTGACGTCGAGGAACGTCAGCTCGTCGGCCCCGGACTCGCCGTAGACACGTGCGAGTTCGACCGGGTCTCCGGCATCCCGGAGGTCGGCGAAGCGCACGCCCTTGACGACGCGTCCCTCATCGACGTCGAGGCACGGGATGACTCTCACGGCAACCATGGTTCTCTTCTCTCTTCTCTAGATCCCGAGCGTGCGGTAGCGCTCCATGCGGCGGGCCAGCCGGCGCTCTGACTGCGCCCGCATGAGCTCGATGAGCTCGAACTCGAGGGTCTGTCCGACCCGGGCGACGAAGTCGAGGGGTTCGTCGCTGGCATCGGGATGTTCGGCGATGATCCGGTCGACGACTCCCGTGGCGAGCAGCTGGGGAGCGTGGACGCCCTGGCTCTGCGCCATCTGCGGGGCGAAGTCGGTCGTCCGGTGGACGATCGCCGAGGCGCCCTCGGGCGGCAGCGGCGACAGCCAGCCGTTCTCGGCGCTGAGCACGCGGTCGGCGGGGATGAGCGCGAGCGCCCCGCCGCCGGAGCCCTCCCCGAGGATGAGGGAGACGGTGGGGGCGTCGAGGTTCGCGAGCTCGGCGAGCGAGCGCGCGATCTCTCCGGCCATCCCGCCCTCCTCGGCGGATTGGGACAGGGCGGCGCCGGGGGTGTCGATGACGGTGACGAGCGGCAGGTCGAGCTCTCTGGCCAGGCGCATGCCGCGGCGGGCCTCCCGCAGCGCGGCCGGACCGAGCGGTGCCCGCGAGTCCTGCCGGAAGCGGTCCTGGCCGAGGACGATGCACGGGGCGGAGCCGAACTTCGCGAGCGCGAGCAGCAGCCCGGGATCCTTCTCCCCCTCCCCGGTGCCGTTGAGCGGGAGCACCGTGTTCGCCGCGGTGCGCAGGAGATCGCGGACGCCCGGGCGTTCGGGACGGCGGGACCGGGTGATCGCCGCCCACGCATCCGACTCGGGGTCGATCGTGCCCGGGCGGGTGTCCGGGTCGGGCACGCGCGGAGGCACCTCCTTGGCGCCCATGAGGACGTCGAGGACCCGGGAGACCGTCGTCTGGATCCGCTCGGGACCGATGACGGCGTCGATGATCCCGTGCTTGTGGAGGTTCTCCCCGGTCTGCACACCCTCGGGGAACGACTCGCCGTAGAGGGCTTCGAAGACGCGGGGGCCGAGGAAGCCGATGAGGGATCCGGGTTCGGCGACGGTGACGTGGCCCATCGAGCCCCACGAGGCGAACACGCCGCCGGTCGTGGGATGCCGAAGGTAGACGAGGTAGGGCAGACCGGCCCGACGGTGGGCGACGACGGCGTTGGTGATCTTCACCATCGAGAGGAACGCGACGGTGCCCTCCTGCATCCGGGTGCCCCCGGAGGCGGGACCGGCGAGCAGCGGCAGGCCCTCGAGCGTGGCCCGCTCGATCGCGTCGACGAGCCGCTGGGCGGCGGCGACGCCGATCGATCCGGCGAGGAACCGGAACTCTCCGGCGACGACGGCGACCCGGCGGCCGCCGATCGTGCCCTCCCCGGTGATGATCGCCTCGTCGACCCCGGACTTCTCACGGGCCGCGGCGAGTTCGGCGGCATAGTCCTCGGAGATGCCTCCGGCGGGGGTGATGGGGGCCTCGTCCCAGGAGACGAAGGACCCCTCATCGACGACGATGTCGACGAGTTCGTGCGCGTTCAGCCTCGCCATCGTCTCAGTCCCCGCCCTCGGGCGCCGACTCGCCGGTGAGCCACGCCGCGATCGCCTCGGCGTCCTCATCGAGCAGCGGCGGGGCCTCGTGCGTCCTCTTCGTCGTCTCGACCTCCCCGTCGGCTCCCGTGTCGAAGAACCGCAGCGGGGGTCCGGGCAGGTCGATGTCGCCGAGCACGGGGTGGTCGACGGAGACCTTGAGCCCCTGGCTCAGCGCCTGCTCCCAGTCGTAGACCTCGGCGAGGGTGCGCACCGTGCCGGCGGGGATGCCCGCGGCGCTGAGCTTCTCGAGCAGCTGCGCGGACGTGAAGTCGGCGAAGCGGGATTCGATGAGGGCGATGACGGCCGGGCGGTTGGCCACGCGCTCGGCGTTGTCGGCCATGCCCGGGGTGGCCGGGTCGATGTCGAAGGCCGCGGCGAACTTCTGCCAGAGGCTCTCGTTGCCCACGGAGATCTGCACGGCCCCGTCCTGGGAGGCGAAGAGGCCGTACGGGGACAGGGACGGGTGGTGGTTGCCGCCGGGCTGCGGGTTCTCCCCGGCCACGGTGGCCCGGGTTCCCTGGAACGCGTGGACGCCGACCATGCCGGCGATGAGCGAGGTGCGCACGATCTTCCCGCGCCCGGTGCGCTCGCGCTCGAGCAGGGCGGCGAGCACCCCGTAGGAGCCGTAGATGCCGGCGAGCAGGTCGGCGATCGGCACGCCCACCCGCTGCATGTCCTCAGGCCCGGACCCGGTCAGGGACATCAGTCCCGCTTCGCCCTGGGCGATCTGGTCGTAGCCGGCGCGGGCGGCCTCCGGCCCGTCGTGGCCGAAGCCGGTGATCGAGAGGATGACGAGGCGCGGGTTGATCTCCAGGCACGTGGCCGGGGAGAACCCGAGGCGGTCGAGGACGCCGGTGCGGAAGTTCTCGATGAGGACGTCGGCGCGGGCGATGAGCGCCCGCAGCGTGTCCTTGCCGGTCTCGGATTTGAGGTCGAGGGCGATCGACTCCTTGTTCCGGTTCGCGGAGAGGAAGTACGTCGCCTGCGGATCGTCGGCGGGACCGACGAAGGGCGGACCCCACGAGCGGGAGTCGTCGCCGCGGCCGGGGTTCTCGACCTTGATGACCCGGGCGCCGAGGTCGCCGAACATCATTCCCGCGTGCGGACCCGCGAGGGCGCGGGAGAGATCGATGACGGTGTACCCGCTCAGCGGCCCCTCACCTGTGGCCGGTGCGTCGTCGAACATGCCTAGTCCTCCTCATATGTGGTCCATGTGGTCACGAGCTTACGCAGTCGGGCGACCTCGTCGTAGGCGCGGGGGCCGTCGGCGTGCTGGACGGCCATGACCGCGCACGTCGAACCGTCGGCGAGGTCGAGGATCGCCCACGGGTCGTCGCCGTACGTCGAGAACGTCACCCCGAGGATCTGCCCCCAGCCGAACCGGCGGGTGCGCACGATGTTGCGCACCGTCAGCCCCGCCTCGTCGGGGCGGGCCTCGATGCTGCCGACCCGCAGGAGGGCGGCTGCGAAGAGGACGCCGAGGAGGTTCATCCACACGACGTCGAACCACGTCCACGGCCGCCAGTCGACGACGAGGAGGGCGACGGAGAGCACCGCGAAGCCGACGAAGACGACGGCCGCGCCGACGAAGCCGAGCACGCGGACCCGCCGGGGCCGGAAGACGGCGAACTCAGATGCGGCAGGCGCCAATGTTCGTCACCAGGATCGCGCGCGCACCGACCGCGTAGAGGCGGTCCATGACGTTGTTCACGGACTTCGCCTCGACCATGACCCGCACGGCCACCCAGCCGGTCTCCTGCAGCGGGGAGACCGTCGGCGATTCGAGTCCCGGGGTCAGGCTGATCGCCTCGGGCACGAGGCGCTCTTCGATGTTGTAGTCGACGAGCACGTACTGGCGGGCGACCATGACGGATTCGAGGCGGCGCTTGAGCACCTCGATCGAGGCGTCGGCGCCGTCGCGCTGGACGAGGACGGCTTCGGACTCGAGCATCGGCTCCCCGAAGGTCTCGAGGCCCGCCGCCCGCAGGGTGCTGCCGGTCTCGACGACGTCGGCGACGGCATCGGCGACGCCGAGCTGGATCGAGACCTCGATGGCGCCGTCGAGCTGGACGGTCTCGGCCGTGATGCCCCGGGCGTCGAGGTCGGTCTGGACGAGATGCGGGAAGCTCGTGGCGATCCGCTTGCCGGCGAGTTCGTCGACGCTGTCGTAGCGGCCGCGCTCCCCGGCGTAGAAGAAGCGGGAGTTCCCGAAGCCGAGGCCGATGACCTCCTGGGCCTTCGCCTGGGATTCGAGGAGGAGGTCGCGACCGGTGATCCCGGCGTCGAGGATGCCGGAGCCGACGTAGACGGCGATGTCGCGGGGGCGCAGGTAGAAGAACTCGACCCCGTTCGTCTCGTCCCGGTGGACGAGGGTCTTCGATCCGCGCCGGGTCGAGTACCCGGCTTCGCTGAGCATGTCGGTGGCGGCTTCGGAGAGGATGCCCTTGTTGGGCACGGCTACACGCAGCATGGCGTCCTTTGCGAGGAGGAGAGGAAGGTCACAGGTGGGCGTTGACGTCGTCGAGGCTTAAGTCCTTGGCGATCATGAGCACCTGGAGATGGTAGAGCAGCTGGGAGATCTCCTCGGCGAGCTCGTCCGGCGTCTCGTACTCCGCGGCCATCCACACCTCGGCGGCCTCCTCGACGATCTTCTTCCCGATCGCATGGACTCCCGCGTCGAGTTCGGCGACGGTCTTCGATCCGGCGGGCCGGTCGAGGGACTTGGCGAGGAGTTCAGCGTAGAGAGAGTCGAAGGTCTTCACGTGATCCAGGGTAGACCATCGCCGCTGCGTGCCCTGACCGGGGTCTCAGGTCCCGGACGCGGCATCCGGGCCGCGGGTGATGTCGGTCGCACCGGTGTGCGGGGCGGAGATCGTCTGCTTCGAGCGCTTCGACCAGTCGAGGAAGCCGATGACGACCATGACGAGGAAGATGAGGTAGACGGCGCCGGAGAAGACGAGTCCCCCGGCCACGGCCAGCGGGATGCCGACGAGGTCGACGGCGAGCCAGACGAACCAGAACTCGACGATCGCCCGTCCCTGGGCGTACATCGCCACGAGGGAGCCGATGAAGATGTAGGCGTCGGGGTAGGGGTTCCACGACCAGCCGCCGACGGAGAGGATGTACCCGAAGACGGCGGTGCCGATGACGAGGGCGGCGATGAGCCCGATCCGCTCCTTCCACGTCGCCCACCGGACGACGACCTCGCCCTTGACCTCCTGCGACTTCCGCCACTGCGTCCATCCCCAGACGGCGGCGACGATGATGACGACCTGGCGGGAGGCATTGCCGCCGAGACCGGCCGAGAGCGAGGCGGAGAAGAGGAGGATCGACCCGAGGATCTGCACCGGCCAGGAGAGGATGTTCCGCTTGAGGGCGAGGACGACGGTGGCCAGCGCGCAGATGTTGCCGAAGAGATCCGAGTACGGCACGGGTTTGCCGAGCAGCTCGAAGGCCGGGGTGTTGAGCCAGGAGAGGAATTCCATGATGTGCCTCGGATCGCGGGTCGGTCAGTGGGTGTGGGAGGCGGAGGCGAGGCTGCGGAGCTCGGCGATCGCCGCGGCCGCATCCTCGGCGCTGTAGACGGCGGACCCGGCGACGAGGACGTCGGCACCGGCGTCGACGACGCGCTCGACGGTCGCGGCGGAGACGCCGCCGTCGACCTGCAGCCTGATCTCGAGTCCGGAGGCGGAGATCGCCTCCCGGGTGCGGGCGATCTTCGGCAGGCACACGTCGAGGAATTTCTGCCCGCCGAAGCCGGGTTCGACGGTCATGATGAGGATCTGGTCGAATTCGGGCAGGAGGTCGATGTAGGGCTCGATCGGGGTCGCGGGCTTGAGCGCGAGGCTCGCCTTCGCCCCCAGCCGCCGCAGCTCCCTGGCCAGTCGCACGGGGGCCGCGGCCGCCTCGGCGTGGAAGGTCACCGAGGCGCACCCGAGCTCCGCGTACACGGGCGCGTTGCGGTCGGCGTCGGCGATCATGAGGTGCGCGTCGAGCGGGATCGGGCTGATCGCCTGGATCCGCTCGACGACGGGCGGGCCGAAGGTGAGATTGGGCACGAAGTGGTTGTCCATGACGTCGATGTGGGCCATGTCCGCCGTCGCGATCTTCTCAAGCTCCCCGCGGAGGTCGGAGAAATCGGAGGAGAGGATGCTCGGGTTGATCTCGATCGCCATATCAGTTCGCCTTCTTCAGCAGGGCCAGGAACATTCCGTCGGTGTCGTGGACGTGGGGCCACAGCTGCGCGTAGCGGCCGTCGCCGCGGCTGACCGAGGCGAAGGAGTCGGCCTCGGCGCCGGTGACAGCGGCGAGCACGGCCGGGGTGTCGAGGATCTCCACGTCGTCGCCGGTCTCCTTCCGCCGCCGGCGGAGGACGTCGTCGACGACGAGGACGGTCTCCGCATAGTGAGGTGAGCACGTCGAGTAGGCGACGACGCCGCCAGGCGCCGCCGCGTCGAGGGCGGAGGCGAGGATCTCCCGCTGGAGCGCGGCCAGGGCGTTGACGTCGTCGGGGCTGCGCCGGTACCGGGCCTCGGGCCGGCGCCGCAGCGCACCGAGGCCGGTGCAGGGGACGTCGACGAGGATCTTCGCGTACGGGCCCTCGGCGTCTCGGGCATCGGCGACGCCGACGGTGACGTTGTCGAGCGCCTGGGTCGAGGTCTCGACGAGGGAGGCCCGGTGCGGGCTCGAGTCGAACGCGTCGAGGGACTCGCCCTCGGTGCGGGCGCGGGCGGCGAGGACAGCGGCCTTCCCGCCGGGGCCCGCGCAGAGGTCGGCCCACGTCCCGTCCGGGGCGGCCGCCTCGGCGAGTGCGAGGGCGACGAGGGCGGAGCCTTCGTCCTGGACGCGGGCGCGACCGTCGGCGACGGCGGGGATGTCCTTGGGCACGGCCGTCTCGAGGTGGACGCCGAGCGGCGAGAGCGGGGTCGGGGTGCCGGGCAGCGCGCTGCGGTCGAGGAGTCCCGGCAGGGCGGTGACGGCGACCTGGGCCGGAGTGTTGTCGGCGGTGAGCAGCGCATCGAGTTCGCCGGCGTCGCGGCCGTGGCCCTTGAGCGCCTGGGTGAGCGCCCGGACGATCCATTCGGGATGCGAGCTGGCGATCGCCTGCCGGGCGGTCTCCGAGCGCCCCTGCCCGACCCGGTCGAGCCAGGTCTGCCGGTCGGCCTCGGAGACCCGGCGCAGCACCGCGTTGACGAAGCCCGCGGTCTTCGGGGCCGCGTATTTGACGACTCCGACGGTCTCGGAGAGCGCGGCGTGGTCGGGCACGCGCATCGCGAGGATCTGGTGGGCGCCCATCCGCATCGCCGCGAGCGGTTCGGGGTCGATCTGCGTGACCGGTCGACCGGCGGCGTGGGCGATGACGGCGTCGTAGAACTCCTGTCCGCGCAGGGTGCCGTACGTGAGTTCGGTGGCGAACGCGGCGTCCTGGGGGTTCAGGTGCGTGCGGGCGATCTTCGCCGGCAGCAGGAGGTTCGCGTACGCGTCCTTCGTGTCGACGTCGGTGAGCACCTCCCACGCGAGCCGGCGGGGCAGGTTGGGCTTCTGGGCCATCTCAGGCCTCCTTGCTCGTCGTGGCGCGGCCGGCGTCGGCCGGTGCGGCGGCGTCGATGCGGACCTCGCCGTGTCCGCGCAGATAGTCGGCCGCGCTCATGCGGGGTTTGCCGAAGGGCTGGATCTCGCTCACGCGCAGCCAGCCGTCCCCGACCCCGAGCACGGCGGCACCGTCGTGGGAGGTGAGCAGGCCGACCTCCGCCGAGGCGGTCGGGGCCGGAGTCGGGGCGGCGTCGCCTCCCACCGGGGTGAGGCCGAAGAGCTTCGTCCGCTTCCCGTCGACCGTCACCCACGGTCCCGGTGCGGGGCTGACCCCGCGGGAGCGGGCGACGACCTCGGCACCGGGGCGGGTGAGGTCGAGGTGGGCGTCGGCGGCGGTGATCTTCTCGGCATGGCTCGGCTGAGCGCCTGCGGCGATGAGCGCGTCCTGCGGGGTGAAGTCCGCGGTGCCGGCGGCGAGATCGTCGAACGCGGCGACGAGTTCGCCGGCCCCGACCGCGGCGTAGGCGGCCAGTGCCGCGGCGGCGTCGTCCTGATCGAGCGGCAGGGTGCGGGTGCGCACGACATCGCCGGTGTCCATGCCGGTGTCGATCCGGAAGACGCTCACCCCGCTCGTCGTCTCCCCCGCGATGAGGGCGCGCTGGATCGGGGCGGCCCCGCGGTGGGCGGGCAGGAGCGAGAAGTGGAGGTTGAACCAGCCGAGTCGCGCCGTCGACAGCGCTGCGGGTCCGGCGATCGCGCCGTAGGCGACGACGGCGACGGCATCGGCGCCGATCTCCCGCAGCTGCCCGATGACGTCCCCGCGCAGACGATCGGCTTCGATGACGGGCAGTCCGAGCTCGAGCGCCCGGGCCTTGACGGGTGAGGGGGTGAGGACGCGCTTGCGGCCGACCGGGGCGTCGGGACGGGTGAGCACCGCGCGGACCGTGTGGTCGGAGGCGACGAGCGCCTCGAGCGCGGGAACGGCGACCTCCGGGGTGCCGGCGAAGACGATATCCACAGAAAGAGATTGTACGTCGTGGGCGCCGGGCTCAGAGCGACCGGGGATCGTCGATGCGCACCCGCACCTGCGGCAGCTTCTTCGCCGAGCGCGCCGCCGTCGTCTCGGCCAGGCGCGTGCCGATGTGGGGGCCGGCGGCGATCGGGAAGGCGGCGACGACGCGCTGACCGTCCTCGTCGTCGTCGCGGATGAGTTCGGTGAGCTCCGGCACCTCGGCGAGCACGGCGTCGATGTCGGTGCCGGGACCGGTGAGTTCGACGATCCGGCGGTACGGCGGGAACCCGAGCTCCCGGCGGTCGGCCAGCGACCGCGTCATCGTCACGGCGGGGTCGAAGGTCGTCAGCGCCCCGCGGATCGTCTCATCGGCATCACCGAGGTAGACGACTCCCCCGTCGGTGCGCGAGCGGACGAGGGAGGCCGCCCGCATCCGCCGCCGCACCCCTTCGTCGCTCGCCCGCATCCACGGGCCCGGCCACAGGGTGTCGAGGAGGATCCCCGCGGCGTAGCCGCCGATCGCGTAGGGTTCGGCGCCGGTCGTCGCGACGACGACGCGGGGGGCGAAGTCGAGGGCGACGGGGATGTCGTCTCCCCCGGATTCGACGATCTCGATGCCCGGCAGCGCCTTGACCAGCTCCTCGACGGTGCGGGTGCGTCCGCGCACGATAGAGCGCACCTGGTGGGAGCGGCAGCGCGCGCACGTGAAGGTCTCGGAGTGGTACCCGCACGTCCGACACGCGAAGGGCCCGACCTCGGACTGGGTCGACAGCGGCGATTCGCACACCGGGCAGCGGGCCGTCTCCTGGCATCGCGCGCACGCGAACACCGGGTAGTACCCGCCGCGGGGGACCTGGACGAGGACGGGGCCGGGCGCGCTCCCGTCCCGGGGCTTGAGCGCCGCGCGCATGATGTCCCACGCCCGGGTGGGGATCCGCTGCCACGCGTAGGGGTCGCGCTCCTCGTCGGGGACGACGACGAGCGGTGAGGAGCTGCGGCGGGCCGCGGCAGCGGGGCTGATGTCGCGCAGCCACCCGATCTCGACGAGCCGCTCGACCTCGGCGCTGCGGTCGGTCGAGGCGAAGAGGAGACCGGTCTCCTCGAGGTTCGACCGGAGCAGGCTGACCTCCCGCGCGTGCGGGTAGGGGGCGTGCTGGTCGAGGTAGTTCTGGTTCGCGTCGTCGAGGCAGATGATGACGCCGAGGTCGGCGAGCGGGGCGAAGGCGGCGGCGCGAGTGCCGATGATCAGGCGGGTGTCGCCGAGGAGGCCACGCAGCCACGCCGCCCACCGCTGCTCCGGTGACTGGTCGGCGTGGAGGGCGGTGTACTCGGTGATCTGCCCGCCGCGGGCGATCTCGGCCTCGAGCGCTGCCGAGAGCACCGCGATCTCCCGGTGGTCGGGGACGAGCCAGAGCACGGCGGCACCCCGGGCCAGAGCGGCCCGCGCGGCGCGCAGTCCCGCGGTGATCCACCCGAGGCCGGGGGTGGTGCCGGGAGTGAAGGTGAGCGCGAGGCGGGCGCGGTCGGACCCGGCGGTGCCGGGATCGCCGTCGGTGACCTCGGTGCCGGCCTCGATGACCCACTCGCCGAGGGCGTCGACGATCGGGGGCTCCTCGGGGGCGTCCTCGTCTCGGCCGGGATCGTCCCGGCCGGGCTCGTCGCCTGCGGTCTTGCCGCCGGTCTCCCCCATCTGCCGCCGCTCGATCGCGCGGAGCACGGCCTTCTCGGCGCGGGCGTGGCGGGGTGGGATCGCGAGCCGGAGCACATCGGGCAGGGTGCCCGCGTACCGGGTGGCGACGGCCTCGCAGAGTTCGAGGAGGGCGGGGGTGAGCACGGGCAGCGGGCTTGTGATCCGCTCGATGACGGCGAGCGGACCGATGTGGTCGCTCTCGTCCGCGCGTTCGAGGATGAACCCGTCACGGAGCCGGCCGGCGAACTTCACGCGCACCCGCACCCCCGGCTGCGCCGCCTCGGCGAGCTTCTCCGGGACGGCGTAGTCGAAGGCGCGCGCGAGATGCGGGACCGGGTGGTCGACGAGGACGCGGGCGACGGGCGCGTCCGGGGCGAGCGGCACCTGCCCCACAGCGGTGGTGCCGGTCGCGATGGGAAGGGGCTCGTCCACTCTCAGTGCGCGGACACGGCGCGCAGCAGGTCGTCGGCGCGGTCGGTCCTCTCCCACGTGAAGTCGGGCAGCTCACGGCCGAAGTGACCGTACGTCGAGGTCTGCGAGTAGATCGGGCGGAGCAGGTCGAGTTCGCGGATGATCATCGCCGGGCGCAGGTCGAAGACCTCGCGGATGGCCTTGGTGATCGCCGCGGGGTCGACCTTCTCGGTGCCGAAGGTCTCGACGTAGAGGCCCATCGGGTCGACCCGGCCGATCGCGTAGGAGACCTGGACCTCGGCGCGGTCGGCGAGTCCCGCGGCGACGATGTTCTTCGCCACCCAGCGCATCGCGTAGGCAGCCGAGCGGTCGACCTTCGAGGGGTCCTTGCCGGAGAACGCGCCGCCGCCGTGGCGGGAGAAGCCGCCGTAGGTGTCGACGATGATCTTGCGCCCCGTCAGTCCCGCATCGCCCATCGGGCCGCCGGTGACGAAGGGCCCGGCGGGATTGATGTGGATCTTCTCATTGCCGCGGTCGAGTCCCGAGGCCTCGGCGATCGGGCCGACGACGAACTCCTCGATGTCAGCCTTGAGCTGGTCCTGGGAGATGTCGGCGGCATGCTGGGTGGAGACGACGATGTTCTCGAGCGAGACCGCGGTGTCCCCGTCGTAGCCGATCGTCAGCTGGGTCTTGCCGTCGGGGCGGAGGTAGGACAGCTCCCCGGACTTGCGGACGGCGCTGAGCTTCTCGGCCATCCGGGAGGCGAGGTGGATGGGCAGGGGCATGAGGACGTCGGTCGCGTTGTCGGCGTAGCCGAACATCAGACCCTGGTCCCCGGCGCCCAGCGACGAGCCGTGGTCGGTCTCGAGCGCCTCGCGGAAGTCGAGCGGGTTCGTCACCCCGGAGTGGATGTCGAGAGACTGGCTGCCGATCGAGACCGACACACCGCACGAATGGCCGTCGAAGCCGGTGTCCGAGGAGTCGTAGCCGATGCCGGTGATGAGGCTGCGGACGATGCCGGCGACATCGGCGTACGCGTCGGTGTTGACCTCACCGGCGACGTGGACGAGCCCGGTCGTCACCATCGTCTCGACGGCGACCTTCGCGTTCGGGTCCTTGGAGAGGAGGTCGTCGAGCACGGCGTCGCTGATCTGATCGCAGATCTTGTCGGGGTGGCCTTCGGTGACGGATTCGGAGGAGAAGTAGCGCAGTTCGGATGTACTCACGGCGTCGATTCTACTGGGGTGGTGCGGCGGGCGATTTCGGCAACGACCTTTTGCGCAACATCGTCCTTCGTGCCCGCCAGCGTCGCCGCGTCGACGACGTCGGAGCCACCGTCCCCGGCGGCGAGGATGACGACCTCGGTGACGTCGTGGCCGAAGGCGCGGTCGGCGGAGACGTCGTTGAAGACGAGGAGGTCGGCGCCCTTGCGACGGAACTTCGCCTCGGCGTACTCGTGTGCGGTGTGGGCGGCGTCGCCGGTCTCGGCGGCGAAGCCGACGATGAACTGGCCGGGTCGGCGGTCGGCGACGAGCCCGGCGAGGACGTCGGGGTTCTGGACGAGTTCGATGCTCATCCCCTCGTCCCCGGACTTCTTGAGCTTCGCATCGGCGAGCCGGGCCGGCCGGAAGTCGGCGACGGCGGCGGCCATGATGATGATGTCGGCGTGCTCGGCCGCCGTGGCCATCGCGGCCTGGAGGTCGAGGGTCGATTCGATCGGGGTCACGGTGATGCCGGCAGGCAGGTCGGCGAGCAGTCCGGAGTCGACGTGCGCGGCGACGAGTTCGACCTGCGCGCCGGCGGCGAACGCGGCGCGGGCCAGCGCGATGCCCTGTTTGCCCGAGGAGCGGTTGCCGAGGAACCGGACGGGGTCGAGCGCCTCTCGGGTGCCGCCGGCGCTGACGACGACGCGCCTGCCGCTCAGGGGGCCCGTGGAGTCGGTGCCTGCCGTGCCGGCCTGGGCAGCGGCGGTCTCAGTCGTGCCGGCCTCGGTCGTATCGGCCTGGGCCGCGGCGAGGGCGAAGGCGACGATCTCCTCGGGTTCGGGCAGGCGCCCCGGTCCGGAGTCGGGTCCGGTGAGACGGCCGACGGCGGGGTCGAGGACGTGGACACCGCGCTCGCGCAGCGTCGCGATGTTCGCCACGGTCGCGTGGTTGTGCCACATCTCCGTGTGCATCGCAGGCGCCACGACGATCGGCGCCGTCGTCGTGAGCACCGAGGCGGTGAGCAGGTCGTCGGCGAGGCCGGCGGCGATCTTCGCGATCGTGTTCGCCGTGGCCGGGGCGACGATGAGGAGCTCGGCCTCATGGCCGATGCGCACATGGTTGACCTTGTCGACCTCGTCGAAGACGTCGGTGGTCACGGGCTGTCCCGACAGCGCTTCGAAGGTCGGGGCGCCGACGAACTTCAGGGCGTCGGCGGTGGGCACGACCGTGACGGTGTGCCCGAGCTCCCGGAGGCGCCGGATGACGTGCGCCGATTTGTAGGCGGCGATCCCACCGGCGACTCCGAGGACGATTCTCACTGGTCGCTGAAGTCGATCGCGCCGTCGGTGTTCACGGGCGCCTCGGCGGTCTCCTCGACGGTCGTCGTCGCGAAGTCGGCTTCGCTGATCTCACGGGAGACGATCTTGCCCTCGTTGATCTCGCGCAGGGCGATCGACAAGGGCTTCTCGTGGGGTTCCGGGGTGACGAGCGGTCCGACGTTCTCGAGCAGACCCTCCTGCAGCTGTGCGTAGTAGGAGTTGATCTGGCGCGCACGCTGAGCGGCGACGGACACGAGTTCGTACTTCGAGCCGGTGACGGTGAGGAGTTCGTCGATCGGCGGATTGGTGATGCCTTCGGGCTGAGCAGGCAAGGGGTGTCCCATCTAATCGAGTGTGGATATACCCATCAATTGTATGAGTTCTTCTGCCGCAGTGCGAACACTGTCGTTGACGATGGTGACGTCGAACTCGGATTCGGCGGCGAGTTCGGCCCGCGCCGTGGTCAGCCGCCTCGCCTGCTCCTCGGCGCTCTCGGTGCCGCGCCCGGTGAGCCGGCAGACGAGTTCGTCCCAGGTCGGCGGGGCGAGGAAGACGAAGAGGGCGTCGGGCATCTTCGCCTTGACCTGGCGCGCCCCCTGCAGGTCGATCTCGAGCAGGGAGGGGATGCCTTCGGCGAGGTGCTGCCGCACGGGCCCCGACGGGGTGCCGTAGCGGTGGCGGCCGTGGACGACGGCGTACTCGAGCATCTCGTCGCGGGAGATGAGCCCGTCGAACTCGTCGTCGGAGACGAAGTGATAATGAACACCGTCGATCTCACCGGGGCGCCGGGGCCGCGTCGTCGCAGACACCGAGAACCAGATCTCGGGGTGGTGCTGTCTGATATAGGAGCTGATGGTGCCTTTTCCGACTGCGGTGGGTCCCGCGAGAACGGTGAGTCGAGTGTTCACAGATCTAAAGTGTCACACTCAGGAGTATTTCTCCAACAGGGCGTTCTTCTGGTGCACGCCGAGGCCCTTGATGCGCCGCGATGAGGCGATCCCGACCTCTTCCATCGCCGCTTCGGCCCGGCGATCGCCCACTCCGGGCAGCGACCGGAGGAGGTCGAGCACGCGCATCTTCGCGAGTGCTTCGTCCTTCCCTGCCTTCTTGAGCACTGCCGCAAGATCGGTCTCACCGCTCTTGAGGGCCGACTTCACCTCGGCGCGCACCTGTCGAGCCTTGAACGCTTTGTCAAGAGCGGCCGAACGCTGTTGCGGGGTCAATGGTTCGAGTGCCACATTATCTCCTCTGTCACCATGAACGGGCAGGTAGGGAAGTTGCTTCAGTCTAAAACACAAACCATGACAACCGACACAGCGCAGGGAAGAAAATCCGCGCCCCGGCCCTACTGTGCGGTAGGCCGCAGGGAGCCGCTCAGCGCCCGGCGGACACCGGCGGGGGTGCCGTCAGGGACGCGTTGAGGCTGCGGGCCGCCTCCGCGAGACCGGCCGGTCCGGCGGCGAGCACGGCCCGGGAGACGGCGACGACGACCTGGTGTCGTGCGAGCGCCTCGGGCCCGAAGACGTCGAGGAGTTCGTCCCGGCCGGCCCCCTGCGCCCCGACGCCCGGGGTGAGGAGCGGTCCCCCGCAGGCGCTCGGGTCGAAGCCGAGGTCCCGTGCGGCCGATCCGATCGTCGCCCCGACGACGAGGCCGAAGGGGCCGAGCTCACCCGCTCCCCCGGTGAGCTCGGCATTGCGGGCGGCGACGGCGGCGGCCACGGACCCGGCGACGGAGTCGCCGAAGCCAGGGGCCTCGGCACCGGTGCGGGCGTGCTGGACGTCCGCGCCCTCGGGGTTCGAGGTGAGCGCGAGGACGAAGAGGCCCCGATCGTGGGCCGCGGCGAGGTCGAACGCGGCGGCCAGGGCTCCGACGCCGAGGTAGGGCGAGACCGTGATGGCGTCGGCGGACAGGGGTGAGTCCGGGAGCAGATGGGCCTCGGCGTAGCCGGCCATCGTCGAGCCGATGTCCCCGCGCTTGACGTCGAGGATCGTCAGCAGCCCCTGCTCCCGGCACGCCGCGAGGGTGTCCTCGAGGGCGGCGACGCCGGCGGAGCCGAAGCGCTCGAAGAACGCGGCCTGCGGTTTGACCGCGGCGACCGTCCCCGCGAGCGCCTCAACGGTGCGCAGCCCGAACTCCCGGACGCCGGCGGCGCTCCGCGGCAGCCCCCACGTCTGAAGGAGATGGTCGTGGGGGTCGATGCCCACGCACACGGGACCGTGGGCGGCCATCGCCGCGGTGAGCCGGGTGGAGAACATCACGCGCTCCAGTCCTGGAGGCTGCGCACGCCGAAGGTCTTGTCGCGGACGACGTGGAGCGAGGTCACGGCGGCGGCGAATTCGGCGATCGTCGTGATGAGCGGCACCGAGTTCGCGGTCGCCGCGGCGCGGATCTCGTAGCCGTCGGCGCGCTCCTGACGGCCGGAGGGCACGTTGATGACCATGTCGATCGTCCCGGCGGCGAGGTAGTCGAGGACCGTGCGGTCCTCGGCGTCGGCCTCGAAGTGCTTGTGGACCTGGGAGGTCGCGATGCCGTAGCGGGAGAGCACGGCAGCCGTGCCCGTCGTCGCGACGACGTCGAAGCCGAGGTCGACGAGCTCCTTGACCGGCAGGACCATCGCCCGCTTGTCGCGGTCGGCGACGGAGACGAACACCGTGCCCGAGGTGGGCAGCTTGATCGAGGCGCCGAGCTGGCCCTTGGCGAACGCCGTCGGGAAGTCGTGGTCGATGCCCATGACCTCGCCGGTCGAGCGCATCTCAGGGCCGAGGATCGAGTCGACGACCTTGCCCTCGACGGTCCGGAACCGGCGGAACGGCAGCACGGCCTCCTTGACGGCGATCGGGTGCTCGAGCGGCAGGGTCGAGCCGTCGCCGGTCTCCGGCAGCAGATCGCCGCGCAGGTCGGCGATGGTCCGGCCCACGGCGATGAGCGCGGCTGCCTTCGCCAGCTGCGTCGACGTCGCCTTCGAGACGAACGGCACGGTGCGCGAGGCGCGCGGGTTGGCTTCGATGACGTAGAGGACGTCGGCGGTGATCGCGAACTGGATGTTGAGCAGGCCGCGGACGCTCACGCCTTCGGCGATCGCGCGGGTGGCCTGCCGGACGCGGTCGAGGACGTCCTCGCCGAGGGTGAGCGAGGGCAGCACGCACGCGGAGTCGCCGGAGTGGATGCCGGCCTCCTCGATGTGCTCCATGATGCCGCCGATGAAGATGTCCTCACCGTCGTAGAGGGCGTCGACGTCGATCTCGATGGCGTCCTCGAGGAACCGGTCGACGAGGACGGGCCGGTCGACGGAGACCTCGGTGGCGGTGGCCATGTAGTCGAGCAGCTGCGTGCGGTCGTAGACGATCTGCATGCCGCGGCCGCCGAGGACGTAGGAGGGGCGCACGAGCACGGGGTAGCCGATCTCCGCGGCGATCGCCGCGGCCTGGGCGGCGGTGACGGCGGTGCCGTGCTTGGGCGCGGTCAGTCCCGCCCGGTCGAGGACGGCGCCGAATTCGCCCCGGTCCTCGGCGAGGTCGATCGCCTCGGGCTGGGTGCCGAGCACCGGCACGCCCGCCGCCTTGAGCTGGTCGGCGAGCCCGAGCGGGGTCTGCCCGCCGAGGGTGCACACGACGCCGGCGACGGGGCCGGCGGCGAGCTCCGCGTGGTAGACCTCCATGACGTCTTCGAACGTCAGCGGTTCGAAGTAGAGGCGGTCGGCGGTGTCGTAGTCGGTCGAGACGGTCTCGGGGTTGCAGTTGACCATGACGGTCTCGAAGCCGGCCTCCCCGATCGCCATCGTCGCGTGGACGCACGAGTAGTCGAACTCGATGCCCTGTCCGATCCGGTTCGGACCCGACCCGAGGATGAGGACGGCGGGGCGCTCCCGCGGGGCGACCTCGGTCTCCGCGTCGTAGCTCGAGTAGTGGTACGGGGTGTGCGCTTCGAACTCTCCCGCGCACGTGTCGACGGTCTTGAAGACGGGGCGGATGCGCAGGGCGTGGCGGATGCCGGTGACGACCTCGGTGGTGAGGCTGCGCAGCCCGGCGATCTGCTCGTCGGAGAACCCGTGGTTCTTCGCGACCCTGAGCACCTCGGAGTCGAGCTCGTCGGCGTCGGCGATGAACTGCGCGACCTCGTTGATGAGCTCGATCTGGTCGAGGAACCACGGGTCGATCCCGCAGGCCTCGTGGACCTCGGCGTTCGTCAGGCCCGCGGCGAGCCCGCGCTGGACGGAGTGGATGCGGTCGGCGGTGGGGTGGGCGATCCGTTCGAGGAGGGCCTCGCGCACCTCGTCGTCGCTGATGTCGGGCAGGTCCGACCAGTCGAACGAGGAGCCCTTCTGCTCCATCGAGCGCATCGCCTTCTGCAGGGCGGTCGTGAAGTTGCGGCCCAGCGCCATGACCTCGCCGACGGATTTCATCGTCGTCGTCAGGGTCGGGTCGGCGGCGGGGAACTTCTCGAAGGTGAAGCGCGGGATCTTGACGACGACGTAGTCGAGGGTCGGCTCGAAGCTCGCCGGGGTGACCTTCGTGATGTCGTTGGGGATCTCGTCGAGGGAGTAGCCGACGGCGAGCTTGGCCGCCATCTTCGCGATCGGGAAGCCCGTGGCCTTCGACGCCAGCGCCGAGGACCGGGAGACCCGCGGGTTCATCTCGATGACGACGATGCGACCGGTGGCCGGGTCGACGGCGAACTGGATGTTGCAGCCGCCGGTGTCGACGCCGACGGCGCGGATGATGTCGATGCCGATGTCGCGCATCGTCTGGTATTCGCGGTCGGTGAGCGTCAGCGAGGGGGCGACGGTGATCGAGTCACCGGTGTGGACGCCGACGGGGTCGACGTTCTCGATCGAGCACACGACGACGACGTTGTCCTTGTGGTCGCGCATGAGCTCGAGCTCGTACTCCTTCCAGCCGAGGATCGACTCCTCGAGGAGGACCTCGGTCGTCAGGGAGTCCGAGAGCCCGGCACCGGCGATGCGGCGCAGATCCGTCTCGTCGTAGGCCATGCCCGACCCGAGGCCGCCCATCGTGAAGGAGGGACGGATGACGAGCGGGTAGCCGAGCTCTTCGGCCCCGGTCAGCGCCTCGTCGAGGGTGTGGCAGATGACGGAGCGGGCCACCTCGGCGCCGCATTCCTCGACGATGTCCTTGAACTTCTGGCGGTCCTCACCGCGCTGGATCGCGTCGACGTCGGCGCCGATGAGCTCGACGCCGTACTTCTCGAGCGTGCCGGCGTCGTGGAGGGCGATCGCGGCGTTGAGCGCGGTCTGCCCGCCGAGGGTCGGCAGGAGGGCGTCGGGGCGCTCCTTGGCGATGATCGACTCGATGATGTCGGGGTCGATCGGTTCGACGTAGGTGGCGTCGGCGACGTCGGGGTCGGTCATGATCGTCGCGGGGTTCGAGTTGATGAGGATGACGCGCAGGCCCTCGGACCGGAGCACACGGCACGCCTGGGTGCCGGAGTAGTCGAACTCGCAGGCCTGTCCGATGACGATGGGACCGGAGCCGATGACGAGGACGGATTCGATATCGCTTCTCAGTGGCATGGGGTCTCCTTAGGCGCGGGCGGACATGAGGTCGACGAACCGATCGAACAGGTAGCTCGAATCGTGGGGCCCGGCCGCTGCCTCGGGGTGGAATTGGACGGAGAACGCGGGGATGTCGAGGCACTGGAGTCCCTCGACGACGTCGTCGTTGAGGCACACGTGGGACACGGCGACGCGGCCGAAGTCCGGGTCCGCCGGGGCCGTGGTCTCCCCCTCGAGCGGGGCGTCGACGGCGAAGCCGTGGTTCTGGGCGGTGATCTCGACCTTCTCGGTCGTCCGGTCGATGACGGGGACGTTGATGCCGCGGTGGCCGAAGGGCAGCTTGAACGTGCCGAAACCCAGGGCCCGGCCGAGCAGCTGATTGCCGAAGCAGATGCCGAAGAACGGGATCCGTGCGGCGAGCACCTGCCGCAGCAGCTCGACCTGGTCGTCGGCGGTCGCGGGATCGCCGGGACCGTTGGAGAAGAACACCCCGTCGACGCCGAGGGCCTCGATCTCGGCGAAGCTCACCGAGGCGGGCAGGACGTGGACGTCGATGCCGCGCTCGGCCAGTCGCTGCGGGGTCATCGCCTTGATGCCGAGGTCGACGGCAGCGACGCTGAACTTCGCTTCGCCGACAGCGGGCACGAACTCGGGTGCGGAGACGCTGACCTCCTCGGCGAGTCGGGCCCCGGCCATCCGCGGGGTCTCGAGGACCGTCTCGAGCATGACGGTCGGGTCGAGCTCGGCGGCGGGACCGGAGAAGATCCCCATCCGCATCGCTCCCTTGTCCCGCAGGTGGAGGGTGAGCGCCCGGGTGTCGACGTCGCTGATGCCGACGATGCCCTCGGACTTGAGCCGCTCGTCGAGGTCGCCCTCGCTGCGCCAGTTCGACGAGACGCGGGAGGCGTCGCGGACGACGTAGCCGGCGGCCCAGAAGCGGCGGGACTCGTCGTCGGCGGCATTGACGCCGGTGTTGCCGATGTGGGGTGCGGTCTGGATGATGATCTGCCGGTGGTACGACGGATCGGTCAGGGTCTCCTGGTAGCCGGACATCGCGGTGACGAACACGGCTTCGCCGACGGTCTGGCCGATCGCGCCGTAGGCGGATCCGGTGAACGTGCGGCCGTCTTCGAGCACGAGGACGGCGGGGGTGGTGGACAGTCTCATGGTGCCTCTACGATCATCTCTCGGATGCGGTTGACGGTGGGGGCGGTGTCGGCGGAGTACCGGGCGCGGAAGCCCGTGTCGACGAGGGTCTCCCCGAGCCTCCAGGTGATGCGGACGATGCCGCCGCGTTCGACGAACTTCCCGATCATCCCCGAGGTGGTGTCGACGGAGACGATGTCGGAGCGCGGGATGATGAAGTCCTCCCGCCCGGCGAGGTCCATGATGACCCCGGCGTCGGTGACGACGAGCTCGCCGCTGGTGCGGATGCCCAGGCCGTGGACGGCGACGCGGTCGAGCGGGTTGCCGGCCGTCGTCGTCGAGACGTACGAACCGGCCACGGGGTCGGCGATCGGGGTGATGCCGAGGCCCGGCTTGACGGGGGCGGCGACGTCGGTCTGTCGGCTCTTGCGCCGCGACCAGCCCCAGGTCAGGGCGAGGAGGATGAGGAGGAGGATGCCTGCGATGATGAGGACGCTCACTGTTCGGTCCATGACGCTCCTGCCGGATGGGGGGTGGTGAGTTCGCCGTCTGCGAGCACGCGGTGCCCGTAGAAGAACGTGTCGGTGATCGCGGTGGCGACCTCGAGACCGGCGAAGGGGTTGTTCCTGCCCTTCGTCGCGTGGTCGGCCGGGACGATCGTGTGCGGGGCGTTCGGGTCGATGAGCACGAGGTTCGCGCTCGCACCCGTCTCGAGGCTGCCGTGGCCGGTGGCGCCGGTGATCCGGGCGGGGGCCTGGGACATCACCCGGGCGATGTCGCCGAAGTCGAAGTCGTAGTCGCGCATCGCCTCGACGACGATGGGCAGGGCGGTCTCCATGCCGACCATGCCCATGGCCGCGGCCGACCATTCGCTGCACTTGTGTTCGGCGGTGTGCGGGGCGTGGTCGGTGCCGATGACGTCGATCGTGCCGTCGGCCAGCGCCTCCCGCAGGGCCGTGACGTCGCGCTGCGCGCGCAGCGGCGGGTTGACCTTGTAGACGGGGTCGAAGGTGCGCACGAGTTCGTCGGTGAGCATGAGGTGATGCGGTGTGACCTCGGCGGTGACCCGGACTCCTCGCGACTTCGCCCAGCGGACGATGTCGACGCTGCCGGCGGTCGAGACGTGGCAGATGTGGAGGCGGGAGCCGACGTGTTCGGCCAGCAGCACGTCACGGGCGATGATCGACTCCTCGGCGACCGCGGGCCAGCCGGGCAGGCCGAGTTCGGCCGAGACCACGCCCTCGTTCATCTGCGCGCCCTCGGTGAGCCGGGGCTCCTGCGCGTGCTGGGCGATGACGCCGTCGAAGGTCTTGACGTATTCGAGGGCCCGGCGCATGAGCAGCGGGTCGGAGACGCAGATCCCGTCGTCGGAGAAGATCCGCACGCGGGCCTCCGAGCGGGCCATCGCGCCGAGTTCGGCGAGCTGCCTGCCCTCGAGCCCGATGGTCACGGCGCCGATGGGCACGACCTCGGTGAAGCCGGCGCTGCGACCCAGCCGGTGGACCTGTTCGACGACGCCGGCGGTGTCGGCCACGGGGGCGGTGTTCGCCATCGCGTGGACGCACGTGTACCCGCCGGCGGCGGCGGACCGGGAGCCGGTGAGCACCGTCTCCGCGTCCTCCTTGCCGGGTTCGCGCAGGTGGGTGTGCATGTCGACGAGGCCGGGCAGGGCGATGAGTCCGGTGGCGTCGATGACCTCGGGGTCGGGCCCGAGGAGGTCGGGGTCGACGAACGCGCCGTCGGCGATCGCGATGTCGGCTGGGCCGCGGCCGAGCACGTCGGCGCCCTGGATGAGGTAGTCAGTCAATGGTCTCCTCCTGACCGGTCAGCAGACGGTAGAGCACCGCCATGCGCACGCTCACACCGTTCTCGACCTGGTCGAGGACGAGGGCGCGGGGTGAGTCCGCGGCGGCCGCGAGTCCGCGGCGGCCGCGGAGATCTCGAAGCCCCGGTTCATCGGCCCGGGGTGCATGATGAAGGCCGACTCCGGCAGGGCCCACAGGCGGGCCTCGCTCAGTCCCCACAGGCGCGCGTACTCGCGGGCGTTGGGGAAGAACGACTCGTGCATCCGCTCGTGCTGGACGCGCAGCATCATCACCGCGTCGAAGTCCTGGCCGGCGATCGCCTCGTCGAGGTCGTAGTGGATCGTCACCGGCCACGTCTCCGCGCCCCAGGCAGGAGCGTGGGCGGGGCGATGAGGTGGACGTCGGCGCCGAGGCGGTCGAGCAGGTGGACGTTCGACCGGGCCACCCGGGAGTGGAGGATGTCGCCGACGATCGCCACGGTGGCGCCGTCGAGGCCCTTCCCGCGGGGTCCGTCCTTGACCGCCCCCGAGGCGGGGAAGCCGCCCAGCGCCCGGCGCAGGGTGAAGGCGTCGAGCAGGGCCTGTGTGGGGTGTTCGTGGGTGCCGTCCCCGGCGTTGACGACGGGGACGTCGATCCAGCCGGTGTCGGCGAGGCGCTGCGCGGTGCCGGCGGCGGAGTGGCGGACGACGATCGCGTCGGCGCCCATCGCGGAGATCGTCTGGACGGTGTCCTGGAGGCTCTCGCCCTTCGACACCGAGGAGCCCTTCGCGGAGAAGTTGAGGACGTCGGCGGACAGGCGCTTCGCGGCGGCTTCGAAGGAGAGCCGGGTGCGGGTCGAGTCCTCGAAGAAGAGGTTGACGACGGTGCGGCCGCGCAGCACGGGCAGCTTCTTCACCTCGCGCTCACCGACCTGCGCCATCTCCTCGGCGATGTCGAGGATCGCGACGGCGTCCTCGCGGGTCAGCGACGCGGTGTCGAGGAGGTGCTTCATTCGCGGCCTCCGGAGATCGTCACGGCGTCGGTTCCGTCGATCTCGGCGAGCGAGACGTTGACGCGTTCGCTGCTCGAGGTGGGGAGGTTCTTGCCGACGTGGTCGGCGCGGATCGGCAGGTCCCGGTGGCCGCGGTCGACGAGGACGGCCAGACGCACCTTGGCGGGGCGGCCGAGGTCCGAGAGCGCGTCGAGGGCGGCCCGGATCGTCCGGCCCGAGAAGAGGACGTCGTCGACGAGGACGACGGTGGTCCCGTCGATGCCCTCCCCGGGGATGTCGGTGGGGGCCGGTGCCCGGTAGGCGTTCGAGCGCAGGTCATCGCGATACATCGTGATGTCGAGGCTGCCGACGAGTCCCGGAGCGCCCTGCGGACGGTCGGAGATGTCGGCGATGAGCTCACCGAGGCGGGTGGCCAGGGGCACTCCGCGGCGGGGAATGCCGAGGAGGACGAGATCGTCGGTGCCCTTGTTGCCTTCGATGATCTCGTGGGCGATGCGGGTCATCGCCCGCCGCATGTCTGCGGCATCGAGCACTGTTCGCTCAGTCATATCTGCCCTTCTCCGCCTCTCGGGACGGTGGTTAAAGGAGCGTGGTGTGCTCAGTCTAGCGCGCGCCTGCGCCGGCCCGAGCGGTGGGTCCGCTGCGCCCGGCGAGTGCGGGCGCAGCGACTCACGTCAGCGTCGGTTTGACGTCGAGGATGCGCGAGAGCAGACCCGAGACGAAGCCCGGGGAGTCGTCGGTCGAGAACTGCTTCGCGAGCATCTTCGCCTCGTCGATCGCGGCGGTGTCGGGAACCTCGTCGTTGAAGAGGATCTCCCACGTGCCGATCTCGAGCAGCGCCCGGTCGACGGCCGGCATCCGGTCGATCGTCCAGCCCTCCGAGTAGGTGGAGATGATCTCGTCGATCTCCTCGCGGTGGGACTTCACGCCGTCGACGATCTCGACGGCGTACGCCTTCATCGGGTAGTCGGGGTCGTTCGACCGCATGGCCACGACCTCGTCGATGTCGAGTCCCCGCTGCCCCGCTTCGAAGAGGAGCTCGAGGGCCCGGCGTCGGGCCCGGGTGCGTGCTCCCACTTACTTGACGCGGCCGAGGTAGTCACCCGTGCGGGTGTCGACCTTGATCTTCGTGCCCTCTTCGAGGAAGAGCGGGACCTGGATCTCATAGCCGGTCTCCAGGGTCGCGGGCTTCGATCCGCCGGTCGAGCGGTCGCCCTGGAGGCCCGGTTCGGTGTGGGAGATCGTCAGCTCGACGGAGGCCGGGAGCTCGACCGACAGCGGGGTGCCGTCGTGGAAGGAGACCTGGAGCTCCTGGTTCTCGAGCATGTAGTTCGCGGCGTCGGCGACGAGGCTCGCCGGAATGGTCACCTGGTCGTAGTCCTTGGCGTCCATGAAGACGTAGTCGGAGCCGTCGTGGTAGAGGTACTGCATGTCACGGCGGTCGACGTTGGCGGTCTCGACCTTGGTGCCGGCGTTGAACGTCTTGTCGATGATCTTGCCGGAGATCACGTGCTTGAGCTTGGTGCGGACGAACGCGGGACCCTTGCCGGGCTTGACGTGCTGGAACTCCAGCACCTGCCACAGCTGGTTGTCGAGGTTGAGCACGAGGCCGTTCTTCAGGTCGTTCGTTGTCGCCACTAATCCGTCCTTCTTCACATCATGCCCCGCACGATGCGGTCGTGTCAGGGGGCGGCGGTTTCGCCAATGAGCGATTCTAGCAAGCCCGCACTGCCACTGTCATACGCGCTCAGGGAGCGCCCCCGTCGCTCACGCGCCGGGCCCGAGCAGCCTGCGCGGGGAGTCCTCGCCGATCTCCTGGTACGCGGTGTGGAGGAGGGAGACGTCGGGGATCTCGACGGTCGCGGGCTGACCGATGTCGCTCAGCAGCACCATGCGCAGCATCGACCCGCGGGCCTTCTTGTCCCGCTTCATCGTGTCGAGCAGCTGCGGCCACACGTCGGCACGGTACCCGGTGGGCAGGCCGAGCTTGGTGAGCAGCTCGCGGTGGAGGTCGACGACCTCGGCGGGGAGGTTCTTCACCATCGCCGCGACCTCGGCGGCGAAGACCATGCCGACGGACACGGCCGCGCCGTGGCGCCACTGGTAGCGCTCCTTGTGCTCGATCGCGTGGCCGAGGGTGTGGCCGTAGTTGAGGATCTCGCGGCGCCCGGCCTCCGTGAAGTCGTCGGCGACGACCTCGGCCTTCACGGCGATCGCCCGTTCGATGAGTTCCCGGAGCACGGGTCCGTTGACGTCGGCGATCTCCTCCTTCGTGTGGTCGCGGAGGAGGTCGAGGATGACGGGGTCGGCGATGAAGCCGGCCTTGACCACCTCGGCGAGCCCGGTGAAGAGCTCGTTCTCCGGCAGGGTGGACAGCGTGTCGAGGTCGACGAGGACGCCGGCGGGGGCGTGGAAGGAGCCGACGAGGTTCTTGCCCTCGGCCGTGTTGATCCCGGTCTTCCCGCCGATCGCGGCGTCGACCATGCCGAGGACCGTCGTGGGGATGTGGATGACGCGGATCCCGCGCAGCCATGTCGCGGCGACGAATCCGCCGAGGTCGCTCACCGCTCCCCCGCCGACGGTGACGATCGCGTCGGTGCGGGTGAAGTCGGACTGCCCGAGCACCTGCCAGCAGAAGGCGGCGACCTGGATGTGCTTGGCCTCCTCGGCGTCGGGGATCTCCGCGACGATCGCGTCGAGTCCCGTCGCGCCGAGGTCGTCGCGCACCGCCTCGCCCGTCGAGCGCAGGGCGCGGGGGTGGATGACGAGGACCTTCTCGACCTGGGGTCCGAGCAGGTCGGGCAGCTGCCCGAGCAGTCCCTGACCGACGAGCACCGGGTAGCGGCCTCCGGCGTCGACGTCGATGGTGGTCACGGTCATGGGGTCTCCTTGGTCTGCTGGTACTTCGCGTAGTCCTCGGCCCGCTGGAGGCCGGTGAGGACGTCGACGATGCGGTTGACGACGGTCGAGGGCGGTGAGTTCGAGGCGTGGACGCGGAACGTCGCCACCTGCTGGTAGAGGGGTTCGCGTTCGGCGACGAGGGCGAGCCAGTTCTCCACCGGGGAGCCCGCCCCGCGCAGCAGCGGCCGGTGCGGGGCGTTGAGCCGCGGGGCCACGGTCTCGGTGTCGATGTCGATGTGGACGACCTTGATCGCGGGGTGGAGCAGCTGCGCGCGGGTCCCGGAGTTGAGTATCGCTCCCCCGCCGAGGGAGACGATGCCGGGGCGGTCGAGGAGTCGGCGCAGCGCCCGGCGCACGACTTCGCGTTCGAGGCGGCGGAAGTGGTCCTCACCGCGTTCGACGAAGATGTCGGCGATGACGCCGTGGCGGTCGACGATGTTCGCGTCGGTGTCCGTCAGGGGCAGGCCCAGCCGGTCGGCGAGGAGCCGGCCGATCGTCGACTTCCCCGCCGCCGGCGGCCCGGTGAGCACGATGCGCGAGTGCGCGGCGGGCACCGGTTCGAGCGGCGGGACGGGTTTCGGAAGCGGGTGCTCGCTCATCGTCCGATGCGCAGGTTCTCCGGGATGGCGGCGAGGTAGCCCTCCAGGTTCCGCTTCGTCTCGGCCACCGAGTCGCCGCCGAATTTCTCGACGACCGCCTCGGCGAGGACGAGGGCGACCATCGCCTCGGCGACGACGCCGGCGGCGGGCACGGCGCAGACATCCGAGCGCTGGTGGTTGGCCTTCGCCGGCTCCCCGGTGACGACGTCGACGGTCGACAGGGCGCGGGGCACGGTGGCGATCGGCTTCATCGCCGCGCGCACGCGCAGCGGCTCGCCCGTCGACATGCCGCCCTCGGTGCCGCCGGCGCGGTTGCTCGCCCGGTGGTAGCCGGAGGCGCCGACGAGGATCTCGTCGTGGGCGGCCGATCCGGGGCGGGCGGCGGTGAGGAAGCCGTCGCCGACCTCGACGCCCTTGATCGCCTGGACGCCCATGAGGGCACCGGCGAGGCGGGAGTCGAGGCGGCGGTCCCAGTGGACGTGGGAGCCGAGGCCCGGCGGGAGGTCGTAGGCGAGGACCTCGACGACTCCGCCGAGGGTGTCCCCGGCCTTCTTCGCTGCGTCGATCTCCGCGACCATCCGGGTCGACAGCGCCGGATCGAAGCTGCGGACGGGGTCGCCGTCGAGGGCGTCGACGTCACTGGCGCGCGGCAGCGGGGCGTCAGCGCCGGGTGCGTTCTCGACGCCGCCGATCGCCACCGTGTGGGAGACGAGGGTGATGCCGAGTTCGCCGAGGAACTTCGCGGCCACGGTCCCGAGCGCCACGCGCATCGCCGTCTCCCGGGCCGAGGCGCGTTCGAGGACGGGGCGGGCCTCGTCGAAGCCGTACTTCTGCATCCCGACGATGTCGGCGTGGCCGGGGCGCGGACGGGTGAGCGGGGCGTTGCGGGCCTGACCGTCGAGGTCGGACTCGTCGATGGCGTCGGCGCTCATCACCGTCTCCCATTTGGGCCATTCGGTGTTGCCGACCTCGATCGCCACCGGCGAGCCGAGGGTCTTCGCGTGGCGGACGCCGCCGAGGATCCGGACCTCGTCGGCTTCGAACTTCATGCGCGCGCCCCGGCCGTAGCCGAGCCTGCGCCTGGCGAGGTTGACGCGGATGTCGTCCCTGGTGATCGGGATGTGGGCGGGCAGCCCCTCAATGATCCCGATCAGCGCTTCGCCGTGGGATTCGCCTGCAGTCAGCCATCTCAACATTCCACCGATTCTACAAAACGAACGGTGCCCCCACCGACCCCAGCCACAGACCGGACAGCATCGCGGGACCGAACGGGATCGTCGTCGCCTTGAGGTCGTGGGCGCGCAGGCCGGCGATGAGCGCCCAGACCCCGGCGATGAGCACGCTGAACAGGAGGACGACGAGCGGGGCCCACGGGGAGAAGAGCCCGGACACACCGGCGACGACGAACGCGAGCTTGACGTCGCCGAGTCCCATCGTCGGCTTCCGCACGAGACGTCCGACGAGGTGGATGGCGCCGAAGAGGAGGATGCCGACGATCGCTCCGAGGAGGGCGAACCACCACAGCGTCGAGTTCCCGACGAGGATGCCGGTGATGAAGGCGGCGCCGAGGAGGGCGATGAGCGGGTAGACGATCCGGTCGGGCAGGCGGCGGATGAGGAGGTCGGTGACGAGGAGGACGGGTGTGGCGGCCGCTCCGGCGCCGAGGCTGAGGCTCGTCAGCGCGAAGTCGATCCCCGTCGGGTGGGGTGGGGTGAGCGTCGTGCCGCTGCCCGGCGCGTGGGCCGTCCATTCCGGTGGGTGGGGAATCGCCTGGTCGATGGGGAAGAGCGCAGCGGCGACCGCGGCGAGGGCGACGGCTGCGAGGATGAGGAGGCTCGGCCGGAAGGCGCGGGAGCCGGTGAGGGCGGTGAGGTCGGCGTCGTCGGCGAGCCACCGGGCGGGGGTCGCGACGAGGAGGGCGGCGAGGCCGCCGGCGATGACCGCGGTGACGGCGATGAAGAGCGCGTGTGCGACCATGCGCGGCCCCGGTCAGGCCTTCTCGGCCGCGCCGTGCATCGCCTCGGCCACCGCCGCCAGCTGCGCCGCGGTGAGCGGGGTGCCGGCGGCCGCGGCGAAGAAGAGCGCGAACTGGGCGACGGCCTGTTCGACGAGCATCGCGATGCCCGGGACGGGGGTGAAGCCGTGGGCGGCGGCGTCGGTGAGCAGCGCGGAGTCCGCGGCGTAGGCGACGTCGAGGGCGACCCCGGGCCCGGCGGGCCAGGTGAGCGCGGGGGCCGCCTCGGCGGGGAGGGTCGAGACGACGATCGCCGAGTCCGCGATCGTCGTCAGCGGTCCGGTGCCGGCGCTCATCCCCAGTCGGTCGGCCAGGTCGAGGACGGCGGCGGCCCGGGCGGGACTGCGGACGAGGAGGTCGACCTCGGTGACGCCGAGGCGGTGGCAGGCGAGCAGGGCCGACCGGGCGGTGGCTCCGGCGCCGAGGATCGTCGCCCGCCCGCGCCCGGCCGCCCGCCCGCGCCCGGCCGCCTCGGTGTCGGGGAGGACGGGAGTGAGCGCGCGGACGATGCCGTCGACGTCGGTGTTCGCCACTGTCGTCGCATTCGCACGGACGAGGGTGTTCGCGACCCCGGTCGCCTCGGCGGTGTCGTCGAGGATCCAGCCGCGGTCCCGGGCGAGTGCGACGAGGCGCTCCTTGAGCGGCATCGTCAGGGAGAACCCGGTGTGGTCGGGGTGGGCGTCGAGGAAGGTAACAAGGTCGTCGGCGCCGACCTCGGCACGCTCATAGCTGCTGTCGGTGAAACCGAGCGCGGCGAACGCCGCAGTGTGGAGCGCCGGTGACTGCGAGTGTGCGATCGGGCGCCCGAGGACGGCGGCGCGGATGCGCGCGCCCGCCGCTATCCCCCGTTCTCCCGCAGCCATGCGCGGTACTCCTCGACGTTCTTCTGGTGGTCGGCGTACGTGTCGGCGAACTTCGTCTCCCCCGTGTCGGGGTTGACGGCGACGAAGAACTGCCAGGTTCCGTCGGCCGGGTTGAGGGCCGCGTCGACGGCGCCGGCGCTCGGGGAGTTGATCGGTCCCGGGGGCAGTCCCTTCGCCTTGTACGTGTTGTAGGGGCTGTCGGAGCTGCGCTCCTCGGCCGTCGTCGTGAGGTCGGCGCGGGCACCGAAGATGTAGGCGACGGTCGCATCGGACTGGAGGAGCTGACCGGTCTGGGACTGGTCGGAGATCCGGTTGAGGAAGACGCGGGCGACCTTCTTCCGCGTCTCCTCGTCGCCCGGAGATTCGATCTCGACAAGGCTGGCGAGGGTGAGGACGCGGTTGGCGTCGGCGTTCTCGATGCCGGCGGTGTCGAGTTCGAGCTTGGTCTTGTCGACCATCTCCTGGACGATCATCTCCGCGGTCTTGCCCGCCCCCACCTCGTAGGTGGCCGGGTAGAGGTAGCCTTCGAGGCTCGGGGCCTCGACGTCGAGGTCGTAGTCCGCGGGCTTCTTGTCGTCGATGGCCTTGTCGACCTCTTCGGCCTTCATCCCCGATTCGATCATCGTCGCCTTGATCTGCTCGATCTTCCGGCCCTCGGCGATCGTCATCGTCGGCGGTTTGATCGGATTGATGAACGCATCGACGGCGGCGGCCGAGCTCATCTGCTCGCGCATGACGATGGGACCGGCCTGGATCGTGAGGTTGCGGCGCTCGACCTCGTCGAGGAAGGGCTTGGAGTCCTTGATGACGCCCTCTTCGACGAGCTGGTTGGCCACCGACCGCGCCGAGGCGCCCGGTGGGATCTCGAGGGAGACCTCGGTCGTGCCGTTGCCCTCGTAGTCGGAGCCGCCGCCGAAGAGGTCGTCGACGACTCCCCCGGCAGCGCGGAGGCCGAAGAATCCGCCGAGGCCGAAGACGAGGACGCAGATGACGACGATGACCGTCGTGCGCCGCTTGCGCATCATCCGCCGCCGCTTCTTCGCTTTGATCTCGGAACGGGACAGTCCTTCGTCGTCCGAGAACTCACCGGGGAACGGAATCATTGCTCACTCTCCTGTGTGGGGCAGCTCGCGACCTGCGGGCGTGCCCGTGTTGCGTTCGGATTCGAGCGCATTCTGCAGAATGATGACCGCCGCCTGGGCGTCGACGATCTCCCGGCGCTGGCGGGAGTTCTTTCCCGCTGCGGCCAGGGCGCTGTGGGCTTCGACGGTGCTGAAGCGCTCGTCGATGAGGCGGATGGGCACCCCGGCGTCGATCTTCACCGCGAAGTCGAGGGCGGCGTCGGCGGCCGCCCGCGCGGTGCCGTCGAGGGACTTGGGGTCCCCGACGAGGAGTTCGATGGGCTCGTATTCGGCGATGATCTCCCGCAGCTGCCGCAGCGCTGCCGGTTCGTCGGTGCGGCGCACCACGGTCAGCGGGGTCGCGAGGATCCCCTCGGGGTCGCAGGCTGCGACCCCGATGCGCACCGAGCCGATGTCGAGACCCAGTCGGCGCCCCCTCCTCAGTGTCACGTGAGCTCCGCCTTGACCGCGCTGATCGCCGCGGTGATCTGCGCGGGGTCGCTGCCGCCGCCCTGCGCGAGGTCGGGCTTGCCGCCGCCTCCGCCGCCGAGCGTCGAGCTCGCCAGGGACACGAGTCTGCCGGCCTGGTTGCCGGCCTGGCGCGCCGCCTCGGTGGTCGCGATGACGACGACGGGCTTGCCGCCGGAGACTCCGATGCCGAGGACGACGGCGGAGCGGTCGGAGACGCGGGCGCGCAGGTCGGTGACGATCGTGCGGACGTCCCCGCCGTTGGCGACCTCACCGAGGTCGGCGACGACGAAGAGGGTCCCACCGACCGTTTCGGCGCCCTCGAGGAAGCGGCCGGCCTGGGCGAGCAGCTGCTGCGAGTGGAGGCGGGCGATCTCCTTCTCCGCGTCCCGGAGCCTGACCATGAGCTCCGAAACCCGGTCCTTGACGTCGGTGCCGGGGACCTTGAGCATCTCGGACAGGGAGGACACGATCGTGCGCTCGGCGGCCAGGGAGCGGAAGGCGTCCATGCCGACGGCGGCTTCGATGCGGCGCACTCCGGAGCCGACGGAGGCTTCGGAGAGCACGGAGATCGGTCCGACCTCCGCCGAGGCGGCCACGTGCGTGCCGCCGCACAGCTCACGGGAGAACGGTCCGCCGATGTCGACGACGCGGACGATGTTCGGGTACTTCTCGCCGAAGAGGGCCATCGCGCCGGAGCGCTTGGCCTCCTCGAACGGGAGGTACTCGGTGCCGACGTCGTAGTTCGAGCGCACGGCGAGGTTCGCGACGTCTTCGATCTCGTCGCGCATCTGCGCGCTCGGGGCCTCCGGGAAGGAGTAGTCGAAGCGCATGTAGCCGGGCTGGTTCATCGAACCGGCCTGGACGGCGTGGGTGCCGAGGATCTCCCGCAGTGCGGCGTGGACGAGGTGGGT
Source organism: Brevibacterium sp. W7.2 (assembly GCF_018137945.1). Classification (GTDB taxonomy): domain Bacteria; phylum Actinomycetota; class Actinomycetes; order Actinomycetales; family Brevibacteriaceae; genus Brevibacterium; species Brevibacterium sanguinis. The sequence continues at coordinate 1,781,590 of NZ_CP073089.1, read as the reverse complement.
GGCCGTATGGGCCTGGGAGCCCTGGAAGCGGTGCTCGTGGTCCACCTCGGCGAGGACGTCGGCGCCGACGGGGATCTCCCCGTCGACGACCTCGATGCGGTGGGCGGCGAGTCCCTTGAGCGGGTTCTGGACGTCGAGGACGCGGGCGGTGAAGCCGTCGCCCTTGATGAGGCCGACGTCGGCGCGCTGGCCGCCGGATTCGGCGTAGAACGGGGTGAGGTCGAGGACGAGGTTACCGGTCTGTCCGGTGGTGAGCACCTCCTGGGCTTGACCGTCGACGACGATGCCGCGGATCCGGGAGTCGGCTTCGAGGGCGTCGTAGCCGACGAATTCGCTCTGCCCCTCGTCGAGCAGCGCGGAGTACGCGGTGAGGTCGGTGTGGCCGCCGCCCTTCTTCGCCTTCGCGTCGGCCTTCGCGCGGGTGCGCTGTTCGGCCATGAGGGAGCGGAAGCCCTCCTCGTCGACGCTGACACCGTGTTCGGCGGCCATTTCGAGGGTGAGGTCGATCGGGAAGCCGTGGGTGTCGTGGAGGGTGAAGGCGACGTCGCCGCTGATCGTCTTGTCGGAGCTGTCGAGCTTCTCGTACGCGGTCTCGAAGAGCTGGGTGCCCGATTCGAGGGTGCGCAGGAACGCCTTCTCCTCGGCGTAGGCGATGCGCGAGATCCGGTCGAAGTCGGTCTCGAGCTCCGGGTAGGAGTGCTTCATCGCGTTCATCGACACGGGCAGCAGTGAGGGCATGACCTCGGTGGTGACGCCGAGGAGGCGCATCGCCCGCACGGCCCGGCGGATGAGGCGGCGGAGGATGTAGCCGCGGCCCTCGTTGCCGGGGCGCACGCCGTCGCCGATGATCATCAGGGCGGAGCGGACGTGGTCGGCGACGACGCGCATCTGCACGTCGGAGTGGTGGTCGGCGCCGTACTCGTGGCCGGACAGCCGGCTCGCCTCGGCGATGACGGGGAAGACCTCGTCGATCTCGTACATGTTCTCGACGCCCTGGAGGAGGAACGCGACGCGTTCGAGTCCCATGCCGGTGTCGATGTTCTTCGCGGGCAGCTCGCCGGCGATGTCGAAGTCGACCTTCGAGCGGACCTCGGAGAGCTCGAACTCCATGAACACGAGGTTCCAGATCTCGATGTAGCGGTCCTCGTCGGCCTCCGGGCCGCCTTCGGCACCGTAGGCGGCGCCGCGGTCGAAGTAGATCTCCGAGCAGTAGCCGCCGGGTCCGGGCTGGCCGGTGTGCCAGAAGTTGTCCTCGTTGCCGCGCAGCTGGATGCGCTCGCGCGGGATCGAGGTCTCCTCGAGCCAGAGGTCGATCGTCTCGAGGTCGTCCTCGTGGACGGTGGCCCAGAGCAGGTCGGGGTCGAAGCCGAGTCCGCCGTCCTCGGTGGGCTGGGTGAGCAGGCCCCATGCATAGCGGATGGCTTCGCGCTTGAAGTAGTCGCCGAAGGAGAAGTTGCCGTTCATCTGGAAGAACGTGCCGTGGCGGGTCGTCTTCCCGACCTCTTCGATGTCGGCGGTGCGCACGCACTTCTGCACGCTCGTGGCGCGGAGGAAGGGCGCGGGCTCACGGCCGGTGAGGTACGGGATGAACTGCACCATGCCGGCGATGTTGAAGAGGATCGAGGGATCGGAGCTGATGACCGACGCCGAGGGCACGACCACATGTCCGTTCGCCTCGAAGTAGTCGAGCCAGCGCTTCTTGATCTCTGCCGTCTTCATCCAAGGCCTTTCAGGTGTTGCGTCTGCGGTGGGTGCGGTGCGCACCCGTTCCACACTAGTTTAATTGCTCACCAGTCGAGATGGTGATGGCCTGCGAGTCGTCGAACCCGCAGATGAATGCCCGACTGCCCGGAACGCGGGCGTTCCGGGCAGTCGGGCGAGGCGGCTCAGCGCGAGTAGAACTCGACGACGAGCTGCACGTCAGCGGTGATGGGGACCTCTTCGCGCTTGGGGCGGCGCAGGAGGGTGGCCTGCAGGCCCTCAAGGTTGACGTCGAGGTAGCCCGGGACTGCCGGAAGAACGTCCTTGTGTCCGCCTGCCGCGGCGACCTGGAACGGATCCATGTCGGCGCTCTTCGGGTGGACCTGGATGGTCTGGCCTTCCTTGACGCGGAAGGACGGGCGATCCACGCGCTGGCCGTCGACCGTGATGTGGCGGTGGACGACGAACTGGCGGGCCTGAGCGATCGTGCGGGCGAAGCCGGCACGGAGGACGAGGGCGTCGAGACGCATCTCGAGGAGCTCGACGAGGTTCTCACCGGTCAGACCTTCGAGGCGCTTGGCCTCCTTGTAGGTCTTGAGCATCTGGGCCTCGCGGATGCCGTACTGGGCGCGCAGACGCTGCTTCTCCTTGAGGCGGACCGAGTAGTCGCTGTCATTGCGGCGACGGGCGCGGCCGTGCTCGCCCGGAGGGTAGGGGCGGCGCTCGAAGTACTTTTCAGCCTTCGGGGTCAGCGGCAGGCCGAGGGCGCGCGAGAGGCGGGCCATCCGGCGGTTACGTGCTGGTGCTGGCACTGGGTTACCTTTCTTGGGTGCGGGTCGTCCCGGCAGGCATCGAAGTCCTCGCCCTGATCGGAACCGTTGTTTCCCCGGTTGGGAAAGAGGGATTGAGCGTCGAGAACCGCTCGCACCGACCGCCTTTACATATGAGGCACAACAGCTGACTATCTTAGCCGAGTTCGCACCCTTCCCGCAATGCGGACGGAGGCGCTGCGACGCGGATCACGCGGAGGGTCACTCGCCGCGGAGGATCTTGCGGATCGTGGCCAGCCGCTCTTCGATGGTGCGCTCGAGGCCGTTGCCCGAGGGCGTGTAGTACTCCGTGCCCTTGAGCGTCTCAGGCAGGTGCTCCTGCGGGGCGACCCCGTGGGGGTAGTTGTGGGCGTACATGTAGCCCTTGCCGTGGCCGAGGGCCTTCGCTCCCGGATAGTGCGCGTCGCGCAGATGGTTGGGAACCTCACCGGACTTCCCGGCTCGGACATCGGCGATCGCGGCGTCAAGGGCCTTGTAGCTCGCGTTCGACTTCGGGGCCATCGCCAGGTAGGTGACCGCCTCGGCGAGGGGGATCCGACCTTCGGGCATCCCGATGTTCTGCACCGCCGTCGAGGCGGCCACAGCGATCGGCAGCGCCTGCGGATCGGCCATCCCGATGTCCTCGGCCGCGGAGATGACGACGCGGCGGGCGATGAATCGGGGATCCTCACCGGCGACGATCATCCGCGCGAGGTAGTGGAGGGCTGCGTCGACGTCGGAGCCGCGGATCGACTTGATGAACGCGGAGATGACGTCGTAGTGCTGGTCGCCGTCCCGGTCGTAGCGGAGCACGGTCTCGCTGCTCGCTTCGGCCACCGCCTCCTCGGTGATGAGGATCGGACCAGCATCGCTCTCGCCGGGCTCGCTTTCACCCGGCGCCTCGTCGCCCGCCTCGTCCGCGTCAGCGCCGCTCTGCTCCGCGCCGGCGTCGCCCTGCTCGGCTGCCTGCGCCGCGGCGATCCCGGCCGCGGCCTCGAGGAGGGTGAGTGAGCGCCTCGCATCGGCCCCGGAGATGCGGACGATGAAGTCCTTCGCCTCGGGGTCGAGGGCGAACTGGCCGGCCAGTCCCCGCTCACTGGCGATCGCGCGCTCGAGGAGCTGCGCGATCGCCGCGTCGTCGAGCGGGCGCAGCGTGAGCATGAGCGAGCGGGAGAGCAGCGGCGAGATGATCGAGAACGACGGGTTCTCCGTCGTCGCCGCGACGAGGACGACGAGCCGGTTCTCCACCGCCGGCAGCAGCGCGTCCTGCTGCGCCTTGGAGAACCGGTGGATCTCGTCGAGGAAGAGCACGGTCGTGCGCCCGTACATCTCGCGTTCGCGGCGGGCGTTCTCGATGACCTGCCGGACGTCCTTGACCCCGGCCGTGATCGCCGAGAGCTCGACGAACCGACGGCCCGGGGCATGCGAGATGACATGCGCGAGCGTCGTCTTGCCGACTCCGGGAGGACCCCAGAGGATCACCGAGGAGGCGCCGGCCCGGTCTCCCCCGCTCGCCTCGACGAGCTGGTTGAGCGGGGACCCGGGGAACGTCAGATGGTCCTGGCCGACGACCTCGGCGATGGTGCGCGGACGCATCCGCACCGCGAGCGGATCGAGCGCGCGCCCCTGACCGGGCTCGAACGCACCGCTGCCCGGACCGGGATTGTCCCGGTCCGGGTCGGAGAAGAGGTCGGGCCCGTCGGTCACCGCGAACCCTGACTCATCGGGGTGCCTGAGTCACTGCATCACGCGATCACTGCATCACGCGTCGGCGTCGGCGTCCGGATCGAAGTCGACGCCCGCCTCGGCGCGCTGCGCCTCGGTGATGGGGGCCGGTGCCTGCGTGAGCGGATCGTAGCCGCCGCCGGACTTCGGGAACGCGATGACCTCGCGGATCGAATCGACCCCGGCGAGCAGGGACACGATGCGGTCCCAGCCGAAGGCGATGCCGCCGTGCGGGGGCGCCCCGAACTTGAAGGCCTCGAGGAGGAAGCCGAACTTCTCCTGCGCCTCCTCCTCGGAAATGCCCATGATCTCGAAGACGCGCTCCTGGACGGCGCGCTGGTGGATGCGGATCGACCCGCCGCCGATCTCGTTGCCGTTGCAGACGATGTCGTAGGCGTAAGCCAGCGCCGCCCCCGGATCGGATTCGAGGGAGTCGAGGAACTCCGGCTTCGGAGCGGTGAAGGCGTGGTGGACGGCCGTCCACTGGCCTTCGCCGACGGCGACGTCACCGGCGGCCTGAGCGTCGGCGGCGGATTCGAAGAGCGGGGCGTCGACGACCCAGACGAACGCCCAGTCGCCGTCCTTGATCAGGCCGGTGCGCTCGGCGATCTCACGGCGCGCGGCACCGAGGAGGGCCCGCGAGCTTCCGGCATCGCCGGCGGCGAAGAAGATCGCATCGCCGGGGTTCGCTCCGGCGGCCTCGACGAGACCGGCCTTCTCCTGATCGGAGATGTTCTTCGCGACGGGACCGGTCAGCGTGCCGTCCTCGGCGACGAGGACGTACGCGAGGCCCTTCGCGCCGCGCTGCTTCGCCCAGTCCTGCCACGCGTCGAGCTGCCTGCGCGGCAGCGAGCCGCCGCCGGGGTAGACGACGGAGCCGACGTACGCGGACTGGAAGACGCGGAACGGGGTCTCGGAGAAGAATTCGGTGAGGTTCGTCAGTTCGAGGCCGAAGCGCAGGTCGGGCTTGTCCGACCCGAACCGCTCCATCGCCTCGTGGTAGGTGATGTGCGGGATCGGCGTCTCGATGTCGTAGCCGATGAGCTTCCACAGGGCGACGAGGATCTCCTCGGCCAGGGCGATGACATCGGCCTGCTCGACGAACGAGGCCTCGATGTCGAGCTGCGTGAACTCCGGCTGCCGGTCGGCGCGGAAGTCCTCGTCGCGGTAGCAGCGGGCGATCTGGTAGTAGCGCTCCATGCCGGCGACCTGGAGGAGCTGCTTGAACAGCTGCGGCGACTGCGGCAGGGCGTACCACGAACCGGGCTGGAGGCGGGCCGGGACGAGGAAGTCGCGGGCGCCCTCGGGCGTCGACTTCGTCAGCGTCGGCGTCTCGATCTCGACGAAGCCGTGCTCGTCGAGGACTCCGCGGGCGGCCTTGTTGACCGCCGAGCGCAGCCGCATCGCATGTGCCGGACCCGACCGGCGCAGGTCGAGGTAGCGGTACTTCAGGCGGGTCTCCTCACCGACGGTGCCGGCATCCTCGGCGTGGTCGGAGACCTGGAACGGCAGCGGGGCCGCCTCGGCGAGGATCTCCACGCTCGTGTCAACGATCTCGATCTCACCGGTGGGCAGGTTGGGGTTCTGGTTGCCCTCGGGGCGCAGGGCCACGGTGCCGGTGACCTTGACGACGGTCTCGTTGCGCAGCGCGTGCGCGTCATCCTCGCGGACGACGACCTGGACGATTCCCGAAGCATCCCGCAGATCGATGAAGGCGACACCTCCATGATCGCGACGGCGATCGACCCACCCGGCGAGGGTGACGGTCTCTCCTGCGTTGGCGGCACGCAGGCTTCCGGTTTCGTGGCTTCGCAGCACTGATGGGCTCCTTTACGATGGTGATGCGGGGAGTGCGTGACCAATGATAGTCGCTCGAACACCCTACCCCCGCACGCGTACAGCGCGGACAGAGAGGACCCATGGACGCAACGGAGACCGACCCGACGCCCACCTCGGCGCAGGTCGAGGTCGCCGCCGAGACGTTCCGCATGCTCTCGCAGGCGACCCGGCTGCGGGTCGTGTGGACGCTCGTGCACCAGGAGCTCGACGTCTCCTCCCTCGCCGAGGCGATCGGGGCGACCGTGCCGGCAGTCAGCCAGCATCTCGCCAAGCTCCGGTTGGCCGGGCTCATCTCCTCCCGCCGGGAGGGGCGGCGGATCTTCTACACCGTCGACGACCCGCATGTCGTCTCGATGGTCCGGGAGATGTTCGAGCACATCGCCCCCGACGGGTCGCTCGCCCCGGATCCGACTTAGGCGTCCTCACTGTCCGGCCCGCGCCCGGTCCCGCGCGCTCCCCTACGCCCCGGTCACACGGGGCCGGAGATCCTCGGCCGGGGGCTCCCACGTCTGCGGGTCGGCCGGGGTCTGCTCACCGGAGCGGATGTCCTTGACCTCGTGGCCTGCCTCGCCGTCGGTGAACCAGACGAACGGGATGTCCCGGCGTTCGGCATAGCGGATCTGGCGGCCGAACTTCGCGGCACTCGGGGAGACCTCGCAGGCGATGTCGCGGGCGCGCAGAGCCGCCGCGACGGCGTCTGCCTCGCCGCGGCGCTCCTCGTCGGTGACGGCGATGACGACGGCCGAGGGGGTGCCCCGAGTCGCGGAGATGCCGCTGTCCTCACCGAGGACGAAGGCCATGAGCCGGGAGATGCCGATCGACATGCCCACCCCCGGGTAGGTCTTCTTGCCGACCGTCGCGAGCGAGTCGTAGCGTCCGCCCGAGGCGACGGAGCCGAGCTCCTCGTGGCCGACGAGCTGCGTCTCGTAGACGGCGCCCGTGTAGTAGTCGAGTCCGCGCGCGATCTTCAGCTGCGCGACGAGGACGCCGGGAGCGCGCTCGGCCGCGGCGGCGAGCATCGTCGTCAGCGCCTCCAGCCCCTCATCGAGGAGCGGGTGGCTCACGCCGAGGGCGCGGACCTCGTCGGCGAAGTCGGGCGAATCGGATTCGATCGCGGCCAGCGCCAGGCACAGCTGCTGCTGTCGCTCATCGGCACCGGCGTCGGCGGCGAGCAGCTTCGCGACCTCCTCGGGCCCGATCTTGTCGTACTTGTCGAGGCTGCGCAGCACGGCGGGGATGTCGGTCAGCCCGATCCCCCGGGCGAAGCCCTCGAGGAGGCGGCGGTCGTTGACGACGATCCGGATCGGCGGGACGCCGAGCGGGGCGAGGCGGGCGAATGCGTCGGCGATGGCGAGCGGGATCTCGACCTCGAAGTGTCCGGGCAGCTCACCGTCGGCGATGATGTCGATGTCGGCCTGGATGAACTCGCGGTAGCGGCCCTGCTGCGGGCGCTCCCCGCGCCACACCGGCTGGATGCGGGTGGCCCGGAACGGGAAGCTCAGCTCGTTCGCGTTCTCCGTGACGAAGCGGGCCAGGGGCACGGTGAGATCGAAGTGGAGGCCGAGCGGGTTGCGCTCGGTGCCCTCGGAGTGGAGACGGGAGACCGCGAAGATCTCCTTGTCGATCTCCCCGTCCTTCGCGAGCTGGCTCAGCGGTTCGACGGCGCGGTGGTGGAGGGCGGAGAAGCCGTGGAGGGCGAAGGTGTGGTCGAGGATGTCGATGATGCGCTTCTCGATCACGCGCTCGGCCGGGAGCCGTTCCGGGAATCCGGACAGACGGGCTGACTTCGCCATGGTTCTCCTTGCTGTGGGGTGGTGCAGGGATGGTGCACTGTCGTTCGTGTGGGTGGTGCTCACGGGCCGGTGTCTGCTGTGCCGGGTCGGCTCAGAGGAACGGGTTCGTCCGCAGTTCGTGACCGACCCGGGAGGCCGGACCGTGTCCAGGATAGATGGGAACGTCGGGCAGGGTCGCAAACGCCCGCAGCGTGTCCGCCATCGCCGCAGCGTCCCCGCCGGGCAGGTCGATGCGTCCGATCGCACCGGCGAAGACGACGTCACCGGTGAAGATGACCTCCTCGCCGTCGGCGCTGACGGACAGCAGCGTCGAGCCCTCGGTGTGGCCGGGGGCGGCGATCGCGGTGACGGTGAGCCCGGCGACGGTGACGACGGTGCCCGCGTTGAGGGGGACCACCTCGGCGGGGGCCTGCCATCCTTCGAGCAGCGGAGCGATCATCTGCGCGAACTGAGGGCCCAGCGTCTCCCCCGGTGCGCTGACCCGGTAGTGGTCGGGTTCGCCGAGGTGGACGGGCACGTCCCAGCGGCCGAGCAGCGAGGGCAGCCCGAGGATATGGTCGGGATGTCCGTGGGTGAGGAAGATCGCGACGGGGGTGAGTCCTTCGGCGGCGGCGAGCTCGGCGAGCTCGGGTCCGGCGTCGTAGCCGGCGTCGATGAGGATGCAGTCGCTCTCCCCCTCGGCTCGAACGGCGTAGCAGTTGACATCGAGGAATTCGGCGCGCGTCGTGAAGACATCCATGGCCAAAGTCTAACGAGGGGTGACGTGGTGGTTATGCTGGGATAACCCCAGCAGATCGAGTGATCGGCGCCAGCGCCGGTTCGACCGATGAAGAATAGGTGAGAAACATGTCGACCCCGACTCCGAAGCCGACTCCCCGTCCCTCAGCCGTCCCGCGTCCGCAGGCAGCGCAGCCGGTGGCCGGCAGCATGGTCGACCATGACGCCGAGGTGGCGCGCGCGGTCACGCACGGTCGCGCCGACGAGCAGGGCACCGTCTTCGTCATCACCGCCGATGGCGAACGCGAGGTCGGCCAGTACCCGGACGCGACCGGCGACGAGGCCATCGAGTACTTCGCGAAGAAGTACGTCGAACTCCTCGAACACGCCGCTCACCTGCGCAGCCGCCTCTCAGCCGGGGCGCCGGGCCGGGAGGTCACGCACGCGGCGACGACGCTGCGCGAGTCGCTGGCCGAGGCCAACGTCGTCGGTGACCTCAAGGGACTCGGCGCCACCCTCGACACCCTGATCTCCGATGCGAAGGCGACGGAGTCGAAGCAGGCGGCCCGCACCGAGGCGGCCAAGCTCGAGGCCGCGCAGAAGCGCGAGGAGCTCGTCGTCGAGGCCGAGAGCCTCGCCGGCAAGGACCCGGACAAGATCCAGTGGAAGGTCTCCGGGGCTCGCCTGCGCGAGCTCTTCGCGCAGTGGAAGGACATGCAGCGCAGCGGACCGCGCCTGCCGCGTTCGGTCGACCAGGAGCTGTGGGGCCGGTTCTCGCAGGCGCGGAACACGTTCGAGCGCAAGCGCAAGGACTTCTTCGCCGAACTCGACAAGCACAACTCCGAGGGCAAGCGGATCAAGGAGAAGATCGTCGCCGAGGCGGAGGCCCTGTCCGGCTCGACCGATTTCCGCACGGTGTCCCAGAAGTACAAGGACCTCATGAGCCAGTGGAAGCGCGCCCCCCGGGCCTCCCGCAAGGACGATGACGCGCTCTGGGCGCGCTTCCGGGCCGCACAGGACGTCTTCTTCGCCGCCCGCGACGCCGAGAACGCCGCCCTCGACGAGGAGTTCAAGGGCAACCTCGTCGTCAAGGAGGAGCTGCTGAAGAAGGCCCAGGCGCTGCTCCCGATCACCGATCCGACCGCCGCGAAGCGTGAGCTGCGGGTCATCCAGGACGAGTGGGAGGAGGCCGGGAAGGTTCCCCGCGCCGATGTCTCCCGCATGGAGAACGGTCTGCGCGAGGTCGAACGGGCGCTGGCCGAGGCCGAGGACGCCGCGTGGAAGCGCAGCAACCCCGAGACGAAGGCGCGGACCTCGGGGGCGCTGAGCCAGCTCGACGAGTCGATCGCCGAACTCGAGGCGGCGCTGGAGAAGGCGAAGACCGGCGGCGACGAGAAGGCCGTGGCCGATGCGCAGGCAGCCCTCGATGCCCGCCGGGCGTGGCGCGATCAGCTCGCGCAGACGGCCGCCGAACTCGACTGACTGACCTGTTCGGCAGTTATCCACAGGCGGTGCGGTCGCCGGACGGTTATCCACAGGCTCCGTTTCCGCTCTTGATCTCAGCGCGCCGGGCGACGAGAGTTGCGCCATGGAGGACATCTTCCGTCTCAGCGATTTCGGCTATGAGCATCTCACGGAGCTCACTCTCGACGGTCTGCTCACCAGGCTGTCGGAGACGACGTGGGTGCGCACGGGGGCGGTGCTCGGTCCCGAGGAGCGGATGAGTGCGCTCGCCGCGCAGCTCCCGGCCCGCCTCGTCGTCTCTCACGCGACCGCCTGGTGGGTCCACGTCGGGCTCGGTCGCGCCCCGAGTCCGCTGACGCTGACGACGCATCCGCGCCGGCGCGTGCTCGAGTCGACGGGGCTCGTCGTCCACGAGCTCAGTCTCGCCCGCGGTGATTGGGAGACGATCGCGGGTCACCCGGTGACGACGCCGGAGCGCACCCTCTACGATCTGCTTCTCCCCCTCGTCCGCGACCCCCGGCGGGCATCCGGCCCGCAGATCGCCGCGCTCATCGACGATGTCCCCGGTGGCATGGTCAGGCGTCTGCGGCTCTATCTCGCCGAGGTGGGACGGCGCCCGTACGCTGCGCAGATGCGGCAGGTCCTCGACCATTTCACGCGCCCGGGCCGCGCTCCTGGAGTCCGTGCAGCGACGGTCCTGCGGTCGGACGAGGAGGCTCAGCCGCCGGAGATGCGGTAGACGTCGAAGACGCCTTCGACCTTCCGGACCGCGGAGAGCACGGTGTCGAGGTGGCTGGCATCGGACATCTCGAAGACGAACTTCGACTGGGCGACCCGGGCCTTCGACGTCGCCACCGACGCGGAGAGGATGTTGACATGGGTCTCCGTGAGCACCTTGGTGATGTCGGAGAGCAGACCGGAACGGTCGAGGGCTTCGACCTGGATCTGGACGAGGTAGACCCCGCTCGTCTTCTCCCCCCACGAGACCTCGACCATGCGCTCGGGTTCGCGTTCGAGGGAGACGACGTTGGGGCAGTCGACCCGGTGCACGGAGACCCCTGAGCCGCGGGTGACGAAGCCGACGATCTCATCCCCGGGCACCGGGGTGCAGCAGCGGGCGAGTTTGACGAGGACGTCGTCGACGCCCTTGACGACGACTCCGCCGGCCGAGGAGTGGTGGCCCGAGGACTGACCGGTGCGGTTGCGCGGCTCCGGCGGGAGGACCGGGACCTCCTCCTCTTCGCCGACCTCCTTTGCGAGCAGGTCGACGACGTGGGCGGCCGAGGTCACGCCGTTGCCGATCGCCGCGTAGAGCGCGGTGACATCGGGCAGGCGCAGTTCGGTGGCGACGACCTGGAGGGCTTCCTGGCTCATCAGGGCGTTCGCGGACAGCGAGTGCCGGCGCATCGCACGGGCGAGCTGTTCGCGACCGTTCTCGATCGCCTCTTCGCGTCGTTCCTTCGAGAACCACTGGCGGATCTTCGATCGGGCACGGGGGCTCTTGACGAAGCCGAGCCAGTCACGGCTCGGACCGGCGTTCTCGTCCTTCGAGGTGAACACCTCGACGGAGTCGCCGTTCTTCAGCTCCGTGTCGAGGGCGACGAGTCGGCCGTTGACGCGGGCGCCCATCGTCTTGTGGCCGACCTCGGTGTGGACGGCGTAGGCGAAGTCGACGGGGGTCGCGCCCGCGGGCAGGCTCATGACGTCGCCCTTGGGCGTGAAGACATAGACCTCCTTCGAGTTGACCTCGTAGCGGAGGCTGTCGAGGAACTCGTCGGGGTCGCTGACCTCGCGCTGCCAGTCGAGCAGCTGGCGCAGCCACGCGGCGTCGTCGACGCCGCCGTCGTCGGAGACCTTGACCGACCGGGCGGTGTTCGAGGTGATCGCCTTCGACGGGTTGCCGCGGTCCTTGTACTTCCAGTGGGCGGCGACGCCGAACTCCGCGCGCCGGTCCATCTCATGGGTGCGGATCTGGATCTCCACGGGTTTGCCGCCGGGGCCGATGACCGTGGTGTGGAGGCTCTGGTACATGTTGTACTTCGGCATCGCGATGTAGTCCTTGAACCGGCCGGGGACCGGGTTCCACCGGGCGTGGACGATGCCGAGGGTCGCGTAGCATTCGCGGACGGTTTCGACGAGGACGCGGACGCCGACGAGATCGTAGATGTCGGCGAACTCGTGACCGCGCACGACCATCTTCTGGTAGATCGAGTAGTAGTGCTTCGGCCGGCCGGTGATGGCCGCCTCGATACCGGAGTCGGCGAGTTCGGACTGGAGCTCATGGGAGACGGTCGAGAGGTACTTCTCCCGCTCCGGTGCCCGGTCGGCGACGAGGCGGACCACCTCGTCGTAGACCTTGGGGTGGAGGACCTGGAACGAGAGATCCTCGAGTTCCCACTTGATCGTGTTCATGCCGAGCCGGTGCGCGAGCGGGGCGTAGATCTCGAGGGTCTCGCGTGCCTTCTTCGTGCTCGACGAGGCGGGCACGAACTTCCACGTGCGCGCGTTGTGGAGACGGTCGGCGAGCTTGATGACGAGGACGCGGATGTCCTTGGCCATCGCGACGATCATCTTCCGCACGGTCTCCGACTGCGCGGCCTGACCATAGGTGAGCTTGTCGAGCTTCGTCACCCCGTCGACCATGGCGGCGACCTCGGGGCCGAAGGACTCGGTGAGCTGCTCGAGTGAGTAGTCGGTGTCCTCGACGGTGTCGTGGAGGAGCGCCGCGGCCAGGGTGACCGGGAGCATGCCGATCTCGGCAAGGATCGTCGCAACTGCCACCGGATGGGTGATGTAGGGGTCCCCGGACTTCCGGGTCTGCCCGCGGTGCGCCTCCTCGGCGACCGTGTAGGCACGGACGACGAGGTCGATGTCGGCCTTCGGGTGACTCGACTGCAAGGCCCGGATCATCGGTCCGAGCACCCGCGGGTAGCCGGGGTCGTTCTGCGCCCTGGCCGCCCACCAGGCCAGACGGGAGATGCCGCGCGGACGGCGCGATTCAGCTGATGATGCCATCACGTCCCCCTCTCCAGCATGATCCTGCTCGTGGTCTCGTCTCAGACCTCAGCGTGGATCACGGGTGCCACATCGTCTTTGCCGTCCTTCAAGCGTAATTCACGCACGGCCTCTTCCTGTTCCTTCACGGCGGGTTCGTTCGACCGCAGGAGCGCGTAGAGGGGGCTGGCGACGAAGAGCGTCGAGGCGGCGGCGACGATCGTGCCGACGAAGAGCGACAGCGAGATGTCGACGAGCGTGCCCGCGCCGAGGAGGAAGACGCCGATGAAGAGGATCGAGGCGATCGGCAGCACGGAGACGACGGAGGTGTTGATCGAGCGCACCGTCGTCTGGTTGATGCCGAGGTTGACGAGCTCGGAGAACTTCAGGCGCTTGTTGTCCTTGAATCGCGCGGTGTTCTCGCGGATCTTGTCGAAGACGACCACCGTGTCGTAGAGCGAGAAGCTCAGGACGGTGAGGAAGCCGATGACGGCTTCCGGGGTGACTTCGAAGCCGGTGGCCGAGTAGATGCCCATCGTGATGATCATGACGACGAAGAGCCCGACGATCGCGGCCAGCGACATCTTCCAGGTCCGGAAGTAGAGCGCCATGACGATCATCGCGATCGCGACGAAGATGACGAGGGCCCTGACCATCTTCTGGGTGACGTCAGCACCCCACTGGGGGCCGACGAAGGTCGAGGTGACGTCCTCGGCGGGAACGTCGTACCCGGCCGAGAGGGCGTCGCGGACTTCCTGCATCTGCTCGTCGGAGAGCTGGTTCGTCTCGATGCGCACCGCGGTGTCCCCGGTCGGGGTCAGGCGCGGTTCGGAGTCGGCGACGACGTCGTTGACGATGGTCTCGCCCCGGCTCGCCGAGGTGTCGGTGACGTTGTCGACCTGGAACTGCGAACCGCCGCGGAAGGCGATGCCGAAGTTGAAGCCGGCGATGAGCGGAACGAGGAGGGAGAGGATGACGAGGACGCCGGCGATCGAGAGCCAGAGCTTGGCCTTCCCGACGAAGGGGATGGAGGACTCACCGTTGTGGAGGCGATTGCCCCAGGCGAAGAACTTCTTCACTTCTCTGCCCCCTTCTCATCGTCTGCGGCTGCCGCGCGCTTGGCGGCCGCCTTCCGTTCGGCGATCGTGCCGCCGGTCGACGGTGCGTCCGATCCGCGCTTGCGTCGCGAGCTCTTCGTCTTCTTCGGCCCGGCCGCATCAGCGGACTCGGCCGACGCTGCCGTGCCGGACTCGGAGTCCTCCGCGTCCATGGCAGTGTCCGCGGTCGTCGCGTCCTCGGCCTCGGTCACCTCCTCGGCCTCGGTCACCTCGTCGGTCTCCGCCGAGTCGTCGGCCAGTGCGGTCTTCGTCGCGGTCGCCGACCGGGAGCTGCTCGCCGATTCCTCGGACGACGCGGAGCTCTTCGCTTCGGCCCGGCGCTTGGCGCGGCGGCCGGCGATCGTCTCCGCGTCGTCGTCGAGCCCGAGTTTGCGAGCCCGCGCCTTGTCGCGGCGCTGGGCTTCGGGCGACTTGTCCTTGTTGTCGAGGTCGATGCCGAGCGCACCGCGGTAGGCGGCCGGCTTGACCCCGAGCAGACGCGGATCCATACCCGACATCGGGTGCCCCTGGCCGAAGAACTTCGTCCGTGCCAGAAGCTGGAGCATCGGGTGGGTGAAGAGGAAGACGACGAGGATGTCGACGATGACCGCGAGGCCGAGGGTGAACGCGAAGCCGCGCACCGAACCGACGGCGAGGATGTAGAGGATGACGGCGGCGAGCATGTTGACCGACTTCGACGCCCAGATCGTGCGCTTGGCGCGGTCCCAGCCGACTTCGACGGCCGAGAGCAGGTTCCGGCCGCTGCGCAGCTCGTCTCTGACGCGTTCGAAGTAGACGATGAACGAATCCGCCGCCATGCCGATGCCGATGATGATACCGGCGACACCGGCCAGGGAGAGCCGGTAGCCGTATCTCCATGAGGCGATGAGGAGGAGCAGATAGGTGAGGACGCCGACGACGACGAGGCTCGAGACGGTGACGAGTCCGAGGACCCGGTACTGCAGGAGCGAGTAGACGACGACGAGGAGGAGACCGACGAGCCCGGTGAGGATGCCGATGTTGAGGTAGTTCGCACCGAGGGTCGGTGAGATCTGCTCTTCGCTCTGGACCTGGAAGCTGATCGGCAGGGAGCCGTTCTTCAGCTGGTTGGCCAGAGTCTGGGCCTCGTCGAGGGTGAAGTTGCCCGAGATCTCGGCGCGGCCGTCGGTGATGACGGCGTTCGAGGTCGGTGCGGAGAGGACGAGCCCGTCGAGGGTGATCGCGAACTGGTTGTACGGCTGCTGGAGACCGGTGATCGCCGAGGTGATCTGCTTGAAGATCTCGCGTCCCGTGTCGTCGAACTCGAGGTTGACGGCGGGCTGGTTGGTCTGGACGCCGTTGGCGCCGGCTGCGTAGCCGAAGGTCGCGTCGGTGAGGTGGTCACCGGAGAGCTCGACGGGACCGAGCACGTATTTCGCCGACCCGTCCTGGGCGCACGAGACGACCGGCTGGTCGGCCGGCTGCTGGACGCCGCCGGTCCGGTTCTCCGGGTTCGTGCAGTCGAGTTCCGTGTACTGGTTGATGATGTCCTGCGTCTGCCATTCGGCGGTGTCCTGCTCGGGATCGAACAGGGGGCGCGGCGTCGAGTCGGTGACCTGGGTGTCCTCACCCTGACTTTCACCGGCCTGGGTCGGCGCAGGGGTCTCGCCCTCCGGCGACTCATCCGCAGGGGCCTCACCCGCGGGCGACTCGGACGGGGCGGGCGCGTTGCCGCCGGCGTTCGCGGGTTCGTCGGTCGCACTGCCGTCACCTGAGCCGGCGGCGTCTGCACTGCTCGAGTTGACGACGGCGCCGCCGCCGGTCGGAGCGTCCTGGCTGCCACCGGTGAGGTCTTCGAGGCGCTGGCGCTCCTCGTCGGTCAGCCCCTCGGAGGGGTCTCCCCCGTTCTGTCCCTGCTGCTGTTCGTCGATCTGCGCCTGGGAGCGCGGGTCGCCGACGAGGGCGACTCGGCGGAAGACGAGCTGAGCCGAGGAGCGGACGAGGTTGCGAGTCTCCTCATCGGGGTTGCCCGGCAGGTTGACGACGATGTTCCTGTCGCCCTGCGTCGAGATCTCGGCTTCGGAGACACCCGTCGAGTCGACCCTCTGGCGGATGATGGCGACTGCCTGATCGAGCTGTTCCGTGCTGATCGTCGTGTCCTCGGACACCTGGGGTTCGAGGATGATCGAGGTGCCGCCCTCGAGGTCGAGGGCGAGCTTCGGTGTGGGTGTGGCGTCGGACCAGATGACACCTGCGGCGAGGACGCCGAGGAGGATCAGGGTGACGACCGTCAACCACAGGAAGCGCAAACCAGGGCGTGGCTTTTCTTCGATGTCGGACACGTCTCAGCTTTCGATCGGGAGCAGTGAGGGGATCAGTTCTTCTTGTCGTCGGTGTCCGGCTTGTCGGTGCCGGTCCCCTTCGACGGATCCTCAGTCGAGCTGCCGTCCACGTCGTCGGCGTTGGTCTTGGCAGCCGCATCCGCCTCGGCGGCAGTGCGGTCGGCCTTGTCGGCCGTGAGATCGGCGTCGTCAGCCTTGAGATCGGCGTCGAGGGCCTTCTCATCGGCGCGGTCGGCCTTGAGATCGGCATCGGCGGCCTTCGCATCGGCACGGTCGGCCTTGAAGTCGGCGTCGGCGGCGTTGAGGTCAGCGTCGGCGGCCTTGAGGTCGTCGTCGCCCGCCTCGGCGCGCTTGCGCTCGTTCATCGCGTCGAGTTCGGCGTCGGTGATCGCCGGGGAGTCGGTCGCCTCGGTGGCGGGGGCCGCATCGACAGCGGTGTCCGGGGTGTCGATCTGGCCGATGGCCTGGCGGTGCACGCGCAGGACCGTGCCGGGTCCGGATTCGATGGTGACCTGGTTGTCCTCGTCGTCGATCGAGAGCACGGTGCCGAAGACGCCGAAGGTCGTCATGACCTTGGCTCCGGGAACGAGGTTCGTCTTGATCTGCTCCGCACGCGCCTTCTGCTTACGCCGAGAGTTGAACAGGAAAAAAATCAGCAGCGCAGCGAGCGCGAGAGGGATCAGCAAATCCACAGGTATCAACCTTCCATAAGAACGGACCAGTGCACTAGCTTAGTTCGAAGTCCGTACTCAAGGCGAACCGATACGCAGGGTTCAGTACTCATAGTTTGCTGGGATGTGGAGTCCCAGATGCCTCCATGCCGCCGAGGTGGCGACGCGTCCGCGTGGGGTGCGGCTGATGAGGCCCTCCCGCACGAGGTACGGCTCGGACACGGTTTCGACCGTGTCGGCCTCCTCCCCCACCGACACCGACAGCGTGCCGAGTCCCACGGGACCGCCGGCGAAGCGCTTGCAGAGGACTTCGAGGACGGACCGGTCGAGGCGGTCGAGGCCGAGTTCGTCGACTTCGTAGACGGTAAGCGCGTTGAGCGCCGCGGCCTCGTCGATGGTGCCGTTGCCGCGCACCTGCGCCCAGTCCCGGACGCGGCGGAGCAGACGGTTGGCGATGCGGGGCGTGCCCCGGGAGCGGGTGGAGATCTCGGTGAGACCGCGGTTCTCCGCGTCGATGCCGAGCATCCGGGCAGAGCGGGTGAGGACGGTGAGCAGGTCGGCGCTCGAGTAGAAGTCGAGGTGCCCGGTGAAGCCGAAGCGGTCGCGCAGCGGCGCCGGGAGGAGTCCCGAACGAGTCGTCGCGCCGACGAGGGTGAAGGGCGGGAGGTCGAGCGGGATCGCCGTGGCGCCGGGGCCCTTGCCGACGATGACGTCGACGCGGAAGTCCTCCATCGCGACGTAGAGCATCTCCTCGGCGGCGCGGGCCATCCGGTGGATCTCGTCGATGAAGAGGACTTCGCCCTCTTCGAGGGAGGAGAGGATCGCGGCGAGGTCGCCGGCGTGCTGGACGGCGGGGCCGGAGGTCACGCGCAGGCTCGCCTGCATCTCGTGGGCGATGATCATCGCCAGCGTCGTCTTCCCGAGTCCGGGCGGGCCGGAGAGCAGGACGTGGTCGGGGGCCTTGTGCCGGGCCTTCGCGGCGTCGAGGACGAGCGAGAGCTGTTCGCGGACCTGCGGTTGGCCGATGAAGTCGTGGAGGCCCTTGGGTCGCAGCGCCGCCTCGGCGTCGCGTTCAGCGGCTTCGGCGCTGCCGGAGACGAGCCGGTCGTGCTCGGCGCCGGTGAGCCGCTGGTCGCCGAAGTCCATCTCGTAGGAGGCGGTTTCGCGGTCGGTCATTTCCGGGCACCGAGGACTTTGAGCGAGGCCTTGAGCAGCGCCGAGGTGCCGGCGTCGGCCTCGAGGTCAGCGACGACCTCCTGGACCACCTCGGCGGCTTGGGGCTCCTTCCAGCCGAGGCCGACGAGGGCGTCGACGACCTGCTGATTGGTCCCGCCGAAGGAGAGCGCGGGGCCCGGTGCTGCGGCGGCGAACTTCGGGAGCTTGTTCTCGAGTTCGAGGATGATCCGCGAGGCGCCCTTCTTGCCGATGCCCGGCACGCGGGTCAGGGCGGTGGCGTCCTGGCCGGCGATCGCGGCGGCGAGTTCGTCGGGGCCCATGACGGAGAGGATGGCCATCGCGAGGCGGGGTCCGATGCCCGAGATCGTCAGGAGGACCTCGAAGGTGTGGTTCTCGTCCTCGGTGCCGAAGCCGAAGAGGGTCATCGAGTCCTCGCGGACGACGAGGGTCGTGACGAGGTCGATGTCGGCGCCGTGGCGGGTGCCGGCCAGGGTGTCGGGTGTCACGTGCACTTTCCTGCCGACACCGTAGGTGAGGACGACGAGGTGGTCAGCTGCGATGCGATGGACCGTACCGCTGAGGAAACTGATCACGGACTGCCTTTCAGGTGGGAACACGTGTACGAATCCAGACTAACAGTTCGAGGTCGCTCGCCTCATCCGACATGCCCGGGCCGGTGGCACACTCGTCCCCTCAAACGGGCGCTCACCACAGACCCCGATCATCGGGCCCCGGAACATCGCCACCGGCTGCAACGTCACCGGCGGCATCGCCGCCCATGGCACCACTATCGGTGGCGCCGCCATCGCTGCGATCGTCGATGCCCCCGCCTGGCTCTCGCGCGGCACCCGGTTCGGACCCACTGCTCCATCGCACCGAATCCGCGTCGCTCCCCCGCATCAGCTCCGGCCCGCAGTGCTCCGCATCGACGCCGACATCGGCGGCGGTGAGCGGCGACAGCGGCAGGTCGGCGAAGAGCGTGTCGACGGCGTCGTCGGTGACGAATCTCGCGTGGAGGATCGGCCTCCGTTCGATGTCGACCGAGGCAGGTGGTATCCATGCGGCACGGCCGTCCTTGAGCATGATCGTCTCCCACTCGGATCTGTCGATGAGGTGGTGGTGCATGCTGCAGACGAGAGTGAGGTTGTTGAGGTCGGTTCTGCCGCCGAGTGCCCAAGGGAAGACGTGGTGCGCGTCGCACCAGCCCGGTGGTGTCTCGCATCCAGGGAAGGTGCAGCCCTTGTCTCGCGCGGCGAGGATCGCCAGCTGTCGGGGCGTCGCGTGTCGCTGTTCGGTCGCCAGCGCCATCGACTTCGCCTTCTCAGTCATGAGGTGGAAGAACACCGTGCCGTTGAGGCCCTCATCGGCGGCGAGGTCGATCGGGAAGTCGGCTTCGGCTCCTGTCGTCGCCCGGCCCTTCCCCTCGGCGAGGTTCTCGGCCGTTGCGGTGACGACGAGGGCGAACGGCGCTCCCCTGCCGACCCGACCCATTTCGGTGTGGGAGATCAGTGTCGAGAAGCGCTCGTACATGAGGTTCTGCACTGTGCCCTGTTCGTCCGAGGTGTCGGCGAACGTGCCGTCGGCGCGGACTCCCCAGCCGCGGGGGTTCTCGGAGCCTGTGCCTGACAGCTGCGGGTTCACATCGGCGGGCAGCGGTCGGTCTGATGCGTCTCCGGCGAGCACGCTCCCGAAGAGCTCGAGCATCTGTTCGCCCTCGACGCGGAGGTCATCATCGGGTCCACCGTCGAGACCCGTTGGATTCTGAGCACCGCCGTCACCAGTCTCATCGTCGAGACCCGGCGTGCCGTCTGCGCTGCTGTCACTGGACGTGTCGCCTGCTTCGCTGGGGTCACCCGCTCCGGTCGGGTCGTCCACTCCGGTCGGGTCGTCCGCTTTGATCCGTGAGGTCAGCCATCCCTGGATGATGCCACCGGTGATCGGGTCGAGGAGGCCGCTGAGGTCCCAGTCGCCGTCGCGGCGCTGGCGGACGTTGACCTTGTACTTCGAGCGGTCGCGGGAATCGGTCGGCTCGGCGCCGTCGGGGTCGACCCGCTCGAGCATGGCGGTGAAGATCCGCCGGAGGTCGGAGACGCGGACGCTCGGCGCGCGTTCGACGAGTTTGCCTTCGATCCGTTCGCGCACCTCGGTGCCGAGCCAGAAGGGGACCTCGTCGAGGCATTTTCCGATCATCGCCGCCTGGCTCGACGACAGCGCTCCGGACTGCAGACCGGCCGCGACGATCGGATACTTCGGCGGCCGCGACTGCCCGGTCAGGTCGACTCGGTTGCCGAGGTTCTTCGCCAGTTCGGTGCGGCGGTGCGCCTCGGTGCTGCTGAGTTGGAGTTTGTCCTGCACCAGAGCCTTGGTCGATTTCGCCCCGTAGTCCTTGGGCGTTCCGACGCGCTCGAAAACCGACAGCGTCACGGCGTGGAGCGAATCGACGAGACGGCTGAGCGCTTCGACTCCCCTCATCACGGTGATGGCCTCGTCGGGTCCCATCGGACGTCGGAAATCGCGGAGTTCGGCTTCGAGCCGGGTGATCGCAGCGATGCTGTCGGTCACCTCGGGGACCGAGCCTCCGAGGTCGGCCCACTGTTCCTTCGTGAGCATCGGATGGGGAGAGTCTGCCAGGGAGGTGTCGCGGTGCTCGTCGACGGCCGTTTGGAAGGGGTTGTCCATATCGGACACGCACGGCCGCGAGGCGATGTCATCGTCCATGCCACCGCGCGCGGGTTGTGGTGCACCACCACCCTCGGCGTCGGTGGAACTCCCGGACTCGCCGGCGGCGGTCTGTGAGCCCGTCCCTCCACCGTCGCCTCGGCGAACCTCTCGGCCGGAGAGCCCAACGTCCGCAGGATCAGAAAGCGAAGGATCGCAGGTCGAGGGCTCAGGTGCCGAGAAGTCGGGCGCCGCTACCGCGTCCATGCTGCCGAGCGTCTCTGCCAGTCCATGACCGCTGAGATCCATTCCGGCCGCTTCGAGCTGATCGCGAAGAGAACGCGGGGCCGTCGAGCCCTTCCTGTCTCGCGACCCGGGCTTCTTCGATGCTCCCGCACGCGCACCCGACTTACTGCCACGGGAGCCATCATCCCGGTGGTTCTGCGGTCGTTCCGGCGTGAGTGTCATGATCTCGGCAATCTGTCCGTCAACGGTGACGTTGTGCGGTTGTCTCTATTCTAGATGTAAGTGACATCACATGTCTATAGTTTCGTTCGATTTTCTCAACTGATTTTCTATGACGTTCGGTGCAGTTCTAATCAGGAATGAGGTGCGGTGCTCATCAGGGACGATGTCATGATGAGAGCGGAGAGGAACTCGTTCCGAGGCGCTCTTGCCTTGAGCACAGAGCTCAATTGGGCGCGTCGAATCGTAGCCGAGACGCTCGGAATCGCGATCGACGCGCGCAGCGCGGTCGGGGCATCCCGCCGCGCTTCGGCTCACTTCGCGTTGCGCAGCGCGCGGGCCCACTGTTCCTGGGCTTTGGTCAGCCCACTCCCCTGCCGGCCGCTGCCCTTGCGTTCGGTGAGGTCCTTGTTCATCCCCGGCGTCGACTGAGCGCTGAGCGCCCCGCGCCACGAGTGGCAGATCGCTATGGCCAGGGCGTCGGCGGCGTCGGCGGGTTTGGGCGGCGCGTCGAGTCCGAGGATGCGGGTGACCATGTTCGTCACCTGCTTCTTGTCCGCCCGTCCGGAGCCCGTGATCGCTGCCTTGACCTCGGACGGAGTGTGCATGGCGACGGGGATCCCGCGGCGCGCGGCCAGTCCCATCGTCAGGCCCGAGGCCTGCGCGGTGCCCATGATCGTCGAGACGTCATTGCGGGCGAAGACCCGCTCGATGGCGACGACATCGGGTCGGTGCGTGTCCAGCCAGGTGTCGAACGCCTCGGCGAGGGACCCCAGCCTCAGGTCCACGGAGTCCGCGGACGGGGTGCGGAAGACGTCGACGGCGACCATGGCGGCCTTCCTGGCCGGCAGGGTGTCGATGACGCCGAATCCGCACCGCGTGAGGCCGGGGTCCACGCCGAGGATGCGCATCAGGCGTCGAGTTCTGCGAGAACCTCGTCGCTGACGTCGGCGTTCGAGTAGACGTTCTGCACTTCGTCGCTGTCTTCGAGGGCGTCGATGAGCTTGAACACCTTAGTGGCGGTGGCTGCGTCGAGGCTGACCTTGAGTCCGGGGACGAACGAGGCCTCGGCGGAGTCGTAGTCGATGCCGGCGTCGACGAGCGCCGTGCGCACCGCGACGAGGTCGGTCGCCTCGGAGATGACCTCGAAGGTCTCCCCTTCGTCGTTGACCTCTTCGGCGCCGGCTTCGAGGGTCGCCTCGACGATGGCGTCCTCATCGGTGCCCTCGGCCGGGACGACGATGACGCCCTTGCGGTTGAAGTTGTACGACACCGAACCGGGATCGGCCATCGAGCCGCCGTTGCGGGTCACGGCGACGCGCACTT
Organism: Brevibacterium sp. W7.2; assembly: GCF_018137945.1. Lineage (GTDB taxonomy): Bacteria > Actinomycetota > Actinomycetes > Actinomycetales > Brevibacteriaceae > Brevibacterium > Brevibacterium sanguinis. The sequence goes on along the minus strand of NZ_CP073089.1, from coordinate 1,758,834 downwards.
CGGAGGCCGCACGGTTGCGGTTGTCGGTGAGGCACTCGATGAGGAGTGCGACGCCGCCGGCCGCGTAGCCTTCGTACATGATCGTCTCGTAGTTGACCGCTTCGCCGTCGAGGCCGCCGCCGCGCTTGACGGCGCGGTTGATGTTGTCTGCGGGCACCGAGTTCTTCTTCGCCTTCTGGATCGCGTCGAAGAGGGTCGGGTTGCCGTCGGGATCAGGTCCACCGTTGCGTGCGGCAACCTCGATGTTCTTGATCAGCTTGGCAAACAGCTTGCCGCGCTTGGCATCGATGGCAGCTTTCTTGTGCTTAGTCGTTGCCCATTTGGAATGACCTGACACTGGTGTTCCTTCCTATAGATGAAGCCCTTAGATTCTATACGCCCCAGCGCCCGCGCGCCGAAACCTCCGCGGTGCAGTCCTTTCGCACCGAGGCGGTCCGGCTGAATCCTGTCCAGGTGCAGTCGCTTCCCGGTCCGGTCGGTTCGCACCGAGGCGGTCCGGCTGACTCCTGTCCAGGTGCAGTCGCTCAGTCGATGACGAGGGGGACGTCGGGCACGGTGCCGACGGCGGCGAGCTCCATGAGGCTGAGCAGGTTCTTCGGGTAGATCGTCTCGGTCGTCGCCATGAGCTCGTCGCGGGACCACCAGCGGAACTCGAGCAGGCTGCGCTTCTCGATGTCCGTCCACACGGCGTCCTCGAGTTCGATGTCCTCGCTCGTCCGGTAGGCGAAGTACGTCTCGAGCTGCCGCAGCTCCTTCTCCGTGAAGTGGAAGACCTCGTCGCGGATGGCGAGCGGACCGATGAGGTCGCCGGGTTCGCATTCGAGGCCGGTCTCCTCGGCGAGTTCGCGGGCCGCCGTCTGCGCCGGCGATTCGCCCATCTCCGAGCCGCCGCCCACGGTCATCCACCACTGATGGGTGGGCGTGAGCAGGTCCTGGGCCCTGATGAGGAGAACCTCGTCGCGCTCATTGAGCAGAACGACCCGTGAAGCTTTACGAGGTTTCATGGTTCTCCAGGAGTTGACGGCGGACAGACGAAATTCTTTGCAGGATAGTGATGCAGCAGGCGATCATCAAGACGCCCAAGGCGACCGTCAGAACGATATCGGGAAGTCCCATTCCCACCAAGCCGGTGACGATGAGTGTGACCAACAACCGGTCGGCGCGTTCGGCGATTCCGCCGGACGCGTGGACGCCCAGGCCCTCGGCCCGCGCCCGCACATACGAGACAAGCGACCCTGTCACCAGGCAGCCGAGGGCGAGGAGCGCGGTGAGCGGATCATCCGCGCCGAGGAAGAACCACAGTGCGAGACCGACGAACACGGCGGAGTCCGCGATGCGGTCGAGCGTCGAGTCGAGGAATGCGCCCCACAGGCTCTTGCGTCCCATCTCCCGGGCCATGATCCCGTCGAGCATGTCGCAGAAGACGAAGACGGTGATGACGACCGTGCCCCAGAACAGGTGCCCGAGCGGGTAGAAGATCAGCGCGCCGGCGCTCACCCCGAGCGTGCCGATGAACGTCACGGCGTCCGGGGTGAGCCCGAGGCGCAGGAGCAGCCTGGCCAGGGGACGGAAGAGTCGGGTGAATGCCTCGCGGGCGATGGTGTTGAGCATCGGGTCAGCGAACCGCCGAGGTGGTGAGCGGGCGATCGACGGTCGTGCAGTCGGCCTTGGGGGCCCGCAGGCGCTGGTCCCACCAGTCGAGGATCGCATCGAAGCGCTGCCGGCGATGTCGCGGCTGCCCCGAACGCGAGAGCTCATGGTTCTCACCGGGGAAGATGAGCAGCTCGGTGACGACCCCGGCCCGCTGGAGCGCGGCGTAGTACTGCTGGGCCTGTTCGAGCGGGCACCGGAAGTCGAGCTCGGAGTGCATGACGAGCGTCGGCGTGCGCACCGCATTCGCATGGGCGAGCGGGGACTGCCGGGCGATCGCCGCGGCATCACGCGAGGTGTACTCCTCGGTGAAGAACCGTCCGATGTCGGAGGTGCCGAGGAAGCTGTGCGGGTCGAGGTATCCGCGTTCGACGATCGCCGCGGCGAAGCGGTGATCGGCGGCGATCGTCATCGCCGTGAGATATCCGCCGTACGATCCGCCCTGCACGCCGAGGCGGCTCGCATCGAGGTCGGCGTCCGCGGCCAGTGCGTGGTCGAGGACGGCGAGGACATCGGCCATCGCCGGTGCGGCCATGTCGCCCTGCACCGCGGTGCCCCACGTGCGGGTGCGTCCTCCCGAACCGCGCGGGTTCGCGTAGACGACGGCATAGCCCGCCGAGGTGAGCACCTGGGTCTCGTCGAACCACCCGTGCGTGTACTGCGCGAACGGTCCGCCGTGGATGTTGAGGATCACCGGGAACGGTCCCTGCCCGGCCGGCTTGGCGAGCCATCCGGTGACCGTGCCGCCGGGGCCTTCGACCCGGAGGACCTCGGGGCGCACCGAGGCGGCCGGAGCGGGATGCTCGAGCACGACGGTCGAGGCCGGCCCACCGGACGACTCCCGTGCGGCCTCGAGGTCGACGCGCAGCAGTGCGGCCGGCGCTGTCGGCGTCACCGCGGTGACGACCGCGGTGCCGTCGGCGACGTCGAAGCCCGTGACGACGGTGACGTCGTCGGTGAGGAACACGAGATCGTCGAGGGCCGCCTCGGTGCCGGAATCACCGATCGCAGCATCGAGGTCGAGCCGGGCCAGACGGGTCGCCCCGTCGGTGTCGACGGCGAAGACGACAGTGCCGGCGAGGATAAGCGGCGGGATCTGGGCGACGGCGACCGTCTCTGGGTCGGTGAGCCGCTTGGTCGCACCGGTGCGCATGTCGTGGACGAAGAGACCGGGCATCTGCCCGACGAAGTCGAGTTCGTCGCGTGTGAGGTCGCTGCCGACGAGGAGGATCCGGTCGGCGCCGATCCACCGGTGGAGACTCACGCTCATCCGCGGCAGCTCGAGCGGGGTGGGGCCGTTCGCCCCGAGCAGCCACACAGTCGAGCGCAGGTCGGGTGCGCCGTGGTCGGTATGGGTCGCGGCGACGACGCTCATGTGCGCACCGTCGGGTGAGAACTGCGGGTCGTGGACATCGGAGTCCGGGGTCGTCAGCATCGTCGAGAGCGGCACCTCGTCGGAGCCGGCGATCCCCGACTTGCCGAGTCCGGGTTCGCTGAGGTCGACGAGGAACGCCCGCGCGGGACGGTCCTTGACGTATCCGAGCCCGTTGGCCTGGTACGCCGCCGAGGTGATCCGCCGCGGGGCCTCCTCGTCGGCGGGAATGTCGTCATCAGTGCCGTAGCGGCCCAGTTCGGGCACCCGGGAGACGTAGAGGATGCGGCCCGTCGCATCATCGAGGGCGAACTCGGAGACGCCGAGGTGGCGGTCGGTGATCCGGTGCGCCGTCGTCAGGGTGGGGCCGGCGAAGAGCTGGGACCGCTCCCCCTTCTCGGCGCTGAGGTAGGCCGCCCACGACTCACCGAGCTGCGGTGAGGTGTCGCGCCACGCGTGGGTCAGGCGGCGCGGGGAGTCGGAGCCGACGGCGAAGAGCTGGGAGAGGTACGAGTTCGATTCGAGGTCCGGACGCGTGATCGCGATGATCGTCTCATCGCCGGCGGCGACGGGCGTGGCGTACTCGGCGAGCGAATCGAGATCTTCCGGGTTCATCGGTTCCATTCCTTCGACAGCGCCGCGCGCACATCGGCGTGCACCTGCGGCAGGGCCTTCGTCTGCGCCACGATGGGCAGGAAGTTCGCGTCCCCGCTCCACCGCGGGACGACGTGCTGGTGCAGGTGCGCGGCGATCCCCGCCCCGGCCACCTCACCCTGGTTCATCCCGAGGTTGAAGCCGTCGGGACCGGAAACGGCGCGGATGACCCGCATCGCCTTCTGCGTGAACTCCGCGAGCTCGACGGTCTCCGCCGGTGTCAGCTCCGTGTAGTCGGCGACGTGGCGGTACGGGCAGACGAGGAGGTGACCCGGGTTGTACGGGTAGAGGTTGAGCACGGCGTAGACGGTCTCACCGCGGGCGACGATGAGCGCCTCCTCATCGGACTTCTTGGGCGCAGCGCAGAACGGGCACTCGGCGGGACCGGAGTCCTTCGGCTTGTCCTGTCCCCCGATGTAGACCATCCGGTGCGGCGTCCACAGCCGCTGGAAGGCGTCGGGCACGCGCGGGAAGCCCTCGGCGGCTTCGATGTCGGCCAGGTCCATGCCCAGCGCGGGATCCGGGCGGTCCTGATCGCGTCCGGCCGTGCCGTACTCGTCCCCCTCGCCGAGGTGGTGGTCGGGGTCCGCGGCCTGCTCGCCCTCGCTCGTCATACCTGGGCCTTGGTCTCGATCGCCTCGGTGATCCGGGCGATCGCCTCGGCGACGGGCACGCCGTTGTCCTGGGTGCCGTCGCGGAAGCGGAACGACACGGCCCCGGCGTCGCGGTCCTCGCCGCCGGCGATGAGGACGAAGGGGACCTTCGACTTCGAGGCGTTGCGGATCTTCTTCGGGAACCGGTCGTCGCTGTCGTCGACCTCGACCCGCACACCGGCCGCGCGGAGCTGGTCGGCCACCTCGGCGAGATAGTCGTTGAACTCCTCGGCCACGGGGATCGCGGTGACCTGGACGGGCGAGAGCCACACGGGGAAGGCCCCGGCGTAATGCTCGGTGAGGACGCCGAGGAAGCGCTCGATCGAGCCGAACTTCGCCGAATGGATCATCACCGGCCGCTTGCGGGTGCCGTCGGCGGCGACGTATTCGAGACCGAAGCGCTCGGGCTGGTTGAAGTCGAGCTGGACCGTCGACATCTGCCAGGTGCGGCCGATCGCGTCGCGGGCCTGGACGGAGATCTTCGGGCCGTAGAAGGCGGCGCCGCCGGGATCGGGGACGAGTTCGAGACCGGATTCGGCGGCGACCTGCTCGAGCGTCGCCGTCGCCTCGGCCCACTGCTCGTCGGAGCCGATGAACTTGTCCTTCTTCTTCCCGTCCTCGTCGCGGGTCGAGAGCTCGAGGTAGAAGTCGTTGAGGCCGAAGTCGCGGAGCAGGCTGAGGACGAAGCCGAGGAGGTGGCGGATCTCGGCCGCGGCGTCCTCGACGGCGACGTAGGAGTGGGAGTCGTCCTGGGTGAGGGCGCGGACGCGGGTGAGGCCGTGGACGACGCCGGAGGGCTCGTCGCGGTAGACGGTGCCGAACTCGAAGAGCCGCAGCGGCAGGTCGCGGTAGGAGCGGCCCCTGGAGCGGTAGATGAGGTTGTGCATCGGGCAGTTCATCGCCTTGAGCCGGTAGGGCGTGCCCTCCTTGACGATCTCGCCCTCCTCATCGCGGACCTCGTCGACGAGCATCGCCGGGAACATGTTCTCCCCGTAGTAGGGCAGGTGACCCGAGGTGTAGTAGAGGGTCTCCTTCGAGATGTGCGGGGTGCCGACGTAGTCGAAGCCCTCGGCGATGTGGCGGGCGCGGACGTAGTCCTCCATCTCCCGCTTGATGATGCCGCCCTTGGGGTGGAAGACCGGCAGGCCGGAGCCGAGCTCCTCGGGGAACGAGAAGAGATCGAGTTCGGCACCGAGCTTGCGGTGGTCGCGGCGCTCCGCCTCGGCGAGGCGGTCCTGGTAGGCCTTGAGATCGTCCTTCGACGCCCATGCGGTGCCGTAGACGCGCTGCAGGCTCGCGTTGGCCTGGTCGCCCCGCCAGTACGCCGCCGAGGAGCGGGTGACGGCGAATCCGTTGCCGATGAGCTTCGTGTTCGGCAGGTGGGGTCCGCGGCAGAGGTCCTGCCAGACGACCTCGCCCTTGCGGTCGACGTTCTCGTAGACGGTGAGCTCGCCGGCCCCGACCTCGACGGCCGCGGACTCGTCGTCACCGGCGCCCTTGTCGGAGATGAGTTCGAGTTTGTAGGGCTCGTTCGCCATGCGCTCACGCGCTTCGTCCTCGGTGACGACGACCCGGTTGAAGGTCTGTCCGGACTTGACGATCTGCGCGGCCTTCTTCTGGATGGCCTTGAGGTCGTCGGGGGTGAAGGGCTCGGCGACGTCGAAGTCGAAGTAGTAACCGTCGGTGATGTAGGGCCCGATGCCGAGCTTCGCGTCGGGGAAGAGATCCTGGACGGCCTGCGCGGTGACGTGCGCCGTCGAATGACGGAGGATGTCGAGTCCTTCAGGGGAATCGATGGTGATCGGGGCGATCGCATCGCCCGGGGAGAGTTCGCGGCTGAGGTCGGCGGGCTCTCCATTCAGCCACATCGCCACCACCGCGCGGTCCGTGGAGAAGATCTCCGTCCCGGTCATGCCCTGAGCCCAGGGGATGCTCTGGCCCGCGCAGTCGATGCTGTCTGCCACTGAATTTCTCCGTTTCGTTGTGCTTGTCTCGCGGTGCGGCCTTAGGGGCGCTGCCGGCTTCTCAGGACAGTCCTGCGCGCACGCCGCTCTTAGAGTCTAGTCCCTCAACGGGACTGCAGAATCAGTTGGGCGGCAGTCTTCCGACTGCCGCCCGACTGATGGGGTGAACGGGGTCGCACTGAGCGGTGCGGGATCCCCGACAGCGCGACGGTCGCGGATGCCCGAACCGTGCGGCGCTGCTGGGCTCAGGCCTTCTTGAAGGTGAACTCCGTACCGGCCCCGAGGTCTTCGAGGAGGTTGAGCTCTACAACCATGCCATCGACCTCCGCCTCTGGAACGGCGAAGGCGAACGTGTAGGTCTTGTCCTGTCCCGCGGGCAGCGGGTCGACCATGTCGAGCACGCCGTTGTACTTGTCGAGATCGAACACGCTCGGGTACATGGCACCGGATCCGTTGACGGCCGAAACACTGGTCAGTGTGAGGTCAAGGTCGGAACTCGTGTTGTTAGTGATCGTCATGTTCACTATTGCGATCTCGCCGTTCGTTCCCTCGGCACCGGACGAGGTGGAACTGGCGGTGCCGGTCTCCACTGCCACTGCGGCCGTGACATCGGTGCCGATCTCGACCTCGCCGCCCTCGACGGGGGCTGCCTCAGCAGAGGAGTCGTCACTGCTGCCGGAGTCGGGCGATTCGAAGCCGGGATCGGACGGATCCATCGGTGCCGGAGCGGTCGGCGAGTAGCTCTGGATGCCCTCGTTGACCGCGCTGCCGATCATTCCGAGGCCGATGATCGTCGCGATGATGACGATGATCGAAACCACGACGCCGACGAAGCCGAGGATGAGGCCGGTGAGGGTGAGGCCCTTGTTGTTCGCCTGACCCTTCTTGATCGCCGAGAGGCCGATGAAGCCGAAGATGATCGCGGCGACGGCGAAGAGGAAGCCGATGCCGAAGACGAATCCGAGGACGACGCCGACGATGCCGCCGATGAGCGCGAGGATGCCCCAGATGTTCTTCGAGGTGTTGTTGCCCGACCCCGATGAGTAGCTGCCGTAGGAGGCGTTGGGGTTCGCCGGGGTGAACTGGTCTCCCCCGCCGCCGGCTGCCGCGTAGGAGGGCTGCTGGGCGTACTGGTTGGAGTCGTAGCCTTGGTTCTGACCGTACTGGTTGGCGTCGTAGCCCTGGCTCTGGCCGTAGCCGCCCTGCGAACCCTGAGCGTTCTGGTCATAGCCCTGACCGTAGTTCTGGTTCTGGTCATAGCCCTGGTTCTGACCGTACTGGTTGGCGTCGTAGCCCTGGCTCTGGCCGTAGCCGCCCTGCGAACCCTGTGCGTTCTGGTCGTAGCCCTGGCTCTGGTCCTGGCCGTACTGCTCCTGCGAGCCGTACTGCGGGGCCTGGTCGCCGCCGTAGGAGGGAGCCTGGTCGCCGCTGCCGTAGGAGGGGGTGTCGTTCGAATCGTAGGCGCGCGTGGCGTCGTTCGCGCTGTCGTAGGAGCGGGTGTCGCCCGAGCCGTACTGCGGGGCCTGATCCCCCGAGCCGTACTGAGGCGCCTGGCTGCCGTTGTCGTCAGCCGATCGGCTCTGATCGGCAGACGAGTTCTGGTCAGAGTTGTCGTTGCCCGAATCGCGGTTCGGGTCGTACGGATTCTGCGGGGTAGACATAGTTGCTCCGGAGTCCTTGTCGATGTTTGCTGTGATTAGCGTACAAGCACAAGACTAGCGGTCACCCGCCTGATTCGTGGCAGAACTGACACACATTCTCACCGGTGAGGACGACAGGTCGCGCGGACACGACGACTTGCCGCGGCAGCAGGGCTGCGACTGCACAACGGCGGGGACCGCGGGGGACCCTGAGAGCACTGAGTCCGGGAGCTCGGACCCCGAGCGTTGAGCACCGGCGTGAATGCACGAAACCCCAGGCCTGAGCCTGGGGTTCCTGTTGTGCGCGATACTGGGATCGAACCAGTGACCTCTTCCGTGTCAGGGAAGCGCGCTACCGCTGCGCCAATCGCGCTCTATTCATTTGTTGCACCGGAACCGTGATGGTCCCTGTGCGCGATACTGGGATCGAACCAGTGACCTCTTCCGTGTGAAGGAAGCGCGCTACCGCTGCGCCAATCGCGCCGACTCACCGACGGTCAGACCGTCGAGGAATCCGAGGTGGCGACGGGATTCGAACCCGTGTATACGGCTTTGCAGGCCGCTGCCTCGCCTCTCGGCCACGCCACCGCCAAGGCAGTGCAATGACGCCTCCGAGCGGATGACGGGACTCGAACCCGCGACCCTCACCTTGGCAAGGTGATGCTCTACCAACTGAGCCACATCCGCGTTTCGCTGCCTGGTTTCCCTGGCAACGAGATATAACTCTATACGCAGCCGGCCCCGCACGCAAAATCGATCCGCGGTGATCGTCGTCACAGCTCCCGATCAAGCTTTCAGGCTGGTGAGGTTGAATGTGCTGTGTGAGCGAACGATCCCCCGACAAGCGCCCGAAGGGCTGGCTGTCGCGTCATCACAAGCACGGGAGGCGCCCCTGGAGACAGTGCCGGCTGAGCTACCTCCGATGGCGGCAGAGCGTCGCCGCCAACCCCCACGTCGATCGCCTCTTCAGACTCATCGTCGGCGGCGTCGGCACGCTCATCGTCATCATCGGCCTCATCCTCGTGCCCCTGCCGGGACCGGGCTGGCTCATCGTCATCATCGGTCTCTTCGTCATCTCGACCGAGTTCCACTGGGCGAGGCATCTCCTCCACTTCGTGCGGGTGCGCGTCGAGGCGTGGACGCGCTGGATCATGCGGCAGCCGCTCTGGGTGCGCTGGACGGTCGGCGCGCTCACGGCGGCCTTCGTCGCGGTCATCGTGTGGCTGGTCCTCAAACTCATCGGCATCCCAGATTGGGTGCCCGACCTCGGCGGACTGCTCGAGTTCCTCCACCTGCGCTAGGCAGACGATCCCGTGGCGGGAGGCGACGTCAGCCTGCGTCGGCCTCCGGGGCCGAGAGCGCGGTGAGGCGCGAGAGGCAGCGCATGTACTTCTTGCGGTAGCCGCCGGCCAGGGACTCCTCGGTGAAGACCTTGTCGAGGCGCTCACCGGAGTTGATGATCCGCACGTCGCGGTCGTAGAGGCGGTCGACGAGGGCGACGAAGCGCAGCGCCACGCTCTCGTTGTCGATCGTGCGCACGTCGTCCCACACGGCGGCGTCGATCCCGTCGACCATCCGGCCGTACTTCGAGGGATGGACCGTCGCGAGGTGGTCGAGGAGGGTGGAGAACTCGTCGCGGGCGACGGTGCCGGGCAGCTGCGCCGCCGCCTCGTCGAGCTGTTCGGGGGTGAGCGGTTCGGCCGGGGCCGTGAGACCGCGGTGCCGGTAGTCCTGGCCGTCGATCCGGTAGACCTCGAACTGGTCGGCCAGCGCCTGGATCTCGCGGAGGAAGTCCTGGGCGGCGAAGCGCCCCTCACCGAGCGATCCGGGCAGGGTGTTCGACGTCGCGATGATCTTCACCCCGGCATCGGTGAGCTCGCGCATCAGCCGGGACATGAGCACGGTGTCGCCAGGGTCGTCGAGTTCGAACTCGTCGACGCAGACGAGCTTCATCTCCTTGAGGTCGTCGCGCGCCTTGACGAAGCCGAGGGCACCGACGAGGTTCGTGTACTCGACGAAGGTCCCGAAGGTCGCCGGCTTCTCATTGGCGTGCCATGCCGAGGCGAGCAGGTGGGTCTTGCCGACGCCGTAGCCGCCGTCAAGGTAGACGCCCTTCGGACCGTCCTTGCCCTTGCCGAAGAGCTTGCCGAAGAATCCCGTCGACCGGTCGTCGGCGACGAACTCCTCGAGCTTGTTCCGCGCTTCGGCCTGCGAGGGCTGGGCGGGGTCGGTGCGGTAGCTCGCGAAGGAGACGTTCTCGAACTGCGGGGGCGGGACGAGCCCGGCGATGAGTTCTTCGGGGGCGACCTTCGGGTTGCGCTCACTCAGAGAGGTCAGAGTCTGCTCGGCATTCACTCGCCCAATTCTATGGCAGGCGCGGTCGCGGACCGACCGGGCCCCGGCTCAGCTGAAGTCGAAGCCGAGGCGACCGAGCTGTTTGGGGTCGCGCTGCCAGTCCTTGGCGACCTTGACGTGGAGGTCGAGGTAGACCTTCGTGCCGAGCAGCGCTTCGATGCCGCGGCGGGAGACCGAGCCGATCTCCTTGAGCCGCTTGCCGCCCTTGCCGATGATGATCGCCTTCTGGCTCGGGCGCTCGACGTAGAGGTTGACGTGGACGTTCCACAGCGGATTGTCCTCGCTGCGGCCCTCCCGCGGGTACATCTCCTCGACCTGGACGGCGAGCGAGTGCGGCAGTTCGTCGCGCACGCCTTCGAGGGCGGCTTCGCGGACGAGTTCGGCGATCATCACCTCTTCGGGCTCGTCGGTGAGCTCACCCTCGGGGTAGAGCGGCGGCGAGACCGGCAGGTGGCTTGCGAGCACCTGTCCGACGGTGTCGACCTGGAAGCCGTCGACGGCGGAGACGGGGACGACGTCGGCGAAGTCGGCGAGCTCACCGACGGCCAGGAGCGCCTCGGCGACCTTCTCCTGGCTCACCGTGTCGACCTTCGTCACGAGCGCGACGATCGGGGTCCGCCCGTCGAGCAGCGCGAGCTGGGAGGCGATGTAGCGGTCACCGGGTCCGATCGGCTCGTCCGCGGGCAGGCAGAAGCCGATGACGTCGACCTCGGAGAGTGTGGCGACGACGAGGTCGTTCAGCCGCGAGCCGAGCAGGGTGCGCGGCTTGTGGAGGCCGGGGGTGTCGACGAGGACGAGCTGGTAGTCGTCCTCGTGGACGATGCCGCGGATCGTGTGCCTCGTCGTCTGGGGCTTCGCCGAGGTGATCGCCACCTTCTCCCCCACGAGCGCGTTCGTCAGCGTCGACTTGCCCGTGTTGGGGCGGCCGACGAAGCACGCGAAGCCCGCGCGGAAGTCCTCCGGGTAGTCCGTGCGAAAGTCCATCTCAGCTCTCTTCCCTGGTGACCTTGACGTGGGTGATGCGGTGCCGGCGGCCCTGGCCCTCGAGGGCGGTGAGTCGGAGCCCGGCGATGTGCGCGGTCGATCCGGCGATGGGGACGCGGCCGACGAGCTTCGTCAGCAGTCCGCCGACGCTCGTCACATCGTCCTCGTCGATGCGCACGTCGAAGTACTCGGCGAAGTCGGTGATCGACATGCGCGTGCTGATGAGGAACGAGCCGTCGTCGTCGATGACGAGGTCCTCGTCTCCGGAGTCGTATTCGTCCTCGATCTCGCCGACGATCTCCTCGACGATGTCCTCGATGGTGACAAGCCCTGCGGTGCCGCCGTATTCGTCGACGAGGATCGCCAGGTGCGTCGAATCGATCTGCATCTGCTCGAGGAGGTCGTCGGCCGGTTTCGTCTCGGGCACGAAGAGGACGTCGCGGGCGAGCGTGTTGACGGGCCGGTCGGCGTCCTCCGGGTGCTGGTGGAGGCGGCGGGCGACGTCCTTGAGGTAGGCGACGCCCTCGATGTCGTCGAGGTCGTCGCCGCTGATCGGGATCCGGGAGAACCCGGAGCGGAGGAAGAGGTTCATCACCTTGTGCAGCGGTGTGCCGGAGGTGACGGTGACGAGGTCGGTGCGCGGGACCATGACCTGCTTCGCCGAGGTCTCGCGGAGGCTGAAGACAGACTGGATCATCTCGCGCTCCCCGTCTTCGATGACGTCGGATTCGCTTGCCCTCTCGACGAGGTCTCGCAGCTGCTCCGAGGTGACGAAGGGACCGTCGCGGTAGACGCGGTCGGGGGTCAGCAGGTTGCCGAGCCACACGAGCACCCGGGTCAGGGGTTTGAGGATGACGAGGAGGACGGTGACGACCCCGCTGAGCGCCAGGCTCACCCCGAGGGAGCGACGGCGGCCGATCGTGCGCGGGGAGATGCCGGCGACGACGAAGACGGCGATCGACGAGGTGATGACGGTGAGCACGATCATCAGCGGGCCGACGGAGTAGATCGAGTCGTAGGCCAGGGCGATGAAGACGGTGGCCAGCGCCTCGAGGAAGAGGCGGACGAAGATGATGACGTTGATGTTCGTCGGCAGGTCGGCAAGGATCCGCTCGACCCGGGCCGCGGACTTCTTCCCCTCGGCCTTCGCGTCCTGGATCGCATGGTGGGAGACGCTGAGCAGGGCGGCGTCGACGGCGGCCAGCGCCGCGGCGACGACGAGGCAGAGGAGCGCGCCGAGGAAGAGCCAGACCACGGCGTCAGACCTCGGTGGGCGCGGGGATGTCCGTCCGCCCGTCGTAGCGGGCGGCGAAGAACGTCAGCAGCAGGTGGCGCTGGAGGGCGAACATCTCCTCGCGCTCGTCAGGCTCCCCGTGGTCGTAGCCGAGGAGGTGGAGGAAGCCGTGGACGGTGAGGAGGAGGATCTCGTCCATCGTCGAGTGCCCAGCGGTCGCCGCCTGCTTCGCGGCGACGGCCGGGCAGATGATGATGTCGCCCATCTGGCCTTCCGTCGGGGCGTCGGCGCGGCCGCGGCTGAGCTGGTCCATGGGGAAGGACATGACGTCGGTGGGACCCTCGAGGTCCATCCACGTGACGTGGAGCTCGGCCATCGCCGGCTCGTCGACCATCGTCACCGACAGTTCCGCACCGGGGTGCATGTGGAGGGCCTCGCCGAGGTATTCGGTGAGCGCCACGACCTCGTCGAGGTCGACCTCGGCGTCGGTCTCGTTCGCGATCTCCGTGTTCACTTCGAGTTCCCCCACAGGTCGTAGGCGTCGACGATCTTCGTCACGAGCGAATGCCGCACGACGTCCTTGCTGCCGAGCTGGCAGAACGCGAGGTCGTCGATGCCGGCGAGGATCTTCTGCACGACCTTGAGCCCGCTCTTCGTGTTCCCCGGCAGGTCGATCTGCGAGACGTCGCCGGTGACGACCATCCGCGAGCCGAAGCCGAGGCGGGTGAGGAACATCTTCATCTGCTCCCCCGTCGTGTTCTGCGCCTCGTCGAGGACGATGAAGGCGTCGTTGAGGGTGCGACCGCGCATGTAGGCCAGGGGCGCGACCTCGATCGTGCCGGACTCGATGAGCAGCGGGATCGATTCGGGGTCGACCATGTCGTGGAGGGCGTCGTAGAGGGGACGGACGTAGGGGTCGATCTTCTCCCCCAGCGTGCCCGGCAGGAAGCCGAGGCGCTCACCAGCCTCGACGGCGGGGCGGGTGAGGATGATCCGGGAGACGTCCTTGTTCTGCAGGGCGTTGACGGCCATCGCCATCGCGAGATACGTCTTGCCCGTGCCGGCGGGGCCGATGCCGAAGGTGATCGTGTTGTTCCGGATCGCCTTGACGTAGTCGTGCTGGCCCATCGTCTTCGGCCGGATCGACTTGCCCCGGGTCGAGAGGATGTTCGTGCCCATCACCGCCGAGGCGGCCTTGCCCTCGGAGGAGAACGAGGCGACCCGCTCGATCGTCTCCTCGTCGATGCGGTGGCCCGACTGGTGGAGCTTCTTGAGTTCGCCGATGACGGAGACGAACGCGCTCACCTGGTCCGGGTCGCCGGCGGCCTGGAGCTGGTTGGCGCGCAGGTGGAGGTCGAGCTCGGGGTAGACCTTCTCGAGCGCCCGGAGGTTGGCCTCCCCGGGTCCGAAGAATTCGACGAGGTCGATCGATTCGGGGATGACGAGACGCACGGTCTCCGAGGCGGTGGTGGTCGTGGCGTCAGTGGAGGTGTCCAGAACAGTCCTTCGTTGATCGGGCGCTCCGCGGTCGGAGCGCAGCAGGGTGCATTCCCATCGTAGTCCGGTATCTCACCAGCGGCCCAGGGAATTCTGTGCGAGCACGAGTCCCGCCGGTCCCGCCGAGGAGGACCGCAGGACGGTGTCGCCGAGGAGGACGGGGGTGGCCCCGATTCCGGATAGCGAGGCGAGCTCCCGGTCGCTGATCCCGCCTTCGGGTCCGACGATGAGGACGATCCGCGCCGTCGCCGCGGTGTCGAGGTCGGCCAGTGCCGTCGAGAGCCTGAGCTCCGCGGTCTCGTGGAGGACGAAGATCGCATCGGCAGGCGGTTCGCCCTCCGGTGCGGTCCCCTCGCCGAGGCGGGTGAGGAGTTCGGCACCGCGGGCCAGCTCGGTGAGCACGGGGAAGCGGGAGCGCCGCGACTGCAGGGAGGCGGCGGTGAGGAGGTTCTCCCATTTCGCCGCCATCTTCGCCTGCTTCTTCGCCGGCCAATCGGCGATCGAGCGGTCGGCTGCCCACGGGATGATCTCGTCGACCCCGATCTCCGTGGCCGCTTCGATGGCCTGGAGGTCGCGGTCGCCCTTCGCGAGGGCCTGGACGAGGACGAGACGGGGCGTGGCCTCCGGGGTGGCGGCCACCTCGGTGACGTCGAGGGTGAGCTCCGTCGCCGAGGCGGTCGCCACGGTTCCCCGGGCCCGCGTCCCGTGCCCGTCGACGACGTCGATCTCCTCGCCGGGACCGATGCGGCGGACCCGCACGGCGTGCCCGGCCACGTCCTCACCGAGGGTGAGCGCGCGACCGGCGACCGCCTCGGCGGCCTGGGGCGAATGGAAGACCGGGAGACTCACCGACCGGCGAACTTCTCACGCATGCGGGAGAACATGCCGCGGGACTCCGTCGTGATCTGGGCCCGCGGGGTCTCCTCGCCGCGCAGCTTCGCGAGCTGGGCGAGCAGCTCCTTCTGCTCATCGTCGATCTTGTCGGGGGTGACGACGTCGACGGTGATGAGGAGGTCGCCGCGGGTCTCGGTGCGCAGGCGGGTCGCGCCGAGGCCCGGGAGCTTGACGACGGTGCCCGACTGCGTGCCGGGTTCGATGTCGAGGTCCTGGACGCCGTCGAAGGTCTCGAACGGGATCCGGGCGCCCAGTGCGGCGGCGGTCATCGGGACGGACACGGCGGCGCGGAGGTTGTCGCCGTCGCGGCGGAACACCTCGTGGCGGGCGACCATGACCTCGACGAAGAGGTCACCGGCGGGTCCGCCGCCGGGGCCGACCTCGCCCTGGGCCGACAGCTGGATGCGGGTGCCGTCGGAGACGCCGGCGGGGATGCGGATCTTCATCGTCCGCTGCTTGCGCACGCGGCCGTCGCCCTGGCAGTTGAGGCAGGGGTGCGGGATGACGGTGCCGTAGCCGTGGCACTGGTTGCACGTCTGGTTCGTCACCATCTGTCCCAGCAGGGTCCGGGTCATCCGCTGGATGCTGCCGGAGCCGTGGCACAGCGAACAGGTCTCGACGGAGGTGCCGTCCTGGGTGCCGGCGCCGTGGCAGGTCTCGCAGACGACGGCAGTGGTGACGTCGAGGTCGACGGTGCCGCCGAAGGCCGCGGTCTGCAGGTCGATGTTGACGCCGACGAGGGCGTCCTTGCCGCGCTGCATGCGCGGGATCGGACCGCCGGCGGAGCCTCCCCCGCCGCCGAAGAACGTCTCGAAGATGTCGCCGAAGCCGCCGAAGCCGCCGGCCGGGAAGCCCTGCCCGTTGTCGCCGCCGCCCATGTCGTAGTTGCGGCGCTTGTCCGGATCGGAGAGGACCTCGTAGGCAAGCGAGATCGACTTGAACTCCTCGTCGTATCCGGGGTTGACGTCGGGGTGGTACTTGCGGGCCAGCTTGAGATAGGACTTCTTGATCTCAGCCGCCGAAGCGTCCTTCGACACTCCGAGTGCTTCGTAGTGATCGGCCACAGAAACTTCTCTTTCCCTGGTGGTGGTGTGTGCGTGTGAGGTGGGTGGGTCGCGCCCGGGCTGCCGGCGGGCCTACCCCTGGTCGAGGGCGGAGGAGACGTATTTGGCAACGGCTCGCACGGCCGAGATCGTCGTCGGATAGTCCATGCGCGTGGGACCGAGGACGGCCAGGCGGGCCGAGGATCCCGCCAGATGACCATATTCGGCGGCGACGACGGATGTCGAGCTGAAGGACTCGTGAGTGTTCTCACGGCCGATGCGCACGCTGATCTCCGCGTGGTCCTCGGCCATCGAGGTGAGCAGCCGGAGCAGCACGACCTGCTCCTCGAAGGCCTCGAGGATCGGGGCCATCTGCTCGCCGAACTCGGAGCCGGAGCGCGCGAGGTTCGCAGTGCCGGCCATGATGATGCGCTCCTCGCGGGTCGCCGCGACGAGGTCGATGACAGCGTCGCGGATGCGATCGAGGACGGGACTGCCCGCCTCGTCATCGGGTCCGGTCGCGGCCGCCGTCGCGCCCACCTCGGCGCCGTGGTCGGCCCCGCGGACGTCTACGCGGGAGAGCTTGGCACCGGCGAATTCGGAGTTGATCCGCTCGCGGAACCGCTGCAGATCGGCGTCATCGACCGCCTCGGCGCTCGTCACGATCTTCTGCTCGACCTGGCCTGCATCGGTGATGAGGACGACGAGGATGCGGCCGGGGGCGAGCCCGACGACCTCGATGTGCTTGATGCGCGCCTGCGAGACCATCGGGTACTGGATGAGCGCGACCTGGTGGGTGAGTCCGGCGAGGACGCGGACCGTGCGGTCGAGCATCCCGTCGAGGTCGACGTCGCCGTCGACGACCTGGAGGATCGCGCGGCGCTCGGCGTGGCTGAGGGGCTTGAACTCGTCGATGCGGTCGACGAACATGCGGTAGCCGAGGTCGGTGGGGATGCGACCGGCCGAGGTGTGGGGCTGGGCGATGTAGCCCTCGGCCTCGAGTTGGGCCATGTCGTTGCGGATCGTCGCCGGTGAGACGCCGAGGGTGTGGCGCTGGACGATCGCCTTCGATCCGACGGGTTCGTTCGTGGCCACGAAGTCTTCGACGATTGCCCGCAGCACCTGCGCGCGCCTGCTGTCGTTCATTCGTCTCCTCCCCGGATTTGGCACTCGAATACTCAGAGTGCCAATTCTACGCCTCTTGATCCGTGATTTCACGTCCGCCCCCTCCTCCCGCCGGGGCGCGCGGATTCCGCGGCGGCCGTCGGCACCCGGCCTGCGTGTCAGCCCGGCCGCGCCGGGGGCGATTCACTAGGCTGGGGCACCGTGAATGCCTTTGATCGCTACGGCTCGGATGTCCTCTCGGGATCCTCGCCGTCCTCGCACCGCCCGAAGAAGTCCCGCCCCGTCGAGGTCGGCCTCGGCATGGTCCTCGAAGACGCGATGAGCGGGTTCGTCGGGGCGGTCATCGGGGCGGAGAAGACCGCGAGCGGCGTCGTCGTCACCCTCGAGGATCGCCGCGGCGGGCGCCGGGCGTTCCCTCTGGGTCCGGGATTCCTCTTCGAAGGCGAGCCCGTCGATCTGCGGCTGCCCAAACGGAAGCCGCAGGCGCCCGGTCGCACCGCCTCGGGGTCGCGGGCCGTCGCCGATGCGAAGGCGCGGGTGGCCAGGGGGTCGCGGATCTGGGTCGAGGGCAAGCACGACGCCGAGCTCGTCGAGAAGATCTGGGGCGATGACCTGCGCATCGAGGGCGTCGTCGTCGAACCGCTCGGCGGGCTCGACGACGTCGCCGACAAGCTCGAGGCCTTCGGTCCCGACCGGCAGCACCGCGTCGGCATCCTCGCCGACCACCTGGTGAAGGGCACCAAGGAGTCGAAGATCGCCGAGGCGGTCCGCGCCGATCCCCGTTACGCCGAGGTCGTCCACATCATCGGTCACCCCTACGTCGACATCTGGCAGGCGGTCAAGCCGCGGGTCGTCGGCATCGACGCATGGCCGACCGTGCCGCGCGGCGAGGATTGGAAGACCGGGATCCTGCGCCGCATCGGCTGGCCGCACGCCGACCACAGGGACGTCGCCGCCGGCTGGGTGCGGATACTCAAGTCGGTGACGACGATCGCCGACGTCGAGCCGACGCTCTCGGGCCGGGTCGAGGAGCTCATCGACTTCGTCACCGTGGACTGACGTTTCGCTCCGAGGCGGTGTGTGGACTGCGGTCGCTCCGGGGACTGCGTTCGCTGCGGGGCCGGTGCACGGACAGGCTGCGGCCAGCGTCCGCGCGGGCGTTTGTGATGGATTTGGAACACCATTCCCACGTCCGGGCGAGGCAGGTCGATTAGGGTAAGGGGGCAGAAGCTTCTCGAAAGGACCCGTCATGTCGAATTCCCCGCAGCCGCCGAACGGCGATCAGCACCAGTCCCGCCCGATGCCGCCCGACTACTCCCAGGCGTCGGGACCCCAGCAGCCCTACAGCCAGCCCAACCAGTACGGCTCGCAGCAGAACCAGTACGGGTCGCAGCCGAACAACGGCGGACAGCAGTACGGGTCGCAGCAGAACTACGGCTCGCAGCAGAATCAGTACGGGAGCCAGCCGCAGAGCTATGGCGGCCAGAACTACGGCAGCCAGCAGCAGTACGGTTCGCAGCAGGGCTACAGCGGACAGGGCTACGGCGGGCAGCAGCCCGGTTACGGGATCCAGCAGGGCAATCCCGCGATGTTCAATTCTGCCAACCTCCCCGAGGCCGCCTACGGACCCGGCTCCGAGCGCTTCTGGAATGCCAACGAGTCCGAGCGGACGACGGCGCTGTGGACTGATGTCGGAGCGATCTTCCTCGGCTGGCTGCTGCCGCTCATCATGTTCCTCGTGAAGAAGGACGAGTCCCCCTTCGTCCGCGAGACCGCTCGTCAGTCCCTGAACTTCCAGCTCACGATCCTCATCGCGTACTTCGTCAGCGGACTCCTCATGTTCGTCATCGTCGGCTATTTCCTCTACATCGCCGTCTGGATCTGTGCCATCGTCTTCCAGATCATCGCCGCGATGGCCGCGAACAAGGGCGAGTGCTACAAGATCCCGATGACGATCCCCTTCGTCAAGTGAGAGTGACCGGCTCCCGAGCCGATCGACTCCGACACTGACAGTCAGACACTGACAGTCAACCGAGACGGGCCGCCGTGCTGAGGCACGGCGGCCCGTCGTCGTTCATCGCGCAGCCCAGCGCGTGCCGCGCCGGCGGTGGGCAAACCACGCCGAGGATCGCGGCAGAAAAGCGAAGACGAGACTGGTGACACCGAACAGCTGAAAACCCGTGACGAGGATCGGGCTGAGCGGTGTGAGGACGAACAGAGACACGATGAGTGCAGCGAGGGCGATCCACCGCGCGCGGCCGCGCCCCACGAGAAGTCGCCAGGCATAGACGACGAAGGCCACGACGACGATGAGCCCGACGATGATGCCCACCACCACAAGCGCATTGGCCAGGGCGGTCGACATGTCACCGACGGCGGTGACCGCCTCTGCTCCGGTGCTGCCGCCCACCTGCCGCAGCGCGAAACCCGCCGCTCTCAGCGTCCTGCCACCGGTGACGGCCATGACGATGACTGCCAGCGCAATGAACAGCGGGGCGATCAACCCGAGGATCGCTGCAGCGAGCACTTCCCACGGTCGGCGCTTGCGACCGGTGCGATCTGCATGAAGGGAGGACGCCGTCGTGTAGGCGTGGACAGCCGCCGTCGATGCCTCCCATGCCACGCGGCCTCCGGACAGAGCCGTCGCCGACGCACGTCCCGCAGCTCTGCGCCCCTTCGTCCACAGCGCTGAGTGGCTCATTGTGCCCGTGGCACGCACCGCGACGTTCTTGACGTCGCCGCTCACCCGACCGATCCCCTGTGCCACAGTCGGGCGCTGCGACCGAGCAGAGTGTGGGTGCGGGAGCGACGGAGGGAGATGCCGGTCGTCGCGATGCTCATTCTCCCCCTCGCCGGACCGTGAGATCTCCACTCGCGGCGCCGGTGACCGTGTGGGCTGCACTTCGGATCGGGAATCCGAGGGGCGCTCGGCACTCTGTGGGAACGGGGGCAGGCCAGACGGCTCTTCGTACGGATCGGAACTGGGCATCGGCCACCTCCCCGGCGAGATTCCCCCAGTGCACGCCCGCGGGACAATGAGCTTCCGCGAGGGATGCCACCATATCTGTAGTCAGCGTAGCAGGACGTCGGCACCGCGAGCCTGCCTTGCCGGCCTCAGTCCACGAACTCCGTGAGGACGCGGACCATGTAGTCGGCCATGAGCCGGCCCTGCAGGGTCGGTGAGAAGCGGCCGCTCTCGACCGCCTCGGCGTCGAGAAGCCCCTGCTTGACGAAGGTCCTGATCGCGGCGTCGCTGCCGGGGGCCAGCGTTTCGAGCGGCAGCTCGGAGTCGATGCGGGCGGCGAGCATGATCCGTTCGATCTCCCGCGTCGACGCCGAGAGCACTTCCCGGCCGATCGCCGGCGAGTCACCGGCGCGCAGCCGGTCGGACCAGGCTCGCGGGTGCTTCGCGTTCCAGAACCGCACTCCCCCGATGTGCGAATGCGCCCCCGGTCCGAAACCCCACCAGTCGGCATTGCGCCAATACGCCATGTTGTGGTCGCAGCGGGTCGCCTCCGACGTCGACCAGTTGCTCACCTCGTACCAGTTCAGGCCCGCGGAGGCCATGGCGGCATCGGCGATCTCGTACTTGTCGGCGAGATCGTCCTCGTCGGGCATCGGCAGCTGCCCTCGACGGACCATCACTCCCATCTTCGTGCCGGGTTCGACGATGAGCGAGTACGCGGAGATGTGGTCGACGTCGCCCTCGAGCGCGGCCTCGAGGGAGGTCCTCCAGTCCGCGATCGACTCGCCCGGAGTGCCGTAGATGAGGTCGAGGCTGAGTTCGAGGTCCGCGTCCTTGATCCACCGGGTGACCTCGGGGATCTTCTTCGGATCATGCGTGCGGTCGAGCGTGGCGAGCACGTGCGGCACCGCCGACTGCATGCCCACCGACATCCGGGTGAAGCCGGCCGTCGCGAGCGTGTCGATGTAGCCGGGGTCGAGCGTGTCGGGGTTCGCCTCGGTCGTCACCTCGACGTCGGGGGCCAGCCGGTAGCGGGCGCGGATGTCGTCCATCACCCCGGCGAGCACCTCGGCGGGCAGGAGCGTCGGGGTGCCCCCGCCGAAGAAGATCGTCCCGACCTCACGGTCACCGGCCCCCGCCTCGGCGAGGACCCGGGTCGAGAGATCGAGCTCACGGGCGATCATCGCGCGGTAGTCCTCGCGGTTCGCGCCCGGTCCGAGCTCGTCTGCGGTGTAGGTGTTGAAGTCGCAGTACCCGCACCGGACCCGGCAGTACGGGACGTGGACGTAGAGGCTCAGCCGCGTGTCGGTCCCGGTCCCCGCCGAGGCGGGAAGGGAACCGTCGAGCGGCGGGATCTCACCGAGCGGTTGTGCCGGCACTTACTTCTTGGCGTCCTTCTTGTCGGGCTCGTCCGAGGACAGGGCGGCGATGAAGGCCTCCTGCGGGACCTCGACGCTGCCGACCATCTTCATCCGCTTCTTGCCCTCCTTCTGCTTCTCGAGCAGCTTGCGCTTGCGGCTGATGTCGCCGCCGTAGCACTTCGAGAGCACGTCCTTGCGGATCGCGCGGATGGTCTCGCGGGCGATGATGCGCGAGCCGATGGCGGCCTGGATCGGCACCTCGAACTGCTGGCGGGGAATGAGTCCGCGCAGCTTGCCGGCCATGAGCACCCCGTACCCGTAGGCCTTGTCGCGGTGGACGATCGCGGAGAACGCGTCGACCTGGTCGCCGTGGAGGAGGATGTCGACCTTGACGAGATCCGCTGCGTCCTCACCGTCGTCGGCGTAGTCGAGGGAGGCGTACCCCTTCGTCCGGGACTTGAGCTGGTCGAAGAAGTCGAAGACGATCTCCGCCAGCGGCAGCCGGTAGCGGATCTCCACGCGGTCCGAGGACAGGTAGTCCATGCCCTGGAGCTTGCCGCGACGATCCTGGCACAGCTCCATGACCGCGCCGATGTAGTCACTCGGCGTGAGGATGGTCGCGCGCACCATCGGTTCGCGGACCTCGCGGATCTTGCCGGTCGGGAACTCGCTCGGGTTCGTCACGACGACCTCCGAACGGTCCTCGAGGGTGACGTTGTAGATCACGCTCGGGGCGGTCGAGATGAGGTCGAGGTCGAATTCGCGCTCGAGGCGCTCCCGAACGATCTCGAGGTGGAGCAGGCCGAGGAACCCGCAGCGGAAGCCGAAGCCGAGTGCGGTCGAGGTCTCGGGCTCGTAGACGAGTGCGGCGTCGTTGAGCTTGAGCTTGTCGAGGGCATCGCGCAGCGCCGGGTAGTCGGAGCCGTCGATCGGGAAGAGACCGGAGAACACCATCGGCTTGGGTTCGGAGTATCCGGCCAGGGGCGCCTCGGCGGGGGCCTTCGTCGCGGTCACGGTGTCGCCGACCTTCGACTGGCGGACGTCCTTGACGCCGGTGATGAGGTAGCCGACCTCACCGACGCCGAGTCCCTTCGTCGCGATCGGCTCCGGGGAGGACACGCCGATCTCGAGGAGCTCGTGGGTCGTGCCCGTCGACATCATCGTCACCTTCTCCCGCGGGGAGAGCGAGCCGTCGACGACGCGGACATAGGTGACGACACCGCGGTAGGTGTCGTAGACGGAGTCGAAGATCATCGCCCGGGCCGGAGCATCGGCGTCGCCGACGGGGGCGGGAATGTCGGTGATGATCCGGTCGAGGACGCCCTCGACGCCTTCGCCGGTCTTGCCGGAGACGCGGAGGACGTCGGCCGGGTCGCTGCCGATGAGGTTCGCCAGCTCCTCGGCGTACTTGTCCGGCTGCGCGGCGGGCAGGTCGATCTTGTTGAGGACGGGGATGATCGTGAGATCGTTCTCCATCGCGAGGTAGAGGTTCGCGAGCGTCTGGGCCTCGATGCCCTGCGCGGAGTCGACGAGGAGGAGCGCACCCTCACAGGCGGCCAGCGACCGGGAGACCTCGTACGTGAAGTCGACGTGTCCGGGGGTGTCGATCATGTTGAGCGCGTACGGGGTGCCCTCGGTCTCCCAGGGCATGCGTACGGCCTGCGATTTGATCGTGATGCCGCGCTCGCGTTCGATGTCCATCCGGTCGAGGTACTGCGCGCGCATGTCGCGGGGCTGGACGACTCCGGTGATCTGGAGCATCCGGTCGGCCAGGGTCGACTTGCCGTGGTCGATGTGGGCGATGATGCAGAAATTGCGGATCAACTCGGGTGAGGTTGCGGACGGTGTGATCCGCTGGAGTGCTTGTGGCGACACCTGAGGTGACATGAACGCCCTTTCTTCAATTCGTGCGAACCTCCATTGTTCCACGAGTTGGTCCCCGGGCCGGAATCCGCGCAGGCGGGAAGTCTTGCCCGGTTCGCCGGTGTCGCATTGCCCAGTTCGCCGTGCTCAGCTTGCCCGGTTCGCCGGTGTCGGCCCGCCCGGTTCGCCGAGGTGGGCCCGGGAAATCTCGGCGGATTTCCCTCCGTTCGCCGCGGACGTCGGCGATGATGGTCTCATGAGCGACTTCACCGTTATGAGCTTCAATCTCCGCTACCCGGCGATGGACGGGCATCCCGTCGCCGAGCGCCTGCCGGTCGCCGCCGAGCTCATCCGCGCCGCCCATCCGCATCTCATCGGCACCCAGGAGGGCGAGCTCGACCAGCTCGAGACCCTCATCGAACTCCTCCCCGATGAGTACATCTGGCTCGGCGAGGGGCATTCGGGCGGCAATGCCGGAGAGTTCACGGCGATCATCTGCGACTCCACCCGCTTCGAGGTCGAGACCGTCGACATCAGCTGGCTGTCGGAGACCCCGGACACCGTCGCCTCGGAGTCGTGGGGCGTCTCGCATGCCCGCACCCTGACGACGGTCGACTTCAAGGACCTCGAGACCGGCCGGGCGCTGCGGCTGCTCAACACCCACCTCGACCACAAGTCCGAACGCGCGCGGCTCGAGTCCGCGAAGATCATGGCGGAGACCATCGCCGAGGTGGCCGTCCCCTGCGTCGTCACCGGTGACTTCAACGTCGCCACCGGAGCCCCCGTCTACGACTACTTCGTCACGGACCTCGGCCTCACGGACACCGCCGCTGCGGTGCCCGGGGAGGACATCGGCACGTTCCACCGCTACAAGGGACCCAAGGCCGGGGAGCCGCGCATCGACTGGATCCTCACGACGCCGGGGCTGGAGACCGTGGCCACCCGCATCGACACCTTCAACGTCGACGGCACGTACCCGTCCGATCATTTCCCCGTCGAGGCGACCCTGCGCTGGACCGGCGACGTCCGGGCATGAGGCGCGGACTGCGGACTCCCGTTGCCGCCGGACGCTTGCCGGTGCCGGCACGAAGACTGGGGTGTCACGCCGGTTCAGGGGGTCACCCGGCCGCAGCTGGTGCCGGAAGCCGGTCCGTCGTTCGGCGACAGAGTGCTGTCAAGGCCGTCCACTAGGCTGGGTGGCATGAGCTGGAGATCAATCGTCAATCGTGCCGTGAAGATCGGTGTCCGCGAGGGCATGAAGTACCTCAAGGAGTCGCAGAGCAAGCGGTCACAGGGCGGGCAGTCCGGTGGCCGGCCTGCTCCCCGGCCGTCCTCGCAGGGCCAGTCGCGTCCGGGCGGGGGAACCGCCTCGGCGCCGGGCGGGGCACGGACGACGAACGCACGCACCGGCGGCTATCCCGGTGACTACCGCGGACCGGTCACGGTCTCCTACTCCCCCGATCTCGACGGCGACGCCGATCCCGGTGAGGTCGTGTGGGGCTGGGTGCCGTTCGAGGAGGATCATTCGCAGGGCAAGGATCGGCCCTCGCTCGTCATCGGCAAGGACGGGCAGTGGGTGCTCGTCCTCATGCTCACGAGCAAGGATCGCATCCCCGGCGGGATCGGCGAGGTGCGCTCGGACGGCGGTGCGCGGTGGATGAACATCGGCAGCGGTGACTGGGACTCGCAGGGCCGGCCCTCGGAGGTGCGCCTCGACCGCATCATCCGCCTCGATCCGAACGGCATCCGCCGGGAGGGCGCGGTGATGTCGCGTGAGGTCTTCGCCCTCGTCGCCGCCGAATTCGACTGAGGGCGGTCGCCTGGTAGGATATGTGCTTGTGTCTTCATCAAGGCGTGTGTCTCGCCGAGGTCGGGTGAAGATGCCGTCCGACACGATGTCATCGAGGTGTTTCCCCGCGGAGATGACGCGCTCGTGCGGATGTGCCCTCACGACCATGTAGTACGAACACGAAAGAGTGTTGAAATTGGCTAATATCAAGTCCCAGATGAAGCGGATCAAGACCAACGAGAAGGCTCGTCTGCGCAACAAGTCGGTGCGCACCGAGGTCCGCGGTCTCATTCGCGACGTCCGTGAGAGCATTGCTGCCGGCAACAAGGACGAGGCACAGCAGGCTTATGCTGTGGCCGCCCGCAAGCTCGACAAGGCTGTGTCGAAGGGTGTTCTGCACAAGAACAACGCTGCGAACCGCAAGTCGAGGCTCGCCAAGCAGATCAACGCTCTCTGAGTTGATGGCTTCTGAAAGGGCCCGATCCGCACTGCGGATCGGGCCCTTTCGCTTGCCCGGGAACTTCGCTTGTCCGGGAACGGGCGCCGGGACGAGGTCCGCTCAGGTCACCGGAAGGGGACTCGCCTAGGACACCGGAGCGGGGTTCGCGCAGGACACCGTGACGGGGTTCGCTCAGGTCACCGCCTGGGGGCTCAGCGGGCGCGGGCGAGCCGACACACTTCGGAGACGAACGTCTCGACGGCGTAGACAGGGTCGCGGCCGCCGCCTTTGACGGCTTCGTCCGCCTCGGCTGCCGCGATGAGGGACTGTCCGAGGGCGACCTCGTTCCAGCGCCGCACCTCCCGCCGGGCCCGGTCGACCTGCCAGGGCGCCATCTTCAGTTCGGCGGCGAGCTCGCCGCTCGATCCCGAGAAGCCCTGGACCTTCGCCATGCCCCGCAGCTTCATCGCCACGGCCGCCACGAGCGGCACCGGATCCGATCCCGTCGACAGCGCGTGGCGGAGCAGGCTGAGCGCGCTCTTCGCATCGCCGGAGACCGCGGCATCGGCGACCTTGAAGCCGGTCGCCTCGACCCTGCCGCCGTAGTAGCGATCGACGACGGCGCTGGTGATCGTGCCCTCCGTGTCCTCGATGAGCTGGTCGACGCCGGCGTTGAGCTCCGAGAGGTCGGCACCGAGGGCGGACATGAGCGCTTCCATCCCGGATTCGTCGATCTGCCGCTTCGCCGACTTGAAGCGCGCCTGGGCGAACTTCGCCCGGTCGCTCTCGTTCTTCAGCACGGCGGCATCGATGCGCGGAAATCCGGCCGCGTCGATCTTCTTCACGAGCTTCGCACCGCGGTTGCCTCCGCCATGGAGCAAGAGGACGACGGCGTCGTCGTTCGGTTCGTCGAGATAGGACACCGCGTCCTCGAGAAACGGTTCGGAGCACTTCTCGACGGCGTCGACGACAATGAGCTTCGCACTCGAGAACAGCGACGGCGAGGCCGCCATCTCGAGTTCTCCGCCCTGGTACGCGGCGGCGTCGAACTCGACCTCCTCGGGGTCCTTCTTCCGGGCCGCGGAGACGATCCGATCCTTGGCCATCCGCACGAGCACCGATTCGCCGCCGGAGATCATGACGACGGGCGCGGGCTTCGCCGAACTCCAGGGGATCAGTGTCTTCTTCGCTGCCATGCCCCCAGCCTATCGTCCGCCCGGGACACGACCGTCGTCGTCCTCGCCGCCGGCACTGACGCAGCCGCGCGCCGTGCTGAAGCGGGGCCCGGAGTAGAGGGCAATCGTCCCGCACTCGTCGGTGCGCAGCACCCTGACCGGCCCGAACGCTTGGAGAGACCGGTCAGTCGGGTGTCCGTAGCGGTTCTCCCCCACGGAGACGATGCCGAGCTGCGCGCGAGCCGCCCGATAGAAGTCGACGGAGAGATCCGAGGACCCGTGGTGCGGGGCGAGCAGCACGTCGGTGGGCGTCAGGCTCTGCGCGAGGACGAACTGCTCCTCCTCGCCGACATCACCGGGGATGAGGACGGTGAGCCCGCCGACGTCGATGCGGAAGACGAGGGAGTCCTCATTGCGCGCGGCCGTCCCGGACTCGGACCCGCCGCTGCCCTGCCCGGACTCGGACCGGCCGTTGCCCTGCCCGGTCCCGCCCGCGTCGTCTCCCTCGGTTCCGCCTCTGCCCTCAACAGGTGGGCCGGCCCCAGCAGGCGGGACCGACGTCCTTCCGCTGGGCGGCACGCCCGTGCCCCCACCGGGCGGCCAGAGCACCTCGATGGCCACTCCGTCGATGTCGAGGCGACGTCCGCGGTCGAGGGGAACCACCTCGGCGCCGGTGTCCCGGACGAGCTGCGCGACGTCGGGACTGCCGATGACGTTGGCTGACACCCACACCTGACCCACCGTCCGCGACCACGCGGTGCCGGCCGCCCCGCCGCTGTGGTCGGCGTCGAAATGGGAGATCGCGAGGTCGACCTCAGCGATCCCGCTGTCGTCGAGGCACGCATCGATCGGCCCCGGCTCCTTCCCCGCATCGATGACGAGGCCCCGACCGTCGCCGAGGTTGACCACCGTCGCCGACCCCTGTCCGACGTCGCACACGAGGACGAGCCAATCCCGGGCAGGCGGACGCGGACTGCCCACGACGACGACCGCCGCCCCGAAAGCGATCGCGAGGACGACGACCGGCGCGCCCCAGAGCCGTTTGCGGATGAGCAGGACGACGCCGACGGTGAAGAGCGCGAGCACCGCAAGGGCGACCAGCGACCCCACCGGTGGATCCGGCCACGCGAGCGATGCCCCGGGCAAGCGGGCGCAGACCCGCGCGACGGCGACGATCCACCAGGCGCACAGCGAACCGAGCCAGGCAGTGAACTCGGCGATCCACGGCAGTCCGGGCAGGCCGATCCCGCCGGTCACCAGGGACACGAACCCGGCGATCGTCGCCGGGAGGACGGCCGGAGAGGCCAGCGCGTTCGCGACCACCGACCAGCCGCCCAGGCGCGGATCGATGGCGACGAGCACCGGGGTGCACGCGAGCTGCGCGACGAGCGGGACGACGAGCGCGCTGACGAGCACGGACGGGGCGAGCGGAAAGCGGACGAGGAGTCTGCGCAGCAGGAGCGGGACGACGAACATGATGACCGTCGTCGAGATGACCGAGAGGACGAATCCCACCGAGGTGGCGAGCACCGGCACACCGGTGAGGAGGAGCGCGACCGTGGCCGCGATGACGGCGACCGGGGCGATCCCGCCGCCGCGGAGGAAGACGAGGGCGACGGCGACTGCCATGCCGGCGGCGCGGATCGCGCTCGGTTCGAAGCCGACGACGAAGACGTAGCCGAGGCAGGTGAGCACGCCGACGGCGGCGCGGGTCCGCGGACCCGCTCGGCATGCCCCCGCGAGAAGGCCGGCGCCGAGGCTGACGATCGTCACGTTCGTCCCCGACACCGCGGACAGATGGGTGAGGGAGACGACGCGCATGTCATCGGTCATCTGCGCATCCTGCGGCTCAGTGTCCCCGACGACGAGGCCGGGCAGCAGCGCACCGCCGCTGGTGCCTGCGGCGAGCGAGTTCTCGCGCAGGGTCGCGCGCACCTCCGCCCGCCACCTCCACACGGCGTTCGGTGCGCGCGTCACGCGGGGCTCGTCTCGGGTGATGCGGATGTCGTCGAGGCGCTCGGTGCGCATCTCGACGTGCGCACCGGCGGGCGGGACGGCGGGGGCGAGCACCTCGGTGAAGCCACCGCCGGTGAGCAGAGTGAGGCGTGACCAGCCCGACGGACCCGGCGTCGAGGCCCCGACGACGATCCCGTTCGTCTCCGTGTTCTCCACAGGACCGCGCGCGGAAGTGAGCACGCAGATCTGGACTGCGGCGAGGCACGCGAAGACGACGAGTCCGACGCCGAGGTGGTGGAACCGGCGGCGATGGACGACGACGAAGCCGAGTCCGATGAGGACCGGGACGCCCACGAGCGCCCAGGGGCCAGGTGCGAGGAGGGCGAGTACCCAGAGCCCGCCGGCGCAGAGGACTAAGCGCACCGATGACGGCCACAGCGTGGCCGTCGTCCGCGCCCACTGCCAGCCTGCGCGAGTCTGCCTGCGCACCCAGTCCGCCGCCTGCTGGGGCCCAGGCTTCTGGGGCCCAGCCGCGCGTCGCTGCCGCGCCGCGGCGCGTCTCCGCGGCCGAGGTTGTCGTCGGGTGTGCGGCGCAGTGTGTGTTCGAGGCTCCGGTCCAGTCCGCGGCCTGATTCCCCACCGGGTCTGCGGCCCGGGCTGTGGTCGCTCGGCTCCGGCGGCCTCCTCATCCGACGGTGACAAGGTCCTTGAGACTCTCGAAGGTCTTCGGGCCGATGCCCTTGACGAGGAGGAGGTCCTCGATACTCGTGAACGGGGTCTGTTCGCGGTGGGCGATGATCGCCTGGGCGGTGACGGGGCCGACCCCGGGCAGGGTCTCCAGGGTCGCCGAGTCCGCCGTATTCAGGTCGATCTTCCCACCGGGCACCGCACCCGGCCCGCTGCCGGGAGGTGCTGGGGCGGTGGGCGCACCAGGCCCCTGGCCTCCTGGGGACTGGCCGTCCGGTGCAGGGCCCGGCGGCTGTCCGCCCGGGGCCTGACCAGCGGGTGTCTCGCCGACTGCCGGGATGCGGATCTGCTCGCCGTCGGCGACGAGCCGGGCGAGGTTGACCGCTTCCGCGTCGGCGTCGCCGGTCAGTCCCCCAGCCGCCTCGACGGCGTCGCTGACCCGTGAGCCGCCGGGCAGCGTGACGACGGACGGGTTGGCGACTTCGCCCGTGACATGGGCGACGACCTGCTGGTTCGCCGGCTGATCACCGGGTCCAGCGCTGTCCTCAGCCGACCCGGGTTCTCCGCTGCCGCCTTGACTGTCGGCCGCCTCGGCGGATGATCCTTCCGACACGACACCTCCTGCGGTCGGATCGGACGGGCTCTGCGTCTGCGTCGGCCGGAACACGTAGAACGCCAGGACGAGCACGGCGGTCGTCGCCACGGCGAGGGCGATGAGTATGGGCAGGCGGACGCGACGCGGCGGGACTGGTTCCTCCTCGCCCTCGGTGCCGGCGGTGTAGATGTCGCCGGGAACCCATCCGCCGCGTTCGGCGCTCGCGTTGACGAGGCCGGCGAACCTGTCATCGGGGGACACAGCCATGCGCGCACGCTACGACGGGCACGGCCACGGGCTCCACGCATTCGGCCGGCCCTGTGGACAGTGCGCGAGCGTCCACAGGCTCTCAGCACACGAGTCGCCGCGTCATCCACACCCGGCCGCACCCGAGTCCGTGGCGGGCTGGGAATTGTCCGGCGACGGTGCGGGGAAGCCGCGGTCAGACACCTCACGCGGACGCCCGACACGACTTTGCGCCAGTCTGCTCTGAAATGGCCAAGGCCGCCCTGGCCATCTCAGACTCAACTGGCGCACAGTCCCCTTCCGGCTCACCTGGGTTTCCAGGGCTCACGTCATTACCTGAGCCCACCGGCCCCAACAGTGCCGCAGACGCCGGACCGCAAGGGACACCAGAACTTTCGGCGGCGCGGGGGTAGAGCGGGTGAGCAACGGCTGGTCCCGTGCGGGAAGTCGCGGCCGGACAGCTCGCGCGGACGCACGACGCGACTTTGCGCCAGTCTGCTCTGAGATGGCCAAGGCTGCCTTGTCCATCTCAGACTCAACTGGCGCACACTGGTCTTCCGGCTCACCTGGGTTTCCAGGGCCCACGTCATTACCTGAGCCCTCCGGCCCCAACAGAGCCGCAACCGACCGTGCGAGCAGTCCAGACCGGCCTGCCGCACGAGGCCAGCCGCACCCCGACCAGCAGGCGCCCGGCCACCCCGACTACGGGGTGGTCTGGACCGTGATGCCGAGGGCGCCGGGGCCGACGTGGGCGGTGATGATCGGCGAGAGCGTGCGGAACGTCGGCGTCAGGCCCCGATCGACGAGCTTCTCGGTGAGGGTGACGACGTCGGGGGCGTCGGGGCTGCCGTCGGCGTGCTGGATCTCGACCTGCAGGGGCCGGTCTCCCCCGCCGAGGCTCTCCGCCGTCTCCCCGGCGATGACGCTCATCCGCTCGAGCGCCTTCGCCCGGGTGCGCACCCGGGCGACCGGGGTGACGACTCCGGCCCCGAGCCCGAGCACCGGCACGATCTGCAGCGCGCGCCCGAGCAGCGAGGACGCGGCCCCGATGCGACCGCCTCGGCGCAGGTGTTCGAGGTTCTGCGGAGCGAAGACGGTCATCGTCTCCCCCGCACACCAGTCGGCCACGGTGCCGGCGATCGATGCGACGTCCTCGCCGCGCCCGATCCCGGCAGCGGCGACCGCGACGGCCCCGGCGAGTCCCGCCGAGGTGGTGCGCGAGTCGACGACGTCGATGAGCACCGGCTGGTCGGTCGCCGCGGTGACGGCCGAATCGCGGGTGCCCGAGAGCTCCCCGGACATCGTGACGACGATGATCGCCTCGGCGCCGTGGTCGATGAGATCGGCGTACGCGGCGGCGAACCGAGCCGGTGTGGCCATCGAGGTGCTCACCTCGGAGCCGGCGTCCATCGCCGCACACAACCGGTCCGGATCGAGCTCCCCGTCGATGTAGGCGACCCCGTCGATGAGCACGGTGAGGGGGACGACCGCGAAGAGTCCGCCGGTGGTCTCGCGCAGCCGGGCCGCCTCGGCGTCATGGAGCTGGGCGGTCGAATCGGTGACGAGACCGATCCTCATGGCCGGCCCAGCGCCCGATACGTCCACCCCGCCGACCGCCACGTGTGCGGGTCGAGCACATTGCGCCCGTCGACGAGCACCCGCCCGGCCACGAGACCGCCCACGACCTCCGGGTCGAGGTCCCGGTACTCCTGCCACTCGGTCAGCAGCAGCACCGCATCCGCCCCGGTCAGCGCCTCTGTGGTGTCGGTGACGAAGCTGAGCTCGGGAAACGCGCGGGACGCATTCGCCACGGCCTCCGGGTCGGTGACCGTGACGACCCCGCCCTGCGTGCCGATGAGCCGGGCCACCGCCAGCGCCGGGGAGTCGCGGACATCATCGCTGTCGGGTTTGAACGCAGCCCCCAGGATCGTCACCCGCTTGCCGATGAACGACCCGCCGAGCGCATCCCGGGCGATGTCGACCATCCGCACCCGCCGGCGCATGTTGATCGAGTCGATCTCCTTGAGGAACGCCACCGCCTGATCGGCCCCGAGCTCCCCGGCCCGGGCCATGAACGCCCGGATGTCCTTGGGCAGACATCCCCCGCCGAACCCGAGCCCGGCGTTGAGGAACTTCCGCCCGATCCGATCGTCCATCCCGATCGCATCCGCGAGCAGCGTGACATCGGCCCCGGAGGCCTCACAGAGCTCGGCCATCGCGTTGATGAAGGAGATCTTCGTCGCGAGGAACGAGTTCGCCGCGGTCTTCACGAGCTCGGCGGTCGCGAAGTCGGCGACGAGCCGCGGCGTGTCGGCGGAGAGCATCGGCGCGTAGACCTCGTCGAGGGCCGCGGTCGCCGCGACCCCGGCCTCGCCCTCGGCGACCCCGTAGACGAGACGGTTGGGGTGGAGGGTGTCCTCGACGGCGTGTCCCTCACGGAGGAACTCGGGATTCCACATGAGCATCCCCCCGGCCGGTTCGACGAGGGCGGCCAACCGGGCCGCCGTGCCCACCGGCACCGTCGACTTCCCGACGACCACCGCGCCGGGCGCCAGATGCGGCAGGAGCGAGTCGACGGCAGCATCGACGTACGTGACGTCGGCGGCGAACTCCCCGCGCCGCTGCGGGGTGCCCACGCACACGAAGTGGACGCTCGCCTCGGCGGCCCGGGAGACATCCGTCGTGAAGTCGAGGCCGCCCTTCTCCTGCCCCTCGACGAGGAGGTCGGCGAGTCCCGGTTCGAAGAACGGCGGGCGTCCCTCACGCAGAGCCGCGATCTTCGCCTCGTCGACGTCGACGCCGACGACCTCGTGACCCAGCGACGCCATGGCCGCCGCATGCACGGCTCCCAGATACCCACAACCGATGACCGAAATCAACACCTGGCACTACCTCGTTTCGTCCGAGCATTTTCACGCACACTATATGCCACCTGCATGCACGATTGCCTACACGATTTACGGAGCCGGAAACAGTAGTCTTGTCCGTGTGAAGCGTTTCCTGGATTTCCTCACCAACTCGACCGCCGCGGTGGTTCTCGCCGTCCTCATCGTCGTCGGCATCGTGCTCTTCGCCATCCCCGCCCTCCACCCGTTCGCGTGGCTCATCGGGATCGTGCTCTGCCTCGGTGCCGCTGCCGCCCTGCTGATCTTCCACGGCGAATGGCGGCGCTCCCAGACCCAGATCGATGCCCTGCGCGGCAGCCTCGCGACCGAACGCGGGCGGATGGATGCGGTGGGCCTGACCCCCGTCGCCGAGGAGGTCGCGCAGATCCCCGACGAGACGCGGGCGCAGCGGATCCTGACTCTCATCCCCGACTCCGACGGCCTCATCCAGTCCCTGCGCCTCGATGCGACGTTCGGCACCCTCGCCGTCGACGAGCTCGCCCCGCTCCACACCTTCCGGGAGGAGTTCGCGAAGTCGAGCTTCGACAACCCGCGCTCCCACACCGCGTTCATGAACCTCTACCGCGCCGCCGAGGCGCTGTCGATCTGGGTGAACGAGGAGACCCGCGTCGTCGCCGACGACGAGACGAAGCGGGAGATCACCCCCGGCGACTCGCGCAAGGGCGGGTGGCGTGAGTACACGGAGGCGCGCAGCCGCGGGGAGAGCCTCGGCGACACGTTCATCACCGCCCGCTGGGAGTTCAAGCAGACCGCGCTCGAGCTCGGACTCACCGCCTGAGGCACGCGCGCGCGGCGCGCCACCCCGTCAGTGCCGGATCCACCAGTTGTCGGTCGGGGTCACCGGGGTGCGGCGCTTGTGCTCGGTCGCCCGGTAGCGGTCGATGAGCCGCTGGGCCGCCTCGGCGTCGATCTCGTTGCCCTCGAGGAAGTCGTCGATCTGCTCGTACGTCAGCCCCAGCGACGATTCGTCGGTCTGACCCGGGTCGTCGTCGAGGAGGTCCGCGGTCGGGGTCTTCGTCGTCAGGTGCTCCGGCGCGCCGAGGTGGCGCAGCAGTTCCCGTCCCTGCCGCTTGCTCAGTCCCGACAGCGGGATGACGTCGGCAGCGCCGTCGCCGAACTTCGTGAAGAAGCCGGTGACCGCCTCGGCGGCATGATCGGTGCCGACGACGAGGAGGCGCTTCTCCCCGGCGATCTCGAACTGCGCGGTCATCCGCATGCGCGCCTTGACGTTGCCCTTGCCGAAGTCGGAGATCGGCTCGCCCATCGCCTCGCGGTACTCCTCGGCGGCGGCGTCCGTGGCCGCGCCGATGTTGAAGACGATCTCGTGGTCGGCGGCAATGAACTTCAGCGCGTCCTGCGCATCGGATTCGTCGGCCTGGACGTGGTAGGGCAGGCGCACCGCGTAGAACTCGGCCTTCTCCCCGCGCCGCCGCAGGGTCTCGACGGCCAGCTGGCAGAGCCGGCCGGCCAGGGTCGAGTCCTGTCCCCCGCTGATGCCGAGGACCAGCCCGCGCACCCCGGTGGTGAGCACGTAGTCGACGAGGAATTCGACACGGCGGATCACCTCGGTGGCGGGATCGATCTGCGGACGC
This sequence comes from Brevibacterium sp. W7.2, assembly GCF_018137945.1. Lineage (GTDB taxonomy): Bacteria > Actinomycetota > Actinomycetes > Actinomycetales > Brevibacteriaceae > Brevibacterium > Brevibacterium sanguinis. Next base: position 1,724,195 of record NZ_CP073089.1, on the reverse strand, counting down.
ACACCGAGCGCAGTGCGGATCTCATCCTGGACGGCGGCGATGGAGCTCATGGGAGTCAGGGGTCCTTCTCTCAGGTGACCGGGGCCGGTCAGCGGTTCACGCGTCGGGAACGATGTTGACGAGCTTGGGGGCCTTGACGATGACCTTGCGCACCCCGGCGCCGTCGAGCGTACGCTGGACGTTCGGCGAGGCCAGCGCCAGGGCTTCGAGGTCGTCGGCGGTGATGTCGGGGGCGACATCGAGCCGGGCGCGCACCTTGCCTTTGATCTGGACGACCGCGGTGACGGTGTCGGCGACGAGGTAGGCGGGGTCGGCCTCAGGGAAGTCGACGTAGGTGATCGACGACTCGTGTCCGAGCCGCTGCCACAGCTCCTCCGCGAGGTGCGGGGCGAAGGGCGAGAGCATGATCGCCAGCGGCTCGAGGACGTCGACGGTCGCTCCGCCCTGCTTCGTCAGGTGGTTGGTGAGCACGATGAGTTTCGAGATCGCCGTGTTGAAGCGCAGGTGGTCCATGTCGTCGCGGACTCCGGCGATGACCTGGTGCGCGACCTTGAGGGTCTCGGGGTCGGCAGTGCCCGCGGCGACGACGGACTCACCGGTCGCCTCGTCGACGAAGAGGCGCCACACCCGTTGGAGGAAGCGCTGCGCGCCGACGACGGCTCGGGTCTCCCACGGCCGGTCCTGCTCGATCGGTCCCATCGACATCTCGTAGACGCGGAACGTGTCCGCGCCGTAGGCGTCGTACATCTCATCGGGCATGACGGAGTTCTTCAGCGACTTGCCGATCTTGCCGTACTCGCGGTTGACCTGCTCGCCTGCGTACCAGAACGTCGTCTCGCCCGCCTCGTCGGTGCGCTCCTCGACGTCGGCGGCCGGGACGTAGACGCCGCGGGCGTCGGTGTAGGCGTAGGCCTGGATGTAGCCCTGGTTGACGAGCCGGTGGAACGGCTCCGACGAGGAGATGTAGCCGAGGTCGAAGAGCACCTTGTGCCAGAAGCGCGCGTAGAGGAGGTGGAGCACGGCGTGCTCCTGACCGCCGACGTAGAGGTCGGCCCCACCGCGGGGCTTCGAGGCCCGCGGACCCAGCCAGTACTCCTCGTTGACCGGGTCGACGACGGCATCGGAGTTGTGCGGGTCGGCGTAGCGCAGCTGGTACCACGAGGACCCGGCCCAGTTGGGCATCGTGTTCGTCTCGCGGTAGTAGGTGCGCGGTCCGTCGCCGAGGTCGAGTTCGACCTCGACCCAGTCCCGATTGCGCGACAGGGCCGGCTCCGGCTGGGAGTCGGCGTCGTCGGGGGCATAGGTCCGCGGCGCGAAGTCGTCGACCTCGGGCAGCTGGACGGGCAGCTGCTCGTCGGGCAGCGCGATCGGGGTTCCGTGCTCGTCGTAGACGATCGGGAACGGCTCGCCCCAGTAGCGCTGGCGGGAGAACAGCCAGTCGCGCAGTCGGTACTGCGTCGTCTCCTCGGCCAGGCCCAGACCGGCCAGCCATGCGGTGACCGCGGCCTTCGCCTCGGCGATCGGCAGGCCGTTGACGTCGATCGACTCGTTCGCGGAGTTGATCATCACGCCCTCGCCCGTGTACGGCGAGTCCTCGTCGTGGTCCTCCGGGGGCTGCACCGTGCGGACGTAGGGCAGGCCGAACTCCTTCGCGAACTCCCAGTCGCGGGCGTCCTCGGCGGGCACCGCCATGATCGCCCCGGTGCCGTAGCCCATGAGGACGTAGTCGGCGACGAAGATCGGGATCTGCTCACCGGTCGCGGGGTTGAGCGCCGAGGAGCCGGTGAAGATGCCGGTCTTCTCCCGGCTCTGCTGCCGGTCGGCGTCGGTCTTGGCCGCAGCCGCGCGCTGGTAGGCGGCGATCGCCTCGGTGGGGGTGTCGGCTCCCCCGCGCCAGCGCTCGGGCGTGCCGTCCGGCCACGCGTCCGCGGTGAGGTCGGCAACGGCCGGGTGCTCGGGTGAGAGCACGAGGTAGGTCGCGCCGAAGAGCGTGTCCGGGCGCGTCGTGAAGACCTCGATGGACTCCTCGGTCGTCGAATCGGCGTCGGCGGCCGTGGCAGCGGTCGGCATGAGCGGCAGGCGCAGCAGCGCGCCCTTCGACCGTCCGATCCAGTTGACCTGCATCGCGCGGATCGCACTCGGCCAGTCGAGGCCGTCGAGGTCGTCGATGAGGCGGTCGGCGTAGGCCGTGATGCGCATGTTCCACTGGCGCAGGGTGCGCGTGTAGACGGGGAAGTTGCCGCGCTCGGACAGGCCCTCGGCGGTGACCTCCTCGTTCGCGAGCACCGTGCCCAGCCCCGGCGCCCAGTTGACCGGGGACTCCGAGACGTAGGCCAGCCGGTAGCCCTGGAGGACGTCCTCCTGCTCGGCGGTGCTCAGCTGCGCCCAGTCCCGCCCGTCGGGGGTCGGCCGCTGTCCGCTCGCGAACTGCTCGATGAGGGTGGAGATCGGACGGGCGGCACCGGCGGTGTCCTCCCCCGGTGCCTGCGCGTCGGGGTCGTACCACGAGTTGAAGATCTGGAGGAAGATCCACTGCGTCCACTTGACGAAGTCGTCGTCGGTCGTCGCGAAGCTGCGGCGCGCGTCGTGGGCGAGCCCGAGGCGTCGCAGCTGCGCGGTCATGTTCGTGATGTTCGCGTCCGTCGTGATCCGCGGATGCTGGCCCGTCTGCACCGCGTAGAGATCGGCGGGCAGTCCGAAGGCGTCATACGACAGCGCGTGCATGACATTGCGTCCGCGCATCCGCTGATAGCGGCCGAAGACGTCGGTGCCGAGATACCCGAGCGGGTGGCCGACGTGGAGGCCCGCACCCGAGGGGTACGGGAACATGTCCATGATGTAGAGGGACTCCCGCTCGCCGAGGTTGTCCGGCGGCCCGTACGAGGACTCCGCGGCGGAGGCGGCGAGGTCCTGGCTGAGGTCACCGGTCGGGTTGGGGGCGTGGTACGTTCCCGCCTGCTCCCAGGTGCGCTGCCATGACGTCTCGATCTTCTCCGCCAGCTCCGCGTCGTAGCGGAAACCGGTGTCCTCAGGGTTCGTCGACATTACCTTCCTTCGCCAGTGATCGGGTTTGATCCATCGTAGCCTGAACGTTCACGCGCTGAACTGGCTAGACTGCAGACGAGACATGATCACCGGGCAAACGTGATCGATTTCACGGCTGAAGGTTCGCACAGTAAAGTACTTAACGATCGCACAGTAAAGTAACTGGGCAGTAACTTATGTCCCGAAGGAGTACGCATGAGCCCACAGACAATGCCCCAGTCAGCCACTCCGGTCGTCGGGTACGAGGTGGACACGACGTCATCGACGACCGACATCCTTCTCAACCGCCTCGCGACCGCCCCCACCCATCCGGCGCTGGCCAAGGCCGTCGGCGACGACTGGGTCGAGGTGACGACGGCGGAGTTCGTCGATGAGGTCCGCGCCGTCGCCAAGGGTCTCATGGCCTCCGGGGTCGGGTTCGAGGACAAGGTCGGCATCTTCGGCCCCACCTCCTTCGACTGGACGCTGTCGGACTACGCCGTGTGGTTCGCCGGCGCGATCTCCGTGCCCTTCTACGACACCTCCTCGCAGGATCAGCTCGCCTGGATGCTCGAGAACGCCGAGGTCACCGCCGGCCTCGTCGCCACCGAGGAGCATGCCCAGCGCGTCCGCGACGCCGCGGCCGCCGCCGGACTGCCGACACCTGCGCTGTGGATCTGGGACGAGGGCGCCTTCCGCGAGCTCAGCGCCGCGGGCGCATCCGTCAGCGACGCCGACCTCGAGGCCCGCCGCAGCCAGGTCGGCAGCGAGTCGATCGCGACGATCATCTTCACCTCCGGAACGACGGGCAGGCCCAAGGGCTGCGTGCTCACGCATGCGAACTTCGTCCAGACCGCGCAGGCCGCCGAAGAGCAGATCAGCGAGGTCACCGGCGGTGACGCCCGCTGCCTCCTCTTCCTCCCCCAGGCCCACGTCTTCGCCCGCTTCATCGAGGTCCTCTGCGTGAGCACGGGCGGGCTGCTCGCCCACCAGGCCGACCTGACGAAGCTCACCGACGCCCTCGGCAGCTTCAAGCCGACGTTCATCCTCGGCGTGCCCCGGGTCTTCGAGAAGGTCTTCAACTCCGCGCTCGCGAAGGCGCAGGCCGGCGGCAAGGAGAAGATCTTCCGCCGGGCCGAGCAGGTCGCCGTCGCCTATTCGAAGGCCCTCGACGCCGGCAGGGTCCCGCTCACGCTCAAGGCCCAGCACGCGCTCTTCGACACCCTCGTCTACCGCAAGCTGCGGGAGATCATGGGCAACAACGTCAAGTGGGCGGTCTCCGGCGGCGGGCCGCTCGGCACGCACCTCGGCCACTTCTACCGCGGCATCGGCCTCGTCGTCCTCGAGGGCTACGGTCTCACCGAGACGACGGCCCCGATCACGGTCAACGTCCCCGAGAACTCGAAGATCGGCACCGTCGGCGTGCCCCTGCCCGGGGCGACCGTGGCGATCGCCCCCGACGGCGAGATCCTCGCCAAGGGCGTGCCCGTCTTCCGCGAGTACTGGAAGAACCCCGAGGCCACGGCCAAGGAGTTCCACGACGGCTGGTTCGCCACCGGCGACCTCGGGTCGCTCGACGAGGACGGCTACCTCAGCATCGTCGGGCGCAAGAAGGAGCTCATCGTCACCTCGAGCGGCAAGAACATCGCTCCCGCCCCGCTCGAGGACGCCCTGCGCCGCCATCCGATCATCGGCCAGCCGGTGCTCGTCGGCGACAACCGCAAGTACATCACCGCGCTGATCTTCCTCGACCCGGAGATGCTGCCGACGTGGCTTGCCAATCATGATCTGCCGGAGATGACCCTCGCCGAGGCGGCCGAGGACGAGACCGTGCGCCAGACCATCGAGAAGGCGATCGAACGCGTCAATCGGACCGTCTCCCGGGCCGAGGGCATCAAGAAGTTCCGCATCGTGCCCGTCGAGCTCAGCGAGGCCAACGGCTATCTCTCCGCGAAGCAGTCGGTCAAGCGCCACCTGCTCGGCAAGGACTTCGCCGACGAGATCGAAGCGCTCTACGCCGACTGAGGCCGGTGGGGAGACGCGGCGATGGCCGGCTGAGTAAGATGAAGTTTCAACCATCGTGACGACGGTCGGCCGCCCGTTCACCGCGGGCGGCCGACCCGCCGCACTCAGTCGCGTGAGAGAGGACATCCCCATGTCGAACGACACCGAGACGACCACGGACACTGACACCACCGGCTCCTATGTCGAGAAGGGCGCGGAGTTCAACCGCGACACGAACTACATCGAGGACCGCATCCTCGACGATCCCGACGCCCAGTGGCCCGTCGAACCCGGTCGCTACCGCCTCATCGCCGCGCGCGCCTGCCCGTGGGCCAACCGCACGGTCATCGTCCGGCGCCTCCTCGGTCTCGAGGACGTCATCTCCCTCGGGATGCCCGGGCCCACTCACGACAAGCGCTCGTGGACCTTCGACCTCGATCCCGAGGGCGTCGATCCGGTGCTCGGGATCGAGAGGCTCCAGGAGGCGTTCTTCAAGCGCTATCCCGACTACCCGCGCGGCATCACGGTGCCCGCGATCGTCGACATCCCCTCCGGTGAGGTCGTGACGAACGACTTCGCGCAGATCACCGAGGACTTCTCGACCCAGTGGACGGCTTACCACCGCGACGGTGCGCCGAACCTGTGGCCGGAGGAGTTGCGGGACGAGATGGAGTCCCTCATGCGGATGATCTACACGGAGATCAACAACGGGGTGTACCGGTCGGGCTTCGCCGGCTCGCAGGAGGCCTATGAGAAGGCCTTCGACCGCCTCTTCACCGCCCTCGACACCGTCGAGGAGCGACTGGCGACCCGGCGCTACCTCATGGGCGAGTCGATCACCGAGGCCGATGTCCGGCTCTTCACGACGCTCGCGCGCTTCGATCCCGTCTACTACGGGCACTTCAAGGCCAATCGCACCGCCCTGCGGGACTTCCCGAACCTCTGGGGCTACGCCCGCGACCTCTATCAGACGCCGGGATTCGGCGACACGATCGACTTCCCGCAGATCAAGGACCACTACTACATCGTCCACAAGGACGTGAATCCCACCGGCATCGTTCCCGTCGGGCCGGACCTCTCCGGGTGGCTGACCCCGCACGGCAGGGAGGAACTCGGCGGCTCGCCCTTCGGCGACGGCACCGCGCCCGGTCCCGTCGCCGCCGGCGAGGAGGTTCCGTTCGAGAGCACCGCGGCGGCCTGGGTGAAGTGAACCCTGCCGACGGTCCATCCCGCCGAGGCGGAGCAGCCGAAGCCCGACCATAGGTCGGGCTTCGGTCATTCACCGCTCAAGGCGTGCCGTCGGGCTCGGCGTCCTGCTCCCGCTCGAAGTCGGAGTCGTGGGTTCCCGTCGCGCGCTGCCGGCGCCGCTTGCGGACCTTGAGCACGACCCATGCGACGACGGCGACCGCGACGACGACGATGACGAGCGTCTGGAAGTACCCGGCGTAGGTTTCGACGATCGACCAGTTCTCACCGAGGTAGAAGCCTGCGACGATGAGGATCGTGTTCCAGATCGTGCTGCCGGCGGCGGTGAGGAGGAGGAACTTGAGCATCGGCATCGCCCGCATGCCCGCCGGGATGGAGATGAGGGAGCGGAAGATCGGGATCATCCGCCCGAAGAAGACGGCCTTGTCACCGTGGCGGTCGAACCACGCGATCGTCTTGTGGACGTCGGCGACGTCGACGAGCGGCATCTTCACGGCGATCCGCACGATCCGGTCGAGTCCGATCCAGCGGCCCACCGCGTAGAGCACGAGGGCTCCGACGACGGATCCGATCGTCGCGAAGACGATGGCGAGGACGAGGCTGAGCTGACCGCGACTCGCCGTGAAGCCGGCCAGCGGCAGCACGAGCTCGCTGGGGATCGGCGGGAAGATGTTGTCGAGGAAGACGAGGAATCCGACGCCGAGAGGTCCGAGCGTCTCCATGATCGCCACCGTCCACGCGGAGAAGCCGCTGAGGTTCTCAGCGGCACCGGAGGCGGAGACCGTGACCAGGGCGGAGGTCGAAGCGGTGAGCGGCATGCTCTGAAGTGTAGAGAACAGGTCGACCTTTCGCTCACAGAGCGCTCCCAGCGGATAGTCTGGGAGACGATCCCCAAGAAGGAGGAGCACCCAGTGACACCAGCGAAGATCCTGGCCTCACGCAGTCCCATGGCCGAAGCCGGTCACCAGGCCATCAACCAGCCGGGCCCGGCGCATCTCGTCCGCGCCGTCCAGCGCTTCATCACGCGTCTGGGCAACCAGTTCGGGGCCGCGATCACGTACTTCCTCGTTCTCGCGGTCATTCCGATCGCGATGTTCACCTTCGCGGGACTCGGCTTCGTCCTCGACGTCGTCCGGCCCGACCTCGTTCCCGTCATCACCCAGCAGATCGAGGACTTCTCCCCCGGCAATTCGACCCTGACCGATCAGCTCGAGGGCTTCCTCAACGACTGGCAGGCCGTCGGCATCTTCGGCATCCTCGCCGGTCTCTACACCGGCCAGGGATTCATCGGCAACCTCGGCGCCGCCGTCCGCGCCCAGCTCCACGACGACTTCGACGACGACGTCAACCAGCCGCTGGTCAAGAAGTTCTTCTCGAACACCGTGACCCTGCTCGGACTCATCGTCGGTCTTCTGCTCACCGCAGGTCTCACGGTCATCGGCACGGGGCTGCGCAGCTTCATCACCGATCTCTTCGACCTCTCCGGATGGATGTCGGGCCTCCTCGTCGTCGTCCCGATGATCATCACCTTCGGGGCATCGTGGCTGATCTTCATGTTCCTCTTCACGATGCTGCCCGAGCATCCGGTCAATCGGCAGGCGAAGGTGCGCGGTTCGCTCATCGGCGCCGTCGCCTTCACGATCCTGCTCAACCTCGCCACCGTCCTCGTCGACCTCTTCTCCGCCGGGAAGGCCGCGGGTGTGTTCGGGTCGATCATCGCGGTGATGCTGACGATGAACGTCTTCGCTCGCATCATCCTCTTCGTCGCCGCCTGGATCGGCACGGCCGTTCCGCCGCCGCTGCCCGAGGACACGACCCCGCACCGTCGGTTCGTCGCGCCCGAGCTTCAGGTCCAGAGCCTCGGCGCCCTCATCACCGGCGTCGGACTCGTCGCGCTCACGCTGCTGGGGTTCAAGCGCTACGACGAACGCCGGTCCAGGAGCGCGGAGTCGACACGGTAGACTTGGGCCGGGAATCGACCACGTGAATATAAGGGGACTCGACCTTTGACTCAAGCAACAGCCGCTCGTCTCGACGAGTGGGAGAAGAAGCAGACTGCCGCGGAAGAACTCATCCCGCTCGTCGGCCGCCTCCACCGCAACAACGACGTGCTGCTCACCCTGTTCGGGCGCTCGCTCCAGGGCAAGTCCGTGACCGGCATGATCAAGGCGCACCGCTACGCCCGCCACTTCCTCGGCGAAGAGCTCGACATCGAGACCACCCTCGAGGTCGTCCGGGCACTCGCCGAGCTCGACCTCAGCGCGGCGCGCATCGACCTCGGTCGCCTCATCGTCAAGCGCGATGAGCAGTCCGCATCGACCGCGGAGTTCCTCGCCGAGGAGCTCGCGTCGGTGATCGGCAGCGAGTCCTCCGCGGCGGAGCCGCGCGACGTCGTCCTCTACGGCTTCGGACGCATCGGACGTCTGCTCGCCCGCATCCTCATCGAGCGCTCCGGCGGCACCGGCATGCGCCTGCGCGCCATCGTCGTGCGCAAGGGCGGGGAGAACGACATCGTCAAGCGCGCCTCCCTGCTGCGCCGCGACTCAGTGCACGGGAAGTTCGACGGCAGCATCGTCGTCGACGAGGAGAACAACACGATCCTCGCCAACGGCACCCTCATCCAGGTCATCTACTCCGATGATCCCTCGACGGTCGACTACACCGAGTACGGCATCGACAACGCGATCATCGTCGACAACACCGGCAAGTGGCGCGACGAAGAGGGCCTGTCGAAGCACCTGCAGTCCAAGGGCGCCGCGAAGGTCATCCTCACCGCTCCCGGTAAGGGCGACATCAAGAACATCGTCTTCGGCGTCAACTCGCATGACATCACCGACGCCGACACGATCCTCTCGGCGGCCTCGTGCACGACGAACGCGATCACCCCGGTGCTCAAGGCGCTCAACGACCGCTTCGGCGTCCGCAACGGCCACGTCGAGACGGTGCACTCGTTCACCAACGATCAGAACCTCATCGACAACTTCCACAAGGGGTCGCGTCGCGGACGTGCGGCGGGTCTGAACATGGTGCTCACGGAGACGGGTGCGGCGAAGGCCGTGGCCAAGGCGCTGCCGGAACTCAAGGGCAAGCTGTCGGGCAACGCGATCCGCGTGCCCACCCCGAACGTGTCGATGGCGATCCTCAACCTCAACCTCGAGAATCCCACGACCGTCGACGAGCTCAACGGGTTCCTCCGCGAGACCTCGATGAACTCGCCGCTGCGCAACCAGGTCGACTACGTCGCCTCCCCCGAGCTCGTCTCGACCGACCTCGTCGGCTCGCGGCGCGCGGGTGTCGTCGACGGTCTGGCCACGATCGTCGACGAGGACCGCGTCGTCGTCTACGTGTGGTACGACAACGAGTTCGGCTACAGCCACCAGGTCATCCGCTGCGTGGCGGAGATGGCCGACGTCGACACCCCGTCGTTCCCCGCGGCAGCGAACTGATCCCGCTGCGCTGAGTCAGCGACCGGCAAGCGCCCCCGACCTCTCGGACGGGGGCGCTTCGTCGTCTGCGGTGCGCAGTGCGCACAGCGCGGTCCGCGGTGCTCAGTGCGCAGTGCGCAGTGGGCGGCGGGCAGTGCGCGGTGGGATCGGGTCCGCGCCGAGGCGGTCGGTCCCTCAGCGGTCCTCGCGGGTTGCGCGTTCGGTCTCCATCGCGTCGTGGAGCCAGATCGGGGTGAATGTCGCGAACCGGGAGGCGAGGTCGTCGTCCTCGGCGAGCATGAACGCGAGACGGTCATCGCCGGTCGAGAGCTCATGGGCCCAGATCGGACCGAGGCACGCGAGCAGCAGGCAGGACAGGACGACGGCACCGGCGAGGATGGGCGTCTCGGGGACGAGCAGGAAGCCGAGCAGGATCCCGAGGACGACGAACGCGATCGCCACCGCCATGCCCCCGCCCTTCGACCGCGGGGCCCGGGTGCTCGCCGGCCGTCTCGCCGCCACGGAGTCGAGGATGTCGCGGCGCAGCCGGGTCCATGCGACGAGCGCGCCGAGGGCGCAGACGATGCCGATCATGATGAGGCTGAACGCCGAGAAGAGCAGCACGGCATCGACCCGCTCCCCCTGGGCCTGCAGAGCCGCGCCGAGGCCCGCGACGAGCATCGCCATCGCCAGCACGAGCATGCTCAGCAGGCGGGCCCGGCGGATCGCGACGAGGTCGGAGAGGGTGCGGGCGAGGAAGGCCCGGTCGTCGGGGACCTCAGCGGTGCTCATCGGACGTACCCTGCTTCCTTGTCGACGGTGTGGGCGAAGGGGCGGCCGGCCCGATAGGTCTCGAAGAGGTCGAGGAACTGATCGAGGAGCCGCTCGCGCCAGCCCTCGGTGTCACCGGACATGTGCGGGGTGATGATGACGCTCGGTGCCTCCCACAGCCGGTGGTCGGCCGGCAGCGGCTCGACATCGACGACGTCGATGCCGGCGCCGGCGATCGCCCCGGTCTCCAGCGCGGTGACGAGGGCATCGGTGTCGACGGTCGCCCCGCGGCCGACGTTGACGAAGAACGCGTGCGGCTCCATCGCCGCGAACACCTCGGCGTCGAAGAGACCCGCGGTGCGGTCGGTGAGCGGGGCGACGTCGATGACCCAGTCGACCCCGGTCAGATGCGCGGCGAGGTCGGCGGAGTCGATGACGTCGCCGAAGTCGGCATCTCCGGTGCGCGCACGACTGCCCGCCCCGCTGACGTCGACGCCGAGGGCGCGCAGCACGCGGGCGATCTCCCGACCGATCGACCCGGTGCCGACGATGAGGGCCCGCGTGCCGGCGAGGTCACGGGTCGAGCGCCGGTTCCACCGGTGCTCCCGCTGGTCGGCGAGCGAGCCGAGCGCCGACTTCGCGTGCATGAGGACGAAGCTGAGGACGAACTCGGCGATCGGCCGGTCGAAGACTCCCCGGGCGTTCGTGACGACGACCTCGGAGGCGATGAGCTCGTCGAAGAGGAGCGCATCGACACCGGCGGCCGCGACATGGATCCAGCGCAGCTCGTCGGCTGCGTCGAAGACCTCGGTGAGCGCGGTGGAGAAGTAGTCCCAGAGGAGGAGCACCTCGGTGCCGGGCAGGGCCTCGCCGAGGCGGTCGGCCGTGACGATGCGGACGTCGACGTCGTCACGGCGGCCGAGCTCAGTGAGCCGGTCGGGAACCGGGCTGCCTGGCGGGTTGAGAATCGTCAGTGTCGTCATCCGTGGAGTCCTTCGTGGTCAGCGGCACAGCCAGACTATCGGATGGCTCCCGCAGCGAGGAATCGGCGTCGACGGGCACCTCGGCGGCGTGTTCGTGGGTGACGACATGCTCACGGGCGGCGGCATCCTGGCTCTTCAGCGTCGACGCCAGCGGCGTGTTCGGCAGGAAGAGGAGGATGACGAAGCCGAGGAACGCCAGCGGCGCGACCCAGAGGAAGAGCGGGACGAGCGCGTCGTTGTACGCGGTGATGATGAGCGTGTGGATCGGTTCGGGCAGGTCGCCGACGATCTGCGGGGTCAGCCCGGTCGACGAGATCTGCGGCAGCTCGACGTTCGGGTTCGAGGCGGCGAGGCTGCGGATGCCGGACTCGATGTTCTCGAGCAGGCGCTGGGTGAACACCGAGCCGATGAACGCCATGCCGAGCGTCGCGCCCACCTGGCGGAAGTAGTTGTTCGACGCCGTCGCCGTGCCGACCATCTCGACGGGGAAGGCGTTCTGGACGACGAGGACGAGGATCTGCATGCTCAGTCCCAGACCGAGGCCGAGCAGGGCGAGTCCGACCATCGGCTCCCACACCGGGCTGTCGGCTTCGAGCGTCGAGAGCAGGATGAGCGAGACTCCGATGAGGAGGATGCCGGTGAGCGGGTAGCGCTTGTACTTGCCGGTGCGGGCGACGACGAAGCCGGTCAGCGTCGAGGAGATGAGCATCGTGCCCATCATCGGGACCATCATGAGTCCGGCGACGGTCGCGTCGATGCCGTGGACCATCTGCAGGTAGGTCGGCATGTAGGACAGGACGCCGAACATGCTCACGCCGATGAAGAGACCGGCGATCGTCGAGAGGAGGAAGTCGCGGTTCCTGAACAGCCACAGCGGGATGACCGGTTCGCTCACCTTCGCCTCGACGATGACGAACGCGATGATCGCGAGCGCCCCGACGACGATGAGGCCGTTGATCTGCCACGAGCCCCACGCGTAGTCGTGTCCGCCCCACGCGGAGACGAGGACGATGCACGAGGTGATGACGGAGATGAGCGCCATGCCGCCGACGTCGATCTTCGGCCGCGGACCGTGGGTCTGCTTGGGGATCTTGAGGAAGACGGCAGCGGCGATGAGGGCGATGATCCCGAGCGGGAAGTTGATCGCGAACGCCCAGCGCCAGCCGGGGCCCTCCGTCAGCCACCCGCCGATGAGGGGGCCGGCGACCGAGGACACCGCGAAGGCCGAGCCCATGATGCCCATGTACTTGCCGCGCTCGCGCGGAGGGACGACGGAGGCGATGATCGACTGCGAGAGGATCATCATGCCCCCGCCGCCGATGCCTTGGAGGACCCGGCCGAAGATCAGCAGCGACATGTCCTGGGCGAGGAGGGCGAAGACGGAGCCGGCGAGGAAGCAGCTGATCGCGAACATGAACAGCGGCTTGCGGCCGAAGAGGTCGCCGACCTTGCCGTAGATCGGCATCATGATCGTCGAGGCGAGCATGAAGGCCGTCGACACCCACAGCATCTGGTCGACGCCGTCGAGTTCGCCGACGATCGTCGGCAGGGCCGTGGCGAGCACGGTCTGGTTGAGGGAGAACATGAACATCGCGATCATCAATCCCACGAAGAGGAGAATGATCGCCGAGGTCGTCATCGGGGCGGCGTCATTGGTGTGGTTCTCAGGTTCTGCGGCTGTCTGTGTCATGTCCTGGCTCTCGGCCCTCATTCTTCCCTCATCTGTTCTCTCAGCGCAATGGTCTCCGTCGTCGGCGCCTCCGTGACCGCGGTGCGGCGTCATGCCCTCATCGCAGCCTCTCGAGCACCTTGAGGAAGAGCCCGAGGGAATCGTCGTAGATCCTCTGGGTGCTCTCCTCGTCGACGACGAGTTCCGGTGAGTGCTTGACGACGCGGATCGCATGGTGGAGCGGCACCATGCACATCTGGGTGAGCATCCGGGCGCTGCGCCATGCCGAGTCCTCGGTCGAGAACTCCTGTCCGAGGAACCGGAGCCGGGCGAGCACGTATTCGGACACCCGCTCCTCGAGCGCCTCGACCTGGTCGAAGCGTCGGCCCACGAGCTCCGGATAGGCGACGAAGAGCTCGCGCCTGCGACTCGAGAGTCCGGGTTCGGTGCCGATGAGGAGTGCTTCGCGCACGAAGTTCGCCGTGTCCTCGGCGAGCGTGTCGAAGCCGGAGTCGGATTCGACGTAGTCGGCGACGAGCTGGTCGTCGATGTTCGCGACGTCGAGGCCGACGATCGCGTCTTCCTTCGTCGCGTAGTAGTTGAAGAACGTCCGCGGGGACACGCCGGCGTCGGCGGCGATGTTCGCCACCGTCGTCGCTTCGAGTCCCTCGTCGAGGACGCGCGTGAGCGCCGCCTCATGGATGGCGGTGCGGGTCTCGCGCGCTTTCCGCGTCCGCAGCGATTCGTTCTCGGCCATGCGAATAATTCTGCACTAGATGCAACTTTTCATCAACTGCAAAATTGCATCTGTGCAGTATTTCACTCCCGAGGCTGACCCGCCAGGTTCCGCCGCCTCGGCGGGGCGGGACCTCAGGTCATGAGTTCGCGCAGCCGCACACGATGCTGCTCGAGGACCTGGAGCTGGCGCAGCAGCGCGGTCTGCGCCTCGGCATCGCCTGCGCTCTGACGCTGCAGGCGCGAGTGGAGCTCCTTGGCGATGCGCTCGAGGTCGTAGTCGAAGAGCTTCGCGACGATTCCCTGCGCGAACTTCTCCGCGCTCACCCCTTCGGACACCGGCAGCGGCGTGACGAGGAGGCGGGCGACGTCGGGTCCGAGGTCGTCGCCGGCGGCCTCCATGACGGTCTCGGCCCACCGGCCGGGGGCCGCGGCGGCCGCGCGCAGACCGCCGGCCTGCTTGAGCGCCGCCTGGATCTGACGGTGGCCGGGATGGTCGAAGGCCTTCTCCGACAGGGAGTCGAAGAGCTTGGCATTGACGAACTCGGGGTGCTGGAGAGCGACCATGAGGGCGCCCTTCTCCGTCTTCAGCCGCGTCGGGGTGATCGGTGCGGAGAGATCGGAGACGTCGGGACGCTCGTCGTAGACGTACTCGATGCCCGCATCGTCAGCGGTCGGGTTCGCCTGCTGCCGTCCACCGCCGGTGGGACGGCCCTCGCCGGCGGGCGGGGGCGCCTGCTCGCGCCGCTGCCCGGGGTGGGACTGGCGCCCTGGGCCCGCAGCCTGGCCGCGACCCGGGCCCGCACCCTGACCCTGGCGCGGTCCGGCGGTCTGTCCGGGCCCCTGGGTCGAACGGCCGCGGTCGGCTCCGGTCGCGCGCGGATTCCTCCGAGCGGTCTTCACGGCCGCCTCGACCTCGTCGATGTCGACGCCGATGCGCCCGGCGACGAACCGGTGGTAGTGGCTGAGACTGTTGCGATCGCGGATCCCCGCGAGCACCTCGGCGCTGGCCTTGACCGCAGCGATCCGCCCCTCGACGGTGTCGAGGTCGAACTGCCCGATCGCGGTGGTGATGACGAACTCGAAGAGCGGTTTGCGGCCCTCGATGAGCTCGCGGATCGCGCCGTCGCCCTTCTCCAGCCGCAGATCGTTGGGGTCGAGACCCGAGGGTTCGACGGCGACGAAGGTCTGCGCGGTGAACTCGGACTCGAATTCGAACGCCTTGAGCGCCGCCTTCTGCCCGGCCTCGTCGCCGTCGAAGGTGAAGATCACCTGCCCGCTGGGGTCGTCGCCCAAGAGCCGACGGACGATCTTGACGTGCTCGGCGCCGAAGGCGGTGCCGCACGTCGCCACCGCTTGGGTGACGCCGGAGAGCTGAGCGGCCATGACGTCGGTGTAGCCCTCGACGATGACGACGCGCTTGGTCTTCGCGATGTCGCGCTTGGCGAGATCGAGGCCGTAGAGCACCTGGTTCTTGTGGTAGAGCGCGGTCTCCGGGGTGTTGAGGTACTTCGGCCCCTGATCGTCGTCGAAGAGCCGGCGGGCCCCGAAGCCGATCGTCCGTCCCGTCATGTCCCTGATCGGCCACATCACGCGTCCGCGGAACCGGTCGTAGATGCCGCGGCTGCCCTCGCTGGCCAGGCCCGCGGCGAGGATCTCCTCATCGCTGAAGCCGGCCCGGCGCAGATGACCGGTCAGGGCATCCCACGACTTCGGAGCGAAGCCGACGCCGAAGCGGGGGTGCTCACCGGGAGGGAAGCCCTTCGCGGCGAGGAAGTCGCGCGCGATCTGCCCGGCCTTCTCGGACAGCGCTGTGGCGAAGAACCGCTCGGCGACCTCGTGCATCTCGAGGAGGCGCTGCCGCCTGCTCGCCTGCTCCCGGTCGGGTCCCTTGCCGTCCTCGTAGCGCAGGTGCATGCCGATGCGGCCGGCGAGCATCTCGACGGCCTCGACGAAGCTGAGCTGTTCGACCTTCTGGAGGAAGGTGAAGACGTCGCCGGACTCCCCGCAGCCGAAGCAGTGGTACATGCCGACCTGCGGGCGGACATGGAACGACGGGGTCTTCTCGTCGTGGAAGGGGCACAGTCCCTTGAGGGAGCCGATGCCCGCGGTCTTGAGCGTGACGAACTCTCCGACGACCTCGTCGATGCGCGTGCGCGAGCGCAGTTCGTCGATGTCCTCGCGCTTGATGAGTCCCGCCATGGTCTAGAGCCGGTCCCCCGCCCCCGCCTGGATCCGATGGTAGAGCGTCCACGCCGAATGGTCGGTCAGCGAGGCGATCTGGTCGGCGATGACCCGCAGCCGGGCCGCGTCGTCGGCGGCCTCGGCGTGGTCGGCGGCGAACATCGGGTCGAGCCCGTCGGGGTGGGCGTCGTACCAGTCGGCGAGGCTCGTGATGACGGTGTCCTGGATGTCGTGGAGGCGCAGGCGGTCCTCGGCGACCATGACGGTCAGCGTCGCCATGCCCTTGAGCACGGCGATCTCGACGGCCGTGGACTCGGGCACGACGAGGGAGGCGGCGTAGCGGTTGAGCGGCTCCCAGCCGTACTCCTCACGGGTGGCCGCCTCCGCGGCCCCGACGAAGCGGCCGATGAGCTGGCTCGTCATGTGCTTGAGCGCCGCCTGGGCCCGGCGTGACCCGTCGAAGTCCTCGTCCGGCCAGTACGCGGCGGCCTGCAGTCGGGTGAGCGCCTTGTCCATCTCCGCGTCGTCGGTCTCGGGCAGGTACCACTGGCGGGTGATCTCGAAGAGCTCGAGGCGGCGGACCTCGTCGGCGAACTCGCCGAGGCGGAGGTGCCCGGCGACGACGGCGTCCTCGACGTCGTGGACGGAGTACGAGATGTCGTCGGCCAAGTCCATGACCTGCGCTTCGAGGCAGCGGCGGCCGTTGTCGACCCCGTCCCGGTAGAAGTCGAAGACGGCGAGGTCGTCGTCGTAGACGCCGAACTTCCGCACCCCGGAGTCGCGTCGCCCCGCCGCGGCCTCGGCGCGCGGCCACGGATACTTCGTCAGCGCATCGAGGCTGGCCCGGGTGAGGTTGAGTCCGGCCGGGCGGCCGTCGGGGGCGATGACCTTCGGTTCGATCCGGGTGACGAGGCGCAGGGTCTGCGCGTTGCCCTCGAACCCGCCGATGTCGGCGCAGAGCCGGTCGAGGATCGTCTCACCGTGGTGGCCGAAGGGCGGATGCCCGAGGTCGTGGCTCAGGCAGGCGGTGTCGACGATGTCGGGATCGCAGCCGAGGTAGCGGGCGAGTTCGCGTCCGACCTGCGCGACTTCGAGGGAGTGGGTGAGCCGGGTGCGGACGAAGTCGTCGGTGCCGGGCGAGACGACCTGCGTCTTCGCTCCGAGGCGGCGCAGCCCCGAGGAGTGGAGGACCCGCGCCCGATCACGCTGGAAGGCCGAGCGGCGCGGGTTCTTCGCCGGTTCGATGACCCAGCGCTCCTCGTCGCGCGGCGAGTAGTCCGCGACGCTGCCCGAGGCCCGGGCGATGCGTGCGGAGGTGTCGGTGGGCATCCTCATCCTCCCGAGACGTCGAGTTCGGCCTCGGCGAGGTCGGCGGAGCCGCTCTCGTCGAAGACGCGGGAGTCGAGCCAGCCCTCGGGCAGGTGGGGGCGCTTGGGGCGGGTGGTCCGCCCGCGCGAGCCCTCGGCGGCCTCGCCCGGGTAGGGGGCGTCGTCGAGTTCGGCGAGCAGTGCGTCGAGTTCGGCGAGTGAGGAGACCATGGCCAGCCGGCTGCGCAGGTCGCCGCCGACAGGGTAGCCCTTGAAGTACCACGCGATGTGCTTGCGCAGGTCGCGCACCCCGTAGAACTCCTCGCCGTAGTAGTCGACGAGGTATTCGCCGTGGAGACGGACCGCACGGGCCACCTCGGCGAGTCCGGGACGATGACGATCGGCACTGCCGTTGAGAGCGTTCGCAAGATCGCCGAACAGCCACGGCCGGCCCTGGCATCCGCGGCCGATGACGACCCCGTCGCAGCCGGTCGTGCGCATCATCTCGAGCGCATCCTCGGCGGAGAAGATATCGCCGTTGCCGAGCACGGGAACGGTGTCGCCGAGGTGGTCCTTGAGTCGGGCGATCGAGTCCCAGTCCGCGGTCCCGGAGTAGAGGTCGGCAGTCGTGCGCCCGTGGAGCGCGATCGCGGCGACCCCGGCGTTGCGCGCGGTCTCCCCGGCGTCGAGGTAGGTGTGGTGGTCGGCGTCGATGCCCTTGCGCATCTTCACCGTCAGCGGGATGCCGCCGCGGTCGGCCTCCTCGACGGCGGTCGTGACGATCGCTTCGAAGAGGTCCTTCTTCCACGGCAGGGCCGAGCCGCCGCCCTTGCGGGTGACCTTGGGGACCGGGCAGCCGAAGTTGAGGTCGATGTGGTCGGCGCGGTCCTCGTCGACGAGCATCCGCACGGCCTGCCCGATCGTCACCGGGTCGACGCCGTAGAGCTGCACGGAGCGCGGAGTCTCGTACGGCTCGTGGTGGATGATGCGCATGCTCTTGGGGCTGCGCTCGACGAGCGCGCGGGAGGTGACCATCTCGGTGACGTAGAGCCCTGCCCCGTACTCGCGGCACAGCCGCCGGAACGCGGTGTTCGTGATCCCCGCCATCGGTGCGAGCACGACCGGGGAGGACAGCTCGATGGGACCGATGCGCAGCGGCTTGACGGTCTGGGCGGTGGATTCTGGGCTGGGGCTGATGACACTCACCATGCCATTATCCCAAAGCCTGCCAAATCGAGCATCGTACCCTTGCTCACAGACCCGCAACACCGAGGTGGTGCGGCATATTCCCTGGTCACCGGTCGTCCTCCCCGCGCAGGTCCCGCACGTCCCAGACGGCGTCGAGGCGGAGTTCGGCGGCGAGGCGGTCGTCGTGGGTGACGACGAGCATCGCTCCCCCGTATCCCTCGAGCGCCGAGGTGAGCGCCCGCTGCGAGGACACGTCGAGGTTGTTGCCGGGTTCGTCGAGGATGAGCAGCTGCGGGGCCGGGTCGGAGAGCAGGGTCGCGGCCAGCGCGACACGGAAGCGCTCCCCACCCGAGAGCGTGCCGCACAGCTGCGCGGTCCGCTCGGCGCGCAGGCCCATGGCGGCGAGCACCTCGTGGACGCGGTGCTTCTCAAGCCCGGGGTTCGGCCGGCGCACCGCCTCCATGACGCTGACCTCGGCGGGCAGGCGGTACTGCTGGTCGAGGTGGCCGATCGGCACGGACACCTGCACACTGAGGCCGGGGAAGAGCGCGTCGACAAGGCCACCGCTCCCCGAGCCGCCGCTGCCCAACCGGCCGCGGTCTCCGTGGTCGCTCCCCACGCGACCGGCGGCGCTGCCACCGGTCTGCGCGGTGCCGCGGACGGCGGCGAGGAGAGTCGACTTCCCCGCGCCGTTGGGCCCGGTGAGCCGAATCCGCTCCGGTCCGACGATCTCCCGCGGCCGCTCGAGAGCGCTCGGGCGCACCTCGAGGACGCGCCTGCTCGGATGGACCTCGGTCTCGGGCAGGTGGAGGGTGATCGAGGAGTCCCGGCGCAGGGCGTCCTTCGCGGTCTGCACGGCAGCGGCGGCCGCAGCCTCGTCGGCGGCCTTGTCCCCGCGCCGTTTGGCCGCCGACTTCTGCGCGAAGTCGGTGAGGCCGTTCATGACGATCTTCGGTCGGCGTTTGCTCGCCTTGTCCTTCGCGGCCTTCCGGTCGGCACGCGCCAGGGTGGTCTCGAGGTCGATGCGCTGGCGCTTCTCGATCGCGTGGGCCTTCTTCGCGTCGGTCAGCCGCGCCTGTTTCGCCTCCTCCTCGGCGGCGACCATCTCCTCGTATGCGGTGTAGTTCCCGCCGTAGACGCGCAGCTGGTCGGTCATCTCGACGATCGTCGTCATCGAGTCGAGGAGCTCGCGGTCGTGGGAGATGACGAGGGTGGGCCCGGACCGCCGCGCGAGCAGCTCGGTGAGCAGGGCCCGGCCCGCCGCGTCGAGGTTGTTGCTCGGCTCGTCGAGGATGAGCCATGAGGACCCGACCATCGCCGCGCGGGCGAGACCGATCCGCATCGCCTCCCCGCCGGAGAACGTCGCAGCCTGCCGGTCGAGGTCGTCCGCGGAGAGGGTGAGCCCCACCTCGGCGAGGGCGGACAGGGCCCGCTCCTCGATGTCCCAGTCCTCCCCGATGATGTCGAAGTCGGCTGGTCCGGCCTCGCCGTGCAGCGCGCGATGCAGGCTCGTGCGGATGCCGGCGATGCCGAGGATCGCGTCGACGCGGTCGTCGGTGTGCGGCAGCAGCTGGTCGATGTGGACGGCGCCGGCGGCACCGGTGACGGTCCCCGTGGTGGGGGCGAGCGCGCCGGTGAGAAGCCGGGCGAGAGTGGATTTGCCGATCCCGTTGTCACCGACGAGGCCGGTGAGTCCCAGTGGGATCGTGGCGGTGAGGTGGGTGAGGATCTCGGTATCGTCGCCGAGGCGGTATCCGAGTCCGGACAGGGTGATGGCAGAGGGCATCAGTGATCTCATTTCGTGCACGCGGTGCGGTGCGGGTCCGAATCACCCGCGGGTGCGGAAATGAGGTGTCACTTCATTCTCAGGCGCTGCCT
The DNA here is from genome assembly GCF_018137945.1 of Brevibacterium sp. W7.2. Lineage (GTDB taxonomy): Bacteria > Actinomycetota > Actinomycetes > Actinomycetales > Brevibacteriaceae > Brevibacterium > Brevibacterium sanguinis. Next base: position 1,703,821 of record NZ_CP073089.1, on the reverse strand, counting down.
TCACTCGACTGTGGGACCTCACAAGGATGCCCGAGTCGCCTCCGGTGCGTCAAGGTCGCCGAGGCGGTCGACCGGTCCCGGCCGACAGCTGCGGTGAAGACTCGGTGCGACTGAGGACCCGGCTCAGGTGATGATGAGCATGAGCTCTGCCGACCGGTCGCTGGGGTTGGCGAGCTGGTGGGGCACATCGCCAGGGGCCTGTGCGCAGTCGCCGGCGCGCAGGATCGTGCGGCGGTCGATCGTGACGATCTCGACGGTGCCGGCGAGGACGAAGAAGGTCTCCCGGGATCCCGAGCGGTGGGCGGCGAACGGCGAGGTCTCGCTGCGGGGTTCGAGCGAGTAGTGGATGACCTCGATGTTCTCACTCGGCGAGGGCAGGTCGCGGCGCCAGGTGCCGGGACCGTACGTCGCGTGCGGGACGATCGCATCGGCCGGGGTGACGAGCACCTCGGGTTCGGCGAGGAGCTCGCCGACGTCGACGCCGAGCGCGCGGGAGAGCCCCATGGCGTTGGACACCGAGGTGTCCTGCTCACCGCGTTCGATCTTCGACAGTGCGGCGCGGGAGATGCCGGCGCGGATCGCGAGCTCGTTGAGGGTGAGGTTGCTGTATTTGCGGCGAGCCCGGATGCGCGCCCCGAACACCCGCGCCCCGGGATCCTCTGACTTCGCCATGATGACATCCTAATGTAATCTCAGATAGTAGATCTCAATCCATTAAAAGTGATTATGACCGGTCTCCTCGCGTTCGTCCCCATTCTCCTCGCCGTCGCGCTCCTCGCCTTCCGCGCGCCGACGTGGGTCTCCGCGGTGGCCGGACTCGCCGGTGCCGGCCTCTGTGCGGTCCTCGCCTTCCCCACTCCCCTCCCCGTCATCACCCAGGCCGCCGGCGACTACTTCCCCCTCATCGCCGAGGTGGTGCTCATCCTCCTCTTCGGGATGATGCTCGCCGGGATCCTCGAGGCCACGGGCGCGATGCGGACGATCTCCGCGAGTGTCGAGTCGATGGTGCCCAGCCGGTCCCTCGGCGTCGCCCTCGTCGTCTTCGGCCTCGTCCCCTTCGCCGAATCCGTCACGGGCTTCGGCATCGGCGTGACGATCGGTGTGCCGATCCTCCGGCATCTCGGCTGTTCGCTGCGGCATTCGGCGCTCCTCGGGCTCCTCGGTCTCGTCGCGGTCCCGTGGGGTGCGCTCGGACCGGGCACGACGGTGGCGGCGGCGCTCGCCGGCTTCGACGTCGATGCGCTCGGTCTGTCGACGGCCTGGGTGAACGCGATCCCGGTGGCCGTGGTCCTCTGCTCGGTTCTCGTCCTCATGCGTCCCCGCCTCGGCAGCGCACTCGGGATGATCGGTGCCGCCGGTCTGCTGTGGGGCGGAATCCTCCTCGCCAACCGTCTTCTCGGCATGGCGCCGGCCGGCATCATCGGGTCCCTCGTCGTCATCGTCGGCCTCGGCGTGCCCCTGGCGGTCCGCGCCCGCTTCGCCGCAGTCACCGCGGCGCTCGGGCGCGCGGTCCTGCCCTACGGCGTTCTCACCCTCGGCATCCTCGCCGCGCGGGAGCTTCTCGCCGTGTTCCCGTCTCCGCTCATGGAGAGTCTCGCCTCTCCCCCGTTCTGGCTGGCCGTCGCCTGCCTCGTCGCTGCGCTCTCGCGGACCCGCGGGGCGAAGAATGGGCAGAGGGGTGCCGGATCGACGGATAGTCCCAGGGTCGACGAATCGACGGATGAGCGCAGCGACGGTGCGTCATCTCCCCCGCCGCTGCGCCCGGTCATCGTCCGCGCGGTGCGCGCATGGGTGCCGATCGGGGCGGCGACGGCGGCGTTCATGCTCATGGGCTGGGTGATGACGACCTCGGGGATGAGCACGGCGTTCGGGGACCTGCTGCCCACGGGGCTCCTCGTGCTCGCTCCGTGGCTGTCGACGATCGGCGCCGTGCTCACCGGGTCGAACACGGGCAGCAACGCGATGTTCGCGAGCACCCTCGCCGTCGCCGGTGAGGGAACGGCAGCGGGGCCGCTGACCGCCGTCGCCGCAGGCAACGCCGCGGGATCGCTGGCGGCGCTCGCCGCTCCGCCGCGGGTCGCGATGGCCGTCCAGCTCTCCGGCGCCGGGGCCGCCGATGCTCGGGACGGGTCGTGGGTGCTCAGCCGGGCGTTCCTCATCGTCGGCCTCAACACCCTCGCCATCGGCCTCTGGCTCCAGTTCCTCGCGTAAGCGGGGCAACCGCCTCGGCGCCGGCTACCCGGGCCTGCCCGACTGCCACATCACCCCCGCGCCACCCTCAGCCCCACACACCACCCTCAGCCCCACCCACAACCCGAGGCGCCGACAGGCACCCGGAGCTGCGTATCCCCACCGCGGAGCGCCGAAAACTACCCGTGCACGGGTGGTCATTATGGCTCAAGGGGCCGGTCGACTCCGCCGCTCGAGGTGCCGGTCGACGTTGAGGTGCCTGTCGGCAGCGAGGGATCGCGTGCGGGCATCGATGACCAGTGCACAGCTCTCCGCCGAGGTGGTCCGCCGGTCCCTCGCCGAGGTGGTCCGGCAGATCGTCGACCTCGCCGGTCCGATGCCCCCGCGGGATCGGCCGCCTCGGCGCTCCGGCACTGAACCGTCAGAGGAGCCCTGACCGATCAGGTGCGGCACTCACCCATCAGGTGCGCCTCGGACCGATCAGAGGCGCAGCTGACCCATCAGAGGCGGATGAGCTCGCGCGGGAACGCGGTGAACGTGTCAGCACCGGAGTCGGTGATGAGGATCGATTCGGAGAGCTCGTAGCCGTAGCCGTTCATCCACATGCCGCAGATGAGGTGGAAGGCCATCCCCGCTTCGAGGATCTGATCGTCCTCGGTGCGGATCGAGATCGTCCGCTCGCCCCAGTCCGGCGGGTAGCCGATGCCGATCGAATAGCCGAGGCGGCTCGGCTTCTCGAGTCCGTGCAGAGCCAGCGACCGATTCCAGGTCCGTGCGAGTTCCGCGGTGGGCACCCCGGGTCGGGCGACATCGAGGACGGCTGCCAGCGCCTCGGCGACGACCCCCTCGAGACGGACGAGCTCCTGCTTCGGACGGCCGACGACCGCTGTCCGGGCGAGCGGGACATGGTAGCGGCGGTGGACTCCGGCGAGCTCGATGCTCACGGACTCATCCGTTGCGAACACTCTGTCGGTCCACGTCAGGTGCGGGGTGTCGGCGCTCTCTCCGGTGGGCATGAGGGGCACGATCGCCGGGTAGTCACCCCAGGCGGCATCGTTGCCGCGGATCTGCGCGGCGGCGATCGCGGCGGCGACCTCGTGCTGGCCCACGCCCTCGGCGATCGACTCGAGGGCCGCGGTCATCGCCGCGGTCGTCACCTCGGCGGCCCGGTGCATGAGCGCGAGTTCGGCCGGGGATTTGATCGCCCGGATCCAGTTGACGAGTTCGAACGAATCGACGAGGCGCCATTCGGGGACCCCGTTGACGAGTGCGCGGAAGGCCCGCGGGGAGAAGAAGTGCGAGTCCATCTCGACGCCGACGGGCGAGGTGGAAGCGCGGGCGACCTCCCACCGCTGGCGCAGGGCGAAGGCGACCCAGTCGAAGGGGTGGATGTGCGGACGCTGCACATAGCGCTCGGGGTAGCCGACGATGTCCTCCGGCGGCAGCCACGAGGTGTGCGTGGCCCCACGGGCGTCCATATCGCGCATGAAGAGCGTGAGCGGACCCGAGGAGGGGACGAAGAGCAGCTGCGGAGTGTAGAACGACCACGCGTTGTAGCCGGTGAGGTAGTAGATGTTCGCCGGATCGGTGACGATGAGCGCCGACAGGCCCTGGTCGCTCATCCGCCCGCGCACCGCTGCGATGCGAGCGAGGTACTCCTCGGGGGCGAACCCGAGATGCTTCGCACCGATCGTGTCGACCTCTCCGGGATAGGGCTGCGGACGCGACCGGACCTCGGCCCCCGCACCTCCCTGCTCGGCGCCCGGACGCATCCCCTGCACATCGGCGCGCCGGTCGGCGCGACCGGAGAACAGCTCACCCTCATTCATGCGCCCAGTCTGGTGATCCGCCTCACACGGTGTCAATGAGGCGCGCGCGGACCGGCACCGAGGCGGCCGGTGCCCGGTCCCGCCGGCACCCGAGCACGAGCCAGCCCGTCACCACGCCCGCCTGCTTCCCGTTCATGACGGATACAGAATGAAAGTTCAAGAAAATCAACTGAATCCGCAAACAGGACTACGCATTCCGACTGAATCGATGGTAGGTTGGTCTGAGACTCACATCACGGAGGTGAAGAATGACCCACTCGCTGCCGAGCGTCAGCAGTCACCGCCTGGGCAACCTCGACGAGAAGTCCAAGGCGATCATCGTCGAACTCCAGCACGACGGACGCAAGTCCTACTCTGCCATCGGCAAGTCCGTCGGACTCTCCGAGGCGGCCGTGCGGCAGCGGGTGTCACGGCTCATCGAATCCGGCGTGATGGAGATCGTGGCCGTGACCGACCCGCTCAGTCTCGGCTTCGCCCGACAGGCCATGGTGGGCGTGAAGGTCCGCGGGGACATCTCGAAGGTCGCCGACAGGCTGCACGGGTATGACGAGATCGACTATCTCGTCGTCACCGCGGGGTCGTTCGACCTCCTTGTGGAGATCGTCTGCGAATCGGACCGACACCTCATCGATTTCGTCAACCGAGAACTCCGGTCGATCGACGCCGTCGTCGACACGGAGCTCTTCATGTACCTCTCACTCGAAAAGCAAAAATACAATTGGGGGACACGATGACAGACAATGTCACCAGAGCCGGCACTCCGTATCAGGAAGCCGTGCGCAACAACGTGTGGATGCACATGGCACCGCACCAGGCCCTGTTCAACGGCGGACAGGCACCGATCATCACCCGCGGCGAAGGCCACCACATCTTCGACGACAAGGGCAAGAAGTACCTCGACGGCCTCGCCGGTCTCTTCACCGTCCAGGTCGGGCACGGTCGTGAGGAGATCGCCAAGGCGATGTACGACCAGACGATGCAGCTGCCCTTCATGCCGCTGTGGTCGTTCGCGCACCCGCAGGCCATCGAGCTCTCCGAGCGTCTCGCGAGCTACGCCCCCGGCGACCTCAACCGCGTGTTCCTCACCTCCGGCGGCGGCGACTCCGTCGAATCGGCGATGAAGCTCGCGAAGAACTACTTCAAGCTCACCGGCAAGCCCGGCAAGCACAAGATCATCTCCCGTGCCACCGCCTACCACGGCACCCCGCACGGCGCGCTGTCGGTGACGTCCCTGCCGGGCCTGCGCGAGCAGTTCGCCCCGCTCGTCCCCGGTGCCCACAAGGTCCCGAACACGAACTTCTACCGTGCGCCCGAGCCGTACGCGCACGATGAGAAGGCCTTCGGCCGCTGGGCGGCCGACCGCATCGCCGAGGCGATCGAGTTCGAAGGCGCCGACTCCGTGGCAGCCGTCTTCCTCGAGCCCGTGCAGAACTCCGGTGGCTGCTTCCCGCCGCCTCCCGGATACTTCGAGCGGGTGCGCGAGATCTGCGACGAGAACGACGTCCTCCTCGTCTCCGACGAGACGATCTGCGCCTACGGCCGCATCGGCGACATGTTCGCGTGCAACGACTTCGGCTACGTCCCCGACATCATCACCTCGGCGAAGGGCATCACCTCCGGGTACGCCCCGCTCGGTGCGATGATCGCCTCGGACCGTCTCTTCGAGCCCTTCGGCCCCGACGGCGACGCGACGTTCTACCACGGCTACACCTTCGGCGGACACCCCGTCGCCTGTGCCGCCGCGATGGCGAACTTCGACGTGTTCGAGAAGGAGAAGCTCAACGACCACGTGCACGAGAACGCCGGTGCGTTCAAGTTCACGCTCGAGAAGCTCAAGGACCTCCCGATCGTCGGCGACGTCCGCGGTGAGGGCTTCTTCTACGGCATCGAACTCGTCAAGGACAAGGACACGAAGGAGTCCTTCACCGAAGAGGAGTCCGAGCGCATCCTCAAGAACTTCGTCTCGGCGAAGATGTACGAGAACGGCCTCTACTGCCGTGCCGACGACCGCGGCGACCCGGTCATCCAGCTCTCGCCCCCGCTGACCGTCGGTCAGAAGGAGTTCGACGAGATGGAATCGATCATCCGCAGCGTCCTCAAGGAAGCGTGGACGATGTTCTGATCGCCCACCTCGGCGCGTGACGCAGCGACAGCGGCCCCGACACCATGACCAGGTGTCGGGGCCGCTGTCGCTGCCGGTGGGGCGGGTGAGATCATCGATCGCCGAGGCGGACGGGCAGGGGCCTGGGACCGTGCCCGTCCGCTGACGCTGAAGTCTCAGTCGCCGTTGGGTCTCAGACGCCGATGGGTCTCAGACGCCGAGGTGCTCAGCGAGGTAGGCCTCGACCTGGTCGAGGCTCACGCGCTCCTGGCTCATGTCGTCGCGTTTGCGGATCGTCACCGCGCCGTCGTCGAGGGAGTCGAAGTCGTACGTGATGCACAGGGGCGTGCCGATCTCGTCCTGGCGACGGTAGCGGCGGCCGATGGCCCCGGCGTCGTCGAAGTCGATGTTCCAGCGCTTGCGCAGCTGTGCGGCGAGCTCCTTGGCCTGCGGGGTGAGCTTCTCGTTGCGGCTCAGCGGCAGCACCGCCGCCTTGACCGGGGCCAGGCGCGGGTCGAGGCGGAGGACGATGCGGGTGTCCGTGCCGCCCTTCGTGTTCGGCGCCTCGTCCTCGGTGTAGGCGTCGACGAGGAACGCCATCATCGACCGGGTGAGACCGAACGCGGGTTCGATGACGTACGGGGTGTAGCGCTCCCCGCTGGCCTGATCGAAGTACTGCAGCTTCGCGCCCGAGGCCTCGGAATGGGTGCCGAGGTCGTAGTCGGTGCGGTTGGCCACGCCCATGAGCTCGCCCCATTCCGACCCCTGGAAGCCGAAGCGGTACTCGATGTCGATCGTGCCCGCCGAGTAGTGGGCGCGCTCGTCCTCGGGGACGTCGAACCGGCGCATGTTCGCCTCGTCGATGCCGAGCCCGATGAACCAGTTCCAGCAGTCCTCGACCCAGGTGGAGAAGAACGAGTCGGCCTCGTCGGGGTGGACGAAGTACTCGAGTTCCATCTGCTCGAACTCGCGGGTGCGGAAGATGAAGTTGCCGGGCGTGATCTCGTTGCGGAAGGACTTGCCGATCTGGCCGATGCCGAACGGCGGCTTCTTCCGGGCAGCGGTGACGACGTTGTTGAAGTTGACGAAGATGCCCTGCGCGGTCTCCGGGCGCAGGTAGTGGAGGCCCGCCTCGGACTCGACGGGACCGAGGTAGGTCTTGACGAGCCCGGAGAACTGCTGCGGCTCGGTCCACTGACCGCGGGTGCCGCAGTCGGGGCAGACGATGTCGGCCATGCCGTTGGCCGGTGCCTTGCCGTGTTTGGCCTCGTAGGCCTCGACGAGGTGGTCCTCCCGGTGCCGGTGGTGGCAGTGGAGGCATTCGACGAGGGGGTCGACGAAGGTCTCGACGTGGCCCGAGGCCTCCCACACGCGCTTGGGCAGGATGATCGAGGAGTCGAGGCCGACGACGTCCTCACGTCCGCGGACGAAGGTCTGCCACCACTGCGACTTGATGTTGTCCTTGAGTTCGACACCGAGCGGACCGTAGTCCCATGACGACCGGGTACCGCCGTAGATCTCTCCGGCTTGGAAGACGAAGCCCCGGCGCTTGGCGAGGGCGATGACGGCATCCAGCTTGGACTGTGCCACGATTGACTCTCCTTGGTCTCCTTGCCGCCGACGGCCGGCTGCCGTGGCGCACGACTCCCCAGCCTATCGGTTCGCGCCCCGCCGCGGACACAGGCCGCTGGCGATGGAACTCACACTTTCTCTGCCCACTGGGGACCGCCTCGGCGCGGGACGGCAAGGTAGACTGGGGGCACACCCAAACCTATCTTCCGTACCGACGGCTGTGCATCGGCACAAGCCCTGGAGAATGACGCGTACGGTTCCGGCCCGGATTGCCAGACATGATCGCACAAGCGGCCGCAGGGTAGATCGCCACTTCAGTCATCTGCGATCAAGTGTGTGCCGCAAGTGAGAGTGAGACCTCATGTCCGAACAGTCCGCCGAATCCACCCCGACCTTCTCCGAACTCGGCCTCCACCCGGAGGTGCTGCGCGCCGTCGATGCGCTCGGCTACGAGTCCCCCTCCCCCATCCAGGCCGCGACCATCCCCGCCCTCGTCGACGGCCGCGACGTCATCGGCCTCGCCCAGACCGGAACGGGCAAGACCGCGGCGTTCGCGCTGCCGGTCCTCTCCCACCTCGCCGAGGCGGGGCGCGCCGAGGACGGCCCGTTCGCCCTCGTGCTCACCCCCACCCGTGAGCTCGCGCTCCAGGTCGCCGAGGCGTTCACCTCGTATGCGACGAACCTCGACGACTTCTCCGTGCTCCCGATCTACGGCGGGCAGTCCTACGGCCCCCAGCTGGCCGGGCTCAAGCGCGGTGCGCAGGTCGTCGTCGGCACGCCCGGGCGCGTCATCGACCACCTCAAGCGGGGTTCCCTCAAGCTCCAGAACCTCCAGCACCTCGTGCTCGACGAGGCCGATGAGATGCTCAAGATGGGCTTCGCCGAGGACATCGAGGAGATCTTCAACGCCACCGGCGACTCCCGCCAGGTCGCCCTCTTCTCCGCGACGATGCCGACCTCGATCCACCGCCTCACCGGCAAGTACCTCAACGATCCCGAAGAAGTCAGGGTCGCGGCGAAGTCGCAGACCGGGTCGAACATCCGCCAGCGCTACCTCATGGTCCAGCACTCCCACAAGCTCGACGCCCTCACCCGGATCCTCGAGGTCGAGGAGTACGACGGCATCATCATGTTCGTGCGCACGAAGCAGGCCACCGAGGAGCTCGCGGAGAAGCTGCGGGCCCGCGGGTTCAAGGCCTCGGCGATCAACGGCGACATCCCGCAACAGGCGCGTGAGCGCACCGTCGAGATGCTGCGCGAGGGCAAGATCGACATCCTCGTCGCCACCGACGTCGCCGCGCGCGGTCTCGACGTCGAGCGCATCTCGCTCGTCGTCAACTACGACATCCCGCACGACACGGAGTCCTACGTCCACCGCATCGGCCGCACCGGTCGTGCCGGCCGCTCCGGCGAGGCGATCCTCTTCATCACCCCGCGTGAGCAGCGTCTGCTCGGTTCGATCGAGCGCGCGACGAAGCAGAAGGTCGAACCGCTGACGCTGCCAAGCGTCGAGGAGCTGACGAACACGCGCGTCGAGAAGTTCACCAAGCGCATCGACGACGCCCTGGCGACGACCGAGCTCAGCGAGCTCGCGACCGTCATCGAGCAGTACGAGCTCAGCCGCAACGTGCCGGCCACGGACATCGCGGCCGCGCTGGCCGCGCTCCTCCTCGAGTCGAACTCGCTCAAGGCCGAGCCGATGCCCGAGCCCACCCGCGGCAAGCAGGGCCGTGACCGCGATCGCGACGGCAAGCCCGGCCGGGAGCGCGGGGCGCGCAGCCGCGAGGGCATGGTCACCTACCGTCTCGCAGTCGGGCGCAACGAGCGCGTGCAGCCGGGGTCGATCGTCGGTGCGATCGCGAACGAGGGCGGCATCACCTCGAAGCAGATCGGCCACATCGACATCCGGTCGAACCACACGCTCGTCGACCTGCCGCAGGATCTCGATCCGGGCGTGCTCAAGAAGCTCGCGCACACCGAGATCCAGGGTCGGCCGATCGACATCCGTCCCGATTCGGGTCGTCCGGGCCGCCCGTTCAAGAAGCGCAACTTCGACAAGCAGCCCGGCGACAACCGCAACTTCCGCGGCGACCGTCGTGGCGGCGGCAAGAAGTTCGGCGGGCGTGACCGCGATCGTTCGCGCGACCGCTACTGAGATTCGACCTCGAAGGGCCCGCAGCAACTGTGCTGCGGGCCCTTCGGGCATTCTGGAGGCGATTGCCTCGTCGACCGTCCGTTCGACATTCCGGCCCAACCGCCGTCCGTCCGACGCTCCGGCCCGAACGCCGTCCTCGCACTATCGGTTGCAGCACAGGTGAGTTTCGGGGGCTCAGTTCGTGAACAGGGCCCTCGACACCAGGGTGAGCCCGAACGGCCGGCCGGCAGCGAGCACCGGCCCGAGTCGACTCCCAGCACCGTCCCGACCGGGTTTGCGCCAGTCTGATCCGAGATGGCCAATGCAGGAACTGGCCATCTCGGCTCGAACTGGCGCAAAACGCAGAACCGCTGGTCTATGACGCGCCGGGTGCCTCGTAGCACCTCGGCCCGAACGCCGTCCGCGCACTATTGGTTGCGGCTCAGGTGAGTTTCGAGGGCTCAGCTCGTAAACAGAGCCGTGGAAACCAGGGTGAGCCCGAAACGTCGGCCGGCAGCGAGCACCTGCCCGAGTCGACTGTTCGAGTCCCCACAACGCCCTCCAAGCAGGATACGCCCCGCCCTCAGGCTCCCGCGGCCCCTCCTGGGCGGTCGATGGCGCCGCCGAAGCGCCGGTCGCGTCGTGCGTACTCCTCGATCGCCGTCCACAGGGTGCGCCGGTCGACATCAGGCCAGAGCACGTCCTGGAACACCATCTCGGCGTAGGCGGACTGCCAGAGGAGGAAGTTCGAGGTCCGCTGCTCCCCCGACGACCGGACGAAGAGGTCGACGTCGGGCACCTGCGGCGCGTAGAGCCGGGCGCGCAGGGTCTTCTCGCTCACCTTGCCGGGCTTGAGCCGGCCGGCGGCCACCTCGGCGGTGATCTCGTTGACGGCGTCGACGATCTCCGAGCGTCCGCCGTAATTCACGCAGAACTGGAGGGTCAGGCCCGTGTTGTGCTTCGTCATCTCGGCGGCGGTCTCGAGTTCGTCGATGACCGAGCGCCACAGACGCCCCCGCCGCCCCGACCACACGATGCGCACGCCCAGGGCGTTGAGCTCGTCCCGGCGCCGGCGGATGACATCGCGGTTGAAGCCCATGAGGAAGCGCACCTCCTCGGGTGAGCGCTTCCAGTTCTCCGTCGAGAACGCGTACGCCGACAGGTAGTCGACGCCGATCTCGATGGCGCCGTGGATGACGTCGAGGAGGGACGCCTCGCCGGCCTTGTGTCCCTCGGTCCGCGGCAGTCCGCGCTCGTTGGCCCAACGGCCGTTGCCGTCCATGACGACGGCGACGTGGCGGGGAACGAACTTCTCGTCGAGGCGCGGCGGCGTCGCCCCGCTCGGATGGGCGGGTGGGGCGGGATAGCTCACGTGCGCTCCAGGACTCTCAAGGATCGGATGTTGCGTTCGAGGTGCCACGACACCCAGTCGGAGACGAGCTTCGACCCGTCCATCTGGTCGTGGAGGTCTGAGGCCTCGGCGTGCGCCCAGTCCCCGGTGAGGAGGGCCGCGAGGTGGTCGAGGGCGTCGGTGTCGGGCAGCGCGGCACCGCTGGGCCGGCAGCCCGAGCAGACGGCCCCGCCGAGGGCCGCGGAGAACGCCCGGTGCGGTCCGGGCGCCCCGCACTGGGCGCAGTCGGCGAGGCTCGGGGCCCACCCGGCCACCGACATCGCCCGCAGCAGGTAGGCGTCGAGGGCCAGGCGCGGCGGGTGCTCGCCCTTGCACAGGGAGCGGATCGCTGCGACGAGGAGGAGGAACTGCGCCCGGGAGACGGGTTCGGCTTCCGTGATCCTGCTCGCCGTCTCCGCCATCACCGAGGCGGCCGAATAGGCATCGTAGTCCGCGCCGATGCCGCGGGCGAAGGGTTCGATGAGCTCGACCTGGGTGACGATGTCGAGGTTGCGCCCGACGTGGCATTGGACGTCGATGAGCATGAACGGCTCGAGGCGGGAGCCGAACCGGGACTTCGTGCGCCGCACCCCCTTGGCCACCGCGCGGACGAGTCCGTGGCTGCGGGTGAGCACGGTGACGATGCGGTCGGCTTCACCGAGCTTGTGGCCCGAGAGGACGATGCCCTCATCACGATAGTTGTGCACCGCACCATTATCGCAGAGCGCACCGTCAACCGCGCCGAGGCGGCCCGTGTCGCCCGCACTCCCGTGCCCGAGGCGGCCCGTGTCGCCCGTACTCCCGTGCCCGAGGCGGCCCGGCCGAATGCGAGGGGCACAGCCCACCACGCCCCACCGACCGGCCTGACCAGCCGGTCGACTGACGGTCAGTCGACCGGCTGACGGTCAGCAGATCGGCGAGAGGGTCAGCGGTCGGACTCGGCGTCGCGCGCGGCGCGGTTGACCGCGGAGATGACGGCCTTGAGCGAGGCCTTTGTGATGTTCGGGTGGAGACCTGCGCCCCAGCGCACCCGGTCCTCGATGGCGAGTTCGACGTAGGCGGCGGCCATCGTGTCCGCGCCCGAGCCGATCGCGTGCTCCGTGTAGTCCTGGAGACGCATGTCGATGTCGAAGTTGTCGTTGAGGACGCGGACGAGGGCGTCGATCGGGCCCTTGCCGCGGCCTTCGTAGGTCCGCTCCTGACCGTCCACGATGAGGTCGACCTCGATGCGCTCGGAGGCGCTCGTGTCGTCGACGGCGCCGGATTCGGTGCGCAGGCCCACGATCTGGAAGCGACCCCACGTGGCGTCGGGGTCGTCGCTCGGCAGGTACTCGTGGTTGAAGATGCGGCGGATCTCCTCGGCGGTGACCTCACCGCCGGCCTCAGTGTGCTGCTGGACGGCCTTGGAGAACTCCACCTGCATGCGGCGCGGCAGATCGAGACCGTACTCGCTCTTGAGCAGGTACGTCACTCCGCCCTTTCCCGACTGCGAGTTGACGCGGATGATCGCCTCGTACGAGCGTCCCAGGTCCTTCGGGTCGACGGGCAGGTAGGGCATGTCCCATTCCATGAGGTCGACGGGCACGCCGTCGGCCTTGGCGTTGCGCTCCCGGTCGGCGAAGGCCTTGTTGATCGCATCCTGATGCGACCCGGAAAACGAGGTGAACACGAGGTCACCGCCGTAGGGGTGACGCTCGTGGACGCCGATCTGGTTGCACTCGGTGACGGTGTGGATGACCTCGTCGATGTCGGAGAAGTCGAGTTCGGGGTCGACGCCCTGGGTGTAGAGGTTGAGGGCGACGGTGACGAGGTCGAGATTGCCGGTGCGCTCACCGTTGCCGAAGAGGCAGCCCTCGATCCGGTCGGCCCCGGCCATGATGCCGAGTTCGGCGGCCGCGACGCCGGTGCCGCGGTCGTTGTGCGGGTGGAGGGAGACGGCCACCTCGTCGCGGTAGGGCATGTTGCGGCAGAACCATTCGATCTGGTCCGCGTACGTGTTCGGGGTGCCGCGCTCGACGGTGGCGGGGAGGTTGACGACGGTTTCGCGACCCGCGCCGGGCTGCCACATGTCGAGGACGCTGCCGACGATGTCGAGGGCGAACTCCGGTTCGGTGTCGACGAAGATCTCCGGCGAGTACTGGTACCCGAAGTCCGAGCCGGACAGCAGCGTCTCGGCGTGCTTCATCACCGCCTGCGTGCCCTGCAGGGCGATGTCGCGGGTCTGGTCGAAGCCGTCGCCGTCGAACCCGAAGACGACCTTGCGGAAGACGGGGGCTGTCGCGTTGTAGAGGTGGACGGTCGGCATCTTCGCCCCGACGAGGGACTCGACGGTCCGCTCGATGAGATCCTCACGGGCCTGCGTGAGCACGGAGATGCGCACGTCGTCGGGGATCGCGTCGTCCTCGATGATCGAGCGCACGAAGTCGAAGTCGACCTGGCTGGCGGCGGGGAAGCCCACCTCGATCTCCTTGAAGCCGAGCTTGACGAGGAGATCGAACATCCGCCGCTTGCGGTCGGGGGTCATCGGGTCGATGAGCGCCTGGTTGCCGTCGCGCAGGTCGGTGCTCAGCCAGCGCGGGGCCTTCCGGATGACCTGGTCAGGCCAGGTGCGATCGTGCATGTCGAGCACGATCCGATCCTGGAACGACTTGTACTTCGTGAATGGCATGGGGGTCGGCTGCTGCAGGTTCATCATTCCTCATCATCTGTCGTCGGGGTTTACAGCATGAGAGCCTCCGCGACGAGGGCGCTGTCCGAATCAGGACTCGTCGCGGCACGGAAGGAGGAGGAACCTGTGAGCCACGCCTCCACCGTAGACCGTGATGAGCCGCAGGCGGACACGTTGTCCACATCTCAAGACAGGGACCCGGCGGTCGCAGACAGCGGAGACCACCCCGCGCAGGCGGTGGTCTCAATCGCCGAGGCGGTGCGCTCAATCGCCGAGGAAGTCGACCGAGGCCCGTCGCATCGTGAAGCCGACACCGGTGTCGTCGGCGGTGCACGTCATGCCGTCCTCGGCCGAGGTGCACGTCATCCCCGATGCGGAGATCGACTCACCGTAGCCGAGCACGCGCGCCGGGCCCGAGCTCGCCGGGGCCTCCCGGCACGAGAAGCCCGCGCCCTCGCCGTTGGCGACGACGACGGAGCCCCAGTTGTCCATCTGACAGTCCTCGGGCCTCTCCGGGGGCGTGTAGTCGAACGAGGCGATGACGCACCGCGCCCGGTCGGCGTCGATCGTGCATTCGATGTTGCCCGACGGCGACGCGAACGTCTCCACGGCCGCCGGCGGGCTCGAGGTCTCCGACCCCTGGCTCTCCGTCGGCGCGGGCGTGGGCTGGAGGGAGGGTGATTCCGGCGCCGAGGCGGTCTCCTCCGTGCTCTGCATCGAATCCCAGACGATGTAGCCGACGATCCCGATCGCGAGCACGAGGGCGATCGACGCGAGCACCCACAGCCAGGCGGGGACCTTCGCCGTCTCCGGTTCGCGCCGGTACGGTCCGCCCGGCCCGCCCGCGGAACCGGGCCCGCCGGGTCCTCCCGGTCCGGTCGGCCCGCCGGGCCCCGCCGGTCCACCGGGTCCCGGGTATCCGCCGTTCTGGTATCCCGCGGCGTACGCGGCTCCGGCCGGTGCCGGAGTCCCCCCGCGCGGAGTCCCACCGCGCGGTTGCCCCTGCTGGCTCACCTGCGGGGAGAACTGGCCGGGCGCCGCGGCGCCGAAGCCCTCAGCAGGTCGCGTTACGCCTTCGGAACCGCCGTAGTGCGGGGTGCCCTGCGGGTTCCACTGGCGGGGTGCCGCCGCTGCCTCGGCTTCGGCGAGGTCCGAGGAGTTGACCTTCCGGGGTGCCGCTGCGGGCTCATCGACCTCCGGGTCACCGCCTTCGGCGGCCGCGATGGCGCGGAGCTCCTCGAGACTGAGGACCTCGGTCGCCGCGGCGCCGTCGGCGGAGACCATCGACTTCAACCGGTCGATCTCCTCGGCGCTGAGCGCCTGCGTCGAGCCGTCGGCCTGCGGCGACTTGTCCTGGCCGATGAAGAGCTGCGTGGTGATCGAATCCGGAGTCTCCTCGGCCGGTTTCCGGCGCCCGGGGCGCGGAGGATGATTCGGCACGGGTGGAATACTCATGAGCGCCATTTTCTCACAGCCCCCGGCCTCCCCCTTTTCAGGTTCGTGAGAGGATGACCTCATGTTCAGTCGTCGCACCCGCGCAGGCGCGGGCCTCGTCGGACTCGCCGTCACCGTCTCCCTGGCGTCGTGCGGGCCCGCAGACGACTCCCCCGACCGCGCGATCGCGGCACCCGCTCAACAGGGTCCGACCGGTGACTTCGCCGTTCCGGTCCAGCACGACCCCGGGACCGCCTCGGCGACGAGATCCGGGGAACGGGAAGGGGAGGCATCCGGACAGGACCCGGCTCCGGCGCTGCCGGGACTCGGACCGGAGACCTCGGCCCAGATCCCGGCCGAAACGACTCAGGCGCTCGTCGTCGCCAGCCCGTACGCGGACTCCGAGTCCGGGGAGCTGCGCGTCTACCGGCGCACCGGCGACGAATGGGAGAAGGTGAAGACCTTCGCCACGCACAACGGGTCGGCGGGATGGCTGGCCGACCGCCGCGAAGGGGACAAGACGAGCCCGATCGGCGTCTTCACCCTCAGCGATGCCGGCGGCTATGCCGAGAATCCCGGCACCAAGCTGCCGTACACGCGGGACAAGGGCCTCTCCGCCTCGGCGAGCGTCGCGTACGGACCCGAGTACGAACGGGTCTTCGACTACGTCATCGCCATCGACTACAACCGCACGCCCGGCACTCCCCCGACCGATCGCACGCGTCCGCTGGGCAAGGACCGGGGCGGCGGGATCTGGCTCCATCTCGACCATGATTCGGGGACGAACGGCTGCGTCACCCTGAAGAAGGACGATCTCGTGTGGCTGCTGGAGAACCTCGACCCGGAGGCGCATCCGCGGATCGCGATGGGTCCGGCCGCAGAACTGGCGAAATAGGAGGCGAGCGCATGCGAGAGGTCATCATCTCCCTCGTGCAGTCGATCAACGGCGCATATGCCCAGGACGGGTGGTCGACGGGGGTGTCGACGCCCACGGACTTCACCTACTTCGTCGGCCTGCGGAGGCGGGCCGGGGCGATCCTCATCGATCGCCGCACGGCGCTCAACCCGCAGCTGCCGATGATCAACGCGCCCGGCAAGGTGCTCGAGCACACCCCCGTCTACGTGCTCACGGAATCCGACGCTGAGGTCCTGTCCCAGCAGCTCGCGGAGCGCGGCCTCGACTACCGTGCCGTCCACTTCACCCCCGACACCCTGCCCGAGGTGATCGCGGGACTCGAGACGACCGGCGACATGCTCCTCTGCGAATCCGGCCCCAACCTCGCCTACCGTCTCCTCGACCACGGCCCGGGCGTCGAACTGCATCTGAGCATCTCCCCGCGCTACCTCAAGGATGCCGGCACGCACTTCTCCGCCCTCGACGCCGACATCCCGCTGCGAGTCCGCGGCGTCGAACAGCGCGACGACCAGGTCATCATCCGCTACGTGCGCGCGTGACCTCGGCGTCGTCCATGGAGTGACCCCGCCGAGGCGGTCGGTCGTCCCGTCCGCGCCGACGCAGTCGACACACGCCACCGGGCGCGCGATCACCGCCCCGGTGAGAGGAAGGTGACGATCTCCTCGCCACCCGACGAATCCGCGCTTGCCGACGAGCCCTCTCCTCCCGGCGAACCCGTGCGCCCGGACTCATCGGAGGCGATCCCGCCACGCTCGAGGATCGCTGCCGCGGCGGCGCTCACCTCGGCGATGTCGATCGTCTCCACTCCCCCGGTGAGGTCGTTGCGGTCATCACCGGAGACGGGGGCGAGGATCGTCAGCTCCCGGAACCGGACGTCGGCGGTCTCGGCATCGGCGACGCGGATGAGCATCGACTGGGCGGCGCCGAAGACGCTGATCGCCCCCGATCCGCTCAGGGCCTCGATGCTCGCGACCCCGTTGAGGGCGAGATGCGTCCCCACGCCCAGGTCGGCCGAGATCTTCGCAGCGGTGAAGTGTCCGCGCAGGTGAGAGGCATAATCCTCGTCGAACGCGGCCAGCCCGCGGGCGAGCACCGGGTCACCGACGGACCAGCCGCCGATCGCCGCGATCACGGCGTCCGCCTCAGCGCCGAGGTCGGCCAGCCCCGCCTTGACGGTCTCGGGATGATCGACCCAGTCCGGGCACACGAGCGGGGTGTAGGCGACGGGACCGTCGGGCAGCGAGCGGACGACGCCGATGATCTCGTGCGCGGCGCCGAGGTGGGCGGACAGATGCGTGCCGACCCAACCGGAGGCACCGAAGAGGAGGATGCGCATCGGCCCAGTCTATGACCCCGGCGCACCGAGACGACTGCGCGGACACGACCGCCCAGACACGACTGTCCAGCGACGATCGCGCAGGCCGCGCCGAATCGGAGACCCGACCGCGCCCCGCTCAGTTCGAGTAGAAGACGCGCACGCCCTCGCTCGCGGTGAACGTCATGTACCCGCCTTCGAAGTTCTGGCGGGTCTTGCCGCCGGAGGAGAACTCGCCGGTCGTCGGCAGTCCGAGCCGGCTGCGCTCCCACCCGAGTTCCTTCCACTTGCTCAGCATCCCGTAGCTGAGCGGCTGGCCCTTCGTCGCCGCCGAGTACGTGATGATGCCGTGCTCGAACCCCTGGTAGACGGCATCGGAGCGGTACGTGAACGTCACCTCGTCGGTCGTGGGGAATCCGAGCAGCCCCTTCTCGTACTTCAGCGCCGCGTACGCGGAGCGGATGCCGCCCTTGTTGAGGTGGGCGCCGGTCGACTTCGACCAGTAGACGACGCCCTTCTGGAAGAACTGGTACGCCCCGTCGGGGTTCGACAGGGACCGCTCGGGGCCCGTGGGCTCACCGGTGGCGGCCTTGTTGGCGCGGTAGTACGACCCGATCGCCCCGCCGACGGAGTAGCCGAGGTCGTCCTGGAGCGCCGCGGCATTCGTTCTCATCGCCCCGAGCCGGGAGTAGAACGCCCCGCCCGGACAGTCCGTGTAGCTCGTGTCCCGATGCCCGGAGACGGTCTTGAGCGTGACCTTCTGCCCTGCCGGGTACTTGGCCGTCCCGCCTCCGCCGGAGGTCAGGGTCATCGATCCGGTCGGGGAGAATCCGTACGTGTTCGCCTTCCACGCGATGACGCGCTCGACGGCCTTCTGCGCGGCCGAGCTCGGCGCCGATCCCGTGTACGTGCCGAGCACGCTCACCCCGATCGTCGAGGAGTTGAACCCGGACGCGTGCGCTCCGGTGATCGCCTTGTCGATGCTGCCGGCCCGGCCTTCGTAGATGTTGCCGAACCGGTCGACGAGGAAGTTGTAGCCGATGTCGCACCAGCCCCGCGACTGCGTGTGGTAGGCGAGATAGCCGCGGATGATGCCCGGCGCCTCGGCCTCGGAGTACGAGTTCGACCCGGCGGTGTGGTGGACGAAGACGCCCTTCGCGCTCGACGTCTGATCCGACTGGCAGCGCACGAGGCTCTCATCCGCACCCCATTCGGCGCGGGTGATGATGTTGGCCTTGAGCCCCTCGTTGTACTTCTGCGGGGACAGGCCCGACGGCGATCCCGGATCGGGTCGCTTCGCCAGCGATTCGTCGGCGTCGGTGACCGGGGTCGCGGCGGTCGTGATCGTCAGATCCGTCGTCGCCGCACCGGCGGCGGAGGCGCGGACCTCGACCGCGGTCGAGTCGAGGACGGGAACGGCCTCGGACTCCCCGGCCGCGTCGGTGGACTGTGCGGCCTCCGGCGAGGACTCATCGGGGCCCGGGTCATCTGCGGCCGGCAGGTCCTCCCAGCCGGTCCAGGCTCCGTTCGTCTCCGAACGGAACTCGAGTCCGGGGTCCTCACCGTTCCAGCGGGCGCCGAGGATCGTCACCTCGGCGGGGTCGAGGGCGATCCGTTCGACGTCGCTGACGGCAGCGGAGTACGTGTCGACGGCCGTTCCCCCGCCTGCCGTGGAGCCGGTGGAGGAGTCCGGGGAGGATGCATCCGGCGCCGAGGCGGGCGCCGAGGACGGCGCGGATGTGGGGTCGGGAGATGGCGCGGAGTCGTCCTCGCCGCCCGCCGGAGCACTGCTCGGCGGCGCACTGCTCGACGGCGCGGAGCCGAGTCCGGGATCGGGGGCGTCGGCGGCGAGCGCCGGCACGCCGATCGACGCGGCGATGAGGGTGGTGGTCACGGCGGTCACGGTCAGGGAGAGAGCTCTCATGGGCATCCTGCTTCCTCGCTCGGTCACGGCTGCGACGATACCTCAGCTGAGAGTGACTTGTGAACCCTCTCACACCGAATCCGCGCAGGTTCGCCGCCCGAAATGACCGCGCGGTAGGCTTCTGTGGTCCCCTCCCGCCCGATCCGTGAGAGTCCTCCATGCCCCAGCCCAGCGACCCTCAGCGCAGTCGTGAGCTCACGCGGCTCGAAGCGCTCCTCGACACCGTCGCCAATCGCTGGCTCATCCGTGTCCCCGCGGGGCTGCGCGAGTTCCTCGCCTTCGGGATCAAGCAGGCCTGGGCGTGTCTCTTCGGGGCGCTCATGCTGACCGCCATCATCCTCACCTCGTGGTGGTATCCCGCCGATGCGCCGGTCGCCCGCAACGACGTCCTCGTCATCATCGCCGTGCTCATCCAGATCGGGATGCTCGCCTTCCGGCTCGAGACCGGTCGCGAGTTCCTCGTCATCGTCCTCTTCCACATCTTCGGCACGGTCATGGAGCTCTTCAAGACCGCGGTGGGCTCGTGGAACTACGCCCCCGGCGGCGTCCTCCACATCGGCGCGGTGCCGCTGTTCACGGGGTTCATGTACGCGGCCGTCGGCTCCTACATCGTCCGCGTGTACCGGCTCTTCGACCTCCGGTTCAGCCACTACCCGCCGAGGTGGATCACCGCTCTCATCGCCGTGGCCATCTACGTCAACTTCTTCGCCCACCACTTCGTCATCGACATCCGCCTGTTCCTCGTCGCGGCCACCGTCATCGTCTACTTCCGCTGCGTCATGCACTTCCGCGTCCACACCCGCACCCTGCGCATGCCGATCCTCCTCGCCTTCGTCCTCGTCGCGTTCTTCATCTGGATCGCGGAGAACATCGGCACCGCGGCCGGCGCGTGGCTCTACCCCTCGCAGGCCGAGGGCTGGGAGCTCGTGCCCGTGACGAAGCTCGTCGCGTGGTTCCTCCTCATGATGATCTCCGTCGTCCTCGTCACGTTCGTCTACCCGCCCCGGCCCCCGGAGACGACGGCGCACCGCGGTTCCGCCGACCGCCCCTCCTGATCAGCGCCGCCGGCCCGGTGAGCACCTATACTCGGGACCAACGACGTCGAAGGGGACTTCATGGCTGCCGCGGAACCGGACGCGCCGAGCGCACTCGAATCGGCCATGCGCCCGCCGTCGGGCACCTATCTTCACCTGAGCAGGAGAATCGTCCTCCGCGTCCTCGCCGGTCTCGTCGTCCTCGCCCTCCTCGCCGTCCTCCTCGGCATCGTCGTCGTCCGCCGTTCCTTTCCCACGACCGACGGTGAGATCAGCCTGCCGGGTCTCGACGCGCAGGTCACCGTGACCCGCGACGGCAGCGGCATCCCGACGATCGAGGCCTCGACCTCCCACGACCTCTTCCTCGCCCAGGGATTCGTCCACGCCCAGGACCGGTTCTGGGAGATGGACTTCCGTCGCAAGGTCACGGCGGGGCGGCTCTCGGAGTACTTCGGTCCCTCGCAGTACGGCACGGATGCCTTCATCCGCACGCTCGGCTGGCGCAAGGTCGCCGAGGAGGAGGTCGCCCAGCTCGATGCGACGACGCTCGGCTATTACGAGGCCTACGCCGAGGGGGTCAACGCCTACCTCAAGGATCGCTCCCCCACCGAGGTCTCCCTCGAATACGGGATCCTCGGTCTCCAGGCCGGACCGATCGAGATCGAGGAGTGGACCCCGGCCGACAGCGTCGCCTGGCTCAAGGCGATGGCGTGGGACCTGCGGTCGAACCTCGAGGACGAGATCGACCGGGCGATCACCAGCGCGGCGCTCACCGAGGAGCAGATGGCCGACATCTACCCTGACTACCCGTACGACGAGCGACCGACGATCATCGACGGCCCGCCCGGTGACGCCCCGGCGGCCCCCGCCGACGATCCCCCCGACGGCCAGTCCGCAACCGGCGGGACCACAGACTCCGGCGACGACCCAGCCACCACCTCGGCGGGACGATCCGGGGACCCGACCACCACCTCGGCGGGACGATCCGGGGACCCGACCACCACCTCGGCGGGACGATCCGGGGACCCGACCACCACCTCGGCGGGGAGATCCGACGACCCGGCCACCACCTCGGCGGGAAACGACAGCGCCCCGAAGGCCGGCGGGTCCCTCACCCCTGACAGCGGGCCCAACGCCGGCCCCGCGTCCAACGGCCCCGCGTCCAACGGCACCCTGCCGGAGGACCTCGGCGAACTCGATGCCCGCCTGCGGGAGATCCCGGGCCTGCTGGGGATGAACAGCCGCGACATCGGATCGAACTCGTGGGTGGTCTCCGGTGCGCTCACGGACACGGGTGCGCCCCTGCTCGCCAACGATCCGCACCTGTCCCCGGCGATGCCCTCGGTCTGGTACCAGGTCGGGCTGAGGTGCTCCCAGGTCACGCCCGCGTGCCCGTTCGACGTCTCGGGATTCTCGTTCTCGGGTCTGCCCGGGGTCGTCATCGGGCACAATCAGTCGATCGCGTGGGGCATGACGAATCTCGGCCCCGATGTCACGGACCTCGTCGTCGAGAAGATCGACGACGCCGACGCGATCTACGACGATGAGAGGGAGCGCGTCGTCACGCGACAGGAGACGATCCGGATCGCGAAGGAGGAGCCGCGGACGATGACGATCTGGGAGACGAAGCACGGCCCGATCGTCTCCGGCCTCGACGACACTTATCGCACGGTCCTCGACTCGACGACCGGAGCGGAGTCCCCGTCGGCCGACAGCGGGTTGGCCGGTGCCCGCTACCAGCTCGCCCTCGAATGGACGGCGCTCACCCCCGGCCGCACCGCCTCGGCGATCTTCGCGCTCAACAAGGCGACGAACTGGGAGGAGTTCCGGGCCGCCGCCGAACTCTTCGACGTGCCCTCCCAGAACCTCGTCTACGCCGACGTCGAAGGCAACATCGGTTACCAGGCGCCGGGGAAGATCCCCCGCCGCGGCACCGCCGACGGCATGCTCCCCCGCCAGGGGTGGGACTCGGACCAGGACTGGCAGGGCTGGATCGGCTTCGACGAGCTGCCCTCGGCCCTCAACCCCGAGCGCGGGTGGATCGTCACCGCGAACAACCCCGTCACCCGACCGGGCGAATCCGTGCGCCTCGGCGACGACTACGACGACGGGGACCGGGCGACCCGGATCACCGATCTCCTCACCGAGGCGATCGCGGCGGGCCCGGTGAGCGCCGACGACTTCGCGGCGATCCAGGGCGATGATCGCAATCCCCTCGCCGACACGCTCGTGCCCCGGCTGCTCGCGCTCGAGGCGAACGGCGACCCCGACATCGAAGCCGCCCAGGAGATGCTGCGGACCTGGGACGGCCGGGATTCCGCAGACAGCGCGGGGGCCGCGTACTTCAACGTCGTCGTCTCGACGATCCTCGCCGAGGTGTTCGCCCCAAAGCTGCCGGCGGAGGTCCGTCCCTCCGGGGGCAGCCGCTGGTATCTCGTCATCGACGATCTGCTCGCCGAACCGGAGTCGCCGTGGTGGACGGACGCCGACGTCACCGGCCGGGACGAAGCGCTCACCCGGGCGCTCGGGTCGGCGTGGACCCGGACCGCCGACCTCCTCGGGCCCGAACCGGTGACCTGGCGATGGGGCACCCTGCACGAGCTGACGATCAAGAACGCCAGCCTCGGCGAATCGGGGATCACCGCGGTGGAGAAGCTCTTCAACCGCGGGCCCTTCGAGGTCTCCGGCGGCTCGGGCGTCGTCAACGCCACCGGGTGGGACGCCGCGGTCGGCTTCGAGACGGACTGGGTGCCGTCGATGCGGCAGATCATCGACGTCGGGGACTTCGACCGCTCGCGGTGGATCAATCTCACCGGGGCCTCGGGTCATGCCTTCAACCCGAACTACGCCGATCAGACGGAGGACTGGGCGGCGAATCGGACCCGGCGGTGGGCGTACTCACCGGCGGCGGTGGCCGCAGCCGCGGAGGACACGCTCGTCCTCACGCCGTGACGGGTGCCGGTGAGGTGCCCCCAGTCGTGGCCCTCAGTCGTGCGGGAGGACCTTCGTCTCGAGGAAGTTCGCGACATCGTCCTCCCAGCGGACGGGGTCGACGTTCCATTCCTTCGTGTGCCGGGCCTTGACGTACGGGGGCATCGTCACGAGGTCGCGCCGGACGGAGGCGAGGGCGTGCGAGGGTGAGGACGGAACGAACTCGTCGTCGTCGGAGTGGATGAGGAGGACGGGCACATCGAGTTCCGCGGCCCGGGTCACCCAGTCCATCCGCCCGAGGTCGAGCGGAGTCTCGAGGCCGGTGATCGGGCGCGCCCACGGCTGAGTGATCATCTCGAGCGTGAGCTTCGCGACCGGGGTCGGGAGCATGTTCTTCTTCGCCTGGCCGTCGAGGACGTTGATCCAGTCGACGACGGGACCGTCGAGGACGAGGGCGGCGATGTGCTCGCGGTTGCGTCCGCGCGAGGCCGCCTGGAAGGCGATCGCCCCGCCCATCGACCAGCCGAAGAGGACGACGTTGCGGGCGCCGTGGGCGAGCGCGAAGTCGATCGCGGCGTCGACGTCGATCCATTCGGTGTCGCCGAGGCCGTAGCGCGAGGAGGACTCGATGCGCACCTCGGCGTCGTTGCGGTAGGACATCGCGATCGCCGGCACGCCGAGCGTGTTGAGCACGGGGGCCGCCCGCAGGCCCTCGGCGCGCGTGCTTGCGCGCCCGTGGATGAGGATCGCCCACGTGTCGCGGGGTTCGGGATGGTCGGTGGGAAGGTGCCAGGCCGGCAGCGTCCCGGCGTCGGATTCGAGGTCGATGTCCTCGAACTTCACCCCCGCCGCGAGCGGGTCCGGGTAGACGACGCCCGTCCAGCGGCCGTGCCGGGCGCGGCGGATGTCGCCCTTGGTCACGCTGACGACCTCACGGGAGACGGTGCGCGAGCGCGGATCGTATTCGACGATGTCGCCGATCACCGCGTGCCCGGCCCCCTGGTTGAAGTAGAGGCCGTAGAGGCCCGGCACCGTCGTCTCCTCGTCGGCCGGGAGGTGGATGCGCATGTTCGGGGAGAAGCCGTCGATGTGGAGGATGTCGAGCTCTTCGGGGGCGTTCTCGGGAACGACGATGCGACGGGCGAAGTACGCGGCGAGTCCCGAGGAAGCCACTGAGATCACAGCGCCGATGCCGGCGCCGACGCCGACTGCGGCCAGCAGCAGGCGCGTGGGGAACTGAGAGTCGCGTGCCATGGTGTCATTCTCTCCCACGGAATGAGATCTCTCCAAACGCTGTTGACCTCATGGAAGAGTCGTGGGCGCCGCAGCGTCGGGCCCGGACCGTCCCGGTGGTGGGACAATGGACACCACCGCACCGAGCAATGAGACCGGAGGTCACCATGAGCCACACTCCCACCCCCGCCGCTGACGGCACCGAGGAGGTCCGCTGGCAGGACGTGCTCACCCCCGAGGAGTTCGCCGTCCTCCGTCAGGGTGCCACGGAGCGTCCGTTCACCGGCGAGTACAACGACACGACGACGGTGGGCATGTACCAGTGTCGGGCGTGCGGGGCCGACCTGTTCCCCTCGGACACGAAGTTCGCCTCGCACTGCGGGTGGCCCTCGTTCTACGCTCCGCTCGCCGAGGATCGGGTCCGCTACATCAGGGACACCTCGATGGGCATGGAGCGCGTCGAGGTCCGCTGCGCGAACTGCGACTCCCACTTGGGCCACGTGTTCTCCGGTGAGGGCTACGACACCCCCACCGATCAGCGCTACTGCATCAACTCGATCTCGCTGCGGCTCAACGAGGACGCGCAGGACGCGTAAGTGAGCGGGCTCGTCATCAAGCCGTTCGCGGAGCTGACGACGGCCGAGCTCTACGGCATCCTCCAGCTGCGCTCCCAGGTCTTCGTCGTCGAGCAGGACTGCGTGTTCCTCGACCTCGACGGGGTCGACACCCTGCCGGGCACGCTCCATGCGTTCCATCCCGGCGACGGCGGGACGGTCCCCGACTCCCACGGCGCCGAGGCGGGGGTGAGCCTGATGCCGCGCGCGTACGCCCGCATCCTCCCGGAGGGATTCGCCGACGGGCCGGCCGCGGTGCCGGGGGCGCGCAGCATCGGCCGGGTCGTCACGGATCCGGCCGCCCGCGGTCAGGGGTGGGGCAGGCGGCTCATCGCCGAGGTGGTCGCCGAGTTCGCGCATCTGCCGCTCACGCTCAACGCCCAGTCCCATCTCGAGGGGTTCTACACCGAGTTCGGCTTCGCCCCGAACGGTCCCCGCTTCGACGAGGACGGCATCGAGCACACGCCGATGTCGCGGCCTCAGACCCCGGCTCACTGACGGTTCGTCGCCCTGGGGCCCTGGACCGCCCGGGCCGGAAGTCTACGAGGCCGCTGAGGAATCCCTCGCGTTCGAGGCGTCGACGGCGGCGATGATCCGGGTCATCGTCGCATGGAGATCGCGCACCCCCGCCTCGTCGATGTCGAGCTTGGCCATCATCTGGCCGGGAATCGCCTCGGCGGCCCGGCGCAGATCGGCACCGGTCGGGGTGAGCGTGACCTCGACGACGCGCTCGTCGCTGGCGCTGCGCGCACGCGTGACGTAGTCGAGGGCCTCGAGTCGCTTGACGAGCGGTGAGACCGTCGCCGGTTCGAGGCGGAGCAGCTCGGCGATGCGGCGGACCGGCAAGCTGCCGTGCTGCCAGAGGGCGAGCATGACGAGGTACTGCGGGTGGGTGAGGCGCAGCGGCTCGAGCACCGACCGATACGCGGAGATCACCCCGCGCGAGGCGACGGCGAGTGCGAAGCAGATCTGGCTCTCGAGAGCCAGCGGATCGTCCAGGTCCATGAGTGTCCTCCCACAATTAGTTAGCGCACTAATCTTCAGTGTACTATTGAGTTATCAGTTTCGTCGCATCCACCGGGACCGTCCCGGCGCGATCCTGTCGAGGAGGACCTCCATGACCGAGCACCACGATCCCCAGCGCCGCGTCGCCTGGCTCAACTCCTTCTTCCGCCGCATCGTCGGCCCTGCGCAGGTCGACAGCTCGCGCCCCGGCGGGTACTTCGAGGACGAGCACCTGCGCCATGAGCGCCTCGACGCCCTCGGCCTCGAGATGCGCACCGACGCCGCCGGTCACTCCTACGTCGTCGCGAAGACCCCGCAGCCGCCGACCGACGACTGAGGCCCGGCTCCCCCGCCAGCCCGGCGCGCACACGGCGCCGCTCCCCGCCTGCCCCCGCGCCAACGCTCCCCCGCACCGACGCGCATAAGCGCTCAAGCAAACAAGCGCACAAACACCGACGCGCATGAGGCCGACACTCCTATCGAGTGTCGGCCTCATGCGCGTCTGCGGTGCTCAGCGCCAGTCGGTGATGATGTCGACGAGCTCGCGGCGCGGTCCCGTGTAGAACGGGATCTCCTCGCGCACGTGCCGCCGCGCCTCGGTGTTGCGCAGGTCGCGCATGAGGTCGACGATGCGGTGGAGCTCCTCGGCCTCGAAGGAGAGCAGCCATTCGTAGTCGCCGAGGGCGAAGGCCGAGATCGTGTTCGCCTTGATGTCCTTGTAGCCGGCCGCCGCGATCCCGTGGTCGCGCAGCATCGTCGACCGCTCGCCCGGGTCGAGGAGGTACCAGTCGTAGGACCGGACGAACGGGTAGACGCAGATGTAGGAGCCGGGCTGGTCGTCGGTGAGGAGGGCCGGCAGGTGGGCCTTGTTGAACTCGGCGGGACGGTGGAGTCCGACGACCGACCACACGGGTTCGAGGATCCCGCCGAGCAGGGTCCGGCGGATCGCCGAGTACGCGGCCTGGATGAGCTCGATCGTCGGGGCGTGGTACCAGAACATGACGTCGGCGTCGGCGCGCAGGGCGGAGACGTCGTAGACGCCGCGGACGACGAGCCCCTGCTCGATGAGCGGGGCGAGCGCCTCGTCGACCTCGGCGGCCAGCGGCGCCCGGTCGGCGTCGCCGAGCTCACCGGCGGCGGCGAAGACCGAGTACGCGATGTAGCGGATCTCCTGGTTGGCCTGCTCGATCTGTTCCTCGGTGGGTTGCGTGTAGTCGCTCACAGCGTCTCCTTCGTCTCGGTTGGGTGGTGGTCTGCTGGCCGGCTCAGCCTCTGCGCGACGGTCTCGGCGCGGGCGAGGCAGGCGGGGATGCCGACTCCGGCGTACGTCGAGCCGACGACTTCGAGGCCGGGGATCGTCCCGATATCGGCGTCGAGGTCCGCCATCGCGCCGAGGTGGCCCGGCAGGTACTGCGGCAGCGCATCGTCCCAGCGCTGCACCTGGCTGACGATGATCCGATCGCCGGAGCGTCCGGTGATCTCCTGCCAGTCGGCGAAGGCGCGGTCGCGCAGCGCCGTGTCGTCGAGCTCCTGCCACGTGCCGGGGGCGTCGCCGAAGCGTCCGACGCTCATCCGGATGAGCGCGGTGCCCTCGGGGAGGCGGTCGGCGAGCCACGGCCATTTGTTCGACGCGAACGTCGAGGCCTTGATGAACGTGTCCGCCGCCGCCGGCACGAGGAATCCCGAGCCCGTCAGCGGTCCGTCGCCGAGGTCGAGGAGGGCGACGACGAGCGCGGTCGAGGCGTAGGGCACCGCACGGAGCCGGCGGGCGGGACCGGGGGCCGCCTCGGCGAGCAGTCCGGCCGTGACCGGCGCGGGCGTGGCGAGGACGACGGTGTCGGCGGTGTGTGCACCGTCCGGTGTCGTCACCGTCCAGGTCCCGTCGTCGCGGCGCTCCACGGCGGTGACCGGGGAGTGCGTGCGGATCCGCCCGCCGGCCGCGGTGATCGCAGACTCGAGGGCGGGGATGAGGCGGCTGATGCCGCCGACGAGGGACATGAACACCGGTGCGGCGGCGTCGGACGCCGCGGCCTGCTCGTCGCGGGCGGCAAGCAGGGCGGTGACGAGATCGAGCACCGAGGTGCCCGCGGCGGCCGCGGGCAGGAGCGCGGGCACCGTGGCGGCCAGCGACAGGTCGCGGCACCGGCCGGCATAGACCCCGCTGAGCAGCGGATCGACGAGCGTGTCGACGAGGTCGTCGCCGAGGCGGGCGGCGAGGAACTCCCCCACCGAGGTGTCGGGGTCGGCCAGCGCGGGGGTGAGAACTTCGGCGGCGATGCGCGCGGTGGCGGCGTCGCCGAGGAGGTCGCGGACGACCTCGGGGTCACCGGGCACGCCCATGATCGTGCGCTTCGGGATCGCCTGGAGGCGACCGGCGGCGAGCACCTGCGAGGAGTGGTGGGGCGAGGGGAACTCGAGGTCGAGGCCGAGTTCGGCGGCGAGCTCCCGGGTCTCGGGACGGCGGACGAGGCTCGCCTCGGCGCCGAGGTCGAGACCGACCCCGACGTGGCCGCCGAGCGTCGTCGACTTCAGGCATCCGCCGAGGCGGTCGCCGGCCTCGAGCACGGTGACCTCATGTGCGGCGGCAAGGCGGTGAGCGACGGCGAGCCCGGAGATGCCCCCGCCGACGATCGTCATCCTGCTCATCGGGTGCCTGCCGCCTCCTCGGCGATGAGCTGCTGCGAGAGACGGTGCACCTCGGCGACGATCCGACCGGGCACCTCCGGGTCGGTGTCGGGCAGGACCCCGTGCCCGAGGTTGAAGACGAAGCCCGCATCGTGGGCGAGACCGGCGCGGACGATGTCCTCGACCCGCGGGGCCAGGGCCTCCCACGGAGCGAAGAGCAGCGCCGGGTCGAGGTTGCCCTGGAGGGCCTGGCCGGGACGCACCCGGGTCGCGGCATCGGCGAGGTCGACGCGGAAGTCGACGCCCATCGCACTCGACCCGGCCTCGGCCATCGAGGAGAGCAGCTCACCGGTCTGGACGCCGAAGTGGATGCTCGGGACCTCGTGGGCGGCCAGGGCGGAGAACACTGCGGTCGAGTGCTCGAGGACGTGGTCGACGTAGTCGCGGCGGCTGAGGTAGCCCGCCCACGAGTCGAAGAGCTGGAAGGCACTGGCCCCGGCGGACAGCTGGACGTCGATGAACGTCGCGGAGATGCGGGCGAGCTTCTCCAGCAGCCGGGAGAACGTCTCCGGGTCGGAGATCATCAGCGACTTCGTCTTCTCATGGTTCTTGCTCGGGCCGCCCTCGATGAGATAGCTCGCGAGAGTGAAGGGGGCGCCGGCGAAACCGATGAGCGGCGTCGCCTCCCCGAGTTCGGCGGTGATGCGCCCGATCGATTCGGCGATGTCGGGAATGTCGGCCGGATCGAGCTCCGGCAGCGCGTCGACATCGGCGCGCGAACGGATCGGCGAGGCGAGGACGGGCCCGCGCCCGGCGACGATCTCGACGTCGACGCCGGCGGCCTGGAGCGGCACGACGATGTCGGAGAAGAAGATCGCGGCGTCGACTCCGTGCCGGCGCACCGGCTGCAGCGTGATCTCCGTGACGAGTTCCGGGTCGCGGCACGAGGCGAGCATCGAGGTGCCCTGGCGCAGCTCACGGTACTCGGGCAGCGACCGCCCGGCCTGACGCATGAACCAGACGGGGGTGTGGTCGACAGGCTCTCCCCGGAGAGCGGCGAGCAAGGTTGAGGTCATGGGCCCATCCTCCCATTCCCGTGCCCCGCACGCCCAACCGGGAACGGTTTCAAGACGGCGCGTCTTGCGGATTCTTCGCCGCCTGCGCGGCGTGGATGATTCCCCCACAGCATCCGCTGTTCTATCGTGACCAGTGTGGTCAACACCTCACCTCTCAACCGGATTCCGGCGGAGTTCTCCGCCGTGACAGCGGTCCTGCGCGAAGCGCGGAACACGAACAACGTCTCGATCTCGGAGATCCCCGCGCCGGCGAAGCTCGCGCCGTACTCGTACGCCCTCGGCGCCGAGGTCACCGCCGATGAGACCTTCCTCTCCGCGAGCGGGGAGTCCATCGAGGAGCTTGCGACCGGACGCATCGTCGTCCTCTTCGATCCCGAGTCCCCCGCGGAATGGGAAGGCAAGTTCCGGATCGTGTCCTACATCCGGGCGGAGCTCGAACACGAACTCGGCAATGAGACGATGCTCGGCCATGTCGCCTGGTCATGGCTCGAGGACGCGCTCGATTCCAATGACTGCGAGGTCGTCGCGGCGGGCGGGACGACGACGCGAGTGCTCTCGGAGAGCTTCGGCACCCTGGCGACGAGGCCGGCGACGATAGACTTGGAGCTGCGCGCCTCGTGGACCCCGATCATCGGCCGCCCCGATGAGATCGGCAACCACCTCGAGGCGTGGATCGATCTGCTGTGCACAGTCGCCGGACTGCCGCCTCTGCCTGAAGGAGTATCAGCCCTGCCCGGGCGCCGTCGATGACTACCGAACCACCGCTCCTGACCGCCCCCGCCCACGGGGTCCCCCCGCTCACCGACACCGCCGCGGGACTCGCCGATGCCGCGACCGCGCTGTCAGCGGTGACCGGGCCGATCGCCATCGACGCCGAACGCGCCTCGGGGATCCGCTACGGCCAGCGCGCCTTCCTCGTCCAGCTGCGCCGCGAGGGTGCGGGCACGTTCCTCCTCGACTCCGAGGTCCTCGGCGACCTCTCCTCGCTCAACCCCGCGCTCGGATCCGATGAGTGGGTCATCCACTCCGTCACCCAGGATCTGCCGTGCCTCCAGGAGCGGGGCATGGTGCCCGCCGCCCTCTTCGACACCGAGCTCGCCGCCCGTCTCCTCGGGTGGGAGAAGTTCGGCCTCGCCGCGGTCGCCGAGGCCACCCTGGGGATCCGGTTGGCCAAGGAGCACTCCGCGGCGGACTGGTCGACGCGCCCTTTGCCGGAGGAATGGCTCAACTACGCCGCCCTCGATGTCGAGGTGCTCGTGCCGATCCGCGACATCCTCGCCGAGGAGCTGCGGCAGGCGGGCAAGTGGGAGTTCGCGCAGCAGGAGTTCGCACACCTGCTGTCGTTCACGCCGAAGGTCCACGCCGAGCCGTGGCGGCGCACGAGCGGCGTCGCGAAGCTGGGGTCCCGGGCGGAGCTCGCGAAGGTGCGCGCCCTCTGGGAGGCCCGGGACGCGATGGCCGCCGAGACCGATCTCGCCCCGTCGAAGGTGCTCCGCGACCGTGAGCTCATCGATCTCGCACGGGCGCGGGTGCGCTCGAGCGATGACATCCTCGACCGCTGGCCGCGCCTGTCCCGCACGGAGTCGGTGCGCCTCTTCCGCGCGCTGCGCCGGGCCGGACAGCTGACCCCGGAGGAGCTGCCGCCGAAGCGGGAGCGGAGCAGCCTGCCGCGTTCGCCGTTCAGCCACACGGAGCTCAAGGAGCGCACCGCCGCCCTGCGGACCGCTGTCGCCGAGGTGGCCGCGGCACACACGATGCCCCACGAGGTGCTCCTCCAGCCGGCGATCGTCAAGTCGCTCGCGGCCTCGGGCCGCACCGACGTCGCGGAGTTCCTCACGGAGCACGGGGCGCGGCCGTGGCAGGTCGAGCTGACGACTCCCGCGCTGAGCGCGGCGCTCGCAGCGCTTCCGCTGCCGTGAGCGCACCCGAGCTCGTCCTCATGGTCGGGCAGGTCGGGGCCGGGAAGACGACACGGGCCAAGGAGCTCGCGGCGGCGCTGCCGGCGGTGCGGCTGACCCCCGATGAGTGGATGCGACCGCTCTTCGGCGACCCGGAGGCCGACGGGATGCGCACCGTCGTCGAAGGCCGACTCATCACCACGGCCGTCGAGATCCTGCGCGCCGGGGCCTCCGTCGTCCTCGACTTCGGACTGTGGACCCGTGACGAGCGGATCGCGCTGAGCTGGCTTGCCGGCACCGTCGGGGCACGGACTCGCACGGAGTACCTCGCCATCGATCCCGCGCAGCAGGCGGCCCGCGTCGCGGAGCGCGGCAGGAGCGACAGCACCGCGTGGCCGGTCACGCAGGACGCGCTCGATGAGTGGCGGACTCTGCTCGAGGAGCCCACCCCGGCCGAGGCCGCCGGCGATTTCGGACCGCGGGCGACAGCGGACTGGGGCGACTGGATCGCCCGGAAGTGGCCGAGCGCCCTCGCCGAGGTCTAGCGGGTCGGCTCACGCGCCTCGGCGGGTGCCCCGTTCTGCCCGACTGCGCACCTCGGCGGGGAGGATGTTGACGATCTCGGCGACCATCGAATCGACGTCGAGGCCGACGTATTCGAGGATCTCGTCGCGGGTGCCCTGCGGCAGGAATTCGTCCGGGGCCCCGAGTTCGACGACGCCGATCCGGGAGTCCGCAGCCCGCAGGTCGCTGCGGATGCGGGAGCCGATGCCGCCGAGGCGCACTCCGTCCTCGATGACGGCGACCTGGGAGTGCTCCATCGCGAGGTCGATGACGTCGGTGGGCACCGGCAGGACCCAGCGGGGGTCGATGATCGTCGCGGTGATGCCCTCGGCGGCCAGCGCCTCGGCGACCTCATGGGCGCGGGAGGCGAAGGGGCCGACGGAGACGATGAGGACGTCCTTGGGCTCGCCCTCGGGGATCTCGCGGAGGACGTCGACGCCGCCTGTGGTCCGGCGCACCGCGGGCACGTCGGCGCCGACGCTGCCGCGGGGGAAGCGGATGACGGTCGGTGCGTCGGAGACGGCGACGGCTTCGCGCAGCTCCTCGGTCAGCCGGGCGCCGTCGCGGGGGGCGGCGAGCTGGAGGCCGGGGACGATGCGCAGCATCGCCATGTCCCACACCCCGTGGTGGCTCGCCCCGTCGGGTCCGGTGATGCCGGCCCGGTCGAGGACAAAGGTCACGCCCTGTCCGTGGAGGGCGACGTCCATGAGGATCTGGTCGAAGGCGCGGTTGAGGAACGTCGCGTAGATGCAGACGATGGGGTGGAGTCCGCCGTACGCGAGTCCCGCCGCCGAGGTGACGGCGTGCTGTTCGGCGATCCCGACGTCGAAGACGCGCTCGGGGTAGGTTTCGGCGAACTTCGCGAGTCCCACCGGCAGGAGCATCGCGGCGGTGACGGCGACGACGTCGTCGCGGTCGCGGGCGATCTCGAGGACCTCGTCACCGAAGACGGAGGTCCACGAGGTCTGCTTCGACGGGGTCGAGCGGCCGGTCACGGGATCGATGACCCCGACGGAGTGGAACTGGTCGGCGTCGTCGTTGACGGCCGGGTCGTAGCCCTGCCCCTTCTGCGTGATCATATGGACGATGACGGGACCGCCCTCGTACTGCTTGGCCCGGGCCAGGGCCTTCTCGACGCCGGCGAGGTCGTGACCGTCGACGGGGCCGAGGTATTTGATGCCGAGTTCGTCGAACATGCCCGTCTGCTCGGCGCTGACCATGTCCTTGAGGCCGCGCTTGACGCCGTGGATCGCGGAGTAGGCGGCGCGGCCGGGTGCACCGGACTGCTGGAGCGTCGACTTGCCCCACGAGAGGAGCTTCTCGTAGCTCGTCATCGTCCGCAGGTCGTCGAGGTGGGCGGCGAATCCGCCGACGGTCGGGGCGTAGGAGCGCCCGTTGTCGTTGACGACGATGATGAGCTTGCGCGGCGGCGTCGAGGTGTCGGCGGCGATCGTGTTGAGCGCCTCCCAGGCCATGCCGCCGGTCAGGGCCCCGTCGCCGATGACGGCGACGACGTGGCGGTCGCTCTCCCCCTTGAGCTGGTGGGCCTTGGCGATGCCGTCGGCCCACGACAGGGACGCCGAGGCGTGGGAGTTCTCGATGACGTCGTGGTCGCTCTCGGCACGGCTCGGGTACCCGGAGAGGCCGTGCCGCTGGCGCAGCGTGCCGAAGTCGGCCATCCGGCCGGTGAGCAGCTTGTGGACGTACGTCTGGTGGCCGACGTCGAAGAGGATCGTGTCGCGCGGGGAGTCGAAGACCCGGTGCAGTCCCATCGTGAGTTCGACGACGCCGAGGTTGGGGCCGAGATGGCCTCCCGTGCCGGCGACCGTGGTGACGAGGAAGTCCCGGATCTCCTTCGCGAGCACCTCGCACTCGGCCGCATCGAGTCCGCGCAGATCCGCAGGACTCTCGATCGACTCAAGGAATGTCATGCGGCCTCGCTTTTGGGATGTGACGACGGACGATGCGCATCGTCCGCCGAGGGTACGGCTGTTTCCACTCGGAACATTTTAGCGCGTTCCCAAGCCGCAACCCAGCTTGTGGGTGAGGATGTTCCGTCGGTCACAGCTCTCGACGCGAACGTCCCCCGTCACGACTCCGGGAAGGAGTCGGGACGGGGGACGCTGCCAGCGGACAGATCAGGCCGTCGCGAGCTGCCGCAGCACGTACTGCAGGATGCCGCCGTTGCGGTAGTAGTCGGCCTCACCCGGGGTGTCGATGCGGACCACGGCGTCGAAGTCGACGGTCGTGCCGTCGTCCTTCGTCGCGGTGACCTTGACTGTCTTCGGGGTGGTGCCCTCGTTGAGCTCGGTGACACCGGAGATCGAGAACGTCTCGGTGCCGTCGAGGCCCAGCGAGTCCGCGGACTCTCCGGCGGGGAACTGGAGCGGGAGGACGCCCATGCCGATGAGGTTCGAGCGGTGGATGCGTTCGAAGCTCTCGGCGATGACCGCGCGGACGCCGAGCAGCTTCGTGCCCTTGGCCGCCCAGTCGCGCGAGGATCCCGAACCGTACTCCTTGCCGCCGAGGACGACGAGCGGAATGCCGGCATTCTGGTAGTTGACCGACGCGTCGTAGATCGTCGTCTGCGGGGCGCCCTCCTGCGTGAAGTCACGCGTGAAGCCGCCCTGGACGCCGTCGAGGAGCTGGTTGGCCAGGCGGATGTTCGCGAACGTGCCGCGGATCATCACCTCGTGGTTGCCGCGGCGCGAGCCGTAGGAGTTGAAGTCCTTGCGCTCGACGCCGTGGTCGATGAGGTACTTGCCGGCCGGGGTGTCGGCCTTGAAGGAGCCGGCGGGCGAGATGTGGTCGGTCGTCACCGAGTCGCCGAGCTTCGCGAGCACCCGGGCGCCCTCGATGTCGGTGACCGGCACGGTCTCGAGCGTCATGCCGTCGAAGTAGTTCGGCTTGCGCACGTAGGTCGACTTCTCGTCCCATTCGAAGATCGCGCCCTCGGGCGTCTGCAGCGCCTGCCAGCGCTCGTCGCCGTCGAAGATCCGCCCGTACTCGGTGTCGAACATATCGGTCGAGATCGAGGAGTCGATGACCGCCTGGACCTCTTCCGGCGAGGGCCAGAGATCCTTGAGGTAGACGTCGACGCCGTCCTTGTCTTGGCCCAGGGGCTGGTTCTCGAAGTCGAAGTCCATCGTCCCGGCCAGCGCGTAGGCGATGACGAGCGGCGGCGAGGCGAGGTAGTTCATCTTCACATCGGGGCTGATGCGGCCCTCGAAGTTGCGGTTGCCCGAGAGCACCGCGGTGACGGCGAGGTCGTTGTCCTGGATGCTCTCGGAGATCTCGGCATCGAGGGGGCCCGAGTTGCCGATGCACGTCGTGCAGCCGTAGCCGACGACGAAGAAGTTGAGCGCCTCGAGGTCCTCGATGAGCCCGGCCTTCGTGTAGTAGTCGGTGACGACCTTCGAGCCCGGGGCGATCGACGTCTTCACCCACGGCTTCGAGTTGAGTCCGCGCTCCCGGGCGTTGCGGGCGAGCAGACCCGCGGCGAGCATGACCGAGGGGTTCGAGGTGTTCGTGCACGAGGTGATCGAGGCGATCGCCACGGCGCCGTTGGCAAGTTCGAAGTTCCGTCCGTCGCCGGTCGACACGGGAGCCGACTTCGACTCCTCGCCGGGAGCGGCGTAGTTGTGGATGTCCTTGGCGAACTGGCTCTTGGCGTCGGAGAGCTCGATGCGGTCCTGCGGGCGCTTCGGACCCGAGATCGAGGGCACGACGGTGGAGAGGTCGAGCTCGAGGTACTCGGAGTAGGCGACCTCGTTGGCCGGATCGTGCCAGAGTCCCTGGGTCTTCGCGTAGTCCTCGACGAGCTGGATCTGCTCGGGCGAGCGACCCGTGAGCTTGAGGTAGTCGATCGTCACGTCGTCGATCGGGAAGATCGCGGCGGTTGAGCCGAACTCGGGGCTCATGTTGCCGATCGTCGCACGGTTGGCCAGCGGCACCGAGGCCACGCCCTCACCGTAGAACTCGACGAACTTGCCGACGACACCGTGCTGGCGGAGCATGTCGGTGATCGTGAGGACGACGTCGGTGGCGGTCACGCCCGAGGGGATCTCCCCGGTGAGCTTGAAGCCGACGACGCGGGGGATGAGCATCGAGACGGGCTGGCCGAGCATGGCCGCCTCGGCCTCGATGCCGCCGACGCCCCAGCCGAGGACGCCGAGGCCGTTGACCATCGTCGTGTGCGAGTCGGTGCCGACGAGCGTGTCGGGGTAGGCGCGCAGCACCCCGCCGACCTCACGCGGCATGACGACGCGGGCGAGGTATTCGATGTTGACCTGGTGGACGATGCCCATGCCGGGGGGAACGACCTTGAAGTCGTCGAACGCGGTCTGGCCCCAGCGGAGGAACTGGTAGCGCTCGCCGTTGCGCTGGTATTCGATGTCCATGTTGCGCTCGATCGAATCGGCGGTGCCGAACGAGTCGATCTGGACGGAGTGGTCGATGACGAGTTCGGCCGGGGCGAGCGGGTTGACCTTGTCCGGGTCTCCGCCGAGCTCGGCGACCTTCTCGCGCATCGTGGCGAGGTCGACGATGCAGGGCACACCGGTGAAGTCCTGCATGACGACGCGGGCGGGGGTGAACTGGATCTCCGTGCTCGGATCGGCGCCCGGATCCCAGCTCGCGAGGGCCTTGATGTGGTCCTCGGTGATGTTGGCACCGTCTTCGGTGCGCAGCAGGTTCTCGAGCAGCACCTTGAGGCTGAAGGGAAGCTTCTCCGAGCCCTCGACCTGATCGAGGCGATAGATCTCGTAGTCCGTATCGCCCACGGTCAGGGTGCTCTTCGATTTGAACGTATCGACGTTGCTCATCGTGATTCTCCTGTTTCATTCGACACTCATCCAAGAAACCGGGCGTTCGGCCCTGCGCGCGCACCGATTTACGCGACACAAATGTTTCCAAAAGTATCTTGACGTCAAGATAAATTCTAGCGCATTCGACCGCGCTTGACCACCACCGCGACACCCCACCGCCTCGGGTTTTCCACCCGTCGGTCTCCGGTTGGCACCACAGCGCCGCGGACGTCCGCGATCCTATTCTGGAGGCGGACATCACCCATCTCCGCGCCTGTCGCGGACCACGTCAAGGAGTCCCCATGGACCCGTTCACACTGGGCGCCGGCTTCGGCTTCGGCGCGCTCCTCGTCGGCATCATCTTCGCCGTCATCTGCAATGCGCTGGCGAAGGAGAAGGGCCGCTCCGCCGGCTGGTGGGGCCTGCTCGGCTTCCTCACGACCTTCCTCGCCCTCATCGTCCTCGTCCTCCTGCCCGCGAGGACCCGGATCGCCTGAACCGCGCCGAGGCGGTCGCTCGGTGCCGCTGTGAGCACCGTCTGCTCAGCGCCGGAGCACCGTGACGGTCTCGACGTGCGCGGTGAGCGGGAAGAGGTCGTGACCGACGAGGCTCTCGATCGCGTAGCCGCCGGCGCTCAGCTGCCCGAGATCGCGGGCGAGCGTCCCGGCATCGCACGAGACGTAGACGATCGTCTCGGGACCGTCGGCGATGAGCCGGTCGGTCACCGCCTTCCCGGCGCCGGCGCGCGGCGGGTCGAGGAGGAGGACATCGGAGCTCGGGAAGTCGGCCGTATCGACGCGACCGGCGACGAACTGCGCGTCGATGCCGGCGGCGTTGATCCGGGCGTTCTCGATAGCCGGACCGACTCCTTCGACGCCGAAGAGCCTCGCCCCGGTCGCCTCGGCGGCCGTGATGCCGAGCAGCCCGACCCCGCAGTAGAGGTCGGTGAGCGTGCGCGCATCGGCCGGCACGGCCGCCCGCACCGCCTCGGTGAGGACGTCCGGCGCGTGAGCGTGCACCTGCCAGAAGCCGTCGGCGGCGACGCGGAAGTCCCGTCCCGCCGCGGTCTGGAGAAGATGGTCGGTCCCCCGGATGACCTCGAGCACCGGCGCCGAGGCGGTCGACCGTCCCGCACCCCGGTGACGGCGGCCTCCCCTCCCCTGGCCCCGGCCGTTTCCACCGCGACCGGCACCGGACCGACCCGTGGGGCGGGCAGGTGCAGCGGGGCCGGCGAGGATCGACCACTGCTCGGGCAGGGACTCGGCGAGTGCGTCGAGTCCGGCTCGGTCGGTCTCCCCGCGGACGATGACCGCGCCGGTGCTGCCCGCCCACGCGAACTCCACCCGTTCGGCACCGGGCAGGCGCAGGGACCTCAGGTCCGCCTCGGCGATCGCGGGCACGGCGAGCGGGGCACGGGTGACGGGGATGACGTCGTGGCTGCGGGAGCGCAGCATCCCGAGCTCGCCGGTGCCGCTCACCGCGAGCTGGATGCGGGTGCGCCACTCGAGCCCGGTCTCCTCCCCCGGTGCGGCGGTGACGGCGACGTCCCGGTCGATGCGGCCGATGCGGGAGAGCTGATCGGCGATGACCTCGGCCTTGAGTTCGCGGCAGTGGGCGAGGTCGACGTGGGCGTACTCCATGCCGCCGAAGAGCCCGTCGTCCGTTTCGGCGAGGAAGCCGGTGCGCCGGTCGGGCACGCGGTGCACCGACGGCTCGAGCACCTCGGTGACTTCGGCGCGCAGGACCTTCCCGGTCTCGGTGAGCCGGGCGCGGACCAGCTCACCGGGCAGGGCGCCGGCGACGAAGACGACGCGACCGTCGAGGCGGGCCACGAAGGTCCCACCCGCGGCCGGTCCGGCGATGCGCAGCTCGACCGAGTCACCGGGGGCGAGCGAACCGGACGTCATGGCTTCGGCACCTGACCGTAGAGCGGGGCCTCCGAGTCCGGGCCGTCACCGCTGTGGGCGCGCGAGTACGAGCGCAGCCGCCACGGGACGGAGACGACGACGACGTTGGGAACGAGGAGCAGGCGGGTGCGCAGCTTGATCGCGATCTGATTGTGGAGAAGGTGCTCCCACCAGCGTCCGACGATGTACTGCGGGATGTAGACGATGACGAGGTCGCGCGGTGAGCGCCGCCGGATCGCGAGGACGTGGGCGATGAGCGGGCGGACGAGTTCGCGGTAGGGCGAGGCGAGGACCGTGAGCGGGACGGGCAGCTCCATCTCGTTCCACCGCTTCTGCAGCTTCTCCGCCGCCTCCTCGTCGACGGCGACGGTGACGGCTTCGAGCTGGGTCGACCGGGCCACCCGCGCATACGACAGCGCCCGCAGGGTCGGCTTGTTGATCTCGTTGACGACGACGATCGCGTGCGTGTTCGACGGGATCGTCCGCGAGTCGACGTTGGCCTCGGGGGCGAGTTCGCTCGCGACCCGCGAATAGTGGCGGTGGATGGCACCCATGACGAGGAAGAGCCCGGCCATCGCCGCCACCGCGATCCACGCCCCGGCGAGGAACTTCGAGACGATGACGACGATGAGGACACCGGCGGCGATGACGCAGCCGACGGTGTTGACCGCCCGGTTGAAGCGCATCCGCATCCGCGCCTTGGGGTCGATGACGAGCCGCAGGCGCTTGTTCCAGTGGAGCACCATGCCGAGCTGGCCGACGACGAAGCTCGCGAAGACGCCGACGAGGTAGAGCTGGATGAGGGTCGTCGCCGAGGCGTTCG
Source organism: Brevibacterium sp. W7.2 (assembly GCF_018137945.1). Taxonomy (GTDB): domain Bacteria; phylum Actinomycetota; class Actinomycetes; order Actinomycetales; family Brevibacteriaceae; genus Brevibacterium; species Brevibacterium sanguinis. The sequence goes on along the minus strand of NZ_CP073089.1, from coordinate 1,663,833 downwards.
TCGCGACGACGAGGACGATCGCGGCGACGGCGAGGAGGAGGATGCCGTTGGAGAACGTCAGCCTGTCGCCCTTCGTCGCGAGCTGCCGGGGCAGGAAGCCGTCGCGGGCGAGCCGGGAGGCGAGTCCCGGGAAGCCCTCGACCGCGGTGTTCGCGGCGACGATGAGGACGAGGGCGGCGACGAGGACGACGAGGAAGAACATCAGGGGCGTGTCGGCGAAGATCGTGTGGGCGAGCTGCCCGAGGACCGGCTCCTGCTCGTATTCGGCCGAGACGGGACTGCCGTCGGGGCGGACGAGGTAGAGGTGCGGGTCGTCGACGTACTTCACTCCGGTCACCGAGGCGAGATACGTCAGTCCGGTGAGCATGACGGCGGCGAGCAGTCCGGAGAGGACGAGCGTGTTGCCGGCGTTCTTCCCGCGCGGCTTCTTGAAGGCCGGCACCGCGGTGGCCACGGTCTGGACGCCGGCGAGGGCAACCGACCCGGAGGAGAACGCGCGGAGGACGATGAGCACGGTCGCGAGCCCGAGCGTCGCCTGATCCGTCACCGCATCGTGGACGATCGTGTAGTTCGCGGTCTCCGCCTGCGGGATGTCCCCGAGTCCGACCTGGACGAGGCCGACGATCATCGTGAGGAACACCGCGCCGAGGAAGAGGTACGTCGGGATCGCCAGGAGCACCGGGGTGGCCCGGGACCCGCGCAGACCCGCGAGGCAGATGACGAGGATGCCGACGATCGCAACAGGCACCCGGTAGGGCGCGAGCAGGGGGAACGCCGTCGTGATGTAGGCGGCGAAGACCGTCATCGACACGGCCAGAGTCAGGACGTAGTCGACGAGGAGGGCGGCGGCGACGATGAGGCCGGCACGAGGGCCGAGGTTCTTCGACGCGACCTCGTAGTCGCCGCCTCCGGATGGGTAGGCGCGCACGTTGAGGCGGTAGCACGCGACGATGACGAGGATGACCGCGCCGACGGCCGCGCCGATCCACGGGGCGGCGGTGATCGAGACGAGAGTCGTCAGGGACAGGGCCAGGAGGATCTCGTCCGGGGCGTACGCCACGGAGGAGAGCATGTCCGAGGCGAACACGGGCATCGCGATGCGCTTCTTCAGCGCAGGGGCACGCCTGTCCTCACTGCGGAACGGCCGTCCAACGAGTAGTCTTTTGACGGCATCAGAAAAACTGCTGGCCACGAGCACCAATGGTAGAGCAAATGTCGGAAGGGATGACCATGCACTTCGTCATCATGGGCTGCGGCCGAGTCGGAGCGACCCTGGCCAGGGCACTTGATGCCAACGGCCATTCCGTCGCCGTCGTCGACCGGGACCCCGATGCCTTCCTCAAGCTCGGGCCGGACTTCACCGGATCGACGATCACCGGCCTCGGATTCGACCGGGAGACCCTCACGCAGGCCCGCACCGCCGACGCGTTCGCGTTCGCCGCGGTCTCGAGCGGAGACAATTCCAACATCCTCGCCGCGCGTGTCGCCCGGGAGACCTTCGGTGTGCCCAATGTCGCGGCCCGCATCTACGATCCCGATCGGGCGCAGGTCTTCGAGCGCCTCGGCATTCCGACGGTGCCGACCGTGCGGTGGACGGCCGAGCAGGTGATGCGCAAACTCGTCCCGCAGGGGTCGATCACGGAGTACCGGGAGCCCTCGGGCAACCTCGTCCTCGCCGAGGTGCACCTCGATCCCAGCTGGGTGGCCCGTCCGATCGCGGAGATCGAGGAGGCCACGCAGGCCCGCGTCGCGTATGTCACGCGACTCTCGGAGGGCATCGTCGCCACCGACGACCTCCTCCTCCAGGACGGCGACCTCGTCCACCTCATGTGCCCCGTCGACCGCCTCGACGAGATCGCGCGCATCCTCGACAAGCCCGTGACCTCCAGGGAGGAAGAAGAATGAGAGTCGTCATCGCCGGAGCCGGGTCCGTGGGCCGTTCGGTGGCCAGGGAGCTGCTCGACAAGAACCACTCCGTCCTCCTCATCGACCAGAGCAAGGAGGCGCTCGCGCACGAGAAGATCCCCGGCGCCCAGTGGCTGCTCTCCGATGCGTGCGAACTCGCCGGCCTCGGAGAGGCGAAGCTCGAGGAGGCCGACGTCGTCGTCGCCGCCACCGGCGACGACAAGACGAACCTCGTCCTCTCCCTCCTTGCGAAGACGGAGTTCGGGGTGCCCCGCACGGTCTCGCGGGTCAACAATCCGAAGAACGAATGGCTCTTCGACGACAACTGGGGCGTCGACGTCGCGGTGTCGACGCCGCGGCTGATGACCGCGCTCGTCGAGGAGGCCGTCGAGGTCGGCGGTCTCGTCCACCTCATGAGCTTCGAACGCGGTCAGGCCGGGCTCATGGAGTTCACCGTCAACGAGTCCTCGGACCTCGTGGCGTCCCGGATCGGGAACATCGCGTTCCCCGTCGACACCGTGCTCGTCGCGATCATCCGCAACGCCCGCGCCTTCGCGCCGAGCGCCGATGACGTCATCGAGGGCGGGGACGAGCTCTTCTTCCTCTCCTCCCCCGATCAGGAGGGGGCGCTGCTCAGCCTGCTCCAGGCCGCGGCCAAGGCCGACAGCGCGGACTGAGCGCTCTCACGCGGTGGAAACCGAGCGCTTACGACCAGTGCGCGCTCACTCGCGGTGGCGCAGATCGCTCACTCGTGCTCGTCCTTGGGGGCGACGAGTTCGTAGACGGGGTTGTGGGCGGCGAGCACACCGTCGCGGTCGCAGAACCGGCCTTCGAGGACGAGAAGCGCGCCGGGTCTGATGCCGCTGATCTCGCGGCGGCCGAGGAACTGCGCCTCGACGTCGCCGGTGCCGTCGGAGACGGTGATCGTCAGGCGCGGGTTGTCAGCGTTCGTCGACCGCGTCACGGCGCTGACGACCCCGGCGATGCGGACCATCGCCCGCGGGGCGACGTCGCCGATGCTCACGACGCCGGGAATCCGGCTGGCCATCCGCAGGTCCTCGCGGGCGTCGTCGTCGCGGGAGCCGAGGCTCTGCGTGAGCCGGCTGAGAAGATCGAGCATGGCGATCAGCGGACCTCGGTGATCTCGGGTCCGCGGGCGAACGGGTTGATGTCCTCGGTCTCGTCCTCGGGCTCGGGAGCCGCATCGACCTCGGGGGCGGTGAGGGCGATGAGCTCGCGAGGAGCCATCGCCTCGTCGCCGCGGTCGACGACGACACCGCGCACGAGCGCACTGAGCTCTGCGCGCACCTCGGCGTCGGTGACGGCCTTGCCGGAGAACACGGCGCGGACGAACCAGCGCGGACCGTCGACGCCGGCGAACCGCATCGCGCGCTTGCCGGGACGTCCGTCTTCGGTCTTCGCGGGCACCTCGACGGCGAGCTCGCGGCCGAGCCCGGTGTGGAGCTCGGTGCACTCCCCGCCCTGGGATTCGACGGATTCGGTGAGCTGCCGGCGCACCGTGTTCCACAGCCCCTCGGATCGCGGGGTGGCGAACGCCTGGAGCTGGACTCCCCCACCGTCGTGGATGAGGGTCACGGCGAGCACGCGCTGCGAGTCGTCGTCGGTGTCGAGGCGGATCTGCATGCCGTCGACGACGGGCACCTTGAGCGCACCGAGGTCGAGGCGGTTGAGCTCGGGGTAGTCCTCGGCCGCGTCGAAAGGGCCCTTCTCCGCCCGGTCGAGCGGTGCGGACTTCTCCAGGACCGCTTCGTCGTCGAGGTCCTCGGTCTCCGCCTCGGTCTCGGCGACCGCCTCGGCGTCGTCATCGCTGTCATGATCGTCAGCGACGTCCTCGTCAACGAGTTCGTCGTCGACGATCTCCTCGTCGGTGCTGCGGTCGGTCGCGGACTCCTCGTCCGCGGCCGCTGACTTCTTCGAAAAACGTGAGAACAGTCCCATTGTCCTTCACTCCACTTCTGCGTTGAGACCGGAGACGACTCCGCCGGTGGAGCCGAATCCGCCGGTGCCGCGGTCGCTGTCGTCGAGGGTGTCGACGACGGTGAACGCGGCCTGTCGGATCTCCTGAATGATGAGCTGGGCGATCCGGTCACCGCGGGTGATGCGCAGCGGCACGGTCGGGTCGAGGTTGATGAGCGGCACCTTGATCTCGCCGCGGTATCCGGAGTCGATCGTCCCCGGGGCGTTGACGACGGTGACGCCGTGCCTGCTCGAGAGTCCCGAGCGGGGGTGGACGAAACCGGCGTGGCCGGGCGGGAGGGCGATCGCGATCCCGGTGGGCACGGTGCGCCGTTCGAACGGTTCGAGGGTGAAGTCGATCGCCGAGCACAGGTCCGCGCCGGCGTCGGACGCGTGGGCGTAGCTCGGCGGGGCCATTCCGTCGTCGACGAGGGTGATTTCGATGCGCAAGCCTTCTGTCACAAGGTTGCACTCTAGTGCCCAAGCCTGAGCGCTTCAAACATGCGCGCTGTGGGAGAATGGAGGACATGGCTCAGACTCATACCGATTCGCAGGTGACCTACCGGGAGAAGGTCAGCCCCTCGCCCGCCATGTGGGTGCTCATCGCGGTCGCCGCCGTCTCGACGGCGGCCATGGTCCTCCCCGTCTGGACGCTCGGCGCCTTCATCCTGCCCGTCGTCACCTTCGCCCTGCTCGCATGGTGGCTGCGCTCGCTGGGGATCACGATCATCGTCACCGGCCGCCAGCTCTTCGTCGGCGACGCCCACATCGATCGGGCATTCCTCGGCGGCGTCGAGGCCCTCGGCATCGAGGCGGCCCGCGAGGCCCGCGGCACCGGGCTCGACGCCCGCGCCTTCCTCGTGCTCCGCCCCTGGGTGAAGACCGCAGTGCGCATCGACATCGACGATGCCTCCGACCCCACCCCGTACTGGCTCGTCTCGAGCCGGCACCCCGAGGAGCTCGCCGCCGCCCTGCGCGCCTGAGCACGACCCCGCCCGACGCCGGCCGCAGCGCCCGACTCCGGGCCCAGCGCCAGACGCCGAGCAACGAAAAACGCGCCCTCGAAGGGGCGCGTTCGTCTTGGTGGGGATGTCGCGACGCTCAGCCTGCGCAGTCCGTGCAGATGAGGATTCCGCCCTCATCGCTCGCCAGCTGCGAACGGTGACGGACGAGGAAGCACTCCATGCAGGTGAATTCGTCGTTCTGCTTCGGAAGCACGCGCACCGAGAGCTCTTCGTTCGACAGGTCGGCGCCGGGAAGTTCGAACCCTTCGGCCGCTGCCGTCTCGTCCTCGTCGATCTTGCTGGCCTGCGCCTGCGAGCGCTGCGCCTTGAGCTGCTCGATCGAGTCGCTCTTGATTTCGTCGTCGTGCTTGCGAGGTGCGTCGTAGTCGGTTGCCATATGGCCTCATCGCTCTCTGTCGGGTGTGCTGAAAAGGAGTTTCAGCCCCTGTCGCCTATCGTGTCCCCAGCATTGTGCACTGCCCAGTACCCTTTGGCAAGAGCAGATGGTACCCTGTCACGGTGATTCTCGTCACGATGACGAAGGACACACATACGACTCTCGAAAAGCTCTGCGAGAATGCAGGAGACGATGCTGAGCGAGCATGCCGGCCTCGGAGAGAAACGACCACACGTCGGCGATGACTCGACCTCATCCCCGGCGGCCTATTGTCGGAAGGACGGATGCACGATGAGTGAATTCGCAGATCAGCTCGATAACAGAATCGACGATGTCCGTCATCGCTTACACGACGCCAGGGATGCCGGCGACGACTTCCTCGTCGAGAGCCTCATCGACGACCTCGAGAACCTCCTCGAACTCGCCGACCGCAACGACGTCGACACCGGCCCGATCGCCGAGGTCATCAAGGCCGAGACCGGCGCCATCCCGGTCATCCCCGAACCCAGAGAATCCTGACCCGAGCAGCCTCGCCTCAAGCACACAGACCTCAGACACACGGACGCGGCCCCTCCCGAATCGCTTCGGGAGGGGCCGCATCGGTGTGTGCAGAGCTGCTGTGCCGGTCTTAGGCCGAGGGCCAGTTCGGCAGGGTCGGGCGCTCGACCCGGCCCCGGCAGCAGTCGATGCTGCACGCCCCGCTGCCGGGGGTCAGCGCGCGTGTGCCGGGGATCGCCGGCGTCTCCGGGGTCTGCCCGGACAGCTGTGCGAGGCGCTCCTCGACGAGGTCGACGAGGCCTGCGACGAACGTCGGATGCGTGCCGACGGTGGCCACGCGGGTGAACGCGAGGCCGAGCTCCTCCGCCGTCTCCTTCGCCTCGGTGTCGAGGTCGAAGGCGACCTCCATGTGGTCGGAGATGAAGCCGATCGGGGCGAGGACGACACCGGTGACGCCCTCGGCGGCAAGCTCCTCCATTCGGTCGTTGACGTCGGGTTCGAGCCACGGCACGTGCGGCGCACCCGACCGAGAGCAGTAGACGAGCTCCGCGGGCAGCCGGTCCGCCTCGGTGAGGCCGCCGAGGAGGAACTCCATGAGCTCCTCATGCTGGGCCTGGTAGCCCACGGTCGCCACCGCCGAGGCCTCCTGCATGACGTCGGGGATCGAATGCGTGACGAAGAGGATCCGGTGACGGGCCGGGTCGAGGGCGCCGACCTGGGCCCGGAAGTCGTCGAGCCCCTCGCGCAGCAGCGTCGCGCACGCCTCGGCGTAGCCGGGATGGTTGAAGAACTGGCGGACCTTGTCGAAGCTCACCTCGATGCCCTCGTCGGCGAGCCCGGCGACCGTGCCGGCGAAGTCCTCACGGTACTGCCGGCACGAGGAGTAGGAGGAGTACGCCGAGGTGTCGATCGCGAGGAAGCGGGAACGGCCGGCCGCCGCCTCGGTGCGGGCGACATCAGTGAGGTAGGGCTCCCAGTTGCGGTTGCCCCACACGAGCGGGAGGTCAAGGTCGCGCCGCTCGAGCTCGGCGCGCAGGGCCGCCAGCAGCGCCTTGTTCTGGTCGTTGATCGGGGACTTGCCGCCGAATCCGTAGTAGTGCTCCCCGACCTCCTCGAGGCGCTCGTCGGGGATGCCGCGCCCCGCAGTGACGTTCTTGAGGAACGGAACGACCTCCTCGGGCGATTCCGGTCCGCCGAAGGACATGAGGACAAGGGTGTCAATGGGGGCTGTCGTATTCACGTCAGAGATTTTACAGCGTGTAGAGATCGCTCGCCCGTTGTCCGCACCCTGAGCACGTTCGACTCACTTTCGCCGCCCAGCGCTGCCCGCGCGTGCCCAGGCCTGCCGAATTCGCGACTCGCGAGCAAATCTGCGGGGCTGAGCGGTGCGGTCATGACACGATTCTTCATGAGAAGCGATAAAGGAGCGAAATGCGTGAACTCATCTTGCACGGGGTCGATGCCGACGGCACTCATCTGCTCCTCGGCGATGACTCCGGGGCACAGTATCGACTGAAACTCGACGAGTCCCTCTATGCGGCTGTGCGCAAGGACAGGGCCGTCGTGCGCTCCGACTCCCCCATCCGCCCGCGCGACATCCAGGCGATGATCCGCGGCGGGATGAGCGCCGAGGAGGTCATCGCGGCCACCGGCGCCGACCCCGACCAGGTGCGCACGTACGAGCGTCCGGCCCTGGCCGAACGCGCCCACATGGCGCACACCGCGAGCCGGCACCCCATCTACTCCGATCACGACCCCAACGGCGACCCGACCCCGCTCGTCGAGCTCAGCCAGACCCGTCTGGCGATGCGCGACGTCGACATCGAGACGATGGACTGGGACGCGTGGAAGCAGCAGGACGGCAACTGGTACATCGAACTCAGCTTCATCGCCGCCGACCGCAAGCGCACCGCCGGGTGGAACTACTACCGCGGCTCGCTCACGGCCCTCGACGACGAGGCGAAGTGGCTCGCGGACTCGGGTCCCACGGACACCGGTCCGATCCCCGGCTACAGCTCGAGCCGTCGGACCACCGAGGAGATCGACACCCCTGACCCGCAGGCTTCGGCACCGGAGCGGCCGGCCGAGCAGCCGGCGACGCTCGGCGATCACCAGGCCGAGACCGGGCGGATCCTCGAGAACCTCCGTCGTCGCCGTCGCGATGACGACGAACCCCGCGGTCGCCTCCGCGCAGTCACCGAGGACCCCGAGACCCACCCGCAGGGCGCGCACACCGCGCCCGGGCGTCCCGCCGACGCCACCGACGATGAGGTGTTCGCATTCGAGGACAGGATCGCCGAGGCGGCGAGCCGTCACAGCGCGGCGAAGCCCGGCGATCGTGAGCCCGCGCAGGCGGAGGCCTCTTCCGATGCCGCTGACGAACCGCAGGAGCCGACTCAGGAGGTCGGCACGTTCGACGACGACAATCAGCTCTCCCTGCTCAACGAGCCCGGGGTGAGCGACGGAGTCGAGACGTCGAAGGACACCGAATCGAAGGCGAAGAAGAAGAGCAGCCGCGCCTCGGTCCCGAGCTGGGACGAGATCATGTTCGGATCGAAGCGGGACTGACGTCCGTTCCCAACCGCAGCACGCGGTCCCCTGAGTCGATGAGGCTCTCATCGTGGGTGACCATGATGACCGTGTGATCGGGGAGGTTGGCCCGCAGATCCGCGACGAGGCGGTGCGCCGTGGCCGCATCGAGGTGCGCGGTGGGTTCGTCGAGGACGATGACCTCGGCCCCGCTGAGCAGGGTGCGCGCGACGGCGAGGCGCTGCCTCTCCCCTCCTGAGATCTCAGACCCGTGGTCCCCGACCCACCGGTCGAGGCCCTCGGGGCTCGCCCAGTGTCCGAGCCCGGCGGCGGTGAGCGCGGCGAACATCTCCTCCTCGTCCGGCACATCCCGGCGCGCCAGGGCGAGGTTGCCGCGCACCGTCGACCGGAACACGTGCGCCTCCTGCGGGCACCACGCGATCCGACCCGCGAGCTCGGCGGGGTCGAGCGCGAGGACGTCGACGCGCTGCCCGTTCCGCTCCTGTGCGTCGTAGCGCCCGCGCCACGGGGTGAGGAACCGCAGGAGGACGCTCACCGTCGTCGTCTTTCCGCTGCCGCTCTCCCCGCACACGACCGTCCACCGGTCCGCATCCGCGGCGAGGTCGAGGTCGTCGAGGACGGGCACACCGTCCCAGCCGACGGTGACATCGGCGAGTTCGAGTGCGGTGAGCGCCGAGGCGGCCGCCGGGCCGTCGTCGGCCTCATCGTCGTCGTGGAGGGAGTCCGCGGTGACGGGCGGCAGGCGGTCGAGGGCGATCCCGAGGGCGGGCATCTGCCGCCACGCGGTGAGCGCCGAGGCGAGAGGATCGACGAGACCGAAGGTGCTGAGGACGACGACGGCGAGGATCTCCGTGGGTGCCGGGGAGATGAGGGCGATGACGATGGCGGCGAGCACCGTCGTCACTTCGACCCACAGCTGTGCGGCACCGAAGTTCCGCGCCGAGGCGCGCTGCGCGGCCTCGAGGTCGTCTTCGGCCGCGGAGAGCCGGGCGAGGACGGCGGGGTTCGCGCCGTTGGCGCTGAGATCGGTCTTCGCTCCGAGCGCTCGGGCGAGGAGGGAGAGGATCAGTGCCTGTCCTGCACGGATCCGCCGCGCCCACGGCGCCTCGGCGCGGACGAAGACGAGCGGGACGACGACGAGGTTGACGATTGCGAGGGCGACGAGGACAGGCACCGACCCCGGATCGAGGATCGCGGTGGCGATGATGACGGCGACGATGACGAGGGCGGAGACGACCGGCGGGAAGAGGGTGCGCGGCACGAGGTCGCGGACCTCGTCGGCGTCGGCGACCATCGTCGTCAGCGCCGTGTCCGAGGTGAGCATCGTGCGGTCGCTCATGCCCGCGCGCTCGAAATGCGACCACAGCACCGAGCGCAGGCGCCCGAGCGCGGAGAAGATCGCCGAATGGAGGTTGAGGCGGCTGACGTAGAGGAAGATCGAGCGGCTGAGACCGAAGAAGCGCACCCCGACGATCGCGACGAGCAGCGTCATGATCGGCGGCCCGTACGAGGCCTCGACGATGAGCCACCCGGAGAGTGCGGTGAGCGAGATCGCGGCGAGGCTCGAGGCGCATGCGGTGAGGAGGGCGATGAGCATCGTCCACCGCATGAGCGGCAGCGCGGTGCGCAGCGTCGCCGCCCGCCGCCGCAGACTCCCTGGTGCGGGCACGTCGTCAGAGCCGCGTTCGGGAGACACGACCGCGGTGTCTCCGGAGCGGTCACCGACTGTTGGGGCAGCAGCTGACACCGAGGCACCAGCTGACGCCGGGGCCGGGTCCGGGGCCAGGTCCGGGACCGCCACGGTCGTCGTCGTGCCCGCGGCCGTCGTGCCCGCGGTGTCATGCGAGTCGTCCGTCGCGGTGCCCGCAGTGCCCTCCTCGACCGGTGCGGTGGAAGCGGAGACCGGGGCCGCGGTGACACGCGGGGTGATCGTGTCGGTCGCGAGCGCGAGCACCCGCGGGTCATGGCTGGCGAGGACGATGCGGGTCGCGGCGGCCGCCTCGGCGATCATCACGATGATGGTCTCCGCATTGTCGTCGTCGAGGTGGGCCGTCGGCTCATCGAGGATGAGGAGGTCGGTGTCCCTGCCGCGCACCCGCACGAGGGCGAGACGGCGCAGCTGTCCGGGACTGAGCGCGCCGGTGGGCAGGTCGAGGGTGGGCGGAAGGCCCGCGGTGAGCAGCGCGGCCTCGGCGGCGGCACCGGTGAGCCCGAACGTCGCGAGCTCCTCGCCCAGGGTCGCCCCGAAGGTCCGCGGGGTCTGCGGCACGAGCGCGGCGCGGGCGGGTGCCAGCGTCGTCGTCGCCCCTGCCGCGAGGCTGCCCGAGAGCGCCGCGAGGATCGTCGATTTCCCCGCCCCGGAGGGGCCGAGGACCGCGGTGATGCCCGGGGTCGTCGGGATGGACCCGTCCCAGGCGACGGTGGTTCCGTCGGCGTAGGTCACGGCATGGTCCGCGTGCGCAGCCGCCGAGGCGGGACCGGCTTCCTCGTCGTCACCTGCGGTGAGGAGGGCCTGGGCCCGATCGTAGGACTCACGGCCGTTCTCACTGGCATGGAACCCGGCGCCGAGGGCGCGCAGCGGCATGAAGCACTCGGGAGCGAGCAGCAGCGCGAGCAGTCCGTCGCTCAGATCCATCGTGCCGTAGACGAGGCGGACGCCGATGACGACGGCGACGAGGGCCACGGAGATCGTCGCGATGAGCTCGAGGGCGAGGCTCGAGAGGAACGCGATGCGCAGCGTCGCGAGATTCGCCTGGTGGTAGTCGGTGCTCAGCCTGCGCAGGGTGCGGGCGTGCTCCCGGGACCGGCCGAGCCCGATGAGGACCGGCAGTCCCTCGGCGAGTTCGGCGAGGTGGTCCGACATCCGCTCGAGCGCACGGGTGCTCTCTGCCGTCGTCTCCTCGGTGTAGCGGCCGATGAGGACCATGAACAGCGGCACGAGCGGCAGGCACGCGATGATGATGACCGCCGAGAGGAGGTCGGCGAAGACGATCCGCACGAGGAGCACCGCGGGCACGATCGCGGCCTGGGTGAGTGCGGGCACGACCGTCGTGAAGTAGTCGTCGAGGTCATCGACCCCGCGCGTCACCGTCACCGCGGCCTTGGCCCGGGGCATCCCGCGCCTGCCCAGCAGCGTGGAGAGGATGCGGGCGCGCAGTCCGCGCTTCGCCTCGGCGGCCAGCCCGGTGCCGAGGCTGTGGTCGGCCCACAGGCTCGCCCCGCGCAGTCCGGCCCCGAGGAGCCCGAGGACGATCCACAGCGGCAGCGATCCGAGGTCGAGGATCGTGCGCACGAGCGCCTCGGCGATGAAGACGATGCCGACGGCCCGCGCTGCCGCGCTCGTCACGGAGAGGACGAGGCCCCTCCTGCCGGCGGGCAGCGACAGGAGGATCCCCAGTGGCGAGCTCACGAGCGGATCGCCGCCGGCACCTTGTGGGCGTCGGGGATGTGCGACTCGGTGAGGCGGTTGAGGTACTGCCGGTAGCTGAAGATCTGGTAGCCGAGCACGATCGGGAAGAAGATCGCGGTGACGACGAGCATGACGCCGAGCGTGTAGTCCGACGACGAGGCGGTGGCGATCGTCAGCGAGAACGCCGGGTCGAGCGTCGAGGGCAGGACGTTCGGGAACACGCCGGCGAAGACCGCGCCCATTCCGGCGAGGAGGAAGACGCCGTGGAGGAAGAACGCCTTCTTCTCCGCCCCGGCCCGCAGCGCGACGAACGAGGCGATGAGCGCGATGAGGGCGATCGCGACCGGCACGATCAGCCATGCGCCGTGGCGGATCGAGAGGGCGAACCAGATGAGGAAGGGAATCGCGAACGGCAGGGTCGTCGCCAGTGCCCAGCGGCGGGCCTTGGCCCGCAGCTCGCCTTCGGTCTTGAGGCAGAGGAACATCAGACCGTGGACGAAGCTGAAGCCGACACCGCCGAGTCCGCCGAGGAGGGCGGGCCAGCCGAGCCACGCGAAGGGGCCGCCGACCATGTCGCCGTTCTCGTTGAGCGGCAGACCCGTCGTCGTGATGACGAGGAGGGCGCCGATGAGGAACGCGACGACGGTCGAGCCGATGGCCATCGCCCAGGTCCAGAACGTCAGCCAGCGCTGCGTGTGGCCCTTGCCGCGGTATTCGATGGCCACGGCGCGGAAGATGAGCCCGAGCAGGCACAGGGTGAGCGGGATGTAGAGGGCGCTGAAGAGGGAGGCGTACCAGTGCGGGAACGCCGCGAACATCGCGCCGGCCGCCGTGATCAGCCACACCTCGTTGCCGTCCCAGACGGGTCCGATCGAGTTGAGCAGGACGCGCTTGCCGCGCTCGTCCTTCGTGAAGATCGGCATGAGCATGCCGACTCCGAGGTCGAACCCGTCGAGGAACAGGTAGCCGATCCACAGGACGGCGATGAGGACGAACCAGATCGTTGCCAGGATTTCCATCTGTCTTCTCCTCCTCAGTACGCGAACGACAGAACGTCGTCGTCGTTGCCGGTGATCGTGGGCTTCTTGTTGGACTCGGCGAGTTCGGGCATCGCCGAGGCGACCCCTCCTCTGGTGTATTTGATGATGAGTTTGAGTTCGACGACCATCAGCCCGCCGTAGACGAGGGTGAGGCTGATGAGGGAGAACAGCAGCATCGCCGGGGTCAGCTGCGGTGAGAGCGCAGCCTGGGTGAACATGTAGACGCCGTCGAGCTGTGCGGGGTTGGGGGCGACGACGAAGGGCTGGCGGCCCATCTCGGTGAAGATCCACCCGGCCGAGTTCGCGATGAACGGTGCGGTGATCGCCAGCAGCGCACCGCGCATCATCCAGGGCGAGGCCGGCACCGTGCCCTTGCGCGTCAGCCACAGGGCCAGCGCGCAGACTCCGACGGCGACGAAGCCGAAGCCGATCATCGCGCGGAAGCCCCAGTAGGTGACGATCATGATGGGCTGGTAGTTGATCGGCTCACCGGCGTGCTCGCCGTAGCGCGGGTCGTCGGGCAGGTTCGTTCCGTACCGCTCCTGGTACTCCGGCAGCAGGGTGTTGACGCCGTGGACCGGGGTGGTGAAGTCGCCGTTGGCGAGGAACGAGAGCAGGCCGGGGACCTCGAGCACGGACTGGACGTCGGAGCAGTTGTTCGACTGCAGGTCGCCGACGGTGAGCACGGAGAACTCCGTGCCGTCGTGGCAGGCGCCCTCGGCCGAGGCCATCTTCATCGGCTGCTGCTCGAACATCAGCTTCGCTTGGATGTCACCGGTGATCGAGACGCCGGCGAAGGCGATGATGCCGGAGATCGCGCCGATGCGCAGGCATTTGATCCACACGCGGTAGTCGATCGCGTCGCGACCGGGCACATCGGGGGCGCTGCCGACGATGACTTTCCCGTCCTTGCCGACGGTGTCGATGCCGTCCTTGCGGCGCCGGTAGAGGTGGTACCACGAGATGCCGACGAGGAAGCTGCCGCCGACGGCGACGGCGCCGAAGAGCGTGTGGGTGTAGGCGGCGATGGCCGTGTTGTTGCCGAGCACCGCCCAGACGTCGGTCATCACCGGCCGGCCGTCGACGAGTTCGACGCCGACGGGGTGCTGCATCCACGAGTTCGCGACGATGATGAAGAACGCGGAGATCCACGAGCCGATGACCGCACACCACAGCACGGTGAGGTGGACGGGCCGGCTGAGCCTGCCCCAGCCGAAGATCCACAGGCCGAGGAATGTCGATTCGAGGAAGAACGCGATGAGCGCCTCCATCGCCAGCGGTGCGCCGAAGACGTCGCCGACGAAGCGGGAGTACTCGCTCCATGCCATGCCGAACTGGAATTCCTGGACGAGACCGGTGGCCACGCCCATGATGAAGTTGATGAGGTAGAGCTTGCCGAAGAACTTCGTGGCCCGCAGGTAGACCTCGTTGTCGGTGCGGTGGTACATCGTCTGGAGGATCGCGACGAGCATGCCGAGCCCGAGCGTGAGGGGAACCATCCAGAAGTGATAGACGGTGGTGATGCCGAACTGCCAGCGTCCGATGAGCACCGGATCCAGTTCCATGGGCTTCTCCGTTCTAGTCGTCGAGGGGAAACTTTCTACAACACGTAGAATTCTACGCCTGGTAGAACTCTGAAAGCCACTGTCTCACATTCCAGCCCGGACCATCCCGGCATCCGTGTCCGCGCTGGTCAGCACCCGCAGACCGGAGAATAGGCGGGGCTGACGCAGAGGCGCGTCTCACATGGAATTCGACACCATGTAGAGGTAGAATGGAGGCTCCAGCCGGACCAGCGCCGCAGGCGGCGCGGTCACTACCGAGGACAAGGACATCGTGGGAACTCTGGGCGAACTCGAACGCAGCGTCATGGACGCCATCTGGGCGCACGACGACGGCCTCAGCGCCGCTGAGCTGCGTGACGCCCTCGCCGACCGCGATCTCGCCCTCACCACGGTCCACACCGTGCTCACGCGTCTGGAGAAGAAGGGCTTCGTCACCCGCGATCGGAGCATCCGCCCGCATCGCTACCTCGCGGTCTCGACCCGTGAGGACCACGTCGCCGAGCTGATGACCGAGGTGCTCTCGCAGGCCCCGGATCGTCAGGCCGTCCTCGCCCGCTTCCTCGGCACCGTGTCGGAAGCCGACGAGAAGACGCTGCGCAGCCTTCTGGGGCGCAACCACTCGACGCGCTCCTGACGGCGGGCCGAGTACCACCATGAGCATCGTCGGGTGTCTCCTGGGAGTGTTGGCGTTCCTCCTCGCCTGGCCGGTTCCCGCGCTGCTGCGCCGCTTCCGCAGCGACCCGATCTCCGAAGTCATCCTCTGGCAGGCCGTCGGACTCTCGGGTGGACTCTCGCTCATCGGCGCGGCCTTGGCCTTCGCCGTCGACCCCGGGGCACCGAATCTTCCCATCGGACTGTGGGATCTCATCCGCGGCGAATCGCACGCACAGCTGTCCGTCCTCGCGTGGGTCTTCCTCGTCATCGCGCTGGTGCTCATCGGGCGCCTCCTCGGCTGCCTCGCGCTGACGTTCTACTCAGCGCGGAGAACTCGACTTCGCCATGCCGAGATCTTACACCTGCTCAGCGAGCCGTCGCAGAATTATCCCGACACCCGCATCATCTCCTCGGACGAGCCCGTCGCCTACTGCCTGCCCGAGGGGCCGCGCAAGGGCACGGCGGTGCTGTCGACAGGCCTCCTTGAGGTTCTCAGCGAGGCCGAGCGCACTGCGGTCATCGCGCATGAGAAGGCGCATCTCGACTTCCGCCACGACATCCTCGTCATCCCGTTCGCGGCGTGGCATCGGGCGCTGCCGTTCTTCTCGGCCACGGCGATCGGACTCAACTCCGTCAATCGCCTCATCGAGTTCATGGCCGACGACCAGGCGCGTCAGACCGTCGACCCGGCGGTGCTCGCGCGCGCCGTCGCTGCGGCCGCGGCGATCAGTCCCGAGCATCGGGAGGGTCTGAGCGCCGAGCGCATCGCCCGCCTGTCCCAGCCGCGCCATCCCGCGCGCACGATGGTGCGCCTGTGCGCCTGCCTCGTCGCCGCGGGCCTGCTCCTCATCCCGACGGTGCTCCTCTTCGTGCCCGTCGCTCCCCTGCACTGATCCGCGCCCGCCGCGCTGAGCTCCGTGCCGGGCACCGCGTCGCGCTGAGCACCGCTTCGCGCGCGGTGACAGCACGGGCACTCCCCCGCACCGAGGCGGTCCTCCGGCGCGGGTCGATCCTCAGCTGTCGATGCGCTCGGCGTCGAGCACGGCGGCACCGGAGACGATGAACTCCTTGCGCGGGCCCACCGAGGAGCCCATGAGGAGTTCGAAGGTGCGCTCCGCCGCCTCGGCGTCGGCCATCGTCACCCGCCGCAGGGTGCGGTCGGCGGGATCCATCGTCGTCTCCGCGAGCTGATCGGCGTCCATCTCTCCGAGGCCCTTGTAGCGCTGGATCGGCTCCTTGTACGTCTTCTTCGACTTGTCGAGCTTCTTCAGCAGCGCGTGGAGTTCGGCCTCGGAGTACGTGTAGACGATCTCGTTCGGGGTGCCGCGCTTCGTCACGACCTCGACGCGGTGGAGCGGGGGCACGGCGGCGAAGACCCGGCCCTCCTCGACGAGCGGCTTCATGTAGCGGAAGAAGAGCGTGAGCAGCAGCGTGCGGATGTGCGCGCCGTCGACGTCGGCGTCGGTCATGATGATGACCTTGCCGTAGCGGGCCGCCTCGAGGTCGAAGCTGCGGCCGGAGCCGGCCCCGATGACCTGGATGAGAGCGGCGCATTCGACGTTGGCGAGCATGTCCGCCAACGAGGCCTTCTGGACGTTGAGGATCTTGCCGCGGATCGGGAAGAGCGCCTGGTGGTCGGAGTTGCGCGCCGACTTCGCCGTGCCCATCGCCGAATCGCCCTCGACGATGAAGAGCTCGGTGTTCGCGACCCCGCTGTCACGGCAGTCGTAGAGCTTCGCCGGCAGCGAGGAGGCCTCGAGCGCGGTCTTGCGGCGCTGGTTCTCCTTGTGGGTGCGCGCCGAGATCCGCGACTTCAGCTCCGCGACGACCTTCTCCATGAGGACCGCTGCCTGCTGCTTCTCCGCGCGCTTCGTCGAGGAGAGGATGCCGCCGAGCTGGGCTTCGACGGTCTTCGCGACGATCTGGCGGACCGCGGCGGTGCCGAGGACCTCCTTCGTCTGCCCCTCGAACTGCGGTTCGGCGAGCTGGACGGTGACGACGGCGGTGAGACCGGCGAGCACATCGTCCTTCTCGAGGCGGTCCTTGCCGAGCTTGAGCTTGCGGGAGTTCGCCTCCACGGCCTTGCGCATCGCCTTGAGCGTCGCCTGTTCGAAACCGGCGAGGTGGGTGCCGCCGTGCGGGGTGGCGACGACGTTGACGAAGCTCTTGATCTTCGTGTCGTAGCCGGTGCCCCAGCGCAGGGCGACGTCGACGCCGACCTCGCGTTCGACCTCCTTCGACACGAGATGTCCCGAGGAGTCGAGGACCGGCACGGTCTCCTTGAACGATCCCGTGCTCTGCATCCGCCACGTGTCGGTGATCGGCGGGTCGATCGAGAGGTGGTCGACGAACTCGGTGATGCCGCCGTCGAAGCGGAAGTCCTCGACGCGCTCGGCGATGACGGCGCCGGTCTCGTCACGGGCGACGCCGCGGCGGTCGACGATGGTGAGTTCGAGGCCGGGGACGAGGAACGCCGTCTGGCGGGCGCGTTCGACGAGGTGCTGGTAGTCGAATTGGGCGCTGCCGAGGAAGATCTGCGGGTCGGCCCAGTAGTGGACCTTCGTGCCGGTGACTCCCCGCTTGGCCTTGCCGACGATCTCGAGGCCGGTGGCCTCGTGGAACTCCTCGAACGGGTTGTCCGGGCTCGGCGCCTTCCCTTTGTCGTCGAAGCGACCGGGCACCCCGCGCCGGAAGGACATCTGGTGGATCTTCGAGCCGCGGGTGACCTCGACGTCGAGGCGCGAGGACAGCGCGTTGACGACGGAGGCGCCGACCCCGTGGAGTCCGCCGGAGGCGGCATACGACGAGCCGCCGAACTTGCCGCCGGCGTGGAGCTTCGTCATGACGACCTCCACGCCGGTCAGACCGGTCTTCGGTTCGATGTCGACGGGGATGCCGCGACCGTGGTCGGTCACGGCCACGGAGCCGTCGGCCTCGAGTTCGATGAGGATCGAGGAGCCGAACCCGCCGAGCGCCTCGTCGACGGCGTTGTCGATGATCTCCCACAGACAGTGCATGAGCCCGCGCGAGTCGGTCGTTCCGATGTACATGCCCGGACGCTTGCGCACCGCCTCGAGCCCTGAGAGCACGGACAGATGCCGTGCGCCGTAGCTTTCCTCTTCCACACTCTTCCTCTCGTTCGATTGAATTCTAATCGCCGTGGTCCCCCGTGCCCGGGTGCGGGGTCGCCGTGTCGGGCAGGTTTGCTGGAACAATGGCCCCATGACCCGCCCTCGTCTCCCTGTGCGCGCCGCAGCCCTGCCCGCAGCCGCCGTGCTCGGCGCCGTGCTGCTCGGCTCCTGCGCCGCCCCCGACCCCGCGCCGAGCCAGCGGTCGACGACAGTCGCCGCCGAGCCGCTGCCGTCGGGGTCGTCCGGAAGTGCATCGACCACCTCGGCGCGGGTCGTCGATGAGGACCTCACGGGAACGACGATCGCCATCGACCCCGGTCACAACGGCGGCAACGCGAAGGATCCCGCCGCGATCGCGAGCCCCGTGCCCGACGGACGGGGCGGAGAGAAGGCGTGCAACACGACGGGCACCGCGACCGACTCCGACTACTCCGAAGCGGAGTTCGCGTGGGAGGTCAGCGGGCTGCTCGCCGCTGATCTCGAGGCCGCCGGCGCCGAGGTGGTCCTCAGTCGCGACGACAACGACGGAGTCGGGCCGTGCGTCGACGAGCGCGGCACGTTCGCCGCCGACGCCGATGCGCTGGTGAGCATCCACGCCAACGGCAGCGAGTCGACGTCGGCGAAGGGCTTCCACGTCATCGTCGCCGATCCCGGGACGACACCGGAGCTCGAGACCGCGTCGACGGAGCTCGCCGAGGCGATCAGTGCGGCGCTGGCCGGGCCGTTCACGCCGAACCCCGCGTACGGGAAGGAGGCGATCAGTCCGCGACCGGATCTGGCGGGACTCAACAACGCCTCGGTGCCGGCCGTCATCGTCGAATGCGGGGAGATGCGCAATCCCGAGGAGGCGAAGGCGATGGAATCCGCGGACGGTCGGAAGGAGTACGCCGAGGCGATCGCCCGCGGGGTCGCCGACTGGCTGGGCTGAGCCCTCCCGCACGGATCGCAGCGACGCCGGGTCCGCGGTCGGATGACCACGGGCCCGGCGTCGTCGGTGAGGCGTCTCAGTCGAGGTAGTCGCGCAGCACCTGCGAGCGCGAGGGGTGGCGCAGCTTCGCCATCGTCTTCGACTCGATCTGGCGGATCCGCTCACGGGTGACGCCGTAGACCTTGCCGATCTCGTCGAGGGTCTTCGGCTGTCCGTCGTTGAGCCCGAAGCGCATCGAGACGACGCCGGCTTCGCGCTCGGACAGGGTGTCGAGCACCGAGTGCAGCTGCTCCTGGAGCAGGGTGAAGCTCACCGAGTCCGAGGGCACGACCGCTTCGGAGTCCTCGATGAGGTCGCCGAACTCGGAGTCGCCGTCCTCGCCGAGCGGGGTGTGCAGGGAGATCGGCTCACGGCCGTACTTCTGCACCTCGACGACGCGTTCGGGCGTCATGTCGAGTTCCTTCGCGAGCTCTTCGGGGCTCGGCTCCCGGCCGAGGTCCTGGAGCATCTGGCGCTGGACGCGGGCGAGCTTGTTGATGACCTCGACCATGTGGACGGGGATGCGGATCGTGCGCGCCTGGTCGGCCATGGCGCGAGTGATGGCCTGACGGATCCACCACGTCGCGTAGGTCGAGAACTTGAAGCCCTTCGTGTAGTCGAACTTCTCGACGGCGCGGATGAGGCCGAGGTTGCCCTCCTGGATGAGATCGAGGAAGAGCATGCCGCGACCCGTGTAGCGCTTGGCGAGCGAGACGACGAGGCGGAGGTTCGCCTCGAGGAGGTGGTTCTTCGCGATCCGCCCGTCGTGGATGATCCACTTGTAGTCCATCGTCAGCCGCGGGTCGGTCACCTCGCCCTCGTCGAGGAGGTGCTCGGCGTACATGCCGGCTTCGATGCGCTTGGCGAGGTCGACCTCCTCGGCGGCGTTGAGGAGCGCCACCTTGCCGATCTGCTTGAGGTAGTCCTTGACCGGGTCGGCCGTGGCACCGGCGGAGACGACCTGCTGGGCGGGAGCGTCATCCTCGTCGGCGTCGGAGACGATGAAGCCGCCGGCCTCGGTGACCGCGGCGTTCTTCTCCTTCTCCTCGGAGTTCTTCGTCTCGGTCGCCTCGGAGGGGCTGAGCTCGGTGGCGAGCGCGTCCGCGGTCGGTTCGACGTCCTCGGTCGAGTCGACGTCGGAGTCGGACTTCTTCTTCGTGCTCGCCGGTGCGTCGTCGGCCTCGGCGGACTTCTTCGTCGTCTTCTTCGCAGCGGTCTTCTTCGCCGCCGTGGTCGTCTTCGCGGCTGCGGTGGTCTTCTTCGCAGCGGTCTTCTTCGCGGGAGTCTTCTTCTCGGTGGTCTCCGAGGTCTCCTGGGTCTCCGCGGACTCGGCCGTCTCCGCCGACTTGCTCTTCGCCGCGGTGGTCTTCTTCGCCGTCGTCTTCTTCGCGGCAGTCGCGGTCTTCGCGGCCGTCGTCTTCTTCGCCGCGGTCGTCTTGGCACGCGAGGTCGACGACGTCTTCGTCTTCGTTCCCTTCGCCGCTGTGGTCGTCGATCCACCCGACGAAGTGGCCTCCGACTCCTCAGTCACTGTTTTCCTGTCGACTGTCGGCACGTGTTCACCTTTCGCGAGCGCTGATACTTCCCAGTTGCACCAGGACATTACTAAGACCCTTGTCAAGGGGGCGCAAGGGTCGTGTGCCCAAGGGCGAGCGCACAGCTCTCCCAATATGCAATGACAGGGTCAACGCACAAGTCTGGCACGTTATTCCCCGCTTGGCGAATCGGCGGGAAGCCGCGTCCACGCACCGAAACGCCCTGTCCGGACACGGTCAACACCGGCACCGTCGCAGAGATTCCCGCCGTCCCCCGTCCACCTCGGCGCGCCTCCCCCGGACGTCCTCGGGACTCCCCGCCGCACGCCCACCTCGGCGTCGTAAAAACTACCCCCAGCCGCACACGCACCGTTCCATTCGCCGAGAGGCACCCGCAACTGCACTCCCTACGCCAGCACGGGTAGGACGAGAAGCTGCGGGTAGTGGTCGACCCAGCAGCCACCTCGGCGCGCATGAACAACTCGCAGCCACCTCGGCGCCGTAGAAACTACCCGCAGTCGCACAAGCACCGCTCCGCTCGCCGAGAGGCACCCGCAGCCGCACTCCCTACGCCAGCACGGGTAGGACGAGACGCTGCGGGTAGTGGTCGACCCAGCTCCCACCTCGGCGCGCACACACCACCTGCACGCGACCGTCGGCTCAGAACGGCGCCCGCGTCATCAGCCACCGTGGCAGGTAGCCGTGGCCGACGGCGGAGACGAGCAGCTCGGCGAGCGAATTGCGCTCATCGACGGCGAGCGCGGCGAGTCCGTACTGCTCGGCCATCGTCGAGCCGCCCAGCGACCATTCGAACCAGGCGATGACCGCGTACGCCGTCGACAGAGTCCGCGGGCTGCTCCACGGCACATAGCTTCTGAGGAAGGCGATCGCGAGCAGGACGTCGTACGGCGTGGGCGCGCGGTCGGAGAGTCCGATCATCTGGTCGGCCGCTGCCCGCGACTTCCCCGCCCGGCGCGCCCACTGCACGAGCTCACCGGGTTGGGCCCGGCACACCCGACGCGGCAGGAAATCGGGATGGTCGAAGCCGAGGATCATCTCGAGTGCGTCACGCGACCACTTCTCGGCAAGGATCCGGTCGAGGGCGCGGACCACCCGCGGTGTCATCAGCGCGGTGAGTTCCTCGCGATCGAAGGCCTCCGTGCGTCCGCGCTGGGCGAGGAGACCAGGGTAGACCTCGCCGAGGATGTCGAACGCCTGCGTCATCGTCGTCGGTTCGCTCGGCTCATCGGTGAAGAACGCCGCTCTCTCCGCCGCGTCGGCCGGCAGGACGATGAGGTCGCTCGGACCCTCCGCGGGCGCCGACCCCGTCGAGACGAGTTCAGTGGCGCACGCCGAAGACTGCGCTGCGGCGAGATCGGTGCCGGGATCATCGCGGTCGTCGATGCGGCCGAAGCGACCGTCGGAGACCCACCACGCGCTCAGGGTGTCGATGCCGGCGCGGCCGAGGGCGCGAGCCATCTCGTCGGTGGCGGCCCGGATGAGGCTGCGGCGCATCTCCGAATACTCGGCATCGCCCCGGGTGACGAGGTCATCGGGGCCGACGAAGACGTACTCCTCGTCGGGCGCGTACTCGTCGTCGTAGAGGACGAGGAACACCCCCGAGGGCCGGCAGGCGCGGCACACGAGCTCGCACAGCCACTCCCCTCCCTCCGCCGCTGTCGCCGCCGCCCGCTCGAGGTCGAAGTCGACCCGCAGGGTCGTCGCGCACGACTGCGCCCCGTGCCCGTCGGTGACGACGAGGATCGCGACGAGACTGTGCGCGGGCGTGTAGCCCAGGGTGTGGGGAACGATTCCGATGATGTCCTCTGCGGTCTTCGCTGGCGTGTCCATGCCGCCAGTCGACTCCACCTCGGCCCCCGCGCGCCAGACCTCGCGCAGCCCCTGTGGACGGGACCAATCCGTCCACAGGACGATGGCGCGCAAGTCACGTGCGCTCTCCCCACGCATCCGCGCACGAATTGCCCTGAGATGAGAACTGACATAGAAGTGAGTGGTGGCGAAGAGACGGATATTCACAGCACCCAGCGCGCAAGTCGTCGAGATCTCGACGGGCACCGCCCGGCTGGAGAAGGTCGCCGGGGAACCCGACAGCTACGTGCTCCATGTCAACGACGTGCCCTCGTCGTCGATCACCCTGAGCGACCCCGCCCGCCTCGACTTCGAATACCTCGACTGGATGGCGCGGATCATCGAGGCGACTCTGCCGGAAGGCACCGTGCGCGCCATCCACATCGGCGCCGCCGGCTGTGCGCTGGCGAGGGCGCTCGACGCCCGCCGGCCCGGATCGCGGCAGACGGCGATCGACATCGACCCGCTGCTCATCGACTACGTGCGCACGTGGTTCGACCTCCCCCGCTCCCCGGCCCTGGCGCTGCGAGCCGGGGACGGCGCCGAGGAGATCGCCGGCTTCCGCGACGACACCGCCGACGTCATCGTCCGGGATGCCTTCTCCCGCGACTCCGTGCCCACCGCACTCCAGACGACCGAGTTCTACGCCGAGTGCGCCCGCGTGCTCAAACCCGGCGGGCTGTTCCTCGCCAACGTCCCCGATTCCGGCGACCACCGGGTGCTGCGCGACGAGCTCGACGCCGCCGCCTCGGCGTTCCCGCACCTCGCCGCGGCCTCGGAGTCCGGTGTGCTCAAGGGACGCCGGCGCGGCAACGTCGTCGTCGCCGGCTCGGCGCAGCCGCTGCCCGACGCCGCCCTCGATCGGGTTCTGCGCACGGCACCGACGATGGCTGCCTGGCTGACCGGGGAGACGCTTGCGGCCCGGCTCGGCCGCTGACCGCACCTCGACGGACCGACACCCTGCCAGACCGGCGACCTGACTGACCGACGACCTGCCAGACCGATTCCCCGGAGCGTCGGACACCCTGGTGGGCCACGCCCGTGGCGTGTCGGAGCGTGTCGGCTGGTGACGCGCGCGACCGGTTCGATCGGCACCGTCCGTGTGACGGGCCCGACTACTCCCGTCCGGGAAAGTTCGGCATAATTGATTGCCGACCCAAGAAGGTGAGATGACCGAGACTTCAGAAATCGCCGTCGAACAGGCCAAGCTCGACGAACTCTATGCCCGACTCGACGAACTGCGGGACGAGACCAGTGCCCGACTGGGAACCGTCAGGATCTCCGAGGTCGGCGGCAACCATCAGCACCGCAGCGAACGCGACGCCTTCGCGACCCTCTACGAGGATCAGCTCATCCGCCTCAACAGCGCCGAGGAGGGGCTGTGCTTCGGTCGACTCGACTTCAAGGACGACGTCGAACCGAGCTACATCGGCCGCATCGGACTCACCGATGCCGACCGCAAGCAGATCCTCATCGACTGGCGCGCCCCCGCCTCGGAGCCCTTCTACCAGTCGACCGCGGCGAACCCCGAGGGCGTCGTCCGCCGGCGCCACCTCGTGACGAAGAACCGGAAGGTCACCGATGTCGAGGACGATGTGCTCGACCTCGACGCCCTCGATGACACCCAGCGCTCGGCCCTGCAGGGCGAGGGGGCGCTCATCGCGGCGCTGACGAGCCACCGCACCGGTCGGATGGGCGACATCGTCGCCACGATCCAGGCCGAACAGGACGCGATCATCCGGCAGCCGCTGCAGGGCGTCCTCGTCGTCCAGGGCGGACCCGGCACCGGCAAGACCGCGGTCGCCCTCCACCGCGCAGCGTACCTTCTCTACCGGCATCGGGAGCGGATCGCGAAGTCCGGCGTCCTCCTCGTCGGCCCCTCCCCCGTGTTCCTCAAGTACATCGAGAAGGTGCTTCCCAGCCTCGGCGAGACCGGTGCCCTCCTGCTCACGCCCGGCCAGCTCTACCCGGGCCTCGACACGGAGATCTCCGATGATCCGCGGGTCGCCGAGATCAAGGGCCGGTCGGTCATGGCGACGGTGCTCGCCAACCACATCGCGAACTACGAGCGCGTGCCCGAGGTGGACGAACGGCTGCGCGTCGGCGCCCACACGGTGCTCCTGCGTCGCAAGGACGTGCGCTCGGCGCGGGATCGGGCGCGGCGCAGCGGAGACGCCCACAATGCCGCGCGCACCGGGTTCGTCGCCGGACTGCTCAAAACGCTCGCCGAGGATCTCGCCGGGCAGATGGGCCTCGACGGCGCCGGTGAGCGTCTGCCCGAACTCCTCGACGAACTGCGTTCGAGCGTCGACGTCCGGCGCGCCCTCAACCTCGCGTGGTTCCCCATCAGCCCCGCCGATGCGCTGCGCGCCCTCCTGTCGAAGCCGCACAAGCTCCACGCCGCGGCGGATCGCGTGCTCCCTGCCGCCGAGCAGGAGCTGCTCATCCGTCCCGCGAACGCGCCGCTGACGATCGAGGATGCGCCGCTACTCGACGAACTCGCCGAACTGCTCGGGTCAACGCCCCAGCAGACCGCCGCCCGTGACGAATCGGCCAGGGAGTACGCCGAGGCGGTCGTCGACATGACCGAGACCTCGGCGATCGTCAGCGCTGAGACGCTCGCGGCCCGGTGGGAGGAGGCGGGACCGGCGACGACGCTGGCCGAGCGTGCGATCGAGGACCGCGAATGGACGTACGGCCACCTCGTCGTCGACGAGGCGCAGGAGCTCTCCCCCATGCAGTGGCGAGTGCTCTTCCGGCGGGTGCCCTCGAAGTCGGCGACGCTCGTCGGCGACCTCGCGCAGTCCTCGCACGGCGACAGCGCCCGGACGTGGGAGTCGATCCTCTCGGAGTTCGTCGGCGACCGGTTCTCCCTCGAGGTGCTCACGGTCTCCTACCGCACGCCGCAGGCCGTCATGGACCTGGCGAACCGCTACCTCCACCGGCATTTCCCGCAGCTCGAGCTCGTCGAGTCGGTGCGGCAGGGCGGTCCCCCACCGACGCTTGAGGTCTTCGCCGATTCCGCGGCGGTCATCGCCGCGCTGCCGGCCGCCGCGGCGGCTGAGGTCGACGCGGTCGCCGGCGGCAAGATCGCCGTGATCGCCCCGGAGGAGCTCATCGATTCCGTCGCCGAGGCGCTCACGGGCTTCGACATCGGACGCTCGGTGCTCGGTCTCGACCATCAGATCGCCGTCATCACGCCGCAGCAGGCGAAGGGACTCGAGTTCGACTCCGTCCTCATCGTCGAACCCGGGCTCATCGCCCCGATCGGCGGGGATGACGGGGTCGGAGCGCTCTATGTTGCGCTCACCCGCACGACGGATCGCCTCGGCGTCCTCGCCTCGGCTCCCACGGAGCTCTCGGACCTCGGCATCGGCTGACCTGCTCGTTCAACAGTTGGCATGAATATGCGGTCTTCGAAGACGACATATTCACGCCAACTGTTGAATGAGAGACGGTCGAGTCCGCGAACCGGTGGATTTTACGCGAACTGTTGACTGACACCGCAGGCGAAGGTGGCTTCGGGAGCGGGCCTCCGGTGCGCCGTGCACAAGTCGCCGTGCACGGTCGCCATGAGCGGCTGGGGAGAACGGAGTCCGGACGCGCCTGCACGGACCCGACGAGGCGAGCGTTCGGCGACTGTCCCCGGGAACGTCGAAGGCCGCTTGACGGTTCGGCTTCCCCTCCGAACCGCAAGCGGCCGCGCACCGAAGCGCGCACTCATAATGGTACACAACTATTGCCGTGATCGACGACTTTCGGACAAGTTTTCGCGAGAAGATTTCCGCAACCTCGGCTGACCCGAGGACGAAGGCTGCTCGCCCACCAGTGGACACGGAATCCGGGCCTCGCCAGGGGCCGACATCTGCAGATCCCGACGACCTCGTCAGGCCAGGACGTCCAGAGATCCCACCGGCCTCAGACCTCGCTGGCCCTCGGCCCCACCGGCCTCAGGCCTCGAAGTCCTCGGGCGTCGCCTCGCGGGAGTCCCCGGAGCGCAGCGCGGCATCGGCGCGCAGCGAGTCGATCGCGGCCTCGAAGTCCTCGAGCGAATCGAAGCCCTGGTAGACGCTCGCGAAGCGCAGGTAGGCGACCTGATCGAGTTCGCGCAGCGGCTCGAGGATCGACAGGCCCACCTCGTCGGCGTCGATCTCGGCGATGCCCTTCGACCGGATGTCCTCTTCGACCTTCTGCGCGAGCTTCGCGAGATCGTCGTCGCCGACGGGTCGGCCCTGGCAGGCCTTGCGGACTCCGGACATGATCTTCTGACGGGAGAACTCCTCGGTCACTCCCGAGCGCTTGATGACGGAGAGGCTCGTCGCCTCCATCGTCGTGAAGCGGCGCCCGCAGTGGCGGCACTGCCGCCGGCGGCGGATCGCCGCCCCGTCCTCGCTCGTTCTCGAATCGACGACCCGTGAATCGGACTCACGGCAGAATGGGCAGCGCATGTCACTCCTCGAAGCGGATGCTCACGGCACGTCCGTGTGCGGGAAGCTGTTCGACCGTCGCGAGGGCGACGATGTGCTCGGCGACGTCGCCGAGTGCGGGCCGACCGTAGTCGATGACCTGGCTGACCTTGAGGAACGAGTGCACGCCGAGTCCCGATCCGTGGGCGGCGGTGCCCATCGTCGGCAGCACGTGGTTCGAGCCGGCCGCGTAGTCGCCGAGGGCCACGGGTGCATAGGGTCCGACGAAGACGGCTCCCCCGTTGACGATGCGCTCGGCCACCGCGGCGTCGTCGGCGGTGTGGATCTCGACGTGTTCACCGGCATACGCGTTGACCACGGTGACGGCGGCGTCGAGGTCGTCGACGAGGACGAGGGCCGACTGCTCACCGGCCAGTGCGGTGCGGATGCGCTCGACGTGGGCGGCTTCGGGCACCTGGCGGTCGAGTTCGGCGGCCACAGCCTCGAGCAGCTCGGGTGAGTCCGTGACGAGCACCGAGGCGGCGAGTTCGTCGTGTTCGGCCTGGCTGATGAGGTCGGCGGCGACGAACGCCGGGTTCGCCGTGGCATCGGCGAGGATGATGATCTCCGTGGGACCGGCGACCGCGTCGATGCCGACGTGCGAGCGCACGAGCGACTTCGCGGCGGCGACATAGGCGTTGCCGGGTCCGGTGATGAGGTCGACCGGCTCGCACACCTCGGCGTCGTCGAAGCCGTACGCCAGGGCTCCGATGGCCTGGGCGCCGCCCATCGCCCACACCTCGTCGACGCCGAGGATGTGCGCGGTGGCGAGGACGACCGGATGGGGCAGCCCCGACTCCTGCGGGGGGCTCGCGATCGCCAGCGACTGGGCACCCGCGACCTGCGCGGGCACGACGTTCATGATCACCGTCGACGGGTAGACCGCGAGTCCGCCGGGCACGTAGAGCCCGACGCGCTCGATCGGCAGGCTCCGGGTCGTCACGACGGCGCCGGGGGCGAGTTCGGTGACGACGTCGGCGGGACGCTGATCCTCGGCGACCTTGCGGGTGCGGGCGATCGTCTCGACGAGCGCGGCCCGCACCTGCGGATCGAGCTCGGCGGCGGCCCGGGCGAGCTCGGCGGCGGGCACGCGCAGAGTGTCGGGACGGACCCCGTCGAACCGCTCCGTGAGGTCCTTCACCGTCGTCGACCCTCCGCGGGCCACCTCGCCGAGGAGGTCGGAGACCCGGCGTTCGACGTCGGCATGCGTGGCTGCCGCCCGCGGCAGCCGCTGCCGGAGGAATCGTCTGCTCAGGGTCTCATCGCGGAAGTCGAGAATGTTCACCAGACCATTCTAGTCCCGGCGCACGTGTCCCCCGGACCCGCCTCAGGCGCTCAGGCAGCGCGACCCGAGGAGGGCCTTGAGATCGCCGTAGAGGCTCGGGTTGGGGTCGACGCGGATCGAGCGGTCGAGCCGCATCACGGTGTGCTTGCCGGGCTGGGTGAGCACGAGATGGACGTCGGTCTGGCCCTTGTTCGCCTCGAGGATGCGACGCAGCTTCTCCGCCATCTCCTCGGTGGCCTTCTCCATCGGCATGATGAGGTTGAGCGGACGATCCCCCGGGTCGGTGATGTCGGGAATCGTCATCGACATCGCCATGAGCGAGGTCGGCCGGTCGTCGGACTGGCGGATCCGCCCGGTCAGGGAGATGACGAGGTCGGTTGCGAGCAGGCTCGCCACGGGTTCGTACGTGTCGCCGAAGAACATGACCTCGACCTCGGCGTCGAGGTCCTCGAGCGTGACGATCGCGTACGGCTTGCCCGAGTTCTTCGACACCTTGCGGGTGACCTGCGTGATCATCCCGCAGACCTTGATCTGCGAACCGTCGGGGCGATGCGATTCGGGGTCGACCACCTCGGCGATCGAGGCATCCGACTCCGCGGCGAGCACCCCTTCGAGCCCGTTGAGGGGATGGTCGGAGACGTAGAGGCCGATCATGTCGCGTTCGAACGCGAGCTTCTCCTTCTTCTCCCATTCGGGGCGATCGGGGATCGCCACGGAGAAGCTCGGGCCGTCGTCGCCGCCGTCGAGGCCGGCGAAGAGATCGAACTCGCCGATCGCCTCCTTGCGCTTGACGCCGATGACGGAGTCGACGGCCTCTTCGTGGATCTCGACGAGGGAGCGGCGGGTGTGTCCGAGGGAGTCGAAGCCGCCCGCCTTGATGAGCGATTCGATCGTGCGCTTGTTGCACACGTGGCTCGGCACCTTGTCGAGGAAGTCCGTGAACGAGGTGTACGCGCCCTTCTCCTCGCGGGCCGCGACGATCCCGTCGACGACGTTGGCCCCGACGTTGCGCACCGCACCCATGCCGAAGCGGATGTCCTCCCCGACCGGGGTGAAGTGGAGCGCGGAGTCGTTGACGTCGGGCGGCAGCACGGTGATGCCGAGCCGGCGGCACTCGTTGAGGTAGATCGCGAGCTTGTCCTTGTTGTCGCCCACCGAGGTGAGCAGGGCGGCCATGTACTCGGCCGTGTAGTGGGCCTTGAGGTAGGCCGTCCAGTAGGAGACGACGCCGTACGCCGCCGAGTGCGCCTTGTTGAAGGCGTAGTCGGAGAACGGCAGGAGGATGTCCCACAGCGCCTGCGCTGCGGCCTCGGAGTAGCCGCGCTCCTTCATGCCGCCGAAGAAGCCGACCTGCTGCTTGTCGAGCTCGGACTTCTTCTTCTTGCCCATCGCGCGACGGAGGATGTCGGCCTGACCGAGCGAGTACCCGGCGACCTTCTGCGCGATCGCCATCACCTGCTCCTGGTAGATGATGAGACCGAAGGTCGTGTCGAGGATCTCCCTGAGCGGCTCGGCGAGCTCCGGGTGGATCGGCGTGACCTCCTGGAGGCCGTTCTTGCGCAGCGCGTAGTTCGTGTGCGAGTCCGCGCCCATCGGGCCGGGACGGTAGAGGGCCAGGGTCGCCGAGATGTCCTCGAAGTTGTCCGGCTTCATCATCCGCAGGAGGGCGCGCAGGCCGCCGCCGTCGAGCTGGAACACGCCGAGGGTGTCACCGCGGGTGAGCAGCTCGTACGCGCCGCGGTCGTCGAGTTCGAGGTGTTCGAGGTCGAGTTCGAAGTCCCGGTTGGCCCGGATGTTCTCGACCGCGTCGGAGATGATCGTCAGGTTGCGCAGCCCGAGGAAGTCCATCTTGATGAGCCCGAGGCCCTCGGACGTCGGATAGTCGAACTGGGTGATGACCTGCCCGTCCTGGAACCGGCGCATGATCGGGATGACGTCGATGATCGGGTCCGAGGACATGATGACGCCGGCGGCATGGACGCCCCACTGCCGCTTCAGGCCCTCGAGGCCCTTCGCGGTTTCGAAGGTCTCGCGAGCGTCGGCTTCGGAGTCGACGAGCGCCCGGAACTCTCCGGCCTCCTTGAACCGCTTCGCGTCCGGGTTCTCGATGTCGGCGAGCGGGATGTCCTTGGCCATCTCCGCCGGCGGCAGCGCCTTCGTCAGCCGCTCGCCGAGGGAGAACGGCTTGCCGAGCACGCGGGCGGAGTCCTTGAGCGCCTGCTTCGTCTTGATCGTGCCGTAGGTGACGATCATCGCCACGCGCTCGTCACCGTATTTGCGGGTGACGTATTCGATGACCTCGCCGCGGCGGCGATCATCGAAGTCGACGTCGAAGTCGGGCATCGAGACGCGGTCGGGGTTGAGGAAGCGCTCGAAGTAGAGGCCGTGCTGAAGCGGGTCGAGGTCGGTGATGCGCATCGCGTACGCGACCATCGACCCGGCGCCGGAGCCGCGGCCGGGTCCGACGCGGATGCCGTTGTCCTTCGACCAGTTGATGAAGTCGGCGACGACGAGGAAGTAGCCGGGGAAGCCCATCGAGATGATGATGTCGAGCTCGTAGTCCGCCTGCTTGCGGACGTCGTCGGGGATCCCGTTCGGGTACCGGTACTCGAGCCCCTTCTGCACCTCTTTGACCAGCCACGACGTCTCGTCCTCCCCGGCCGGGGTGGGGAACTTCGGCATGTAGTTCGCCGAGGTGTCGAAGGAGACCTCGCACATCTCCGCGATCGCGAGCGTGTTGTCGCACGCCTCGGGCATCTCCTTGAAGAGCTCCCGCATCTCCGCCGGCGTCTTGAGGTAGTAGCCGGATCCGGAGAAGGCGAAGCGCGAGCCGCCCTGATCGTAGGTCGGCTCGATGAGCTTCGACCCCGACTGGATCGCGAGCAGGGCCTCATGGGCCTTCGCATCGGATTCGTGGGTGTAGTGGAGGTCGTTCGTGGCGACGAGCGGGATGTCCATCTCCTTGGCCAGCCGCAGCAGGTCCTGCGTCACCCGCCTCTCGATCGAGAGACCGTGATCCATGAGCTCGCAGAAGTAGTTCTCGGCCCCGAAGATCTCCCGATATTTCCCGGCCGCGGCCTTCGCCTCCTCGTACTGGCCCAGTCGCAGCCGGGTCTGGATCTCCCCGGACGGGCAGCCGGTCGTGGCGATGAGTCCCTCGGAGTAGGTCTCGAGGAGGTCCTGGTCGAGGCGCGGCCACTTCGCCGTCACCGAATCGAGAGAGGCCACCGAGGAGGCCTTGAAGAGGTTGCGCATGCCCGTGTTGTTCTTCGACAGCAGGGTCATGTGCGTGTAGAGGCCGCCGCCGGAGAGGTCATCGCTCTTCTGCGACTCCTCGGTCCGCCACTTCACGCGGGTCTTGTCGTCGCGGGCGGTGCCGGGGGTGACGTAGGCCTCGACGCCGATGATCGGCTTGATGTCGGCCTTCGTCGCCTGCGACCAGAAGTCGAAGGCACCGAAGAGGTACCCGTGGTCGGTCGTCGCGATCGCCGACATGCCCGACGCCTTCGTCGCGGCCATGAGGTCGCCGAGGCGGGCCGCCCCGTCGAGCATGGAGTATTCGGTGTGGACGTGAAGATGGACGAAATCGTCGTTCGGCACGCTCTGCCTTCCCTTGCGGATCCCTTGCCAATGACCTGCGATGCCCACTCAGCTTAGACCATGGGCTCAGCCCTCCCGGATCCGGTCGAGGGCCTGCTGGAGGTCGTCGGGATACTCGCTTTCGAACTCGACCCACTCCCCCGTCTCCGGGTGGTGGAAACCGAGTCGCAGCGCGTGCAGCCACTGTCGGGTCAGCCCCAGCTCCTTCGCGAGGACGGGGTCCGCGCCATAGGGCAGGTCCCCGGCGCACGGGCGTCCCAGGGCAGAGAAGTGCACGCGGATCTGGTGGGTGCGGCCGGTCTCGAGGTGGATCTCGAGGAGGGCGGCGCGGCGGTGCGCTTCGATGACCTCGTAGTGGGTGATCGCGTGCTTGCCCTCGCTGTGGACGGCGTAGAGGCCGTCGTGGCGGGGATGACGGGCGATGGGGGCGTCGATCGTGCCGACGACGGGGTCGGGCAGGCCCTGGACGAGGGCGTGGTAGGTCTTCTCGACCGTGCGCTCCTTGAACGCCCGCTTGAGCACGCTGTAGGCGTATTCGCTCTTCGCGACGACCATGAGCCCCGAGGTGCCGACGTCGAGACGCTGGACGATGCCCTGCCGCTCGGGCGCCCCCGAGGTCGCGATCCGGTAGCCGGCCGCGGCGAGACCGCCGACGACGGTCGGTCCGGTCCAGCCGATGGCCGGGTGCGCGGCGACCCCGACGGGCTTGTCGACGACGACGAACGAATCGTCGTCGTAGACGATGCGCATGCCGGGCACGGGGTCGGCGACGACCTCGAGCGGACGTTTGGGTTCGGGCAGCATGACGTCGATGCGGGCACCGGCGACGACACGATCGGATTTGCCGACGACGCGGCCGTCGAGCTGGACTCCCCCGTCGGCGCAGATGTCCGCGGCGGCGGTGCGGGAGAGGCCGAGCAGCTTCGACAGCGCCGCATCGACGCGCTGGCCCTCGAGCCCCTCGGGAACGAGGATCGAGCGTTCAGTCATGGGAATCCTCCTTCTCCGCGGTGGCGGCCACTCGGTGCGAACCGTCGAGTTCGATGCCGCGCAGGCTGGCGATGATGAGCGTCACCGCGGCGGCGGAGATCGCGACGTCGGCGAAGTTGCAGATGAAGAGCGAGAGGTCGATGAAGTCGACGACGGCACCGTTGGGGAACCCCGGCTGCCGGAAGAGCCGATCGACGAGGTTGCCGAAGAGGCCGCCGAGCAGCAGGCCGAGTCCGATCGCCCACCCCCGCGAGCCGAGCTTGCGGGAGAGGACGAGGATCGCGATGAAGACGGCGACGGCGATGAGCGGGAAGACCCACGTCATGTTCGCGCCGAGGCCGAGGGCGGCCCCGGGGTTGCGGTAGAAGGCGAATCCGGCGAGGTCCCCGATGACGGGGATCGAGGGCCGGCCTTCGAGGAAGGCGATCGCGAGCTGCTTCGACAGCTGGTCGAACGCGAGGATCGCTGCGGCGATGCCGAACAGTGTCCAGAGCAGCTTCGGTCGACGCCGTACCGGGTCTTCATTCATTCGGATCATTCTAGCCGACCGCGACTGCGGCGATTCCCATTCCACGCGCAAGAACGGCGCACGATCAGGGCGTCAACCGCACGTGGCCGTGCCCTCGGCAAGTAGCGTGACCGGGCGCGTGACCGGGGGCGTCGGCGACGGCCTCCGGGCCGCCGACGACGACGGGGCCGGAGGACTCGAATGAGTCCTCCGGCCCCGTGGGACGCGGCGCGTCAGATCAGAGCTTGTTGCTCGAGGATCCGAACGAGTTGCCGTCGAGGGTCTCGGGGGCGAGGCTCGTCGAGTTCTCGAGGTCGCGGAGCTGATCGTTGAGGTAGCTCTTCAGGCGCGTGCGGTACTGGCGCTCGAAGTTCGAGAGCTGGTCGATCGAGCGCTCGAGCTGCGACTTCTGCGTCTCGAGGCTCGACAGGGTCTCGTCGCGCTTGGCCTCGGCCTTGCCGACGATGTCCTGAGCTTCCTTCTCGGCACCCTTGATGAGCTCGGCGCGCTTGCGCTCGCCTTCGGCGACATGCTCGTCGTGGACGCGCTGGGCCAGCGCGATGAGTCCGTGCGAGTCGTTCTCGCCGGCCGAAGCCGCGGCAGCGCCGGCTCCGGCAGCGGGAACGGCAGCCGAGACGGCAGGCGCCGAGTCGTTCTGCTTCGGAGCGGGAGCCGCTTCCTTGACGACGGGAGCCTTGGGCTCCTCGGCGGCAGGGGCGGACGGGGCAGCGGGGGCCTGCTCGGCCTTCGGTGCAGGAGCGTCCTTCGAGGTGTCCGGCGCCGGCACGGCGGCGGGCATCGCCTGGGTGGCGTCGATGTCCTGGGCGGGGGCGGCCTTCGCGGCGCCACCGGATTCGAGCTCCTTGACCCGCTGTTCGGCAGCGGAGAGCTTCTGACGCAGTTCGTCGTTCTCCTGGTAGAGGCGTCGAAGTTCGACGACGACCTCGTCGAGGAAGTCATCGACCTCATCCTGGTCGTATCCGTCGCGGAACTTCACATGCTGGAACCGCTTGTTTACTACGTCTTCAGGCGTGAGCGCCATGAGGTCACCTTTGGTCGATCTGCATTCATTTCACTGCCGTCCGCACGGGACGGCTTCAACGTCACAATAGCGTAACACCAGAGCATTTGTCGTGCAGAAATGCTCCGCCACGCCGGGTCGAAGCGGAAATTCCGCGAGGCGTCCTCGCAGATCACGTCGCTGACCGACGGAGCGGCTGACCGTGACGGCCGGCCCCGGGAGTCTCAGACGGAGCTCTGCGAGAGGCTGAAGAGGACCGAGGCGAGGATCTGGATGCCGATGAGGAGGACGATGAAACCGAGATCGAGCGAGATCTGGCCCAGGCGCAGCGGCGGAATGACCTTCCGCAGGAGCTTGAGCGGCGGATCGGTGAGCGTGTAGACGATCTCGGCGAGCACGAGGAAGAAGCCCTTGGGCCTCCACTCGCGGGAGAACACCTGGACGAGGTCGAGCACGACCCGAGCCAGGAGCACGTACACATAGAGGCTGAGCGCCGTGCCGAGGATGTAGAAGATGATGGCCACGTGGGATCCTCGCGTCTTTCGTCGTTGCTGATCTGACTGCAGGCCCCAGCCTATACGCTCCAGCTGAGGAACCGCTCAGACCAGATCGTGCGAACGCTCGTCAGCTCTGGTTGAAGAAGCTCGCCTGCGAGTCTCCGTCGGCTTCGCTCTCACCGCTGACTTCGATGTTCTCCGGCGTGAGGAGGAACACCTTGTTCGTCACGCGCTCGATCGATCCGTGGAGTCCGAAGATCAGACCCGCGGAGAAGTCGACGAGGCGCTTCGAGTTGTTCTCGTCCATCTCGGAGAGGTTCATGATCACGGGCGTGCCGTCGCGGAACGCGGCGCCGATGACCATGGCGTCGTTGTAGCTGCGGGGATGGATGGTCTTGATGCGATTCATGGAGCTCCCTGGCGCCGGAGTGTCGACTGGACGAATCGGAGTCGGGTGAATGGGGGTCACCTGTGCCGGCGGCCGCTCCTCCCGGGCGACGGGCTCCTGCTCGGGCTCGTCGAAGGTCTCGATGACCTCGCGTCCGCGACGCTCCTCACGACGGTCGTCGCGGGTCTGGCGCTCGACGGTCTCGTCGTCCTCTTCGACGAATCCCAGGTACTCGAGTGTTTTCTTGATTGCTGACATTCTCAACGCTCCTCGGCCTTCAGCGGTTCCACATCTGCGGCAAAACTATCGCACCGGAGAGCACGCGTCCCGGTGCCCCGCCGGTGTGTCGCCGGGAAATCTCCCCGACTTCCGGCTCACTGGAGCCAGATGACTCCCGCGAACCGACCGGTGCGCTGCTGCCGACGGTAGGAGTAGAGGTCCTCGGATTCCTTCGTGCACGTCCGGGAGAAGTGGTCGATGACGACTCCCTCCCGGCGCAGCTGCTCGGCGACCGCGCCGGCGACGTCGAGGGCGGGAGTCCCCGACACCGACACCGAGGCGGCCACGGGTTCGACGGCGGCCACCGCGTCGCGCAGCTCGGCGGGGACCTCGTAACAGCGCGGGCAGACCGAGGGCCCGATGATCGCATGGATGGTCTCGGCCCCGAGGGCGCGCATCCGCGCGAGCGTCTCCGGGACGACACCGGCGGCCATGCCGGGGCGCCCGGCGTGGACAGCTCCGATGACCCCTGCGTCGGTGTCGGCGAGGAGCACAGGTGTGCAGTCGGCGACCATGATGACGAGCCCGATCCCCGGCTGGGCGGTGACCTGGGCGTCCGCCTCGGCGCCGGCGCGGGCGTCGGCGAGCTCGGCGACCTCGTGGACGGCGGTGCCGTGGACCTGGGAGACGAAGCTCAGGCGCTCGGCGCTGAGGCCGAGCACCTGGGCGAGCGCCGACCGGTTGGCGGCGACGAGCTCCTCGCCGTCACCGACGTGCCGGGCGAGGTTGAAGGAGGAGAAGTCCCCGCTCGAATATCCGCCGTGCCGGTCGGTGAAGGCGACGTGAGCCGTCTGCCGACCGGGCACGACGAACCTCGAGTGCAGCATGGCTTACTTGAGGAAGTCGGGGATGTCGAGGTCGTTGTCGAGGCTCGAGGTGCTCCGCTCGTTCGGCAGCGACGTGGGGATCTGGTGCTCCTCACGACGCGGCTCGGGAGCGGCGGCGGGCTCGGGCTCGGTGACCTCGACGCTCTCGGATTCCGATTCGATGACCGGCGAGGACGACGCGGCACCGCCGGAGACGGCACCGACCCCGGCGGGCACGGCCTCGACGACGTTGCCGTCCTGGCCGGGCACGGTGTTGTCGAAGCCGGCGGCGATGACGGTGACACGGCACTCGTCGCCGATGTTGTCGTCGATGACGGCGCCGAAGATGATGTTCGCCTCGGGGTGAGCGGCCTCCTGGACGAGGCGCGCAGCCTCGTTGACCTCGAAGAGGCCGAGGTCGGCGCCGCCCTGGATGCAGAAGAGCACACCGTGGGCGCCGTCGATGCTCGCTTCGAGCAGCGGCGAGGCGATCGCGGACTCCGCGGCCTGCACGGCGCGGTCGTCGCCGGTCGCGGCGCCGATGCCCATGAGCGCGGTGCCCGCGTCCTGCATGACGGACTTGACGTCGGCGAAGTCGAGGTTGATCAGACCCGGCACGGAGATGAGGTCCGTAATGCCCTGGACACCGGAGCGCAGGACCTCGTCGGCGGAGCGGAAGGCCTCGACGACGGAGACGCTGCGGTCGGAGATCGAGAGCAGGCGGTCGTTGGGGATGACGATGAGGGTGTCGACCTCTTCGCGCAGCGCGGCGATGCCGGCTTCGGCCTGCGCCGAGCGGCGGCGGCCCTCGAACGTGAAGGGGCGGGTGACGACGCCGATCGTCAGGGCGCCGAGCGAACGGGCGACCCGGGCGACGACGGGTGCCGCACCGGTACCGGTGCCGCCGCCCTCACCGGCGGTGACGAAGACCATGTCCGCGCCCTCGAGGGCGTCGCGGATCGCGTCCTCACTCGATTCGGCGGCCTTGCGGCCGATCTCCGGATCCGCGCCGGCGCCGAGCCCGCGGGTCTGGTCGCGGCCGATCTCGAGCTTGACGTCGGCATCGGAGAGGACGAGGGCCTGCGCATCGGTGTTGATCGCGATGAATTCCACGCCCCGCAGGCCGACGTCGATCATCCTCTGGACAGCGTTGACACCGCCGCCGCCTGTGCCGGCGACTTTGATATCCGCTCCGGATTGTGGGAATTCAGCCAAGTCGGTTCCTCTTCTCACGCGCATCGTCCACGCGGTCTCAAGCGTGCATTGTTCGACGTCTCTCATCCTTCAGGCTAGTGGCCCAAGGCGATGACACTGCAACCATTCTCCCCGGAGTGTCGGAGTTCGGCCAGTTTCCTCCCCGGTGTGTCGGAGCCAATCGGGTTAGTCCGTGACGGGCACCGAGGGCACGGAGACGTCGATCTCGGTGCGGCCCTCGGCGGCGAGCTGGAGCGCGGTGCGCATCTTCAGGCTCGCGTCCTCGCTGTCGCCGAAGACGACGGAGGCCTCGGCGTCTCCGGTGTCGATCGTCCCGGACAGCCCCTGCTCCCTGTCGGCCCGCACCGTCGTCAGGCTACCGCGCAGGTCAGCGCCGAGGGTCGACATGAAGCGAATGACCGCGCTCACCGTCTCCTCGTCGGGGGCATCGGCTTCGAGGACGGTGAGACCCTCAGGGGCCGTGTCGACGGACCCGAGGTCGACCGCCTCGGCGTCGTAGAGGACGAAGCCGCCGGCCGAGGAGATCGCGACGACCGGGGTCCGGTCGGTGATCGTGATCCGCAGGCTCCGCGGTCCCGCGTAGTGGACGGAGGCGTCCTCGGCGCGGGGGAACTGCGTCTCGACCTCGGTCTCGATCGTGCCCGGGCGCAGCTGCGGCAGCGGCGTGCCGCCGTGTTCGGTCAGCACGAAATCCGAAACCTGCGCACCGGTGACGAGCTCGGTGTCCTCGACCTCAACGGTCGACAACGCGAGGACGGGCGAGAACCAGGCCACGGCCGCCAGCGCGAGCACCGCGACGACGATGCCGATCGCGGTCAGCCGTTTGGCCCACACCTTCCGGCGGCGGGCGCGGATGATCCCGGTGAGGTCGGCCGTCGAGTCGTCGCCGACTCGTGGGGGTGCGAGCGGCACGGGTCTCACTTCTCCAGGGCGGCGAGGATCTCGGGGCCGAGGATCGTCACATCGCCGGCGCCGACGGTGAGCACGAGGTCGCCGGGGCGCACCCGCTCGGCGACGAAGGGCACGGCGTCGGCGAAGGATTCGAGGAACGTGACATGCGAGTGGGGGACGCGTTCGGCGATGAGGTTGCCGGTCACCCCGGGCACCGGGTCCTCCCGGGCCGGGAAGACGTCGAGGACGACGACCTCGTCGGCGAGTCCGAGGGCCTCCCCGAACTCGGCCTTGAACTCCGCGGTGCGCGAGTAGAGATGGGGCTGAAACACCGCCCACACGCGTCCCTCGTCGGTGACGACCCCGCGGGCGGCGGTGAGCACCGCGCGCAGCTCGGTCGGGTGGTGGGCGTAGTCGTCGATGACCCGGACGCCGGCCGCGATCCCCCGCTCCTCGAAGCGGCGGCGGGTGCCGCCGTAGCCGGCGAGTCCGGCGGCGGCCTTCTCGACGTCGGCGCCGAGCGCGTGGGCGACGGCGACCGCGGCGGTCGCGTTGCGGGCGTTGTGGGCGCCGGGCTGGCGCAGGGTGATCGGCAGCGGAGTCCCCCGACCGGCGATGACGAGCCCGAACTCCGAGCCGAGGCCCGAGACGAGGTCGACGATGCGGATGTCGGCGTCGTCCGCGGTGCCGTAGAGGACGACGGCGGTGCCCTGCCGGCGGGCCTCCTCGGCGACGTCCCGGGAGCCGGGGTCGTCGGCGCAGGCGATGACGGTGCCGCCGCGGGCGCCGATGCCGGCGGTGAAGTCGACGAAGGCCTGCCGGACGTTCTCCGCGGTGCCGTAGTGGTCGAGGTGGTCGGCTTCGACGTTGGTGAGGATCCCGATCGCCGGTTCGTAGAGGAGGAACGAGCCGTCCGATTCGTCCGCCTCGGCGACGAAGACGTCACCGGTGCCGAGGTGGGCGTTCGTGCCCGTCGTCGAGAGCACCCCGCCGATGACGAACGAGGGGTCGAGCCCGCAGGCCTGGAGCGCAACGGTCGTCATCGACGTCGTCGTCGTCTTCCCGTGGGTGCCGGCCACGGCCACGGCGGTCCGCCCGGCCATGAGGGAGGCCAGTGCCCCGGAGCGGTGGAGGATCCGCAGGCCCCGCTGGCGGGCGGCGACGAGTTCGGGGTTGTCGGCCCGGATCGCCGAGGACACGACGAGGGTGTCGGCATCGCCGAGATGGTCGGCATCGTGGCCGATGTCGACGCGGGCGCCGAGGGCGCGGAGGATGTCGACGACGGCGGACTCCTTGGCGTCGGAGCCGGAGACCGCGACGCCGTTCATCGCCATGATCCGGGCGATCCCGGACATGCCCGACCCGCCGATGCCGATGAAGTGGACGGCTCCCAGTTCGGTGACGGGGACGATCTCGGTCTGGCTCATGGTCATCCTCTCAGGGCGGCGGTCGTGATGTCGGCCATCGTGGCCGCGGCGTCGGTGGGGTAATGGAGGCCTCTGGCGGCGCGGCTCATCTGCGTAAGGCGCGCCTCATCGGCGATGAGCGGAAGGACGACGTCGGTGACCGTCGCCGCCGTGAAGTCGGCGTTGTCGACGATCTGCGAACCGCCGGCGGCCGCGCTCGAGGCGGCGTTGAGCCGCTGTTCGCCGTTGCCGATCGGCAGCGGGACGTAGATCGCCGGGACCCCGACGACGGTCGTCTCGGCGACCGTGGCGGCCCCGGACCGGGCGACGAGGAGGTCGGCGGCCGCGTAGACCTTCTCCATGCCGTCGACGTAGTCGACGACGTGGTAGTCGGGCAGCTCGGCCGTGGCCTGCCGCAGGGCCTCGCCCTTGCCGGCGCCGGTGATGTGGAGGACCTGGATGCCGGCGGCCTGGCATGCCGCGGCCGCCTCCTCGAATGCCTCGTTGATCCGCTGGGCCCCCGAGGAGCCGCCGGTGACGACGAGGACGGGCAGGTCGGGCCGCAGGCCGAGCGCCGACCGGGCGGCGGCGCGGACGCCGGGGTCGCTGCGATCGAGGGTGGAGATCTGCGCGGGCATCGGCATCCCGACGAGTGCCGAGTTCCTCAGCGTCGTGTCGGGGAACGTCACCCCGACCCGTCCGGGCTTCGTCAGCATCGCGCCGAGGCGGTTCGCCATTCCCGGCTTCGCGTTCGCCTCGTGGATGATGATGGGCACCTTCGCCTGCTTCGCGGCGAGGTAGGCCGGCGGGCACACGTAGCCGCCGACGCCGACGACGGCGTCGACACCGCGCTCGGCGATGATCCGGCGCACGGCGGCGATGTTGTCGGCGAACGACTTCGGGAAGCGCAGGAGACCGGGGGTGAGCCGCCGCGGCATCGGCACCTTGTCGATCGTCAGCAGCTCGAACCCGGCGGCGGGCACGATCGAGGTCTCGAGTCCGTCGGCGGTGCCGAGGGCGAACACGTCGGCGCCGTCGAGGCGCTGCCGCAGTTCCTCGCCGATGGCCAGCATCGGCGAGATGTGGCCGGTGGTGCCGCCACCGGCCAGCAGGATGCTCGTCGTCATCTCACTCCTTCTTCTTCCGGCCGGGAGCTCTCCTGGCCAGGACGGCGAATGAGGACCGCACGCGGTCCTTGTGGGCGCGGATCGCCTCGGCGGCACCCTTCTCCGTGCGCGCGAAGGAGAGGATGACTCCGACGGCGAGCAGGGAGGCGATGATCGAGGATCCGCCGTAGGACACGAACGGCAGGGGCAGCCCGATGACGGGCAGGAGTCCGGCGACGACGCCGACGTTGATGGCCGCCTGGCCGATGAGCCATGCGAAGAGGCCTGCCGTGGTGATCTTCGCGAACAGGCTCTCAGCGCGCAGCATGACGCGGATGAGGCCGAAGGCGAGGACGGTGAAGACGAGGAGGACGAGAATCGTGCCGACGAGGCCGAGCTCCTCGCCGATGATGGCGAAGATGAAGTCGTTGTGCGCTTCGGGCAGCCACGACCACTTCTCCCGGCTCGCCCCGAGGCCGACGCCGAACCAGCCGCCGGAGGCGAGGGAGAAGAGCCCGTGGTTGGACTGCCATGCCTGACCCGTCGTGTCGATCGCCGCCTGGTCGGCGTGCCCGGTGATCGCAAGGGCGAGGCGATTGAGCCGGTTCTCGGAGCTGAGCACGTAGAACGCGGTGACCGCCCCGAGGCCGCCGATGAGGAGGAGGAAGTATTTCATCGGGAAGCCGCCGATGAAGAGGCAGGCCAGGGCGATGGCCATGAGGACGAGCGCGGTGCCGAGGTCGTTGCCGGCGACGACGAGGCCGATGGCCACGGCGATGCCGGGCACGACGGGGATCATCGCGTGCGTGAACGTCGTCATCTTCCCGAACTTGTTCGCGAGCACGCAGCCGAGCCACACGGCCAGGGCGATCTTGAGGAACTCGGAGGGCTGGAGCTGGAAGGAGCCGATCTGGATCCAGTTCGCGTTGCCCTTCGTCTCCTTGCCGAAGCCCGGGATGAACACGGCGGCCTGCATGAGCACCCCGAGCCCGATCGCCGGCCACGCGAGCTTCTTCCACAGGCTCAGCGGCACGAAGGACGCGGCGATGAGAAGGGCGAAGCCGACGGCCGCGAAGCCCGCCTGCTTGTTGAAGTACTCGAACGAGGAGCCCTCTCCCCCGTCGTACGACGTGATCGAGGAGGCCGAGAGCACCATGACGAGGCCGAGGCCGGTCAGCGCCACGACGGAGATGAGGATGAGGTAGTACGTCGCGAGCGGGTTCGCGGAGATCGTCCGGTATTCGGCGACGACGGCCCGCAGCAGCTGCTTGCCGGGGATCCCGCGTCGCCATGTCGTCTCCGCCGCCGAGGCGGTCCCGGAGACGGGTGCGCCCGTCACGTGTGCCTGCCCGCCGGTGGTCGTCTTCGCGCTGGACTTCTTCGCGCTCGACTTCTTCGCCCAGGGCATCGCCGCTCGGGGCTTCTTCGCGGCAGACTTCTTCGCGGCGGGCTTCTTGGCTGTGGGCTTCTTCGCGGCAGGTGTCTTCGCGGCAGGCGATTTCGCACGCGGTGTCCCGCTCGGCGCCGTCCCGCCCGC
Source organism: Brevibacterium sp. W7.2 (assembly GCF_018137945.1). Taxonomy (GTDB): domain Bacteria; phylum Actinomycetota; class Actinomycetes; order Actinomycetales; family Brevibacteriaceae; genus Brevibacterium; species Brevibacterium sanguinis. The sequence continues at coordinate 1,621,337 of NZ_CP073089.1, read as the reverse complement.
GGAGGTCGTCGGCGCGGACGTCGGGTCGGTCCTGGTCGGGGCGTCGACCGGAGCCGAAGCCGCGCTCGGCCGGCGTCGCGTCGTGCTCTGCCGTCCCATGTCAGCGTCCCGGCAGCTGCTCGACGGCGTGGGCGAAGAGCTCGCCTCGGGTGCTGTAGTTGAGGAACTGGTCCATGCTCGCCGCGGCGGGGGCGAGCAGGACGGTGTCACCGGGGACGGCGATCGTCGCGGCGGCGGCGACCGCGGCGTCCATGACGGCGGCGCCGCGCACGGCGGGGTCGGCCGCCGCGTCCTCGGGCAGCGGGTCGATGCGGACGATGTCGAGATCGGGGGCGCCTGCGGCGGCGGCCGCGCGGAACGCCGCGTCGTCGACGCCGATGAGGATGAGCGCCTTGAGCCGGTCGGCGTTGGCGGCGAAGAGCTCGGTGAAGTCCGCGCCCTTGGGCAGGCCGCCGGCGATCCACACGATGGGGTCGAAGCTCGCCAGCGACGCCGCGGCGGCGTGGGTGTTCGTCGCCTTCGAGTCATCGACCCAGCGGACGCCGTCGGTCTCGGCCACGGTGACCATGCGGTGGGCGCCGAGGGCATGGTTCTTAAGGCCCGCGGCGATCGCCTGGCCGGGCACGTCGATGCTGCGGGCGAGGGCGGCGGCGGCCAGCGCATTGGCGATCTGGTGGTCGGCGGGACGCTGTCCGGGGGTGCCTGCGGCCCGGGCGACGTCGGCGAGCGAGGCGATCTCGGCGGCAGCCGTGTAGCGCTGCGGGATGAACGCGCGGTCGACGAGGAGGTCGTCGACGACGCCGAGCTCGCCGGGAGCGGGGATCCCGGTGGTGAAGCCGATCGCCCGGGCCCCGGCGACCACCTCGGCGTTCTCGACCATCGTCTTCGTCGCCGCATCGGCGACGTTGTAGACGCAGGCATCGCGGACGTGCTCGTAGATCTTCGCCTTGTCGCGGGCGTAGGCATCGACGCTGCCGTGCCAGTCGACGTGGTCGGGGGCGAGGTTGAGGACGACCGCGGAGGTCGCCGACATCGAGAACTCCCAGTGGAGCTGGAAGCTCGAGAGCTCGATCGCGAGCACCTCGAGTCCGGGTTCGAGGACGGCTTCGAGCAGCGGGGCGCCGATGTTGCCGCATGCCTTCGCGCGCAGTCCCGCGGCGAGCAGCATCGATTCGAGCATCGTCGTCGTCGTGGTCTTCCCGTTCGTGCCGGTGATCGCCAGCCACGCCGCGTCGTTCGTCCCGCGGATCCGCCACGCGAGTTCGACCTCCCCGATGATGGGGATGCCGGCGGCGATCGCCGCGGCGAGCACCGGCTGGTCCGGGGTCCATCCGGGTGAGGTGACGACGAGGTCGAACGTGCCCTCGGGCAGTCCGGCCACGGCCTCGGGTCCGCGGCGGATGTCGACGTCGAAGACCTCGAGGATCGCGGTCTTCTCCGCCATGTCCTTCGTCGCGTCACCGTCGACCAGCACCACCTCGGCGCCGCGTTCGGCGAGGTGGACGGCGGCGGGGAACCCGGTGACGCCGAAGCCGGTGACGAGGATCCGCAGCCCGGCCAGCGACGACGTCGGTCCGCTCAGGGCCGCGGGGATCCGGTCGGCCAGCGGGTAGTCGGCTGCGAGGTCATCCGCCAATGCGCGCCACCCATTCGGCGTAGAAGAGGCAGACTCCGGCGATGACGAAGAGCGCGGCGATGATCCAGAACCGGACGACGATCGTCACCTCGGCCCAGCCCTTGAGCTCGAAGTGGTGCTGGAGGGGCGCCATGCGGAAGACGCGCTTGCCGGTGGTCTTGAACGAGGCGACCTGGATGATCACCGAGAGGGTGATGATGACGAAGAGGCCACCGAGGACGACGAGGAGCAGCTGGGTCCGGGACATGATCGCCAGGCCGGCGATGGCGCCGCCGATCGCCAGCGACCCGGTGTCGCCCATGAAGATCTTCGCGGGAGAGGTGTTCCACCACAGGAAGCCGAAGCAGGCCGCGGCCATGGCGCCGGCGACCATGGCGAGGTCGCGGGGGTCGCGCATGTAGTAGCACGCGTTCGTCGCCTCGGACATGAGATTGCAGTTCTGCGTCGACTGCCACGTGCCGATGACGACGTAGGCGGCGAAGACGACGGCCGAGGCGCCGGCAGCGAGGCCGTCGAGGCCGTCGGTGAGGTTGACGGCGTTCGACACGGCGGTGACGATGAGGTTCGCCCAGATGATGAAGAGGACGAGGCCGACGGCGCCGCCGGCGAAGGCGAGATCGAGGTTCGTGTCCCGGATGAAGGAGATCTTCGTCGACGCCGGGGTCTCCCCGAACGAGTTGGGGAACTGGAGGGCCATGACGGCGAACGAGATGCCGACGAAGGCCTGGCCGAGCAGCTTCGGCACGGGGCGCAGACCGAGGGAGCGCTGCTTCCTGATCTTGATGAAGTCGTCGAGGAAGCCGACGATCCCGAGGCCGGCGGCCAGCCACAGGACGAGGAGTCCCGAGGCGGTGGGCACCGAACCGGTGACCAGGTGGCCGAGCAGGTAGGCGATGATCGCGGCGCCGATGATGACGACACCGCCCATCGTCGGGGTTCCGCGCTTCGTCGCGTGCGTCGTCGGACCGTCGTCACGGACGAACTGACCATAGCCGCGCTTGACGAGGACCCGGATGAAGAGCGGGGTCCCGACGAGCGCGAGGACGAGTGCGACACAGGCCGCGAGCAGCACCGCGATCATTGGGCCCCCGAGACGCCGGCGATGTCGTCCCCGAGATACCGCAGGCCGGCATCACGTGAGGACTTGAACAGAACGATGTCGCCGGCGGCGAGCTCTGCGGTGAGCAGGTCCTTCGCCTCGGCGACCGTGGCCACCCACGTCGCCTCGTTGCCCCACGAGCCCTCGAGGTTCGCGGCGTTGAAGATCGGCTTGGCGCCCTCGCCGACGACGATGGTGCGGGTGATGTTGAGACGGACGACGAGTTCGCCGATGTCGGCGTGGGCGCTGATCGACTCGTCGCCGAGTTCGAGCATCTCCCCGAGCACGGCGAAGGTCCGCCGGGGGCGGGACTCCTCGTCGCCGCGGCCCATCGCCGCGAGCGCCTTGAGCGAGGCGCGCATCGATTCGGGGTTGGCGTTGTAGGCGTCGTTGAGCACGGTGACGCCGGTCGGCGAGTCGATGAGCTCCATCCGCCACCGGCTCGCTGCCGAGGAGGTCGCGAGCGTCGTGACGATCGACTTCACGCCGACGCCGCAGGCGGACGCGACGGCCGCAGCGGCCAGGGCGTTGCCGACGTGGTGTTCGCCGACGAGGGCCAGGCGCACCTCCTGCGGTTCCTCACCGGGCAGGTGGAGGAGGAACGAGGAGTGGCCGGAGGCGTCGGTGGAGACTCCCGTCGCCCGCACCACGGCGTCGTCGGTCCCGACCCAGTCGGGCAGCGACTCGCGCTGGGAGAACCACAGCGTCTCGACGTCAGCGGCGAGCACCTCGTGCATCGCCGCGACCCGGGGGTCATCGGCGTTGAGCACGGCCGTCCCGCCGGCGATGAGGGATTCGACGAGTTCGGCCTTCGCCCGGGCCGTGTTCTCGATCGACCCGAACACACCGGAGTGGGCGGTGCCCACGGCGAGCTCGACGGCGATGTCAGGACGGACGAGGCTCGTGAGGTAGGCGAGGTTGCCGATCGAGCGGGCGCCCATCTCGAGGACGAGGAAACGGGTCTCCTCATCGGCGCGCAGGGCCGTGAGCGGAACCCCGACCTCATTGTTGTACGAGTTCGGGGGCCACACGGTCGGGGCCTCACCGGCGAGGAGATCGGCGGCGAGGTCCTTGACCGTCGTCTTCCCGACGGAGCCGGTGATCGCGATGACGGTGAGCTCACCGGAGGCCCGCAGCGCCTCGACGCTCGCACTCGCGAGCCGCCCGAGCGCCTCGGTGGCGTCGGAGACGAGGACGGTGGGCAGGGGCTGGTCGTCGACGGTGGGCACGGATTCGCCGATGATCAGTGCGGAGCCGGCCTCGACGGCAGCGGCGGCGAACTCGATGCCGTCGACGTTCTCGCCGCGGCGGGCCACGTAGATGTCGCCGGGTCCGACTTCGCGGGAGTCGGTGACGACTCCGGCACTCAACAGGGATTCGGGGTCTACGCCGTACAACTCGCCGTTGACGGCGGTTGCGATGTCGGCTGCACTCAGTCGCTTCATATCAACTGTGAACTTTACCCGTTTCCGGACCGCCGAGTCGCGCAGTCAGCGCCGAGCGTGTCCGGGTGCGGTCGTCGAATTCGGTGACGACGGCGCCGATGGTCTGGCCGGTTTCATGCCCCTTGCCCGCGATGAGCACGGTCGTTGCAGGGTCTGCTGTCGCAATCGCCGAGTCGATGGCCTCGCCCCGATCGGCGATTTCGATGACCTTCTTCACACGCGCGTCGCCGGACGCGACAGCCGCATCGATTCCCTCCCGCACGGCCGCTCGGATCGCGGCGGGATCCTCGGTGCGCGGGTTGTCGTCGGTGAGAACGATCACATCGGCTCCGCGCGCCGCCGCCTCACCCATGCCGTAGCGCTTGCCGGGGTCGCGGTCGCCGCCGGCGCCGAAGACGAGGACGAGCTCATCGCTGTCGGCGTCGAGGGAGGCCAGGGCCTTCTCGATGGCATCGGGGGTGTGCGAGTAGTCGACGATCGCCCGGGGCAGCCCGGTCGCCGGTGCCTGGTTGACGTCGATGATCTCCATGCGCCCGGGCACGGCGGCGGTGAAGGTCCGGCCGATCTCCGCGATGTCGGCGGGGGCGAGACCGGCTTCGACGAGCATGGCCGCAGCCAACGCGGTGTTCGTCACGTTGAAGTCACCGGGCAGCGGTGAGCGCAGGGGGATCTGCGTCCCGTCGCCGAGGCGGAGGGTGAAGTCGGACTCCCCCGGCACGTGGTCGATGCGCAGTTCGCTGCGGTCGTCGCGGCCGAGCGTGCGCACGGGGATCTGCGCGGCCTCGGCCATCCGCTCCCCCCAGGCGTCCTCGATGACGATGACGGCACGGTCGGAGAAGGCGCGGGTGAAGAGCAGGGCCTTGGCCGCGAAGTACTCGTCCATCGAATGGTGGAAGTCGAGGTGGTCCTGGGAGAGGTTCGTGAAGCCGGCGACGGCGAAGTGGGCGCCGTCGACGCGGTGCTGGGTGAGCGCGTGCGAGGAGACCTCCATCGCGCACGTGTCGACGTCAGCGGCGCGCATCTTCGCGAACAGGGCGTGGAGTTCGGGAGCCTCGGGGGTCGTGCGGACGCTCGGCACCGCGGTGCCGGCGATGAGGGTCGCGACGGTGCCGATGACCCCGGTGCGCCGGCCGAGCGCCTCGAGCAGACCGGCGAGCAGGTACGTCGTCGTCGTCTTCCCGTTCGTCCCGGTGACGCCGAGGAGCTCCGGGGTCACCGAGGTGCCGTAGATCGCGGCGGAGACGTAGCCGAGCACGCCCCGGGGGTCATCGACGACGAGCCCGGTCACCTCGGCGAGCTGGTCGTCGGGCACGTCCGTGCCGATGATCTCCCAGCCGGCGGGGTCGGTGAGGATCGCCGTGACCCCGCGGGCGACGAGGTCGGCGGCGAACCGGGCGCCGTGGACGTTCGCGCCGGGCAGGGCGGCGTAGAGCTGGCCCGGGGCGACGGTGCGCGAGTCGTGGGAGACCCCGGCGACCTCGCGTTCCGGGTCGCCGTGGATCGTGCCGGGGGCTGCGGGGAGCAGCTGGGAGATGCGCATCATTTCCATTCTCGTGGCGGGAGCTGGGGCTGTTCCGTGGATGGGGGGATCTTGTAGTGCCGCATCGCGAAGCCGGCGACGTCGGAGAACACGGGCGCGGCGGCGGTACCACCGTAGTAGCCGTCGCGGGGACGCTGCAAAGTCACGGAGATCGCGAACTTCGGGTCCTCGGCGGGGATGACGCCGACGAACGAGGCCGTGTAGCCGTCGTAGCCGCTGCCGTCGGCGGCCGGTGCCTGGGCGGTGCCCGTCTTGCCGGCGACCCGGTAGCCGGACACGGCCGCCGACTTGCCGGTGCCCTCGGCGACGACGCCCTCGAGCATCGCCAGGGTCTGGTCGGCGGCCTTCTCGCTGACGACCCGCGTGGGCTCTCCGGCGGGCACCGGGATGGTCCTGCCCGACGGCGAGATCGTGCCGTCGACGAGGCGGGCGGGAACGCTCACTCCCCCGTTGGCGATCGTCGCGATCACCGAGGTGGTCTGCAGGGCGTTCGCGGCCATGCCCTGTCCGAACATCACCGTGTACTTCGTCCGTCCGTCCCAGTCCGCGTAGGGGTGGAGGATGCCGCCGGTCTCGCCCGGGAAGCCGACCGCGGACTTCGAGCCGAAGCCGAACTTCTTCAGGTACTCGTAGCGCTGGGCCTCGGTGAGCGCCTGACCGGCGAGGATCGTTCCCGTGTTCGAGGATTCGGCGAGGATGCCGGCGAACGTGAGCTTCTGATCGGGGTGCGGGGAGGAGTCGCGGAACTCCTCGTCGTTGGGCGCCTTCCACGTGTCGGGGACCGTGAACTCCTGGTCGGGAGTGACGAGTCCCTGGTCGAGGAGGGCAGCGGCGGTGACCATCTTCGCCGTCGACCCCGGCTCGAAGACGTCGGTGAAGATCCGCGAACCGCGATCATCCCCGTCGACCTTGCCGGGGTTGTTCGGGTCGACGGTCGGGGCGTCGGCGGCGGTGATGATCCTGCCGGTGCCGATCTCCTCGATGACGATCGAGCCGGATTCGGCCTTGCGGGCCTTGACCTGCTCCTCGATCGCCTGCTGGGCGTAGTACTGCACCGCGGGGTTGATCGTCGTGCGGATGCCGGAGCCGTCGACGGCGTTCTCGATGTTGTTGTCGCCGAGCGGGATGATCTCCCCGCGTGCGCCGCGCTCGTACTGCTGCTTGCCGTCGCGGCCGCTGAGCTCCTCGTCGAAGGAGAGCTCGAGTCCCGCCTGCGCCTGGCCGTCGGAGCTGAGGAACCCGACGAGGTTGCCGGCGATCGCCCCGGACGGGTACGAGCGCACCGCGTACTCCTCGGCGGAGATGCCGAGGATGCCGAGGTCGTCGATCTCCCGCCACGTCTCCGAGGTCAGGCCCTTGGCGACCGGGTTCCATCGTTTGTCCCCGACGAGTTCGGGATAGAGGAGACCCGGGTCGGTGTCGAGAGGGCCGGCGAGCGCCTCGGCGGCCCCCCACGCGCCGACGAGCTTGCCGTCGACCTTGTACTGGGCGACGTTCTGCTGATCGGCGACGACCTGGTAGCGGGAGACGCTGTCGGCGAGCACGGTGCCGTCGGAGGCGACGATCTGACCGCGGTCGGCGGGCAGGGTGCGGGTGACGAGGCGGTTGGCGAGTGCCTGTTCGGCGAGCTTCATCGAATCCATGCCCTGGATCGAGATGAGGCGCACGCCGGTGATGACGAGGACGAGAGCCGAGAAGGCTGCGATGACCGCGACACGGCGACGGAGGTTGGGAGTCTTCTTCGCCTTGCGTGTCCGCGGGGCCATACTTCGTCCTTACCTCATCGGCTCAAATCTCTGTCACTGCCGTCGCCTGCCGTACGTGCCGCTCACTTGGGAGCGACCTGCGCGGGAGGCGCGATGTCCTTGCTCGGGCTGCCGCCGACGACGGGCAACGTCTCATCCGATCGTAGATTGGGCCGGAGGTCATCCCTGGTATCGGCGCGCGGGCCGGGCACAACTGCCGGCTCCTTGTCTCCGCTCTCGTCGATCGGCGGGGCGTCGATGACCTTCCCGGTCTTCGCGTCGAGGAACTCCGGGGAGGTGTCGCGGACGAGTCCGAGCTCCTCGGCGGCCTTCGCGATGTTCTGCGGGGACTCGCGGTAGGAGTTGTCCTCGACGAGGCGGTCCTTCTCCTCGGCGAGCTGCTCCTTCTGCGCCCCCAGCTGATCGATCTGGTACGAGGTGTTGGAGATGTAGATATTGAGCAGGAGGACGGCGACGAGAGCGGTGACGAGGATGCCCAGGCACAGCAGCGAGAAGGGCAGCTTCGACTTCGGCAGCTCGAACTTCAGCAGCCGCAGGCGCGGGGCCGGCGTCGTCGTCGCCGGTGTGCGGTGCTGTGGCCGGGTGACGGCTGGGGCGTGACTCACGGCTGTGCCTCCCTGATCTTCTCGACGGCGCGCAGGCGCACGCTCTTGGCGCGGGGATTGCTCTCCGCCTCTTCCTCATCGGCGACTTCGGCGCCGCGCACGATCTCCCGCAGCCACGGCTGCATGTGCTCGGGCACGACGGGCAGGTCCGGTGGGGCCTGGGTGTGGGTGCCGGCGCGGAAGATCTTCTTGACGATCGTGTCCTCGAGCGACTGGTAGGACTCGATGACGGCAACGCCGCCGAGGTGGAGGGCCTCGAGCGCTGCCGGCAGCGCGGTGCGCAGCACCCCGAGTTCGTCGTTGACCTCGATCCGCAGCGCCTGGAACGTCCGCTTGGCCGGGTGGGAGCGCTTCTTCGTGTCGGGCAGGACGCGGGTGAGCATCGCCGCGAGCTGATCCGAGGTCGTCCACGGCGTCTCCGCGCGGTCGGCGACGATGATCTTCGCGATCTTCCCGGCCATCTTCTCCTCGCCGTAGTCCTTCAGGATGCGACGGAGGTCGGCTTCGGAGTAGGTCGCGAGCACCTCGGCGGCGGTCAGTGCCTGGGTCTGGTCCATCCGCATGTCCAGCGGCGCCGGACGGGAGTAGGAGAATCCGCGCTCGTCCTCGTCGAGCTGGAGGGAGGAGACGCCGAGGTCGAGGAGGATCGCGCTGATCGCCTCGATCCCGAGGTCGTCGAGGACGCTCGGGAGCTCGTCGTCGACGGCGTGGACGATGTCGGTGCGGTCGGCGAACGGCTGCAGGCGAGCACTCGCGATCGCGATGGCGTCCCGGTCGCGGTCGAGGCCGACGAGGTGGACGTCGGGGAAGGCCGTGAGCACCGCCTCGGCGTGACCGCCCATGCCGAGCGTGCCGTCGACGACGACGGGGGTGATGCCCTGTGCCCGGGCCGCCGCGACGCCGACGCCGATGAGCTCGACCACGCGGGCCAGGAGCACTGGCACATGCTGTGCGTTCATGGTCGGGCCCTTCGTGCGTGGTCGTCGGTGTGCGTCGGCGGCTGGCTGCGTCGACCGGCCTGCCGGCCGGGCGTCCTGCTGGAGCCGGAACCTTGTCCGCCGTGGCCCTGGCACCGGGGAAGTGTGTCAGGACTGGTGTGCTTCGGAACCGGGGAAGTGCCCCGAAACCCCATGCACGGCGGGCAAGGATCGAGCCCGAGCAGAATCAGATCACTCCGGGGATCACCTCGTTCTCGCGTTCGGCGAAGGCCTGCTGCGCGCCGACGAGGTACTCCTCCCATGTCGGGGCATCCCAGATCTCGACTCGGTTTCCCATGCCGATCACCGCGACTTCCCGGTCGAGTGATGCGTACTGCCGCAATATGTGCGGAACGGTGATCCGTCCCTGCTTGTCCGGCTGGTCTGCGAAGGCCGCTGACAGGAACACGCGCTGGTAGTCGCGTGCCTCCTTGTTCGTCTTCGGCGCGTTCTGGATCCGCTCGTGCTCGGCTTCGAACTCCGTGGTGGGGAACAGGGTGAGGCAGTTCTCCTGGCCACGTGTGAGAACGAGTCCGGGCGAGAGCTCGTCGCGGAACTTCGCGGGCAGGATGAGGCGACCCTTGTCGTCGAGCTTCTGCATATGAGTGCCCAAGAACATGTCGTCTCACCCCTTTCGAAACCAATCGGCTCCGATAGCAACCACAGTACTCCACTTCCCTCCACCCATTCCAGCACCTGACCCCACTTTCGCCTGTGAACCCTATAAAAGCCCAGGTCAGACCCGTGGAGGAAAGTGGAAGAAATCTCCCGTCCGCGCGTCTCCGGGGGTCCTGAACTGGGCGATCTCGGACTCGGACGACCGCCTCGGCGCGCACCTCTGCCCCGAGAATCCGGGGATCGTCGCCGAGGTGGGGCGACGTGGGGAGGAATGTGGGGAATCCGGTGGGGCGAAGTGGAGGAGGTGGTGGAGGGCGGTGGGGAGGGAAGTGGGGAGGCCGGAGATCCTGAGAGGCGCCCGTGTGCGGACCGGGCCCCTAATAAGGGACAATGGACGCATGTCGACGAGCCAGGAAGCCACACAGACCAATTCAGTCATCGGTGCCGAGCACATCGAGTGGGTACAGCAGCTGACATCACGGGCGCGCACTGCGATGAACTCAGTGCTCGAGGGCAAGGACGAGGCCGTGGGCCTCTCCCTCATCGCCCTCCTCGCCGGCGGCCACGTGCTGCTCGAGGATGTGCCGGGCGTCGGCAAGACCCTGCTCGCGCGGGCGATGGGCAAGGTCGTCGACGGCTCGGTGCGCCGCATCCAGTTCACTCCGGACCTGCTGCCCACCGATGTCGTCGGCGTCAACCTCTTCAATCAGGAGACCCGGCACTTCGAGTTCCGCCGCGGTCCCGTGTTCGCCAACATCATCATCGCCGACGAGATCAACCGCGCGTCCCCGAAGACGCAGTCGGCGATGCTAGAGTGCATGGCCGAGGGCCAGGCGACGATCGACGGCGAGACGCACATGATGCCCTCGCCGTTCATCGTCGTCGCCACTCAGAACCCCATCGACATGGAGGGCACGTACGCTCTGCCCGAGGCCCAGCGCGACCGCTTCATGACGCGCATCTCGCTCGGCTACCCGTCGACGGCCGATGAGGTCGACCTGCTCGACAACCAGATCGAGCACGATCCGCTCACCGCGGCGCAGGCGGTGACGAGCCTCGAGCAGATCAAGCAGGCCCGCGACATCGTCCGCCACGTCTCGGCGAGCCCGGCGCTGCGCGAGTACATCGTCGCGATCCTCCAGGCGACGCGCAATGACCAGGCGATCGTGCTCGGCTCCTCGCCGCGCGGCGGCGTCCACCTGCTGCGCGCCGCGAAGGCCAGGGCCGCCCTGTCGGGTCGAACCTTCGTCACGCCCGACGACATCCAGGCGCTCGCGCCCTTCATCCTCGCCCACCGCATCATCCCGCGCGACGGCGACGACTCGGAACTCGCGGCCGACCTCATCGCCCGCGTGCTCGCGCGAGTGCCCGTCTCGACGAATCAGTGACGGCATGCGGCTTTCGACCTCGGGAATCATCTTCATCATCGCCGGAGCCGCGCTCATCGTCGGCGCCTACCGGTTCGCTCTGCCCGGCCTTCTCCCGGCGGGACTGCTCCTCATCGGGCTCGTCGGCCTCTCCGCCGCCCTCATCGGCTGGGGCACGCGCCGGATCTCGGTGACCCTGCACACTCCCCTGCCCGAGGTCCGGCTCCAACCCGGAGACGAGCGCTACCCGCTGGCGCCCGAGGGCAAGGAGGTCGAGATCGACGCCGTCGTCCGCAACACCGGTCACCTCGCGGTGCCTGCGTCGACGATCGACTTCGTCGCCGCCGACGGCTTCGGCGACTCGACCGTCGGCGAGGTGCCGCCGCTGGCCGGGGGCCGCTCGCAGAACGTCGTCACCTCCTTCACCCCGAACCGTCGCGGCCTCAGCGGCATCGAGGCGGTGCTCGTCACCGTCGCCGGTCCCTTCAGCCTCGTCACGGCGAAGAAGAAGGTGCTCGGCGCGCAGCCGATCGCCGTGGCCGTGCCCTCCCTCGGCGCCCGGATCCCCGGGGACACCGCGAACCGACCGGCGCGCCTCGACGAGGGCAAGATCCGCTCGGGCCACACGACCCGCGACTTCCACACCCGGGAGTACGTGCCCGGCGACGATCTGCGCCACGTCCACTGGCCGACGACGGCGAAGTCGGGTGAGCTCATGGTCCGCCACGAAGCCGAGGAGGAGACGCTCCACGCGCTCATCGTCGTCGATCTCGTCGGCGCCGAGGAGCCCCCGGACGACCTCGAGCAGGAGTTCCTCCTCGCCGCGGCGGCCGCCGCCGGTGTCGCCTTCCTCCGCGCGGACTACGAGGTCTGCATGATCACCCCCGGCCATGAGCTCCGGTTCCGGGGCCCGCGCGACGTCGACCGCCTGCGCCTGCTCACCGCGCTCGTCGAACCGGGACCGGCCCACCTGCCCTCCCACGACAACCCCAACCACGTCGTCATCTGCGCCGCCGATGACGCCCGCGCCCAGGCGATGGCCGCGCAGTTCACGCGCCGGATCCCCATCACCGTCCGCAGCCTCTCGGAGATCGATGACATGACGATGCTCGGTTTGAGCGAAGACCTGCCCGAATCCTGGACGACCTTCGACTCGAAGCGGGTCGTGCGATGAGCGCCGACGTCATGCAGCCCGACGTCGGGCAGCCCGGTGCTGTGCAGGAGGAGCGGCAGCGCTCCTCGACGTGGCTCGAGTCGCTGTCGGTGTTCGTCGCCATGGTGCTCACCGCCATCGGGCTCTCCGCGGTCTTCTCCGACTTCGACTGGCTGCTGCCGGTCCTCGTCGCCGTCTTCCTCATCGTCCTCGTCGGGGCGGTCTTCCGCAGCATCCCGGGGCTCAAGGCCACCGGCACCGCGGTCATCGCGCAGTGCATCGTCGGCGTCATCGCCGTCCTCGTCCTCTGCGCGCCCGACACACTGCTCGCAGGGATCATCCCGACCGGTGAGTCGTTCGTCGCCGTCATCGACCTCCTCTCGGCCGGGGTGAGCGACCTCTACGCCTCGACCCCGCCGGCGGAGAGCACGCCCGGCTTCACGGCGATGCTGACGATCGCGTTCACGCTCATCACGATCCTCATCGACGGACTCGTCTCCGACCTCGGCGCCCCGAAGGTCAGCGGCGTCCTCCTCCTCGTGCTGTGGATGATCCCGGTGTTCTTCGCCCCCGCCCAGGTGCGGTGGTGGCACATCGCGGCGATCCTCGCCGCGTTCCTCCTCCTCATGCTCAGCCCCTACTTCCCGCAGGCGAAGTGGCGGGGTGGGCTGACCGCCGTCGTCGCCGGCGCGGTCGCGATCATCCTCGGGATCGCCCTGCCGATGCTCCTGCCGCAGGTCCCGACGCTGCCCAACCGCGCGTCGAACAACCAGGGCGACCTCACGGTGACGAATCCGTTCCTCGACCTGCGCGCCGACCTCGGCGCCCGGGACGATTCGACGCTGTTCACGTACACGACGACGGCGGAGAACCCCGAGCCGATCCGCCTGACGTCGATCAACTCCTTCGACGGGCAGACCTGGGCGCCGACGCCGTTCGGGCTCGACCAGTTCGCGATCGCCGCCGAGGGCCTGCCGTGGCCGCAGGGTCTGCCGCGCAACCAGGGCTACTCCGAGCAGCGCATCGACTTCTCGATCGGCCAGTACGATCAGCAGTACCTGCCGACGCCCTACGCCCCGCAGCAGCCGGAGGGACTCGACCGCCGGTGGATCTACGACGAGTCCTCGCTGACGATCGTCGGCAACGGGGAACGCTCGGGCGGGCTCGACTACTCGATGGACTACCTGTCGATCGAACCCGATGTCAGCGTCATGCAGTCGGCGACCCCGGTCAACTCCGCGGAGTTCGAGACCGAGCTCGAAGTGCCCGAGACCCTGCCGCAGAGCGTGCGCGACACCGCCGACGAGGTCACCGCCGGGGCGAGCAACCAGTGGGAGGCGGCCGTGCTGCTCCAGGCGTACTTCCGCAGCGGCGAGTTCGAGTACTCGCTCGACGCCCCGGAGGAGGCCAGCGGGGACGCGATCTCCGACTTCCTCGTCGACAAGCGCGGGTACTGCGTGCAGTTCTCCTCGGCGATGACGATCATGGCCCGGACCCTGGGCATTCCCGCCCGGATCGGCGTCGGCTTCGCCTCCGGCACGGAGAACGGCGGCGAGTACCAGGTCTCGATGCAGGATTCCCACGCGTGGCCCGAGCTCTACTTCGACGGTGTCGGCTGGGTGCGCTTCGAGCCCACTCCGGGCGGACCGGCCGGGGCTCCCCCGGCGTGGACCGTCGCCGACGGCAGCGCCGATGAGGCGAACGAGGAGACCACCGAATCCGCCACCCCGACCGCGGAGCCGACGGAGAGCGCGTCCGAGGCCGCCCCGGCGACCGAGGAGGGACAGACCACCGAGGCGACGGATGCGGCGGCGGAGCCGGCGAACTCGAATCTCGGCACCGTGATGTGGGCCGTCATCATCGCCGTCCTCATCCTCCTGCTGCTCGCGATTCCCGCGCTGTGGCGGGTGCTCCAGCGCCGTCGCCGCACCGGTTCTCCGGTCGACCTCGAGAACGTGTGGACGGAGATCAGGGCACTGGCGACCGATTACGGTCAGAGCCTCGATCCGAGCCGCACCCTCCGCCACAACGAACTCGTCCTCGCCGGCGGTCCTGCCGTCGCCGAGGCGGGTGCTCGCGCCGCCCGCGGCGAGACGGGTGCCGGGACTTCCGGTGGGGCTGGGGACACCGGGTTTGACCGGGCCGGGGTTGCCGGGGTCTCGAGCGCCGGTGCTGCAGGCGCCGGTGCCGATGTCGGAGCCGGTGCCGGGACGCTGGGACCGTCTGGTCCGGGTCACGGCCGCACCGAGGACGGGCGCGTGCCTGCAAGTCAGGCGGCGGCCGGTTCGGACAGCGCAGGCGCGCCCGGCGGCTCGGCTGCGGGACGGCCCCCGTCGGCGCTCGGCCTCGACGCTCTGCGCAGCCCGGTTCCGTCAGCTTCCGGCATCCGCCGCCACGACGACACGGCGCTGTCGGCGTTCATCGACGCCCTCGAGGCGCAGCGCTACGGGGCGCAGGCCACGGACCTCTCCCCCGCCGAGGCGCAGGCCGTCATCGACGAGGTGCAGACGGATCTGTCCGAGCATGCGACGCCCGGCAGCCGGATCACCGCGAAGATCTGGCCGGCGAGCATCTTCACTCCCCCGAAGTGACCGCCCGCCGCGCGTCGACCGACCATAACGGCGATCGACCACTACCCGGAGCGCCGAATCATCCCTGTGCACGGCGATGATTCGGCGCTCCGCGGAGGTCAAGCGCAGCCGCGCGGAGTCCACGACGCTCCGCAGCGGACAAGCCGCTCCGCGTAGGGGTCAGCGCTTCCGCGCCGCCGCCCGCCTCCCCGCCGTTCGGCCTGCCCCGTCCGGCTTCCCGCCACCGTTTGGGCTCACCTGCGTTTCGAGGGCTCAGTTCTTTACCTGAGCCCTCCGGCCCGGACAGAGCTGCCGACGAAAGTCAGCGTGTCGGACCAGCGGCATCTGTGCGCGGAGTCGGCGGCATCTCTCCGAGACCTCCCCGCAGCCACTCGACTCGCCCACCTCGACTTTGCGCCAGGCCAAACCGAGATGGCCATGACAAGGACTGGCCATTTCAGCCTCAACTGGCGCACACCGCGGTTCGGCCTGACCCGTCCGGCTTCCCGCCACCGTTTGGGCTCACCTGCGTTTCGAGAGCTCAGTTCTTTACCTGAGCCCTCCGGCCCGGACAGAGCCCGAGTCCGCCGGGACCTGCATGAGGGCGGTGAGTATTCGTGCGCGCCGGGCGACGGAACGCACTGTGCGCTGGCGGCGGTGCGTTCCACCGCGGGCGGGTCGGGTAGGTCCATCTGCCCACGGGCGGCGACACGTCAAACTGCATGCGAGAGGGCAGGCGACGGCGAGTGGGGGCATGCGAAAGGGCACCGGGATGATTGCTCATCCGCAGTGCCCTTCGAAACTCAGAGGCTCACGACACTCACTGGTGCCGGACGCTCATTCCCCGCGCTGGCGCTTCTCCCAGCGGTCCTCCATGCGACTCATGAAGCCACCGGAGCTCTTGCCGTTCGACTTCGGCGCCGCCCCCGATCCCGAGGAGCTCTTCGCGCCATCGCCGACGCGTCCGGGACGGCTGAACGCCCAGTACATTCCCGCGACCATGAGGCCGAAACCGACGACGCCGAGGGCGATCCACGCGACCGCCTGATTGACCATCGAGATCGCGAAGATCGTCGCGGCGAGGCCGGCGAGGGCGACGAGGATGCCGACGACGAAGCGCTTCGCCGAGAAGCCCGGACCGCTCACGGCCGCCTGGGATTCCGAGATGTTGCGTGCGAATCGGGGGTCTTCGCTGCGCAGCTGCTTCTCCAGCTGATCGAGAAGCTGCTGTTCGTGATCGGAGAGTGGCATGTCGAACCCCCGTTTCCTTACTCTGGCCTATTGCCCCAATCATAGTCTCTGAACACTGAAAAAACATCTTCGGAACGGGGCAGGCGGGGGTATTCCCACCCCGTCCTCAGACTCACTGAGCGCGGCTGAACGCGCGCCCTGTGCGCAGTCCGTGACGCAGCCTCCGACTCCCGTCCCTCCGGGCGAACAACGGCCCTGGCCAGAGCCCCCGCGAGGGGCGATGACCTCCCTCTCACGCCATGTCCGAAACCCGCTGGTCGCGCCTCGGCGCCCCCGTCCCGGGCTCCCGTGAACGTCAGCGCTTGGGGTGCCGGCGCAGGAGGGAGGCCTGTGAGATCGCCTCGGTGCCGAACCGGCGCCGCACATCATCGAGGGCCACCTCTGCTTCGCGTCCGGCGTGCTCGGGTTCGTCCAACCGGGCTTGCCGGCCGCTGACGGCGAAGTCCATGAGCCCGGCAGCGCGGACTCCGAGCAGCCGGACGCCCTTGGTCCGCTGCGCCCGCAGTCCGCGCAGCGCCGGGCCGAGCGCCTCGTACATCTCCCGGGCCAGATCGGTGGGAGCTTCGAGGGTGATCGACCGGGACAGCGTCGTGAAGTCGTCGAGTCGGTACTTGAGCCCGAGCGTCGTCGCGACCTTCCCCTCGGCCCGCACCCGGTGCGCGACCTTGTCGCAGAGCCGCAGCAGCTCATGCTCGAGCTCCGAGAGGTCCCAGACGTCAGCGCCGAACGTGTGCTCGGCGCTGATCGACCGGTCCTTGACCTGCCGATCCATGCCGTGGGAGTCGAGTCCGTGCGCGCTGCGCCACAGGTGGTGCCCATGCGCCCCGAACACGCGCCCGACCCATGCTTCGTCCATCGCCGCGAGATCGCCGATGAGGCGGATGCCGTACTTCGCGAACCCCGCCTGCGTCTTCTCCCCCACGCCGGGCAGCGCCTCGATCGGCATCGGGTCGAGGAAGTCCCGGGTCGCGGCGAGCGGAACGAGCAGCTGGCCGTGCGGTTTCGCCCGCGCCGAGGCGAGCTTGGCGACGACCCGCGACCCGGCGATCCCGACGGATGCGCTCAGTCCCGTGCGCTCCTCGATCTCCGCGCGCAGCTGTGTCGTGATGTGGACCGGGGACCCGAGCCTGCGCACCGCCCCGGAGACGTCGATGTACGCCTCGTCGACGCTGACCTGGAGGACATCGGGGGTGACCTCGGCGACGAGGTCGAAGACCTGCTTAGAATACGCGGAGTACAGGCCATGGGAGGAGGGGATCACCTCGGCGATCGGACACAGACCGATGGCCCGGGACATCGGCATCGCGGCGTGGACCCCGAACTCACGGGCCTCGTAGCTGGCGGAGACGACGACGCCGCGACCGGCCCTGCCGCCGACGATGACGGGCCTGCCGACGAGTTCGGGACGCGAGAGCAGCTCGACGGAGACGAAGAACGAATCCATGTCGAGATGGAGCATCGTCGCTCCCGTGTCATCCGTTCCCAGGTGCTCGAGGTCACCGCCGGAACGGGCCAGCTGCTTGCGGCTCATGTCCCACCCACGGATCGAACTTTTCGGCTCCCGCACGGTCTGCGGGTAATCTGTGACCATGGTATCGCGCAGCACTGTCACGACGATGACGCTTGCCCTCGGCCTTGTCCTCGCCGGATGTTCGGGACCCAGCGACCCGACGTCCCAGTCGACGTCGACCCCATCGGAGTCCGCGACGCAGACCGACGCCACTGCCGCTCCCAGCGATGCGGGAACCGAGAGCCCGACCCCCACCGAGGCGGCCCCCACGCAGGCCGAGCTCCCCGACTTCATGGCCCCCTATGAGGGCGCCGAGGTGATCTCGAGTTCGCGCGCGCAGGCGGAGTCCGGCACGCTCGACCAGGTGAGCATCGTCATGCGGGCGGAGGCCGAACCCGACGACATCGTCAAGTCCTACACCGAGAAGCTGGAGCAGGCCGGGTTCGAGACGTTCGGCGACGGGTCGCTGACGAAGGCAGCCCAGGTCGTGAACTTCCGTCACAAGGACAACGACGGCATGCTCGTCCTCACCGTCAGCGACGACCCCGCCGACCCGAAGGCCTCGATCGTGTCGCTCGGCGGGACCATCGCTCCGTGACCTCGCCCGACCGCGTCGAGTCCCTCGACGCTCCCGCGGACATCGCCGCCGAGGTGGCGGCCGGCATCTCCTCCTTCCTCACCGCGAAGGCGGCTGAGTTCGAGGCGATCTCGCCCGATACGGCGGAGATCGGCACCGCGCTCATAGACTTCACCCGGGGCGGCAAGCGGATCCGCCCGGTCCTCCTGTGGTGGGGCTATCAGCTCGCCACCGGAGGCGGGCGCCGTCTCGGTGACGGGACGGACACCACGCGTTCGGCACTCGCCGAGGCGGCCGCCTCCCTCGAGCTCCTCCACGCCGCGGCCCTCATCCACGACGATGTCATCGACCACTCGGACACCCGGCGCGGCGAGCCGGCCCTCCACCGCCGCTTCGAGTCCCTCCACGCGGCGCTGGGCTATCAGGGCGAGGCGGAGCCGTTCGGGGTCGCCGCGGCGATCGTCATCGGCGACATCTGCCTGGCCCTGAGCGAGGAGATCTACGAGACCGCGTGCGACGCCCTCTCCGGGTCGGTCACGGCGCAGGCTCTGCGCGCGCAGATGCGCCGGGACGTCATGGTCGGACAGTTCCTCGACGTCCGCGCCGAGGTGATCCCCCTCGACGATGACCGCATCAGCGAACGGGCGTGGGAGGTGCTGAGCTTCAAGTCGGCGAAGTACTCCGTCGAACAGCCGCTCCTCCTCGGCGCGGCTCTCGGCGGGGCGAGCGACGAGCAGCTCGCCGCGCTCTCCCGCTTCGGCCTGCCGCTGGGACAGGCGTTCCAGCTGCGCGACGACGTCCTCGGCATCTTCGGCGACCCGGCAGCGACCGGCAAGCCCGCCGGCGACGACATCCGTGAGGGCAAGCGCACCGTGCTCATCGCCGAGAGCCTGCGCAGGATGCCCGCCGAACGGCGGGAGATCCTCGCCGCGCGCCTCGGGGTCGGCGACCTCAGCGACGCCGAGGTGGCCGAGACCGTGACGATGCTCGCCGAGGCGGGCGGACTCGCCGCCGTCGAGGAGCTCATCGCGATCAAGCACGGGGAGGCGCTGAGCGAGCTGCGCCGGTGGTCCGACGATGGGCAGGCGCTCGACGCCGCAGGGTCAACCGGTGCCGGGACGGCGTTCCGCCTCGGCGAGGGTGCCGTCGAACGGCTCGAGGACTTCGCGACGAAGCTGAGCTATCGGCAGCGCTGAGGCAGTCAGAACGCGAGCGCCTGGGCGCGGCGGCGGACTTCCTTGCGGTTGCCGGCGCGGAGCAGGTCGATCGGGCGTCCCGGCAGGGAGTCGTCGGGGGTGAAGAGCCATTTGATCGACTCCTCGGCGTCGAAACCGGCGTCCTTGAGAGTGCTCAGCGTGCCCTTGAGCGGGGTGAGCACCGCGCCGTCGACGAAGAACGCGGACGGCACCCGCAGCACCTTGGGGTCGCCGTGCTTGTACCCGCAGATCGCGCCGTCTTCGAGGAGTCTGCGCACCTGGGAGATGCCGAGACCGGTTGATTCCGCGATGTCCGGCAGGGTTTCCCAGTCCTGGACGAGTTCTTCCGTATTCACCCCTCAAGCCTAGCAAAATCGGGAAGAAACACGCCGCCATGCGGGCGGCAATCCCGGGTCCGGAGCGGGGTACTCGATACGCTGGTGGTTGAAACTTCCCCAGAGAAATGAAGCCGAACAGGTGACAGATGACTAGCACGCGACGGAAATCGCAGATTCCCATCACCGCCGCCCCTGACATCCGTGCTGCCTCACGCGTGAGTTCGACCGGCCCGATCCCCCGCCCTGCGGGAGCGGATGCCGACACCGCCGAGGCGGCCCCGACGCCTGCCCCGGAAGCGCCGTCCCAGCGGGGTGCGTCCCAGACGGGCACCGCAGCACAGGCTTCGACAGCGCCGACTTCGGGACCGCAGTGGACCGCGGGCACGCAGAGCGAGACCGTGCCCGTCACCCACGGCGGTCGCACCTACAAGGTCAAGCAGGGCGACACGCTCTACGCGGTCGCGAGCCGTCACGGCGTCTCCGTGCCCGCCCTGGCCGACCTCAACCGGATCTCGCCGCGGCAGAATCTCAGCCAAGGGCAGGTCCTCTCCCTGCCGGAGAAGAACGAACTGCCCGACACCGACCCGTCCCACGTCGTCACCCCGGGCGAGACGCTTGCCGGGATCGCCGCGACCCACGGGATCTCCCCGGGCACGCTGCGCCGCGCGAACGCGATGAGCGATGACTCGCTCATCCGCGTCGGCGAACTGCTCCTCCTGCGCGACGGCGCAGCGCGTCCGCGCCGCCACGCACCGGACGTCCCCAAGGCGCTGCCGCAGGTCGCCGGTGCCGAGGGCATCCGCCCGAGCGTCGTCCATGCCGCCCGCCTCAACAAGGCCACTCTGCTCGCCCGCACCCATCCGACCCCGGAGCAGGCGCGGTTCCTCGTCGCGCAGATCGCCGAGGAGCTCGGCGCCGACCCGGCCCTCATGCAGTCCGTCGCCGCCCAGGAGTCCGGTTTCCAGCACGCCACGGTCTCGGCCGGGAACGCGATCGGGATCATGCAGGTCACGCCCCGCTCCGGCCGGTGGGCCAGCGACATCGTCGGACGCAGCCTCGACCTGCTCGACATCGCCGACAACATCGTCGCGGGAACCGTCATCCTCGGCTGGCTCGTCGAGACCGCCGAATCCGAGACCGAAGCACTCGCCGGCTACTACCAGGACCTGCGGACGGTGCGCGAGGACGGACTGCTGCCGGAGACGAAGGCCTTCGTCCGCGCCGTGCAGATGCAGCGGGGCCGCTGGGAGGAGGCACGATGAACGCGCTGCCCGATCCGCTCATCGGCGTGGTCCTCAACGACCGCTACCGGATCGACGCGAAGATCGCCCGCGGCGGCATGGCGATGGTCTACCGCGGAACCGACCTGCGCCTCGACCGCGAGATCGCGATCAAGGTCATGCACGAGCACCTCATCTCCGATGAGACGTTCGTCGAGCGGTTCCGCCGGGAGGCGATCAACGCCGGTCGCCTCACCCACCCCAACCTCGTGGCCATCCACGATCAGTCACGCGACGGCGACATCGTCTACCTCGTCATGGAGCACCTGCCCTCGGTGACGCTGCGCCGGGAGCTCAAGCACCGCGGATCGTTCACCCCGCGGCAGGCGATCGTCGTCCTCGACGCGATCCTCGCCGCCCTCGAGGCGGTCCACTCCACGGGCATCATCCACCGCGACCTCAAACCCGACAACGTCCTGCTCGGCACCGACGGCCAGGTCAAGCTCGCCGATTTCGGGCTCGCCCGCGCCGTCACCTCGGCGACGACGACGAAGACCCTCATCGGCACCGTCGGCTACGTCGCCCCCGAGCTCGTCACCCGCGCCGGTGCCGACGCCCGCACCGACCTCTACACCGTCGGCATCATGTTCTACGAGATGCTCACCGGGACGCAGCCCTACACCGACGACGTGCCCATCCAGGTCGCCTACCGGCACGTCCACGACACGGTGCCGCCGCCGTCGGAACGGGTGCCGGGGCTGAGCCCCCGCCTCGACGCCCTCGTCCTCTGGGCGACGTCGAAGGACCCCGACGACCGGCCCGCGGATGCCGCTGAGTTCCGCAGCGCCCTCGCCGAGGCACGAGCCCACATGAGCGATGCCGAGCTCGATTTCGGTGACCCCGAGGCGGTCGCCGGGGAGCACTCCCCCGCCCTGACCGCGAGCATCGACCTCGGCTCGGATGTGCCGAAGGAGAAGAAGTCCCGCACCGACGAGATCCCCTACCTCGAAGACGACGAAGCCGACGAGGCCGCCGAAGAGGAGACACCCGACGAGGCGAGGGCCGGATTCGACGAGACCGCGAACCGACGCACTGCCGTCGGTGCCGGAGTCGCAGCCGGTGCCGTCGCCGCATCCGGCAGCGCAGGATCGGCCGGTGCCGGCGGTACCGCCACCGCACTGCGCGATGAATCGCCGACCGGTGGCGACGAGGCCTCCGGGGAGTCGTCCGCTGGGGACTCCTCCGATACGCCCGACCACGAGACTTCCGACGCCGACACCCCTGACCGCGACGCTGAGTCGACGGCGGCTCCTGTCCGCACGTCGAAGACGAAGAAGTCGAAGACCGGCGCGAGAACTGCGGTCGCCGCTGTGGCCGGATCCGGGTCCGGCACCGGCACCGCGTCTGCGCAGGCCGATCCGTCCGGGGGCGACGCGGACGAGGCGGGTGCCCCCGTCACGGCGGCGGCCGCCTCGACGGATCCGAAGCGCCGCAGGCGCCGTCGCCTGGCCACGACCCTCGTCGCCGTCGCAGCGGTCATCGTCCTCGTGGCCTGGCTCGTCATCGCCAACCTGCCGACCCCGACGTCGATCGTTCCCGGTCAGCTAGCCGGCAAACCCGTCGCCGAGGCGACCGCAGCCGTCGAGGACAGCGGGCTGACGACGGAGCGGCAGGAGGTCTTCGACGACCAGGTCCCGGCCGGCACCGTCGTCGGGTCCGAACCGGTCGGAGGCACGGAGCTCTCCCCCGAATCGACGGTGACGCTCGTCGTCTCGAAAGGCGTGGAGATGTTCGCGGTCCCCGAACTCGTCGGCCAGACCGGCGATGAGGCGAAGTCGGCGCTCGAGGACACCGGCCTCGCCGTCGGCGACGTCAGCGAGGAGTACAGCGACTCGGTCGACAAGGGGCGCGTCATCAGCGCCTCGGAGGACCAGGGCAAGGAGCTCACGCACGACACGGCCGTCGACCTCGTCGTCTCGAAGGGCCCCGAACCGATCGCCGTGCCCAACGTCGAGGGCCTGTCTTACGATGCGGCCTTCGCCACGCTGACGAAGCGCGGATTCCGCGTCGGCAAGGAAGAGGTCTTCTCCGACACCGTCCCCAAGGGCGACGTCGTCTTCCAGTGGCCCAAGAGCACCGAGGCGAAACCGTACAACTCCCTCGTCATCGTCCGCGTCTCGAAGGGCAAGGAGGAGAAGCCCGCCGACGAGAACAAGGACGAGAAGCCGCAGGACGAAGCCGACAAGGACGGCAAGTGACCGAAGCCCTGGCACAGCTCACGGGCTGATCCGGCGGCGACACAACAAGGGCGCCCCTCGCAGATGGTGATTGCGAGGGGCGCCCTTGTGTCCCGCAACCTGAGGTTGGGACGGGCCCGCGTCGGCTGGGCCCCGCGGTCGAGACCGCGCGGACTCAGCCCCGGCGCGTGAGGTACTCCGCGACCTGGAACGCCATCTCGAGCGACTGGTCGTGGTTGAGGCGCGGGTCGACGAGCGTCTCGTAGCGGCGGCGCAGGCCTTCGTCGTCGATCTCCGTCGCCCCGCCCATGATCTCGGTGACGTCGTCACCGGTGAGTTCGATGTGGAGACCGCCGGGGACCGTGCCGGCTTCCTGGTGAGCGGCGAAGAAGCCCTCGACCTCGGCCATGACGTCTTCGAAGCGCCGGGTCTTGTATCCCGTGCTCGAGGTGATCGTGTTCCCGTGCATCGGGTCGCTGACCCAGGTGACGTGCGGCAGCTGGTCGCCGATGCCGGCGAGGAGCTCGGGGAGGACGTCGTTGATCTTGCCGGCGCCCATGCGGGTGACGAAGGTGAGGCGTCCGGGCTCTGCGTCGGGGTCGAGCTTCTCGGCCAGCGCCATGGCGTCGGCGGCGGTCGCCGTCGGGCCGAGCTTGACGCCGATCGGGTTCTGCACCTTCGAGAGGAAGTCGACGTGGGCGCCGTCGATCTCCCGGGTCCGCTCCCCGATCCACAGGAAGTGGCCGGAGACGTCGTAGGGCAGTCCGGTGCGCGAGTCGATGCGGGTCAGTGCCCGTTCGTACTCGAGCAGGAGCGCCTCGTGGGCGGAGTAGAACTCCGTGGTGCGCAGCGCATCGAAGTCGGCGCCGCAGGCGTCCATGAACCGGATCGCCCGATCGATCTCCCGCGCGGTCTGCTCGTAGCGCTGGTAGCCGGGGTTCGACGTGAGGAAGCCGCGATTCCATTCGTGGACGAGCCGCAGATCGGCGAAGCCGCCCTGCGTGAAGGCGCGGATGAGATTGAGCGTCGAGGAGGAGACGTGGTAGCCCTGGAGCAGGCGGTTCGGGTCGTGCCGGCGCGACTCCTCGGTGAACTCGTAGCCGTTGACGATGTCGCCGCGGAACGACGGCAGCGTGACGCCGTCGCGGGTCTCCATGTCCGCGGACCGCGGCTTGGCGAACTGTCCGGCCATGCGGCCGATCTTGACGACTGGCATCGAGCCGCCGTACGTGAGCACGGCCGCCATCTGAAGCACGGTCTGGACGCGGGCACGGATCTTGTCGGCCTGGGCACCGGCGAAGGATTCGGCGCAGTCGCCGCCGGCGAGGACGAACGCCTCACCACGGGAGGCCGCGGCGATCCGCTGCTTGAGCACGTCGGCTTCTCCGGCGAAGATGAGCGGCGGGTAGCTGCGCAGCTTCTCAAGGGAGTCTTCGAGCGCTTCGGCATCGAGATACGTCGGCTGCTGCTTCGCATCCATCGTCCGCCAGTCGTCGAGACCGCTGAGGTCGTCGGTGCCGGCTGCGGCGATGTCGGTGTGGGCGAAGACCGGATCGATATGAAGGCTCACTGCAGTTCTTTCGTTACGTTTCTTCACCGGTCTCGAAGTCCTCCGCGGAGACGTTGTCGAGGAAGTCGCGGAACTGGGCGACTTCCTCTTCGTCTGCTTCGGGAGCTTCGATGCCGGCGTCTTTGAGGAGATCGGAGTCGACGTAGACCGGGCACTCTGCCGTCAGGGCCAGGGTCACGGCGTCCGAGGGGCGCGCGGAGATCGTCTTGCCGTCCTCGGTGTGGAGTTCGGCGAGGAAGATCTGTCCGTCGCGACCGGTGATGGTCACATCGGCGAGTTCGTCGTCATGGGCGGCGAGCACGTCGAGGAGCAGAGCATGGGCCATCGGCCGCGGCGGGGTCAGGCCCCGCTGCGCGATCGAGAGCGCATTCGCTTCGATCGCACCCACCCAGATCGGCAGGTAGTAGGCGGGCTCATTGGCCTTGAGCAAAAGGATCGGTTGGTTGGCGGGCATTTCGATGCGCACACCGACAACCTCAACTTCGACGTTTGACATTATCCCCCGGTCAGGAGCGCGGGCGCTGCTGGAAGATCATTCTGAACTTCCCGATCTGCACGTCCGCGCCGTTCTGCAGTTCGATGGAGTCGATGAGCTGACGACCGACATAAGTGCCGTTGAGCGACCCGGTGTCGCGCAGGGTGAATCCGCTCGGGGTGCGAATGAACTCAGCGTGCTTGCGCGACACGGTGACGTCGTCGAGGAAGATGTCGGCGTTCGGGCTGCGGCCCACCGTGACGACATCCGTGTCGAGGAGGATCTGCGAACCGGAGTCCGGTCCCGACACAACGACGAGGAGGGCGTCGGTGTCCTGGAGTCCGTCGAGGTCCGGCACGGGGTGGATCTCACCGGTGTGCGGGTCGAGGATTCCCTGGAACGGCTGCTGACCCGAGTCGCCGGCATTCTGCGCGCCCGGATACTGCTGGCCGCCCTGGTACTGCTGACCACCCTGGTTCTGCTGGTCATAGCCCTGCTGGCCGCCGGACTGCTGGCTGTAGCCCTGCTGATCGTACGAACCCTGCTGGCCGCCCTGGTTCTGCTGGTCATAGCCCTGCTGGTCGTAACCCTGCTGAGCGTACTGACCCTGCTGGTCATAGCCCTGCGGCTGATACTGACCCTGCTGGGTGTAGTCGTCCTGCTGGCCGTATCGGCCGGGAGGCTGCTCACCTGTGGGGTGATCGGCGTGCCGGCCGTGTCCGCCGTCGCCCTGGTTCTGCTGCGGCTGGTTCTGTCCGAAGTTCGGCGCGGCAGGCGCATCCTCAACCGGCGGCTGCCCGTAGGCAGGCGTGTTGCCACGACCGTCACGGCCCTGATCCTGGTCGGCGCCATCGTTTCCGGTGCCGAAGGGGAACTTCTTCGACTGCGGAACTTCTCCGTTGTCGTACCACGGCTGCGAGGGATTCCGGCGCCCTTGGTCATTGTTCTGCGACATTATGCCTCCTCGCTCTGCACGAGCTTATGGTACTGCTCCTCGTCCAACAGGCCCATCACCTGTTCGGGATCGCTCGCCTCGACGAGGTACATCCAGCCGTCCTCATAGGGAGAGGAGTTGACGGTCTCAGGTTTGTCGGAGAGCGCCTCGTTGATCTCGGTGACGGTGCCGGACAGAGGCGCGATGAGATCGGAGACGCTCTTCGTGCTCTCCACCTCTCCGCAGGAGTCGCCCTGGGTGATCGAATCTCCGACTGCGGGCAGGTCGACATAGACGACGTCGCCCAGCTGGGACTGGGCGAAATCGGTGATACCCACACGGTAGACGACGTTGTTCTCCGTGGTGTGGACCCACTCGTGGTCCCGTGAGTATAGGTAAGAGACTGGAAAATCCAGTTCCGCCATGTCGACTCCTCCAGCTTGTCGGTGTTCCAAGCATAGCCGCCTGGAGTGCTTACATAACAATCACGAAACAGAAATGTTACTGACCCTCTGACGACAAGTCAGCAGACCCCTGTCTCTCAGGTGACTACCTGGGATGATACTAGTTTGTCGAAGGTCACGAACCGCAATTTTGGAAGTTCGGGAGCGATCGTTATAGGCTTGACCACGTTGCCCCGGCACGGGTGCTGAGCAACGGGCTATGGCGCAGCTTGGTAGCGCGCTTCACTGGGGGTGAAGAGGTCGTGGGTTCAAATCCCGCTAGCCCGACCGATCGAATGTGTCGCGACTGATGTCGCGGCACATTTTTCATTTCCTTTCGATTCCCGCAGCACCCTCGCCGCCTGGTGCGCCCTCGGTGCGCCGCCCGGTGCCCCCTCGGCGCCGTGTGCGCAGCGATGCCGGGTCCGTTCTCGGCGTCGCCGGAACCGCGAACGAGCTCTCCTGCGCGGTCAGTCCTCCCGCTGCCGCTCACCGTCGAAGCGGCCGGCGAAGACGACGGTCGCCGCCCCGATGACCACGAGCAGCCCGAGGCCCCAGCGCAGGTTGGTCGCGGTGGCGATGACCCCGACGAGCGGACTCGTCGCCATGAACCCGATGCGCATGATCCAGTTGACGAGCGTCACTCCGGCCGCCCGCCCGGCACCGGGAAGGCGCGAGGCGGCACTGAGCGCCCCGGGCACGAGCGTCGCCGAGCCGTATCCGAGCGCGGCGAGCGAGACCAGCAGCTGCACCGGCTCGACCGCGGTCGCCGCCCCGAGACCTCCGAGAGCGATGAGGACGCCGCCGAGGCGGGCGATCCGTCCCGCCCCGAACCGGCCGACGAGGACATCGCCGGTGAAGCGGCCGACGCACTGGCTGCCGATGACGATGCTGAATCCGATCCCGGCCATCGTCACCGGCAGACCCGCGATGTCGACGGCGGCGAGCGCCGCCCAGTTGTTCGCGATGTCCTCGACCGCGGTCCCGCAGACCGCGACGATCGCCAGCGGCAGCGCGGCGATGAGGATCCGGCGCTTGCGCCCGGGTCCCGGGGCCGGTGCACGGGCCGCCTCGGCGTCGTCGATGATGTGCCTGCCCCACTGCCGGCCCTCTCCCCCGATGAGCCACCGCCCGACGATGACGAGGACGAGGCAGCCGACCGCGACGAGGAGGAGATGCAGCCGGATGTCCATGCCCGCCGCCGCGGCCGCTGTGGCCAGGGCACCGCTGAGCAGACCGCCGAGGCTCCACAGCGCATGCATCGAGGAGAGGATGATCCGCGACCGGTTCTCCTGGACGCCGATACCGACGACGTTCTGTGCGACATCGACGATGGCGTCGCAGACTCCGACGAGGAAGAGGCAGCCGGCCATCATCCAGCCGCTCGTCGACCATCCGGTGAGCGCGACGAACGCGACGAGGAGGACGGTGCCGCCGACGACGACCGCGTTCGCGCCGAAGCGGCCGATGAGCCGGGCCGGCAGGATGGAGGAGGCGATGGCCCCGACGGCGAAGGAGGCGACGACGAGCCCGAACTCCCACGCGCTCAGACCCAGCCGGGTGATGAGGAGCGGGTACCACGGCAGGAGGGCGGCGAACGCGGCGCCGTTGGACGAGAAGTAGATTCCCGCTCCCGCAACGCCCGCGAATCCCGGCGTGCTCCGCTGTCCCATCGTCTCTCCCTCCCGTGCTCTCCGGACTGCTGCGCCTCGGCCTGCTGTGCCTCGGCACGCTGTCCTCCGGGACCTCGGCGGTGCCGGGCGAGTCGCTGCGGTCCGTCACCGGCCGGCACAATGGTCCCCACCCTATCGATCCTGTCCGCCCGCGATCGCGAGCCACGCGTGCGGCCAGGTCGGCGGACACGGCAGCGCGGCAGTCGCCCGTGCCCGCCGACCTGGCGTACCCTGGGTGACGCACAGCACCCGGGATGATCGGTTCCGGGCGACCGAATCACCCAAGGAGACCTCCCGTGTCCACGTCTCAGAACCCAGCCGACAACCGGCTGCACGGAATGGAGCGGGTGTCCTCCCGCATCATCGGCATCTCGATCGCCGCCGCCCTCGGCGGGTTCCTCTTCGGTTTCGACACGGCGGTCATCAACGGCGCCGTCGACGCCCTGGCCACCGACTTCGGTCTCGACGCGTTCCTCAAGGGCTTCGCCGTCTCCTCGGCGCTCATCGCCTGCGCCGTCGGTGCATGGTTTGCGGGATCGCTCGCCAACCGCTTCGGTCGCCTTCCCGTCATGGTCGTCGCCGCGATCCTCTTCTTCATCTCCGCGATCGGCTCGGGACTCGCCTTCGGCGTCACCGACCTCATCATCTGGCGCATGGTCGGCGGCCTCGGCGTCGGCGCGGCCTCCGTCATCGCTCCCGCCTACATCGCCGAGGTCTCCCCCGCCCGTGTGCGCGGACGCCTCGGATCCCTCCAGCAGCTCGCGATCGTCTCCGGCATCTTCGCCGCACTGCTGTCCAATGCGCTGCTCGCCACGGTCTCCGGTGGCGCCTCGGCCCCGTTCTGGTTCGGCATCGACACGTGGCGGTGGATGTTCATGGTCGAGGCGATCCCGGCCCTCATCTACGGTCTCTCCGCCCTCGGACTGCCGGAGTCCCCGCGCTTCCTCGTCGCCCGTGGCCGCGAGGAGGAGGCGGCGAAGGTGCTCCGCGACTTCACCGGCGTCGTCGACACCGACGCCCTCATCGACCGCATCCGCCAATCGCTCAAGCGCGAGGAGCGCGAGTCGTTCCGCGACCTCATCGGCAAGCGGTTCGGCCTCAAGCCGATCGTGTGGATCGGCATCCTGCTGTCGGTCTTCCAGCAGTTCGTCGGCATCAACGTCATCTTCTACTACTCGACGACCCTGTGGAGGTCCGTCGGCTTCGACGAGTCGAGCGCCCTGCTCACCTCCGTCATCACCTCGGTGACGAACATCGTCGTGACGATCGTCGCGATCCTCCTCGTCGACAGGGTCGGGCGCCGCAAGATGCTCCTCGCCGGCTCCCTGCTCATGGGCGTCTCACTGGCGATGATGGCGATCGCGTTCTCCTTCGCCGAACTCGTCACCGCCGCCGACGGCACGACGAGCGCCGAGCTCGGTGCCCCCTGGTCGGTCATCGCCCTCATCTCCGCGAACGTCTTCGTCGTCGGCTTCGGTGCGACGTGGGGTCCGCTGACCTGGGTCCTCCTCGGCGAGATGTTCCCCAACCGGATCCGCGCCGCCGCCCTCGCCGTCGCCGCGGCAGCGCAGTGGGTCGCGAACTTCGCGATCTCGACGACGTTCCCGATCTTCGCCGACATCAGCCTCACCTTCGCGTACGGCTTCTACGCGTTCTTCGCCGTCCTCTCCTTCTTCTTCGTGTGGTGGAAGGTTCCGGAGACGAAGGGCATCGAACTCGAGGACATGAGCGAGGACGTCTCCCCCACCCACAAGCCCTGACCCGACCGCTCTCACCTCTCGCCGTAGGCGGTCGGTGGTCACCCGCGCCGAGGCGGTCGGAGCGTCACCTGCACCGAGGCGGTCAGGCGTTGTCGTCGGAGGCGCGGGACGACCGTGCCTGCCCGGCGCGCGCCTCACCGGAGCTGCCGGAGTCACTGAAGTCGCCGACGTCACCGGCGCCGGCGGCACCGGCATCAGCATCGCCGACGTCACCAGTGTCGGCGTCGGCACCGTCGGCGTCCGCGGCATCACCGGAGTCGGCCGCGTCAGGGTCGCTGGCATAGTCCATCTGAGCAGGGTCGTCCTTGCGCTTGAGGCCGATGATGAGACCGGCGACCGCGAGCGCGAAGCACGCGACGAGTCCGACCGTCAGGCCGGGGGCGAGCGCGTAGGCCTTCGCCAGCGCCTGGAAGCCGAGGAAGCCGACGGTCGAGTAGACGAGCGCCCACGCCGAGCCGCCGATGATGAGCGCCGGAATGTATCGGCGCGCGCTCATCCCCGAGGTGCCCGCAGCGAGGTTGAGGACCGTCTGGAGCCCGACCGTGAGGAAGCTCAGCGCGATGACGGGAGAGCCGTAGCGGTTGATCATCGCCTCCGCCTTGCGGTACTTGCGTCCCGACATGAGCCGGTCGACGCGGTCAATGCGGCGGATGCCGTTGCGGGCGAGACGCCCGAGCAGGTAGGTGCCCCCGGCGCGCGCGAGGATGATGCCGAAGAGGATGAGCCACGTGACGGCGACGGGGAACGACCAGTCGAGGGGGTTCATCGGCGCTGCGCCTCACCGTTCCGGGTGCTCTTCGTGCTCACCCTTCGAGTCTACGGCATCCCAGGTTAGTCCGCCCTAACCTGGGATGCGGCGAGACGAGGAATCTCAGCCGCACCCGCTCACACGCGCACGCCGCCGAGCCACACCTGGCTGACCCGGTCCTCGATGCCGCGGACGTCGTCGGTGCTGAGGTCCCCGTCGATGAGGACGAGGTCGGCGAGGAGGTCGGGAGCGATGCGCCCGCGGTCCTCGTGGCCGAGGAGGTCGGCGGCCACCGAGGTGCCGGCGGCGAGCGCCTCGGCCCCGGAGAGCCCGGCCCCGGCGAGCAGGCTGATCTCCTCGAGGTTCTCCCCGTGCGGGCCGACTCCGGCGTCGGTGCCCATCGCGATCCGCACCCCCGCCTCGTGGGCGCGCACGATCGAATCGTGGTGGGCGTCGATGACGGTCTTCGCCTTGTCGATGACCGACTGCGGCATGTTCGCCCCCGCCTCGGCGGCCTTGATGACGGCCCGCGGCGCCTGCAGGGTGGGGACGAGGAACGTGCCGTGCTCGAGCATGAGGTCGATCGCCTCGTCGTCGAGGTAGATGCCGTGCTCGATCGAGCGGACACCGGCGCGCACCGCGGCCTTGATGCCCGGTGCGCCCTGCGCATGGGACATGACGTGCGCTCCCTGGGCGGCCGCCTCGGCGACGATCATCGCGATCTCAGCGTCGGAGAACTGGGAGTGGCGCGGATCGTCCCGCGGGGAGAGGACCCCGCCGGTCGAGCAGATCTTGATGTGGTCGGCCCCGGCCCGGAGCAGCTCACGAGCCTTCCTCTGCACCCCCTCGACACCGTCGGCGACGCCCGAGGGGCGACCGGGGTGGGCGGCGAGGAACGGGGACTCGGCGCCGGAGACGAGGTGGTTGTCCCCGTGCCCGCCGGTCTGGGACATGATGTTGACCGCGATCGTCAGCCGCGGCCCGGGCACGACCCCGGTCTCGACGGCCGTCTTCGTCCCGAGGTCGGTGCCCCCGGCGTCGCGGACCGTCGTCACCCCGCCGGCGAGCGTGTCGGCCATGTGCCGCACGGAGTTGTAGAACTGGAGGGAGAACGGGTCGTGGAATGCCGAGACATTCGCCGCGCCCGCGCTCATGAGATGGACGTGGCAGTCGATGATGCCGGGCACGAGCGTGCGGTCGGTGGCGTCGACGAACTCGTCGCCGGCGTTGTGGGACCCCTGCCCCTCCTCGGTGATCGCGGTGATCCGATCGCCGTCGACGACGACATCGCGCCGTCCGGGGACGAACCGGGTGCCGTCGAAGACCTTCGCGTTCGTGAAAACCGTGACCATGGGCGCTCTCCTCAGCATCGTGGATGGGTGTCGCAGCGGGACCGGCCGACCGATCCCCGTGATCCTTCACATCTATCACGTCACCGTGTGCCACGTCATACCGGCGTTCACGTGCCCGACACCTTCTCCGGCTAAGATCATCAGCGAATACTCAGTCGGCGCTCACGGCGTCGACCTGGCAGCTCGATCCGGAAGTACTGTGACAGAACACGCCGCGCAATTCCCTGCCCAGCCCCGCCCCCGCGAGGATCGCACCCTCATCGATGTGCTCCTGGAGACCGCGGGCGCCCACGGCGACCAGCCCGCGATCGACGACGGCAGGACCGTGCTCAGCTACTCCGAGCTCATCACCGACATTCGCGACCTCGCCCTCAGCCTCGCCGAGGCGGGCATCGGTCCCGGTGACAAGGTCGGGGTGCGCGTGCCGTCGGGCTCCGTCGATCTCTACGTCGCGATCCTCGCGACGATGATGCTCGGTGCCGCCTACGTCCCCGTCGACGTCGACGATCCCGATGAGCGGGCCCGCACCGTGTTCGCCGAGGCGGCCGTGACCGGAGTGATCACCGAGGGCCGGGCGATCGAGGCCCGCACCGCGCGGGGGCCGCTCGAGCGCTCCGAGATGCGCGGGCCGACCCCCGACGACGACTGCTGGGTGATCTTCACCTCCGGGTCGACAGGCACCCCGAAGGGCGTGGCCGTCTCCCACCGCTCGGCTGCCGCGTTCGTCGACGCCGAGGCGGCCCTCTTCCTCACCGAGGAGCCGCTCGGTCCCGGCGACCGCGTGCTCGCCGGCCTCTCCGTCGCCTTCGATGCCAGCTGTGAGGAGATGTGGCTGGCGTGGCGGCACGGCGCCTGCCTCGTCCCCGCCCCGCGCGCGCTCGTCAAGTCCGGCATGGACCTCGGGCCGTGGCTGTCCTCGCGCGGCATCACCGTCGTCTCGACGGTGCCCACCTTGGCCGCCCTGTGGCCGGCCGAAAGCCTCGACGCCGTGCGCCTCCTCATCTTCGGCGGCGAGGCCTGTCCCCCCGAACTCGCCCGCCGCCTCAGCGACGAGGGCCGCGAGGTGTGGAACACGTACGGCCCCACCGAGGCGACCGTCGTCGCCTGCGCCGCCCTCCTCGACGGGACCGAGCCGATCCGCATCGGCCTGCCGCTCGACGGCTGGTCGCTCGCCGTCGTCGACGCCGCCGGCACCCCCGTGGCCGAGGGTGAGACCGGCGAGCTCATCATCGGCGGCGTCGGCCTGGCCCGCTACCTCGATCCGGCCAAGGACGCGGAGAAGTACGCGCCCATGCCGAGCCTCGGCTGGGAGCGGGCCTACCGGTCCGGCGACCTCGTCGTCAACGATCCCGCCGGCCTCATCTTCGTCGGCCGCGCCGACGAGCAGATCAAACTCGGCGGTCGCCGCATCGAACTCGGTGAGATCGACGCCGCCCTCCAGGCGCTGGCCGGCGTCGAGGGCGCGGCGGCCGCGGTGAAGACGACCCCGGCCGGCACGGACATCCTCGTCGGCTACCTCGCGAGCGCCGCCCCCGACGCGCAGGATCGGATCCCGGCATGGGAGGAGGCTCTGCGCGTCGAACTGCCGGCCGCTCTCGTCCCCTGCCTCGCCCTCATCGACGAGCTGCCGACGAAGACCTCGGGCAAGGTCGACCGCGCCGCCCTGCCGTGGCCGATGGGCGGGGAAGCGGAGACCGCGGACAGCACCGAGGTGTTCGACCCCGCCACCGAATGGATCGCCGACCAGTGGACGGCGGTCCTCGGGTCCCGCCCGGGTGCGGACACGGACTTCTTCACCGTCGGCGGCGGCAGCCTCGCCGCCGCCCAGCTCGTCTCCCGGCTGCGCGGCCAGCACCCGAGCGTCACCGTCGGCGACATCTACGCCCACCCGCGCTTCGGTGCGCTGGCCACCCTCTGCCTCGGCGATGACGGGGCCGCCGCCCCCGGACCGATCCGGGAGATCGGGCGGACGTCGAAGGGCATGCAGGCATTCCAGACGCTGCTCGCGATCCCCGTCCACATCCTCGGCGGGGTGCGGTGGGTCGTCATCGCCATGGTCCTCGCCAACCTCGCGAACCTCCTCGGGGCCGACGTGCCGCTGACGCCGTGGCCGGTCGTCATCACGCTCTTCCTCGTCTTCGTCACCGCGTGGGGGCGGATGCTCATCTCCGCCGGTGCCGCCAGGCTGCTCCTCGCCGGGCTGAAACCGGGCGTCTATCCGCGGTCGGGCTGGGTGCACAAGCGGCTGTGGCTCGCCGAGCACATCGCCGACCTCGCCGCGGCCGTCTCCGTCGCCAGCGCCCCCTGGGTGGGGTGGTATGCGAAGCTGCTCGGCAACCGCATCGGACCCGACGCCGACCTCCACTCCGCCCCGCCGGTCACCGGGTTCCTCACCCTCGAAGGGGGTGCGGCGATCGAACCCGAGGTCGACCTCAAGGGCTGGTGGGTCGACGGTGACCTCCTGCGCATCGGCACGATCGTCGTCGGGGAGAATGCAACTGTCGGTGCTCGGTCGACGCTCATGCCCGGCACGCAGATCGGCGCCGGGGCGCTCGTCGAGGCTGGGTCCGCGGTGACGGGCAAGGTGCGCCGCAACCAGATCTACTCGGGCTCCCCGGCCGTGCGCATCGGCAAGGCGAAGAAGACGTGGCCTGCCCCGCCGCAGCGCCGTCGCCTGCCGTTCCTCTTCTACGCCGCCGGCTCCCAGTTCAACGCCGCCCTGCCCTACCTCGCCGCGGTGCCCGGGCTCCTTCTCATGGTCGCCGTCTCCGGGATCGCCGTCGTCGAGAACCCGTGGCTCGTCCTCGCGTGGTCACCGCTGCTGGCGTGCGTGTGGTTCGTCTGCACCGCCCTGTTCATCCTCATCTCCGTGCGCGTGCTCGCCATCGGCATGGAGGAGGGCGAGTTCCCCGTCCGGTCGGCCCGCGGCTACCGGGTGTGGGCGACCGAGCGGCTCCTCGACCTCGCCCGCGATCTCCTCTTCCCCCTCTACGCCTCGATGCTCACCCCGTGGTGGCTGCGGGCGCTCGGGGCCAAGGTCGGTCCCGGCACGGAGATCTCCACCGTCGTCTTCGTTCCGAAGATGACGACGATCGCCGCCGGCGCGTTCCTCGCCGATGACACGATGGTCGCGAGCTACGAACTCGGCCACGGGTGGATGCGCGCGGGCCGGGCGAAGGTCGGCAAGCGGGCGTTCCTCGGCAACTCGGGCATCGCCTCACCGGGCAGGCGGGTGCCGAAGAATGCGCTCGTCGCCGTGCTCTCGGCGGCCCCGGCGAAGGCGAAGAAGGGCTCCTCGTGGCTCGGGTCTCCCCCGGTGCAGCTGCGCCGGGCCGCCGTCGACGCCGACGAGTCGCTCACCTACGCCCCGAAGCTCGGCGTGAAGATCGCCCGCGGCATCTTCGAGACGCTGCGGATCACCTCGGTGATGGTCGGCGGCGCGCTCGTCGCCGCGGTCATCCTCACGATCATCGCCCTCCTCGGCGTCCCCGGCGGACCGGCCTCCCCGGCCGGCGGCTTCCTCGCCTCCGTCGGGCTCGCCCTGCTCACGTCCGGGGTCGTCATGATGGTCGCCGGCGCCGTCGCCGCGGGCCTGGCGGTCATCGCGAAATGGGTCTTCGTCGGCCGCATCAGCCCCGGGGACCACCCGCTGTGGTCGTCGTTCATCTGGCGCGGAGAGGTCGCCGACTGCTTCGTCGAACTCGTCGCCGCCCCCTGGTTCACCCGCAACGCCGTGGGCACCCCGGCGATCGTGTGGTACCTGCGCGCGATGGGGGCGTGGATCGGGCACGGCGTGTGGTGCGAGTCCTACTGGCTGCCCGAGGCCGACCTCGTGCGCCTCGACGACAATTCGACGGTCAACCGCGGCTGCGTCGTCCAGACCCACCTCTTCCACGACCGGGTGATGAGCCTCGACGAGGTCACCCTCGAGGCCGGGGCGACGCTCGGACCCAACAGCGTCATCCTGCCCGCGGCGACCCTCGGGGAGAACGCGACGGTGGGGGCGACCTCGCTCGTCATGCGCGGCGAGTTCGTGCCGCCCCATGCGTACTTCAGCGGCAATCCTGTCATACCCTGGGTGGATGCACCTGAACTCCCTGAGCGCGCCCCGGTCGAGCACCCCGTCGATGCTTGATCCCTATACGCCGGGCGTCGGCAGTGCGGATCTGCTCATCGACCACTACGACATCGACCTCGACTACCGGATCGGGCCCAACCGGCTGGCCGGGAAGGCGCGGCTGACCGGCCGGGTGCTCACGGAGACGTCGACGATCGTCCTCGACCTCACGGGGATGCGTGTGACGAAGGCGAGCGTCAACGGCCGCAAGGTCCGCTACTCGCTGCGCGGGAAGAAGCTGCGGCTGAGCACCGAGGCGCTGGGGAAGAACCAGCCGGTGCGCATCGACATCGCCTACGAGGGCAACCCGCAGCCGGCGATCGGCACGTGGGGCGACATCGGCTGGGAGGAGCTCGAGGACGGCGTCCTCGTCGCCGGTCAGCCCGTCGGCGCCTCGACGTGGTTCCCCTGCAACGACCATCCCTCGAACAAGGCGAAGTTCCGGATCAGGGTGCTCACGGAGTCCGAGTACACCGTCGTGTCCAACGGCGACCTCGTCGAGAAGGTCCGCAAGGCCGGGCGCACGGCGTGGACGTTCCAGTCGACGACGCCGCTGGCGACCTACCTGGCGACCGTGCAGATCGGCCGGTACCGCAGCGCCGAGCTGCCCGCCCCGCCAGGGGTCGCCCCGAGTCCCGTTCCGCTGACGGTCTTCGCCGGTGAGGCCTGGCACACCGCCGTCGCGCGCCTGCCCGTCCAGCACGCGATGATGACCCTCTTCGTCGATCGCTTCGGGCCCTACCCGTTCGACCGCTACGACGTCGTCGTGACGAACGAGGAGCTCGAGATCCCGCTCGAGTCGCAGCCGCTGTCCGTGCTCGGGCCCAATCACCTCGGCCCCGAATGGGAGGCCGAACGGCTCGTCGCCCACGAGATGGCCCACCAGTGGTTCGGCAATTCGCTCACCCCCGGCAGCTGGTCCGACATCTGGCTCAACGAGGGCTTCGCGTGCTACGCCGAGTGGCTGTGGTCGGAGGAGACGGGGCTGATGAGCGCCGACGAGTGGGCCCGGACGTGGCATCGGGCGCTCAGCGCTTCCCCGCAGGACATCGTCCTCGCCGATCCCGGCGGCCCCGACATGTTCGACGATCGCGTCTACAAGCGCGGGGCGCTCACCCTCCACGCCCTGCGGCTGACCCTCGGCGACGACGTGTTCTTCGCGTGCGTGCGCGAATGGACGACGCGGCACCGGCACGGCAACGTCACGACGCGGGACTTCATCGACAGCGTCTCGCGCACCTCCGGTCGTGACATCGCCGAGGTGGTCCGTCCCTGGCTGACCGAGACCGCGCTGCCCCCGCTGCCGCTACCCCAGCTGCCGCACGAGCAGGTCTGAGTCGCCGCTGCGGCCGACGGGTTCGAATCCGCGGCCGCGGTAGAGGTGGGCGGCCCCGTTGCCGTCCTCGACGGCGAGGCTGACCGCGCGGACCCCGGAGAGCCGGGCGAGCGTGAGGAGGACGTCGAGGAGGGCCCCGCCGATCCCCTGCCCCTGGTAGGCGGGGAGCACGGCGATCGCGAGCTCCGGGATGTCGGCGGAGACCCACCCGTAGCCGGCGAAGGGGGCGGGCGCCTCGTCACCGGCCTCGGCGACGAAGTCAGCCTCCCCGGATTCGTCCTCGACCACCTCGGCGACGATCTCCCCGTCAGCGGACTCCTCGTCGACGACGGTCGAGGCGATGACGGTGGAGTGCGGTTCGAGCCCGGCGATGAACGTCGCGTCAGCGGGTTCCTCCTCGTCGCCGGTGATCGCGGCGGGGTCGGCATAGCGCAGCCACGCGAGGCCGACGATCTCCTCCCCGGCTTCGTCGTAGCAGGCCACGGCGAGGTCGCCTCGGCGCCCCCAGTCCGCGAAGTACGCCCGCGCATCGGGCCGGTCGACGAGGTCGGCGCGGGGAATCGTCGGCTTGTCCATCGACCAGTTGAAGGCGAGGTCGACGAAGGGGACGAACACCTCGTCGGGGGTGTCGGCCGGCAGGGGCCGGATGCGGGTGGCCAGATCGTGCTCGCTCATGTCAGTCCCTTCTCTACCGCGGTGCGGATCCAGGTGTGGTTGCGCACGCGCCAGCCCAGGGTGAGTGCGCGCAGGCCGATGAAGCCGAGGCAGAAGGTCGCCCACAGTCCCAGCGCACCGGGCCACAGCGCGGTGACGGGGATGAGGAGGAGGGCGTAGCCGATGACGGCGAGGAGCTGGGCCAGGGCGAGGTAGCGGGCGTCCTCGGCGCCCATGAGGACCCCGTCGAGGACGAAGACGTACCCGGCGATCGGCATGCCGAGGGCGAGGATCGGCAGGAGCCCGGTCAGCGTCGCGATGACGGCGGGGTCGGAGGAGAAGACGCGCGGGATGAGGCCGGAGCCGGCGAAGAGGACGAGCCCGACGATGATCCCGAAGACGATGCCCCAGAGGATGAGGCGGCGGTTGATCGCGGCGACGGCGTCGACGTTCCGCGCTCCGAGTTGGAGGCCGATGAGGGCCTGCCCGGCGATCGCGAGGGAGTCGAGGGCGAGCGCGAGGGCGAAGAAGAGGCTCTGGGCGACCTGGATCGCCGCGAGCTCCGTCGTACCGGCCGCGGTGGCGAGGACGACGAGGACGATGAGGGAGGCGCGCAGGCTCGCGTTGCGCACGAGCAGCCAGCCGGAGGTCTTCGCCGAGGAGAGGACGCCTGCCCAGTGGGGGCGGAAGCTCGCGTGGAAGCGGCGGGCCGCGCGCAGGCTGATGAGGAGGTAGACGGCGCACATGCCCGCCTGTGCGACGACGGTGCCGAGCGCAGAGCCGGCGACGCCGAGGCCGAGGCCGTAGATGAAGAGGGCGTTGAGGCCGATGTTCGCAATGCAGCCGACGGCGGCGACGACGAGTGGGGTGCGGGTGTCCTGGAGTCCGCGCAGCAGCCCGGTCGCGGCGATGACGACGAGCATGAACGGCAGCCCCCACCACGAGATCGCCAGATACGTCTGCGCTCCGGCCGCGACCGCGGCTCCCGGTCCGAACGCGGCGATCGCGGTCGACAGCAGCGGCAGTCCGGCGACGAGGAGGAGCACCGAGGTGACGAGGGCGAGCCAGATGCCGTCGAAGCCGGCGCCGACGGCACCGCGGGTGTCGCCGGCGCCCATCCGCTTGGCGACCCGCGGAGTCGTCGCATAGGCGAGGAAGATCATCAGTCCGAGCACGGTCTGGAGGATCGTCGAGGCGATCGCGAGCGACCCGAGGGCATCGGCGCCGAGGTGGCCGACCATGGCCGTGTCGGTGAGCAGGAAGATCGGTTCGGCGATGAGCGCGCCGAGAGCCGGCAGCGCCAGCCGAAGTATGTCCCTGTCGATCGCTGCCACGCCTGCGAGTCTATCCAATCGCAGGCGCGGCGGCGATGAACGGGGCGGCCTCAGACGACTTCGAAGAGACCGGCGGCGCCCTGCCCGCCGCCGATGCACATCGTCACGACGACGTACTTGACGCCGCGGCGCTTGCCTTCGATGAGGGCATGGCCGACGAGGCGGGCCCCGGTCATCCCGTAGGGGTGGCCGACGGAGATGCCGCCGCCGTCGACGTTGTAGCGCTCCGGGTCGATGCCGAGCCTGTCCCGGCAGTAGAGGGCCTGGACGGCGAAGGCCTCGTTGAGCTCCCAGAGGCCGATGTCGTCGATCGTCAGACCGTGACGCTCGAGGAGCTTCGGCACGGCGAAGACGGGACCGATGCCCATCTCGTCCGGGGCCACCCCGGCCACGGCCATGCCCCGGTAGATGCCGAGCGGGCTGAGTCCGCGCCGGGACGCCTCGGTGTCGGACATGAGGACGGCCGCCGAGGCGCCGTCGGAGAGCTGGGAGGCGTTGCCGGCGGTGACGCTCGGATGCTGCGAGGCAACTCCCGGATCGAGGACGGGCTTGAGTCCGGCGAGCCCTTCGAGGGTGGTCTCGGGGCGGTTGCCCTCGTCCTGGGTGAGCGTGACCTCCTCGGTCGAGGTCTCCCCCGTCGCCTTGTCGACGACGACCTTCGTCGTCGGCAGCGGCACGATCTCCGCGTCGAAGCGCCCGGCGGCCTGCGCAGCGGCGGTGCGCTTCTGCGATTCGAGGGAGTAGGCGTCCTGCTCCTCACGGCTGACCCCGTAGCGTTCGGCGACGATCTCCGCGGTCGCGAGCATCGGGTAGTAGATGCCGGGGACGTTCTCCTCGAGCCACGGATCCTTCGCCCGGAAGGTGTTCATGTGCTCGTTCTGGACGAGCGAGATCGATTCGACGCCGCCGCCGACGGCGATCGACTGCCCGTCGACGATGATCTGCTTGGCCGCGGTCGCGATCGCCATGAGCCCGGAGGCGCACTGGCGGTCGACGGACATCCCGGCCACGGTGACGGGCAGGCCCGCGCGCAGGGCGGCCTGGCGTCCGATGTTCGTGCTCTGGCTGCCCTGCTGGAGGGCCGAGCCCATGATGACGTCGTCGACCTCCGCGCCGTCGACGCCGGCGCGCTCGACGGCGTGGGCGATCGCGTGGCCGGCGAGCTCCTGGGCCTGCGTGTCGTTGAAGGCGCCGCGGTAGGCGCGTCCGATCGGGGTTCTGGCGGTGGAGACGATGACGGCGTCGACCATGACTGTCCTGCTTCCCTCGTGGCGATGGATGGTGGGGTGGTGCGGTTGCTGTGCGAGTGCTCTGACTGCCGGGCGGTGGCGGGTGCCCGCTCAGTTCCGGGGGCCGCCGGCGACGTAGATGACCTGGCCCGAGACGAATCCCGCACCCTCGGAGACGAGGAACGACGCGGTGTTCGCGATGTCGTCGGGGGTGCCGGCGCGGCCGACGGGGATCTGGCTGATCGCCGCCTTCTTGAAGTCGGCGAAGTCGACGCCCACCCGCTCTGCCGTGGCCTTCGTCATGTCGGTCTCGATGAAGCCGGGCGCGATCGCGTTGGCGGTGACGCCGAACTTCCCGAGCTCGATCGCCCACGTCTTCGTCATGCCCTGGATGCCGGCCTTCGCCGCGGAGTAGTTCGTCTGGCCGCGGTTGCCGAGCGCCGAGGTCGACGACATCGACACGATCCGCCCGAACTTCTCGGCGACCATGTGCTCCTGAACCGCCTTGGCCATGAGGAACGCCCCGCCGAGGTGGACGGAGAGCACCTTCTGAAACTCCTCGTAGCTCATCTTGAACAGGAGGTTGTCGCGGAGGATGCCGGCGTTGTTGATGAGCACGGTGGGTGCGCCGAGGCGGTCGGCCACCTCGGCGACGGCGGAGTTCACGGACGCTTCGTCCGAGACGTCGGCGGCGAGTCCGATCGCCTCGCCCCCGGCTGCGGTGATCGCGTCGACGGTCTCGTCGGTCGGCCCCATGTCGAGGACGGCGACCTTGAGTCCGTCGGCGCTGAGCTTCTTCGCGATCGCGGCGCCGATGCCGCGTCCGCCGCCGGTGACGATTGCTGTGCGTGCCATGGATGACTCCTTCAGTGACGGAACATGGGACGGTCAGTGGCGCAGCGTGAGGCGATCGTGCGCTGTGATGCACACCTCACTGCCGCTTCCTCCCACTCTAGACCATCACTGAACGAATGATTGCTCACCGGTGGACCACCTCGGCGCATACAGGGTCGTGGAGGACGTCGACGCGAGCCCACCGCTCACCTGTCCCACCGACGCCCTGGACCGGCAATTACGCCGCCACCCGACAGCCGACAGCCGCCACGCCATCGACGCCCCGAACCGACAAATACGCCGTCACCCGACGGCCGCCACGCCATCGACGCCCCGAACCGGCAAATACGCGCTGAGCAGAGGGCGTATTTGTCGGTTCACCGCGTCGAAGCCCAGTACTGGCCCGCACCTCGCACCGAGGCGGCCGGACCGACGCACCGAACCGCCACCAACTCCCCGACCCGGCAATTACGCCGTCACCCGACAGCAGCCACGCCATCGACGCCCTCGACCGACAAATACGCCGTTAGCAGAGGGCGTATTTGTCGGTTGACCGCGTCGAAGCTCAGTGCCACGGCGACGCCACCGCCACCAGCTCCGGCCGAACGCGCCTATTCGTCGAGGAAGCGGGAGACGTCGCCGGCGCCGACGCGGGCGACCTCGGGGTGCTTGCCGGTGAAGTCGATGACCGAGGTGGGCACGACACCGGGGGTGCCGGAGTCGATGACGACGTCGACCTCGTGGCCGATCTGGTCCATGACGTCGGCGGCCTCGGTGAGCGGATCCTCGTCACCGGGCAGGAGCAGGGTCGAGGAGAGGATCGGCTCGCCCATCGCCTCGACGAGCGCGAGTGCCGTCGTGTTCTGCGGGATCCGCGCGCCCACCGAGTGCTTCTTCGGGTGCATCATCC
This sequence comes from Brevibacterium sp. W7.2, assembly GCF_018137945.1. Taxonomy (GTDB): domain Bacteria; phylum Actinomycetota; class Actinomycetes; order Actinomycetales; family Brevibacteriaceae; genus Brevibacterium; species Brevibacterium sanguinis. Next base: position 1,578,863 of record NZ_CP073089.1, on the reverse strand, counting down.
GCCGCGGCACCTCTTTCGTCGCCTTCATGATGAACGTGTACGGGCCCGGCGTCATCGACTTGATCGCCCGGAAGTCCGAGTTGTCGACGATGACGAACTGCCCGAGCTGCGCGAAGTCATGGCACATGAGCGTGAAGTGGTGCTTGGAGTTCAGCTGCCGGATGCGGGTGATCCGCTCGATGCCGTCCTTGTTCTCCAGGGCGCACCCGAGCGCGTAGCACGAGTCCGTCGGATAGGCGATGAGTCCGCCGTCGCGCAGAACCTGCGCGGCGCGCTCGATGAGTCGGGGCTGCGGGTTGTCAGGATGGATCTCAAGAAGTGTCGCCATGCTTCATGGTAACCATGGCCGGCCGCCCGTGTGAACGGCGCGGTCGACGATGAGATGCCCATCCGCCGAGGTGACTGCCCGTATCCGCGGACGTGCAGTGCCCGTCCGGGTGCGAGTCCCGCCGAGGAGGCCGCCCATGTCCGCGACCGTGCAGTGCCCGCCCGGGAGCGACTCCCGCCGAGGCGGTCGCCCGTGTCCGCGGACGTTCACTGCCCGTCCGGGTGCGACGCGCGCCGAGGTGACTGCCCGTATCCGCGGGCGTGCAGTGCCCGCGGGCGTTCAGTGACCGGGCCGGGTCTTTCGCGACAGCAGCCGAGCGCCGGGATCCGTCGGCCGCAGCGTGTTCGGGGTCTTGCCTGCCTCCGGGGTCGCGCGCGGACCCATGACCGTGCCGGGGTGGGAGTCCTTCGCCGTGTGCGGATCGGAGGCCAGGAGGATGTTCACCCACTTCGCGCGCGGGTCCGCGTCGACGAGGAGGGCCTTGACGAGCAGGGTCGCCGGCAGGGCGAGCAGAGCACCGAGCCAGCCGAGCACCCACACCCAGAAGAGGAGGGAGAGGAACGACACGAGCGGGGTGACGCCGACGGATTCGCCCGTGAACTTCGGCTGGATGATCGCCTGGATGACGAAGTTGAGGACCGAGTACGCGGCGATGACCCAGAGCGCGGACTGCCACCCGCTGTCGACGAGGGCGAGCAGCGCCGGCGGGACGAGGCCGATGATGAACCCGATGTTGGGGATGTAGTTCGTGAGGAACGCGAGCACACCCCACACCCACACGAGCGGAACGTCGATGATCGCCAGTGCCACGACGTCGAGGATCGCGACGATGAGACCGAAGATCGTCGCCACCACCCAGTACCGGCGGACGCCGCTGGCGAAACCGCCGAGTGCGGCGGCCAGGGACGGCTTGGCGTCGGCGAGCATCGTCATCCGCTGACCGATGCCCATCGAATCCATCGCGACGAAGAACACGGCCATGACGACGGTCGTGAGCAGGCCGGCGACGACGGAGACGTTCGTCAGCAGCGGAGTGACCGCGTCGATGACCGACCGCGCGTTGAATCCCCGCAGCTGCTCTTCGAGGACGTTCGAGGTCACCCCGAGCTGCGACAGCAGCGACATGAGGCTGTGATAGGTCGTCGTGATCTCCGTGCTGTAGCTCGGGATGAGCATGACGAGTTCGGCGATCGACCAGGCCGTGAGCCCGAAGAACGCGACGATCATGCAGAGGACGAGGACGACGGAGATCACTGCGCCGATCGCCCCCGGAACCCGGTGCCGGGTGAGGAACTTCTGCAGCGGGTAGACGACGATGTAGAAGTTGAGCGCGAGGAAGACGGGCGCGACGATGTCCTGGAGTCCCCGGAAGAACGTCAGGGCGTACGCGATGCCCGCGATCGTCAGGGCGATGACAAGGGCTCTGGCCGTCGGGCGCGCATGCCATGGCTGCTGCTGACCTCGAGCCTGGGTGTCATCGCTCAACTACCGACCTCGTCTCTTCTCCCTGATGCGCATCGACAGCTCGATGGGGGTTCCCTCGAAGCCGAATGTCTCGCGCAGTCGCCTGATGATGAAACGACGATACCCCGGTTCAAGGAATCCTGTGGTGAAAAGCACGAATTTCGGCGGCCGGGACTGCGCCTGGGTGCCGAAGAGGATGCGCGGCTGCTTGCCGCCGCGGACCGGGTGGGGGTTCGCGGCGACGAGTTCGCCGAGGAACGCGTTGAGACGTCCGGTCGGGATCCGCTTGTCCCAGTTCTCCAGTGCCGTCTCCATCGCCGGAACGAGCTTCTCTGCGTGCCGTCCGGTCTTCGCGGAGATGTTGACCCGCGGCGCCCACGAGACATGGGCGAGGTCGCGTTCGATCTCGCGTTCGAGGTAGTAGCGGCGCTCCTCGTCGAGGAGGTCCCACTTGTTGAAGGCGAGGACGACGGCCCGACCCGCCTCGGCGGCGGTCGTGACGATGCGGACGTCCTGCTCGCTCAGCGGCTCCTGCGCCTCGAGGAGGACGACGGCCACCTCGGCGCGCTCGAGAGCCGTCTGCGTGCGCAGGGCCGCATAGAAGTCGGCCCCGCTGGCCTGGTGGGCCCGCCGGCGGATGCCCGCCGTGTCGACGAAGCGCCACTGCTTGCCGCCGAGCTCGATGAGCTCGTCGACGGGGTCGCGCGTCGTGCCCGCGACGTTGTCGACGAGCACGCGCTCGGAGCCGACGAGCTTGTTGAGCAGGGAGGATTTGCCGACGTTGGGGCGCCCGACGAGCGCGACCCGACGCGGACCGCCCTCCTCGACGCGCGTCTCGACGGCGGAGACCTCGGGGAGGGTGTCGATCGCCTCGTCGAGGAGGTCGGCGACACCGCGGCCGTGGAGGGCCGAGACCGACCACGGCTGTCCGAGGCCGAGACCCCAGAGTTCGGCGGCCATGAGCTCGCCGCGCTCGTCGTCGACCTTGTTCGCGGCGAGGATGACCGGTTTCTTCTTCTTCCGCAGCATCTTCACGACCATCTCGTCGGTGGCCGTCGGGCCGGTCGTGGCGTCGACGACGAGGACGACGGCGTCGGCCATGTCGACGGCGACCTCGGACTGGATGGCGATCCGCGAGGCCATGCCCTTCGAATCGGAGTCCCAGCCGCCGGTGTCGACGAGGGTGAAGTCCTTGCCGTTCCACTCCGCGCGGTAGCTCACCCGGTCGCGAGTGACCCCAGGGACGTCCTCGACGACGGCTTCGCGCCGGCCGAGGATGCGGTTGACGAGCGTCGACTTCCCGACGTTGGGCCGTCCGACGATCGCGAGGACGGGATCGGCGCCGCGCTCCTCCTCTTCCTCGATGTCGAAGCCGAGGGAGTCGAGCAGCGCCCGGTCGTCGTCTTCGAGCTCATAGCCCTCGAGCCCGGCCTCGAGCGCGGTCGCCCGCTGCTCGGCCTCCTCGTCGCTGATCTGCTCGAGACGCTCGGCCAGTGCCTCGTCGGGGGCCTCGTGGAATTCCTCTTCGGTCATCGTGCTTCCTTCACCAGGTCGAGCACGGTCGTGACGACCTGCTCGAAGTCGAGATCGCTCGTGTCGAGGGTGTGGACGCCGTCGGCGGCGGTGAGGAAGCTCGTCGTCGCCGAGTCCTTCGCGTCACGGCCGGTCACCTGGGACTGGGTCGCGGCGACCGCCTCGGCGTCGTCGCTGCCGTGGAGCTCCTTGGCCCGGCGGGAGACGCGGACGTCGTCGCGGGCGGTCATGAGGAGGCGGACCGCGGCGTCGGGCGCGACGACGGTCGTGATGTCACGGCCCTCGACGACGACGCCCGGGCTCGCGGCCGCGATGATGTCGCGCTGCCGTTCGATGAGCTCGCTGCGGGCGTCGGGGACGGCGGAGACTGTCTGGACGTTCTCAGAGACCTCGGGGCTGCGGATCTCCTCGGTGACGTCGATGCCGTCGACGGACACGGAGAAGTCGTCGGGGTCCGTGGAGATCTCGAGATCGGCGCCGCGGACCTGTTCGAGGACGTCGACGGGATCGGTGACTCCGCGGTTGAGCGCCAGCCACGCCATCGCCCGGTACATCGCACCGGTGTCGAGGTAGGCGTAGCCGAGCCGGCGGGCGACCTCCTTCGCGGTGCTCGACTTGCCGACTCCGCTGGGTCCGTCGATGGCGACGACGCTCATGTGGTTCCTTCCTTCTCGATGGCGGATTCGGGGATCCGCCATCCCAGTGACTGCAGTCCGTGTTCGAGTTCGTTCGCGTTCGCCGGCATCACCGAGACGTCGACGATGCCGAGCCGGCGCCCGGGCGCGTGGTCCATCCGGAAGTCCTCGACGTTGATGCCGAGGTCCCCGATGTCCTTGAACAGGGAGGCCAGCGTCCCCGGGGTGTCGGGGATGAGGACCGTGACGACAGCATATGCGGTCGGCGCCTGTCCGTGCTTGCCGGGGATCCGGTCGTGACCTTCGTTGCCGAAGGCGATCGTCCGCGCGATCACCCCGGTCGAGCCGGGACCGAGCGCGAGGGCATCGATGACGGCGTCGAGTTCGCCGCGCAGGGCGACGAGCACGGCCCGGACCTCCTCGGCGTTGCCGGAGAGGATCTGCGTCCACAGGCCCGGGTCGGAGGCGGCGATGCGGGTGACGTCGCGCAGTCCCTGACCGGCCAGGGCCACCTCGTCGAGCGGGGCGTGGCGCAGCTGGGAGGCGACGAGGGAGGACACGACCTGCGGGACGTGGGAGACCTTCGCGACCGCGGCATCGTGGATGCGGGGGTCGAGGTGGGTGACCGAGGCGCCGGTCGCCTCGGCCATCTCCTCGACGGCGGTCAGCCGGCTCTCCGGGGTGTCCTCATCGGAGCAGATGACCCACGGACGGGCGATGAAGAGGTCGGGCCGGGCCGCGATCGCCCCGGACTTCTCCCGCCCGGCCATCGGGTGGCAGCCGATGTAGCGGTCGAGGGCATCGCCGGTGACGAGCTCCCGGACGGTCTCGAGCAGGCGGGTCTTGATGCTCGCGACATCGGTGACGGTGGCGCTCGGGTACGCGGTCAGCGCCCCGGCGATGACGCCGGCGGCGACGTCGGGCGGAGTGGCGACGACGACGATGTCGGGATCGGGTGCCGTGCCGGGTGCGACCGGCTCACCGGCGCCGAGGTCGGAGGCGAGCTGCTGCGCGGTCGGGGACGTGTCCTCGAGCGTGACGCTGTACCCGCGCCCGCGCAGGGCAAGGCCGAGGCTCGCACCGAGCAGCCCGGTGCCGATGATGTGGATCCTCACAGGTCGACGGCTTCGAAGAGCTCCCCGACCTCGTCGGAGCGCAGCGGACGGATCTTCCCCTGCCGCTGTTCGGCGAGCGAGATCGGCCCGAACTTCGTGCGCACGAGCCGTTCGACGGGATTGCCGATCGCCGCGAGCAGGCGGCGGACGACGCGGTTGCGGCCCGAATGGAGGGTGAGTTCGACGACGGAGCGGCCCGGGGTGGAGTCGACGAGACGGAACTCGTCGACCTTGACGATGCCGTCGTCGAGTTCGATGCCGGCCTTGAGCCGGGCCGAGGCGTCCTTCGCGAGCTGCCCCTTGACCTGCGCGAGGTAGGTCTTGGGGATCTCGTAGCGGGGGTGGGCGAGCCGGTTCGACAGCTCTCCGTCGTTCGTCAGGAGGATGAGGCCCCGGGTGTCCGTGTCGAGGCGTCCGACGTGGAAGATCCGCTCGGCGCGGTTGCCGACGTAGTCGGCCAGGGACTTCCGCCCTTCGGGGTCCTTCATCGTCGAGACGACGCCTGCGGGCTTGTTGAGGGCGAGGTAGATCTTCTGCGGGCTCGTCGAGATCCGCAGGGTGTCGACGTAGACGGACTGGGTGTCCGGGTCGATGCGGGTGCCGAGTTCGGTGACGACGCTGCCGTCGACCTCGACGCGACCGTCGAGGATGAGCTGCTCGCACGCGCGCCGGGACCCCAGCCCCGCCTCGGCGAGGACCTTCTGCAGCCGCACTCCCCCGCTGACATGGGCGTCCGAGGTCTCCCCGCCGCCCTTCGCGCCGGTGCTGGCGCGCTGCTTGCGGCTCGGTCGGTTGCTGCGCCCGCCGGGCGCCCTGGGATCGCGGTAGGGACTCATGGGGTCCATTGTCTCAAATCAAACGTCGTCTGGTGACATCTCGTCGCCGACTGTGGCGAGGACCTCGGTCTCGTCGGCGCCGAGTTCCTCGAGGTCGGAGTCCTCGGGCAGGAACGGGGCGATGTCGGGGAGGTCGTCGAGGCTCTGCATGCCGAGCGCGTCGAGGAACTGGTGGGTCGTCGTGTAGAGGAGCGCCGAGGTGGTCGCCTCCTTCCCGGCTTCGACGATGAGTCCGCGCAGCAGCAGGGTGCGGATGACACCGTCGACGCTGACCCCGCGGATCGCGGCGATCCGCGGCCGGGAGATCGGCTGCCGGTAGGCGATGACGGCGAGCGTCTCGAGGGCGGCCTGGGAGAGCTTCGCGCTCTGCCCGGCGGTGAGGAAGTCCTTGACGACGTCGTGGTAGTCCCCGCGGGAGAAGATGCGGAACCCGCCGGCCACGGCCCGGATCTCGAAGCCGCGCTGCCGGCGCTGCCCGTCGCCGTCGTAGTCGCTCGAGAGCTCCTCGATCGCCGTCATCACGGTGTCCTCGTCGATGCCGAGGGCCGCGGCGAGCTCCGCGGGCGAGACCGCTGAGTCGCTGACCATGAGGACGGCTTCGATGCCGCCGAGGATCTCGTCGTCGATCATTGCTCGTCCTCGCCTTCGTCGTCCGCCTCGTCCGCAGCGTCGTCCTCGTCATCGTCCGCCGAGGCGGGGCCCGGCTCGTCGCCCTCGTCGGCGCTCCATGTCCCCTCGGTGCGCAGGTCGACCCCGTCCTCGGGTGTGTCGGTGCGGGTGATGAGGAGCCGGCCGAGCGGTTCGTCCTGCTCGAAGTCGCAGAGGCCGACCTTGAAGAGCTCGAGGAGGGCGAGGAACCGCGCGACGACGACGAGGGTGTTCTCCGCGGTGTCGAGGAGCTCCTGGAAGTCGAGCTCGCCGGCGCGCAGCAGCCCGAGGATGTGTCCGCGCTGTTCGGAGACGCTGACGAGCGGCAGGTGGATGTGGTCGACGGCGACCGTCGGCGGCGTGTGGTCGCGCTGGAGGACGGTGGCGAAGAGTCCGGCGAGCTCACCGGGACCGATGCGGATCTCCAGCGGCGGCAGCACGTCCTGGAACTCCGCGTCGAGTCCGACGTCGCGGGGCACGCGGATGGCCCCGGCGGTCATCGCCTCGGCTAAGTGGGCGCTGACGGACTTGTACGCCCGGTACTGGAGGAGCCGGGCGAAGAGGAGGTCGCGGGCCTCGAGGAGTTCGAGGTCGAGCTCCTCCTCTCCCTCCTCGTGCGGCAGCAGCCGCGCGGTCTTGAGGTCGAGCAGGGTGGCGGCGACGAGGAGGAACTGGGAGATCTCCGCAAGGTCGGCGGCCCCGTCGCGGTCCCCGCCGGAGCGCAGACTCGTCGTGTACGCGATGAACTCATCGGTCACCTCGGCGAGGGCGATCTCCGTGATGTCGAGACGGCGCTTCGAGATGAGACCGAGCAGCAGGTCGAAGGGACCGGAGAAGTTCTCCAGCTCCACCTGGAAGCCCGTGGGCGCGTCCTCGGCACCGGTTTCCCCGGGGAGGTGATCCCCGGGGACGGCGTCCGCGGTGACGGTCTCGCTCAGGGCGCGCCTCCGCGGGCGATGAGCTCGCGGGCGAGCCTGCGGTACGCCTCGGATCCGGGGTGCTTGGGGGCGAAGCTCGTGATCGGCTCGGCCGCGACGGAGGCGTCGGGGAACTTCACGGTGCGGTTGATGACGGTGTCGAAGACCTTGTCCTCGAACGCCTCGGAGACCCGGCTCATCACCTCTTTCGAGTGCAGGGTCCGCGAGTCGAACATCGTCGCGAGGATCCCGTCGACCTCGAGGGAGGGGTTGAGGCGGTCCTGGACCTTCTCGATCGTCTCGACGAGAAGGGCGACGCCGCGCAGGGCGAAGAACTCCGTCTCGAGCGGGATGATGACCCCGTGGGAGGCGGTGAGCGCGTTGACGGTGAGCAGGCCGAGCGAGGGCTGGCAGTCGATGAGGACGACGTCGTACTCGCCGGCGACCTTCGCAAGGACGCGGGAGAGGACCTGTTCGCGGGCGACCTCGCCGACGAGCTGGACTTCGGCAGCGGAGAGGTCGATGTTCGCGGGCAGGACGTCGATGTCGTCGAACTCGGTCTCGACGATGACGTCGTGCGGATCGAGTCGCGGGTTCATCAGCAGGTTGTAGATGCTGATGTCGAGGTCGTAGGGGTTGATGCCGAGTCCCACCGACAGGGCGCCCTGCGGGTCGAAGTCGACGAGGAGGACCTTGCGGCCGTACGCGGCCAGGGAGGCGCCCAGGTTGATCGACGACGTCGTCTTCCCGACACCGCCCTTCTGGTTGACCATGGCGATGATGCGTGCGGGCCCGTGCGAGTCCAGCGGGGCGGGTTCGGCGAAGTCGTCGACGCTCTTCGCTGTGGGGAGATCCAACGCCTGTTGCGGATTCATCACTCGGTCGGCCACCTTTCGTTGCGTGCTGTGCATAACCCTACCGCGCTCGGGGGTGCGAGGTGGCGTAGACCTCGCGCAATGTTTCCTCCGACACCTTCGTGTAGATCTGCGTCGTCGTCACCGAGGCGTGCCCGAGCAGCTCCTGGACGACGCGGATGTCCGCCCCGCCGTCGAGGAGGTGGGTGGCGAAGGAGTGGCGGAACGTGTGCGGGGAGACCTCGGTCTCCAAACCGGCGAGTTCCCCGGCGGCGACGACGATCTTCCATGCCGTCTGCCGCGACATCCGCGTACCGCGGGCGTTGAGGAAGAGGGCCCCGGCGGGCGCGCCGGAGGTCGCCTTCGCCGCCATCGTCGGGCGCACGCGGGTCACCCAGGCCCCGAGGGCGGCGGCGGCATGGGATCCGAACGGGACGATCCGCTCCTTCCCGCCCTTGCCGTAGAGGCGGATCAGCCCGGTCTCGAGGTCGAGGTCGTCGAGGTCGGCGCCGACGGCCTCGGAGATGCGGGCCCCGGTCGCGTAGAGGAGTTCGAGGAGGGCAGCGGCCCGCAGCTGCGCCGGCTCCTCCCCCGCCGTCGTCGCGAGCATCGCCTCGACCGCGGACACGGACAGGGCCTTCGGCAGCCGCAGACCCTCCCGCGGCGGACTGACCTCGGAGGCGGGATCGGCGTCGGTGAGCCCGTCGGCGTGGGCGAAGGCGTGGAAGCGGCGGACCGCGACGAGGGCGCGGGCCCGGGTCCGCGGGGCGAGACCCGAATCCTGGAGATGGAGCGCGAACTCCTCGATATGGGTGCGGGTCACCTCGCCGAGGCGGCCGATCCCCGCCGTCGCCAGCCACGTCCCGTACCGGCCGAGGTCACGGGCGTAGGCGTCGATCGAGTTGAGCGAGAGTCCGCGTTCGAAGCGCAGCGCGCCGAGGTAGCCGGCGAAGGCGCGCTCGAGCGCCGCGGGCAGTTCGGGAAGGAGTTCGGCACCGTGCCTGGCCATGCCGGCTCAGGACTCAGCCGAGGGCGGGGCGCCTGAGGCCGCCGCGTCCGACGGCGGGGCCGAGATCGACCCGGCCGGAGGTGCGTCGCGGCCGTCGACGAGGAGCCGGGGCGCGCCGATCGGACGCGTGTGCGCGTTCTCGCCTGCCGCCTCACGGCGAACGACGTCGGCGACCTGGAGGATCGCGAGCTGGGCCACGGAGTTCGTCAGGCGGCCGTCGGCGATCGCCGCGAGCGCCTCGTCGAGGTCGACCCAGCGGTAGACGAACCCGGCCTCCTCGTCGCTGCGCTCATGCCGGTCGGCGGTCGGCACCGGGGTGAGGTCGCGGGCGAGGTAGAGCCGCATCGTCTCGCTGCTGCCGCCCGGGGAGAGCACGGAGTCCGAGAGCACCCGCCAGGAGCCGGCGCGCAGGTCGGCCTCCTCGGCGAGCTCCCGCTGGGCGGCCGTGAGCGGGTCCTCGCCGGGAATGTCGAGGAGTCCAGCCGGGACCTCCCAGAGACGGGCCCGGACGGGATGGCGGTACTGCTGGACGAGGAGGATCTCGTTGTCCTCGTTCAGGCACGCCACGGCCACGGCACCCGTGTGCACCATGAGGTCGCGCACGAGTCCCGTGGCTTCGGGCAGGTCGAAGGTCTCGCGCCGGATCGACCACACGGCACCCTGGTACGCCTCGGTGGATGCGGTGATCTCCGGGGTGAACGGGATGTCGTGGAGGTCATTCACCGGCGCGGTCCCTCACCGGTTGGCCAGGGCGGCGGCGACGAGTCCGGCGAAGAGCGGATGCGGCTTCGTCGGGCGCGACTTCAGCTCGGGGTGCGCCTGCGTCGACACGTAGTACGGGTGGACGTCGGCGGGCAGCTCGACGAATTCGACGAGCTCACCGTTGGGTGAGGTGCCGGAGAACTGCAGCCCCGCCTCGGCGAGCTCATCGCGGTAGGCGTTGTTGACCTCGTAGCGGTGACGGTGGCGTTCGCTGATGTCGGTCGCCCCGTACGCGCCGGCGGCGACGCTGCCCTCGGTGAGCTTCGCCTGGTACGTGCCCAGGCGCATCGTGCCGCCGAGGTCGCCCTCGCCGTCGACGATCGACATCTGCTCGGCCATCGTCGCGACGACGGGGAACTGCGTGTCGGGGTCGAACTCCGACGACGACGCGCCCTCGATGCCGGCGGCGTTCCGGGCGTACTCGATGACCATGCACTGCAGGCCCAGGCACAGGCCGAGCGTCGGAATCCCGTTCTCGCGGGCGTAGCGGAGCGCACCGACCTTGCCCTCGATGCCGCGGACGCCGAAGCCGCCGGGGATGCAGATCGCGTCGAGACCCGACAGCGCCGCGGCCGCACCGGCCTCGGAGTCGCACTCATCGGACTGGATCCACTCGATCTTCACGCGGGCGTCGTTGGCGAACCCGCCGTGGCGCAGCGCCTCGGTGACGGAGAGGTACGCGTCGGGCAGGTCGATGTACTTGCCGACGACGCCGATGCGCACTTCGTGCGCCGGATTGTGGACGCGTTCGAGGACCCAGTCCCACTTCGTCCAGTCGACGTCGCGGAAGGGCAGGTTGAGACGGCGGATGACGTAGACGTCGAGACCGCCGTCATGGAGGACCTTGGGGATCTCGTAGATGCTCGAGGCGTCGACGCAGGGAACGACGGCTTCGAGGTCGACGTCGCTGGCCGAGGCGATCTTCGCCCGGATCGAGTCCGGCAGGTCGCGGTCGGAGCGGAGCACGATCGAATCGGGCTGGATGCCGATCGAGCGCAGGGCGGCCACGGAGTGCTGGGTCGGCTTCGTCTTCAGCTCCCCCGAGGGCCCGAGGTAGGGCACGAGGGAGACATGGATGAAGAAGACGTTGTCGCGGCCGACGTCGTGGCGGACCTGGCGGGCGGCCTCGAGGAACGGCTGGGACTCGATGTCGCCGACGGTGCCGCCGATCTCGGTGATGATGACATCGGGACGGTCCTCGGCGGGACGTTCGGCCTGCGCGCGCATCCGGGACTTGATCTCGTCCGTGATGTGCGGGATGACCTGGACGGTGTCGCCGAGGTAGGCGCCGCGGCGCTCCTTGGCGATGACCGAGGAGTAGACCTGTCCGGTGGTGACGTTCGCGGCACCATCGAGGTCGATGTCGAGGAAGCGCTCGTAGTGACCGATGTCGAGGTCGGTCTCCGCTCCATCCTCGGTGACGAAGACCTCACCGTGCTGGAACGGATTCATCGTTCCCGGGTCGACGTTGAGGTAGGGGTCGAGCTTCTGCATGGCGACCTTGATGCCGCGCTGAGTGAGCAGGTGTCCGAGGCTCGATGCCGTCAGACCCTTGCCGAGAGAGGAGGCGACGCCTCCGGTGACGAAGATGTGCTTGACTGTGTTCGGCTCTTGGGCCCCGATACGATTCACCACGGAATTTGATTCTATCAAACCGGCTGTCGGGAATTCGACGCGGCGTCGGCCTCGGCGTAGACGCCGAGGAGGCTCGAGGCGATCTGACCGGGGTTGTCGACGTCGATGACCCGCTTCTTCGCGGCGATCGCCTGCGCGCCGCGGGCGGCGGGGTCGTCGAGAAGATGATTGATCTCACGCAGCAGGCCGTCCGTGTCGTCGGGGGCGACGATCGGCGCCGAATCGCCCCAGATGCCGGCCCGACGCTCGTTGCCGATGAAGATCGTCGGCTTCGACAGCTGCATGAGGTCCTCATGGCTGAGCCCGGTCATGGACTCCGCGGCGATGACGACATCGGCGGCGGCGACGACGTCGACGAGGTCGTCGGCCGGGGCGACGATGACGCCGCGGTCGGCGAACGAGTTCGCCACGGTCCTCCGGTCCCGGCCGGTGCCGGTGAGCACGGTGACGGCGCGGCGGTCGCGGCGGCGGGAGTTGATCTGGCCGGCGGCGTCGAGGACGGTGGCCAGTGCCGTGTGGTCCTTGAGCGCGATCGGGCTCGCGATCATCCACGTGCCGTCCTTGATGCCCAGCTGCCTGCGCACCTGCGCCCGGGACATCGTCACCGTGAGGTCGGTGTCGATGTCGGGGGTGACGAGTTCGGCGCGTTCGACGAGCGGGACGGAGCCGGCGAACCATTCGACGACGGGTTCGGTGGTGCCGAGCACGGCGGTCGCGGTCCGGGCGACCACCTCGGCGCCGGTCTTCTCGATGACATCGGCGGGGTCGAAGTTCTCCACCGTGGCCACGGCCGTCGGGTGGAGCCGGGAGGGCAGTCCCGTGAAGCCGAGACCGGCCAGGGTGGCGGCGTGGAGGCCGTGGGCGTGGACGATGTCGACGTGCGGGTAGTGCTTGTGGAGGATGAAGGCCGAGTTCGGGTCCGAGGGGCTCAGCCGCCGCTTGGCCGTCAGCGGGATCTCCCGGTAGTTCTCCCGCAGGTCCGCTGGCACGTCGATCGTCTCGAGGAGGTCCGGGTGAGCGGCGAGTCCGACCTTGAAACCGGCCTTGAGATGGCCGATCACGGCGATCTTCGCGACCTCGGCGACGGGTCCCGTCGTCTCGGCGAGCACGTGGAGGATCCTCGTGGCGGTGCTCAGCGGCTGGATCTCGGCGGTGTGGCTCATTCCCTCATCCTCTTTCTACTCAGTTGCCTTCAAGCCTACCTGGGGCGACGGGCGCTTCAGCGTAGACGGCCAGGATCTCTGCGGCGACCGCGGCCTCGTCGGGGAGTTCGGCTCCCCGCGCCCGCGCCCGGTCCCCGAGCTCGGTGCGCCGGCCGGGGTCGGCGGCGAGGTCTCCGATCGCCTCGGCCAGTGCCGCGTCGTCGTCGGAGGCGATGAGGATCCCGGCGTCGCCGACGAGCTCCGGGGTCCCCCCGGTGGCGGTCGCGATGATCGCCTGCCCGGAGAGCAGAGCCTCCTGGAGGACGAGTGCGCGGGCCTCCCAGCGGCTCGTGAGGACGGAGATGTCGGCGGCGGCGATGAGTTCGGCGATGTCGTCGCGGGGTCCGAGGAAATGGAGGGCGGGCAGCGCCGAGGCGGTCGCCGCGGTCGCGTACTGTGCGCGGATCTCGGCGAGCACGGTCTCATCGGCGGCACCGGCGACGAGGACGACGAGGTCACCCGAGTGCTTCCCGAGGCGGGCGAGCGCGCGGACGAGCATGGCGTAGTTCTTCTGCGGGGCGACGCGGCCGACGGCGAGGACGATGGCGGCGTCGGCGGGGAACCCGTACTCGGCGGCGAGCGCCTCACGGGTCGCGGTCGCCTCGGCGGTGCTGACCTCGCGCACCGGCGGTGCGGCGGCGGGCGCGAACCGGGCGTCGCGGGCACCGAGGTCGTGGGCGCGGATGACGAGGTCGGTACTCGCGGCCAGCGTGACGTCGGCGCCGCGGGCGAGCAGCCGCTCAATCCCGGTCTCGATGCGGCCGCGCAGTCCCGTGCCCGCCGCCTGGTTGTGGAGGCTGACGATGAAGCGCGGGCGGGGGCGCAGCAGGCGGGTCGCGAGAAGGGCGAGGAGGCCGGCGCGGAAGCCGTGCGCGTGGACGACGTCGGGGCCGAAGCGGCGGAGGATCCTTCGCAGCGCGGTGACGAGCCCGGTGTCGCGGGGGCCGACCCCGGTGCCGACGTCGAGGGCGGCGAAGCGCACCCCGGGCAGCGCGGAGAACCCGAACTGCTCGTCGGTGGCGGCGGGGCCGACGACGCCGACCTCGTGACCGGCCGCGGCGACGTCGCGGGCCAGGGCCCGCACGTGGGTGCCGACTCCTCCGGTCGAGGTGCCGATGACGTAGACGATCCTCATGGGTTCTCCTCGTTCGGGGTCGGTGAGGCGCCGGGGACGTGGTCGGTGCCTGCGGGCGGACCGGTCACCGGCGGCGTGGGCGCGGTGGAGCGGCGGGAGGCGAGCAGGCCGCGCACCTCGGCGAGGTAGCTGCGGTCGAGGAGGACGATGAGTCCGAAGACGAGGCACCCGATGAGGGCGGCGAGGATGCCGACGACGACCGAGGGGGCTGCCGTGGTGCCGAGGAGCCCGGCGAGCCAGCGGGCGGCGAGCGTGCCGATGACCGACGCGATGCCGGCCGCGACGAGGGAGAGGACGCTGCGGCGCAGCACCCCGGTGAGTCCGCCGGGGCCGAGGACGCGGCGGATCGAGATGAGCAGGGACACGGCGGCGGCGGTCATGCCGAGGACGTAGCCGAGGCAGATCGCGACGAGGGTGCGGTCCGGGTTGCCCTGCGCGTTCGTCACGGCGATCGCGGCGATCATGCCGACGATGACGAGGACCCAGCCGATCGTCGTCGCCACGGCGGCGTGGCGGGAGCGTTCGAGGGCGTAGAAGATCCGCGAGCCCCACGCGATGAACGACCAGCCGGGCACGGCGAGGGCCATGACGACGATCGCCGCGCTCATCGCGGAGAACGGGGCGGAGTCCTCGCCGCCGACGGCGTCGATTGCGGTGAAGAAGTACTCGAGCGGTCCGGCCGCGCTCATGAGGATGACGGTGCCGAGCAGTCCGATGGTGATGATGACCGCCGAGGTGGTCGCCGTGAGCGAGTGCAGCCGGGTCCGGGCGGCCTCCCGGTCGCCCGCGGTCGCCGCGGGGTCGCCGGCGCGGCCCACCCACGTCGAGATCGTCGGGAACATCACCGTGACGACGGGGATCGCGAGGACCGCGTAGGGCAGGAGGTAGACGGCGTTGATGTAGTTGAAGAGGACGAACGTGCCGGTGCCGCCGGAGCGGTTGGACAGGAGCATCGTGACGAGCACGGCCCCCTGCTGGGCGAGCAGGGCCGCCATCCCGGCGCCGGCCAGGCGCAGGGCGCGCCGGGCGACACCGGGCGGGAACGTCCACGTCGGGCGGATCCGCAGACCCGTCGAGCGCATCGGCAGGGCCAGGGGCAGCGCGAGGGCGGCGACGCCGGCCGTCGTTCCCCAGCCGAGCCATCCGATGTGGGTCTGCCACGTCGCGTCCGTGCCGCCGACACCGGCGTAGGTGATGTAGGAGCCGATGACGACGAGGCTGGAGAGCAGCGGGGCGAACGCGGGCCAGAGGAACTTCCGGTGCGCCTGGAGGACGCCGGTGAGGACGGCGCCGATGCCGTAGAGGACGAGCTGCGGGGCGAACATGAGGAGGAGGACCGCCGTCGCCGTCTGCTGGGTGCCGGCGCCGTGGTCGCCGGGCGGGATGAGCACGGCGGCGATCGGCTGGGCGAAGACGGCGACGAGGAGCGTCAGCGGCAGCGTCACGCTCACCGCCCACGTCAGCAGCGCCGAGGCGATCCGGCTCGCCGTCTCCCGGTCCGCCCGGGCCAGGGGCACGGCGAGCAGGGGGATGACCGCGCCGGCCAGGGCGCCGCCGGCGACGACCTCGAAGAGGATGTTCGGGACCTGGTTGGCCGTCTGGTAGGCGGTGCCGACGGTGCCGGCGCCGACCGAGTTCGAGAAGACGAGCCAGCGGAGGAACCCGACGAGCCGGGTGATCAGGGTGATGATCGAGACGAGCAGCGCCGCCGAGGCGAAGAGCCGGACGAGCCTGTTCACTTCACCTCACGCCCGAAGGCGTCGATCTCCCGCAGTCCGGGGGTGGATTCGATGATCGACGTGAACGAGACCTTCTCGCTGAGCAGGGTGAGGCCGACGAGCACGCCGAGGACGACAGCGCGCTGACCGGCCGTCGAGTTCGCCGCGACCGTCGTGCCGAGGGCGGCGCCGAGGGCGTTGGCGCCGGTGTCGCCGAGCATCGCGGTCCCGCCGAGGTCGTCGGGCCAGGCCGCTGCGGTCGTTCCGGTGACGACGGCGGTCGGCACCCAGGTGACCCCGCGGCGGTGCGGCATGAGGCCCGCCACGAGGAGACCGGCTTTGAGCGCGCGTCCCGGACGGAGGTCGAGGAGGTTGAAGAGGTTCGCCGATCCGGCGATGACTCCCCCGGTGACGACGGTGTCGACGGTCGCAGCGATCCACGAGCGCTCGTGCGCCGGCTGCGCCCACTGCGGGAGTGCCGCGGCGACGATGTTCCGGCGGCGATGGGCGTCGGGGCCGAGGACGGCCGCGGCGATGATCGCGGCGGCCGGGATGCCGGTGACCTTGAGCGCCCCGGTCGTGACCTCCCCGCGGGCCAGAGCGCTGAGGTGACCGCGCAGGCCCTTCGAGCTGCCGGATTCCATGAAGTCGTCGACGGCGCCGAGGGCACCGGAGGCGGCAGTGGCGAGCAGGGTCGCCGCCCGCTGGCGGGGGTCCTCGATGAGGACGCTGCCGGCGAGCAGGCCTGCGGCCACGGCGGGGCCTTCGAGGAGGGTGACGTCCTCCCCGGCGTGGTTGGTGCGGACGACGCGCGGGTGCCTGCGCAGCGGGGAGGACAGCAGGGCCTTCGTCACGCCGTACCCGAGGAGTCCGGCGACGGCGGAGGAGACGATCGTGCGGATCATGTCAGACCTTTCCGGGCAGGACCGCTTCGGCGTCCGAGGCGAAGCCCCAGTGGCCGTGGGTGCCGTTGTTGGCCGCCGCGATCGCGCGGACGGTGATGATGGGTCCGGCGCCGAGGCCGAGGCCGTCGACGGTCGAGGCCCGGGACTTCTCGGTGCGCAGGACGTTGACGAGCCCGTTCTGGGCGGAGCCGGCGTCACCGGCGACGACGACGGCCTTCGATTCGGCGGTCAGGGCGTTGACGAAGTCGGTGATGACCTCGCGGGTGGCCTTGTCGCCGGTCGCCTCGGGGCTCGGCTGCGTCTCGTCGGCGAGCTGGGAGTTCTCGTCGTCGATGATGACGAAGAGCTCGGTCGTGCGGTGGTCGGTGTCGCTGCGCAGCCGGCCGGCGTCGATGAAGGCGTTGTAGAGGTCGGTGGCCTTCGCCTCGGCGTCGTCGCGCTCCTGGCCTTCGGTGATCATCGAGGCCCGGCCGGTGAGGGCGATGACGAGCGCCGAGCGCAGCGCGGTCGCATCGTCGGCGGGCAGACCCGGGACGATGCCGCGCAGGGTGGTGAGGAAGTCACCGGAGCCGTCGACGGTGAGCGTGTCCACGACGAAGGCGACGTCACCGGCGATCTGACCGCCGGCCTCCTGGATCCGGTTGGTCACCTGTTCGACCTGCTCGGCGTTCGCCTCGGGGCCGGTGATGACGCTGATCTGCGTGTCGTTGAGGGTGCCGCCGATGAGTTCGGGGGCCGCGGCGGAGACGAACTCGTTCTGCTTCTCGATGTTGCCGCCGGCGGCCTCGAGCTGGGTGCGCAGGTCGTCGCGGTCGGTGCGCAGGGCGTCGACCTGGCTCTGCAGGGACTCCCCGATGGGCTCCTTGAGGGGGCCGGCGCCGAGGACGATGCCGACGGCGAGGGCGAGGAACACCGAGACGAGGGAGACGAGATGGTAGCGGAAATCGATCACGAGGCAGTCCTTGAGTCGAGAACGGCGCGCAGGGCACCGGAGGATTCTGTCGCAGCGGTGGGGTCGCCGCCGAAGAGGGAGCCGATCCAGCCGAAGACGCCGTCGAGCTGCGCGGCGATGAGACCGAGGAAGGTCTGACCGGCCGCGGTGGCGGCCATCGCGACGCCGAGGGCGACGAGGCCGGCGATGATGAGGACGGTGAGCTGGAGGCTCGAGATGCGCTGGCGGTAGAGGAGGGAGACGCCCTTGGCGTCGATGAGCTTCGACCCGACACGCAGGCGGGTGAGGAACGTCGAGGCCATGCCCTTGCGGCCCTTGTCGAGGAACTCCATGAGCGTGTCGTGGGTGCCGACGGCGACGATGAGGTCGGCGCCCTTGTCGTCGGCGAGCAGCATCGCGATGTCCTCGCTCGTGCCCGAGGCGGCGAAGGCGACGCAGTCGACGCCGAGGGCCTTGACGCGCTCGGTGCCCGGGGCGTGGCCGTCGCGGTAGGCGTGGACGACGATCTCCGCGCCCGAGGTGAGCGCGGAGTCGGACACGGAGTCCATGTCGCCGACGATCATGTCGGGTTTGTACCCGGCCTCGAGGATCGCGTCGGCACCGCCGTCGACGCCGATGAGCAGGGGCCGGTATTCGCGGATGTAGGGGGCGAGGATCGCGAGGTCCTCTTTGTAGTGGTAGCCGCGGACGACGATGAGGGCGTGCCGGCCGTCGAAGTCGGTGCGGACCTCGGGGACGACGAGTTCGGCGGAGAGGAGGTCGGAGTCCTTGCGGATGTACTCGATCGTGTTGTCGACGAAGTCGACGAGCACGGAGTTCATCCCGGCTTCGGCCTCGTGCATGTCCTCGGCGATCGTCTCCGGGGTCTGTGCGACGCCTGCGGCGACCTCCTTGCCGTCGAGGTAGACGGTGCCGCCGTCGATGCTGATCTCATCGCCTTCGGTGATCGCGTCGAAGATCTCCGCGCCGGTGGCGTCGATGAGCGGGATGCCGGCGTCGACGATGATCCCGGGCCCGAGGTTCGGGTAGCGACCGGAGATCGACTTGTCGGCGTTGATGACGGCGACGGGGCGGCAGGCGACGAGGGCCTCGGCGGAGACGCGGTCGATGTCGGAGTGCTTGATGACCGCGATGTCACCGGCGGCCAGGCGCTTCGTGAGGTCCTTCGTCCGGCGGTCGAGTTTGGCCGGAGCCGGGTCCGATCGGGTCGGGACCGTGGGGGTCTCCCTCATTCTGCGCGCTTTCATGGTTCGCCCATTCTCTCACGAAGGCGTCGGCGCACCGGCTTTGACCTGCCGGGCGGAGTCGAGGAGCTCGGCGGCGTGGGCCTTCGCCGAGGCGGAGTCCTCCATGCCTGCGAGCATCCGCGAGAGTTCGCTCACACGTTCGTCCTCGCTCAGTTCGCGGACCCCGGAGCGCACGGTCTCCGCGTCGTCGTCCTTGACGATCGTCACGTGCGTGTCCGCCCACGCCGCGACCTGCGGGAGGTGGGTGACGACGATGACCTGAGCGTGGCGGGCGAGGGCGGCGAGCCGCCGGCCGATCTCGACGGCGGCCTTGCCGCCGACGCCGGCGTCGACCTCGTCGAAGACGTAGGTCGGCACCCCGTCCTCGGCGGCGCGGACGACTTCGATGGCGAGCATGACGCGGGAGAGCTCACCGCCGGAGGCGACCTTGCCGATGTCGTCACCGGGCGAGGAGTCGTGCGGGGCGAAGGTGAGGCGGATGTCGTCCATGCCGTGACTCGTCGGTTCCCGTTCGGAGATCTCGAAGGCCACGGCGGCCTTCGGCATCGACAGGGCGGTGAGCTCGCGGCTGACCGCGGCCGAGAACGTCTCAGCGGTCGCCTCGCGCAGGGCCCGCAGGGCCAGGCCCTTCTCCCGCATGGCCGCCTCGGCGGCGGCGAGTTCGGCGTCGAGCTGGTCGAGGTCGCGGTCCTCGGTTTCGAGTTCGGTGAGTTCGGCGGCAGCGCGGGTCTCGAAGTCGAGGACGTCGGCGACGGTCTCCCCGTAGGGGGCGAGCGTGCCGAGTTCGGCGCGGCGGGCTTCGGTCTCCTCGAGCGAGGTCTCCCCCAGTTCGTCGAAGCCGGAGAGGTAGGAGCTCAGTTCGGCGGCGGCGTCGGAGAGGCGCAGCACGGTGTCGGAGAGGCCCTCGCGGATGCGGACGAGTTCGGGGTCGGAGCTCTCGACGTCGGTGAGTGCGCTGATCGCTTCGTGGACCCGGTCGACGGCGGCACCGGTCTCGTCGAGTTCGGAGCCCAGCAGGAGGTCGTGGGCGCCGCCGACGGCGCGGGTGATGTCGGCGGCGGCACCGAGCTTTGCGGCCAGGGCGGTGAGCGCCTCGTCCTCGCCGGGTTGGGGGCGGACGGTGTCGATCGCGTCGAGGCAGCCTTGGAGCCAGAGGATGCGTTCGCGTCTGGCGGCGGTGGAGTCCTTGATCCGCTGGACGCGGGCCTCGGTCTCCCGCCAGTGGCCGAACGCGGTCCGGTACGCCTCGGCGGCGTCGGCGAGTGCGGGTCCTCCGGCTGAGTCGAGGAGGCGGCGCTGGGCGGTCTGGCCTTTGAGTCGGAGCTGTTCGGACTGGCCGTGGAGGGTGATGAGGTCATCGGCGATCTCGGAGAGCACCCCGATGGGCACGGTCCGGCCGCCGGCGGTGGCCCGGGCTCGGCCTTTGCTGGCGACGGTGCGGGAGATGATCGCTTCGTCGTCGGCGCTGCCCCCGGCCTCTTCGATGCGGGTCTGGACGGGTTCGGGCACCTCGGTGAAGATGCCTTCGACCTCGGCCTTCTCCGCGCCCGTGCGGACGACGCCGGCGCCGACCTTCTCCCCCATGAGCAGGCTGAGGGCAGAGACGAACATCGTCTTGCCGGCACCGGTCTCACCGGTGACGACGGTGAATCCGGGGGCGAGTTCGACCTCGGCTGCGGCGATGACGCCGAGGTGGGAGATGCGCAGTTCGGAGATCATTCAGCCTCCCTCGATCGGTCCCCGCCACCCGGAGACGGGGAGACGGAACTTCGCGACGAGGCGGTCGGTGAAGGGACCGGTGTGGAGGCGGGCGAGCTTGATCGGGGACTCCGAGCGCTTCGCTTCGACCCGGGCCCCGGCGGGCAGTTCGAGGGCCCGGCGGCCGTCGCACCAGAGGACGGCGGCGAAGTCGGGGTTCGATGGGGTGATCTCCACGCCGAGGCGGGAGTTCGGGTTGACGACGAGCGGTTCGGTGAACAGCGCGTGGGCGGAGATCGGGACGAGGAGGAGCGCTTCGACCTCGGGCCACACGATGGGCCCGCCGGCGGAGAACGAGTACGCGGTCGACCCGGTGGGGGTCGCGAGGATGACGCCGTCGCAGCCGAACGCGGAGACGGGGCGGGAGTCGACGCCGAGGACGACGTCGATCATCCGTGACTTCGAGGTCTTCTCGACGGTCGCCTCGTTGAGCGCCCAGGCCGAGTAGATCTGCTCGCCCTCATGCCAGACGCTGACGTCGAGGGCGAGCCGCTCCTCGACGAGGTAGTCGCGTTCGGAGGCACGGTGGACCGCCTCGGCGAGGTCCTCCTTCTCGCTTTCGGCGAGGAATCCGACGTGGCCGAGGTTGATGCCCATGAGCGGGACCCCGGAGCCGTGGAAGCGTTCGGCGGCGCGCAGAATCGTACCGTCGCCGCCGAGCACGATGACGAGTTCGCACTTGGTCTTCCACGTCGCGAGCTGGCTGGCGCTGATGATGACGCAGCGGGAGAGGAGGTCCTGGTGGACGTCGGGGTAGGAGCTGCGGGAGGCGACGTCGAGGATCTCCTCGTCGAGGACGACGGGGGTGATGCCGTCGTCGAGGAGGGCCTTCCACACCTGCACCGCGGCGACCGCGGAGTCCTCGCGCTGCGGGTGGAGCAGCACCATGATGTACCGGCTCACGACTCTCCTTCCATGATCTCCTCGAGGCGGGCGCGGACCGCCGCCGTATCGAGCCTATCGGACGCAGGTGGGGTGGATTCGGGTCGAACACGCAGGAAGTACTCCCGGTTTCCGCTGGGTCCCGGAAGCGCCGAGGCGGCGATGTCGGTGACGCGGGCCCCTGTCGCGTTGATCGCGTCGAGGACGGAGGTGATCGCGCGGCGGCGGTCGGCGGGCTTCGTGACGACGCCGTGCTTGTCGAGGACGGAGCGGGCGAGTTCGAACTGGGGTTT
The DNA here is from genome assembly GCF_018137945.1 of Brevibacterium sp. W7.2. Classification (GTDB taxonomy): domain Bacteria; phylum Actinomycetota; class Actinomycetes; order Actinomycetales; family Brevibacteriaceae; genus Brevibacterium; species Brevibacterium sanguinis. The sequence continues at coordinate 1,557,035 of NZ_CP073089.1, read as the reverse complement.
GACCATGAGGAGGAGTTCGCCGCCGGGGCGGACGGTGGCCAAGAGGGGTTCGAGGAGGAGGCGCAGGGATATGAACGAGACGTCGGCGACGACGAGGTCGAGGCCGTGGGCGGGCACATCGGAGCCTGCGAGGGCACGGAGGTTGAGGCCTTCGCGGACGTGGACGCGGTCGTCGGTGCGCAGGGACTCGGCGAGCTGGTCGTGGCCGACGTCGACGGCCCAGACCTCGGCGACGCCGCGGCTGAGGAGGACCTGGGTGAATCCGCCGGTCGAGGCACCGGCGTCGAGTGCGGTGAGCCCGTCGAGGCGGTCGATGCCGAAGTCGGTGAGGGCGCCGAGGAGTTTGTGGGCGCTGCGGGCGACCCACGGGTCGGGGTCGTCGACGGTGAGGGTGTCTGCGGCGGTGACTTCGACGGCGGGTTTGACCACGGTGGTGCCGTTGACGCTCACGCGGCCGGCGGCGATCTCGCGGGCGGCGCGGGAGCGGGAGGGCAGCAGGCCGCGGTCGACGAGTGCACGGTCGAGGCGGGTCCGGGGCTGGGGTCCGTGCGGTGGAGCGTCGCCGGGGCCGGGGTTTGGCTGGCCGGGAGGGGTCGGGCCGGGGTGGCTCACAGAGCACCCACCTGGGTGTCGAGGTCGTCGAGGAGGGCGGAGATCGCGGTGTGCCGGTCGGCGGCCGGGGCCTCGGCGGCCGCCGCGAGATCACGCTTCCACGCCTCGGCGGGGACGTCCTTGTTGATGCTTCCCGGGGTCGGGGCAGGGGTCTCAGTCATCGATCCTCCTCGGCAGATTTCCCGGCTCAATGCTCTCACCGGCGTCAATCGCCTGCCACGCCAGACGCAGGGCGTCTTCGATCGCAGCCGGGTCGGTGAATGCCGCCTCGGCGAGGTGGAGCTCCCTGCCGCTGACGGTGGGGGCAAGCTCCACGTCGTGTCCCTCTGCGCCCTGCGGTCGCACCGTCGCTGAGTCGAGCACGCGCGGCAGGTCGTCAAGCGTCGGCAGGATGACCGTGGGCCTGCGGATCGGGTCCGCGGCCAGCGCGTCGTGGAGGTCGTGGACGCCGGTGAGGACGAGGGCGGTGTCGAAGCCGGCCCGGTTGCCGCCTTCGATGTCGGTGTCGAGGCGGTCGCCGACCATGAGTGGGCGTGCGGACCCGAGCCGCTTCCCGGCGTGGTTCATGACGTCCGGGGAGGGTTTGCCGACGATGCGCGGACTTCTGTCGGTGAGGCGGGAGAGCATGTCGAGGAAGGCGCCGTTGCCGGGCACCCTGCTCGCACGGCCGACCATCGAGAAGTCGGGGTTCGTCGCCCACCAGTCGAGGCCGGTGGTGATCGCCTCGGCGGCGCGGACGATGCCTGCGTAGTCGATGTGCGGGTCGAGTCCCTGCGCGAGGGCGACGGGAGAGTCCTCGAGCGAGTCGACGATCGTCAGGCCCGCTTGGGTGAGCGCCTCGGAGAGCCCGGTCGTGCCGACGAGGAGGATCTTCGCGCCCGTGCCGTATTCCTCGCTGAGGCGGGCCGCGAGGACCTGCGGTGAGGTGATGACATCGGTGGGGGCGGTGGGGATGCCGAGGTCGGAGATGTGGGCGGCGACGACCTCGGCGGTGCGGGTCGCATTGTTCGTCACGTAGCCGACGGGGATGCCGCGGTCGTGGAGTCCGGTGATGCCGGTGACCGCGCCGGGGATGGCCTCGGGGCCGTGGTAGACGACGCCGTCGAGGTCGAAGAGCACGCCGTCGATCGGCGTCCCCGCGGGGACGCCGTGGTCTCGGGCGTGCTCAGCGGCCTTCGTCACCGATCTCCGTTCGCCGAGTCCGATCCCTCCGGCTCGTCGGTCCCGGTGTCGGTGGTAGCAGTGTCATCGGCCGCGGTGTCGCCAGCGTCGCTCGGCGCTTCGGCGGAGTCGGCGATCACGTCACCGTCGGTCGCATCGGAGACGCCCGCTTCAGCGTCGTCTGCTTCGGCGTCATCTGCTTCAGCGAGGAGCTCGTCGAGTTCGGCTTCGATCTCGTCCTCGGAGACTTTGACCTTCTTCAGCTCCTTCTCGGAGACATGCGTCTTCGAGGCGGGCGCAGCAGCGGCCGGCTCATCGGGGTCCGCGGCGGGAGCAGCGTCCTCGGCCGGAGCAGCGTCCTCCGCGGCGACAGCTGCTGAGTTGTCGGCAGCGGATTCCGCGCTGGCCGCCTCACCGGTCGAGGTCGGAGCTTCGTCGTCCGTCGAGCCGGCCTGCCCGGCATCTGCGTACAGCGTGCCCTCGTCGGTCGTCGTAGTCTCGTCCGACACCGTGCCGTTCGACGCGGTGTCGTTCGACGCGATGTCATCCACTGCCGCGTCGCCTTCCGCGTCGGTGTCGGCATTCGAATCCACCTCAACGTCGGCGTCAGCATTCGAGTCAGCGTCTGCGTCGTCGGGGCCCTCGAGATCCTCGTCGGGGATCTCTTCGACGGTCTCGATCTCGACGCCGAAGTTCGGGTCGGGCTCTTCGTCTCCGAACAGTGTTCCCGTGGCCTTCGCGGTGCGGCGGGAGAGCTCTTCGTACTTGTCGGCGAGTTCGGTCTCACCGTGGAGGCGCAGCACCTCGGCGTAGGCGGACATCAGGCGGACGAGCGCACCGCTCGGACGCTGGGTGAAGTCCTCTGCCTCGATGAGCGCGCGGGCTGCATCGATGTCGCCGAGGTCGGACTTGGCGCCGGCGGCGACGATGACGAGCTCGGTGCGGGTGTCATTGTCGAGTTCGGCTTCCTTGGCCCATTCGAGCAGTTCGAGGGCCTTCTCCGGCTTGCCGCGGCCGCGTTCGGCGTCGGCGATGAGGGCGATGTTCTCGTTCGACCCGGAGATGCGGCGGTGCGTGCGCAGTTCGCGCACGGCCTCGTCATACTTCTCCACGTGGTACGCCGCGATGCCGAGTGCTTCACGGACGAGGCCGACACGGCCGGCGCGGGCCATTGCGGCCTTCGCGTGTTCGTAGGCGCGTTCGGGGTCGACGTCGAGGAAGCCGCCGGTCGCAACGAGGTGCCTGGCGACGGTCTCGGCGTTCTCCTTGTCGAGAGAGCGCAGCTGGCCGCGGATCTCCTTGTCGAGTTCCTTGCCGGTGATGTCCTCGGGGATCTCGGGTTCCTGGAGGCGGGGGCGGCGAGCGCGCTGCTCGCGTGCGTAGTCGCCCGTGTCGGTAGCGCGGGAGGCGCGACGGTCGTTGTTGTTGCGGCCGTAGCCGCCGCGATCGCTGCCGCGTCCGCCCTGGTAGCCGTCCCGGCGATCGTCGCCACGACGGTCGCCGCGGTAGCCACCCTGACGGTCATCGTCGCGGTTCCCGCGGTAACCACCACGACGGTCATCGTCGCGACGGTTGCCCTGATACCCACCACGGCGGTCACCGTCGTTGCGACGATCTCCGCCGAAGCCGCCTCGGCGGTCATCATCCCGGCGCTGGCCCTGGTACCCGCCACGTCGATCATCGTTGTTGCGGCGATCTCCGCCGAACCCACCCCGACGATCATCATCACGACGCTGTCCCTGGTAGCCACCTCGGCGGTCATCGTTGCCCCGGTTCCCGCGGTAACCACCCTGACGGTCATCGTCACGACGCTGGCCCTGGTACCCGCCTCGACGTTCGTCATCGCGACGGTTGCCCTGGTAGCCGCCGCGACGTTCACCGTCGTTGCGGCGATCTCCGCCGAACCCACCGCGACGGTCGTCGTCGTTGCGACGCTGTCCCTGGTAACCGCCACGACGCTCACCATCGTTGCCGCGGTTTCCGCGGTAACCGCCCTGGCGGTCTTCGTCACGACGCTGGCCCTGGTAGCCGCCGCGACGTTCACCGTCGTTGCGGCGATCTCCGCCGAACCCACCGCGACGGTCGTCGTCGTTGCGACGCTGGCCCTGGTAGCCACCCCGGCGGTCGTCATCACGACGATTGCCCTGGTACCCGCCACGGCGATCACCGTCGTTGCGACGGTCCCCGCCGAATCCACCGCGGCGGTCGTCATCACGACGATTGCCCTGGTACCCACCACGGCGCTCACCGTCGTTGCGGCGATCTCCGCCGAAGCCACCTCGGCGATCATCGTTGCCGCGGTTCCCGCGGTAACCGCCCTGACTGTCATCGTCACGACGATTGCCCTGGTAACCACCGCGACGGTCGTCGTCGTTGCGACGCTGACCCTGGTAGCCGCCTCGGCGGTCGGAATGTCGTGGCCCGCGCGAGGACGACGAGTCCTGTCGGCGGTTGTGCTGGCTGTCTCGCGAATCCCCTTGGGCCACGATTCTCCCTATAAAGACTTTTCAATGATTCCGCACCATTCTAGTCCACACTCGCGTCAGGCACCTTGTGGGCGGGGACACGTCCTCACCTGCATCCGCGCGCTCGGATCGTCCGCTCCCCCGCCCTCGAATCACAGCCATTCCCACCTCGGAGTCCGCTCCGATCGCTCTGTTAGACTCGTCGCGAACCGATCAGAGAGCCTCGTCTTCCGGGGCGACCACCGATTCACACGCAGTCAGTGGGGTTTTCATGGCCGCAGAAACGACAGATGTCGTCAACCTGCTTCTGCATCCGGGATTCGCAACCGCCTCGGCGAAATCTCCGTCACCGTCGACGGATTCCTCTCCACCACCTTCAGCCCACCTGTCGGCGCATCGTGCCGGCGGCTATGATCGCTGACCACACGAACGCATCCGAACGATCGCACCAGGAATAGGAGACATCGTGCCCAACACACTCTTCATCGATGGACAGTGGGTCTCGGCCCAGGACGGCCGCACCCGTGAGATCCGCAATCCTGCCGATGACACTCTCGTCGCCGTCGTCGACGAAGCCAGCCCCGCCGACACCGAGCTCGCGATCGCCGCGGCCCGCCGTGCCTTCGACTCCGGCGTCTGGTCAAGCGTGCCCGCGAGCGAACGCGGTGACTTCCTGCTTCGCTTCGCCTCCGTGCTGCGCGAGCGCAAGGAGGAGTTCGCCGTCGCCGAGTCGCTGGACACCGGCAAGCGGATCATCGAGTCGCGCATCGACATGGACGACATCGCCAACTGCTTCGACTACTTCGGCAAGCTCGCCGCCAACGATGCCGGTCGCATCGTCGACGCCGGCTCCGACGCCGTCGTCAGCCGCATCTCGTACGAACCCGTCGGCGTGTGCGCGCTCATCACCCCCTGGAACTACCCGCTGCTGCAGGCCGCGTGGAAGATCGCCCCGTGCCTGGCCGCGGGCAACACCTTCATCCTCAAGCCGGCCGAACTCACCCCGCACACCGCGATCATGACGATGCAGGTCATGGAGGAGCTCGGGCTGCCCGCCGGGGTCGGCAACCTCATCCTCGGCGCGGGTGCCGATGCCGGTGCCCCGCTGTCGACGAGTGAGGACGTCGACATGGTCTCCTTCACCGGCGGCCTCATCACCGGTCGTCTCCTTGCCGCCAATGCCGCAGCGACCGTGAAGAAGGTCGCGCTCGAACTCGGCGGCAAGAACCCCAACGTCGTCTTCGCCGACGCCGACCTCGATGCGGCTCTCGACAATGCGCTCAACGGCGCGTTCGTCCACTCCGGCCAGGTCTGCTCGGCCGGTGCCCGCCTCATCGTCGAGGAGTCGATCGCCGAGGAGTTCGTCGACAAGCTCGTCGAACGGGCCTCCCAGATCCGCCTCGGCGGGCCTTTCGATCCCGATGCCGAGACCGGACCGCTCATCTCCGCCGCCCACCGCGACAAGGTGACGAAGTACGTGGAGAAGGGCGTGGCCGAAGGGGCGCGTGTGCGCTGCGGCGGCAAGTGGGGCGAGGGCGACCTCGAGAACGGCTACTACTACCTGCCCACCGTGCTCGACCAGGTCGAACGCGGCATGTCCGTGGTCTCCGATGAGGCGTTCGGCCCCGTCGTCACGGTCGAGACCTTCTCGTCTGTCGACGAGGCGGTCGACACCGCCAACGACACCATCTACGGTCTCGCCGGTGCCGTGTGGACGCAGGATGCGGGCAAGTGCCAGGAGGTCGCGGCGAAGCTGCGCCACGGCACGATCTGGATCAACGACTTCCACCCGTACCTGCCGCAGGCGGAATGGGGCGGCTTCAAGCAGTCCGGGTTCGGCCGTGAGCTCGGACCCACCGGCATGGCCGAGTACCAGGAGGCCAAGCACATCTACCACAACCTCGAGCCTGCCGTCACCGGCTGGTTCCCCGTGCACACCGAGAGCGAATGAGGAGAGTCCCCGTGGATACCACGCACAGCTTTGACTACGTCGTCGTCGGAGGCGGATCGGCCGGTGCCGCGGTCGCCGCTCGCCTGAGCGAGGACCCGAACGTCACCGTCGGCCTGCTCGAGGCCGGTCCCACCGATGTCGACGAGGATGTCATCCTCCGCCTCAACCGGTGGATGGAGCTCCTCGAATCCGGGTTCGACTGGGACTACCCGATCGAGAAGCAGGAGCACGGCAACTCGTTCATGCGCCACGCGCGGGCGAAGGTCCTCGGCGGGTGCTCCTCGCACAATTCGTGCATCGCCTTCTGGGCGCCGAAGGAGGACCTCGACGAGTGGGAGACGAAGTACGGGGCCACCGGCTGGGGCTCGAAGGACACCTTCGGCCTGTACAGGAAGCTCGAGAACAATGAGCTGCCCGGTGACCACCACGGCCATGATGGTCCGGTGCGTCTGATGAACGTGCCCCCGGTCGACCCGTGCGGCATCGCGCTCCTCGAGGCGTGCGAGCAGGCCGGCATCCCGAAGGTGCAGTTCAACGAGGGCGAGACCGTCATCAACGGGGCGAACTTCTTCCAGATCAACCGCAAGGACGACGGCACCCGGTCGTCCTCCTCGGTGTCCTACCTGCACCCGATCCTCGACCGTGAGAACCTCACGATCCTCACCGACACCCAGGCCAAGGAGATCGAGTTCGACGACGAGAACAACGCCACCGGCGTCCTCGTGGTCAACAACGCCTTCGGCAAGACCCACCGGATCGAGGCGAAGAAGGAGGTCATCGTCTCCGCCGGTGCGATCAACACCCCGCAGCTGCTCATGCTCTCGGGCATCGGTCCGGCAGACCACCTCGCCGAGGTGGGGATCGAGACCCGTGTCGACGCGCCGGGAGTCGGTGAGAACCTCCAGGACCACCCCGAGGGTGTGATCTCGTGGGAGGCGAAGAAGCCGATGGTCGAGGACTCGACGCAGTGGTGGGAGATCGGCATCTTCTCCCCCACCGAGGATGGACTCGATCGTCCGGACCTCATGATGCACTACGGTTCGGTGCCCTTCGACATGCACACGGTGCGTCAGGGCTACCCGACGTTGGAGAACACGTTCTGCCTCACCCCGAACGTCACGCATGCGCGCTCGCGCGGCACGGTGCGTCTGCGTTCGTGCGACTTCCGTGACAAGCCGCTCGTCGACCCGCGCTACTTCACCGATCCCGACGGTCATGACATGCGCGTGATGATCGCCGGCATCCGCAAGGCCCGGGAGATCGTCTCGCAGGATGCGATGTCCGAGTGGGCCGGTCGCGAGCTGTTCCCCGGCACCGAGGCGCAGACGGATGAGGAGCTCGAGGACTACATCGTGCGCACCCACAACACCGTCTACCACCCGGTGGGCACGGCGAAGATGGGTGCGGCCGACGACGTCTCGGCGCCGCTCGATCCGCAGCTGCGGGTCAAGGGCGTCAATCGTCTGCGCGTCGTCGACGCCTCGGCGATGCCCGAGATCACCACCGTCAACCCGAACATCACCGTGATGATGATGGGCGAAAAGCTCGCAGAGATGATCAAGTCCGGGCAGTGATGTCCCGCTGATCGCCGAGGCGGTGGCTGCGCAGGCGGTCGGTGACCGCCCACGTGCTGTTCGCGTCGCAGGGCCGGTCGTTCACCAGTGAGGTGAGCGGCCGGCCCTCTGCTGTGCCGCGGTCACGCAACCCGGTCCGGGACAACCGCCCTCTCCGCCACGGCTCCGATGCGCACCGTGCCCGCGCCGACGATCACCGTGGCTTCCAGCGCCGACAATGCATGCCGGCAGATCGCCGCCGCCCGCCTCATAGCCCAGCGAAAGACCGGCGTGCGCGTGGCGGGCAGTCTGGCGTGACGGACCCGTCCGAGGCTCACTGAATGTGTGGATGCCGGAGCGAGCCGAACTTACAACGGCCCGTAAGCGAGGGAGGTGGAAGAACGTGTTTCCTTTCCACACGCAGAGTGCGCGCAGGCTGAGCGCTCTTGCAACGTCAGCTGTCTTAACCGTGGCCGCGCTGACCGGGTGTGGTCCGACCGACCGGTCCGAGCAGGCACCGGATCGTACCTCTACCGTCACGGTCGCGTCCGGCTCGAAAGGTGAGACGACCGTCGGCTGCGACGCTGCGCGGCAACAGGCAGCCGAAGCGGCGAAGAATGATCTCACCTTCGGTCCCCTGAGCTACCCTGGCCTGGCGCGCGGCTACCCGACGATCGACGGGAAGCCTGCAGACGTGGGGCCGGATGGCCTGGCCTACTACAAGATCGGCACATATCTCGACGCTGGCGCGGAGGCCACGGTGAGCGTCGACGCGGAAGCGCGTGATTACGCCGGTATCCGCACTGAGGGCGGTCGTGTCGGAGGCTATTCGCAGGTCACTTATCAGAGCTGCCCCAAGCTCCCAGCCGACACCGTGAACTGGTGGGTCGGTGGCTTCCTCCTCCGCGATCGAGACTCCGCCTGCATGCCGCTCGACGTCACAATTCCGGGTGAGAAGGTTGAACACGTCGATCTCGCTTTCCCCGTCGGCGCATGCAATTGAGCACGCTGCGCCCGCATAGTCAGCATCGTCATGGGGTGGGGGCTGCAGGGTAAGCGATGGGTTGCCTCTCGTACCGCCGCCTCCTCTGGGCGGCAACGTGGCAGCGCCATGGCAACTCTGACGGCAGAGTAGTGCTGCGCCAGTTGAGTCGAGGATGGCCAGCTGCGCAACTGGCGATCACGAACTCAACTGGCGCACACCCGTACGAGAACGCTGCTTCGGTGGTGCGCTTCGCTCGCTGTCGCGCTCACTCCGCCTCGGTGCCGCCCTGTTCGTCGGGCCCGCCGGGTTCGAAGCCATCGGGTTCAGAGCTATCGGGTTCGGAGCTATCAGGTTCGGCCGCGTCGTCTGTCTCGAGTGTCTCTTCCGAGGACTTGAACGTCTCGAACCACCAGCCCAGCAGTTCTGCGCCGGCCGAGAACACTTCGCCGATGTCCATCGAGAGCTCCCTTCCGGAACCTCGTCGTGCAGGCCTCGAATGGTGCGCCTGGTGGGAACACAGCCTAACCGACGCGTGCCCGAAATGGTCGCATCGCCGCATCTCACCGGGCCGGAGACCACCTCAGCACTGCACTGAGCACCGAGGGACCGCCTCGGCGATTCATTCACTCTGCGTCTTGATCCAGACGTGATCGGCTCTGTGTTTCGGGACCGTTCGACCCTAGGCTGGAGGGCACACTGCACGAGCGGCCAACCGCTGAGGGGACCGGCACCGGATGGATTCGACGATGGAGAACCTCGACTTCCGTGCGCTTCCGAACACGTTCATCCAGTCGATCGATCGTGCGCTGCTCATCGTGAAGATCCTCCGAGATTCCGCGCCGCTGCCTCTGCAGGAGATCACCGCGCGCACGGATCTCTCGCCGTCGACGTGCCACCGGATCCTGCAGATGCTCGTCTACCGCGACTTCGCCGTCCAGCTCGATGATCGGCGCTACACGGTCGGGCCGGCCGTCACCGCGCCGTTGCGGGTCAGCGATGAGTTCCATGCGCTGCAGGAGAACGCGCGCGAGCCTCTGCGGCGGCTCGTCGAAGAGATCGGTGAGACGTGCAACCTCATGGTGCGCACCGGAACCAGCGTCCGCATCGTCATCTCGATCGCCGGGAGCACCGAACCGTACGTCGGGAGTCGGGAGAATGCAGTCCTGCCTGCGGCGACGACCGCGGGAGGGCTCACGCTGCTCGCCCAGCTGCCCGACGAATGGCTCATCCGGGTCTTCTACAACCAGCAGCGCGACCCGGCCTCACCGCTGCGCCGGCATTTTCCGACGGCCGCGGACTTCATGCGGATGATGGAGCAGGTGCGCTTCGACGGATACGCCCAGGTCTCAGGCCTCACCGAGCGCGGGGTCGATGCCCTGGGCTTCTCGCTCGGCCGGTTCCAGTCGGTCGAGCCGGTCGCCCTGAGCGTGGCGACCCCGAGCGTGCGCGCCGCCGTGCTCTCGGCGACGCGCACGCATGAGGCTATCGCCCGGTGTACTGCGGAGATCGAGGAGCACGCGCCTCGACCGGACTGAGTCCGAAGAGCCGCTGCGCATTGCCGGCGGCGATCTTGTGCTTGTCACGATCGTTGAGTTCGACCCGATCGAACCATGTCGCCGCTTCCTCCATCGACTCGAACGGGTAGTCGGCGGAGAACATGATCCGATCCGCACCGACCTCCTGGATCGCGTTGAGCAGGGTCGGCGTGCGGAAGTTCCCGCTGGTGGTGAGGTAGAAGTTCGTGCGCAGGTAGTGCCCGAAGGAGTGTTCGACGTCGAGGCCGCGTGGGGCGACGGCGAGACGGTGATCCGTGCGCCAGATGTTGTACGGCAGAAGCTCGCCGAGGTGGCCGAGGATGATCGTGAGATTGGGGTGGCGGTCGAAGAGGCCGGATCCCATGAGCCGCAGCGCGTGGGTGCCGGTCTCGACGGAGAACGCCCACGATGATCCGTACAGCCACGGGTGCCCGTCGTACTGAGGGCTCTTGGAGGCGAGCGGGTCGCGCGGGTGGAGGTAGACGGGGACGTCGAGTTCGGCGACGGTGGCCCAGAACTCCGCGTAGCGGGGATCGTCGAGGTAGACGACGGTGTCCTCGTCGTCGACTTGGGAGAAGCCGTTGATGAGGGCGCCGACGAGGCCCAGGTCGTTGACGGAGCGTTCGAGCTCCTCGGTGGCGCGGTCCGGATCCTGCATAGGCAGGGCGGCGAAGGATTCGAACCGGTCGGGGTTCGCCCCGACCTGGTCGGCGGCGTAGTCGTTGAGCCTCTGCGCCCAGTCGACGGCCTGCGTGCGGTCGTACAGCGATTGGATGCCGGGGGCCAGCAGGGAGAGGATGACCTTCTCGATCTCGAGTTCGTCCATCTGCCGCAGTCGAGCTTCGTGGATGTCGAGCAGTTCGGCGCGGCGGCCGGGCCACGCCTGCGGGGTGAAATGCTCCTCCGACTGCTGAACGATGTTCGGGTCGGTGGCGCCGAAATGCTCTTCGAGGGCGATCTTCTTCATGGTTGCTCCTAGTTTGAAGGTGGTGGTGAGCTTCGGGGTGGTGTTGGGGTCGGGGTGCCCGGCATTGGCGGCGGGACCGCCTCGGCGATCAGGCCGTCGGGACCGCCTCGGCGATCAGCCCGCCGGGACCTTCGACGCGTCCGAGTCGACCGCCTCGTCGCCGGAGCCGAGTGCGGCACGGCGGATGACGAGGATGAGGGCGACCATGAGCACGGCGGCGATGATCGCTCCCCCGGCGAAGACCGAGTACACGGCCGCGACCCCGGCGGCGGTGCCGATGAGCAGACCGCCGGCCTGCGGGGCGAGGACCGCGCCGAGCCTGCCCATGCCCAGTGCCCAGCCGAGAGCGGTGCCCCTGACCTGCGCCGGATAGGTGTTGTTGATGGCGCCGATGATCAGGCACAGCGAGCCGTGGGTGCCGATGCCGGCGACGACGAGGAGGAGGTAGGTGACCGTGGTGGGCAGTTGGTCGGAGATCATCACGATCATGGCGATTCCCGTTGCTGCGGTGGCCACCGACGCGGCGGCCAGTGAGCCGAATCGTGTGCCCGCCCAGGCGGTGAGGATCGAACCGATGACCGCGCCGAGGTTGAGGGAGAGGGTGAAGGTCAGCGCGGATCCGAGGTCGTAGCCTTGGGTCTCGAGCAGGCGGGGCAGCCAGGTGCCGAGTCCGAACCACACGAAGAGCACGGCGAGTGCGGCGATCGCGAAGAGGACGGAGATGAGCGCGTACGGGCCGGCGAAGAGGGAGCGCTTGGCGGTCGCCTCGGCGCCGGCACGGGCGGTCTCATCGGCCCGGGAGGGCAGGTATTTCAGGGCGAGGGGGATGATGAGGAGTGAGACGAGGGTGAGGAAGAACATCCATCGCCATCCGAGGGTGGGGATGACGATGAGGCCGGTGAGGGCGGCGAGGACGCCGCCGACGGGGACGCCGGACATCATGATGGTGGCGACGGTGGCCCGCCAGCGTGGGGCGACGAGGCCGGCGACGAGGGCGTTCGAACTCGGGAGGAGGCCGCCGAGGCCGACGCCGGCGAGGAAGCGGAGGATGCCGAAGAGGACGGGTGAGTCGACGGCACCGCAGAGGGCGTTGAGGACGGTGAAGGCGATGGTGCAGGAGATGACCATGCGTTTCTGTCCGAAGCGATCGCCGAGGCGGCCGCCGAAGAGGGCACCGATCATCATGCCGACGAAGGCCAGGGAGCCGAGTGTGCCGATCGAGGCGTTGGTCAGGCCCCAGCCAGTGGCCTCGATGAGCGAGGTCTGGACGGTGCCGTAGACGATGAGGTCGTAGCCGTCGGAGACGACCAGCAGCCATGACACGAAGATCGCTGCGATCGGGACCAGCTTGGTGCCGTGTTCATTGAGCGCGGACGGTGTGCCCGCGGGGTTCGGAGTGCTCATTGCCATCTCTTCTCAGATCCTCACCGTTGAGGTGCGCATGCAGACTCTCTGCGACGCAATGGACGTTACGGGCGTTCCGTGACTGGTTGGCTCAGATGCCGCCCGAATTCCACATCATGAAAACGACCGGTCTGAACAGGGGTCGGTGAGCCGGGGTGCGGTGTTCGGATGCGCAGTTGACCGTGGGTCCGGTCTGGGATTCGATGAGTGCATGATGACGATTGTGCCCGCCGACTTCGATGATCCCCAGTTGGCTGACTTCCTGCAGCAGCATCTCGACGATATGGCGCCGACAGCGCCGGCCGAGTCCAGGCATGCACTCGATCTCTCCGCGCTTCAGGTTGATGAGGTGCGCCTGTGGGTCGCCTACGACGAGAGCACGGTGGTCGGCACGGTCGCTCTTGCCCAACTGCTCCCCCGCCATGAGGAGCTCAAGAGCATGCGCACCTCTCCCGAGCATCGTGGCCGAGGCATCGCTTCGCAGCTGCTCGATCGCGTCCTCGCGGATGCGCGTTCGCGCGGGATCGAGCAGATCTCCCTGGAGACGGGGAGCATGGAGTTCTTCGCCCCGGCTCGAGCGTTCTATCGCAAGGCCGGCTTCGCCGAGGTGGCACCCTTCGGTTCGTACGCTCCGGATCCGAACAGCATCTTCATGACGTTGACGCTGTGATCGGTGCGGCCGGGGGCGGTGAACCGAAACAGGTCGTGAATGCAAAGAAGGAGGGGACCCCGCCCTAATGGGCAGGATCCCCTCCTCAACGAATATTGCGGCAGTCACTTACTCTCCCACAACCACCAAGTTGCAGTACCATCAGCATGACATGGGCTTAGCTACCGGGATCGGAACGGTTAACCGGGCGTTTCCCCACCACTATCACCACCGCAAAACCATCAGACACACCACACACGAACCGTGTGTGGTAGTGGTCCAAGAACCGTACAGCGAACGCGAACACCAACCATGTGGCTCTCATCAAAAAACTTCATGCAACATTCCGCACACACCAACCCAAAAGGGGTTGTGTGAGTGATCGGCGTATTAGTACCAGTCAACTCCACACCTTACAGTGCTTCCATACCCGGCCTATCAACCCAGTGTTCTCCTGGGCACCTCCCCCCAATAGGGATGGAAATCTCATCTCGGAGCAGGCTTCCCGCTTAGATGCTTTCAGCGGTTATCCTTCCCGAACGTAGCCAACCAGCCATGCACCTGGCGGTACAACTGGCACACCAGAGGTTCGTCCGTCCCGGTCCTCTCGTACTAAGGACAGCCCTCCACAAATTTCCTACGCACGCAGCGGATAGGGACCGAACTGTCTCACGACGTTCTAAACCCAGCTCGCGTACCGCTTTAATGGGCGAACAGCCCAACCCTTGGGACCGACTCCAGCCCCAGGATGCGACGAGCCGACATCGAGGTGCCAAACCATGCCGTCGATATGGACTCTTGGGCAAGATCAGCCTGTTATCCCCGAGGTACCTTTTATCCGTTGAGCGACCACGCTTCCACAAGCCATGGCCGGGTCACTAGTCCCAGCTTTCGCTCCTGCTCGACACGTCCGTCTCACAGTCAAGCTCCCTTGTGCACTTACACTCGACACCTGATTGCCAACCAGGCTGAGGGAACCTTTGGGCGCCTCCGTTACTCTTTAGGAGGCAACCGCCCCAGTTAAACTACCCATCAGGCACTGTCCCTGAACCCGATCAGGGTCCGAAGTTAAGGAATCCAGAATGGTCAGAGTGGTATTTCACTTGCCGACTCCACCCGATCTGGCGACCAGGCTTCAACATCTCCCACCTATCCTACACAAACCACACCGAAGCCCAATACCAAACTATAGTGAAGGTCTCGGGGTCTTTCCGTCCTGCTGCGCGTAACGAGCATCTTTACTCGTAATGCAATTTCGCCGAGTTCGTGGTTGAGACAGCAGAGAAGTCGTTACGCCATTCGTGCAGGTCGGAACTTACCCGACAAGGAATTTCGCTACCTTAGGATGGTTATAGTTACCACCGCCGTTTACTGGGGCTTAAATTCTCCGCTTCACCCTTACGGGTTAACGGGTCCTCTTAACCTTCCAGCACCGGGCAGGCGTCAGTCCGTATACATCGACTTACATCTTCGCACGGACCTGTGTTTTTAATAAACAGTCGCTTCTCTCTGGCCTCTGCGACCACCACCAGCTCCACACCGCGTGGGTGTTTCACCAGGATGGCCCCCCTTCTCCCGAAGTTACGGGGGCATTTTGCCGAGTTCCTTAACCACGATTCTCTCGATCACCTTAGTATTCTCTACCTGACCACCTGTGTCGGTTATAGGGTACGGGCAACACACACCCTCACGTCGATGCTTTTCTCGGCAGCAGAGGATCACCAGATCACCCCACCATTGTGGGGCGCCCATCAGCTCTCACACTCGTGTGGGGACGGATTTGCCTACCCCCACGTGCTACGACCTTAGACCACGACAACCATCGCGTGGCCTGGCTACCTTTCTGCGTCACACCTCACGCTGACCGACTCCACACTCAGGTCCTCGCCCACAATGCCAACCAGGCACCCGAAGGCACCACGGGCACGCGGGGGAGTTAGTGTCATGTGTTTTGGTATTGTCGGTTGTGTGTCGGTACCAGAATATCAACTGGTTGTCCATCGACTACGCCTGTCGGCCTCGCCTTAGGTCCCGACTTACCCAGGGCGGATTAGCCTAGCCCTGGAACCCTTGGTCATCCGGTGGACGGGTTTCTCACCCGTCTTTCGCTACTCATGCCTGCATTCTCACTCGTGACGCCTCCACCACTCGTTCACACGGCGACTTCACTGGCGACACGACGCTCCCCTACCCAACACCACACCATTACGGCTATCTGTGGTGCTGCCACAACTTCGGCGGTGTACTTAGCCCCGCTACATTATCGGCGCTCAATCACTTGACCAGTGAGCTATTACGCACTCTTTCAAGGGTGGCTGCTTCTAAGCCAACCTCCTGGTTGTCTTCGCAACTGAACATCCTTTCCCACTCAGCACACGCTTAGGGGCCTTAGTTGATGGTCTGGGCTGTTTCCCTCTCGACAATGAAGCTTATCCCCCACTGTCTCACTGCCACGCTGAACCTTACCGGCATTCGGAGTTTAGTTGACGTCAGTAACCCGGTGGGGCCCATCAGCCATCCAGTAGCTCTACCTCCGGCAAGAACCACGCAACGCTGCACCTAAATGCATTTCGGGGAGAACCAGCTATCACAGAGTTTGATTGGCCTTTCACCCCTAACCACAGGTCATCCCCTCCATTTTCAACTGAAGTGGGTGCGGGCCTCCACAACATCTTACTGCTGCTTCACCCTGCCCATGGCTAGATCACTCCGCTTCGGGTCTAGGACACGCGACTGATATCGCCCTGTTCGGACTCGCTTTCGCTACGGCTACCCCACACGGGTTAACCTCGCCACGCACCGCTAACTCGCAGGCTCATTCTTCAAAAGGCACGCCATCACCACAACCAATGGTGGCTCTGACGGATTGTAAGCACATGGTTTCAGGTACTCTTTCACTCCCCTCCCGGGGTACTTTTCACCATTCCCTCACGGTACTGATCCGCTATCGGTCATCAGGAAGTATTTAGCCTTACCAGGTGGTCCTGGCAGATTCACACGGAATTCCACGAGTTCCGTGCTACTCGGGGACATGCATCACACCGGGGTGACCTGTTTCGTCTACGGGACTCTCACCCACTGCGGTCCTGTTTCCCACCAGGTTCGACTACAGATCACACACATCAGCGTCTCGGTCATGCTGAACCGAACACACACACCCCACAACACCCAAACAGCAACACCAGCACGCTCTCACACTGTCAGGGTTTAGGCTCATCCAGTTTCGCTCGCCACTACTCCCGGAATCATTCTTATTTTCTCTTCCTACGGGTACTGAGATGTTTCACTTCCCCGCGTTCCCTCCACACACCCTATATATTCAGATGCGGGTCACCACACTCACATGTGGCGGGGTTTCCCCATTCGGACATCCTCGGATCAACGCCCGTTTATCGGCTCCCCGAGGCTTATCGCAGATTTCCACGTCCTTCATCGGCTCCTGATGCCAAGGCATCCACCATGCGCTCTTACACACTCACACCACCCAGACGGGTTGGTGTTCGTGTGTGCGAAAATTTTCACACTAAGATTTTTTGACTCAAAGAAAATCACACTACACACCAGCCGTGATGGCTGGTGCTTGATGCTCGCGTCCACTATACGATTCTCAAACCACTACCAAACACCACCCCCAGCCGGCAGCCGAACCGGCTCCTGGTCGGGGTTGGGTTGGGGCCTGTGGAACCACACTTGCGGTTCCAGGACCCAACAGCGTGCCTGTCCTATCCCACCCCTACCACTCACCGTCACCCGAGGCATTTGGCCTGGCAACGCTGTGTGGACGAGCGAGAGGAATGTGATGTTCCACCCTTGAGCGACCCACCCGAACCACGCTCTGGGTTCGTTGGTGGGCACCATGCTTGGTGTGCTCCTTAGAAAGGAGGTGATCCAGCCGCACCTTCCGGTACGGCTACCTTGTTACGACTTAGTCCCAATCACCAGTCCCACCTTAGACGGCCCCCTCCCCATACGGGGTTAGGCCACCGGCTTCGGGTGTTACCGACTTTCGTGACTTGACGGGCGGTGTGTACAAGGCCCGGGAACGTATTCACCGCAGCGTTGCTGATCTGCGATTACTAGCGACTCCGACTTCACGTAGTCGAATTGCAGACTACGATCCGAACTGAGACTGGCTTTAAGGGATTCGCTTGCCCTCACGGGTTCGCCTCTCTCTGTACCAGCCATTGTAGCATGCGTGAAGCCCAAGACATAAAGGGCATGATGATTTGACGTCATCCCCACCTTCCTCCGAGTTGACCCCGGCAGTCTCCTATGAGTTCCCACCATCACGTGCTGGCAACATAGAACGAGGGTTGCGCTCGTTGCGGGACTTAACCCAACATCTCACGACACGAGCTGACGACAACCATGCACCACCTGTACACCAACCCCAAAGGGGAAGGACTGTTTCCAGACCGGTCTGGTGTATGTCAAGCCTTGGTAAGGTTCTTCGCGTTGCATCGAATTAATCCGCATGCTCCGCCGCTTGTGCGGGCCCCCGTCAATTCCTTTGAGTTTTAGCCTTGCGACCGTACTCCCCAGGCGGGGCACTTAATGCGTTAGCTACGGCGCGGAGAACGTGGAATGCCCCCCACACCTAGTGCCCAACGTTTACGGCATGGACTACCAGGGTATCTAATCCTGTTCGCTCCCCATGCTTTCGCTCCTCAGTGTCAGTTACAGCCCAGAGTCCCGCCTTCGCCACCGGTGTTCCTCCTGATATCTGCGCATTTCACCGCTACACCAGGAATTCCAGACTCCCCTACTGCACTCTAGTCAGCCCGTACCCACTGCACGCGCAACGTTAAGCGTTGCGTTTCCACAGCAGACGTGACCAACCACCTACGAGCTCTTTACGCCCAATAATTCCGGACAACGCTCGTACCCTACGTATTACCGCGGCTGCTGGCACGTAGTTAGCCGGTACTTCTTCTGCAGGTACCGTCACTTGCGCTTCTTCCCTGCTGAAAGCGGTTTACAACCCGAAGGCCGTCATCCCGCACGCTGCGTCGCTGCATCAGGGTTTCCCCCATTGTGCAATATTCCCCACTGCTGCCTCCCGTAGGAGTCTGGGCCGTGTCTCAGTCCCAGTGTGGCCGGTCGCCCTCTCAGGCCGGCTACCCGTCGTCGTCTTGGTGAGCCATTACCTCACCAACAAACTGATAGGCCGCGAGCCCATCCCCAACCGAAAAAACTTTCCACCACCAGACATGCGTCCGATAGTCGTATCCGGTATTAGACCCAGTTTCCCGGGCTTATCCCGAAGTCAGGGGCAGGTTACTCACGTGTTACTCACCCGTTCGCCACTCATCCACCAACAGCAAGCTGTCGGCTTCAGCGTTCGACTTGCATGTGTTAAGCACGCAGCCAGCGTTCGTCCTGAGCCAGGATCAAACTCTCCATAAAAATTTATGTTACGTAAGAATCCCAGCAAGACAGCCGGAACCGTCACGGGGTGACAGTCCGGCTCATCAAATAAAATCCCGACCAAGCACACGACCCACCCCACTACTGTGAACGGTTCGGCGAAGAACCACCCACACGGGGTGAACCACGTTTGATCAGGTGATTGTCTTACCAGAAAATAAAATGTTCTGGCATCACAACTTGTTCAAACAAACACGCTATTGGATTCTCAAACCACAAACACACACCCATCACCACCACCCGAAAAACGGGCATGTTCACTGGGGGTATCAGTTTCATTATTCGTCACCCACCCGATGTTCTGACCCTCGGAACAAACCGTGTTTGTCCTGGTCAGACCCGGTGGAAACTCTGTCCTGTAGACGTTGTTTCCGGCGGGGCAACGAGATATAACTCTAGACCACCCCACACCGCCCGTGCAACTCGAAAGCGGAAATTCCGCTGTGACACCCGTCACTGGCCGCAAATGCCCTGTTTCCCGCCCACTTCCGAAGGCACGGCTGCACGGTTCCGGCTTCCCGCCAGGCTCTCGCCGGCGGCAGACGATTGTGCTCACCATGCAGGTGATTCCCAGCGTTTGAGCGTGTCCCGACCCCTACACTGACGGAATGACTCAGAAGGAGCAGCGGGAACGTCTCGGCCGCAACGACCTCGATCTCGAAGACGCCCTCATCGACGAGGCGGCCAATACCGTCTCGGAAGGTGCAAAGCGGCTCAACCGGAAGTGGCCGGAACTCATCGTCACCGGGCTCTTCGGCGGCGTCGATGTCGGGCTCGGCATCCTGGCCATGGTGCTCGTCAAGCAAGCGACCGGGTCGACGATCCTCGCCGGAATGGCGTTCGGCATCGGCCTACTGGCGTTGAAGCTGGCGCATTCGGAGCTGTTCACCGAAGAATTCCTCCTTCCGATCAACGCCGTGATCGCCGGCCAGGCGAATTGGATCCAGGTGCTCCGTCTCTGGCTGACCACTCTCGCGACGAACCTGATCGGCGGAGCGGTCTTCGCCTGGTTGATCGTCATCGCCCTCCCGGATTACCACAAGACGATTGCGGATATGGCGCTCGGCTGTATCAACCAGTCGTCGCTCATCGTCATGCTCGCCCTCTCGCTTCTGGCCGGCGCGACGATCACATTGTCGACACGGATGCAGCAGGGAACACAGAACGACGTCGTCAAAGCGATCGTCTGCATGATCACCGGTCTGCTGGTCATCGGGGTCAGCATGTTGCACGGAGCCATCAATGCGATCGTCATCGTCGCCGCCATGATGACGGGCGCTGACATTTCGATCCTCGATTTCCTGCAGTGGTTCGCAATCGTGATCCCGTTCAATATGCTCGGTGGCCTGCTGATCATCACCTTGCCCCGAATCGTGCGCACTCGCCGCGTGCTCTGGGCAGTGCGCAGAGGCCGCATCTCGCTCGAGGAACTCGAGCAGCAGAGCGCTTGAGTCGTTGAGTCAGGCTCCGCGGTAACCGGGCATCAGCCGGTCGCTGTCGACGATCTGTTTGCCCAGCGGCATGAGAGAGACGGGGATGAGCTTGATGTTCGCCCAGCCGAGCGGGATGCCGATGATCGAGATGAACAGCGGGATCGAGGTGACGACGTGTCCGATGGCGAGCCAGACGCCGGCGACGATGAGCCAGATGATGTTGCCCAAGGTGGTCGCCACTCCGGCCGGGCGGGTTTCGATGACCTCGCGACCGAAGGGCCAGAGTGCGTAGTTGCCGATGCGGAAGGACGCGATTCCCCACGGGATGGTGACGATGAAGATGCAGGCGATGATGCCGGCGGCCCAGTATCCGAGTGCCAGCCAGAGGCCGGAGAAGATGAACCAGATGATGTTGAGCAGGGTGCGCATGATCTCCTCGTGCGTTCGTCAGTCGGTATTCGTTCGGTTATCCGTCATCTGCCAGTCTGCTCGATGACCGCATGCTTTTCCATGGTGCTGGCCCCATGATGCCGATCAGGTTGACCGCACGAACCCGCCGACGAACCTCCCACAAACTATTTGCTTGTATTCGACGATGACAAGGATTCCCGTTGTCGCGCGGGCTCAGTCGCCCCGGACCGTGCATTTTGGAAACGACAATGCCGCGCCCTCCGAGAGAGGACGCGGCATTGTCAGAGTCTGTCGTTGATCAGCCGACGATGTCGACAGCACCGAGGGTCTTCTTGCCTCGGCGCAGGAGGACGACTCCTCCAGCTTCTGTCGAGAGCACATCATCGGAAGTCAGGGTCTGCTCCTGGTCGGCGACCTTGACGTTGTTGACGTACGCTCCCCCGTCCTTGATGGCACGGCGAGCCTCACCCTTGGACTTGACGATGCCGGAAGCGACGAACGCATCAGCAACAGGCAGGCCTTCGGCCAGCTGGGTCGTCGACACCGCACCCCGCGGCAGCTCGGAAGTTGCCGCACCCAGCGTCGACGAATCAAGGCCGGTGAGCTCTCCCCCGCCGAAGAGGGCGGAGGCCGCGGCGATGGCCTGTTCGTACGCCTGGCGTCCGTGGACCAAGGTGGTGACATCCTCGGCGAGGGCCTTCTGTGCCACACGGGTGTGCGGGGCCGCGGTGAACTCGGCCTCGATGGCCTCGATCTCCTCGAGCGAGCGCAGCGAGAACACCTTGAGGTACTTGACCACGTCGCGGTCGTCGGCGTTGAGCCAGAACTGGCTGAATGCGTACGGGCTGGTCAGCGACGAATCGAGCCACACGGTGCCGGATTCAGTCTTTCCGAACTTCGTGCCGTCGGCCTTCGTGATCAGCGGGGTCGCCATTGCGTGGACGGTCTTCTGGTCGACGCGGCGGATGAGGTCGACGCCGGAGGTGAGGTTGCCCCACTGGTCGGATCCGCCGGTCTGCAGGGAGCAGCCGTAACGGCGATTGAGCTCGAGGTAGTCGTTGCCCTGGAGGATCTGGTACGAGAACTCGGTGAAGGAGATGCCGGCTTCGCTGTTGAGGCGGGCGGAGACGGATTCCTTCGCGAGCATCCGGTTGACCGGGAAGTGCTTGCCGATGTCGCGGAGGAAGTCGATGGCGGACAGCTGCGAGGTCCAGTCCAGGTTGTTGACGATCTGCGCGGCATGGGGACCGTCGAAATCGAGGAACTTCTCGACCTGGGCGCGGATCTTCGCCACCCATTCCTCGACGACCTCACGAGGGTTGAGCGTCCGCTCCCCCGACATGCGCGGATCGCCGATGAGGCCGGTGGCACCGCCGACGAGAGCCAGCGGGTTGTGCCCGGCCTGCTGCAGGCGAGCGGCGGTGAGCAGCTGGACGAGGTTGCCCATGTGCAGGCTCGGTGCCGTCGGATCGAAACCGACATAATAGGTCAGCGACTCCTCGGCCAGGGCTTTCTGCAGGGCGGCCTCGTCGGTGGAAACTGCGACGAGCCCACGGGCCTTGAGTTCGCTGAAGATGTCGGTCACTTCGGTCCTTTCGAATCTGAGCATTGCCATGTGCGGCAGCGCCGCCAATGCTTGACTGGTAGTGCCGCTTCGAGAGCGGCACATGGTCAATACTACGGCGAACAGAAGAGCAAGTGGGAAGCGAGGAGCATCACGCCGTAAGGAACGAACGGTGTCACCCGGAGATGCGGAATTCGCGCAAGCGCCGATACAGCGTGGTCCGGCTGATTCCCAAAGCCTTCGCAGCCTGATACTTATTGCCGCCCAAGGACTCGAGCGTCTTGACGATCGCGTCGCGTTCCAACCGTTCAATTCCTGTCACCGACGAAGCGCTCTCCGACCTGAACCGGGCGGGAAGATCGGCAACTCCGACGACCGCGTTCGCGCGGTTGACCAGAACCTCACGCAGTACCTTCCCCAGCTGCGTGAGGTTGCCGGGCCAGTCGTCACGCTCAAGTGTCTGGAGACAGGCTTCGCTGAATTCGACCGGCCTGCCGCCGTTGATCTGTCGGGCAAGTCCGCGGACGATCGCCGGGAACTCAGCTGTCCTCTCCCGCAGTGGGGGCAGGTGGAC
Source organism: Brevibacterium sp. W7.2 (assembly GCF_018137945.1). Lineage (GTDB taxonomy): Bacteria > Actinomycetota > Actinomycetes > Actinomycetales > Brevibacteriaceae > Brevibacterium > Brevibacterium sanguinis. The sequence goes on along the minus strand of NZ_CP073089.1, from coordinate 1,534,344 downwards.
TGTGGAATCAGCCATCGCCAGGAGCGACCTCAACGACTGGTCAGACTTCCCCGCCGGAGTCGACGTCACGACCACAGTGCCTTTCCGATCCGACTCGAGCAGACGACGCAATACGCCCAACTGCCGGTCCGAGAGCAGGTCGATATCGTCGACGATGAGAGCGTCAGCCTGAGAACCCGATGGGGATTGCAGGCAATCTGGCCAGTCCTCAGGTTCTCGCCTGAGCAACTCGATTCCCTCGACTCGCTCGGTGGACGCACCCCGAACGACCTCAGTCGCTGCCGAGGTGCGACCGGTACCCGCATCACCGACGATGGAGATGACTCCGGTCCGGCCTTTCGCATTCTGCAGGCGGGAACTCCATACCAACCCGAATGAGTTGTTACGGGGCCCTCCTCTCGGCACTGTCCGTCGCCCTCGCCAGAGGGGCTTCATGGTGACGACAGCCTGTTCATGCCCGACCGGAACGACGTCGAGATCAAGCATGCGGCCTCCCCCGACGTCGACCGTGCGATGACGCTCGGCCGTTCCCAAGCTCGAGAGGATGTCTGTGCGAAGCGAGTTGAAGTCGACGACGTCGAAGAGGCTCTCGGCCAGGCGATTGCTCAACGCCGTATCCTCTCCCAAGGCGCACACCGCACTTGTCGAACCGCGCGATACCCGGACGAACTCCTCCATCAGGCGGTATTCGTCGCGATAGGTGTTCTCAGCCAGCTGCTTTTCGATCTGCCGGACGACGATCCGGCCGAAGCCTTCGAGAAGGGACCCTGTCGCAGCGGTCGGTGCGGTGACGTTGAGAACGCCTTCGAGCCGCTTGCTTCCGGCGTGGATGACAGGTATCCCGAAACAGGAGAACTCACGGAACGCCTCGACAAAGTGTTCATTCCCGTCAATGGCGATCTCGCCTCCGATCTCCAAGGCGGTGCCGATCCCGTTGAACCCCACCTTCTCTTCGCTGAGATCGGCGCCGACGACAAGTCCCCGGCGCTGCGCCTCGATGCCGGTTCTGCAGTCGACATCACCGACGGTCTGAATCAGCCGTCCGCTGCGATCTGCGAGGAGCAGCGTGAGATCCAGGCCGGCAAGATCATGTGTCATCACGTCGAATGCCGCCTCGGCGGCTTTGAGCAGAGCACTGCCGCTGTTCTTCGCGGGCACCGGCGACGGCTCAGGGCTCGAAGAGCGGTTCACACCCGACAGCTCGGACCTCAGCCATCCGTACTCAACCTGTTCGCTCCTGTGCGGCACCCTTGACCTCCATTGACCCAGACCCCATCAGCTGTTGTCCGCCCTGAAGTTACCGCAGTTGCCCGAAGACGACAACGAGGCGGTTCGCCCTCCGGACGGCGCGGCCATCTGCGCGGTGTTACAGAGCAGTGTTCCATATCTGCACACTTCGAGATGTGATGCCGATCATAGTCTGACCGAAGGAGCCGCGCCACGGTTCCATTTCGCACATTGGAAGGACACAGAAGATGAAAGCTTCATTGGCAACCGCGATCGGCGGAGAGTTCACTGTCCACGACGTCGTCATCGATGATCCACAGGGCCGTGAGGTACTGGTGGATGTGAAGGCGAGCGGCCTGTGCCACTCGGACCTCCACCTCATCGATCACGATTTCGGGCTTCCGCTTCCCGCCGTCGGCGGACACGAGATCTCCGGCGTCGTCCGTTCGGTGGGACCGGGCGTGACCAGCATGAGCGTAGGCGACCATGTCGTCGCCTGCCTCATCACCTTCTGCGGCGCCTGCGCAGAGTGTCTGTCCGGCAAAACCACTCTGTGCTCCAACCCGACGGCAGTGGCCAGAAAAGAGGGTGAGAAGCCTCGCGTCTCGTTCCCTGACGGTCAGGAGATCGCACAGTCGGTCAACGTCGGCGGATTCGCCGAACAGGTCCTCGTCCACGAGAACCAGCTGGCGGTCGTCAACAATCAGATTCCGTTCCCGCAGGCCGCACTGCTCGGCTGCTCTGTCGTCACGGGTGCCGGAGCCGCCATCAACACTGCGCACGTCCGCCCCGGCGACACGGTTGCCGTCATCGGCACCGGAGGCATCGGCCTCAATGCGATCAGCGGGGCACGACTGGCCGGTGCGAAGCACATCATCGCTATCGACATCGTCGACAGCAAGCTCGAGGCCGCGAAGAAGTTCGGCGCCACCGACCTCATCAACTCCTCGACGACCGATCCCGTCGCCGCCGTCCAGGAACTCACGGGCGGAGTCGACCATGCCTTCGAAGTCATCGGGCTGGAAGCCACTCAGCGCCAGGTGCAGCAGCTGACCAAGCCGGGCGGCACTGCTTACCTCATCGGCATCGCTCCTCCCGGAACGACGACCGAGTTCACTTCCTCCCTCGACTCGCTGTTCGCGCAGCGTCGCCTCCAGGCGGTCCTCATGGGCTCGTCGAACGTCAAACGCGATATCGCCCTCTACGCCGACCTCTATGTGCAGGGACGCTTCGAACTCGATCACCTCGTCAGCCGCGAGATCTCCATCAACGAGATCAATGACGGCTATGAGGCGCTCAAAAAGGGCGAGGTCATCCGATCGGTCATCACCTCGTTCTGAAACCGACGCGACGACAACTCACCCTCACCACAGTTCCCGCTGACCATCGACGATCAGCAGGACGAATCCGATCACGACAAGGAGTCGACGATGACAACCACCGTAGAATCCCCAGCACGTTCCCCTCGCCTGCAGGAATTCCTCGCACAGCCTCAGAAGATTCTCATCGACGGGCAGTGGACCGATGCCGGTTCCGGCGAGACTTTCACCACCTACGACCCGGCCACGGGTGAAGCCCTCGCCACGGTCCCCCGCGGAGCCGCCGAGGACATCGATCGGGCGGTGTCTGCCGCACGTCGTGCCTTCGACACCACCGATTGGGCACGTTGGCGTCCGGCCCGGCGCGAGAACCTCCTCTGGAGGATCTCCGAACTGATCCTCAGCCGTGCCGATGATTTCGCAGAGCTCGAATCGCTCGACAACGGCAAACCGCTGGGAATCGCCGCAGCGTTCGACGTCAGGTCGTCTGCTGACTGCTTCCGCTACTACGCCGGATGGCCCTCGAAGATCCAGGGATCGGTGAACAATCCGTCGATGCTCCTGGCCCCCGAGGATGCCGAATTCCATTCCTTCACGCGCAGAGAGCCCGTCGGAGTCTGCGGACAGATCATTCCGTGGAACTTCCCCCTGCTCATGGCCGCGTGGAAGATCGCCCCGGCCTTGGCGACCGGAAACACTGTCGTCCTCAAACCGGCCGAACAGACTCCTCTGACGGCTCTGCTGCTCGGACAGATCCTCGTCGAAGCTGGTGTTCCCGACGGTGTGGTGAACATCGTGACGGGCCACGGTGAGGCCGGTGCAGCACTGTCGGAACACTCCGATGTCGACAAGGTCGCTTTCACGGGATCCACGGAAGTCGGAAAGCGGATCGTCGCCGCCTCTGCTGGGAATCTCAAGAAAGTCTCGCTGGAGCTCGGAGGCAAATCTCCGAACATCGTCTTCGCCGATGCCGACATCGACAGTGCCGTCGGCGGCGTGATCCAGGGCTTCACCTTGAACTCTGGTCAGGCCTGTGAAGCCGGCACTCGCGTGTACGTCCACGAGTCCATCTACGACAAGTTCAATGCGGCCCTTGCCGAACAGGTGAAGGCGCTGGCTGTCGGGCCGGGCAATGATCCCAAATCAGTCATAACGCCGCTCGTGTCGCAGGAGCAGTTGGATCGTGTTGTCGGCTACCTCGAGGCGGGCAAGCGGGCGGGAGCCGTTGCGCTCGTCGGCGGCAACCGTCACGGCGACACCGGCTACTTCGTCGAGCCGACTGTCTTCACTGGCACAAGCGAGGACATGTCGATCGTGCAGGAGGAGATCTTCGGACCGGTGGCGGTCTCGATCCCCTTCTCCGGTGATGACGAGGTCATTGCCGCAGCCAACCGCAGCGAATACGGCCTGGCGGCGGGTCTGTGGACGCAGGATCTCAGCAGGGCGCACCGCGTTGCCAGCCGACTCAACGCCGGATCCGTGTGGGTCAACACTTATCACGCTCTCGACAGCGCGCTGCCGTTCGGCGGCTTCCACCAGTCCGGATGGGGTCGCGAGCTCGGGCCCGAAAGCATCGAACTCTACACCCAGGTGAAGTCAGTCACCATCGCCATCTGAATCGACCGAACCGGTGAGGCGAGCGGCGGAGACAGCCGCTCGCCTCACCGCTCCCCGGCTGTCCGCAATCGGCGGCGGCCGGACCCGGTCGACAACAGACCCCGAAACCTATAGGAGGCCACAATGACGGTGACCGATGAATTCAGAGCAGCCCGGGATCAGCTGATCGAGCTCCGCAGCGACTACGACGCAGCGCGTGAGGCGTTCGAGTGGCCGCGGTTCACGCACTTCAACTTCGCCCTGGACTGGTTCGACAAGATCGCTGTCAACAACGACAACCCCGCTCTGTGGATCGTCGAGCAGGACGGCACGGAGGGCAAGTGGAGCTTCGCGGAACTGGCTGCCCGGTCGAACCAGGTCGCCAACCACTTCCGCCGGGCCGGGATCAAACGCGGTGACCATGTCATGGTCATGCTCAACAACCAGGTCGAGCTGTGGGAGACGATGCTCGCCGGCATCAAACTCGGTGCCGTGCTCATGCCCGCCACCACCCAGCTGGGTCCCATCGACCTGACCGACCGTGCCGAACGCGGTCAGGCCGACTTCGTCGTCGCGGGCGTCGACGATGCCGCGAAGTTCGATGACGTTGATGTCGAGGTCGTGCGCATCATCGTCGGCGGTCAACCCACCCGGCAGCAGGACTACGCCTACGCCGATGCCGCTGAGGAAAGCACCGTTTTCGACCCGCAAGGATCGTCGCGGGCTGATGACCTGCTGCTGTTGTACTTCACCTCAGGCACGACGTCGAAGGCGAAGATGGTCGCCCACACCCACGTGTCCTACCCCGTCGGGCATCTGTCAACCATGTACTGGATGGGACTGACCCCGGGCGATGTGCACCTCAATGTCGCCTCACCCGGATGGGCCAAGCACGCGTGGTCGAATATCTTCACCCCGTGGATCGCCGAGGCCTGCGTCTTCCTCTACAACTACTCCCGGTTCGATGCCAACGCCCTCATGGAGACCATGGACCGAGTCGGTGTGACGAGTTTCTGTGCCCCACCGACCGTGTGGCGCATGCTCATCCAAGCCGACCTGGGGCATTTGAAGACCCCACCGACGAAGGCCCTCGGTGCGGGTGAACCGTTGAACCCGGAGATCATCGATCGGGTCCATCACGAGTGGGGTGTGCTCATCCGGGATGGGTTCGGGCAGACGGAGTCGACTCTGCAGATCGGCAATTCCCCGGACCAGGAACTCAAATACGGGTCGATGGGCAAGGCCCTGCCCGGCTTCGATGTCGTTCTCATCGATCCCGCCACCGGTGAGGAGGGTGATGAGGGTGAGATCTGCCTGCGCCTGGACCCGCGCCCCATCGGGTTGACTACCGGGTATTGGTCGAATGAGGAGAAGACCGCCGAAGCCTTCGAAGGCGGGGTCTATCACACCGGTGATGTGGCTACCCGGGACGAGGATGGGTACATCACGTATGTCGGTCGGGCCGATGACGTGTTCAAGGCCAGTGACTACCGACTCTCCCCGTTCGAGTTGGAGAGTGTGCTCATCGAGCATGAAGCTGTTGCCGAGGCGGCTGTGGTGCCGTCACCGGACCCGGTGCGTTTGGCGGTGCCGAAAGCCTACGTCGTGGTGTCGGAGAAGTTCGAAGCCAACGCGGACACCGCCCGATCGATCCTCGCCTACTGCCGGGAGCATTTGGCTCCGTACAAGCGGATCCGCCGACTCGAGTTCGCGGAGTTGCCGAAGACGATCTCGGGCAAGATCCGTCGTGTTGAGCTGCGTGCCCGGGAGGATCAGCTGCATCCGTTCAGTGGTGAGCCGGTTGTCGAGGGGAATGAGTACGCGGACACGGACTTCGATCTCAAGAACTGAAGGCAGGCTCCTCTCACCCGCGTATAGAGGAGCGATTCCTCAACCGAACCACGAGCGCCGCGATCGCCCAGACCACAAGAACACCCAAACCGAGCACGCCGAAGATCTCTCCGAATATCGCGGCTATACCGGCTCCGATGTTGGCACCGCCCGCGACCGATCCAGTATTCCAATACAGTCCGAGACTGTACAGCCCCGCGCCGAGGAGGATGATCGCGACACCGCCGACGAGCAGTATTGTTCTTCTTCGCATGTCCAGACCTCCTGACGAGATCGTTGATGCGAAGGGCCGGTGCTCGGACGAACGGATTTTCTCCGCCTGTCCGGGCACCGGCCCTCATGTCAGTGTCTTATTCTTCAGCCTCTCACACGCTGCGCGCGGACCCCGCGAACTCCCGCAAACGAGCAACCTCGGCCTTCGCATTCGCGAGCTGCGCTTCCACAGCCGATCGAGCCGTGCCGCCCTTGGCGTTGCGCGAGTCGATCGACCCTAGAGTCGTGAGCACTTCACGAACGGCCGGAGTCAAATGTGAAGAGATCCCCGCAAAATCGTCATCGGTCAGATCCCACAGCTCGACGTCCCGCGACTCTGCCAACTGCACGCATGCGCCGGAGAGCTCATGGGCGACACGGAACGGCACACCTTCACGGACGAGCCATTCGGCGATGTCCGTGGCCAGGGCGAATCCGCGCGGAGCCAGGTACGCCATGCGCTCGGTGTCGAACTTCAGCGTCGCGATCATCCCCGTGAACGCCGGCAGCAGCAGCTCAAGGGTGTCGGTGGCGTCGAAGACCGGTTCCTTGTCCTCCTGCAGATCCCGGTTGTACGCCAACGGCAGCGCCTTGAGTGTCGACAGCAGCCCGGTGAGGTCGCCGATGAGACGACCGGACTTGCCACGAGTCAGCTCTGCGACGTCGGGGTTCTTCTTCTGCGGCATAATCGACGACCCCGTCGAATACGCATCGTGGAGGGTGACGAAGGAAAACTCCTTCGTCGCCCACGCGATGACCTCCTCGGACAGGCGGGAGAGGTCGATGCCGATCATCGTCGTGATGAACAGGTACTCGGCGAAGACATCACGCGACGCGGTGCCGTCGATGGAGTTCTCCACCGAATCGTTGAACCCGAGGTCCGCGGCCACAGCCTGCGGATCGAGCCCCAACGACGATCCGGCCAGAGCACCCGAACCATAGGCAGAGACACCCGCACGCGCATCGAAATCGACGAACCGAGCAACATCGCGCAACAGCGGCCATGCATGAGCGAGCAGATGGTGAGCCAGGAGCACTGGCTGTGCGTGCTGGAGATGTGTGCGTCCGGGCATCGGTGCCTCGGGATGCTCTTCCGCCTGAGCGATGAGCACCTCGACGGTGTCGAGCACGAGACCGGCGACCTCACGAGCATGGTCGCGCAGGTACATCCGACCCATCGTCGCGATCTGGTCATTGCGGGACCGCCCGGCACGCAGCTTGCCGCCAAGCTCGGGACCGGCGATCTCGATGAGCCCGCGCTCGAGCGAGGAGTGCACATCCTCATCGGACTCGGCGGCGACGTATTCGCCTGCTTCCACCCGACGCAGCAGCTCGTCAAGCGCCGAATGCATCCCGGTCAGCTCATCGTCTGTAAGCAGCCCCGCATGGTGGAGGACCTTCGCATGCGCCTTGGACCCGGCGATGTCGTACTTCGCCAGGCGCCAGTCGAAGTCCGTGGACTTGCTCAGCGCGGCCAGCGCGTCGGCGGGACCGTCGGAGAATCGTCCGCCCCACAGGCTCAGTCGTTCGCTCACAGATCGTCCTTTCCCACCAGCACGGATGCGCCGGTCCGTTCATTGAAATGATGAAGCTCAGTTGTCATTGTTCCAGTTTTCCCTCGCCGAGGCGGCCCCTCAGTCCCGCACGAAAGCGCGGCCCCCGGATGGCTCAATCCTCGCCCGCACCGCCCGCCGCGTATTCGAGGAAGGTCTCGGCCAGGGCCGCTCCCCCGACCGCGGCATCGGCGATGACAAGCACCGTGTCGTCGCCGGCGAGTGTGCCGAAGATGCCGACCATCGACGACCGGTCGATCGCCGAGGCTAGATACTGCGCGGCACCCGGCGGGGTGCGCAGCACGACAGTGTTGTCCTGGGAGACCGCGGAGACGAGCAGCTCCTCGAGGATCCGCGGCAGCTTCGCGTCAAGGCTCTCCCCCGTCGACTGCTGCAGGGAACGGTCCCCGCCCTCACCGGGAACGGCGTATACGGATCCCGCGGTGGATCGGATCTTCACGGCCCCCACCTCGGCGAGATCGCGCGACAGGGTCGCCTGGGTGACAGTAATGCCCTGCGTCGCGAGCGCCTCGGCGAGTTCGATCTGGCTTCGCACAGACTGGCGGGTGATGAGATCGATGATCTTCTGCTGTCGGGCAGTCTTCGTCAGCGGTGCACTGTTATTCGGCTCGGCCATCATCGCTCCAGGAGGTAGGTCATGAGTGCCTTCTGCGCGTGGAGGCGGTTCTCGGCCTCGTCGAAGACCACCGAGGCGGGGCCGTCGATGACCTCGGCCGTGACCTCTTTGCCGCGGTAGGCGGGCAGGCAGTGGAGGAAGATCGCGTCGTTTCCGAGGTTCATGAGTCCCTGGTTGACCTGGAACTTCGTGAATGGCGAGGCCTCGTCGTCGCGCCCGGCGGAGTCCTGCCCCATGGACACCCAGGTGTCGGTGACGAGAACGTCGGCGCCGGTGGCGGCGGCAACGGGGTCGTCGGTGACGGTCAGCGATCCGCCGGTCTGGGCGGCGAGAGCTTCGGCTTCGGCGACGATCGCGGTATCGGGCTGGTAGTCAGCGGGGGCGGCGATGCGCACGTGCATTCCGGCGTTGACTCCGCCGAGGGCGTAGGAGTTCGCCATGTTGTTCGCCCCGTCGCCGAAGTACGTCATGGTCTGGCCCTTGACGTCGCCGCGGTGTTCGCGGATGGTGAGCAGGTCGGCGAGGATCTGGCAGGGGTGGAAGTCATCGGACAGGGAGTTGATGACGGGTACGGAGGAGGATTCGGCCATCTCTTCGAGGCCGGCCTGGGCGTAGGTGCGCCAGATGATCGTCGAGACCATCCGGGACATCACCTGCGCGGTGTCGGCGATGGATTCCTTGTGTCCGAGCTGCGCTTCACCGGGGTTGATGATGAGCGGCTGCCCGCCGAGCGCGGCGATGCCGGCGGCGAACGAGACCCGGGTGCGCGTCGAGGTCTTGTCGAAGATGACGGCGGCGGTCTGCGGGCCGGCCAGCGGGGTCCGCGAGTAGGGGGCGGCCTTGAGTTCGACGGCGAGGTCGAGGACCTCGGCCTGCTCGGCCGGACTGAGGTCCGTGTCCTTGAGGAAGTGGCGTGTCATGGTGGGTCCTTTGGAAAGTGTGGGTGGGGATCAGCCGGTGATGAGCTCAGGCAGAGCGTCGATGAACGGGGTGAGTTCGTCGGTGGTGATGGTCAGCGGCGGGGCGAGGCGCAGTCGTCCCGGTGCTACCGGGTTGATGATGAACCCGGCTTCGAGGGCACGGGCGGCCACGGCCTTCGAGTCCGGGACCTGGCCGTCGGACTGCCCGGCCGCGCCGTCACCCGACGCACCGGCTGTCAGCTCGAGCCCGAGCAGCAGCCCCTTGCCGGTGATCTCTCCGATGCCGTCGACCTCCGCCAGCTGGGCCTTGAGCCAGTCGCTGACCTCGGTGACATGGTCGAGCAGCTTCTCCTTCTCGATGGTCTCGAGCACCGCGAGCCCTGCAGCACACGACAGAGGGTTGCCGCCGAAGGTCGTGCCGTGCTGACCGGCTTCGAGCAGCTTGGTGTTCGCATCGCCGACGGTGATGGTTGCGCCGATCGGCATGCCGCCGCCGAGTCCCTTCGCCGAGGTGATGATGTCCGGGGTGACGCCCTCGCCGATCTCGGGATCCTGGTGGGCAAACCAGGAACCGGTGCGGCCGATGCCCGACTGCACCTCGTCGAGGATCATGAGCGCCCCGACCTTCGTCGTCAGTTCCCGCACCGCGGTGAGGTAGCCGGCGGGATGCGTCCGCACGCCGACCTCGCCTTGGACCGGTTCGATGAAGACGGCTGCGGTGTTCTCATTGATCGCCGCTTCGAGCGCTTCGACGTCTCCGTAGGGAACGTGGACGACTCCAGGGACACCGGGAGCGAAGGGTTCGCGGTAGGCTTCCTTCGCGGTCAGTGCGAGGGCGCCCATGGTGCGGCCGTGGAAGGCGCCTTCGACGGCGATGATGAAGGGGCGTCCCCCGCCGGCGGCGCGGCGGGCCATCTTGAAGGCCGCCTCGTTGGCTTCGGTTCCCGAGTTCGAGAAGAACACGGCTGAACCGGCAGGCAGGTTGAGGACTTCGTGGAGTTTCTCTGCCAGGCCGATCTGGGCCGGGGAGGTGAAGAAGTTCGAGATGTGGCCGAGCGTCGAGGCCTGCTCGGTGATGGCGTTGACCCAGGCGGGGTGACAGTGGCCGAGGGCGTTGACGGCGATGCCGGCGAGTAGGTCGAGGTACTGCTTGCCTGCCGCATCCCACACGTAGGAGCCTTCACCGCGGACGATGTCGAGCTGCGGGGATCCGAACACCGGGGACAGGACACGGGAGAAGTCGTCCCGCCACGTTTGGGCCTGATCGGAATCCTGCCCGGCCGAAGAAGCCTGCGTACCCGTCTGATCACTCATGAACGTCCTCCGTTGCTGTCGTTGCTCGCGTTCAAACCATCCGTCGGGGCCGCCTCGGCGGGGTTCGCTTGGTGCCCGTCACCCAGCGGTGCGGGTTCGACGATGGTGTCCTCGACCATGGTGCCGATGCCTTCCGAGGTGAAGACCTCAAGGAGGAGGGAATGCGCCATCCGGCCGTCGATGATGTGGGCCTGCTTGACCCCGTGCTCGATCGCTTCGAGCGCCGCGGTCATCTTCGGAATCATCCCCGAATCGAGCGACGGCAGGAGTTCGCGCAGCTTGTCCGGGTCGATACGGGAGATGAGCGAGGACGTGTCCGGCCAGTTCGCGTAGAGGCCGGGCACATCGGTGAGCATGATGAGTTTGTGTGCCTTCAGCGCCTTCGCCACCGCCGAGGCGGCCAGGTCCGCATTGATGTTGAGCGGCTTTCCCGCTTCTCCCCCGATTTCAGAGGCGATGGAGCAGATGACGGGCACCCGTCCGGCGTCGAGGAGTTCGCCGAGCACGGTCGTGTTGACCTGGGCGATCTCGCCCACCCGGCCGAGGTCGACGGTCTGTCCGTCCACCTCGGCGACGGTCTTGTGCGCGAGCAGGAGGTCGGCGTCCTCACCGGAGAGGCCGATCGCGGCGTTGCCGTTCATGTTGATGCGGGAGACGATCTCCCGGTTGACCTGGCCGGCGAGGACCATGCGGATGACCTCGGCGGCTTCCTCGCTCGTCACCCGCTGCCCGGCCTTGAACTCGCTCTCGATGCCGAGGCGGGCGAGCATCGAGGAGATCTGCGGGCCGCCGCCGTGGACGACGACGGGGCGGATCCCGGCGAAGCGGAGGAAGGCGATGTCGTCGGCGAAGGACTGCTGGAGCTCCGGGGAGATCATCGCGTTGCCGCCGTATTTGATGACGATCGTCGCCCCGGCGAAGGTCTTGATCCACGGCAGCGCCTCGGTGAGCGCTTCGGCCTTGACCTGGGCGGCGGCGAGCCGGGCGGCGGTGGATTTCGTGGAGAAGTCGGGGTGGGTGCTCATGTGGAGTAGGCGCTGTTCTCTTCGACGTAGTCATGGGTGAGGTCGGAGGTCCAGATGGTGGCCTCGCTGTCACAGGCGTGGAGGTCGATGACGACGTCGACCTCACGGCCGAAGGTCACCTCGGCGGGGTCGGCGTAGGGCCCGGAGGCGCGGCACACTTCCGTGCCGTTGATCGTCACGTCGATGGCGGTGGGATCGAAGTCCGCCGAGGTGGTCCCCACCTGAGCGACGACACGACCCCAGTTAGGGTCCTCCCCGAAGATCGCGGCCTTGAAGAGGTTCGACCGGCCCACTGCCCGGGAGACGGTGACGGCGTCGTCGGTGGAGGCCGCACCCCGGGTGGTGATCGCGATGTCGTGGTGGGCGCCTTCGGCGTCGACGTGGAGCTGGCGCATAAGGTCAAGGCAGAGCTCACCGAGGAGGCCCTCGAATTCGCCCGTGTCGACGGTCGTGTCCGCGGCGCCGGAGCTCATGAGGATGACGGTGTCGTTCGTCGACATGCACCCGTCGGTGTCGAGGCGGTCGAAGCTGACGTGCGTGGCTGTGCGCAGGGCCGCGTCGAGGGTGGGCTGGTCGAGCGGGGCGTCGGTGGTGAGGACGACGAGCATCGTCGCCAGGCCCGGGGCGAGCATGCCCGCGCCCTTGGCCATCCCGCCGATCGTGTAGCCCGGGCCCTCGCGGGTTGCGGTCTTCGCGACGGTGTCGGTCGTCATGATCGCCTCGGCGGCGTTCTGTCCTCCGGTCACGGAGTCCTCTGCGGCGGCGACGAGCTGCGGGAGGTGGTCGAGGATGCCGGCGCGGAACTCCTCTCCCCCGACGCCGATGAGCCCGGTCGAGCAGACGAGGATTTCATCGGCCTGCGTCGGGGTGCCGGAGTCGGTGAGGAGGGTCGCGGTCTCTTCGGCGGTGAGCTGGGTGGTCGCGAACCCGTAGTCGCCGGTGTAGCAGTTCGCGCCTCCGGAGTTGAGGACGACGGCGCGGGCGTGGCCGGTGGCGGAGACCTGCCGGGACCAGATGACGGGGTTGGCCTGGCAGCGGTTCGACGTGTAGACGGCGGCGACGGTGGTCGCGGGGCCGTTGTTGACGACGAGTGCGAGGTCCTTCGTTCCGCTGGGTTTGAGTCCGGCGGTGAGGCCTGCTGCGGTGAAGCCGAGCGGTGCGGTCACGCTCATGGGGCGACTCCTTCCAAGGGCAGGTGGGTGGTCTCTTCGAGGCCGAGGGCGAGGTGGATCGATTGGAGGGCTTGGCCGGCGGTGCCGCGGACGAGGTTGTCGAGCGCCACGACGACGAGGACCTTCTCGGCCCGCTGGTCGTAAGTGAATTGGATCTGGGCGACGTTCGAGCCGGTGGTCGCCGCGGTGCGCGGCCATTGGCCCTCGGGCAGGACGCGGACGAAGGGTTCGTCGGCGTAGGCGTCGGCGAAGGCACTGGTCAGCTGGGCGGTCAGCGCCTCTGCGTCGATGGTGCCGTCGGCGGTCCGGGGTGCGTCGGCTGTCGGGTCGGCGGTGAGCGTTGCGAGGATTCCGCGGGACATCGGCACGAGGGTCGGGGTGAAGGAGATCCGCACCGGTCCGTCGGAGGGGTCGGCGCCGAGGACGCCGTTGAGGTTCTGTTCGATCTCGGGGACGTGGCGGTGGGTGCCGCCGGTGCCGTAGGGGCTGGCGTCGCCGAGGATCTCGGCGGCGGTGAGGTGGGGCTTGAGTGCTTTGCCGGCGCCGGAGACACCATTGGCGAGGACGGCGTTCAGCCCTGTCGGGGCGATGAGTCCGGTGGCGATGAGCGGCGCGAGGCCGAGGGTGACGGCGGTGACGTTGCAGCCGGGGACGGCGATGCGGTTCGTCTCGGTCAGCTGGGTGCGCTGCTTCTTACCGTCGGCGAGCAGGAGTTCGGGGAGGCCGTAGGTCCAGGTGCCCTGGTGGGCGGAGTGGTAGAAGGCCTCCCACGCTTCGGGACTGATGAGACGGTGGTCGGCGGCAAGGTCTACGATCAGGGTATCGGGGCTGGTCTCGGCCAGTTCCGCGGCGATCGCCCCGGATTTGCCGTGAGGCAGAGCGAGGACGACGACATCGTGGCCGGCGAGCACCTCGGCGGTCGAGTCTTCGATGACGAAGTCCGCATACCTGGGAAGGTGGGGCTGGTGTCGGCCGAGCAGCTCCCCGACCGAGGAGTGACCGCACACGGTGGTCACGGTGAGGTGGGGGTGGGTGCTGAGCAGGCGGAGGACTTCCCCGCCTGCGTAGCCGGTGGCGCCGGAGACGGCGACCGTGAGAGCGTTCATATGAATAACCATACAGCATCAGTAAATAATATGCAGGAGGCGTGATGACCCAGGCAGTACGTGCGATGCAGGCCGGTGGACCCGAGGTGCTCGAGGTCGGTGAGATCGAGACGCCGAGGCCGGGGCCGGGCGAGGTGCTCGTCGACGTCGAGGCGGCGGGGGTGAACTTCATCGACACGTACCGGCGGTCGGGGGTCTATCCGATGGACTACCCGCATGTCGTCGGCGTCGAGGGCACGGGTCACATCGCCGAGGTGGGCGATGGGGTCGAGACGTACAAGGTCGGCGATCGGGTGGCGTGGCACGAGGGACCGGGGTCGTATGCGACGCAGGTCGTCGTGAAGGCGGACAATCTCCTCACTGTTCCGGAGACCGTGAGCGCCGAGGTGGCAGCGGCGATGCCGTTGCAGGGTCTGACGGCGCAGTACCTGGCGACGACGTCGCATGCGATCAAGCCGGGTGATACGGCGCTCGTTCATGCCGGGGCCGGTGGGGTCGGGCTCATCCTCACGCAGATCATCAAGCATCTGGGCGGCAATGTCATCTCGACGGTGAGCACCGAGGAGAAGGCGGAGCTGTCCCGCAAGGCCGGAGCCGATGAGGTGTTCCTCTACGGTCCGGATGTCGATGTCGCGGCGAAGGTGCGCTCGCTCACCGAGGGTGAGGGCGTCGAGGTGGCCTATGACGGGGTCGGCAAGGACACGTTCGACGGCTCGTTGGCGTCGCTCAAACCCTTGGGCTCGATGGTGCTCTTCGGCGGGGCGTCGGGTCAGGTGCCGCCGTTCGACATCCAGCGGCTCAACTCGTCCGGCGGCATCTTCCTCTCCCGGCCGTCGCTGGCGTGGATGGTCGCGACTCCGGAGGCGCTGGCGAAGCGGTGGGCGATGGTCTCGAGCGGAGTCGAGAAGGGCTGGCTCGATTTCCGCATCGGCGAGACCTTCCCGCTGGCCGAAGCCGCTGAAGCGCACCGGGCGCTCGAGGGACGTAAGACGACGGGGAAGGTTGTGCTAGTCGCCTAATAGGCCACCTACAAACTCCCAACCTCAGACAACTGACCCATAAGAACCACATCCCCGATAACAGATAACATTAAACACTCAATATCGAAACAAATCGGTCGATGTAATTTTTAGCTCACAAGCAAACGAAATAAGTCAAATCATCAATGCTACAATAGACGCCGGAAGATGTGTAATGATCAAAAATTCAGAGAAAATCAGAGAGCCCGTCGTCAAAATCGTGCATTTCGACCGGCAGTATTCTTTGATGAATGACCAACTTACCAGACTGCAACGCGACACTGAAAATTTAGTCCAATGCCAATCTGTGCCTCCATGCGCGGAATCCTGGGCCCAGTTCACTCGTGCAATCACCACGTCCAAAGCAAACATTTTGATTCCGACGTTGCATGGGCGCTCCGATGGGACCATCGGCCCCGGTCCAAGTGACAGCTTCAGAGATCCTGCTGAGATCTTCTCCAAAGACAGCATTCAGGCCGAGTCCCTAATTTTATATTGCTGCAACCAATGGGATAACCGAAATAAGTGGAAGTCGATCGCCCCGAACTCAAAAATTGCCCTTCACGATAGCAATGTCTCAGGAATTATTAGAATAGTCAATTTTATGCTAGCGCCGACTTCTAGAAGGATTCCGAACAATTGGAATATTATCTGACCAGCTGGATGACCCGCTTTGAACTCTCTCCTCACAATCGTGTCTGCACGTTACAATCGTGTCTGCACGTTTTCAGGCACCGGATACTGCGAACCGTCGCTTCAATGCCGTTCAATGAAGTCCGTTGGTGGAAACCTCCATGCAGTCCACTCAAAGATTCTGGATGCGCCCAAGCAGGCTCCCATTCGCGGTTCTCTTGGTCAGAGCAGGGACTCACTGGAAGGCGACGGTACCCGTTCCCGTTTGCAGATGAAAGTAGCGATGCAACACACGGTGCCGGTCCGGCCTTCTCCTGTAGACTTCGCCTGACGTAAATGTGCGAGGTGCCGGGTGGATCCGCGGTACCGATGACGAGAGGCCCATCGTATGAGCATGAACCTGTGTCGAGTTGACCGGCGAACCTCGGTTGTTATGGACGATGATCGCACCCACATTCGCCTCGAACGCAAAGGCGAGACGAAGTCCGAATGGGCAATCAACGAACTCGATCACATTCACGTGGCGATGCCGAAGAGCATATGGAGCACCGGCTACTTGCGATTTGTTCGTGCTGGTCACAAGGTTGAACCGGGTGAGAAATACTCGCCTCATAGTGATCCTGATGCTGTCGTCGTCACTGAAGTCGCCAGCCTGCAGGCAGCCGCTGCGTTGCTCGAACGGAAGGGAGGCGGGCTAGGCGTTCCCATCGTCGTCGACGGTGAAACGCACCAATCGTCCCAGGCAGTCGGTGCTACCGCTCGCTCGGTGCGCACGAAGAAAGGCCATGAGGTCGTGCGGCTTTCTGAGACCGCCATCGCTATTGACGACGGGCGATTGGAGCTCGATATCAGCGACATCGACGAGATCCGGGTGAAGAATTCGACCTTCGGATTGCGCTTCCTCCAGCTCGTCCGTAAGGGCGACATCTCAGCATGGCCCGACACTCTCCCAGACTCCGAGTTCCCAAATGCCGTCGACACTTCACCTGTATACGGCACCGAGTCATGGAACAGTTTTCTCCGCATCATTGAATCGCTTTACCCCGAACGACTAGTAAGGCTGCACAAGCGAGAAGAACGCGATGCCGCGTTGCAGAAGCTATACGCGCGCTCGACAGAAAACACCGGCGAGATTACCTACAGCTCGCCGGTGTCACGTGCTTTCGGTATCAAAGTCTACAGCCGAGAGATCTGGCTTGGAGATCCGTTTCGAGCGAATAGCATCGGCGGCCCGATCGCTGGAGCTCACGCCGAGTATTCGGTCTCCGGTAACATAGTCACTTCCACGCGGACGGTGAGCTCTTTGGCTGGGAACACGCATGTGCAACGGCCACAAGATGAAAGGATCTTCCAACTCAAAATCATCGGTCCGAGCGTGTCAATTGCTGCGACGGCCAGCGCCAACAGTGTCAGCGACTCAGGAGTCGTCGAGCTGGTCAATGCAATAAACGCCGCCGCTGCTGCGGCTAGCAGGCGCGCTACCCCGACGCCGGATCCGCCCCTGCCCCCAAAGCCGAGGAGACAGCCTTCCGCAGGTGCGGACACCGGGACGGAGTCACAGGAGGGTCTGCGTCGGCTCATGAAGCTCTACGCTGCGGGTTTGATCGACGAAGCCGAATTTGCCCAGGGTAGGGCCGACCTGGAATGAGTCTCGCTTATGCAAGTATGTCGGCCTGTTGGACGAACCCACCGCGGTTGGCCACATACCCTTCCCCGATAGTCCCAGGTTCCGCGATCGTGATTTTCATTCTGTAAAGAACTAGTTTCGCCATTTTTCTGGTCGAGTCGAGCACTTGAGCGCCGGCGACGGTGATGCCGACGACCGGTGCGTAATTCGATGGCCAGTGAACACGACAGTAGAGAGTAGCCCCATGTTTGCACACCAGAAGTAGGTAAGGTATTAGTTGCTCAGCTTTAGTGGCTCATCGCAGTTGAGGGTGTAGTCGGGGTCTGAATCCGCCGGCCTCGAGTAGAGATCGGGCGATGTAGTGGGTGAGGTTGCGGAAGCCGAGGGCGGAGCCGCGGAGGTGTTCGAGTCGGCCGTTGATGGCCTCTGTCGGCCCGTTCGAGGTCCCGGGCCGGTCGAAGAAGGCGAGCACGTCTGCGGCGCGCTGCTTCAGCGTCCGGCCGAGTGTGCGGATCTCGACCAGCGCGTCTGGGACGCCGCTGGCGACCGACTCGATGACCGCTCGCATCCTCTGCTTGCCCGTGGTCTTGTTGGGCTCGCGGTAGGCGGCGACCATCCGCTGGTAGATGCCCCAGGTCGCTTCGACCTGGACGTGCTCGTCTGCCGCGAATACCGTGTCCAGCCGGGCGCGCTGGGTGTCGGTGAGCAGGTCCGCGCCGGTCTGCAGGGTCCGCCGCGCCCGGTAGAGCGGGTCCCCGGCCCGGCCCCGGTGCCCGAGGGTGTGCTGCTGGACGCGCTGCCGGCACCGGTCCAGTCCCTCACCTGCCAGACGGATGACGTGGAACGGATCCATGACCGGTACTGCGGTGGGTAGCTCTTCGGCGGCAGCGGTCTTGAACCCGGTGAACCCGTCCATCGCGACGACCTCCACCCCGTCCCGCCACGCCCGAGGACGATCGGCCAGCCACTGCTTGAACACGGCCTTCGACCGGCCCGCGACCATGTCCAGCAGCCGCGCGGGCCCGGACTTGTTCCGGGCCGGGGTGAGGTCGATGATCACGGTCACGTACTTGTCGCCGTGGCGCGTGTGACGCCACACGTGCTCATCGACCCCGATGGTGGTGACCCCGGCGAACCGGGCCGGATCGTCGATCAGCACCCGCTTGCCCTCGGCGATGACCGCCTCGTTGGCGGTATGCCAGGACACTCCCAGCCCGGCAGCGACGCGGCTGACGGTGAGGTGGTCCACGACCACACCGGTCAGCGCCCAGCCCACCCCGCCACGGGTGATCTTCGCCCGCGGCGCCGCGGCCTTCGACGTGTCCTGCCGCCACGTCCGACGGCAGGTAACACACCGGTACCGGCGGACCCGGACCATCAAGGTCGTGGGCCGGTGCCCGAACGGCTCGTGCGCCAACCGGCGGATCACCGTGTCTCGGGGCACGCCCTCGGCCCCGCACTCCCTGCACCACGGGTCCGGCTCCAGGACCCGGCACTGGATCACCGCACGATCAGGCTCAACCCGCTGTCCGACGGCCTCGAGGCCGAGCTCGTCGAGACGGCAGAACGTGGTCAGGTCAGGGCGAACGAAGGTAGCGTGATCCATGTCGAGGTCCTCAGGATGGGCAGTGTCAGAACTTCCATCCTCGGAGGGCCTCGACCCCTATCCAGCGACCGACGCGCCCAACCCGACTACACTCTCAGCTGCGAAGAGCCGCTTTAGTTATACCCACCGACGGAGACCGAATCTACGGCTTTTCCGGAGCCCTGAACATCTCTTCGACGGCCTCGGGCACTTCCGGTGTGTACGTGATGTCCTGCTCACCAAATCGGCCAGTGAACCCCCGCAACGGCCGTAAAATGGTGATGATCTTCTTCGACGACGCCCCGTTCGCGTCCTACATGAGCCTCGATACAGTCAACAATGTGAACACGACTGTCGAGTGCACCTCGATCGCATTCCTGGTGCGGTGGAAAATCGGGCGGGCTCGAAGGTCGGTCGGGACTGCTGAAGGTTTGGTTGTGGCACGCAGGGGCGGTGACGTGGCCGGTTGCGTGGTCCACTCCGATCGTGGCAGCCAGTTCCGATCGAAGAATTCACCTGCGCCTTAGCCCGTCATGGACTGGTGGGGTCGATGGGCAGGGTCGGCGCTGCTGGCGATAACGCGGCCATGGAGAGCTTCTTCGCGCTGTTGCAGAAGAACGTTCTTAACCGCCGCCGGTGGGTGTCGAGGCAGCAGTTGAGGATCGCGATCGTGACCTGGATCGAGCGGACGTATCACCGACGTCGACGACAAGACAGGTTGGGTCGATTGACACCTGTTGAGTACGAAGCAATCATGAAGTCACCTGCAGTTGCAGCGCGACACACGAACTGTCACCTCTCCTTACATCATTCCCTCTGTCAGGGCTCCAGTGGAGCGCTGACGGATCGCCGGATCGAGGCCGCGCCAGCGGCTGAGTGCCCCCGCGCAGCGGGCCCTCGGAGGGCCCCGGAAACCGACCCAGCGGAGTGGTCGGTGTATGGGCTACACCTACCGTTCCGGAAGTTGTCGCAGAGGCTCCACATCAGGGCGCAGGGTCCCAGATGGGGAGGGGCGATATTCTCCGGAACGGTGGGCCCCGCGGGAGCGCCGCCGGAGGCATCGCGGAGCGCATCACCAACAGGCGATGTGGTTCGCGATCTGACCACCGGAGGTGGTCGCAGTGAGTTACACGGCTACCTTCGATGCGAGCCACAAGGTGAAGGCCGCCGGAAGTCATCGGGTCGCTTCCGCCCGCCAAATCGCGCGAGATGTGGACCAGGCCGCCGGCTTCGACTTCGGTCATCGGAACCCGAACATCGACCCGACACGCACGTGGATGAACATCACGATGGTCGACGACGGAAACGGCGGTTGGCGGACTCCGGTGGTGACGCAGGCTGCCGACGGAAATGACAGGCCGCCGTCGGCGGAGCTACTGGACTACCTCGATACACGCCTGGCGACGGTCAAGAAGAGGATTAAGGCGGATGCCGTCGCGATTCGACCGCTCATCCTGCAGCTCGATCCGAAGTGGTTCGCCGAGCACAATCCGGACTGGCGCGACGATGGCTTGAACGCCGAGGCGGAACGCTATATCGAGTCGCAGATCGCATGGGCCGTTGCGGAGTTCGGCCATGAGAACCTGCCTGGCTTCTCGGTGCACATGGACGAGACGCATCCGCAGCTGCAGCTTCTGACGGTCCCGGTAACGGAGGACGGGCGGCTGAGTCAGAAGGACTTCTTCAAGGGGCCCGGCGATCTCCAGCGCCAGCACAAGGAGCATCGCCAAGTCCTCGCTGATTCCGGTTACGATGTCGAGTTCAAGGTCACCGCGCGCTCGAAGGAGCATCTGAGTAGCTCTGAGTACGCGACGAGCGCCCATCGGCTGTTGGCAGGCAAGACAAAGCTTGCACGCGATCAGGACGAGCTGAACGCCCGCGCCGTGAAAGTTCGTGTCCGCGAGTCGGACGTCACCGCGGCAGAGCGTGACCTCATGGAATGTAAGACGCAGGCCGAGCAGGAAGGGCGCAAATCAGGCTTCGAACGCGGATATGAAGCAGGCCGTGCGGCCGGTGAGGAGTCGGTGCGCGCCGATCTAATCGCCTTGGACATCCTGTCGGCGAATGTTGATACACCGTTGCTCCCACGACGACGGGCCCCCAAGCCACCGCCCGAGAAGTTGACCCCTGCGCGAGAACGGTATCTTTCATACACCCGACAGCTGAGCAAATAACCAAACCTAAGGAGACTCCAATGACCACCATCAAGATCACCAACCAGGATGCTGCCGACGAGGCCCGTGCGCTGTCTCTCGACGTCATCGAAACCGTGCTGGGCGCATTCGCTCGGCTTCCAGAGAGCGTCCCTGTGGGGGCTGCCCTTGCGTCCGTTCATATCCGGTTGCGTGAAGTTGAGACACGCCCTTTTCGGGTGCAGCATCCGTATGAAACAGCCGAACTGACTGCCGATCACAACGCCATGGCAGGCGCTGACCACGAACTGGCGGTCACTGAGCTGACATGCTTCCGCACTACGGAGCTCAGGGAAGACCTCACCATCGAGCAGACGACCCACCGCCGCGAAGTTGTCCTCGCTGACCTGGCAGAGCGTCGCGAGAAGCTGGCGCGCCCCCTGGGCCTGCTCGGCTCCCTCTTTCGAGGCCGGGCGGAGGCCAGGCGTGCCGAGCAGCGTGCTGAGCAGGTTAACGCGATCGTGCGTGCGCTAACCAGCCAACCACTGGCCCCGCCCACCTTCGAGGAAGTGACGGGCACGATCCTACATGTCGCCGGCCTGGCCCCGGAACAGGTGCCTGGGCTGAAGGAGCTTCAGGAGCAAGGTGTTGTACTGCACCGAGAGGTCATCAAACGCTGGGAGACCATCCTGATGCTGGTATGGGAAGCCATCGCGACTGAAGACAGCGGTGCCGACGCGGGCCTCGATATGACCCAGCGCCGGGCACGGTTCAACGTGGCGAAGAAGGCTCGACGGCAGGAGGAGGCCGCAACCGAGGTTCGCCTCAGGCAGGTTGAAGCCAGGAAGGCCGCCGAACGCGCTGCCAAGCGTGCGCAGATTGACCGTGAGATCCGGGAGCGGCAGGCACGAGAGCAAATGTACCACCGCTCCTGGGAGCCGACCGATAAAGAGCAGCCTGAGGACGATGGCCCATCGTTCGTCTGACCTCGACCTCACCGAAGGCAACCGTCGCCCGCGACGGGCGGCAGCCATTACCCTCGGTGCCAGACGAAGACGCTCGACACCGCACGGCGCTGGGGGTCTTCTCCAATTTAGCAATGACCGCAGCGGTGACATCGTTCCCGGATACGACGAGGCCCAGGCGAGAAACTCTCTCTCACCTGGGCAAACGTCGGGCTGACAGGATCCAAACCTGCGACCCCCGCGATCATCGTGCTCATGAAGGCCCTTTGGCGGGCCCCGAAACACTAATCGTGCCCCGAAATCCGCCGCCTCAGACTCTCGGAGAGATCAACGGCGCGGGAATGGCGGGCGATCCTGGGACACAGGTCTGGCCGTGCCAGCGCTGCCTTCGCCAGCAAGATGGGATCGCCGATCTCGTCCAACATAAGGTCGTCCTCGTCGAACCACTCGACGATCAGCTCGGCGACGGCGTCGCGGAGGGCTTCAAGGTCGCGCCGCCGTGCTTCCCTCTCAGTGAGCTCGGGAGCACCGCGCCACCATCGGAAGGCTTCGGCGTGGGCTCGGGCGTTTGACTCGGCAGACAAGGTGGCCTCCTGGGCGTCGGTGATCATCTGTCACGATGACGCCCGAGGCGGCCTAACCGCTGAGATGCGCTACTTCTTGCCCCCAGAGGTTAATCCGCTGCGGAACTCCACAAAGTTCCGGCACTAACAGCCATCAAATTGTGACCAGGCGACACCGTCCCCTTTCGGTCGCCGCCACAGGGCCAGCTCGCCCACGACGACCAGCGCTGCAGGGCGACGTACTTCTGATCGACCGACTGTACGCATCGTCACGACTTCACTCGGCAACGACGAAATCGATGCGTACAATGGTTGACCGAGGTGATCTCCGTCAGGAGGACGCGCGATGACAGGACCCGACACACTGTTCCCGGGCTCTCTTCGAGCTCACTACGAAGCCTTCGCCTCATCGATCGCAGCGGCCGGAGGGGCAGAGGAGCAATTCGCCCGCACCCAGGTGGCATACCGCGTGAAGCGCCAGTTCGCGTGGCTCACACCCGTCACTCGAACACGGTCGCTTCTGACGCTCGACATGTACGAACCACACGAGGATCCGGTCGTAGACGAGATCATCCCGTTCCGCGCGGACAAGTTCACACACCAGATCACCGTCGACTCCGCCGAGACGATCACCTTGGTCGCGAACCGGAACTGGTTCGAACTGGCCAGGGCCTGGGGCGGCAAAGATGGCTCCTCAGCTACACGTTGAAGCGGAACTCCAAGATGTCTCGCTCTTATATCTGTTCGAAGCATCGCGCCGCTCCGCTGCATAGTAGAGATCACGAATTATCGGCAGCTTGCTCTGCGCTGTCGTCGCGTCGCAGCTTCTTTTCCGTCTGATGCCGGAGTTCCCAGTAGACAAGGTCTGAGATCTCCTTAACAACCTGTCCTCTGCGGTGAGGGCTCTCAAAGAACTTCTCCAAGATGGTGTTCTGGGTGTCCTGGTGATCGAGCACCGCGTTAGTGACAGCCGTTTCCATCGTCTGGGACTCGCGGAACTGCTCCTTGGAGTTGGCGTTGACCTGATCCTTAATCGCTTCGTTCTGTACGAGGATCGTGACTACGCCCTGCACCCACGACTCCACTGAGCCGGGGTCGAAGTCCTCATCCTCGAACAGTGAGTTGATGTTGCCGAGGATCTCTTGCCACGCCACCATGTGCGGGTCGCGTGCACGCCCGCCGCCAACGCCCATCGGATTGAGCTTCTCTCCATCGCCGACGAGCGGAATAGCTCCTTCACTCTTTCGGGTCTGTTTGATGTGGGTTAGCTCGATGGTGTTGAAGTCCAGCTCCTCTGGGGTCTTGCGACCTGTGAGGCGGGGCCGCAGTAGGCGGAGGAAGAGCGCGAGCTTCTCCAGGTCGGTGTCCTGGTAATCAACGATCTGCGACAGGAAGTCGTAGAGCCGCACGAACGAGCCGACGTCTTTGCGAAACAAGTCGAGCTCGTCGACTTCAGCCTTGGCTCTGTCGATCACTGCTGCGACGTAGCGGTCGTTGAACCTGTCGGCTGCCCGCTTCAGCGGTGCGGTGTGCTTCCCGTGATCCTTGTCGATGATGAACGCTCGCGCGAATTCGTCCACGTCGCCGCTGGTGTAAATCCCGACGGTCTCGATCTTTCGTGCGAGGTCATGTACGAGATCAGGGTCGGTAGTCTCTACGATCTCAGCAGTCCGGTAGTACGGCAGGAACGCTTCGAGGATCGTGTCGGCGTCGTTGACGAAGTCGAGAATGAACGTGGTGTCCTTACCTCGGGCGGGCAGGGTGCGGTTCAGGCGTGAGAGGGTTTGGACGGCTTCGATTCCGTCGAGGCGCTTGTCCACGTACATCGCGCATAGCAGCGGCTGGTCGAACCCGGTCTGGTACTTGTTCGCCACGATCAACACCCGGAACTGGTCCCCGGCGAATGCCTGCGGGATGCCACGTCCGCGCAGGTCGGGGTTCGTGTTCGCTTCGGTGTAGGGCTCCTGCACGCTCGGCATGGTGTCCTCTATCTGCTCCGAGGTCAGGCTGCCGGAGAACGCCACCAGAGTGCCGAGCTGGTAGTCATGCTTGTCGATGTAGGCGTCGATCGCCATCTTGTACTTCAGCGCGGCAGCACGGCTCGAGGTCACCACCATGGCCTTCGCGTGACCGTAGAGCAGGTGCGCGACATTCTCCCGGAAGTGCTCGACGATGATCTGCACCTTCTGGGCGATATTCGTCGGGTGCAGGCTCACCCACCGCATCAGACCCTTCTTCGCGGGGCCCTCATCCACCAGGTCATCCCCGTCCGCAGCGTCGCCGGTCTTGCGAGCGAGCTGGAAGGCGGTCTTGTAGGTGGTGTAATTACGCAGCACGTCAAGGATGAAGCTCTCCTCGATCGCCTGCTGCATCGTGTACACGTGGAATGGTGCCGGTTTCCCGTCCGCACCGGGGCGTCCGAACATCTCCAGCGTCTTGCCCTTCGGAGTCGCGGTAAACGCATAGAACGAGATGTTCTGTGCCGTAGCGCGGGCAGCCATCTCGGCAGCGAGCACGTCCTCCACGCTCACCTCGCCGCCATCCTCGAGCGCCTCGACCTCGGCCTGTGACAGGACTTGGCGCAGTTTCTGGGCGCTCGTACCCGTCTGTGAGGAGTGGGCCTCGTCCGCGATCACCGCGAACTTCCGATCCGCGAGCCCACCCTGCTCTGCGAGTGCCTCCAAAACGAACGGGAACGTCTGCAACGTAACGATGATGATGAGCTTGCCGCTACTGAGCTCCTGAGCAAGAAGCGCCGATTTCGAGGAAGCCGATGCCTTACGAACCTCGTCAGCGTTGATTGTTCCCACAACGCCCCTGGTGTCCTCAATCGACTTGATGGCTTTCTGCAACTGATCGTCAAGCACGGTTCGGTCGGTGACAACGATGACCGAATCGAACGTCTTCGAGTTATCGCTGTTGTGCAGATTCGCGAGACCGTGCGCGAGCCACGCAATCGAGTTCGTCTTCCCTGAGCCTGCCGAGTGCTGGATCAGATACTTCTTACCGGGACCCTCAGCCTGCGTGATGTCCAGCAGGCTGGTGACCGCCTCCCACTGGTGGAAGCGCGGGAAGATTATCTGCTGGCTACGCGAGCGAGCGCCGGTAATCGGATCGACCTTCTCGGTGATCTGCAGGTTGACGAAATGTTCCAGGATTTGCAGCCAGTTGTCACGCTGCAGCACCCGCTCCCACAGATACGACGTCGCAGCACCCTCAGGATTGACCGGATTTCCCGCACCCCCGTTGTTACCGAGGTTGAACGGCAGGAACACGGTGTTCGCACCGTCGAGTTTCGTGGTCATATGAATCTCGTCCGTGGAGACCGCAAAATGAACCAGCGCACGGGCGCCGAACTTAAACAGCGGCTCACCCTTAGGCGGGCGATCCCTGCGGTACTGGCGCACCGCAGAATCAATCGACTGCGTGTTGTCCGTCTTCAACTCAGCCGTCGCAACCGGCAGACCGTTGACGAAAAACACCAGGTCGATGGAGTCATGTGGGCGCTTCGCAGAGTGGTGCACCTGCCGGACCACGCGGAGTTGGTTCGCCTCGTAGTGTTCTTGAGCCCCGGGATTCATTGAGGTCGCGGGCTTGAACGCGCACATCGAGAACTTCGCTGGAGTCCTCCTAAATCCTCCACGCAGCACCGCAAGCAGGCCGCCTCCATGTTCGAGGGGCTGATCCAGTTCCTTCACCAGTCGCTCGAGCAGTAGCCGCTTAGCGAGCTCAGTCTCCACTTGGGATTCGGTGTCCGGCACGACGCGCGCCCACTGCTCAGGCTGCGTCGCCTGCAGCCAAGCAAACACATCATCCGGGATCAGAGCTCGCTCCTGGTCGTAACCAGCGAACCCCTCCTCGTACAGCCAACCGTGTGCCGCAAGGTGCTCGCAGATCTCCGTCTCGAAACTCTTCTCGTGCTGAACACCCATGATTTTCTCCCTAAGCCTCGATCTGCCCCGTCACCGCAGCTGTAATCAACGCCGAACGCCGCTCCTGTAAGAGTCCAATTGCCCGCTCGATGGTGGCCTTAGCATCAGCGAGCGCTGCTGCGCTTGCATCAAGTTCCGCAACAATCCTTTGCTGTTCTCTCCTGGCTGGTAGCGAAAGTGGGACCTGCCCGAAGGTCTGCCAATTTCGGAAGTCCACTGCTCGTTGGCGGACACTGGGTGCCTGAGTAGACAAAAATCCGCTATGTCCAAGGTAACGAAGTGAGTAGGCGATGAAGCGGAGATCATCATCCTCGTCACGGAGTCGACATACGTGATAGACGGGCGTGGACTGCCCATCGCTATCGGAGACGCCGACAGCACCGGCGAAGCCATCGAGGCCGTGGAACACGAGGTCGCCCGCCGCAATCCCTTGATACCCGGCCTCCGTCTCGGAGAACGTGAACCCTTCTTCACGACGGTTCGAGCGCAGAGTCACCCCACCGTCACGAAACGCAGTAACGACGCCAGCCCCCGCAACCACTGCTCGGTCCATTTTCACAAGCAGCCGCTTCAACGGGCGCGTCTTCACGGCAGTAAAGCCGGTGAAGGCAGCATGCCAGCGAGCCTCATTCCGAAGGTCGAGCAGGCCCAGGAGTTCGCGTTGTTTGGTTATGATGTGGTCAATCTTCACCGTCTCCGCATCAAGGAACCGAACAATCTGGTGTTGCTTCTCGAACGGCAAAAGCGGGAATGGAAGCTCTTTCAGCCCCTCCCATCCGAGGGATGCTCGGACTCCGTCCTCACCGAGGTTATTGAAGACTCGCCGAAAGTAAAGGTCCATGAAATACCAGTATGCGTAACGTGGAAGAACCTTCTCGGAAGGTTGAACAACGATGTATGCGGGACTTACGAGTCCTTCGTCGTCGGACAGACCGACACGGCTCGTAGAGACGTTCTGGAGGTCAATGAGCTTGAACACAAGTTGACCCGGCTTCAGCAGCTGGTAGGAATCAAATGATTCCGGCTGCAGGCCATCATTCGCCTCTCGCGATCTGGGAAGCACACCGTTCATGGTTAACGACAGGCGTTGGTATGCGTCAGCATCTCCTGCGCCTGGGATTTCCCGGAACTTTTCAAATAGGTACCCCACCGGAAGGATCTCTAGCTCGGCGTTGGCTGGTGGAGTTCCAAACCAAGCTGGGAGGGGTTCCCCTCGGAACTTCAACATCACTCCGTCACCTCGTTCAATAGCTCAAGAATCTCGCTGGTGACCTGGTGGAGCTCTTTATCAATCTCCTCAAGTGGGCGTGGTGGCTGGTAGCGGTAGAAGTGGCGGGTGAAGGGGATCTCGTAACCTATCTTGGTTTTCTTCTCATCCACCCAGGCGTCGGGTACATAGGGTTTGACCTCGGTATCGAAGTAGGCCTTGATGGTGTCCTTGCGACCCTCATCCGTGTGGGTATTGCCGTTATAGGTGAACGGGACCCGTTCGGTGTCGCGCAGGCGCGCGTCGGGCTGCTTCTTGCCTCGGGCGTTCGTGATGACCCCGCCGTCGTCGCCGCGTTGAGGGCGCTCCACGGCGATGCTCCAGTAAGCGAACTCTTCGATCGGGACGATCTTGCAGTGCGCGGTCTCGACATAGTCGGCGTAGAGCTGCACGATCGTGGCGCGGTTGCCTTTGGTGAGTTCACGGCCCTTGTCGCCGAGCTTCTTGCGCATTTTGGCATAGAACTCGGTGCCGTCGATCAGCTGCACTTTGCCTTGGCGCTCTTCGGGCTTGTTGTTATCCACGATCCAGATGTAGGTCGCGATACCGGTGTTGTAGAACATGTCAGTCGGCAGCGCCACGATCGCGTCGATGAGGTCGTGCTCGAGGAGCCACTTGCGGATGTTTGACGGGCCGGACTCTGCGCCTCCGTTGAACAGGGGGGAGCCGTTCATGACGATGCCGCCACGGCCACCACCCTTGATCTTGGGGCGGAGCTTGCTCACTACGTGTTGTAGAAACAGCATCTGTCCGTCGCTGACGGCGGGCACGTTCTGCTTAGGCTTGTCACCGCCAGCGTAGAAGCGGGATGCGTTGCCGAGGTCTTTAAGGTCGTCTATGACGGCGGATTGGCTGGCTTTCCAGTCGTCGCCGTACGGTGGGTTCGACATGCAGTAGTCAAACGTCTGGCCAGCGAACTTGTCGTCGGCAAGGGTGTCACCGAGCTGGATATTGCTGGAGTCGTACCCCTTGATGAGCAGGTCGGACTTGCACACGGCGTAGGAGTGGTCGTTCCACTCCTGTCCATAGAGTCGCAGTTGCGCTTGCGGGTTCAGTCCGGACTTGTCGGAGCTGCCGATCAGGTGCTCTTCTGCGATGGAGAGCATCCCACCTGTGCCGACCGTAGGGTCATAGATCGACCGGATAGCGCCCGGAGTGCTCAGCGCCTCGTCGTCACCTTCGAAGACAAGGTCCACAAGGAGGCGGATGGCATCACGTGGGGTGAAGTGCTCGCCGGGCGCCTCGTTGGAGGATTCGTTGAAGGTGCGGATGAGGTACTCGTAGAGGTCACCCATCTCGGCGTTGGTGACCGTCTTGGGGTGCAAGTCGATGTTGGCGAAGCGTTCCACAACGATGTACAGAATGTTCTTTTCGGCCATCGTGCTGATCTCGTCGGCAAGCTTGAAACGCTCGAAGACGTCCATGTTGTCGGAGAACCCATTGACGTACTGTTTCAGGTTTGCCTCGAGCCCTTTCGAATCCCCGAGCAGGGTCTTCAGTGTCCAGGGACTGGTGTTGTAGAAGGGCAGGCCGGTAGCGCGCCGGACCTGCGCGGACAGCAGTTCAGGATTGTTCCCGAAGCGCTCCACCAACGGTTCGATGATTGCTTGGTGTTCTGCGAGAACGCAGTCGAGACGGCGCAGGATCGTCATGGGCAGGACGACGTTGCCGTACTGGCTAGCCTTGTACGGGCCTCGCAACACGTCGGCGGTGCCCCAGATAAATGCCCCAAGTTGACTCATCCGTTTTTCTTCTTTCAGTCCACTAGCGAGTATGACGTCGACGATGTCACCGACCTGGCAATCAAATGGATCGCGTTCAGCCCACAAGGCTGGCGAGCTCAACCAACCTGCAGTTGGCCTCCTGTTCGCCCTCGATGCCCTCGATATCGCCGCGGCAATGGGCTCATCGACGACGTCGTAGTCGTCGAACGAGTAGCACCGTGCCTAACCGAGCCTCTGGCAACCCGCTCATTCACCATGACCGTCTACTTCTTACTCCCAGACGGAATCCCTGTACGGAACTCCACCGCGTGCCCGTCGTGCATCATGCCCTCAATCCTCAAGTTGAAGTCCAAAGTCAGTGCCGGAGTCAACAGTAGCCGAACGCGCATTCTTGTTGTCCACCGACTACCTTCGAGCATGAATCGACTTCCATGCTCTGG
This sequence comes from Brevibacterium sp. W7.2, assembly GCF_018137945.1. Lineage (GTDB taxonomy): Bacteria > Actinomycetota > Actinomycetes > Actinomycetales > Brevibacteriaceae > Brevibacterium > Brevibacterium sanguinis. Next base: position 1,504,485 of record NZ_CP073089.1, on the reverse strand, counting down.
AACTGAGACAATACCGGTCTCAGAGATTGACACGAAAACGTGTGACTTCACGCAAGCTCTGGTTGCCCGAGCGGCGGCGACTAAGCACGGCGCTTCAGTGAAGCGGTAGCGCACCGAATGTTGAATAGCTTGGCTCACCGGAAAGAGACCCTACCCCAACGAGTCTCAGGCCATCCGCTGCCGCAGCGCCGGCGCCAACACGAGCGCGGCCAAGACACTGCCGGCCAGGAGCACCCACGCCCCGAAGTACGTGAAGAGCTTGAGCTCCGGCGCCAACTGGGGTCCGAAATCGGCGGCCATGAGGATCACTCCGCCGAGGATGAGCGCCGTGGAGACGATCACCTGAATGAACTGCTCGACCGTGGACTTGAGCAGGTTCTTGATCATCGCGATGTTCAACTCGCTCGTGCCGACATCCAGAGTGCCGTCCTGGAGGTGGCCAGCGATGCGGGCGACCTGGGCCGGCAGCTCCGCCATCTGCGGCAACGTCGCCGCGAAGTAGAGGGTGATCTCCTGCCGGTCGATTCCCAGACCCCCGACCTGCCGGAGCAGGTCCTTCCCGTTCTGCGTCACCATGGTGAGCAGGTTGAGCCGCAAGTCAGGCTATTGGGATCGGGTTTACCGTTTCGGAAAGCCCGAATTCTCAGTATCGACAGGTCGCCGGCTCAGGCCTCCGGGTTGGCCTTACCCCACATCCACAGCATCACGTCGAACACACGGAGAGTCGACAGATCCGGCCGACCGATCTCAGTCCGCAGCACGGTCGCGCGTTCCTCGAGGTAATCACTTTCAGCGTTGAACGCCTCCCACCACAACCGCCACGAGTCGCCTCGTCCCAGTCCGATTACGCGGTTCACTACTGAATCCTCGATCGGAATGAGCGCCGGTCGTTTACGAGCCATGATCTTGCTGGTTGTCGTCGGCCCGATTCCCCACCGGCGTTGACCTGGCAGATTGCGTCGAAGCAGGTCCCACAACTCCAGTGCCTTCGACTCGGTTCCCAGATGCCGCTCGAAGTCTGCTTCGGAAAGAGATCCAATGCCTACGTTCGGGATCTGGTCGAGCAACCCTGTGAACGTCGCTGCGTCTTGTCCAAGGATGGCGATTCCAGCCTTCGCCGGGACGTTGACACTCAAGGTCGAGACTGAATACAAGTCAGCTGCGGTGATGACGTTCTCTTTACCCGGTTCGGCACCGATCGACTCGAAATGCGCCCCGGTGTAAGCACCTTTTGCGTAGTACTCCCTGAGCAGATCTGCAGCATCAGTTTCGGTGATTCCGTGCACCGCGTCGAGGATTCCCATTCCGTCCACCTGTCATGATCATTGTCGAATTCTTCCGTCGTGGCCAATCGATACTCTACCGATGATGTGACTCGCCGCGTGCTGTCACTCGCCGGGAAGGAAGTATGGAGTTGGGTCAAGAGTTACCTCGGAAACCATTTGCTCCCCGTCGACGAGATCACTCAGCATACGAGTGCCAGCTCTTGCAATGGCTTCCTGAGCAGCAATCAACATCGACGAGAGCTCCTTCTCAATATCAGACAGGTGAGCTTCACGCTTCCTGACCTTGATTCCAGTGTATTTGCCGTTGCGATTGGGGCCGAACCGTGTCGCTTCGGCAGGATATGCTAACGCGTCCTGCTCTGTGTCATTCGCAGGCAAACCTTCGGAGATGGTCAGAAGTTCAGTTACGAGCTCGTTGTTTCGAACTGCACGATCGAACGCCCGTCGCACGTAGAGCTGGGTGAGCGCGTCCAACGCATCAATGAAGCCCTTCTCAATAGGAGTTCCCGCGTCCGCTTCCAGGACGTCGAAGTAGTGAACCGCCAATTGGCGAAAGACGGGAACGAGTCGCTCGCGTTTGTACTGCATCGACTTACGGAAGTAGTTCTCCCTGTGTTCGAGATCTGTGAGGTCGAGTTCAACGGCATCAAGGTCGTCAGCGAGTGTTGAAATTTCGGGGGACATACGCTCTATCGCATCACGAACAGATCTGAGGTGCTCCAAATCGTCGAGCGCGCGTGCATCGTCCATGAGCTCTCGGTGGAGATTTGATGCCACCAGGCGCACCCTGTCTACATTCACTGGTCCTCCTATCATCGACGGCATCGCACTCGCTTCGCCAGCTGTTCGATCACGACCTTAGACCGCGGTCCTGACACGAGATTCCTCGGCGGAACGGAAGTTCTCGTCTTCAGCCCTGATCGACACAAGTCGAACTGCTTCTCACAGACAACGAGAGAAATGCTTGGACTGGCAGGAACAATGCGCGTGCGCCCTATGGATGAGCCGTGTCACTCGTCGCCGAAGGCGGACGCTCCATCTGTGCCCTGAGTTCTGCTCGGCGTTCGACCCGTGCGAGTCGCTTCTTTTGCCACTCCTCGATCGCTGCGATCACAGTCGTTCGGAAGGTGTCCATGCCCTCGTCGATGTCGACGAATCGCACTTCTCGGTCGTTGACCCGCACCCCGTAAACTCTGGTTTGCGTTTCGTCTCGCAGCACGGTCACATTACCGCTGTCTGACGAGAACGGTGTTGCCTCTCGCAGATCATTGAGTTCCAGCTGATTTGAGAAGTGCGTCAACAGGTGCGCTACGTTGTTGTTCTTATTCATGAGCCCCGCGTGGGCGTCGGCGAACCGGGCAATGATCGCGTTTCTAGCTGCCGAACACGCAGTGCCGAGGTTGCCCGCGGGAGTCGACTCGGCGAACGTCGCAAGGCGCTCGATCTCCCCTTCTGCAAGTTCGAGAAAGACAGATTCCAACTCAACTGCTGTTTCCCACACCAGATATCTGAGTTCGTTCAGACGCTCCTGCCCGGCAGCCTCAGCGTGGGCACTCGACCAAGCGCCACCGCATACGTGATCATCTTCGAAGTCCATCTGTCGCAAGGCAGGAATCTGGGCGGCCAACAAGCGCTCTTCGGACTTCAGCCGTTTAATGTAGGTTCTCAACCTATCAGCTCTATCAAACAACGACTCCTCAGCCATAGGTTCACCCCTCCTGGTTCTTACACAAATTCCGACAGATTGGCATAACTATTCAACTATCCGGCGTGCAGTCATTAGTTTTGTCTCCATCAGGGTTATCGTCAGGGTTGACGATGTAAGGCCGAATCGACTCTTGATACAAATATTCTTGGTGTTCGTCGATTGAAAAGATCTCCCGCTCCATAGCGCGCGCACTTTGAGACAAAGATATTTCTTCGACGAGTTTCTTCGATTCCTTGGCAATTCTCGTGATGAACTCCGTGTTGACCACTTTCTCATCAGCAGCCTTGATCTCTCGGTCGCCCACACGAATGCCGTTGTTCGGTTTGTCAGGTCCCTCAGAAAGTAGAACTGCACCTATGCCGGATTGAGGCTGGAGACCCCCTTTAGCCTGGACTGGAAAGTTGAGATCATCCGAGAATTCCAGAAGCCGCTGCACTGTTGAGTTCTTGATTTCCACTTGTGCTTCATACTGCCTGGCGATCGAATCAAGAAGCGAAGTTACGGCAAACGCGCACTGGTCAGCTAAACCACCAAGCGGAGAATCTTCGTGGATTTCGCACAACCTCTCCAACTCACTGTTCGCGTATTTGAAATAGATGTCTCGGAAGTTCGACACCAGTGAATCGCGAAACGTATTCATCGAAGTGCGGATCAAATCGCCCTCTGAGGGGTTCACGCTTAAGCTTGCCGGGTTACACGACTCCACATTGTCTTCGGTTCCCCAGGTATGAACGCTGCAGCAACCACTTTCTGGTTGCTCTCGTTCCATCGCGGCGAGTCGATCGTCCACCTCGCTGAGCGCGTGACTGAGTCTCGAAAGCTCGAGAAAATACTCATTGCCATCCGCGCCCATATCGGCTCCCTCATCACGCTGACATCCGGGTACTCGGGTGTGTCGTTTTGAGGCTAACGTTCGCCCATGACACAGGATCTTCTTAGGGGCGAACCTGACGTGCTTCATTTAGGTAGGTAGCGAGGATCTCGTCGGCGTTATTGCAGGTCAGCAGGCCGAAAGATAAAAGTTGGGGACTAATCGAGTCCCCAGGATGAGTGCACGAGGCTGCGATTGAAAAATAGTCCCATCATGTCCGGGGTATCCGCGGTCCAGATCGTGGCAAGACACCACGGCAAGCTCACCGTCAGCAATCAACTAGGACTACTGCATTTCCAAACTCACCACGTCATCACCGCGTGTAGTCAGGCATGTCCAGCCCAGTCCGCTCCGGGTTCTGGAGCACCCACGACACTGCTGCTTCAGTGAGCACATCGACGGCCGCCGGATCGTATCGACCGCCGCCGACCCCTTTGATCGCCCGGTCCACATCCCGCAGAGCCTGTCCTGTCAGCGGCTCACCGGTGCGCACATATCGCGCGTACGCCTGTGCCATCGCGTCGAAATCGCCATCCCAGTTCGCTCCGCCGTTGTTGAGCAACTCGTAGCCGACGCAACCCGCGATGCGAATGACTTCGCCCTGCACGCTCTCCGCTGGACCGTTTCCCGGCACAAGCATGTCCCAGAGCTCCGAGAACTGCTTCTTCCACCCGGTCGCAGTCACAGTGATCGGCTCGCCTCCAGCGAGCGAGCGCGGGCGCGAGGGCAGCTCAATGTCGAACATCTCCAGCAGTGCGATCATCGCCTCAACGGTCTCAGGTCGCGCGTTGCCGGCCGCTTCGAAGCGGCGAAGGTCCTTCATCGCTTTCGACAGGTAGGGGCGCGCGTCCTCGCTCAGTTCTCCTCCGTGCTCGACGAGGAGCTCGACGACCGGCAGACCCTGTTCGACCTTGAGGGGGTCGCAGCGAATGGCCGCATGGTCGAGGGCGGTCCACCCCATGGTGTCCTCCTCGTGAAGCGACGAAATCGCGCCGGCCTCAAGGAGAAGTCTCACGACGTCAAGGCGGTGGTTTTCGGCCGCCGCGGCCAGCGGTGTGTGCGTGCTTCCAGAGCGGATCGGATCGGCACCCCGTTCCAACAGTTCACGGACGACCTCGGCGTCCCCGGCTCGGGCACGTGTAACCAGCGGCGAGTTCCCGAAGCGGCTTGCCGCCGCGATATCGGCTCCCTGATCCAGCAACCAGCGCACGCCGTCAACGTCCACGGTGCTGAAGGCGAGCGCCGTCTGCTTGTCATACCCACCACGGGCATCGACTGATCGCCGCTCGAAGATCTCCTGCAGTTCACTGAGTGTGTACGATTCTCCGAAATTGCGGAAGTCCTTCGGCAAGGTCACAAGCTTCTTCGCCATGGCTCTCCTTCATCCACCGTGAAGTGCGACTGCTCTCAACTGTCCCAGGCTATCCGGTGCCTCAGTGCCGGAACCAGGACTGATGCGGCAATGCCGCCGCCCGCCACATTTGGAATGAAAGTATCTCGCGGCGGTCCGTGGGCGCAGGAGATCGCCTCACCGCGGACAGGCACCCATCACGGCAATCGCCTCGGCGAACGGGATGGCAACAGACCCTCACGGTTCGGAGGTTCGCGGAGTTCAGGGGGTCGATCCTCCACCCAAGGTCAGCTGGCCCGTTCCCGGCAGTGTCGCAGAATCCGCCGCTAGACTACAGGCATAATCCCGTTATCGAATCGCTAGACGACCAGAAGGGACTGACCGTGAAAGCTGCACGCTATTACGACCGCAAAGACATTCGGATCGAGGACATTCCGGAGCCCGAGCTCCTCCCCGGGACCGTCGCTATCGACGTCGCCTGGTGCGGGATCTGCGGAACGGACCTGCACGAATACCTCGAAGGACCGATCTTCATCCCGCCCGCAGGGCACCCGCACCCCATTTCGCACGAATCGGCGCCGGTGACGATGGGACACGAATTCTCTGGCACGATCACCGCCCTCGGCGAAGGCGTGACCGATCTCAAGGTCGGCGAGAACGTCGTCGTCGAACCGTACATCATCGCCGAGGATGTCGATACCAGCCCGGGACAGAGCTACCAGCTGTCGGAGAACATGAACTTCATCGGCCTCGGCGGCCGCGGCGGCGGTCTGGCGGAGAAGATCGTCGTCGAACGCCGGTGGGTGCACCCGATCGGGGATATCCCGCTCGACGAGGCAGCTCTCATCGAACCGCTCGCGGTGGCCCATCACGCAGTCTCACGCTCGGGTGCCACGGCCGGTCAGGTCGCAATCGTCGGCGGCGCCGGACCCATCGGACTCCTCACTGCCGCCGTACTCAAAGCCACCGGGCTCACCGTCTACATCTCCGAACTCTCCGAGGCTCGCAAGTCGATGGCGGAATCCACCGGCGTGGCTGACGCGGTCCTCGATCCGCGGGAGGGCAACGTCGCCGACAAGGTCCGCGAACTCACCGAGGGCCGCGGCGCGGACGTCGGCTTCGAATGCTCCTCAGTGCCCGTCGTGCTTGATACGATCCTCGACGCCGTCCGGCCTGGTGCTGTCGTCGTCAACGTCTCCATCTGGGGACACAAGCCAGAGGTCGACATGCCCAAGCTCGTACTCAAGGAGATCGATCTGCGGGGAACGATCGGCTACGCAGGAGATCACCCGGCGACCATCGAGCTCGTGCAGAGCGGCAAGATCAAGGTCGCCGATTTCATCACCGGTCGCATCGGCCTCGACGAGCTCATCACCGGCGGCTTCGACGAGTTGATCAACAACAACGAAGAGAACGTGAAAATCATCGTCAACCCGCGCGCATAGGCTCCACTCCCGCGGAACTGACACGGCCCGGGACCTGGGCTCTCCTCCAGGTGCCGGGCCGTTGTTGTGCGCCGGTTGCGTCAATGTCGCAGTCAGCGCAGTCGGTGTCAGACGCCGGGCGACACCCCTACCCCAGACTGTCCCACGCCATCCGCTGCCGCAGCGCCGGCGCCAGCACCAATGCCGCCAAGACACTGCCGGCCAACAGCACCCACGCCCCGAAGTACGTGAAGAGCTTGAGCTCTGGCGCCAACTGGGGCCCGAAGTTCGCGGCCATGAGGATCACTCCGCCGAGGATGAGCGCCGTCGAGACGATCACCTGAATGAACTGCTCGACCGTCGACTTGAGGAGGTTCTTGATCATCGAGATGTTCAGCCCGCTCGTGCCGACATCCAGGGTGCCATCCTGCAAGTGCCCGGCGATGCGGGCGACCTGCGCGGGCAACTCCGCCATCTGCGGCACCGTCGCCGCGAAGTAGAGCGTCATCTCACTGCGATCGACTCCGAGTCCCCCAACTTCGCGGAGCAGATCCTTGCCGTTCCTCTTCACCAGCGCCAGCAGGTTCATCTGCGGATCGAGCTTCATCAGCGACCCCTCGAGCGTGCTGATCGCCCGGAACGCCGTCGCCACCGACGTCGGCATCGGGAACCCGTAATCGACGACGAAGTCGATGAGCTCACCGAAAAGCGCCGCCGACGTCGACCCTGGGCGACCGTCGCCGTACTTGAGCATGATCTGCCCGATCTCCCGTTGCAGCTCGCGCAGGTCGACATCACTCGGTGTGCCGAGCAGCTCAAGGATCGCCGCCGTCGCCGCATGCGAATTCTGCGAATCGAACGCCATGAGCAGCAACGCAATCGCCCGCCGGTCCCGCTTGTCGATGAGCCCAACGGCACCGAAGTCGACAAGCCCCGCCCGCCCGGCGGAGGAGACGACGATGTTGCCCGGGTGAAGGTCGGCGTGGAAGATCCCTTTGCCGAGCACCTGCCGGACGACCATGAGGAAGAGGTCCTGGGCGATCTCGGCCCGCGCGATCTGCGACAGCTCGGAGACCACCTCGGAGGCGTGGGACAGGGGCACACCCTCGACGAGGTCCATGACGATGACGTACTCCCCCGACAGCTCGGGGTAGACATTGGGGATGTGGACGACCGAGGGCCGTGACGAGTTCTGCCGCCCCGCCTCGTCGGCCTCCCGCAGCGCTTCGATGTGGGCGAGCTCGCCCCGGTAGTCGAGCTCCCCCATGAGCGAATCGACGAAGCTGTTGGCGAGCTTGACGACCCCGACCTTCTTCGCCCAGTCCGTCGACCGCTCGAGTCGCACGGCCAGGGTGAGGACGATATCGGCGTCGGCCTTGACCTGCTTGCGGATCTTCGGCCGCTGCACCTTGACGGCGACGACCTGACCCTCCCACGTCACGGCACGGTGAACCTGGGCAACCGACGCGGCCGCGAAGGGGACCTCGTCGAACTCGGCGAACACCTCGGCGACGGGACGGCCCCATAGGGCCTCCAACTGCCCTTTCACCTCGGCGAAGGGAACCGGGGGCACACCGGCCTGGAGTTTGGAGAACTCTTCGACGAACTCGTGCGGGATCATGTCACCGCGAGTCGCGATGAACTGTCCGAGCTTGACGAACGTCACCCCGGCCGCGGCCAGCGCGTCACGGGTCGTCGCCGCGATCTCGCGCAGGGACACCCGCAGCGTCGGGATGCGGGGTTTGAGGTACCGGCCGAGGCCGAAGCGGATGAGGATCTTCTGGACCTGGGCGAGCCGGTTGACGCGGCGATACCAGGTGGGCACCTTCGGCACGGAGCGCAGCACCGATGACATCGTGCCGGTCGGCATGACGAGTTCGATGGCGAGGAGGATGAACATCTGGATGACGATGAACCACGCGAAGAGGAGGAGGAAGACCATGATCGCGGGGAAGCTCATGTCGAGGCCGGGGTAGGCGTTGTCCTCGGAGATGCCGAGGAGCCGGTACGCCTGCAGGGTGATCGGCCAGATCGAGAGGCCCATGATGAGGGAGACGACGATGTTGCGGGCGGCGCCGGTGCCGACCGGCATCATCCGCCTGACGAGGAATCCGACGATGACAGCGTTGATGAGACCCAATCCGATGGAGTAGAGGATCGTCATCCGCACTCCCCTTTCGTCGCCCTAATCCTCGTTGCCGTCGTCACCAGCCTAATTGATCACCTCTGATGAACCTGTGGATCGTCATTGAGAGTTCGCAGTGCATCGAGGAGGTCGGTGATCTCGCCGGCGGTGGCCAGCTCGGTGGGGACAAGGGCGCTGATGCGGCGGGTGCCGACCTCGGGGATCGAGATCGCCGCGATGCCCTCGACCGCGGTCGTCCGCCGGGCGCTCTGCGGGAGCAGGGCCACGCCGAGGCTGTTCGACACGAGCGCTTGGATTGCTCCGGGATTGTCGGTGATGTGCCGGGTGCGGGGTTCGAAACCGGCACGACGGCACAGGCGTTCCGCGGTCGAACGGCAGCGTTCGCACCCCATGATCCACGGCAGCTCGGCGACGTCGGTGAGCGCGTGGATCTGTCCGGCCCGGTTCCAGCGTTCCGGAACGAGGAGGTCGAGTCGATCCTCGCCGAGGTCGACGACCGTGGCGTTGTCGAGCTGAGGTGGGTCTTCGTCCTCGTGGTGGAAGACGAAGGCGACGTCGATCGCGCCGTTCTCGAGCAGGGTGAGCGCTTCGGGCGGTTCGGCTTCGACGACTTCGTAGGAGTGGCGGGTGGCGCTGTCCGGTCGGGTGTCGTCGCCAGTCTCGAGAGTTCCGAGGGCCGCGGCGAGGGGTCCGATGACGAAGCTCGGGAAGCCGGCAAGGCGGACGTTGCGTCCGCCGAGTCCGAAGGCCGTGGCGAGGTCGCGGCGCAGTCCGGTCACCGAGGCGGCGACCTCGGTCGCGCGGATGAGGGCGAGCTGGCCGGCCGTGGTGAGCACGATGCCGCGCGGGGTCCGGTCGAAGAGCGAGACGCCGAGGTCCTTCTCGAGGGCGCTCATGTGCTGGGAGAGCGCCGGCTGCGACCACCCGATCTCCCGTGCGGCGGCACCGAGGCTGCCGGCCTGGGCGACAGCGCCGAAGAGGAGGAGTCGTTTGGGGTCGCCGGTGGTGAGCGCGTGGTCGAACTGCTGAGACATAAGTTCAGCTTATGCCAAGTCAGCGTGAACTGGGTCTACTCGTGATCTTCGTGGTGCGGGAGACTGGAAGACATAAGGAATGCGGATCATGCGGCCGGACGTTTTCGGCGCGGATCGCGTGCGGGAACAGGTATCGAAGGAGATTGACGGTGCGGAGAATCGGACTGCTCGGCGGAATGAGCTGGCACTCGAGCATCGAGTACTACACGAAGATCAATGCGGCGGTCGCCGAGCGCCTCGGAGGTCACCATTCGGCGCAGATCCTCCTCGACTCGTGCGATTTCTCCGGGATCCGTGACCTCCAGATCGCCGAGGACTGGGAGGGCGCTTCAGCTGCTTTGGCTGCGACCGGTCAGCGCCTCGTCGACGGCGGCGCCGAGGCGGTGGCTATCGCGACGAACCTCATGCACAAGACGGCACCGACGGTCGAGGCCTCCGTCGACGTCCCGCTCATCCACATCGTCGATTCGATCGCGGCGATGGCGAAGGATCGCGGGTATTCGACGCTGGCGGTGCTCGGCACGAAGTGGACGATGCTCGACGGTTTCTACACCGAGCGCCTCGAGGCGCAGGGCATTGCCACCCTCATCCCCGATGAGGAGACGTGCCTCGAGGTCGATCAGATCATCTGGGACGAACTCACTCAGGGCCGATTCACCGAGGCCTCGCGTGCCCGCTACATCGAGATCATGCAGTCGCTGGCCGATCGCGGTGCCGATGCCGTCGCGCTCTCCTGCACGGAGATCGGTCTCCTCGTCCCGCCGGACGTCGCTCCCCTGCCGGCGATCGATTCCGTCGATGCCCATGTCGCGGCGATCGTCGAGTGGATGATGGCGGACGAACTTGTCTCCGCGTGAGATCGGCGCTGGTCCGCTGAGGGCTGCGGTCGTTTCGGTTTCTTCGGTCGCCTGAGGACTGCGGTTCTGTGAGGACTTTGGTCCTCTGAGGATTTAGTCTTCTGACGACCGATGCCCCAAAAGCAACCAAGCTTGTATCCAAAGATTCATTCCGGTAGGTTTCCCGCGTAGGACATCCCACGTTTTATGTTCACTTCGGGACCCGAGGATTGAGGCGTCCCGATCGACCTTCATCGGAGGAGGAGCATGGACGCTCCAGGTCTTGGCGGGCTCAATTGGGCCGTGATCATCATCTATCTCTTGGCGACGCTGGCCATCGGCGTGTGGTTCACTCGCAAGGCCGGTGAGAGCACGGATGCGTTCTTCAGAGCCGATGGGCGTATCCCCGCGTGGGCGGCCGGATTCAGCATCTATGCCACGACGCTGTCGGCGATCACGTTCATGTCAACTCCTGAGCAGTCGTTCCTCAATGACTGGTCCTATGCGGCCGGCAATATCGCGATCTTCCTCCTCGTGCCGGTGCTCGTCGCGTTCTACATTCCGTTCTTCCGCAAGCTCGACGTCACAACGGCGTACGAGTATCTTGAGGCGCGTTTCGGGCCGAGCATCCGAGTCCTGGGGTCGGTGCTCTTCGTGCTCTTCCACATCGGTCGGGTGGCGATCGTCGTCTATCTGCCGACTTTGGCGATCAGTTCGGTCACCGATATCAGCCCGGCGCTCATTGCCGCGGCCGTCGGTGTGCTCTCGGTGATCTACACGTTCCTCGGCGGGATGGAGGGCGTCATCTGGTCGGACGTCGCTCAGGCCATCATTCTTCTCGTTGGGGCAGGGGTCATCCTCGTCTTCGGCATCGCTGCCATCGACGGCGGCATGGCGACGGTTGCCTCAGATGCGGCAAATGACGGCAAGTTCATCACGGCTGACAATTGGACGATCGGCGGGGCTGCCGCGGCGATTCCGATCATCTTCCTTGGGTCGGTCTTCAACAATCTGCATCAGTACACGGCGAGTCAGGATGTCGTGCAGCGGTATCAGACCACGGATTCTCCGAAGGCGGCGGCGCGGTCGCTCATGGTCAACGGGTTCCTTGCGCTGCTGACGATTCCGCTCTTCTACGGGATCGGGACGGTTCTCTACAGCTACTACCGACATGCCGGATCGCTTCCCGAGGATTTCAACACCTCGGCGCTCGTCCCGTACTTCGCGGTCAACGTGCTGCCGGCGGGAATCTCGGGACTGCTCATCGCGGCGATCTTCGCGGCCGCACAGTCGACGATCTCGTCGAGCCTCAACTCGATCTCAGCGTGCGTCACCGTCGATCTGCGCGACAGGTTCTTCCCGCCGCGCGATGGTGTTGCCCGCTCAGGTGTGGGGTTCTCTCGGATGGTCATCGTCGTGGTCGGTGCAGCCTCGGTCGCCGTGGCGCTCTATCTGGTAGCCACCGATCAGGCCGAGACGTGGGATCTGTTCCTCAGCATCACCGGGCTCTTCGGCGTTCCACTGGCCGGGGTCTTCGCTCTCGGGATCTTCACCAAGCGCGCCAACACGTTCGGAGTGCTCAGCGGTTTGCTGCTCGGAGCCGGTCTGGCCTGGTACGTCCAGAACATCGTCGGTCTCAATCCGTTCGCGATCTCGATCGTCGCGTTCGTGGCATCGGTGGTTCTGGGCTATGTGATCTCACTGCTGACAGGTTCGCTAGCAGGTCGCACGGATCGCGACGTGCTGCCGCTGACGATCTACGGGAAAAATCGCCGCATTCGCCCCGAAAGCCAAGAGTTCGTTAAGGGCAAGCAAATCTAATACTGCGCTTCGAACACTAGTAGGCTCGAGAAGATATCAGTTGCCAAATGACTGCTTACTTAGAATCGGCCTGACACGGCATAAGCAAGCTGTTATTCAGAAAGTTTTCAATATTGACAGCCAGGCCTCCCGTAAGCGAATTTCTGATGATCTTCTGAAAAAGTCCCCCGGAATACACTTTGAAAGTCCGCCTGCCCTCCACTTCTAAAACCTGAATAGATTTCCCAAGTTTCGGTGAATTACCATTCAAGACTTCAGCCACCAAAGTTCTCAGACTGTCGCGGGCCGTACTCCCAAAGGCCGCGATGGAAATCATTGCGACTGACATCAGGCCCATAACAGTAGAGAACACAATAGCCGCAATATTCGATGGAGCCGATCCGAAATTTCCACTGACTCCAGTAATGAATACACCGAAACTGGCTGCCACTACCACAATACCGAGTGTGCTGTGAAAAGTGAAGGCTAGCCTGTCCGAGGGTACCAACTCATTAGCTAAGCGCCGGTTCAAATCGGACCTAACTGCATGTGCAAACACCGCCTTGACCTGCCTTGACTTATTAGGATCAAGAACGCCGGCCTCCAATTCCAGCGCCTCCGCTAACTCCGCTTCCGATTTCCATGAAGTCAAGAGCTCGGCCCGTCTATTAAATCGGAATCTCCCTATAATCGCCCCAAGAGCAGTCGCCATGATCGAAGATCCGAAGATTGCCACTATGGCAGCTACCCAATCCATGCTCCTCCTTTATGATTACAATAGCTTTACCTTATCGGCTTTGTACGGAATCTCGACCTTTAGAGGCTCATCGCAGTTGAGGGTGTAGTCGGGGTCTGAATCCGCCGGCCTCGAGTAGAGATCGGGCGATGTAGTGGGTGAGGTTGCGGAAGCCGAGGGCGGAGCCGCGGAGGTGTTCGAGTCGGCCGTTGATGGCCTCTGTCGGCCCGTTCGAGGTCCCGGGCCGGTCGAAGAAGGCGAGCACGTCTGCGGCGCGCTGCTTCAGCGTCCGGCCGAGTGTGCGGATCTCGACCAGCGCGTCTGGGACGCCGCTGGCGACCGACTCGATGACCGCTCGCATCCTCTGCTTGCCCGTGGTCTTGTTGGGCTCGCGGTAGGCGGCGACCATCCGCTGGTAGATGCCCCAGGTCGCTTCGACCTGGACGTGCTCGTCTGCCGCGAATACCGTGTCCAGCCGGGCGCGCTGGGTGTCGGTGAGCAGGTCCGCGCCGGTCTGCAGGGTCCGCCGCGCCCGGTAGAGCGGGTCCCCGGCCCGGCCCCGGTGCCCGAGGGTGTGCTGCTGGACGCGCTGCCGGCACCGGTCCAGTCCCTCACCTGCCAGACGGATGACGTGGAACGGATCCATGACCGGTACTGCGGTGGGTAGCTCTTCGGCGGCAGCGGTCTTGAACCCGGTGAACCCGTCCATCGCGACGACCTCCACCCCGTCCCGCCACGCCCGAGGACGATCGGCCAGCCACTGCTTGAACACGGCCTTCGACCGGCCCGCGACCATGTCCAGCAGCCGCGCGGGCCCGGACTTGTTCCGGGCCGGGGTGAGGTCGATGATCACGGTCACGTACTTGTCGCCGTGGCGCGTGTGACGCCACACGTGCTCATCGACCCCGATGGTGGTGACCCCGGCGAACCGGGCCGGATCGTCGATCAGCACCCGCTTGCCCTCGGCGATGACCGCCTCGTTGGCGGTATGCCAGGACACTCCCAGCCCGGCAGCGACGCGGCTGACGGTGAGGTGGTCCACGACCACACCGGTCAGCGCCCAGCCCACCCCGCCACGGGTGATCTTCGCCCGCGGCGCCGCGGCCTTCGACGTGTCCTGCCGCCACGTCCGACGGCAGGTAACACACCGGTACCGGCGGACCCGGACCATCAAGGTCGTGGGCCGGTGCCCGAACGGCTCGTGCGCCAACCGGCGGATCACCGTGTCTCGGGGCACGCCCTCGGCCCCGCACTCCCTGCACCACGGGTCCGGCTCCAGGACCCGGCACTGGATCACCGCACGATCAGGCTCAACCCGCTGTCCGACGGCCTCGAGGCCGAGCTCGTCGAGACGGCAGAACGTGGTCAGGTCAGGGCGAACGAAGGTAGCGTGATCCATGTCGAGGTCCTCAGGATGGGCAGTGTCAGAACTTCCATCCTCGGAGGGCCTCGACCCCTATCCAGCGACCGACGCGCCCAACCCGACTACACTCTCAGCTGCGAAGAGCCCCTTTAGAGACCTAGCGAATAAATGATCCGTGGGTCGGGGCGAACACCTTCCCCTGCCCCACCCCGACACACGGTAGCACCATTAGCCCTTTACATTACGAGGATCATTTCCCGGAGGAATTGTATTCTTATCCCTAATACGGCCATCGAGACCATGGATTTGAACCTCACCGCCTCCATTGTTTGCGGAGTATCCTCGTGCCGCGATGTACGCATCGGACTGAGTGTCGTGGACTGAAGATGCCCGCGAGTTCCCGAGGCCGATCGCCGCCCACTGATCGCCGCGTTTAACAACCGCATAGTTTCCGTTAGTGCTCATGTTTTCACCTCCTTCCCACCAACATGGTCAACCTGACGAGCACGACGGTCGTCGCCCGTCAGCCGGAAGCCTACAGCATCTCTCGTACATTTGTTCTATACGACACGCCGTGGCGGCAGAGCGTGCGATGGCCGACTTTGTCAGACGAAAGATAGCAGAATCGTTAGTATCTCGCGTCTATGAAGTCGTGCCCATATTTGCTAGATGGCTCTCAGGTCGGGCTTCAGGAAAGGTGCGTTTTGGCGCGGGCTACCCGCGAGCACGCATTCGGACAACAGGGGCTACTTTGACGATGGCTTCCAGGTATTCTTCGCGAGGCTCGGAAAGAGAAACAATCGCACCGCCGACACCATAACTGAACTTGTGTGACGCGTTTACTCCAGTGCGGATGAGGACGCTGAGGTCTACTGCCCCGTCGAGGGAGAAGAAACCGATTGCTCCGCTGTAGACGCCCCTGGGACCCCGTTCGAGATCGTCGATGATCGACATTGTGCGATGCTTCGGGGCTCCCGTCATGGAGCCTGGAGGGAATGCTGCTCGAACGCAGTCCACAGCAGTCGCTCCACGGCCCACCTGCGAGCGCACCGTTGACACCAGCTGATGAACCGTCGCATAGGTTTCGACGTCGAAGAGCTTGGGCACCTCGACCGATCCCAGCTCGGCGGTGATGCCGAGATCGTGTCGGACCAGATCGACGATCATGAGATTCTCGGAGCGGTCCTTGACCGACGATCGCAGATCATCCTTAAGAGCCTCGTCCTCCTCAGGGCTGCTCCCCCGCGGTCGAGTCCCCTTGATCGGCTTCGACTCCGCCTCGCCACCTGCCGAAATCCGCAGGAAGCGCTCCGGCGACGTGCTCAGTACGCTCACCTCGGGCGATCGCAGAAACGCACCGTACGGCGTCGGATTGTCCCGCCTCAGTTCGACGTACGTCTCCAGCGAGTCACGTGTCCACGGCGTCTCGAGCATATTCGTCAGACAGACCTCGTAGGTCTCCCCGTCATTGATAAGTCGCTGCGCCTCGGCGATGAGCGCGAGATACTCCGCCTTCGAATGCCGGGCGCTAAGTCCAGGCATGCCGGCGAAGTCCTCCTCGGCGCCGCTTCGATGCTCGTGTCCTTCTGTAGCAGCGGCCTGCTTCTCGACGTCGGCGTGTTCGTCCGCTGATCTCGCAGCAGTTACTGATTCATCATCGAGTGACGAGGGGCCGATGGCCTCGGCTACTTCATCGAACCACGTTTCGCATTCGCTGCCATCCACGCCGTCTCCGCTGAGCGCCAGCAGATAGACCGTGCTCGTCTCGTTGTCGATGACGAGGGCACGATCGAGGAACATCATGAGAGCGTCCGGAGTGTCGGCCTCATGCTGGAGCGGCGAACCGACCTCAGCCTTGAGCTCGTAGCCCAGATACCCGACCCACCCGAGTCGGAACGCGAACGGCAGACCACTGTCGTCCTCGGCGTAGGTGAGGTCGACCGCGCCGAGGTCGTCCTTGAGCCAAGCGAAGAATCCCGATTCGATGGTTTCAGTGCCGCGTCCCGACCGCACCTCGAGCGTCCCCGTGCGGACATCTGCTCTCACCGACCGGCTCAACGGTCCTGTCGGGGCGCCCATGATCGAGAACTTCGAATCGGGATGACCGGGCATGTTGCCGTCGAGCCAGACTGCCTCGGGCTCGGCGGCGAACAAAGTGCTGAAAATGGTAGACGCCGATGCAGTCAAAGGCAGCTTACGCACGTGCACCTTGAAGGTGAGTCGCCGTGGATGAGTCACATCGGCAGCGACGCTATTGACCGGTTCATTACGAGTGAGCGGGTCTCCCGGGGCCACGTCGACAGAACGAAGTAAAGCAGCGCCGGCCCCTCGCGACGAGACCTGCTCCGCCCACCATCGCTCAGTCAATTTCCGGAAGTTCCGCAAAAGGTCAGCCGCGTGCTCGGTGACGATCGACTCAGGATGGAACTGCACACCCCACTGCGGTCGCGTCGTGTGCGCCAGCCCCATGAGCACACCGTCAACCGACCATGCCGTGGGCACAAGGCTCGACGGCAACTCGGTCACCGCGAGCGAGTGATACCGCGCCGCCTCAAACGGCGACGGCAATCCAGCAAACAAATCCGTACCCGGATGCTGAATCGCCGACACGCGCCCATGCCGCGGCTCCGGCGCGTGCTCCACCGTTCCGCCGTGAACATACGCAATTCCCTGATGCCCGAGGCACACGCCGAGCACCGGAATCTCCGCATGTGCAATGACATCGGCACAGATCCCGAAGTCAGCCGGCTCGACCGGCGTCCCCGGCCCCGGTGAGATGACGACATTGTCGAATTCCTCAAGCACGGCCAGCGAGTACTCGGCCCATTCGTTGGGCACGACGACCGGCTCGCAGCCGTTCACCTCGGCGAGGAGATGGAAGAGGTTGTACGTGAACGAGTCCGCGTTGTCGATGAGGAGGGTGCGGATCATCTCACCCGAGAACCAGGCGACGGGTCGAGTCGGAGAGACCGCTGGCCGCCTCGGCGAGGAGAGACTGCTCTGTATCGGCACCGGCACGGACATACCGGCCGGTGAACGCATCGAGCGAGCCCGAGGCCAGGGCCAACGCGAGGTCGGTGACCTGCTGCGGCGTCGTCCAGTCACCGGCGGTGCGGTGATCGTGGACGGGCATCGACTTCGTCATCGACGTCTCGACAACACCGGGCGCCATCTCGAAGATCCGCAGACCCTTCTCATGCCCGAAGTGGACGACCGAATCGGCGATCCGGAACAGCGACGCCTTCGACGCCGAGTACACCGAATATGCCGGCGTCCCCGTCGCCCCGGACCCCGAGTTGAGGTCGATGATCGCACTCGTCCGACCGGTCGCCTCGGCGGCGGCGATGAGCACGGGGGCGAACGCGTTGACCATGAGCGCGACTCCGAGGACGTTCGCCCCGACGACGCCGGCCAGGCTCTGCGGATCGGCATCCCAGAGCGGACCTTCCGTCGATTCGATCCGCCCGGCATTGTTGATGAGCACCTGCAGACGCTGCCCGGTCTCCTTCTCCAGGCTCGTCACCTGGGACTTGAGCTCGGCGACCGAGTCGACGTCGTCGACCGTGAGCCCGAACCCAGTGACCTCTCCCCCGGTGGCGAGCGCCACTTCAGCCGCGGCCTCCCGGGCCTTCGTCGCCGAGGTGGCCGTGAGGACGACGCGGTAGCCGGCCTTCGCGAACGCTTCGGAGAGGTGACGCCCGATGCCGCGGGCACCCCCGGTGATGAGCGCGATCGTCTCACTCGGCACCGCGGTGGCCGCGCCGCCGGCCTGCTGGCCGGGCAGCTTCGTCCTGTACGGAAGGTTCTCACTCATGGGTCGGTCTCCTCACTCGTCGACTGGTGATCAGACGGATCACCTGCGCACCGTGTCAGCTGCGCACCTGCGCACCGTGGCGCTCGGTCGCGAGCACCGTCGCGGCCTCCCGCATCGCCGAGGCCTCATCGGCCTTGAGCGTGCGATCCGGGGCCCGGAATGTCAGCCGGAACGCCAGCGACTTCTTGCCCTCGGGCAGCTGGTCACCGGTGTAGAGGTCGAAGATCTCGAGCGCCTCGAGGTCGTCGCCGGCCCCTTCGGTCAGCGTCGCCGCCAGGGTCTGTGCGGGCAGGTCGGCATCGACGACGAGCGCGACGTCCTGCCGGGACACCGGGTAGGTCGAGAGCGCGCCGTCCCACGTCCGCAGGTCCGCCTGCGCCAGCAGCGCATCGAGGTCGATCTCGAAGGCGACGGTGCGTGCCGGCAGGCCGAGGTTCTCGATGACCTTCGGGTGGAGCTCACCGGCGTATCCGAGCACGCCGCCATCGGCGAGCGTGAACTTCGCGGCCCGCCCCGGATGCCAGGGGGCGCCGCGTTCGGCCTCGACGCTGACCTCGTCACCGCTGACCGCGGCGATCCGGCGGACGATGTCGATGACATCGGCGGCGTCGGCCCGCCGGCCCTTGCCCCACACTCCGGGGAACTCCGCATGTCCGGCGACGACGCCCGCAAAGTGGTAGGGCTGCGCCGGCACGGAGGCGTAGATCTCCTCGAGCTGCTCAGCCGTCGGGTGATACCCGGGCAGGTAGCGCGGTCCCGGCGTGGTCGGCAGGTCCGCTGCCGAGGAGACGAGTCCGGCTTCGAAGAGCGCGACGTCCTTGGCCCCGCGACCGAAGTTGCGGGTCGCGACGTCGAGCAGCGTCGAGAGCAGGGTGGTGCGCAGCAGCGGCAGGTCCTCGGACATCGGGTTGGCCAACCGGATGTGCAGGCGCCGGGGATCGTCGCCCTCGAGCCGCATCTCGTCATCGCGCTTCGCCGAGGTGAACGGGTAGCTGAGCACCTCCGTGAACCCGTCCGCGGTGAGCAGATTGGAGATCCGGCGGCGTGCCCGCTGGGCGTCAGTGAGTCCCGCACCGGCACGTGCGGCCGGCTGAACCGAGGGAATCCGGTCGTAGCCGCCGGTGCGCGCGACCTCCTCGACGAGGTCGATGTCGGCGGTGATGTCCGAACGCCAGCTCGGCACGGTCACCCGCAGCACCCCGTCGCCGCGGTCCTCGACACCGGCGCCGATGCCCTCGAGCAGGGAGATCGCCTCGGCGGCGGAGTAGTCGACGCCGACGACGGAGGAGACCCGGTCGACGGCGAGGTCGATGACGGTCGGTTCCGGTGCCTCGCCGATCTGCGTCGTCGCGGCGCTGAGCGTGCCCCCGGCGAGCTCGACGAGGAGGTCGGCGCAGCGCCGGGCCGCCACCGGTCCCAGCCGCGGGTCGACGCCGCGTTCGAAGCGACGCGAGGCCTCGGAGGAGAGCTTGTGCCGCCGCGAGGTCCGGGCGATCGAGATCGGGTCGAAGTGGGCGGCCTCGATGACGACGTCGGTCGTCGCGTCATTCACCTCAACGGCCGCGCCGCCCATGACCCCGGCGAGGCCGATGATCTTCGACGAACCGTCGGCGCTGCGATCGGTGATGAGAAGATCTTCGGCATCGAGGGTGCGCTCGACGTCATCGAGCGTCGTGAACTTCTCCCCCGCCTCGGCGCGCCGGACGACGATCTCCTCGCCCAGCAGCGCGGTGTCGTACGCGTGGAGGGGCTGCCCGAGTTCGAGCATGACGTAGTTCGTGATGTCGACGACGAGGCTGATCGGGCGCATGCCCGCCTCGATGAGGCGCCGGCGCATCCAGTACGGCGTCGTCTTCGTCGGGTCGATGCCCGTGACCTGCAGGGCGGTGAAGACATCGGATCCGGGCACGCCGTCGATGGGACGGGCGTCGTCGATGGCGACAGGGAAGCCGTCAGCGGTGGGGGCGCTGACCGCGGCGACCTCGGGGCTGCCGATGTCGGTGAACGACTGCCCCTTCATCTGCGCGTACTCCCTGGCGATGCCGCGCATCGACAGCTGGTACCCGCGGTCGGGGGTGACGTTGACGTCGAGGGTGACATCGTCGAGGCCGAGGAGGCCGATCGCGTCGTCGCCCGGTTCGCCGGTCAGCCCGAGGTCGGTGAGCACGATGATGCCGTCGTGATCCTCGCCGAGGCCGAGCTCGGCGGCCGAGCAGATCATCCCGTCCGAGGTGTGACCGTAGGTCTTGCGAGCCGCGATCCGGAAGTCACCGGGGAGGACGACGCCGGGCAGGCTGACGACGACGAGGTCGCCGGGCACGAAGTTGTGGGCACCGCAGATGATGCCGCGGCTCGGACGCTCCTCGCCGGGCTGCGGGTCCTTCGGATCATCGGTGGCCTCGTTGTGCTCGGGGCCGACGTCGACCCGGCACCAGTTCACGGTCTTGCCGTTCTTGTGCTCCTCTTTGACGAGGTCGAGGACACGACCGACGACGAGGGGGCCAGTCACCTCGGCGCCGAAGTAGTCCTCCTCTTCGAGCCCGATCGCGGCGAACTCCGCGGCGAGGGCGTGGGCATCAGTGTCGGCCGGGTAGTCGACGTAGTCGGCCAGCCAGGAAAGTGGGACGCGCATCTCTCAAGCCTTCATTCCGAAACGGGCCGAGAAGCGCACATCGCCTTCGACCATGTCGTGCATATCGTTGATTCCCTCGCGGAGCATGAGCGTGCGCTCGATGCCCATGCCGAACGCGAAGCCCTGGTAGACCTCGGGGTCGATGCCGGCGGCGCGGAGAACATTGGGGTGGACCATGCCGCAGCCGCCCCATTCGATCCAGCCGGGACCGCCGACCTTGTTGGGGAACCAGAAGTCCATCTCCGCGCTCGGTTCGGTGAACGGGAAGAAGCTCGGGCGCAGGCGGGTCGTCGACTCCGGGCCGAACATCTCCCGGGCGAAGCCGTCGAGGGTGCCCTTGAGGTTCGCCATCGTCAGACCCTTGTCGATCGCGATGCCCTCGATCTGATGGAAGACCGGGGTGTGGGTGGCGTCGAGCTCATCGGTGCGGAACGTCTTGCCCGGGCACACGACGTAGAGCGGGACTCCGCGTTCGAGCAGGGACCGCGACTGCACCGGCGAGGTGTGGGTGCGCAGGACGAGACCGGCCTCGGGCGGGTCGACGAAGAACGTGTCCTGCATCTGGCGGGCCGGGTGGTCGGGGCCGAAGTTGAGGGCGTCGAAGTTGAGCCATTCCGCTTCGATCTCGGGTCCCTCGGCGACCTCCCAGCCGAGGCCGACGAAGTAGTCCGCTGCCTGTTCCTGGATGAGGGAGAGCGGGTGGCGAGCGCCGAGCCCGCGCCGATCGCTCGGCAGGGTGACGTCGATGGCCTCGTCGACGAGGACTGCGGCGTCGCGTTCGGCCTCGAGCTCGGCCAGGCGCTCGTCGTGGGCCTTCTTCACCCGTCCGCGGGACTGGCCGACGACCTTGCCGGCGGTGGCCTTGTCGGCCTTGTCGAGTCCGCCGATCGCGCGGTTCGCCAGTGCCAAGGGAGACTTGTCGCCCATGAAGTCGATCTTCGCCTGCTTGAGGTCATCAAGGGTGGCGGCGTCAGCGAATGCGGTCAGTGCCGTGTCCACGGCAGCCTGCACGGCTGACTCGTCCAAGGGGTCCAAGTGGTCTGTCATCGATGTCCTTTGCGCGTGTGCCTATGCCGCAGAACAGTCTATCCCTTCGCCCCCTCCCCCGACGGTCGGCGTCCGGGTGCTGACCACGTTCCGACGCCGAGGCGGTCCTCCGTGTCCGATTCGTCACCCACCCGTGCTCTGCGGGTCCAGTCGCGCTAGTGTCGAGACATGACGACGAATCCAGTCAAAGCCTCCGATGTCATGGTCCAGGCGCTCGAGAACGAAGGCGTCGAGAGGATCTTCGGGATCCCCGGGGAGGAGAACCTCGACTTCGTCGAGTCCCTGCGCGAGTCCTCGATCGAACTCATCATCACGCGTCATGAGCAGGCCGCCGCCTTCATGGCCGCGACCTACGGCCGACTCACCGGCATGCCGGGCGTGTGTCTGACGACGCTCGGGCCGGGGGCACTCAACCTCGCGACCGGGGCCGCGTACGCCAACCTCGGCGGGATGCCCGTCGTCATGATCACCGGTCAGAAGGGCATCCGGACCGCGGAGCAGGCGCGCTTCCAGATCGTCAACACGGTCGCCGCGATGGGCCCGCTGACGAAGTCGACGCATCAGATCACCTCGGCGACGATGATCCCCACCATGGTCAGGGAGGCGTTCCGGGTCGCGCAGGACGAACGTCCGGGGCCTGTCCACCTCGAGCTGCCCGAGGACATCGCCGCCACCCCGGTCTACAACTACGAGCTCATCCCACCGCACCGGATGATCCAGCCGGTCGCCCCGGACGCCTCGCTCGAAGCGGCCGCGAAGATCATCCGGGAAGCCGAGCGCCCCCTGCTCATGCTCGGCGCCGATGCCTCCCGCGCCGGCTGCCGACTCCCCCTCGCCGAGTTCGTGCCCCGCGTCGGGATCCCCTACTTCACGACGCAGATGGGCAAGGGATCGGTGTCGGGGTCGAGCGAGCTCTACATGGGCACGGCGGCGCTGACCGAACGCGACTACGTCCACGATGCGATCGAGAGCGCCGATGTCATCGTCACCATCGGCCACGACACGACGGAGAAGCCGCCGTTCACGATGGACGAGGACGGACCGACCGTCGTCCACCTCAACTTCCGCGCCGCCGTCGTCGAACAGGTGTACTTCCCGCAGCTCGAGGTCGTCGGGGATCTCGGCCCCACGCTCAACCGGCTCGCCGACCTGCTCGAGGGTCAGGTGCCCAATGCGCAGGCGCTGCTGCCGATGCGCTCGGGGATCCTCGCGAAGATCGAGGAGGGCTCGACCGAGCACCGGTTCACTCCGCAGCGGATCATCCACGATGTCCGCGCCATCATGCCCGTCGACGGCATCGTGGCGCTTGACAACGGGATGTACAAGATCTGGTTCGCCCGAAACTACCGCACCACCAGGGCGAACACTCTGCTGCTCGACAATGCGCTGGCGACGATGGGGGCCGGGCTGCCCTCGGCGATCGCCGCGAAGCTCACGCATCCCGAGTGCCGGGTCATGGCGGTCGCCGGCGACGGCGGGTTCATGATGAACAGCCAGGAGATGGAGACCGCGGTGCGCCTCGGCCTCGATCTCGTCGTCCTCATCCTCGAGGACAGCGGCTACGGGATGATCCAGTGGAAGCAGGCCGTCGACGGGTTCCCGGACTTCGGACTGCAGTTCGGCAACCCCGACTTCGTCACGTACGCCGAGTCGTATGGGGCGAAGGGGCGTCGCCTCGACGACGTCGATGACCTCCAGGGGGCGCTCGAGACGGCGTTCGAGGAGGGCGGCGTCCAACTCATCGTGATCCCCATCGACTACTCGGAGAACCAGCGGGTGCTCACCGAGGAGCTGCAGAACCGGTGATCACCGGCGCATGAACCGCGTGAGCTTGGGGCTCTGCGTGGCCGTGGGCTCCGGGGTGTCGATGTCCGTCGCCGAGGCGGCTGATCCGTCGGCGGGCCCGCTCACTCGACGATGATGCCGAGTTCGCGGGCGAAGAGTTCGGCGAAGACCATGAGCTGCTGGTCGTCGATCGTCGCTCCGCGGAGCGCCTGGATGCCGGTGATCCTGTGTGGGGCGAGTCCCCGCAGGTCGACGCTGCGCAGCGTCGAGCCGGCGAGCTGGAGGCTGCCGACCGTCGAGCCCGGGAACGCGACGCGGGTGGCCGTCGCCATGTCGAGGTCGAGTTCGTCGATCGCGCAGCCGCGGAACTCGACATCGGTGAGCTTCGCCGAACGCAGGTTGAGGTAGGAGATCCGGCAGTTGTCGATGACGACTTTCTCCCATACGCTGTCGTAGCAGACGCCGGCACCGATCCGGCATCCGGAGACCTCCGTGTGGACGAGGTTCGCCCGCGGCATCATCAGAGTGTCCGCGCGGGAGTCTGTGAGCCGCACCCCGGATAGCCGGACGCCCGTGAGGTCGGCGTGCCCGTCCGACCCGCCGAACGTCACCCGGGTGAGCGCGGAGTCGAGGAACGTCGCGCCCTTGGCATCCGCCTCGGCGAGGTCGAGGTCGGTGAAATCGAGCCCTTCGAAGAACTCGTCGGACCCGATATCGCCGAGGAGGCCCTGAGCGAGTTGTCCATGCGTGATCGTGGGTGGCTTCGGTGCGGCAGTCGTCATGGGTGCAGACTATCGGCGGGCGGTGACACGGCTTCCCCTGCCCTACCGTGTTCGTCCCCACTAGACTGCAGGCATGAAGCCACTGACGACGATCCTGTCATTGCCCGTCGCCGACCCGCAGGCCACCGCGAACTTCTACGTCGATGGACTCGGACTCGAAACCGACGGAGTCGAGGACGGTATCGTTGCATTCGAACTGCCCAATCTTTCGATCTTCTTCATCGCCGCAGACGAATACGGCCAGTACCTCGAGCTCTCAGGCCAGCCCGGTTCGAAGTACCCTGTCCCGGGCGCCAGCATCATCTCCTGTGCCTTCGCCACCCGAGCTGAGATCGATGAGGTGCTCGACCGTGCTGTCGCCGCTGGCGGGTCAGCCGATGGGGGTCAGGACGTCGATGGTTCGTACATGGGCTACTTCGCTGACATCGACGGCTACATCTGGGAACTCGTCGCCAATAATCAGACCTCCAAGGCCGCAGATGCGGCGGAATAGTTTCGCAACTGGCGGCCGGTCTCGGAGGGCTTTCGCGCACGATGAACGCACAGTCGTCCGCGATTCAGTGTCGGTAGGAAGCTGAGGCGTCCGCCATAGCCGCCTTCGGAACATCGATGATCCCCAGTCTCTTCACTGCTGCGGCGTAGACGAAATCTTCCTTGAGAAGTGTCGTCGTCATGGGTGCAGACTATCGGCGGGCGGTGACATGGCCGTCACGGACGGCGAGCAAGTGGTGGGCTGGTTCAACAGGTGGCGTGAATATCGACGGTTCGGCGACGAGGTCGCCGCTCGTTCAACAGGTGGCGTGAAAATGTCGTCCCCAAAGCCCACATATTCACGCCAAGTGTTGAACGAGCGAGAACTCGCCATGAGCGTGCGTGAGACCCCTGTCCAGGACGCTGCAGCTGCGGCCCAGAAGGCTGAAGCCGCGGCCCGCTCGCCCGGTCGCGGCCCCGAAACGCCTCTGCTGACCGCCTGCTCAGCCGCGGCCGCCGACCCGCACGGCGGCCACGCCTTCACATCCGCTGGTTGCGGGCGGATTCGAAGATGCAGATGCCGGCGGCGGTTGCGAGGTTGAGGCTCTCGGCCTGACCGTAGATCGGCACGGCCACGGCGGCGTCGGTGACCTCGAGGTCTTCGGGCCGCATCCCCCACGCCTCGTTGCCGAAGACCCACGCGGTGCGTGCGGAGAGGTCGAGGCCCGACTCCCACGGGTGGTGGAGGTCGTGCGCGGCGTCGTTGCCGTCAGCGGCGAGGACCTGCAGGCCACGGGCACGGGCGAGTTCGGTCACTTCGGGGAGGCCGACACCCGTGACGACGGGGACGTGGAAGATCGACCCGGCGGTGGCGCGGACGGTCTTGTCGTTGTAGACGTCGACGCTCGAGGACGTGAGCACGACGGCGTCGGCCCCGGCGGCATCGGCGAGCCGGATGATCGTGCCCGCGTTGCCCGGGTCGCGCACCTGGGAGAGGACGACGATGAGCTGCGCGTCCTTGTCGACGACGGAGGTGAGCTCGACGTCGAGTGCCCGGCACACGGCGACGACGCCCTGCGAGTTCACGGTCGAGGCGAGCTCGGTGAGCACCTCCTCGGTGACGGTGGAGAGGAAGATCCTCGACCCGGCCGCCGCCTCGGCGAACTCCGGATGGCGCTCAGCGGCCGCCTCGGTGATGAAGAGCTCGTCGACGGCACCGTCGGTGGCCAGGGCTTCGCGGACGGCCTGCGGACCTTCGGCGAGGAACCGGCCGGCGGCCTTGCGCCCACGGCGGCTGAGCAGCTTCGCGGCGTTCTTGATCCGCTTCGACTGCGGCGAGGAGATGACATCGGGCAGCTTCATGGCGCACCTTCGTGATCGGGGTGGGAGAAAACAGGGTGGGAGAACAGACCAACGGCCCCGAACGCAGGGGTTCGGGGCCGTTGGGACAGCGTCAGCGCGCATTCACTGCGTCAGCGGGCTGTCCAAGCGTCAGTCCGGGCGGGACGTCAGGCTGCCGGGGTCTTCGCGGCGTTGACGTCGGCCGGGAGGGCGTCCTTGGCCACCTTGACGAGGTGGGCGAAGGTCGGTGCGTCGTTGACGGCGAGCTCGGCGAGCATGCGGCGGTCGACCTCGACACCAGCGGCCTTGAGGCCCTGGATGAAGCGGTTGTACGTCATGCCGTTGGCGCGGGCGCCGGCGTTGATGCGCTGGATCCAGAGGCGACGGAAGTCACCCTTGCGAGCGCGGCGGTCACGGTAGCTGTAGACCAGCGAGTGGATGACCTGTTCCTTGGCCTTGCGGTACAGGCGCGAGCGCTGTCCGCGGTAGCCGCTTGCCCGGTCGAGGATGACCCGGCGCTTCTTGTGGGCGTTGACTGCCCTCTTCACACGTGCCACGTGTTACTCCTTTGATTCGTTGCGTCCGGATCTCAGTCCGGAGTCTGGTTCAAGCTGTGGGGATCGGTCCGCAGCGGACCGTTCGGCCTCAGAGCGGCCGAGTCACTTGCCCTTGAGCTTGCCCAGAAGCTTGCGGGCCTTGGCGCGATCGCCGCCGGTGAGGACCTGGTCCGTACCGACACGGCGCTTGCGGCTCGAGGACTTGCCCTCGAACTTGTGCTGGTTGTTCACGCCTTCGCGCATGATCTTGCCACTGCCAGTCACGCGCATGCGCTTCTTGGCGCCGCTGTTCGTCTTCTGCTTCGGCATCGTGCCGTTCTCCTTTGCATTTCGTTGTGGGCAAGGGGGCGCCCACAACTACTTCACCCACCGGACACAGGTGTCCGGCAATTCGTTACCTGTTGCTCACGCCTCGGGCGCTGCGTTCTTCTCCGCAGCGACCCGATCGCGTCGGGACTTGACCTCGGCGTTGCGGCCCTTGGCATCAGAGGATGCCTTGCGGGCTTCGGCCTTGGCGTCGGATTTGGACTTGTGAGGAGCGATGACCATCACCATGTTGCGTCCGTCGACCCGCGGGGCGGATTCGACGGTGCCGAGTTCCGACACATCTTCGGCCAACCGGTTGAGCAGCTTGATGCCCATCTCGGGACGGGACTGCTCGCGCCCGCGGAACATGATCATGACCTTGACCTTGTCGCCGCCGGACAGGAACCGCGTCACGTGACCCTTCTTCGTCTCGTAATCGTGTTCGTCGATCTTGAGACGGAAGCGGATCTCCTTCAGCGCGGTGTTCGCCTGGTTCTTCCGGGCTTCCCTGGCCTTCTGGGCAGATTCGTACTTGTACTTCCCGTAGTCCATGAGTTTGGCCACGGGGGGCTTCGCCTGCGGGGCGACCTCGACGAGATCGAGATCTGCCTCTCGGGCGAGATCGAGTGCCTTGCGAATGGCAACGATACCGACCTGTTCACCATTGGGTCCGACCAACCGGACCTCGGGAACCCGAATCCGGTCATTGATGCGCGTCTCGCTGATGTGTTCACTCCTTTTTAGCTCAAATGGTGTCGTGGCAATGAAAAAGGCTCCCATCGACACGAATGCCAAGGGAGCCTGCACACACGATCACCGGGGTCTGAGACCACAGGATCTTTCCGTGAATACACCTCGACCCGCTGCCTTCATCCCCGATTTCCAACGAGGGGAAGAACATCAGATCTTCGGACCCGATCGCTCGTCGCGATCCAGGTGGGAGTCAGACTCCGCTTCGCACCGTATCCAGTGTACTACGGTTCATGACTCTTCGCACATCGCCACCCCTCCCGGCCACCCGGGACGTGGGAATGTGCCAAGCTTGACCCATGACCTCTCAAGACCCCAATACCGCCGAGGCGGTCGGCGACGTCACCCGCGACATCGCCGAGGTGCCCGCCGTCGAAATCATCACGTCTACGGCCGTCCATCTCATGTCCGCCGCCGCCGTGAAGACCGGCCTGGCCGAGGACACCCCCGGCCAGTCCGCCGCCGACCTCATCGACCTCGATGAGGCTCGCAAGCTCATCACCGCACTCGCCGGCCTCGTCACCGGTGCCGCCACCGTCATCGGCGACCATCACGCCCGCCCGCTGCGCGACGGCCTCCGCAGCCTGCAGCTGGCCTTCCGCGAGGCCTCGACGATTCCCGACGAGCCCGGCCAGGGTCCCGGAGAGAAGTTCACCGGCCCCGTCCGCTGATCGAGTCGAGGCTCGCTCCTTTGGGGCTTGGCTCTTCGCAGCTCGTCGCCTGACGCTTTTTTGTCCCTGACGGCTCCCGTTCACTGAGCGGGGGCCGTCAGTGCATTCACGGTCTCACCGCGTGCGTGGTCTCACCGCGTGCACGGTCTCACCGCGTGCACGGGCTCACCGGGTTCGCGGGCTTACCGCGTGCACAGTCTCACCACCCGAGTTCGGCGATGACCGCGGTCATGAGGTCGTCTTCGACGTCATCGAAGCCGGGACCGAACTGCCCGAACCGCAGCGAGCTGATGAGTCCGATGATCGCCACCCACGCGGTGACTGCCCGAAGCGTCGTGGCGGCATCGACGTCGATGCCGAGAGTGGCGAGTTCGGCGGCGACGCGCTCGACACCCGGGTTCGGCTGCGCGCAGGCAACCTGCCCGCGCACGGCATCCGCTGCGCCCGCATCTGCGGTGCCAGCTGCACCCGACCCTGGTGCGCCTGCAGTGCCCACCTCTGGGGCGTCCCCCGAGTCCGCAGCGCCCGCCTCGTCGACGAGGGTGACAAGCGTGGCCATGACGCGCGTGCCCAGCTCGACCGTCACTTCGCGCGGCGCCGCATACGCGGCGATCGGCGTGCCGTAGATGAGTGCCCAGCGCCGTGGGAACCTCCGCGACCACGCGAGCATCGCCAGCCCCAGCGTCGGCACCGACCTGTCGCGTTCGAGGGCGGCATCGACCGCCTCGGCGATCGAGGTGAAGGCGTCGGCGATGAGGATCGTGAGGAGTTCGTCGCGGGTCTTCACGTAACGGTAGACAGCGCTCGAGACGATGCCGAGCTCACGCGCGATCGCCCGCAGCGAGAGCGCCTCCGCCCCCTCGGCGTCGAGCATCCGATTGCCGATCTCGACGATGCGCGCTTCGGTCTCCGCACGCGCCTTCTCTCGCGGAGTCCGCTTCTTCTCCATTCCCTCACTCTACGGTGAGAGAGCACCGGAATTGAATGTGAGCACTGCTCTTGTTTTATCGCTGCGACGGGTCTACGCTCATATCGTCACCAACAGAGAGCAGTGCTCACATCTCGTGGCTGCTCGCCAGACGAAGGGAACACCGCCATGCGCTCAGCACTCGTCCTCGGCCTCGGTCAGATCGGCGCCCAGATCGCCCGCGACCTTGCCGCCGCCGGCACCGATGCCCGTGTCATGACCCGCTCGGCGCCGCCCGCCGAGGCTCTCGCCGTTCCCGCCAGCACCATGGGGTCGATCACGTGGACGCAGGGCGATGCGTCGAACGCCGCAGCTGTCCGTTCCGCCGCCGAGGAGGCGAATGCCGAAGCGATCTTCGCGTGTGTCCACGCCGCGTACGACTCGCGCGTGTGGGCGACGACCCTGCCCGGCCTTGAGGCGGCGATCATGGATGCGGCGGCCGAGCTCGGCATCCCCGTCGTCTTTCCCGAATCGGTCTACGCGTTCGCCGGGCTGGACACCCCGATCACCGCCGACTCACCGTTCTCCCCGGTCGACGACAAGGGCCGCATCCGCCGGCAGCTCATCGACGCCAGCGAGGCTCACCCGGCGCAGGTCGCGAGCGTGCTCGCCGGCGACCTCATCGGAGCGACGGCCACGCCGACGAGTTCGGTCGTGCGCCTGTGCCTCACCGACCGCATCGCCGCCGGCCGTCGGGCAGTCGTGCTCGCGCGCACCGACGTTCCCCACGGGATCACCGTCATCGGCGACATGGCTCGGACGATGATCGGCGCGGCTGCCGAACTCGCCGACAGCGCCGCCGAGGTGGTCGCCGGCCAGGTTGATGCGGAGGCCGAGATTGCCGATCCCACGACCACCGTCGCCGGTCCCACGACAGCCGTAGCCGGCCCTGCCACCACCGTGACCGACTCCGTCGATCAACCAGCCACCGCCGACGTTCCCCGGCAGCGCACTGTCACGACCGGCGCGGGACGTCACCGTCTCGTCATCGCTCCGAGCGCCAATCCCACACTCGCCGACATCGCCGCGTACACCCACGAAGCCATCGGCTCACGCCCGAGACAACCCGTCGCCATCCCCACGCCGTCGTCCGAGCCGCCGGATGGTTCGACCGGACGATGTTCGAACTCGCCGAACTCGCCCCGATCTGGCGCCGCCCCTGCCTCATCGAGGCCGGCACGGCCGCCGACTGGCGCCGCGGAATCGACGAGATGCTCGCGTGAGGAGGGGCCACCTCGGCGAGGATCGACCTCAGCTCTGCCCGAGGAAGATCCCGTTGCCGGGACCGAGCGGCAGGTCGAAGAAGTACCAGATCGCCAGCAGGCCCGCCCACGCGAGCCAGAACGGGATGACGAACGGGAACATCCGGGAGATCACGGTGCCGAGGCCGGCATTCGGCTCGTAGCGGCGGACGAGACCGAGGAGGACGATCATGTACGGGTTGAGCGGGGTGATGACCTGTGTGGCGGAGTCGCCGACGCGGAACGCAGCCTGGATGAACGCGGGCTCGTAGCCGAGCAGGGCGAAGAGCGGGACGAACACCGCTGCCATGAGCGTCCACATCGACGATCCGGAGACGATGAAGAGGTTGAGCACACTCGCGAGCAGCATGAATCCGATGATCGCGGCGAAGCCGGTGAGGCCGATCGATTCGAGCCCGGACGCGCCGGCCACGGCGATCCACGAGCCGATGCCCGACCAGTTGAAGAGGGCGATGAACTGGCCGAGGATGAACGCGAGGATGAGGAACGACATCATGTCGACGAACGACTGACCCATCATCTTGACGATGTCGTTCATCGACCGGATCGTGCCGACGACGAGACCGTAGACGACGCCCATGAGCATGAAGTACGCGAAGACGATGAAGACGATCGAGGACAGCAGCGGGGACCGCGGCAGGAAGCCTCCCTCCTCGTTGCGCCACGGGGAGTCGGGGATGAGGACCGCGAAGAGGATGACCGCGGTGAGGGCGAGCGCGGCGAGGACAGCCCAGCGCAGACCCCGCTTCTCCGCCGGCTCGAGCGTCGGACTCATCGCCGTCTGCGCGGCCTCCATCTCCTGCGCCGACACGGAGTTCTCCGCGTACTCCGAGCCCGCGGCCTGGTACTTCTTGTCGAGTCCCTGCGTCGTCGCATCGACGTAGTCGCGCGGCACGCCCTTGCGGACCATGTTCGGTTCGATGAGCTTGTCGATGATGAGCCCGGCGATGAGGGCGAGGACGATCGAGGCGACGATGTTGAAGTAGTAGTTCGAGACCGGGTTGACCGCTTGGTACTCGACCCCGGGCAGCGTCTCCATCACCGAGGTGGTGATGCCGGCGAAGAGCGCGTCGAGGCTCGTCGGCACGATCGACGTCGAGTACCCGGCGCCGGTCGCGGCGAACCCGCCGATGAGACCGGCCATCGGGTGCCGTCCCGCGGCCTTGAAGACGAGCGCGGCGAGCGGCGGGATGATGATGAACGCCGAGTCGGCCATGATCGACCCGACGACGCCGACGAACCCGACGGCGTAGGGCAGCAGCCAGCGCGGGCTCTTGCCGAACGCGACGCGGACGGCCGCGGCGAGCATCCCCGACTTCTCGGCGACGCCGACGGCCAGCAGGATCGGCAGCACCGTCGCCAGCGGCGGGAACCCGATGTAGTTCTCGCCCATCGTCGTCGTCAACCACGCCAGGCCCTCCCCGGTGAAGAGGCCCCTGATCGCGACGACCTCGTCGCTGCCGGGGATCGTCACCGACACCCCGGCGAGCGCCATCGCCGTCGAGATCGCCCCGGTGAGGAGGAAGAGACCGAGGAAGAGCGTGAACGGCTCGGGCAGTCTGTTGCCGATCCGCTCGATTCCGTCGAGCATCCGCTGCCCGATTCCGACTTTCCCTGACGCCTGCGTTGACATGGCTCTCTCCTATGAACGCGCTGTGTTCGGGAGGAAACCGGTGAAGGGCCCGAACCGCCGAGGTGGTGCTCACTGAACTCGCGACTGCCCTGTCCGCCGGCATTGTCCGACGATCACAGTGCTGTCGTGGAACAGTCTGGCACACCTCGGTGTCCGAGCTCACATGTGCGGATGCGTGCGCGGGACTCTGCGCGGGTGAGTGCGCGGGACTCTGCGCGAATGCCTCCTCAGGCGCGGTGGATCCGGCGCACGGCGAGCTCGGCGAGCAGGGCCGCCCCGTCGGGGAGGACGGAGTCGTCGAAGCGGGCGAGCGGCGAATGGTTGCTCGGGGCCGTCGCCGGGTCGCCCGTCGCACACGCTCCGAGGAAGAGGTACGTCCCTGGCACCTCGTCGAGGACGAAGGAGAAGTCCTCGGCCCCGGCGTCGGGGGTGGGCTTGAGGGCGAAGCGGTCCTCACCGAAGACGTCGGCGACGGTCTCGGCCATGAACGCGTGCTCATCGGGGTTGTTGACCGTGAGCGGGTAGACGTTGCGCATCGTCACCTCCGACTCCAGTCCGTGTGCCGCGGCGACGCCCTCCATGAGCGGGACGACGAGTTCGGCGAGCAGGGCGCGCGACTCCCGGCTGAATGAGCGGATCGTCGCATTGAACTCCGCCGAGTCCGGGATGATGTTCTCCTTCGTGCCCCCGGCGATTCGCCCGACGGTGACGACGACGGGGTCCCAGATGTTGAAGCGCCGCGTCACCATCGTCTGGAGTGCCGTCACCGCTTCGCAGAGGGCGGGGATCGGATCCATCGTCGTGTGCGGCGCAGAGCCGTGACCGCCCGCCCCGTTGAACCGCACGGTCAGCGAATCGGGGGCCGACATCAGGGTGCCGGGGCGGCCGGTGAAGACCCCGCGGGGGATCTCGTGGGCGAGCACGTGGAGACCGTAGGCGGCGTCGGCGCGCTTGCCGGCGGCGTCGAGGACGCCCTCGGCGATCATCTGCTCCGCCCCGCCGTCCATCTCCTCGGCGGGCTGGAACATGAAGACGACGTCACCGTCGAGTTCCTCGCGCATCGCGTGGAGGATCCGCGCGGCGCCGACGAGTCCGGCGGTGTGGAGGTCGTGCCCGCACGCGTGCATCGTCTCCCCCGTCGTCGACGCGAAGTCCTCACCGCTCTCCTCGACGACGGGCAGACCGTCCATGTCCCCGCGCAGGAGGACCACCGGCCGGTCCGCCCCGGTGCGACCGCCGGGCTTCGTCCCGCGCAGCACCGCGGTGATGCTCGTCAGCTCCTCGCCGAGGCTGATCTCGAGGTCGAGTCCCTCGAGCACGGTGAGCACCCGCTGCTGCGTCCGGGGCAGCCGGCGGCCCAGTTCGGGCTCCCGGTGGAGGTCGCGACGCAGGGCGATGAGGTCCTCGGCGAAGCTCTGCGCCAGCTCCCGAGTCCGGGATGCGGGGTGTGCGGCGGTCGTGGTCGGCAGGGTGTCCGTGGGCGATTCTGTGGGTGTCATGGGCAATAACGTAGGGTCGGCGGCTGCGGCCCGGCAACGGTTCGCGAGCCGCTCGGCCAAGGTCTCGACAACTGTCGTCTCCCCGCCCGCCAACACGCGACAATCCGTCATTGTTCCGGTCAGAGCCGAGGCGCAAGGATTGAGACACTCATCACACACCAGGTCACTCAGGGAGGCAATGATGCAGACCAAGGCCACAGACTCACCGGACTCACCTCCGAAGAAATCGTCCCCGCTCCCGCTCATCGCGGGCACCACGGTCGGCAACTTCGTCGAGTGGTTCGACTTCGCCCTCTACGGGTTCGCGGCGACGATCATCGCCGCGACGTTCTTCCCTCCCGACGGCGGTGCCGGCGCCCTGGCGGCGACGTTCGCCGTCTACGCCGCGGCGTTCGTCATCCGTCCCGTCGGCGGGTACGTCCTCGGTCGCATCGGGGACCGCTACGGCCGCCGCCGCGCCCTGTCGATCTCCGTCATCATCATGGGCCTGGCGACCGCGGCCATCGGACTCATCCCCAGCTTCTCCGCGATCGGCTGGTGGGCACCGGCGCTGCTGCTCGTCTTCCGCTGCCTCCAGGGGTTCTCCGCCGCCGGCGAGTTCGTCGGGGCGACGACGTTCCTCATGGAGCATGCCCCGCAGGGTCGTCGCGGCCTGTGGTGCAGCTTCGTCACGACCTCGACGTGGCTCGGCACCGTCGGTGCCACCGCACTCATCCTCGTCCTCCAGGCGAGCTTCGGCCCCGCCTACCAGGAATGGGTGTGGCGCGTCCCGTTCGTCTTCGGCGGACTCATCGCGATGGTCGGCCTCTACGTGCGCCTCCGCCTCGCCGAGACCCCCGTCTTCATCAAGACCGAGGAGAAGATCGACGATGCTCCCCGCCTGCGCGACCTGTGGGCCAAGCAAAAGGGCATCATCATGATCGTCTTCGTCTACAACGTCTTCCTCGGCATCCTCACCTCCTCCGTCGTCGGCTACCTGCCGAGCTACCTCATCTCCGAGCTCCGGTTCGCCCCGCTCCAGGCGACGATCACCGTCACCGGCATGCTCATCGTCGCCGCGATCACCAGCCCGATGATCGGGGCGCTGGCCGACAAGTACGGTCGCCGCCGTCTCCTCATCCCCAGCGTCGCGATCGCCGCCGTCGCCGTCGTCCCCGCGTACGGCCTCCTCGGTGTGGCGGCACTGGCCTGGCTCGGCATGATCGTCATGGTCGTCGCGACGAACTTCGTCGGCGTCGTCGGCAGCATCAGCGTCCCCGAGCTCCTGCCCCCGCAGTTCCGCTTCGTCGGCCTCGCCCTGCCCACGGCGATCGCCTACGCGATCTTCAGCGGCACCGCTCCCCTCGTCAACTCGAGTCTCATCTCCGCCTTCGGCACCGCCCTGGCGCCCGGGTTCTACACCCTGGCGATCGGTGCGATCGCGTTCCTCGTCCTCGCCCGGTGGTTGCCGGAGACCCGGGACTCCTCGATCGCCCACGGTGCGCAGCTGCGCACCCGCTGAGACGACATGGACTGGGCCGCGTCCGCGTCCTCTACTCTTGGAGGCATGCAAGATGAGGTCCAGTCCATCGTCGATGCCCTGAGCACGGCGCTGGGGCGCACCGTCTCGGTCAGCGACTACTCGATCCGCCACATCGCCCACTCGAGGCAGATGGGAGCCGTCGACCAGGCCCGCATCGACTCGGTGCTCCGCCGCCGCGTCTCGCCCCAGCTCCAGGAGTTCATCTACTCCCAGGGCGCCCGTCACGCCACCGGGCTCTTCGAGGTCGCAGCGAACGAGAGCCTCGATGCCCGCATCGCCCGCTACGGCCACCCCATCAGCGCCGATGGTCGGACCCTGGGCTTCATCTGGCTCCTCCGCAGCGAAGGCCCGCTCGGTGCGGAGGAGGAGAAGACCGTCGCCGAGGCGGCCGCCTCGATCAGCCGGGAGCTGCGGAGACAGGCCCACGCCGGCAGGGCTCGGGACACCGCCCTCAAACAGCACCTCGCCGATGCCCTCTCCCCCGACCCGGAGGAGCGGACCAAGGGTGCGGAGGCACTCGCCCAGGAGAGGCTCTTCGGCGCCCAGGCCTCGACCCTGCTCGTCCTCGACTTCTCCGGCACCGCCTCGGCGAGCACCGCCCAGACGGGGATGAGCACCGCGCTCATGCTCGAACGCTTCACCGACTGGTTCTCCCTGGCCCCGGGCCTCTTCCACGACTTCGCCGACCACAGCGTCGTCCTCCTCGGCGCGGAGTTCCCCGACGATTCGGTACGGCAGTGGTGGCGGGGCGAGCTCACCGACCAGGACGTCATCGCCCGGGTCGGCATCGGCCTCGGCGACGCCCTCGACGACCTCCGCGACGCCGAGGCGACGTACGCGGCCTACCGGCACGCGCGCACGGCCGCGCGCATCGCCCTGACCACCGACACCGCCCCGGTCGCCCTGCGCCGCTTCGCCGAGCTCGGCTACTACGGACTCCTGCCCGAGGCGGGCCCGGAGGCCCTGGCGACCCCGGTCGCCGCAGTCATCGCCGCCCTCGTCACCGATCATCCCGAGCTCGCCGAGACGCTCGAGCGCTACCTCGACGCCGCCGGCGACGTCCGCGCCACCGCCTCGGCGATGTACCTCCACCGGGGCAGCCTCTACAACCGGCTCAAGCGGATCGAACAGCTCACCGACCTCGACCTCGGCAGCGGCGGTGACCGGCTGAGCGCCCACCTCGGCCTCAAACTGCTCCGCACGACTGGACAGCTGTCGTGGCCGGAGTCCGTCGAACACGACAGTCAGCGATAGTCGCACGCGCCGGGCCTCGAGATAATCGAGACACGACCACCGTTTCAACGACGAGATCAGAGGTAACCATGGCGATCTGGCTGGCCAACCCCACTGTGATTCCCTGCACCGGCGACGAGACCGACAAGGGTCCGGGCACCGCACCGCGGGAGGTCACGGGAATCCGCATCGACGATGGCCTCATCGATCGCATCGGAGGGTCCGCCGAGGCGGGGGACGAGGTCATCGACGCCGCCGGCCTGACGCTCACCCCGGGTCTCATCGACGGGCACACGCATGCGGGCATGGCGAGTCCCGTCGATGCGAGCCTGCGCCACGACCTGCCCGTCGCCGTCCTCGCCGCCGACATCTTCCACGTCTGCGGTGAGGCCCTCGACGCGGGGTTCACGACGCTGCGCGACTGCGGCGGCCTCGACCTCGGCGTCCCCCAGGCGATCGCGAGCGGCCGTGTCCGTGGCCCGCGGATCGTCCAGTCCGGTCCGATCCAGGCCCAGACCGGCGGGCACGGCCACTACTCGAGCGAATGGGAGCCGACCGAGTACTTCGACACCCATGCGATCCCGGGGCTGCGGACGATCGCCCTGCTCGCCGACAGTCCCGACGAGGTCCGCAGGAACGTCCGTGAGTCCTTCCGCCGCGGGGCCGACTTCATCAAGATGTGCGTGACCGGCGGGGTCCTCGGCTTCCGCAACAACGTCGAGGCCACCCAGTTCACGTTCGACGAGATCGCTGCAGCCGTCCACGAGGCGACCGCCCGCGGCACGTACGTCACGGTCCACGCCCACAACGCGACGGGCATCCGCACCGCCATCGAGGCCGGGGTCAAGTGCGTCGAGCACGGCACCGGCATCGACGCGGAGACAGCGCAGCTCATGGTCGAGAACGGCGTCTCCCTCGTTCCGACGTTCGCCACGGCGTACGTCTACCTCACCGGGTCGAGCGCCTCCGGGGTCGAACACGACTTCTCCGCCCAGATCGACGGGGTCATCGCCGGGATGGAGTCGTCTCTGCGCGAAGCCAGGAAGGCCGGGGTGCGCATCGGTCTCGGCTCGGATCTCACGGGACTCAACCAGGTCAACCGCGCCGAGGAGATGAAGCTGCGCTCGCAGCTCGAGTCCCCGGAGGCCGCGCTCATCTCCGCGACCCGGATCAACGCGGAGCTCTGCGACCTCGGCGAGGTCACCGGCACGATCGAGGAGGGCAAGCGCGCCGACCTCGTCGCGTGGACGGCGTCCCCGCTCGAGGATCCCACCCGCTTCACCGACCGGTCGACGATCGCGCATGTCTTCCTCGACGGAAAGCGCGTGGCGGGATCGGCCGCCGGGTGATCGTCGGACGCCGGCAGTCGCTTGCGGCTGCCGGTTGTCGGTCACGGCTGCCGGTTGTCGGTCGTGCCGGCCGGCCGCGCTGAACGCGTTCAGTCGAAGTAGTGCTCGACGTCGATGGCGCCGCCGGCGCGGGTGAACTCCGCGTCGACCTCGGCGGCCAGAGCATCGTCGACGAGGTAGTCAAGCGCCGTGCACGCCAGCCCGTAGGCGGCATCGCGCGCGGCGGCCTCGGCGGCCGGGGTGATCGCTGCCGCGGCGAACTCCCGGGTGTGCAGGGCCACCTCGGCGTCGGCGGTCCTGATGAGCGGGTGGATGCCGGGGATCCGGTAGGAGACGTTGCCGAAGTCCGTCGAAGCCGCGATCGACTCGTCGAGGACGCCCGCCGGCAGCGGCGAGCGTCCGCGCTCCTCCTCGTGGAGAGCCCAGCGCGTCGTCAGCGCCGCATTGCCGCGCACCGGCAGCGACGGCGGGTGTTCATCCCACGTCACCTCGACCCCGGTGCCGGTCATCAGCGCCGCCCCCATCGCCGCCTCTTCGACCCGCTGCGAGAGCTCCTTGAGCGTCTCCGGGTACTTCGAGCGGACGTAGCACTGGACGGTCGCCGATTCCGTGATGATCGAGGGCCTCGTCCCGCCGTCGGCGATGACGGCGTGGAGGCGGGAGATCGGCGGCATCTGCTGCCGGAGCAGGCCGAGGCCCTGATAGAAGAGGGTCGCGGCGTCGAGTGCGTTGCGTCCCATGAAGGGCTGCGCCGAGGCGTGCGCGGCGACTCCCGTATACGTGACCTCGAGGAGGCGACGGCCGAGCCACACCTGGTCGGCGCAGTCGTAGCCGTACCCGTGGACCATGATCGCCGCGTCGATGCCGTCGAAGGCACCGGCCCGGGCCATGACCTCCTTGCCCGAGTGCCCCTCCTCGGCGGGGGTGCCGAGGAGAACGACGGTGCCCGGCACAGCCGCAGGATCCCTCTTCACGAGTTCGTCGAGTGCGAGGAACGCCCCGACGGCGGCAGCGGCGATGAGGTTGTGGCCGCACGCGTGGCCGATCTCCGGCAGCGCATCGTATTCGGCGAGGATGGCGATCGTCCTGCCCGAACCGGAGCCGGTCGTTGCGCGCAGGGTCGTGTCGACGCCGAAGAGGCCGGTCTCGACGGCGATGCCGCGGGAGGCGAGGACGGCGGCGATCGCGGCGACGGATTCGTGCTCCTCGTACGCGGTCTCGGCGAGGCCGTGGATGGTGTGGAGGAGTTCGGTGATGTCGGCGCCGACGGTCTCGAGTCCCTCCGCGATCGCCTCGGTGCTCGTCGTCGGGGCACCGGTGAAGGTGTCGGTCCACTCCCCTGCCGCACCGACGCGGGCCTGCGTCTCGGCGGAGATGTGGTCGAGGTAGGACTCGTCGGGAACGGCGGGGCGGCTGAGATCGCGCAGGGGGCTCATGTCACTCAAGCATAGGAGACCCAGCGCCCACAGCCGGGCGCTAGGCCGCGGTGAGCTGGAGGGCGAGGGAGTCCACGCGGTCGATGATGAGCGCATCGACGGCGAGCGCGTGCTGGAACCGGTCGAGTTCGCTGTCGTCGACGTCACCGCGGACGCCGAGGCGGATGCCGAGTTCCGGTCCTTCGACGTGGACGCGGGCGCTGCCGGGACTGAGACTGATCGTCGCCAGCCATGGGAAGGCCTCGGCGATCGTCGCGATCGCCTGCCCCACCTCGGCGTCGGCCCACGACGGCGACCACGGCTGGCCCTGCGCGAATGCGAACAGCGCGGGACGCCGCAACAGGAACGACCGTGCGGTGCCGGGGTCGAGGACGACGAGCTGGGATTCGGCTTCGACGGCGCCGAGGACGAGGCGCTCGGCTTCGATCGGCACCGGCCGGGCCTCGGGGTGCCAGGAGGTCAGCGGGGGGATCGCGGAGAACCCGGGCGTGCACTCGCGACCGTCGGCGGCTTGGAGGCGGACCATCGCCATGTCCGAGGAGTTGTCGACCATGAGCCCGTTCTCTCCGACGCCGTGGTCGACGGCCAGGGGCACGATCGGCGCGTAGAGGCGGGTGCCGGACAGGGCCGTGACGACGCCGCGGTGGGATTCGGGGTCGAGCGGTGCCGCGGCCACGGTCTCGAGAGCCGCGAGCAGGGCCGCATCGGCCTCACCGGTGTCTCCGGAGAACGGGTTCGGGGCGAGGCTGCGGCCCTCCCACGGCTGGCCGGCCGAATCGGTCGACATGGTCTCAGCGTCCTGCGACGTCGAGGGCCTCTTCGAGCGTGAACTGCCCGGCGTAGAGGGCCTTGCCGACGATCGCGGAGTCGACGCCGGCGGGGACGAGGCTGCGGAGGCTGCGGAGGTCATCGAGGCTCGAGACGCCGCCGGAGGCGGTGATCGGCTTGTCGGTGCGCGTCGACATCGATTCGAGGAGGTCGAGGTTGGGTCCCTGGAGGGTGCCGTCCTTGCGGACGTCGGTGACGACGTAGCGAGCGCAGCCGGCTTCCTCGAGGCCGGTGAGCACCTCGAAGAGGTCCCCGCCGTCCTTCGTCCATCCGCGGGCGGCGAGCGTCTGCCCGCGGACGTCGAGGCCGATGGCGACCTGGTCGCCGAAGCGGGAGATCATCTCGGCCGTCCACTCGGGGTTCTCGAGGGCCGCGGTGCCGATGTTGACGCGTTCGGCCCCGGTGTCAAGCGCTCGTTCGAGGCTTTCGGTGTCGCGGATGCCGCCGGAGAGTTCGACCTTGATGCCCACGGCCTTGACGACCTGGTTGAGGAGGTCGGAGTTCGATCCCCGACCGAAGGCCGCGTCGAGGTCGACGAGGTGGATCCACTCGGCACCGCGCTCCTCGAAGTCGTGGGCGGCGTCGATCGGTGAGCCGTAGTCGGTTTCCGTGCCCGCTTCGCCCTGGACGAGGCGGACGGCTTTGCCGTCGGCGACGTCGACGGCGGGGAGGAGAACGAGCTTGTCAGTCATGGTGGCCTTTCCTGGGTCGCAGTCGGTGGTGCGGTGGTGGATGCGACGCTGAGTCAGTGATTCCGGGACCGGGCCGGTCCCGGGGCGTGCGGGTCAGTCGTTCGGCGCGGATGCTCCGGGCGAACCGGGGCTGTCGGGCGACTCTGGATTGTCGGGCGACTCGGGATTGTCGGGCGACTCGGGGTCCCTCGGCGTTGCGGAGAACGTCGCAATCCAGTTGCGCAGGAGTCCGGCACCTGCGGTCGCGGACTTCTCCGGATGGAACTGGGCCGCCCACGTCGTCCCGTCCTCGACGGCGGCGACGAAGTCCCCGCCGTGGGTCGCTGTCGTCACGAGCGTCCCGGGCGGGTGCTCGGTGGCGGCATAGGAGTGGACGAAGTAGAACTTCTCGTCCTCGATGCCGGAGAACATCTGCGATCCGGGGGCCGCTGTCACGCCCGTCCACCCCATGTGGGGCACGACCGGCGCGTCGAGCGCGGTGACCTCACCGGGCCACAGGCCGATGCCCTCGGTCTCCTCCCCGTGTTCGCGTCCGCGGGAGAAGAAGACCTGGAGGCCGACGCAGATGCCGAGGAGGGGACGACCGGCGGCGTGCCGGTCGCGGATGAGGTCGACGGCGCCGACGGATTCGAGCCCGCGCATCACGGCGGAGTACGCGCCGACTCCGGGCACGAGCAGACCGTCGGCGGCGTCGATGACCGCGTGGTCGGCGGTGAGGGTGACGTCGGCACCGGCCGCCTCGGCGGCGCGCACCGCGGAGCGGACGTTGCCGGCACCGTAGTCGAGCACGGCGATCGTCGTCATCAGCGCTGCCTTCCTGAGAGGACGCGGGAGATCCGCCACAGCGAGAACCCGAGGACGATCGCCCCGACGACGGCGACGATCCAGGCGACAGCGTTGCCGCCGAGGCCGACGGTGACGCCGAAGGCGAGGACGAGACCGGCGAGGACGGCGACGACGATCCACATGAGCGCGGTGCGCGCGAGCGCGGCCCGTCCCGGCGTCATCGTCGCCGCGCTCGCCTGGAGCTTCGACATCGACGAGGTCGGGATGTTGCCCTCGACCTCCTCAGGCGTGACGGTTTCGAGGAGGATCTGCTCGGTGACGTCGGGGAGGTTGCGCAGGGCGAGTCCGGCCGGGACATCGGATTCGCGTGCCCCGTGGCGGAAGTGGCCGGCGTCGATCTGCTCGTCGCTGCGGACGAGGAGGAGGACCTCGTGTTTGCCGGCGAGCTTCGAGATCGCAGCGGCCGCCTCGTTGCCGGCTTCGACACCGGTGTCGGAGAGCACGATGCCGGTGAAGTCGCCGATGGGCACGATGGTGCCGGAGATGTTCGAGAGCACGCATGCGGCGGCGAGCTGGTCGGGGACGCCGAACGGGGTGACGACGACGGTGGTGCTCACAGGACTCCCTTGGTGCTCGGGACAGCGGTGGTGCGGCCGTCGGGTTCGACGGCCTCGCGCAGGGCGCGGGCGAAAGCCTTGAACTGGGCTTCGACGATGTGGTGCGGGTCGCGGCCGCGCAGCAGGTCGAGGTGGACGGTGAGTCCGGCGTGGAACGCGATCGACTCGAGCGCGTGGGAGGTCATCGAGCCCGTGAAGTGCCCGCCGATGAGGTGGTACTGCTGACCCTCGGGTTCGCCCTGGTGGACGAAGTAGGGGCGGCCGGAGATGTCGATGACGCAGCGGGCCAGCGATTCGTCGAGCGGGACGAAGGCGGCACCGTAGCGGCGGATGCCGGCCTTGTCGCCGAGCGCCTCGGCGATGGTCTGCCCGATGACGATCGCGGTGTCCTCGACGGTGTGGTGGACGTCGATGTCGGTGTCGCCGGAGGCGCTGATGTCCATGTCGATGAGCGAGTGCTTCGCCAGTGCGGTGAGCATATGGTCGAAGAACGGCACCGTCGTCGAGATGTCTGCTCTGCCGGTGCCGTCGAGATCGAGGGCGACGGACACGGTCGACTCGGATGTCGATCGGTCGCGTTGGGCCTTCCTCATAGTGAGCCTTTCTTCGCTCTGGTCATCACGCGACGCATGGGTGCGCCGCTGTCCATTGTCTCAGTCCCTGTCCGCATCGTGCACAGCGGTCTCGCCACAGACCATCTGCGATCTCGTCGCCGAGGCGATGGTGGCGGTCTCCGACGGGCGTCAGCGATGGCTGAGCAGCGTGTCCGGTGCGGTCGCGACGATGTCGTCGAGGGCGGCGAGGAACGCGGTCGTCTCCGCTTCGGTGCCGGCGTTGACCCTGGCGTGGTGGGGAATGCCGATGTCGCGGATGAGGACTCCGCGGTCGAGGAGCTTCTGCCACAGGTCGGCCGGTGAGGCGATGTTGCCGAAGAGGACGAAGTTCGAATCGCTCGGGTAGACGGTGAAGCCGAGGGCGGC
This sequence comes from Brevibacterium sp. W7.2, assembly GCF_018137945.1. Taxonomy (GTDB): domain Bacteria; phylum Actinomycetota; class Actinomycetes; order Actinomycetales; family Brevibacteriaceae; genus Brevibacterium; species Brevibacterium sanguinis. The sequence continues at coordinate 1,460,970 of NZ_CP073089.1, read as the reverse complement.
GAGGCGCTCAGCGATGGCCGTGCGCGAGTCGATGAGCCGGTCGACATTGCCGAGGAGGAGGTCGGCGTGATCGAGCGCCGTGCACGCGAGCACCTGGGTGATGTCGGAGAGGTGGTAGGGCAGCCGCACGAGGCGGAGGGCGTCGATGAGTTCGGGGGCCGCGATCGCGTAGCCCAGCCGCAGTCCTGCGCAGGCGAAGGCCTTGCTCATTGTCCGGGAGACGACGAGGCGCGGTCGCCCCTCGAGCAGGGTCATCGCCGAGGGCAGGGCGGGACGGGAGAACTCGGCGTACGCCTCGTCGACGATGACGATTCCCCGGCAGTTCTCGTATGCGGCGGCGATGACGTCGAGGCCGATCGAGGTGCCGGTCGGATTGTTCGGGGTGCAGAGGAAGACGATGTCGGGATCGACGCGGGCCACCTCGGCGGCGACGGATGCGGCGTCGAGTTCGAACTCCTCGTCACGGGAGGCCGCCACCCAGGTCGCGCCGGTGCCGGTCGTGATGAGCGGGTGCATCGAGTAGCTCGGGGTGAAGCCGAGAGCGGTGCGTCCGGGTCCGCCGAAGGCCTGGACGATGTGGGAGAGGACCTCGTTCGAGCCGTTGGCCGCCCAGATCATCTCCGGGACGAGGTCGACCGAGCCGCCCGCCCGTTCATTGACGCCGTCGAGGTAGGTGACGAGGTGCTCACGCAGCGCCGTGAATTCCCGGTCGGGGTAGCGGTTGAGTCCGGCGAGGTGGCCGTCGACGGCCCGGCGCATCGCCTCGGTGACGACCTCGGGGATCGGATAGGCGTTCTCGTTGACGTTGAGCTGCACCGGAACGTTGAGGTGCGGAGCGCCGTAGGGCTGCTGACCGACGAGGTCGGAGCGGACCGGCAGAGAGTCGATGTTTCCCACACACCGATTTTAGCGCTGGGGAACGTCGAGGCTCTGGCCGGGGTGGACGACGGGGCTGTCGAGGTGGTTGAGCTCGACGATGTCGGCGACGACCTCACGGGTGTCGCGGTCGAGGCCAAGGTTCGAGGCCACGGTCCACAGCGACTCGCCCTCGCCGACGACGACGGCGTCAGCGGCGACTCCGACGACCTCTCCCTCAGCGACCGCCTCGGCGGTGAACGTCTGGGTGGAGATGAAGAGCGTTCCGCCGATGATGGCGAGAGCGCACAGGGCGGTGCGGAGCAGGCGCACGGCGCGGCGGCCGCGGACGGTCAGACGCATTTCGTGATTCTTCTCAGACATCGCTTTACCTCTTTCTTCGTACGATTCCACCCGCAATGGGTAGAACGTCTGTTCTATTCAACATGCCAATCGAACAAATGTCCAGTCCATCTCGAACATTTATGAGACAATGAGCGAGAACCAGCGTTGTTGATCGATCTCGAACAACCATCCCAGGCGGCACTGACACGAGATCTCTCGAAGCGCTTCGACCGGTGGGATTAGAACGAAGGGGAAGAGGCAATGGTGCAGAACAAACGAGGCAGAGGCAGGCCGCGCAACGAGGATGTGGCCAGCGAGATCGCGGCTGCGCGCAGCGAAGAGGACGAGGTCGAGATCCCCGACGGGCCGACCGGAGCCGGCGACTTCCGACTCTCCCCCCGGCAGCGGCTCGTCCTCGAGACGATCGAACGCGCCGTCGTCACCAACGGCTACCCGCCGAGCATGCGCGAGATCGGTGAGGCCGCGGGGCTCGCATCGCTCTCGAGCGTGGCGCATCAGCTCTCGCAGCTCGAGCGGCTCGGCTATGTCCGTCGCGATCCCAAGCGCCCTCGGGCGATCGAGGTCGTCAATCCCTTCGAAGAGGAGGAGGCGGAGCGCGCGAAGTACGAGGAGCTTGCGAACAACACCGTCCAGGTCCCCGTCGTCGGCCGCATCGCCGCCGGTGGTCCGATCCTCGCCGAGCAGGAGGTCGACGACGTCTTCTCCCTGCCGACGCAGGTCGTCGGCTCCGGAGAGATGTTCCTCCTCAAGGTCGTCGGCGATTCGATGATCGAGGCGGCCATCTGCCACGACGACTGGGTGGTCGTGCGCAAGCAGCACACCGCCGACAACGGACAGATCGTCGCCGCCCTCCTCGACGGCGAGGCGACGGTGAAGACACTCAAGCGCAAGGCCGGACGTCAGTGGCTGCTCCCGCAGAACAAGGACTACGACCCCATCGACGGCACGTATGCGCAGATCATGGGTCTCGTCGTCGCCGTCATCCGCCGCCTCTGAGAGCTGTTACCGAGCACGGCCTGCGCGGAGCGACTGCGCATATCGCGGGCACTGCCTGCACAGTTCGCCTGCTCGAGCACTGCCTGCGCCCGGCGACGAGTGCCCCCGACCGTTCACGGTCGGGGGCACGCGTGCGTTCCGCAGGGTCCCCGGGCGCGGACGACCACCTCGGCGGCCGGGCACGATCGCCTCGGCGGGGCCGGATTTCGAATCCCGCACACGCAGCCGCACGGACAACCCGTGCACGCGGTGGATCAGCGGCTCCGCGTAGGGGGTGCGAAGCTGCGCGGTGTGTGCCACTCCGGGTTGTGCGTACGAAACTGCGCGACGGATCTGCGGCTCCGCGGTGGTCGTCGCGCTCCGGGTGCCTTTCGACCGCCTCGGCGGGCTCAGATTTCGAATCCCGCACACGCAGCCGCACGGACAACCCGTGCACGCGGTGGATCAGCGGCTCCGCGTAGGGCCTACGAAGCTGCGCGGGGTGACTGCCACTGAGGGTTGTGCGTACGAAACTGCGCGACGGACCTGCGGCGCAGTTGAATCGACGGATCTGCGGCGCAGCCGAATCAGAGACTGAGATCGTTCACAGACCGTTCTGCACATCGGTCAGGGAGTCGGCAGTCGGATAGCCCTGTGTCGAGTCGCCCATTCCGAGCAGAAAGACCAGGGTGAGCACCATGGCAGCACCGCCGAGAACGAAGGCCACAACTGGCCAGACGTTGAGATAAGTGGCGCCCATGAGCAGCCCGATGCCCCCGGCGGCGAAAAGGGCGAGACCCGTGAGGAGACTCGCCAGCCAATGTTTCCGCTGGGGCTTCTTCTTCCGTTTGCGCGCCATGGCGCGAACTGTACCACCCGGCCCCGCGGACCTCATCCCGTGGCTGCGTCGTCGTCCTTCGCGTCGGCGAGCCGGCCGAGGGCGGTGCGGACGAGCTGCGCGTCGGTCGTCGGCCACATCTGCGGCATCGAGTTGACGAGGTAGCCGGCGTACCGGGCCGAGCGCAGCCGCGAGTCGAGCACCGCGACGACGCCCTTGTCGGCCGTCGAGCGGATGAGGCGCCCGGCACCCTGGGCCAGGCGCAGTGCGGCATGCGTCGCGCTCACCGCCATGAACCCGTTGACACCGCGCTTGTCGGCGTCCCGGGCCCGCGCCTGCATGAGCGGATCGTCCGGACGCGGGAAGGGGATCCGGTCGATGATGACGAGCCGGTTCGTCCTCCCCGGCACGTCGACGCCCTGCCACAGCGACATCGTCCCGAAGAGACACGCCTCATCGTCGGCGGCGAACCGGGAGACGAGCGACGGCAGACCGTCCTCGCCCTGGAGGAGGATCGGAACATCGACCCTGGCACGCAGATGCTCGGCGGCGGCATTCGCTGCCGCCTTCGAGGAGAAGAGTCCGAGCGCCCCGCCACGGGACGCGGTGACGAGCGCTTCGAGTTCGGCCAGCGCCTCCTCGCTCAGCCCGCTCCGACCGGGTTTGGGCAGGTGAGAGGCGACGTAGATGATGCCCTGCCGGCCGTAGTCGAAGGGTGAGCCGACGTCGAGGCCGTCCCACCTCGGCGCATCCGGTCCGAAGAGACCGAGCGAGGCGGCCACGGCGTCGAAGTTCCCACCAAGGGCGAGCGTCGCCGAAGTCGCGACGACGGTGGAATCCTCGAAGATCCCATTGCGCATCGTCCCGGCCACGCTCAGCGGGGCGACGACGAGGTTCGTCGTCTCGCGTTCGCGGAAGGTGCTGCGGCTCAGCCACACGACGTCGTTCTTGCCGGGGTCGCAGAAGCGCTCGGCGAGTTCGAAGATCTCCTGGCACCGGGCCTTGGCCATCTGCCGGCCCGCATCGGCCTCCTCCCCGCGTCCGCCGATGTCGTTGATGATCTGCCGGGCGGAGTCGCGGATCTGCGTGAGGGCGAGTGCCAACGGCTCGGCGACGGAGAGCATGAGCCCCTCCTGGACACCGGCGGTGGCGCGTTCGAAGGCCGCCGAGGCGGTGTCGAGCATCGCGACGACCCCGTCCTCGACCGTCGTGTTCTTCCGCACCGCCGAGGTGGCTGCCGACAGCATGCCCGTGTTGATCTGGCCGGACAGGGCGTTCGTCACGCGGTCCTTGAGTTCGTGGGCTTCGTCGATGATGATGACGTCGTGTTCAGGCAGGACGGAGTTCTCCCCGAACGCGTCGATCGCGAGCAGCGCGTGGTTCGTCACGATGATGTCGGCCTCCGAGGCCGCGGTCCGCGCCTGTTCGGCGTAGCACTCGGTGAAGAGCGGGCAATTCGACCCGAGGCAGTCGAACGCGTTGACCGACACCTGCGCCCACGCCTTGTCGCTGACGCCGGGCAGCAGATCGTCCCGGTCGCCGGTGTCCGTCGTCTTCTCCCACGTCCGGATCCGCTGGATCTCCTCACCGAGGCCGGACCGGTCCGCGGGCTTGCGACCGGCGGCGGCATCGGCGCCGAGGTCGAAGAGCATTCCCTCGTCCTCATCGGGATAACCGCCTTCGAGCTTGTGCTTGCACACATAGTTGCGCCGCCCCTTGAGCAGCGCGGCCTTCGGCAGCGGGTCGAGCGTCTTCTTCAGCGCCTTGAACAGGCGCGGCAGGTCCCGGTGGATGATCTGCGTCTGCAGTGCCAGCGTCGCCGTCGAGACGACGACCGTCCCGCCGGTGCGGCTGGCGTACTCGGCGGCGGGCACGAGGTAGGCCAGCGATTTGCCGGTGCCCGTGCCCGCCTGGACGAGGAGGTGGATGTTCTTGTCGAGCGACGAGGTGACCGCCTCGGCCATCTCGGTCTGCCCCTCACGGGGCGCTCCGCCGATCGCCCCGACCGCGGTCTGGAGCAGATCGGAGACGGTGCTCACTCGCCGATGACCAGGTCGGGCCTGCGGAACTCCTCGAGTTCGGCGGCGAGTTCGGCCGGGACCTTCGCCTGCATGCCCGTGCCGCCGGCGCCGTGCTCCTCGTGCTCGACGGTGCCGAGCGCGTAGATCTTCGACACGAGGTCGCCGCGCTCATACGGGATGAGGACGGTGATCTCGATGTTCGGCGAGGGCAGCTTCTCCTCGATCGTCTCGACGAGTTCGGCGATGCCCTCCCCCGTCGCCGCGGAGACGAACCGCGCTCCGGGGTATTCGGCGCGCAGCGCGGTGACGACGTTCTCGTCGGCGAGGTCGACCTTGTTGAAGACGAGGAGTTCGGGGATGTCACCGGTCTCGACGTCGCCGAGGACCTCGCGCACGGCGTGGATCTGCCCGTGCGGGTCCGGGTGCGAGGCGTCGACGACGTGGAGGAGCAGATCGGAGTCGGCCGCCTCCTCGAGTGTCGACCGGAACGCCTCGACGAGCTGGTGGGGCAGGTTCCTCACGAATCCGACGGTGTCGGTGTACGTGAACGTGATGCCCTCAGCCGTCCGCGACTGCCGGACGGTCGGGTCGAGGGTCGCGAACAGGGCGTTCTGGACCATCACCTCGGCGTCGGTGAGCCGGTTGAGCAGGGAGGACTTGCCCGCGTTCGTGTACCCGACGATGGCCACCGACGGGATGTGGTTGCGATTGCGGTTCTTCCGCTTCGTGTCCCTGGCCGGCGCCATCCCGGCGATCTCCCGGCGCAGCTTCGCCATCCGCGTGCGGATGCGACGGCGGTCGAGCTCCATCTTCGTCTCACCGGGACCGCGCGAACCGATGCCGGCACCGCCGGCGACCCGGCCACCGGCCTGGCGGGACATCGACTCACCCCAGCCGCGCAGACGCGGCAGGAGGTATTCGAGCTGCGCGAGCTCGACCTGGGCCTTGCCCTCGCGGGACTTCGCGTGCTGGGCGAAGATGTCGAGGATGAGCGCGACGCGGTCGACGACCTTGACCTTGATGACGTCCTCGAGCCCGCGCCGCTGGCTGGGGGCGAGTTCGGAGTCGATGATCACGGTGTCGGCGCCGACGGCTTCGACGATCTCCTTGAGCTCGGCGGCCTTGCCCTTGCCGAGGTACGTGCCAGGGTCCGGCTTCTCCCGGCGCTGGACGATCGCATCGAGAACTTCGGAACCTGCGGTCTCGGCGAGCGCGGCGAGTTCGCGGATCGAGTTCTCCGCCTCGTCGAGCGTGGTGTTCCACAGTCCGGCGAGCACGACGCGCTCGAGCCGGATCTGGCGGTATTCGACCTCGGTGACATCTTCGAGTTCGGTGGAGAGTCCGGCGACGCGCCGCAGGGCGGCACGCTCGGCGAGATCGAACTGGGAGTCCTCGTCAGCGGGGGTTCCCTGCGGGCTCAGCGCCTGAGCACCTCTGGCGAGGACGCGGTCGAGCATGGCATCTCGACGCTCTTTGTCGGTGGACGTCATTCATTCCTTTGTTCGTGTGTCGTTGTCGTCTGCATTCTGTGCAACGCATTCCGACGTCGTTCTATTCTCCCACAGCCGACTAGACTGCAACTGTGGCAGAGCACTATTTCACGCAGAGCCCGACGAGCGACGCGAAGCGCCGGGAGATCACCCTCGACCTCGCCGGTCGCACCGTGACCGTGGAGACGATGAGCGGGACGTTCTCCCCCACCCGGCTCGACCCCGGTACCGCCGTGCTCCTCAAGCACCTTCCCGCTCCCGCCCCCGGCGACCTCCTCGATCTCGGGGCCGGGTGGGGTCCGATCGCGCTCCATTCCGCGCTCCAGGCGGCCGACGCCGAGGTGGACGTCCGCATCTGGGCCCTCGACGTCAACTCCCGGTCACTCGCATCGACGGCGGGCAATGCGGCCCGCCTCGGGCTCGAGACGATCCGTCCCGTCACCGCAGACGAGATCCCCGCGGACCTCGAGTTCTCGACGATCCGGTCGAATCCGCCCATCCGGATCGGCAAGGAGGCCCTCCATGAGCTGCTGGAGACGTGGCTGCCCCGGCTTGCCCCCGGCGGGCGCGCGGACCTCGTCGTGTCGAAGAACCTCGGCGCCGACTCCCTTCTCGGCTGGATCTCCACGATGCTCGGTGAGGGGTTCACCGCTGAGCGCACCGCCTCGGCGAAGGGGTTCCGGATCCTCACGATCCACCGGGACTGAAGCGCCCGCGGATACGGTGTGGCTTCCGGCGTCGAGCGCCCACAGACTTCAGTCGAGGGTGCCGCTCGCGACGAGGACCGCGGGACCGGCCAGCGTGACGGTTCCGGCCGTGCCGGTCTGATCAGGGGTGATGCCGATGCGCAGGCGACCGCCGGGAACGTCGACGCGCCACTGCAGGGGCGAGGCTGCGCCGGCCCAGTGATGGGCGGCGATCGCGGCCGCACACGCACCGGTCCCGCACGAACGGGTCTCCCCGACGCCGCGTTCGGACACGCGCATCCGCAGGGCGCCCTCCCCGCCGGCGACGTCGCTGCGGGCCGGTTCCATGACGATGTACTCGACGTTCGACCCGTGCGGCGGCACCGGGTCGAGGACGGGATAGTCGCGGAGGTCGGCGGCGGCGAGCTCGGCCGCCTCGGCGAGTGCCACGACGGTGTGCGGATTGCCCGTCTCGACGGACAGTCCCGGGCGGGCAACGTCGATGCCGTCGGTCGTCACGAGCACCTCTGCGCGGTCGTCGAGTGACCACGCGCCCATGTCGACGGTGTACCACGCGTCCTCGGGCGAACCGGGAATCCGCACGGTCGACGCCTCGGTCGCAGGGTCGGTTTCACCGAGCGCGGGGTTGAGGGTGGTGCGGACGGTCTTGATGCCGTCGCGGGTGGCGACCTTGATCTCCGGGGCGTCGGCGGGGACGCGACCGGTGGTGACGAGGGCGTGGGCGAAGACGCGGACGCCGTTGCCGCACATCTCCGAGAGGCTGCCGTCGTGGTTGTAGTAGTCCATGAACCATTCGGCGCCGGCGGCGGCCTGTTCGGCGGCGCCGGGGATGCCGCTGTCGGCGGAGCGGACGATGCGGATGACGCCGTCGCCGCCGAGCCCGGTCTGCCGGTCGGCGAGCAGAGCGACGGTCTCGGGGTGGAGCGTGAGGTCACCGTTGTCGTCGTCGAGGAGGACGAAGTCGTTCTCGGTGCCGTGCCCCTTGTGGAAGCGGGTGCCGGAGAGTGCGGCGAACGGTGAGGTCATGCCTCCATCCTAACGATCGCCAGTGCCCGGCTCAGCGGTGACCCCGGGGACTCCGGTGCCGCTGCCCCTGCCTCGCTCATGTCGATCCAGGTGATGCGCGGGTCGCGGCGGAACCACGTGTCCTGACGCCGGGCGAACTGACGGGTGCGCACGATCGTCGACTCCTGCGCCTCGGCCGCGCTCATCGCGCCCGCGAGATGCTCCTGGATCTGTGCATACCCGATCGCCCGGGAGGCTGTGCGACCGCGGGTCAGCCCCTGGTCGAGCAGGGTGCGGACCTCGTCGACCCAGCCGGCCTCCCACATCCGGGCGACGCGCGTGGCGATGCGTGCGTGCAGGGTCGCCCGGTCGACGCCGAGTCCGAGGTGGATCGTCGGTTCGATCTCCGTGTAATCGGGCAGGGAGGCGCTGAAGGGCCGGCCGGTGAGTTCGATGACCTCGAGGGCGCGGACGATGCGGCGTGCGTCTCCGGTGCCGATCTTCTCCGCGGCGACCGGATCGAGGCCGGCGAGCCGGTGGTGGGCGGCCCACCGGTCGGCGGCGACCTCGGCCTCAAGGCGGGCGCGCACCTCAGGGTCGGTGCCGGGGAACTCCATGTGGTCGGTCGCGGCGCGGGCGTAGAGGCCCGAGCCGCCGACGAGGATCGGGCGCCGCCCGCGCGTCCGGATATCGGCGATCGCCTCCCGGGCCGCGGTCTGGAAGGCCTGGACCGTGGCCTCCTCGGTGACGTCGAGGATGTCGATGAGGTGATGGGGCACCCCGCGGCGCTCGGCCACCGGCAGCTTCGCGGTGCCGATGTCCATGCCCCGGTAGAACTGCATGGAATCGGAGTTGATGATCTCCCCGTCGAGGCGTTCGGCGAGGTCGAGGGCGAGGTCGGACTTGCCCGTCGCGGTCGCGCCGACGATCGAGATGATCGGTGCCGGGGCGGTCATCTCAGCCTTCGGCCACGGCGCACAGGGTGCGCACGTCGTGGACGGTCGAGTCGTGGACGATCGTCACCTCGCGGGTCCCCGGGGTGCCGACCTCGGGGTGGTCGAGGGCGGCGCCGAGGAGGTCGAGGTCGGCGTGGACGGCGCGGGCGCCGCTCACGGCGGTCCGCAGGGTCGGGGTGTCCCAGCGTGCGATCGCGGCGGCGACGTCGGCGTCGAAGTCGCTCGCTCCGGGCACGGGGGCGAGTGGGGCATCCGCCGAGGCGGCGCCGGAGAGGTCGATGGGCGCGAGCATGTCCTCGCTCGTGCCGGCCGCGCCGATGGTCACGCCGACCTCGTGCGCGTGGAGTGCGGCGATGGCCAGGCCCGGATGCGCGGTGCGGCAGGCGTCGCGCTCGTCCTCGTCCAGGGCGGTGACGGCGTCGACCCAGGCGTCTGCCTCGAGGAGGTCTCCGGTGCGGGTGTCGATACCGCGGTCGATGCCGAAGCCGCCGAGTCCGAGGAGGACTGGCAGGGTGTCGACCGGCAGGGCCCACGCCGAGGCGATCGCCAGGACGTCGAGGATCGCTGCGCGGGCAGCAAGGGAGCGTCGGGGTTCGGTGCGGTCGATGTGCGACAGCAGCACGGGGGTGGCCGGGATGAGCGCGAGGCGTCGCATCTCAGGTGCGCGGGCGGATCGTCGGCATTCCGAGCACGGTGGCGCCGCCGGGGGTGACTCCTGCGGTCGGGGTGCCGCAGCTGTCGGCCTGTGCGCGATCGAAGGCGTCTCCGGCGCGCGACGGCCGCACGCTGACGCCGGAGTCGGCGAGGAGGAAGTACGGCTTCGCGTCGGTGACCGTTGCCGTGACGAAGTCTCCGGGACGCGGCAGCTCGAGGCCGGCCGGCGGCGAGACGTGGACGAGCCGGTTGTCGGCGGCGCGTCCGCTCAGGCGCGGGGAGTCGGCGTTCGGCAGGCTTGTGACGAGGACCTCGACCTCGGTGCCGATGAGCGCCTTGTTCTCCTCCCACGCGATCTCGTCCTGGAGGGCGATGAGGCGTTCGAACCGCTCCTGGACGATCTCCTTGGGCAGCTGGTCGGGCATCGTGGCCGCGGGCGTGCCGGGACGAATCGAGTACTGGAAGGTGAAGGCCTGGGAGAACCGGGCACGACGGACGATGTCCATCGTGCCGGCGAAGTCCTCTTCGGTCTCGCCGGGGAAGCCGACGATGATGTCGGTGGTGATCGCGGCGTGCGGGATTTGCTCCCGGACCGTGTCGAGGATGCGCATGAAACGGCTCGTCCGGTAGGACCGGCGCATCGCCTTGAGAATCCGGTCGGAACCCGACTGCAGGGGCATGTGCAGCTGCGGCATGACGGTCGGGGTCTCGGCCATCGCGTCGATGACGTCGTCGGAGAAGGCCGCGGGGTGCGGACTCGTGAAGCGCACGCGTTCGATGCCCTCGACATTGCCGACGGCGCGCAGGAGCTTGGCGAACGCGCCCTTGTCACGGAATTCGGCGCCGTAGGAGTTGACGTTCTGCCCGAGCAGGGTGACTTCGACGACCCCGTCGGCGACGAGGGCTTCGACCTCGGCGAGGATGTCGCCGGGACGGCGGTCCTTCTCCTTGCCGCGGAGGCTGGGGACGATGCAGAACGTGCACGTGTTGTTGCAGCCGACGGAGATCGACACCCACCCGGAGTGCTGGGATTCACGGCGGCTGGGCAGGGTCGAGGGGAAGACGTCGAGACTTTCGAGGATCTCGACCTGGGCTTCGTCGTTGTGCCGGGCGCGTTCGAGGAGCGCGGGCAGCGACCCCATGTTGTGGGTGCCGAAGACGACGTCGACCCAGGGGGCCTTCTTCACGATCGTGTCGCGGTCCTTCTGGGCCATGCAGCCGCCGACGGCGATCTGGAGGCCGGGGTGGTTCTCCTTGACCCTCGCGAGTCGACCGAGGTTGCCGTAGAGGCGGTTGTCGGCGTTCTCCCGCACCGCACACGTGTTGAAGACGACGACGTCGGCCTGGGCGTCGACGTCGGCGCGGACGTATCCGGCGTCGTCGAGGAGGCCGGACAGGCGTTCGGAATCGTGGACGTTCATCTGGCAGCCGTAGGTCTTGACCTCGTAGCTGCGCGCATGCGCGTCGGTGGTGTGCGGGGCGTCGATGAGTTCAGTCATGGCCCCACCATTCTACCGCCGCGCCCGTGTCTCCGCTGTCGCCGACTCAGCCCTCGGCGAGCACCTCGCGGGTGACCTTGAGGCAGATCGTCGAGGAGAACCCGCGGCGGGCGAGCATCCCGAGGATCCGGCGTTCGCGCACCTCGTGGTCGAGGCCGCGGGTCGACCGCGCCTTCTTCTCGGCGACGTCGCGGGCGAGGCTCTCCTCACCCTCGGCTCCGCCGTCGACCTCGTCGACGACGCCGACGATCGTGTCCTCGTCGATGCCCTTCCGGCTCAGCTGCCGGCGCAGGGCCGAGCGGGAGAGCTTCTTTCCCTCACGCTGGGCCTTGGCGAAGCGGCGGGCGAACTCGGTGTCGTTAAGGAGGTTCGAGCGTTCGAGCTTGGTGATGAGCCGGTCGATCGCGGCCGGGTCGAAGTCGCGTTTCGCGAGCTTCTCCCGCAGCTCGGTGCTCGAGTGGTCGCGCATCGCGAGCATGTTGAGCGCCGTCTTCTTCGCCTTCGCATAGGACTCGGCGAACTCCGGGGAGTCCCCGACGTCGGGGGCGAGAGAAAGAGCATCGGCCCGAGCGGGCTGCTCCCCCGCCTCGGCGATCGCATCTCTCGCCGACGCGACATCATCTCTCGTTGGTGCGACCTCGTCGCCCGCCGCCGCGAGCCCGGCGAAGAACCCCGACTCCCCCTGCGCGTGACGATGTTCGAGGTCGGACATCGCCGCGCGCAGGGCGCTGAGCTGAGCGGGTTCGGGCCCCGGCTCGCCTGGACGGCGAGCATCGGAAGTGCGCTCTTCGGTCATGGGTCTCCCCCAGTCATGAGGTCATGAGGTCATGAGATCGTGCCGACTCCGCGCACAGGTCGCGCGGTCCGGCACACGGTCACGAGATCTCGACGTCGTCCGTCTCCTCGGCGGCAGCGGACTCCGTGGTCTCGTCCTCGACCTTGATGAGGCCCATCTTGTGCTTGATCTTCAGCTCGATCTCCTCGGCGAGGCCGGGGTTGTCGCGGAGGAAGTTACGGACGTTCTCCTTGCCCTGGCCCAGCTGGTCGCCGTCGTAGGTGAACCACGAACCGGACTTGCGAATGATCCCGTTGTCGACGCCCATGTCGATGAGGCTGCCTTCGCGGGAGATGCCGTGGCCGTAGAGGATGTCGAACTCGGCCTGCTTGAACGGCGGGGCCACCTTGTTCTTGACGATCTTCGCCCGCGTCCGGTTGCCGATCGCATCCTGGCCCTCCTTGAGGGTCTCGATGCGGCGGACGTCGATGCGCACGGAGGCGTAGAACTTCAGCGCCTTGCCGCCCGAGGTCGTCTCCGGGGAGCCGAAGAAGACGCCGACCTTCTCACGGAGCTGGTTGATGAAGATCGCCGTGGTCTTCGACTGGGCGAGGGCACCGGTGATCTTGCGCAGCGCCTGCGACATCAGGCGGGCCTGGAGACCGACGTGGCTGTCGCCCATCTCGCCTTCGATCTCGGCCTTCGGCACGAGGGCGGCGACGGAGTCGATGACGATGATGTCGAGTGCGCCGGAGCGGATGAGCATGTCGGCGATCTCGAGCGCCTGCTCACCGGTGTCGGGCTGGGAGACGAGGAGCTGATCGGTGTCGACGCCGAGCTTCTTCGCGTACTCGGGGTCGAGCGCGTGCTCCGCGTCGATGAACGCGGCGATGCCGCCGGCCTTCTGGGCGTTCGCCACCGCGTGGAGGGCGACCGTCGTCTTGCCGGAGGACTCCGGTCCGTAGATCTCGACGACGCGGCCGCGCGGGAGACCGCCGATGCCGAGCGCGATGTCGAGAGCGACCGAGCCGGTCGGGATCGACTCGATGGGCTCCCGGACTCCTTCGCCGAGGCGCATGATCGCGCCCTTGCCGTAGTTGCGGTCGATCTGGCCGAGCGCGGCGTCGAGCGCCTTGGACTTGTCGCCGCCGGTGGGGATCTGCAGGTTCTTGGGTGTACGCGCCATGACCTCTCCTAAAGTGTTCGCAAACTGTGAGACCAAGGCTAGAAGATGGCACTGACATGACGACAGGGAAGCGATCTCCCCTGTGGACAACCGGCCACTCGTGGTCACAGGTCCCGTGATTCGCTCACCATCATAGCCGATATAAGAACATGTGTTCGAAATGTTGCGGCGTGTCGTTCGAAGATTGTCGGCACCCCTGCGCGCCGGCCACACCAGCCAGCATCTCCGCCAAGCTCAGCAGCTCAGAACGGCCGGGACCGCGGCTTCTCCTTGCCGAGGCGCCGCGATTCGGGCACGCCCATCGAATCGCACACGGCGATCCAGATGTCACGGGGTTCGATGCCCTGGCGGAAGGCCTCGGCGGCGGTCACCGAGCCGAGGCTGCTCAGAGTGAGGTCGGTGTGGAGGGATGCGGCGCGCGCCTCCCCGAACTCCTCGTTCATGAGGGTCCAGTAGAGCGTGTGGCGCATTACGGCTTGGCAGCCAGCCGCGGGGTCGGGTAACCGCCCGGGTGACCGAGGATCTTGTCCGAGAGCTCCTGCGGGATGGTGTCGGGGATGGCGACACCCTCTTCGAGGGCGAAGCGGTCCGAGACCTCGCTGAGCAGCGCCGAGACCGGCAGCTCAAGAGCTTCGCAGATCGCGGAGAGGAGCTCCGAGGAGGCTTCCTTCTGTCCGCGTTCGATCTCGCTGAGGTAGCCGAGCGACACGCTGGCTCCCGTGGAGACATCGCGCAGCGTCCGTCCCTGACGGCGGCGAGCGGAACGCAGGGCATCGCCGATTTCAACTCTCAGTAACATTGTGCGTCCCTCCCTTTGATCGCGCGATCGTGGATTCAACTTTACAGCCCGGTCGCGCGGGGGCGCCAACCTGAGCGGGTGAGATGGGGGTATTGCCAGTCCTTTCGGAGAAACCGGCGCGGTGGCATGTCTGTGCGTATGTCATCTTGAACACTCAACCATCGCACAAGGGAAGTTATTCCGCGCCGGTGTCCGTGCCGGCAGAGTCCGAACCAGCAGCCGCCCCACCGCTTCCCGCCCCACCCGTGGCCGGGTCGGGTCCGAATGCGAGCTTCGCGACGAACTCGCCGAGGCGCTCGACCATGGCCGCGACCGTGGCCGACCGGATCGCCTCCCGGTCCCCGGTGAAGCGGTGTTCGACGACGTGGGCGCGGGAGCCGAACGCGATCGCCGTGTAGACGAGGCCGACCTCCTTGCCGTCCTGCGGGTCCGGTCCGGCGACTCCCGTGCAGGAGACGCCGATGTCGGCGACGCAGGCGCGGGCGGCGCCGACGGCCATCTGCGCGGCGACGACCTCGTCGACGGGTCCCGTCTCCTCGAGACGCTCGGGGTCGACGCCGGCGAGGCTCGCCTTGAGGTCGGTCGCATAAGTGACGAGGCCGCCGCGAACGACTGCGGAGGCGCCGGGGACGTCGACGAGGGTGGAGACGAATCGGCCGGCGGTCAGGGATTCCGCCGAGGCGACCGAGAGTCCCAGCTGCGCGCAGGTCGCGATGATCTCCCGGGACTCCGCGAGCAGGTCACCGGCCATCGCCGGTCCGCGGTCCCTCGGAATCCTCGGCCTCGTCCGGTCCCGATCCGGGTCCGCCGGCCTCGCCGTGACCGGGCTGCCGGACCGAGCCGCCCGCAGACGTCCCGTCGGACGTGGGACGATCGGTCGCCTCGCCGCCGGAATGGGCGGTGCGGGCCAACCGCGCCGCCTGGATGCAGTAGTCGATGCCGGTGACGATCGTGACGACGATCGCGGCAGCCATGACGACCCACGCGACGACGATGAGGACCATCGCCACGGGGACGGGGACGATGAACGCGAGCGGCTTGAGCAGGAGGAACAGCCCGATCGCGACGGTCTGGAGGACGGTCTTGAGCTTGCCGCCCTTCGAGGCGGGCATGACGGCGATGCGGATCATGAAGAAGCGCAGCACGGTGATGCCGAGTTCGCGCACGAGGATGATGACCGGCACCCACCACGGCAGCTCGCCGACGAGCGCGAGCCCGATGAGGGCCGCGGCCATGAGCGATTTGTCGGCGATGGGGTCGGCGATCTTGCCGAAGTTCGTGATGAGGTTGTATTTGCGGGCGAGGTCGCCGTCGATCTTGTCCGTGGCCATCGCCAGCAGGAACACCGCAAGCGCCCACCACCGAGTCGTGAGGTCCTGTCCCCCGTCGTTGAGGAGGAGGACGAGGAAGACGGGAACGAGGAGGATCCGCACCACCGTCAGGGCATTCGGGAGGTTCCAGGCGCTCGGTTCGGCAGTGGGCGGGGTCTCGGGGCGATCGTTCACACCTCAACCCTATCCGAGACCGCAGCCGGGAGCGCGGATCGCAGCCGTGAGCGCGGACCGCAGCCGGGGCCATGCAGCCGAGGCAACGCAGCGGACAGCACGAAGCCGGCCACCCCGATCGGTGGCCGGCTTCGCGGTCGTCAGCGTCCCGTCAGCTGCCAGGCGTCCTCTCCGGAGGCCTCGACGACTTCGAGTCCGGTCTCCGGGTCGATGTCGCCGACCTGGAGGTCCTCGGCGTGTCCGACGCCGTTGGCGTAGGGATCGGTGCGCGCCGAGGCGGCCGACCCTCCCGCGGACGACGGACCGTGGTCGCCGCGATCGTCGCCGGTCGCGCCGTAGCCGTCCTCGTCGTCGAAGTCCTCGGCGAAGTCGTCGGCGGCCGATGGCGCACTGCCGGCCCCCGCCTCGGCGGGCGGGGTCTCCCCCTTGATGACGGCGAGGGTGGCCGGGAGATCCTCGGGGCGGACGAGGACGTCGCGGGCCTTCGAGCCCTCGGAGGGTCCGACGATGCCGCGGGACTCCATGAGGTCCATGAGGCGGCCGGCCTTCGCGAAGCCGACGCGCAGCTTGCGCTGGAGCATCGACGTCGAGCCGAACTGGGTCGTCACGACCTGCTCGGCGGCCTGGAGGAGGAGTTCGAGGTCGTCGCCGATCTCCTCGTCGATCTGCTTCTTCGGCGCCTCGACGGCGACGTCCTCCCGGTAGTTCGGGGTGAGCTGGCCCTTGACGTGCTCGACGACCTTCTCGATCTCCGACTCGTTGACCCACGCGCCCTGGACGCGCATCGGCTTCGCGGCGCCCATCGGGAGGAACAGGGCGTCACCCTGGCCGATGAGCTTCTCCGCGCCCGGCTGGTCGAGGACGACCCGGGAGTCGGCCAGCGACGAGGTCGCGAACGCCAGCCGCGAGGGCACGTTGGCCTTGATGAGGCCGGTGACGACGTCGACGCTGGGGCGCTGCGTGGCGAGCACGAGGTGGATGCCGGCGGCGCGGGCGAGCTGCGTGATCCGCTGGATCGAGGCCTCGACGTCGCGCGGGGCGACCATCATGAGGTCGGCGAGCTCGTCGACGACGACGAGGAGGTACGGGTAGGGCTGGAGGA
Source organism: Brevibacterium sp. W7.2 (assembly GCF_018137945.1). Taxonomy (GTDB): domain Bacteria; phylum Actinomycetota; class Actinomycetes; order Actinomycetales; family Brevibacteriaceae; genus Brevibacterium; species Brevibacterium sanguinis. The sequence goes on along the minus strand of NZ_CP073089.1, from coordinate 1,444,237 downwards.
CGCGCTCGGACCCGGCGGGCACCTGGACGCGGCCCTCGCGGACGGCCTTGTTGAACTCCTTGATGTGCTTGAACCCGAAGTTCGCGAGGTCGTCGTAGCGGGCGTCCATCTCGCGCACGACCCATTCGAGCGCCTCGGCGGCCTTCTTCGGGTTCGTGATGATCGGGGTGATGAGGTGCGGGATGCCCTCGTAGATCGTCAGCTCCACGCGCTTGGGGTCGACGAGGATCATCCGGACCTCGTCGGGGGTCGCACGCATCATGATCGAGGTGATCATCGAGTTGACGAAGCTCGACTTGCCGGCGCCGGTGGCACCGGCGACGAGGAGGTGGGGCATCTTCGAGAGGTCGGCGACGACGAACCCGCCTTCGACGTCCTTGCCCACGCCCATGACCATCGGGTGGTCGGTCTTGCGGGCGGCCTTCGAGCGCAGCACGTCGCCGAGGGCGACGTTCTCCCGGTCGGAGTTCGGGATCTCGATGCCGATGGCCTTCTTGCCGGGGATCGGCGAGAGGATGCGGACATCGGCGCTGGCCACGGCGTAGGCGATGTTCTTGCTCAGCGCCGTGACCTTCTCGACCTTCGTGCCCGCGCCGAGTTCGACCTCGTAGCGGGTCACCGTCGGGCCGCGGGAGAAGCCGGTGACCTGGGCGTCGATCTTGAACTGCTCGAGGACGTCGCGGAGGGCCTCGACGACGCGGTCGTTGGCCTCCGAGCGCTCCTTGGCCGGGGGGCCGGGAACGAGGTAGTCGGAGTTCGGCAGGGTGTAGGTGACGTCGCCGGCGAGCGTGAGCTGTTCGACGCGTTCGGGCAGCTGCTCGGTGGGAGGCGGTGCCGGGGTGTTCGTCGTCGGCACCGGCGCCGAGGCGGCGGCGGAGCTGGTCTGGTGCGCGACGGTCGGGGCGTCGTCGGACATCCCGATGGCCTTCTTCAGCGCCGAGGCCTCGCGTTCGGCCTTCGTCGGGCGGCGCTCCCCGGGCTTGAACTTCGGCTCGGTGTCGATGACCGTCGTGTCGGCCTCTTCGTCGGAGACCTCCTCCTCGCGGATGTAGGCCTTGTCGTAGGCCTTGTCGGCGAGGTCGTCGTCGACCGGCGGGTCGAGCTCGGGGATCTCCGTCTTCTTCTTCCGGCTCCGGCGCTTGGCGCCCATGACCGGTTTGAGGCTCGAGGTGTGGGTGTTCTCGGCGACGAGGTCGGTGGCACTGGCCTCGGCGTCGGCGGTCTCCGGGGCGGGGCGGGCACCGCCGGTGAGGCGCTGGTAGAGCGCGGTCAGTCGCCGCGGGATCGCCCGGACGGGGGTCGCGGTGATGACGAGGAGGGAGAAGAGTCCGAGGAGGACGAGCAGCGGCACGGCGACGTAGACGGTCGTCGCGACGACGAGCGGTGAGGAGACGACGAAGCCGAGCGCCCCGCCGCCGTTGGCCATCGCCTCGCGCGAGTTGACGAACGTCGGGTTGCCAGCCGCGATGTGGGCGAGTCCCGCGGCCGAGAGCAGCAGGAGGATGATGCCGATGAGGATCCGGTTGTTGCCGCGGTTGTCGTCGCCGCGGAGGAACAGGCGGATCGCGTAGCCGGTGAAGATCACGGGCAGGGCCAGGGCCACGCGGCCGAAGGTGCCCTCGACGACGTTGCGGACGACGTCGCTGATCGCGCCGGGGATGTTCCACCATTCGAAGGCGGCGATGACGATCGAGAGGCCGATGAGGAAGAACGCGGTGCCGTCCCTCTTCGTCGGGGACTGCTCGTCCGGTTCGTCGCTGAGGATCTTTCGCGCACGGTTGCCGGCCATGTGGGCCACTCCCCTCCACGCACCGGTGACAACGTTTGTCCCGGGGTCTTCGGTCCCCGCTTGTCCGGAACCACCCTTCGCCTTCGAGGCAGAGCGCTTGCCGGTGCCAGAAGCGGGGGAAGTCGTTCTGGTCGCCATGCTCCATATCCTAAGGTGATTCGGCGCGCGATCCCGGCAAATCCGCAGGTTTCGGCGCGCCTTGGCGGCGCTCTCCGGTCGACCGCGAGCACCGACGCGGTGACACTGCAGTTACGCCCTTAGGAAAGGGCGTATTTGTCGGTTCACCGCGTCGGCGGCTGTTCGCCGTCAGAGGCGCCGAGGCGGTCGCCGGGAGCGCTGGGGCGCGCGCTCGGGTGCATCGCGACGAAGACCGCCCACTCGCGCACCTCAGCACCGTCGTCGCGATCGACGGAGTTCTGTGAGCGGAAGTCCTCGAGCAGGTCCTCGAGGCGCTGCCGGAACTCGTCGACCTCCTCGGCGGTGAGCATCGCGGCCATCCTGCTCATCGTCCGTTCGCTGGAGGGCGCGGCGGCGAACTCGGCGGTGAAGGCCTCGATCATCGGATTCGCCACTTCGTCACCGAGATCGAGATACCAGCTCTTGCCCGTCGCGAGGTAGGGGATCTCGCGAGCTCCGCGCCGACCGCGACGCACCTCCTGAGCCTCGAGGAACCCGGTGTCAACGAGCATCCGCACATGATGGAGCGCGGTCGCGGGATTGAGGCCCGCCGCCTCGGCGATCTCCCGGTTGGTCAGCGCCTCGGAAAGGGTCAGGCGCAGGATGCGGATGCGCACGCTCGAGGCGAGCGCCTTCGCCTCGGCATCGGTGGCGTCGCGGCGCTCGATCGCTCGGGCCACGCGCTCGGCGTCACGCGGCGGTCGATCCGCGTCGCCGCCTCCTGCCTCCGCACTCATGCCCTCCACGCTAACCAACGATTGGCAGAAGTCAATGACTGTATTGCCGGATGAGCGCTCCGGTGCCACACTGGTGATTGAGAGAACTCAATCACTGCCGATCGCCGGCCCTTCGGCGATCGCCGATCACTGCTCATCACCCTGACTCGAAGAAGAGCCGATGACCCCACACGACCCCACCGAATCCCGGCCGGACCATGCGACCGACGGCCCCATCCCACCGAGTGCACCCACGGTGCCGACGAGTCCGCCGCTACCGCATCTGCCGACCGCATCGCATGAGGAGCAGTCACCGACGGCTGACCGAGCCCCATCACGCTCTCTGTGGCGGCACCATGACTTCCGGCAGCTGTGGATGGGCGACACGGTCTCCGTCTTCGGCAACCAGTTCGTCCTCTTCGCCCTCCCCCTCATCGCCGTCCAGCTGCTCCACGCGAACGCCTTCGAGATGGGGGTCCTCGCCGCGCTCGAATCCGCGGCGTTCCTCCTCATCAGCCTGCCTGCCGGCGCCTGGGTCGACCGGATGCGCAAGAAGCGCATCATCGTGGCCGGCGACCTCGTGCGCGCCGGACTCCTGCTGACGATCCCCCTGGCATGGGCCCTCGACCTGCTCTCGATCGGCCAGCTGTGGATCATCGCCGCCCTTGTCGGCGTCGTCACCGTCTTCTTCGACGTCGCCAACCAGTCGTACCTGCCCGAGATCGTCGCCGGCGACCAGATCAGCGACGGCAACGGGAAGCTCCAGGCGAGCCAGCAGACGGCGTCCGTCGTCGGACCATCCGCGGCATCCGGTCTCGTCGGGCTCATCGGCGGACCCCTGACGGTCGGAGTGACGAGTGTGTGCATGGCGCTCTCGAGCCTCTTCGTCAGCCGGATCCGCCACCAGGAGGACCGGCCGGACGCGGGCACCGACACGACGCTCATCGCCGACATCCGCGAGGGCCTCGCCTTCGTCCTCAGCCACCCGCTGCTGCGTCGCATCGTCGCCTGCACGGGCCTGACGAACCTCGCGTCCTCCGCGGTCTTCGGCCTCCTCGTCCTCTACGCGCTGCGCACGCTCGAACTCGATGAGTTCCAGCTCGGGCTCGTCATGTCGATCGGGGCTGTCGGCGGGATCCTCGGAGCACTGAGCTCGTCGTGGGTGCAGAAGGTCGTCGGCGAGGGCCGGTCGATCGCCGTCTCGGCCGTGATCGGCGGCCTCTGCTTCCTCACCGTGCCGGCCGCCTCAGTGCTGCCGGCCCTGCCGACCCTGCTCCTCGGCTGGCTCGTCCTCTCGGGGATGGTCGTCGTCTACAACGTCGCGCAGGTGAGCTTCCGCCAGCGTCTGTGCCCGAAACCGCTGCTCGGGCGGATGAACGCCTCGATCCGCTTCCTCGTGTGGGGACCGATGCCGATCGGCGCGTTCCTCGGCGGGACCATCGCACACGCGATCGGCATCGTACCCACCTTGTGGATCTTTGCGGGCCTCGCCGTGCTCTCCGCGTTGCCCGTGCTCATCTCGCCGCTGGCCGGGATGCGCACCCTCCCCCGCGAACTCGACGCACTCGCGAACTCCACCCCCGCGTCGTGACACGTGGGGCCGCCTCGGCGAACCTGCACGGTCTGCGGGGACCGTCTCGGCGAGGGACCACCGTCCGGCACCTCACCTCGGCGAACTATTCCAACGCAGTGAACCGACACCTACGCGCCGAACCGACGCCTCGAACGCGGCACGGCGCTGTCCTCCGGACGCAGAGTGTCGATCATCGAGTCCGAAATCAACACTCTGCGTCCGGAACTCTCAGCGCCCCGGGTGCCACCGGGCTGGGCACCGACTTCAGGACGTTCTGGGCAGAGAGAACGCGCCGAAACCTGTCCAGAACGACCTCGATTCGGCCGCAACGCCCAACAACCCAGCCCAGAACAGTGCCGCAGGCCCGGCCGCGCCACCCGCCGACGCCCTGGCGCGACACATACGCAGTGAACCGACAGTTACGCGGTGACACAACGGGCTGGGAAACACTGACGCGGTGAAACGGCAAATACGCCCTCAGCTGAGGGCGTATTTGCCGGTTCACCGCGTCAAAGCAACGGAGCCGTCCGAACGGCCGCGCGAACCAGACCGGGCGGGGCCGACAGGGCCGCGCGAACCAGACCGGGCGGGGCCGACGGGGCCGCGCGAACCAGACCGGGCGGGGGCGACAGGGCCGCGCGGACGACCCGTCCGAGTCGACCGCGCCGCACGACCCGACCCCGGGCTCAGTCCATCTTCGCGTACGCAGGCAGGGTGAGGAAGTCGACGTAGTCCGGCGCCACGGCCACGGAGAGGAAGAGGTCGGTGGCGTCCTTCCAGTCCGCGGGGTCACCGGGGAGGCCGGCGACCTCCTCGGCGACGAGCTTCTCGACGAGCTCCCGGGTCACCGTCTCACCGGTGTCGAGTTCGACCCCGGCGTCGAGCCACTGCCACACCTGCGAGCGGGAGATCTCCGCGGTCGCGGCGTCCTCCATGAGCCCGTGGATCGCGACCGCGCCGTTGCCCTCGAGCCACGCCCGCAGGTACTGGATGCCGACGTTGATATTCGTCCGCAGCCCCGCCTCGGTGATGGCGCCCGGCGTCGACTTGACGTCGAGGAGTTCGGCGGCCGTGACGGAGACGTCCTCGCGCTTGTTGTCGATCTGGTTGGGCTTGTCGCCGAGGGTCTCGGTGAAGACCTCCTTGCACAGGGCCACCATGCCCGGGTGCGCGACCCACGAGCCGTCGAATCCGTTGCCGGCCTCACGGGACTTGTCCTCGCGGACCTTGGCGAACGCCGCCTCGTTGGCCGCCGGGTCCTTCGCCGGCACGAACGCGCTCATACCGCCGATCGCGTGGGCCCCGCGCTTGTGGCACGTGCGCACGAGCAGCTCGGTGTAGGCGCGCATGAACGGCACCGTCATCGTCACGTCCGAGCGGTCGGGCAGCAGGTAGTCGGCGCCGCGGGAGCGGAAGTTCTTGATGACGGAGAAGATGTAGTCCCAGCGCCCGGCGTTGAGCCCGGCCGAGTGCTCGCGCAGCTCGTAGAGGATCTCCTCCATCTCGAACGCCGCGGGGTAGGTCTCGATGAGCACCGTCGCGCGGATCGTGCCGCGGGCCAGGCCGAAGGCGTCTTCGGCGTACTCGAAGACCTGGTTCCACAGCCGCGCCTCGAGGTGGGACTCCATCTTCGCGAGGTAGAAGTACGGGCCCTTGCCCTTCTCGATCTGCTTCTGACCGGCGGTGGCGAAGTAGAGCGCGAAGTCGACGAGCGATCCCGAGGTCTCCTCACCGTCGACGAGGATGTGCTTCTCCGGCATGTGCCAGCCGCGGGGGCGCACGACGATCGTCGGCAGCTCCTCGTCGGGGGCGAGCGTGTACTCCTTGCCCTCGGGCGAGGTGAAGTCGATCTCGCGGTTGAGGGCGTCGAGGAGGTTGATCTGACCGCCGATGACCGAATCCCACTGCGGGGTGTTCGCGTCCTCCTGGTCGGCCAGCCACACCTTCGCGCCCGAGTTGAGCGCGTTGATCGTCATCTTCTTGTACGTCGGACCGGTGACCTCGACGCGACGGTCCTCGAGCCCGGGCGCCGGCGGGGCGACCTGCCAGCTCTCGTCCTCGCGGATCTCCTTGGTCTCGGGAAGGAAGTCGAGATCGACCCCATTGGCGATCTCCTGCTGGCGAACCCGACGAGCTTCGAGCCGCTCGAGCCGGTCGCCGTTGAACTTCCGGTGCAGCTCGACGATGAGCTTGAGCGCTTCCGGAGTGAGGACCTTCTCCGCGCCGTCCGGCAGTTCGCCGGTGATCTCCATCCCGGCGGGAATGTCGAGGTTCTCGATATGAGCAGTCATCGGTGGTTCTCCTTTTTGTCGCACCGGGGCCGGTGCGTCGAGTATCGCGGGCAGCGGGGTTTGGCCGGCGAAACTTTCACATCGTGAAATTGTTTGTTCACACACCGAAAGAATATGTTGTGATACACATCTCGTCAAACCGCCGTTCCCGGCTCCTCGACTCACCTCGCCGAGGTGGCTCCCCCGTCCGCGTCGACCGCTGCGTCCGCGCGTCAGTGGTTGTGGCCGTTGCGTCCGAGCGAGGTCACCGGCGCCGCCCCGTGGCGGGTCCACTGGGGCACCGGTCGACTCGTCGGTCCCCACGTCGCGGCACCCGTGTCGTCGGTGCGCCAGTACCAGCCGACCGGGGTGCCGCGCCCGCCCACCGGCGATCCGGCGTCGGGGACCTCTGGCCAGCCCTCGGGCACCTTCTCCCAGCCCTCGCGCCTGCCGAGCGGAGTCATGTCGAGCAGACCGAGGAACCCGGTCACCGGTTCGACACCCCGTCCGGTCGTCGCATAGGTGAGGAACACCCGGTCGCCTCGGCGCACGAAGCTGAGCAGGGAGCCCATGTCCCCGCCGAGCGGCTCGTCGAGACCGCGCACGGAATACCACGGCTGCTCATAGCCCATGAAGTGGACGAACGGGCGCACCTCGGACCAGGCGCCGGAGGTGAGGACGGCGAACGAGACGCCGCGGGCGTTGAGGTAGACCGAGTCGCGCAGACTCCATGCCACCGCGGTGCAGCCTTCGCACTGTCCCTGGTGGGGTGCCCCGTCGTACCACATGTGCTTGTAGACGATGAGCTCGTCGCGGCCGTCGAAGAGGTCGCGGAAGGCGACCGGGCCGTCCTCGCCGTGGACTTCGGCGTCCCCGTCGATCTCGACCATCGGCAGTGTGCGGCGGGCGGCGGCGATGGCGTCCGCCTCGGCGGTGTGGGCCTTCTCCCGGTCGAGGATCTCCGCCCGGGCATTGCGCCACGTGTCGGCGTCGACGACCTCGGGCAGTCCGGGGACCTGGTCAGCGGACTCTCTGCTGATGTACGTCATGACAACCGACTCCTTCGTCCCCGGCCTGGTGCCGTGCCTGCGTTCGCCGCTGTCCGACAAGCGCCACTGCTCTGACACTATCGACACTCACGCGGGGACTCAAGAGCCCGGCGGCCCGCCCCGCGTGGTTCCTTGACCACCTCCGTCCCGCACAGGACAATGACCTCAACGCCGTGGTCGTCCGCGGCCGCACCGGTGGCACCGTTGCCGTCCCTCCAGGTGACAGCGTCACCGTTCCTCCGCGTGGCACGTGTGCCACTCCTCGAAGTGGCAGCGCCGCCACGGATCGGACACGACGATGGACAACCTGGCCGTAGCCGCACTCCTTGCCCTCACCCCGATCCTGCTCGCGGGGATCCTCCTCATCGGCTTCCGCTGGCCGGCGAAGTACGCGATGCCGATCGGCCTCGTCGCCGCCGCGCTCATCGCGAACTTCGCATGGCAGATCGAGTGGGTGACGATCGCCGCCTCCGTCGTCCAGGGCCTCCTCGTGGCCATCGGCCTGCTGTGGATCGTCTTCGGGGCGCTGCTCCTCCTCGCGACGATCACCCGGTCGGGAGCGATCGAGACGATCCGGGCCGGCTTCGTCTCGATCTCGCCTGACCGGCGCGTGCAGGTCATCATCGTCGCGTGGCTCTTCGGCTCGTTCATCGAGGGCGCCGCCGGCTTCGGCACCCCCGCCGCCGTCGTCGCCCCGCTCATGCTCGCCCTCGGATTCCCGGCGATCGCCGCCGTCCTCGCCGGCCTCATCATCCAGTCGACGCCGGTGAGCTTCGGGGCGGTGGGCACGCCGATGATCGTCGGCATCGGCACGGGGCTGGCCCAGGAGGACGGGAGCATGTCGCCCGACGTCGCCGCCCGCGCCGCCCAGCTCGGGCTCGACCAGTCCGGCTTCATCGCGCACACGGCTGTCCAGGTCGCCCTCATCCACGCCGTCTGCGGCATCCTCATCCCGCTCCTCCTCGCCTGCCTGATGACGGGGTTCTTCGGAGAGCGCCGCCGCTTCGCCGACGGGCTCGCCGTCGCCCCGTTCGCGATCTACTCGGCGTTTGCGATGATCGTGCCCTACCTCCTCGTCGCCATCTTCCTCGGTCCCGAGTTCCCCTCCCTCCTCGGCGGGCTCATCGGTCTCGCGATCGTCGTGACGACCTCGCGGATGGGCTTCCTCATGCCGAAGAAGATCTGGGACTTCGCGCCCCGCAGCCAGTGGCCGGCGTTCTGGATGGGCACCGTCGACCCCGCCGACGAGGCCGCGCACCTGACGAAGAAGATGTCCCTGGCCCGGGCGTGGGCGCCCTACCTCATCGTCGTCGCCCTCCTCCTCTTCACCCGCAACGTGCCGCCGGTCAAGGAGTTCCTCAACGGTCCGGCCGTCATCAAGGTCGAGGGCATCTTCGGCACCCCGATCAGCCAGAACATGGATCTCCTCTGGTCTCCGGGCGCAATCTTCGTCCTCGCGTGCGGACTGACCTACCTCATCCACCGGATGACGCGCGAGCAGATCGGGTCGTCGTGGTCGATCGCCGGCGCGCAGATCGCCGGCGCCGCCGTCGCGCTCCTGTGCTCCCTGCCCCTTGTGCGGGTGTTCATCAACTCAGGCCCGGACTACAACAACGCCGGGTTGGAATCGATGCCGGTCACCCTCGCCGAGGCGGCCGCCTCCACCGTCGGCGACGCCTGGCCGCTGCTCGCCCCCTTCATCGGGGCGCTCGGAGCGTTCGTCGCCGGGTCGAACACGGTCTCGAACATCATGTTCTCCCAGTTCCAGTTCTCCACCGGCGTCGCGATCGGCGCAGCCTCCCCCGAGACCGTCGTCGCCGCCCAAGCGGTGGGCGGGGCGGCCGGGAACATGGTCGCCGTCCACAACGTCGTGGCCGCCTCGGCGACGGTGGGTCTCATCGGGCGCGAGGGCGAGCTCATCCGGCGCACCTCGATCCCCATGCTCGTCTATGCGCTCACTGCCGGTGCGCTCGCATTCATCGGCATCAACGGCCTCGGCGCGAACGCCGGCACGGTCGTGCTCTGCGCGATCATCGTCGGTCTCGCCGTGCTCGTCGTCCTCGCCCGCCGGTCGTCCGGGAAGCCCCTCGTCCCCGCGACGTGAGGGGTTGGCGGGCCGGTTTCCCCGGGAGCGACTTCCGGCTGGGACACCGACTTCAGGTCGTTCTGGACAGAGAAAACGCGCCGAAATCTGTCCAGAACGACCTCGACTCGGCCGCGACCAGCCCGCAACCACCCCAGCAGGGCGCCGCACGCCCGTCCGCCACGCGCACCGACGCACTGGGGCGACAATTACGCAGTGACCCGACACTTACGCGCCGAACGGACGCTTCGATCGCCCCGCGACGCCGTTTCCCGGACGCAGAGTGTCGATGATCGAGTCCGAGATCGACACTCTGCGTCCGGAACTCACTATGGCTCGGGTGCTGCAAGGCTGAGCCACCGACTTCAGGGCACTTTGGACAGAGAAAACGCGCTGAAATCTGTCCAGAACGACCTCGACTCGGCCGCGACCGCCCGCAACCACCCCAGCGCGGCGCCGCACGCCCGACCGCCCCTTGCACCGACGCCCTGATACGGCAAATAAGCGGTGAAACGACAAATACGCGCTGAACCGACGCTTCGAACGCCCCGCGGCACTGTCCTCCGGACGCAGAGTGTCGATGATCGAGTCCGAAATCGACACTCTGCGTCCGGAACTCACTGCGGCCCGGGTGTCATCGGGACGGGCACTGACTTCAGGTCGTTCTGGACAGCGAAAGCGCGGTGAACCGATTCCGGCGCGGTGCAGAGCACCTCGCTGATCTCGGCTCACCGCGCTCTCACGGTGGACTCAGGGCACAGAGTCTCAGACGATGACGACCATCGGGACGATCATCGGCTTGCGGCGAAGCTTCGAGGACACCCAGCGGCCGACGGTGCGGCGGACGACCTGCTGCAGCTGGTACTGGTCGGTCGTGCCGGACTCGAGCGCCTCTTCGATCGCCTTCGTCACCTTCGGGATGATCGAGTCGAAGACGTCGTCGGACTCGGCGACGCCGCGGGCGTGGATCTCCGGGCCGGCGATGACGGTCTTCGTCTGGCTGTCGACGGCGAGGAAGATCGTCACGAAGCCCTCACCGGCGAGGACGAGACGGTCCTTGAGGTCCGCCTCGGTGATCTCACCGACGGAGGAGCCGTCGACGAAGACGTAGTTGCAGTCCACGGCCCCGACCACCTCGGCGTGGCCGTCCTTGAGGTCGACGACCCAGCCGTCGTCGGCGAGGACGATGTTGTCGGGATCGACTCCGGTCGCCTCGGCGTGGCGGGCATTGGCGAGCAGGTGCCGCCATTCGCCGTGCACGGGCATGACACCGCGGGGCTGGACGATGTTGTAGCAGTAGAGGAGCTCGCCGCCGGACGCGTGACCGGAGACGTGGACCTTCGCATCGGCCTTCGAGATCACTTTCGCGCCGAGCTTCATCAGGCCGTTGATGACCTTGAACACGGAGTTCTCGTTGCCGGGGATGAGCGAGGACGCGAGGATGACGGTGTCGCCGTCGCCGACCTCGATGCGGTGGTTGCGGTTGGCCATCCGCGACAGCGCGGCCATCGGCTCGCCCTGGGACCCGGTGCACATGAGGACGACCTGGTCATCGGGCAGGTCGTCGACGTCCTTGATGTCGATGAGGACGCCCTGGGGCACGTGGAGGTAGCCGAGGTCCGCGGCGATCTTCATGTTGCGCACCATCGACCGGCCGACGAGGGCGACCTTGCGACCGTGCGCGCTCGCGGCGTCGAGGACCTGCTGGACGCGGTGGACGTGGGAGGAGAACGACGCGACGATGATGCGGCGCTCGGCGTGGCCGAAGAGGTTTTCGAGGACGGGACCGATGTCCTTCTCAAGCGCCGTGAAGCCGGGCACCTCGGCGTTCGTCGAGTCCGTCATGAAGAGGTCGACGCCCTCCTCGCCGAGGCGGGCGAAGGCACGGAGGTCCGTGATCCGACCGTCGAGCGGGAGCTGGTCCATCTTGAAGTCGCCGGTGTGGAGGATGTTGCCGGCGCCGGTGCGGATGAAGACGGCGAGCGCGTCGGGGATCGAATGGTTGACGGCGACGAACTCGAGGTCGAAGGGACCGAGCTGGTCCGTGTCACCGGCCTTGACGACGCGGGTGACCGCCTTGATGCGGTGCTCCTTGAGCTTCGCCTCGATGAGGGCGATCGTCAGCTTCGATCCGAGGATCGGGATGTCGGGCTTGCGCTTGAGGAGGTAGGGCACGGCGCCGATGTGGTCTTCGTGGCCGTGGGTGAGGACGAGGCCGACGATGTCGTCGAGGCGGTCGTCGAGGTAGGAGAAATCGGGGAGGATGAGGTCGACACCGGGCTGCTCCTCCTCGGGGAAGAGGACGCCGGCGTCGACGATGAGGATCTTGCCGTGGTATTCGAACACGGTCATGTTGCGCCCGACCTCGCCGAGGCCGCCGAGGGCGACGATCCGGACGGCTTCCGGATCCATCTTCGGCGGCAGCGCGAGTTCTTGGGTCAATGCATTATTCACTGAGGTAACCACTCCTGGTCAGTTGGGCGGTGACGAACGCCGTCTGCTCCTCATCTGCTGGGAGCAGCGGCATCCGGGTACCGCGGTTGTCAAGTATTCCTTGGGCCTGCAGTGCGGCCTTCGCCGAGAGGACTCCCGGCATGTGGTTCATGAGGGCATCGACGATGCCGGCCGACTCGGTGCTGAGTCGGCGTGCGGTGTCGAGGTCGTTCGCGGCGACCGCGGCGACCATCGGAGCGAAGCGGTCGGTGCACACGTGACCGGCGACGGAGACGATCCCGACCGCGCCGATCGCGAGCAGCGGCAGGTTGAGCGCGTCCTCGCCCGAGTAGTAGGCCAGCGGCGAGGCGGCCATCACCTGGGAGGAGGCGAAGAGGTCGCCCTTGGCGTCCTTGACCGCGAGGATGTTCGGATGCTCGCCGAGGCCGATGAGCGTGTCCGTGTCGATCGGGACTCCCGACCGGCCCGGGATGTCGTAGAGCATGACGGGCAGGTCGGTGGAGTCCGCCGCCTCCCGCATGTGGGCGGCGATCGCCGCCTGCGTCGGCTTCGAGTAGTAGGGGGTGACGACGAGGAGGCCGTCGGCCCCGGCTTCCGCCGATCGCCTGCTCAAGTCAACAGTGTGGGCGGTGACATTGTTCCCGGTGCCGGCGATGAGCTTCGCGCGGGTGCCCACCGCGCCGCGGACGACGCGCAGGAGCTCGATCTTCTCCTCGTCGGTCGTCGTCGGGGACTCCCCCGTCGTGCCGGAGACGACGAGCATGTCGTTGCCGAGGCTCACGAGGTGATCGGCGACCTTCTCCACGCCGGCCCAGTCGATGCTTCCGTCGTCCTTGAACGGAGTCACCATTGCCGTGCCGACGGTACCGAACGCATCGATTGCGGCGCCCGCCGCACTGTCCCCGAGAATCGCCATGCCACAAGGATACCGCTGAGCACCCTCTCCTCGCGGCACCGGCTCGGGGTGCGCCGCGGCCCGGGCTGGTGAGCTGAGATGCAGATCACATAGGCTGTGCACACGCCCCGTGCGACACCCACCGAAGGAGAGTTCGATGAGCCGCACCCGCATCCGCGACTTCCACGACGACGACCTCGACGGGATCGTCCGTCTCTGGGAGTCCGCGCAGTCCTCGACGTCCGCACCCGTCTACTCCCTGCCCGAGGTCATCGCCTCCTGCCAGAACGACCATGCCGTCGTCGCCGTCCAGGGTGAGGAGATCGTCGGGGCCGCGGTCGGCCGGGCCGCGCATGCGCAGGGGTGGATCGTCTTCTTCCATGTCCTCGCCGAGGTGGAGCAGACCGATGCCGCCGAGGCGGGTCTCCTCGATGCGCTCGAACGCCATTTCATGCCGCTGGGCCTCGGCAAGCTGTCGATCCTCGTGCCCGAGGAGTCCCCGGCGTTCGCCGGCCTGGAGTCCAACGGCTTCCAGGTGCGCTCGCAGCTGCGGTACCTCGAGCGGCAGATGCCCGTGCAGCGGCGCGAACTCGATCTGCTCCGCAGCGTCGGCGGGCGGATCCTGCCCCGTCACCTGTGGGACGCGGTGAGCGGGATGCAGCAGGAGAAGGACATGCTCGAAGACCGCCTCGTCGTGCCCCTGGCCGAACCGGACCTCGCGGATCATTTCGGTGTCGTCCCGCCGCGCGCGGTCATGCTCTTCGGCCCCCCGGGCACCGGCAAGACGACGTTCGCGAAGGCCGTGGCCTCCCGCCTCGACTGGCCGTTCGTCGAGCTCTTCCCCTCCCGGCTGTCCGGGGAGCCCGGCGGCGTGGCCGCGGGGCTGCGGTCCTCGTTCGAGCAGATCGGCGAGCTCGAGCATGCCGTCGTCTTCATCGACGAGGTCGAGGAGATCGCGTCGAAGCGCGGCGGGGAACCGCCGTCGCCGACGCAGGGCGTGACGAACGAGCTGCTCAAGCAGGTTGCGGAGTTCCGGGATCGGGAGGGGCGGCTGCTCATCTGTGCGACGAACTTCGTCCGCGCCCTCGACGCCGCGTTCCTCCGGCACGGCCGCTTCGACTACGTCATCCCGATCGGCCTGCCCGACGAGACGGCGCGCCATGCGATCTGGAGCCGGTACATTCCCGATCATGTCATCGCCGACATCGATGTCGATGCCCTCGTCGATGCGAGCTCCGGGCTCACCCCGGCCGACATCGAGTATGCGGCCAGACGCGCCTCCCAGGAGGCGCTGGCGGCGTCGCTCGGCAAGGACCAGGTGCCCATCGACGCGCGTTCGGACGTGCTGACGACGGAGAACTACCTCGAGGCGCTCCGCGCGACCCGGGCCACGGTGTCCGAGGAGACGGTCCGCGAGTTCCGCGACGACGTCCAGACCATCGCGAGGCTCTGAGCACGCGGGTGCCCGCGGTCAGGGACGCCGTGTCACTGCGGTCGAATCGACCCTCAGCAGGGCGGCGGCCGTCGCTTCGAGGGTCACGCTGATCTGGTCGGGGGTGAGGCCCTCCCGGCCGGCGGCGATCGCGAGGTCGAAACCGTCGATCTGGGCGATGAGCGTGTCGACGATGAGGCTGGTGTCGGCCTGGGGTGTCAGGCTTCCCTCGGCGATGCCGAGGTCGATGAGGGAACGGAAGTGCGCCCGCCAGCGGGCGAACACCTCGGCGACGGACTGCTCGAGGATCCGGTTCCGGCGGGCGGCCGCAACGAGTTCGACCCACACGATCGCCCGGTGCTCATACGACTCGACGGTCGGGACCGCGGCGAACGTCGCCCGCAGGCGATCCCACGCGCTCCCGTCGACGCGGGCGAGGCGCTCGATCGCGTCGATGACCGAGCGGCTGTGCGACGACAGCGCCTCGAGAAGGAGATCGTCGCGGTTCGCGAAGTAGTACTGGACCGTGCCGACGGACACTCCGGCCGCTGCGGCGACGTCCTTGAGCCGGACGGCGTCGGGTCCGCGCCGGACGATCTCGGCGATCGTCGCCTCGAGGATCGCCGTCCGTCTCGCGGCGACCGCTGTCGGATCGAGCTGGGGGCGCGGGCTCATGCGCTCGCCGCCGCAGTCTGCGCGAGGTTCTTCGCGGCGACAAGTCCCTCGTACACGGCCTCCTCGACCGTCCGCGGCGCCCGGGCGTCCCCGATGACCTCGACGCTCGCCGGTCCGAAGTCGAGGTCGGGCACCGCCGCCCGGGGAGCTGCGGACACGATCGTCGCCGCGACCCCGTCGACTTCGTGGACGATCTCGCACAGCGTCGACTGGAGGTATCCGGTGTCCTCATCGACGCCGACGAGGCGGGCGTCGCCCAGGAACTCCACCCCGACCCGCAGCGCCTGGGAGACGAGCAGGGTGCGGGTGTACTGCTGGATCGCGGCGCCGGCGAAGTTCGCGGCCGTGGCCAGCGTGACGAGATGCCCGGACTCCGCGAGCCTGAGCGCGATCCCGAGCCCGATCCAGTCGCCCTTCCAGTCCGCGACGAGGATGCGTCCGGCCGGCAACCGCGGCTGCTCACTGAGGTACTCGCGGGCCCCGATGACGAGGGCGTCATCGGCGATCTCGAGGGTGGGCATCCGCTCGACCGCCCCGGTGGCGACGATGACATGGTCGGGGGCCACCTCGGCGAGGATCTCCTGGGTCACCGGCGTCGAAGTGCGCAGTTCGGCCCCGGCCCGGGCCGCCTCGGCGGACAGGTTCGTCGCCGCCCCGCCGAACTCCGCGCGATAGGGCAGGGTCTGGGCGAGCAGCACCGCCCCGCCGAGGTGGGGCTCGGCTTCGCAGAGGACGACGTCATCGCCCTGTTCGGCGGCGACCGCGGCGGCCTTGAGTCCGCCCGGTCCCCCGCCGATGACGAGGACGCGGCGCGGCCGCCGGACGTGCGGGCGGGGCAGGAAGGTGAGTTCGCGGCCGGTTTCGGGGTGCTGGATGCACGAGATCGGCACGCCCATCTGGAAGTGGCCGATGCACGCCTGGTTGCAGCCGATGCATGCGCGGATCTCGTCGACGGCGTCTCGGGCGGACTTCTCGGCGAGGTCGGGGTCGCAGATCATCGCCCGGGTCATGATCGCCATATCGGTGCGGCCCTCGGCGATCGCGGATTCGGCCTCATGGGGCTGGTTGATGCGGCCGGCGACCATGACGGGCAGGTCGGTGACCTTCTTCACCCGCGCCGAGAGGGACGTCGCATAGCCGGGTTCGATCTGCATCGACGGCACGATGTGGACGGCGCCCTGGAGCGTCGAGGAGTCGCCGGCGGTGACGGAGAAGTAGTCGAGGGCGCCCTGCTCGTCGAGGTGGCCGATGAGGTCGAGGATCTCTCCGGCGACGAGGCCGTCCTCGGTCTTCTCCTCCCCCGAGATGCGCAGGCCCACGACGATGTCGGGACCGACGGCGGCGCGGACGCCGGCGACGACCTCGGTGAGGAAGCGGCGGCGATTCTCGGGGCTGCCGCCGTAGTCGTCGGTGCGGGTGTTGATCCGCGGGTTGACGAACTGGATGGGCAGGTAGCCGTGGCTCGCGACGATCTCGACGCCATCGATGCCGCTTCCGGCGATGCGCGCCGCCGAGCTCGCGTATCCGGCGATGATGTCTCTCACCTCCGCGGTGCTCAGCGCCTCGGGCACGACCTTGAAGCGCTCCTGCGGTGCGTCGCTCGGTGCGACGGCTCGTGGTGCCATGCCGTCCTGACCCTCCATGACTTCGCGCCCGGGGTGGAAGAGCTGGGCGAAGATCGTTCCGCCGTGCCGGTGGACCGCCTCGGCGACGGCGCGGTAACCGGGGATCGCGGAGTCGTCGGTGGCCATGAGGACGTGGTTGGTGTACCGCGCGGTCTCGTGGACTCCGGAGACTTGGAGGACGATGAGTCCGCAGCCGCCGCGGGCCCTCGCCTCGTGGTAGGCGACGAGGTCGGGGCCGATCTGCCCGTGGTCGTCGAGGACCGTGTCATGGCCGGATGAGACGATGCGGTTTCGGATGGTCCGTGACCCGAGGGTGATGGGTTCGAAGAGATGGGGAAAGAGGTGAGACATGATCGTCCTTGATCGATGCGCGAGGTGAAGCCGACCAGTAATTCATATCACGGTATGGATAACTGGGGAAGGGGCGCTCACGGCTGCCTCGGAGCCGGTTGGTTCATAGCAGACTGCCTGAGAGCTGGTAGGTTCAGAGCCGCCTCGCCTCAGAGCTGGCTGCCGGGCACGGCGAAGGCGTCGCAGCTGCCGAGGCCCTTGTTGTAGCCGTCGGTGAACCACCGCTGGCGCTGTTCGCTCGTCCCGTGGGTGAAGCTCTCGGGGTTGACCATGCCCGACTGCCCCTGGATGTAGTCGTCGCCGACGACGAAGGCGGCGTTGAGGGCGTCGTCGATCTGCGTCTGCGTCGGCGGCTCGAGGTACGGGGTGCCGTTGTCGTCGGTGAGGGTCGTGACGTCGCCGAGCCAGGCCCCGGCGTAGCAGTCGGCCTGGAGTTCGGTGCGCACGCCGTTGCTCTCGGGGCCGGTGCCGTTGTTGGGGTACCGGTCCATCGTCCCGGTGATGTTCTGGATGTGGTGACCCCACTCGTGGCCGACGATGTAGAGCTGGGCGAGCTCGTCGGCGGAGGCGCCGAAGCGATCGCGCATCACGCCGAAGAACGTCGGGTCGATGTAGACGCCCTGCTCGGGCGGGCAGTAGAAGGGACCGACGGCGTTCGAGGCGGTGCCGCACTGCGTCGACGTCTGCCCGTCGACGATCGTCATCTGCGGCGGCGTGTATCCCTCGACCTGCTGCGACCAGTAGTCGTCGAGGACGACCTGGGCCCCGGCCATCCGGCAGTCGGTCGACTTGTTGGCATCGGCGCCGGTGTCGCATTGGGCCATCGCGGCTTCGTTGGAGATGTTCCCTCCGCCGCCGCTCTCGAGCGCGGGATCGTCGATGAACCCGCTGAGGTCGACGCCGAGGAGAGGCCCGACGAGGAAGACGAGGAGGCCGATGACTCCGACACCGCCGCCGGCGATCGCCGTGTTGCGTCCGCGACGACTCGTCCGGTTCGAGCTGATGTCAGCATTCGGATTGAAGGTCATGGCATTAACATACCGTTCACACCCGGCCCAGGGGGCTCACATGTGAGAATCGTTCCATGAGCACTCAACCGGCGACCGCCTCGGCGCGGTTCGTCAGCAGACTGAGCCCGCCCGGCCGCCTCGTCGGTCTCGACGCTGCCCGCGGACTGGCGCTGCTGACGATGATGGTCACCCACATCTTCCCCCTCACCGATGAGATGGGCGACCCGACGTGGGCGGCGATCTTCTCCGGTCGCGCCTCGGCGCTCTTCGCGGTGCTCGCCGGCTGCTCGCTCGTCCTCTCGACCCGCGGCACCCTTGAGGCCACCGGTCGTCTCCGCGATGTGGCGCCCGGAGTCCTCGTGCGGGCGGCGTCGATCATCGTCGTCGGGCTCTTCCTCGGAGCGATCACGACGAACCTCGCGGTCATCCTCGTCAACTACGGCGTCATGTTCGCCATCGCGCTGCTCTTCCTGCGGCTGCGGCCGTGGGCGCTCTTCACGCTCGCGGGGCTGTGGATGGCCCTCAGCCCGCTCGTGTCGATGTGGGTGCGCAGCACGTACGGTCTCGAGACCTCGTACTCGGCGATGTCGTGGTTCGACTTCGCGTCGCTCGGCCCGATGCTCACCGACCTCGTCTTCACCGGCTACTATCCGATCCTCCAGTGGATGGCCTACATCCTCCTCGGCATGGCGGTCGCGAAGATCGACATCGGCCGGCACCTCACGGCGCTCTTCCTCGCCGGGGTCGCCCTCTTCGCCATCGGCCGCGGCGGCTCGTGGTTCCTTCTCGACGTCGCCGGCGGCCGCGCCGAGCTCGAAGCCCTCGCCGCCACCTCGGGGGCCGACCTCAACGCCGCGCTCTTCATCAACAGCTACGGGGTGACACCACCGGATTCGTGGTGGTGGCTGGCGATCGCGGGACCGCATTCGGCGACCCCGTTCGATCTCATCTCCACCGCCGGCACCTCGCTCGCCGCGATCGCCGTGCTCCAGGCCGCCGCGATCCTGCTCGGCCGGCGGTCATGGCTGCTCGCACCGCTGAGCGCTCCGGGATCGATGCCGCTGACGGTCTACGCCGCCCACGTCGTCCTCGTCGAGATCACGCACCCCTTCTACCAGCCGGCACCGATGATCGAGCAGGCCGACCCGGCGAAGATCACGACCGAGTACGCGATCCACGCCCTGACCTTCATCATCCTCGCGATCGTCTGGAAGGTCTTCGTCAGTCCGCGCGGTCCGCTCGAGGGCGTCATCGCCTCCCTCGTCAAAGCCGTGAGTCCGGTGCGCGCGGGCAGTGGTCAGGGCGCCGAGGCGGCACCGGGCGCCGCGACCGCTGCTCCTCCGGCGCACCGGCCGGATCTCCCGGTGAACCCCGACCCTCCGGCGCATCCGGATCCGCCCGCGAATCCGGGTCCCCCGGACCGGCGATAGGCAGCGCCCCCGAGCCGGCGGCAGAACCGCCCGGAGCCAGAGCGCCTACGCCTGCCCGGCTCTCTCCATCGAGATCGCCTTGCGCATCGTCGCGCGGGCACGGCGCCGGTCGCCGCTCGCGTCATAGGCGCACGAGAGACGGAACCACGAGCGCCAGTCATCCGGTGCGGCGTCGGCTTCGGACTGGTACTGGGCGAACGCCTCGTCGGCGGCCTCCCGCACGATCCGGCCGCCGGGCGTGCGCGGCAGGTCGTCGACGGGCAGTCCTCCCTCGGATTCGAGGATCTTCGCGAGCCGCTCCATCCGCGACCCGAAGAGGAGCTCCATGATGAGCGCCCACGCACCGACGATCGGCAGCACGAGCAGGGCGATGCCCATGAGCTTGGGGATGAGCTCGGGTTCGCGCAGGAGGATCCACGCCCGCTGTCCCATGAGGACGAAGTAGAACGCGAGCACGACGGAGACGATGATCGCCCCGATCTTCGCTTTCGACATCAGAGGTCGAGGATGCTCTCGAGGCCGTGCAGAAGCCCGGTCCGATCGCCGATCGCACGCACGGCGGTGATGATGCCGGGCATGAACGCCGAGGTGGAGAACGAATCGGTCCGAATCGTCAGGGCCTCGCCGGCGGCACCGAAGTGGATCTCCTCCGAGGCGGTCATGCCGAGCTGGCGGATCGCGTGGACGTGGATGCCGTCGATGACCGCACCGCGGGCGCCGTCGGGGTCGGTCTCGGTGGCGTCGGGAACGGCAGGCAGGCCGGCGTCGCGGCGGGCAGCGGCGATGCGCTGCGCGGTGTGCACGGCGGTGCCCGAGGGGGCGTCGAGCTTGCGGGGATGGTGGATCTCGACGACCTCGGCGGAGTCGAAGTAGGGGGCGGCCACCTCGGCGAAGCGCATGGCGAGCACCGCCCCGATCGAGAAGTTGGGGGCGATGAGGACGGCCGTGTCCGGGTGGTCGGCGAGGAGGGCGGTGAGCCGCTCGAGCCGGTCGGCATCCCACCCGGTCGTGCCGACGACGGTGTCGATGTCGTGTTCGACGAGGAACCGGACGTTGTCCTCGGTGGCCTTGGGCACGGTGAGTTCGACGGCGACGTCGATGTCGAGGTCGGTGAGCGTCTCCAGTGAGTCCGAGCTGCCGAGCGCGGCGACGAGGTCGAGGCCCTCGGCCTCCTCGACGGCCTGGACGGCTTGGGCTCCCATCCGTCCCTGTGCTCCGATGACGGCTACCCTCATGTGCGCTCGCTTCCTCCGACGGTGATCTGCGGGCGGTTTCGCCCGCAGGCCAGTCTAGCGAGTCCGCTGCAGTCGGTCGTTCAGGTCGTCACCGCGCCGAGGCGGTCCGTCCCCACTCGCGATGGGCAGCCGACCCGTCGCCACGGGCCGCCGGACCCTAGCCGCCGGCCGCCGACCCGTCGCCGCCGGCCGCCAGACCCTCGCCGCCGGCCGCCGACCCATCACCGCGAACGATGGGCAGCCGTCCGCCCGGCGACCGCGGGTCCCCGCTCAGCCGCGCAGCCACCTCGGTGTCGTAGCGGACGCCGCCGTAGTCGAGGCGCTGCCGTTCACGTCCTTCGACGAGGAACCCGGCGGCCGCGGCGACGGCTCCGGAGGCCGGGTTGTTCACGCGGTACCCGAGTTCGAGGCGATAGACACCGAGGTCGTCGTGGAGGACGTCGACGAGTGTGCGCAGCGCGGAGGAGGCGAGGCCCTGCCCCCGCGCCTCCGGGCGCAGCCAGTACGAGATCCACGTCGTCGAGTGGCGTCGTTCGGTCCCTGTCGCCATGACATTGCCGAGGATCCTCGTACCGTCGACGATGGCGAAGGCGCGCGCCGTGCCGTCGGCCTCGGCGGTGAGAATCGACTCGATCCATGTGCTCGCCCCTGCCGCGGTGTGGTCCTCGGGGATGTTGCGCTGCAACTCGGGATCGGCCACGGCGTAGATCTCAGCGAGCGCCTCGGCGTCGGACGGCGACCATGATCGCAGGTGAGCAGTCATGGGCTCACCCTACCGGTCGCCCTCGAAACAAGCAGCGGCCCGGACTCCGTGATGGAGTCCGGGCCGCCTGATGAGCGCGAGCGTCAACGCTGAGACCCGCGTCGGCCTCACGCGCTCAGCTCAGGAGAGCGCCTCAGCCGAGGAGCAGTCCCTTGGTCTGGTTGACCGCGCGGTCGAAGCGAGCGCCGGCGTCCTCCCAGTTGACGATGTTCCACCAGGCCTTGACGTAGTCGGGCTTGACGTTCTGGTAGTCGAGGTAGAACGCGTGCTCCCACATGTCGAGCTGGAGGATCGGGGTGCCGCCCTGCTGGATGTCCGACTGCTGGTCGTGGAGCTGTTCGACGAAGAGGTTGCCGCCGAGCTGATCGTAGACGAGAACGGCCCACCCGGAGCCCTGGATCGTCGTCGCCGCGGTCGTGAAGACCTCGCGGAACTTGTCGAAGGAGCCGAACTGGTCATCGATCGCAGCCGCGAGTTCGCCGACGGGCTTGTCGCCACCGTCCGGGGACATGTTCTGCCAGAAGATCGAGTGGTTGACGTGACCGCCGAGGTTGAACGAGAGGTCACGGATGAGCTTGGGCAGGTTCGCGAGGTTGCCGCTCTCGCGGGCTTCGGCGATCTGCTCGACCGCGGTGTTCGCGCCCTTGACGTAGGTCGCGTGGTGCTTGTCGTGATGCAGCTCCATGATGCGAGCCGAGATGTGCGGCTCGAGAGCGGAGTAGTCGTAGGGCAGCTCCGGAAGTGTGTACTGCTCAGCCATGAGATTCCTCCTGAAGAGAATTGATGCCCGCCTTGGCCGGCGGCTTCATTTTCGACCCTATATCAGGGCCTCATCTCGAACAACACAAGGTTAGGTCAGGCTATTCCGGGACTCGCCGAGGTTTCAGCGGAGGCTGCGCGAGATGAGCAGGCGCATGATGTCGCTCGTGCCCTCCTCGATCTCCTCGAGCTTGGCGTCGCGCATCCACTGCTCGACGGGATGCTCGCGCGAGTAGCCCCAGCCGCCGAGGGTCTGGACGGCCGCCCAGGTGGAGAACATCGCCGTCTCCGAGGCGCCCAGCTTCGCCATCGCCGCTGCGGCGGTCACCCGCTCCCGCGGCACGGCGTCACCGGCGTCGATCATCCGGGCGGCGTTGAGCACCTGCAGCCACGCGGCGTCGATGCGCGCGGACATGTCGGCGAGTCGGAACGCGACCGCCTGATGGTCGATGATCCGCTTCCCGAACTGCTCGCGCTCGCGCGCATAGTCCCGGGCGTATTCGTACGCCGCCCGGGCCGTGCCGAGGGCGGCGGCGCCGAGGACGACGCGGGAGATGTCGAAGGTGCGCATGAGCCCGTAGAACCCCTGGCCCTCCGCGCCGAGGCGGTTGTCCTCGGGGACGAACGCGTCGGAGAGGAAGATCTCCCGGCACACGATCGCCCGCTGCCCCATCTTCTTCATCGGCGCCCCGAACTCCATGCCCGGGGTGTCCTTTTCAAGGAGGAACGCGCTGACCCCGCGGGCCCGCTGCGCAGGGTCGGTCTTCGCGAAGACGACGTAGAAGTCGGCGAGCCCGGCATTCGAGATCCACGCCTTCTGCCCGTTGAGGAGGTATCCGCCGTCGGTCCGATCGGCGCGGGTGATGATCGACGCGGAGTCCGATCCGGAGCCGGGTTCGGTCGTCGCGAGCGCCGTGAACTTCGGCCTCTCCCCGGTCAGGGGCCGCAGCCACGCCTCCTTCTGCGCGTCGGTGCCGAGCGCGAGCACGGGGTCGGCGAAGAAGCCGTTCGAGCACACGAAGTTCCCGATCCCCGGATCCCCGAAGCACAGCTGCTCCTGGACGAGGCACTGCGTGAACACGTCGGTGAACCCGCCCCCGCCGTACTCCTCGGGGATCATGAAGTCGGTGATCCCGAGCTTCGCCGCCGCGGCGAAGAGGTCGACCGGCGATTCGGTGTCGGCCTCGTCGACGGTGCGGCCCGCCGGTCGGATCTGCTCGACGGCGAAGGTCCGGCACAGGTCGATGACGGCGGACTGCTCCTCGCTGAGCGGCCACGGGGTGTAGGTCATAGCTCTCCTTCGTCCCCCGCCGGATGCGGGGGTGGATGTCGGGTCGGGTGGGTCCTCAGCGGCCGAGCATGTCCTCGGACGCCCGGGAGTCCTCCCACAGGTGGATGAGGGTGGGTCCGGTCCGCTCCATCGCCGAGGTGAGGGCGGCGGTGAGTGCCTCGGCGCCGTCGACGTGGACTCCGTGGGCCCCCATCGCCGAGGCGAGGGCCGGGAAGTCCGGTCCGCGCAGGGCGACGCCGGTGGGCACGTCGCCGCGGTCGGCCATCTCGTTGCGGATCTCCCCGTATCCGCCGTTGTCGACGATGATGAGCGCGAGGCTCGCCTCGTCCTGGACGGCGGCGGCGAGTTCGGGGATCGTGAACATCGCTCCCCCGTCGCCCTCGATCGCGATGACGCGGGCCGCGGGGTCGGCGAGCTTCGCCCCGATCGCCGCCGGCAGCGCGAACCCGAGCGTGCCCGCGCCGGCCGGATAGAGATAGCGGTCGCCGAGGCGGGCCGCCCAGCCGGTCTGCACGCCGTAGTAGCAGCTCATCGTCTGGTCGGCGGCGATGACGACCGGGGACTCCGCGGCCTGGGTGAACGCGGTGAGCCCCTCCGACAGCACCGCCCACGGCTGCCCGTCGCGGGCGGCCGCGACGCGGGCGATCTCCGCGACCTCGGCCGGCCAGCCGCCCGACGCCACCGCCTCGGCGCCGCTGCGGTCCCGCACCCGCTTCACAGCGGCGGCGAGAGAGGCGGCGGCCTCGGTCGCGTCGGCGACGAGGGGATGGCTGACCGCGGCATTGCCGAGCATCTGCGTCTCGTCGATGTCGATGCGCACGACGGTGTCGGGCAGGGGCAGCGGCTCGGGCCAGAAGTCGCTCGGGGCGAGTTCGGTGCCGATCGCTGCGACGGCATCGGCGCGGGCGAGGATGTCGGGCAGCTCGGGGAGGAACCCGATCGCCCCAAGCATGAGCGGATGGTCACCGGCGATCGCGCCCTTGGCGTTCGCGGAGAGGATGATCCCGGCACCGAGCGCCTCGGCGAGGGCGACGATCCCCTCCCCCGCACCGTGGGACCCGCCGCCGGCGATGACGAGCGGACGCTGGGAGGCGGCGAGCGCCTCGGCGGCGGTGGCGATTCCGTGCTCGTCGAGCACGGGCAGGGGCCGTGTGACGGCGGGGTGGATGATGCCGGGCCCGGTCGCCTCGATGAGGTCGAGCGGGATCTCGAAGCTCGCGGGCCGGGGCCGGCCGGAGCGAATGAGCGTGAGCGCCTGCGCGACGGCCAGCGGCACCTCGCCCACATTGGTGACCCGGTGACTGTCGCCGAGGATCGCCTCGATCGCGAGCGCCTGGTTGCGCACCTCGTGGAGGAGGCCGGTGCCGCGGCCGGGATGGGTCGAGGGCATGCCGGGGCTGATGAGGAGGACCGGCACGGAGTCTGTGAACGACTGGAGCAGCGCGGTCAGCGCGTTGAGCACGGCGGGTCCCGTCGTCGTCACGACGACCTGGACGTCACCGGTGACGCGGGCGGCTCCGTCGGCCATGAACCCCGCCCCCTGTTCGTGGCGGGGCGAGACGATCTCGATGCCGTGCTCGCTCAGCTGCGCGAAGATCTCGAGATTGTGGGTGCCGGGGATCCCGAAGACGCGGGTGATGCCCTCGGCGGCCAGGGCTGCGGCGAGGTGGCCGCCGCCGGTGAGTTCGCTCATGCGCTCGTCTCCGTTCGGATGTCGGTGCTCGGGTGGGTAGGGATGGCCTGGCCCGGGCCGTGGGTGTCGGTGCTCGGGTGGGCAGGGGTGGCGGAGTCGCCTGCCGCGTCCGTCTCCTCGGGCTCATCGGTCTCCTCGGTCTCCCCGGACTCGGTGATGACGAGGGCGTCGACGGCGAGCGCCCCGGATGCGGCGACGCGCACGGGGTTGATCTCGATCTCCGTGATCGCGTTCGACCCGGCGATGAGCCGCGAGACGGCGACGACGACGTCGGCGAGGCTCTCGACGTCGGCGGGTGGCCGGCCCCGCCAACCTTGGAGGAGCCGGTGGATCTTCAGCCGCGCGAGCATGTCGAGGGCCTCGGTCCGCGACACCGGGGCGAGTTCGAGACGGGTGTCCTCGTAGAGCTCCGTCTCCGTGCCCCCGGCCCCGACCATGACGATGGGACCGAAGTTCTCGTCCTGCCGCCCGCCGACGAGGATCTCGACGACGTGCTCGCGCCGGTCCATCTCCTCGACGATGTACTCACCGGCACCGAGGCGGCCGACCATCTCCGTGTGCGCGGCGTGAAGCGCGGGCAGGTCCGGCAACCCGAGGACGATGCCGCCGACCTCCGTCTTGTGCGCGGGCCACCCGGCCTTGAGGACGAACGGCGGGGTCAGACCCGCTGCCGCGACCGCCTCGGCGAGGTCATCGGAGTCCCCCACCCGCACCCCAGCGGGCACGGCGACCCCGGCCGCCGCGATCGTCTCCCGGGCCGCGCTGTAGCCGGTCCCCCACGGGGTCAGTGCCGCCGACTGTTCGAGCGCCTCGGCGATCCGACCGGAGTGGGCGGCGTAGAACGCGGCGAGCGAGAGCACCCGCATCGTCGTGTCGATCGACCGGTAGCAGGGGACGAACCGCGCCCACAGGTCGGTCACGGCCGGGGAATCCGCGCTCATCGAATGGACGAGCAGGGGTTTGCGCAGCTCCGCGGCAGCCTCGCCGAGCACGGCCACCTCGGCGAGTTCAGCCGCTTCCAGCTCCGGTGTGTCCTCCCCGTAGGCACCGAAGTACCCGGTGAGGACGACGGCGTCGACGCTGTCGTCGGTGAGGAGCTCGCGCACGACGCGGGCGTAGACGCTCAGGTCCTTCTCCCCGGCCCCGTCGAGGTCGATGGGGTTGTCGATGTGCCCGGCCTCGGGGATGACGGCCTCGACGCGGGCACGGGTCGCCGCAGTGAGCGGATCGACGGTGAGGCCGTGGAGTTCGGCCATGTCCGCGGCGATCGCTGCCTGACCGCCCGAGTCGGAGACGATCGCGACCCGGCGACCGCCCGGCAGCCATGAGGAGGCGAAGTACCCGGCGAGTTCGACGATCTCCGACGGTGAGGACAGGCGGATCGCGCCGGCCTTCCGGCAGGCCGCATCGACGGCGTCGATCGCCGAGGTGAGTGCCCCGGTGTGGGAGCGCGCGAGCCGTCTGCCGGCGGTCGAGGCTCCGGTGGTGAGGATCATCGTCGGTTTGCCCGCTGCCCGCAGGCCCTGGAGGGCAGCGACGATCGCCTCTCCCCCGCTGAAGGATTCGAGGTAGACGGCGACCTGACTGGTGGCGGGATCGTCGACGAGGGTGTCGAGGATCTCCGCCGCCCGGACATCGGACTGCCCGCCGATCGAGGCGAACCGGGAGATCCCGATGCCGCTGCGGGCCGAGAGTGTCGCGATCTCCGAGCCGAGCTGCCCGCTCTGGGAGACGACGGCGAGCGAGCCCGGCGTGAAATGGCCCCACGCGAGGAGCAGCTCGTTGCCGGAGTCGACGAGGCCGAGGGAGCCGGGGCCGATGAGCCGGGCACCGGCGGCGGTGATCGTCGCGGCGAGCTCGACGGCCCGGGGCACCCGGGTGGAGACGATGAGGAACGCGCGCACGCCCGCCGCGAGCGCCTCGGCGACGACGGGCTCGACCCCGGCACCCGGAATCGAGATGACGAGGAGCTCGGGGGCCTCGGGCAGATCGGACAGGCGCGCGTGCGTCGGCACGCCCTGGATCGAGGTGGCGCTCGAATTGATGAGGAAGACGCGCCGTCGCCCCGCCCCGGTCAGGGCTCCGGCGGCGAGCCAGAAGCCCCACTTCGCCGGATTGTTCGAGGCTCCGAGGACAGCGACGCTGCTGGGATCGAAGAACTGGTCCACGTCGCGCCCTAAGCCTGACCCATCGGGCGGTCGAGGTCGGCGAGGGCGGCGAGGTTCGCGTCGACCCGGGCCTGAGCGGCGACGCGCGGGGTGACGCCGGATTCCCGCGCCGCGGTGATCGCCTCGGTCGTCAGGTTCCGCAGGGTCTCAACGATGAGGGCCCGGCTCTGCTCCCACGAGCCGTCGATGTCTCCGAAGTACACCCACCACCACCAGGCGTTCGTCGCGGAGTTCGCGAGGAAGTCGGGGACGACGGTGACGCCGCGGGCCGCCAGGGCCTCCTCCGCCTCGGCGGTGACGGGCATGTTCGCGGCCTCGACGATGTGCCTGGCACGGACGCGGTCGCTGTTGTCGGCGGTGATCGCGTAGCTCACGGCCGCGGGCACGAGGAGGTCGGCCTCGGCGGCGAGCCAGTCGTCGCGGTCGCCGACCTGGTCCTCCGGGCGCAGCGCGTCCCGGGAGACGCCGCCGTAGGGGTCGCGGGTGGCGAGCAGCGTCTCGACGTCGAGGCCCGCGGGGTTGGAGACGAACCCGTCGGCATCGGCGATGCCGACGATCCGCACCCCCGCCTCGGCGAGGAAGCGCGCGGTCGCCCCGCCCATCGACCCGAATCCCTGGATCACCGCGGTCGTGTCCGCCGGTGACCGACCGTCGGCCTCGAGGGCGGCCAGCGCCGAGGCGGCCACTCCGAGTCCGCCGACGAGTTCGTCCTGGGCGACCCCGTCGACGATCGTCGAGAACGCCGTCAGTGACCTCTGCTCGGCTGCGGCGGGGTCGGCGACGAGCTTCTCGACCGCGCTCAGTCCGCTGCCGAGGCCGCAGCGCTCGAGGATCTCGTCGATGTCGTCCTGCCGGACTCCGAGGTCCTCACCGAGCGCCCAGTACGCGTGCATGAGCGGGTTGACGGCGACGAGGAAGCGCTCGAGGACGTCGACGGCGCCCTCGGCGCGGGGGTCGAAGTCGATGCCGCCCTTCGCCCCGCCGACGGGGACGTACCGGCGTCCGGGCACGAGGTGGATCGCCTCTTTGCGGGTCATGCCCTCGGCGAGTCCGCGCACCTCCTCGAGGGTGCACCCGGGACGCATGCGCAGGCCCCCGGAGGCGGCGCCGCGCACGAGGGTGTCGATGACGACGAAGCCGTGGGTGCCGGTGATCGGGTCCTGCCAGGTGATGTCCATGAACATGGGGCCTCCGAGGGACGGGCGGATGGAGGTCTTACTGAATAGCGGTTCAGTAAGCGTCTCACACCAGTCTGCGGCCGCAGGGCGCCACGCGTCAAGACCGGGGGCGGGCGCGTCCGAGGGCGGAGTCGGCGAAGTCGCGGACCCAGTCGAGCATGAGTGCCCGGGAGTCGGTCTCGGAGGTCATCAGCCGGATCGAGAGACCGTCGAGGTGGGCGAGGATCTTCGTCACCGCCTCGGCGATGTCACCGGGGGCGACGGTGAATTCTCCGGTCTCCGCACCGGCGCGGACCACCTCGGCGAACACGGTCTGCCACGCGCGATCGAGACGGGCGAGCGTGGCCCTGATCTCCTCGTCGAAGAGCGCCGCGGACCATGCGTCCATCCAGATCGTCCAGCTGCGCGTCGACCCGCTCGGCAGGTACCACGCGAGGAGGTCGTCGAGGATCTCCTGCGCCGGACGGTCCGCGGCGGCGATCGCCCGGGCCCGGTCGAGGTCGTTCTCACCAGCGAAGGCGAATGCCTCGGTGACGAGGGCCTCCTTCGTCGCGAAGTGGTAGATGACGAGGCTCGCGCTCAGGTCGAGGCGGCGGGCGACGTCGGCGACCCGCAGGGCGCGCAGCCCGGTCGCCTCGATCTCGTCGATGGTCGCGGCGAGGATCTCCTCGCGGCGCACCTCGGCGCGTTTGCGACCCATGCGCCGGCCTCAGTCCCGCAGTGCGACGTCGGTGGCCGGGCCGACGAGGGAGAGCGCCTTCGGTCGCACGAGGAGATCGCCGGCCATGGCGCTGACCTGGTCGGGGGTGACCGAGCGGATGCGCTCGATGAGGTCGAAGGGCGCTTCGAGCGGGATGCCGAAGATCTCGGCCCGGGCCAGGCGGTTCATCCGCGCCGCCGAGGATTCGAGTCCGAGCACCATCGACCCGGACAGCTGGGAGACGATCTCGTCGAGTTCGGCACGGCTCGGCGGGAGCTGCGCGAGGCGGTCCCATTCGGTGAGTGCCAGGTCGAGGACGGCCTGCCCGTTCTCGGGGCTGCAGCCGGCGTAGATCCCGAACGTCCCGATGTCGGTGAACTGGCTCGCGGTCGCGTTGACCGCGTAGGCGAGCCCCCGCTCCTCGCGGATGCTCTGGAACAGCCGCGAGGACATGCCGCCGCCGAGCAGGGTGAGCAGCACCGAGTAGACGAACCTGTCCGGGTGGCCCTCGGGCAGACCCTGGCATCCGAGCAGCATCCCCAACTGCTCGGTGTCCTTGGTCGTGTGCGAGCGGCCGGTGCGGAATTCGGGCAGGGCGCGCGCCGAGGCGGCCGCATGCGGGTGCCCGATGACGCCTGCGCCCGGCGAGGTCTCGACCTCTTCCGGCAGGGCCACGGTCGTCGCGAACGCTCCGGTCTCGGTCAGTGCCCGTTCGACCATGCCGACGACCTCGGAGTGCTCGGCGCCGCCGGCCGCGGCGATGATGAGCTGGCCGGGCACATACGTCGAGGCGTAGTGGTCGAGCAGGGTGTGGTGGCCGAGCACCCGGATCTGGTCCTTCGTCGCCCCGACGGGACGGGCCAGCGGGTGGTCTGAGAAGACGAGGGCGTCGAAGTCGTCGAAGAGGACGTCGCCGGGATCGTCGGCGGCCATCGCGAGCTCTTCGATGATGACCCCGCGCTCACGTTCGAACTCGACAGGGTCGAGCGTGGAGTCGGAGACCATGTCGAGGAGCAGCGAGGTGATCGCCGGGAGGTCGGTGACGAGGCAGCGGGAGTAGTAGCACGTGAACTCCTTGGCCGTGATGGCATTGGAGTCCCCGCCCGTGCGGTCGAAGGCCGCGGCGATCGTCTTCGCGTCCTTCGTCGAGGTGCCCTTGAAGAGCATGTGCTCGAGGAAATGGGTCGAGCCGGCGGTCGCCGCGGTCTCGTCACGGGACCCGGCGGCGACCCAGATGCCGATCGTCTCGGAGGCGAGACCCGGCATGTGCTCGGTGGTGACGGTGAGACCACCGGGGAGGACAGACCGTTCGATGCGGCTGTCCTCCCCGGTGTGCGTGGAGCCTGGTATCAGTTCTCCGACTCCTCGTCCGCCTCGGCGTCCGCGTCGTCATCGCCGTCGACGACGGGAGCGAGCGAGAGCTTGCCGCGGTCGTCGATCTTCGTGATCTCGACCTGGACCTTCTGGCCCACGCCGACGACGTCCTCGACATCCTCGACGCGCTTGCCGTCGTTGAGCTTGCGCAGCTCGGAGATGTGGAGGAGCCCGTCCTTGCCCGGGGTGAGCGAGACGAACGCGCCGAAGCTCATCGTCTTGACCACGGTGCCGAGGTAGCGTTCGCCGACCTCGGGGACCTGCGGGTTGGCGATCGCGTTGATCATCGAGCGGGCCGCCTCGGCGGAGGTGCCGTCGGTCGCGCCGATGAGCACGGTGCCGTCGTCCTCGATGCTGATGTCCGCGCCGGTGTCCTCCTGGATCTGGTTGATCATCTTGCCCTTGGGGCCGATGACCTCGCCGATCTTGTCGACGGGGATGTTCACCGAGATGATCCGCGGAGCCGTCGCCGCCATCTCACCCGGGGCGTCGATGGCCTCGGCCATGACGTCGAGGATGACCATGCGGGCCTCGCGGGCCTGCTTGAGCGCGGCGGTGAGCACCGAGGAGGGCAGACCGTCGAGCTTCGTGTCGAGCTGGATCGCGGTGACGAAGTCCCGGGTGCCGGCGACCTTGAAGTCCATGTCGCCGAAGGCGTCTTCCGCGCCGAGGATGTCGGTCAGGGCCGCGTACGCGGTCTGCTCGCCCTGGTCGGTGGAGATGACGTCGGAGACGAGGCCCATCGCGATGCCGGCCACCGGAGCCTGGAGGGGCACACCGGCGTTGAGCATCGACAGCGTCGAGGCGCACACCGAGCCCATCGAGGTCGACCCGTTCGAGCCGAGGGCCTCGGAGACCTGGCGGATCGCGTACGGGAACTCCTCACGCGAGGGCAGGACCGGGGCCAGGGCGCGCTCGGCCAGAGCGCCGTGGCCGATCTCGCGGCGCTTCGGGCTGCCCACCCGACCGGTCTCACCGGTCGAGTAGGGCGGGAAGTTGTAGTGGTGCATGTAGCGCTTCGAGGTCACCGGCGACAGCGAGTCGATCTGCTGCTCGAGCTTCAGCATGTTGAGCGTCGTGATGCCGAGGATCTGGGTCTCGCCGCGCTGGAAGAGCGCCGAGCCGTGGACGCGCGGGATGACGCCGACCTCGGCCGAGAGCGGACGGATGTCCTTGAGCCCGCGTCCGTCGATGCGGACCTGCTCGGTGAGGATGCGCTTGCGCACGACCTGCTTCGTCAGGGCGTTGAGCGCCGCGGCGATCTCCTTCTCGCGGCCCTCGAAGCGCTCGCCGAGCTTGTCGAAGAGCTCTGCGAGGAGCTCTTCGCCGGCGGCTTCGCGCTCCTGCTTGTCAGCGATCTGGAAGTTCTCGGTCTGCTTCGCCTCGGCGAGGTCCTTGACGGCCTCGAAGACGTCGTCCTGGTAGTCGCGGAAGACGGGGAACTCGACGGTCGGCTTCGCGGCCTGGTCGGCGAGTTCCTGCTGGGCGCGGCAGAGTTCGGCGATGAAGGGCTTGGCGGCTTCGAGACCTTCGGCGACGACCTCCTCGGTGGGGGCCTTCGCGCCGGTCTTGACGAGGTCGATCGAGTTCTCGGTGGCCTCGGCCTCGACCATCATGATGGCGACGTCGTCACCGACCATGCGACCGGCGACGACCATGTCGAAGACGGCGTCGTCGAGCTGCGAGAAGTTCGGGAAGGCGACCCACTGGCCGTCGATGAGCGCGATGCGCACGCCGCCGATGGGACCGGAGAACGGAAGACCCGAGAGCTGAGTCGACATCGACGCGGCGTTGATGGCCAGGGCGTCGTAGAGGTGGTCGGGGTTGATCGACATCACGGTGACGACGACCTGGACCTCGTTGCGCAGACCCTTGACGAAGGACGGGCGCAGCGGACGGTCGATGAGGCGGCAGGTGAGGATCGCGTCGGTCGAGGGGCGGCCCTCACGGCGGAA
Source organism: Brevibacterium sp. W7.2 (assembly GCF_018137945.1). Classification (GTDB taxonomy): domain Bacteria; phylum Actinomycetota; class Actinomycetes; order Actinomycetales; family Brevibacteriaceae; genus Brevibacterium; species Brevibacterium sanguinis. The sequence continues at coordinate 1,411,592 of NZ_CP073089.1, read as the reverse complement.
GAACGAGCCGGGGATGCGGCCGGCGGCGTACATGCGCTCTTCGACGTCGACGGTGAGCGGGAAGAAGTCGAAGCCCTCACGGGGGTGCTTGCCGGCGGTGGTCGCCGAGAGCAGCATCGTGTCGTCGTCGAGGTAGGCGACGGCGGAGCCGGCGGCCTGCTTGGCCAGGCGGCCGGTTTCGAAGCGGATGGTGTGTGAGCCGAAGCGACCGTTGTCGATCGTGGCCACGGTGGTTTCAGGGGTGGTACCCACGTAGTCTCCTAGTTCGATGCCGACGGACGGGCGGGTGCGCCTGCCGCGCCGGCGGACAGTGTCGTGGACGCCATGGAACCAGGGCCGGTCATCGATCGGGGCCCACGGATGAGGGCGTCTGCGCGGGCATCTGCCATCCTCCGGAGGCCACTACCGAGGACCGAAACGTCCATGGCATAGGTGTCCGCCGGTCAGTCTACCGCAGTTGCCGTCATCCGACCGTGGGTCCGCGCACAGCTGAACTCCCGGTCACGGCCGGGGTCTCGCGGGTGCGCGCGAGGGTGCCGAGAGCGCTGCCCGTCGTGCGCTGCGTGCCGGCTGGAAGTCGATCTGCCGGCGAGAAGTCGTTGTGCCGGCCGGAAGTCCTGTGCGCGAGAAGTCGTTGTGCCGGCCAGAAGTCGCTGAGCCGCCCAGAAGTCGTGTCCGCGAGAAGTCGTTGTGCCGGCTGGAAGTCGATCTGCCGGCGAGAAGTTCGCGACACACCACCGACTGCCGGCCAGAAGTAGAATCGTCCGGCCACTAGTCGAGCGCCATTCGACTTTTGGCCGACAGTCGCTCCGCTCACCCCGTGTCGCAATACCGGCGCCGAAGCCCTGACGCACCCTCGCGCGAGAAGTCGTTGTGCCAGCCGAAAGTCGCTATGCCGGCGAGAAGTCGTGTCCGCGAGAAGTAGTTGTGCCAGCTGGAAGTCGATCTGCCGGCGAAAAGTTCGCGACACACCACCGGCTGCCGGCCAGAAGTAGAATCGCCCGGCCACTAGTCGAGCGCCATTTCACTTTTGGCCGACAGTCGCTCCGCTCACCCCGTGTCGCAACATCGGCGCCAAAACTCTGACGCTCCCGCGCGCGAGAAGTTGTTCGCTGGCGGAAAGTCGCTGAGCCGCCCAGAAGTCCTGTCCTCGAGAAGTCGTTGTGCGAGCCGAAAGTCGATCTGCCGGCGAGAAGTTCGCGACACACCACCGACTGTCGGCCAGAAGTAGAATCGCCCGACCACTAGTCGAGCGGCATTCGACTTTTGGCCGACAGGCACTCCGCGCACCCCGTGTCGCCGGAGCGCACTGCACCGTTCCACCACCGCCATGCACCGTTACAGCACCAACCCGTACCGTCACAAGCACCGCTCTGCACCGGCGCCACGCCCCCGGCCCAGCCAGCCCCTCCCCCGGCAACGACGAACGCCCCGCCGAGAAGGGCGGGGCGTTCGTGCGAGCTGACGGACTCAGCGCAATAGCAACCTCAGCAAGGAAGCAGCCTCAGAGAGCCGGCCGCGGATCCGGGTCGACCCGAATCAGCGGCGCTGGACGCAGCGGCGCTGGAATCAGCGGCGCAGGCCGAGGCGCTTGATGAGCGAGCGGTAGCGCTCGATGTCGACCTGCTGGAGGTACTTGAGCATCCGGCGGCGCTGACCGACGAGGAGCAGCAGGCCACGACGCGAGTGGTGGTCGTGCTTGTGATCCTTGAAGTGTTCGGTGAGATCCGTGATCCGGCGGGTCAGCAGGGCAACCTGAACCTCGGGAGAACCGGTGTCGCCCTCGTGAGTTCCGTATTCCTTGATGATCTCTTGCTTCGTGGCAGTATCGAGAGCCATGGAGTTCTCCTTACGTATCGTTGCGCGGCGCCGGAACAGGTCAGTTCCAGCCCTCTGGGACCGCGGCCGGTGAAAACGGCAGAGATCAGCTTATCAGGTGTGCAGGACCTCGCGCACATCGGCGATGTCCTCGTGCATCTGCGCGATGAGCGCGTCCATGCCCGTGAAGGTCACCTGTCCGCGGATGCGCGCGACGAAGTCGAGGGTCATGTGCCGGTCGTAGACGTCGAACTCCCCGAACTCCTTGTCGAGCACGTAGGCCTCGACCCGGCGGCAGTCACCCTGGAACGTCGGGTTCGTCCCGATCGAGATCGCGGCGGGGAACGGATGCTCCTCCCCCTCGAAGCTCGCCCAGCCCGCGTAGACGCCGTCGGCGGGAATGAGTCCCGCGGCGTCGGCGGAGAGGTTGGCCGTGGGGAACCCGAGGTCGCGTCCGCGGGCGTCACCGTGGACGACGGTGCCCTCGACCCGGTGGTAGCGACCGAGCTGATCGGCCGCCTCGGCGACATCACCGGCGATGATCTGGTCACGGATCCGCGACGACGAATACCGTCCCCCGCGCCCGACCTCATCGATCGTCACCGTGGTGAATCCCATCTCCTCGCCGAGGCGGCGCAGGGTCTCGATGGTCCCGGAGTTGTCGTGGCCGAACCTGACATCGTCGCCGACGACGACGCACCGGCACTTCAGCCCCTCGACGAAGTACCGGGCGACGAACTCCTCCGGCGTCTGCGCGGCGAACTCGAGGTCGTAGGGCTGGACGAAGAGGACGTCGATGCCGGTCTCGGCGATGAGCGCGGACTTCTGCTCCGGGCTCGTGATCATCAGCGTCGGGGTGTCCGGGCTGTGGATCGTGCGTGGGTGCGGGTCGAAGGTCATCGCCACCGACGTCAGCGAATGCTCGACGGCCTCGGCGGCGACGGCGCGGAGGACTGTCTGATGCCCACGGTGGACGCCGTCGAAGTTGCCCAGGGTGATGACGGTGCCGGGGTCGAAGTCCGGGACCTCGTCCAGGCCGTGATAGATCTCCACTCGAGCGCTGCTCCTTCCGTGCACCGACTCAGAGTATCGCAGGCCGGGATGGTCTGCGAACCGGCTCACGCGCGGTCGATGGCGAAGGCGGTGCGCGACTTGAGACTGCCGTCGGCGCGCACCTCGGCGACGGAGACGAGCTCGCCGTTAAGGAGTGCCGCGACCTCGTCGCCGGCGACGTCCCATGGGCCTGCCAGGGCCTTGCCCTGCATGAGCGCGGTGGCCTGCGCCGCGTCGACCTCGACGTGGGGCAGCAGGCCCGCGGTCGCCTCGGCGAGGGAGATGAGCGGGGGCGCAGGAGTGTCGAGATCCTCGGGGATCGTCACTGCTTGGCTGAGCGCGAAGGGACCGACGCGGGTGCGGCGCAGCGCGGTGAGATGACCGTGGACGCCGAGGTCGGCGCCGAGGTCCCTCGCGAGCGCCCTGATGTACGTGCCCGAGGAGCAGTCGACGACGACGTCGAGGTCGAGGTGTCCCGCCTCGGGGTCGCGGCGGATCTCGAGGACGTCGAAGCGGGTGATCTCGACCCGGCGGGGCTCGAGGACGACGTCCTCGCCGGCGCGCACCCGCGCATACGAGCGCTTGCCGTCGACCTTGATCGCCGAGACCGCGCTCGGCACCTGGTCGATGACGCCGCGGAGCCGACCGACGCCGGCGTCGATGTCACCGTCGCTGACGGCGCTGAGGACCGCGGGATCGGCGAGGACGTCGACCTCGGAGTCCGCGTCGTCGGTCGGAGTGCCCGCGCCGAGGCGGATCGTCGCGTCGTAGGTCTTCGTCGCGCCCGTGATGTGCGTGAGCAGCTTCGTCCCGCGGCCGAGTCCGAGGACGAGCACGCCGGTGGCCATCGGATCGAGGGTGCCGGCGTGGCCGACCTTGCGGGTGCCGTACCAGCGGCGCAGCCGCGAGACGACCCCGTGGGAGGTCAGGCCCTGTGGTTTGTCGCAGACGAGGATGCCCTGCGGGGAAGGTTCGGTCACCGGTGTCAGGCGATCGTGCTCAGGCGGGGATCAGTTGAAGGAGGCGTGGACGTGGTCCATGTGGTTCTGCGTCGCCGAACCGCGGTCCTCCATCGACTTCCAGCCGCTGCCGGGCATCCAGATGCGCTGTTCGAAGATGACGTACTTGACGTTGAGCGCCTTGGCGTTCTTGATGAGGTATTCGGAGATCCGGTCCCCGGTCGGGCCGGAGATCATGATGTCGACGGCCTCGCCGGTGTAGTGGTCGGACGTGCCCGACCCCTGGCGGCGGCCACCGTAGGTCTTGACCTCGGGGAACTTCGCGCACACGGCACGGTAGCCGTTGACGGCGTTGGGCAGGAGCGTCGATTCGATCGACGACGACACCTTGCACGGCGGGGTCTCCACGCCGCTCGGGGTGCTGCCGCTGCTCTTCGAGTCCGAACCGCTGTCCTTCGACGGCGAGGAGGACGGCTTCTCGTCCTTCGACTCGGTCTCCGCGGTGGGCTTCGGCTTCGGCGTCTTGACCTCGAGCGTGGTCTTCGACGTCTTGTTCTTGTACTTCGGGTCCTTCTTGACCTCTTCGATGTACTTCTCGCCGGCTTCCGCGCGCTGCGCGTCGATCTCGTCCTGGCTCACGGCCGAGGGGGTCGAGGCGGGCTCCTGCTGCGCGGTGCTCGCGGCTTCGGTCGTCACGGTGCCGGTCTCCGGCGGGCCCATGACGACGGTCGATCCGACCACGGCTGCCGTGGCGGCCGCCGGCACGGCGATCGCTGCGACGACGGGCCGCTGCTTGACCGTGGCGAGCACGGACGTGGCCGTCGAAGGGGCCTCAGCAGAGTGACGGCCGCTCGAGCGCTTGGTCGCGGGAGTGAGGTCCCGGATCAGTTGCTTGGCGAAGCCGGGCTTTGGTGAAGAGTGCTTACCCAATGCAGAATTCCCTTAACAGAGTCGTAATCAGATCGTTACCCGAAAAAGTCTAGGGCATCGCGGAAAGATAACAAAACTGTTACGAGGGATTTTTTCGCCCAGTGTGGCGAAGCTCGCGTTCGCACAATGCGACGTGCCACCTCCGCCCCAGTTCAGCGGCCCGCCGTCGCGGTGCGACGACAGGCCGGAGGGCTCCTGACGAGGGCGAGGAAAGTCTCAGATTTCGTCGGTGTCGGCCTCGGCCTTCCGATACGGATCGGCATCGCCGGCGTGCTTCGCGTCCTTCTTGAGATCGGCGATGCGCGCATCGTCGGCTGCGGCGCGGGCGAGCAGGTTGTCGAGGCGCTGGGCCTCCTCGGGGACGGCGTCGGCGACGAACTCGAGGCTCGGGGTGAGCCGGATCGTCAGCCCCTTGCCGACCTCGGAGCGGATGAAGCCCTTCGCGGACTCGAGGGCGGCGGCCGTCGACTCGAGGTCGGAGCCGTCGCCGTAGACGGTGTAGAAGATCGTCGCGTGCTGGAGGTCGCCGGTGACGCGGACGTCGGTGACCGTGACGAAGCCGAGGCGCGGGTCCTTGAGCCTGCGTTCGATCGTGCTCGCCACGATGACCTTGATCTGGTCGGCGATCTTGCGTGCGCGGGTTGCGTCTGCCATGTCCTCATCCTCTTATCCGTGTCGGGCGGTTGCCCGGAAGTGAAAGTCTAAACGGAGCGAAGCGGCCGGTGCACAGGTGCACCGGCCGCTTGTCCAGCATCGCGATCAGTCGCGGGGCTTCTCCTGCATCTCGAAGGTCTCGATGATGTCACCGACGCGCAGGTCGTTGAAGCTGCCGAGTCCGATACCGCACTCGTAGCCCTCGCGCACCTCGGTGGCGTCATCCTTGAACCGCCGCAGCGATTCGACCTTGAGGTTGTCCCCGATGACCACGCCGTCGCGCGTGACGCGCGCAGCGGAGTTGCGGGTGATGACCCCGTCGCGGACGATCGAGCCGGCGATGTTGCCGAACTTCGAGGACCGGAAGACCTCGCGGATCTCCGCGGAGCCGGTCTGGACCTCTTCGAACTCGGGCTTGAGCATGCCCTTGAGCGAGTTCTCGATGTCGTCGATCGCCTGGTAGATGACCGAGTAGTAGCGCACGTCGACGCCTTCGCGGTCGGCCAGGTCGCGGGCCTTCGCCTCCGGCCGGACGTTGAAGCCGATGACGATCGCGTTGTCGACGGTGGCGAGGTTGATGTCGTTCTCCGTGATCGCACCGACGCCGCGGTGGATGATGCGGAGGTCGACCTCGTCGCCGACGTCGATCTTGAGCAGCGAATCCTCGAGCGCCTCGACGGCACCGGAGACATCGCCCTTGAGGATGAGGTTGAGCATGTCGACCTTGCCCTCGGCGAGTGCCTTGGTGAAGTCCTCGAGGCTGATCCGCTTGCGGCCACGGGCCTGGGCGGCGTTGCGCTCGATGGCGTCGCGCTTCTCGGCGATCTGCCGGGCGGTGCGGTCGTCATCGGTGGAGATGAACGAATCACCGGCGCGCGGCACCGAGGACAGACCGAGCACCTGGACGGGACGCGAGGGTCCCGCCTCGGCGACGGAATTGCCGTTCTCGTCGAACATCGCACGGACGCGACCGAAGGCCGTGCCGCAGACGATCGCATCGCCCTGACGCAGGGTGCCGGACTCGACGAGGACGGTCGCGACAGCGCCGCGGCCCTTGTCGAGCTTGGCTTCGATCGCGATGCCGCGGGCGGCCTTGTTCGGGTTCGCCCGCAGGTCGAGAGCGGCGTCCGTGGTCAGCAGCACCGACTCGAGGAGCTCGTCGATGCCCTCGCGCTTGAGCGCGGAGATCGGGACGAACATCGTGTCGCCGCCGTACTCCTCGGCCACGAGGTTGTACTCGGTGAGCTGCTGCATGACCTTGGCCGGGTTCGCACCCTCCTTGTCGATCTTGTTGACCGCCACGACGATCGGCACATCCGCGGCCTGCGCGTGGTTGAGCGCTTCGATCGTCTGCGGCATCACGCCGTCGTCGGCGGCGACCACGAGGATCGCGAGGTCCGTCGACTTCGCACCACGGGCACGCATGGCGGTGAACGCCTCGTGACCCGGGGTGTCGAGGAACGTGATGCGGCGCTCGGCGCCCTCATGCTCGACCTCGACCTGGTAGGCGCCGATGTGCTGGGTGATGCCGCCGGCCTCGCGGGCGACGACGTTGGCCGACCGGATCGCGTCGAGCAGCTTCGTCTTGCCGTGGTCGACGTGACCCATGACGGTGACGACCGGGGGCCGGGCGACGAGATCGTCGTCGTCCTCCTCGGCGGCTTCGGCATCGAGGTCGATGTCGAAGGTCTCGAGCAGCTCGCGGTCCTCGTCCTCGGGAGAGACGATCTCGATCTTGTAGCCGAGCTCCTCACCGAGGACCTGGAAGGTGTCCTCGTCGAGCGACTGGGTGATCGTCGCCATCTCGCCGAGGTGGAAGAGCACCGTGACGAGGTTCGTCGGGTCGGTGTTGATCTTCTCGGCGAAGTCGGCGAGCGAGGAGCCGCGGCGCAGGCGCAGCGGAGTCTCGCCGTCACCGCGCGGAACGGTCACGCCGCCGATCGACGGCGCCTGCATCTGCTCGAGCTCGGCGCGCTTGGCCCGCTTCGACTTCCGGCCCTTCTGGCGCGGACCGCCGCCGCGACCGAACGCGCCCTGGGTGCTGCCGCGACCGCGACCGGAGCCGCGACCGCCGCCACCCGGGCCTCCGCCCGGTCCGCGACGACCTGCCGGTGCGCTGCCGGGAGCGCCCGCGGGGCCTCCCCCGGGTCCGCCGGCCGGAGCGTTGCGTCCGCCTCCGCCGCGTCCCCGACCGGGGGCCGGCTTGTTGAGCGCGGAGTTCTTCATCATCGACGGGTTGGGTCGCGGGGCTCCCGGACGCGGTCCGGCGGCGCCGGCCTCACCGGCGGGACGAGCCGGACGCTGACCCGGCTTCGGCATACCCTGCGAGTTCGCGAACGGGTTGTTGCCGGGACGGGCACCGCCCTGGCCGCCCTGACGGCTGCCGGGCTTCGGGCCGCCCGAGCGTCCGCCCGGCTTCGGCATGCCCTGCGAAGGCGCGAACGGGTTGTTGCCGGGACGCGCTGCCTGTCCGCCCTGGCGACCGCCGGGCTTCGGTGCGGCACCACCGGGCTTGGCGGCACCGGGCTTCGGCGCACCACCGGGCTTGGGAGCCGCGGGACGGGCAGCCGACTCGTCGGCGGCCGGCGGTGCGGCAGGAGCCTCCGCCTCGGCGGCGGGCTTCGCAGCGGGCTTGGCGGCGGGCTTCGCCGCGGGCTTCGCGGCAGCCGGCTTCGCGTCGGCGGTATCGGCCTTCGGTGCCGGCTTGGCTCCGGGCTTCGCGGCAGGCTTCGCCGCCGGGGCGCCGGGCTTGGCCGCAGACTTCTGGCCGGGCTTGGCAGCCGGCTTCTTGGCGGAATCGCCGCTCGCCTTGCCGGAGGCAGGCGCGGAATCGGCGAACGCCTCCTTCACCCGTCGGACGACGGGGGCTTCGAGCGTCGAGGAGGCGGAGCGAACGAATTCGCCCATGTCCTGGAGTTTCTCGAGGACGATCTTGCTGGTTGTGCCGAGCTCTTTCGCGAGCTCATGGACACGGGGCTTTGCCACAGTTCTCCTGTCCGGGTTCTTTCCCGGTCAGGAAAGAACCTCATCAGTGAAGAGCAGGTCTCATTACACTGCTCTCTCGAATTCCGGTGAGGGTGTCATCGCACGACACTCACTACTTGTCAGCCATTCTTAGCTCACCCGTTCTTCTGGGGTTCGATGTCCAGCTCCGGGAGATCCGAAGCGGTGATCTTCGTTCGAAAGGCTCGAGCGAAGGGTGCCGGGGTCCGCGCCTTCATCAGGCACTCGACGTCCGGGTGGATCCAGGCGCCACGTCCGGGCAGTGTCGCTGACACGTCGCGGACGATGGCCGGCTGCTCATCGGGTCGATGCACGAAACGCGCGAGTTCGTCCCGGTTCGCAGTCTTCCTGCAGGCGATGCACGTCCTTCGAGGTGCACTGCCGACATTCACAGTCAACAATTCTACCGCACTTCTATTCCGCGCCGCGCCACCGGCGACTGTGTCCGGGGTCACGGAGGTGCCGCCGGGTTTCCTCAGGGACCCTTGTGACCTCGGTGCACGGCCTTCCCGACGACCGCCTCGGCGATGGCACCTTGGTGACGGCGGGCCGGCCTGCGGTCTCAGTCCTCGGCGACGATGTCGATCTTCCAGCCGGTGAGCTTCGCGGCGAGTCGGGCGTTCTGCCCCTCCTTGCCGATCGCCAGGGACAGCTGGTCGCGGGGGACGACGGCCCGGGACTCCTGGGCACCGGCGTCGAGGATGTCGACGCGCGTCGCCTTCGCCGGGGAGAGCGCATGGGCGACGAACTTCGCGGGGTCGTCGCTGTAGTCGACGATGTCGATCTTCTCCTGGCCGAGTTCGTTCATCACCGCGCGCACCCGGGAGCCGAGCTCGCCGATGCACGAGCCCTTCGCGTTGACGCCGGGCTTCGTCGCGCGGACCGCGAGCTTCGTCCGGTGTCCGGCCTCCCTGGCCAGGGAGACGATCTCGACGGTGCCGTCGGCGATCTCCGGGGCTTCGAGCGCGAAGAGGCGGCGGACGAGGTTGGGGTGGGTGCGCGAGACCGTCACCGAGGTGCCCTTGGGTCCCTTGTGGACGTCGGCGATGTAGACGCGCAGGCGCTTGCCGTGGCCGTACTCCTCGCCGGGAACCTGTTCGTGCGGGGGCAGCACGGCTTCGACCTCGCCGAGGTCGACCTGGACCATCTGCGGATCCCTGCCCTGCTGGATGGTGCCGGAGACGATCTCTCCCTCGCGGCCCTTGAAGCTGCCGAGCACCGATTCGTCCTCGACGTCGCGCAGGCGCTGGTGGATGACCTGGCGTGCCGTCTGCGCGGCGATGCGGCCGAACCCGGAGGGGGTGTCGTCGAATTCGCCGATCGGGTTGTCGTCGTTGTCGAACTCGACGGCCCAGATCCGGACCTCGCCGGTCTTCTTGTCGAGTTCGGCGCGGGCATCCTGCCACGCACCCTCGGTCTTCTGGTAGGCAAGGAAGAGCGCCTGTTCGATGAGTTCGATCAGGGTGTCGAACGGAATCTCGCGCTCACGTTCGATGACGCGCAGAACATCGAGGTCGATATCCATGGCCCATATCCTCTCCGGCTCCAGCGAACGGGGTCGCCCACGAGCATTGAATTGTCGGTCTTCACTTATGCAAGCACACCATTCTATCCCACACCAGCACCGCGGATCGGTCGCGGGCAGTGCGACGACAGCCCCGCCTCGGCGCCCGCCGGATCAGCGGTTGTGCCGCCCTGCCCCCGCCTCGGCGCGTGCCGGATCCCCCGCCGGATCAGCGGCCCTGCCGGGACAGATCAGCGGAAGCGCAGTTCGACGTGGGCTTTGACGATGTCGCCGAGGCCGACGGTGCGCTTCTCGCGGCGGGCCGGATCGGTGCCGGTGATCGCGTCCTCGCCGACCTCCTCGAGGTCGAGTTTGAAGTTCTCCTTCTTCGTGCTGACATCGAGTCGGCGCCCGAGCACCCGTTTGAAGTGGCGCGGGCACTCGAGCCTGCGGGTCGCCCCGGGGCTGGTGACCTCGAGCTGGTAGGGCTTGTCGCGGAAGATCTCCACGGTGTCGAGGGCGTCGCTGACGATCTGCGTCGATTCGGCGATCTTGTCCATCGACATCGGCTCCGCGCTCGACTCGTCGAGGTCGACGACGACGGTGAGCGTGCGCCGCTGTCCGGCGGCGACGGCCTTGACGGATTCGAGGTGGAATCCGGCCGCGGTCAGGGGACCTTCCAGCAGCTCTTCGATCCGGGCGACGTCCTCGTGCATGCTCTCCACCATCTCTTTCTTCTCGCTCGTTCATCTCCGCTCGGGCGAGGAGTTCAGGAGGCCCGGGAACGCCTGCCGATCTCATCGCTCGCGTGGGTTCATCCCACCCTATGCGACAGCCCGGACGTACGTTAAGCATCCGCTACGATTGGCGTATGCGTTTCCCCGTCAGTCGCCGTTCCGTCCTCATCGTCGGCGCGGCAGGAGCGGGGCTCTCCCTCCTCTCCGGCTGCGGGCTGCGCATCGACGCGCCCCCGGAGGTTCCCGAGCTCGATGCCAGCGCAGAGCTGCGCAACCGCATCGCCCGGATCCTCGCATCGACGAACGTCGCCGACGGGGATCCCGCCACCGCCGGGGAGGACCTGCAGAAGTTCCGGGACGCGATCGGCCCCGTCTGGGCGCCCCCGACCGAACTCGCCACCTCCCCTCCCCCGACGGAGCAGGGGCGCACCTACATCCAAGCCGCCGAGGCGGTCTCCACAGCCGTGTTCGACGCGCTGGCTGATCTCGGCTCGGGTCTCATCCCGGTCCTCGTCGACGTCGCGACCGGCTGTGCGCTCACCGCCGGCACCGTCGACGGAGCCATCCGCGACGGCGCCGACGGCCGTCTCCGCGATGCCTTCGCCGCAGTCGATGGCGACGCGACGCCGTCTCCGACCGCCGAGGCCGGCGACGCCGCCGGAACCCCGAGCGCCCCGGCCGCGGCGGAGTGGAACACGATCCTCGACCAGGCCCGCGCCGCGGCGTACGGCTACGAACGCCTCGCGGTGCGCTTCGACCGGCAGAGCCCTGAGCGCGCCGAGGCGGTCGCCCGCCTCGAATCGCTCGGCTCCCTGGCCGGCGAGATGCTCGAGAGGCTCGGCGAGGAGGATGCCCAGCCCGACACCCCGGCCTGGCAGCTCGACCCTTCCCCGACCGATCCGGAGTCGGCGGGACAGCTCGCCCTCAACCTCGAGGATGCGGTCGCCGCCGCACTGCTCCCCTGGCTGCAGACCGACCCGCAGGCCGCCCTGCGGGTGTGGGAGTCTGCGCGCACGCGCGCGGTCTTCGCCGCCCCGCAGCCGCTGCGCTATTCCTATGCCGGCGGGGCCGAGCAGGCGGAGGCGGACCGGTGAAGGTCCCACCCGTCCTCTACCGCTCGACGAAGGACATCATCGGCGAGGGGCGCACCGAGGCGTGGGTCTCCGCGCTGGACTTCATGGCCAACGAGGTCGTCGACCGGTGGAATCTGCGCTTCGACGACGTTCCCGGAGCCCCGTGGGCCGGATGCGAGAGCCTCGTCATTCCCGTCCTCACCCAGGAGAGCTACCAGGGGGTCCTGCGGTTCGCGGCCCCCACCTCGGCGCACACCGCCGCGCACGCGCAGGCCCTGCGGGCGCTGAAGATGTGGAACGGGCACGGTGCAGTGCGCGTCATCAGGGACGACCGCAGCTTCCGGGTCACCCTGCAGGAGCGGCTGCGGACGAAGGACAATCTCTCGGTGCTGCCGCTGCCCGATGTGCCCCCGGTGTGGGGTGCGCTGCAGAAGTCGCTCGAGATCCCCGCCGGCCCCGACTTCATCCGGGTGCAGGACCTCGCGGCGGGGTGGCTGACGACGTTCGACACGGATGCCGCGATGCTCAGTGGTTGGTCGGAGACGGTTCGCGACGACGCCCGTCTGCTCTCGATCGCGCGGACGTGGATGCACACGCTCGCGACCTCGGAGGAGAGCACCCTCATCCACGCCGACCTCCACTACTACAACATCCTCGCCGGCAACCCGGACGCCTCGGGAGTCGCGACGTGGAAGGCGATCGACCCGCAGCCGCTGTCGGGTCCCACGGCGTACACGGTGGCGCCGGTGCTGTGGAACCGCCTCGGCGAGATTCCCGCCCGCACGCCCCGCGACCAGGCAGGATGGCTGCGGGGCTTCGCCGCGGACCTCGCGCTCTTCGCCGGCATCGACCCGCAGTACGGGATCGGGGCGGCGATCGCCCGCGAGGTGACGAACATGTTCTGGTATCTGCGCTCGGCCAGGGGCGGGACGAACGGGTCCCTCGCCGATGCCGCGCGGTCGCTGTGGGTGGCCCGCGCGCTCTCCGGCGCCGACGTCAACGGCGTCGACGCGCACGCCCTCAAACCCATCGGGTGACCGGCCGCACGGCTTCCGCGCCGCCACACGCAACCAGCGCCTCCACGCACAACCTCGCCCTCCACGCGCAACCTTCCACCTCGTGCACAGCCCTCCGTCCTGACGCAACCTTGCGCCGCACGCAAAACCTCCCGCTGCACCTACAACCCTCCTCTCTACACACAACCTTGCGCTCCGACTTCAGGACCCAGAGTGTCGATTTCTACGCGGCGGATCGACACTCCGCGACCTGAACTTTCCCGGCACACGGTCTGGGTGGCCCTGGGAATTCTGCGCCACATTCGAGGTGATCATCGGCCCGAAATCGCCATGGAGGTGGCGCACAATCTCCATGGGAGCGCCGCACATCGTACCTCCAGCTCCGCGCACAACCTCGCCCTCCACGCGCAACCCTCCGCTCCACGCGCAACCTTCCGCTCCGACTTCAGGACCCGGAGTGTTGATTTCTACGCGGCGGATCGACACTCTGCGACCTGAACTTTCCCGGCACACGGTCAGAGGCGCAGAACGACCCGCGGTCAGAGGCACGGGACGACCCGTGGTCTGGGACCCAGGGCGACCCGCGGTCAGGGGCGCAGGACGACCCGAGGTCAGGGCGCAGAATTGAGGGCTGAGAGCCGAGAGCCTAGGTCCGGTTTCACCGGATGAGGTCGGCGACGACGTCGTAGCCGAGCTTGAGGACCATCGCGGAGACGACGACGATGAAGACGACGCGCACGAAGCCCGACCCCTTCGCGATCGCCGTCCGCGCCCCGATGATCCCGCCGGTGACGTTGCCGGCGGCGACGACGAGACCGAGCAGCCACACGACCTGGCCGTCGGGCACGAAGTAGACGAGCGCCCCGAAGTTCGTCGCCCAGTTGACGATCTTCGCCGTCGCCGAGGCCTGGAGGAACGAGAAGCCGATGATCGAGACGAACGCGATGACGAGGAACGACCCGGTGCCCGGCCCGAGCACACCGTCGTAGATGCCGATGACGAGGCCGATGAGCCACGACACGGCGTGGTGGCGTTTCGAGGACTCCTCGAAGCGGAGGCGGGCGTCGGTGCCGAGGCTGGGGTTGAGCAGGGTGAAGATCCCGACGGCGATGAGCGCGGCGAGGATGATCGGGGTGAAGAGCTCGGCGGGGACGAGCGTCGCGAGCTTCGCCCCGAGCACGGCCCCGAGGAACGCGGTCGCCGCCGCCGGGATCGTCGCCGACCGGTCAGGGGTGACGCGTCGCAGATACGTCACCGCCGAGGCGGTCGTCCCCGCGATCGATCCGACCTTGTTCGTCGCGACGGCTTGGACCGGGGTCATCCCCGGTACGAGGAGCAGCGCGGGCAGCTGGATGAGTCCCCCACCGCCGACGACGGCATCGATCCAGCCCGCCAGGGCGCCCGCGGCCAGCAGCCACAGGAGCATGACGAGGGTGACGTCGAGGCCGCCGGTGAGGACTTCGCTCATCGTCGGCGGGTCACTCCGTCCGGGCGGACTCGGCTTCGGCGGTGTCGGCTGCGACCTCGGCCGAGTCGACGGCGGCGTCGATCGAGTCCTCGATGACGGCCTCGTCGGCTGCGGCAGCGGCGGCGGCATAGGCGGCGCGGACCTTGGCCACGGTCGTGGGGACCACCTCGGCGACGGGAAGCTCCTGCTTCTCACCGGCGAAGACGTCGCGGACCTCGATGACTCCGTCGCTCAGGCCGCGGCCGACGACGACGACCGTGGGGATGCCGATGAGCTCGGCATCGGCGAACTTGAACCCGGGCGAGACCTTCGTCCGGTCATCGAGGAGGACGCTGACGCCTTCGGCCTCGAACTGGGCGGTGAGCTCCTCGGCGGCGGCGTTGATCTCCTCGCCCTTGCCGGCGGCGATGATGTGGACGTCGGCGGGTGCGAGGTGCTGCGGCCAGAGCAGTCCGCCCTCGGTGTGGTACTCCTCGGCGATGCAGGCCATGACCCGGGTGACGCCGAGGCCGTAGGAGCCCATGGTCACGGTTGTGGCCTTGCCGTTCTGGTCGAGGACGGTGAGGTCGAGGGCTTCGGCGTACTTGCGGCCGAGCTTGAAGATCTGGCCGATCTCCACGCCGCGGGCGAGCTCGAGCGGACCCGAGCCGTCGGGGGCGGGGTCGCCGATGACGACCTCGGCGGCTTCGATCGTGCCGTCAGCGGTGAAGTCACGCCCGGCGACGAGGTCGAAGACGTGCTTGCCGTGTTCGTTCGCGCCGGTGATCCAGCGAGTGCCGTCGACGATGCGGGGGTCGAGGAGGTAGCGGATCTTCGTGCTGCCCTCGGTCCCCAGGACCGGGTTGTCGAGGTCGAGGCCCGGGCCGATGTAGCCCTTGACGAGTTCCGGGTGGAGGCTGAGGTCCTCGGCGGTCGCGGCTTCGATGTCGACTTCGCCGTTGCTGAGCATGCCGGTGCCGGCGGCGCGGTCGAGGTCGACCTCGCGGTCACCGGGCAGGCCGATGACGATGACCTCACGGGTGCCGTCGGGGTGGGTGACAGCGCAGACGACGTTCTTCAGGGTGTCCGCGGCCGTCCATTCGCGGTCGGAGCGGGGGTGGTTCGCGTTCGCGGCGGCGACGAGGGTCTCGATCGTCGGGGTGTCGGGGGTGTCCTCGACGTGGGCGGCCGGTGAGTTCTCGTACGGGATCGCCTCGGGCACGATCGAAGTGACGGCTTCGACGTTGGCCGCGTAGCCCCCGGGCGAGCGGACGAAGGTGTCCTCGCCGACCTCGGAGGGGTAGATGAACTCCTCGGTGCCGGATCCGCCCATCGCCCCGGGGGTCGCCTTGACGGGCAGGCTCGGGATGCCGAGGCGGGCGAACGCCCGGATGTAGGCCACGCGCATCGCCTCGTAGGAGGCGTCGAGGCCGGCGTCGTCGATGTCGAAGGAGTAGGCGTCCTTCATGATGAACTCGCGTCCGCGCAGCAGTCCGGCGCGGGGGCGGGCCTCATCGCGGTACTTCGTCTGGATCTGATAGATCGACAGCGGCAGATCCTTGTACGAGGAGTAGAGGTCCTTGACGAGCAGGGTGAAGAACTCCTCGTGCGTGGGCGCGAGGATGTAGTCGTTCTTCTTCCGGTCCTGGAGGCTGAAGAGGTCGGGTCCGAAGGCCTCCCAGCGGCCGGACTGCTTGTAGACCTCGGCGGGCAGCAGGGACGGGAAGTGGACTTCCTGCGATCCGGCCCGGGACATCTCGTCGCGGACGATCGCCTCGATCTTGCCGAGCACCGCGAGTCCCAGCGGCAGCCACGTGTAGATGCCCGGGGCCGACCTGCGGATGTAGCCGGCCCGGTGGAGCAGCTTGTGGCTGGCGACCTCGGCGCCGACCGGGTCTTCCTTCTGAGTCCGGACGAACAGCGACGACATGCGCAGGGCCATGGATGTTTCTCCTCGGGCGACGTGGGGGTATCAGTCCGAACATTATCCGCCTGCGTGCACGCGCGTCCATTCGCCGATCATCGGGGCGCGGCCGACGTCGGTGCGTGTCCTGTCATCGATCCCTCCCTTCGCCGAGGCGGTCCCCCGCAACGCGGTCGCGGGCCCCTTCGCCCGCGGCCGCCATGGAGCGCACCCCCGGCCGCCGCGGTGTGCGATCCGCGGCCTGCGCCGTGTGCGTTCGGCGGCCTGCACGGTGTGCGTTCGGCGGCAGTCGGCGGGCGAACTAGACTGGTCAGCGCTGCCGAATCCCGCTGACCCGATCATAAAGAGCATGCCTGACACGACAACCCTCTCGCAGTTCCCCCGACCCTCGGTCGCCGTTGACACTGCCGTCCTCTGCCCCGTGCCCGGTCGTGGGCTGCACGTGCTCCTCACCCGGTCCCGGGACGGTCGGTGGCAGCTGCCCGGGTCGATTCTGCGTCCGCAGGAGCGCCTCGCCGAGGCGGTCGCCCGGTGTCTGCGCGAGAAGGCGCAGCTCGTCGACCGCTCCCCCGTCCAACTCCACGTCTTCGACCAGCCCGACCGCGATGACCGCGGATGGGTGATCTCGGTCGCCCACCTCGACGTCCTCTCCGCCGCCGATGTCGGCCTCGCCGACGGGGACACCGGCACCGCGAACGGCGATGACGCTGCCAGCGACCGTCCCCGCACGAAGGCAGATGCACGCGGGTCCGAGCACGCGGCCGACTCCACCGCAACCGGGGCTGTCGAAGCGGGTGCCACCGCCGAGACCGCGGAGGCCACCGTCGACTCCCCCGACACCGCGGGTGCCACCGCCGAGTCCGGTCGGCGGAAGCTCGTTCCCGTCCACACGGTCCACGAGCTCAGCGAGGAACATCAGGAGATCGTCCGCGTCGCCGTCCACCGCCTCCGCGCTCTCCACGAGCGGACCCCTGACCCCTTCGGCCTGCTGCCCGCGGAGTTCTCCCTCCGGCAGCTCCGGGCCCTCCACGAGGTCGTCGCCGGTGAGGAGATGCAGGCCGACACGTTCCGACGGACGATGCTGCCGCTGCTCGACGCGACGGGGCGCGCGGTGACGCAGGGACGCGGGCGGCCGGCGCAGACGTTCACGCGCCGCTCGGAGATCGCGCTGCGACAGGATGCCAGGGGCGGTCTCGATGGAGATTGACCGGACGCCCGGGGCGGCGGTGCGCATCGACGTGTGGCTGTGGACGGCGCGGATGTTCAAGACCCGCAATCTCGCCACGCAGGCGTGCCGCGGCGGACATGTCCAGGTCGACGGGCAGCGGGTCAAGGCCGCGCAGAAGGTGACGATCGGGCAGGAGGTCCGCGTCCGCAAGGCCGGCACCGAGTTCATCTGGAAGATCACGGGCATCCTCCCCACACGGCCGGGTGCCGCGATCGCCGTCGGCGCCTACGAGGATCTCACTCCCGCGCCCGACCCTGCGCTGCGCGGTTTCGTCCCGAAACGCGACAAGGGGCTGGGGCGGCCGACGAAGAAGGACCGCCGCGACCTCGACAGGCTCCGCGGCCGCGACTCCCAGCGATAGCGAGGCCACGCGCCTCAGTACATCACGGTCGCGAAGGTGCCGACCTGATCGAAGCCGACGCGCTTGTACATGCGCAGAGCCGCCTCGTTGTAGTCATTGGCGTAGAGGCTGACCGTGGGATGCCCGGCCGCCCGCGTCTGCGTGACGACGGCGGCCATGCCCGCGGCACCGAGCCCGTGGTTGCGCGTGTCGGGATGGACCCACACGCCCTGGACCTGGACGATGCGCGGCGAGCGGATGCCGATGTCGGCCTTGAAGAGGACCTGTTCGGCACGGTCGGTGGCGGGCCACCTCGGTGCCGGACTGCCGCTGGGCAGGGTCGGGGAGATCCGGACGAAGCAGTTGCCGCCGCGGATGATGCCGCGCACGCGTGCGAGGTAGCTCGACTCGCCGCCTTCGATGGGCGAGAAGCCGACCTCCTTCGTGAACATGTCGACGCTGGCGGGGAAGACCGTCGGCAGCTGTTCGAGGGTCGCCAGTCGCACCTCGGGGTCGGGTTCGACGTCAGGGTCCGAGCTGATCGCCAGCAGAGGCTGGCGTTCGCGCACGCCGCGCGGCCTGCCCCAGCTCAGGCGGCTGTCGAGGTCCATGATGATCTCTCGCCGCCCGATGAGCGAACACGACGACCGGCCGTCGGCGTTGAGCTTCGCGGCGAGCACCGCGTTCGTCTCGGGGCTCGCGTTGACGGGGATGATATTGCCGCCGACCCAGTAGGCGGCGACGGGCCGGTCGCCGTCGAAGACGCCGTAGATCGTGCCGCCCGGGGAATTCGTCGCCGCGGTGCCGGTGACGTCGAGGAGGGCGAGGAGGTAGACGTTCTCGCAGGGATTGAGGGCGAGCAGGCTGGTCAGCCATGCCGTGTGCCGGTGCCCGAGGGGAGCTAGTCTCAACACATCGGCTCGATCAGCCGACGACGACTTCCGGCGGCCCGGACGGGATGTCCGACTCCTCGGCGATGCGCATGGCCTCTTCGATGAGGGTCTCGACGATCTGCGACTCCGGCACGGTCTTGATGACCTCGCCCTTGACGAAGATCTGGCCCTTGCCGTTGCCGCTGGCCACGCCGAGGTCGGCTTCGCGCGCCTCACCGGGTCCGTTGACGACGCAGCCCATGACGGCCACGCGCAGCGGAACCTCCATGCCCTCGAGGCCCGAGGTCACCTTCTCCGCGAGCGTGTAGACATCGACCTGAGCGCGACCGCACGACGGGCACGAGACGATCTCGAGCTTGCGCGGCTTGAGGTTGAGGCTCTCGAGGATCTGGTTGCCGACCTTGACCTCTTCGACGGGCGGGGCAGACAGGGACACGCGGATCGTGTCGCCGATGCCCTTCGACAGCAGCGCGCCGAACGCGGTGGCGGACTTGATCGTGCCCTGGAACGCCGGTCCCGCCTCAGTGACGCCGAGGTGGAGCGGCCAGTCGCCGCGTTCGGCGAGCATCTCGTACGCCCGGACCATGATGACCGGGTCGTGGTGCTTGACTGAGATCTTGAAGTCGTGGAAGTCGTGCTCCTCGAACAGGGAGGCCTCCCACACCGCGGATTCGACGAGCGCCTCGGGAGTGGCCTTGCCGAACTTCTCCATGATCCGTTTGTCGAGCGACCCGGCGTTGACCCCGATCCGGATCGAGGTGCCGGCGTCCTTCGCGGCGGCCGCGATCTCCTTGACCTGGTCGTCGAACTTGCGGATGTTGCCGGGGTTGACGCGCACGGCCGCACAGCCGGCGTCGATCGCGGCGTAGACGTACTTCGGCTGGAAGTGGATGTCGGCGATGACGGGGATCTGCGACTTCTGGGCGATCGCGGGAAGGGCGGCGGCGTCGTCGGCGGACGGGCAGGCGACGCGGACAATGTCGCAGCCGGAGGCGGTGAGCTCGGCGATCTGCTGGAGGGTGGCGTTGATGTCCGTCGTCGGCGTCGTCGTCATCGACTGGACGCTGATGGGGTAGTCGGATCCGACTCCCACCTTGCCGACGTGGATCTGCCGGGTCTTCCGCCGAGGTGCGAGAACGGGAGGCGGAGGAGCTGGCATGCCGAGGTTGACCGATGTCACGAAGACGATCCCTTCATTGGGGCTGTGCGGCTGGATCGGCAGCCGTGACAGCCCGATAGTACGAGTCCCTCTCATTGTAGGACGACAACCATCGTCCCGGTCGGTCGGCTCCGGTGTGATCGCTCACGACCTGGAGGTTCCCTGTCAGCGCCGAGGTGGGGCGACGTCACCGGAGCGCGCTCGGTGACCGCGGGCGGGGTCCGTGCAGCGGTGACCGTGGGACGCAGCGCGGTATCGGGCAGCCGCGTCAGGGGCGTTCGGTAATGTGCGGTGACAAGAACAGACAGCCTGAGGATGGAGGTCCCATGACGGACTTGAAGCGGAGTCTCGGCACCGTCCAGCTGCTCGCCTTCGGAGTCGCCGGCGTCGTCGGAGCGAGTTGGATCTACACGAACTCGACGTTCTTCGATGCCTACGGGGCCGGGGGCGTCATCCTCGGCCTCTGCCTCGGTGTTGCTCTGGCGGCCTGTGTCGCGCTGGCCTACGCCCGCCTCGCGCAGGCGTTTCCGCGCGCCGGCGGTGAGGTCGTGTTCTCGTTCGCCGCGCTCGGGCGCGGCGCGTCGTTTCTCACCGGATGGATGCTGCTCGGTGCCTACGTCTCCTCGCTGGCCTTCTACGTCACGGCGTTCGGCTACCTGCTCGGCCGCTTCGTTCCCGGCCTCAACACGATTCCCCTCTACACGATCAACGACGAGACCGTGTACCTGCCCGGCCTGGCGATCGGGATCGGGCTGACCTTCGCGTTCTTCGCCCTCAACTGGTACGGGATCAGTGTGGGTGCGCAGGTGCAGATCCTCATGTTCGGCCTCATCATCGCCGGTGGCCTCGCCCTCATCGTCACCGGGTTCACAGCCGGCAGCCCGGACAACTTCTTCCCCGCCTTCGCCCCCGAAGCGACTCCGGTGGCGGACACGCTGCGCTTCGTCGTGCCGGGCATGACGTTCCTCTCCGGGTTCGGACTCGTCGCCGTCCTCGCCGAGGATGCCAAGATCTCCCCGCGCCGGATCGGTCGCACAGTGGTGTGGACGGTCATCATCGCCGGCAGCTTCTACGTTCTCGTCCTCCTCGCGACGGCATGGGTCCATCCCTGGGAGGAGGTCGCCGGCATGGAGCTCGGCACCGTCGACGCGTTCCGGGCCGCCGGGTTCCCCGCCCTCGGCGGCGTCGCCTACGCGATCGCGGTTCTCGGGCTGCTCACCAGCTTCCTCGGTCTCTTCGTCGCCTCGTCCCGGATACTCGTCGCCATGGGCCGCGCCGATCTCCTCCCGCGCCGCCTCGCCGCCGTCGACGAACGCTCGGGAACTCCGCGCACCGCGCTGATCTTCACCCTCGTCATCACCCTGGGCCTGGGCTGGCTGGGCCCGGGGGCGGTGACGTGGTTCCTCGACACCGGCGGCATCTATCTGGGTGTCGTGTGGATCATGGTCGTCATCGCCAACCTCCGGCTGCCTGCCTCGCGCGCCCCGAGGTCGGCGCTCGCCACGGGATTCTCGCTCCTCGGCGCGATCGGCGCTCTCGGCGTCATCGCTCTCGCGCTCTGGCCGGGAACCGGATCCTCACTGGTCTGGCCGCACGAGTACATCATCCTCCTCGTCTGGATCGTCCTCGGAGTCGTGCTCTTCGCCCTGTCGCGACGCACCGACCCGCGCGATTCCCTCGCGACTCTGCTCGGTCACGACGGCAGCGAGACGCAATCTCCGGTGGAGCGGCGATGACCGCCCCGGTCGCGCCCGACATCGATGTCGTCCTGCGTCGCCTCCTCCGTGCCTCCGACGAGCTGTCGGCCCTGGGCGGGGAGTTGGCGTACGGCGTTCTCGAGCGGCATGGCGTCCAGAACGCCGAGGCGAAGCTGACCAATGCCCACCGGCCCTACCGCATCGCGTCGATGACGAAATCGTTCACCGCTGCGATGATCGGGTCGCTCGAGGCCTCGGGCCTCAACCTCGACTATCCGATGTACTTCCTCGTGCCGGATCTCAAGGGCACGGCGGTCGGTGAGCTCACCAGCCGTGAGTGCCTGACGATGGGCACGGGGTTCGGCAAGGACGATCCGTGGGCGGACCGGATGGAGTCGATGAGCACCTTCGACTTCCTCACCTATCTCCAGGGACCGCTCGTGCCGATCGCCGAACCCGGCACCGGCTTCGAGTACTGCAACCTCGGGTACGCGCTGCTCGGCCTCGCCGCGGAATCCGTCACCGGCCGCACGCTGCCGGAGATGGTGGCCACCGAGGTGACCGTTCCCCTGCAGATGACCCGCACCGGCTTCGATGTCGCCGACTTCCCTGATCTCGTCCCAGGCCTGCGCATCGACAGGCGCGGACGCGCCCACGTCCTCGAACCGACGAGGCCTGGCGCGTTCTCCGCGATCGGCGGCATGGTCTCGACCGCCGCCGATGTCTGCAATTGGATGAACGTCCACCTCGACTCCCTCGACGCCGAGGCGAGCAGCGCCCCCGGGGCCTGGTCCACCGTGCTCACCGCGGGCCAGCGGCCGCACCGCCCCATCGCGGTCGAGACGAGCCGCCTGCACACCGAGGACGTCGCCTACGGCTACGGGCTCATCCACCGTGAGGACTCCCGGTTCGGACCGGTGCTCGGCCATTCGGGCGGCTACCCGGGCTTCGGCTCCCATATGAGGTGGTTCCCCGGGCTGAACCTCGGGATCGTCGTCCTCGGCAACACCACGTACTACCCGGCCGAACGCATCGTCCGCGACGCCGTCGACGCCGGCTGGCTCGCCGCGATCGGGCGCGCCGACGAGATCCCGGAGGTGCCGGCGGACGTCCCTCTCACCTCGGCCCCGCCGGCCCTCCCGCGCGAGAGCACGCCCGCGCCGACCCACCCGCTGCCGGCGGGACCGCGCACCGGCCGGACCGTCCTCGGGGCCGCCGCTGCGGTGCTCGACTGGGATGATGCCTTCGCCGACGCCCGCTTCGCCGTGAACATGGACCTCGACGAGCCGCGCGAGGAGAGGAGGGAACGCCATGCCGCCTGGTGCCGCGACCACGGCGTCGGCCCGACCACACCGGTGACCGTCGACGACCTGACGATGGAGAACCGCCTGCTGGGAACCGTGGCGATCACGGACACGGCGTCGATCACGGTCCGGCTCGACCACCTCGGCGATGTCCAGGCGATCACCCTGAGCGACTGAAAGTCCCCCGCCACAGAGGCTCCGGGTGCGACCGCCCCTAGCGGGCTGAGTTGAAGATCGCGTCGAGGGTGATCGGTTTGACGAGGTCGACATAGACGAGGAGCGCGGTCATGCAGAGCATGAGGCCGATGACGACGTACGTCAGCGGCAGCAGCTTCGCCGTGTCGAAGGGTCCGATCTTCCCGCGCCCGCGCCACCGGTTGATCCGGCGCCTCGCGCCTTCGTAGAGCGCGACGGCGATGTGTCCGCCGTCGAGCGGCAGCAGCGGGATCATGTTGAACGCGAAGAGGAAGATGTTGAGCGAGCCGAGCACGCCGAGGCCCAGCTGCGCCTTCTCGACGACCTGCAGGTCATCGGTCGAGACGATCTCACCGGCGACGCGACCGACGCCGACCATGCCGACGAGACCCTCGGGGTCGCGCTCCTTCGCACCCGTGGCGACCTGCGCGATGTCGACGAGTTTGACGGGTAGCGTGACGATGGCCGTGAACACGCCGGTGACCTGGTCCCACACCGCTCCGGGGAATTCGCCGAGCGGCAGCGGCTGACGCTCCTGGACGGGGCCGATGCCGAGGAAGCCCTCCGTCACCGTCTGCGGGGTGCCGTCGGGGTTCGTCATGAGGTTGCCGCGGTCGTCGACGCGGGGGCGCTCGTGGGCGATGATCGGCACGCTCACCGTCTGCGCGGCACCGTCGCGGACGAAGTCGACCTCGACGCTCTCCCCCGCATGATCCTTGATGACCGAGGACAGTTCGTCCCAGTTCTCCGTCTCCACACCGGCCACCGAGGTGATCCGATCGCCGGGTTCGAACCCGGCCTCCCACGCGGGAGTGAGCTGGTCACCGGGCAGACACGCGTTGCGGTCCGCGGTCGGTCGCTGGTTGGCTTCCGAGGCGGGGACCGCACATTCGACGACGGTCTGCACCGTCGTCGTCGGGGTCATCACGCCGATGCCGAGCAGCGAGATCGCCATGATGACGATGCCGAGGACGAGGTTGACGAAGGGGCCGGCGAACATGACGACGAGCCGTTTGGGCACGCTGAGAGCGTAGAACGTCCGGTGCTCCTCTCCCGGCTCGATCTCGTCGTTCGACATCTCCCGGGCGTCGGCCATCGTGTTCTCGAACAGCCGCCCCTTCCGCTTCGTCCGCGGACGCAGGTTCGCCTCATCGCCGGCACCGAGGTGGTCGCCGGGTGCGGTGGCGTCGTGCGGGGTGGCCCCGTCGATGGGAGCGGTGGCGTCATGCGCAGCGGTGGCGTCGCCGAGGTCGGCGGCCGACTGTCCCTGAGTGGCCGACTGCCCGGCGGTGCCCGACTGCAGGGCGGGTGCCTCGGCGCGCTGCTTCGTCGCATCGAGCGGCGGGTACATACCCGGCATCGCGATGAAGCCGCCGAGCGGCAGCGCCTTGATCCCGTACTCGGTCTCACCGCGCTTGAACGAGAAGAGCGTCGGCCCGAATCCGACCATGTAATGGGTGACCTTGACCCCGAACCGCTTCGCCGGGGTGAGGTGGCCGAGTTCGTGGAGGGCGATCGAGATCGAGATGCCGAGGAGGAAGAGGATGATCCCGACGATGAAGAGGACGACGGTCATCTCACTCCCCGCCGGTGCTCACGCCGACGCCGGCCGGCTGCGAACCGGGGGCCGCCGAGGCGGTGCGGACCGCATCGCCGTCCGCGGCCTGGGCTGCCACGTGCTCGCGCGCGAAGTCCCGCGCCCAGGCGTCGGCGGCGAGCACGGTCTCCACCGTGTGCTCGGGTGCCGGCTCATGCGCCGCGAGTGCCTTCTCGAGACCGGAGTCGATGCCCGTGAAGGGAATGTCCCCGGCGATGAAGGCGGCGACGAGCACCTCGTTGGCGGCGTTGAACACCGCCGGGTAGCTGCGAGCGCGCTTTCCGGCTTCGATGGCGAGCCCGAGCGCGGGGAACGCGACATGGTTGACCGGCTCGAACGACCAGTGCATGGGCTGGCCCCAGTTGTTCGGGACCGCACCGGAGGTCACCCTGCGCGTGCTCCCGTCGTCCTGGGTGCCGAGGGCGTAGGCGATGGGCAGGCGCATGTCCGGAGGGGAGATCTGCGCGATCGTCGAGGCATCGGTGAACTCGACCATCGAATGGATCTGGCTCTGCGGGTGGACGACGACCTCGATGCGGTCGAAGTCGATGTCGAAGAGGAGGTGGGCTTCGATGACCTCGAGGCCCTTGTTGACCAGGGTCGCCGAGTTGATCGTGATCATCGAGCCCATCGACCAGGTCGGGTGCTTGAGCGCCTGGGCGGGCGTGACCCGACGCAGGGCGTCGCGGGTCATGCCGCGGAACGGGCCGCCCGAGGCGGTGATGACGAGCCTGCTCACCTCGCCGTGCGTGCCCGAGCGCAGAGCCTGGGCGATCGCGGAATGCTCGCTGTCGACGGGGATGAGCCGGGCCCCGGTCCGCTTCGCGGCATCGAGGACGAGGGAGCCGCCGATGATGAGGGACTCCTTGTTCGCCAGGGCGACATCGGTGCCGGTCGCCAGCGCCGCGAGCGTCGCCCCGAGCCCGGCGGCTCCGGTCACCGCGTTGAGGACGATGTCGGCAGGTCGGCTGGCGACCGCCTCGGCGGCATCGTCTCCGAGATGGATTTCCCGAACGGGAACACTGATTCCGCGCTCAGCGGCGAGTTCGGACAACCGGTTCCGCACCTCGTCCTCGCCTCCTGCCGGAGGAGTCGTCAACCCGATGACGGGGACGGAGAAGTCGAGGGCCTGTCCCAGGAGGAGGTCCATCTGGGACCCTCCGGCAAGCCCGACGACTGCGAAATCGGTTGCGTTCTCAGCCAGGACGTCGAGGGCCTGCGTACCGACCGATCCGGTCGACCCGACTACAATGATCTTACGTTCGCTCACGCCTACCGATGATGCCAAAGTTCTCTGGGAAATGACTCGACAGCGGCTTTCTCGGCGTGGGCGATGCACATGCGATCAATGGCGAGAGAGGTATAGATGAGTGCAACGATGAGCCCCGACGAGATCCTGGGACTGGATTCGGTCTTCGACGCCGATGACCTCGAATTCGCGCACGTCGTCCGCAAGTGGCTCGATGAGAACGTGCGGGAGAAGATCGGCGACTACTTCCTCGATGCGACCATTCCCGCACGTGAACTCGCCGAAGGCCTCGGAGAGCTCGGCGTCCTCGGCATGCACCTCGACGGCTACGGCTGCGGTGGGTCGACGGCCACGCAGTACGGGCTCGCCTGCCGGGAGCTCGAGGCCATCGACTCCGGTCTGCGCTCGCTCGTGTCCGTGCAGGGTTCGCTCGCGATGTTCGCCATCCACCGCTACGGATCCGAGGAGCAGAAGCAGGAATGGCTGCCGAAGATGGCCGCCGGCAAGGCTCTGGGCTGCTTCGGCCTCACCGAACCCGATGTCGGCTCCGACCCCTCGGGCATGAAGACGACGGCGCGCAGGGACGGATCCGACTGGATCCTCAACGGCGCGAAGATGTGGATCACGAACTCGCCGGTCTCCGATGTCATGGTCGTGTGGGCCAAGACCGAGGACACCGATGAGAAGGGCCGCCCGGTCATCCGCGGCTTCGTCGTCCCCACGAACACCGAGGGAGTGCAGACCCCGGAGATCCACCGCAAGATCTCCCTGCGCGCCTCGATCACCGGTGAGATCGTCCTCGACAACGTCCGCCTCCCCGAGGATGCGATGCTGCCGGAGGCGAAGGGCCTCAAGGCGCCGCTGTCGTGCCTGTCCGAGGCGCGCTTCGGCATCGTCTTCGGCGTCACCGGCGCCGCCCGCGACGCCCTGCTCTCGGCGATCGAGTACACGGGCACCCGCATCCAGTTCGACCGCCCGATCTCCTCGTTCCAGATCTCGCAGCAGAAGCTCGCGAAGGCCTTCGGCCAGTACTCGCAGATCACGCTGCTCGCCGCCCACCTCGGTGAGCTCAAGGACTCGGAGAAGGGTGTGCGTCCCGAGCAGATCAGCCTCGGCAAGATGGTCAACGTCGACACCGCGATGAACGTCTGCCGCGACCTGCGGGCGCTCTTCGGCGGTTCGGGCATCACGAGCGAGTACCCGCCGCTGCGCCACGCGGTCAACCTCGAGACCGTCCTCACCTACGAGGGCACCCACGAGGTCCACCAGCTCACGATCGGTCGCGCGCTGACGGGGATCAACGCCTTCGCGAACTGACGCGCCGCTGCGACGTCAGCGCGAGTTTCGACGTCAGCGCCGCTGCGACATCAGTGCGACTGTCGGCCAGAAGTACGAATGCGGGAGACCAGTTCCCCGCACTCGTACTTCTGGCCGACACCTCTGTTTGTCAGCGCACTTCTCGCAGACAGAACGACGTCTGGCTGGCACTCGCACTTTCGGCGCACACACCTGCGGCGAGCACTGAGCACACCTTCGGCGGGTTCAGAGACATTCGGCACGCAGAACGACGTCTGGCGCCCAGCAACGGCGCCCAACAGCACCGCCGGCATCACTGCTCGTCGATGACGGTCTCCTGCAGCCACTCCACTCCGTCGGCGGCCGCAACGGCGCCAGCGTCGGTGAGGGCGATCGTGCGGTTCGCGTCGAGGGGGACGACGACGGCGGATTCGACGCGGGAATCGCGCATCGCCTGGTCGAGGTTCGCCGTCTGCCCGTCAACGGTGATGCCCACGCCTTCGAAGCGCGAGCGGATGACCTTGACGACGGCCCGCCCGGGTGCGATCGCGTCCGCGTCGATCGGGTGGATGCGCACGACGGTCACATCATCCGCACGGTCGTCTCCGGCACTCTCGCCGCTGCGGACGTCGACGACCATCCCGATGCGCAGGGCCGCGAGCGTGCTCAGTGCGCGTGCCGCCGCGGGCACCTCGGCGTCGATGCGCACCTGCGTCCGCTCCGGGTCGACACCCATGGCGCGCAGGATCCCGCCGAGCTTCGCACTGCGGTCGAGCACCTCGGCGCGATCGAGCTCGACGGGCTTGGACAGGGCGCTGATGAGCCGCGGATCGGTGACCTCACGGCCGTCGATCAGCGGCGCTTCGGGTGTGTCTCCGGTGACGACGATGTCATCGGCACCGCCCATGGCGATCGGATGGTCGAGGACGTCGTAGACCGGGTTGAGGGTCCCGGCGTCGTCTCCGGCGGGCTTGGTGAACCAGTGGATGTCAGTCAACGGAGGCCATCACCTCGACGACGCGGTCGATGAACGCGTCGACCTGGTCCTCGTCGTAGGCCTTGTTGCCCTTCGCCGTCTTGAACAGGACACGGCGCACCTGGTCGACGCTCATCGCCACTCCCTGCGTGAAGTAGGAGTTGACCTTCTCGCACATGTCGTCGACCTGGGCGATGTCGTAGCCGATGACCCCGGGGGCCGGGTTGTCGAACCGCTCCCCCGCGTCGCGGACAAGCCGGCCGCGCAGCGACGCCGCGACGCGGGTGAGCTCCTGCACCCAGGCGTCCTGTCCGGACTGGGCGATGAGACGGTCGCGGGCCTGCTTGGCGAAGGCGTCCTCGAGGCGGTCGAGGGCGGCGTCGACGACGGCGACATGGTAGCCCTTGCGGACGAGGTCGAAGCCGACGGTGCGCACGGCACGCGAGTCGAGGTCACCGGGCTGCGGGGTCGGCCGTTCGAACGATTCCCGAGCCCGTTTGAAGAAGCTGTCGACCTGTTTGGGGTCGTAGCCGTTCTTCCAACCCGACATTCGAGGGAACGTCGTGTCCGCCATGATTCCTCCAGAAGCGAATCGCACAATAAGTCGTTTCCACCATGATAGATGGAGTGTCCTGCCGATGCCGTGTCAGCGGCGGGCCCGTGGGCCGCCTGCCTGCGTTCAGTCAGCGGCGGCGAGCTGTCCGCAGGCTCCGTCGATGTCGGAGCCGCGGGTGTCGCGGATCGTCGTGGGCACGCCGGCGTCGACGAGGCGGCGGACGAATTCGTTCGCGACCTCCGGTTCCGAGGCCGTCCACACCGATCCCGGCGTCGGGTTGAGCGGGATCGGATTGACGTGGACCCAGCCGCGGCCGCGCGCGTTGAGCTTCTTCGCGAGCAGATCGGCGCGCCAGGCATGGTCGTTCATGTCCTTGATGAGCGCGTATTCGATGCTCACGCGCCGGCCGGTGACCTTGTAGTAGTTGTAGGCGGCGTCGATCGCCTCGTCGGCATTCCAGCGCGTGTTGACGGGGATCATCTCGTTGCGCAGCTCATCGTCGGGCGCATGGAGGCTGAGGGCGAAGGTGACGGGGATGTCCTCGGCGGCGAGCTTGTTGATGCCGGGCACGAGCCCGACCGTCGAGACCGTGATCCGCCGGGCCGACATGCCCAGGCCCTCGGGTGCCGGGGCGACGAAGTGCCGCACCGCGTTCATCACGCGCTTGTAGTTGGCCAGGGGTTCGCCCATGCCCATGAAGACGATGTTCGTCACCCGTTCGGGCCCGTTCGCCGAGGCGGCCCCCGCCTGACCGGCGCCCGCCCCGGTGGCGCCGTCCGGGGTCTCCCCCTGCTCTTCGTCGGCTTCGGCGCCGAGGGCGACCTCATCGTCGCCGACCGCGCCCGACGTCAGGGGTGCGAGCTCACCGGCGGCGATCGCCTGGTTGGCGCGGATGACCTGTTCGACGATCTCGGCCGTCGACATGTTCCGGGTCAGCCCCTGCTGGCCGGTCGCGCAGAACGGGCAGTTCATGCCGCAGCCGCACTGACTCGACACGCACAGGGTGATGCGGTTGCGGTAGCGCATGAGCACCGATTCGACGAGGGCGCCGTCGAAGAGCCGCCAGAGGAACTTGATCGTGTCGCCGTTCTCCGTCGTCAGGCGGCGCACCTCGGTGAGCAGGGGCGGGAAGAAGCGCTCCGCCAGGGGTCCGCGTACGTCCTTGGGCAGGTCGGTCATCGACTCGACGTCGGTGTGGTACCGGGTGAAGTAGTGGTTGGACAGCTGCTTGGCACGGAAGGCGGGCAGCCCCATCTCCTCGACGGCGGCGATGCGCTCGTCCATCGTCATGTCCGCGAGGTGCTGCTGCGGCTGCGCGACGCGCGGTGACTTGAAGTTGAGCAGCGGACGACCGTCGCGCATCGGGGTCGTCGACGTCGTGCCGTCGGCATGCTCGACGACGGGTCGGACTTGTCTGCTTC
Organism: Brevibacterium sp. W7.2; assembly: GCF_018137945.1. Lineage (GTDB taxonomy): Bacteria > Actinomycetota > Actinomycetes > Actinomycetales > Brevibacteriaceae > Brevibacterium > Brevibacterium sanguinis. Next base: position 1,381,563 of record NZ_CP073089.1, on the reverse strand, counting down.
CACCTGATGCACTCACCCGCCCATTGTCTCATGGTCTGCGGACAGGCGGGTTGTGGTCGGGACCACCCGGGACCGGCCCGCGACCGCCTCGGCGGCCGCCGCCTCGGTGGGTTGGACTCAGAGGAAACCGGGCAGGACGGAGAACATCACGAGCGCGACGGGGGCGGTCGGGAGGATCGAGTCGAGACGGTCCATCACCCCGCCGTGTCCGGGCAGCAGCGTACCCATGTCCTTGAGGTCGAGATCGCGTTTGATCATCGACTCGCTGAAGTCGCCGAGGGTGGCGAAGGCGGGAATGACGACGCCGATGATCAGGCCCGTCCAGAAGGGGGCGCCGAGGAGGGTGACCGCGAGCGTCGTCGCGACGGCGGCGGTGAAGACGACGGATCCGGCGTAGCCCTCCCACGACTTCTTCGGCGAGATTCGGGGGGCGATCGGATGCTTCCCCCAGAGGACGCCGAAGACGTAGCCGCCGATGTCGGAGGCGACGACGCTGGCGAGGAAGATGATGACGTAGAGGTTGCCGTCGGGCAGGGTGAGGAGATAGACGACGAAGCACGCCATGAGGCCCACGTAGGTGAGCGCGAAGAGGGAGAGGGAGACGTCCTTGACGGCGTTCTTCCGGCGCTCAACCATCGTGAAGAGCATGACGGCGCCGGCGCTGGCGGCGAAGGTCACCCACAGGGCCTCGCGACCGCCGAAGTACGTGGCGACGACCATGCAGGCCGCCGAGATCATCACGGGAATCCGCGAGACGAGGGAGCCCGAGCGCGAGAGCGCGTTCGCCAGCTCCCACATCGCCGCGACGATGGCGATGAGGATGACGAAGATGAAGGATTCGGGGAAGAAGATGAGGGAGACGAGGACGACTCCGCCGATGAGCAGTCCGATGCCGATCGCGGCAGGAAGGTTGCGACCTGCCCGCCCGTAGTCCTTCGGCGCCGGCGCGACCTCGACCTCCACCTCGGCGGCGGAGTAGACCGTGTCGGTGCCGCGCAGGTCACGCCTCTTCGGGAACGGGGCCTGCGCAGACGCGCCCCGATCCGACCCCTCTGCCGGGGTCGGATCGGATGCGGGAGTCCCAGGTGTCGACAACGCGATCATCAGACCTCGAGGAGCTCAGCTTCCTTCTGATCGAGGAGCTTGTCGATCGAGTCGACCTTCTTCTTCGTGATGTCGTCGAGTTCGGAGATCGACCGGGTGACCTCGTCCTCGCCGGCTTCGCCGTCCTTCTTGATCCGCTCCAGGGTCTCCTTGGCGTGGCGGCGGATGTTGCGGATCGAGACCTTGCCGTCCTCGGCCTTGCCCTTGACGATCTTCACGTACTCCTTGCGGCGCTCCTCGGTGAGTTCGGGGAGGACGACGCGGATGACGTTGCCGTCGTTGGCGGGGTTGGCGCCGATGTCGGAGTTGCGCAGCGCGTTCTCGATGTCGCCGAGGGTGCCCCTGTCGTAGGGAGTGATGAGGATCGTGCGGGCTTCCGGCGTCTGGAACGAGGCGAGCTGCTGGAGCGGCGTCGGCGCTCCGTAGTATTCGATCTCGATGTTCGCGAAGAGCGCGGGGTTGGCCCGGCCGGTGCGGATCGACGCAAAGTCCTCTTGCGTGAATTCCACGGCTTTGTCCATCTTCTCCCTGGCCTCTGCCAGTGTTTCTTCAATCACGAGACACTCTTTTCAGTCGATTGGAGCTGTGTGAACATTCTATGTGTCCGAGCTCGCGTTTGGCGCACTCGGACCACGGCGGATTCGCCTCCGCCGGTGTGTCGGCTGCGGGTGCCTGACCAGCGGATCCTGGTCGGCAAGCCACCGGGGATGACCCCGCCGCGCAGGCTACTTGACGACGGTGCCGATCTTCTCGCCGGAGATCGCCTTGCGCAGGTTGCCCTCCCCTTCCATGCCGAAGACATGCATCGGAAGCCGGTTGTCCATGCAGAGGGAGAACGCGGTCGCGTCGACGACCTTGAGGCCCTTCTGCAGAGCCTCCTGGTAGCTGATCTCGTCGATCTTCACCGCGTTGGGGTCGAGCTTCGGGTCGGCGGTGTAGACCCCGTCGACGCCGTTCTTCGCGATGAGCACCTCGTCGGCGTGGATCTCGAGCGCCCGCTGGGCTGCCACCGTGTCGGTGGAGAAGTAGGGCAGGCCGGCACCGGCGCCGAAGATGACGACGCGGTTCTTCTCCATGTGCCGCATCGCGCGGCGCGGGATGTAGGACTCGGCGACCTGGGACATCGGGATCGCGGTCTGCACGCGCGTGTCGACGCCGAGCTGCTCGAGGAAGTCCTGGAGCGCGAGGCAGTTCATCACGGTGCCGAGCATGCCCATGTAGTCGGCGCGGGTGCGGTCCATGCCGCGCTGGGAGAGTTCGGCGCCGCGGAAGAAGTTTCCGCCGCCGACGACGATGCTCACCTCGACATCGTCGACGGTGGGGGCGACTTCCCGGGCGACGGCAGCGACGACGTCGGGATCGACGCCGATGCTGCCTCCGCCGAAGACCTCGCCTGAGAGCTTGAGCAGCACCCGTCGACGGTGGGTGCGCAGGGGTCGGCTGGCATGGCTCGATTCGTGTACCGGGGTCGATGTCATTGAGGTCCTTCTTCCATGCGGGCGGCGCCGCCTTGTGGGCAGCGCCGTTCCGGGGTGGTTCGTCTGGGTCAGTCTAGCGAAGACGGGGCCGGACCGAATCGGTCCGACCCCGTCATCGGATCACGCGGGGATCATGGTGATCCCGTCAGCGATCGTGCTGCGGTTCAGGCTCCCACGCGGAAGCGGAGGAAACCGGTGGCCTTGAGGCCGGCAGCTTCGAGGACCTTGCCCACGGACTGCTTGGGATCCTTGGCGAATCCCTGGTCGAGCAGGCAGTTCTCCTTGAAGAAGCCGTTGACGCGGCCTTCGATGATCTTCGGCAGAGCCTGTTCGGGCTTGCCTTCGTTCTTCGCGGTGTCCTCGGCGATGCGGCGCTCGTTCTCGACGAGCTCGGCGGGGACGTCCTCACGGGAGAAGTACTTCGGAGCCATCGCGGCGATGTGCACGGCGACATCGTGGGCCACGGTCTGGTCGTCGCCTTCGTAGCCGAAGAGAACGCCGACCTGCGGGGGCAGGTCCTTGTTCGTCCGGTGGAGGTAGGACTCGACCTTCTGGCTCTCGAGACGACCCACGCGGCGCAGGTCGACCTTCTCGCCGAGGGCGGCGCCGGACTCGGTGATGAACTGGGCGACGGTCTTGCCGTCGGCCTCGACCGAGAGGAGGGACTCCGCCGACTCGGACTTGTTCGACACCGCGAGGGCGAGGACTTCGTCGGCGAGGTCGATGAAGCGCTGCGACTTCGCGACGAAGTCGGTCTCCGAGTCGAGCTCGATCATGGTGCCGACTCCGCCGTCGACGAAGCTGGCCACGAGTCCGTCGGAGGTGGCGCGGCCTTCGCGCTTGGTGGCGCCCTTGAGGCCCTTCACGCGGAGGAGCTCAACGGCCTTCGCCTGATCGCCGTCGGCCTCGTCGAGGGCCTTCTTGACGTCCATCATTCCCGCGCCGGTCTTCTCGCGCAGTTCCTTGATGTCAGCGGCAGTGTAGTTTGCCATTCTTTCTCCTAGTGGTGGTGGAGGTGAGTGAGATCAGGACTCGGTGGAGTCAGCGTTCGCTTCGGCGTTCGCCTCGGCGTCGGCTTCAGCGGTGGCGGCGTCGGCCTTGGCCGTCTCGGCCTCGGCGTCGGCAGCGGAGGTGTCACCGGCGGCGGCGTCAGCGGTGGCTGCGTCCGCGGCGACCTTGGCCTCGGCCTCGGCGGTGTTGGCTTCGCCCTCAGCGGCATTGCCTTCGAGGAGCTCGCGCTCCCACTCGGGCATCGGCTCGACGGCGGAGACGTTCTTCTCACCGGACTCGTCGTCGCCGGAGTGGCGTGCGATGAGGCCCTCGGCCACGGCGTCGGCGATCACGCGGGTGAGCAGGGACACCGAGCGGATTGCGTCGTCGTTGCCCGGGATCGGGTAGGTGACGTCGTCGGGGTCGCAGTTCGTGTCGAGGATCGCGATGACCGGGATGCCCAGCTTCTTCGCCTCGTCGACGGCGAGGTGCTCCTTCTTCGTGTCGACGATCCACACGGCCGACGGGGTCCGCTGCATGTCGCGGATGCCGCCGAGGGTCTTCTCGAGCTTGTCCTTCTCACGACGGAGGATGAGGAGTTCCTTCTTCGTGTGCGAGGAGCCGGCAACGTCGTCGAAGTCGATCTCTTCGAGTTCCTTGAGGCGGCGCAGACGCAGGGAGATGGTCTGGAAGTTCGTGAGCATGCCGCCCAGCCAGCGCTGGTTGACGTAGGGCTGGCCCACGCGCTTGGCCTGCTCGGCGATGGATTCCTGAGCCTGCTTCTTCGTGCCGACGAAGAGGATCGAGCCACCGTGCGAGACGGTTTCCTTGACGAACTCGAACGCGGTGTCGATGTAGCCCAGCGACTTCTGCAGGTCGATGATGTAGATGCCGTTGCGCTCGGTGAAGATGAAGCGCTTCATCTTCGGGTTCCAACGACGGGTCTGGTGTCCGAAGTGGACGCCGCTGTCGAGCAGCTGGCGGATGGTGACGACGGCCATGCCGACGCCCTCCTTTCTCGAGCACCCTGCTGCGGGTGCGTTGTGCCACGGTGAGCCGCCGGCTGTGAGCCGACGACGCCTGTGACGGTTTCGGTTGATTCCTGGCATCCGGTTCATCCGCCCCACACGCACTGCAGGCGTGCACCAAGGGATGGAGAAGAAATCGGATGCGCGTAGTCAGAAGACACGCTTCTGCTGGAGCCAGTCTATCGCGGGTGACCAAGCCATTTCCAATCGGTCCCCCGCGCCGAGGCGGCCCTGCGGTCCCGGGTCCCGATCGAGGTGACGAGGGGGCTGGGTCTGCGGGGCGGCGGCGCGGAATCGACTCGCGTTCAAGCGCCTGTGGATGGTCGATTCGGTGGTCTCCGCGGGGACGCGGCACTGCCCCGTGACCGGGTGACGGTGCGTCCCCGTCGCCGAGGTGGCCCGCGGTTCGCCACGAGTCGCGGCGGGCGGGTCGCGGAGGGGCGTGTCGTGGCGGCGCGTATCGTGGCGGGGCGGTGACACCACGCTACCGACTGCGCGCATCGGCCCCGCCGGCCGCGCTGGGCTCGCCCGCACTCGCGTGCGGCGGTCTGTGGATGCCGGTGTGACTCATGTGCACCTGAACTGTGGAGGCTGAGAGGCCGTCCACAGGCGGTTGCGACGGCAGTGACACGCGTGTCTGCCCGCGGTTCGATGGACGGCATGTCGCATCCTCCCCGACCGCTCACTCCTCGCCGACCGCTCAATCCCCGCCAGCGCGTCCCATCTCAGAATCGCTTCGGAGTGACTGCGGTCGCGACGTTCGTCGTCACCGTGCTCGTCGTCCTCGCCCTCGGTCTGCCCGCCACCGCGAGAGCGGACCAGACCGGCGCGGCGGCGACCACGTGGGTCTCCCCCGTGCCCGTCATGGAGATCGTCACCGCCTTCGATCCGCCGCAGGAGACCTGGTTGGCAGGGCATCGGGGCATCGACATCCGCGCCCTGCCGGGTGAACCGCTGCGGGCTCCGACGAGCGGGGCGGTGCGTTTCCGCGGTTCGGTCGCGGGCACCGACACGGTGAGCATCACCACCGACTCGGGCCGCACCGTCTCGTTCCAGCCGGCGACGACCGACCTCGCCGTCGGTGACGCATTCGCAGCGGGTGAGCGGATCGGCGAGGTCACCGACGGGGCGCACTGCGACGAGGACTGTCTCCACATCGGGGTGTGGCCGACTGAGAGCGACCGCGCGTACGTCGATCCGGCGCCGTTCTTCGGGCAGGACGCCTCGGTGCTCCTGCCGCTCTCCCGCAAGCCCGCCGAGGAGCCGGCCGGTGACGACGGCGACTCCGGGGCCGGGTCCTGGGGCGGGCACCGGAACGGCCGGATCCCCGCCTCGGCGATGTGTGAGCTCAAGACCGCCCCGGGACAGCTGCTGCGCTGTGATGCGCAGGCGGCGTTCGACCGGCTCTCCTTCGCGTTCGAAGCGCGGTTCGGTCGGCCGATCTCCGTCACCGACGCCTATCGCGACTACGACACGCAGGTCGTCCTCAAGAAGCGCAAGGGCCGGATGGCGGCCACACCCGGGACCTCCAACCACGGGTGGGCGCTTGCGGTCGATCTGGGCGGTGGGATCAATGCGTTCGGCAGTGCCGAACATGAGTGGATGCGGGCGAACGCACCGACCTTCGGCTGGGTGCACCCGGCGTGGGCACGACAGTCGGGATCCCTGCCCGAACCGTGGCATTGGGAGTTCCGGAAGTGAGAGGCGGGGAGGCTACGCCCGGGGGTGCGCCTGCCGGTAGGTCTCCTGCAGTCGCTGCATCGACACGTGGGTGTAGATCTGTGTGCTGCTCAGCGTCGCGTGCCCGAGGAGTTCCTGGATCTGGCGGAGGTCGGCGCCGTTGTCGAGCATGTGCGTGGCCGTGGAATGACGGAGACCGTGCGGCCCGATGTCCGGGGCCTCCGGGTTGAGGGCGCCGTACCGGTGGACGAGGTCGCGGACCTGGCGCGCCCCGATCCGGCCACCGCGCCGGCCGAGGAAGAGGGCGTCTCCGCTCTTCTCAGTGGCGACCCTCTCCCGCATCCGCAGCCATGTCTCGAGGGCCTGGCCGGCGGGTGTTCCGAACGGCACGCGACGCTCCTTGTTGCCCTTGCCGAGGACGGTGATCATCGAGCGCTGGTCATCGACGTCGGCGCGGTCGAGTCCGCAGAGTTCGGAGACGCGGACCGCGGTCGCATAGAGCATCTCGAGGATCGCCGCATCACGGGCCCGCATGGCCTCATCGGTCTTGTCCTCGGGCGGCGTGTCGTCCCCTGGGTCCGGACCGGCCGCCTGGCCCGCTGCGATGAGGTTCGCCGCCTGCTTCGGCTTGAGGACGGTCGGAAGGCGGGAGTCCTTCTTCGGGGTGCGCAGCCTGGCCGCGGGATTGGTCGCCAGTCCCAGGGAGTTCACGCAGTAGCCGAAGAACGATCGCAGGGCGGCGATCTTGCGCGCCACCGTCGACTTCGCGGCTCCCGCATCATCGAGGGCGATGAGCCACGACCGCAGCTCATCGAGACCGATGTCGGCGACATCGGCGGTGCGGACGTGGGCGAAGAAGTCCGTGATGTCGGCGACGTAGGCGCGGCGCGTGTGGTCGGAGACATCACGGGAGCGCAGGTGGTCGGCGTAGGCGTCGACGACCTCGGGGAAGCGGTGTGCGTCGGTCACAGTCCCCAGACTACGCGGTTGCGCAACCGCGAGGGCGGAGGCCACGACTGCCGACCGGCTGCGGTCAGCCGCCTCGGACCTTCGTCCAGCCGGAGCCGTGCCGCCGGCTGAGCCCTGCGAGTTCGAGGAGGGCGAGCGCGGAGAGGGTGTCCTGGACGGTCAGTCCGGCTCGTGCCGCGAGCGTCCCGACGTCGAGTTCCTTCGTCGCCGACAGCGAGGTCAGGCAGATCTTCTCCCGCTCGCTGAGGTCCTCGAGCCGGTCATCGCCGCGTGAGCCGTTATCCGGGGCTGGTGCGAAATCGAGCGGCAGTTCGTCGTCGTCGAGGAGGTCGAGGACGTCGGCGGCCGTCGTGACGAGTTCGGCCTCGTGATGGCGGATGAGCCGATGCGTTCCCGCCGATGACGCCGAGTACACCGACCCCGGATAGGCGGCGACGGCACGGGAGAGTTCGAGCGCATGCCGGGCGGTGTTGAGCGCCCCGCTGCGCCACCCGGCTTCGACGATGACGGTGACGAGGGCGGACGCGGCGATGAGCCGGTTGCGCAGGAGGAAGCGGTGCCGCATCGGCGTCATCCCGGGTGCGGTCTCCGAGACGATCGCTCCCCCGTTGAGGACCTGGGCGAAGAGATCGGCGTTCGCCGCCGGATAGAACCGGTCGACGCCTCCGGCCATGAAGGCGATCGTCGGGGCGTCCCGGGCGATCGCCGCCCGGTGCGCGGCCGCGTCGATGCCGAACGCACCGCCGGAGACGACGGTGATCCCCTCGGCGCCGAGATCCCACGCGAGGTCGGACGCGCACTTCGTCCCGTACCCGCTCGCCGCCCGCGCCCCGACGACGGCGACCGCACGGCGCAGCGTCGCATCGAGCCTGGCCTGTCCGCGCACCCACAGCGCCAGGGGCGCCGCCGGCCCGAGGTCGTCAAGGCACCGCGGCCACTCGTCGTGACCGGGGATGACGAGTCGCCCACCGAGGCGCAGCATTCCCTCGAGGTCGTGGTCGCCGTCGGCATCGGCGGAGCGCACCGCCCACCGGGCGAGCGCCTCGGCGAGCTGAGTCCCGGCGGCCGGTTCCCCGACTTCGGCGCTCAGGTGGGTCGCGGCGTCCCCGGTGCTCACGGGTTCGGCAGCGACGGCGCGGATGATCTCGAGGGTCGCGATCGGGCCGACGGCGTCGACGACGGCCCTGAGCAGTCCGTCACCGGGTTCGCCGATCCGCAGCAGGGCGGCGAGCGCGCTGCGCTGCCGCGACTCGCTGGCCGCGGCCTCAGCGCTGCCTTCGCGAGCAACAGTTATCCGTTCGTCGTCCATGTCTTCGTCCTCCGTCTCGCTCACGTCTCCTGCGTCCGCAGTGCCAGTGCCACGGCGATCCTGTCGGCGTCGGGAGCCTCGGCACCGGCGAGGTCCGTCAGCGTCGTCGCGACCCGCAGCACCCTGTCGTAGCCGCGCATCGTGATCCGGCCGGTCTCGAGCGCCCGGTCGAGACCGCGCAATACCTCGGGCCGCATGCCGAAGTGGTCGCGCAGCCACGAGCCGGGCGCATTCGCGTTGAGCGACCAAGCACAGTCGGCATAGCGCGCCTCCTGGGCGTGCCTGGCCGCGTGCACGCGGTCGGCCACGACAGCGCTCGCCTCCTGGTCCCCGCCGAGGCGGAGGTCGGCGGGCGAGACGGGGAAGAGTTCGAGCTGCAGATCGACGCGGTCGAGGAGCGGACCCGACAGCCGGTTGCGGTAGCGGCGCTTGTCCATCGGCGTGCACTGGCATGCGCTCTGGCCGCCGGCCGGCATTCCGGCGCCGCACGGGCACGGGTTGGCGGCCATGACGAGTTGGAACGCGGCCGGGAGCACCATCGACCCCCACGCGCGGTGGATGTGGACCTGCCGGGCCTCGAGCGGCTGGCGCAGCGCTTCGAGCACGTCCCGGGAGAACTCCGGCGCCTCATCCATGAAGAGCACTCCCCGATGGGCTCGGCTGAGGATCCCGACGGTTCCCGGTCGGCGTCCGCCGACGAGCGCCGAGGCGGTGCTCCGGTGGTGGGGCGCCTCGAACGGGGGACGGTGGTCGAGTTCGTCACCGGCGGTGAGTTCCCCGCGCAACGACCGGATCGCGGCGACCTCGAGGGCTTCGGCGTCGGACAGCGGCGGGAGGATTCCCGGCAGGCATTGGGCGAGCAGGGTCTTGCCCGCTCCCGGTGTGCCCCGCATGAGCAGGTTGTGGCCCCCGGCCGCGGCGACTTCGAGACCGAAGCGCGCCTCCTCCTGGCCCTGCACCTCGGCGAGGTCGTGGAGGTCGGGACTGTGGGCCGCGGGACCGGCGACGTCGATGACCGGCGGCAGCGCGGGCACGGTGAGTGCACCGCCGTAGAGGTTGACGAGTTCGGCCAGCGAGGAGACGGGGATGACCTCGATGCCGCTGATGAGACCGGCTTCGCTCGCGTTGCCGGCGGGCACGACGAAGCGGTCGAACCCGGCGAGCAGACCGCTGTGGAGGGTCGGCAGCACCCCGCTGACCGGGCGGATCCGACCGTCGAGTCCGAGCTCCCCGCAGTGGATGACCCGCTCTGTATCGGCAGAGGTGATCGTTCTGCGCGCCCGGAGCACGGCCACGGCGATGCCGAGGTCGAATCCGGTGCCGATCTTCGGGACGCTGCCGGGAGTGAGGTTGACGGTCAGGTGCTCGGTGGCCACCGGGGTGCCGAGGAAGGCCAGTGCCGCTCGCAGCCGCTTCCGGGATTCGCTCACCGAGGTGTCCGGCAGTCCGACGATGTCGATGCCGGGCAGGCCGGCACTCACGCTGGCCTCGATCGAGACGATCTTGCCGGTCAGTCCCCACAGGGCCACTGCCGAGGCCCGCCCGACGATGGTCGTCTCCGGGGTCGCCACCACGAGCGGGGGCGGAGGTTCCGAAGGGTCGACCTCTTCGGCGGCATCGAGCCAGGGGTCGGCCTCGGCAGGGGGCTCCGGGTCGAACTCGTCGTCGCCGGTCACCGGCAGCGGCTCGCTCATGAGTCGACCTGCACGTTCTTCAGGTGGGAGAGGACGACGCGCGGCTCCATGACGATGCCGATCGCATCGATCCGGGCGGCTGGGAAGAATTCGGTCTGGGCGCGCAGCCACAGTCCCGAGAGCATCCGGATCTTCCGCAGCTTCACCGGCGTGATCGCCTCGAGCGGGGATCCTTGCCGCATCGTGCGGCGGGTCTTGACCTCGACGAAGACGACGGCGGCGCCGTCCCTGGCGATGATGTCGATCTCACCGCGCGCACAGCGGACGTTGCGGGCGAGGATGACCATGCCCTCGGCTTCGAGGCGCGCCACGGCGAGGTCCTCCCCGGCACGGCCCAGGGCGATCTGCCGCTCGCCTCGCGTTGTCCCTCTCGTTCCCGACATGCCCACCACGGCACCACGTTCGATCTCGCCGAGGGAAGAGCAGAGGATCGGCCTGTGGATGACGCGTGGGCGTCCACAGGCCCAGGGCACATGAGTGAGCGGGCGTCCACACCTCGACCGCACACAAGTCGGAGAGGACTCACCTCACCGCCGGGGACTCACCCCGCGCGCCGGGTCACCGCCCGATCGAGGTCGGGGGTTCGAGGTCGGACTTCGCGATCTCCTCGATGTTGACGTCCTTGAACGTGAGCACGTGGACCATCTTGATGAAGCGGGCCGACCGGTAGCTGTCCCACACCCAGGCGTCGCGCAGGGTCAGCTCGAAGTAGACGTCGCCGGCGTCGTTGTGGGCCTTGAGGTCGACGTGGTTGGCGAGGTAGAAGCGCCTCTCCGTCTCGACGACGTAGGCGAACAGGCCGACGACGTCGCGGTACTCCTTGTAGAGCTGGAGTTCGAGCTGGGCCTCGTAGTCATCGAGATCGTCTGCGCTCACGGGGTTCCTCTCTTCGTCTCGGGGACAGGGTCAGGACTCGGGGACAGGGTCGGTATCAGGAGCAGTCCGCCCGCCGCCGGCCGGTGGCACGGCGTGCAGGCGGAAGCTTCGGCGGTGGTGGACGCTCGGTCCGTGGTCGACGATCGCCTGCCGGTGGGCGGCGGTGCCGTAGCCGACGTTGGACTCCCAACCATACTGCGGGTGCGCCTCGGCGAGGCCGATCATCGTGTCGTCGCGCTCCACCTTCGCCACGATACTCGCCGCCGCGATGACCGGAACGCTGCCGTCGCCCTTGATGATCGTGCGCACCGGCGGCAGATCCATGTCGGCGCAGGCGCCGAATATCCCCAGGCAGTCGAGCGTGAGTGGGGCCGAGAGCCAGTCGTGCTTGCCGTCGAGGAGGACCATCGTCCGCCCCTGCCCCTCGCCCAGGCCCTGCCCGTCGACAAGCCCCGGCACCCGTGCGAGGGCCCGCCGGGCGGCGAGTCCGAGGGAGAGCGTCATCCCGAGTGCGTCGATCTCCGCAGGCAGCGTCGACCCGACCGCACTCGCCTGCGCCCAGTCCTGGACCCGCGCGGTGGCGGCAGCACGGGAGACGGCATCGAGCTGCTTCGAATCGTGGATGCCCTCGGGCACCGGACTCGCGCACACCTCGGTGAGCGAGAACACGGCGACGCCGACGCTCACGGGACCGGCCAGCGCTCCGCGCCCCACCTCGTCGACGCCGATGACGGTGTCGAAGCCCTCGGCGAGCAGCGCCCTCTCCACCGTGACGTCGTGCAGTCCGTGTGCTGCCATCAGTTGACGGTGATTCCCTGCGGCGCCGGGACGTCGGCGAAGACGTCCTTCGGGTTGGACACCCACGCGAAGCTGCTCAGCGGCCAGTTGATGAGGAAGACGGTGCCGACGACGTTGTCGGCAGGCACGAACGGCTGTCCGTCGAGGTGGTAGCGGGAGTCCGCGGAATTGCCGCGGTTGTCGCCCATCACCCAGTAGCTGCCGTCGGGCACGGTGACGGAGAACTCCATCTCCGAGGGCTGCGTGCCCGGCGCCAGGTAGGTTTCGTCGATCGGGGTCCCGTTGACGAGGATCCTCCCCTCGGCATCGCAGCATTCGACGGTGTCCCCGCCGACGCCGATGACGCGTTTGATGAGCTGGTTGCCTGCGTCCGAGGGTGCGAGGCCGATGAACTCGAGGAACGGGTTGGGCGCGTACCCGGAGGATTCGGAGCCTGAGAGCCAGTCGTCGGGGTCGTCGAAGACGATGATGTCGCCGCGGTCGGCGGGACCGAACTTCGGCGCCAGCTGGTTGACGAGGACCCGGTCGTCGATCTGGAGGGTCTCCATCATCGACCCGGAGGGAATGTAGAAGGACCGAACCACCCAGGTCTTGAGCGCCGTGGAGATGAGGAGGGCGATGACGATGATCACCAGGGTCTCGAGGAGTCCGCGGAGGAGCTTTTTGGACGCACGTGGGGAGGGCTGTGGTTCGGAGGTCATTCGTTCGCTTTCGCATCGGTGCGCGACCTGCGCGGGCTGGCTGGAACGAGCGTATCAGTCGATCGTCGAGCCGTGCCCGATGACGGTGCCGATGACCCGGTCGAGGGGGATGAAGCCGCCGCCGGGTCGTCCGAGCAGCGCGCGCGAGTCCGTGGAGTCGTCGCGGTTGTCGCCCATCACCCACATCGTGTCGGCCGGCACGGCGATGGAGAACGGCACCTGTGAGGCGGGCAGCGGGGCGTAGTCCTCGGTCAGCGGCTCGCCGTTGAGGAGGAGCCGGCCCTCGGCGTCGCAGCACTCGAGGGTGTCCCCGCCGAGGGCGATGACGCGTTTGACGTAGTAGACGTCGCGGCTGCCGACACCCACCCAGGAGCCGATCCTCTGCAGCGGGGTCGGCAGCGGGTCGTCGATGAAGGAGCCGCGTCCGTCGAAGACGACGATGTCGCCGCGCTCGATCGTGCCGGCCAGCGCGTCCGGGCGCCACACGGCGATCGTGTCGCCGACGGTCAGGGTCGGCTGCATCGATTCGCTGGGGATGGTGAAGCGCTGCACGACGAATCCGCGCACCGAGGCGCCGAGGATGACGATGACGACGGCGATGATGCCGACGATCCTCCACATCCGGGCAGAGACGCGAAAACGCGACCCGGAGGTCGCGTTCTCGTCAGCGTTCTTCACGTTCGCCGGTGCCAGGCAGCCGGGGCGCTCAGGCCTTTTCGCGGATGCGAGCGGCCTTGCCGCGCAGGTTGCGCAGGTAGTACAGCTTCGCGCGGCGGACGTCACCGCGGGAGAGTACCTCGATCTGCTCGACGATGGGCGAGTGCACCGGGAAGGTGCGCTCGACGCCGACGCCGAAGCTGATCTTGCGGGCGGTGAAGGTCTCGCGGACGCCGTCGCCCTGACGGCGGATGACGACACCCTTGAAGACCTGGATGCGCGAGCGGTTGCCCTCGACCACGCGGACGTGGACGTTGAGGGTGTCACCGGCGCGGAAATCGGGGACGTCGGTCTTCAGCGAGGCTGCATCGACAACATCGAGCTTCTGCATTGTGCTTCTCCTGTGGCCCCTGCTCCAGGTCGAGGACACGCATGTAGGACCGGAAAGAACCGGTATTCGGATCGTCTGTCGGGATCGCTCCCCAGGTGCCGGCCGAGGACTCCGGCCGGCGGCGCGGACATCCGACCCCCTGAAGCAGGCGGATGCCAACAAACGCGACGATCTATTCTGTCACGGCCGGGTCGGAAGACTCAAACCGGTCGAGGACCTCGCTGTCGCGGGCGTCCAGGTCGTCACGGTCGTCGAGCAGGTCGGGCCTGACCTCGGCGGTGCGTTCGAGACGTCGGTCACGTCGCCACCGGGCGATCGCCGCATGGTTGCCGCTGAGCAGGATCTCCGGCACCGCATGACCGCGCCAGACCGCCGGCTTCGTGTAGATCGGGTACTCGAGGAGGCCGTCCTCGTGGCTCTCCTCGGCCAGGGACTCCGGGTTGCCGATGACGCCGGGGATGAGGCGGCTGACGGCTTCGATCATCACCATCGACGCGACCTCGCCCCCGTTGAGGACGTAGTCGCCGATGCTCATCGGCCGCACCTCGAAGTCCTCCCGCGCCCAGTCGAGCACGCGCTGATCGATGCCCTCATAGCGACCGCACGCGAAGACGAGGTGCTCGGCTGCGCTGAGCTCCTCGGCGATCCGCTGATCGAAGACCTCCCCCGCGGGGCTCGGGACGATGAGGATCGGCTTCGCCGGGCCCGCGCCGAGGCTGCCGACCGTCTCCGCAGACCCGGGCTCTCCGGCCTGCCGGATGTGGTCGAGGGCGAGTGCCCACGGTTCGGCCTTCATCACCATGCCGGCCCCTCCCCCGTATGGGGAGTCGTCGACGGTGTTGTGGCGGTCGAAGGTGAAGTCGCGCAGGTCGTGGACGGTCAGGCCGAGCAGTCCCTGGTCGATCGCCTTGCCGATGAGGGAGAGCCGCAGTCCGGCCAGGTAGTCGGGGAAGATCGAGACGACGTCGATGCGCATGCGCAGGCTCACTCCGCGTCGAGGAGACCGGCGGGCGGGGTGAGCATGATGCGCCCGGCTTCGATGTCGACGTCGGGGACGATCGCTGCGACGAAGGGCACGAGCACCTCGTGTCCGTCGACGTGCCGGAGGTGGAGGAGGTCCTGTGCGGTGCCGTTCGTGACGTCGACGACCTCGCCGACCTGCGTCTCGCCGACGTACGCGGCCAGTCCGATGAGGTCATCGAGGTACCACGCCTCTGCGTCGTCGTCCTCGTCGTCCTGGGGGCTGAGGATGAGCGTGTTGCGGATCTCCTCGGCGCGGGTGCGGTCGGCCACCTCGTCGAAGGTGAGGAGGAGACGATCACGGTGCCAGCGCGCGGACTTGAGCGTGAGTTCGCCGATGTCGGGGTCGGTGGCGAACGTCATCCCGGGCACGAGCCGCTCCTCGGGGCGGTCGGTGCGCACCTCAACGGTGAATTCGCCTCTGATCCCGTGCGGCTTGCCCAGCCGGGCGATCACCGTGTCCATGCGTGCTCCTCGTGGTCGGGGGACTGCGTTCTCATCAGCCTTCAGTGTAGTTCGGACGCCGCCGTGGGCTCCGCGGCCGCGGATGAATGCCCGAGGGGGACGTCGGCTGCCCGCCGACGTCCCCCTCGTGTGTGGAAGATCTACGCTTCGATGAGGTCCACCCGCACCGACTCACGGCCGGCGAGGGAGTTGATCACGGTGCGCAGGGCCTTCGCGGTGCGACCCGCGCGGCCGATGACCCGTCCGAGGTCGTCGGGGTGAACCCGGACCTCGAGCGTCGTCCCGCGCTGGGACGACCGGGATCGAACTGCGACGTCGTCGGGATGATCGACGATGCCGCGAACCAGATGTTCGAGCGAATCTGCCAACATGTCAGGCGTTGTCCTCCGCGGCGACGGCCTCGGCTTCGTACTCCGCCTCGGTCGCCTTGGCGGCGTCGTCGGCGGCCTCGTCCTCGGTCTCGACCTCAGCCTTGTCGGAGCCCTTCTTCGTGATGGCTTCCTTGATCACCGAATCGGCGTTGGGAGCCACGTAGGCTTCCTTCTCCGGCTGCGGCTGGACGGTGTTGACGGCTTCGCCCTCACCGGTGAACTTCTGCCAGTCGCCGGTGAGCTTGAGCAGGTTGCGGACCTGGTCGGTCGGCTGGGCGCCGACGGAGAGCCAGTACTGCGCACGATCCGAATCGATCTCGATGACCGAGGGATTGCGGGTCGGCTGGTAGATGCCGATCTGCTCGATCGCGCGGCCGTCGCGACGGGTGCGCGAGTCGGCGACGACGACACGGTAGAAGGGTGCACGGATCTTGCCCATGCGGGTCAGACGAATCTTGACTGCCACTGTAGTGGTGTCTCCTTTTGTGTTCTGTTTGCACAGAGGCACCGCACAGTCGTGGGGTTGACGTGACGGAGTCTGCGACCTGGACTATCGACTCGAGGCAGAAGAGAGGGCCCGCGCCGAGGCGAAAGTACAAGAGATCATTGTGCCAGAAAGGCCTACTTCTTTCCACCTGGGAACATGCCGCCGAATCCCTTCGGCAGCTTCGCGAGATCGAGGTCATCGTCCCCGCCGAGGTCGACGCCGCCGAACGCGGAGCCGACCGGGTCCCTGGTCTTCCCCGACTTCCGGTCGAGCGCGGCCTGCGCCTGCTCGGCGCGCTTGGCCGGGTTGCCCGACTGGCCGCCCTTGCGGCCCTTCTTCTTCCCCGCCGCCTTCTTCTTGCCCTTGCCGGCGCCGCCACCGGGCATTCCGCCCATTCCGGGCATGCCTCCCATGCCGGGCATCCCCGGCATGCCGCCGCGCCCCATGCCGCGCATGAGCTTCTGCGCCTGCGTGAAGCGCTCCATGAGCTGGTTGACCGCGGTCACCGTCGTCCCGGCGCCCCGGGCGATGCGGGCCCGGCGTGAGCCGTTGAGGATCTTCGGGTTGCTGCGCTCGTACGGTGTCATCGATCTCACGATCGCCTCGACCCGGTCGACCTCGCGCTCGTCGAAGTTCTCGATCTGATCCTTGTACTGGCTCATGCCCGGCATCATGCCGAGCATCTTCTTCATCGACCCCATCTTCTTCAGACCCGACATCTGCGTGAGGAAGTCGTTGAGGTCGAAGTCCTCACCGGACTCGAACTTCTTCTGGAGCTTCTCAGTCTCCTTCTCATCGAAGTTCTTCTCGGCCTGCTCGATGAGCGTGAGGATGTCGCCCATGTCGAGGATGCGGTCGGCCATCCGGTCGGGATGGAACTGCTCGAAGTCCGTCATCGACTCACCGGTCGAGGCGAACATGATCGGCTTGCCGGTCACCTCGGCCACCGAGAGCGCGGCACCGCCGCGGGAGTCGCCGTCGAGCTTCGAGAGGACGACACCGGTGAAGTCGACGCCGTCGGCGAACGCCTCGGCGGTCGTCACGGCGTCCTGACCGATCATCGCATCGATGACGAAGAGGACCTCGTCGGGGTTGACGGCCGCGCGGATGTCGGCGGCCTGCTGCATGAGCTCTTCGTCGATGCCGAGGCGACCGGCGGTGTCGACGATGACGACGTCGTGGAGCTTCGACTTCGCGACGTCGATCGCATCGGTGGCGACCTTGACCGGGTCGCCGACGCCGTTGCCCGGTTCCGGCGCGTAGACGACGGCACCGGCGCGCTCACCGACGATCTGCAGCTGATTCACGGCGTTGGGCCGCTGCAGGTCGGCGGCGACGAGCATCGGTCGGTGGCCTTCGGACTTCAGCCAGTGGGCGAGCTTGCCCGCCAGCGTCGTCTTGCCGGCGCCCTGGAGGCCGGCGAGCATGATGACCGTGGGCGGGCGCTTGGCGAACGTCAGCCGCCGGGTCTGCCCGCCGAGGATGCCGACGAGTTCCTCATTGACGATCTTGACGACCTGCTGGCCGGGGTTGAGCGCCCCCGAGACCTCGGCCGACAGGGCCCTATCGCGGATGCGACCGGTGAAGGCGCGGACGACGGGCAGGGCCACGTCGGCATCGAGGAGGGCACGACGGATCTCGCGGATGGTGGCATCGACGTCGGCTTCGGAGAGCCGACCTTTGCCGCGCAGATTCTTGAATGTCGCGGTGAGCCGATCGGAGAGAGAGTTGAACACGTGCAGGCCTTCTTCGTCAGTGTTGGTCGACTCTCTAGACTAACAACTCCCCCTGGGCGGGGCCGAATCCCTTTCAGATGCCAGAACACCCCACCCACGATGTCTGCTGGGACCGTGGGTGGGGTGAGCTGTGAGCACTCCGGCGTACTCCCCCGCGCCGGGCGGCCGGCGAGACCGACCGGCATCCCCGCGCGGGAGCCTGGGGCGTCAGCGGAACGAGTAGGCGCGTTCCGCGTGTTCGAAGTTGTCGATGCCGCCGAGCTCGTCGCGGGGATCGATGCGCAGGCCCATCGTCGTGCGCAGCACGAGGGCGATGACGAGCGTGACGAGTCCGGCGTAGACGAGCGCCACGAGGCAAGCGACGATCTGCGCGGTGAGGAGTCCGAGGCCTCCGCCGTAGAAGAGTCCGGCGGCCGTCTCCTCGCTCGGCACGGCGAAGAAGCCGATGAGCACGGTGCCGATGATGCCGGCGACGAGGTGGACGGCGACGACGTCGAGGGCGTCGTCGTAGCGCAGGCGGTTCTTCGCGACGACCGCGAAGTAGGCTCCGGCGCCGGCGGCGATGCCGATGAGGATCGCAGCGTAGGGTTCGACGTCGGCACAGGCCGGGGTGATCGCGACGAGGCCGGCGATGAGTCCGGAGACGCTGCCGATGCTGCTCGGTCGTGAGGCCCGCAGGCGTTCGATGGTGATCCACGTGATCATGCCCGCGGCCGGGGCGACGAGGGTGTTGACCCAGATGAGTCCGGCCTGCTCGATCGTCGAGGCGGCTCCGCCGTTGAACCCGAACCAGCCGAACCACAGGAGAGCTGCGCCGAGGACGGTGATGGGGATGTTGTGCGGCTTGTGCGGGGTGGAGAAGCGTGCCCGGCGGCCCATGACGACGACGAGGACGAGGGCCGAGATGCCGGCGTTGATGTGGACGACGGTGCCGCCGGCGAAGTCGATCGCGGGTCCGAAGACGCTGCCGATCGCGCCGTCGGCCGACAGTATTCCATCACCCCAGACCATGAAGGCCAACGGGCAGTAGACGAGGGTGACCCAGGCGGCGGAGAAGACCAGCCACGTGGAGAACTTCGCGCGGTCGGCCACGGCCCCGGCGATGAGGGCGATCGCGATCATCGCGAACGTCGACCCGTAGCCGATGGAGATCAGTGTCTCCGGCTGGTTGGCGACGGCGTCGGCGAGGCCGAGCTGGCTGAGCGGGTTGCCGACGATCCCGGCGATCGAGTCGCCGGAGCTCAGGCCGTAGCCGTAGAGCACCCAGACCAGCGCCCCGACGGCCATGGCCGAGAAGACCATCATCATCATGTTGATGCTCGAACTGATCCGAGTCATCCCTCCGTAGAAGAAGGCCACGCCGGGGGTCATCAGCAGCACGAGCCCCGCAGCGACCATCATCCACACATTCACTGCATCGAGTTCCATGTCTCTGTCTCTCAATCGTCTCAATCGGTTCCGGTGCGCCCAGTCTTCAGGGACGAGGTCACGGGAATGATTCGACGATGTTTCGAGAATGTGACGAGGGCCTCAGGTGAGGCGGAATGCCTGGTCAGAGGCAGTGAGAAGCCCGCTGAGACCGATCGTTCGACTGTCTCAGCGGGCGGGATGGCTCAGTCGAGGAGAGCGTCGACGAACCCTTCGGCGGTGAACGGGGCGAGGTCGTCGGCACCTTCGCCGAGGCCGATGAGCTTGACCGGGACCCCGAGCTCACGCTGGACGGCGATGACGATGCCGCCCTTCGCAGTGCCGTCGAGCTTCGTGAGCACGATGCCGGAGATGTCGACCGCCTCGGCGAACACCCTGGCCTGCTGCATCCCGTTCTGCCCGGTCGTCGCATCGAGGACGAGGAGGACTTCGTCGATGTCGTGGCCCTCGCCGAGGGGACGGGTGGCCACGCGCTTGACCTTGCGCAGCTCGTCCATGAGCCCGACCTTGTTCTGCAGGCGACCAGCGGTGTCGATGAGGACGACGTCGGCGTCCTCCGCCTTGCCCTTCTCGACGGCGGCGTAGGCCACCGAGGCGGGGTCGGCGGCCTCCTCGCCGCGCACGGTCTCCACGCCCACGCGTGAGCCCCAGGTCGTCAGCTGGTCGGCGGCGGCCGCGCGGAAGGTGTCGGCGGCGCCGAGGAGGACGGATTTGTCCTCGGCGACGAGGACGCGGGCGATCTTGCCCACCGTCGTCGTCTTGCCGGCGCCGTTGACGCCGACGACGAGCATGACGGCAGGATCCCCTGCGGTGCCGGAGGTGGCGAGTTCGCGGTCCATCGTCGGGTCGACGAGCTTGATGAGCTCCTCGCGCAGCAGTCCCCGAACCTCGTCGGGGTCGCGGGTGCCGAGCACCTTGACGCGTTCGCGGAGGGTGTCGACGAGTTCGGAGGTCGGTTCGACGCCGACGTCGGCGAGGATGAGGGTGTCCTCGATCTCCTCCCACGTCGCCTCGTCGAGGGTGTCGCGGGAGAGGAGGTTGAGCAGTCCGCGGCCGAGCCCGGAGTTCGACTTCGCGAGTCTCTCGCGGAGGCGGACGAGGCGGCTGGCCGGTTCGGTCGGCACCTCGGAGCCGGCCGCTTTCTCCTTCTCCTTGGCCACGGCCTCGGTGATCTCGTCGATCGTCAGTTCGCCGGTGAAGTCGGCGTCGATCGACTGGTCCTCGCCGAAGCCCTTGCGTCGGGCGTTGATGCGCAGGCTGATGCCCAGCGCCACGACGAGGATGAAGACGATGGCTGCGACGATGAGCAGGATGATCGGCTGGTCCATTGCGGGACGTCCTCCTTGGTCTGCTGTCCTAGCGCCGTAAGGGTTACGGCCTGGTCTCCGTGAACGTGTCACGGGCGGTGCCGCGCGCGGACAGTCCCCTGCCCAAGGCGGTCAGGGGTGGTCTCAGGTGCCGCGGGAGCCGAAGAGCAGACCGGCGGTGGTGCGCCAGCCGGTGCCCGAATCGGGGATCTTCCAGTGGCGGGTGCGCGGCCGGACGGTGAGCAGCGATGGTGCCGCATGTCGGCGCGGCTGCGGGCGGAGCACGTACGAGTGGTCGCGGATCGCGGTGACGGCGGCCTGTTCACGGGTGGCCAGGTGGGAGGTGCCGTCGTCGTGGCCGAAGAACTCGTGGACTTCGTCGTCGTAGCCGGTCCACTGGCCGGGCAGTCGGAAGCGCTGCACATCCGAGGAGTATCGCAGCCGTCCTTCCGCGCGCAGCCCGGGAAGGGCGACGAGGAGGACGACGACGAGGGCGAGGGCGAAGGAGATGGCGAGTCCGACGATGACGACGAGTACTGCATTCATGCCAGGCAGTCACCCCGTGGTTCAGCCGACTCGGCCATGGACGTCCCGCTCCTCATAAGTTCTCGACAGTGCTTCTTCGTCCCACAAGTCTATAGTCCCTGCACAGGGCTGAAGTCACACGGGGTGGCGTGGCCGCTGGAGAATTCCCTGGGACTCCGCTGAATGCCGCCGACACGCAGGCTCACTCCTCGGGGCGGGTCGGGATGCGCTGGGAGATCACCTTCGAGACGCCGTCGCCGTGCATCGTCACCCCGTAGAGGGCGTCGGCGATCTCCATCGTCCGCTTCTGGTGGGTGATGACGATGAGCTGGCTCGAATCCTGCAGCTCCCTGAACACCGTGAGCAGACGGGAGAGATTGAGATCGTCGAGGGCGGCTTCGACTTCGTCCATAACGTAGAAGGGGCTCGGCCGGGCCTTGAAGATCGCGACGAGCATCGCCACGGCCACAAGCGAGCGCTCCCCGCCGGAGAGCAGCGAGAGGCGTTTGACCTTCTTGCCCGCAGGCCTCGCGTGGACGTCGACGCCGGTGGTGAGCATGTCGTCGGGGTCGGTGAGGCTGAGGCTGCCTTCGCCGCCGGGGAAGAGGCGGGAGAAGATGTCCTCGAACTCGCGGGCGGTGTCGGCGTAGGCCTCGGCGAAGACGCGTTCGACGTGCCGGTCGACCTCGTCGACGAGCTGCATGAGGTCCTTGCGCGAGGATTCGATGTCGGCGATCTGCTTCTCGAGGAACTGGTGGCGTTCCTTGAGCGCTTCGTACTCCTCGAGGGCGAGCGGGTTGACCGTGCCGATCCGCGCCAGCTGCTTCGAGGCCTCCTTGTGCCGCTTCTCGACCTCGGAGCGGACGTAGGGCCTCTCCTCCTCCCCGTCCTCGAAGCCGGGCACGGGGGTGTCGGGTCCGAAGAGTTCGATGAGCCGGTCGATGCCGAGTCCCGTCTCCTGTTCGGCGCGGTGCTCGATCTCCTCGAGCTTGAGCCGGTACCGCTCCTTCGCGAGCTCGGCCTCCGCGGCGGCGTCCTTGAGTCGGCCCAGTTCCTTCCGCGTCTGACCCAGTTCCTCGCCGAGGCGGCCCTTCTCCTCCCGCAGGCCCGCGCGCTCGTCGACGAGGACTCCGATGGTCTCGGCGAGTTCGGTCACGGTGGCGGCGGCGAGTGCTGCTGCCTCCTCGGCGACCTCGGCGATCGTCAGCGCCGAAGCGGCGGCGGTGGTCTTGCGGGCGATGGCCCGTTGCGCCTGTTCGCGGGCGGCCTCCTCGGCGGCGGCCTGCCGGGTGAGGGAGTCGACGCGGTCGCGGAGGAACCGTGCGCGGTCGGTTGCGGCCTTGTGTGCGATGCGGGTTTCGATGACGTCTTCGGAGGTCTGGGAGACCTCACGGCTGAGCGCGTCCCGGTGTGAGGTGTCGACGACCTCGTCGACGTCCTCGACCCCGGCCAGGGCCGCTTCGGCGGTGTCGGCGTCCTGCTGGGCTGCGGCGAGGCGGCGGCGGAGTTCGGCGTCGTTCTCCCCGGCCCGGCTCAGGCGGGTCTCGTCGGCGGCGATCTCACCGGTGATCCGGGAGACCTCCTCGGCGGCGGCCATGATCTGCGCGTCCGAGGAGTGGAGGGCCTCGAGGGCCGCGGCGGTGACGGGTTTCGCCTCGGCGAGCCTCCGTTCGGTCGCGGCGATGTCGGCGTCGAGCCCGGTCACGGTCGCTTCGAGGCCGGCGATCGTCTCCTCGGTCTCGGTCAGCGCCGTCTGCGAGGCGAGCCGGGTGCCCGAGGCGGTGCGGGCGCGGCTGACGCGGGTCGAGGTGATGACCTCGCCGTGGACGGTGACGGCGGTGAGCTGCGGGTCCGCGTCGACGACGGCGAGCGCGGTGGCCGCGTCGGGGGTGCACACGACGGCGGTCAGGGCGCTCCTGACGAGGGTGTCGAGGGCGGGGTCGTCGGCGCGGACGAAGTCGGCCAGGCGCTGGGGCCCGGTGTCACCGCCTTTTCCGGATCCTCCCGCCGAGGCGGTCGCCTCGGCTGTGCCCGCAGGGGCCGGGTGGGTTCCGCTGGGGATGGTCAGGGAGACGTTGGTGTCCTCGCCGAGGTGGTCGAGCACCGTCAGTGCCGCCTGCCCGGAGTCGACGATGACGCCGCTCACGGTCGTCGACAGGGCCGCGGCCACGGCCATCTCGTAGCCGGTGGTCACCGTGAGCTTCTCCGTCACGGCGGTCTCGACCCCGGGCAGGCCGGAGGAGACTATGTCGTTCAGGTCGGCTTCGAGTGCGGTGCCGAGTGCGAGGGCTTCGGCACGGGCGCGGGCGGAGGCGAGTTCGGAGGCCGCCTCGGCGCGCTTCGCCTTCTCCTCCCGCAGCTGCGTTTCGAGGTCGGTCTGGGCTGCCTTCGCCGTCTCATAGGTCTCATCGAGGGTGGTCTCGCCCTCTTCGACGGTCTCGACGGCGGCTTCGGCGGCGGTGAGGGCTTCGCGTCGGTCGACGAGTCGGGTCTCGATCGTCGCGATCTCGCTGCGGCCGGCTTCGATGCGGGCCTGCAGGTCGGTGATGCGGGAGCGTGCCTGCTCCTGCCGGGAGTGGAGGCTCGAACGGTTCTTCACCGCCTCGGTGATGGCGATCTGTGCGGCCTTGACGTCGGCTTCGGCCTCCCGCAGGGCGGCGGCGAGTTCCTCTTTGCGGGCGTTCGCGGTCTCGAGGGCGGCTGTCGAGTCGGTGACGGCCTCATCGGCGGCGCTGAGCTCCGATTTGATTCCCTCGGCCTGGCTGCGCAGCTCATCGGGTGAGCGGCCTTCGCGCCGGCCGAGGCTGGTGACCTCGGAGAGGAGGTGGGAGCGTTTGTCGCCGGCGCGGCTGGCCAGGCCGCTGGCGCGCACGGCCTGGGTCTGGGTGCGGGATTCCGCGGTGCGCATCTCCTCGAGGTCACCTTCGACGTTCGAGAGCCGGGTCTCGATCTCGGTCAGCCGGGACTCCGCCTGCGCGCGGCGGCCTTCGAGGTCGGCGATCCTCTCCGTGTGGTCGCCTCCCCCGTCGGAGGCGGCGAAGAGGGAGGCCTGCAGGCGCACGGCGTCGTCGGCCAGCAGCCGGGCGGTGGCATCGCGGAGAGTCGCCTGGACGGTGGCGGCGCGGGCGGCTGCCTGAGCCTGGCGTCCCAGCGGTCCGAGCTGCCGGTTGAGTTCGGTGCGCAGATCGCCGAGGCGGTCGAGGTTGGTCTGCAGGCCGGTGAGCTTGCGGACGGCCTTGTCCTTGCGGCGGCGGTGCTTGAGGACGCCGGCGGCCTCCTCGATGAAGCTGCGGCGTTCGATGGGGTCGGCGTGGAGGATCGCGTCGAGGCGGCCCTGGCCGACGATGACGTGCATCTCCTTGCCGAGGCCGGAGTCGTTGAGGAGCTCCTGGATGTCGAGGAGGCGGGCGGGTGCCCCGTTGACGGCGTATTCGCTGCCCCCGGTGCGGAAGAGGGTCCGGGAGATCGTCACCTCGGTGTAGTCGACGGGGATGGCTCCGTCGGAGTTGTCGATGGTCAGGGTCACCTCGGCGCGGCCGAGGGCCTGGCGCTTCGAGGTGCCGGCGAAGATGACGTCGTCCATCTTCCCGCCGCGCAGGTTCTTCGCCCCCTGTTCGCCCATCACCCAGGAGAGAGCGTCGACGACGTTGGACTTGCCTGACCCGTTGGGGCCGACGACGCAGGTGATGCCCGGCTCGAACTTCAGGGTCGTGGCCGAGGCGAAGGATTTGAATCCGCGCAGGGTCAGGCTTTTGAGATGCATCGTGTCCTTAAGCATAGCGGGGGCCGGACCTGCCGCCCGGACACCCTCTTGCCTGGGTCACAGATTTTGGTAGTGTGCCTCTCACCTCGCCGTCGAGACCAGGAAGGATCGCCGCGCACGGCCGTCTGAGGCGACCCGATGCGGCAACCGAACCCATGAGCGATCCATCGAACACCTCCGGCAGCGGCAACGTCGACGACTCCGGCCTCGGGGCCGGCAACGGCTTCGACCGCACGCGCGAACTCATCACCCACCTGCAGAATCCGCCGACGAAGAAGCGGTATCTGCGCCGCATCGGCCTCGACAAGCCGGTCTTCTTCACCGCCGGGTTCCTCGCGGTCGCCTTCGTCGTCTGGGGCTTCATCTCGCCGGAGAGCCTCGGCGTCGTCGCCGGTGCCGCCCTGACCGGGGTGATGGACAACTTCGGGTGGCTCTTCGTCATCGCCGCCACGGTCTTCACGATCTTCGTCATCGTCGTCGCCGTCAGCCGGTTCGGGCGGATCCCGCTCGGCAAGGACGGGGAGAAGCCGGAGTTCCGCACCTCCTCGTGGATCGCGATGATGTTCGCCACCGGCATGGGCATCGGCCTCGTCTTCTCCGGGGTGGGCGAGCCCCTGTTCTTCTACATGTCTCCCCCACCGAACACCGTCGACGGGTCGACCGCCGAGGCGATGGGCACGGCCATGGGCACGACGCTGTTCCACTGGACCCTCTACCCGTGGGCGATGTATGCGATCGTCGGCCTCGGCGTCGCCTACGGGTCGTTCCGGCTCGGGCGCTCCCAGCTCTTCTCCTCGATGTTCACCCCGCTCTTCGGCGAGCGCGTGGTCAACGGGGTCGGCGGGAAGATCATCAACATCCTCGCGATCCTCGCCACCCTCTTCGGCTCCGCGTGCTCGCTCGGGCTCGGGGCCATCCAGATCGGCGGCGGCATCCAGACTGCAGGCATCCTCCCCGATGTCTCCTCCCCAGTCCTCGTCCTCATCATCGCGATCCTCACCGCGGCCTTCGTCGCCTCGGCCGTGTCCGGGGTGGAGAAGGGCATCCAGTGGCTGTCGAACATCAACATGGTCCTCGCGGTCATCGTCGCCGCGATCGTCTTCATCGGCGGGCCGACGCTGTTCATCCTCAACGTCATCCCCTCCTCGGTGGGCTCGTTCATCGAGGATCTGCCGCAGATGGCCTCGCGGACGGCGGCCAACGGGGTCGGCGTCAACGAATGGCTGTCCTCGTGGACGGTCTTCTACTGGGCATGGTGGATCTCGTGGTCGCCCTTCGTCGGCCTCTTCATCGCCCGCATCTCCCGCGGACGGACGGTCCGCCAGTTCGTCACCGGCGTCCTCATCGTCCCCTCGGTGGTCTCGACGATCTGGTTCGCGATCTTCGGCGGCGGCGCCATCGGCATCCAGGAGCGCGCCGAACGCGGTGAGGGCACTGTCCGGGCGCTCGCGAGCATCGTCGACGGCGAACCGGACATCAAGATGGACACGATCCTCTTCGACCTCCTCGGCGCGCTTCCCCTGCCCAACCTCATCGCGATCATCCTCATGATCGTCACGGTCATCCTCATCGCGATCTTCTTCGTCACGGGAGCCGATTCGGCGTCGATCGTCATGGGCACGCTCTCGGCCAACGGGGCCCTCGAACCGGGCAGGCGGCTCGTCATCTTCTGGGGTGTCGCGACGGGTGCGGTCGCGGCGGTGATGCTTCTGGCCGGGGGCAGCGATCCCTCCGAGGCGCTCAACGGGCTGAAGAACATCACGATCGTCTCCGCGCTGCCGTTCGTCATCGTCATGCTTCTGCTCTGTGTGGCGCTGTGGAAGGACCTGTGCCAGGATCCCCTCGTCATCCAGCGGGAGCTCGCGACCCATCTGCTCGACCAGTCCGTGGCGACCGGCGTCAACGAGTACGACGGCGGCGTGTTCGGTCTGGCCACCTCGGAGTTCAGCCAGGTCCCCGCCGACGAGGAGGGTGCGGAGGAGGCGGATGCCTCCCGGACTCGCACCGGCGTCGGGAAGGGCGGGGACGCTCCTCCGCCGACCGGCCACGACACCGATGATCCCGACGCTGAGGCGGACGATCGTCGATCGTGAGCCAGTCCCCGCCGAAGAGCGCACATTCCTGGCTGACGCGGCCATTGACGAGCAGCGAGCGGTCGAAGTACCCGGATTCGACGCGCACCCAAGGTAGGGCGGAGTCAGACACGCTGAGGACAAATTCAACAGTCTCGGCCGACGCCGTCGTTGCTCACCGTCGAAACAGAGCATCAGTCATCGTGCTAAAATCGTTTCATCATGATCAGTCCGTTGCCGCAAGGCGCGGGCTGATTTTCTTTGCAGGAAGGACCATCACGTCACTATGGCGGAGTACGCGAAGCCGTGGCTTTCCGTCGACGAACAGATCGATCGACTGGCGGGCCACGGGATCACGATCGAGGACCGCGGCCGGGCAACGTCCCTCCTGGAGGCGACCGGCTACTACCGCCTCACCGGCTACCTCTACCCATTCCGTGAGTCAGAAACTTGGATCGACAGCGAGCACAACGTGCGGACCCGCGTGCTCAGCAGATACAGGGCGGGAACGAGACTTGAACATGCCGAAGAGATCATCGACTTCGACAGGCGGTTGCGGATGCTCGTCATGGACGGCGTCGAGCGTATCGAGGTCGCGATCCGTATGCGGATCGGCTACGTACTCGGCAGGAGGTCCCCGTTTGCCTACGAGGACCCGGACAGCTTCATTGAAGCCTTCACCACCGAGCGCACAGATGCCCGCGAGCCCGCACCCAGCAGGCAGGTGCAGTGGCTCCAGCGCATCAACAACCGGAAGGCCAGTTCCGACGAACAGTTCGTCGAGCACTTCCGAGCGAAATACGACGACCGGATGCCGGTGTGGGCGCTCACCGAGATCCTCGAGCTGGGGCACCTGTCCATCCTCTATCGTGGCATGCACCAGCAGGACGCCGAGGAGATCGCCCTAGCATTCGGTGTCCCA
The DNA here is from genome assembly GCF_018137945.1 of Brevibacterium sp. W7.2. GTDB lineage: Bacteria > Actinomycetota > Actinomycetes > Actinomycetales > Brevibacteriaceae > Brevibacterium > Brevibacterium sanguinis. The sequence goes on along the minus strand of NZ_CP073089.1, from coordinate 1,353,792 downwards.
ACGAAGAAGATAATGACCAGCTGGCTGGCCAGCCTCAACTACGTCCGCAACGTCGCAGCGCACCATTCTCGGCTGTTCAACAGAAAGCTCCAGCACGCACCTGCACGCCCGAAGGCGGGACAGATCCCTGCCCTCGATCACCTCCGCGAGGAACAGACGGCGAAGGGGGTCTTCGGCACCTACAATGCCCTCGCCGTCATCGCGTACCTCCTGCCATCCATCGTACCCGGCACCGACTGGCCGAACCGACTGGCGACACTGCTGAGTGAGTTCCCGTCTTCGCACGCCTTGACGACCACCTCGATGGGCGCACCCAGCGACTGGGAGTCGCTCGAGCTTTGGCGAGGGTGACTCTGCAATCGCCGCAACTCATCCACCGCGGACCGGAAACGGCTCAACCGAGTACGCGCCCAGAAATGGCACATACTCCGCGAGGCAGCCAGGATCCTACCGCCGCAGATGAGCAAGCCCGGGTGAACCAGACGTGAGCACACGCCCCACCCGTCAGCTCACCGGTACCGCGGCGGCTTCTGGCAGTTCGGACAGAAGTGACTCCCGCGACCGGCGACGGTGAGTTTCGCGATCTCCCCGCCGCAGCGCACGCATTCCTGACCGCCGCGGCCGTAGACGAGCAGCGAGCGGTCGAAGTACCCCGACTTCCCACGATAGATACATTGAAAAACTGGGAGCCTCTGAAGGTGGCGTTTCCGCTGGTCAGAGGATACTTCACGGTGCGACGACGCGTGAAGGACGCGCACTGCCTACACACCAGAGTACGGCCTCAGGACTTCAACATGTCAACGGCCCGGTCGAAGGAAGAATCGGGCATCCGTGACCGTGCGCACAGGACGCCTCCGCCAACGAAGATGGGCACTGCGTCGGCTACGACGCAGTCCCGGCCTCCCCTTCTCTTCTTCTCTTGGCGTCCTGTTCGAGCAGGTGGTCCGTGAAGACCTTGGCGATGAACGTCGTCTGCTCCCGCGTCAGCGGCGGCGCGGCCTGGCGGATCTTCCGGACGTGCTCGGCGTGCGCGGTCAGGCCGAACGCCCGGGTCCAGGTCGGAGACCCGGATCAGCGTCTTGATGACCATGCGTCCGTCGCGGCCGTCCACCTTCTCGGTACGGGCGGGGAGCCTGCCCTGCCAGACGCGCCGCCAGATGCTCTTGCTGCAGCCGTGGCGCTCTGCCGAGGCGGCGACGTCGAGCCATTCGTCCACGGCCATCGGCCAGGGTTGTGGTCACTCGGTTTCTGCGCTCTGCCGGTCGTCGGCAGAGCGCGCTGGCTCCGGGGCGCAGCAGTCTGCCTCAGTCTTCCGGAGGCTGGCGCGGCGGCGACGGCTGAGGGTCCCGATCAGCAGCACGACGATCACGGCGGCGACGGCTGAGGGTCCCGATCAGCAGCACGACGATCACGGCGGCGACGGACACTCCGGTGACGACACCGACGTGTCCTTGGACCCAGCCCGACACCGCAGTGGCGACTCCGGCGACGGCGTTGGTGCGACTGGAGGCGGCAGCGTCGCCGGTGGCGGCCGGGTACCAGTACCAGGCCAGATAGGCACCGGTGAGTACGAGGACGAAGGCAGTAATCCTGGGCCCATAGCGCGCCAGCGATGCGATGCGTCGCGACAGCGCCGAACCTGCTGCGGCGGCGGCAACGGCGACGATCAGCAAGACGGTGGCAGAGCCCGCGGCGTACACGCCGAACACGAGGAGCAGCCCTGCGAAGCTGGCTGTGGCCTGGGCCTGCGCGATGACGGCCAGGAGTACGCCGAAGGTGCACGACAGCGACGCCACGGCGTAGCCGACCCCGAAGAGGACCATGCGTGCGGTGCTCGGAGGGCGGTCCGTGACTCGGGAAGGGATGCTGGGCAGTCGGAGCGAGAAAGACCGGCCTGTCAGCATCGCCGCGCCGAACAGGACGAGCACGACGCCGACGGCGAGCCCCAGCACGGGAGCGGCCTGGATCAGGCTCCGCGCTCCGGCGCTCACAGCGATGCCTGCCAGCGCGAGCGTTCCCGCGAACCCGATGGTCACCGCGACGCCGGCACGCAGCGACCGCAGGAGTCGCACCGGTGCCGGGGAGGAGGAGGCGTCCCCGAGCGCGTGGGTGATCCACGCCGGGAGCAGGGCAAAGCCGCAGGGATTGACCGGGGCGATCATCCCGGCGGCGAAAGCGAGCGCGAGAAGTCCACCCATGGCTCAGGCCCCGGCCTTCTCGAGCTCGGCGACGATCGTGTCGGCGGCGGGGTCGGTGGCGCGGAATGTCACCTTGCCGTCGGCGTCGACGATGATCAGGGTGGACAGCGCGGCGACGTCGAAGCGCTGCGACAGGACCGCGCCCTCGTCGATGGCGGCGGGGACGTGTTCGGCCTCGACGTACTCCATGAAGCCCTCAATGGTCTCCTTGGGCTCGCGCGGATCCATGTCGACGGCGAGGAACTGTGCATCAGTGCCGTTGTCCTCGGCGCTGGCGGCGGCTTCACCGAGGGACCGGACGCCGCCGACGCATTCGCCGCAGCCGACGGAGAAGAAGAACACGGCGGTGGGCTTCCCAGCGGCTGGCAGGCTGACCTGCTGGCCGTCGATACTGGTCACGGGTGCGGGCGAGCCGGCGTCCGCGGAGGACCCGTCCTCGTCGGCGCTACCACAGGCGGTCAAGGTCAGCGGCCCTGCGAGCAGGAGGCCTGCGAGCGAAAGGGTTGTGCGGCGGGTGAGGGATATCGTCATCGGTTCTGGTCGTCCTTCGGGTCTGCGGGCTGGGCGGGGTCGGTGGTCGGGCAGCAGTCGGGTCCGGTGCGGCCGTGGTGGGCTCGGCGACGGGCGACGACCAGCAGGACGAGCGCGACGAGCGCGATGCCCGCGCCGATCACCCAGGGGTTGCCGAGGAGGCCTCCGACGCCGGCGAGCACTCCCCCGGCTATGAGCAGTGGCAGTGCGCAGCAGAGGGCCATGAGCAGCACGGCTCCTGCCCCGAAGAGCAGGCCTCCGCCACCTGGCCGGTCATAGTGTTCTGATGTCATCTGTATCTCGAATCTCTCGAAGTCTTGGGTCAGCAGCAGCGGCGGCAGTCGTCGGCCGCCGAGACATCACCCTGGGACCGGTCGAGCAGGCGCGCGGCGAGTTCGGCTCCGATCCGATGCGCCTCGGCCACCGGCACCGCCTCGGCCCCGGGATGCTCGGCGAGCCACTCGGCAGCGTCGCCAACAGAGGTGAAGTAGTGCACCTGGTTGCAGAACGACGATCGGATCGAGGTGATCTGGTCCGGATTCATCAGCGAGACCACGGCAGTGGCGGGCTCGATGCTTATGGCTCCGGCGACCGGATCGACGGCGACGCGGATCATCTCGCCGCTGGCCGGGGAGACCGACTCCACGCGCGCTGGGCGGCCGAGAAGCGCCGGGAAGACCAGGGTGTCCAGCGCGCACCAGGTGTAGAGCCCTTCTCCTGACGCGGTGAACCGGTGCGGGGTGGGCCGCAGGGTGAGGCCCTGGCCGACGATCCGACCCAGGTCGTCGTACTCGGTGTCGGGCACCGCTGCCAGCCTGGTCCTGACCTGCTCGGGTGTGCGGCCCGCGGCCGTGGCGAGCTGCTCGACCGTGACGGGATCGCCGTCGGCGAGAAGCCGAAGCAGCGGGACGAGCAGGCCGGGGTCGAGACCCGTCTCCTCGGTGCGGCCGAGCCGCTCGGGAAGTTGCTTACTGAGGTCGGACATTGCGGGTTCCTCCAGTTCTGAATGCGGGCGGTGTACTGTCGCGGGGTTCTCACGCGCAGCAGGAGAGCTTCGAGACGTCGGTGGTGAAGGCCTTGGCGGCGATCCGGATGCCCTCGGCCATGGTCAGGTACGGAGCCCAGGCGTCGGCGACCTCGGCGATGGTCTTGCCGAGCACGTGGACCCCGGCGGCGGCCAGCTCCCCCGCGTCCTTGGCGACCGCGGTCAGCCCCAGGATCTCCCCGGTGTCCGCGTCGGCGACCATCTTGATGAAGCCGCGGGTGTCGCGATTGACCAGCGCGCGGGGCACGTAGTGCAGGGGCAGGACGCGGCAGTCGCAGCGGATCCCCGCCTCGAGGACCTGCTTCTCGGTCATCCCGACCGCGCCGATGGCAGGAGAGGTGAACGTCACCCGGGGCAGCCTCGCGTAGTCCACCGGCTTTTGGGCATCTGTGAACGCGTTCTCAGCCACGAGGGTGCCGTGGTGGGCGGCGACATAGACGAACTCGGGGTGCCCGGTGACGTCCCCCGCGGCCCAGACCCGGGGGTTGGACGACTGCAGCTGGTCAGAGACGACGATCTGCCCGGCGTCGCCAGTCTTCACCTCCACCGCCTCGAGGTTGAGTCCCTCGGTGACCGGCCGTCGGCCGAGCGCGACCAGAACCTGGTCGGCGCGGAAGTCCTGCGATCCGCCGGACACGTCGGCGGTGACGACGACCTGTCCGTCCGCGTCGCGGGCGACGCGGGTCGGGACCACTCGGCGGACCACTCGGATGCCCTCGTCGGAGAAGACCTCGGCCAGGGCATTGGACACCTCCAGCTCCTCCTTCGACGCCAGCCGGGAACGGACCAGCAGGGTCACCTTCGCCCCGAGACGCGCATACAGCTGGGCCTGCTCCAGCGCCACGTAGCCGCCGCCGAGCACCAGCAGCGACTTCGGCACCGCCGTCAGCTCCATCGCCGTGGTCGAGGTCAGGTACCCGGCCTCTTCCAGGCCCTCGATCGGCGGGGCCCATGGCCGGGATCCGGTCGCGACCAGGTAATGGTCAGCCTCGATGGTCCCGACGGCCCCGTCGGGTCCGACGACCTCCAGGACCGGCGCGTCGGGGGTGCCGGCGAACGAGGCGTCGCCCTTGCGGACGTGCCATCCGTACGCCTCGGCGACATCGACGTACTTCTCGCCTCGCAGGCTCTCGACCAGGTCCTGCTTGCTCCCGATCAGCGCCGGCATGTCCACCGGTTCCGCGGCCGCGACGATGCCCGGGAACCGACCAGACGCGTCCATGGCGACGTGGCGGGCCTCGGCGGCGGCGATGAGCGCCTTCGACGGCACGCAGCCGGTGTTCACGCACGTGCCGCCGAAGGTTCCGCGCTCGATCATCACCACCGACTTGCCGAGCGTGTTCGCACGGATCGCGGCGGCGAACGCTCCGCCGCCCGATCCGATGATGGCGAGGTCGTACTTCGTAGGCATCCCTGCTCCTGTCAGTCCTTGGTCTTCTGTTCCGTCATCAACTATGCTGGACCTTCCAGTACAGGGGAAGGTCAAGTACGGCCGCGACACGATCGGAGGACGGCGTGAAGATCGGGGAGCTCGCACAGGCGGCCGGCACCACGGCCAAGACCCTGAGGTTCTACGAGGAGCAGGGGCTGCTACCGCCGCCCGGGAGGACGTCGTCGGGGTACCGTGACTACCCGCCGGACGCGATCGCACGTGTCGACTTCGTCCACCGCGGCCAGGCCGCCGGCCTCACCCTCGCCCAGATCCGCCAGATCATGGACATCCGCGACGCCGGACGTGCCCCGTGCGACAACGTGCGCGACCTGCTCGACGCGCGCCTGCACGACATCGAGCAGCAGATCTCCCAGCTGTCCGCACTGCGCGACACCATCACGGACCTCCGGGACGATGCAGCGCACCCCGAGCCGGAGACCTGCAGCGCCGATCAGGTGTGTCGCTACCTGTAGGTCCTCGTCAGACGTCGAAAGTTGTGAAAGGAAGACCGTCAGTCAGCCTCGACGGCTTCGTCGATTGAACGGGTCTCATGGACCGCCGCTGCAAGTCAGTGCCCACCCCGAACTGGGCAAATCGCCCTGTCCTCACCACTGCCGGTTCGTGCCGTGGAACTGCAGTGTCCGCATCGACGCCCACGCGCGGTGCGAGAGAATACCGTGACCGGAGCGCTTCTGGAGCGACGGTGATCGTCCTACATTGACGTATCGGGAAACGAGGCGACGCCATGGCGATGTAGCCCGATCCCCTGTTTGTGATCGCGTCGCAGGCGACCGATCGAACTAGCGTTTCCGCTGGCAGACAGGGCAGAAGAAACTCGATCGGTTCATGAACTTCTCCCGCACGATCGACGTCCCGCAGCGCATGCAAGGCTGGCCAGCAAGACCGTAGGCATTCAGGCTGCGGGCAAAATAGCCGCTGCTGCCGGCCACGTCGACATAGAGGGAGTCGAACGATGTACCGCCCTGGGCAAGAGCAGCGGCCATGACCTCCCGCGCCGCATCGACCAGCGCTGAGATCCTTGGCTTGCTCAACGACGAGGCTGCCGTCTCCCCCTGCTCCTTGGCAGCCCACAGTGCCTCGTCGGCGTAGATGTTCCCGATGCCGGACACCACCGTCTGGTCCAGCAACACGCGCTTGATCCCGGTGCTCCTGGCCTTGATCCGCGCGACTGCCGCCGGCTGGTCGAACTGCGGGTCGAAGGGATCCCTCGCGATGTGGGCGATCAGCGAGGGCAGCACCGCTCCGCCCTCGTCGTACAGCAGATGGCCGAACGTGCGCTGGTCGTCGAACCGCAGATCGTGGCCTCCGTCGGTGAAGGTGAAGCGCGCCCGCTCGTGCGCGGCGACTGCGGCATCAGGGGACGAAATGAGCATCTGCCCGCTCATCCCCAGATGCATCAGCAACGCATCTGCACCGTCCAGGATCAGCCACAGGTACTTGCCGCGGCGCGCAGTCCCCGTGATCGTCGCACCGACCATCCGTGCTGCGAGATCCGCCGGACCGCCCACATGACGTCGCGCCGCACGCGGATGCAGAACAGTCGCCGAGGCGATCGTCCGGCCACGGACATGATCGTCGATCCCCCGACGCACGACCTCGACCTCAGGCAATTCAGGCACAGGCCACACCTCGCAGACTCCGCGACCCGACTTTGTGTCGGTGCGCTACTAAATGGGCTGGACCGTTGAGCTGCTTGTCCAGAGCCCTTCGTGCCAGGTCAGACCGCAATATCGCTTGTCGACGCATGGCCGATGCCCGGCACAGACAATCGCGACCTTCGTGTGCACGGCTTCCTTCGACTCGCTCTACGTCAATGTCGAGGTAGCCGGACTCCCCGTTGACGTTGACGTAGAGGTCGTCGAAGCTCGTTCCGCCCACAGCCAGGGCATCGCCCATGACGGTCGTCGCCGATTCGAGGAGCTGCCAGGCGGTTCCGCCGCGTGCGGGCGGCGATCGCCAGCGGATGGATGCCCGCACGGAAGAGCGCTTCGTCAGCGTAGATGTTGCCGACCCCGCTGATGAGAGTCTGATCGAGCAGGGCCGCCTTGATCGGGCTGCGCTTGCGCGCCAAGGCCGCCAGCGTCGCGTCGATGTCGAAGACGTCCTCGAGCGGATCAGGTGCGATGTGGATCGCCGAGGCGGGCACAAGCCGACCGTGTGCGGCGACGAGCGGCTGCACGCTGAGGTGGCCGAAGATCCGCTGGTCGACGAAGCGCAGATCGAAGCGCTCCTCGCCCCGTTCGAGGCGGAACGCCGCACGCGTGTGCCGGTGCGCCTCCTCCACGGCGAGGTGGACACGCATCTGCCCGCTCATCCCGAGGTGGACGAGCAGTCCGTCCTCCCCATCGAGGGTGAGCCACATGAACTTCCCGCGCCGCTGCGCCCCAGTGATGCGACGGCCGGTGACGGTGCGGACGAAGGCTGCGGCAGCGCTGTCATCGACCCGCCGCGCCGAGGTGGTGCCGAGGATCCGGGGATCGACCACCTCGGCGCCGGTGATGAGGGCACCCGCGGTCCATTCGTCGACGCCGCGGCGGACGCTTTCGACCTCGGGGAGCTCGGGCATCGCAGCCGTGAACTGCGCGTCAGCGCTTGTAGTCGGGGTAGAGCGTGCGGATCGCCTTGACCGCGACTTCCGCGGCAGCCGCCTCGGCGGCCTTCTTCGACGATCCGTCGCCTGAACCCCAGCCGTTGTCGCCAAGGCGGGCGTGGGCGGTGAAGACCATCGCATGGTCGGGGCCGGTCGAGGTGATCTCGTAGCTCACGGCACCGAGGCCCAGGTCGGCGGCGGCCTCCTGGAGGGTGGTCTTGAAGTCCATGCCGGCGCCGAGGTTGACGGCGTCGGCGAGCATTCCGTCGATGAGCCGGTGGACGAAGGCGAAGGCCGCGTCCCGTCCCGAGGAGACGAAGGTCGCCCCGATGAGGGCTTCGACGGTGTCGGCGAGGATCGAGTCCTTGTTCCGTCCGCCGGTGAGCTCTTCGCCCTTGCCGAGGAGGATGTGGCGGCCGATGTCGTGGCGGCGGGCGATCGCGGCCAGGGCACGCGTGTTGACGACGGCCGAGCGCATCTTCGCCAACTGCCCCTCGGGCAGGTCAGGGTTGTCGTAGTAGAGCGATTCGGTGGCCACGAGGCCGAGGACGGAGTCGCCCAGGAACTCGAGGCGCTCGTTCGTCGGGATGCCGCCGGCTTCGAACGCGAAGGAGCGGTGGGTCAGCGCAAGACGAAGAGTCTCGGGATCGATGTCGATCCCGAGACTCTTCTGCAGTTCTGCTGTGGTATCAGTGTCCACAGGTCAGACGTCAGCGACCTTGCGTCCCTTGTACTCAAGGAACAGCGGGGTGCCGGCTGCGTCTTCGACGACCTTGGCCTGGTGGGGGCGCGAGTACACAACGCGACCGTTCTCCACAGTCTTGACCAGGTTCGGAGCCTGTGCCTTCCACTGCGAACGACGGTGGCGGGTGTTGCTGCGCGACATCTTACGCTTGGGAACAGCCACGTCTAGCTCTCTTTCTTCTCATCCAACAAGTTCTGAAGCTGTGCGAACGGCGAATCGGATTCGCTCTCGCCCTCCTCGATGTCCTCACCGAGGGTGTAGCTGAACTCTTCGCTTCCGTCCTGCGAGGGACTGAAGGGCAGAGCCATCACGACAGCGTCTCTGATCGCGGGTTCGAGGTCGAGGTGATCCCGGTCGATGACGTAGGAGTCCTCGTCGCCCTCGGCCTGCTCATAGACGTACATCTCGTTGATGTCGACATCCATGGGCAGCTCGATCTCGTCGAGCGTCCTCGCGTCCTCGCCGCGAGCCACGGTCGAAACCGTGCCCGAGACGTAGATCCCCTCGGAAACGCTCTCGAACATGAGCTCGAGGTTCATCGGCGTTCCTTCGGCGACCCCGATCACTTCGATCTTGAGATCCGCCGGAGCCGGCACTGTGGCGTTGACACGTTCCCACTCACCCGGATGACCGAGCAATCCCATGGATCGGAGATCGTAGACGAACTCTGACCGCTTCTTCATGCTCTCTCCTCCGTATGCGAATGAGATGCCGCTCCTGCGTTCACACGCGACTCACCATTCTAATCAACTCCGCCGACCATTGCCAATCGTCGCCCGGACCTCGCCGAGGTGTTCCTCGTCACCCCGATTCCGTGCCGTTGCGCCAGGCTACCGCACCTCAAGGCATGAGCGCCGAGGAATTTCCCTGCCCGAGTCGGTACTGTGATCGCGTGACGTCGAAACAGACCATCAACACCATGAGCACCATCTGGGTGTCCATCGTCGCCCTCCTCTTCACGGTGACGACGATCCTCGCCATCTCGGCCGCGATCGATGTCGCCAAGATCTTCGTCGTCGGCGTGGAGACCGGACAGTTCAAAGCCCTCACCCGCGACTGCGGTCTGCCGAAGAACGGCGAGGTCATGTGCGCCTGGCGCGGAACCTACACCGGCACCGACGGCACAACGGTGGACAACGCCCTCCTCGGCGAGGACCTCTCACGCGAAACCGCGAGCGAACCGCAGCAGGTGCGCTGGAACGGCGATGAGGACAGGCCCGTCGTCTACCTCGACGACCCGCGTTCGGTGTGGAAGAACCTCGCCATCATCGCCTTCATCTGGTCCGTCTTCACCGGCCTCTACGCGTACCTGATCATCAGCAGCCTCAGCCGCCGACGCAGGAAACTCGAGACGCTCGGCAACCCGAATCCCTGACCCTCACCACTTCTCGTGACTGTTGCGCCATGTCACCCCGCCTGCGAGGAGGAGCAGCGCCCCGGAGATCGTGAAGACGACACCGGAGCCGGCGATGATCGTGAGCACCGAGGCGATCGAAGGGATCGCCACCTGGCTCAACCGATTGCCGGCCAACCGGATCGAGAGCACCGCCGCCCGGTTCGCCGGGTCCGAGAGCGTCGAGACCCACGTCATCGTCAGCGGCTGGGTGAGCCCGAAGCAGAACCCGGCGATCGCCAGCAGGATCGCCAGGCTCCACGTCTGGGTGAGCACGGGGATGAGGATGACGCAGATCCCCGCCGTCGCCGAGGCGGTCCACAGCAGCGAGAGACTCCCCCACCGACGGGCGAGCATCCCGATGATCATCCGCGAGATCACCGAGGCGAAGGTCCGCAACGCGAGCAGCCACGTCACCGTCGTCACGCTCAACCCGTTCTCCTGCCCGATGAGCGGCAGGTACGCGGTCATGAGGTCGACGGCGGCCAGAGTCGCCATCGACGCGAGGATCGCCGGCTTCATACCCCGGATCCGCAGCAGTGCCCACGGGGTACGGACATTTTCGGCCGCCTCGGCGCGGGAGACATGCGGGGTCCGCCCGCGGAGCATGACGATGACCGCCGCGATGAGGGTGAGCGCGGAGAACCCCGTCATGAACCACAGGGCGCCGACGATGTGCGGGGACCCGCCGGTGGCGTCGGCGATCATGCCGGCCAGGGGCAAGCCGATCGTCTGCCCGATCGACACCCCCAGGGTGAGGTGGCCGAATTTCGCGGTCAGGCGGGAGGCCGGGAAGCTCTGCGGGATGAGCGCCTGCGAGGCCACGGTGGTGAGCAGCTGACCGAAGCCGAGGCTCATCGTCGCGACGAGAAGCACGCCGAGGTTGGGGGCGATGGCCGCGAGTGCGACGGGGAGGATCGAGAGCACGGTGCCCACCCAGAGCACCGCGGTCGCATACCCCCGGTCGACGAGGCGGCCGACGAAGAGCGCGGTGAGCAGCGGGACGAGCGAATAGCACGCCGTCATGAGGCCGAGCACGACCCCGGTGCCGCCGAGTTCGAGGGTGCGGTAGGAGATGAGCACGCGCACGCCGTTGTACGTCGCGTGTGCGAGGACGGTGTGGACGACGAGGCCTGTGAACCAGGCCCGGGACGAGGAAGGAGTCGCCTGCATGCCTTACGAGTCGGCGCTCAGCGCGGCGAGCACGGGCTCGGGCACAAGGCCGGTGATGTCCCCGCCGTTCCTGTGGACCTCTTTGATGAGCGAGGAGGAGACGTGTTCGAACTCGGGGTTGCCGGGCACGAAGATCGTCTCGAGGTCGGTGAGGTGCTTGTTCATCAGCGCCATCGGCAGTTCGTAGGCGAAGTCCGTGCCCGAGCGCAGGCCCTTGACGACCGCGGGTGCCCCGATCCTGGCGCAGTAGTCGACGAGGAGGCCGCCGGGGACGACGTCGATCGTGATGTTCCCAGCATCCCGGGTGCGCTCATCGGCGTCGAGGGAGGCGCGGATGAGCTCGGCGCGGGTGTCCGGATCGAACCGGCCCGTCTTCGACGGGTTGTGGACGACGGCGACGACGACCTCGTCGAAGAGCTTCGCCGCACGGGCGATGATGTCGAGATGACCCATGGTGATCGGATCATAGGAACCGGGACTGACGACCTTCATGGCCTCATCGTATCCCGCCGCCTCGTCGCGGCGCGGTCAGTCCGCTTGCCGTCCGAACGGCAGTCCGCGCTCGCGCTGGATGAGCCACGCGTGCCACACAGCGCCGGTGACGAGCATGGCCCCGCAGAAGATGAGGGAGTGCACGGCTTGGAACTTCACCGCCAGCTGGGGTGACCCGTCCCCCACCGAGGTGGCCAGCACGCTCATCGCGAGCACCGAGAGCAGGGCGGCGCTGAGGCCGACGAGACCCAGCCAGCCCAGGCGCATGACGGTCGTCAGCGGCAGGGCGGTGCGGGCGATGACGATTCCCAGGCCGAGCGCGGCCGCCACCGCGCTGGCGCCGAAGAGGAGACCGAACCACGCGACGATGACCGTCGATGACCCGACGGACGGGCGGACGAGGACGATGACGACGGCGATGGCGATGAGGAGGACGACGAGGGCTTCGCCGACGAGCACCCGGAAGCGGGCGGGGAACGAGGTCGGCGAGGCGGTCATGGCCTCATCGTATCCCGCTCAGGCGTGGCGCGAGCCTGCCCTGAACGGTGGGTTCGGACACCCTGCCAGATATGCCACGCGATCGCCACAGCCATCATCGCCCCGAAGAGAAAGAGGAAGTGGACGCCGTGGAGGACAACGACGGTGTCGGCTGTCGCGCCCCCGGAGCCGATGGAGAACATGACCGACCAGAGCACGGCGAGTCCGACTGCGGCGGCACCGACAGCGCCGATCCCGAGGACGGACTGAGCGCGCGACCGCGTGGTCCTGCGCCGCAGGACGAATCCGATGATGAGCGCCGCGATGACGACTGCGACGAGATAGATCATCCCGAACCATGCAGCGATGATCTCGTACGGAGAGACGATGATCGTCGCGAGCACGAGGATGAGCACAGTGCCGACGGCGGCTGTGCTCACCGCCTCCCGGACGAACGGCCAGAACCCGCTCCTCGGGTACGATGCGTCGGGTGCGGCTCGTCCGGCTTCGACGACGGCGTGAGCGGTCATCATCTCAACTCCTCAGCTGCGGTCTCACTGTCGACTCTACTCCCCCGGCATCCGGCAGAGACGTCCGGCCGAACCGGGAGGTCAGCCCCGCAGGCTCGACCACTGGTCATCGCCGGCGGCGGTGCCCTCCCCGCGGACGACGACGGGCTCGGGGTCGGACTTCTCGTGGTGAAGGCGGGCGACGGCTTCGGCGGAGATCCTGCCGATGAGCTCGACGGCAACGCCTTCGTCGCCGGCGGCGATCGCCGCGGCGAGGCTGCGGTGGACGTCGACGAGATCACAGCGGACCTCGTAGCCGTCGGGGGCCGACAGGGAGAGCAGGCGGGTGTGGACCATCGATGCCTGCATGAGGGAGCCCAGCCTCGGCGAGCCCGAGCACGCGACGATCGCGTGATGGAAGTCGAGGTCGGCGTCGCCGATGGCGCGCGCGACATTGCCGTCGATGGCCGCCTCGAGATCGGCGAGCGCATCCTCGATGAGCGCCGTCCGCCGGTTCCCGCGGATGATGAGGCGGGCCGCCTGGACTTCGATGGCCTCCCGCACGGCGTAGACGTCGTCGATGTCGGCGGCCTCCATCCGTTTGACCCAGGCTCCGCGCCCCGGGGCATGACTGACGCTTCCCTCGCTGACGAGGCGCTGGAGCGCTTCGCGCAGGGAGGGGCGGGAGACGCCGAGGAGCTCCGCGGTGCGCACTTCGCTGATCGACTGCCCCGGCAGCAGACTGCCGCGGTAGATCGCGTTGCGGATCTCCTCGGCGACGAGATCGATCGTCGATGAACGCACGACTCTGCGCAGCACGGGCAGCTCGGACGTGCGCGGATGACTCATGTCACAAGGATATAACTTTGTCAGACAGTGTGACATCCGGACAGACAGGGGATTGAATGGACGCTGAGATGCACGTCACAACGTTCTGAGAAAGGACCTGTCATGACAGTCATGAAAGGACTCGCCGCAGCGACATCGATCCTTGCACTCACCCTCACCCTGGGCGCGTGCGGCGGAAGCGACTCGGACAAGAGCACGCTCCAGCAGGCCATCGACGACGGCGAGATCACCGTGGGCTTCGCCGGTGAGGCCCCGTACAGCTTCGAAGAGGGCGGAGAACTCCAAGGGGCGAGCGTCGCGCTCGCCCGCGAGGTCTTCTCCAACCTCGGCGTCGAGAACCTCGACGGCGTCAACACGGAGTTCGGCTCCCTCATCCCCGGGCTCAACGCCGACCGCTTCAATGCGATCTCCGCCGGGATGTCGATCCTCCCCGAACGCTGCGAGCAGGCCGCCTTCGGCAACCCCGAGTTCATGTACACGACAGCCCTGATGACGAAGAAGGGCGCCGGCGAGGGTCTGACCAACCTCGACGACGTCAAGGCCAAGGGCCTCAAGCTCGCGACGATGACCGGAGCAATCGAAAGCACGCTTTACGCGAAGAAGCTCGGCATCGAGACCCAGCAGGTCGGCACCCCGCAGGACGGCATGGACGCTGTGACGACGGGCCGGGCCGATGTCTTCGCGCTCACAGGGATCTCGCTCAACTGGATGGCCCAGAACTCGCCTGACGCCGACGTCGAGGTCAGCGAGTCCTTCGTCCAGGAGATCGACGGCGTGCCCCAGGTCGGCGCCGGTGCCACGGTCTTCCGCACCGACGACACCGAGCTGCGCGATGCGTGGAACGAGGAGCTCGACAAGATCGTCAGCGACGAGCAGGCGTACCTCGACATCGTCGGCCAGTACGGCTTCACCGCGGCGGAGCGCCCCGACGGTTCGATCACCACCGATCAACTGTGCAAGGGCGAACTGCCGACCGCGAGCTCCTGACCCCGACCGCACCTCATGACCGACAAGTTCACAGCACTCCTCGACTTCCTCCCGCAGGTGTGGGAGGGAATCCAGGTCACGCTCATCCTCACGGTCGCCGGAGCCGCCGGCGCCCTGGTCATCGCGATCGTCCTCGGACTCGCGATGACCTCGGCGCACGGCTGGCTGCGGATCCCGGCCAGGATCATCGTCGAGTTCTTCCGCGGCACGTCCCTGCTCGTGCAGCTCTTCTGGCTCTTCTACGTCCTCCCGCTCTTCGACGTCCAACTCGACCCGATGCTCTGCGGCATCGGCGCGCTGGCGCTCAACTACGGTGCCTATTCCGCCGAGGTGGTCCGGTCGTCGATCGCGACCGTGCCCAAGGGCCAGTTGGAGGCGGCGATCGCGCTCAGCCTCTCCCCGGCCAGGCGGATGCTGCGGGTGATCTTCCCGCAGGCGTGGGCGCTGATGATCCCGTCCCTCGCGACCCTGCTCATCCAGCTCCTCAAGGGCACTGCGGTCGTCTCCTTCATCACGCTCTCGGACCTCAATGACAAGATCGGCCAGCTGCGGATGTCGACGAACGACACGTTCTTCGCGTACTCCGTCGGCCTCCTCATCTACTTCGTCATCGCGTGGCTGCTCCAGGAGTTCATGAACTTCCTCGAACGACGGGCCGTCAAGCGCCTCGGCAGGCGGCGCCCGAATTCGCGCACGGACCGTCGGGCCGCCCGGCGCGAGGCCCGCGTCGGTGCCACGCAGGTGGGCGGCCCGCAGACCGCCGCCGGGCAGAGCACTGGCAACGTCGGATACGGAGCGCCGCTGTGAACTGGAACTGGGAGTTCGCCGCCGAGGCTCTGCCGATCCTCCTGCGCGGCTTCGTCAACACGCTCATCGCCACGGTCGTCGGCACGATCATCGCCGTCATCCTCGGCCTCATCCTCGCCGTGGCGATCCGCTCCCTGCCGCGGTGGATCAACTGGGTCGTGCGTCTGTTCGTCGCGTTCGTCCGCAACACCCCGCTCGTCGTCCAGCTCGTGTTCGTCTACACCGGGTTCGCCGAGATCCCGGCGCTCGCGAGCATTCCGGCGCTCGCGATCGGCTCCGCGGTCATCGGCATCCACTATGCGACGTACATGTCGGAGAGCTACCGAGCCGGCATCGACGCGGTCCCACCCGGCCAGCGGGAGGCGGCCATCGCCCTCTCCCTGCCGCCGGTGCGCACCTTCACCGCGGTCACCCTCCCGCAGGCCCTGCGGGCGACGATCCCGTCGCTCGGCAATTACGCGGTCGCGATGTTCAAGGACACCCCGTTCCTCTTCGCGCTCTCCGTCGTCGAACTCGTCACCTCGGCGCAGCAGTTCGGCGCCTCGAAGTTCGCCTACACGGAAGCCTTCACCCTGGCCGGCCTCATCTTCCTCGCCGCCAGCTACCCGACCTCCCTCCTCATCCAACGATTGGAGCGGCGCCTTGCCACCTACTGACATCACCCCGTCCCCGCACATCGACACCACCGCCGGGGCACCGGCGATCGAGTTCCGGGATGTGGAGAAGCGGTTCGGAACGACGACGGTGCTCAAGGATCTCAACTTCACCGTCGCCCCGGGAGAGCGCGTCACGCTCATCGGCCCCAGCGGGTCGGGCAAGACGACGATCCTCCGCCTCGTCATGACCCTCGAAGAGCTCACTGGCGGGTACATCTACATCGACGGCCAGCCGCTGACCTTCGCCGAACGCGACGGGAAACGGGTCGAGCTGCCGAAGAAGACGACGCGGCAGATGACGACGCGCATCGGCATGGTCTTCCAGCAGTTCAACCTCTTCCCCAACATGACCGTCATCGAGAACATCATCGAAGCCCCCGTCCATGTGCTCGGGAAGTCGAAGGAGGAGGCCGTCGCCGAGGCGAAGTCGCTGCTCGAGCGGGTCGGACTCTCGGAGAAGGCCGATGAGCATCCGAGCCGACTCTCCGGCGGGCAGCAGCAGCGCGTCGCGATCGCCCGCGCGCTGGCGATGAGCCCGGAGATCCTCCTCCTCGACGAGGTGACCTCGGCCCTCGACCCGGAACTCGTCGGCGACGTCCTCGCCGTGCTCCGCGACATCGCCGAGACCACGGACATCACGATGCTGCTGGTCACCCACGAGATGCAGTTCGCTCGTGAGGTCTCGGACCGCGTGATGATGTTCGACGGCGGCCTCGTCCTCGAGGAGGGTCCGCCCGACCTCATCTTCAACGACCCGAGTCACGAGCGGACGAAATCGTTCCTCTCGAGCGTGCTCTGAGCCGCCCCACTCATTCCGACGCGGTGAACCGACAAATACGCGGTCAGCTAACGGCGTATTTGTCGGTTGAGGGCGTAATTCGCCGCTCAGGCGCCGGCGTCGACCTCGAGCTGGGCGAAATGCAGCGCGGTCTCGCCGAACGTCTTCGAGCGGAAGACCTCGAGGCCCTCGGGCATCGTCGGCTCCGGCGCCCGGGACGAGCGTTCGATGACGACGA
Organism: Brevibacterium sp. W7.2; assembly: GCF_018137945.1. Lineage (GTDB taxonomy): Bacteria > Actinomycetota > Actinomycetes > Actinomycetales > Brevibacteriaceae > Brevibacterium > Brevibacterium sanguinis. The sequence goes on along the minus strand of NZ_CP073089.1, from coordinate 1,336,871 downwards.
TCGACTCCTCGTCGAGGTGGCTGCGCAGTCGGCTGAGCACCTGCGTCACCGCGTCCTCCCCGAGCGGGTAGGGCGGGTCCATGAAGACGAGGTCGAAGACCCGGGCCTCGGGGTGGGCCGGATCGGGCAGGGTGCCGAGGAACTGGATGACATCGGCGCTGCTCACCGCCGTCGAATGTCCGATGCCGAGCTTGTCCGCGTTCGCCTCGAGCGCCCGGATCGAGGCGAGGGACGAGTCGACGAAGACGACCTGTGCCGCCCCGCGCGACATCGCTTCGAACCCGAGCCCGCCGGAGCCGGCGAAGAGGTCGAGGACGTTGGCGGCCTGGAGCACCCCGTAGCCCTCGAGCATCGAGAACAGCGACTCCTTGACCCGGTCTGAGGTCGGTCGCGTGGCGTTGCCGCCCGGGGTGACGAGCCGCGATCCCTTGTGCGCTCCCGCGATGATCCTCATAGCGCCCTCCTCAATCGGTCCGGATACTGTCGGTCCGGATGGTGACAGTCCGGATGCGGACAGTTCAGATACTCAGTTTGCCTCAATGAAATGTGCGGAGTCGGCAGGCAGCACCCGCTGGCGGAACGCCCGCAGCGCCGGCATGTCCTCGAGGAACGGGTCGAAGTCGACGATCCTCTCCGCCTCGGCGCGGGCGGCGGTGAGGATGTCGGTGTCGCGGAGCACCGAGAGATGGTGCAGCGACGACCCGCCCCACTGCGAGGCCCCGAGCACATCGCCCTCACCGCGCAGATCGAGATCGTACTCGGCGAGCGCGAACCCGTCGAGGGTGCCGGCGACGGTGCGCAGCCGGTCGAAGCTCTCATCGGCCTCGGAGAGGTCGGTGAGCAGGAAGCACATCGCCTCCGACCCGTCACGACCGACCCGGCCCCGGAGCTGGTGGAGCTGGGCGATGCCGAAACGGTCCGCCTCGGCGACGACCACCATCGTCGCCCGCGGCACGTCGACGCCGACCTCGATGACGGTCGTCGAGACGAGGATGTCGATCCGGCCGGTCGCGAAGGCGTGCATGACCTCGTCCTTCTCCGCCGTCGACATCCGCCCGTGGAGGAGACCGAAGCGCAGACCGGCGAGTTCGGGAGCCGCCTTGAGGGTCTCGAGGAACTCCTCGATGCCCGGGCGGATCCCGGTCACCTCTCCGGTCTCCGCGTTCTCGATGTCGCTCGGTTCGATGCGGGGGAAGACGACGAATGTGCCCTTGTCCGCCTTGGCGGCCTGCCGGACGAGTTCGAGGATCCGCGACATCCAGTGCGGATGGTCGCTCAGAGACACCGCATGCGTGGTGATGTGCTTGATGCCCGCCGGCATCTCCTCGAGCGTGGAGACGTCGAGGTCGGCGAAGACCGTCATCGCCACGGTCCGCGGGATCGGGGTCGCGGACATGACGAGGGTGTGCGGCACCGTCATCCCGCCCTTGGCCCGCAGAGCCTCCCGCTGCTCGACGCCGAAGCGGTGCTGCTCGTCGACGACGATGAGGCCGAGACTGTCGAACATCGTCGAATCCGACAGCAGCGCATGCGTGCCGACGACGATGTCGATCTGGCCCGTCGCCAGATCGAGGGCGAGCTGCTTGCGCTCCCTGGCCGGCATCGACCCGGTGAGCAGGGCGACCCGCACCTGGTCATCGCCGGAGAGCAGCGGGGACAGCGCCATCTGCTCCCCGAGGAGCTTCTCGATCGACGCGAAGTGCTGGGAGGCGAGCACCTCGGTGGGGGCGAGCATCGCCGCCTGCGCCCCCGAGTCGACGGCCATGAGCATCGCCCGCAGCGCCACGACCGTCTTGCCCGAGCCGACGTCGCCGTGGAGGAGGCGGTGCATCGCCGTCGACTGCGCGAGGTCCCCGGCGATCTCCTGACCGACCCGCTCCTGGGAGGCCGTGAGCGCGAACGGCAGGCCTGCGTCGAAGCGCCGGGACCGTTCGCCGACCCGCAGCAGCGGGGTCGCCTCGAACTGCTCGTAGGCCACCCGCCGGGACACGAGCTCGGTCTGCAGGGCGAGCGCCTCCTCCCACTTCCACCGCAAGTTCGCCCGTTCGGTCGCCGCCGTCGTCGTCGGCCGGTGCATGTCGTTCAATGCTGTGCGCAGATCCGGCAGCCCGTACGTCTCCCGCAGCGCCCGGGGCAGCGGATCCTCGAACTCCTCGGGCCCGGCGACGTCGAGGAGGACCTTGATCGCCTTCCACAGCCTGGTCTGCGCGATCCCCTTGACCCGGGGGTAGATGGGGAACGGCGAGTTGAGGTCCTCAGGCGTCCACTTCGTGTCGTGCTCGTCCCGGTTGAGCCACACCGGCGAGCCGAGGGTGAGCTGCCCCCGATACTCCTCGACCTTGCCGGCGAAGACGACGACGAGGCCGGGGGTCAGCTGCGCGTCGAGCCACTGCTGGTTGAAGAACGCGATCTTCATCGACCGCTTCCCGTCGTGGACGATGACGTCGGTGATCGTCCCCCGCCGCTGCCGCATCCGCCGGGTGTCGACGGAGAGCACCTCGGCCTGGATGATCGCGGTCTCCCCCAGCGGCAGCTCGCCGAGCGGCGTCTTCTCCCCGGGCACGAGGAATCGCCTGGGGAAGAACCGGAGGAGATCCGTCACCGAGGTGATCCCCCGCTTCTTCAGGCCCGTGAGGTCCCGTTTGGAGAAGTAGTCCGCAAGCCGCGCGCTCATTCGACTCCCATGATGAGCAGGGTCGCCCGGTCCCGGGAGTCGATCTCCTGGAGGCGAACGTGGTCGTGTGATTTCCGCAGCCATTCTCGCAGGTGGGAGAGCACCTCGGCGGAGCATCCGGGTCCGTGGACGACGGTGAGGAGCTCCCCGCCGGCGCCGAGGAGGCGGTCGGCGAGCTTGACGACGAGCGTGGAGAGCTCCGTGCTCTGCGACTTCGCCTTCCCGTCGATGACGACGCGATAGAACTGCGAGGGATGCGCCCCCGCGGTGTCCTCGTCGACGACGTTGAGGGCGCCGGTGACGGCGTGGATCTCGAGCTGCTCGGCGGAGACGATCGTGCCCATCCGGGTGCCGGCTGCCGCGTCGGTCATGTCGGCGAAGATCTCCCCGACCGGGGCGAACGGGTCGTAGACGGCGAGCGCCGAGAGCAGGGTGGCGACGTTCCGGGAGCGGACGAGGTGCGCGCTGCCGCGCAGCCCCGCCAGTGCCGAGAGCGCCCCGGACGAGCTGGGGATGACGATGACGTCGCGCTCCTCGGCTTCGACGACCTCGGCCACGGCGGTCGCAAGGTGGTTCGGCCCGGTCCCCCGGCCCATGCCGGGCACGGCCTCGGGGTCGACGACCGTCGGGTCGAGGACCGTGGCGCCGTTGAGCGCGCAGTGGAGCTGGAGTCCGGTGCCGCGGACGAGCGCGATGAGCGCCGTCTCCCCCGCCTCCTCGTGGAGGCGCAGATCCTCCATGTCGAGGCGGGCGATGCCGTCCTCGCCGAGGCGGTCGAGGACGGCCGCGGCCGCGGTCTCGTCGGCGACGTGGACGTGGACCTTGACCCCGTTGATGACGATCGACGTGCCGCCGAGCCCCTCGAGCGCCTCGGCGAGGTCGCCTGACGGGGTGCGTCCGAGGACCGCGACGATCTCGAGCTCCTCGGCACGGGCCTCGTGGACGATGCGGGGGGCCTTCGCGACCTCCCCGATCATCGACCCCTGGCTCGTGCGGCCGGAGACGGTCGCGTAGAGGAGGTCGAAGAGTTCGACGATGCCCGTCGATCCCGCGTCGACGACCTCGGCCTCGCGGAGCACGGAGAGCTGACCGGTCGTCTCGCGCAGGGCGTCGCGGGAGCGCATCCGCACGGCGGAGATGAGATCGACGAGGGCGGCTCCGTCGTCGGCCTGTTCGCGGGCTTCGGTCGCCATCGCGTCGAGGACCGTGAGCATCGTCCCGTCGACGGGCCGGGCCACGGCCTGTCGGGCCCGGTGGGAGGCGAGTTCGAGGGCGAAGGCGAGCGCTTCGGGCGTCGCGACGGTCACCCCGTCGAGGGCGTCGGCGACTCCCTGGAGGGCGACGGAGAGGATGAGACCGGAGTTGCCGCGGGCACCGCGTTCGGCCCCGGCGGCCATCGCCTTGACGACCTCGGGCAGGGTGACCGGTCCGGTCAGCTCCTCGACGGCCCGGTAGGCCGCGCGCAGGGTCTGGTACATGTTCGTCCCCGTGTCGCCGTCGGGGACGGGGAAGACGTTGAGTTCGTCGATCTCGGCGCGCTCACGGCGCAGCCGGTCGACGGCCCTCCGCGCCCATCTGGCGGCGAGGCGTCCGTTGAGCCCGATGGCCGGATTGGGTCCCACGTCCATCGTCCGTCACTTCCCGAAATGGCTGAAGCCGCTCGTCGGCACGGGTGCGCCGTCGAGGCTGACCCCGCTGCCTGCCTGCATCTCACCGATCCTCCGCCAGCCTACCGGGTGAGGACCGGGGTGGGCCGCCGACGCGACGAAGCCGTGGTCCTCCCCGCCGTCGAGGACCCAGTGGAGGGCCAGCGCCTCGGCGTCCGACCAGGCCTGTGCGCTCTCCGCCTTCGCGTTGTTCCCCTGTGCGGCGATGACGTACTCCGCGGCCGACAGCAGCGGGGCGAGGAGCGGGTCGAGGGCGGCCCGGTCGAGGTCGGCGTGCACTCCGGAGGCCTTCGCGATCCGACCGAGGTCGGTGCTCAGACCGTCGGAGGCGTCGATCATCGCCGAGGCGACGGGCCCTTCCGGACCCCCCGCGGCGATGAGCGCGGCGATCGCCGCGTAGTCCGGCTGCGGGGCGAGCTGGGCGTCGATGAGGGCGGTCAGCTCGCCGGGCAGCTCGTCCGGGCGGGCGCCGGCGAAGAGCAGGTCGAGGCCGGCGGCGGCGCGACCGAGGGTGCCGGCGAGCCAGATGCCGTCACCGGGCCTGGCCCCGGCCCGGGTGATCGCGTGACCGGCCTCGGCGGACCCGAGCGCGGTGAGCGCGACGACGATGAGGCCCGAGGACGAGAGGTCGCCGCCGATGACGGGCACCGCGGTCCGCAGCGCCTGCCCTGCCCGGTCGGCTTCGGCGACGATGCCCTGGAAGAGCGCTTCGAGGTCGGCCACCTCGGTGGTGTCGGGGACGGCGAGGGAGACGAGGAGTCCGTGCGGGAGGGCCCCCATCGCGCACACGTCGGCGAGGTTCTGGGCGGCGGCTTTGACGCCGAGCGCGTGCCAGTCGAGCCACGTGCGCGTGAAGTCCTCGTTCTCGACGAGCATGTCGGCAGTCGAGACGAGCCGGCCCGTGAGATTCGTCACGGCGGCGTCGTCGCCGGGGCCGACGATCTCGACGGCACCTGCGCGTCTGTGGGCGAGAAGGCGGTCGAGCACGTCTGCTTCGCCGAGTTCGGACAGTTGTGGCATACATCCAACCCTATAGGGACGATACGGTAGTTCCATGCGTTCGTTCCTCCGCCGGTCGCCCGGCTCGCAGGCTCAGTCCAGCTCGCCCGTGCTGCGCTCCGCGGCCGCCGTGACCCTCGCCCTTCCCGTGCTCGGCATCGCCCTGTCCGGCTGCGCCCGCACGGTCGTCGTCGAACCCGCGGCGGATGCCGCGAACCCGCAGTGCGCGGACATCATGCTCCGCCTGCCCGACGAACTCGACGGCCAGCAGGTGCGCGACACCTCCTCGCAGGGCACGAAGGCGTGGGGCGATCCCAACGTCGCCGTCGTCCGCTGCGGCGTCACCCCGCCCGGTCCGACGACGGACCAGTGCGTGAGCGTCAGCGGCGTCGACTGGATCTCCAAGGGCGGGGAGGACGACGACACGTGGGTGTTCACGAGCTACGGACGCACCCCGGCCGTCGAGGTCCTCGTCAACCGCAAGCTCGCGTCGGGCTCTGATGTGCTCGCCACCGTCTCCCCCGCCATGCAGGTCTTCGAGGCCCAGGACGAATGCGTCGGCGCCGAGGATGTCGGTGAGATCCCCGGTCAGCCGAGCACCCCGCCCGGTGACTCCGGCGTCGAGGTCTCCCCCGCCCCGACCCCCTGAGGGTCAGCCCCGCGGACCCTCGTTGAGCGTCAGTCCCGCGTGCGGCGGGCGTGGTCGATGAGGGCGATGCTGATGAGTTCGCTCACCAGGCTCGGGTAGTCGATCCCGGAATTCGCCCACATGAACGGGTACGCCGAGGTGGGGGTGAACCCGGGCAGCGTGTTGAGTTCGTTGATGATGACCTCACCGGAGTCCGTGACGAACGTGTCGGCGCGGGCGAGCCCCGTGCAGTCGAAGAGGCGGAACACCGCGGCCGAGAGCTCCCGGATGCGTGCCGTCGTCGCCTCGTCGACCCGGGCCGGGCAGCTCAGCTGCGCATCGGCGAGGTCGAGGTACTTCGCGTTGAAGTCGTAGAAGTCGTGGTCGCCGGAGACTTCGATCTCCCCGGGGTAGGAGGTGCGCACCTCGGCGTCGAAGAGGGAGCCGAGCACCGCGCATTCGATCTCCCGGCCGATGACCTGCGGTTCGACGATGACCTTCGTGTCATGGGCGAACGCCTCGAGCAGAGCCGCCTCGAGGCCGTCGGGACCGGCGACGCGGCTGACGCCCATCGAGGAGCCGGCGCGGGCGGGCTTGACGAAGACGGGGAAGGTCAGGGCCGCCACCCGGGTCTCGACGTCGGCCCGGTCGGTCTGCCACATCGTCTCGGTGACGAGCTCCCACGGGCAGGTGGGGATGCCGGCGTGGGCGAGCAGCGTCTTCGTGTAGTGCTTGTCCATGCTCGCGGCAGAGGAGAAGACCCCGGAGCCGACGAACGCGGTGTCGCTGAGCTCGAAGAGCCCCTGCAGGGTCCCGTCCTCGCCGTACTGGCCGTGGAGGACGGGGAAGAAGACGTCGACGGTCTCGAGTTCGGTGACGCTGCCGTCGGCGTCGCGCTGAAGCAGCGGGGCCCCGACCGCGGAGACGCGGGGAATGATCTCGGTGCCGTTGTCGGTGACCTCGGGCATGTTCGCCGGGTCGAAGTGCATGTCGGCCCAGTCGTCGACAATGCGCCACACTCCCGACTTCGTGATGCCGATCGGCAGGACCCGGTAGGCCTCGTCGTCGATGGCGCTGATCACCCCTGCCGCCGTGACGCAGCTGACGGAGTGTTCACTCGAGCGTCCTCCGAAGAGAACTGCGACGAGCGGCCGGTGATCGGTGTCTGACATATCGGTCCTTGATCGGGGATGGAACTCATCGTCCCCGCACGCCCGAGCGTGCGGGGACTGGGAAACTCTAGCTCAGTCGGCCTCGTATGTGCATTCGAGCCACGCGCGGCCGATGCCCTTGAAGTACATGTTGAAGCCCGCGAACGCCGGCGTCGAGGAGGCGTCGATCCCCAGCGGCTCGGAGAGTGCGGTGACGATGAAGTAGTAGCGGTGGGGTCCGTGTCCCTCGGGCGGGGCGGCGCCGACGAAGCGGGGCTGTCCGGCGTCGTTGGGCAGGGTCACGGCGCCGGCGGGCAGGAGGTCGGCCTCCGGGTTGCCGGCGTCGGTGGGCAGGGAGGTCACCGAGGCGTCGAGGTCGATGACGGCCCAGTGCCAGAATCCGGAGCCGGTCGGGGCGTCGGGGTCGTAGCAGGTCACGGCGAACGCCTTCGTCTCCGCGGGGAAGCCCGACCACGACAGCTGCGGGGACTTGTCCTCACCGCCGGGCACGCCCATGATGCCGGAGGCCTGCGGGGCCGGGAGGGCCGCCCCGTTCTCGATGTCGGTGCTCGTGATCTCGAAGGTCGGAAGCTCGGGAAGGTTGAAGAACGGTGAGTTGACGCTCATGGGTGCTCCTTGGGCTCGTGCGGATCGATCGGCAGCCGTGACGGCCTCAGGCCGGCGGGCCTTCGTGCTTACGCTTCCGAGACAACAGCAAAGCGGCGAGTTCGTCAACCCGCAGACGCCCGGCGAGAACCGCGCTGACCGCCTCGGTGATCGGCAGGTCGACACCGTAGCGGCGACCGAGGGCGAGCACTGCGGGAGAGGACTTCACACCCTCCGCGGTCTGCTCGGTGTGCGCGATCGTCTCCTCGAGGCTCATCCCCTCGCCGAGGTGGCGGCCGAAGGTGCGATTGCGCGAGAGCGGGGACGCGCAGGTGGCGACGAGGTCGCCGAGTCCGGCGAGTCCGGAAAGGGTGTGCGCCTCGGCGCCCATCGCCGCGGCCAGCCGGGAGGTCTCGGCGAGTCCGCGGGTGATGATCGAGGCCTTCGAGTTGTCGCCGAGGCGCTGGCCGTCGGCGATGCCCACGGCCAGGGCGATGACGTTCTTCACGGCCCCGCCCATCTCGACGCCGACGACGTCGGTGTTCGTGTACGGGCGGAAGTACGCGTTCGCGCTGATCTCGGCGACCGCCTCGGCGGTGGCGATGTCCGAGGCGGCGACGACGGTTGCGGTCGGCTGCCGGTCGGCGATCTCCTTCGCGAGGTTGGGTCCGGACACGACGGCGATCCGACCCTCGGCGATGCCGGTCACCTCGGCGATGACCTCCGACATCCGCTTGCCCGTCTCGACCTCGATGCCTTTCATGAGGCTGACGAGGATCGCCCCGTCGCTCAGGTGGTCCTTCCACCGGCTGAGGTTGTCGCGCAGGGTCTGCGCGGGCACGGCGAGGATGACGATGTCCGCCCCGGTGACGGCCGCGATGTCGTCGGTCGTCGCGGTGATGAGGTCGGGCAGCACCCGGTCGCCTAAGTACCTGGCGTTCGTGTGGGCGGTGGTGATCTCCTCGGCGGTCTCCGCACGGCGGGCCCAGAGGGTGACGGGGAACCCGGCATCGGCGATGACGGCGGCGTACGTCGTCCCCCACGATCCGGCGCCGAGCACGGCGATCTTGGGCGTGCTCACGAATCGGCCTCCTCGGTGCGGAAGCGGGCCGGCAGCTCACGGCCGGAGAGGTCGGCGACCATGCCCGCGATGGTGTCGGTCAATCGCTTCGTCAGCGCTGTCATCGAACTCTTCTCTTCCCTGTGCTCCCAGAGATCCTGGTAGTCGATCGGCGGCCCGAACCGTACCACGGAGGTGTGGCTGAGCGGGCGGAAGCGCGGTCTCAGCGTGCCGCGCGGTTTGACGTCCTCGAGCCCCCAGTGGGCTGCCGGGATGATGGGGGCACCCGTCTCGAGGGCCAGCCGGGCGGTCCCGGACTTGAAGTGCTGGGGCCAGAAGTGCTCGTCCTTCGTCAGCGTGCCCTCGGGGTAGATGACGACGATCTCCCCCTTCGCCAGTGCGTCCTTCGCGTACTCGAGGGAGTCGCCGGCCTGCGCCGAGGCGCGCAGCACGGGGATCTGACCGAGTCCCTTGAGGACGATGCCCAGGGGGCCGGAGAACAGCGTCGACTTCGCGAGGAAGTGCGGCAGCTTGCCGCTGCGCCACAGGCCGAGGCCGACGAGGATGGGGTCGAGGTGGTTGGCATGGTAGGCCGCGACGATCGCCCCGGTGTTCTCCGGCAGGTATCCGGGGTTCTCGATGCGGATCTTCGAGGTCAGGCGGAAGAGCCCGTACGCGGCGGAGGCGACGACGAAGGCGACCCGCCGCTGGGAGCGGACGTCGCCGGGTGCGAAGGAGACGATGTGGCCGCCGGGTGCATCCCCGCCGGTCGCGCTCATGCGGAGACCTCGGCGCCGAGTCCGAGCAGCTTGTCGAGGAAGTTCTCGTACCCGCGGTTGATGAGCTCGATCCCGTGGACTTCGCTGCGCCCCTGTGCGGCCAGGGCCGCGATGAGGTGGCTGAAGCCCCCGCGCAGGTCGGGGACGTCGATGCGGGTGCCCTTGAGGTCGACGGGCCCGGAGACGACGGCCGAATGCGCGTAGTTGCGGCGCCCGAACCGGCACGGGGTGCCGCCTAGGCATTCGCGGTAGAGCTGGATCCTCGCCCCCATCTCGACGAGGGCGTGGGTGAAGCCGAAGCGGTTCTCATAGACGGTCTCGTGGATGATCGACAGGCCCTCGGCCTGGGTCATCGCGACGACGAGCGGCTGCTGCCAGTCGGTCATGAAGCCGGGGTGGACGTCGGTCTCGAGGGCGAACGAGGCGAGCCTGCCGCCGGGATGCCGGAAGCGGATGCCGGACTCGTCGACCTCGAACTCGCCGCCGATCTTGCGGAAGATGTTGAGGAACGTGATCATCTCCGGCTGCGAGGCGCCCTCGACGAAGATGTCCCCGCCGGTCGCCAGGGCCGCCGAGGCCCACGAGGCGGTCTCGTTGCGGTCCGGCAGGGCCCGGTGGATGAAGCCGTGGAGGGTGTCGACGCCCTCGATGCGCACGACCCGGTCGGTGTCGACGGTGATGATCGCGCCCATCTTCTGCAGCAGCGCGATGAGATCCATGATCTCGGGTTCGATCGCGGCGTTGCGCAGCTCGGTCACGCCCTCGGCGCGCACCGCGGTGAGCAGCACCTGCTCGGTCGCCCCGACCGACGGGTACGGGAGTTCGACCTTCGTGCCCTGGAGGCGGCGCTTCGTCGTGAGCATGATGCCGCCGGCGGTCTTGTCCACCTCGGCGCCGAACTGCCGGAGCACATCGAGGTGGAAGTTGATGGGACGGTCCCCGATGTGGCAGCCGCCGAGGTCGGGGATGAACGCCTGCCCGAGGCTGTGGAGGAGGGGACCGCAGAAGAGGATCGGGATCCGCGAGGAGCCGGCATGGGCGTCGATGTCGACGATCGAGCCCTGCGCGACCTGGGAGGGGTCGAGACGCAGCTCGCCGTCGGCGTGGGCGCCGTCGGGTCCCGGGGTGACGCTGACGCCGTGGAGCTCGAGGAGTCCCGTGACGATCTCGACGTCGCGGATCTGCGGGACGCCGCGGAGCACGGACGGGGTCTCCCCGAGGAGGGAGGCGACCATGGCCTTCGGCACGAGGTTCTTCGCGCCCCTGACCCGCACGGTTCCCCCGAGCGGATTTCCGCCGCGGACTTCGAGCATGTTCCTCCCCTGGTCGCTTTCCGGACTCGTCCGCGGACTCCTGCGACGGTGACCCGCCGGCTGTCCTCGGACTCGTCCAAGACTAGCGCAGACGACCGTGCGACCCGGCCTCAGACCTTCGCGGGCAGGGTGCGCGGCTTGTGGACGGGACGCCTGGCCTCGAACGCCGCGATCTCGTCCTCCTTGGCCAGGGTGAGGCTGATGTCGTCGTGGCCCTCGAGCAGCCGCCAGCGCGTGTAGTCGTCGATCTGGAACGGGACGGTGACCGTGTCGCAGGTGACGGTCTTCTCACCCAGGTCGACGCTGATCGGGGTGCCCGGATGGTTCTCGATGATCTTCCAGATGATCTCGATGTCGGCCTGCTCGAGCTGCGCGGCGAGGAGACCCTCCTTGCCCGAGTTGCCGCGGAAGATGTCGCCGAAACGCGAGGAGAGGACGACCCGGAACCCGTAGTCCTTGAGCGCCCACACGGCGTGTTCGCGCGAGGATCCGGTGCCGAAGTCGGGGCCGGCGACGAGGACGGACCCGGAGGCGTAGTCGGGGTCGTTGAGGACGAAGTCCTCGGCCGTGCGCCACCGGGAGAAGAGGGCGTCCTCGAATCCCGTGCGGGTCACCCGCTTGAGGAACTTCGCGGGGATGATCTGGTCGGTGTCGACGTTCGAGCGGCGCAGGGGCACGCCGACGCCGGTGTGGGTCGTGAAGGCTTCCATGGCTGCTCCTTACGCGGTCGCCGAGGCGCTGGTTCCCGTCGCAGCGGGATCGCCCGCCGAGGTGGGGGTCAGGGTGAGGGTGGGACGATCGTCCCACGGCACGGGGGCGGCATCGCGGGGCAGGTCCTCGACGTCGGCGGGCGAGGACAGCGTGCCGCGCACCGCCGTGGCCGCGGCGACGAGCGGGGACACGAGGTGCGTGCGCCCGCCCTTGCCCTGTCGGCCCTCGAAGTTGCGGTTCGACGTCGAGGCGCAGCGCTCCCCTTCGGCGAGCTGGTCGGGGTTCATGCCCAGGCACATCGAGCAGCCGGCGAAGCGCCATTCGGCGCCGAAGTCCTTGAAGATCCGGTCGAGGCCCTCGGCCTCGGCCTCGAGACGCACCTTGGCGGAGCCGGGGACGACCATGAAGCGCACGGAATCGGCCTTCTTCCGGCCGCGCACCACCTCGGCGGCGGCCCGGAGATCCTCGATGCGGGAGTTCGTGCACGAGCCGAGGAAGACGGTGTCGACGGCGATGTCGCGCAGCGGCGTGCCCGGGGTCAGGCCCATGTAGGCCAGGGCGTTGGCGGCGGCGATCTTGTCGTTCTCGTCGGCGAAGTCCTCGGGCGCGGGCACGTTCGCCGACAGCGGCAGGCCCTGACCGGGGTTCGTCCCCCACGTGACGAAGGGCTCGATGTCGGCGGCCTCGAGGACCACCTCGGCGTCGAAGGTCGCGTCCTCATCGGTGTAGAGGGTCTTCCAGTACGCGACCGCCTCATCCCATTCCACGCCCTCAGGGGCGTGCGGACGGCCCTTGACGTACTCGAAGGTCGTCTCGTCGGGGGCGACCATGCCCGCCCTGGCCCCGGCCTCGATCGACATGTTGCAGATCGTCATCCGGGCCTCCATCGACAGGGACCGGACCGCCTCGCCGCGGTATTCGAGGACGTAGCCCTGACCGCCGCCGGTGCCGATCTTCGCGATGATCGCGAGGATGATGTCCTTGGCCGTCGAGCCCGGCGGCAGCTGGCCGTCGACGGTGATCGACATCGTCTTGAACGGCTTGAGGCTGAGCGTCTGCGTCGCGAGGACGTGCTCGACCTCGGAGGTGCCGATGCCGAAGGCGAGCGCCCCGAACGCGCCGTGGGTCGAGGTGTGCGAGTCGCCGCAGACGACGGTCGTGCCCGGCTGCGTGAGGCCGAGCTGCGGTCCGACGACGTGGACGATGCCCTGATCGGCGTCGCCGAGGCTGTGGAGGCGGATGCCGAACTCCTCCGCGTTCTTCCGCAGGGTCTCGATCTGCGTGCGCGAGGTCGGTTCGGCGATCGGCTTGTCGATGTCCCACGTCGGCGTGTTGTGGTCCTCGGTGGCGATCGTGAGGTCGGGGCGGCGCACGGGGCGCCCGGCGAGTCGGAGTCCGTCGAACGCCTGCGGACTCGTCACCTCGTGGACGAGGTGGAGGTCGATGTAGATGAGGTCGGGTGCGCCGTCCTGACCTGGGGAGACGACGTGATCGGCCCAGACCTTCTCGGCCAATGTGCGTGGCATGGTTCCTCCCGCCGGAGCGGAGATCCTCCGCCCGGGTAGTGCTCTGGGGCGGCGGCCGGAGTGCGACCGCCTGAGGCGACCGCGGTCGCGGTGCGCCCCGCCTCGTTCGAGGTGTGGAGTGAAATCTACTCGCCCGTATCGCATTTCGAACTTGCATCTCGCTCATTGAGACGCGCACAATGGTCTCTATGACAAGCAATGGTAGCGGCGTCGGCGTCATCGACAAGGCCGCAATGGTTCTCTCCGCCCTTGAGGCCGGACCCGCGTCTCTCGCTGAGCTCGTCTCGCTCACCGGACTCGCGCGACCGACCGCTCACCGTCTCGCCGTCGCCCTTGAGTTCCACCGCATCGTCGGCCGCGATCTGCAGGGCCGGTTCGTCCTCGGACCGCGTCTGGCCGAACTGTCCTCGGCCGCCGGCGAGGACCGGCTGCTCGCCGCGGCCGGGCCCGTGCTCGGGCAGCTGCGCGATCAGACGGGTGAGTCGGCTCAGCTCTTCCGCCGCCAGGGCGATCTGCGTCTGTGTGTGGCCGCGGCCGAACGGCCCGTCGGCCTGCGCGACTCGGTGCCGATCGGGGCGACCCTGAGCATGCGCGCGGGCTCGGCCGCCCAGGTCCTCCTCGCGTGGGAGGAGCCGGACCGGCTCCACACCGGTCTGCGCGGGGCCCGCTTCTCCGCGACGATGCTCTCCGGCGTCCGGCGCCGCGGCTGGGCCCAGTCGATCGCCGAACGCGAGCGCGGAGTCGCCTCGGTGTCGGCGCCCGTCCGCGGACCGAGCAATCGCGTCGTCGCGGCCGTGTCGATCTCCGGCCCCGTCGACCGCCTCACCCGGCAGCCGGGCCGCCTCCACGCGAAGGCCGTCGTCGACGCGGCACGTGCGCTCACCGAGGCGCTCGTCCGCGGGTGACCCGACCGTGGCTGACCCGTCCGTCACCGACCCGGCGCGGCACCAGCCCGATCACGTCGACCTCGAGCACGGTGTCACCCGTGCCGTCGTCACGCGGGCGGGCGCCGGACTCCGGTCGCTGACGGTCGACGGCCGTCCCGTCGTCGTCTCCCCTTCGGCGGCCGGGCCGGTGACCGCGGCGGCGGCCGGGGCGGTGCGGATCGGGGAGTTCTCCGATGCCGCGTGGACCGTCGCCGCGCGGTCTGCGTCGACTCTCACTCTCAGTGCCACCGGCGATCACGGTCAGGTGGCCGCCTCGGTGAGATTCGCACTCACCGACGACGGTCTCGAAGCCGCTCTCCACGTCCGTTCCCCGTCCGCCCTCGACATCAGTGTCCGTGCCTGGTTCGACCCCGGCGGCGCAGCCGTCGATGAGGCCGCCCTGCGCCTCGACTCCGCGGGATGGCTCGGCGGGACCGCGGTCGCGCCTGAGCGCCTCGACCGCGCGGCGGCAGCGTTCGACACGGGCTCGTGGGTTCCGCGCGACCATGCCGCCGCGGTCGACGCGTGCGTCCTGTGTCGGGACTTCCGCGCTCTGCGCAGTCTCGACGGGGTCGTCCTCGACGATCTGTTCACCATGGCACCGGGGACCCGGTCGCAGTGTCGGATCAGGCGCGCCGACGGGGCCTCCACCCTGTTCTCCGCGAGTTCGGGCTTCGATGTGTGGCACGTGAGCACCGGGGACGGACTCACGCCGTCGCGAGCGGCGCTCGCTGTGGCCGCACGCTCGACCGCCGCCTCGGCGCTCGAGTGGTCCGTGCGCCTGGCCTGAGGGAGAACCGGCCACCTTCGGCGTCGGCTCACAGCACCGTGTGAAACGCATCGGAACTCGCGTGATCTCGCCCTGATAGATTGCGAATACGCAGGTGGGCGGCGTCACACCGCCCCGTGATCCTGAAACCGACCGCGAAAGAGGATGCGACGATGTCGACATCGCACGACCCGGAGAAGAGCAGCTCCGAGACTCCCCACCACTCCCCCAGCGCCGACAGCGCCGTCCCGCGAGGCGCTGCGCCACGAGGCGAGACCGCACCGACCGACTCCGCGCCTCCCCTCCACGCCGACGAAACAGCATCGAGGGCCGGCGAGACCGCACGCAGCGCCGCCGACGAGTCAGCGCCCAGCGCAACCGCCGACCGTGCCGCCGACAACGGTGCCTCTGACCCTGTTGCCACTGACCCTGATGCTGCTGACCAGCACTCGACGCTGCAGTACCAGCCGGGGCATGCCGACGGCGACCAGCGCGCCGCTGATCTCTACGGACACAGCCAGCACAGCGCCGGCCAGCACAGCGCCGGTCAGCAGCCCGGCTCGCCGCAGACACCCGGCCACTACTCCGGCGGCCACTACTCCAACGGTCAGGTCGCCGCTGATCAGCCGGCGGGATCGCAGCAGCCCGGAGCTCATCAGTACGGCTCTCAGCCCGGGGCCGCTGCGCCCGGCTCTCAGCCCGGAGCCCACCCGTACGGCTCTCAGCCCGGCAGTTACGGCCAGCAGGCAGAGTACGGCCAGCAGGCAGAGTACGGCCAGCAGGCGGTCTACGCCCAGCCGACCGGATATGGTCAGCCGACCGGATACGGCCAGCCCAGCACTGCCACGCCTGCGGACCAGCGCGGCTTCTTCAAGTCGCTCTTCGACTTCCGCTTCAACACGTTCGTCGCCACACGCTGGGCGGGGATCATCTACATCCTCGCGATCGTCGTCGCCGTCTTCGCCTGGATCGCGACGATCATCAGCGGCATCGCGGCCGGATCGGCGTCGCGGGTCGCGATGAGCTACTGGGAGCCGGAGCCGTCGTTTAGTCCGTGGCCGCTGCTCTTCGCGATCCTCTTCGGCTGGATCGTCCCGTCGCTGTGGGTGATCTTCGTCCGCCTCGCCCTCGAGCTCATCGTCGCCAGCGTCAAGACCGCCGAGCACACGAAGCGCCTCGCCGACTCGATCGGGGTTATAGGCCAAAAAGTGTGTCCGTGATCGTCCCGGATCCCAGCCACACCAAGGACAATCACCTGATTGCTTAGCTCTGATCGCTTAGCATTCGTAGGGTGCTTGCAATCGACCGAAATGTCAGATCTGTCAGACAACGCTGAAGAAGAACGGCACGACCAAGGCCGGAACCACCCGGTACAGGTGTCCCGCCTGCGGAGCCTCCAGCAGCGCCAAACGCCGAGGATCGACACAACGATTCGAACTGCGCGCCTTCCTCGACTGGCTCCTGGGACCAGCACCACAACCAGCCCACACACCACTGGGCAGCCCCCGAACGTTCCGGCGCCGCACATCCTGGTGCTGGACGATCCACCCAACAGTGTCCCCGACCTCTGAAATCCATGATCAGATCATGCTCGATGGCACCTACACCAACGGGTGGTGCGTCCTCATCGCCTACACCGGCACTCACGTCATCGACTGGCAATGGTGCGACCACGAAAAGACCGCGTCCTGGACGGCACTCATCTCAACCATCCCTGCACCCCGCTACGCCATCGTCGATGGCAACGGGCCGTTGACAACGACGATCGAGAGACTCTGGCCACAGACACGAATCCAACGCTGTTACTTCCATATCCAGCACGCCTGTAACACGCATTTGACGAGGACGCCGACCCTGCCGGCGAACAAGGAACTTCAAGCGATCTACCGGGCCCTGTCGAAAGTCCAGACGTGGGATCAGGCTGCAGCGTGGCTGGCCGAGTTCGCGACATGGGAAGCGAAATGGGACCGTATGCTCAAACAGCGAACCTATGCCCGCTCCAGCACGAGCAGACCCGCCCACGTCAGGCCCGGGCAGACATGGTGGTACACGCATCTGCGCACGCGCCGGGCCCACGGGTTCCTGGCCAAACTCATCGCGAAGAACCATCTGTTCACCTGGCTCGAGGCCGCCGACGAAGGGGTCGTGATCGCGAAGACGACGAACGCGTTAGAAGGCGGTATCAACGCTGGCATCAAGCATCTCAAACGTCACCACCGCGGACTGTCTGAAGACCACGGACGACGAGCCGTGGATTGGTACTTATGGGACCGAACACAGGCCCACAGTGACCCGTGGACTCTGGCGAAGTCGCAACTGAAAACGCTAGCGACAACGCCTCTGAAGGAGCCGGTCGCCGAGCCTGTAGGTCCCGCCGTCTATGACACGGGGTTCTCGTGGGAAGACGGGATCGGTATCCAGTCAGGATGGGGCGGACGACGTCGGTGACACACCCGGCACGGACACACTTTTTGGCCTATAACCCCTCGATCGGCCGCTGACCGGTCGCACATCCGACAATGGAAATAGAGTGAGCCCCGCACCGAGAATTCGATGCGGGGCTCAACCGTACCCCCGAGCAGATTCGAACTGCCGTTACCGCCTTGAGAGGGCGGCGTCCTAGGCCACTAGACGACGGGGGCCGAAGACACGTCCGAGAAGGTGACTCCTGCGAACGGATCCGCTGGGCTACCAGGACTCGAACCTAGACTAAGTGAACCAGAATCACTCGTGCTGCCAATTACACCATAGCCCATCGTTTTCCAAGGCTGATTTCCTTGGGCAACGAGTCATAACTCTACACAACCCCGCGCCTGGGAGCCAAATCCTCAGCGCCCGTTTTCGTGTGACCTTCTTAACACCGCCGAGGCGGTCGGCCGATCACTCCCGAGCGAGCGTGATGAGCCGGTCGAGCACCCGGTAGCCGTCAGCGCGCAGACCGTTGTGCTCGTACTCGTTCGTCACCCACGGACGCACCCCGGAGAGCAGCTCGGCGGTCGCCAGCGAGTACTCACACGGCACGTACGCATCCTCGAAGTAGACGGCTGCCGCTCCCCTGACCTGGGACGACCTCAAGGCCTCGACGTCGTAGAGCGCCGGCCACCGGCGGGCGGCGATGAGCTCGGCGACCTCGGCGAACGGGGCGAGCTCGGGATCCTCGACGAAGGACTCCGGACCCGCGTGCTCTCCGGCGAGCAGCGTCGGATCCGCACTCACCGAATCGGGCATCGCCCGCCTCGCCGCCCAGTTCGTCACGGTGCCGTCGGCCCAGCACGATTCGTGGACGACCGCGTAGAGCGGGTTGCGTCCCGAGAACGGCAGGGCACCGGCGAGATCGTGCCGCAGTCCCGCCGAGGCGGGGTCGAGATCGAGGAGGTAGTGGAGGGCCTCGGGCCCGTCGGAGGCGCCGAGGTAGTGCCCGAGAAGTCGGAGCCGCTCCGTCGTCGCCCGTGCCCCACCGGGCAGGGCCAGACCGTCCTCGGCCGCGGCGAGGGAAGCCAGGGACGCGATCCGCTCCCGGTCGCCGGGGAAGTCACGGTAGTGCTCCTCGGATTTGCGGATCATCGTCGCCCACGTCGTGCGGTAGACGTCGACGGGGTCGACGCCGATCGCCGGCAGCCCGCCGGTGAAGTACACCTCGGTGAGCGACTCGGAGTGCGCGGAGACGTAGCGCAGCGCGGTGAATCCGCCGAACGACTGCCCGAGCAGCGACCACGTCTCGACGCCGAGCGCGGTGCGCAGGATTTCCGCATCCTCGACGATCGAGTCCGCGCGATAGCAGCTGAGCACCTCGGCGATCGCCTCCGGCTCAGCGCCGCTGAGCATGTCGAGGCCGGTGATCGCGCCGTCGACCGAGCCGATCGGGCTCGACTTCCCCGTCCCTCGCTGGTCGAGCATGACGACCTGGAAGTCCTCGAGCGCCCTGGCCAGCCACGATCCCCCGCCCACCGGGGTCGTCGGACGGGGTGCCTCGAAACCGGGCCCACCCTGGAGGAAGACGAGATAGGGCTTCGTGCTCTCGGCCTCGTCGGCGACGATCCGCGCGAACACCTCGATCTCCGCCGAGGCGACCCCCGGGTGACCGGCCAATGCCGGTGCGTCCGTCAGCCGGGAGAAGTGGTCGAGCGGGACGGTGATCGTCACATCGCGGAAGTGCAGTCCCCCGCGGTGCCTCTCCTCGACGTTCACAGCTGCGCCGCCAGAGCCCGCAGGCGCGCGAGCGAGGAGTCCTTGCCGAGGATCTCCATCGACTCGAAGAGCGGCGGGGAGACGCGGCGGCCGGAGACGGCGACCCGCAGCGGACCGTAGGCCAAGCGCGGCTTGATCTCCATCTCCGTGACGAGCTTGGCCTCGAGCACCGCCTGCAGGTTCTCCGTCGTCCAGTCGTCGACACCCTCGAGGACCTCGAGCGCGGCGGCGAGCACCTCCGGCGCGGAGTCCTTGAGGGTCTTCAGGCCGTCCTCGGTGATGACGAGTTCGTCGTCGGGGGTGAAGAGGAAGGCGAGCAGGTCAGGCGCCTCGCCGAGGAGGTTCATCCGGGTCTGCACGAGCGGCGCCGCCTCGTCGAGGATCGCCAGCTGAGCGTCCGTCGGCTCCTCGGCAAGCACCTCGGCGGCCTGGAGGTACGGAATGAGACGATCACGGAAGTCGGCGGGGGCGAGCATCCGGATGTGATCGGCGTTGATCGCCGTGGCCTTCTTGATGTCGAAGCGCGCCGGATTGGGCAGGACGTCGTGGACGTCGAAAGCCTGCGTGAACTCCTCGACGGTGAAGACGTCGCGGTCGGGTCCGATCGACCAGCCGAGCAGCCCGAGGTAGTTGATGAGCCCTTCGGGGATGAACCCGTTCTCGCGGTGGAGGAAGAGGTTCGACTCGGGGTCGCGCTTCGACAGCTTCTTGTTCCCCTCCCCCATGACGTAGGGCAGGTGACCGAACTGCGGGGTCGCCTCGGCGATGCCGATGGCCTTGAGCGCTTCGTAGAGGACGATCTGGCGCGGCGTCGACGAGAGCAGATCCTCACCGCGCAGCACGTGCGTGATGCCCATGAGGGCATCGTCGACGGGGTTGACGAGCGTGTAGAGCGGCTGCCCGTTCGCACGGACGACGACGAAGTCGGGGATCGTGCCGGCCTTGAACGTGATGTCGCCGCGGACGAGGTCGGTGAACGTGATGTCGTTATCGGGCATCCGCACCCGCCACACGGGCTCGCGGCCCTCCGCGCGGAATGCGGCGATCTGGTCGGCCGTGAGGTCGCGGTCGAAGCCGTCGTAGCCGAGCTTGGGATCCCGTCCGGCCGCCCGGTGCCGGGCCTCGACCTCCTCGTTCGTCGAGTACGACTCGTAGATGAGACGTGCGGCCTTGAGCTTCTCGATGACGTCTGCGTAGATGTCACCGCGCTGCGACTGGCGGTAGGGGGCGTCGGGTCCGCCGACCTCGATGCCCTCGTCCCAGTCGAGGCCGAGCCACTTCATCGCCTCGACGACCTGGCCGAAGCTCTCCTCCGAGTCGCGGGCGGCGTCGGTGTCCTCGATGCGGAAGACGAACGTGCCGCCGGTGTGCTTGGCGTACGCCCAGTTGAACAGCGCGGTGCGAACCATGCCGACGTGCGGGGTTCCGGTGGGTGATGGGCAGAAGCGGACTTTGACGGTCACGGGCGATCCTTCGGTGGTGTGATGGTGCTGGTCAGGTGTGATGGTGGGGCCGCCGAGGCGGTGGTGTGCTCAGGCGTCCATGACGGGGTTGGTGAGCACGCCGAGTCCGTCGATCGCGATGTCGACGCGGTCCCCGGCGACGATCCGCCCGACTCCGGCGGGGGTGCCGGTGAGGATGACGTCGCCCGGCAGCAGGGTCATCGTCTCCGAGATGTGCTCGATGAGCGTGGGGATGTCGAAGATGAAGTCCGCGGTCGTGCCGTCCTGCTTGAGCTCGCCGTTGACCCACGAGCGGATGGTCGCGTCGTCGACGTCGAGCTGGGTCTCGATCCACGGGCCGAGCGGGCACGAGGTGTCGAAGCCCTTCGCGCGGGTCCACTGGGTGTCGGACTTCTGGAGATCGCGCAGGGTGACGTCGTTGGCGGCGGTGAAGCCGAGGACGTGGTCCATCGCGTCCTCCGCCCGGACGCCCTTGGCGACCCGGCCGATGATGACGGCGAGTTCGCCTTCGTAGGAGACGTATTCGCTGATCGCGGGCAGGCGGATGGGGTCGCCGGGGCCGATGACCGAGGTGTTCGGCTTGATGAACGTCACCGGTGTGGTGGGCACGTCGTTGCCGAGCTCGGCGGCATGGTCGGCGAAGTTGCGGCCGACGCCGATGACCTTCGACCGCGGCAGGATCGGCGAGACGAGGCGGACGTCGTCGAACTTCAGCCGCTCACCCGTCGACTGGGCCGGGGAGAAGAACGGGTCGGAGTCGAGGACGGCGAGGCTGAGGCCCGAGGTGTCCCATGTCCCGTCCTCGATCGGCGGAACGTCGCCTTCGACGACTCCGTAGGCGGGTTCGTCCTTGTGCACAAATCTCGCAATACGCATGGCCCCCAGTCTAATCGCCGAGGCGGCGATGGTCGCGCTACCCTGAAGCCATGACGACGGTGCGGATCATCGGCGGCGGGATCGCAGGCGCGACGCTCGCCGCGACCCTCGACCGACCCGACTGGTCGGTCACCGTCCACGAACGCGACCCGGCCGCCTCCGTCCTCGATACGGCGTTCGCGCTGTTCCCGCAGGCGATGGCCGCGCTGCGGTCCGCCGGTCTCGGACCGGCGATCGAGGCCGCCGGCATCAGGGTCGATGCGGCGCGGATCCTCACCGCCGACGGCCGTCCACTGGCCCGGGTCCCCCGCCTCAGCGCGGTGATGATCGGTCGCGCGCAGCTCCATGCCGTGCTCACCGCCGCCCGACCGGCGACGACCCGGCTCTCCCCCGCCGAGGCGGTCGCTCCCGAGGCCCTGGACGCCGATGTCCTCGTCGGGGCCGACGGTGCCCGGAGCACGGTCCGAACTGCTGTGTGGGGTGCGCGCTCGGGTCCGCGGAAGCCTGCGCTCACCGTCATCCGCGGGGTCGTCGACGCGGATCTCTCCGGAAGTGGAGTCACCGAATACTGGGGCGAGCGCATGCTCGTCGGGATCACCCCGCTGCCGGGTGTAGAGGCGTCTTCGGGGCGGCGGACGAACTGGTTCGCCGCGTTCCCCGAGCAGCGGTTCTCCTCGGTCGCCGACGGACTCGACCGCCTCCGCGCTGCGGCGCGCTCCTTCCCGGCCCCGGTCGCCGAGGTGCTCGCGGCGGCGACGCCCGACCAGACGGTCATCAGCGGCATCCACGTGTCTCGGCCGCTGACGTCGTTCGTCCGCGGGCGCACCGTGCTCATCGGGGACGCCGCGCATGCGATGCAGCCGAACCTCGGACGCGGGGCCTGCGAATCGATCTGCGACGCCGTTGCCCTCGCTGGCCTCCTCAACACCCATCCGCCGGACGCGGCGCTCGGGCTCTATGCGCGCCGACGCCGCATCGCCCCGCAGGTCATCCAGCGGGTCGCGAGTCTGGCCTCCGCGCTCGCGCTGGCCGGTGGTCGTCCCGCGCGGGTGCGCGACCGCGCGCTCACCGCCCTCGCACGGATCGGGCCGGCTGGGTCCTGAGAGGTCTGTTGAGTCCTGAGAGACCGGCTGCGTCCTGAGAGACTGGGGGCATGCACTCCTTCGACCTCGAGACGATCGGCGCCGGACTGCCCGCCTCTGCACTCCTCGGGCAGCTGCCGCCGGCCGAGGCGTATCCGCGACTCGTCGTCGAGGCCCCTCCCGGAACCGGCAAGACGACACTCGTGCCCCCGCTCATCGCCGAACACCTGCGTGCGTCGCTGAGCCGGACCGGGGACCTGGGCCGGACGGCCGGTCGCGTCATCGTCACCCAGCCGCGACGGATGGCCGCCCGTGCCGCGGCGCGCCGGCTCGCCCAGCTGACGGGGACCCGCCTCGGCGAGGATGTCGGTTTCACGGTCCGCGGCGAGTCGGCGGTGTCGGCCGGCACGCAGATCGAGTTCGTCACGACGGGCGTGCTGCTGCGCCGCCTGCTGTCCCATCCCGAACTCTCCGGGGTCTCCGCCGTCATCCTCGACGAGGTCCACGAGCGCCAGCTCGACACGGATCTCACGTTCGCGATGTGCCGGGAGCTCATCGACCTGCGCGAGGACCTCGGTCTCGTCGTCATGTCGGCGACCCTCGATGCGGCACAGTGGGCGCAGCGGCTCGGCACGTCCGCCGACCCTGCGCCCGTGCTGTCCGTGGAGGCGCAGCCGCATCCCCTCGACATCGTCTGGGCCCCGCCGCCGGAGCGGGCGCTCGATGCCCGCGGGGTGAGCCGCGGCTTCCTCGACCATGTCGCGCGGACGACGGTGGAGGCGCTCGACGCCGCCGGTGGATCCGACCGTGCCGGTGGATCGACGGAGGCGGGCGACGTCCTCGTCTTCGTCCCGGGCGCTCGAGAGGTCACCGAGGCAGCGGCCCGGATCACCGCGCTCCTCGACCGGTCGGAGGCCGTGACCGTCCACACCCTCACCGGACAGACACCGGCGAAGGAGCAGGACGCGATCCTCCGACCGCGCAGTGCCAGCACCGCCGGCAGCACTGAACACAGCGCCGCGGCCGAGCGCCGGATCATCGTCACCACCTCGGTGGCGGAGTCGGCGCTCACCGTCCCCGGGGTGAGCATCGTCGTCGATTCGGGACTCGCCCGCGGACCCCTGCTCGACACGAAGCGTCAGATGTCCGGCCTCGTCACCACGCGGGAGTCGAAGGCCTCAGGTCGGCAGCGTGCGGGCCGTGCGGCACGGCTCGGTCCCGGCGTCGCCTATCGCTGCCTGTCCGAGGCCGAGTGGGCGGCGCTGCCCGACCACACTGCACCGGAGATCGCGACCTCGGACCTCACCGGGGCCGTCCTCGACCTCGCGGTGTGGGGCGGTGACCTCGACCTGCTTCCCGACCCGCTCCCGGCGACGGCGCTGCGGCGGGCGGTGGGCAGCCTCGTCGGACTCGGGGCGGTCGAGGTCAACGGTTCGACGGCCGGCTCAGACCTCTCCGTCGCTGACCTCTCCGTGACGGAGCTCGGGCGGGCGATCGCGCGGATCCCCGCCTCGGTGTGGGCGGCTCGCGGACTGCTCGACGGTGCCGCGATGCTCGGACCCCGCGCGGCCGCCGAAGCCATCGCCGTCATCGAATCCGATCGCCGCGCGCCCGGAGCCGACCTCACGGCGCTGCTGCGCGATCTCCGATCGGATCGGCGCTTCCGCAGCGAGACCGACCGGTTCTCCCGGCTCGCCGCACACTTCGGGACCGCCGACTCTGCCGACGACGACTCTGCCGCCGGTTCTCCGGCGCGCGAGGGCAGCGGCGCGGGCCGAGGCTCCCTGCGGACCGCTGACCTCGGCCTCGTCGTTGCCCTGGCCTTCCCGCATCAGATCGCGCGACTCCGCAGCGCCGCCCATGCCGATTACCTCCTCGCTTCGGGCACGGCCGCGAGCCTGCCCCGTGACTCCTCGCTGACCGGCAGCGAGTGGGTGGCGATCGCCGAGGTCGGCCTTGCCGGCGGTCGCCCCATCATCCGGGCCGCAGTGCCCATCGACGCCGACACCGCGGAACTCGCCGGGGCGGGTCTGCTGACGACGACGGAGACCGCGTCCTTCGATGAGGGGCGGGTGCGTGCGGTCCGGCAGGCCCGCCTCGGCGCGATCGAGCTGACGTCGACCCCGATTCCGGCGAGCCTCGAGCTCGCACGAGAGGCGATCGCCGCCTCCGTCGAGGAGCGCGGGGCACGCGAGGTGCTGCGGCCGAGTGCGACGTTCGAGCAGCTGCGGGGTCGCCTCGGTCTGCTCCGTGGAGTCCTCGGACTACCGTGGCCCGATGTCCGGTGGTCGCACCTGGCGCAGAACCTCCCGCAG
This sequence comes from Brevibacterium sp. W7.2, assembly GCF_018137945.1. Taxonomy (GTDB): domain Bacteria; phylum Actinomycetota; class Actinomycetes; order Actinomycetales; family Brevibacteriaceae; genus Brevibacterium; species Brevibacterium sanguinis. Next base: position 1,312,138 of record NZ_CP073089.1, on the reverse strand, counting down.
TGGTGTCCGGCCGCGCTCGACCGGATGGCTCGGGGTGCCGATCCGTCCCAGGTCGACCTCATCGGCGCGCTGCGGACCCTGCTGCCGTGGCCGGAGGCGGCCCGCCTCGACGAGCTCGTGCCCACCGCGCTCGAGGTGCCGAGCGGCTCCCGGATCACCCTCGCCTATCCCGACCCGGACGAGGCCGATGACGGAGACGACCATCCATCGGGGCCGGTCCTCGCCGTCAAACTCCAGGAGGTCTTCGGGTGGACCGCGGTCCCCCGGGTGGTCGAGGGGCGGATTCCCGTCGTCCTCCACCTGCTCTCACCGGCCGGGCGGCCGCTCGCGGTGACGAGCGACCTCGCCTCGTTCTGGGCGAACGCCTACCCGCACGTGCGCGCCGAGAACCGCGGCCGCTACCCCAAGCACCCATGGCCGGAGGATCCGCTGACGGCGCCTGCGATGCGCGGGACCAAGCGGTCTGGGACAATGGGACGGTGACTTCGACCCTGCCCGCGACCGCCGACCCGGCCCTGCCCGGAAGGATCCTGCCCGGCACCGAGCTGCCCGCCTCGGTGTGGCGGACCCTGCGTACCGAGCACGAGGCCGCGGTCGCCTCCCGCACCGACGCCCACACGGCGCGGCGGCTGAGCGGGGAGAAGCACCCGGTCGAGGACTTCCTCTTCACCTACTACCCGTTCAAGCCCGGCCAGGTGGCGAAGTGGAACCCGGGGGTCAGCGTCCGACTCGCCCTCGACACCCCTGCGGACCGCGAGTGCTTCGACCGCCGGTGGTACCGCACCGATCCCACCGGCTCCTGCGCCGAGGTCGACCTCGAGTCCTGGCGAGCCGACCGCGGCGACGGGGCGAGGTTCATCGCCTCACTCCTCGACTCGACCCTCCACCGGGAGGCGAACTTCGGGTGCTTCGGTCTCCACGAATGGGCGATGGTCTACCGCCTCAGCGACGAGGAGCGCCGCCACCAGCAGGTGCCGCTGCGGCTCAGCCCCGCCGAGACCGACGCCGTCGTCGAAGGACACCGCATCCGCTGCACCCACCACGATGCGTTCCGCTTCTTCACCCCGGCCGCCGTACCGCTCAACACGCTGCAGCCGACCCGGGCGGGCATGGTCACGACCGAACAGCCGGGGTGCCTCCACGCCGGTATGGACCTCTACAAGTGGGCGATGAAGATCGGACCGATCGCCCCCTCGCCCCTCGTCCTCGACTGCTTCGACCTCGCGCTCGACATCCGCACCCTCGACATGGAGGCCTCCCCCTACGATCTGCGCGGCTGGGGCTACGGCGTCGTCGCGATCGAGACCGCCGCCGGCAAGGCCGAGTACATGAACCGGCAGCAGGAGTTCTCCCACCGGGCCCAGGCGCTGCGGCGCCGCCTCCTCGATGCCCTCGCGACCGCCGACATCCACCCCCGCTGACCGATATGCGCGCCGTCGTCATCGAGGAGTTCTCCACGCCACCCGTGGTCCGCGACCTCCCCGCGCCCGTGGCCCCGGAGCACGGCGTCGTCCTCGACGTCGAAGCCACCGGAGTCTGCCGAAGCGATCATCACGCCTGGTCAGGTCATGATTCGACGGTGAGTCTGCCCCATGTGCCCGGGCATGAGCTCGTCGGTCGGGTCGCCTCGGCGGGACCGGAGGTCGCGGGATTCCCCATCGGTCAGCGGGTCACGGTGCCCTTCGTCTGCGGGTGCGGGACCTGCCGGTGGTGCCGCTCGGGCCAGGCGCAGGTCTGCCCCGATCAGACGCAGCCGGGCTTCACGCATTTCGGATCGTGGGCCGATCAGGTCGTCATCCACCACGCCGACGCCAACCTCGTCGCCGTGCCCGAGGAGCTGCCGGCCGCCGCGGTCGTCGGCCTCGGCTGCCGCTTCGCCACGGCCTTCCACGGCCTCCGCGTCCGCGCGGAGCTCACCGCAGGCGAGACCGTCGCGGTGTTCGGCTGCGGCGGGGTGGGGCTCTCGGCGATCATGATCGCCCGTGCGGTCGGAGCGCAGGTCATCGCCGTCGATGTCAGTCAGCCTGCGCTCGCGCGGGCGCGGGAGCTCGGGGCGAGCCGGACGGTGGATGCCCGCGATCTCGGCCCGCATGAGCTTGCCGCCGAGGTGGTCGCGCAGTTCGCCGACGACTGCCCGGACGGGGTCGCGGTGACCGTCGATGCCCTGGGACGGCAGGACACGATCACCTCGGCGATCGCCTCCCTGGCACCGCTGGGCAGGCATGTGCAGATCGGGCTGCTCGACGGCGAGCCCGTCGTCGATGTCCCCCGCGTCATCGCCCGCGAACTCAGCATCCTCGGGTCCCACGGCATGGCCGCCGCCGAATATCCCGAGCTCGTCGACCTCGTGACCGCAGGCGATCTGCGGCCGCAGGACCTCGTCGCCGACGTCATCGGCCTCGACGAGGCACCCCAGGCGATGCTCGACATGGATGATCCGAGCCGGCAGAGCGCCGGGATGACGATCATCGACCTCAGGCGCTGCCGCTGAGCGGACCCGAGGTCAGCCGGCCCGGTTCAGCTCACTCCATGACCGCGAGGACGACCGAGTGCTCCTGACCCGGCCAGCGGCCGAGGAGGAGGCCGGACTCGGTGCCTTCGAGCGGTGAGTCGAGGGTGAGTTCGGTGAGGAGATCGACGTCGCCGGCGCCGACGAGCGGGCCGGTGCCGTGGACATGGGCCACCTCGGTGATCTCCTCGACGCGGTTGCCCTCGTCGTCGACGAGGTACTGCTTGGCTCCGGTGCCCGCGGTGGCGATCGTCGCATCGAGCCGCCGCCGGAACAGGGGGTCGCCCATGCCCGCGTAGACCCAGCGGGTGCCGAGCACGGAGTGGTCCATCGTCGTGATGAGGGCCTCCTCGGCGCCGTCGAGAGGCGCCCCGCGATACGTCAGCGGCACCTGGAACGTGCGCGCGCCGCTGGAGACGATGTGGACCTCGAGCCCGACCTCACCGGCGGGGTCGTCGAGGCGGTAGGAGGTCACCTGCTCCAGCGGCTGCCGCTCGAGATCGAGGTCGGCCGCCCAGTCCTGCCCGGCCACCCAGGTCGTGATGACCTCGAGCTTGCCGGGGCTGAGTTCGGCGTTGAAGATGTCAGCCATAACGGTGCCTCTCCTCGGTGGCGGTGGGTGCGGGGTTCTCAGGCCTTGCGGGTCCCGGGGATCCATTCCCCGTCGACGATCTCGTAGTCGGCGAAGATCGCGGGGGCCTCGGCCTGCATGATCTCACCGATCTTGTTGAAGACGAGGCGGATCTCCTCCTCGGCGCCCTTCGCGGTGCGCATCTCGATGACGTGGCGCAGGGAGCGGAGGTTCGCGGTGTAGACGATGCCGGTGGCCAGGCCCTCGGGCGCGAAGCGGCGCATGAACGACGTCATGTGCTTCTTGTGCGCGAACTTCGTGCCCTCCTCGTCGAGGCCGAAGTGCTCGGCCATCCACTTCTGGTGCTCCTCGAGGGTGTCGAGCACCTGGAGGGAGCGCTCCATGAGCTCGGGGTCCTCACGCGCCCAGTCGGGGAACCAGAACGGAATGTCGGCGAGGCGGACGTAGCGCAGCGACTCCTGCGAGAACGCGGATCCGGCGCGGTGGCGGATGAGCTCGTGGGTGAGCACGCGCGAGACGTTGTGGAGGACGAACGTGAAGTTCGCGTGCTCGAGGACCGATCCGTGCTGGGAGGAGATGACGTTGCCGAGGTACGAGGCCGAATCCGTGCGCACCCGCGAGACGTTGGGGTTGAGTCCCGGCTCCCACGAGCGGTAGCACATGCGGCCGGAGAACTCGAGGAGATCCTCGGCGTCCGGGGACTCGGCGGCTTCGACCCGATCCGCCCATGAGGAGCCGCCGACGTCGTCGAGGTAGGTCCTCATCGCCTCCCAATCGATGCTGGGCTTGGCGAGCAGTTCAACGGACGGTTCGACCTGGCGCATGGTGCTCCTTGGAGGTTGAGGACGACGTTCGCCACAATCCTACAGAGTCACCGAGGCGGTGATGCGTTCGGTCCGGAGCGGTTCCGCCAGGCGAGGACGGCCAGCAGGATGCCGCCCCCGCCGAAGAACACGACGCCGACCGCGGCGATAAGCGCGAGGGTTCGCTGGGAGAGGTACGCGGAATCGAACGGCACTCCGGTCAGGGCGAGGATGAGGATCCCGGCGCACGCGGCCGCGAAGCCGAAGCACCCGAGAATGCAGGCCAGCAGAGCGGTGCGCGCACTCACCCGCGGCAGGCGCATGATGCCGGCGAGCAGGCAGCCGGAGAAGAAGAGGATGACGAGGATCGCGACGACCTCGCCGGTCAGGGCCAGGATTCCGCCGAAGAGGACGAAGACTCCCGAAACGACGATGAGGGCGATCGCCTCCCGCCGCTGGCTGCGCTCCCAGCGCTCTTCGGGTGAGAGCTTCCGCCGGATCATGTCGGCCCGCCCAGCCGGGTCGTCGCCACGGGGGTTTCGGAGGCGCGGTCGATGAGGAGGGCTCCGGCGCCCGGTTCCTCGGTGAGCGCCGAGGTGAGCGTTCCGTCCTCGAAGACGAGTGCCGTGCCGTCGTCGATGCCGTACCCCGGCCCCGGCAGTGCACCTTCGCCGATCCAGGTGCGGAAGGAGTCGGCGCGGCCCTCCTCTCCGTGGAAGTGCGGGCAGGCGCTGCCGGCGAGGAACCCGAGGCCGTCGCGCAGCGGGGCGAGCGGACCGAACGAGTCCGTCGAGGAGCCCTCGAACCAGCAGTTCGCGCCCGCACTGATGCCGGCGAGGATCGTACCGTCGGCCGCGGCTCTGCGCAGCACGGTGTCGACGCCGTGGCGCCGCCACAGGGCGAGCAGGTTGACCGTCGATCCCCCGCCGACGTAGACGAGATCCATGTCGAGCAGCATCTCCGGGTGCGCGTAGTCCCATGGGTTCTGCCCGAACAGGGAGAGCACGCGGGTGCGCGCCCGGCCTGCGAAGGCCGCCTCGAAGCGCTCACAGTAGTCACGGCTGTCGCCGGCGGCGGTGGGGATGAAGCAGACGGCGGGCAGGCGGCCTGGCCGGTTCGCCCCGGCCCGCGCGAGCAGCCAGTCGTCGATCGCCGATTCCCCGGTCTCGGACATCGAGAACCCGCCCCCGCCGAGGGCGACGATCGTGCCGGGCATGCTCACGGGACCCGGTGCGTCCATGCCTCGGTGCCGAACTTCTCGGTGACGAGCTCGCGCGCGCGGGTCAGCTCCGCCTCGGTGTACGTGTCCTCGGTGGCGCCGTAGCGGTCGATGAAGGTCCGGGCCATCGTGTCGATGATGGCCTCGCGGGACTCCCCCGTCTGGCTGCGCAGCGGGTCGACGCGCTTCTTCGCACTCGCCACGCCCTTGTCCGAGAGCTTCGCCTCGCCGATGCGCAGGATCTCGACCATCTTGTCCGCGTCGATGTCGTAGCTCATCGTCGCGTGGTGGAGCAGCGTGCCGTCGCGCAGGCGCTTCTGCGCGGCACCGCCGATCTTCCCGGCCGTCGAGGAGATGTCGTTGATGGGCTTGTAGAACGCGTCGACGCCGAGACCCTGCAGGGCCGCGAGCACCCACTGGTCGAGGAAGACGTAGGACTCCTGGTAGTCGAGACCGGCGACGAGCGAGGGCGGCACGAACATCGAGTAGGTGATGCAGTTGCCGCCTTCCATGAACATCGCCCCGCCGCCGGAGATCCGGCGCACGACCTCGACACCGTACTTCTCGACGCCTGCCGGCCGGATCTCGTTGGCGTAGGACTGGAAGGCGCCGATGACGGTGGCGGTGTCGTCCCATTCCCAGAACCGCAGGGTCGGCGCCCGGCGACCGGCGGAGACCTCTTCGAGGAGGACCTGGTCGAGGGCGACGTTGACTCGCGTGGGCAGGACGTCGCCGCGGATGAGCTGCCAGTCGAAGTCGGTGAAGTTCGCGGCCGAGCCGAGGGCGCGGCGCACGACGGTGGCGACATCGGCGGTGGAGAAGCCGTGCATCGCGAGTTCGGACCCGTACGCAGCCAGGGCCGCGTCGAGGCGGTCGCGCAGCTGCGTGTTGTCGGCGGTGACGCTTGCCCCGATGAGCGCGGGAGCGAGATCGAAGTAGGCGTCCTCGGGTTCGAGGAAGAAGTCGCCGGAGATCTGCAGGCCGGTGATGACCTGCCCGTCGGTCTCGACGTCGGCGACGACGAGTTTGCCGCCGATCACCTTGTATTCGGCGTGGAACTGCTGGGTCTCATTCGTCATGGTTCCACGCTACGCCGCCCCACGTGAGGCGGCCAGTCCGGTCACTCGGTCACTGTCCGGTCAGGGACCTCCAGAGGAAGCGGTAGCTCAGCGCCCGGACGAACGCCGCCTGCTTGTTGTCCGAGGCCGCCGCATGCCCGCCCTCGGTGTCCTCGAAGAACCAGACGTCGGGGATGTCCATCGCCTGCATGCGGGCGGCCATCTTCCGCGCCTGGACGGGTCCGACCCGGTCATCCGAGGTGGCCGTCCAGAAGAGGACCGGCGGATAGTCGACGTCGGCGGCGAGGAGGTGGTACGGCGAGAAGGTGCGGATGAACTCCCAGTCCTCCGGCACGTCGGGGTCACCGTATTCGGCCTTCCACGAGTAGCCGGCGCTCAGCTTCGTGTAGCGGCGCATGTCGAGCAGCGGCACGCCGCAGGAGACGGCGCCGAAGAGCTCCGGGTACTGCGTGAGCATGTTCCCGACGAGGAGGCCGCCGTTCGATCCCCCGGCGCAGCCGAGGTTCGCCGGGCGGGTGACGCCGCGGTCGATGAGGTCGCGGGCGACGGCGGAGAAGTCCTCGTAGGCGCGCATCCGGTTCTCCCGCATCGCCGAGGTGTGCCACACCGGACCGTACTCTCCGCCGCCGCGGATGTTGGCCAGCACGTAGACGCCCTTCCTGCCCGCCGGCAGCGACGAGTCGCCCGTCGTCTCCCGCGACAGCCAGCCGAGGCCGACGATCGGCGAGTAGACGGGGGTGCGGCTGACTTCGAATCCGCCGTAGCCGTCGAGGAGGGTCGGGTTGGCGCCGTCGAGGGTGAGTCCCTCCTCGGCGATCTGGAAGTACGGGATCCGGGTCCCGTCGGCGCTCGTCGCGAAGTGCTGTTCGACGCTGAATCCGGTGGCGGGGAAGAGCGCGGGCGAGGATTTGATGACGGCGGTGTCCGCGCCGTCGGTGCCTGCCGCGTCGCGGTCGGTGCCTGCCGGGTCAGGGTTGGTGCTTGCCGCGTCGCGGGCGCCGCCGAGGCTGCCGTAGGACAGGGTCGACGGGGTGAGGAACCCGGTGCTGACGAGCCAGAAGTCGTTGGCCGTCGCGTCGTCGTCGGGGTCGACGGGGCTGAGGCTGACCATGTGGTTCGCGGGCACTCCCGGCAGCGGCGTCGACGCGAAGTCGGCGGCGGGGTCGAGGACGAGGAGTTCGGACTGGACGTCGCGGAGGAGTTCGAGGACGAGGAAGTCACGGGTCTTCGCCCAGGATCCCAGGGCGGTGTGGTCGTCGGGCGCGAAGATGACGCGAGGTCGGATCGTGCCCGCCTTGACCTCGGCGGTGGGGGCGACGGCGAGGCCGCCGGCGGGAACGACGACGTCCCCGGCATCCCAGGCCGTCTGCGGCCGGAAGAGCACGTGGTCGTCGTCGACGCCGACGGAGACGTCGGTCGGAACGTCGACGCTGATCCAGGCGTCCTCCCACGCCGAGGCGGTCGCCGGCAGGCTGCCGCCGTCGGCCCTGATGTCGTCGAGGTCGATGAAGCTGGCCGTCGAGTTGAAGAAGTCGATGGCGTCGATGACGACGGCGCGGTCGCGGGTCCGCTGCTGCGGGGCGCCGACGTCGCTGCCGACGAAGATCGCGACGTGGTCGCGGGGCACTTCGGCGACGATGGGGGCCTCGGCGATCGCCTGCCCGCGGCGCAGGGCGCGAGCCTGGCGGGGGTAGGACGAGGTGGTCAGCGAGTCGGGTCCGGTGTCCGTGGCCACGAGGATCGTGTCGGCGTCGAGCCACGCGAAACGGGTCTTCGCGGCGGGGATGTCGAAGCCGTCGGCGACGAAGGTCTTCGTCACGAGGTCGAACTCGCGCACCCGGTGGGCGTCGCCGCCGTCGGGCGAGAGCGACACGAGGGCCCGAGTGTGGTCGGGGCGCAGCACCGAGGCACCGGCCCAGACCCATGGAGTGTCTTCGGTGCGGGCGAGTTCGTCGACGTCGAGGAGGACGTCCCACTCCGGGTCCTCGGAGGCATAGCTGTCCCAGGTGGTGCGGCGCCAGATGCCCTTCGGGTGGTCCTTGTCGCGCCAGAAGTTGACGTAGTGGTCGCCGCGTTTGGTGACCATGGGGATTCGGTCGTCGGAGTCGAGAGCCGTGAGGATCTCGTCGGACATCTGGTCGAAGAGTCCGTCGCGGAAGTGTTCGAGGGTGGCAGCGTTCTGGTCGCGGACCCAGGCGAGCTGTTCATCGCCGTCGATGGCCTCGAGCCAGAGGTTCTCATCGTCGGGTTCGGGAGACTGGACACTGGATTCCGGCGAAGCACTGTTCATGCTTCCATCCTGCCAGCTCAGCCGAGTGACTTTCGACTCAGATCGCGTCTCTCGAAGTGGTATGGGTCACAGCGGCGGGGTCACAGCGGTGGGCGGTGCAAGACGAGGCCGGGGCGACCGTTGGGGGCCTGGGGTCCGTGCCCGAGCGCGGTGAAGCCGAGACTTTCGTAGAGGCGGCGCGCGGGGCTGTCGATGTCATCGGTCTGCAGCCAGCAGCCGTAGCCGGCGATCGCGCTCAGCCAGGTCACGAGGGTGATGCGCCCGAGGCCGGAGGCCCGCAGGCGAGGGTCGCGGGCGAGGAGGTTGAGTGCGAATGTCCATTCGAGCGTCGGGGCGGCGTCGCCGAGGCGGTCGCGGAGTTCGTAGGCCCATTCGTAGTTCTGCTCCTGCCATGCCCAGAAGTGGCCGTAGGCGATCGCGCGGAGTCTGCCGTCGCCGGCCGAGCGAACGAGGGCGGTGAGGACCGGGCCCTTGCGCACCGAGGCGTCGTAGACCTTCGCGAAGTGCGCCGCGTACTTCGGATCCTCGTTGAGCGGCGGTTCTGCGGCGGCGGCGCCGTAGAGTTCGCCGACTTCGTCCGGGGGCGGAAGCACACCGTGCACGCCGGCGGCCGATGCCACCGGCTCCCACGTGTCGCCGAGGCCGCCGGGAAGCCCCCACACGAGTTCGACAGGCAGTGTTGCGTCCGCGGCCGTCGGTGCCCCGGTCCCGGGAAGGTCGTTCATACTACAACCTTAACGACTTGAGTAGTCATTGCACTGAACACCAGGCAAACTGATGTCGCAGTCTGGCGAGAGAATCGTCAGGGAGCTGCGATTCGACTTCGGGTTGCCGGTTGACATCGGGCTGCCGGTCGACATCGGGCTGCCGGTCGACATCGGGCTGCCGGTCGACAGCCGCGCGTCATCAGGCACCTGTCCGTGCCTCGACCTCTCTGGCCAGCCGAGACTCGACCGTGCTCTCCCCCGGCCGCCGACTCGCTCGCGGCGCTCTCCGCCGTCGCCGACCCGACGTCCCGCATTGACCACCCGGTGACTGTTCTCGATCGTGCGGAGTCACGACAGACCGGTCCCCTCGAGTCAGTGCCGCGGTGAACTCGCCGGTGATGCGCCATCTGGACTCCGGCGACACCGGAAATGCTTCGATGATCTGCCAGATGACATGTGAGTTCGCCTCTTCCGAGACCTCTGACGTGACGAGTTCACTCCCACGCGCTTCTGCCTCGCCTGCTTCTCTCTCGCCGCCCGGGTCGCGGGCATTCGGTTGTCGTCCGACGCTCGATCTTCGACCGTCGATCGGGCGGGTTCTCACTGTGTATCGGTGGCCGGTCGGCGTCGTGACGATGAGTTCGTCGGCGGTGGCTCGGTGCCTCCACCCCGCGAGCTCCTTCGTGTAATTGCAGGCGGCGCACAATCCTGAAGCGTTGTCCCAGGTGGTGGCTCCGCCATCAGCGACAGGCGTGGCATGGTCGGCATGTTTGATCAGGGCGTCGCACCACGGAGTCCGGCACACGTCATCGCGGACGAGGACCATCTGGCGCAGCAGGCCCCCGAACTCCCGGCGCTTCGAATCCATGGCGACCAGCTGACCATCGGCGGGCCGAGTGTAGAGCCTGCGCAGGAACACGCCCGCGTCGTTCTCGGCGATGAGCGACCGTGCCGCACCGGCCGGAATCGGGCCGAATCCCGGCAGCCACGCCGGGTCGTCGCCGGCGTCGAACATCGTCTCGTCGTTCATCACGACGAGCACGTCGAGCGGGACCGCATCGGCGCTCTCCTGCCCGGTCACGCGCTCGACGAGCAGGTCCGCCATCGTCTGGCTCTGCGTGCTGCCACCGGATGCACCGGTTCCCACTCGCGCTGCCGCCGATGTCGAGAGATTCGCGAATGCGGCGACAGCCTGCTGCATCGGCAGGAATGCGGTGAGGTAGGCCATGTTGCCCGGAGCCGGTCGGACGGTGACGCGGCGTTCGGTCGTGCAGTGATCGAGGTGGTCGACGGCCGCGACCTGGTCGAGCTTCTGTGCCAGCATCCGCACTTCGCTGCTGAGGCGCCCCACCCCCACCTCGGCGAGACGATCGGCCATCTGCTCATCGAGCTCCTGCTTCTTCTCCCGTGGCAGCCAGGAGGACTCCCGCGCGACGGCTTGAGCCTTCTCCTCCGAGATCTCTCCCTGCGACAGGGCCGCGTACGTGTGCGGCAGGTCCATGAGCAGGGTGCGAGCGAATCCGATGAGTTTGCTGCCGCGCGCACGCGACACCTTGCGGGCGAGACCGATCTCCGCGCCCACTCCCCTGCCCTGCCGTGCGCTGGGCACACCGTCCTCGGCCTCCCGGTTGCGGCGGTGCATGTCGAAGGTGAGGGCCTCGCGTGCCTGAGCGGCAGCGGCGGCCGAGGTCAGCTCCTCGAGCGCGGTGATCCGCTCGATCGCCTCACGCTCGGTCGTCGCCGGAGGCAGGGCGGACAGCGCTTCGCGCCAGCGGACGATGTCCGCGATGACGTCTGAAACGGTCTCCGACTCCATGACACAACCCTAGAGGTCGGTCCTGACACGACCCCGTCGAACACTGTCACCGCAGGTCAGTCCGCTGACGACGGAGTGGGCGACAGGGCGTCGGACGCCCGGCACCCCTCTCACCCGAGTCGCCGCGGCACCGACAGTCGCGGTCGCGTCGCAGCATCAGCAATCAAGGGCGCGCCGGAGCAACCGCAGAATCGGCAGTCACGCCCGGCTCAGACGAGCTTCTCCCCCGTCGTCTCCCGCGCGAGGAACCCCATGAGCACAACGGCGGCGACAACGAGCACCCCGGTGAGGGCGAACGTCGTGACGAGACCGAGCACAGGCCACATGAACGCTCCGAAGACCAGAGGGGCGATGCCGGTGGCGATCCGCGACGCCGCTGACGCCCAGCCGAAGCCGGAGCCGCGCAGCCGGGTCGGATAGAGCTCGGAGACGTAAGTGTAGAGCGTCGGGATGGCGATCTGGATGACGAATCCGAAGCCGATGATGCTCGCCTTCGCCGCGAAGCTCAGCTCCGATCCGGAGGCCTCGATGAAGACGGCCACGCACACGAGGAGACCTGCCGAGACGATCGCCGTCACCCCGAGCACCAGTTTGCGCCCGAGCCGCTCGACGACGAGCGCAGAGACGACGACACCGAGGATGCCGACAGCGGTCATCGCACCGGTGACGAGGAAGGCCGCCTGGTCGCCGAGTCCCTGCTTCTTGAGGATCCCCGGCAGCCATGTCAGTGCCGCGTAGTAGACAAGGAGGACGGAGACGAAGAGCGCCCACGACACCAGCGTCGTCTTCGCCGAGTACTGCCACAGCTGAACGAGCTGACCGCTGGCAGCCCGCAGCTGACCACTGACGGAGGTGATGAGACCCGCGGAGTTCCCTTCCATGCCCGAGGAGTCACCCGGGGTGACCGCAGGATCCCCCTGCCTGCCCGCGGAGTTGCCCTGCGTGATCGCCGCGTCCTCCCGCAGAACGGCAGCGTCAGTCCGGGTGTGGTCAGTCCGGGTGCGATCAGCTTGGGTGCGGTGCCCGGTCCCCTCGCCGAGGCTGTCGTGGCCGTCGCGGGCGGAGACCGCGGCTGGCACGTCGTGCGTCCAGGTCGTGACGTTCGCTCCCGTGCGCTCGACGAGCCTGGCGATGATGGCGTCGGCCTCGGCTGTGCGCCCGACTGAGGCGAGATAGAGAGGTGATTCGGGGATTCCGAACCGCACGGCGACCGTGAGCAGGGCGGGAATGATCATGACGAGCATGATGAGCCGCCAATCGCCCATGGTCAGCAGCCACGCGGAGACGAACGCGCACAGTGAGGCGCCGATCGGCCACCAGCCGTCCATCGCGGTGAGGACGCGTCCGCGGTGCCTGCTCGGAGTGAACTCGCCGACGAGTGCGTAGTCGACGGGGATGCATCCGCCGAGCCCGAACCCGGCGAGGAACCGGAACGCGATGAACCACCCGAACTCGGGCGCGAATGCTCCGGCGACGGTGAAGATCGAGAAGACGAGGAGCGTGAGCGTGAATGCCTTCTTGCGGCCGATGACATCGGCGATGCCGCCCCAGACGAAGGCACCGAGGGCCATGCCGATGAGGTTGGCCGTGGCGATCCATGCCGCCTCGCCGACGCTCAGGTCCCAATGCTCGCTGAGCAGGGGGATGAGGAATCCGTTGAGGGCGACGTCCCAGGCGTCGAACATGAAGCCGAGACCGCCGATGAGGAAGATCGCGCCCTGCGTGTTCCATTTCCACGGCAGGTTCGCGATGACGTCAGAGGCGGTGGGCGTCGAGGTCGAGGCTGCGGCTGTCACGAGGACACAGTACAACGTTTAACGCACAGATGCGCAAAACATGCGCCGGCGGCGGGATATGCGCCAGGGCGATACCCCGCTCGACGCGTGCCGGACCCAATCCCACCTGATATGCACAGAGGCGGATCCCGCTCGCGACCACGATGGTCATCGAGCCGGATCCGCCCCCGGAGAGCAGGTGGCGCTCAGCTCCTCACGCGAGCCGCACGAGCCAGTTGTTCTTGTCCTCGGCGCGACCGTACTGGATGTCGAGCAGCGCCTTGCGCAGCGCCATCGTCTTCTCCCCGGGCTCGTCGCCGTGGTCGATCGTGAACTCGTCGGAGACGAGCTTGCCGATCGGCGTGATGACGGCGGCGGTGCCGCACGCGAATGCCTCGACGATGTCGCCGTTCTCCGCTCCCTCACGCCACTCCTCGATGGTGATCGGCCGCTCGACGGGCTCGAGGCCGAGGTCGGGGGCGAGGTCGAGCAGGGACCGCCGGGTCACACCGTCGAGGATCGTGTCGCTGAGCTCGGGGGTGAGCAGCTTGCCGTCCTTCGTCACGAGCATGAGGTTCATGCCGCCGAGCTCGTCGATGTACTTGTGCTCCTCGGCATCGGTGAAGAGCACCTGCTGGCAGCCGTTGTCCGCCGCCTCCTGCTGGGCGAGGAGGGACGAGGCGTAGTTGCCGCCGCACTTCGCGAAGCCCGTGCCGCCGGAGCCGGCGCGGTTGAGCTTCTTCGACAGCCAGATCGACACCGGCTTGATGCCGCCGGCGAAGTAGGGGCCGGCAGGCGAGGCGATGACGTAGTAGTCGACCTCGTGGCTCGCCCGGACACCGAGGAACCGCTCGGAGGCGATCATGAACGGACGCAGGTAGAGGCTCGACTCGTCACCGTCGGTGCCCGGCGTCGGCACCCACGCCTCATCCGTCGACACGAGCGCCTTGAGCGAGTTGATGAAGTCCTCTTCGCTCAGCTGCGGCAGCGCGAGGCGCTCGGCGGAGCGGTTGATGCGCACGGCATTGCGATCCGGGCGGAACGTCCACACCGAGCCGTCCGCGTGACGGTAGGCCTTGAGGCCCTCGAAGATCTCCTGCGCGTAGTGGAAGACCGCGGCCGCCGGGTCGAGGACGATCGGACCGTAGGGTTCGACCTGGTGGGCCTGCCACCCGTCCTCGTTCGTGTACCGGATGTGGGCCATGTGGTCGGTGAAGTACTGCCCGAACCCGGGATCCTTCTTGATGTCCTCGCGCACCAGCTCAGGCTGCGGCTGGATGTTCTTGAGGACGGCGAATTCAGTCATCAGAGCTTCTTTCCCAGTTGTGAGGCGTAACACGTCTCAGGGTAGTCCATCCGACGACCCGGTCATCCATCGGGGGTCGACTCCCACCGCGCCGAGGCGGGGCGTCCCTCCGCGACGAGGTGACCTGTGTCCCCGGCGGGCGCCCGGGGCCCGTCCCGGCGGGCCCGAACGATCCATCCCGCGGGCCCGGCCGCCCGGTTCACCCCAGTCGGGCGGCGATCGCGTCACCCACCTCGGCGGTGGTCCGCGGGGTGCCGTCGCGCTCGGCGAGATCGGCTTCGACGGCCGTCTCGATCGCGGCGGCCACGGAGTCGAGTCCGAGGTGGGAGGCCATGAGCGCACCCGAGAGGATCGACGCGGTGGGGTCGGCGATCTGCTTGCCGGCGATGTCCGGCGCCGAACCGTGGATCGGTTCGAAGAGGCTCGGCGCGGTGCCCTCGACGTTGAGGTTGCCCGAGGCGGCCAGGCCGATGCCCCCGGTCACCGCGGCGGCGAGGTCGGTGAGGATGTCACCGAAGAGGTTGTCGGTGACGATGACGTCGTAGCGCTCGGGGTCGGTGACCATGTAGATCGTGCACGCGTCGGTGTGCTCGTAGTTGACGGCCACCTCGGGGAACTCCTCGCCGACCTTCTCGACGACACGGCGCCACAGGTGCCCGGCATGGACCATGACGTTGTGCTTGTGGACGTAGGTGAGCTTCTTCCGCCGGGCCTGCGCCCGCTCGAAGGCATCGCGCACGGCCCGCTCGACGCCGTACCACGTGTTGACCGACACCTCGGTCGCGACCTCGTGCGGGGTGTCCGTGCGCACGGAGCCGCCCATGCCGGTGTACGAGCCCTCCGTGCCCTCGCGGACGACGACGAAGTCGATCGCGGGACGGGCGGCGAGGGGACTCTCGACGCCGGCGAAGAGCTTCGCGGGACGGAGGTTGACGGCGTGGCCGAGCCCGAAGCGCATCTTGAGGATGACCCCGCGCTCGAGGACTCCCGAGGGCACGCTCGGGTCGCCGCACGCGCCGAAGAAGATCGCATCGTGGTTGCGCAGGGCCGCGAGTTCGTCATCGGTGAGCGTCTCGCCCGTCTCGTGCCAGCGCTTGGCCCCGACCTCGTAGTCGGTGAGCTCGAGGGCGACCGGCTCCCCGGAGAGCTCGATCGCGCGCTGGAGGACCTTGAGCCCTTCCGGCACGACCTCGGTGCCGATTCCGTCGCCGGGCATGACCGCTATGGAGTACGTCTTCATGCCCGCCAGACTAGAGCCCATCTCATCATGCAACCAGCCCATATCACTATGTGAACAGATCGCCTCGGCGCCTCCCGATCCTCCCACAGGTCCGAACGTGGACAATTTCACGTCTCAATCTTCGTCTGCGGCTACAAAATCCTTGGTCGACCGACGAAAATGGTGGTCAGCCGTCGCGACTCGACCGCGGCCGCAGACTCGCCGACTCACCGCTTCCGAGAGAAAGTCGATCCTTGACAGAAACGATCCGCAATCGTCGCGCCGCCTCCCTCCCCGCCAAGCTGTCCCGCTCGTGGCTGCTCGTCAATGCGGCGAAGGAGGCTCTGTTCGCACCCGCGCAGGCGTCCGAGGCCGATTCTGTCATCTTCGACCTCGAGGCCTCGGTGGCCGAGGACAAGAAGCTCGAGGCCCGCGACAACGTCGTCCGCGCCCTCGAGTCCGGCATGTCGGCGTGGGTGCGGATCAACAAGATGGAGTCGGAGTTCTGGGACGACGACCTCGCGGCCGTCGCCATGCTGCCCGGTCTGCGCGGGGTCATGCTGCCGGAGACCGAGCGCCCCGAGCAGGTCTCCTACACCGCGATGCGCGCGAAGGCCGGCCTGCCCGTGCTCGCGCTCCTCGAATCCGCCCGCGGCGTCGAGAACGCGACGAAGATCGCCGAGGCGCCCGGCACCTTCCGCCTCGCCTTCGGCACGAACGACTTCCGCAAGGACACCGGATTCTCCGGTGATCCGATGGCCCTCGCGTACGCCCGGTCGCGCCTGACCATCGCCTCGCGCATGGGCGGGCTGCCCGGCGCGATCGACGGCCCCTCGGCCGCCGACGCCAGCGATGAGCAGGTGCGTGAGGACGCCGACGTCACCCACAACATGGGCATGACGGGCAAGCTCGTCCTCAACATCGACCAGGTCAACGCCCTCAACGAGGCGATGAGCCCGAGCGAGGACGAGCGCACGTGGGCCCGCCAGATGCTCGCGGCGGCCGAAGGCGGCACGGAGATCACCGACGGCTCGTACCTGCCGCGTCTGGCGCGCGCGAAGAAGATCGCGTCGCTCGCCGACACCTACGGTCTCTGGAACGCCTGATCAGCGCCGATGCGCCCGGGGCCGGGCAACCGGCCCCGAACCCCCGTCTGCCCTCCCAGGCACCGTCCGCAGTCGCCCCCACACCGCGGTGGGCGCTGTGGTCGGTGCTGCCGGCCATGCTCCTCGTCGGCGCGTTCGGCCTCTGGCTGCGCCTGACCCACACCGGGCCGACCCCGCTCGATGTGTGGTGGGCCCACCTCGTCAAGGTGCCGCTCGATTCGGTGCCGTACTGGGTCGCGGTCACCCTCGCCGAGGTGGGCGGCGGCAACGGGGCGATGATGTGCACCGCGCTGGCTGCCGCGATCTTCATCCTGCTGCGCCGGTTCCGTGCCGCTGTCGTCATCGTCACGACGATGCTGCTCGGCGTCGGCCTCTCCGAGCTCATCAAGCTGCTCGTCGAACGGGCCCGCCCGGGCGATCAGCTCTACTCGTCGCTGGGCTACTCCTATCCGTCCGGTCACTCGATGGGCGCGGCGGCGCTGGCCTTCGGGCTCGCGCTCATCGTCACGCGGGCGGCGACGAGCACCCGTGCCGATCCCCTGCGGCTCCGCTTCCACTGGTCGCTGCTGCTCGCGGCAGGCTGGGTGCTCGCGATGATGTGGTCGCGCACCGCACTCCAGGTCCACTGGCTCACCGACACGATCGCCGGCGTCCTCGTCGGGCTCACCGCCGCGATCCTCGCCGATGCCCTGTGGACGTGGATCGGTCTGCGCACCCGCTCACCGCTGCTGCTCCGTTAGGCCCTCTCCGCTAGCCCCTCTCCGTCCGCCCCGCCCCGGCAGCGCCGAGCACGTCGAGGGCGGCGCTGACCGTCTGCGCGACGAGGCGGTCGTCGATCGGCGGCAGGCCCGGGAGGACCAAGCGCATGAGGAGCGGCCCGGTGAGGAGATCGGCGAGCCAGTCGGGGTCGGCACCGGGGGCGATCTCTCCGCGGTCGACGGCCCGGGCGAGGATGACTCGCGTGAATTGCCGCCTCGGTGAGAGGTAGGAGTCGAAGAACGCCGCCGCGCCGGACACATCGCCGGCGATGTCAGCGGCCCATCCGGCGAAGCCGCGGGTGACGACGGGGTCGGTGAAGAGCCGCTGCTGCCGAGCCTGCACCTCCGTGAGGTCGCCTGCGAGGCTGCCGGTGTCGATGTCGGTGTCCGTGCCGTGGCGGGCGGCGAGCACGAGCGGCACCACCTCGGCGAGATTGCGGAACCGGCGATAGAAGGCGGGCTTGTTCGTGCCCGCCCGCTCGACGACGAGATCGACGGTGACGGACGCGTAGCCGCGTTCGATGACGAGATCGGTGAGGGCGCTGACGATCTCGGATTCCGTTGCGCTCTTGCGCGGGCGACCGGTTCGGCTCATAGTGTAACCAATAGTAACGTTAATCGATGCGGACGACCCCTGGTCGCCGGTGAGGGGTTCCCATGTACAAGCGCATCGTCAGGGCCCGCATCCGCGCGGTCTTCGACCAGATCAGCCGCGGTCAGGTCATGCCCATGGTCGACAGCCTCGCCCCGCGCTTCGTCGACGTCTTCCACGGCGACCATGCGCTCGGCGGTCGGCGCACCACCCGGGAGGCGATGATCCGCTGGTGGGAGCGGGTGACGAGCATCCTGCCCGACGCCCGGTTCGCCGTCGACGACGTCATCGTCGACGGCGGACCGTGGCACACGCGGATCGCCGTGCGCACCCGCGTCTCGGGCTCACTGCCCGGCGGCGGCCGCTACGAGAACACGATGTTCCAGTTCCTCACCCTGCGGTGGGGGCGGATCATCGCGGTCGAGACGCTCGAGGACCTGCAGGTCCTCCAGCGCGCGCTCGCCGAGGTGGCCGCCGCGGGCAATCCGGACGCTGCGGCCGCGCCGATCACGGACTCGCCCTGACCGGCGAGTCGGCCTCAGTGCGCGCCGACGGCGTCGAAGCGCGCGCCTTCGGGCTTGGCCTCGAGCAGCATGAAGACGAGGACGATGAGCGGCCCGGCGAACGGGACGAGCGCGATGAAGAGGAGCGCTCCGGGCATGTTGACGTCGTGGAGACGGCGGACCATGAGCGCGAGCATCGGCACGATGACGGCGAGGAAGACGACGACGAGGAGCGCGAGACCGAGCCAGATGAGTGTCGCAGCCGGCGCGTGGTTCATGATGCCCGGGGACTGTTCGAGGGTGATCGCCTCACCGGTGGTCTGATCGACCCCGAACTCGGTGATCTTGGGGTTCGCGGCCGCCCACGCGAGGCCGATCGACATGCCGATGATGATGAGCGCATACGGGATCGCCATGGCGATGGCGACGAACAGGTAGACCCACCAGAACTCGCTGCGGGAGGCACGGCCGGAGAACACGGAGTACTTCTTGAGGAAGCGGGAGACCGCCTGCTTCGGACGGGCACCGCGCAGCGGCAGCGCGAGATCGCCGAGGCTGCCGGCAGCGGCCGTGCCGGCCACCGGGGCCTGGTGGGTGTCCTGCCCGGGAGCGGGCAGAGGGGACTGGGGGGAGTTGGTCATCGGGTTCCTTCATGGGAGTGGAACCGGCCCGACGCAGGCCACCCGAGGACGACCAGCGCGGGACCGGCGATGGTCGATGCAGTCACCGAGGGTTTCGATGTGCGCTGACCATCATAGCGGTGCCCCGCACCCGCCTGCGCGGATACGGGGCACCGAGTGTGGTCTGCGTCGGGTCCGCTCAGTCCTCGTCGAGCGAGACCGCGGAGAACGCCGAGGCGTTGACTGCGCCGGCGACGGCCCGCACGACCTCCTCGGGCACCGCCGAATCGACGGCCATGACCGAGAGCGCCTCGTTGTCCTCCGACGACGGTGAGACCTGCATGCCGGCGATGTTGATCTCGTTGGCGCCGAGCGCGAGCCCGAGCTGACCGATGATGCCCGGACGATCCTCGTAGCGGAAGATGAGGAGGTTGTCGGTGAGCTCGATCTCGAGATCGAAGCCGTCGACCTCGGTGAGCTTCTGCACGAGCTTCGGACCCGTCACGGTGCCGGCGACGGTGATCCGCTGTCCGTCCCCGGTCGTCGCGGTCAGGCGGGTGATGTTGCGGAACGATTCGCAGTACGGATCGGTCGTCAGCTCGACCCCGATCCCCCGCTCCTCGGCAAGCAGCGGGGCGTTGACGTAGGAGACCTGGTCGGAGACGACGTCCTTGAACAGGCCCTTGAGCGCCGAGAGCTTGAGGACGGAGACGTCCTTGTCGGCGATCTCGCCGTTGACCTCGACCTTGAAGTGCGTGACCGAGGATTCGGCGAGGGCGTTGACGACCCGGCCGAGGCGCTCGGCGAGCGGGATCCCGGGACGGACGTCCTCGTGGATCGCCCCGCCTGCGACGTTGACGGCGTCGGGGACGAGCTCACCGGCGAGCGCCTTGCGCACGGACTTCGCGACCGCGACCCCGGCCTTCTCCTGGGCCTCGACCGTCGACGCGCCGAGGTGGGGCGTGACGTTGACGGCGTCGAGGTCCATGAGCGCGGACGGCTCGGGCGGTTCGACGTTCCACACGTCGATGCCGGCGCCTCCCACGGTGCCCGCGGCGACCGCCTCGGCGAGCGCCTCCTCATCGATGATGCCGCCGCGGGCGACGTTGACGAAGCGGGCGCCCGGCTTCGCGAGCGCGAACTGCTCGGTGCTGATCATCCCGATCGTCTCGGGCGTCTTGGGCATGTGGACGGTGACGAAGTCGGAGACCGCGAGCAGCCCCGGCAGGTCGACGACCTCGACGCCCATCTGCGCGGCGCGCGCCTGCGTGATGTAGGGGTCGTAGCCGACGAGGCGCATCCCGAAGGCCTTCGCGCGTTCGGCGACGAGACCGCCGATGCGGCCGAGGCCGATGATGCCGAGCGTCTTCTCGTAGAGTTCGACGCCGGTGAACTTCGAGCGCTTCCACTCCCCCGCCTTGAGCGAGGTGTTGCCGGCGCCGAAGTACCGGGCCGAGGCGAGGATGTGGGCCATCGTCAGCTCGGCGGCGGAGATGATGTTCGACGTCGGGGCGTTGACGACCATGACACCCGCCGAGGTGGCGGCCGGGACGTCGACATTGTCGAGGCCGACGCCGGCGCGGGCGATGACCTTGAGGTGCGCGGCCGCGGCGATCGCCTCGGCGTCGACCTGGGTGGCCGAGCGGACGAGAATCGCATCGGCGTCGACGATGTCGGTGAGCAGGCGGGAGCGGTCAGCGCCGTCGGTGTGACGGATCTCGAAGTCGCCTCCGAGTGCGTCGATGGTGGCCGGTGACAGGTTTTCGGCGATGAGCACGATGGGCTTGGGCACTGAGTTACTCCTTCAGGGAACCGGGACGGGCTCATCATATGAGACTGCGTGAATACCTTCACAAAGTCTCAGGATCTGGGAACACCGTCCGCGCCCCGAGCACCCTGGACACCTGGAGCACCTCGAGGCGCCTCAGCGTCAGAATCCGTTCGGCGAGTACGGCATCCGCTCGAGACCGAACATCGACTTCGCCTGGACGGCGGCTCCCGGCACGTTCTCCTCGATGCGACCGGCGCGGACGAGGATGACCGGGTCCGCCCCGCCGAAGTAGAGGGAGCCGAGTTCGGCGATGCCGAGGCTGAGGTCGGCCGGCGTCGCCTCCGAGACCGGTTCGACGACGGCGCTCTGCCCGTCGGAGGTGACGCGGAAGCGTCCCCCGGTGAGCTCCTGCGGATCGTCGATGTCGAGGACGAGAGTGCCGGGCACGAACCATGCGCGGGCCTCGAGGGCGGCCCTGACGTCGAGGATCCGGATCCAGATGTTGTCCTCCGTCGACGTCGTCTTCACGCGGCGGGAGTCCGTGAGCAGCCACGGCAGCGGCGAGTCCTCGGCGGATTCGCCGAACTTCACCCGCGTCGAGAGGTCAATCGCGGCGAGGAAGGACCACAGGGAGGCGTACGCGGCGTCGGTGACGGCGACGAAGTCGATGAGCTCGATCGTCGGCGGGGTCGTCGACCAGCCCGCGAACTTGTAGGAGACGTAGCCGTCGGGTTCGCCGTCCTCCCCGAAGTGCAGGGCGGCGCGGACTCCGCGATCGGCCTCTCCGGTCTCGGTGTTGAGCGCGCCGGTGGCCCGTTCGACGTAGGTCTGCTGCCGCTCCATCGCCCCCGGCGAGGTCTTCATGAACTCGCCGTAGATCTTCGGCGCGAGTTCGCGCAGCACGCTCGGCAGACACATCTCCACCCGCCGGTCGGGTTCGCGGATCATCTGGAAGCCCGGCGAGGTGTCGACCTCGATCGCATGCGACCACGTCGCCACGCCGAAGCCGTAGCGGGAGTAGATCCCGCCCTCGGTCGCGGTCAGCGCCGCGAACGGGTAGCCGGCGGCCTTCGCCTCGGCGAGGTCGGTGGTGATCATCGACCGGAGCAGGCCCCGGCGGCGATGGGTGGGCCGCACGGTCACCCACGTGATGAGGTGCGCAGGCACGAGCCGCCCGGCACCGACGTTGACGAGCTTCTCGAACCACGCGAAGGTCGCGACGGGGATGTCGGCGTCGAGCGCATAGTCGTATTCGTTATCGGCGTAGACCGCGGTGAGACGACGATCGTCGTCGATCGCCCGCTGCACACGGGCCTTGAGCGCCGCATCGGTCGACCGGGAGTCGTGGAACCCCACGCTCGTCGACGCGAAGTAGCCCTTCGTCCTGGCATCCGGCTCCCCCGTGGACTCGTCGAAGGCGGGAGTGAAGCTCTCGAATCGGTAGTTCGTCACGGTGTCGTCTTCCTCGAGTCGGCCAGGGTTCCCTGCCTGCGACTCTAGCACCGGGGCCCCTGGTGACGAACGGAGGAAACTGCGCTACTGTCACGGAACTTCATGAGTTTGCTCAGA
Source organism: Brevibacterium sp. W7.2 (assembly GCF_018137945.1). Lineage (GTDB taxonomy): Bacteria > Actinomycetota > Actinomycetes > Actinomycetales > Brevibacteriaceae > Brevibacterium > Brevibacterium sanguinis. The sequence continues at coordinate 1,289,904 of NZ_CP073089.1, read as the reverse complement.
CGACGATCAGGCGCATAATTGTTGAGCAGTTCGGCGATCCCGGACGCGACCGAGCCCACCGTCCGACCGACCACGAATCGAAGGACCACGATGACAGCAGCCCCGCCCGAGCGGCCGGGACGCGCGCCCCGCACAGACACCGTCTGGGCGCGACTGAAGCGCTCCCGACCAGCGATGATCGGCCTCGGGCTCGTCGTGTTCTTCGTCCTCCTCGCCGTCCTCGCCCCGGTGTTCGCGGCCCTGACCGGCAACAGCCCCTACGCCTACAACCCCGAGCTGCTCGCCCCCGACACCGCCCCGGCCGGGCCGCTGGGCGGGATGAGTGCTCAGCACTGGTTCGGCGTCGAGCCCCGCACCGGACGCGATCTCTTCGCGATCGTCTCCTACGGCGCGCAGGTCTCCCTGCTCATCGGACTCGCCGCGACGCTCGTCTCCGTCATCGTCGGCGTGGCGATCGGACTCATCGCCGGCTTCTACGGGCACCTCGCCGACCGGCTGCTCTCCCGGTTCACCGACATCGTCTTCGGCTTCCCGTTCCTCATCTTCGCCATCGCGCTCTCGGCGACCGTGCCCGCAAGCTTCCCGCGCCCGCTCCTGCTCATCCTCGTCATCGGCTTCTTCGGCTGGCCGCCGGTCGCCCGCGTCGTCCGCAGCGAGACGCTCTCGCTCAAGGAGCGCGGGTTCGTCCGCGCCGCCGCCGCGCAGGGCACGAGCAGCGCGCGCATCCTCGTCCGCGAGATCCTCCCGAACCTCGCCGCGACGATCATCGTCTTCACGACCGTGTCGATTCCCGGCAAGATCGGCGCCGAGGCGGCCCTGTCCTTCCTCGGCGTCGGCGTCAACCCGCCCACCCCGTCGTGGGGCCGGTCGATCTCCGATGCGATCTCCTGGGTCCAGGTCGACCCGATGTACCTCATCTTCCCCGGCATGGCGCTCTTCCTCGTCACGCTCGGGTTCAACATGTTCGGCGACGGACTCCGCGACGCCCTCGACCCCACCGCCGAACAGGGCCCCGAGCGCAGTGCCGACCGCACCCCTGACCGCGGCCCCGACACCCCGAGGATCGACCCGATGAGCGCAGGAGGCCAGCCGTGAACCGCGTGAAGTTCGCCGCGTCCCGGATCCTCGGGGCCGTCGTCGTCCTCATCATCATCGCCGCCGCGTGCTTCGCGATCTTCTACCTCATGCCGACCAATCCCGCTCAGCTCTCGTGCGGCAAACCCTGCTCCCCCGAGCGCCTCGCCGAGGTCGAGGCCTACCTCGGCGTCGACCAGGCGTGGTGGAAGCAGCTCTTCGACTTCCTCGCCGGCATCATCGGCGGGCGGACCTTCGGCGAGGGAGCGGCGGCGATCCACTGCAATGCCCCGTGCTTCGGGTACTCGTTCCGGCTGCGGGACTCGGTGACGAACCTCATCCTCCAGCGGCTGCCGATCACCGTCTCCCTCACCCTCGGTGCCGCGGTGCTCTGGGCGATCGGCGGGATCGCGGCAGGACTCATCGCCGCACTCCGGCGCGGCCGGTTCACCGACTCCGCGGTCATGGGGGCGGCGATCACGGGAATCTCCGCACCGACGTACCTGCTCGGCCTCCTCGGCGTCCTCCTCTTCGGGTTCACCCTCAACGTCCTCCCGATCGGCGGCTACGTCCCGCTCACGGAGAACCCCCTAATGTGGGCCTTCCACCTCATCCTGCCGTGGATCGTGCTCGCGATCGCCAACGGCGCGATCTACGCGCGGCTCACCCGCGGGCAGATGCTCGACGTGCTCAGTCAGGACTACATCCGCACGGCCCGCGCGAAGGGCCTGAGCGAGACCGTCGTCGTCGGCAAGCACGGCCTGCGCAACCTCGTCGTGCCGCTGACGACGCTGTTCGCCATCGACATCGGCGGCCTGCTGGGCGGAGCGGTGATCACGGAGAAGGTCTTCGCCCTCGGCGGGGTCGGCACCCTGCTGCTCGAGTCGGTGTCGAGCCTCGACATCCAGGTCATCGTCGGCGTCACCCTCTTCGCCGCCGCCGTCGTCATCATCGCGAACCTGCTCGCCGACCTCAGCTACTCGATCCTCGACCCGCGGATCGGAGCACGCGCATGATCCCGCACTGTCGCCGCCCACGGCTCCTCCTCACCCCCTCTCCGCTCATCTCACGCAAAGGACCATCATGAAGCGCTTCGGCCTCCTCGCCGCCACCCTCGCCCTGGGGCTCGTCCTCACCGGGTGCAACGCGAATCCCGAACTCAACGACGACTCGCAGGGCAACACGCTCGGCGAGACGCAGAAGGGCGGGACCCTCAACATCTTCTCCGAGGACCCCGACATCGACTTCGACCCCGGCAAGAGCCAGGGGCTCGCGATCACCTCGCTCTCCCTCGTCCACCGCCGGCTCACGACGTGGGACATCCAGCCCGACCAGCCGGGCGAGGTCGTGCCCGACCTCGCCACGGACACGGGCACGGTCAGCGACGACGGCAGGACGTGGACGTTCACCCTCAAGGACGGGCTGAAGTTCGAGAACGGCGACCCGATCACGACCGCCGACATCAAGTACGGCATCGAGCGGTCGTTCTCGACCGAGCTCTCAGGCGGCCTGAGCTACCACAAGGGCCTCATCGAGGGCGGCGACGACTACGCCGGCCCGTTCACCGGGGACGACCTCGCCTCGATCGAGACACCGGATGAGAAGACGATCGTCTTCCGCCTCAACTCGACGTTCGGCGACTTCCCGTGGATCGTCTCGATGCCCGCCTTCTCCCCCGTGCCCGAGGGCAGCGACGACCCCGGCACGTACGGCCTCGATCCCGTCGCCTCGGGTCCGTACAAGGTCGAGTCGAACCAGTCCGGCGCCGAGGCGGTGCTCACTCGCAACGACCAGTGGAATGAGGAGACCGATCCGGTCCGCACGGCCGGCCCCGACCAGGTCGTGTTCAAGCTCGGCCAGGACGCCTCGGTGACCTCGCAGGCGCTCATCTCCGACTCCGGGGACGCGAAGAACGGGTTCTCCGCGAGCTTCGTCCCCGCCTCGCAGCTCGCGCAGGTCCAGAACGACCCGAACGCGCAGTCGAGGCTCGTCACCTCGGGGCCCGGCGCCCTGTCCTACCTCGCGATGAACACCGAGCGGGAAGGGCTCAAGGACCTCAAGGTGCGGCAGGCGATCAACTACGCCGTCGACAAGAACACGTACCGGATCGCCGGCGGCGGTGAGATCTCCGGTGACTATGCGACGACGCTCATCACCCCCGGCATTCCCGGTCGCGTCGACTACGACCTCTACCCTGCCGGTCCCGAGGGTGACGTCGAGAAGGCGAAGTCCCTCCTCGCCGAGTCCGGTGCCGACCTCGGCCCGCTGACGCTGCTGACGAAGAACTCCGCCACCGACGTCGCCCAGGCCGAGGCGATCCAGCAGGCACTGGCCCGGGTCGACATCACCGTCGAGATCAGGTCCGTCGACACGAACACCTTCTCCGCCGATGCGACGAACGACGAGGGCGACTACGACCTCGCACTGACCTCATGGCAGCCGGACTACCCGTCGCCGTTCGGCAACATCCAGCCGCTCTTCGACTCCTCGCAGATCGGCGGCGGCAACTACAACATCTCCCGCTACTCGAACCCCGAGGTCGACGACCTCATCCAGCAGGCCACCGGGACTGTCGATGCGGCCGCGGCCGAGAAGATCTGGGCCGAAGCCGACAAGCGGATCATGGAGGACGCGCCGATCGTGCCGCTGACGTACAACCGGAACTCGTTCCTCCACGGCTCGAACGTCGAGAACTTCATCATCGGCGAGTTCCCGGCCTACCCCGTGTACTTCAAGGCCTCGCTGAAGGGCTGACCCGATGAGCGCGACCACCCCCGCCCTGAGCTACCGCGACTACTCGGTGTCCTTCGGTGCCCGCACCGTCACCCGGGACGTGTCCTTCGACCTCGTCCCCGGGTCGATCCTCGCCCTCGTCGGCGAATCGGGGTCGGGCAAGTCGGTCACCGCGCTCGCTCCGCTCGGCCTCGTGCCCGGCGCGAGCCAGGCCGGATCCGTGGTGCTCTGGGATCCCGCCGGCCCGGCCGGAGGCGGGGTGGGGCTGACCGGGGCGATCGAGCTCGTCGGTCTCGACTCCGCGGAGCTGCGTCCGATCCGGGGCGAGCGGGTCGGCGTCGTCTTCCAGGAGCCGATGAGCGCGTTCAATCCGATGTTCCGGGTCGGCCATCAGATCGCCGAGGCGGTCCGGGCCCACGCCGGCAGCGACGGTGCGGGCGGGGCCGGGCGCGGGGACATCGGGCAGCGTGTGCTCGCGCAGCTGAGCGCGGTCGGCCTGCCCGATCCCGAGACGGTCGCCGAGGCCTACCCGCATGAGCTCTCCGGCGGTCAGCTGCAGCGGGCGATGATCGCGCTCGCGACGATCAACTCCCCGCAGGTCCTCATCGCCGACGAACCGACGACGGCCCTCGACGTCACCGTGCAGACGGGCATCCTCGACCTCCTCGTCGCCCAGGCCCAGGCCGGTCAGGCCGTGCTCCTCATCACCCATGACATGGGCGTCGTCGCCGACATCGCCGACCGGGTGGCCGTGATGAAGGACGGGCGGATCGTCGAGACCGGGTCCGTCGAGGACATCTTCGACCGTCCCGCCTCGGACTACACGAAGCAGCTGCTCGCCGCCGTGCCGAGGCTGAGCGCGGTCGTCGATGCGCAGACACCGTCCGCCGCGCGCCCGGACGACCCCGAGCCCGCCGCGGACGCCGTTCCCGCCGGCACCGTTCCCGCCGCCGAACTTCGCGACGCCACCGTCGTCCATCGTTCGTCCGGCCGCCAGGTCACCGCGCTCGACGACGTCAGCCTCGTCATCCCGGCGGGTCAGATCACCGGTCTCGTCGGGGAGTCGGGGTCGGGCAAGTCGACGATCGCGAACGTCCTCACCGGTGGTCAGGCGCTGACCTCGGGCGAGGCGTTCGTCGCCGGTGAGCGCGTGTCCACCCGCCCGAACCGCCGCCAGCGCCGGCTGCGCGCCGAGGTCGGCGTCGTCTTCCAGGACCCGCGGGGCTCGCTCAATCCGCGACGCTCGGTCGGGTCGCAGATCGCCGAACCCCTGAGGGTGCACACGGATCTCAGCGGCCGTGACATCGACGCCCGGGTCGATGCGCTGCTCGCCGACGTCCAGCTGCCGACCGACTTCGCCGCCCGTTTCCCGCACGAGCTCTCCGGCGGACAGCGGCAGCGCGTGGCGATCGCCCGTGCCCTCGCGCTGCGCCCGAAGCTGCTCATCGCCGACGAACCGACCTCGGCGCTCGACGTCTCCGTGCAGCGCGGGGTGCTCGCCCTCCTCGGTGAGCTCCATGCGTCGCTGGACTTCGCGTGCCTGTTCATCAGCCACGATCTCGCCGTCGTCGAACAGCTCGCCAGTCACGTCGTCGTCCTCAAGGACGGTCGCATCGTCGAGCAGGGCCCGAGCCTTCAGGTGCTCACGGATCCGGGCGAGGCCTACACGCGCCGCCTCATCGAATCCGCGCCCGTGCCCGATCCGCGCATCCAGGCGGCCAGGCGCGCCGCCCGCCTCGCCGCGTAGAACCCGCCACGACGACGAAGGCGCCGCCGGAATCCCTCCGGCGGCGCCTTCTCGCACTCGTCACTCTCAGCGAGCGGCAGTGCCCTCGGTGTAGTCGTCGTCGGTGTCCTTGAGCCAGGCGAACATCTTCCGCAGCTCCCGGCCGGTGGCCTCGATCGGGTGCTTCTCCTCCTTGGCGCGCAGCGACTTGAACTCCTCGCCGCCGTTCTTCTGGTCGGTCATGAAGCGCTCGGCGAAGGTGCCGTTCTGGATGTCGACGAGGACGCTCTCCATGTTCTCCTTGACCTCGGGCGTGATGACCCGGGGACCGGAGACGTAGTCGCCGTACTCGGCGGTGTCGGAGATCGACCAGCGCTGCTTGGCGATGCCGCCCTCGACCATGAGGTCGACGATGAGCTTGAGCTCGTGGAGGACCTCGAAGTACGCGATCTCCGGCTGGTAGCCGGCCTCGGTGAGGACCTCGAAGCCGTACTGGACGAGGTGGGAGACGCCGCCGCAGAGCACGGTCTGCTCGCCGAAGAGGTCCGTCTCGGTCTCCTCGGTGAACGTCGTCTTGATGCCGCCGGCGCGCAGACCGCCGATCGCCTTCGCGTAGGAGAGGGCGAGCTCCCAGGCGTGTCCGGTCGCGTCGACCTCGACGGCGACGAGCACGGGCACGCCGCGGCCGTCGACGTACTCGCGGCGGACCACGTGGCCCGGGCCCTTGGGCGCGATCATGACGACGTCGACGCCCTCGGGGGCCTTGATGTAGCCGAAGCGGATGTTGAAGCCGTGGATGAAGACGAGCGTCTTGCCCGGGGCGAGCTGGTCCTTGATCTCCTTCTCGAAGATCTCCGCCTGCACCTGGTCGGGGGCGGCGATGGTGATGACATCGGCCCAGGCGGCCACCTCGGCGGGGGTGCCCACTTCGAGCCCTTCGGCAGCGGCCTTGTCCCGGCTCGACGAGCCTTCCTTGAGTCCGACGCGGACCTGCGCGCCGGAGTCGCGCAGGCTCAGTGCGTGGGCGTGGCCCTGACTTCCGTAGCCGATGATGGCGACCTTCTTGCCCTGGATGACGGACAGGTCGGCATCGTCGTCGTAAAAGCGTTCTGCTGCCATTGTTGCTGCTCCTTAGAGTTTCGGGGTGCTCACCCCATTGTTTCACAGTTCGGTACAGTTGCTCACCCATTGAGACGGTCGGTGTTCCACGGCGTGGAACGTCGGCCACCCTCAGAGCGAGGTCAGTTGCGCAGGGCGCGGTCGGTGATCGACTTCGGTCCGCGTCCCACGGCGACGACGCCGGACTGGACGATCTCCTTGATCCCGAAGGGCTCGAGGACCTCGCGCAGGGCTTCGACCTTGTCGAGCTCACCGGTGGCCTCGACGCTCACCGAGTCGGTGGAGACATCGACGATCGAGGCGCGGAACATCTCCACGGCGGCAGCGACCTGCGGCCTGGTCGCCGCATTGGCCTTGACCTTGTAGATGACGTGGGCCCGGCGCACCGACGCCGCCGGTTCGAGCTCGACGATCTTGATGACGTTGACGAGCTTGTTCAGCTGCTTCGTCACCTGTTCGAGGGCGACGTCGCGGACGTCGACGACGACGGTGATGCGCGAGAGCTCATCGTGTTCGGTCACGCCGACGGCGAGGCTGTGGATGTTGAAGCCGCGGCGGGCGATGAGCCCGGTGAGACGCGCGAGCACACCGGGCTTGTTCTCGACGAGGACTGAGAGCGTGTGCCGGTTGTTCATTCCAGGCCTCCTTCGATCTGCGCCACGGAGCGCATGGTTCCGTCTTCACCGGCGGCCGCCTCGGCGATCGCCGCTTCCGCCTGCTCCTCCCCCTCGTCCTCGAAGTCCGGGCGGATGCCGTTGGCGTACTGGATCTCGTCGTTGGAGACTCCGGCGGCGACCATCGGCCAGACCATGGCATCGGGCGGGACGGTGAAGTCGAGGACGACGGGCCGGTCGTTGATCTCGAGAGCCTTCTCGATCGCCGCGTCGACCTCGTCGTTGCTGTCGACGCGCAGCGCGAAGCAGCCGTAGGCCTCGGCGAGCTTGACGAAGTCGGGGATCCGAATCGTCTCGTGCCCGGTGTTGAGGTCAGTGTTCGAGTAGCGGCCGTCGTAGAAGAGCGTCTGCCACTGCCGCACCATGCCGAGGGAGGAGTTGTTGATGATCGCGACCTTGATGGGGATGTCGTTGAGCGCGCAGGTCGCGAGCTCCTGGTTCGTCATCTGGAAGCAGCCGTCCCCGTCGATCGCCCAGACGACGCGGTCGGGTTCGGCGGCCTTCGCGCCCATCGCGGCGGGCACGGAGTAGCCCATCGTGCCGAGGCCGCCGGAGTTGAGCCACGAGCGGGGGCGTTCGAAGTCGACGAACTGGGCCGCCCACATCTGGTGCTGGCCCACGCCTGCCGCGTACACCGCCTCGGGGCCGGTGAGGGCGGAGATGCGGGAGATGACGTACTGCGGATCGCAGAGCTCGCCGTGGGAGGAGTACCCGCGCGGGTACGTCTGCTTGAGGCGCCGGAGGAACCGCCACCACGGCTCGCGCTGGCGCTCGAGGGCTTCGGGGAACTTGCCGCGCAGCTCGGTGAGGATCTCCGAGAGCACTTCGCGGGCGTCGCCGACGATCGCGACCTCGACCGCGCGGTTCTTCCCGATCTCGGCGGGGTCGATGTCGGCGTGGATGACCTGGGCGTCGGGGGCGAACGAATCGAGGTTGCCGGTCACCCGGTCATCGAAGCGGGCGCCGATGGCGATGAGCAGGTCGGCCTTCTGGAAGGCCGCGACGGCCGGCACGCTGCCGTGCATGCCCGGCATTCCGAGGTGGAGCGGGTGCGAGTCGGGGAAGGCGCCGCGGGCCATGAGCGTGGTGACGACGGGGATGTTCGTCGCCTCGGCGAGTTTGAGCAGCTCCTTCTCCGCCTCGGAGCGGATGACGCCGCCGCCGATGTAGAACACGGGACGCTGCGCCTCGCCGATGAGCCGCGCGGCCTCGCGGATCTGCTTGGCGTGGGGTTTGAGGATGGGCCGGTAGCCGGGCAGCTGCGGCTCCTCGGGCCAGACGAAGGGGGCCTCACCGGTCTGCGCGTCCTTCGTGATGTCGACGAGGACGGGTCCGGGGCGACCGGTCGTGGCGATGTGCGCGGCGTTGAGGATCGCGGAGGGGATGTCCTCGGCCTTCGTGACGAGGAAGCTGTGCTTCGTCACCGGCATCGTCATCCCGACGATGTCGGCCTCCTGGAAGGCGTCGGTGCCGAGCAGCTTCGAGCTCTGCTGGCCGGTGATGGCGAGCAGCGGCACGGAGTCCATGTGGGCGTCGGCGAGCGCGGTGATGAGGTTCGTCGCCCCCGGTCCCGAGGTCGCGATGCACACGCCGAGGCGACCCGAGGCCGCCGCGTACCCTTCGGCGGCGTGGCCGGCGCCCTGTTCGTGGCGGACGAGGATGTGGCGGATCTTGTCGGTCTCGAGCAGCGGGTCGTAGGTCGGAAGGATGGTGCCGCCGGGAAGCCCGAAGACGGTGTCGACGCCGAGGCGCTCAAGGCTGCGGACGATCGCCTGCGCGCCGGTGAGGACCTCCGGCGCCGAGGATCGCCGGATGCTGGTCGGGGTCGCGGTCACCGGGGGTGCGCTCTGCGCAGTCCCGGCGGCCGCCTTCTGAGCCGAGGGCGTGGCTGCCATCGTGTCGTATCCTTCCTGGGTTGACCCGCTCGCGTTTCGTCCCTGCATGAAAAAAGCCCCTCCGGTTTCGGTAGGGGCGCGCGGAACGTGTCGTACTGACAGGCTACGGATGATCCGCGCGCTGGCTAATGACGACGACGAGAAGGTGAGTCATGCCTCAATGGTTCACCGCCCCACCGGGAGTGTCAAACGGCAGAAACGATCGTCTCGCAATTCGGGATCAACGATGCTTGATGGATGAGATCGACCGCCTCGGCGAGGCAAGGACCGTTCTCCCCGCCGATCGGCGAAACTCCACTTCAGAGCACCATGGACGCGGGAGTAACCGCGGACTAGGCTTGATGTTCGTGCGCCCCCTTCTACGCTTCTGGCCCGATCTGCGCGCGCGGATCGGCATCTACATCGTCGTTCTCGTCCTCACCCTGCTCGCGAACGGCATCCAGCTCATCGTCCCGGTCATCACCGGGTACATCATCGACGGCCCCATCACCTCGGGTGATCTCTCAGGCCTGTGGCTGCCCGTGCTCGGGGTCCTCGGCATCGGCATCGCCGAGGCGGTCGCCCTGTGGGCGCGGCGGATGATCGTCGCACCGGTGGTCTCGGCGTGGGAGATCCGCTGGCGTGCGCGCCTCTTCGACCGGCTCCAGTACACCTCGGTGGCGATCCACGACTCGTGGGAGTCGGGACAGCTGCTCTCGCGCGCGACGAACGACCTCTCGCAGCTGCGGCGGTTCTTCGCCTTCGGACTGCCGTTCCTCCTGGCAACTCCGATCGTCATCATCGTCGGCACGATCATGCTCACCGTCCTCCAACCGGTCTTCGGCCTCATCATGCTCGTCATGGCGGTGCCGACGATCATCGCCGTGGCGATGTTCGAACGGCGGTATCGGGAGACTTCGCGGCAGTCCCAGGACGCCGTCGGCGAGATCACGACCGATGTCGAGGAGTCGATCCAGGGCATCCGGATCCTCAAGTCCTTCGGCCGCTCCCCGTGGGCCGCCGAGCGCTTCTCCGTCCTGGCGCGGAAGTTCCAGGGCCTCGAGGTGCGCAAGGCGAAGCTCGACTCGTGGTTCTGGAGCGTCCTCATCCTCCTGCCCACCCTCGCCCAGGCCGCGATCGTCGGCATCGGGACCTTCGGCGTCGTCCAAGGCTGGACGACGATCGGCACCGTCGTCGCCGGGGTGACGATCTCCATGGTCCTGCGGATGCCGATCGAGATGCTCGGGTTCCTCCTCGCCGATGCCATCATGTCGATCACCGCGGCCGGCCGCTACTGGGAGGTCATCGACATCCGCCACGACATCACCGATGCCGCAGGCGGCATCGACGACGACCCCGCTGTCGGCCGCCACCGCGGGGAGCTCGTCTTCGACGACGTCGACTTCCACTTCTCCGACACGGACCGTCTCACGCTCTCGGGCCTCGACCTCACGATCGAGCCCGGGCAGACGCTCGCCCTCGTCGGCACGACGGGCTCGGGCAAGACGACGCTCGCCTCGCTCGTGCCCCGGCTCCAGGACGTCACCGGCGGGGCCGTGCGCATCGACGGCGTCGACATCCGCGACCTGCCGGTCAACGAGCTGCGCCATCTCGTCTCCGTCTCCTTCGAGGACCCGATCCTCTTCTCCGCGAGCGTCCGCGACAACGTCGTCATGGGCGCCCCGGGCTCCGACGACGATGCCGTGTGGCAGGCGCTGGAGATCACCGCGGCGGACGACTTCGTCTCCCGTCTGCCCGAGGGCCTCGACACGCAGGTCGGCGAGCAGGGACTCTCCCTCTCCGGGGGACAGCGGCAGCGCCTGGCCCTGGCCCGGGCGGTCATCGGCAGGCCGCGCATCCTCGTCCTCGACGACCCGCTCTCGGCCGTCGACGTCGACACCGAGGACCGCGTGCAGCTGAAGCTGCGGGAGATCCTGCCCGATTCGACGACGCTCATCATCGCCCACCGGCCGTCGACGGCCGCACTCGCCGATGTCGTCGCCGTCCTCGACGAGGGCCGCATCGTCGCGCGGGGCACGCATGAGGAGCTCCTCGAGACCTCCCCGCTCTATCGCGAACTCATGGGAGCGGGCATGCAGGCGACCGCCTCGGCGCGCGGTGAGGGAGCGACCGCCTCGGCGGGGAACCGGCCGACGGAAGGGGGCCTGGCATGAGTGCGCCGCGCCTGGCAGAGGACGACGGGGTCGAGGAGCTGCCGCCGGACATCGCGGCCAAAGCGCGGGCGCTGCTGTTCTCGCTCGTGCGCCCGCACCTGCCGATGGCCGTGCTTCTCCTCGTCATCGTCGTCCTCACCTCGGCCACCCTCGTCATCGGGCCGCTCTTCATCGCCGACGCCCTCGACACCGGCATCCCGCAGGCCGTCGCCGGCGACCCGGCGGCGCTGACGCGGGCGATCACGCTCTTCGTCGCCTCCGCCGTCGCCTCGGCGGTGCTCGCGTTCACGGCGACCCGCCTTGTCGGCATCACCGCGCAGAAGATCATCTTCACCCTGCGCCAGCGCGTGTTCACCCATGTTCAGCGCCTTGACCTGGGGTATCACGAGAAGTCGACGTCGGGCCGCCTCGTGTCCCGGCAGACCTCGGACATGGAGTCGGTCCAGCAGTTCCTCTCGTACTCGCTGTTCGAGACTGCGCTCGCGCTGCTCCAGATGGTGTTCATCGCGATCACGCTCATCGTCCTCGATGTGCCGCTGGCGATCGTCGTCTTCGCCGGGTTCATCCCGCTGTTCTTCATCACGAAGGCCGCGCACCGGACCCAGCGCGGGGCGTACCGGCGCACCCGGACGTCGATCGCGAAGGTCATCGTCCACTTCGTCGAGACGATGGGCGGCATCCGCGCCGTCCAGGCCTACCGGCGCCAGCCCGACCGTCGCGGCACTCTGCGCGAGCAGGACACGGCGTACCGGGACGCCAACACCGATGCGCTGCGGGGCGTCGCGTGGTTCGCCGGGTGGACGCGGCTCGTCGGCAACGTCACGCAGACGGTCATCATCGTCGTCGGCGCGTGGCTCGTCATCGAGGGATGGACGCAGATCGGCGTGCTCGCCGCGTTCATCCTCTACCTGCGCCGGTTCTACGGTCCGCTCGACGAGCTCGTGCAGTCGTTCAACCTCTACCAGTCGGCGTCGGCGGCGCTCGAGAAGATCGCCGCCGTCCTCGACACGGATCCCGGCGTCCCGGCACCGGCCCAGCCCACACCCCTGCCCGCGCACACGGAGACCGGGGCGGCTGAGTCGGCGGGGGCGGCCGGGGCGGCTGAGTCGAATGGGTCATCCACCTCGGCGACGGGACGGTCGATCGACCTCACGGACGTCCGCTTCGCCTACGCCGACGGACCCGATGTCCTCCCCCGCTTCGACCTGACGATCCCGGCGGGGCAGATCGTTGCGCTCGTCGGCGCCACGGGTGCCGGCAAGTCGACGCTCGTCAAGCTCGTCACCCGGTTCTACGATCCTTCGGAGGGCACGGTCAGTCTCGACGGGGTCGACCTGCGCGACCTCGATGACGCACAGCTGCGCTCGAGCGTCGTCATGGTCACGCAGGAGTCGTTCCTCTTCGCCGGCACGATCGCCGACAACATCCGGATCGGCAATCCGGAGGCCACCGACGCCGAGGTGGTCGCCGCCGCCCGGGCGGTCGGGCTCGACCCCTACATCCGCCGCCTGCCCGACGGCTACGACACCGACGTGAAGAAGCGCGGCGGCCGGCTGAGCTCGGGCCAGCGGCAGCTCGTGTCGTTCGCCCGGGTGTTCCTCGCCGATCCCGATGTCGTCGTCCTCGATGAGGCGACCGCTCACCTCGACATCCCGTCGGAGAGGCTCGTGCAGAAGGCGCTCGCGACGGTGCTCGAGGGCAGGACGGCGATCATCATCGCCCACCGGCTCTCGACCGTCGAGATCGCCGACCGCGTGCTCGTCATGGACGCCGGGCGCATCGTCGAGGACGGCACGCCCGAGGAGCTCATCGCCGGCACCGGTCGCTTCGCCCAGCTCCACCGCGCCTGGCGCGACACCCTCGTGTGAGGGGCCCGGCGGCGTTCGCGGCGTCCGCTGGCGATCGACGCCCCGAACCGACAAATACGCCCCGAGCCGACGTCCGCCCGTCTTCGACGCCCTCAACCGACAAATACGCCCTGCGCTAACGGCGTATTTGTCGGTTCACCGCGTCGATACTGCCGCGTGCGGAGTGTGACCGCGTATTTGTCGGTTCACCGCGTCGGTGCCGCCGGTGTACGGGCGCTGACGAGCCGTGCCAGATCGGTGAACGGGCGCCGGCGCCACAGGTCCTTCCAGAAGATGCGGACGACGGTGTAGCCGAGAGCCCTCAGCTGCCGCTCGCGTTCGCGCTCCCTGTCGAACGCGTGACGGGGGTCCGTGTCGTCGATCGTGTATTTGATCCGGCCGTCGAACTCGAGGATCGTCTTCGATGCGGCGTGGAGGAAGTCGACCCGAGCGACGAAGCGACCGTGGGCGTCGGCGATCTCCACCTGCGGCTCGAACCCGGTGAGGCCGACCTCGTGGAGCCTCACCGCGCTGATCGACTCTCCGGGTGACTCGCGACGCGGATCGGCGAGGTCGAGAGCCGCCGCGACGCGGAATCGGCCGCGAGTCTCGCGGCACTTCGCGGCGGCGTCGCGCAGTCCGTCCGGCGTCACCACGTGCCGACGCAGTGCGTCGTCGAGCATGGGCACGCTGATGTCGAGGTCGCAGTCGCGGGCGACATCGATGAGCGTGCGCTCCCGTGTCGTCAGGGCGACATCGCCAAGGCGGTCGATCTGTCCTGGAGGAACGTCGCGCCGTCGTATGAACAGGTGGGCGTGCCGCTTGTTCGTGGAGGTTCGGATGACTTCGACGAACGGCTTGTCCATCTTCACGATGGTGAAGTCCCACAGCAGAGCGGCCGACAGATGGGAGAAGACCTCCACGTCGTGGCGACCCGACTCCCCCGACCGACCGTTGACGACATCGGCACGGGTGCGGATGAGGACCTTGGCCCGAGCGAGCACGTCGCGCACGTCTCCCACTTCCTCGAACAACTCGGCCTCGCCGAGCGTGACCGCGTCCGCGATCCTGGCGTGCCTGGGATTGTCACACAGGCGCTTGACCGCGAACCGCCCCCGAGCGACTCGCTCCAGGCAGCAGTCGGCTGCCACGCTCACGTCGCGGTCGGAGCAGCCGAGACGTCTCAGGTCGGCGGTCGTGAACACCTGATACATGACATCATTCTGCGCCTATCGATACCAAACGTCAATATAGCTGAGCAAATGCGTCACAGTGCACTCACACTGTGCTTCGACGTGAGTAGCGCGGACAGGCCTGAGCAGCCAGCGCGCGACACATTCCGCTGCGACGCCCCGAACCGACAAATACGCCCTGCGCTAACCGCGTATTTGTCGGTTCACCGCGTCGGTGTCCGCCGCCTCACTCCGTGATGAGAGGGACGAACCGGTAGCGGCCGTGCCGGGTGATCGTCACTGCGCCGGCGGCCGCGCCCGTGCGTTCGACGCGGAGCATCACCTCGGCGACCGGGATGACCATGACTCCCCCGACAGACAGCTGCGCGACGAGGCTGTCGGGCAGTTCATCAGCACCGGCGGACACGAGGATGCGATCGAACGGCGCGCGCTCGGGTCGGCCGAGCACCCCGGGCGTCGCCTCGGCGAATTCGAGGCAGTCGATGCCGAGCCCGGCGACGGCGGAGATAGAACGATCGAGGAGCTCCCGGTGACGCTCGACGCCGATGACGCGGCCGCCGGGCCCGACGAGCGCGCCGAGGAGGGCGGTCGTCCATCCCGAGCCGGACCCCAGATCGAGGACGGTCTCCCCCGGTTCGACGCCGAGTAGCGCGAGCATGTCGGCGACGGTGCTCGGCTGCGAGTTCGTCTGCCCGCACCCGATCTCGAGCGGCACATTGCTGTCCGACCAGCCCTGCTGGCCAGCGGGCAGGAAACGGTGCCGCGGCACCTGCGCGAACGCCTCGGCGAGCGTGACCGGTTCTGAGCGAGCGCTCATGGCACGAGGATACGCCCACATTTCGGCGCGCACGATGGCAGGAATGAATTCCGGCAACGACCCCGTAGAGCACAACGACTCTTGCCAGGCATGACACGGCATGGCAGAGTGAAAAATGTCAACGATCATTGACTTCGAAGGATCTGTTCACCGCCTTCGGGCATGACGAAGCCGCTGCACGGAGGTGCGGATGAATCCCACTCGGGTGAGGGCGCGCCGCCGTGCATTCGGGTTCACTCAAGCCCACCTCGCCGAAGCGGTCGGGGTCTCTAGACAGACCATCATCGCCATCGAGGGCGGCGACTACTCCCCGAGCGTCCATCTCGCACTCCGCATCGCCGCGGTGCTCGAAACGAGCGTCGAAGATCTCTTCGAGGTCGAGTCAACGAGGAAGAACACCACCCCACAGTGAAGGAGAGAGACTGATGAGTTCGACTCCCGACGAACACGACAATGAGCGCTCCGCTCACGGTTTCGACCGCGATCCGGGGAGCCGCAGGACGTCTGCGCTGGCGGCCCACCTCGACTCCGGGCTGGAACGGGTCTCTGGAATCTCCGATATGCCGGAAGCCGACGAGCGTGAGCGCGACGTCATCTTCCGATCCCTGGCCATCGGCTTCACCGTCTTCCGCTGGACGTCAGTCGCAATTGCGCTCCTCTTCCTGGCCTCCGGCCTCTGGTGGGCGACCGTAGTCGTTCTCGCTTCGGCGGACCTTCCGTTCTGGGTCGCTCGCTTCCATGCCCGGCGGCGAGGGGTGAACCTCTATCGCCAATCCGGCCTTGCCCGAAGAGAGTGGACCACGAGATCCACTCTGATGATGTTGGGTGTGTTCGCTGTGATGCTCGGACTCATCGCCTTTCAGTCGACAGTGGGCCACCCGCTTCTGCCATGGTCGTGGAGCGTCGGGGCTCCGACCGAGTTGGAATCGTCGGCACCTCCGATCGTCGGCGCTGCGGTCGGGCTGATCATCGGCTGGAGCCTACGCCGCAAGAGGTCGCGTGCGGCTCTGAAATAGGAGTCGAGGCGCGACGGCGCCGCGTCGGGAAGCGAGCGGCCGCGAGTACAGTTGACCCGTGACGAATGCAGAGCTCGACCGCGCGCGGACCCTCATCACCTCGATCCCCGACTACCCGGAGCCCGGGGTGAACTTCCGCGACATCTCCCCGCTGCTCGCCGACGGCACCGCGTTCAACGCCGTCACCGATGCGCTCATCGCGCCGTTCGTCGGGCACTTCGACTTCGTCGGCGGACTCGAGGCGCGCGGATTCCTCTTCGCCGGGGCGATCTCGGCGAAGACCGGTGCGGGCATCCTCCCCATCCGCAAGGCCGGCAAACTGCCCAAACCCGCCGCGGCCGTGTCCTACACCCTCGAGTACGGCACCGCGACGATCGAAGCCCCCGACGTCCTGCGCCCAGGCGATCGCGTCCTTCTTGTCGACGACATCCTCGCCACCGGCGGGACGCTCAGCGCGGCGCAGGCTCTCGTCACCGAACTCGGCGCCGAGGTGGTCGGCTCAGCCGTCGTCCTCGAGCTCACCGACCTCGGCGGTCGTGCCCATACCGGCGACGTCCACACCGTGTTCGCGGACTGAACCGCCGGCCGCGCTGACGCGGCAATGCACCCTGCCTGCACCACCGCCTCGGCGCCGGAGAATTCACGCTCAGCGCAATCGGAGAAATCATCCAGACTTCGGGAATGATTCGGGCGGTGAGTGTCGTTGTACGCTCTGTTGTGTGCCGGATACCGGCGCGCGACTTCGGGTCGAGGCGTCCCACCGGGCGCCGACCAGACCATCATCCGTGACGAAAGGCGACACCATGTCGGTACCAGATCTCACCCTCAATGACGGCTTGACCATCCCGCAGCTCGGCTTCGGCGTCTTCAAGGTCGACCCCAAGGAGACCGAGCGCATCGTCACCGATGCCCTCGAAGTCGGCTACCGTCACATCGACACCGCCGCTGTCTACGGCAACGAAGAGGGCGTCGGACGCGCCCTCGCCGCTTCGGGCATCCCCCGCGACGAGCTCTTCATCACCACCAAGCTGTGGAACGACCGCCACGGCGCCGCCGAATCGCGCCGCGCGCTCGAGGAGAGTCTGACGAAGCTCGGACTCGACTACGTCAACCTCTACCTCATCCACTGGCCGACCCCGGCGCAGAAGAACGCCGTCGAGACCTGGGAAGCGTTCCCCGGCTACCGCGACGAGGGCCTCACCCGCTCGATCGGCGTGTCGAACTTCGACTACCGCTACCTGCCGGAGATCCTCGACACCGGCATCATCCCGGCCGTCGACCAGATCGAGCTGCACCCGCAGTTCCAGCAGATCGACACCCGCCCCCTCCTGGCCGAGAACGACATCAAGATCGAAGCCTGGGGACCGCTGGGTCAGGGCAATGTCGACTACGCGTCGACCGTGATCGGCGAGATCGCCGAGGCACACGGCAAGTCGTGGGCCCAGGTCATCATCCGCTGGCACCTGCAGCGCGGCCACATCCTCTTCCCCAAGTCGAACAACCGCGAGCGCATGGCGCAGAACTTCGACGTCTTCGACTTCACCCTCACCGACGCCGAGATGGCCTCTATCGACGCGCTCGAGAACGGCGGTCGCGTCTCGGCCGATCCCGCCGACGTGAACTGACGTACGGAAGCGAGCTGACCTCGCCGAGGTTGTGCGGACTGACGTGGTCCGCTGAGGTCCGCACCGGCTGAGTCCGGTGCCACAACACCATGAGAACGCGGGCGAAATTGTTTCGCCCGCGTTCTGCGTTGGTGGGGTCAGCTCGGATCAGGGGCAGGTCGTTCGCCGTCGCCGCCGTCACCGTCGGCAGGGTCCCCGCCGAGCACGTCACCGGTGCGACCGCCGTAAGCGGCGATCTTGTATTCGGTGGCGGCCAGCGACAGGGTGAGCTCGCGGATACGGCGACGGATCGTGTCGCGGTGCTCGATGAGCAGGTCGAGCCTCTCCGGCACGGTCGTCTCCCCCGCCTCGACGAGTTCGACGTAGTGGGCGAGGTCGCGCATGGGCATCCCGGACAGCCGCATCCGGGTGAGGAACACCAACCGCCGCTGAGCCTCGGCGCCGTAGACACGATGCCCGGCTGTGTCCCGGTCCACCGCGACGAGCCCCTTGCTCTCGTAGTACCGCAGGGTGTGGGGTGAGAGGCCGAGCAGCTCGGAGATCTCCGCGATCGACAGCGAAGCGGCCTCGTCACCGCTGTTGACCATCCGGTGGATGATCTCGACCGGCAGCGTCCCGTCGACCTCGGCGAAGTCGCCCAGGTCCGCGAGGATCCGGCTCATGAGATCGTCGGTCGCCATGCTCACACCGCCCGCTGTGAAGGTCGCATGCCGGGAAAGTCAGCGCTCTCCGCCACGGCGGCCAGGCGCTCGACCTCGGCCGCACCTCCACTGTACGCCGCCCGCAGACGTCGCACCGCCTCGGCGCCGAGAGGCAGACGCAAGGGCAGCTCACCACTGCCTTCAAGGCTCGCCTCGACCAGATCGACGATGATCGCCGCCGCACGGACTGGGTCTCCCTCCTGCCGGCCGTCGACCTCGGCGAGATCCGTGCGGGCTGGTCCGACGATCGCCGCATAGACGTCCGTTCCCGCGGTCACCCCCAGCGAATGCGCGGTATTGAACCCGGTCCGGAACCGTGAGGGCTCCACGAGCATCACGCCGATGCCCAGCGGACCCACCTCGGCGGCCAGTGCCTCCGACCAGCCTTCGAGCGCGAACTTGCTCGCCGAGTAGGCCCCCGCCGCGGGAAACGACACTCGCCCTCCCTGACTGCTCATCTGGACGATCGCACCACGGCCCCGCGCCCGCATGAGCGGCAGGATGGCGCGGGTGAGAGCGGCGGCCGCGAAGAAGTTGAGCTCGAGCTGCTCCCTGAGCGCGCTGAGGCCGATCTCCTCGACAGCCCCGACGATCGCCCGCCCCGCATTGTTGATGAGGACATCGACGTCGAGGTCGGTCAGTGCCTCCCCCACTTCGGCGACGGCGGTCTCATCACGGAGATCCGCGGTGAGGACGGTGAGGCGCTCCCCGACGTCCGCCTTGAGCTTCTGCAGGGACTCCGGGTCGCGGACCACGACGACGGCATCGTGCCCGCGCGCCAGCACCTCCTCGGTCAGTGCCCGCCCGAACCCCTGCGAGGCACCGGTGATCGCCCAGCGCCGCCGGTGCTCGGACGGCTCGCGTACCTCTGTCGTCGTTGTCGTCGCTGCTGTGTTGGTCTCGATGTGTGAGTTCATGACAGCGACGCTACAAGTTCGAGCGCACTCGAACGCAAGGCCGAGCGCCGAAGAAGTTCGCTGCCCTGGTGGCTCGCGCCTCTCCGCGTCCCTTACGTCAGCACACGGATCGGCTCACCGGCGATCCACGCCGCGATGTCCTCGACCGCCTGCGGGTAGAAGATCCGATACGTGCCCTCGGTGACATAGCCGAGGTGCGGGGTGAGCACGGTCCGCGGGCTCGTGCGCAGCGGATGGTCGGCGGGCAGCGGCTCGGTGTCGTAGACGTCGAGGCCCGCCCCGCGGATCGCTCCGGAGTCGAGCGCGTCGGTCAGCGCCGCGGTGTCGATGAGCCCGGCCCGCGAGGTGTTGACGAGGATCGCGCTCTGCCTCATCAGCGCGAGCTCGTTCGCCCCGATGAGCCCGCGACTGCGGTCGCTGAGCTTGTAGTGGATCGTCACGACGTCGGAGGTCTCCAGCAGCTCTTCCTTGCCCACGGCGCGCACCCCCACCTCGGCGGCGCGTTCGGGCGTGAGATTCGCACTCCACGCGACGACGTCCATCCCGAAGGCCTGCCCGATGCGGGCCACGCGCGATCCCAGGCGACCCAGACCGATGACGCCGAGGCGGGACCCGGCCAGGTCTGCTCCGATCGTCTCCTGCCATCCTCCGGCCCTCATCCGCGCATCCTCGGCGGGGATGCTGCGGGCCACGGCGAGGATGAGCCCCCACGTCAGCTCCGGTGTCGCCGTCCGCGGCGCGTCGGTGCCGCAGACCGTGATCCCGTGCGCACGGGCGGCGTCGAGGTCGATCGACGCGTTCGCCGCCCCCGTGGTCACGAGCAGCCGCAGGTCGGGAAGCGCCGCCAGACGCTGCGCATCGAAGACGGTGCGCTCACGCATCGCGACGACCACCTCGGCGCCGGAGAGCAGCGCTGTCAGGTCAGCGGTGCCGGTGACCGGACGCGTGACGACGGTGAAGTCGGCCGGCAGCGTCGCCCAGTCCGCGAAGGACCGGGCGACGTCCTGGTAGTCGTCGAGGACGACGATGCGCATCAGCCGCAGACGGCTCCGGTCGACGCCGACTGGACGAGCTTCGCGTACTTGCCGAGCACCCCGGTGAGCCGGTGGTTCTCCGGGATCGTCCACGCCTTGCGCCGTTCGGCGAGCACCTCCTCGTCGACGTGGAGCTCGATCGAGCGCGCCGCGATGTCGACGGTGATCCGGTCCCCGTCCTCGACGAGGGCGATCGGCCCGCCGTCGACGGCCTCGGGGGCGACGTGACCGATGCACAGCCCGGTCGAGCCGCCGGAGAAGCGACCGTCGGTGATGAGGAGGACGTCCTTGCCGATGCCCGCTCCCTTGATGGCTCCGGTGATCGCGAGCATCTCGCGCATCCCCGGACCGCCCTTGGGCCCTTCGTAGCGGATGACGACGACGTCGCCCTTCTTCAGCTCGCCGCCGAGCACCGCGTCCATCGCCGGCTGCTCCTGGTCGAAGACGCGCGCGGTGCCCTCGAAGACGTCGGCGTCGAAGCCCGCGGACTTCACGACCGCGCCTTCGGGGGCGAGCGACCCGCGCAGCACCGTGAGGCCGCCGGTCGCGTGGATCGGGTTGTTGAGCGCCCGGAGGATCTTCCCGTCGGGGTCCGGCGGGTTGATCGCGGCGAGGTTCTCCGCCACCGTCTTGCCGGTCACCGTCATGCAGTCGCCGTTGAGCAGACCCGCATCGAGGAGGGCCTTCATGATGACGGGCACCCCGCCGATCTTGAACACGTCGTTCATCACGTACTCGCCGAAGGGCTTGACGTTGCCGAGGTGCGGCACCTTGTCGCCGATCCGATTGAAGTCGTCGAGTTCGAGCTCGACGCCCGCCTCGTGGGCGATCGCCAGCAGGTGGAGAACGGCGTTCGTCGAACCGCCGAAGGCCATGACGACGGCGATCGCGTTGTGCAGCGACTCCTTCGTGATGATGTCCTTCGTCGTGATCCCCCGGCGCAGGAGTTCGACGACGGCCTCGCCGGACTGGCGGGCGAAGATCATCCGGTTGCGGTGGATCGCCGGCGGCGCGGCCGATCCGGGCAGGGACATCCCCATCGCCTCGGCGGCCGAGGCCATCGTGTTCGCGGTGTACATGCCGCCGCAGGCACCCTCACCGGGGCAGACGGCACGTTCGATGGCGTCGACGTCCTCGCGGGTGATCGTGCCGGCCCGGCATGCGCCGACGGCCTCGAACGCGTCGATGAGCGTGACCTCCTTCTCCGTGCCGTCGGAGAGCTTCGCGGTGCCCGGCATGATCGAGCCGTTGTAGAGGAAGACGCTCGAGAGTCCGAGGCGGGCGGCAGCCATGAGCATGCCGGGGATCGACTTGTCGCAGCCGGCCATGAGGACGGAGCCGTCGAGGCGCTCGGCGCTCATCACGGTCTCGACGGAGTCGGTGATGACCTCGCGCGAGACGAGCGAGTAGTGCATGCCCTCATGTCCCATCGAGATGCCGTCGGAGACGGAGATCGTCCCGAACTCGAGCGGGTAGCCGCCCGCGGCGTGGACGCCTTCCTTCGCGGCTCCGGCGAAGCGCTGGAGGGAGAGGTTGCACGGGGTGATCTCGTTCCACGACGAGGCGACGGCGATCTGCGGCTTCGACCAGTCCTCGTCGCCCATGCCGACGGCGCGGAGCATGCCGCGCGAGGCGGTGCTCTCGAGCCCGTCCGTGACATCGCGGGAACGCGGTTTGATGTCCGGTGCTGAAGTGGGGGTATCAATGCTCATGGGGGCACTCTACGCTTCCGTCCGGCATACGTCGGCGCGGTTCTCGCATGGTGGAACCAACGTTTCGGGCCGCGCGTGGGTCCCACGTGCGGCCCCGTGCAGGGCCGCACCCGGGGCCGCCCAGTGCCCCGCCCTCCCCCGCGGCCTCAGTCGAGCTCGACGACGTTGAGCAGCTTCTCCCCGTCGTTGATCCGGCGCACCTGTTCGGCGAGGATCTTCACCACACGCGGTTCGAACGCCGAGGTGTCGCCGCCGACGTGCGGGGTGATGAGCGTGTTCGGGGTTCCCCACAGCGGGTGGTTCTCCGGCAGCGGCTCGGGATCCATGACGTCGAGGGCGGCATGGAGGCGGCCGGTATTCAGCTCCGCGACGAGGGCGTCGGTGTCGACGACCTTGCCCCGGGCGACGTTGACGATGAGCGCGTTGTCCGGCAGGGACTTGAGGAACTCGGCATCGACGAGGTGGTGCGTCGAATCCGTCAGCGGCGTGATGAGGACGACGACGTCGGTGTGCGGGAGCAGATCGGGCAGCTCGTCGACACCGTGGACGACCCCGTGATCGTCTTCGCGGGCGGTCGTGCCCACCCGGGTGAGCTCGACCTCGAACGGGGCGAACCGGTCGGCGATCGCCCGCCCGATCTCACCGACGCCGACGACCATGACGCGCCGGTCCTGTAGCGAACGGTAGCGCTGATGATTCCACGTCCGCGACACCTGGTTGCGCACCGCATCGTCGATCCCGCGCAGGCTCGCCAGGGTCAGCGCGAGCGCGAGCTCCGCCGTCCCGCCCGTGTGGACGCCCGACGCCGTGGCCACCTCGATGCCCTGTTCGGGCAGGTGGGCGACAGGATCGTACCCGGTCGTCTGCGTGATGACGAGGCGAAGATTGGGCAGCTCGCCGAGGAGGTCGATCGTTCCCGCCGAATCCATGTACGGCAGGACGACGACGTCGACATCGTCCTTGCTCAGCTTCGCCGACTTCTCCTTGTCGGAGTAGACGACCAGGTCGACGTTGGCCCGCTGGTGGGCGGGGATGCGCGCGATGACGCGGTTGCGGAGTTCGGAATCGGGGAACGCGATGGTCGTGATCGTCATACGGCCATTGTGACACGGGCCTCACGGCCGCAGGCAAGCCCGATTGCTCCCCTGGTCCTCAGTCGAGGCCAGCGGCGATCCGGGAGAACACCGTGCCGATGATCTCCAGCTCCTCGTCGCTGACCTGCGAGAGGACCACCTCGTCGATGGCCCGCCGATGCAGCCGGGCGGCGTCGAGGAACCGCCGGGCCCCCACCTCGGTGAGGCGGACGTTGTGGGACCGGCGGTCGTCGGCACACGTCGTCTTCTCGACGAGACCGGCGTCCTCGAGGACCTTGATCCGGTAGTTGAGCCGCGACGGGGAGAACACGAGACCCTTGGCCAGCGCCCCCATCGTCAGCGTCCGATCCGGCGCCTCCCACAGCAGCAGGAGGGCGTTGTAGTCGCTGACCGTCAGCCCCGCCTGCTCCTTGAGGCGGTCGTCGAGCTCCTGCCGGATGCGCTGGGACGTCTCGAAGTACGTCCGCCACGCCCACTGCGCGCGCTCTTCGCGGCCGCGCCCGAAGCGGATGACCGGGGCGGCTGTCGTCTCACTCATCGTCAGCCCTCGAGCAGCTGCGCGAACGGGGTGATGCGGTTCGGGTCGAACTCGTCGTCGACGCCGCGCTTCTCCCCGCGTCCGATCGTGATCCGATGCGGGGCGAGGCTGTCGGGACCTTCGTTCCCGTCGACCTCGTCGCCTTCGCCGCCCTCGCCACCGGTCAGGCCCCGGATCGACGCGGTCAGTGCCACGAGCTCCTCCCCGGCCTGCCTGACCCGCGAGTTGAGTGCGCGTCCGCCCTCGGCGCTGCCCCAGTCGTCGGTGGCGGCGAAGACCGTCGTCGGCACGACGATGCCCTTGAGGTAGGACAGCATCGGCCGCATCGCCGTCTCCCCGGCGAGCGAATGCCGCGAGGTCCCGCCCGTCGAGGCGATGAGCACGGGCGTGCCCGCCAGTGCCTTCTCGTCGATGAGCTGCCAGAAGAGCGTGTGCAGCCCGACGGGGGCGACCTTGTAGACCGGGGTGACGGTGATGATGGCGTCCGCCTCGGCGACCTTGAGGTAAGCCTCCTCAAGCTCCTCGGAGCGGAATCCGGTGAGCGCCATGTCCGTGAGCGCGGTGCTCAGGCTGCGGACGTTGATGTGCTCGGTCTCGACCGTCAGCCCTGCTGCCCGGCCCGCCGAGGCGGCCGCATCGACGATCCGATCGCTGAGCTTCTGCGTCGTCGAGTCCTCGCTCAGCGAGGTCGTGACTGCGAGGATCTTCATTCGGTCTGCGCTCCTGTCTCCGCTTCGGCCTTCTTCTCGGCGTCGGCCTTCGCGGCTTCCTGGCGAGCCTGCTCGGCCTCGGCCGCGCGGGCTTCGCGATCCTTGTACGCCTGCGATCCGGGTCCGCCGCCGGGGATCGGGTCCCGGCCCTCCTTGTGCCGCAGCACGAGCGACTCGTGGGTCGGGGCGTCGGGCACGTCGGCGGGACGGTTCTTCGCGAACTCCTTGCGCAGGACCGGCACGACTTCCTCGCCGAGGAGGTCGAGCTGTTCGAGCACGGTCTTGTGCGGCAGGCCCGCGTGGTCGATGAGGAACATCTGACGCTGGTAGTCGCCGGCCCAGTCGCGGAAGCTCAGGGTCCGTTCGATGACCTCCTGCGGGGATCCCACGGTCAGCGGCGTCTGCTTCGCGAAGTCCTCGAGGCTGGGGCCGTGGCCGTAGACCGGGGCGTTGTCGAAGTAGGGACGGAACTCCTTGACCGCGTCCTGCGAGTTCTTCCGCATGAACACCTGCCCGCCGAGTCCGACGATCGCCTGGTCGGCACGACCGTGACCGTAGTACTCGTAGCGCTGACGGTAGAGCTGGACCATCCGCGCGGTGTGCGAGGTCGGCCAGAAGATGTTGTTGTGGAAGAAGCCGTCGCCGTAGTACGCGGCCTGCTCGGCGATCTCAGGGCTGCGGATCGAGCCGTGCCACACGAACGGCGGAACGTCGTCGAGCGGCCACGGGGTGACGGTGAACCCGTTGAGCGGAGTGCGGAACTTGCCCTCCCAGTCGAGGTTCTTCTCCCGCCACAGGCGGTAGAGGAGGTTGTAGTTCTCGACGGCCAGCGGGATGCCCGCGCGGATGTCCTTGCCGAACCACGGGTAGACGGGACCGGTGTTGCCGCGGCCCATGATGAGGTCGAGGCGTCCGTCCGCGAGATGCTGGGCGTACGAGTAGTCCTCGGCGATGCGGACGGGATCCGTCGTCGTGATGAGCGTCGTCGCGGTCGAGAGCTGGAGCTTCTCGGTCTGCGCGGCGATGTTGGCGAGCAGCACGGGCGGATTCGCGGGAGCGACGAACGGCGGGTTGTGGTGCTGTCCCGTCGCGAAGACATCGAGGCCGACCTCTTCGGCCTTCTTCGCAAGCTCGACCGTGTTCTTGATCCGCTGGTGCTCGGAGATGGTGGTGCCGTCGGTCGGGTCAGTCGTGACGTCGCCGATGGTGAAGATACCGAATTCCATGACTGCTCCTCGTCTCTGTGACCGGCCGTTGGGGCCAGCCTACAGTGGTTGAAACTTCAGTTTTGAAGCAACTTGTTGAAATCTTAACAGTCAAGGTTCCGGATGTATTCCCGCGCCTGGCGAGCGCGTTCTCAGTGGGGAGGAATCAGGATTCCGGCGGGCTCGGGGTCGATGAGATTCTGCCCGCCGAGCGAACCCCGGAATGCGTCTCCGAGGTGGATCCAGCTCGAATTCGGGCCAGGAATCGAGCGGGATCCACCTCCGCAGGCAGTCTCCTTCGTCAGATGGACGCACCTCGGCGGCCCAAGTGGGCTGCCAGGGTCCGTGCGAAGGCAGTCATGTCGGTCCTCTTCGTCACGCGCAGAACGATCCACCCCTCGGCTTCCATGAGTTCGCGGCGCCGGATGTCGGCAGCGAACCGCGCCTCCGAGGTGCGATGCTGGTCGCCCTCGTATTCGATGGCGATCCTGAGGTCGGGATAGCCGAGATCCGGATGCAGCAGACAGTCTCCGATGGTGCTGCGCAGCGGCGGATGGACTGCCGGTTCCGGGAAGCCCTCGCCGATCAGCCACAGTCGCAGCCACGTCTCGCGCGGGGACTCGACCGTCGGGCGCATCAGTGACAGCGCCCGCTCGATTCTGCGCCGCTCCGTGACACGGGGACGCTCGAGGATCCTCGTGCTCAGCTCCTCAATGCCGATGTAGGGGCCGCCGGCCTGTCGACCGATCGCCGCATCACCCAGCTGCACCAATTCCTCTGTGCTCAGCGACGGCGCCAGCTGCACGACGAGAAGCGGAATGCTCACCAGCGGCAGTTCGAGCAGCGGTATGTCATCGGCCTCATGGAACATCGAGCGGTGCAGGATCACTCCCGGCCGCTCGATTTTCAGACCCCGCGAGCCGCTCGATACGTGAATCGCCTTGTCGCGGAGGCGGTGGGGCATGGGCAGTCCGTACAGCTGCGCGGCAGTCGCGTGGCTGCCGGCGACGCCGGGGTGGAGCAGCCGCAGTCCACGCAGCCTGACCAGAGTCACGAGCCAGTCCTCATCGGCCCAGAGCGGCGCGGGGATCTCCGTCTCGTCCTCGACATCGATCCACACACCGCGGAAGATCTGGATGTACCGTCCCTTGGTGCCCACCGCGTACCGCGAGACTCCACGCTGCTGCGGCGATCCCATCATGAAGGGCGTGGGGGCCTTCCGAAACCGCACTGATTCGTTCAACGAGGTCCACATACGGACAGCATCGGTGGGGCCGCCCGATGAGCGCCAGCCCCAGTGAGAGGCCTGTGGATGGAGAATTCTCATCCACAGCGAAATGAGCATGAGTCACAGTGGTCCGTAACCACCCCGTGCAGTGGAGAGGGATCGACGATGCGCCGTGATCCCGACCCGACCCCGCCGTGATGACTGCACGGTGGAAGGTCGAGAGCTACCCGGAGCAACGCTACCGAGGTGGATTCCGCTCGAGATCCGGCCGGGAATCGAGCGGGATCCACCTCGGCGATGACTCTGTCGGGTTGACCGATCCTCGCCGAGGTGGGGCGCAGACCCAGCAGTGACCCTCGGTCAGATCCAGATGGCGGGGTCGAAGAGCTCGAAGTCGGCGTCCGCCGTCTCCTGCGGCTCCGGTGCCGGAGCGGCACCGGTGCGCTTGGGGCGCACCGTGGCGGGGATGCCGACCGCGCTCGATTCGGCGGGGACGTCTTTGACGACGACGGCGTTCGCCCCGACCGAGGAGTTGTCGCCGACGACGACGGGTCCGAGGATCTTCGCACCGGCGCCGACGAGGACGTGGTTGCCGATCGTGGGGTGCCGCTTCGTCTTCTCCATCGACGTGCCGCCGAGGGTGACCTGGTGGTAGAGCATGACGTCGTCGCCGATGTCCGAGGTCTCGCCGATGACGACGCCGTTGGCGTGGTCGATGAAGAAGCGCCTGCCGATCGTCGCCCCGGGGTGGATCTCGACCCCGGTGAGGGTGCGCACGACCTGGGAGAGGAGCCGCGCGGGGACTTTGAGCTCATCGTGCTGCCACATCCGGTGCAGCCCCCTGTGCGCCCAGATCGCGTGGAGGCCCGGGTAGGAGAGCATCGAGACGACGTCACTCGAGGCCGCCGGGTCACGGCGCTTGACGGTGTCGAGGTCCTCCCGCAGCGCGGCCCGGACCGTGGGCCTCGTCAGACCGTATGCCGCCGCACCCGCCGCTGCGGCCGCCGCCGCCCACAGTGCCTTCATGTCCTCATCTCCTCATCCCGCGTGCTTCTCATCCCCTCAAAGAGTGCTCAAGGGGCGCCGGTGACCGACGCCCCTTGAGCGATCCCGTGCTGTCGTCTCCCTCAGTCGTCGAGGTACTGGGAGAAGAGCGGCGTTGAGAGGTAGCGCTCGCCGAAGTCGGGAAGGATGACGACGATGCGCTTGCCGGCGAACTCCGGCCGCGAGGCGACCTGTTCGGCGGCGACGAGCGCGGCACCGGAGGAGATGCCGACGAGCAGGCCCTCCTCCTTCGCGAGTTCACGGGCCCGATCGAAGGCGGCATCGTTGTCGATGTCGATGACCTCGTCGTAGATCTCGGTGTCGAGGATCGCCGGGACGAAGTTGGCGCCGATGCCCTGGATTGTGTGCGGACCGGCCTTGCCCTCGGTGAGCAGCGGCGACGCCGAGGGCTCGACGGCGACGATGCGGACGTCGGGCTTCGCCTCGCGCAGGGCGGCTCCCGCACCGGAGATCGTGCCGCCGGTGCCGATGCCGGAGACGAAGACGTCGATGTCGCCATCGGTGTCGGCGAGGATCTCAGGACCGGTCGTCGCCTTGTGGATGGCGGCATTCGCCTCGTTCTCGAACTGACGCACGAGCACCGCGCCGTCGGCGGCGATCTCCTCGGCCTTCTCGACCGCGCCCTTCATACCCAGGGCCTTGTCGGTGAGGACGAGTTCGGCGCCGAAGGCGCGCAGCAGGGCGCGGCGCTCCTTCGACATCGACTCGGGCATCGTGAGGACGACCTTGTAGCCGCGGGAGGCCCCGACCATGGCCAGGGCGATGCCGGTGTTGCCCGAGGTCGCTTCGACGATCGTGCCGCCGGGCTGGAGCTGACCGGACGCCTCGGCGGCGTCGATCATCGCCACGCCGATGCGGTCCTTGACCGAGTTCGCCGGATTGTAGGATTCGAGCTTCGCGATGATCTCGGCCCCGGTGCGCTCGCTGGCCTTGTTGAGGCGGATGAGCGGGGTGCGACCGACGAGTTCGGAGACGTTGCTGTAGATGGTCAAGTCATGTCCTTCCAGATGTCCGTGGGCAGTCGAGCCTCGGCTGCGGCTGTCATCTCGTGGAACGAGACGTCACACGCCCATCTTAACCACGCGGCCCCGGCGATCGCCTCCTCACAGGTTGCTCAACAATCAGTGTTCGCTGGGGGCGAAATCCTGCGTCACATTCCGACGCACGGGATGAATAGCCTGGCACCACGCGAGGACGAACATGCCTGAGCGTTCGGGAACCCAGTGATGCGCCGATAACCGCTGAGCAATTACAGGCGCAGTGGGCTCGCGCGGGCCCCTCGCCCGTCGACCGAGCAGCGCCGCGCGCAGGCAACCTCAGCGCGAATTCTGAGACAACTCAGGGAGTCTGCGGATGACGAAGCTCTCGTGCTCGGCACCCCGCTGACTCCGGCCGCACTCGATACGATGGAGACCATGACCGTTCATCCCATCGTCATCTACGGCGAACCCGTGCTCCACCGCCCTGCCGACCCCGTCACGGAGTTCGATGACGCCCTTAGGACACTCGTCGCCGACATGCACGAGACCCTCGATGCGAGCAACGGGGTCGGTCTCGCCGCACCGCAGATCGGCGTGGGCCTGCGGATCTTCGTCTACCACGCCGAGGATGACGCCGGGGTGCGTCGTCGCGGCACCTTCGTCAACCCCCGACTCGTCGCCTCCCGGGTGCCCGACGGTCGCCCCGACCCTGCCGAGGACACCGAAGGATGCCTGTCGGTGCCGAGCCTCGACTACCCGCTCAAGCGCGCCGACCGGGTCACGGTCACCGGAGTCGACGAGGCGGGCGAGCCCGTCTCGCTCAACGCCGAGGGCTGGTTCGCCCGCGTCATGCAGCACGAGTTCGACCACCTCCAGGGCACCCTCTACGTCGACAGGCTCGACAAGCGCTGGGCGAAGAAGTGGAAGAAGGAGCAGACCGCCGCCGGGTACGACGAACCGGGACGGTCATGGATGCCGGGAGTCGACCCCGATCCGTTCGGCCACTGACCGCTCAGGCCAGCAGCCTGCTCACTGTGCGGGCGCGCCGTCTCCGGTCTCGAGCGACTTCTGCGCCGCGGCCAGGCGGGTGTCGAAGTCGTCGAAGGTGTCGGCGGTCTCCTCGAGTTCGGTGAGGAGACCGGAGACGACCTCGGCCTGGGAGTCCGCGTCGATACGCAGCTCCCGGAACTGCCAGTCGGCGGAATCGTCGGCGGCGGTGCGGGAGAGGACGTCGAGGACTCGGTCGCCGAGCTCCCGCGAGCGCTCGGAGTTGTGGAGCAGCACGAGCTGCTGGTCGAGCTCGAGCAGCCGCAGATAGTAGTCGTGCATCGACACGACGCGATTGGCCATCGAGGTGAACGCGACGGCGAGCTTCGTCAGGTACGCATCGACGGTCTTCGCCGTGCCCGAGTCCTTGATGCTCTCGATCTCCTCGCGGAGGCGGACGAGCTCGCGCAGCCGCACGCCGATCGACGCCACGGCGTGGTCGAGGTCGACGCGGGAGACGTGGTCGGTGAGGATCGGATGCGTCCAGGCGCGGGTGCGCACGATCTTGCGGGCGATGGTGACGGCGAGATGGAAGAGACGCTGCTCATCGGTGTCGCGTCCCTCCTTCCGGCCGGGCTGGAAGCCGAGGCTCGCCGGTGTCAGCCACTCGGCGTGGGCCGCGCGCTGCCGGTTGCGGCGATTGAGGCGACGGGGATCGCGCAGGTACTTCGGTCCCGTCACGGCGGCGAAGACGCCGGTGCCCACGGCCGTGGCCCCACCGAGGACGCCGAAGGTCAGGGCGGCATCGAGGTACCCGGCGAGCAGCGCAATGCCGCCGGGAGCGGCGAAGCCCGTGGTCACGGCGGCACCGGTGGCGGTTCCGCCCTTGAACACCGCGGAGGTGCGGAAGAAGTTCCGGCGCATCGCGCCGGTGAGCATGATCGCGCTCGGGGCGCCGGCCGTGTACCGGTAGCCGCGGGCCTTCCAGGCGGTGAGGATCTCCTCATTCACGCTGTCGGGCACGAGCACCCGGTAGATCGGCACGGTTCTGCCGCATTCGTCCTTCCACAGCGACTTCCACGCATGTGCCACTGCGTCCACCTCCACGCTCAGCAGGGGGCGAGCCGGCTCGGCGGCCGACGCGCGCTCCGGGGAGAATGCGAACAGCCACACCCTCCGACTCTCTGCGGGAACCCCGGGGGGTTCCCTTTGCTCAGAAGTCTAGAGGGTGTGGCTGGATCAACGCTGAGTCCGCCTCGGCCTCAGCCGTTGATCTTCGCGAGGATGAGCTCCTTGGCCTTGCCGGCGTCGGCCTGACCGCGGGTGGCCTTCATGATCGGCCCCATGAGCGCGCCGATGGCCTGCATCTTCCCGCCCCTGATCTTCTCGACGACGTCGGGGTTGCCGGCGATCGCCTCGTCGACGGCGGCCTCGAGCGCACCGGTGTCCTCGACGATCTCGAGACCGCGGGCCGACATCACCTCGGCAGGGTCGCCCTCACCGTCCGCGACTCCGGCGAGGACCTCCTTCGCCAGCCGGTCGTTGAGCTTGCCGTCGGCGAGCAGAGCCGTGAGACCGGCGACCTGGGCCGGAGTGACGAGCTCCGTCGGGTGGATCTCACGCTGGTTGGCGAGTCTCGCGACCTCACCGGTCCACCATTTCCGGGCGGCAGCCGAAGGCGCCCCGGCGGTGACGGTGTCCTCGATGGCCTCGAGGAGGCCGGCGTTGACGATGTCGCGCATCTCGAGGTCGGAGAAGCCCCATTCGGCGGTCAGCCGGCGGCGCTTCTGGGCGGGCAGCTCGGGCAGCGACTCCTTGATCTCGGCGACCCAGTCGCGGGAGGG
This sequence comes from Brevibacterium sp. W7.2, assembly GCF_018137945.1. Classification (GTDB taxonomy): domain Bacteria; phylum Actinomycetota; class Actinomycetes; order Actinomycetales; family Brevibacteriaceae; genus Brevibacterium; species Brevibacterium sanguinis. Next base: position 1,258,017 of record NZ_CP073089.1, on the reverse strand, counting down.
CACGAGCGGGACGAGGTCCGGCTCCGGGAAGTACCGGTAGTCGTCGGCGTCGGACTTCAGGCGCCCCGAGGTCGTCTCACCGGTGTCCTCATGGAAGTGGCGGGTCTCCTGGACGACCTTCTCACCGGCGTCGAGGACCGTGGCCTGGCGGGCGATCTCGTAGCGCACGGCGCGTTCGATCGAGCGGAACGAGTTGACGTTCTTCGTCTCCGTGCGGGTGCCCAGCGGTGCCTCGGGGCTCTCCCGCAGCGAGACGTTGACGTCGGCGCGGACGTTGCCCTGCTCCATCCGCGCCTCGGAAACGCCGAGGGCGCGGAAGATGTCGCGCAGGGTCCGGACGTAGGCGGCGGCCACCTCGGCGGCCCGCTCCCCCGTGCCCGTGATCGGGTGGGTGACGATCTCGACGAGCGGCACCCCCGCCCGGTTGTAGTCGACGAGCGAGTGGTCGGCTCCGTGGATGCGGCCGGTCGCCCCGCCCACGTGCGTGTTCTTGCCCGCGTCCTCCTCCATGTGGGCGCGTTCGACGGGGATCGTGAACTGGGTGCCGTCCTCGAGTTCGACCTCGACCTGTCCCTCGGAGGCGATGGGCTCATCGGACTGGCTCGTCTGGAAGTCCTTGGGCACGTCCGGGTAGAAGTAGTTCTTCCGGGCGAAACGGCAGGATTCGGCGATCTCGCAGCCGAGCGCCAGACCGATCCTGATCGCGTACTCGACGCCCTTGGCGTTGACGACGGGCAAGGAGCCGGGCAGACCGAGCGAGGTCGGGGTGATGTTCGAGTTCGGTCCGCCGCCGAAGGTGTTCGGGGCCGCGTCGAACATCTTCGTCGCGGTGCCGAGCTCGACGTGGACCTCGATGCCGATGACCGGATCGTACTTGGTGATCGCCTCTTCGTACTTCACTTGGTCAGTCCTTCCGCAAGGGTGTCGAGGACACGGGATCCGGCGGCTTCGAGAGCGGCCTCGAGGGGGCCGGCGACGGCGTACATCCGCCGGTCCTCACGCGCCGGGGCGAGCACCTGGAAGCCGACGGGCAGACCGTCGGCGAGGCCGGCGGGCAGGGAGAGGCCCGGGATGCCGGCGAGGTTCGCCGGCAGGGTCGCGACGTCGCCGAGGTAGAGGGCCATCGGGTCGGAGGCGGACTCCGCCCCGAACTTCAGAGCCGTCGTCGGGGCCGTCGGCGAGACGAGGACGTCGACGGATTCGAAGGCCTTCGCGAAGTCCCGCTGGACGAGGGTGCGGATCTTCTGCGCCGACCCGTAGTAGGCGTCGTAGTATCCGGCCGAGAGCGCGTACGTGCCGAGGATGATGCGGCGCTTGACCTCCGCGCCGAAGCCGGCGGCACGGGTCGCGGCCATGACGGTCTCCGCGGTCACCGGTCCCTCGGTCGGTTCGACGCGCAGACCGTAGCGCATGCCGTCGTAGCGGGCGAGGTTCGAGGACACCTCGGAAGGCATGATGAGGTAGTACGCGTCGAGCGCGTAGGAGATCGAGGGCACGTCGACCTCGATGATCTCCGCACCCGCGGCAGCGGCGACGTCGAGGGCTGCGGTGAACGCGTCGCGGACCCCGGCGTCGTAGCCGTCGCCGATGAGCTGCTTGATGACACCGAGCTTCTTGCCCTTGAGCGTTCCGTTCTGCGCGAGCGCGACGAAGTCGTCGACCGGGTCGGGCAGCGAGGTCGAGTCGAGCGGGTCGTGTCCGGCGAGCAACATGTGCAGGGCTGCGGCATCGGCGACGCTGCGGCCCATCGGGCCGACCTGGTCGAGGCTCGAGGCCATCGCGATGATGCCGTAGCGCGAGATCGACCCGTAGGTGGGCTTGACGCCGACCGTGCCGGTGAAGGCGGCGGGCTGGCGCACGGAACCACCGGTGTCGGTGCCCACCGACAGCGGGGCCTGGAAGCCGGCGAGCGCGGCGGCCGCACCGCCGGAGGAGCCGCCGGGGACGTGCTCGAGGTTCCACGGGTTGCGGGTCGTGCCGAAGGCCGAGTGCTCGGTCGTCGAGCCCATCGCGAACTCGTCGAGGTTCGTCTTGCCGAGGACCGGCAGGCCCGCGGCCCTGACCTTGAGGTGGACGGTCGATTCGTACGGGGGAACCCAGTTCTCGAGGATCTTCGAGGCCGCGGTCGTGCGCACGCCCTCGGTGACGACGAGGTCCTTGAGGGCGACGGGCACACCGGCGAGGGCGTGGAGGTCCTCACCGCGGCTGCGCCGGTCGTCGACGTCCTTGGCGGTCGCCAGGGCGAGGTCGTCGGTGACGGTGATGAAGGAGCCGAAGTCCTCCTCGGTGTCGCGGATGCGGTCGAGGTGGGCCCGAGTGACCTCAACGGAGGAGAACTCGCCGGATGTCAGACCTGCGGCGAGTTCGAGGGCGCTCTTGGCGATGAGTTCGCTCATCATTCCTCCCCGAGGATCTGGGGGACGAGGAACTTGTCGTCGGCTGCGGCCGGAGCGGCGGCGAGCGCCTGCTCGCTCGTCAGGGTCGCACCGACCTCGTCGGGACGGAGCACGTTCGACAGGGCGATCGGGTGGCTCGTGGCCGGAACGTCGTCACCGACGACCTCGTTGACCCGCGCGACGTTCTCGAGGATCGTCGAGAGATCGCCGGCGAGTGCGGCCAGTTCGTCTTCGCTCATGGCGATCCGCGACAGCGACGCCAAGTGCGCCACCTGTTCGGGGGTGATTGCGGAGGACTCCGTCATTCCCTGCCTTTCATCGTCGTTCAACACTGCGCTCCAGTCTAATGTCTCAGCCCGCGCCCACCGGCACGCTGTGACCGTGACCCGTCCCTCGCCGAGGCGGCTGTGCTCACTCCGCGAAGACCGGCGGTCGACTCGTCACCGTCACCGGCGGCAGCCCGGCGGCATCGACCGGTTCGACGCGCACGAGCGTCGACAGCGCCGCGGGCCCCTGCGCGAGCCGGGACGTCCCGTGGTCAGCCGTGAGGACATTGGGGTTGCCGTGGATCTCGAGCGAGGCGGGGTCGGTCGGGTCCGCGGCCTCGTACCAGGCTCCTGCGGAGAGCTGGATGACGCCGGGGCTGATGTCCGCGCTCAGTGCGGCCCCGGCCAGGCACGCGCCCCGGGAGTTGACGATGCGGACGACGTCGCCGTCGGCGATGCCGCGGGCTGCGGCGTCGGCGGGGTTGAGGCGGCAGGGTTCGCGTCCGGCGATCTTCGCCGCCTGGCTCGTCCCACCCGTGTCGAGCTGGCTGTGGAGGCGCTGTCCCGGCTGGTTGGACACGAGATGCAGCGACCCGGCCGGGGCGTCGGCGGCGCCGAGCCACTCGGTCGGGGGCAGCCACGCGGGGTGTCCGGGGCAGTCGTCGTAGCCGAAGGCGTCGATGGTCTCGGAGAAGAGCTCGATCCGTCCCGACGGGGTCGACAGCGGGTGGCCTGCCGGGTCGGCGCGGAAGTCCGCGAGGAGCACCGTGCTGCCCTGCGGGACGTCGACTCCCCCGTCGGCCCAGAACGTGGCGAAGTCGGGCAGCGCGATGTCGTGGTCGGCAGCGGCCTGCCGGGTGCGCGTGTAGAGGTGTGCGATCCACTCCATCTCGGTCCGGCCCGCGGTGAAGGACTCGTGCGTGCCGACCCGGGCCGCGAGTGCTGAGAAGATGTCCCAATCGGCGCGGGCCGCGTGGCGGGGACTCAGTGCCCGGTGCATGGCGACGATGCGCTTGTCCCCCGAGGCGGCGCCGAGGTCGTTGCGCTCAAGGGTCGTCGTCGCGGGCAGGACGATGTCGGCCTGCCGGGCCGTGGCCGTCCAGAAGGGTTCGTGGACGACGATCGTCTCCGGCCGCTGCCATCCGCGGCGCAGCCGGTTGAGGTCCTGATGGTGGTGGAAGGGGTTCCCGCCCGCCCAGTAGACGAGGCGGGTGTCGGGATACGTCCGCCGCTCGCCGTTGAACTCGTAGTCCTCACCGGGGTGGAGGAGCATGTCGGCGATCCGGGCGGCCGGGATCGGCGCGGTCACCGGGTTCTCCCCGACGGGCAGGCGCGGCGCGGGGAACGGGTACTGCCAGTTGCCCATCGTCCCTGCGGCCCCGTACCCGAATCCGAATCCCGCCCCGGGCAGGCCGATCTGTCCGAGCATCGCCGCGAGCGCGAGCGCCGCCCAGTACGGCTGCTCCCCGTGGTCGGCGCGCTGCAGCGACCAGGCGACGGAGATCATCGTCGTCGTGCCCGCCATCTCACGGGCCAGTTCGCGGATCGTCTCCGCGGGGATCCGGGTGATCCCGGCCGCCCAGTCCGCGTCCTTGGCGATGCCGTCGCTCTCACCGAGGAGGTAGGGGCCGAAGCGCTCCCACCCGACGCAGCGGGTGGTGAGGAACTCCTCGTCGTGGAGGTTCTCGGCCAGCAGCGTGTGGGCGAGTCCGAGCATGAGCGCGGTGTCCGTGTTCGGTCGCACCGGCAGCCACTGCGGATCGAGGAAATCGGGGGCGTCGTCCCTGAGCGGGGAGACGGAGACGAACCGGCAGCCGTTGTCGTGGGTGGCCCGCAGCCGGTCGGGGATCGGGTGGTCGGAGAGTCCTCCGGATTCGAGCTGCGTGTTCTTCAGCGCGATCCCGCCGAACATCACCCACAGCCGGGTGTGCTCGGAGACGACGTCCCAGCTGCTGAGCCGACCGTTGGCGAACTGGGCGGGCCCGAGGACGTGCGGGAGGATCATCGCCGCCGCACCGAAGCTGTAGTTGCCGACCTGCGAGGTGTGTCCGCCGAAGGCGTTGAGGAACCGGTGGAGCTGGGTGCGCGCGTGGTGGAAACGACCCGCGCTCGCCCAGCCGTAGGACCCGCCGAAGATCGCCGCGTTCCCGTGCTCGCCGCGCACGCGCTCGAGTTCCCCGGCGACGAGGTCGAGGGCCTCATCCCAGTCGATCTCGACGAAGGGCTCGGCGCCGCGCAGATCGGTTCTGCGCTCATCGGTGCGGCGGGTCTCGGGTTCGCCCCGGCCCTGGCGCTCGGCGCGCACTGCGGTGAGCCAGGAGCGTCGCACGGCGGGTCTGCGCACCCGCAGGTCGGAGTCGACGGAGTCGGCGAAGTCGTGGATGAGCCGGCTCGGTCGGGCATCGGTGTCGGGTGGAACCACCTCGACGAGGGTGTCGTCGTCGACGACTGCTGTGAAGGACCCCCAGTGCGAACTGTGCGGAACAGTGCTCATGGGGTCCTCTCTATCACACGCTCACGCGCTCGGGCCAGGTTCTCTCACCGCGGATGTAGCCGGCCATGTCGCCGAGGACGCGGTCGGCGTCGGCCTGGGTGAACTCGCCGGCGCGCACCCCTGCCTGGAGGTCCGCGGCGAGTTCGGTGATCCGCGCTTCGACCGACTCTCCTCCCGTCCCGGCGGCCAGCGTGAGGTTCGGTGACGTCGCGGCCGTGACGGCGGCGTCGGCGGTGCGCGGGGCGAGCGCGAGCGGTTCGGGTCTCTCGAGTCCCTCACCGCGCTCGGCGCTGCCGAGCAGTCCCCCGCTCCACGGTTCGCCCTGCTCCTGCGGAGACTCGGCCGCCGCGGTCGGCGCCGTGCTGCGCTTGGTGTGGTGGTCAGGGCTGAGGACGAAGTCGGCGAGACCCGCTCCCAGAGGTGCCGCGGTGAGAACTGCTGCCAGAGCGACCGCGGTGCCGGCGATCAAGCGGGGGAATGCCTTCATGGCTCCCACTCTGCCAAACCATTCTGTCCCCATTCTCCGCTCCGCCTGAGACGTTCCTGGTCTCAGGCAAGGGACCCGGTCGCCAGCAGCGTCCGGAAGCCGTCTTCGTCGAGCACGGGCACACCGAGCGATTCGGCCTTCTCGAGCTTCGAGCCGGCGTTCTCCCCGGCGACGACGTAGTCGGTCTTCTTCGACACGGAACTCGCAGCTTTGCCGCCGGCGGCGAGGATCGCCTCCTTGATGCCGTCGCGGGTGAACGTGCTCAGCGACCCGGTGGCGACGATCGTCAGCCCGGCCAGGGTCTGCGGCGCGGTCTCACCGACCTCGTCCTCCATCCGGACTCCGGCGGCGCTCCACCGGTCGACGATCTCGCGGTGCCAGTCGACGGCGAACCAGTCGCGGATGCTCGCCGCGATCGTCTCCCCGATCCCGTCGACGGCGGAGAGCTCCTCGAGGCTCGCCTCGCGGATGGCGTCGAGGGAGTGGAAGTGGGCGGCAAGCGTCCGCGCGGCAGTCGGTCCGACGTGGCGGATCGAGAGCGCCACGAGCACCCGCCACAGGTCCTGGTCGCGGGCCTTGTCGAGTTCGGCGAAGAGCTTCTTCGTGTTCTGGCTCGGGGCACTCGGCTTCTTCGCCGTCCCCCGGGTGAAGAAGTACGGGACGAGCTCCCGCTCCCCCGTCTCGACGCCCTTGACGCGCTTGTTGCGCCAGATCTTCACATCGGCGAGGTCGTCGGGGGTGAGGTCGAAGAGTCCGGCCTCCGAGGACAGCGGCGGGGTCTCGGGTTCGGCGGGCGCGGTGAGCGCGAGGGCGGCCTCCTCGCCGAGGGCTTCGATGTCGAAGGCGGCCCGGGAGGCGAGGTAGAAGATCCGGTTCGTCACCTGCGCTGGGCACGACTGCGCGTTCGGGCAGCGGACGTCCTTGTCGCCCTCCTTCTGCTCGCCGAGGAGGGTCCCGCAGGACGGGCAGTGCGTGGGCATGACGAATTCGCGTTCGGATCCGTCGCGGGCGGCGACGACGGGGCCGAGCACCTCGGGGATGACGTCTCCGGCCTTGCGCAGGGTGACGGTGTCGCCGATGAGCACGCCCTTGCGCTTGACTTCGTAGCCGTTGTGCAGCGTTGCGCGTTCGACGGTGGAGCCGGCGACGGTGACGGGTTCCATCACCGCGAACGGCGTGACCCGGCCGGTGCGTCCCACTTGCACCTGGATGTCGAGGAGCTTCGTCGTCACCTCCTCGGGCGGGTACTTGAACGCCGTCGCCCAGCGCGGTGCCCGTGAGGTGTAGCCGAGGGCCTCCTGGACGGCGAAGTCGTCGATCTTGACGACGATGCCGTCGATCTCGTGGGAGACGTCGTGGCGGTGCTCACCGTAGTAGGCGATGAACTCCTCGATCTCCTCGACGGTCTCGAGGACCTTGTAGTACTCGCTGATCGGCAGCCCCCACGAGCGGAACTGCTCGTAGACCTCAGACTGCTCCTTCGGCTCCGGGTGCGAGGCGTCGGCGGGCGTCCACGCGGCGATGCCGTGGACGAGCATGTGCAGCGGACGGCTCGCCGTGACCGCCGGGTCCTTCTGCCGCAGCGATCCGGCGGCGGAGTTGCGGGGATTGGCGAACGGGGGCTTGCCCTCGGCGACGAGCTGCGCGTTGAGTTCGGCGAAGGCTTCGACGGGGAAGAACACCTCCCCGCGGATCTCCACCTCGGCGGGCGGGAACTCCGTGTCGAGGTGCTGCGGGATGTCGGAGATAGTCCGGACGTTCGCGGTGATGTCCTCGCCGATGCGCCCGTCGCCGCGGGTCGCGGCGCGGACGAGTTCGCCGTCCCGGTAGAGGAGGTTGACGGCGAGTCCGTCGATCTTGAGTTCGCAGAGGAACTTCGACTCAGCGCTCACCGCGCCGCTGACCCTGTGGTACCACTCGCGCAGCTCGGCGAAGTCGAAGACGTTGTCGAGGCTGTACATGCGCCCGATGTGCGTGACCGGGGAGAACGTCGTCGTGTCGACGGATCCGCCGACGGTCTGCGTGGGCGAGGAGTCGGTGACGAGCTCCGGGTACTTCTCCTCGAGCGCTTCGAGCCGGCGGGAGAGCTCGTCGTATTCGGCGTCGGAGACGAGCGGCGAGTCGTCCTTGTAGTAGGCGGCGCGATGCGACTCGATCTGCTCGGCGAGTGCGGCGTGAGCCTTCGCCCGGGCAGCGGCGTCCTGCAGGTCCAAGGTGTCGTCCATGGTCGTGTCTCCGTCTCGCTGTGTCTGGCTCATCTATCCCTCCGTCAGGGCTCGCCGCAGTCCTGCCGCCAGCCGCATCGCCGGCTCATCGGCGCGGTCCGGCGTCGCCGCCGGAGCGAGCAGCGGCGGGTGCCCCAGCGGCAGCTCCTCTCCCGTGAGCACGCCGAAGCCCGCGAGGCTCGCGGCACCCATGCCGACCCGCTGCCACGGTTCGGCGATGCGGTCGAGCCACTGCCGCACGTCACCGGGTCGGGAACCGGCGTCGGCGGGCAGGCGGATCCATGTGCCGACTCCCGCCTCGGCGAGGATCGCCAGCTGCTCCCATCCTGCTGCCCTCAGACTAGCCAACGGCACGGACACGGCGCCGGCACCGGTGGAGCGGACCACCTCGGCGGCGGGGATCTCCTTGCCGCGCAGCCGCAGGGGCGCGAGGTCGGGCAGGCTGAGCAGGGACGGCGGCAGGTGCCCGAAGGTCGAGGTCAGCGCCGCGTGGACCTGTGTCTCGCTGATCGCGGGCAGGCTCGCGAAGCCGGAGACGGTGGGCCAGGTGCCGGTGAGGACGGGGTCGAGGCGCATCTCGGCGAAGCGGATGACGGTGCGCAGCCCGAGCCTGCGCAGCCGTTCGGTGAGGCCGGCGATGCCGAAGGCGTAGGCCTGGACGACGTCGCGGCGGGCTCCGGCGTCGCCGAGGACGCGGGCGCCCGAGGGCAGGCTGAGCGCGGTGACGAGCGTCCAGGGTCCCGGCAGGGACACCTGCACGGCACCGGGGAAGCCCTCGCCGTATTCGGCGACGGCGTCGAGGGCTTCGCCGAGCCCGGAGGACTCGAGACGCTCGTCCCGTCCCGCCGCGGCCGTCAGCCTCCACCCGTAGGACGCGCGGTCGACGTGGAGGTCGGTGAGCAGGCCGACGGCGCGGCCGATCGCGTCGGCGCCCCACCGGTCCCCGGAGCGGTGGGCGATGAGCGGGACGGGAGGCAGGCCCGAGGCGAGGACGTCGAAGCCCGCCGAGGCGGCCCGCCGGGAGACGTCACCGGGCCGGGACGCGGCGGCCGGGTCGGAGCCGCCGAGACTGTCCCCACCGGGAATCCACACCGACGTCGTCGTCGCCGACGGAGTGAGTGACTGCGTCTCAGCGGTGCCTGCGGCTGCGGGGGATTCCGAAGACGTCGACATAGAATCCGAACTCGCTTTCCAGGGAATCGATGATGGTCTCGGTGCGGACGAAGCCGTGGGATTCGCCCTTGTACAGACGGTAAATGTACTCCACTCCGGCCAGTCGGAGCATGTCGACGAACTCCTGCGCCTGATTGGGCGGGACGATCGGGTCGCGGTCGCCCTGCATGATCGCCACGGGCACCCTGATGTCGCTCGTGCGGTGGATCGGCGAGCGGGAGAAGAGCGCGTCCTGCGCCTCGGGCCAGGGGCCGACGAGACCGTCGACGTAGTGCCTCTCGAAGTCGTGGGTGTCGATGACGAACCGCATGAGGTCGGTGACCCCGAAGTACGAGGTGCCGCACGCGAAGACATCGGAGCTGATGAGCGCCGACAGCGCCGTCCAGCCCCCCGCCGAACCGCCGGAGATCGCGATCCGCAGCGGGTCGGCCAGTCCCGCATCGATGAGTCCCTCGACGGCAGAGACGATGTCGGCGACGTCGACGATCCCCCACTGTCCGCGCAGGCGCTCGCGCCAGGCGCGGCCGAAGCCCGTCGACCCGCCGTAGTTGACCTCCATGACGCCGATGCCGCGGGAGGCGAAGAAGCTCATCCGCGCCGACATGTCCGCCGTCGCCTGCCCGGTCGGTCCGCCGTGGGCGATGACGACGTAGGGAGGGCGCTCCCGGTCGAGGGCGATGAAGCGGGGATTGTGGGGCTCATGGAGGACGACGGGGACGCCGCCGAGGACCGTCGTGCGCGGGTGCGCGTAGTAGTCGTCGTGGGCGTCGAGCCGCTCCGTCGCGATCTCCGTGAACGCCCCGGTCACCCGGTCGACGGCGATGAGCGCGCCCGCGCAGTCCGGTGACTTCGCGGTGAGCAGGACGTGGGTGCGGCCGAGATCGTGGAGTTCGATGCTGCCCAGCGTCGCGATCTCCTCGACGACCCGCGCCGAGGCGGCGGTGGCGCTGGCGTCCCCGACGGGAGTGGCGGCAGCGTCGTCGCGCGCCCGCACGAGGGCGGCCATGTCCGACTGCGCGTGCGCCCACACCTCGGCGCCGTCACCGAGGTGCCACAGCGCCCCGAGCTGCCACAGCGGTCCGCCGATCTCGGTTCCCGTGTCGAGGACGGGACTGAGGTCGGTCACGGAGAGGTCGACCGCCTCGGCGGCAGACGACCCCGCCACCCCGCTGAGGTCGAGTTCGTAGAGGGCCCAGTGCCCCTGATGGTCCGAGCACAGCCGCAGCGTCGTCGGTCCGCTGAACTCCGGCTGGAGGAGGGCCACCTCACTGCCGTGGAGGACGGCGGCGACGGTCGGGTCGCCCCCGGTGCCGAGGTCGACGACCCACAGGCTCGTCTCATCCCACGGCATGTGCGGGTGCTCCCACCCGATGAAGGTGAGAAGTCGGCCGTCGGCCGAGATCCGCGGCCACGCCATGAAGTGCGCCTGCGTCGCGAGCTCCCGCATCGTCCCGAAGCGGGTGATGAGCACGATCGAGCGCCGCCGCACCGTCGATCGGCAGTCCTCGCGCACGCAGAGCAGCCCCCACGGGGTCATGTGGAGGTCACCGTAGCGGATGAGACCCGAGGTCTCGGGGGTGAGCGCGTGCGGCGACCGGCCGGGGATGAGCTGCCAGACGCGCTGGTCGGCGGCGTTGACGAAGTAGACGATGTCGCTGTCGGGGTCGAGCGCCCAGGCCCCGCCGCCGTATTCGTGGACGGCCGAGCGGATGTTGAACGGCTCCGGCAGGATCCGCTCCCCCGGCCCCGGGTGCGACAGGGAGGTGCGGACGAGTCCCGTCCGGGAGTTCTCGGCGGCGAACTTCGCCGAATAGTAGACGTGCTCGCCGCGGAAGGCGGCTTCGAAGATCGGGGCTGCCCCGGTGGCGACCTCCGCTGCGCTCAGCGGCGAGGACCACGTGCCGTACGGCGCGGTGACGACGTCCTGGGGCGATTCCTTCATTCCCCCAGGCTACCGCCCATAGCGGGCCCGTCACCGGTGGGCGTCACCGGTGCGCATCACCGCGCGCCGAGGCGGTCCCTGGCGGTGACGTCGATCGTGGCCTGACCGAGGACGCGGGTGCCGCGGTAGACGACCATCGTCTGTCCCGGGGCGACACCGGAGAGCTCCTCGGCGACGTCGACGTGGAGGAGCTGGCCGGCGGGCCGGGCCGCCGGCACCGCGGCCTCGTGGGCGGGCACCTCGGTGACGACGTCCCCGAGCCACGCGCGGGCGGGCACGGGGTCGGAGTGGGCGCGGATCTGGACCTCGCAGTCGATCCCCGTCTCCGGTGTGGTGCCGATGTCGGCGGGGGCGGGTCCGGCCCACGAGGTGCGGATGCCGGTGAGGTGGGAGACGCCGAGGTCGGCGCGGGAGCCGACGGTCACGGTGTTCGAGGCGGGGTCGAGACCGGTGACGAAGCGCGGCTTGCCGTCGGCGGCCGGCTTCTCGATGCCGAGCCCCTTGCGCTGGCCGATGGTGAAGGTCATCGCACCGTCGTGCTCTCCGAGGACTTCGCCCTCGCCGTCCTTGATGAGCCCCGGGCGCATCGGGATCTTGTCGGCCAGCCAGGCCTTCGTGTCGCCGTCGGGGATGAAGCAGATGTCGTAGGAGTCGGGCTTGTTCGCCACCGAGAAGCCGCGCTCGGCCGCCTCGGCGCGGACCTCGGCCTTCGAAGCGGTCGCTCCGATCGGGAAGTAGCAGTGCTCGAGCTGCTCGCCGGTGAGGACGCCGAGGACGTAGGACTGGTCCTTCGCGAGGTCCTCGCCGCGGTGGAGCTCGGGGCGGCCGGCGGCGTCGCGGACCACCTCGGCGTAGTGCCCGGTCGCGATCTGGTCGAAGCCGAGGGCGAGCGCCCGGTCGAGGAGGGCGGCGAACTTGATGCGCTCGTTGCAGCGCATGCACGGGTTCGGGGTGCGGCCGGCGGCGTACTCGGCGATGAAGTCATCGACGATGTCCTCCTTGAACCGCTCGGAGAAGTCCCACACGTAGAAGGGGATGCCGAGCATGCCCGCCACTCGGTGGGCGTCGCGGGAGTCCTCGATCGTGCAGCAGCCCCGCGAGCCGGTGCGCAGAGTGCCGGGCATCCGGGACAGGGCGAGGTGGACGCCGACGACCTCGTGGCCGGCGTCGACGGCACGGGCGGCGGCGACGGCGGAGTCGACTCCGCCGGACATCGCGACGAGGACCTTCATGCGCTCTCCTGACTCTCGTGGGCCGTCTGCCGCCAGCGCGGCGTCGCCGAGACCATGCCGGCCCGGCGGGCCTGGTCGACGACGGCGGGCAGCGCCTCGAGGAGCGCGTCGATGTCGGAGACGGCGGTGTCGTGGCCGACGGTGAAGCGCTGTGCGGAGCGGGCGACGTCCTCGCTCATGCCCGCGGCGAGGAGGACATGGGAAGGGCGGGAGACGCCGGCCGAGCAAGCCGATCCCGTCGACGTCGCGATCCCGCGGGCGTCGAGGCCGAAGAGCAGGGAGTCGCCCTCGCAGCCGGCGAACGTGAAGTGGGCGCTGCCGGGCAGACGGCCGGTCCCGCGGGGGCCCGACAGTGTCGCGCCCTCGATCGTCGCCTCGACACCGGCGATGAGGCGGTCGCGGAGGTCGGAGAACTTCGCGGCCCGCGAATCGAGGTCGGAGGTCGCGAGGTCGACGGCCGCGGCGAAGGCGACCGCGCCGGCGACGTCGAGGGTGCCCGAGCGCACGCTGCGCTCCTGACCGCCGCCGTGGAGGATCGGGGTGGGCGCGGCGGCGCGGTCGAGGAGGAGGGCGCCGATGCCGACGGGACCGCCGATCTTGTGCGCGGTGATCGTCATCGCCGTGGCCTCCAGTGCGGCGAAGTCGAGCGGGATCTGCCCGAGCGCCTGGACGGCGTCGATGTGGAACGGGATGCCGAGGTCCCGGGCGAGGCGACCGAGTTCGGCGATCGGCTGGATCGTGCCGATCTCGTTGTTCGCGGCCATGACCGACAGCAGCGCGGTCCGGTCGGGGTCGCGGCGCAACGCCGCCTCGGCGGCGGGCAGGTCGATCCGGCCGGTCTCGTCGACGTCGAGGAGGACGATCTCCGCGCCCTGGGACTCGAGCCAGTCGACGGAGTCGAGGATCGCGTGGTGCTCGATCGCCGAGGTGAGGACGAGGGGTCGGGCGGGCTCGGCGAAGCTGCCGTTGTTGCGGGAGAGGTAGAGGCCCTTGACGGCGAGGTTGTCGGCCTCCGTGCCGCCGGAGGTGAAGACGACCTCGGAGGAGCTCGTCGCCCCGAGTGCCCGGGCGATGTCGTCGCGGGCCGTCTCCAGCCGCATCCGCCCGGCCTGACCGACCGCGTGCAGCGACGACGGATTGGCCCGGCGGCTCAGCTCGGTCGTGTAGACGTCGAGCACCGCCTGGGGCATCGGCGAGGTCGCGGCATGGTCGAGATAGATCGGCACGTCGAGTATTTTAGGCGCTCGGGCCCGGCCCCGGCCAGGTTCCGTGCCCGATCTCACCCGCTTCCGTGCCCGATCTCACCCGGTTCCGCCGCTCGGAGCGGTCTTCGCCGCGGGGCCCTGCGGACTAAACTTGTCCGGGTGTTCACCGTTTTCACGCTCGTGCTCTATGCCGTCGCCGCCGTGCTCACCGTGTGGGCGATCGTCGAGACGATCCGCAACCGACCTGCGGGACCGCTGCTGCTCGGCTGCTCCGCACTCCTGCTCCTCCTCCTCATCGTCGAGCTCGTCATCTCGATCGCGACCTTCGGAGGCACCGACGGCGTCGACCCGCTCCTCTACTTCGGCTATGTCATCACCGCGATCCTCGTCATCGCGCTCGCCGGGTTCTGGGCGTTCGCGGAGCTGAGCAGGTGGGGTCCCGGCGTGCTCGCCGCCGCCGGGCTGACGGTGATCATCATGATCGAGAGAATGGACCAGATTTGGCTGTGAACAGACGCACTCGCCCGGCACCGCGCTCACCGTACTCGGCGATGCATTCGGGACCCGGTCGGGCCCTGACCGCGGTCTACGGGATCTTCGCGCTGTCGGCGACCGCGCGGGCCGGCTACCAGGTCATCCGCGAATTCGACGTCGCCCCGGTCGCCTACACGCTCTCCGTCATCGCCGCCGGCATCTACATCCTCGCGACGGTGTGCTTCGTCATCGGCAACCGGGTCACGCACCGCATCGCGATCGCCGCGTGCCTCATCGAGTTCGCCGGCGTCATCATCGTCGGCATCCTCAGCTTCACGCATCCCGAGGACTTCGCGAAGCCCTCGGTGTGGTCGAACTTCGGCTCAGGCTACGGCTTCATCCCGCTCGTGCTTCCCCTCATCGGCCTGTGGTGGCTGCTGCGGGTCGGCCGGCGGGTGCGCGAGGAGCAGACGGACCTCGTGTGATCTCCTCACTCGATCCGTGAGGAGAGGATGTCCCAGTCGGTGTTGAGTGCGGTGATCGTCTCCCCGTCCTTGAGCAGGACGTAGGGCTGGGCGGTGTCGACCTTGACGGTGTTGCCGTCCTTGTCGTTCGTCTTCACGGCCTCGATCGTGTCACCGAGGTCGACCGAGTAGTCCTCGGGCACCTTGATCGTCAGGGTGCAGCGGATCTCGCCCATGCCGAGCGCCCCGTTCTCCGTCGTCAGCGTCATCGACCCGAAGTCGAAGTCCTGGTACGGGGTGCATTCGACGGTAACGTCGTCGAAGCCGGAGTCCTCGTTGCGCAGGCCGCCGACGTAGTCCTGGAAGGACTTGAAGCCGCCCTGGTCGAGTCCGGAGACGATGCCGCCGTCGACCTTGCCGTCCTTGAGGAACGTCGAGATCTGGTCGGCTGCGGTCGCCATCTCCTCGGTGAACGCCTGCGGGGCAGGCCCGACCGCTCCGCTGCCGTCGGCGAGCAGGGTCGGGGCCTGATCGGCGGGAATGAAGACCGCGGTGCGCACGAGCGGCTGCACCGAGGCGGATTCCCGGGTGGCCAGCTGCACCTGCGTGAGCTTCTCGTCCCCGCCCGTCGTGCCGAGGGCGTAGAACCACATCGGATAGTCGGTGAAGGCAGGTCCGCCGGCGACGACCTCGGTGAAGTTCGGGGCGCGCAGGTTCTGCTTCGTCTTGTCCGCGATCTGGATCTGCGCACGGGTGCGGTCGATGAGCGGGGCGCCTTGGATCGCTTCGAGTCCCTCGCCCTTGTCGGCGAGGATCTTGTCGAGCGACTCCGTGTACGAGGTCATGAACTCCCCGGCCTCGCCCGGGCGCACAGCGGTGCGCTCGTAGGGGGTGACCTGCGGGGTGTCGGGCTGGGCGATGGGCAGCGCACCGCAGCCGGACAGCGCCAGGCCCGAAGCCAGCGAGATGCCGGCAGCCGCGCGCACGCGGGTGTTCCGGCGCCGAGGCGGAGCCGCAGGTTTCGCCGGCTCCGCGGTCGGACTCCCGGCCGGGTTCTCGCTGCCGGTCGGCGCGGTGTCCGCGGTCTCCTGCCCGGTCGCCGAGGCGGACTTCCGGGACTTCCGGCGGGGCGCCTCGGTGCTGGGGCGGCGCTCCTTGAGCTTGCCGGACTGCTTGCGCGGGCGGATCCGTCCGTTCCACCAGCGGAGGAAGAAGTACGCGGCGAAGCCGAAGGCGATGATCGCGGCGGCCAGGCCGATGAGGCTGAGCGCGAGCACACCGGCCACGCGCATCTTCAGCTGCACGGTCGTCCCGTCGAGGTTCTCCCCCGCCGTCGCCGGCGCGATGACGAGGACCTGCGGGTCGGCATCGAGGTCGAAGGTCTTCGACACGGTCGCCCCGGTCTCCGCGGATGTCCACCAATCCCTGCCGGCGATGTCCGCGGCGGGCGCCGGGTCACCGGGGATCGAGCGATGGGTCGCCTCGTTGGGGAAGTCGACGTCGCTGATCTGGACCTGGGAGACCCCGTCGAGGTAGCTCGCGGTGTCGACGCCGTTCGCGGTGCCGAGGAAGAGTTCCTTGCCGTCGGCGTTCGTCGCCTCGATGGTGACGTTCGTGCCGGAGAACGGCACGATCGCCTCGTCGAGGACGACGGCGTACGACCCGTCGGAGACTTCGAAGGCCGGGGTCTCGGTGACTTCGTCGGTGCCGACGACGGACATGGCAGAGGCCACCAGCACGGTCAGGATCACGCCGGTGATCGTGAACAGGATGGCGGTGGTGAGGCGGACTATCTGGTTCAGAACAATGCCCTCATCAGTTTGGTGCGTGCTTTGGCGACGGCCGGGTCATCGGGTCCGACGATCTCGAAGAGGTCGAGCACGCGCAGGCGCAGCGCCTCCTTCTCCGGTCCCGTGGACGTGCGGATGAGCGAGATCAGGCGGTCGAACGCCCCGGCCGGGTTGCCGCTGACGACCTCGGCGTCGGCGGCGGCCTTCGCGGCCTCGACATCCGCGGGGTCGGCGTCAGCGGCGGCGATGAGCTCGTCGGGGTCGGCGTCGATGAGGCGGCGGCCGAGGCCGGCGCGGGCGAGGCCGAACTTCGCCTCGTCATCGGCCGGTGAGGCGGCCAGTGCCGCCTTGAAGAGGGATTCGGCGGTGTCGAAGTCCCCGGCGGCCAGGGCCTCCTCGGCCTCGGGATGCTTGGGGCCGGCCGGTTCGGGTTCGGCTCCCCCGACGACCGCGTGACCGCTCACGCCGTTCTCCGCGGCGAGGGTGAGGAGCTCGTCGAAGTAGGCCGCGATCTGCGGTTCGGGCAGCGTGCTCTGGAACAGCGGCACCGGCTGGCCCTTGATGATCGCGACGACCGTCGGGGTCGACTGGACGCCGAAGGCCTGGGCGACCCGCGGGTTCTGGTCGACGTCGACCTTCGCGAGCACGAGCCTGCCGCCGTAGGACGGGATGAGGCGCGCGAGGACGGCGGAGACCTCACGGCTTGCGTCACTGGCGCTCGAGGCGAGGTCGATGACGACGGGCACGCGCTCGGAGAGCGCGACAATGTCGTTGAAGACCGCTTCGTCGACGTCGAGGACGAGCGAGGGCAGCGGCACCGCGGTGGGATCCGCGGCCGGCGCACCCGCCTCGTCGGCGGGCATGTTCTTCGTGCGGACCGCGGAGAGGTCGAGCCCCTGCTGAGGGGTGCTGCCCGACTGCGGGCCGGGACCCTGATTCGGATCGAAAGACACGGGATCTCCTTTGCTGGGTGCGTCAGCCGAGCTTGGCTCCGCTGAGGGTTTCGAGGCCGCCGATGAGGCGGGGCTTGCCGTCCTGCGGCACGAGGAAGGTGAGCACCTGGTACGTCGTCGTCGTCACCGGCTGCTGCGTGCTGCTCTCCCCGGTGAGCTCCTTCTGCGGGGTGCTCAGGGTCAGCGTGCCCGTGCGGCCGCCTGTCGACTGCGGGGTGATCGTCGATTCGGCGGTGATGACGCCGGTGACGACCGCGGAATCGCCCGCCGTCTCCTGGGCGACGATCTGCTGTCCGGGCTCGTACGAGTACTTGACGCTGGCCTTGCCCTCTTCCGCGCTCTTCTTCTGCTCGTCCTGGTTCGCCCAGATCGACTTCGAGAAGTCGTCGGGCTCATAGAGCTTCGCCTCCTTCGACGAGGCGCCGGCGCCGAGGGCCTTCGCGTAGTCGGCGACGGCGGCCTGCGGGGTCATCGCGAAGCCCTCCGCGCTCGCGTCGAGCGGCTGCGAGCCCTGACGGGCGTCGGCGATCTCCGGCAGCTCGGTGCCGGGGACGAGAACGGTCTGCGACCACAGTTTGTAGTCGGCCCGGGCGTCGTCCTGGGTGAGGACGAGGAGCTGCGTCTGGTCGCCGGCCGAGGTGATGAGGCTCGTCATCCGCGGCCACGTGTCGGTCGCGGCGGTGAAGTTGACGACGATGTCGTCGGCGGCGATCGCCGGCGGCATCGTCTGGTCCTTGACCTTGTCCTTGACCGTGTAGACGGCGGTGCGCTGTTCGAGTGCGGGTCCGGTGGCGCGGGCCTCGAGCTTCTTCGCGTCGGTCTCCTTGTCCGCGGCGGCGATGTCGGTGGCGACGGCGCCGAGGATGCGCTCAGCCTGGCCGCTGCTCACCCCGGCCATCGGCGTCGTCGGGGCCGGTGAGGCTTCGGGGGTCGGCAGCTCGGCGGGGCCGCACGCGCTGAGCGCGAGGACCGGGACGATGGCGAAGGCCGTGCCGTATTCGGCGAGCTTGCGCCGGCGGTCCTGCCGGGCCTGGCGGCGGTTGGCTTCGCGCTTCGCGGTGCGACGGCCGAGGAAGAGGAGGATGAGGCCGATGACGAAGATCGCGCCGCCGGCGATCATCAGCGGGATCGCCCAGGGGGTGTCGGCGCGGTTGGGCCAGGACAGGGACACCGAGGTGACGTCGCCGGGGGCGCCGGAGCCGGCGATGAGGAACCCTGTGCGGTTGGGGTCGGAGTCCCAGTCGAGGCTCACGGTGTCGGTGCCGGTGACCTCGGCCTCCCAGAGGTCGGAGCCGACCGGGTTCGGCAGCTCTGCCTCGCCCTCCTTCGGCTCGACGGTGAGACCGTTCTCCGCGGCGAGTCCGGTGATCCGGGCGGCCGGGGAATCGCCGACCCAGGCGTCGATGCTCTCGATCGGGGCCTGCGCGATCGTGAGATCACCGGTGCCCTGGGCGGTCAGCGTCGCGGGCGTGTCATAGAGGTTGAGCATGCCCGGATCGACGATGACGGCCGGGGCCGACCCGTCGATCTGCGTCGTGGCGGTGATCGTGTCGGAGGGGGCCCACAGGGTCTTCTGGAGCAGCCCGAGCCCTGAGACAACGACACCCACCACCATGAGAATCACAGCAAGTGTGTAACGCACGCGAAAAACCTTCTCCTCGAGTCGGCACGATTCCTCCCACCCTGTCCGGGCAGAGGTCAGTACAAGTTTAGGTCACCGACGGCGGCGGTGTTCTGCGGATGCACTCAGCGTGTGTCAGCGGACACACAGACCCACTCGGCTTGTCCCGACCCGCACACCGTTAAGCTGGCAGCGTGAGCAACGACAGAATTGTGTGGATCGACTGCGAAATGACCGGCCTCGACGAGGCGCGTGACGAACTCATCGAGATCGCCGCGATCGTCACCGACTTCGAGCTCCGACCGCTCGATGAGGGCATCGACATCGTCATCCGGCCCTCGGCGGCGGCCCGGGCGAACATGAACGACTTCGTCACGAAGATGCACACCGATTCCGGGCTGATCACCGAACTCGACGCCGGCACGACCGTCGCCGAGGCGCAGGCCCAGGTCCTCGACTATGTGAAGACGCACGTCAAGGAGGCCGGCAAGGCCCCGCTGGGCGGGAACTCGGTGGGCACCGACAAGGTGTTCCTCAACAAGCAGATGCCCGACCTCGTCGCCTACCTCCACTACCGCATCATCGACGTCTCCTCGATCAAGGAGCTGTCGAAGCAGTGGTTCCCCCGCGCCTACTACCAGGCACCGGCGAAGCTCGGCGGCCATCGCGCCCTCGGCGACATCCGGGATTCGATCGTCGAACTCGAGTACTACCGCCGGGCCGTGTTCTCCGCAGAGGGGCCGACCTCGGATGATGCCAAGCGCATCGCCGCCGAGGTGGTCGCCCAGTACTCCGCGGACGCGGAGCAGCCGGCGGGCGACGCTGCTGAGACCCCCGCCGACGCGACACCGGCGAACTAGCTCGACTTCCGCTCCGGCTGCGCGAAGACGGCGGACGGGAACGCCCCCGACTGGACGAGCACCTTGACGAGCGTGCGGCTCGGGGCGATGAGCGAGGCGATCTGCTCGTCGCTGAGCACCGACCAGGCGGCGGCCACGGTGCCGTCGGTGAGGATCTCGACCTCCTCCTTGAGCTGACGTCCCGCGTCGGTGATCTGCGGCAGCGGATACCCGCGGTCGTCGGTGCCCACGGTGATCAGCCCCGCCTCGGCGAGTCCGTCCTGGGCCCTCTGCCACTCCTCATCGGTGTAACCGCGGGTCTTCTGCGCGGCCCGCGGCTTGAACGACGCACCGGTGGCGACGTCGAGCATGAGGGCGTCGATGCCGGCGACTCCGGCGGTGACGAGGGAGGCGACGTGCCCGTCGCCGCGGAACTCGCGCGCCACTGTGGCGAGATCCCAGAGAGCCTCGAAGGCCGTGGCCGGGGTGTGGGCGGCGACGGCGGCGGCGGTCGAGCCGGCCAGCGAGCGCCCGGTGAAGTCCATCGCCTCGCGCACGGGGGTGAGCGTCTCCGTGAGCTGGACGGCCGCCTCGGTGAGGAGGGCGATGTCGTCACGGTCGCCGAAGAGTCCGTCGAGGTAGAGGGACACGGCGTCGAAACG
This sequence comes from Brevibacterium sp. W7.2, assembly GCF_018137945.1. Taxonomy (GTDB): domain Bacteria; phylum Actinomycetota; class Actinomycetes; order Actinomycetales; family Brevibacteriaceae; genus Brevibacterium; species Brevibacterium sanguinis. The sequence goes on along the minus strand of NZ_CP073089.1, from coordinate 1,237,794 downwards.
GGCGGAGACCATGACGTCCGGGGAGACGGTGTCCCAGATCCGCGGAATGATCGTCGCGATGAACGACGGCGAGTAGTTGTAGAAGGTGCCGGCGACGACGCCGGCGTTGACGCGACCCATCGGCGCCGAGCGGGCGGCCATGTTCGCCGGGATCCCGGGTTCGAGGCCGAGTTCGGCGAACGAGGCGCCGACGACCTCGGAGAAGTAGATCGACGAGTGGAACGAGTTGAGGCGACCGGAGAGGGTCCTGATGTTCTGCGTGCGAGTCGAGTCCATGGCCCCATCCTAGGCGGGGTGCGTCCCCGGCCGACAGGGCAGGCGATTGTCGGACCGGCACATCCGACAGCCAGGTCGCACGCATCCTGGGCAGGGACAATGGGAGAATGAGCGTCATGACGACTGGAGCAACCCGAGCCCATCCGAGCCGCCGGTCCCGCCGCCGTCCCCTCATCGTCTCCGCGATCATCGTCGTCGTCACCCTCGTCGTCGGGGTCATCGCCGCCGACCGGATCGTCGATTTCACCACCGAGCGCCGGATCGCCGAGGGGCTGGAGAACTACGGCGACGCGCAGGTCGACGTCAGGGGCTTCCCGATCCTCAACCAGTTGGCTGCGGGCAGGCTCGACGCCGTCGACGTCACGGCGACGCGGGCGACGTACGAGGACCTCGAGGTCACCGACGTCGACCTCAGCCTCTTCGATGTGCCCACCGACTCCTCGCGGCCGATCGGCACCGTCGACGGGGAGGCGACGATCCCGCTGTCGACGATCGATCGGCTCGCCGGGCAGAACGCCTCCCTGCCCGACGGGATGACGTTCACGACGACCGACGGGACGCTCTACCTCACCGGTTCCCTGCTCGGGCAGGACGTGCGCGTCGGGATCGATGCGCAGCCCGACGGGCGGCAGATCCTCGTCTCGGCGACGACGCTCACCCTCGGCGCGGCCGAGGTCGACCTCTCGACGATGCCGTCGTTCCTCACCTCGGAGATCTCCGACATCGTCATCGATCTGGGCGACATGCCCGAAGGCCTCGAGGTCACCGGCATCGACGCCGTCGACGACGGCATGCGGGTGAGCGTCCACGGCAACGGGGTGATGCTCGAGTAGGTCAGTCCGTCGAGGACTGAGGTGCCTTCGGCACGATCATCCGATAACCGGACCAGAGGATGTCGATGAGGACGACGATCGTCCAGATCCGTGAGATCGAGCCGATCCACCTCTGCATGTCCGTTCCCCCGGCGTTCCAGCTCAGCAGGGTCGTCACCGAGGTCCCGCCCGTGATCACCTCCCAGGGCCAGCTGGCGGCGACGAGGGCGAAGATCACCTGCGCGATCACGTAGATGCCGACATGGATGGCCAGGGTCGCTGCTGTTCTCTTCATGGCTGGACTCAGTCCCTTTCTCTCTGTGGTGGTGCCGCTGCGGCGGGTGTCGTTTCGACGAGTGCCGTGCTGGCGACTGTCGCGCGGGCGCTGGTCTCGAATGCGTTCGTCTGCCCCGAGGTCTGCGGCGGGGAAACGGCGCAGACCCCGCCACCCGGTGAGCGCGGCGATGATGAGGACGACCGCGGCGGCGATCGTCGCGACATGCCAGGCGCCGGCACCGAAGAGCGCTCCGGCCGCCAGCGTCCCGGCAGCGGTCCCGATGAGCTCTGCGCTCTGGGCGTACCCGAACCCAGCTCCCGCCCGGTGGCCGGAGACGACGGCGATGAGCCTGTCGAGCAGCGGTTCGAGCAGCGAGAAGCACAGGGCGGAGAGGACCCAGAGCACGGCGAGCGCGACCGGGCCGGGGCGGGTGACCATCGCCGCGGCGAACCCGGCGGAGCACGTGAGGCCGAGGAGGAGGATCCACCGCGGCTCGATGCGGCGGACGAGACGGTGGAGAGGACGCGGGGCGATGCTGAGCACGATCGCCCCCGGCAGGTAGACGAGCGCGATCTCTCCGAGCTCCAGCCCGAGCTCGACGGCGAGGTGGAGGATGAGGAGGAGTGAGATGATGCCCTCGGCGAAGGCGAGGACGACGACGAGCGCGAGGATGCCGCGCAGGGATCGCAGCAGATGTGCAGAGTCGGGCGTCGGGCGCTGCCGTGCCTCTCCCTGTGCAGGACTGTGCGTTCCGATCCGCGCGAGCAGGACCCCCGCGACGAGGCAGGCGACCGCGCACGCCAGGAAGACGGCCTGCGGTCCGGCGACCTGGAAGAGCGGGATGCCGATGATGAACGCGATCCAGGCGCCGGAGGACTCGTTCTCCATGAGCACGGCGAAGCGGTCATCGCCGATATCGCCCTCGGCGCGCTCGGCGATGAGGGCGCGCACCGCGACCCAGAAGAGCGCACCGGCGATGCCGCCGAGTGCGGCAGCGGCGAACGCCGGCGGCAGCGTCGTCGAGGCGGCGAAGACGAGGAAGGAGAGTACCCCGACGCCTGAGCCCGCCGCCGCGATCATCGCCGAGCTCCGCGGCGATCCGCACCGGTCGACGAGCCTGCCGGCCAGGGGCCGGATGAGGAGCGAGACGAGGAGCTGGACGGCGACGAGCGCTCCGGTCTCGGCCCCGCTCGCCCCGAGGTGCTGCGCGGCGACGACGGGGAGGACGAAGGCGAGGAGTTCAGCGGGTCCGCTGAAGAAGCCCGACGCCGTCGATGCCTGTGCCCGACCGGAACTCCGGGCCGCCTCGGTGCTGTTCATGCCGCCACGCTATGCGGGAGAGGGAAGCCCCGTCGTCGGGAGGAAGTCGCACGTCGACATCCGACTTTGGGATGATTCCTCCCGACGGCGTCGTCACTAGACTCGGATCATGTCCGATCAGCGGCACCTGTCAGTGCCGGGCCTGCCCGCATTCACCCTCGAGGATCTCCTCACCGCGCTCGTGCTCAGCGCGATCGGCGTCCTCTTCATCGTCCTCGGCCCCCAGAACCAGTGGTTCGACACCGACGTCGTCCCCGACCAGGTCGCTCAGCCCGTGCTCATCACCTGCGGATTCATCGGCACGCTCTACGCCCCGCGGGTGGCGATCTCGACGACGAGCTTCCTCATCGGCCTCGGTGTCGACGTCCTCGCCGGCGGCCACGACTTCGCTCTCTGGCTCGTGTTCCAGCTCGTCTTCGCCCTCGTCGGACACGCATCCCCGCGCGTGTCGACGGTCGTGTTCACCCTCGCAGGAGTCTCGACGATCGTCGCGGGCGTCGCCTCGTTCGCCTCCGGATTCGATCTGTCGACGTCGTTCCAGTTCTCGGTCCTCGCCGTCATCATCCTCTTCCTCCCGGCCCTGTGGGCGAGCAGCGTCCGCGAGCACCGCAACACCGCCGCCGCCGAACACGAACGGGCCGAGGCCGAGCGCGCCCGCGCGGACGCTCAGGAGCAGGCGGCGCGTCTGGCTGCCGAGAACGCCGCGGTGAGCGCCCGGCTCGCCGAGCAGAAGGTGCGAACTGCCGCCGCCGAGGACCTCCACGACCTCGTCGCCGGGCACATCTCCGCGATCGCCCTCCACTCCCAGGCGGCGCTGGCCGCCCACGATGAGAGGATCCGCACCGAGGTGCTCACCACCGTCCACGCCGCCGCCGACCGGGCGCTGAGCGAGATGCGCCGCATGATCGATGTCCTCCGCTCCGACGTCGAGGCCGATCCTCCCGTCGCGGCGTCAGCGGCCGAGGCGATCGCCCTGGCCAGGAGCCTCGGGGTCACCGTCACCGGGGCGGAGGCGCTCACCGCGCTGCCCGACCGGCAGGAGGCGGCGCTGCGTCCGGTCATCGCCGAACTCATCTCCAACGTCGTCAAGCACGCCAGCGCACCGGAGCTGACGATCACCGTCACCGAGGCGGGCGCGATCGCCGCGTCCAACCCGGTCGCGCTCTCCCCCACCGCGGGGGCGACCGACCGGGCGGGGCACGGACTCGACAACATCGCCCACCGGCTCGAGCGCCTCGGCGGGGGTGCCGCATTCACCCGGACGACGGACACGTTCACCGCCACACTCACCCTGCCGGGAGGCAGGACGGCCGCACCCGAGTCGCACGTCGCGCCGGAGCCGCCGAGACCGAAAGGACCCCCGCAGTGACCACCGTCCTCATCGCCGACGATCACGGAGCCGTGCGCGCCGGCATCCGCCTGCTCCTCGACACCGCCGACGGCATCTCCGTGGTCGGCGAGGCCGCCGACGGGCGCACGGCGGTGAGCATGGCAGAAGCGCTGCGCCCGGACATCGTCCTCATGGATGTGCGGATGCCCGTCCTCGACGGAGTCGCCGCGACCCGGCAGCTGCGGTCGGCCCCAGGCGCCCCGACGGTTCTCATCCTCACGTCGTTCGGACTCGACGACGTCATCCTCGCCGCCCTCCGCGCGGGGGCCGCGGGCTTCCTCCTCAAGAGCGCCTCGGCCGAGGAGCTCATCGGCGCCGTGCACCGCGCAGCCGCCGGGGACACCGTGCTCTCACCCGAGGTCACCGCGAGCGTCGTCACCATGCTCTCGGCACTTCCCGAGGAACCGGCACCCGCCGCGGCGCTGCCCGACGATCTCACCGACCGGGAGCGCGAGGTCCTCGCGGGGATCGCCGCAGGCCGGAACAATCGCGCCCTGGCCAATGAGCTCGGCATCACCGAGGCCACTGTGAAGACGCACGTCTCCCGAGTGCTCGTCAAGCTCGGCGTCGAGTCGCGGGTGCAGGCAGCGCTCGCCTACACCGCCGCGACCGGCCCTTCCGCGGACAAGTCGGGTTGAGGCGGGGCGAAGGCGGCCCACAGGACCGACTCAGCCTCGCGGACTAGGATCGGTGGCGACCATCACATCTGTGAAGCACACCTGTGAAGAAGGGCAGTCCCATGGGATTCGACAAGTTCATCAACAAGGCGAAGAACCTCGCCAACGACCCCAAGGTCCGTGAGAAGCTCAACAACCCCAAGGTGGAGAAGTTCAGCGATCAGGTCCTCGACAAGGCTGCCGGTGCCGCCGATTCGCTGACGAAGGGCAAGTACAGCGACAAGATCAAGAGCGCCCGCGACGCCGCGGACCGCGCGATCGGCCACGACGACCAGCGCCCCGGCGACGCCCGGCCCGGTGACCCGCGCCCCGGTGACCCGCGCCCCGGCGACGCCCGGCCCGGCGACCCGCGTCCGGGTGAGCAGAACCCGGTCGACTTCCGTGATCGCCGCGACCCCGAGGACCCGCAGAGCCCCCGGCGCTGAGCCGGTTCGGCACCACCGAGGATGCCCCGCACGGCTGCCGCCGTGCGGGGCATCGCGTGTCTCGGGTGGCCGATCCGGCGGCCTCGTGTGTGAGAATGGCAGTCGGCCCGCGCTCGTGCGGCCGACAGCCGACACTGCCCCGAAGGAGGTGCTGTGCGATCCCCCATTCCCGACTTCCTCGATGAGACGCTCGAGCGTCATCGCCACGACCGCAGCGGTGCGATGGCCGACTACATCCCCGACCTCGCGGCCGCGGATCCGAACAAGCTCGCGATCAGCATCTCGACGCTCGACGGCGTCCTCTACGACTCCGGCGACTCCGATTTCGAGTTCTCGATCCAGTCGATGTCGAAGCCCTTCATCTACGGCATCGCCCTCGAGGCCCTCGGCATTCCTGCCGTCCTCGACAAGGTCGGCGTCGAACCCACCGGTGAGGCGTTCAACGAGCTCTCCCTCGACAAGACCTCGGGCAAACCGCTCAACCCGATGATCAACGCCGGGGCCATCACCATCCACTCCCTCCTCGGCGGGGAGAACGCGACCCTGGCCGAGCGCACGGAGATCGTCCGCGCCGGACTCTCCCGGTTCGCCGGCCGGCAGCTGCGCGTCGATGAGCACATCGCCGCCGGGGAATGGCAGCAGGCCTACCGCAACATAGCGATCGCCAACATGCTCCGGTCCTACGACGTCATCACCGACGATCCCGACGAGGTCGTCCAGGGCTACATCAACCAGTGCTCGGTCCTCGTCAGCGTCCGGGACCTCGCGATGATGGCCGCCACCCTCGCCGGCGGCGGGGTCAACCCGATCACCGGCGAGCGGGTGCTCTCCCCGAGGGTCAACCGGCAGGTGCTCGGAGTGATGATGACGTGCGGCATGTACGACGCCGCCGGTGACTGGATGACCGAGGTCGGGGTGCCCGCCAAGAGCGGCGTGTCCGGCGGCCTCTTCGGTGTCCTGCCCGGCCAGGTGGGCATCGCGACGTATTCGCCGAAGCTCGACAAGCACGGCACGAGCGTGCGCGGAGCGAAGATCTTCCGCTCGCTGTCGGCCGACCTCGGCCTCCACATCATGAACGCACCGGAGCCCGCCCGCTCGATCATCCGCCGCGATCGGCGCTTCGTCGATGCGAAGGGCGACATGGTCCGCATCGTCAGCCTCCAGGGGCTCATCCAGTGGAGCGGCGCGGAGAACGTCATGCGCGAGATCGCCTCCCCCGACGACGCCATCGACGTCTTCGCCCTCGACCTGCGCCGGGTGTACTCGATCAACGAGGTGGCCCGCCGGATGATCGTCGAGGCGCTGCGGCGACTCGGCGAGGAGGGCAAGCAGGTCGTCCTCCTCGACCCGGAGAACTCGATGGGCTGCAGCGGACCGTCCTCGGCGCTGCCCGGGGTCGAGATCCTCGAGTCGCCGAAGCAGCTGCGCGATCTCGACCTGCGCGGGCTGCGGCGGGTGCGCGACGACTTCGCCGATCAGGTGTCCTGACCGCCTCGCCGGCTTGCGGTGGCGCGATGCCGGCGACCACCTCGGCGGGATTTGCTAAGGTGAACCTAACTCCACCTACAGCGAAAGGCCCCCGCATGTCGACTCCCGCCCCCGCCCGGACGAAGCGCCCGGATCGCCCGCAGGCCATCCTCTCCGTCATCAGCACGGAGACGGTGAGCCCGCATCTCGTCCGGATCGTCGCCGGCGGCGAGGGGTTCGACGCGATCAGGAACAACGACTCGACGGACAAGTACGTCAAGATCATGTTCGCCGATCCCGCGCACGGCCTCACCCCGCCCTACGACCTCGCCGCCCTGCGGGAGACGGCACCGGAGACCCTGCCCCGCAACCGCACGTACACGGTCCGGGAGATGGATGTCGCGGCCAAGCGGGTGACGATCGACTTCGTCGTCCACGGCGACGAGGGCATCGCGGGCCCCTGGGCGAAGGCCGCGCAGCCCGGGGACACGCTCGTCCTCATGGGTGCCGGCGGGGCCTACCGCCCCGTTCCGGCATCGCCGTGGCATCTGCTCATCGGCGACCACACGGCGCTGCCCGCGGTGAGCTCGGCGATCGAGGCGATGGACGCCGAGGCGACCGGCCACGTCCTCCTCGCCGTCGCGCACTCCGCCGACCGCCTCCTCCCCGCGGTCCCGGCAGGACTGACCGTGACCTGGGTCGACTCCGATGAGGACCTCATCGCCGCGGTGAGCGACCTGCCCTGGGCGGCGGGGACGCCGCAGGTCTTCGCTCACGGTGAGCGGGAGACGATCAAGGCGATCCGGCGGATCCTCAAAGAGCGGGAGGTGCCCCGGGAGGCGCTGTCGATCTCCGCGTACTGGGCGCGCGGACGGGCCGAGGACCAGTTCCAGGCCGAGAAGCGCGAACCCATCGGCCAGATCGAGTGATCGACCCGGCCGATGGGCGGGATGGGGTTCTCAGCGCGTCAGTCGGATGTGAACGCGCCCTTGAGTTTTGACAGGGCCGCGGCGATCTCGGTGAGATCCTCGGCGGAGAGCCGCTCGAGGTAGCGGTCGACGAGGAAGTCCTCGTAGCTGACCAGCGCGTCGCGGTACTTCCTGCCGCGGTCCTGCAGCTCGAGGACCTGCACGCGCCCGTCGCGCTCGCTGCGGCGGCGGGCGATGTAGCCGCCCGCCTCGAGGACGCCGAGATGCTGGCTGATCGCCCCCTTCGTCACTCCGAGGTCGGCCGCGAGCTCCCCCGAGGTGATCTCGGGGTTGTTCGCGATCCGCTCGAGGACCGTGTGCTGCTGAGCGGTGAGCTCGAAGTCGTCGTACTGCGGACCCTCCCCTTCGGAGACGCGCCACAGTTCGACCAGGAGCGTATTGATCCGCGCGGCGGCCGCGCGGGCCTCGGCCTCATCCGGCATGACGCGCCTGCCTCACGGCACCGACCACGGCGGGCTTCGCCGCCGGGGCGTCGGTCGCCGTGTCGCTCGACGTGTCGGTCACCGTCTCGGCCGTCGTCTCACTCACCTCAGTCGCGGGCTTCTTCTTCCGGCGGAGGATCTTCGCCTTGATCGCCTGGAACGCCTCCTTGCCGACGCACGCGATGGCGAGCAGCAGGACGCCTTCCCCGGCGGCGAGGACGCCGGCCACGAGTCCGACCTTGCTGCCGGCGTCGATGGGCAGGAACGGAGCGATCGGGATGATGAGGAAGAAGAGCGGATAGAGGATGAGCAGGGCGATTCCGAACTTGAAGCGGAGTGGTTTCTTCGCTCCCTTTGCGGGAGCCTTGCGGGTGCGGGGTTTCGTTGTCATGTCATTTAGTTTAGTTGACTAAACTAAATGAGTCAACTCGGGTCAGCGCTTCCTCCGCGTCACGACGAATGCGACGACGCCGATGGCGATGAGTCCGACCGCAAGCGCCCCCATGAGCAGGTACTGCCCGAGGTCGGCACCGGTGCGCGGCAGCGAGCCCGCGTTCTCGTCGCCGTCGTCGGCAGAGTCAGCGCTCGCGTCCGGATCGGCGCCCGCTGCCGCTGAGGCCGATGAGCCGCTCGCGTCCGCTTCGGCGCCCTGTGCGTCCGCGCCGCTCCCCTTCGCATCCGATCCGTCGGCGTCCTGGCCGCCTGCGGTCGACCCGGTCGCCGCGGTGGTGCCCTCAGCGCCGGCGTCCGCCTCGGCGCCTGCGGTCTCGTCTGCGCCGGACGCATCCGCGTCGGACCCGGCGGTGCTGTCAGCCCCGGCGTTGTCGCCGGCCCCGGCATCCGCCTCGGCGCCGGCGTTGTCCCCGGCCCCGGCATTGTCATCGGCGCCGGCATTGTCATCGGCACCGGCGTCCGACCCGCCACCGCCGTTACTGAGATCGGCGATCGAGTAGATGCTCGTCGTGCCGGACACCTCACTGCCGACGACGAGGGCGGCCTCCCCGGACGGCGATTCGTCGGGGCTGAGGAACGTGATGCCCTCCGGGCCGAGGTCACCGGCGCTGGCGAGCAGGGCCGTCGGATCCTCGGCGGCCTCGATCTCGTCCTCGACGGAGACGGAGAAGTCGCGGTTGTTGAAGTAGGTCGCGAACTTCGGCTGCGCGGGATCGGTGAGGTCGTAGGCGGCGATGCCGCCGACGCGCTCGAAGCCGATGAACGCATACGTCGTTCCGCCGACCTCGCCGATCGTCAGCGCCTCGGGCTCCGGACCCTTGTCGTCGCTGCGTCCCTCGAGGTTCGACTCGGAGTGGTTGGAGTTGAAGAAGTCGGGATTCGCCTCGGCGGTGAGCCGCTCGAACTCGTCACCGGAATCGGCGACGAGCTCACCGTCGGTCGTCCACACCGCGAACGAGCGGGCGCCGAAGGAGTAGAGCTCCTCGTAGCAGCTGCCGTCCTCGCTGAGGCCGAGGTCGGTGATGACGTTGAGGCGTCCGAGCTCGTCATCGCCGAGCCGGTCGGCCAGCGGCGAGGACTCGCAGACCGGCGCAAGGCCGTCGTCGCCGAGATCCTTGGCGCGGGCGGCATCGGAGAAGTCTCCCCATTCGCGGGAGTCGCCCTCATTGGCGGTGACGAGGTAGTCGGTGCCGCCTGCGGAGAACGTCGAGATCGTGTCGGGCATGTAGGTGCCCTTGAGTCCCGGGTATTCGGCGATGTTGATCGTCGGGGCGTCCTCGGGATCGCGGTCGGAGGGATCGAGGCCGTTGCCCGGCTGCCCGTGGTCCTTGAAGCCGAGAGGGAGGATCTCGGTGACCTCGGCGGAGGCGATGTCGACGACGGCGACCGAGTTCGCCTCCTGCAGCGTCGCGTACGCCTTGTCGCCGGCCACGGTGATGTACTCCGGTTCGAGGTTCCGCGACACCGGCAGGTCGCCGTCGGGGTTGGGGCCGAAGACCCGGACGTCGGCGGGCAGGGTCTTGGAGCCGCCCTCCTCGAAGTCGTTGAAGTCCGCGATCCGCACCGCGTCCTGGGACGGGGCGGCCACCTCGGCGGGGAGATCGACGACGCCGATCGACCCTTCGGGGTCCGTCGAGAAGTCGTCGGCGGGTTCGCCTTCGTTCGCCGTCAGCGCCCGGGTGCCGTCGGGGGTGAGGGCGACCATGTCGGGCAGGGAGCCGACGGTGACCGAGCCGAGCACCGTCGCCTCGGGTGAGTTCGCGTCGAAGAACAGCAGCGTTCCCGGCTGGGTCTTGTCCGCGTCTTCGAGGGCGATGACGCCGAGGCCGTCGTCGCGGATCGCCACCGAGTTCGCGACCCCGGTCCCGGTGATCTCGCCGGTCTTCGTCGGGTTCGTCGGATCGGAGGCGTCGATGATGTCGACGGTCGCCGCCTGGGCGTTGACGGTGAAGACGGTGTCGCCGTAGGTCGCGGTGATCTCTGCGGCGGATTCGTCGAACTGGCCGGTCTCATAGGAGCCGAGGAAGCCGAGTTCGACTTCAGCGTCCGGTGCCGAGGAGCTGATCGGGTCGGGCACTTCCGCCGCACTCGCCCCGGCACCGCCGGTGACGGTGAGCCCAGTGGTGAGACCGGTGGTGAGGAGAAGTGAGGTGAGGGCGGCGGTGATCGTCTTCGTATGCGTCATCGGGTCTCCGAGTCGTGGCGGCGGCAGGCGGCAACGGCCCGCCCACCTCCATATATGGGCAGGGAGTTGTCTCCGGCCGGAACCTCAGATGGACGGCAGGTGAAGAGCCGGGGTCGGTCTGCGCGCCGGTGACGCTGTGACCGGCAGGCTCAGGCAGGGCCGGTTGCCGGTGTCTGCGGACCAGCTGCCGGCGGGGACCTCAGCGCAGACCGAGGGCGTCGACGACCTCGGCGGCTGCGCGCTTGGCCTCGGCGTCGAGCCCGTGCAGGGGTGCGGGCAGGCTGTCGCCGGTGACGAGGCCGAGGTGCTCGGCGATCGCCGCCCCCACCCGGAGGCTCCCGCCGTGGGCGGCGAAGAGGTCCCACAGCGGCTGGAGCTCGGCGGAGAGCTCGCGGGCGAGGTAGGCGTCCCCGGACTGTGCGGCGCGGGTGATCGCGAGCATCGGCTCGGGCAGAGTGCCCCCGATCGCGGAGAACCACGCATCGCAGCCGGCGAGGAGGCCGTCGGCGCCGTACGCGTCGACGGAGACGCCGATCGCTGTGCCCTCCGCGGTCGCCTCCCGGATGTCGGCGACCCGCTGCGTCCACTCCCCCTCAGACAGCGGCAGGCCGGGGATCTTGATCGCGGCAACGCCGTCGAGCTCGCTCAGCCGTCCGTAGAGGTCGGTCGTGAACGTGAAGTGCGTCGTCCCCGGATTGTCGTAGACGATGACGGGCAGGTCCGTCGCCGAGGTGACGGCGCGGAAGAGCTCGACGACCTCGTCCGCGGTGAGCGGGTGGTAGCTGATCGGGGCGAGGAGGAGTGCTGAGGCCCCGGCCTCCTCGGCCGCGGCGGCGTTGGCGAGCACATCGCGTTGGCTGAGCGCTCCGATCCCGACGATGACGGGGATGCCCTGGGCGCGCTCCACGGCGGCGCGGGCGACGAAGGCGCGGGTGCCGACGCTGAGGTAGGGGCCCACCCCGGTCGACCCGAGCGGGGCGATCGAATCGACGCCGGCGGTCACGAGGCGGTCGATGAGCCCGTCGAAGGCGACCTCGTCGAGGCTGCCGTCGCGGATGGGTGTGAGCGGGAAGGCGCTGAGGCCGGTGAGGGCGATCATGACGATGTCCGTTCTCTCGTCGTCGATGGGTCTCCGTCGAGGGTGGCGATGAGGTGTTCGAGCGGCGGGAAGGACGGTCGCGCGTCGGGACTGGCCACGGCGATCGCCCCGACGGCGTTGGCGACGCGCAGGGCGTCGGCGGCGGGGATGCCGGAGCGCAGGGCGATGGTCAGGGCCGCGCAGAAGGCGTCGCCGGCCCCGACGGTGCTCACCGGGGTGAGTGTCTCGGCGGGTGCGAACGCGATCTGCTCACCGTTCTCGAGCAGGGCCGATCCCTGCGCCCCGTAGGTCACGGCCACCCGGCGAGCCGTGGCCAGCTGCGGCAGCGCGGCGTACTCGGATTCGTTGACGATGATGAGATCAGCACGGTCGACGACCTCGGCGGGCAGAGGAATCGCGGGGGCGGCGTTGATGACGAACCAGCCGCGCACGGTGCGGGCGAGGTCGCTGATGACCTCGAGCGGGATCTCGAGCTGCGTGAGCACGGTGTCCGTCTCGTCGAACCTCAGTCCGGCGGCGCTGACCTGGGCGTTCGCCCCTTCGCACACGGCGATCGTGTTCTCGCCGCGGGCGTCGACGGTGATGAGCGCGGTCCCCGTTTCGGCGTCCACCTCGGCGATGGCACTGACGTCGACGCCGGCCTCACGCAGGTCCGCGGTCATCTCCCGTCCCGTCGGATCCGCGCCGACGGCCCCGACCATCCGGGTCACGGCGCCGAGGCGGGCCGCCGCGGCCGCCTGGTTCGCGCCCTTCCCTCCGGGGCTGCGTGACAGCGTGCCGCCGCCGACGGTCTCTCCGGGGCCGGGCAGGCGGTCGGTGACCGCGGTGATGTCGGCGTTGATGCTGCCGACGACGGTGAGCGGGAGGGCGAATGCGGACACACCTCACTCTAACCCCCGCCTCGGACACGGGAGGTGTCCCGGCGCAGGGAGGTGTCTCGGTGCCGAGGCCGGGGTCGTGGGATGACGTATATTCGGGCCATGGCCGATGATTCGACGGAAGCGCGCCCGACGGTTCGGCGCTACGGGGCGGGACAGTGGATCAGCGGGGCGGCGCAGACGCTCATCGTCCTCACGTGCGTCCTCTACCTCGTCACCAACACCCTGTGGGCGCTGCTGCTGTGGGAGGCGGTGACGGTCGTCTACCTCGGCGTCGGGCTCATCGTCGTGTGGAACGGCAGCCGACAGCCCGAGGCCGGAGATCGCACGGAGGCCCGAGCGGTCGTCAAGTGGCTGTGGATTCCCCCGCTGCTCGCCGCGGTCGTCGGGGCGAATGCGGCGATCACCGCGATGGTCACCCAGGACTCCGCGGACGGCGGCGCCGACCAGACGACGATCCTGTTCGCGGCGAGCGCGGGCATCATCCTCTCGTGGCTCATGCTCCACATCGCGTTCGCCGAGATCTATGAGGTCACCGAGGCGGCCAATGACGAACGGGAGCTGCGCTTCCCGACAGCCGACCTCCCGACGACCCTCGACTACCTCTACTTCTCCTACACGATCGGCACGTCGTTCGCGACCTCGGACGTCGAGGTGTGCGGGATCGCCGCCCGCCGCATCGTCCTGCTCCAGAGCATCATCGCGTTCTTCTACAACGCGCTTGTCGTCGCCGTCGCCTTCCAGGTCCTCCAGAAGCTTGTGACGATGGCCTGAGGAGCAGGAGACTCAGGCGACGAACACGCAGAAGGGGTGGCCTGCGGGATCGGCGAGGACGTAGAGAAGCTCGTCAGGGTCGTCCGCGCGGTCGAGGAGCTGGCGCGCCCCGAGGTCGAGGGCCCGGGCGCGGTGGGTCTCGAGCGCTGCGGTGTCGGGCACCGTGAAGTCGAGGTGGAGCTGCATGGGCACGGCCGGATCGGGCCAGGTCGTCGGGGTGAGCTCGTCGGTCTGCTGGATCGCGAGCGTGCGCCGGCCCTCGGCGTCGACGAGGACGAGCCAGTCGGCGTCGTCGGGTCCGCCGTCGACGGGCGGCTCGTCGCCGCTGCGGTAGCGCAGTCCGAGGAACTGCCGGTAGAACTCGGCGAGGGACCGCGGGTCCTCGGCGTCGAGGACGGTGTGGAGCAGGCGCGGGAAATCGCTCATGTCTGAGCCTAACTCAGGAGGCCTCGTTGAGGAGGCCCTGCTCAGGAGGCGGGAACCTCGAAGTCTCCGCGGAACTCGGGGATCGTCTGGTCCTCGCCGAGGACCTTCGCCTCGGGGCGGACGTACGCGCCCTTGAGCGTGTCGGCGGTCTGGCTCACGTAGACGGGGATGAAGCCGGTGTGCTCGCCGTCGCGGCGCGGCGCGCGTTCGAAGTAGGTGAAGCCGGCGGCCGTGAGCTCGTCGTCAGCAGTCGAGGCATAATTGACCTCCTCGCCGGCACTGTCGAGGTAGAAGTCCGAGGCGCTGATCGTGCCGCCGTAGTCCTCACCGGGAACGACCTTGACCTCGAGGTAGACCATCTCACCGTCGGGGTTGTCGGAGGCTTCGTAGTATTCGGTGGGATTGTTGCGGACCGCGGAGACGATGGTGATGACATCGCCGGTCTCACTGTCGGTGAGCTCCTGGCCGATCTCGACCTGCGTGCCCTCCCCAGCCGGAGCAGCCGCCTCGGTGGACGAGGCTTCGGGGGCGGCTTCGGTGGTCTCCTCGACGGCGACGGAGCCGGCTTCGGAATCGGCCGACTCCTCCGCGTCTCCGGCGGCACCGCAGGCCGAGAGAGTGAGCAGGGCAGCGGCGGCGAGAGCGGCGGAGCGGGCGACGAGTCTGGTGGGGCGGTTCATGATGTCCCTTTCACGGAATGGTCGTCACCGGCTCTCGGCAGGCGACTGATCGAACGAGATCGACGTTAGCCGCGCACACCCTGCCCACAGGTGCTCAACAGGGCACAGACGGTGACAGGACTGGAACATCGGACGCCCGAGGCGACCACCTCGGTGCGGGACCACCTGGGCGTGGGCACGCCTCGGCACGGGACCACCTCGGTGCGGACATGCGAGAAGCCCCGTGGATCCAGATTCCTCAGGATCCACGGGGCTTTCCCATCGGGGTGAGTAACGGGACTTGAACCCGCGACATCCGCGACCACAACGCGGCGCTCTACCAGCTGAGCTATACCCACCACACAGCCCGCACAGAGGTGCAGACAGCAAGATATAGCTTAACCGCCCAGGCCGCTGCCGGGCAAACCAGCAGGCACGGACGGGAATAATGAGACGCAGATCTCCTGACGTGCAACGATTCCGTAGAGATGTATAACGGTTTCGGAAACTCGGTGGGAGGTGCACGACTCATTCACTAGGATTGTCACCGCCCTGCCGTCGACCTGCTCAAGGACCCCTATTACATGCCACGTGCGCTGATCTCTGTCTCCCAGGACGGGTATGCCTACCTGTCCCTCGATGGGGCGACGAGTCGCTACACCGACACCGGTCAGGCCATGGCGTACCTCGGCGACTATGCGCGCGCCACGGAGACTCCGGTGACCGTGACGATCGGCGACGGCGCCCAGGGAGTCGACGTCGAGATCGACGTAACCGGCAGGATCGTCCCGGCGCAGACCACGGAGACCGAACTCGGCGCGACGAGAAGCGCCGCGCCCGAGCCGACCCTGGGGACCACCTCGGCGCGGGCCGCCGACGACACCCAGCCGATCACCGTCCCCGCCAGGATCGACTCCGAGGTCGACTCCCCTGGTCAGGGGTCCACTCCGGACGCCTCCCCCGCATCCGCCCAGTCCTCGACGTCCGCGCAGTCCCCCGCCGAGGCGGACGCCGCCCACCGCGCGACCGACGGCCACGACCGCGCCACCGATAGCACCGGGCCGGCGACGACCGATGCGGGCTCGACCGCGGATGAGTATCCGCTCGGCACCCCGTACTCGGGTCCGGCCGCACAGGCGCCTGCGGCACCGAAGCAGAAGCCGCCGCGCAAGCAACCGCCGCGCACACGCGGGCCGCGGTCGGGAAAGACGCGACTGGGCAGGCTCACGGTTCCCGGCCTCGTCCTCATCGGCATGGCCATCCTCATGATCGGCGCGTTCGTCGTGCCCAACATCGTGCCGACGAACGCCACGGACTCCCCGCAGACCATCGCCTCCGACCAGCAGCTCAACCCCGCCTCCGACATCTCGGTGGAGAAGACCGACGACATCGTCCCGAGCTTCGCGAACACGCCGACGTGGCAGGCGAAGATCCCGGGCACCGCCTCGGTGACGGCCTCCGACCGCGGTGTCCTCGTCGTCGACGGCGGCAACCTCGAGGTCCTCGACGCCGCCGACGGCACGGTCCGCTACTCCGGACAGACCGATGAGGCCCCGACCTTCGCCGTCGACACCCGCATCGACGGCCGCGCCGCCCTCCTGTGGCAGGTCGGCGACTCCGCGCAGGCGCTCTTCGACGGCGAGAGCACCCCGAAGACCTACCAGCTGCCGACGAACGCGCGGATCTCCTCCGCGGGCACGAGCGTGCTCGTCAAGTCCGGCAACAAGCTCGCGACCTTCGGCCAGGACGGCCTCATCGACATTCCCACCCCCGACAGCGGGTCGACCCCGATGGCCGTCGAGAACGGCGAGCTCTACAGTGCCGACTACGACGGGCCCGTCGTGGCGACGAACATCACCAGCGGCGACGAGCGCAGCATCGGGCTCGAATCCCCAGCCGACGGCCTGCGCATCATCAAATGGATCTCCGCCGGCCACGGCAAGGTCATCGCCCTGTGGGGCGAGCAGGGGGCGTCGACGAACAGCGGTCACCGCATCCAGCTCGTCGTCCACTCCCTCGAGGACGGCTCGATCCTCTCGACGGTGACGACGACGACCGACATCGTCGGCGAGATGTCGTGGGTCCGCGGTCAGGGCGGGCAGCGCGCCTACATCGGCCCGTACCTCTTCGACCTCGAAACGGGTCTGCTCCTCGTCGACACCTCCGGCCGCGACATCAACCTCTCCGAGCCCAAGGGCACGATCGTTCCCTGCACGATCGACAGCGAAGCGGCATGCCTCCTTGCCGGACAGGCGGCGTACCGGTCCGACACGCGACTGCTCGCCGTCACGGACGCGGGCAATCTCGCCATCGTCGACGGCCCCGACTCGACGATCCGGGCCTACCCGAAGAAGCCCGCGACCCCGGGCGGCTGACCGCGCGCTTTTACAGCGTTCGCTCAGCCACTATGATGGTGGCCGGCGCGCCTTCGCGTCATGCCACCCTGAAGGGACGTTGACCGGAATCTCCACCCGAAGGACCACAGTGTCGATCACCACTCGAGAGCTCAGCCGCACCGTGGCCGCTTTCGGCACTGCTCTTACCCTCGTGGCGCTGCCGTTGACGCTCGCCCCCACCCCTGTGCATGCAGCTCCGGCCGTCGCCGAGGCGGATGCCGGGTCAGCGGCGACCGCTGACTCCGATGCGGGTGCGGATGGGGCGAGCGCGGAGTCCGGCGCCGAAGCCGATTCCGGCTCGGGAACCGACGGCACCGCCTCATCGGGCGGGTCGGCCGACGGCTCCACCTCGGCGGACGGTTCGACCGCGAGCGCCGATGGCACAAGCCAATCCGACGGCGTCATCCCCGGCCCCGATGCGGACAGTGACGGCGCTGCCGACGGCGGCGGGACCGATGACCCCAGGTGCGAGGACCCGACCACCGCGCCGGACGGCGAGCCCTGCGCGGCGAAGACCGTTCCGCTGCGCGCCGGTTGGGACACTGACACGAAGCAGCTCAAGCTCCCCGACGGTGACGCCGGCATGCCCGAGAGCTGGGTCGGCGCCCAGTTCTCCGGTCCCCCGTCGCGGGCTCGTGTGCCGGCGCAGTCGACCGAGGCGCCCTCCGATTCCGATGCCGGGTCGGACTCAGATGCCGGGTCGGATCCCGGTGCCGCCGGCGACTCCCCGGACACCGACACCGGCGCCGAGGCGAACGGTGAGACCGATGACAGCGGCAACCCCATCGACAACCGAGCCCCCGCCGCAGTGCCGACGACGTTCTCGCTCAACGCGGCCGGTGAGGTCATCGACCCGGCGACGGACCGCCCGGTGACGTTCGCGAACTTCACCAGTGATCCGGAATGGGACTTCGAGGTCAGAGACGTCAACGGCACGAACACGATCACCGTCACCGGGACGCCCTACCCTGATTCCGACGGCGGATCGACGGGGTCGAACGACGGTTCCTCGACCGCCGGGGGCGGCGGCACCTCGAGTGGCGGTTCCGACGGCGGCCGCTCCGACGGCGGCGATTCCTCGACGTCGTCCGACGCGAACTCACCGGGCGACGACAGCGGCGCGGGATCGGAAGGCTCCTCGGGCTCGGACGGATCCGGGTCCCGCGGGGATTCGTCGGCGACTGCGGACGGACGCGCCGAGGCGGGAGCATCGGCTGAGGGATCAGCGAACTCCGCCGCGAACGGCGGTGACGAGCGCCCGAGCCCGTCACCGAGCACCGGTGCCGACGGAGCCGACGCGAATGCCTCGTCCGGTGCCGACGGAGGCACTGGCGCCGGCGACGAGGAGAACACCGAAGCCCCGTCGACGGGCAACGGGCAGGGCACCGATCGCGATGTCATCCCCGGCGATGCGGGCGACAGCTGGGTGCCCGGCGGCGGAAGCGCACCGCACCCGGACTATTCGGACCCGGTCCCCCGCAATCCCGATGTCCCGACTCCCGAGGACGACACCGACCTCATCACCGGCGGCGACCAGACGGCACCGCGCGGCAACAATCAGCCGGCGAGCTCGTTCGGCGAGTCGCTCATCTCGACGATCGTGAGCTCGTGGCCGGTCCTCGTCCTCGCCGCGTTCGGCATGGCCGCTGTCGGCTTCATCCTCTTCCTCGTCGGCCGCCGCAACAAGCAGCAGGACTGAGCGGTGGAGCCCCAGGCCGCTGAGCTGCGCGTCATCGCCGCAGCCGAGGACCTGGTGACGATGCTCGGTGAGGATGCCAACCACACCGTTGCGGCAGCGGCCATGGACACGCGTGGCCGCATCCACCTCGGCGTCAATGTCTACCACTTCACCGGCGGACCCTGCGCTGAGATCGTGGCGATCGGTGCGGCGGCAACCGCAGGCGCGGGTCCGCTCGTGACCATCGCCGCGGTCGGGGATCGGGATCGCGGGCTTCTCGCGCCCTGCGGTCGATGCCGTCAGACGCTTCTCGACCTTCACCCCGACATCCTCGTCGCCCTCCCCGGCGATGATTCGTCGCACCGATCAGCCGCCTCGGCGACGGTCGTTCCCATCGCTGCGCTCCTTCCCACCTCCTACCGGCATCCTGATGCAGGTCCCCTCCGGGTGCTGAGGTTCAATGCCCGCTACGCCGAGGCGGTCGAGAACGGCAGCAAGACCGTCACGGTCCGCTGGGGAGAGTCCCCCGTCGTCGGACCCGCGCTTGCGTACTTCGAAAACACCGACCGCGATCCGGTGCCCATCGAGATCCACTCCGTCGAGCCGACACCGCTGACCGAACTGACGGAAGCCGGTCTCGGCCTGACCGGGACGACGACCGCCGACGACTATCGCACCAGTCTGCGCGGGCACTATCCGGACATACCGCGCGATGCCACAGTCGACGTCGTGAGATTCCGGCACTCCGAGCCGTGTATCTGACACCGGGAGAAGTCAACGGCTAAGCTGGACGGCAAGGTCCTGTGACGCCCAGTCACAGGTGAACAATGCATTCGCGACTCGGAGGATTCGACCCGATGACTGACAACGTCTACACCTCAGATGTGACCGTCGACAACGCCACCCAAGCACAGCTGGCCGAATCGATCCGGCTGCGCGAGGAGCGGCTGACCGGCAACATCGACGAACTGGTGGGACGCCTGCACCCGAAAGCCCTGCTCAACCGCGCCGTCGACAAGGCGAAGTCGACCGTCATCAATGAGGACGGCTCCCCCAAGACCGAGGCCATCGCCCTCGGCGCCGGTGCCGTGCTCGGCGTCGCCGCCCTCATCGTCGGGTTCTCCGGTCGGGACGAGCGTGCCTGACACTGCTCTGCCGATCCGAATGCTCCACGACCGGATCCTCGTCGATCCGGGTGAGGAGGCCGGTGAGCGCAAGTCGGCGGCCGGCATCGTCATCCCCGCCACGGCCACGATGGGCAGGCGGCTGGTCTGGGGCGAAGTCGTCGCCGCCGGGCCGCACGTGCGGCAGGCCAACCTCGGCGACACCGTGCTCTACGATCCCGAAGACCGCGCCGAGGTGGAGCTCGAAGGTCAGGCGTACGTGCTGCTGCGGGAGCGCGACGTCCATGCGATCTCCGAGCCGGCCGAGCAGTCGAGCGCGGGAATGTACCTCTGACCTGCGACCTCAGTCACAAAACCGGAAAATCCCCGGATTCGGTTTGCACGCGAGGCGGGCTCCTGAGTAGTATTAATTCTCGTTGCGCAACGTGCGCGGCACGCGCCTCTAGCTCAATTGGCAGAGCAACTGACTCTTAATCAGTGGGTTCCGGGTTCAAGTCCCGGGGGGCGCACAGCACACAGGAACCGCCGTTCGGATCATCCGAACGGCGGTTCTTCGCATTGTGAGGGTTAATGATCAAATTGTGTGTATAGCCAGGGCGTGTCGACACTGGGGTTATAGGCCAAAAAGTGTGTCCGTGCCGGGTGTGTCACCGACGTCGTCCGCCCCATCCTGACTGGATACCGATCCCGTCTTCCCACGAGAACCCCGTGTCATAGACGGCGGGACCTACAGGCTCGGCGACCGGCTCCTTCAGAGGCGTTGTCGCTAGCGTTTTCAGTTGCGACTTCGCCAGAGTCCACGGGTCACTGTGGGCCTGTGTTCGGTCCCATAAGTACCAATCCACGGCTCGTCGTCCGTGGTCTTCAGACAGTCCGCGGTGGTGACGTTTGAGATGCTTGATGCCAGCGTTGATACCGCCTTCTAACGCGTTCGTCGTCTTCGCGATCACGACCCCTTCGTCGGCGGCCTCGAGCCAGGTGAACAGATGGTTCTTCGCGATGAGTTTGGCCAGGAACCCGTGGGCCCGGCGCGTGCGCAGATGCGTGTACCACCATGTCTGCCCGGGCCTGACGTGGGCGGGTCTGCTCGTGCTGGAGCGGGCATAGGTTCGCTGTTTGAGCATACGGTCCCATTTCGCTTCCCATGTCGCGAACTCGGCCAGCCACGCTGCAGCCTGATCCCACGTCTGGACTTTCGACAGGGCCCGGTAGATCGCTTGAAGTTCCTTGTTCGCCGGCAGGGTCGGCGTCCTCGTCAAATGCGTGTTACAGGCGTGCTGGATATGGAAGTAACAGCGTTGGATTCGTGTCTGTGGCCAGAGTCTCTCGATCGTCGTTGTCAACGGCCCGTTGCCATCGACGATGGCGTAGCGGGGTGCAGGGATGGTTGAGATGAGTGCCGTCCAGGACGCGGTCTTTTCGTGGTCGCACCATTGCCAGTCGATGACGTGAGTGCCGGTGTAGGCGATGAGGACGCACCACCCGTTGGTGTAGGTGCCATCGAGCATGATCTGATCATGGATTTCAGAGGTCGGGGACACTGTTGGGTGGATCGTCCAGCACCAGGATGTGCGGCGCCGGAACGTTCGGGGGCTGCCCAGTGGTGTGTGGGCTGGTTGTGGTGCTGGTCCCAGGAGCCAGTCGAGGAAGGCGCGCAGTTCGAATCGTTGTGTCGATCCTCGGCGTTTGGCGCTGCTGGAGGCTCCGCAGGCGGGACACCTGTACCGGGTGGTTCCGGCCTTGGTCGTGCCGTTCTTCTTCAGCGTTGTCTGACAGATCTGACATTTCGGTCGATTGCAAGCACCCTACGAATGCTAAGCGATCAGAGCTAAGCAATCAGGTGATTGTCCTTGGTGTGGCTGGGATCCGGGACGATCACGGACACACTTTTTGGCCTATAACCCCGACACTGCTCCTTTCCGGGATCTGTGGCTTGTAGGCCAAAAAGTGTGTCTGTGCCGGGTGCGTCACCTACGTCGTCCGCCCCATCCTGACTGGATGCCGATCCCGTCTTCCCACGAGAACCCCGTGTCATAGACGGCGGGGACCTCTAGCTCCTCGACCGGCTCCTTCAGAGGCGTAGTCGCTATCGTGTTCGGTTGGGCCTTCGCCAAGCTCCATATGTCACTGTAGGCCTGGGTTCTGTCCCTATGAGTACCAATCCATGGCTCATCGACCGCGACCCTCGAACGGTCCGCAGTTGTTACTAGTGAGATGCAGGATGCCGACGTTGTTCCCACCTTCTGACGCATTCGTCTGGGTCAAACAAACTTCCAGCAGTCCGATACTCACTTGCGTATAGGATGTGCCGTTCCCATGAGTAGTCAGAAGCCCATCTCGCTCAGGGTCATCCATTTGGGAGCCTCAATAGTGTGCCTATGCTGCCAGGCGGGATGTTCGGGGTCGGAGCTAGTGTTCCACGCCTCCCATCTGTGAACCTCCATCCACCCTCCATTGCCAAATTGACTGGCGTAATAGAGTCGAACTCGGTTGTCTTGTTCATCCAAGTTTGACGCCACTCCCAGCTGGACGGTTGCTGACGTACTCGCATCTCCGCTGTAACTCACATGCTCACCTATCAGGCCCTTCTCCGGGTTTGGATCACCCAGTAGACGGTCGATCCAAGCTTCATGAGGCATGCCATCTTGAGTGTTCCAATTGACTCGAATCCGCGGAGCGACGAACGCGGACAAGTTCGAGATGGAAAGGTACACAGTTTCATTCGGCTGCAAGTAAGCACGTTGTTTCATCATCGGAAGCATATGAAGCGATAGCTGCGGTCGGGTCGCGGCAGCCAAAGCCTCATTCGCTTTCTGCGATTGCGCCCGGTTCTCTTTAGCAGTGCTCAATGCGAGAGCCGCAGCACCCAGCGTTCCCGCAGCTGCGAGCAACTGCGCCCATGAGCCGATCCGAACACTGAGCCCATTGCTTGAGTTGTGAACGATCAGCATCCATGTCACGACACTGCCGAATACGACGACAAGTGCCCAAACAAGCCAGGAGAGTTTCATACCGCAATGGTAGTCACCAGTCAGCAGAAGATCGCGGCCTATATCGGAGTGAGCGTCTAGCGTGACAGTTTCGCGGCTCGCTTGGCGGATAGCGCATTTTGCGAATTGCGATATTCGCGAGTGACTCTGCTCATCGGGCCACGAAACAACATGCCGGGGAACAGCTGCGGTTCAGTCCGTGGCTGAAAGGTGACTGCACTGATCAGAGCGGTACACGCTGCTTGCAGTTCAGTTGTAGCTCCGGTGCAAGAGGCGAGCTGGTCAAGTCGAGCACTCACCTGCATCTGCTTATCAATGTCACGCGCATTTGCGAACGATTCAATGAACTTGTCGAATGCCTCCCTCAGCTCGTCAGACTGCCGATCGATAGCGGCCACCCCGTGACTCTCACGAGCGATCAGCTGAGACGAATTCGCAGCCCGACCTGCCGCACGGTAAGCGACAATCGCTCCCGTGATGCTCGCCAAAGCTGCGATAACGGCCACAATGATCGTCACGAATGCTCCGACACTCATGCTTTCTCCCTTCGATCAACTACGTCTGTGTAGTTTATGACAGGCTCAGCCCCCCCCCCCCCCCCACCTTCACCCAGTTAGAACAATGAGTACCCAGAGAAACCCACGAGATCGATGAGCCCAATTCAGTGGGTTCCGGGTTCAAGTCCCGGGGGGGGCGCACAGCACACAGGAACCGCCGTTCGGATCATCCGAACGGCGGTTCTTCGCATTGGCGACCGGCGGGCCGTCAGCGGTGCGCCTCCTCGTGGAGCTCCATCGCCTCGGCGACCGCGTCGGGGTCACCGGATTCGATCGCCGTCAGCAGCGCACGATGACCCTCGACACGGGTCCGCTTCTGTGCCGGAGTCTTCGGCAGGATCGCCTCGGCGTGGCCGGCGATGTGGTCGAGCAGGCCACGGCAGATCGAGGCGAGGACCTCGTTGTCCGCGGCGGCATAGACCGCCCGGTGGAAATCCCAGATCGCGTGCGCGAGACCGAGGTCCTCATCGACCTTCGCCTCGATGACCCGCATGCGCTCGCGGAGGCGCGCAAGGTCCTCCTCGGTCCGGTTGAGTGCGGCATCGAGCACGACCTCCGGCTCGAGCGCATTCCTCACCACGGCGGACTGGGCCACCGACCGCGCATCGTCGCGGACGCGGATCATCGCCTGGCCGATGTGGACGAACGGATCGGGCTCAGCGGAGAACACTCCGCCGCCCGGGCCGGTGCGCATCGTGATGAGACCCTGCGCCTCGAGCATGCGCAGCGACTCGTTGAGGGTGCCCGGTGCCACCCCGATCTCCTTGCACAGGCTCTGCTTCGTCCCCAGATGCGTATTGGGGTCGGCCTTCTGGGACCGCTGCGCAAGGAGGTCAGCCACCTCGACGGCCCGTGACCGTCCGCTGCCCGCACTCACCTGCACATTCATCTCCCGCGCCATGCGCCCTCCATCATCGTCTCCGCACGCACCGCCATGGCACGTGCCGCCCTTGCATTGTACGGAAGCGGGGACGCGGTCGCCGCCGACAGCGACGCCGCGGCCCCGCCCCCGACCTCAGGAGTGCTCGACGATCTCGTTGCGCAGCTTCCCGATCGATTCGACCTCGACTTCGACGACGTCACCGGGTCCGAGGTACCTCGGCGGGGTGAGGCCGAGCCCCACTCCCCCGGGCGTGCCGGTCGCCACGACATCGCCGGGCAGCATCGTCACGGTATCGGTGATGTAGGCGATGAGATCCTCGATCTTGAAGATGAGGTCGCGTGTATTGCCGTTCTGCATCACCTCGCCGTTGACGGTCGTCGTCACGGTGAGATTGTCGACGTCGCCGATCTCGTCGGGCCGGTAGAGCTCGGGACCGATCGGACCCGAGCGGTCGGCATTCTTGCCGAGTGTGAACTGCGTCGTCGCGAGCTGCTTCTGTCGCGCACTGATGTCGTTGAACGCGGTGTAGCCGAGCACGTGGCTGCGGGCGGTCTCCTTGTCGGCCATCCACACCGTGTCCTTCATGACGAAGGCGAGTTCGACCTCCCAGTCGAGCCCCTCGTTCGCCGGGACCGGCACCGTCGTGCCGTCGGTGACGAGCGTCGACTCCCACCGGCCGAAGATCATCGGGAACTTCGGCAGATCCTGGCCGGCGCCGCGCTTCGATTCCTCGGCATGGCTATGATAGTTGATGCCCACGCAGAAGACCCGTGAGGTCTCCGGCACGAACGGGGCTTCGGTGAGTTCGGCACGCGCGATCGGTGCGGCATCCTCGGCGGGGGCATCGACCTCCCCCGCGTAGAACGCCTCGACGGTGCCGATGGGGTAGACGTCGTCCCCGCGGACCTCGCCGATGTGGCGGACCCCGTTGTCGAGATATCCGATGAGTGGCATTGTCAGTCTCCTTCGTGTCTTCGGTGCTGCTGCTTGTTGGTTCGTGTCTGTGCCGGCCCCACTGTGAGGACCGCCGATCTGCTGTCGTCTATGACTCGGCCCCCGCCTCGGCGTCGCGGACCGCACGTCTCGTGCGGATGACCATGGGAATCGCACCGAGGATGCCGACGACGATCGCCCCCGGCAGAACGACCGGGTAGAGGGCAGCGATCTGCGGCATGAGCACCGCGTCAAGCGAAAGGGCGCCCTGTCCTGTGATCCCGAGCATAGCGACGACCGCGGCGATGAAGAAGGGGTATTCGCCCCCGCCCAGCGCATTCCAGAATTTGCCGCTCACTGCGCTGAGCGCGGATCCGGCGACGATCATCGTCGCGACCGCCAGTCCCAGCCCGATCGGAGTGAGCAGGCCGAGCAGCAGGCTGACCGCGGCGATGAGCTCGAACACCGAGGCGACCCGGACCATGACGTGGCCCGGCCGCTGCCCGAGCTTCTCGAAGAGTCCCGCTGTCGCGACGGGTCCCGATCCCGAGAACCATCCGCACAGCTTCTGCGTCGAGTGGGCGAAGAGGATGGCGGCGAGGATCACCCGCAGTCCGGCGATGCCCCAGTCCATGCTCGTCAGTTCCATGTCGATCACGGTCCTTCCGGGTTCAGGCCGGGAAACTCGATTCGGGGGCGAGCGCGGTGTTCTGTTCGACCCACTCGATCGGCGGCCGTGATCCCCAGAGGTCGACGAGCTTCCAGTTCGAGAGGTTCTCGCCGGGGTCGACGACCCGCGGCTCCGCGTAGATGTCGTCGATGACCTCCATCTCCGCGATGCATTCGATGAGGAAGTCCGAGGAGTTCGTGAAGTACATGAAGAGGTTGTCGCCGGCCCCGTGACGACCCGGACCCCACGTCAGGCGCCGTTCGTCGGGAATGAGCGAATCGGCGATCCCGCGGAAGTCCTGGAAGCTGTTGAACTCCCAGCTCGTGTGATGGAGGCCGCCGACATCGCTGGCGACGATCGCCACCGTGTGGTGCCGTCCGTCGGCCCCGCGCAGCCACGCGATCTCATGCCCGGTGCTGCGCTCACTGAGGAGGAAGCCGCACGAGACGTTCATCTCGTGCGTCCAGCGCTCGGGGTCGGCGGCGGTGAAGTTGACGTGGTCGAGGCCCTTGGGGCGCATGCCCGGTCCCTTGTACCGCAGCGCCCGATCATGGCGCATCGGCGTGTGGACTTCGAAGACGTGGCTCTCGGAGGTCACGAAGGTCACCGACTTCTCGATCGCCTCCGATGACGGCGTCGTCGTCAGCACCTCGAGCCCGCCTTCCTCGCAGCGGCGCCTGACCTCGTCGATCGCATCGGCGCTGACGGCCTCGAGACCGCACTGCGCGTGCCGGTTCCCGTCGGCCTGCTTGATGATGTACTCGGCATGGCGCTGGTTGGAGGACATGAGGATCGTTCCGTCCTCGGCCCTCTCGACGACGCGCGCGCCGATCTTGTCGGCGGTGTCCTGCGCGAGCCCCTCGGGGTCCGCTGACTCCACCGTGACGTATCCCAGTCGCTGCACCAATGGTCTCATCGGGCCGCTCCTCTCTTCGGTCGGCGCCCGGGTTCAGCTGCGAACCACGGGGCCGATCACTTCGCTGTGATCCCTGACACGTCAATTAATAGTATTCAATATATTCAATGTCAAGGGGTGGGGGCGGCGACAGGGATGTCGGGAGCGCCTGTGCGCGGCCGCGAGGTGGCGGCGAAAGGTGGTGGCGACTGCAAAAGGTGGCGGCGCGTGCGAAAAGTGGTGGTGTCGGCAAATGCGAGGTGTTCGCGGAAAGTGCGGGCGTCGGCGAAAGGTGGTGGTGCCGGCGAGAAGTACATGAGCGCCCGACACCGCAGGCGAAAAATCGAAATGCCGGCGACTGGTCGAACGCATATCGACTTCTGGCCGACAGGGAGCCGGGCGCGTCGCGCACGCCGCCTCAGCCGCATCCCACCACTGCCCGCACCGCTCACCCCAAGAGCCGCGGCTCACCCCAGCAGGGGCACGTCACCCACGCCGCCTCAGCTTCGACTCACCCCTGGCCGGCGCGGGCGTAGGCGCCGAGGACCTGCCGCTCGGAATCGCCGAGGTAGGTGCCGAGCAGCGCAGCCGCCTGGGCCGGGCTGTCGTTGACGTAGGCATCGTAGACCTCCTCGTTGCGCTCGACGAACGGCGCGTGGAGGAAGTCGAGGAGTTCGACCTTGAGGAAGGCCAGCCGCAGCTCGGCGAGGACATTGCCGAACGAGCGCATGAGCCGCACGCTGTCCGAGAGCGCGACGACGCCGTTGTGGAACTCCATGTTCGACGTTCCCACCTGCAGCCAGTCGCCGGCCTCGGCCGCGGCCTTCGCCTCCTCGATCGCCCGGAGCATGCGCGCACCGGCCGGGTGTGCGCGGGGCGCATGGGCGAGCACGGTGCACTCGACCGCGCGGCGGACGCGGTAGATGTCGATGACATCGGCGGTGCTCGGCGACGCGACGGAGACCCCGCGGTTGGGGACGTGGTCGATGAGCCCCTGTTCGCCGAGGACCCGGAACGCCTCGCGCAGCGTGTTGCGCGAGACGTCGAACTCCTTGGCCAGCGCCGCTTCGGACAGGCGCGTCCCGGGTCGGAGCGAGCCTGCGATGAGGCGATCGGTGAGGCGATTGACCAGGGACGATTCGTGATTCACACCACCATCGTAGTCACTCACCTCACCGCACAGCCACACAGGCGCGGCCGAGTGCACGACAACCTCGGCGCCCGAATTGTGACGCACGTCTATTCTTGTTGAACAATCGGTGCTACATTGTTTACCAATATTCGGTGAACCTGTGGGGCACGACACAGCAGTCGGCTTCTGCGCGCGATCCGGAACCGCCTTCGAACTCACCGTGGAGAACGCATGTCACAGTCATCAGGGTCCCCGTCGCCGGATCCCGGTCCAGGTCCCGATCCCCGGCCAGCGCAGCAGAGCACCGAATCGGCCCACCTGCTCACGACCGCACAGACGGACTCGGCCGCGGCGGCGACGAAGTCCGCGATCAGCCGCAGCGCGATCGTCGGGGCGATCTTCCTCATGGCCACCTCGGCGATCGGACCGGGCTTCATCACCCAGACCGCGACGTTCACCGCGCAGATGGGGGCGGCGTTCGCATTCGCGATCCTCGTCTCGATCCTCATCGACATCGCCATCCAGCTCAACATCTGGCGGATGATCACCTCGTCGGGCAAGCGCGCCGCGCAGCTCGCCTCCTCCGCGGTGCCCGGCTCCGGCATCGTCCTCTCGATCCTCATCGTCGTCGGCGGACTCGCCTTCAACATCGGCAACATCGCCGGCGGCGGGCTCGGCCTCAACGCGCTGCTCGGGATCGACCCGAAGCTCGGCGGGCTGCTCACCGGCGTGCTCGCGATCGGCATCTTCCTCTTCAAACGCGCCGGCAAGGTCGTCGACGCCGTCGTCCTCGTCCTCGGCGTCGGGATGATCGTCCTCACCGTCATCGTCGCCATCGTCTCCCAGCCGCCCGTCGGCGAGGCCCTGCGCCAGAGCGTCCTGCCCGACTCGATCAACTTCGCGACCGTGACGACGATCGTCGGCGGCACCGTCGGCGGCTACATCACGTACTCCGGGGCCCACCGCTACCTCGACTCGGGCAAGACCGGACCGGAGAACGCGCCGTCGGTGATGCGCTCGGCGCTCTCGGGCATCGTCGTCACCGGCATCATGCGCTACGTCCTCTTCCTCGC
Organism: Brevibacterium sp. W7.2; assembly: GCF_018137945.1. Classification (GTDB taxonomy): domain Bacteria; phylum Actinomycetota; class Actinomycetes; order Actinomycetales; family Brevibacteriaceae; genus Brevibacterium; species Brevibacterium sanguinis. The sequence goes on along the minus strand of NZ_CP073089.1, from coordinate 1,208,934 downwards.
GATCCTCGGCGTCGTCGCCTCCGGGGTCGTCCTCGACATCGAGAGCCAGGTCGCCAACCCCGCCGGTCAGGCCTTCGCCGCGGTCCTCGGCGATGCGGGCATCCGGATCTTCGGGGCGATCTTCTGGGCCGCGGCACTGAGCTCGGTCATCGGGGCGGCCTACACCTCGGCGACGTTCCTCTCCGCGTTCTCGAAGCGCCTCGGCGGCGGCTGGCCGCTGCAGCTGGCGACCGTGGCCTTCATCGTCGTCTCCCTCGTCGTCTACCTCATCGTCGGCACGGCACCGGCGACCCTGCTCGTCTTCGTCGGCGGCTTCAACGGCCTCATCCTCCCGATCGGTCTGACGATCTTCATGTACATCGGCTGGTTCCGCCCGCAGCTGCTGCGCACGGATTCCTACCCCAAGTGGCTGCTCGTCATCGGCACGGCGGCGACCCTGCTCACCTGGTACATGGCCGTTCAGTCGATCGGCCCCATCTTCGCCATGATCGGAATAGGAGCCTGATATGACGACCATCGACCTCAACTCCGACCTCGGGGAGAACGTCCCCGACCGGATCGTCAGCGACGACGATGCGATGCTCGGCATCGTCACCAGCGCGAACGTCTCGTGCGGGTTCCATGCGGGCAGTCCCGAAGGGATCAAGCACACCGTCGCCGAGGCGACCGACCGCGGCGTCATCATCGGCGCCCATCCCGGCTACGACGACTACGAGGGTTTCGGCAGGCGCCCCATGGACGTGCCCGCAGCGACCCTGCAGGCCCAGGTCGAGTACCAGATCGGCGCCCTCATCGGACTGGCCACGGCCGTCGGCGGCCGTGTCCGCTACGTCAAACCCCACGGCGGTCTCTACAACACGATCGTCCACGACGAAGCCCAGGCCCGTGTCGTCGCCGCCGCCGTCAGGGCCGTCGATCCGAGCCTCGTCCTCCTCGGCCTCGCCGGCAGCGTCGCCAACCGGATCGCCGCCGAGGCGGGACTGACCGTGGCCGCCGAGGCCTTCGCCGACCGCGCCTACAATCCCGACGGCTCGCTCGTCTCCCGCACCGAGTCAGGGGCCGTCCTCGACGATCCGGCGCTCGTCGCCGCCCGCGTGCTGCGCCTCGTCGAGACCGGGGAGATCGAAGCGATCGACGGGTCGACGATCACCGTCGACGCGCAGTCGATCTGCTTCCACGGGGATTCCCGCGGCTCGATCGAGATGGCCCAGGCCTCCCGCGACATCCTCACCGACGCCGGGGTGAGCATCGCCCCGTTCGTCGGAGCACAGCCGTGACACCGGCAGGGGCGGCGGCCGGGGCACCTCCCTCGACACCGGCGGAGACGTCGGCCGGGGCGGCGGCCGGGGTCGCGGCCCGCGCCCGCATCCGTGCCGGTTTCACCGGCCCCACCTCGGGGATGGCATCCGGGCTCGTCCAGGCCAACCTCATCGCCGTGCCCGCCGACTGGGCCTTCGACGTCCTCCTCTTCGCCCAGCGCAACCCGAAGCCGTGCCCGGTCATCGACGTCCTCGAGCCCGGCCGAGTCGAATCGGCGCTGGCTGCCGGCAGCGATCTGCGCACCGACCTTCCCCGCTACCGGGTGTGGGAGGACGGGCAACTGACCGCCGAGGTCGACGACGCCTCGTCCGTCTTCGCCGACCACCCGGACCTCGTGTCGTTCCTCATCGGCTGCAGCTTCACATTCGAGGCCGACCTCGCACGGACCGACATCCCCATCCGCCACCAGGAGGCCGGGCGCAACGTGCCGATGTACCGCACGTCGACCGCGTGCCGGCCCGCCGGGCGGATCTCCGGGGACATGGTCGTCTCGCTCCGGCCGATCCCCGCCGCACAGGTCGCCGAGGCGGTCCGCATTACCGACCGCTTCCCCGCCGTCCATGGGGCTCCCGTCCACATCGGCGACCCGGCGGCCCTCGGGATCCGCGATCTCGACGCCCCCGACTTCGGCGACCCGCCCGTCATCGAGGACGGCGACGTCCCCGTGTTCTGGGCGTGCGGGGTGACCCCGCAGGTCGCGATCGCCGAATCCGCCCCGCCGTTCGCCCTCACCCACTCCCCCGGGCGGATGTTCATCACCGACGCCCCCGAAAGCGACTACCGCCAGTGACCGTCTTCCGCACCGCCTCCCGCCGGCATCTCCTCGTCGAATCCGCCGACCTCGCCGCATCGATGCAGCTCAACCATGCCCTCGAGACGGCGGCGCTGCCCGGCGTCGTCGAACTCGTGCCCGCCGCGCGGACCGTGCTCATCCGCTTCGACCCGGCCCGCACCTCGGCGCCGGCCCTCGAGGAGGCCATCTCCGGACTCGACGTCACCGACTCCGCGACCGGGTCCGGGCGCACCGTGACCATCGACGTCCGCTACGACGGTGAGGACCTCGCCGAGGTGGCTGACCTCCTCGGCGTCTCCCCCGCCGAGGTGGTCGCCCGCCACCAGCGCGCCCGCTGGGAGGTCGCGTTCTCCGGGTTCGCCCCCGGGTTCGGGTACCTCGCCGGCGACGACCCGCTCTTCGACGTGCCCCGCCGGTCGTCTCCGCGCACCCGCGTGCCCGTCGGGGCGGTCGGCCTCGCCGGGGAGTTCACCGGGGTCTACCCCCGGGCCTCCCCCGGCGGATGGCAGCTCATCGGCCACACCGATGCCATCCTCTGGGACCTCGACCGGCAGCCCCCGGCGCTCTTCGTGCCCGGGACCATCGTGACGTTCGTCGACGCCGGGAGAGCGAGCGCGCGAGCGGCGGAGGCGCCTGCGTCGGCGGAGGCGCCGTCCTCGGAGGAGACGTCCGCGGCGGAGTCCTCAGCGTCCCACTTCCTCACCGTCATCGAGCCGGGCCTCCAGCTCCTCATCGAAGACCTCGGGCGCCCCGGGTTCGCATCGATGGGCGCATCGAGCGCGGGAGCCGCCGACCGTTCCGCCCTCGTCGATGCCAACCGCCTCGTCGGCAACGCCGAGTCCGCCGCGGTCCTCGAGAGCTTCGGCGGCAGGGTCAGCCTGCGCGTCACCGGTGACGGGGTCGCCGCGGTCACCGGCGCCGGCGGCCCGATCACCGTGACCGCCGCTGACACAACGGTGTTCCGCCACCGCCTCGGCGAGGCGTTCTCCCTCGTCGACGGGGACATACTCGAGCTCGGGCCGACCGAGACGGGTGCGCGTCGCTACCTGGCCGTCCGCGGCGGGATCATCGCGGACACGGCGCTCGGCAGCGCCTCGGCGGACACGCTCGCCCACCTCGGGCCCGCCGCACTCACGGCCGGGGACACGATCGACCTGGGCGATCCGGTCACGGCCCCGCATCTCGTCGATCCCGGGCCCCGCCTCGGCGCGGATCGGGTTCTGCCGGCACCGGGTGACCTCGTCGAGCTCACGGTCGCCCTCGGTCCGCGGGACGACTGGTTCACGTCTGCCGGCATCGACACCCTGCTCACGCAGGAGTGGACGGTCACGCACGAATCGGATCGGGTCGGTCTGCGGCTGGCCGGGGAGGTGCCGCTCGAGCGGGCGCGGACCGGTGAGCTGCCGAGCGAAGGCGCGGTGACCGGTGCCCTGCAGGTCCCGCCGAACGGCCAACCGGTGCTCTTCGGGCCCGACCATCCGCTCACCGGGGGCTATCCGATCATCGCCAGCGTCGACGACACCGACCTCGCCGCGCAGCTGCCCCCGGGGGTGCGCATCCGCTTCCGTACGGCCGCAGCCGCCGATTCCACCTCCTCTGACCCCTCCGACGAAAGCTGAGCCATGTCGACCATCCTCATCGCCAACCGCGGCGAGATCGCCGTCCGCATCATCCGCGCGTGTGCCGAGAACGGGCACACCTCCGTCGCCGTCTATGCCGATCAGGACGCCACGGCCCTGCACGCACAGCTCGCCGATGTCGCCATCGGACTGCCCGGCACGACCGCCGCGGAGACCTACCTCAACATCACGGCCCTCATCTCCGCGGCCCAGGCCTCCGGGGCCGAGGCCGTCCACCCCGGCTACGGGTTCCTCTCCGAGAACGCCGAGTTCGCCGCCGCTGTCGAAGACGCGGGGCTGATCTGGATCGGGCCGAGTCCGGAGGCGATCACCGCGCTCGGGGACAAGGTCACCGCTCGGCAGCTCGCGCAGAAGGTCGGGGCACCGCTGGCCCCGGGCATCGACCGGCCGCTGACCGGCGCCGCCGAGGTCGAGGACTTCGCCCGCGAGGCCGGTCTGCCGATCATCATCAAGGCCGCACACGGCGGGGGCGGGCGCGGGATGAAGATCGTCCGCGATTTCGCCGAGGTGGCCGGGGCCTTCGAATCGGCGACCCGTGAGGCCGTCGAGGCGTTCGGTCGTCCCGAGTGCTTCGTCGAGAAGTTCCTCGAGCATCCGCGCCATGTCGAGGTCCAGGTCGTCGGCGACGGGCGGGGCACCGTCGTCGCCGTCGGTGACCGCGACTGCTCGGCGCAGCGGCGCAACCAGAAGCTCGTCGAGGAGGCCCCTGCGCCGAATCTCACCGCCGAGCAGCGGGACCGCCTGCAGCGCTCGGCGGAGGCGATCTGCGCCGAGGTCGACTATCGGGGCGCGGGCACCGTCGAGTTCCTCCTCGCCGCCGACGGCACGATGACGTTCCTCGAGGTCAACACCCGTCTCCAGGTCGAACATCCCGTCACCGAGGCGGTCACCGGGGTCGATCTCGTCACCGAGCAGTTCCGCATCGCCTTCGGTCAGGGGCTGTCGCTGACTGAGACGCCGGAGGTGCGGGGGCATGCGATCGAGCTGCGTCTCAACGCCGAGGATCCCGGTCGCGGGTTCCTTCCCACACCGGGGCGCATCGAGGCGCTCACCGTGCCCGGCGGGCCGGGAGTGCGCTGGGATACGGGAGTACGCGGCGGTGACACCGTGCAGCCGGCCTTCGATTCGCTCTTCGCCAAGCTCATCGTCCACGGCCCGGACCGGGCGACGGCGATCGCCCGGACGATCACTGCCGCGCGCGAGCTCACCGTCACCGGGCCCGCGACGGTGCTGCCGGCATCGCTCGCGATCCTCCGCCATCCTGCGTTCGCCGGCGATGTCATCGGCATCGACACGCAGTGGATCGAAGCGGAGCTGCTGCCCGAGTTCGGCCCGCAGGACCGGCCGGCGCCGGTCGCAGCCGAGGGCCTGACGCGGATGGACATCGAGATCGACGGGCGGATGACGACGATCGGTCTGCCCGAGTCACTGCTTGCGGCCCTCGGGTCGGTCGGAGGATCTGCGTCGGCGGGTGCGGACGCCGGATCTTCGCCTGATTCCGCGGGGAATGCGGACTCCAATGACGGGTCGGCTCCGGTCACGGCGCCGGTGCCGGGCAGCCTCGTCGACTTCCTCGTCGCCGATGGCGCCGAGGTGGCCGAAGGCGACGAGGTCGCCGTGCTCTCGGCGATGAAGATGGAGACCCGCGTGACCGCTCCGGCAGCGGGGACGCTGTCGCATATCGCGTCGGTCGGTGACACCGTCGCCGTCGGGGAGGCGATCGCCAGGGTCCGGTGACGGGCTGTCGATAGGGCCGGAACGGTGGGCTGGGGCGGTGCACCGCCTCGGCGATGGTCGTGTCCTGCCGCGTGAGGGTCGTGTCCGGCGTCGCGGCTAGAGTGGAGGGGCAGCAACGATCGGATGCAACAGAGGAGATTCCATGCCACGTCTGTCAGTCGGCGACACCGCCCCGGACTTCACGCTCGTCGATCAGAACGGGAAGTCGGTGAGCCTGTCCGACTTCAGGGGTCAGCGGGTCGTCGTCTACTTCTACCCCGCAGCGATGACGCCCGGCTGCACGACCGAGGCGTGTGACTTCCGGGATTCGCTCTCGGCGCTCAAGTCTGCCGGTCTCGTCGTCCTCGGCGTCTCCCCCGATTCGCCGGAGAAGCTCAAGAAGTTCGAGGAGAAGGAAGGGCTCACCTATGAGCTGCTCTCCGACCCGGACAAGGCGATGATGGACGAGTGGGGTGCCTTCGGCGAGAAGAAGAACTACGGCAAGGTCGTCCAGGGCGTCATCCGCTCGACTGTCGTCGTCGATGCCGAGGGCAAGGTCGAACTCGCACAGTACAACGTCAAGGCGACCGGGCACGTCGCGCGGCTGCGCAAGGCGCTCGGCATCGACGCCGCCGCCTGATTCCCGTTCCGCCGCGTGCCCGTGCCCTGCTAGGCTTGGTGCGGCCTGCGCGCGAGTGGCGGAATTGGCAGACGCGCTGGATTTAGGTTCCAGTGTCTTCGGACGTAGGGGTTCAAGTCCCCTCTCGCGCACGTGAGGTGAACGGCTCCCGACCACGGTCGGGGGCCGTTCGGCGTCTCGACCCGCCTGGCGAGTCCGAGTTTGCGCCAGTTGGAACCGAGATGGCCAGTTCCTGCACTGTCCATCTCAGACGCGACTGGCGCAAATCCGATCGTCGCGTGCGGGATTCCCGCCCGGCGGCCGCCCGGTCAGCTCTCGCCGGCCACTGCCCGGGCCGTCGGCGGCGGAGCTCCGACCGCGGCGACGGGGATGTCGGTCGCCGCTTCTGCTGTGAGGTGCGCAGTGACGATCTGGTCGAGGACGAACCACCGGATGGCCTCACGCTCCCGACAGTGCGCGACGAGAAACCACCGCCTCGGCGCATCCCCTTCCCCCTGCTCTGCCCCGCCTTGCCGGCGGCTCTCCGCTCCACCCAATTCACTCATATCCATAAGTACAAATGAATATTTGTGTTATGGTGAGGGTGTCAGCGCATCCGATCACCGAGGACGGACATGAGTGCCGAAGCCGAACCCGAGCTCGACCGGGCGCTGCGTGCGCTCGCCGACGGGAACCGCCGGGCGATCCTGCGCGCGGTCCGCTCGGCACCGAAGCCGGTGGGAACGATCGCCGAGGAGGTCGGACTCTCCCAGCAGACGACGTCGCATCACCTCGGTGTGCTGGCGAAAGCGGGACTGACCACCGGGACCCGGGAGGGCACGCGCCACCTCTTCGCCGTCGACACCGACGGACTGGCGGCGGTGCGGTCGTATCTCGACGATTTCTGGCCGACGAAGCTCGCCGCCCTCAAGACCGCCGTCGAGAGTCGGGAGAGGGGCGGCAATGGCTGAGTTCACGGACTCCGTCGACATCGCCGCCGCGCCGGAGACGGTGTTCTCCTACCTGACGACGAACGAGGGCATGACGGCGTGGATGGGCGAGTTCGCCGACCTCGACCCTCGCCGAGGCGGTCGGTTCGCTGTCGACATCGCCGGCCATCCGGTGCGCGGCGAGTTCATTGATCTCGATCCGCCCCACCGTGTCGTCGTCTCCTGGGGTTTCCCCGGGAGTGCGGATCTGCCGGTCGGTGCCTCGACCGTCGAGTTCCGGCTCACGGCAACCGACTCGGGCACCCGCGTCGACCTCATCCATTCGGACCTGCCCGAAGCCGAGGTGCCCGGCCACGCCCACGGCTGGGCGCACTTCCTGCCGCGGCTCGTCGTCGCCGGCGCCGGTGCCGTCAACGACCCCGACGATTGGCGGCCGCTGCCGGGTTGATGATCGCACGGTTCGCTCGCCGAGTCACTCACGTTCCACCGCACAGGATCCACCACTCAGGTTCCACCACTCGAAGAGGAGAGAACAATGGCAGAGAACACCGCAGCGGACGTCGTGCAGCAGTACCACGATGCATGGACGAACAACCGGATCGACGAGGCGATGGCCCTCGTCGCCGACGACATCGTCTGTCGGGCACCAGGTCAGGACATCACCGGCATCGAGGCCTACACCGAGTTCATCGGCGGTTTCGCTCCGATGCTCACCGGCGTCGAGGAGATCGGCGAATTCTCCGACGGGGACCGCATCGTTCGTCTCTACTATCCGCAGACCGCTGAGACCGGCACGACTCCGGCGGCCGAGCTCTTCACCGTGCGCGACGGCAAGATCACGGAGACCGTGCTCATGTTCGACCGCCTCTCCTACGGCCCTCCCCCTCAGTGATGCTGCGCCGGAGATCGTCGTTGCCGTCATCGCCGGGTGTGAGCCGATGATGACCCCGGAGCAGACGCGCCTCGTCGACCGTGTGCGCACCGCGCTCGCCGAGGAATCCGTCGTGCGCGAGGTCTCGATGTTCGGCGGTCGCTCGTTCATGGTCCGCGAGAAGCTCGCCGTGTGTGCGCTGAAGTCAGGTGCCCTGCTCGTCCGCGTCGATGCCGATCGGCACGCCGAGCTGCTTGACCGCCCCGGAGCCGCGCAGGCCGAGATGGGTGCCGGACGAACAATGGGGCCGGGCTGGATCGAGGTCGCGGCGGCGGCACTCGACAGCGAGGCCGACCTCACCTGCTGGGTCGACGTGGCGCTCGAGCACAATCGGGCGGTCACCGGAACACGCGGCTGATTCCGGCGCGGAGCTGGCCCGACTCTTCCTCATCGGGCAGGTTCGGTCCTACAGTGACCTCATGAGTGCGAATGCAGAGGTGACCGTCCGCCCGGTCGAATCAGCCGATGAGGCCCGCTGGCGCGAGCTCTTCCGCGACTACCGCGAGTTCTACCACCTCCCCGAATCCGAGGACGTCGTCGCTCGGGTCTGGGGCTGGGTGAGCGATCCGTCCCACGAGAGCGAGAGTCTTGTCGCCGAGGCGGACGGTCAGATCGTCGCGATCGCCGACTACCGTCGCTTCTCCCGGCCCTCGACCGGCACGATCGGGATCTGGCTCGACGATCTCTTCACTGCACCCGAGGCCCGCGGCACGGGGGCCGGGCGCGCTCTCATCGCCCGACTCCAGGACATCGCCGCTGCCGAAGGACGGTCCGTCGTCCGCTGGATCACCGCCGATGACAACACACAGGCCCAGGCCCTCTACGACAAGGTCGCAACGAAGACGCACTGGCTCACCTACGACGCAGCTCCCACCGCATCATGACCGGCGCTGCCTCGGCAGAGATCCTGCTCTGCTGCCTGATCTGGGCACGTGAGGGCCTGGCCGATGACATGCATGCCTACGAATCCGACGTCCTGACGCTCATCCCCGAGAACGGCGGCGAGATCCTCTCCCGAGCACTCTGCGACGGTGCGGACGGCCACCCCGACGAGGTGCAGTTCTACCGATTCGCCTCGCAGGACGCCCTCGACTCCTACCTCGCCGATCCCCGCCGCGGCGGGCAGGCAGCTGAACGTGAACGCGTCGTCGCCCGAACGGAGCTCTTTCCCGTCCGGTTCGCAACCAGCGCGTGAGGCTCGCCTAGTCAGCGGCGAACACGAGCCGAAACCGTTCGCACACGACCGGCATGTCGGGCCGAAACCCGGCCGGATGGGCAGCTTGGGCACGCCAGAAATCCTCGTGCACGGCTCTCCAGTGAGCCAACGAACGATCACCCTCGCCTTCGGCCCACGCATGCTCCGCGGTCACCTCGGCGAAGGGAAGGATCTCCACCGCCGAGGTGACGATGACAGCCCGCGGTCGGTCCCGGCCATCGAGGACGATGCTCGCATCTCCAGCTCGGGGAACGGGCTCTCCGTCGACATCGTAGTCATCGAGGGCCGAGGCGGTCGCCGTCTTGACGCCGGCGAGGACGAGCGCGAGCAGGTCGTCGGCCTGCGCGGGACCCGCACCGAAGGCCCACGCCGCGGGAACGGCCGGGGGCAGGGACGGCTCGGCTGCCCGCGCCGTGGCCCAGAAATCGGCAAGCCTCGTGTCGTCCATGGAGCGACCCTACCCCGGTAATGTTGCTCCCATGCTTGAGACAGACCTCCTGCGATTCGTCGGCGCCGCCGTCAGCCTCATCGGGCTCGGCCTCGTCATGGGCATCAGCCCGACGACGATCGCCGAGTCCCTGCGCGTCCTCACCGACGTCCCGCGGGCGAAGCGTGCGATGGGCTTCATGCTCCTCGGTCTCGTCATCGGCGCCACCGTCATCCTCCTCGCCCTCCAGGTCATCGACCCGCACACGCTCGAGACCCTCGTCAGCCGCGACGTCGAGAAGGTGCTCGTGCGCCGCGGCGTCGACCTCGCCGCGGGCGTCCTCTTCCTCATCGCCGGCATCATCATGGCCCTCCGACTGCGCCGTCCGCCGAAGCCGAAGAAGCCGCACAAGAAGCCCACCGGCAAACCGTGGGCGATGATCGTCATCGGCGTCTCGAACACCGTCATCAGCTTCAGCGACTTCGCGACGATGTACATCGTCGCCCGCATCGTCCGTGCCGTCAGCGAGGACATCGCCGTCCGCGGCGTCACCTTCCTCGTCTTCATCGCCGCGATGATCGCACCGTACGTGCTCCTCACCTGGGCGTGGAACCGCTTCCCCCGGATCTCCGACCGCATCTCCGGGTTCTTCGCCCGCCTCGCCGAGGCGGACCTGCGACCGTGGGCAACCGGCTTCACGCTGCTGGCCGGTCTCGTCTTCCTCGCCATGGGCATCTGGGGCGAGCCGAAGCTCTGAGCGGCCGTTCGTGGTCGCAGAACCGAGCCCGCGTCACCGATTCGGCTGTTCCGCCTCGGTGTCGTGACCGCAAACCGTGCGTGGAGAGAGCCAGACGGCGTCCCACTCAGGCAGCTGCCGCCAACCGCGAGCGCAGGCCGTCACGTCGTGCCGCTTCCGGCGGCCGCCACCGCTCAGTCGAAGATCGTCAGGTCACCGCGCCAGCGCGGGTAGTCGGCGGGCAGACCGGAGCCGGAGAACTCGATGCTCAGGGCGGTCTCGATGTCGGTCTCGCTGAGCACGTTGATCGTCGGCAGGTCGAGGAGGAATGCGGCGTTCGCGGCCTCGAGCGCGGTCGCCGCCTCGGCGGTGTCGAAGGCCGAGCGGAAGGCCTCGTCGTCGAGGTCCTCCTCGATCGCCCGGACGACGAGGTCGAGGTGCTCGCGCGCGCCGATGAGCTTGAGTCCCTGCAGCGCGAGCTCCCTGGCGGTGCGGGGCACGCGGTCGCGGTACCAGGCCCACCCGCGTTCGGTCACCGCGGCCCGGTAGAGGTCGACGTAGCTGCTGCGGACGGAGTCACGGGAGAGATCCTCGATCGTCCCCGCACGGTCGAGCGAGCGGGCGACGAGTTCGCGATTGCAGTCGACGACCTCGGCCGGCGTTCCGTCCAGCGCCGCCTTCGTCAGCAGCACGGGATGCGAGGTGTCGGTCGTGCACTCGAGGATGTCGTCGACCTCGGTGTATTCGATGCGGTCGTAGGCCACGCTGTCGTCATTCATGCCCCGACGGTAGGCCTGCCACGTGAACAGCAGGTGACATGGACCACAATGCCGCTTGAGAGGACCGGTCAGTCGGCCGCCCGGCTGATGACGACCGTGAACTTCGCGGTGCGCGCCAGCTGCTCGCTCGGACCGATGAGCGACTCGAGCCGGTCTCGGTAGCGCAGATGCGAGTTGAAGACCGTGACCACCCGTCCTCCGGGCCGCAGGTGCGCGGCTGCGGTGCGGATGAGCTCGCCCGCCGTGTCCGTCTCGATCGTCGTGCCGTGGTGGAACGGCGGATTGAGGAGGATGAGGTCGAACTCCCCGGTGAGAGCATCGACGTCGGTGGCATCGGCGAGGATCGTCGCGACGTCGGATCCGTTGGCCGCTGCCGTCTCCTGCGCCGAGGCGACCGCCGCCCGGGAGATGTCGACGCCGACTCCCGTACCCGCCCCCGTCACGCGCAGTGCGGCGGTGAGCAGCCACCCGTTGCCGACGCCGAGGTCGAGAACGGAGGCCGGACGCGTCAGGGCGGCAGGCCCATCCGGGGCAGCGACCGCCTCGGCGAGGGCGGTGAGCAGCAGCGTCGACCCCTCATCGGCCTTCGTCCCGGAGAAGCACGCCCCGTGGGCGCTGACCTCGAGCGGGCCGGTCTCGGTCGTCTCGATCGTGCCGCGGCGCGGGAAGGCCGTCAGCGACGGCGTCGACAGCGGACGGCTGCCGATGATGAGGCGGTGCTTCCCGATGCCCGGGGAGACGTCGACCCGCCCGAACCCGCGCGCGAGCTCCTTGTTCACCGCCCGGCTCATGACGTCGCTGCGGCCGATGACGATGAGCGTCGACACGAGCGGCTGGAGCACGGCGACGACCTCGGCGAGCGCGCTCGTCGCCTTCGGCGCGTTGACGACCGCCCACACCTCAGGCTCCTCGTCGGCCTCGGACGAGTGTGCGGCGTCCACCTCGGCGAGCCGCGCGGACACGTATTCTCCCAGGTCAGCGACCGCCTCGGCGCTGGGAGCCGCAGCCGCCACGGCTCCCGCCTCATCGAGACGGTCGTTGAAGGTCGCGACGGGAGCGAACTCGGTGAGCACGCGCGCCTGCAGGCCGTGCGGATCGTCGACGACGATGATCCGGGCAGGGGCGTCGGCGGGCGAGACGTGCGTGCCGTCGGTCGTCCGACCGGAGACGTCGAGGGACCCGCCGCGGCGACCGATAACGTAGTCGGCGAGCAGCCTGGCCTGCGGCAGACCGGGGGTCTGCGCGGTCAGCGGCAGACGGGCGAGGATCTCGTCGCGGGTGCGCAGAGCCTGGGAATCGGGGGCGAGGAGGGAGCCGGGCATCCGCTCAGTCTAGTGCGGCGAGGTCACGGCCGCGCTGACGCCGCCGCTGCCAGGGTGAGATGTGCTACTAATTGAGGGAGCTCGAGTCCCCACACGCATCCAGGAGTGAACATGACCATCCTCGTCGGCTATTCCCCCTCGCCCGAAGGCAAGGCTGCGGTCGCATTCGGCATCGAACAGGCCCGCGCGTTCGACGACACCGTCATCGTGCTCAACGCCGGCATCGGTGAGACTCCCGACGAGCGGGGCGTGGCGACGAACGCCGACATGGATGAGCTCAAGACGACCCTGCGCGACTCGGAGGTCTCCCATGAGATCCTCCAGTTCCTCCGCGGCAACGACCCCGTCGAAGAGCTCCTGGCGCTGGCCGAGGCGACCGACGACACCCGCATGATCGTCATCGGCTCCCGCCGCCGCTCCCCTGTCGGCAAGCTCATCATGGGCTCGACGGCGCAGCGGATCATCCTCGAGGCCGAGGTGCCCGTCGTCTCCGTCAAGGCGCAGAGCTCCCGGTGACAGCCATGGACACGACTCCTGCAGTCGTGTATGGTCGGACTTCTGCGCCGCCTCGGTGCAGATGACACCCACCGCCGCGCCACCTCGGCGCGGCGGAGACACGAAGGATGACACTGATGGCCACTCTCGCCCTCAAGCGTGAGCAGAAGGGATCGACGCACGTCGAATCCCGCCGTCAGCCGACCCTTCGGTCGCGCGACATCTGACTCCGACGTCAGACTGCCCCGCACCGATCACCGGTCCGGGGCTTTCCTCTTCTCGCAGCTGTGTCCTCCTTGGCCTCTGCGGTGGTGATCGTCCCGGACATCACCACTGAAAATGCAAGGAAGGAACAATGGAGAAACTCGACAGACGGCTCATCTCCTGGGCCTCTCTCCTCGATGAGAGGACCCGGGAGCAGGCGCACCAGACGGCGCGCATGCCGTTCATCTACCCGCACCTCGCACTCATGCCCGATGCCCACCTGGGCAAGGGCGCGACCGTGGGGTCGGTCATCCCGACGCTCGGCGCGATCATCCCGGCCGCCGTCGGCGTCGACATCGGCTGCGGCATGATCGCGGTGCGCACCCAGTTCACCCGGTCAGAGCTCGCGGCACGCGACCTCACAGCGCTGCGGGAGGCGATCGAGCGCGCCGTGCCGACCTCTGCCGGTGCCTACAACCGGAAGATCGTCGCCACCGCGGCCCCGCGCATCACCGAACTCGAGGAGCTCGCGGAGAAAGCGGACTTCGACCCCGCCTCCTACGCCGGGCACTGGCGCCACCAGCTGGGGTCCCTGGGATCGGGCAATCACTTCATCGAGGTCTCCGTCGACGAGACCGACCGGGTGTGGATGTTCCTCCACTCCGGCTCCCGGGGCATCGGGAACAAGATCGCAACTCACCACATCAAGGTCGCCGCGAGGCTCAACCGGCAGTGGTGGATCGATCTGCCCGACCCCGATCTCGCCTACCTCGTCGAAGGCACCCCTGAGTTCACCGCCTACATCAGGCAGCTGAAGTGGGCCCAGCACTTCGCGCTGCTCAACCGCGAGGAGATGATGGATCGGGTGGCCAGGCAGCTGTCCGAGACGATGGGCGAGCCCGTCGTCGAGGCGGAGCGGATCAACTGCCACCACAACTTCACGCAGTCCGAGGAGCACTTCGGCAAACGGGTGTGGGTGTCGAGGAAGGGTGCGATCGAGGCCGACGCCGGGCGGCTCGGGCTCATCCCCGGCTCCATGGGCACGGCCTCCTACGTCGTTGTCGGCAAGGGCGACCCGGTGTCACTCAACTCCTCCCCGCACGGCGCCGGTCGGCAGTTCTCCCGGAGTGCTGCGCGGAAGACGTTCACGCAGGAGCAGCTGCGGGAGGCGATGGTCGGCATCGAGTACCGCGACACGGATGCCTTCATCGATGAGATCCCGCAGGCGTACAAGCCGATCGACCAGGTGATGGCCGATGCGGGCCCGCTCGTCGAGGTCCGGCACACCCTGCGTCAGCTCGTCAACGTCAAGGGCGACTGAGAGCGCCGAGGCGGGGCCTGCGCACTGTGACATATGTGCAGGCACCGCCACGGCGGTTGGGGTCAGCCCGCTTCCCGGGCCTCAGATCACGCGTCGCCGTCGGCGGCACCTGACTGCGCGAAGGACTGCCGATACTGGGACGGGCTCGTGCCCACCGCCCGTCGGAAGTGCTCACGCAGCTGGGTGGCCGAGGCGAACGACGACAACCGCATGATCGTCATCGGCTCGCGCCGCCGCTCCCCCGTCGGCAAGCTCATCACGGACTCGACGGCGCAGCGGATCATCCTCGAGGCCGAGGTGCCCGTCGTCTCCGTCAGGGCCGACGGGAAGAAGTAGATCTCTGCTCAGCCGTGGGGCTGGTGCCCGTCTCGTCGCCTGAGGAAACAGTCGTCGCAGGAGTGACAGCCGCCAGCAGACGATCGAGGGCAGCGTGCGAGTGCTCTCTGGCCTTGTCGGCATTGCTGTGCTGTGCGATCCAGAGTGCGGCCTCGTTCATCGCACCCGAAAGTTGAGCGGCCACTGCTTCAAGGAGGTCCTCATCGAGTCCGACCTCGCGAAGCGCTTCACGCAGGTGCCTGACTGAGTTCACATCATCCAGGCGACGCCATTCCTCCCACCCGAGAACCGAAGGCGCATCCACAAGGAGAATGCGCACCGCCGGCCCGGCGGTGATCGCATCGATGAACGCGTGCGATCCTGCGACCAGCTGCGCTCCGGGATCGGACCCCGCGGAGTCAGCCGCCTCGACCACAGCAATTGCGATTCTCGCTTGAAGCTTGGCAGCGACCGCCTGGAACACGCCAACCTTGTTCCGAAAATGGTGATAGACGGCCCCACGGGTGACGCCGGCGGTCTGGGCGACATCGCTCAACGAAACATCGGAGAAGCCACGCAGGGAGAACAGTTCTTCCGCGATATCAAGGATCTGCTGCGCGGTTCTCGCAGCGTCGGCTGCGGAAGCTCGAGGCATGGGGTTCCTTTACGTACATTGAGTATGTATTCTCGTGATATTACATACTCATTGTACGTAAAGGAGAGTCCAATGTCTGCGACCAGTTTCTACCCCGTGCTCATGTCCGATGATGTCGCCGCTGCCGTGGCCTTCTATCGCGACGAGCTCAGTTTCGAGATCACATACGAGTCGGATTGGTACACCAGTCTGCGTCTGGGCACGTTCGAACTGGCGATCCTTGCCCACGACCACGAGACCATTCCCGAGGGATATCGGACAACGCCACGAGGCGTGATCGTGAATCTCGAGGTCGACAATGTCGACGAGGTCTATGACCGCATGATTCGGGACGCCGAGAACGATCCGATTCTCACCCTGCGCGACGAGGCTTTCGGACAACGCCACTTCATCGTCGCAGCTCCTGATGGCGTTCTCCTCGACGTCATCCAGCCGATCCCGCCAAGCGCTGAGTTCGCGGCAGCATACTCGACGAACTGAGATGGGCCGCCGGAGAAGGATCGCGGCCTTTCAGAAGGCCGATCACCCGCCATGCTCGTCTGTAGCGTCAAGGCAGATCGCTCCCAGTGACATCGCT
The DNA here is from genome assembly GCF_018137945.1 of Brevibacterium sp. W7.2. Lineage (GTDB taxonomy): Bacteria > Actinomycetota > Actinomycetes > Actinomycetales > Brevibacteriaceae > Brevibacterium > Brevibacterium sanguinis. The sequence continues at coordinate 1,192,918 of NZ_CP073089.1, read as the reverse complement.
CCCCGCACGGCGCCGGTCGGCAGTTCTCCCGGAGCGCTGCGCGCAAGACGTTCAACCAGGAGCAGCTGCGGGAGGCGATGGTCGGCATCGAGTACCGCGACACGGATGCCTTCATCGATGAGATCCCGCAGGCGTACAAGCCGATCGACCAGGTGATGGCCGATGCGGGCCCGCTCGTCGAGGTTCGGCACACCCTGCGTCAGCTCGTCAACGTCAAGGGCGACCGAGAGCGCCGAGGCGGTTCGCCGTCGTCCGGACGAGGACCAGCTCACTCCCCGACGATCGCTGAGACGAGGGCGTCGACGTCCTCGGGCGTCGTGTCGAAGGCGCACATGAGGCGGACGACGTTCGGCTGCAGCGGCCAGTCGGCGAAGGCGAAGCGCTGCCGGGTGCGGGCGGCCACCTCGGCGGGCATGCGAACGAACACGACGTTCGCCTCCACCGCTTGGACGACGGAGAGCCCGGGCACACGGTTGTCGGCGGCCGCCTCGGCGAGTCGATCAGCAAGGTGCACGGCCATGTCGTTGGCACGGTTCGCCGAGGTGCGCCACAGCTCGCCGTCGTAGAGGGCGCCCAGCTGGGCGGACAGGAAGCGCATCTTCGACGACAGCTGCAGGTTCATCTTCCGCAGGAACCGCATCCCCTGCCCGATCTCCGGGTTGAGGACGACGACCGCCTCGGCGCCGAGGAGGCCGTTCTTCGTCCCGCCCAGGCTGAGGATGTCGACGCCGACGTCGGTGGTGAGCTCGCCGAGGCCGGTGCCGAGGAACGCTGCCGCATTGCCGAGGCGGGAGCCGTCGATGTGGAGGATCATGCCCTGGTCGTGGGCCGCCTCGGCGATCGCGCGGATCTCGTCTTGCGTGTACGTCGTGCCCCACTCCGTCGACTGCGCAATGCTCACGGCCAACGGTTGGGCGTTGTGCTCGCTGCCGCGGCCGATGACGGCGTCGGCGATGATGTCCGGAGTGAGCTTGCCGTCGACGGTCGGGGCGCCGATGATCTTCAGCCCGCCGACCTTCTCGGGGGCGCCCGTCTCGTCGTAGTTGATGTGGGCGCTGACCGCGGTGATGACGGCCGCCCACCGCGGCAGCGCGGACTGCAGTGCGAGCACGTTGGCGCCGGTGCCGTTGAACACGGGGAACGCCTGCGCGCCGGGACCGAAGTGCCCGCGCATGACCTCGTGGAAGTGCGCCGTCCACGGATCACCGCCGTAGGCCGGGGTGTGACCGACGTTCGCCTCGACCAGCGCCGCCATCACCTCGGGATGGGCGCCGGCCCAGTTGTCGGATCCGAAGTTGCGCGGGTGATCGGCGGGATCGGAGCTGACCACGGGCGCGGTGATGGAGGTGGGGTTCTTCTGTGCATTAGCGGATGCAGATGAGGTCGTGGCGTCATTGTTCACCCGCTCAGCGTATCGCTGACTGCACGCAGACAGCGAAGAGGGAGCGACCGCGGTCGCTCCCTCTTCATTCCCCCTCAGATGGTGCTCGGCTGGATCAGCTGTCTGCGCTGATCTTCCGACGCCGGACGAGTGCCATCGTCACGAGACCGGCCACGAGCAGGGCTGCGCCTGCGGCCAGCGTGCCGATGCTGTCGACACCGGTCCGGGGCAGGTCGCCACCGGGGCCGGGAGCCGTCGGCTTGTCGGACGGGGTGTCGCCCGGTCCGGGAGCCGTCGGGGTCTCGGTCGGAGTTTCCGTCGGGGTATCCGTCGGAGTCTCGGTGGGAGTTTCCGTCGGAGTCTCAGTCGGGGTCTCGGTCGGGGTCTCGGTCGGAGTTTCCGTCGGGGTCTCCGTGGGAGTTTCCGTCGGAGTTTCCGTCGGGGTCTCCGTGGGAGTTTCCGTCGGAGTTTCCGTCGGGGTCTCCGTGGGAGTTTCCGTCGGAGTTTCCGTCGGGGTCTCCGTGGGAGTTTCCGTCGGAGTTTCCGTCGGGGTCTCCGTGGGAGTTTCCGTCGGAGTGGGCTGCTCTTCGTCACCGTCGCCGGTGCCGCCGCCGCCCTGACGCACGACCTCGCCCTTCTTGATCACGGTCTCTTCGCCCTCGATCTCGAACCGCGCCGAGTTCGTGTACGAGTCGGACTTGCCGCCGTCGGTGACGGTCGTGCGGTAGATGACGGCGTAGACCCAGCCCTCTTCCGAGGTGAAGTTCACGGTCGCGCCATCGTCAGAGACGGTGTAGAAGTCCTGGGGCTTCGGTCCCCAGCCCACGGGCTGGCCGTTCTCGTTGAACGTGTTCGTGCCCGACAGACGGGTCTCGCCCGGGATCAGCTCGATGTTCTCGCCGCCGAGGTCGGTGACGGTGACCTTCTGGCCGCCCTTCATGCCGCCGGCAGGCGACTTGATGTTGACGTGCCACTGGATGTAGTTCTCGTCGTAGTTGTAGTTGCCCCACTTGTACGAGTCCTGTCCCTTCCACTCGCAGTCGCCGACGCACGGGCCATCGGGCGGAGTGACGGTCACGGTGTCCGAGACGTCGCCGAAGTCGTAGGTGACTTCCTTGGTCTCGGTGGTCTCGGTCTGCACCGAAACCCAGAAGTAGAAGGTGCCCTGGATGTTGAGCGGGTTCGCGTTGAGATAGTCCGAGTCGAGATCGCAGTAGAGCTGCGTCTCGGTCACGGTGCACTGTCCCATGGTCACGCCATCGGGATCCTTGAGTTCGAAGGAATCAGTGCGTCCCTGGAGCTCGTCGGGAAGATCGACGACGAAGCCGGCGGGCGTCTGAGGATTGTCGGGAAGGCTCCACGTGCCGTCGATGCGAGCAGTCGACCCGCTCTTGATCGACTCCTCGTGGAACTTCAGCGAATCGATGTTCGCGTTCGTCTGATATGGCGGTGCTGCCACAGCGGGGATCGCAATCAGCGCGGTTGCCACGAGGGCAAGCATCGCGAGGATTGCGGCAGCTGCGCGAGATGTCGCAGTTGTCATGTGATTCCTTTGTGTTGGTCGACGCAGACCGGCACCGATGGTGCAATCCGGGAGGGGGACCGGGGTCAGCGTCGAACGGGGACTGAGCTTCCAAGGTAACAACTTGGATACGATCTCCACAAATCATGCGAGTTTCCCGGGTGTGGCGGATCGCGATGCTCACGCGCGCCCGAAGTCGACCCCAACGTGGAGCTGCACAGACAACCCGTGCACACGGTGGATTCGGAGCTCCGGGTGCCTCTCGGCGAGCTACGGGTTGTGCATGACGCTGCGGGTGCGGAATGACGCTGAGGGTTGTGCGGGGCGCCGGGCGCGCACGGGACCGTCGACCGCCTCGGCGACGGATGCGCACAAGACTCGGCGACCGCCTCGGCGCAGCGTGCGCACGGAACCGGCGATTACGTCGGTGCAGAGTGCGCACGGGACCGGCGACCGCCTCGGCGAGGGTCGGCCCGGACAGCACGAAGCCCGCCTCCGGGTCAGCGGAGGCGGGCTTCGGACTGATCACCGCGGTGCGCACTGAGCGCACGCAGTGCGCACGTGGTGCACCGCGGCAGCGCCTGATGCCGCGGACGAACGGTCAGCGCATCAGGCGCGCAGGCTCACTTGGCGTTGAGGAGTTCGCGCATGAGCTCGGCGGTCTCGGTCGGGGTCTTGCCGACCTTGACGCCTGCGGCTTCGAGCGCTTCCTTCTTCGCCTGGGCGGTGCCCGAGGAGCCGGAGACGATGGCGCCGGCGTGGCCCATGGTCTTGCCCTCGGGAGCGGTGAAGCCGGCGACGTAGCCGACGACCGGCTTCGTCACGTTCTCCTTGATGTAGGCTGCGGCCCGCTCCTCGGCGTCGCCGCCGATCTCGCCGATCATGACGATCGCCTCGGTCTCCGGATCGGCCTCGAACGCCTCGAGGGCGTCGATGTGCGTGGTGCCGATGACGGGGTCACCGCCGATGCCGATCGCGGTCGAGAAGCCGAGGTCGCGCAGTTCGTACATCATCTGGTAGGTCAGCGTGCCGGACTTCGAGACGAGTCCGAGCTTGCCCTTCTTCGTGATGTTCGCCGGGATGATGCCGGCCAGGGACTGCTCGGGCGAGATGATGCCCGGGCAGTTGGGGCCGATGATCCGGGTCGCGTTGCCGGCCTTCTGGGCGCGGGCCCAGACCTCGGCGGAATCCTGGACCGGGATGCCCTCGGTGATGATGACGAGCAGGCCGATGCCGGCGTCGATCGCCTCGATCGCCGCGTCCTTCGAGAAGGCGGGCGGGACGAAGGCCACGGACACGTCGGCGCCGGTCTTCTCCATCGCCTCGGCGACGGAGGCGAAGACGGGAAGCTCGATGTCGTCGCCGTTCTTGTCGACGTGCTTGACGGTGGTGCCGGCCTTGCGGGCGTTGACGCCGCCGACGACGTTCGACCCGGCTGCGAGCATGCGGGCGGTGTGCTTCGTGCCCTCGCCGCCGGTGATGCCCTGGACGATGATCTTCGAATCGGAATTCAGGAAGATAGACATGGGTGTGAGAGACCTTTCCTTACTTGGCGGCTGCCAGTTCGGCGGCCTTGTCGGCTCCACCGTCCATGGTGTCGACCTGGGTGACGAGCGGGTGAGCGGCCTCGGCGAGGATCGCCCGGCCCTCTTCGACGTTGTTGCCGTCGAGGCGGACGACGAGCGGCTTGGTCGCCTGATCGCCGAGGATCTCCAGGGCCTTGACGATGCCGCGGGCCACCTCGTCACAGGCGGTGATGCCGCCGAAGACGTTGACGAACACGGCCTTGACCTGGTCGTCGCCGAGGATGACGTCGAGTCCGTTGGCCATGACCTCGGCCGAGGCGCCGCCGCCGATGTCGAGGAAGTTCGCGGGCTTGACCTTGTCGTGCTTCTCACCGGCGTAGGCGACGACGTCGAGCGTCGACATCACGAGGCCTGCGCCGTTGCCGATGATTCCGACCTCACCGTCGAGCTTGACGTAGTTGAGGTCGAGTTCCTTGGCCTTGAGCTCGAGCGGGTCCTCGGCGTCGATGTCGCGCAGCTCTTCGTGGTCGGGGTGACGGAAGTCCGCGTTCTCGTCGAGCGAGACCTTGCCGTCGAGGGCGAGGATGTCGCCGGCACCGGTCTTGACGAGCGGGTTGACCTCGACGAGCGTGGCGTCCTCCTTCTCGAAGACGGTCCACAGGGAGGTGAGCACGGGGGCGACCTTCGCCGCGGTCTCGGCGTCGAAGCCGGCCGCCTCGGCGATCTCCTTGGCCTTGGCATCGTCGATGCCGTCGATGGCGTTGACGGGGATCTTCGCAAGCGCTTCGGGGCGTTCGACCGCGAGCTGCTCGATCTCCATGCCGCCTTCCTTCGAGCACATGGCGAGGTAGGTGCGGTTGGAGCGATCGAGGAGAACGGAGAAGTAGTACTCTTCGGCGATGTCCGCACCTTCGGCGATCATCACCTTCTTCGTGATGTGGCCCTTGATGTCGAGACCGAGGATCTCTTTCGCACGTGCTTCGGCCTCGTCCGGATTCTTCGCGACCTTGACGCCGCCGGCCTTGCCGCGGCCGCCGATCTTCACCTGCGACTTGACGACGACCACGCCGCCGCCGAGCTCTTCAGCTGCCTTCTTCGCTTCTTCTGGTGTCGTGGCGACCTGAGCCTTGAGCACGGGCACTCCGTGCTTCTCGAACAGGTCACGCGCTTGATACTCGAAAAGATCCACGTGTCTTCCTTCGTTTCGTCTGCAGGGATTTTCCACCCAGCATTCGTACGGGGTCGTTTGGCCCCGCAAGAGCGTTGACGGATGCAACAACCACGCACCACTTTATTCCCAACAGCACCCGAGCATCCAAACACGCAGGCCGCGAACGTAACGAATATCTCGTCAAAAAGTATCTTGGTCGTCAAGATTCTTGATCTGGACGTAAAATCGGATCATGGATGAGGTGGATCGGATCGTCGCCGCGTGGCGACACGAACGTCCTGACCTCGATGTCTCCCCCATGGAGATCCTCTCCCGCGTGAGCCGGCTGTCGCGCCAGCTCGACCGCGCACGGAAGTCGAGCTTCTCCGACTACGGCATCGAGAGCTGGGCCTTCGACGTGCTCTCGGCCCTGCGCCGCTCCGGCGAGCCCTACCAGCTCTCCCCCTCGACGCTCCTGCAGGAGACGCTCGTGACGAGCGGGACCATGACCAACCGCATCGACCGCCTCGTCACCGCCGGCTGGGTCGAGCGCCTGCCCGATCCCGACGATCGCCGCGGGGTGCTCGTGCGCCTCACCGAGGCGGGGCGGGCGACCGTCGACTCCGCCCTCGCCGATCTCCTCGTCAAGGAGCGCGACATCCTCGCCGGGCTCACCCCGGCCGGCCGGCGCAAACTCGCCTCCCTGCTCCGGGAGCTCTCGACCGGCTTCGACGGCGACGAGGACTGAGAACGATGACCGATCCCTCTTCTGACGCCGAGGCGACCGCCGCCTCCCTGCAGAACTGGACTCCAGTCGCGCCGCCTCGGCGGGAGACGATCGTCGGGACGTCCGTCGATCTCGTGCCGCTCGATCCCGCCCGGCACGGCGACGCCCTCTTCGCGGCGGCGATCGCCCCCGGCGCCGAGGAGCGCTTCGCCTACCTGCCCGAGCATCCGCCGCGCGATCGGGCGGAATTCGGCGCCTGGCTCGACACGGCTGCCGCCTCGGCCGATCCCCTATTCTTCGCCGTCGTCGACCGCGCGACCGGCCGTGCCGAGGGTCGTCAGGCCCTCATGCGCGTCGACACCGCCAACGGCGTCATCGAGATCGGCAACATCCTCTGGGGTCCGGCGATCGCCCGCACCCGTGCGGCCACCGAGGCGTTCTTCCTCACCGCCGATGCCGTGTTCGCGGCCGGGTACCGCCGGTTCGAATGGAAGTGCAACAACGCCAACGCACCGTCGAAGCGGGCGGCCGCCCGGTTCGGCTTCACCTTCGAGGGCGTCTTCCGCCAGCACCTCATCGTCAAGGGACGCAACCGCGACACCGCATGGTTCTCGATCCTCGACTCCGAGTGGCCCCAATTGCGCGAGGCGTTCGTCGCCTGGCTGGCTCCCGACAATTTCGATGAGACGGGCACTCAGCGTCGCCGGCTCGAGGATGTCAGGTCCGGCCGGCAGCGCTGATCGTCGATGACGGCCCTCCCAGCGCGTCCTGCCCCGGTGTGAGCCGACCGCCGATTACGCTGGAGGGCGGGGTCGGTCCTCGGCGCGGAACCGCAACGGATGCCGCGCCGTCCCCCGATGCCTCCCACCGGTCCCATCCGACCGCGTCCGCTTCCCACGACCCGCACGAGGAACCATGCGCTTTCGCTCTCTCGCCGTCCTGACCACCGCCGCCGTTCTCGCCACCTCCGCGTGCGTGCCCACGTCGAACGAGACCCGGCCGCAGCCGCGACCGTCGGTGAGCGAGGAGGAGGTCACCCCGATCGCCACGCCCGACGACGCCCCGGCCGTCACCGTCGTCGATTCCTCCCCCGGCGGCGCGAAGGACGCCGACCCGCTGTGGCAGGGACTCTCGACCGCCGCGGCGGACCAGACGCCTGCCTACCTCAAGGTCTGGGTGCGCACCGCGAACCCCGATCTCCCCGAGTCCGGCGAGGTCACCGTCACCTCGGACACGCCCAACAGCGTGAGCGTCACCGTCGACGGCGCGAACGTCAACCGCGACCGGTCGCCGTTCCTCCAGATCCACGGCCTCTTCGACGTCGAGGAGATCGGCGAGTCCGCGTACACGCTGACGACCGTCAACTCCGACGACATCCCCGAGCTCGACCCGCAAGGACCGAACGACGAGGCGCGCTGCACGGCCGATGACGCGCAGGATCGGATCTCCCTGGCCGCCGAGGACCTGTCGGCTGACCCGAGCAGGCGCGAGGAGTTCCGCCAGCAGTGGGGCGCCTCCCCGATGGTGTGGTGGGGCATCCAGAAGACCGCCCAGAGCCTCGGCGAAGAGGGCGGCGTCGCCGGCGACTTCCTCACCGAGGCGTGCGGGGAGTACCTCGGTCAGTGACGTCCGCTCAGTCGGCGAGCGCGCGGTTGTAGGCGTCGACGACCGGCGGGGTGAAGTAGCCGAGGATGACGGCGATGGCCGTGATGAGGCACGCGAGGCCGAACCACAGGGAACCGCCGATCGTGCTGAAGCCGAAGACGATGACGAGGAGCTCGAACGCGATCGCCGCGGGCCGGGCCCAGCGGTGCAGACGCCACGACCCGCGGGCGGCGGCGAGCAGGCCGGCGGTGAAGATGAGGAACATGACGGCGAGCCCGATGAGGGAGGTCGCCAGCGATCCCGCGGAGAACGCCGTGACGATGAACGACACCGCGGTGCCCGCGAGGACGAGGGCCTGAAGAAGCAGGACGATGACCGGGATGAGCATCGCCCGCGGCGTGGGAACGCCGTGTCCGGCGGGTTCGACTCCCCCGCCGGATCCGGCGTCGGTGCTCCCCGGTCTCACACCGTCACCCGGGCGAATCCGGGGATGAGGATCTCGTCGAGCATGCGCTCGCGCACGTCGAGGGGAAGGAACGCCGCGGTCACGGCATTGACGGTGGCCCACTCGAGGTCGGTCTGCGTCCAGCCGGCCTCGTCGACGAGCAGCCGCATCTCACGGGTCATCGAGGTCCCGGACATCAGGCGGTTGTCGGGGTTGATCGTCACGGCGAAGCCGAGGTCCTTGAGCCCGGTGATCGGGTGGCTGGCGATCGTCCCGCCGATGTCGGTCTGGAGGTTCGAACTCGGGCACAGCTCGAGCGGGATCTGCTGGTCGAGGACCCAGGCGGCGAGGCTGCCGAGCTGACCCTCCCCGTCGACGATGTCCATGTCCTCGACGATCCTCGCCCCGTGCCCGATGCGCTGCGTATGGCAGACGGTGACCGCCTCGTGGATCGACTCCTTGCCGGCGGCCTCGCCGGCGTGGATGGTGAGCGGAACGTAGGCCTGGTGAAGGGCGTTGAACGCCGAGAGGTGCGCCGACGGCGGGAAGCCGTTCTCCGGTCCGGCGATGTCGAAGCCGACGACGCCGGTGTCCGCGCCCTTCTCCCGGTGGCGGATCGCGAGTTCGGCGATGGCCATCGAGTTGTCGGCCTGGCGCATCGCGGTGAGGATCTGGCCGACGGTGATGAGCTTGCCCTCAGCGGCCGCCTCGGCGACACCGGCCTCGAGACCCTCCTGCACCGCTTCGACGACCTCGTCGAGGTCGAGTCCCCCGGCGAGGTGCTGTTCGGGGGCCCACCGGGCCTCGGCGTAGAAGACGCCGTCGGCAACCTGGTCGAGCACCCATTCCCTCGCGACGCGGATGAGGCCCTCCCGCGTCTGCATCACCGCGGTCGTGTGGGCGAACGTCTCGAGATAGCGGACGAGGTCACCGGAGTTCGCTGAATCGGTGAACCACTGCGCCAGGGCGTCGGGCTCCGTGGCGGGCAGCTCGTGGCCGATCTGCGCGGCGAGTTCGATGATCGTCGCCGGCCGCAGACCGCCGTCGAGGTGATCGTGGAGGGAGACTTTGGGCAGCTGCAGGATCGGATCGTCGTGGGCGACGCCGGCGGGAGTATTCAACACGAGGCAAGTCTATCCGTCATCATCGCAGCAACGGGTCGTTCTCACTCCTGCGTCGGGTCGATGTCGCCGCTCTTGATCCGCTCGCGCAGGTCGGTGATGCTGCGCCCGGCATCGGAGACCCGGCTGAGGAAGCCGTCCTCGGCCGAGATCCCGATCCCGCCGTTGTCGATCGTGCCCTCGTACCGGCGTTCGGCGACGAGGATCCCGTTCATCTCCTCCGGGTCGACGTCGCCGGGTTCGACGATCTCGTCGGGGTTCTTGCTCTGCGGCCACTCGGGGAACATCGTGCGCAGGCCGCGGCGGATGTTCGGTTCGATCGTCGCGACGACGGCATCGCTGAAGCCCCCGGAGGCCCCGTACCAGATGAGCTTCGGCAGCACCGGCGGTTCGCCGTCGCCGGAGGGGTCCGGGGTGGCGGTGGCCGCAGCCGTTCGCGTCTCGTCGGCGGCTCCGAGGACGCCCATCGCCGCCGCCGATCCGAAGGGCACGATGACGTCGGCGTCGGCCCGGGACGCGGAGTCGAAGAACTCCCGTCCGCCCTCCTCGGTGTCGTCGACCGTGCGCGCGGCGATCCGCGAGTCACGGAACGAGGTGACGTCCGCGGTCTCCTCGTCGGCCTCCTCGTTGTAGAGGGCGACTCCCGCGTCGAAGGCGGAGAGGATCTCCTCGGCCTGGGGGAAGCCACGGGAGACGAACGCCGCGACCTCACCGGACTCGCTCGCCGTCGCCGCGATGTAGCCGGCGATGAAGGCCGGGGGCACGAGGTCGAAGTCGATGCTGAGCACATTGTCGGGCAGGTTCTCGCGCCCGCTCGCGACCCCGAGGAAGAGCGCCTCAGGGTTCTCCCGCGCGTAGGAGTCGAGTTCCTTCGCCCCGCCCGGTCCGACGACGGTTGTGAGCGTGCACTCCTCCCCCGGTGTGCGGGCGAGTGCCGCCGAGGTGGCCGAGACATCCGAGACCCGCTGGCTCGAGGTGGCGGTGAAGACCCCGGCCGAGCGGGCGAGCTCGGTCTCGGCGAGGGTGAGCGCCCCGGCGGAATGGTCCTCGAATCCGGCGGGTGCGGAGATCATGCAGGCCGTCGTCGGATCCGGGGCCGCGGCGGGGGTCGTCACCGAGCACGCACTGGCGCCGAGGAGGCTGAGCACGCCGAGGCAGGCGCCCACCCTGGTCACGAGCTTGGTTCTCATGACAGACAGGGTATCCGGCTGGGCTGAGTGCCGTCCGTCAGGCCGGTCGCGGGCGGGGAGGCTGGTGGTGGGCGGGGAGACTGGTCGCGGGCGGGCAGGCTGGTCCTGGGTAGGCCGGCGCTGCCCAGCGGACTGGAGGTGCCCAGCGCTATCCGGTTGGCTGGAGCGCCTCGCGCCGGCCGTCGAGAACCTTGAGCGCGGTGGCGGTGAAGATCCGTGCGGCGATCGGCACGCTTCCCTCGTCGATGAGGAGGTCGCCCTGGTGGATGTCGTACGTGATGCCGCCGGGGGTGCGGGTGCCCATGCGCACGAGCGCGCCGGGGCAGTGCGTGAGGTACCACGCGAAGTCCTCGCCGCCCATCGACTGCGGGGTCAGCTGCACGGAGTTCTCGCCGAGTTCGGTCCGCACGGCCGACTCGATGAGGGCGACCTGGTCCTCGGTGTTGACCACCGGGGGGACGCCGCGGCGGTGCTCGAGGTCGACCTTGACCCCGTACGGGCCGGCGATGCGCTCGACGAGCTCGGGGAGCACCTCGGCGACCTGATTCCATCCGTCGACGTCGAGGCACCGCAGCGTCCCGCGGAGGATCCCCTCCGAGGGCACGACGTTCGCGGCGTGACCGGCGCTGATCTCGCCCCACACGAGCGAGATCGCGTGGCGGGGGTCGATGAGGCGTCCGAGCGTCGAGGGCAGGTCGGTCGCGAGCTTGCCGAGGGCGTAGACGAGGTCCTCGGTGAGGTGGGGCCTCGAGGTGTGGCCGCCGTGGCCGGTGAGCCGGATGGTGACGGTGTCGCCGGCCGCGGTGATCGCGCCGATGCGCGATCCGATCCGGCCGACGTCGACGTTGGGGTCGCAGTGGACGGCGTAGATCTCCGGCACGTCGTCGAGGGCGCCCTGCGAGATGACGCGCAGCGCCCCACCCGGGGTGACCTCCTCGCCGGGTTGGAAGATCAGGCGCACCCGTCCGCCGAGGCCGCCCGGTGTCGTCTCGTGCGCCCTCTGCAGGGCGATGCCCGCGCCGAGGAGGCCGGTGAGGTGGACGTCATGACCGCACGCATGGGCGACCCCGGGCACGGTGGAGGCGAAGTCCTCGGTGATGAGGTCGTCGATGGGCAGGGCGTCGATGTCGGCGCGCAGGGCGAGCGCGATCGGTCCCTCGCCTACGTCGCAGACGAGCCCCGAGCCGTCGAGGCGTCGTGGGGTGAGTCCGGCGGCCTCGAGCCGGGCGGCGAGCTTGTCCGTCGTCGCGAACTCCTGGAACGACAGCTCCGGGTGCGCGTGGATGTCGCGGCGGAACTCGAGGAGCTCGGGCGTGAGCTCGGCGATCGCGGCTGCGGTGGTGGCGTCGGGGGCGGGGTGCGCGGCGTCGGTGCGGGCGACGTCGCTGCCAGCCGCGCTGGTGCGAGCGGCATCGCTGCCAGCCGCTTCGATCCCATCCGCATTCGGGCGCGCGGCATCGGTGTCGGCCGCATTCGGACGGGGGGCGTTCGGTCGGGCGGCGCCGGAATTCGCCGCCTCGGTGTGCGGTGCGCCGTCCGCGGTGCGGGGATCGGGGTTGAGTGACATTGAGGCCATGCTAGACACTCGGACGCGGGTGTGGGCCCCGGGTGACCAAATTCGACACGATCGGTGACGTCGAGTGACCGCCGGGATCGGCGGTGATCGACGGTTTGCGCCAGTTGAGTCTGAGATGGCCAAGGCGGCCTTGGCCACTTCGGATTCAACTGGCGCAAACTCAACCGGGACAGATTCACTCAGCCCATCGGGGTCGTTCAGCACAGCGTGATTGCGCAGCCAGGGCACCTGACGCTCAGGCCGGTTGGGTCTGATGGCCGGTCGTCTGCAGGCGGAGTTCGCAGGTGGTCGCGGTGAGGAACGGCTGGACCTCGGCGACCCGCAGCGGCCCCGGCACCTGCGCGAGGACGTCGTGGAGCAGGCGCGCATGCACGGCACACGCCATCGTCCGCTCGTCCCCGACGAGCTCGAGGTGCGGACAGGCGGCCAGCGCGATGCCCAGACCGGTGTCGTCGGCGACGGGCTCGAGCCCCGAGTCGTCGAGATGATCGACGAGCGCGTCGAACTGCTCCCCCGCCCCGTCGCCGAGCCTCCGCACGGACTCGGGCACACACGAGTAGCCGACCCGCGCGAGCACCGGTCCGAGCGCCTTCGCCCGCTCGATCCGACTCTTCGCCGCCGGGTTCATCTCCGCATCGTCGACCGCGCGGTAGACCGTCGGCGGCCTCCCCCGCATTCCCGACGGTTGCGGCCGTGCGCTGACGAGCCCTTCGTCGATGAGGACGCCGAGGTGGTCCCTGGCCGTGTTGATATGGAGGCCGACCGCCTCGGCGAGGTCCTTGAGCGTGCGGTCGGGCCCCTGCTGGACGGCTCCGAGCAGGCGGACGCGACTGAGTTCGGTGAGACCGCGGTAATCGGTCGTTCTGCGCGGCATGGGGACATCCTCGGAGTCGGAGAGTCGTGCACTGCACCTGTGATTCTACGTCGTGTAGAAAAGTGTGGCCAGCCTCGCAGGTGACGCTGCCCGCGCACTCCGCACCGTCACGTGCGGACGAATGAACACCGGCACGCGTGGACGAATAAACACGGTCGAAACCTGCGCGGGCCGCCTCGGCGCACCGGCACTCTGGAACCATCGGAGCGACCGACACCGGCGGAACCGTCCGCCGCGGCCGCTCCCGGGAGCCCCGGAACCCCACGCCTCCGCTCCCGTCAACCAGCATCTCCCCACGTCACCCGGGCGCCCACCCAACGCCCCCGCACTGACCGAGAAGGATGACCATGGAACTCAGCCCCCGCTCCCACGAGGTCGTCGTTGCGACCGCCGGCGTCGTCGCCGAGCACGCCGACGAGATCACCTCGGTGTTCTATCCGACGATGTTCGAGGCGCACCCGGAGCTGCTCGGCATCTTCAACTTCGCCAACCAGGCGATCGGCGAGCAGCCGAAGGCGCTGGCCTCCTCGGTGGTCGCGTTCGCCGTCCAGCTCATCGATCCCGACGCCACGGACTTCACGCCCGTCCTGCGGCGGATCGCGCACAAGCACGTGTCCCTCGGCGTCCGCGCCTCCGAGTACCTCATCGTCGGCCACTACCTCCTCGGCGCGGTGAGAACCGTCCTCGGCGATGCCGTCACCGAGGAGGTCGCCGCCGCCTGGGACGAGGTCTACTGGCTGTTCGCGACCGCGCTCATCGCCGAGGAGGCCCGGCTCTACGCCCTCGGCGGCACCGAGCCCGAGCACCCGTGGCGGAACTTCCGGGTCGTCGAGCGCTTCGACGAGTCCGACGAGGTCTTCTCCCTCCTCCTCGCCCCCGTGTCCGGCGCGGTCCCGGCCCACCTCACCGGGCAGTATGTGGCGATCCTCGTCGAACTGCCCGACGGATCGACGCAGCCGCGCCAGTACACGATCTCCTCCGGCCCGCGCGGCGACACGCTGCGGGTGACGATCAAGCGGGTGCGCGGCGTCGGCGGTGCCCCGGACGGCGTCGTCTCGGGGTGGCTGTTCGACAACGCGCAGCCGGGCAGCGTGCTCAAGGTCTCCCAGCCCGCCGGCGACGTCGTCCTCGAGGAGTCGGACGCCCCGCTCGTCCTCGTCTCCGCCGGCATCGGGATCACCCCAATCGCCGCGATCATGGAGGACCTCTCCCGGCGGCAGCCGCACCGGACCGTCCGCCTCTACCACGCCGATCGGTCGCATGCCCATCATGCGCTCTACGCCGGCCTGCGCCGGCAGGTGCTCGCGATGGCCGACGCGCAGGCGATCAACTGGTACGAGGAGGGCGCGACCGAGGCTCCGACCCTCCATCCGGCCCGCAGCGGTTTCATGGATCTCAGCGGACTCGCCGTGCCCGCCGAGGCGGAGGTGTTCATGTGCGGTCCGCTGCCGTTCATGCAGGCCGCCCGCGCCGAGTTCATCGCCAAGGGCGTGCCCGCCGAGCGGATCCACTACGAGGTCTTCGGCCCCGACCTCTGGACCCAGAGCCCGGCGTAGGGGCCACGCGGCGCCGCGTATGGGGAGGTTGCCCCTCCTGAGAGTCCTGCGAGTGCCTTCCGGCTCACCTTGTTTTCGAGGGCTCTGTTTCTGACCAGAGCTCTCGATAACAGGGTGAGCCGGACCGCGCATGCCTGGCTGCGAGGCGCCCTTTCGGCGCAAATGAGGCTCCTCAGACCGCCCGAGACTCCTCAGACCGGCCGCGACTGCGCTGACCACCAGAGACCCGGCTGACTGCCCGAGACCCCTCCGACCGACACCCCCTCCTCAGAGCAGGTCGTCGAGTCCCCGCTCGCCGGCCAGGGAGACGGCCTTCTTGACGTCCTGCGCGTGGGAGCGGGAGGTGATGAGGAGGACGTCCTCGGTGTCGACGACGACGAGGTCCTCGAGGCCGACGATCGCGACCGTGCGGGGCTGCTCGGAGAAGACGACCCCCGAGGCGTCGACCTCGAGGAGGTCGCACGAGCCGCCGATCGAGATGACCCCGCGCGGCTCCCCGGGCACGGGCTGGCGGAGCCGGGCTACGGAGTCGAAGTCCCCGACGTCGTCCCACCCGAAGTCGCCGGGGATGACGATGACCCGACCGGCCTCGGCGGCGGGTTCGGCGACGACGTAGTCGATCGCGCGCTTCTCGAGCCCCGGCCACACCTCGGCGAGGACGGACTCCTGGGCATCGGTCCCCCACGCCTCGGCGATCCGGGACAGGCCGGCGAAGAGCGTGGGATCCTCCTCGGCGAGGATCTCGAGGAGTGCTGAGGCCTTGGCGATGAACATCCCGGCGTTCCACCGGTAGCGGCCCGAGTCGACGTAGCGGCGGGCCGTGCTCGCCGCCGGCTTCTCCGCGAACGCAAGGGCGCGGCGGGCGGTCGGGGCACCGGCGATGCCGAGGAGGCTGCCGGTCTTGATGTAGCCGTATGCGGTCGCGGGGTTGCGCGGCATGATGCCGACGGTGACGATGTCGCCGGATTCCGCGGCGACGCACGCCTGTTCGATGACGGAACGGAATTCGTCGACGTTCGTGATCGAGTGGTCGGCGGAGAAGGACCCGACGATCGCCTCGGGGTCGGTTCTGTGGATGAGGAGGGTCGCGAGACCGATCGCGGCGGCCGAGTCCTTCGGGGAGGGCTCTGCGACGATGCGGCTCGGGCACAGCTGGGGAAGCTGCTCGGCGACCTGCTCGGCGTGGCTCTCACCGGTGACCACCCAGACCTTGTCGTCGCCGACGAGCGGGGCCACTCGGTCCCAGGTCGACTGGAGGAGGCTGCGACCGGTGCCGAGGACATCATGGAGGAATTTCGGGGACGCCTTGCGGGAGAGCGGCCAGAGTCGGGTGCCCGATCCGCCCGCGGGGATGATGGCGTGGAAGTGCGTGTTCACCCCCTCAGTGTCTCAAAGTTCGGGCATGACATCACCGATGTTGTCCGCCGTGTCGGGGTGAGGAGAACCAGAACACATCGTCAACGGAACACCCGCGTCAGACCGGGTCACCGCCTCGGCGACAACGGATTTCGCACCCCCGGTCCGCGCCCGCGATTTACCGCACACGTTTGTGCGGTAATTGTTCGCCGTGAGACGCGGTGTGACCGAT
Organism: Brevibacterium sp. W7.2; assembly: GCF_018137945.1. Taxonomy (GTDB): domain Bacteria; phylum Actinomycetota; class Actinomycetes; order Actinomycetales; family Brevibacteriaceae; genus Brevibacterium; species Brevibacterium sanguinis. Next base: position 1,176,657 of record NZ_CP073089.1, on the reverse strand, counting down.
TGTGAGAGAACTGCCAGGGTGACAATGTGATCCAGCCCGCTCAATGGGGAGCCGACTGGCAACTGGGCGGTCTTCGGCGTACTTTCATGATGTACATCGTCGATTCATCCAAGATGGAGGATGCTCCGTGGCCCAAGCGTCTACGAGCACTCTGTACCGAGGTGGAGAAGGAATGTGGTCCTGGGTCGCGCATCGCGTGACAGGGGTCGGGATCTTCTTCTTCCTGTTGGTTCACGTGCTTGACACTGCACTCGTTCGCGTTTCCCCCGAGGCGTACAACGCCGTCATCGGAACCTACAAGACTCCGGTCATGGCCTTCGGGGAGATCGCACTCGTCGCCGCGATCGCCTTCCATGCGTTCAATGGCCTGCGGGTCATCCTGATCGACTTCTCCAAGGGCGGCCCGAAGAACCAGCGGAAGCTGTTCTGGGGTGTCATGATCCTCTGGCTGATCATCATGATCGCGTTCGTCCCTCGCCAGCTGATGCACACGTTCGGAGGCTGACATGAGCACAACATCGATTCCGGCTCCGCGCACCGGGTACTCGCGCAACAAGTCCACGAGCTCGAAGTTCGAGATGTTCGCGTGGCTGTTCATGCGCATCTCGGGCGTCATCCTCGTCGTCCTCATCTTCGGTCACCTCTTCGTCAACCTGTGGGCCGGCGAAGGCGTCCAGCAGATCGACTTCGGCTTCGTCGCCGGCAAGTGGGCCAGCCCGTTCTGGCAGATCTGGGACCTCCTCATGCTGTGGCTGGCGATGCTGCACGGCACCAACGGCCTGCGCACGATCATCATGGACTACGCCGAGAAGCCGCGCACGAGCATGGCGCTCCAGCTCATCCTCTACATCGCCTCGGCCGTCGTCCTCGTGCTCGGCACGCTCGTCATCTTCACCTTCGATCCCTGCCCGGCCGGAGCCGACCCCGCTCTGCTCGCGTCGTTCTGCCAGGCCTAAAGGAGAAACATGCAGGTTCATCACTACGACGTCGTCATCGTCGGCGCCGGTGGCGCTGGCATGCGCGCCGCCATCGAGTCGGGCCAGCGGGCACGCACCGCGGTCCTGACCAAGCTCTACCCCACGCGTTCCCACACCGGCGCCGCCCAGGGCGGCATGTGCGCGGCACTGGCCAATGTGGAAGAGGACAACTGGGAATGGCACACCTTCGACACCGTCAAGGGCGGTGACTACCTCGTCGACCAGGATGCCGCCGAGGTGATGGCGAAGGAAGCCATCGACGCCGTCCTCGATCTCGAGAAGATGGGGCTGCCGTTCAACCGCACGCCCGAGGGCAAGATCGACCAGCGCCGCTTCGGCGGTCACACCCGCGACCACGGCAAGGCGCCGGTGCGCCGCTCGTGCTACGCGGCCGACCGCACCGGCCACATGATCCTCCAGACCCTCTACCAGAACTGCGTCAAGCACGGCGTCGAGTTCTACAACGAGTTCTACGTCCTCGACCTCGTCATGACCGAGGTCGACGGTGAGCGCCGCCCCGCCGGCGTCGTCGCCTACGAACTCGCCACCGGCGAGATCCACGTCTTCCAGGCGAAGTCGGTCGTCTTCGCGACCGGCGGCGTCGGCAAGGTCTTCAAGACCACGTCGAACGCCCACACCCTGACCGGCGACGGTATGGCCGTGACGTACAACCGCGGCATCCCGCTCGAGGACATGGAGTTCTTCCAGTTCCATCCCACGGGCCTCGCCGGACTCGGCATCCTCCTCTCCGAGGCGGCCCGCGGCGAGGGCGCGATCCTGCGCAACTCCGAGGGTGAGCGCTTCATGGAGCGCTACGCCCCGACGATCAAGGACCTCGCCCCGCGTGACATCGTCGCCCGGTCGATGGCCAACGAGGTCCGCGAAGGCCGCGGTGCGGGACCGAACAAGGACTACGTCCTCCTCGATCTCACCCACCTCGAGCCCAAGCACATCGACGAGAAGCTGCCCGACATCACCGAGTTCGCCCGCACCTACCTCGGTGTCGAGCCCTACACGGAGCCGGTGCCGGTGTTCCCGACCGCGCACTACGCGATGGGCGGCATCCCGACGAACATCGAGTCCGAGGTGCTCGCCGACAACGACACCGTCATCCCCGGCCTCTTCGCGGCCGGTGAGTGCGCGTGCGTGTCCGTCCACGGCTCGAACCGCCTCGGCACGAACTCGCTGCTCGACATCAACGTCTTCGGCAAGCGCGCGGGCATCGCCGCCGCCGAATACGCCAACCGCGCCGAGGTCATCGAGCTGCCCGAGGACTCGCAGGCCGACACGGTCGCCGTCCTCGAGCGCCTGCGCAACTCCGACGGGCCCGAGCGCATCGGCGCGATCCGCAAGGACCTGCAGGAGATCATGGACGCCAACGTTCAGGTGTTCCGCACCGACGAGACGCTGCGTGCGGCTCTCGCGGAGATCGAGAAGCTGCGTGAGCGCTACGACAACGTCGGCATCCAGGACCGCGGCAAGCGCTACAACCTCGACCTCCTCGAGGCCGTCGAGCTCGGCTTCCTGCTCGAACTCGCCGAGGTCATCACCGTCGCGGCCATCCACCGCAAGGAGTCCCGCGGCGGACACTTCCGCGAGGACTTCCCGAACCGCGACGACGAGGGCTTCATGCACCACACGATGACCTACCTCGACCCGGATTCGGAGGCCGAGGGAGTCCCGGGCATGCGCCTGGAGACCAAGCCCGTCGTCGTCACCCGTTACCAGCCGATGGAGCGTAAGTACTGATGAGCACCGATACCGAAACCCCGGAGCCGGCATCGAAGGTCGACCTGCCCTCGCACCTGAGCGGTGAGGGCGGGGAGATCCCGTCCTTCGACTGCACCTTCCGCATCGCGCGCTTCGACCCGGAGACGGACGAGGCACCGCACTGGGAGGAGTACAACGTCACGATGTACGGCACGGACCGCGTGCTCGATGCCCTCCACAAGATCAAGTGGGACATCGACGGTTCGCTGACCTTCCGTCGCTCGTGCGCCCACGGCGTCTGCGGCTCCGATGCGATGCGCATCAACGGCCGCAACCGCCTGGCCTGCAAGACCCTGCTCAAGGACCTCGACACGTCCAAGCCGATCACCGTCGAGGCGATCAAGGGCCTGCCGCTGGAGAAGGACCTCATCGTCGACATGGAGCCCTTCTTCCAGTCGTACCGGGAGATCATGCCGTTCCTCATCACGAGCGGACACGAGCCCACCCGTGAGCGCCTGCAGTCCTCCGAACAGCGCGAGGCCTTCGACGACACGACGAAGTGCATCCTCTGCGCCTCGTGCACCTCGTCGTGCCCCGTGTTCTGGACCGACGGGCAGTACTTCGGTCCCGCGGCCATCGTCAACGCGCACCGCTTCATCTTCGACTCGCGTGACGAGGGCGGGGACATGCGGCTTGAGATCCTCAACGACAAGGAAGGCGTGTGGCGCTGCCGCACGACGTTCAACTGCACCGATGCCTGCCCCCGCGGCATCGAGATCACCAAGGCGATCGCCGAGGTCAAGCAGGCGATCCTCCAGCGCGCATTCTGAGTCCGCGCTGAGGTCGACCTGACCCCAGCAGCGCCGAGGCGGCCGTGCACTTCACCGTGTGCGGCCGCCTTCGTCGTCCCGGAGTTCTCCTCCCGGTCACGGAGTCTGAGGATCCGCGACGCCCGGGATCCGTACACTGGTGCGCATGCGTTCTCCGTCCTCGTCTCCTTCCTCGGCGCTGGCTCACCTGCGCACCGCGGCCGCGGCCGCACTCGCGCTCCTCCTCGTCGTCGCCTCGCTCGTCCTCTTCCCCGGCACTGCCCAGGCCGCACCCGAGCCGACCGAGAAGATCTACGTGAGCCCGGACAACCTCGGCGATGGCGCGCAGCCGCCCCAGCCGATCGGCACATCATGGCTCGTCGGCGACCTCGACACCGGTGAGCTCCAGGTCGCGGAGAACATCGACGTCAAGCACGCGCCGGCCTCGACGATCAAGCTGCTCACCGCGCTCGCGCTCATCGACGTCCTCGATGACCCCGAGCAGAAGGTCGAAGCGGAGTTCGAGGACATGGAGATCGACGGGACGAAGGTCGGTCTCATGCAGAAGAACGACTACACCGTCGACACGCTCTTCCACGCGATGCTCATGTCGAGCGCCAACGATGCCGCGAACGCCCTCGGCCGTGCCGCTGGGGGCCAGGAGAAGGCCGTCGCCCTGATGAACGCGAAGGCGAAGTCGCTCGGCATGACGAACACGAATGCGATGAACACCTCCGGCCTCGACGACCCGAACCAGTACACGACCGTCGCCGACATGGCGAAGCTCGCGTACGCGGTGACGGAGAATCCGACGCTCATGGAGATCATCGGGACGACGACGTACTCGTTCCCGGGAGGCACGAACCCGGAGACGAAGGAGAAGTTCAAGGGCTACGAGATCCAGAACCACACGCAGATCGTCGGCAACGTCGAGGGCGGGCTCGGGCTGAAGAACGGGTACACGACGACGGCGAAGGGCTCCTACATCGCCGTCGCCGAACGCGACGGCAAGCGCGTCGTCTCAGCACTCCTCGGAGCGGAGAACAATTCGCGTCAGGCCGCCGTCGACCTCCTCGAATGGGACTTCGCGCAGACGTCTCCGGAGACCGTGGCGACGGTTCCCGTCGGCGCCGCTGCCGCCCCGACGCCGACGGCCACCGCCTCGGGCAGCGGCAGCGATGCGGGAGACAGCTCCGACAGCCAGGCGGACGACGCCGGCGCGGCGAGCGATTCCTCGGCCTCGGCGACCGGGGGCGTCGACCTGCTGCCGCTCGGCCTCCTCGGCGGGGGCGTCATCATCCTCGGGCTCGCGGGCCTGCTCTGGTTCCGGCTGCGCAAGCGCCACCGCACGCAGTGATGGGAGCGGTCGTGCGGGCTCCACGGGCGCCCGTTCTGCCGCCGCTTCGGCCCGGCGCCGCCGCCGTTTTGACTTCGCCGCCCGCGCCGCGTTATGGTTATCTCTTGCGCTGACGTCATCGGCCCAGTTCATCGGAGTGCATCGACCGATCGGGCAGCGACGGCAGGCCGCTCAAGACGGCCGCCGGATCCGCTCCAGCCGACTGACATCGTGTCTTGTCTCAGCGCATCTCCCCCACCGTGAGGGACTGACCCAGATCACGGCGACCTCCCACAGGCCACTTCGTCGTCGACGTCCTGTGAGGTCAGGCGACTCCCCCGTCGCCACCGCAGACCACCTGGCGAAACGGCATGCGTCGACGCATGTCCGTTCGCCGACGAGAGAAAGGAATGGAACCCATGACTGAGTTCCCACAGTGGGTGCAGCGTGCCGTCGAGCACGCCGGCCTCATCGACCCGGAGATCAGCACCGCGGACGGAGAGGTCACGATCAGTGACTCGACCGGTCGCACCGTGCTCTTCACGGGGTCGTCGCTGCGTGAGACCACGCCGCTGGCCGCCTGAGAGATGTCCCCGGTGAGCCCGCGACAGGGTCTGTGCTGCCGGGTTTGACGCAGCACTGACCCGACGGGCTTCACCTGAGCGCCCGGCTTGCACTCCTCCCAGCGAGGGGTGCAAGCCGGGCGCTTCTGTCTGCTTGCGTTCCCGATTATAAGTAAGTTACCTTGTTTTCGGCGCATCCTCACGGCGGGCTTTCGCACGGTGCCGGAAGCCCGCCGAGGTGGACCGCAGCCGGCCCCGGCCCGTACCGCTGACCGCGGTGCTGACCGTGCAGCAGACCGCGGTGCTGACCGTGCAGCAGACCGCGGTGCTGACCAGCAGTGCTGGCCTGCGCTGCGCCGACCCCGAACACTGCGCGAAAGCGAGGCGGCCTCCGTTTATGACCTCACCTCCCAGCGGCATCATCGAGTTCTTCCGTCGGCCCGAGGTCGTCACCGATATGCTCCAGATCGCCAAGACGGTGATCGCTGCGACCCTCGGCTGGTGGCTGTCGGTGTGGGTGCTCGACTCGCAGATGCCGTTCCTCGCCCCGTGGGCGGCTCTGCTCACCGTCCATGCCACGATCCATCGGACACTCGCCCGTGGGGCGCAGACCATGGTCGCCTCCGTCGCCGGTGTCGCCCTGTCCTTCGTCGTCGGCCACTTCCTCGGCGTGAGCCTCTGGACCTTCGGCTTCGCAATGCTCGCCGGGGTCGTCCTCGCCCGCGTCCCGTGGATCAGGGATGAGGGCATCGCGATTGCGACGACGGCGATCTTCGTCCTCGGCAGCGGGTTCGGCAGTCAGCAGCCGTTCCTCGACGAACGCCTCATCGAGCTTGCACTGGGCGTCGGGGTGGGCGTGGCCGTCAATCTACTCATCGTCCCACCGCTGCGCGATGAGCAGGCGGCTATCCACATCGACGGCATCAACCGCCGGATCGGCGAGGTGCTGACGAACATGAGCGACGAGTTCTCGACCTCGTGGGACACCGACCGCGCGCACGTCTGGTTCGTCGAGACCGAAGCGATGAGCAGAGATCTCGACGCAGCGTGGCAGACGGTCAACCTGGCCAACGAGAGTCGCCAGGCCAACCCGCGTCCGCGGCTGCGATCCCTGCGCCGTGCGGTGCTCCGCAGTCGCGACGCAGACGCCGTCGAGGAGGAGCTCAGTCCCGAGAACATCCTCCGGCGCCTCGACGAAGGCGTCTCCCACCTGCGCCACCTCACCCGCACCTTGGAGGCGGCCACCTATGACGACAGCAGATGGGATGATCGGTTCCGCACCGAATGGGCGGACATCGTCCGTGCGGCCGGCACCGCGATCGCCGACCCGGACATCGGCGTGGACTCGATCCATGATCGCCTCGACGCGCTGTCGGTCGGGATCGCCGATGGCGACGACCTGCCGAAGACAGCGTGGCCGCTCTACGGCGCACTCATCACGAGCGTGCGCCACATCGCCGTCATCGTCGACGATGTCGCCACTGCGCGCGAGGTCCGCAGCACAGCCCGCCGAGGCGGGTGACCGCAGGCAGATGCGCGCCACCTGCCTGCGGTCAGCAGCTCAGGACTGCGGGTGGTCCTCGTCGTCGAAGCCGACGTCGATCGACTGCTCGGCCACATCGGCGATATCGGCCTCGACGACAGCAGGTGCCGACCCCGTCGGTTCGGCATCCTCACCGGTGAGGACCTCGGTGGACTCGATGTCCTCGGACTGCTCCTCCCGATCGGCTTCGGGCACTTCGCTCAGCGACGGATCCGTACTCACGATCTCCTCCTCGGTGCGGGGCCACGGCCGCGCCGCCGCAGAACGCAGCGACGGCGGGTACTCGTGATGGTAATCGTGTGGGTGCGCATGTCAAGGACGACCGCCCCCACTCAGCACTCACTCCTCGTAGGCGATGACGCTCATCATCCCGGCCTCACCGTGGTAGATGTTGTGGCAGTGCGTGAGCCACCGGCCCGGATTGTTCGCATCGAACTCCACGGTCAGCGTCTTTCCCGGCAGGACGATCGCCGTGTCCTTGCGCGGTCCCCCGCCGGTGAGCTGGAACGTGTGCCCGTGGAGGTGGAGGGGATGCCACATGTCCGTCTCGTTGACGAAGGAGAGGCGCACCCGCTCCCCCTCGGCGACCGCCTGCGCAGTGTCCATCGGCTTCTCGTGGTCATACGGCGTCTCGTCGAACGCCCAGTCGTAGGCGGCCATCGACCCGGTCAGCCGTAGGGTGAGCTCCCGGTCGGCGGACTTGGCCGGCAGGGCGACATCGCTGCGGGCTTTCAGCGCCTCGGCGGACAGAGGTGCGGCCGCAAGTTCCGCGACGTTCCCGTCGGTCGGCGGCGCCTCGCCGGACCCCGTGCGGACGACGGCGTGGACGCGCTCCTGCTTGCCCTCCGCCTCGGCGACAAGAGCGAACACGCCGTCGCCCAGCGTCACGACTGCGTCATAGCGCTCCCCCATGCCGAGGAGGAGCGACTGCGTCTCGGCGGCCTTCCCGTCGACGGGGAAGCCGTCGGTGTGGGTGACCGTGAGCGAGTGCCCGGTCAGGGCGAGGCGGAACGCGGTGTCGCCACCGGCGTTGATGATCCGCAGCCTCACCTTCGCGCCCGGCTTGGCCTCGAAGGTCGCTGGGTCGTCGGCGGGCCGACCGTTGATGAGGTACGTGGGGTAGTAGACGTCGCCGGCGTCGCCGCCGAGGACGTCCGAGGCGGCGCCCATGAGCATGTTGCCCATCCGCATCGGCCCGCCCATGCCGCTGTGGTCCATCCCGCCCATGCCGCTTATGTCGCCTGAGTCTGAGCCGCCCATGTTCCCGTGGTCCATGCCGCCCATGTCGCCCGAACTGGAGCTCGAACCGCCCATGCCCTGCCGGAGTTCGGTGAGCACCTCGGCGGGAGTCGCGGTCACTCCGTCGAGCCAGTCGTCGAGGATGATCACCCACTCGTCGTCGTACTCGAGCTGTTCGTCGGGGTCGTCGACGATGAGCGCGCCATAGAGGCCGCGGTCGATCTGCGCGCCGACGTGCGGGTGGAACCAGTACGTGCCCGGGTCGGGGGCGATGAAGTCGTAGGTGAACGACTGACCGGGGGCGACGGGGTCCTGGGTGAGCATCGGCACGCCGTCCATGTCGTTGCGCAGCGCGAGACCGTGCCAGTGGATCGTCGTGTCCTCGGTGAGGTCGTTGGTGAGTGTGGCTTTGAGCCGGTCTCCCCGGCTCATCCGGATGACCGGGGCGGGGATCTCCCCGTAGCTCCACGTCTGTGCGGTGGTCGTGCCGAGCTTGAGCGCCGAGGCGGCCGCCGTGAGGGCGACCTCCACTGTCTTTCCCGTCGTCTCACGGTCGTCCTCGACGTCGGCGACGCGTTGGGAGTCGGGCATGAGGAAGGCTCCTTCTCCCCGCGGGGTGCATGCGGCCAGGGCGAGCACGCTCAGCGATCCGACGAGGAAGCTGCGGCGGCCGGGACGGCGTGACGGGCGTGCGGGGTGGACGTGCTCGGGGGTTGTCGGGGTCGCTTCCGTGAGCGATGGACTGGTCGGCAGTCCGTCGAAGCGGCGTTCGGTGGTGTTCTCTGATGAGTGGTTCACGGTGTGTGCTCTGCTTTCGTTCGCAAGCCCATTCCGCGCATGCCTTCGTTCCAGGAAAGAGCGTCTGAGGGCGCTCAGGTCCGTGGTGCCCAGCGGGGCGCAGGTTGCGCGCGCTCAGGTCAGCCGTGGTCGCAGTCGTGTGCGATCACGGTTTCGGCTGGTCGGGGACTGGCGCGAATGGGCCGAGTTCATCGGTCGGCTGATGCATCGAGAAGCCTCGATGCGGGGACGCCGGCCTACGTGCGACTGATGCAGAGGTCGGTGATACTCGGCGCGCGGGCGTGCCCAGGTGCCGGGTTCGGTACGAAGGGGGTGGCGCAGTGCCACAGGCCGGCGCGGGGAAGCAGAATCGCGGTGCGCCGCAGCATCCGCAGGGCGATGATGAGCAGGACGACGCCGACGATGCACATCGTCGCGAGTGCGCAGACCATCACACTGTCACCGCATCCCGAACCGGTGCACTGGCCGGAGGCGGCGTCGTCATCGGCCGCCACGCCGGGGTCACTGTCGGGGGCCTCGCCCGCGGGCGGTTCACCGTGGGCAGGCATGGCGTCCATCGCCATCGAGTCCGCGCTGTGGCCCATCGCCGCAGGTGACTCAGTGCCATCCCCGTTCGTCGACGAAGCGCCCATCGGGGATGCATGCGACATGCCCATCGAGGCACTGGGTTCCATGCTCATCCCCATGCTGATGGGGAGCACGACGATGCCGATGACAGCGGCGACCGCGGCGACGAGGTTGAGGATCGCTCCGGCGAGCTGAGGTCGGGTGCGTCGACGATCCTGCATCGCGCCCTCCTCCCGCCGATTGCCTGAATACCCTCTGAGGGTATCGTCTCGGATTCCGCCGGGCAACGTCGGCACGCCGTAGCCGGGACGCCCTGTCGACGGTGCCCGGCGCGGTCCGCGCAGCGACGCACTCCCTCGTGTGAATGCGGCAGCGGCCCGCCGCGAGCAGAGTCGCTCGCCACGGGCCGCCGGTGATGATCAGAGACTCAGAAGTCCCAGTCCTCGTCCTGGGTGTTCTCGGCCTTGCCGATGACGTAGGACGAACCCGAGCCGGAGAAGAAGTCGTGGTTCTCGTCGCTGTTAGGCGAGAGCGCCGCGAGGATCGCCGGGTTGACGTCCGTGACCTCCTTGGGGAACATCGCCTCGTAGCCGAGGTTCATCAGCGCCTTGTTGGCGTTGTAGTGGAGGAACTTCTTGCAGTCCTCGGCCAGCCCCACCGAGTCGTAGAGCTCGTGGGTGTAGGAGACCTCGTTCTCGTAGAGCTCGAAGAGGAGGTTCATCGTGTAGTCCTTGAGCTCCTGACGGCGCTCAGCGGACTCCTGCTCGAGACCCTTCTGGTACTTGTAGCCGATGTAGTAGCCGTGCACGGCCTCGTCGCGGATGATGAGGCGGATGAGGTCGGCGGTGTTCGTCAGCTTCGCGTGCGAGGACCAGTACATCGGCAGGTAGAAGCCGGAGTAGAAGAGGAACGACTCGAGCAGCGTCGAGGCGACCTTCCGCTTGAGCGGATCATCCCCGCGGTAGTAGCTGAGGATGATGTCGGCCTTCTGCTGCAGGTACGTGTTCTCCCGCGACCAGCGGAACGCCTCGTCGATCTGCTTCGTCGAGGTCAGGGTCGAGAAGATCGACGAGTACGACTTCGCATGCACGCTCTCCATGAACGCGATGTTCGTCAGCACCGCCTCCTCGTGCGGGGTGACCGCATCGGGGATGAGCGAGATCGCACCGACGGTGCCCTGGATGGTGTCGAGCAGGGTGAGACCGGTGAAGACGCGCATCGTCAGCGTCTTCTCCTCCTCGGTCAGCGTCGCCCACGAGGGGACGTCATTGCTCAGCGGCACCTTCTCGGGCAGCCAGAAATTGCCGGTGAGGCGATCCCAGACATCGTCATCGACCGGGTCGACGACGCGGTTCCAGTTGATGGCATCGACGTGCGAGGCCAGGGTCAGGTTTTCCAACGCGATCTTCTCTCTGTCTTCGAAAGGTGGTGCGAGGTGCCGCGGAGTCGGCGTCAGCCGACCCGCGGCACACCAGCGGATGTCACACGGTCACAGCATGCAGGAGACGCAGCCGTCGACCTCGGTGCCCTGCAGCGCGAGCTGGCGGAGGCGGATGTAGTAGATCGTCTTGATCCCCTTGCGCCACGCGTAGATCTGCGCCTTGTTGATGTCGCGCGTCGTCGCCGTGTCCATGAAGAACAGCGTCAGCGACAGGCCCTGATCGACGTGCTTCGTCGCCTCGGCATACGTGTCGATGATCTTCTCGTAGCCGATCTCGTACGCGTCCTGGTAGTACTCGAGGTTGTCGTTGTCCATGAAGGGCGCCGGGTAGTACACCCGCCCGATCTTGCCCTCCTTGCGGATCTCGATCTTCGAGGCCACCGGGTGGATCGACGAGGTCGAGTTGTTGATGTAGGAGATCGATCCCGTCGGGGGCACGGCCTGGAGGTTCTGGTTGTAGATCCCGTGCTCGGCGACCGCGGCCTTGAGCTCGCGCCAGTCGTCCTGCGTGGGAATGTGGACGCCCGCCTCGGCGAAGAGCTCGGCGACCCGCGCGGTGCGCGGCTGCCAGACCTCCTCGGTGTACTTGTCGAAGTACTCGCCCGTCGCGTACTTCGAGCGCTCGAAGCCGGCGAACGTGCGTCCGCGCTCCTTCGCGATCTCCATCGACGCCCGCACGCAGTGGTAGGCGACGGTGTAGAAGTACATGTTCGTGAAGTCGAGCCCCTCGTCCGATCCGTAGTAGACGTGCTCACGGGCGAGGTAGCCGTGGAGGTTCATCTGCCCCAGCCCGATTGCATGCGACATGTCGTTGCCGCGGGCGATCGACGGCACCGACTGGATATCGGAGGTCTCGGCGACGGCGGTGAGGCCGCGGATCGCGGTCTCGACGGTCCGGCCGAAGTCGTCGGAGTCCATCGTCAGGGCGATGTTGAGCGAGCCGAGGTTGCACGAGATGTCCTTGCCGACGACGTCGTAGCCCAGGTCCTCGTCGTACTGGCTCGGTTCGGAGACCTGGAGGATCTCCGAGCAGAGGTTGGACATGATGATCTTGCCGTCGATCGGGTTCGCCCGGTTCACCGTGTCCTCGAACATGATGTACGGGTAGCCGGACTCGAACTGGATCTCCGCGAGCGTCTGGAAGAACTCACGCGCGTTGATCTTCTTCTTCCGGATCGACGCGTTGTCGACCATCTCCTCGTACTTGTCGGTGACGTCGATGTCGGAGAACGGCACCCCATAGACGCGTTCGACGTCGTAGGGGCTGAAGAGGTACATGTCCTCGTTGCGCTTCGCGAGTTCGAACGTGATGTCGGGGATGACGACGCCGAGCGAGAGGGTCTTGATGCGGATCTTCTCGTCCGCGTTCTCCCGCTTCGTGTCGAGGAAGCTGTAGATGTCGGGGTGGTGCGCGTGGATGTAGACGGCACCGGCGCCCTGACGCGCACCGAGCTGGTTGGCGTAGGAGAAGGAGTCCTCGAGGAGCTTCATCACGGGGATGACGCCCGAGGACTGGTTCTCGATCTTCTTGATCGGCGCACCGGACTCGCGGATGTTCGTCAGGCTGAAGGCCACGCCGCCGCCGCGCTTGGACAGCTGCAGGGCGGAGTTGATCGAGCGGCCGATCGACTCCATGTTGTCCTCGATGCGCAGGAGGAAGCACGAGACGAGTTCGCCGCGCTGCTTCTTCCCGGCGTTGAGGAACGTCGGGGTCGCCGGCTGGAAGCGGCCGGTGATGATCTCGTCGACGAGCTGTTCGGCGAGCGTCTCGTCCCCGCGGGCGAGGAAGAGCGCGACCATGACGACGCGGTCCTCGAAGCGCTCGAGGTAGCGCTTGCCGTCGAAGGTCTTGAGCGTGTACGAGGTGTAGAACTTGAACGCGCCGAGGAACGTCTGGAAGCGGAACTTCTGCGCATACGCGCGCTTCGACAGGGCTTCGATGAACTCGAACGAGTACTGCTCGAGGACCTCGGGCTCGTAGTAGTCCTTCTCGACGAGGTAGTCGAGCTTCTCCTTGAGGTCGTGGAAGAAGACGGTGTTGTTGTTGACGTGCTGGAGGAAGTACTGGCGAGCGGCCTGCTTGTCGCGCTCGAACTGGATCCGCCCATCCACGTCATAGAGGTTCAGCATGGCGTTGAGCGCATGGTAGTCGAGATCCGTCTCTTCGCGGATGATGTCCTCTACATTGCGGTCTTCAGCGAGCTCACGCACAGTTTGTCCAATCCTTGATTCACAGCTGCGACGTCCTCGGGGGTCCCGAGGAGTTCGACCCGATAGAGCACGGGCACTTGGCATTTCACGGCGATCTTGTGCGCCGCGCGGCAGTATTCTGCGCCGAAGTTCGTGTTTCCGGCGCCGATCACGCCGACGAGGTGCCGGCGATTCGATTCGATATTGAGGAACTTGACCACCTGCTTGGGGACGGCCCCGCGGTTGGGACCGGCCCCGTAGGTGGGGGTGACGAGCACGAACGGCTCATCGACCAGCAGCGTCTCGTCCTTCGTCAGCAGGGGCAGACGGCGGGCGGGATGATCGAGTTTTCCGACGAAGCGGTGGGTGTACTCGGAGCTGCTGGAGTAGTAGACCAGGAGCATCTCAGGCCACGACGGTCGCCGTCGTCTGCTGGCCGGCCAGGGCGGCGATCTTGTCCGGACGGAATCCCGACCAGTGGTCGTTGTCGGTGACGACGACCGGAGCCTGCATGTAGCCCATGGCCTTGACGACGTCGAGGGCGTTCTCATCGACGCTGAGATCGACCGAGGTGTACTTCAGGCCCTTGGCATCGAGCGCGCGGTAGGTGGCGTTGCACTGGACACAAGCGGGCTTGGTGTACACGGTGATCATGATGACTCCTCGATTCTGTGCTGCGGCTTGGGTTTCCCACGGTCGGCCACGCCGTTTCCGCGGCCTCCCGACGTGGGAGGGATCACGGTGAAGGGGACCGGCTGTGACCACTAGATGTTGTGTTCGGGTAAAACCCTACCCCTATATCCAGTGTTACACCAGTGTCATTTACACCATCCACAAGGTGTGTTCTCAGCCCTCCACAGTCGTCCACAGGGTGTGAACGACACCTGTGTAGTTCGGTCACCTGCGCGGACACGGGCGACACCGCGGATTCCGCCGAGATCCCGACCGCGCCGGCCCGAGGTTATCCACCGTCGTCCACAGGAAAAATTCCTCCCTGTGGGCATGTCGTTCGGCGTGTCGGATTCGACCGCGACGTGATCGGTTCCACCCCTCTGACCACCCCTTTCCGTGGTAGCCGACCACCGAGCCGACGGACCCTGCCAACCGGGCGACCGCCTCGGCGATTCCTCTGTTCCCACGTGTCCACACTATGTGTCGGTACTGACACGGATTCACCCAGTCACATGTCAGGGTCGGCCCATATCCTTGTGGAGACGGCCATCACAGCACCGGCCGCCGCACCACGACGACACCGAGAGGGCCTGAAGACGCATGACGGCAACGGCAACGGCCAACACGCAGGAGATCGCGCACGCCAAATCCCTCCTCAGCGGACTCGAGTCCTATCTTGACCACTTCGTCGTCGGCCAGCAGCGACTGCGCGAATCCCTCCTCATCGGTCTCCTCTCCGGCGGGCACCTCCTCCTCGAGAGCGTCCCCGGTCTCGCGAAGACGACCGCGGCGGCGGCTCTGGCCAACGCCGTGGACGGGAAGTTCTCCCGCATCCAGTGCACCCCCGACCTGCTGCCGGCCGACATCATCGGCTCGCAGATCTACAACGCCCGCGAAGGCTCGTTCAACACGGTGCTCGGACCGGTGCACGCCAACATCGTCCTCCTCGATGAGATCAACCGGTCCTCGGCGAAGACACAGTCGGCGATGCTCGAGGCGATGCAGGAGCGGCAGACGACGATCGGCGGGCAGCGCTTCGACCTGCCCAAGCCCTTCCTCGTCATGGCCACGCAGAACCCCATCGAGCAGGAGGGCACGTACCAGCTGCCCGAAGCGCAGCTCGACCGGTTCATGATCAAGGACCTCCTCACCCATCCCAGCCCCAACGAGGAGGTCGAGATCCTCTCCCGGCTCGACTCCGGAGTCTTCGACAAGGACTCGGTGCCCGCAGCGAGCTGCACGCTCGAGGACGTGATGACGATGCAGCGCTACGCCCGCACCATCTACATCGACCCGTCGATCACCCGTTACCTCGTCGAACTCGTCCACGCGACGCGGAACACGCAGAAGTACCTCGGCCGGCTCGCCCCCTACATCGAGTACGGTGCGAGCCCCCGCGCCTCGATCGCGTTCACCAACGCCGGCCGGGCGCTCGCGATGATCCGGGGCCGCAACTACGTCATCCCCGAGGACATCAAGGACCTCGCCCACCGCGTCCTCGCCCATCGCATCCAGCTCAACTTCGAAGCCGCGGCGGAGAACATCACGAGCGCCCAGGTCGTCGATGCCCTCCTCATGGCCGTGCCGACCCCGTGACCCGGTGACGACATGACGGCTCTGCTCAATCGGATCAAGGCGCGGATGACCATCCACGCCCACCGGCGCACGCGCAGACTCCTCGACGGCGACTACTCGTCGGTCTTCCACGGCCACAGCCTCGACTTCGACGACCTGCGCGACTACATCCCCGGCGATGAGATCCGCGACATCGACTGGAAGGCCACCGCCCGCCACGCCGATCCGCTCGTCAAGCGCTACGTCGCCCACCGCCGCCACATCCTCGCCCTCGTCGTCGACTCCTCGCGCGGTTTCGACGCGATCACCTCGGCGGGCGCGGACAAACGGCACCTCGCGATCCTCATGGCGGGGATGACCGGCTACCTCGCGGTGCGCCACGGCGACGACGTCATGCTCATCCACGGCAACGCCGAGCAGACCATCGCCTCGCCTCGCAAGGGCAGCGAGGCCCACCTCGAGAATCTCCTCCAGCAGATCCTCGCCGAGTCCGGCACCGCGGTCGACGGGTCGATCAACACCCAGCTCAAGTGGATCGCCGACCACATCACCCATCGCATGCTCGTCGTCGTCATCTCCGACCAGGCCCCGCTCGGACCTGAGGAGGAGGCGACGATCAAGCGCCTGCGCGCCCAGCACGAGATGCTGTGGATCACGATCACCGACGCCGATCTCGCGGAGCTCGCGACCGCCTCGGCGCCCTATGACGTCGCCCGCGCCGAGGTGGGGCTGCCGATCTCGGTGATGTCCGATCCGAAGGTGCGCGGGGAGTTCGTCGCCGCCGAGGCGGCCCGCCGGCGCCAGCGTCTCGACCTGCTCACGAAGCTCGGCATCTCCCACACCGAGGTCGCCGACCCCGAGCAGGCCCTCGGCAATCTGCACGCACTGCTCTGGAGGCATCGTCGTGGGTCCCGCTGAACTCATCGGTCCGCTGCAGATCTCGGTGTGGTGGTACGTCGCCGCCGCCGTCGTGCTGCTCGCGGCGCTCATCAACTTCTCCGCCCCGCTGCTGCGCGCGGCCTCCGGTGCCGGAGTCCAGAAGCCGTCGCGGATCCCCATCCCCGTGCGCAGCACGTACATGTCGCGGATCTCCGCCGTCGAATCCGACCTCGCCGCGGGCAGGACGGATGTGCGGGAGGGCGCGAAGGAGCTGGCGAAGATCGTCCGCGAGTTCGCCCGCGACGCGTGGGGCGTCAAAGCCGAGCACCTCACCTACCGTGACGCCGCGGTCGCCGGGCTCGACGACCTCGCCGATTCCCTCTGGGGCCTCTACGAAGCCGAGTTCGCCGAGGACGAGGCGACGGACCTCAGCCCGCAGATCGCCGAGGCGAGGAAGCTGGTGGCGCGATGGTCCTGATGCTCTGGTGGCTGGCGCTGGGCCTCCTCGTCCTCGCCGGCATCGCCGTCTTCGTCTTCCGCCGTCCACGGCGCACCGAGTCCTCCCTCGCCGTCGCCCACAGCGGCCGGATGACGCAGCTGCCCGGCTTCCGCCGGGCGATGCGCCGGAAGTTCCTCACCACGGCCGCGTTCCTCGGGGTCATCGCCATCACCGGACTCGGCGCGCTGGCCGGGGTGGCGCGTCCGGCGTGGGTCGAGACGGTCAACCCCGAGAAGAAGCTGCGCGACGTCATGCTCTGCCTCGACGTGTCCGGGTCGATGCTCGGCTATGACGCGGATCTGCTCGCCGCCTACCAGCAGCTCGTCGACCGCTTCGATGGCGAGCGCATCGGGATGACGGTGTTCAACGCGACCGCGGTCTCGGCGTTCCCGCTCACCGACGACTACGACATGGTGCAGAACTACCTCGAGGAGGCCGAAGAGGGCTTCCGGACCTGGGGATCGGAGGGCACCGACTACTCGTGGTCGACCTCGCCGCCGAACATCGGCGGATCCTCGCTCATCGGCGACGGCCTCGTGTCCTGCATCGACAACTTCGACCGCAAGGACGAGGACCGCTCCCGCTCGATCGTCTTCGCCACCGACAACATGCTCGCCGGCGAACCCCTCTTCGAACTCGACGAGGCGACGACGATCGCCATCGACGCCGGCGTTCGCGTCTACAGCCTCTCCCCGCCCTCGATCCTCGCGACGACCCAGACCCAGGAGCTGCGCTCGGTCTCCGACCGGACCGGCGGCGAGCAGTTCGAGATGGGCTCGGCGACGACGATCGACAGGATCGTCTCGGAGATCCAGAGCCAGGAGGCGGAGAACACGCCGGGACGCTCGTACACGATCGTCCACGACATGCCCGCCGTGCCGCTGGCGATCGCCGTGTTCGGGCTCATCGGCGTCTTCGTCCTCGCATGGAGGGTGCGCTCATGATCTTCGACCCGCTCTTCGGCTGGATCGGCGTCGGCGTCGTCGTCGCGATCCTCCTGGCCCTGTGCATCATCCCGCTCGTGCGCGGGGACGGTCCGCGGTGGAAGTGGGGCGCGCGCATCGGCGTCGTCGCCCTCCTCGGACTCGCCCTCGCCCGGCCCGGCTTCCCCGTCGAGTCGACGACCGAGGAGTACGAGGCCGCCGCCGACGCCTACTTCCTCGTCGACACGACGACGTCGATGGCAGCGGAGGACTACGACGGCGACGGCACCCGCCTCGACGGCGTCAAAGAGGACATGCTCGAACTCGCCGAGCAGCTGCCCGGTGCGCGCCTGAGCATCATCACCTTCGCCTCGACGGCCTCGACGGCGATGCCGCTGACCACCGACCATGCCGCGTTCGCCTCCGCCGTCGACGTCCTCTCCCCCGAGATGTCGCAGAACTCGAACGGGTCGTCGATCACGGAGGCCGGCGACGAGCTCGAGGAGCGGATGAGCGCGAACGCCGAGGACCGTCCCGACAACCAGACGCTCGTCTTCTACTTCGGCGACGGCGAGCAGACGGCGCAGGGCAGCCCCGATTCGTGGTCGTCCTTCGCCTCCCGCATCGACAGCGGCGCCGTGTTCGGCTACGGCACGAGCCAGGGCGGACGGATGAAGGAGACCCAGCCCTTCGGCTACGGGCCCGGCGGCAGCGGTCACGACGGCACGGGTCAGGGCGGCGACCAGGGCGGCACCGAGGAGTACATCCGCGACGCCCAGGGCAATCCGGGGATCTCGCGGATCGACGAGGGCAACCTCCAGCAGATCGCCTCCGACCTCGGCCTGCCCTACCACCTGCGCGACGCCTCGACACCGCTGGCCTCGGCCTACACCGCTCCGACCTACGATCAGCGGCTCGTGCAGAAGGACGGCCGCCTCACCGTCGACGAATACTTCTGGGTGCCGCTCATCCTCGTCTTCGCGTGGATCGCCGTCGAGATGGTCTTCGGTGTCCGCGAGCTCATCCGCGTCCGCTCGGTCATGCCCCCGCGCCGAGGCGGTCGCCGGGCGCACGCAGCACCGCCGCACCCGGGTGGTCCGGGACCCGGCGGCACCGGCTGGGGCGGTCCCGGTGGCGCGGGTCCTGGCGGCGCGGGTCCCGGCAATCCCGGTGCCGGAGGCGCACCTGCCCGCACTCAGCCTGAGCCGGCGAACGGAGGACGGTCATGAACAGGATCACGGGTCTGTGGACGCGACGGCGCCTGGTGACGAAGGTCAATCTCCTCATCGGCACCGTGCTCACCCTCGTCTTCGCCTATATCGCGACCATCGTCTACTTCGGGGCCTCCTCCCAGGTCCGGTACGACTCGAACGACTTTCCCGGGGCGGAGCGGGCCGCGACGACGTTCCTCGCCCTCAGTCCGCTCGAGCGTCACATCGGCTACTTCAACCGCGGCACCGCGAAGGCCGCGGTCGGCAGCTTCGAACCGGCGCAGGAGGATCTCGAGACCGCGCTCGACCTCACGCCGCCGCGCGACGAGTGCGCGGTGCGCATCAACCTGTCCTACGTCTACGAGAAGCTCGCCGACCAGGTCGTCGACCAGGACGAGAAGAAGTCCGGCGAACTCTACGACCAGGCCCTGCAGACGCTCGCCGACGCGCCCGCCGAATGCCGCCCCGACAACAGCGAATCGCAGCAGAAGAGCGACGAGGCCACCGAACGCGTCCAGGACAAGAAGGACGGCGGCCAGTCGCAGGATCAGAGCTCCGGCGGCGACGATTCGCAGGACTCGCAGGGCGATGACCAGCAGAACGAGGGTGACAGCTCGGACGGTCAGACCGACCAGGGCGATCAGGGTCAGAACGACCAGGACAGCGAGGACCAGTCGGAGAACAGCGACTCGGGCCAGCAGACCGAGGAGGAGCAGAAGCGCGACGAACTGCGGCAGCGCGGTGAGGATTCGAACCGCGAACAGCAGCAGCAGGGACCGTTCGGCAGCGGAGGACGGACGACGCCCGACAAGCCGTGGTGAGCGTGTGCCATCATGAGTCCATGACGACTCCCGAGCCCTCCGTCGAGCCTGCCCGCCTCCCGCATCTGCGAGCAGCCCTCGAGACCTTCCCGCCCTACATTCCCGGCCGCCAGCCGCAGGAGGTCCCGGGGCTCGCACCGCTCAAGCTCTCCTCGAACGAGAATCACCTCCCGCCGCTGCCGGCCGTCAGTCAGACCATCGCCGAGCACGTGTCCTCCCCCGCCTCCTACCCCGACGACGCGGCCACCGCACTGCGCACGGGCCTGGCCGACCGCCTCGGCGTGGGCGTCGACAACCTCATCGTCACCACCGGTGCCAGCGAACTCCTCGTGGCCCTCACGCAGATCACCTCCGATGCGACGACCGAGGCGATCTACCCGTGGCCGTCGTTCGAGATGTACCCGCAGACGACGGGGCTCGCCGGAGCCACCCGCGTCGAGGTGCCGCTGCGACCCGACGGCACCCACGACCTCGCGGCGATGGCGGAGGCGATCACCGAGGCGACGACGCTCATCATCCTCTGCTCCCCGAACAATCCGACCGGGCCCGCCCTGCGCGAGACCGAGGTCCGGGAGTTCCTCGCCCAGGTTCCCGATCGCGTGCTCGTCGCCCTCGACGAGGCGTACTGGGAGTTCGCGACCGCCGAGGGCGTCGTCGACGGGCTCGGCCTCGTCGCCGACTTCCCCAACGTCGTCCTGCTGCGCACCTTCTCCAAGGCCCACGGCCTCGCCGGGCTGCGGGTCGGATACGCTGTCGCCGCACCCGGCATCATCGCCGGTCTGCTCAAGGCCGTCATCCCGTTCGGCGTCACCGACCTCAGCCAGGCGGCGGCCCTCACCTCGCTGCAGCACTGGGACGAGGTGATGGCCCGCGCAGCCGAGATCGCCGAGCTCAGGGACTGGTTCGCCGCCGAGCTGCGGGGCCAGGGCTGGGACGTGCCGGAGGCGCAGGGCAACTTCGTCTGGCTGCCGCTCGGCGAGCTCTCCGACGCCTTCGAAGAGGCCAGCGTCGCCCGTGCGGTGGCCGTGCGCAACCTCGGCGACGGGGTGCGCATCAGCATCGGCGACCGCGCCGGTCTCGACCGGGTCCTCGAGATCACCGCGGACTTCCGCGCCGCGCACTTCGCCTGAGCGCTGCAGGTCCAGCGTCACGGGATCGCGGCGCGGCGACCTACCGGTATAGCGGGATCGCGGCGCCGCGAGCTACCGACGCTATGGGCTCACAGTTCCGCGAGTTCGAGGGCGATCGCGACGGCATGGACCGTGTCGGGACGGGAGAGGTCGCGGCCGAGGAGCCGTTCGATCCGCTGCAGCCGCGCCCGCACCGTGTGCCGGTGGATCCCGAGTTCGGCGGCCACGGCATCACGGACCCCGCCGGAGGCGATGAACGACCGCAGGGTGACCAGCAGGTCCTGACCGTCCTGCGAGGCCAGCAGAGCACCGAGGACCTCATCGACGAAGCGCACCGCCGCCGCCTCGTCGATCACCGACAGCAGGGCCCTGACATCGGAGTTCACCGTGTCGTTCTGGGTCCGCCACACCGTCCACGTGTGATGGACCTGCGTCAGCGGCAGCGACTTGACGAACAGCCGGTCGACCCCGGTCACCTCGGCGACCCGGGCGACGAGGGGATCGCCGGAGTGGAGGACGCCGATCATGGACCCGGCCCGGGCGGTGAGCGTGCCGCCCCCGAGATCGCCGAAGAGCTGCTCGGCGACGTCCCCGCGGACCCCGCCGACGATCGTGAACTCGGCACGCGAGAGCGCCGGGGTGCCGGTGCGCAGCACCCATTCGGCGCGCGCCTCGGATGCCGACAGGGTCGTCGAGAACAGCGTCGACTCCCCGCGGCGCAGCGGCTGGTCGATCACCGAGAGGCCGAGGAGCGCGGCGGCGGTCGCGAGCAGCAGTCCCCGGGTGCGCGAAGCCACCGCCGCGTCCCGCCCTGCGAGGATCCACCCGCTGACCCGGTCGTCGCCGATCGGCACCGCCTCGTAGCGACCGCCGGCGGCACGGAGCAACCGCGGGGCCAGTGACGTCCCGACCGCCTCGGCGATGAGTTCGGCACGGACATCGGCCGGCGCGTTCTGCCCGGTCAGCCCCCTGCCGGTGGGGGAGACGAAATGGACCTCGGAGCCCAGGGCGGCGGAGAGCTCGGCGACGAGCGCGGCCGGACCCTGCCGCGCGAGCGCCGTGGCGAACCGCCGGCCCGCGCTCCCGGCCCGGCTGACTTCACGGTTCGACTCCTCCTCCCGCATCCGCGTGAACGCGTCGACGACGGCGACGAACGGCACGGGTTCGGGCACGCCGAAGAGCGCGAGGTCGTGAGCGCGGGCGTGGTCGACGAGCGAGGGCGGCAGCTCCACCGACGGCAGGTCGCGCCCCAGGCCGATGCCGAGGGCATGGACGCCCACTCGCTTGAGTCTCGCGATGTAGTCGCCGGCGGAGTCCGCGGTGAGATCCTGGCCGACGCCGATCGTCAGGAGCACCTCTCCCCCGGCCAGCCATTCGTCGACCTCCGGCAGCTCGGAGGAGTGGACGATCGTGACCTCCCGGGACCGGGCTCCGACCGGGTCGACGGCGATCTCGAGGGCGAGTTCGCGCCGCGCCCACAGCTGTCCCAAGGTGACCATGACGCCCAGTCTATCCACTGTGGACATCCGAGGTGTCGCTTCTGTCCAAGCTGGATATCTGTGACCGGGATGACACGTCCTAGGCTGATGGCACATCAGTCCCGAACCGCGCCGGTCTCCCCGGCGTCGTGCCCGCTGCAAGGAGAGTCAATGCCGTCTCAGCCCCTCGGCCCCGCCGACTACAGCCAGACCCCGCGCTTCGCCGGACCCCCGACCTTCGGACTCCTGCCGCGCCTCGACGAGGTCGAAGCCCAGCGGCCGGGCGAGAAGATCGACGTCAAGGTCGTCGGCATCCCCTTCGACGCCGGAGTCAGCTACCGGCCCGGCGCCCGGTTCGGACCGGCCCATATCCGCCAGTCCTCGAAGCTGCTGCGCCCCTACAACCAGGCCACCGGCGTCCACCCGTTCACGTGGCAGCAGGTCGCCGACTGCGGTGACCTCGGCGTCAACCCCTTCGACATCGAAGAGGCGATCGCCACGGTCGAGGAGAACGCCGACGCCCTGCGCGCCGACGGCGCGAAGGTCCTCACCCTCGGCGGCGACCACACCCTGGCCCTGCCCAATCTGCGCTCGCTGCACAAGACCCACGGCAGGATCGCCGTCCTCCACTTCGATGCCCACCTCGACACGTGGGACACGTACTTCGGCGCCCCCTACACGCACGGCACCCCGTTCCGCCGCGCCAGCGAAGAGGGACTCATCGACCTCACCGCCTCGATGCACGTCGGCATCCGCGGGCCCCTCTACGGCAAGAAGGACCTCGAGGACGACGACGTGCTCGGCTTCCAGATCATCCGCAGCGACGACTACCAGTTCACCTCGGTCCAGGACGTCGTCGCCCGCATCCGACGCCGCCTCGGCGACGCCCCCGTCTACCTCTCGATCGACATCGACGTCCTCGACCCGGCGGCCGCCCCCGGCACCGGCACCCCCGAGGCCGGCGGCATGACGAGCCGTGAGCTGCTCAACACGATCCGCGGCCTGCAGGGGCTCAACGTCGTCGGGGCGGAGATCGTCGAGGTCGCTCCCGCCTACGACCATGCGGAGATCACCGGCATCGCCGCCGCCCATGCCGGCTACGAGATCCTCTCCCTGTGGGCGGCCGACGCCAACGGGATGACCGAGCCCTCGGGTCCGAGCGGAGGAGTCCACAGTGCCTGAGGCCGATCGCTTCCGCAACGGCGGCAGAGCCGTCGTCGCCGCACTCGCCGCCCACGATGTCGACACGATCTTCGGGATCCCCGGCACCCACAACCTCGAGTTCTACCGGCACTTGCCGGAGTTCGGGATCCGCGCGGTCACGCCCCGCCACGAGCAGGGCGCCGGCTACGGGGCCGACGGCTACTTCCTGCTCTCGGGCAAGCCCGGGGTCGTCATCACGACCTCGGGACCGGGGCTGACGAACGTCGTCACCGCGGCGGCGACGGCGTATGCGGAGTCCCGCCCGATGCTCATCCTCTCCCCCGGTGTGCCCACCGGGCTCGAACGCGCCGACATCGGAATGCTCCACGAGACGAAGGACTCCTCCGGGGCGCTGTCGCACCTGCTCGTGTCCTCCCAGCGCACCCGCACCGCCGAAGGTGCGGCCCAGGCCGTCGCCGAGGCGTTCGCGCTGTTCGCGTCATCCCGTCCCGGTCCCGTCCACATCGAGGTCCCCCTCGACGTGCTCGAGGGCGACTGGCACGGCAGTGTGCCCGCGCCGATCCCGGCGAGGCGACCCGAACTCGACCGCCAGGCCGTCACCCGTGCCGTCGACGCGATCCGCACCGCCGCCCGTCCCCTCATCGTCGCCGGCGGGGGTGCGCGCTCGGCTGCCGCTGAGGTCCAGGACCTCGCCGAGGCGATCGACGCTCCCGTCGTCACGACCGCCAACGGGAAGGGCATCGTCGCCGAGGACCATCCGCTCTCGCTCGGATCGAATGTCCGCTTCCCGAGCGTCCAGGCCGAGTCGGCTGCCGCCGATGTGCTCATCGTCGTCGGCTCCGAACTCGCCGACTCCGACCTGTGGGGCGGGGTGATCGGCGCGCAGACGGCTCCCGGGGTCCGCGACGACCGGGCTGAGCAGGTCGTCATCCGCTGTGACATCGACCCCGACCAGTTGGGGAAGAACCTCCGCGGGGACATCCTCGTGTGCGCCGACGCCGGGGAGTTCCTCTCGGCTCTCATCACCACGCTCGACGACGCTCCCGAGACCGAGTCGGGGACCGCCTCGGCGGGGGAATCCGGGGCCGAGCGCACGGCTGCGCTCAGAGAATCCGGGGCCGATGATTTCGATGCCGAGTCGATCGGGGCACGGGTGACCCGCCTCGTCGCCGACGGCGCAGGATCCGATGTCGTCATCGCCGGGGACTCGTCCCAGGTCACCTACGACGGGACGGTCCACGCGCTCGAAGCGCACACCCCCGACCAGCTCCTCTACATGCCGGGCTTCGCCACCCTCGGGTACGGGATTCCCGCCGCGATCGGGGCGAAGCTCGCCGCTCCGGACCGACCGGTCGTCTGCCTCCTCGGCGACGGGGCGGCGATGTTCTCCATCCAGGAGATCATGACGGCGACCGAACTCGGCCTCGGGATCCCCTTCGTCATCGTCGACAACGGCGGGTACGCCGAGATCGAGGCCCAGATGGTCGACCGGGACATGATGCCCTTCGCCGTCGAACTCGCCCGCCCCGACTTCGCGAAGCTCGGGGAGTCGATGGGCGGGGTCGGGGTGACGATGGCCGAGTCGCAGATGCCGGCCGAGCTGCCCGACGCCGTCGCCGCGGCACTGTCCCGCACCGTTCCCACGATCATCCACATCACCGTCGGCACCTGAGCCTGCGGCACCGAAGAACCCACACGGAAAGAAGGAGTCACCGTGGACTCACTCGTAGTCATCGTCTACCTGGCCGCAATGGTCGGCTTCGGCATCTGGGGCCGATTCAAGGCGAAGAACCAGGACGATTTCCTCGTCGCCGGCCGCCGGCTGGGCGGACTGCTCTACACGGGCACGATGTCCGCCGTCGTCCTCGGCGGGGCCTCGACGATCGGCGGGGTGGGCCTCGGCTACACCGCGGGCCTGTCGGGGATGTGGCTCGTCTTCAGCATCGGCCTCGGTATCATCCTGCTCTCGCTGCTCTTCGCCCCGAAGATCCAGAAGCTCGAGATCTACACGGTCTCGCAGATGCTCGAACTGCGCTACGGCAAGGGCTCACGGCTCGTGTCGGGGGCGATCATGACCGCGTACGGGCTGATGATCTCGACGACGTCGACGGTGGCGTACGCGACGATCTTCCACGCGCTCTTCGACCTCGACAGGTTCTGGTCGGTCATCATCGGCGGCGGCATCGTCATCACGTACTCGATGCTCGGCGGCATGTGGTCGATCACGCTCACCGACTTCGTCCAGTTCCTCATCCAGACCGTCGGCATCTTCCTCATCATGCTTCCGCTCGTCCTGCAGCGGGCCGGCGGCCTCGGCGAGCTGTTCTCCGTGCTCCCGCCCGAGCAGACGTCCCCGGTGGGCATCGGCTGGCAGGCGATCCTCGGCTACATCCTCATCTACACGCTCGGTCTCCTCATCGGCCAGGACATCTGGCAGCGCGTGTTCACCGCCCGCACACCGGCCGTCGCCCGCTGGGGCGGGCTGTCGGCAGGCGTGTACTGCCTGCTCTACGCCGTCGCCGGTGCGCTCATCGGCATGGCCGCACTGCGCATCGTGCCCGGCATCGCGGTGCCCGACGATGTCTTCGTCGCCGTCGTCGATGCCTCGATGTCCCCGGTCGTCGCCGGCTTCGTCCTCGCCGCGGCCCTCGCGGCGATGATGTCGACGGCATCGGGGTCGCTGCTGGCCGCGTCGACCGTGTGCCGACAGGACATCGTCGAGCCGCTGCTCGCGAAGCGGCAGATCGTGCCGGTCGCGCAGACCGCGGAGGGGACGGGCGGTGCCGATGCGGCGGCCTCTGCCGGAACGACGCGCACGATCGCCCAGTCGCTCGTCCGCGAGACCGGTGACGAGGTGCGCGATTCGCGCATCTACCTCATCGGACTCGGCATCGTCACCCTGGCGCTCGCGCTCATCATGCCGAGCGTCGTCGAAGCCCTCACCGTCGCCTACAACCTGCTCGTGGCCGGACTCTTCGTGCCGATCCTCGGCGGACTCGTCTTCCGCCGCGGCACCATCGTCGGCGTCATGGCCGGAATGATCCTCGGCTCCGTGACGACGATCGTCATCATGATCACCGTCGACATCTACGCCAACGAGGCGATCTACTTCGGCCTGCTCGCCTCTCTGCTCGGCTACCTCGTCGGCTCACTCGTCTCGAAGCCGACGTCGCCGGAGATCATGGCCGCATGGCGGGAGCGTCTGAGCCGGTAAGGGGCTGAGCCGGTGCTCAGTGCCGGCCGGAGCCCTTCCGCTTCGGCCGGCAGACCTCCCACACCGCGTAGGCGATGAGGAGACCGGCGACGATCCAGATACCCGTGCGCTTCTGGTCGGGAGTCGTCAGCTGCGCGACATAGCCGACGAGCGGGACGTGGTAGCGGACGACGCCGCGCACCTGCACACTGCGCACCGGGTCGGGGTCGGGAGCATTGTTCGCATCTCCCTGCGTGCGGTAGACGGTCTCACCGTCCACCTCGGCGACGTCGATGATCCGGTGGGTGATCATGTCGTCCGTGCCCGGTTTGCGCAGGTACGTGATGATCTGCCCCTTCGTGAGCCCCTGGGTCTGCTCCGGCCGCAGGGGTTTGACGACGACCTGCGACCCCGGCGGGATCGTCGGCTCCATCGACCCGGTGAGCACCGTGAGCGGCACCCAACCCATGGCGAGCGGCACGACGACGGAGGCAAGGAGCACCCCGATGATCGCGGTCAGCAGCACCCCGCACAGCCAGGAGATGACGGTCCGCAGGCGGCGCTTGGGTCGGGGCCGCCTCTCCACCGGGTCGGCGTCCGGGTTGACGGGGGCGGCGCCGAGGCGGTCGGCACTTCCGTCCGCGTGAGCGACCTCGGTCGGTTTCACGGTCATGTCGTCGTCTCTCCCTTCTCCGCGCGGCGTCGGCGGGCGCCGGCGATGAGGACTGCACCGAGTCCGATCGCGATGCCCGCGAGCGCGACGAGTCCTGCGCTCTCGAGACCGGTTCGCGGCAGCGCCCCTCCCCCGTCGCCCGTGCTCGTCGCCGAGGCGTCACTGGCCGTAGCCGCCTGCGACGAGGTGGTTCCCCCGGCGGCCGCGGAAGCGTCGGTTCCGTCGGCGTCGGCTGCGGCACCGGCGGTGTCGTCGGCATCGGCCGTATCGTCATCGCCTGCCGTGTCATCGGCACCGGCATCGGAATCCGCCGACGACGCTGCATCCGCGCGGACGTCGGCCTGCGCGTCTTCGTCGGCCGTGGCTACGCATTCGCCACCGGCGCCGACCCCGAGGGTGAAACGCAGCGGCCACGTGCGCTTCTGCGTGTCGTTGTCCCGCTCCTCGACAGCCGGCAGTGCGACGTCGACGGCAAGGGTCTCGCGGGCGCCGGGCGCGAGGGAGCCGAGCTCAATGCTCGTTCCGACGATGTCGCGGTAGGTTCCCTCGGCGACGGTGCGACCAGCCCACGTGATCGTCACCTGGAGGTCGCGGTCGGGGTTCTCCACCGGCGTCGTCTCCGGTGCGACCCGGAGCGTCGCGGTCACCGGCACCTCGGCGATCGAGCGGATCGCCAGCGCATCGTCGGCACCCGCACCGGGGGCGAGCAGCTCGGGCACATCGGGGAAGGCCCGAGCGAGATCGCCGGGCGCGGTCTCCTCGCCCCCGTCGGTCTCGGACACCCGGATCGCGTCATCGATCGAAGACGGACAGGCAACCGCCGAGGCGGGGGCGGGGACCAGGGCGAGCGCCCCGGCGACGGCCAGCGAGATGAGCACGGTCACCGTCCTGCGCAGCGCCCTCGCGGCGGAAAGGACATCGCTGATGTGCTGAACTCCTCTCATAGCGACGCCAGACTGACGCTGCAGGTGGGGAAGAGGCTAAAGGGCTCACGCTTCATCGACAGGATGTACACCGGCGACTGGGTGGCTCGTTCGCCGTTCGGGCCGGGCACATGGCTCCCGGCTCCCCCGGTTCCGCGGATGACGAAGGTGAACTTCAGGTCGTAGCCCGCTCCGAGTTCGAAAGGCTGGCGGACGACCTCGACGCTGGTGCCGGTGAATCCGGACCCCACATCGGGAATCGGCGCGTAGGACCCGTAGTTGCCCGGGTTCGAGCCCTGCAGCTCCCGGGCCGTCTTCGCCAGTCCGCTGTAGGCCGCCAGCGTCGACGTGTTCACCGAAAACGTGTGGGAGAGATCGAAGTTGTCGGTCACACTGCAGGCACCTGTGGTGTTCGATCCGGTCGCCACCGTGACCACGGGTCGCTTCACCGTCGCGGCGACGCCACGGCACTCCTGCGCTGCGGTGGCTCCGGCCGGGCATGCCGCCCGGTCGCCGGGATTCGGGCCGAGGGCACCGTGGGGATAGAGCTCGGCGGTCTCTGCGCTCGAGAGTCCGTCGACGCGCCAGTTCACAGCGAAGCGGAAGTCGAACTTCGCCCCTGCGGCTCCGACGAGACGCTGATAGAGGAGCTGAGTCGAGTTCGATTCGACGCCGACGACGATCTTCTGGCTGGCTCCCGGCGCGAGCGTCCAGCTGAGGTTCGCCTCGGGGAACTGGGTCGTCGACCGTGTCGTCGTCACGCTCGAGGCGATCTGCTGCTTCGCGCCGTTTCGGTCGATGACGTACGCCCGCGCTTTCCCCGACGCCTGACCGGTGTTCGCTCCCGTGAGCGCCACGGATCCGATGGCGACGGTGGCGACCATCGACGTCGGTGACGAGTTCGTCACCGTCAGCGAGGTCTCGTTGGTCTGTCGGTCGAACCAGTTCCAGTCGCCGTAGTCAGGCGTGATGATACCCGCGGTCGTCGCCGCAATCTGCTGGGAGGACAGGGTCGATCCCGAGGAGTCACCGGCCTCGTCGAAGAACCGCGCGAACGTGGCACCGCTGGGCACGAGCGCGACGGCGACGACCGCGGCGACGAGAGCGAGCACGCACACGGCGGCGAGCACGCGGGCCCTCGGGCGCTGTCTGTCCGACATCTGCGATCTCAACGGTCCTCCTGAATGGCTTGCACAGCGATGTCGGGAACCGTGACGTCGCCGAAGGCCCCAGCCCAGTCTCCGGCGCCGACGGGTCCGGAGAACTCGAGTGTGCGCTCGACTGTCACGGTCTGCGCACCGGTGAGCACACCGCCCGGTGTGACCGTGTCCTCACTCGTCCACCCTGGTGAAGGGGTCTGCGGCAGCGGCGTCACCGTGATCGCATACCGCAGATTCGTCCCGGTCGCCGTGACGTCGAATCGGGATTCCACGGTCAGCCGGTCCCCCCGCATGAAGCGGAAGTCCCGGACCTGGGCAGCACTCGCCTCGGCGCAGTGCGCGAAGCCCTGCGGAGCGGTGCACGCGGTCAGTCCCTCGAAGCGGGTGTCGGTCGGGTACCTGCCGAGGATCCGATAGGAGACGTCGCTCGAGGCGATGCCGAGTTCGCCGGAGTTCACCGTGATCGGATCGTCGGCGAAGCGCAGCTCCTCATACCACCTGGCACTCGTGCCGAGCCCGCTCGAGAGCAGCACCAAGGCGGCCGCAAGGGCCACGATCACGCGCACTCTCATCCGACAGCTCTCATCCGGTCACCGACGACAACGTCGTCCTCCGGCCGCTGCGAGCCGGAGGACTGTCCGTCAGCGGTCGTTCTGCACCAGCTGCAGCTTGATGTCGCCGGTGTTGAAGGAGTAGTCCGTGTTCTGGTTCTCCTCGCCCCACCACTGTGCGGTGTCGGTGCCGGGGTTGTCCCGGTTGAGGGAGTTGTCCACGGAGTCCTTGAACTCCTTGAAGTAGATGGAGAAGCCGACGTCGAAGGTGTCGCCGTCGTTGGCGGCGGTGAGCACGATCGGGTCGCTGCTGCCGTTGACGGTCGCCTTGAGCACGGCGAAGTCGTCGTCGACGAGCTGCGCGAGGGCTCCGGTGGGCACTGCGGTGAGGGTGGCCCGCAGGTTCTTGCCCTTGATGTTCGTCACGACCTGCGAGCTGCCGGTGCACTCCATGGTGTCGCCGGGCACGACGAGGTCACCGGGGACGACGTTGTCGCCGCCGTTGGCCCACTGGCAGGAGAGGTTGTCGATGGAGAAGTTGAGCTCACCGGACTGGACGTTGGCCGCCTCGTTGCCCAGGGATGCTTCGTCGTACCAGCGTGCGAAGGTGAGGCCGCCTCCGATGAGGAGGACCGCGGCGGCTCCGCCGGCGAGGACGGCTTTCTTGTTGACATTCATCGATGTGTCGCTTTCCGGCAGAGGATATTGCCAATAAAGGGTGTTGGAATGAGAGGGTGGGTGCGGGCACTGCGTTCTCGATAACGCATACCTGTCACAATGAGATTAACATTCATTTCAGTTAGCGAGAAACTCTCGTTATCGTTTCGTAACAATCAATGACTGTTTCATTGCGTGAATCACACCTGCAATGGCAATGTTGTCAAACAATTCATTTGTCAGAACAGCTGAACGGATACCATGCCTGATCACAAGGCCACTGACCATCCGACACAGGCTCGTCGGCGCACCGTCCGCACGGCCTCGACACGCCTGAAGATCGCCGCGCGAATGACAGTCGAGGATATTTCGACAAGGCACCTGGAGGTGCGGCGGCGCACAGCCGATTCCCGCTGAGCGCACCGCCTTGTCGACGATCAAAGCGCCTTTCAGGTGGATTGATCAGGAGTTCTATACGGTAATTGAAATATCTATCACAGACTTTATCAGTGCGATTTCATGATGCCGTTCAACGAGAATTCACTTGTTAATTGCGCACCTGATCGGTGCACATTCATTCACCTCGGTTCGCCTCCCCGGACTTGGCGCAGACGACTGCTTCGCCCTATATTCGTACCTGTCAGGTTCCCGGCGCTGCGCCTCAATCAGCGTCCCGGGGGCCGGTGCTCGAAAAAGGAGCGCGAAGCCTCACGCGAGACATATATGGACCACTCTCCATATCTCTCGAAAGGCCCTCTCTTGGCGCACACCTCGGCGCACGTCGCGCACACGCTCTCCCGGCACATCGACGACGTCTTCGGACTCATGGGCAACGGCAACGCCCACTTCCTCGATGCCCTCCTCACCTCCACCTCGGCGACCTACACCGCGGTCCGGCACGAAGCCGGCGCCGTCGTCGCCGCCGATGCCCACTTCCGCACCTCGGGTCGCCTCGCTGCGGCGACGACGACGTACGGTGCCGGGTTCACCAACACGCTGACCGCGCTGGCCGAAGCCGCGCAGGCCCGCGTTCCGCTCGTCCTCGTCGTCGGCGACGAGCCGACCTCGGGTCCCCGCCCATGGGATGTCGATCAGATCGCGATGGCGTCAGCGGTCGGGGTGCGCACGTACACGGTCGGGCGGGTCGATGCCGCTGCCGCGACGGTGACGGCCATCGAGCATGCTCTGACCTACCGGGTGCCCGTCGTCCTCGCGATCCCCTATGACGTCGCGACGCTCGAGATCGGTGAGATCCCCGAGGTGCCGGGTCCGGGAAGGCCGAGTCCGCTCGCGCCCGGCGGTGAGTCCGCCGGTGCCGCCCTCGACCGTCTCGCAGCGGCCCTGGCCTCAGCGCAGCGCCCGCTCCTGCTCGCCGGTCGGGGCGCGTGGCTCTCCGGCGCCGGTGCCGCCCTCGGGGACCTCGCCGAGGCAGCCGGTGCGCTGACCGTGACGACGGCGCTGGGACGCAACATCTTTCCCGCCGCCGAGCACGACCTCGGCGTCGCCGGGGGCTTCGGGGCGCCTGCGGCGATGGCCCGCGTCCGCGAGGCCGACGTCGCCGTCGTCATCGGCGCCTCGCTCAATCAGTTCACGATGCGGTTCGGGGAGCTCTTCGGCCCGACCACCTCGGTGTGGCAGGTCGACGTCGACGACCGGGCGACGCACGCCCGCGTCGGCGGATTCATCCGCGGTGACGCGCGGCTGACGGCGGAGGCGCTGACGGAGCGGGTGCGGGGACTGACCGGCCCGACGGAAACGTGGCGGGGCCGGGTCGACACCGCCGCTGATCGGGTCTATGACCGGGGTGGGGAGTTCGGCTCCGACGGCCGCCTCGATCCTCGGGCCGCTGCCGCCCGCCTCGGCGAGCTCATGCCTGCCGATCGGGTCGTCGTCTCCGACGGCGGGCACTTCATCGCGTGGGCGAACATGTTCTGGGAGCCTTCGGCACCGGAGCGGATCGCCATGGTCGGCACGGCCTTCCAGTCGATCGGGCTCGGCTGGCACAGTGTTGCCGGCGCCGCCCGGGCGAACCCGGAGGCGACGATCGTGCTCACCACCGGCGACGGCGGTGGGGTGATGGCGCTGTCGGACCTCGACACGGCGATCCGCTCAGCCGGCGGCCGGGGCATGGCCGTCGTCTTCAACGACGCCGCCTACAGCGCCGAGGTGCACCTCTACGGGCGCAAGGGCCTCGCCACTCCCCCGATGCTCATCGACGAGATCGACTTCGCGGCGCTGGCGACCGCGGCCGGCGCCCAGGGTGTCGTCGTGCGCTCGCTCGCCGACCTCGACGTCGTCGCCGAGTGGGCGGCCGCACCGGTCGAGCAGCGACAGTTCCTCGTCCTCGACCTCCGCGTCTCGGGCACCGTCGTCGCGCCGTACCAGGAGGAGATCATCCGCGTGAACTCGTGACGGACCGGGGTCGGCCGACCTCCGTTGCCCGGCTCGGCGAACACATCCTGTCCGCGGCGCCTGATGGGACGACAACGGCCCCGGCAGCTCGGATTCAACCGAGCTGCCGGGGCCGTGACATGAGTGGAGATGGCGGGAATCGAACCCGCGTCCGTCGGCAGATTGTCAGGACTTCTCCGGGCGCAGTTCGTGAGGCAGTTTCTTAGGTTCTGGTCATCGCACGAACACGTAGACCAACGAACGGAGTTGGGTAAGAGTCCCTCAGATGCCCCCAACGTGCATCTGAAGCAGTGGCCTCTTAAGCGACGCCAGGATCTAGAGCAGAGGCAACTCTAGGCTGACGGATTCGCAGCTCGCGCTCTATCAGGCAGCGAGGGCGAAATCGGTGCGGTTTTCAGATTTAGCACCTATTGTTTTGCAGAGGACATTAACGAGATGACTCTGCATTCTCGGCCCGCTTCTCCCGACGCAGTGTCCAACGTCGAAACCGATCATCCCCATATTCTGTTGCCAATCCTGCTCACCGACATCACCTGGACGAACAGGCTCTGCCGCCGGGCAGGAACACCAGCATACTCTCTCAACACCGACCGGGCCAATTGCATTCCCGGGTGGGTCCGGTGAAGGACTCAGAGGTACTGCTTGGACTTCATCGCCCGCTCGGCCTCGCGCTTGTCCTGGGCTTCGCGCAGCGACTGCCGCTTGTCCCAGTCGCGCTTGCCGCGGGCCAGAGCGATCTTGACCTTGACCCGCGACCCTTCGAAGTAGAGTTCGAGCGGGATGAGGGTGCGCCCCGATTCCTTGACCTTCTGCGAGATCTTGAGGATCTCCTCGCGGTGGAGCAGCAGCTTGCGCCGACGCCTGGCGGCATGGTTCGTCCACGTGCCCTGGAGGTACTCGGGGATGTAGACGTTCTCCAGCCACGCTTCGTTCTGGAAGATGAGCGCGAACCCGTCCGTCAGCGACGCCCTGCCCTCACGCAGCGACTTCACCTCGGTGCCGGTGAGGACGAGGCCAGCCTCCCACGTGTCCTCGATGTGGTAGTCGTGGCGTGCCTTGCGGTTCCTCGCGATGACCTTCTTCCCGGTGTCCTTCGGCATGACCGGCCTCCTCTCTCCTCTTGTCCGATGCTCTCGTGCAATGCTCGTGTCCGACGTGCTCCACCGGCGGTCCGACGACCGCCGCCGACCTGCACACGCAGACCCACCAGTCTATCCCATCTGCAGTTCCGGCGCACTCGCCCTGACTGCCCGAAGGTGCGGATTACGAGATGAACGGCATCGCGTTGACGTAGCCGCCGTTCTCCATGATCTCGAAGTGGAGGTGGCAGCCGGTCGAGGCGCCGGTCGTGCCCGACTGGGAGATGACGTCGCCCTTCTTCACCTTCTGCCCGGCCTTCACGCTCAGGCTCGTGTTGTGGTTGTACGTCGAGGCGATCGACTTGCCGCCGATCTTGCCGTGGGAGATGACGACGCGGTTGCCGTAGCCGCCGGCCCAGCCGGCGCTGACGACGACTCCGTCACCGGCCGCCCGGATCGACGTTCCGCAGGGCACACCGAAGTCGGTGCCGGTGTGCAGCTTCCGGTTGCCCGTGATCGGGTGGATGCGGTAGCCGAACTGCGAGGTGATCGGGAAGCCCTCGGCGGGATTGGCGAGGACACCGTCGCCGTAGACGAAGTTGCCCTTCGCCTCCTGCTCCTTCTCCCACTCGCGGACCTCCTTCGCGAGCCGATCCTGCTCCGCCTTCTCATCGGCGAGCTGCTGCTCGGTCTTGTCCTTGTTGTCCGAGATCGTCTGCTCGGCGTCGTCCTTGGCGGAGATGAGGTTGTTGAGGTCGTCGGCCTTCTTCTTCGCGTCGGCCTGGGCGGCCTCCTTCGCGATGACCGCCTCGGCGGCCTCATCCTTGAGATCGGAGATCTCATCGGTGACCCCGGAGAGGCGCTCCTCGTTGTTCTCGTTGAGCGCACGCTGCTCCGAGAGGTCATCGATCGTGCGCTGCTGGGAGCGCACCGCGGAGTCGACGCGGCCGATGCCGCCGTCGGCGCTCGTGCCCTCGGCCATCTGCAGCAGCATCGCGAGGTCGGAGGTGATGCCGGAGTTCTGGTACGCCTGCCGGCCGATCCGCGCCGCGGCCGTGCGGTTCTGCTCGATCTCGTCCGTGCCCTGCTGGATCTCGTCCTTGAGGTCGGACTGCGCGTTCTCCGCCGAGGTCAGACGGGCGGCGAGGTCCTCATCCTTCTGCACCGCCTCGGCGAGGGCGTCGTCGGCTTTCTGGGACGCCTCCTCCGCGGCGGGCAGGGCCTCCTGGGCTTCGTCGCGTTCGGCGATGACCCGGGCGAGGTCCTCGTCGAGGCCCTCGAACTCCTGCTGGAGCTCCTTGACGCGTTCGTCGACCTTGTTCTTGTCGTCGCGCGGGTTGGCCGTCGCCGAGGTGACCGGCATGACGACGGCGAGCACAGCAGCCGTGACGAGAAGGGGAAGCCTGCGTTTCATCTCAGACCTTCGTGTACTTGTTGAGTGTGATGAGCGACGAGGCACCGGCCATGACGATGCCGATGACGAGGAGGATCGGGGCGACGATGAGGACGTCGACGCCGGAGATCAGACTGAAGCCGGTCGCCTGGTCCTGCAGCCAGCCGCTCACCCCGAAGTGGACGAGCAGGCCCAGGGAGCCGGCAGCGAGTCCCGCGCCGATCGCTGCGGCGATGACCCCTTCGAGGAGGAACGGGAGCTGGATGAAGGAGTTCGAGGCGCCGACGAGGCGCATGATCCCCGTCTCCCGGCGTCTGGCGAACGCGGAGAGGCGGATCGTCGTGGCGATGAGCAGCATCGCGCACAGCAGCATGATGCCGGCGATCGCGATCGCAACGACGGTGGCGACGTTGAGGACCCCGAAGAGGCGGTCGAGGAGCTGATTCTGGTCGACGACCTCTTCGACGCCCTGGGTCGAGGAGAAGTACTCGTTGATGATCTGGTACTGCTCGGCGTCCTTGAGCTTGACCCGGAAGGACTCGTTCATGTCCTCCTCGGGCACGGTGCCCTCGAGGCTCGTGCCGGCGAACTGGTCCTGGAAGCGCTGGTAGGCCTCGGCCTTGTCCTCGAAGTAGACGGTGTCGACGTACGGGGAGAGATCGGAGCTGGCGAGCGC
The DNA here is from genome assembly GCF_018137945.1 of Brevibacterium sp. W7.2. GTDB lineage: Bacteria > Actinomycetota > Actinomycetes > Actinomycetales > Brevibacteriaceae > Brevibacterium > Brevibacterium sanguinis. Next base: position 1,140,415 of record NZ_CP073089.1, on the reverse strand, counting down.
GTCCTCGATGTTCTTCTTCTGCGTGTCGGTGACCTCGCCGTCGACGCAGTTCGTCGCCTCGGAGTCCGGCGGGCAGAGGAAGATCGAGACCTGGACGCGGTCGTACCAGTAGTCCTTCATCTGCCCGACCTGCATCTGCAGGAGGATCGCGGCGCCGACGAAGAGGAGGGAGACGAAGGTGACGAGGACGACGGAGAGGACCATCGAGAAGTTCTTCTTCAGGCCCGATCCGACCTCGGAGAGGATGAAGCCGGCCCTCATGAGGCGACTCCGTACGTGCCGTGCTCGACGTCGCGGACGATGCGGCCCTCTTTGAGTTCGATGACCCGCTTGGCCATCCGGTTGACGATCTCCCCGTCGTGGGTGGCCATGAGCACGGTCGTGCCGTTGCGGTTGATCTTCTCGAGCACCGACATGATGTCAGCGCTGGTCACGGGGTCGAGGTTGCCCGTCGGCTCGTCGGCGAGGAGGATCCCGGGCTTGTTGACGACGGCGCGGGCGATCGCGACGCGCTGCTGCTCACCGCCGGAGAGCTCGTACGGGTAGCGCTTCTCCTTGCCGGCCAGGCCCACGGTCTCGAGGACGTCGGGCACGAGCGTCGACATCGACGCCCGTGACTTGCCGATGACCTGGAGGGCGAAGGCGACGTTGGCGAAGACCGTCTTGTTCGGCAGCAGCCGGAAGTCCTGGAACACCGTGCCGATGCCGCGGCGCAGGTAGGGGACCCGCCAGGAGGGCATCTTCACCACGGACTTCCCCGCCACGGAGATCCGCCCCTTCGTCGGCACCTCTTCGCGGAGGATGAGGCGGATGACCGTCGACTTGCCCGATCCCGAGGCTCCGACGAGGAACACGAATTCCCCGCGGTCAGCCTCGAACGAGATGGAGTCGAGGGCCGCCCGGGTGCGGGTGTCGTAGGACTTCGAAACGGAGTCGAATGTGATCAAGAGGGTCTTCAATCGTGTCGCGGATGGCTCGGCCGCTTCCACTGTACGTAACAGTTCCGTGATGTGCGCGGAGGCGGCGGGGCGTGTGTTGCGCATCTGATGAAGTTCACAGTCCCACCACGATGCGTTCACCCGCGCCGAGGCGGTGGTGCCGTGGGGTCGGTGCGCCGAGGGGGTGGGTCGGAGAGGTCACTCCTCCTCGGCGTTCTCCTGCTGCTTGCGCCAGCGGATGCCCGCTTCGATGAGTCCGTCGAGGTCGCCGTCGAACACGGCTTGGGGATTGTTGACCTCGTACCCGGTGCGCAGATCCTTGACCATCTGGTAGGGGTGCGTGACGTACGAGCGCATCTGATCGCCCCAGCTCGCCTTGATGTCGCCGGCGAGCTCCTTCTTCTGCGCGGCCTCCTCCTGGCGCTTGCGCTCGAGGAGCCGCGACTGGAGGACGCGCATCGCGGCCTCCTTGTTCTGGATCTGCGACTTCTCGTTCTGCATGCTCACGACGACGCCGGTCGGAAGGTGCGTGATGCGCACAGCGGAGTCGGTCGTGTTGACGGACTGGCCGCCGGGCCCCGAGGACCGGTAGACGTCGATGCGCAGGTCGTTCTCGTCGACCTCGATGTGGTCGGTCGACTCGATGAGCGGGACGACCTCGACGGCGGCGAAGGAAGTCTGGCGGCGGCCCTGGTTGTCGAAGGGGCTGATGCGCACGAGGCGATGCGTGCCGGCCTCGACCGACAGCGTGCCGTAGGCGTAGGGGGCGTTGACCTGGATCGTCGCGGACTTGATGCCGGCGCCTTCGGCGTAGGAGGTGTCGAGTTCCTGAACGTTGTAGCCGCGGCCCTCGGCCCAGCGGATGTACATGCGGATGAGCATCTGCGCCCAGTCCGTCGCGTCGTCGCCGCCGGCACCGGAGCGGACGGTGACGACCGCCGAGCGCTCATCGTATTCGCCGGAGAGCAGGGTCGAGATCTCGAGCTCGCCGAGCTGATCCTTGAGCTTGGCGATGTCGCGTTCGGCTTCGACGAGCGAATCCGAGTCGCCTTCGGCCTCGGACATCTCGATGAGGAGTTCGGCGTCGTCGATGCGCTCCCCGAACTTCTCGAGCTTCTCGAGCGTGCCCTGCTTGTGCGAAAGCTTCGCCGAGGTCTTCTGCGCCGAATCGGGGTCGTCCCAGAACGTCGGGGCCGATGCTTCCTCGGTGAGCTCGGCGACCTCGTCACGCAGAGTCGGCAGGTCGGAGACGTCGAGGATCGCCTGATAGGTGCTGCGGAGGTTGGCGATTTCGGAAGCGTGATCAGTCGTGGCCATAATGCCTCGATTCTAGTCCATGGGGCACAGCCCCTCGGAACCGCCGAGCGGACGGACGCGGACGGCGGACGGATCAGGCCGGATAAAACCTCACCGAATCGCCTCCTTAACTACATCTATGACATTTATCCGATGTCACCAGAAGTTATCCACAGATTGTGAGAAAGTCTGGATAAATGGGAATTTCGCGGATACATTGACAACCTATTGCCCGCCGCTCACACCGACGGACTCGCCGATCGCCACCGAGGGATTCACCGTGGAAGCCACCGAGGTCATCACGAGCGAGGTCCACAAGAGGATCCGAGACCTCGACGTGGATCCCCGCACCGATGTCCAGCGCTCCCGCGAAGTCATCCGCTCGGTGATCTCCGAATACGACGAGCGCAGTCTCACCGCGGACCTTCCGCCGCTGACGGACAAAGAGGCGACGTTCCGATTCATCGACAATCAGCTCTCCGGCTACGGCGCCCTTCAGGACTACTTCGAGGACCCCCGCGTCGAGGAGATCTGGATCAACTCGCCGAGCGAGGTGTTCATCGCCGTCGACGGTGTCCACCAGCTCACGACGACGAAGCTGACCAGCGGCGAACTCGACGACCTCATCGAGCGGATGCTGCGCACCTCGGGTCGCCGGGTCGACCTCTCACAGCCCTTCGTCGACGCCATGCTTCCCGACGGCTCCCGGCTCCACGTCGTCCTCCCCGACATCACGCGCTCCTCCCCGGCAGTGAACATCCGCAAGTTCATCCAGCGGCCCCGCAACCTCGCCGCCCTCGTCGCCCAGGGCTCGCTCACTCCCCCGGCGGCCCGCTTCCTCGACGCCGCCGTGAGCTGCGGTGCGAACATCCTCGTCTCCGGCGCCACCCAGGCGGGAAAGACGACGATGCTCAACGCTCTGGCCGGGTCGATCCCCGCCCGCGAACGCATCGTCAGCTGCGAGGAGGTCTTCGAACTCAACCTCCCCAGCCGCGACTGGGTTCCGATGCAGTGCCGCCAGCCCTCGCTCGAAGGCACCGGCGCTGTGACCCTCCGCGCACTCGTCAAAGAGGCCCTGCGGATGCGTCCGACGAGGATCATCGTCGGGGAGGTCCGGGAAGCCGAGAGCCTCGACCTCCTCGTCGCCCTGAATTCGGGGCTGCCCGGCATGGGCACGATCCATGCGAACTCCGCGCGTGCGGCGATCACGAAGATCTCGACCCTTCCGCTGCTCGCCGGGGCGAACATCTCGTCGTCGTTCGTCGTCCCGACGGTGGCGGTGAGCATCGACGTCGTCGTCCACCTGCGACGCGACAACAGCGGGGTCCGCCACGTCAATGAGATCTGCGCGGTGCCCGGCGGAGTCGAAGGCGACGTCATCGAACTCGACACCCTCTTCCATTCCCCGCACGGGACGCTGGTGCGCGGACAGGGGTTCGGCCACCTCGGCGAGCGCTTCTCCGCGATCGGCAAGGACCTCCACCAGATCTTGGAAGCGGCATGAGCTACTCGCAGCTGAGCCTGCTCGTGGGAGCCTGCCTCGGCGCGGGACTGCTGCTCATCTGGATGTCCCTGTGGGAGCAGACGGCGAGGCGCCGGCAGCAGCGGCGGTGGATCCGCGAACTCGACGACATGCTCACGGGTGCGGGATTCCCGCGCCTGCGCCCCCTCCACCTGCTCCTGCTGACGATCGCCGTCTTCCTCACCGTCACCGTCGTCGCCACCGTGCTCACCCGCTCGTGGGCGATCGCCCTGTGCTTCGGTCTCTTCGCCTCGTGGCTGCCCTACCGGTACCTCCAGCACCGTGCGCGCTCGAAGCAGGTGCTGCGTCGCGAACTCTGGCCCGAGACCCTCGACCATCTCAATTCCGGTGTGCGGGCGGGACTCTCACTGCCCGAAGCGCTGAGCTCGCTCGCCCACCGCGGACCCGAGCCGCTGCGGCCGCTCTTCGAGGTCTTCGCCGAGGAGTATCGCGCAAGCGGCTCCTTCGCGATCGCCCTCGAACGCTTCCGCCAGGTCAGCGCCGATCCTGTCGCCGACCGCATCGTCGCGGCCCTGAGCGTGACCCGGCAGGTCGGCGGCAGCGACCTGGGCACGATGCTGCGGGCTCTGGCCCAGTTCGTCCGCGACGACGCCCGCACCCGCAACGAACTCTCCGCCCGCCAGCAGTGGACCGTCAACGGTGCCCGCTTGGCCGTCGCCGCCCCCTGGGTCGTCCTCGCGTTCCTCTCGACCCGCCCCGAGACCGCTGCGGCCTACAACTCACAGGCCGGTCTCATCCTCCTGGCCGCGGGCTTCGTCGTCTCCCTCCTCGCCTACCAGGCGATGAAGCGGATCGGCCGACTTCCGCAGGAACCGCGCGTCATCGAGGGCTCCTCCCTGGCCCGGTCCCCGTTCCACCGCAGCGCCGAGGCGGGTGAGGCCTGATGACCGACCCGCTCACTCTCCTGCTCCTCGGCGCATTCAACGGCGTCGCCCTCACCGTCTTCGTCCTCGCCCTGCCTCCGCTGCGGCGCCCGACCCTGTCGTCGCGCATCGCACCGTACCTGCGCGATCAGGAGGCGCTCGTCGACGTCTACGCCCCGCCGACACCCCGGAAGGAGGGCCTCCTCGGGGCACTCCGGCAGGCTGCCCTGACGGCGACGACATGGGTGACCTCGCGCATCACCACCGATGCGACCCTCAGCCTGCGCATCGGCCGCCTCGGCGGGAGAGCGACGATCGAGCGGTTCCGGACGAATCAGATCCTCAGCATCCTCGTCGGCATGATCGCCGGCGGCGGCCTCGCCGGTCTCATCAGCGCGCAGCGCGGGTTCTCCCCCATCGTCGTCATCGTCCTCGTCGTCAGCGGCGGGGTCGCCGGCCACATCGTCAACGACTGGCGTCTCAGCCAGGCGATCGCCCGCCACGAATCCCGCATCCTCGCCGAGTTCCCCACCGTCGCAGAACTCCTCGCCCTCTCGATCACCGCAGGTGAGGGGATCGTCGAAGCACTCGAACGGGTGTGCCGGACCTGTTCGGGCGACCTCGTCGACGAACTGCGCACCGCGCTGTCGGCGACCCGGACCGGCACTCCCCTCGTCGAGGCCCTCGACCAGATGGCCACGCGCATCGCGATCCCGGAGATCGTCCAGTTCGTCGACGGACTCGCCGTTTCGATGACCCGCGGCACCCCACTCGCCGAGGTGCTGCGCTCCCAGGCCGCCGACGTCCGCGAGCAGTCGCGGCGGCGCCTCCTCGAGCTCTCCGGACGCAAGGAGATCGGCATGCTCGTGCCCGTTGTCGTCTTCGTCCTGCCCGTCACCGTGATCTTCGCCGTCTTCCCCTCCCTCGCCGTCCTCGACCTCAGCCCCTGACCGAGACGCCCAGCCGCTTTCCGCTCCCCTGTCCTCATCCGCCCCGACGCCATTGCTCCCCCACCCGACCTCCCCAGCCATCGACCGTCGCAACGAAGAAGGAGACATGATGTTCCACCGGTTCATGACACACCTCACCCTGCTCACCCTCGGGTGGATCGGCGACGACACCTCCCCACCGGCTGCCCGGCACGGCGCCGGTGACGACGGGCACCGCGGCGACCGTCCCGATCGCGGCGATGTGCCCGGCTGGGTGCTCATCACACTGATGACCGCGGGACTCGTCGTCGCCCTCTGGGCGCTCGCCGGCGAAGCCTTCACCTCGATGTTCGAGGACGCGATGAACAAGGTCCGAGGTGCCGGGTGAGCCGAGCACAGCGCGGCGATGCCCCTGCTGCTGCCTCCCCGCCGACAGGAGGCGCGGCCGGTGGCGGCGCGGCCGGCAGCGGTGCGGTCGACGGTGACACGGCCGATGCGGGCGCGCGCTCTGAGAACGGTGCGGTCGGCGGCACGGACACCGGTTCCGCGATCGCCGAGTTCGCCCTCGTCGCGTCTCTGCTCGCCCTCGTTCTCGCCGGCGCCCTGCAGATCGGTCTGGTCATCCACGTCCGCAACACCGTCATCGACTCGGCCATCGCCGGTGCCCGGCAGGCGGGACTCGCCGATCAGACGGCCGGCGACGGCAGGCGGCTGACCGCGCAGCTCATCACGGCCTCACTCGGCGAACGGTACGCCGAGGCGATCTCCGTCGACACCGAGAGCAACGGGAACGTCGAGATCGTCGAAGTCCGGGTCCGCACTCCGCTGCCCGTGCTCGGACTCTGGGGACCCGCCGAGGTGTGGGACCTGCGGGGACGCTCGATCGTCGAGGACATCGACCGTGACTGAACCCGCTGTCCTCCCCTCCGTCGGGCCTGCCGACCCATCCGTCGGCCCTGCCCACCCATCCGTCGCCCAGGACACCGAGGCGGAGGTCCGGTTCGCTCTCCCCGATGCCGGGACTGCGGTCATCGAGTTCATCTTCGCCGCGGTCATCCTCCTCATCCCCGTCGTCTACCTCATGCTCGCGCTCTCCCAGCTGCAGGCGGCCGGCTACGCGACGACCTCGGCGGCGGTGTCGGCCTCCCGGATCGCCGCCCGCGACGCTAACCCCTCGCAGCAGCGCGCCGAGGATGTCGCCGCCATGCATTTCACCGACTTCGGGCTCCGGGATGTTCCCATCACCATCACCTACTCATGTTCAGGACCCTGTGGACGCGCTGGCTCTCTCGTCACCGCTGACGTCGAAACGCGGATTCCGCTGCCGGGGATCCCCCTGATCTTCGGTTCGGAGAACTCCCCGCACATCACCATGCGGGCCTCGCATTCCGATGTCGTCGCGACCACCGGGAACGGATGAGTCGACGATGTCCCTGACGACGAGGTCCACCGCTCCCGGTCACCGCCCGGCCGACGAGGGGTCGATCACTCCCCTGGCGATCGGCTTCGTCATCATCGCGCTCCTCCTCGCGTTCCTCATCGCCGCCCTCACGGACCTGCACATGGCCCGTCGCGAACTCCAGGCGATGGCCGATTCGGCAGCCCTCGCGGCCTCCGACTCGTTCGAACCCGCCCCGGACGGAGAACCCGGACTCGTGTTCTCGCCGCCGGCGGCGCAGCGGGCGGCGGCGCGCTACGTCTCGGCCGTCCCCTCGCCCGAGGGCCTCGACAACGTCGGCATCCGCGCCGACGTCGACGGCGAGGCCTCGGTCGTCATCCGTCTGCGCGCCGACTACACCCCGGCGCTGCTCTCCCCCTTCGTTCCCGGACTCATCGAACTCAGTGCCACCGCCTTGGCGCGAGGGTCACTGCGGATCTCATGACAACCGTGCCTGCGGACTCGTGTGCCGGAACCTGTGGACAGCGGATGGACTCGCGTGCTGTGAGCCTGTGAACGCTCAGCGCTCGTCCACAGGGGGCGGATGACGGCTTGCCGACCGGCACCGGTTCACCAGACTCTGATGCGATGAAGGTCAGCGGAGTCGTCCAGCGGGTCGAAGTCAGCGGTGCCGTGCGCACGGACGTCCTCGACGCCGACGGCGAGCAGCCCGTCCTCGATGTGCTCCGCTCGGTCATCGATGAGCCTGTCACCGTCGACGATCTCCTCGCCTCCAACCCGGGCTCCGCTCCACCGCCCGATGATCCATCGGCCTGGGTTGAGTCGATAACGTGGGGCCAATGGCGCGGACTCCACCCGGTCACCCTCCTCGGCGCCGGTGCCTTCGATCGCGGCTGCGGCAGCACGACGGTGTCGGTGCTCGCCGGCCCCGATTCGGGATTCACCCTCGCCATCGACCCACGCCAGACCCTCATCGCTCGTGTACCGTCTTCCGACGGCCTCCTCATCGCCGACCCCTGCCTCTCGCGCGCTCCGGTCAGACTCCGCCTCGCTCCTGCGGGACTGCGCACGCAGAGCCTCGTCGGATCCACCGTGTTCCTCCCCGAGCTCGACCGCGATCAGCTGCCTGAGGCACCGACCGGTGGGACACTGAACACCGCCGGCAGCGAGACGATCCATGTCGCGCCGCACGCGGTCGACGAACCGCGCGCGGCCCGTCCGCCGCAGTGGTGGGCGTTCCTCATTCCCATCGGCATCGGCATCGCCCTCGCGCTGCTCACCGGCATGTGGTGGTTTCTCCTCTTCAGCCTCTCGGCGCCCCTGTCGGGCTACATCGCCCACCTCGTCGAGAAGCGCCGTTATGCCCGGGACGTGGAGACGCACCGGATCGAGCGCGCACACGCGATCGACGACGCCTCGACGAGAGCCCTCCGGCTCATCGCGCAGCGACAGCGCACGGCACGCGCCTCCCCGGGCCTGTGTCTGGGGTTCGGCGCGATCCTCAGTCGCATCTCACTGGCACCCGAGATCGACGACCGCGTCGATCGCTGCGACGACCATGCCGTCGTCAGCGACGTCCCCATCTGCATCGACCCGCGATCGACCGCGGTGGTCGTCACCGGTGAACGCGCTCACCTGCTGCCGATGATGCTCGCCTGGCTGGCCGACCGCCGGTGGGCGTGGGCACCGTCGGCCGAAGTGCGCGAGCTGCCGGACCTCGTCGGCGCGCTCGATCGGGACGAGCCCGCCACCGCGGCGACCCACCCCTCGGAGCGCATCAGCGTCGACCTGCGGACCGAGGGCACTGTGACCACCCTCCGCCTCGGGGCACCCAAGCCGAAGAGCACTGTCTCCCTCGTCCTCGGCGATCTCGCGCAAGCGCGGACGACGACGTCGACGGCGCTCGAGGGCCCGGTGCCCGGCCGAGCGTTCACGGCGACCCTGATGCCACCGGCCCGGTTTCTCACGCTCGTGCGCACCGGGATGCCGGCGACCGGTGCCGACTCGTTCCCCTGCCACGGCCTCGGCGAGCACTGCGATGATGACCCCGAACGCACCGCGAACCGCTGGCGGCAGCCGCATTCGGGGGCCGTCCCCGTCGGCCGCGGACCTCTCGGGGCGGTCGGCATCGATCTCTTCGGCGACGGCCCGCACGCTCTCGTGGCCGGCACCACCGGCAGCGGCAAGTCGATGCTCCTCCAGTCGTGGCTGCTGTCCCTGGCCCTGCATCACCCACCCGAGCGGTTGACCTTCGTCCTCATCGACTTCAAGGGCGGAGCGACGTTCGCACCCCTGTCACGGCTGCCGCACACCGACTGCGTCCTCGACGACTTCGACTCGGCTGCGGCCTTCCGGGCGCTCGTCGCCGTCCGTGCGGAGATCACGCGGCGCGAACGGCTGCTCGCCGACCGCGGGTGCGCCGACATCCTCGACCTCGATGTCCCTCCCCCACGGCTCGTCGTCGTCATCGACGAGTTCCACGCCCTCATGACCGCGCATCCCCGGGCCGCGGACCTGCTCGAGCATCTTGCCGCCCTCGGCCGGTCTCTGGGCGTCCATCTCATCCTCGCGACCCAACGGCCGCTGGGCATCGTCACCGGGCACATGAAGGCGAACATCAGCATTCGGATCTGCCTGCGCGTGCGCGACGACGCCGACTCCTCCGATGTCATCAGCGTCGCCGATGCCGCGCGTCTTCCGCCGGACCGGCCCGGGGCCGCTCTCCTCGATGCGGGGTCCGCGCTCGTTCGCTTCCGCGTCGCCGTTCCCCTCACCGACGAGCCGCCTGAACCGACCGCTCAGCGTCCCCGACTGCGACCGTGGCAACCCGGTCGTGCCGTGCAGACGAGCTCCGCCCTCACCGGAATCCGCATCGACAATCTCCTCACCGCGGCGCACGCGCACACCGTCGATGCGCCGCGGTCCGTCGTGCCCCCGCCGCTGCCGACGGTTGATGACGTCCCGGGTACTGCGGCGAGCGCGTCGTCGCAGCAGCCTGTCACCGGGATCATCGACCTCCCCGCCGCACAGCGGCAGATCGACTGGTCCTATGATCCGGCGCAGGACGGGTCGACCATCGTCGTCACCGACGACGATCCCACCGCCGTGCTCGTGACGCTGGCGGCGTCGGCAGCCGTCACCCACCGCATCGTCGCGCTCGGTCGGATCGCCGAGGTCATCGACCAGGCGGCGATCTCCTGCGGGATGCATGCCGGGTGGCGCCTGCATGCGATCCTCGACCATCTGGGTCGCCCACCGAGTTCGGGTTCCGCCGGCAGTGCGCGGGCGCGACCGTCGACGCTCGTCGTGTGCGGGAACTGGGGTGAGCTCGTCGATTCCCTCGACCATCACACGGCGGCGGCGTTGGAGGGCCTCCTCTCCCATTCCCGCGATCTCGGACTCACGCTCCTCCTTGCCGGGTGCCGGTCGGGGCTGCGCATCTCCTCCCAGTTCCGCTCTCACCTCATCTTCCCGCCGAGCGCCGGCGGGGACGGTCTCAGCGTCGGTCTCTCCCGCCACCGGTTCCTCGGAACGTGGCCGCGTCTGCGTGCCGTGCTCGTCGGCCCGCGCACCGCTGAGTGCGGCGGCGACGGCGCCGACGTCCAGCTCTTTCCCCCTCGTGGTGGTGCAGGCTCGTCGGCCTTCTCACCGGGGTGGCGGGGACTCGACGAACCGGGTGACGTGAGGGAAGCGTCGCCGAGACGGAGGGAGGACGGAACGATTCCGCTCGGCATCGACGCCTTCGGGGAACCCGTGTCCTGGGACCCGGCACGTGACGGTTCCGTGCTCACTGTGCGCGGGTCGGCGCAGAGCGGGAAATCGTCTCTGGCCCGGGCGTTCAGCAGGTGCGAGCAGGCGGACCTGACGATCCACGACGACGCGCATCGCGAGGAGCCTGCGACGCTCGACGTCACGGCCGGTGGGCTCCACGTGGTGACGATGCCGCTGCGTTTCACTCCTGGCTACGGCTCGCCGCTGGCGAGCGCCCAGACGCTCGGACCCACGCTCATCCTCGGCAGTCACACTGCTCAGGACCTCGCGACTCTCGGGTTCACCCGCCTGCCGCCACTCGACGGCACCGCCGGGACGGGCTGGTTCGTCACCGACTCCCGAGCACGAGCGATCAGGGTCGTCGGGTCACCGACGCGGGGCGAATCAACCGACTCCGGGGTCGACTCGACTCACTGCGTGTCCGCGGGAGGTCCCGAAAGTGTCTCGTAGCGGTAGAGTTCGCTCGCCTGGCCCGCGGCGAGGAGCCGGTCGGCGAGCGCTGAGACCACGGGCATGCCGCTGGTGACCTCGATGACGACATCGGCGTCGACTGACAGCCTGGCCAGCAGCAGCTCGGCATCGGCGATGGCCGCCTCGAACTGCTCAGGGGAGGCGTCGGCGACGTCCTCACGGGTCTCGAACATCGAGCCGAGGATGAGTTCGGTCGCCGGCTCGTCCTCCGCAGTCCCGTGCAGGTTCGCCGCGGCATCCTGGGCCCCGCCGACCGCAGCCGGGTCGGCCTCCCTGGCGTAGGAGACAGCGAAGGCGCTCAGCCCGCTGCCCGACCCTGCGTCACCGGAACCAGTCGCCGCGGAGTCGCTCATGAGCATCGCCGCACCATGGGCACCGGCCGCCTCGGAGAGGAACGCACTGCTCACCTGCCCGATCGTCAGCGGCGCGACCGCATCGTCGCGGTTGACCGCGGTGTACCACTCGAGGAACGCCTTCGTCAGCTTGACCGACCCGGTCGAGACGATCTCGAGGTCCTCGGCGCGACCGCCGCCGCTGGGCGGCAGGGCCCCGGCGGAAACCTTGATGACCCGCGTCGTCGTCAGCGGGGTGAAGCCGAGCGCCTCGGCGAACTTCTCCCCCACGCTGCCGGCCTCGACCCGAGCCCGCAGGTCAAGGCCCTCCAGCGGGGTTCCTGCGGTCTCCGCCGACACCGCCTCGAAGAGCTCACGACCGAGACCGTGGCCGCGCTCCTCGGCGGCGACCTCGACGTTGACCCACGCCCGGTACGGGTGGAGCGGGGACTCCGCGATCGCCGCCGCGCCGACGGGAACCTCGGGGACCACCTCGGCGATGACCGACCGCAGCAGCGGGGACTCCGCGGCCGGACGGAACAGGGACCGGGCCATGTGACCGGCCGGAGTCGCCGCGTCGGAGAACACCTCGTTCAGTCGCAGATCGTCGCCGTCGGCAAGTGGTCTGATCGGCATGGTGAGCGCTCCTTGCGGCATGTCAGATGTTGATAATCTTGGCGTCATGACTGACTTAAGCGATCCTACCGCCGCCGCGCAGGCAGCGGCCACGACCATCAACTCCGCCGCTGGGATCGAGTCCCACGACATCGCCCTCGTCCTCGGATCGGGATGGGGCGGAGCGGCCGAGCTGCTGGGCGAGACGATCAGCGAAGTCCCCGCCGCCGAGGTCCCCGGATTCCACGCCCCGGCCGTCGCCGGCCACGTCCCCACGCTGCGCACCGTGCGCATCGCCTCGAGCGGGAAGCACGCCCTCGTCCTCGGATCGCGCACCCACTACTACGAAGGCAAGGGCGTGCGCGCCGTCGCCCACGGGGTGCGCACCGCCGCCGCCGCCGGCTGCACCAGCCTCGTGCTCACCAACGGCTGCGGTGGGCTCAACCGCAATTGGGCCCCGGGCACCCCGGTCCTCATCTCCGACCACATCAACCTCACCGGCACCTCCCCCATCGAAGGTGCGAACTTCGTCGACCTCACCGACCTCTACTCGCCGCGGATGCGGGCCATCGCCAAGGAGATCGACCCGACACTCGACGAAGGCGTCTACGCCCAGTTCCGCGGCCCCCACTACGAGACCCCGGCCGAGGTGCGGATGGCAGGCATCCTCGGCGCCGATCTCGTCGGCATGTCGACGACGCTCGAGGCCATCGCCGCCCGGCAGGCCGGGCTCGAGCTCATGGGCATCTCGCTCGTGACGAACCTCGCCGCCGGCATCCAGGAGACCCCGCTCTCCCACGCCGAGGTCATCGAGGCCGGAGCCGCCGCAGCCCCGCGGATCTCCCAGCTGCTCGCCGACATCGTCGGAAAGCTCTGAGGCCGGTGAGCGAATCGATGAGCGAATCGAACACCAGCCCGGTCCGGGTCGCCGACCGCTTCACGACGGGCTTCGACGCCGACATCGTCCGCGCGTGGATCGCCGATGACCCCGATGCGCAGACGGCGACGTCGCTGACGGCCATCCTCGCCGAGGCGGAGGCCGGTGACGCAGCCGCGCGCGCCGACCTTGCAGATCGGTTCTCCGGACCCTTGGTCTTCGGCACCGCAGGCCTGCGCGGGGAGATCGCGGCCGGGCCCAACCGGATGAACCGCTCCGTCGTCATCCGCGCCGCAGCCGGACTCTCGGCGTTCCTCAACGACACCGTCGGCCCGGGCTTCCGCGTCGTCATCGGCTGCGATGCCCGGTACAAGTCCTCCGACTTCGCCCGCGACACCGCGGCCGTCGTCACCGCCGCCGGCGGGGTCGCCATCCAGCTGCCCGAACAGCTGCCGACTCCGCTCACGGCGTTCGCGCTCACCCACCTCGGCGCCGATGCCGCCGTCATGGTCACCGCCAGCCACAACCCGCCCGCCGACAACGGCTACAAGGTCTACCTCGGGGAGCGGCCGCTGCTCGCGATCGAACCGGACCCGGCCACCGCTCGTGCAGGTGCGGGCGCGCAGATCGTTCCCCCCGCCGATGCGCTCATCGCCGAGAGGATCGCCGCCGTCCCGTCCGTCGCATCGGTGCCGCGTGCCGAATCGGGTTGGGAGCACCTCGATGACTCGATCATCGAGGCCTACCTCGAGAGCATCGAGGCCCTGGGCGTGCGCGCGAGCGCGGACCTGTCGATCGTGCTCACTTCGCTCCACGGCGTCGGGGCGACCGTCGCCGAGGCGGCACTGGCGCTCACCGGGTTCGAGAATCTCCACCCGGTGGCCGTTCAGCAGAAGCCGGACCCGGACTTCCCGACCGTCGCATTCCCCAATCCCGAGGAAGCCGGCGCGCTCGACGAGGCGTATGCCTTGGCCAGAGAGGTCGGCGCCGATCTCATCATCGCCAACGACCCCGACGCGGACCGGTTCTCCGCGGCGATCCCCGATCCTGCCGCCCCCACCGGGTACCGCCAGCTCACCGGCGACGAGGTGGGGCTCCTCCTCGGCGAGGACATCGCCTCCCGGCTCGCGGCCTCCGCCTCGGCCTCGGCGTCAGGGACCGCCGATGGCGCGACCGCCGGTGGAGCGACCGCCTCGGCGAACGATTCCGACACCGCCGGGCCCGTCTTCGCGAACTCGATCGTCTCCTCGCGCGGTCTTGCCGCCGCTGTGCGCGCCCACGGCTTCCCCGCCGTGCAGACGCTCACGGGCTTCAAGTGGATCTCCCGGGTGCCCGGCCTCGTCTTCGGCTACGAGGAGGCGCTCGGCTACTGCGTCGACCCGACCGTCGTCCGCGACAAGGACGGAATCTCCGCGGCCGTGACCTTCGCCGCGCTGGCGTCACGCCTCAAAAGAGACGGGTCAACGATCGATGCCGAACTCGACCGCATCCGCACCCGCGACGGCGTCTTCGCGACGGCACCGCTGAGCTTCCGCCTCGACGACGTCTCCCTCATCGCCTCGGCGATGGACAAGCTGCGGCAGGCTCCGCCGACCGCGCTGGCCGGGTCACCCGTCACCGAGGTTCACGATCTCTCGACCGGGTACGACGGCCTGCCGCCGACCGACGGCATCCTCCTGCTCTCGGAGGCGAACTCGCGGGTCATCGTCCGACCTTCGGGCACCGAGCCCAAGCTCAAGTGCTACCTCGAGGTCGTCGGCGCCCCCGCCCTGGGGCCGTCGCTGCAGGAGAGGCTGGCGACGATCACGACCGAGCTCAAGGCCTACTTCGGACTCTGAGGTCGGCACGGGGGCTTCGGCTCGGGGGCTATGAGAGCGCTGGCGCACCTCGATCAAGCGCTGGTGCGGATCGAGGGCCGTGCACGCGCCCGCATCCGCACTGCCGCTTGATCGAGCGTCACTGGTCTCGGTGTATTGCACCGTGACATTCATGGTCGAGCAATGGCGAGGTGGCATGCCAGCGAGGCGTCCTAATCACCCAATGGAGTCGACGGAGCAACCCTTGCGCAGCTCGGCATCCATCTCAGGCGATAGTCTGGACTGGACAACGGGCGACTCCCGAGCGTGCGATGCGAACATCTGCGGTCACGAGCGTCAGGTCGTGCGATTCAGCGACGGCGACGTACCCGGCATCGTAGGTGCTCAAGTTGGATCTGAGTTCCCACATCCTCGCGATGTGCGGGCCGGTGGGAGCGGTCATCACGACCAGCCGAGCCACCCAGTCAACCGCGCGTTCAGCGTCAGCGGCGTCGAGTTTTCCTCCCAACGTCAGTCCTCTCATCACCGAGAGCACCTCGGTGCGCCAATGCTCGGGAACCATCCACGCGGGATCGCCGCGGAGAATCTCGATGGCCGAGGTCCGTCGGGGTTCGGTCTCCGGATCTGCGAACATCAGCGCCACCGCCGAGGCGTCTGGAACGATCATGATCGTCAGGCCGACCGACCGGTATCGATGACATCGAGAACATCGTCGACGCTGAAGCTCCGCTGCCCCTTCCACGTCGAGATCTCGTCGATGACACGCGCATTGTCGGCGAACCGTGCTTCCCGGATGATGACGTCGCGGAGGTACGAGCTCAGACTCTGGCCCTTCTCGCGCGCACGAGCGGCCAGCTGATCGCGAATCTCGGGCGGTACGTCGCGGATCTGGATGGCAGTCATGACAGGATCATACGCGTCTTGCATGCAGATTGCATGCACAGTGCGCCAGAACCGGCAGAACATCGGATATACCCGAATCCGCCAGCGCTCGATCAAGCGCGGGTGCGGATCTAGGGGCGTGCACGCGCCCGCATCCGCACTAACGCCTGAACGAGCGGCCGACGATCCACTGGCGCGCCTCACGCGCTGCGGCGCGTCAGTCGGAGCGCTGGGTCGTGCCGGTCCGCGAGCGCCTGGGCGTGCCGATCAGTCGGAGAGTCCCGCGAGGATCGCGGCGGACCCGGACAGGCCGAGGCGCGAGGCACCGGCAGCGATCATCTCCTCGGCCGCCTCGACGGTGCGGATTCCGCCGGAGGCCTTGACGCCGAGGCGGTCGCCGACGGTCTTGCGCATCAGCGCCACCGCGTGCGCACTGGCCCCACCGGCCGGGTGGAAACCCGTCGAGGTCTTGACGAAGTCGGCTCCGGCCGCCTCGGCGCGCCGGCTGACCTCGACGATCTGCTCATCGGTCAGTGCCGCGGATTCGATGATCACCTTGACGAGCGCGTCGCCGCTCGCCTCGACGACACCGCGGATGTCGGCCTCGACGGCGTCGAAGTCCCCGGCGATCGCCTGCCCGATGTTGATGACCATGTCGACCTCAGCGGCGCCGTCGGCGACGGCCCGCTCGGTCTCGGCGGCCTTGATCTCCGGCTTCACCTGACCGCTGGGGAACCCCACGACGGTCGCGACGACGAGGTCACCGGTGTCGGTGAGCGGCAGCATCGACGGTGAGACGCACACGGCGAGGACGCCGAGGTCTCTCGCCTCGGCGACGAGCGCGTCGACGTCGGCCCGCGTCGCCTCCGGCTTGAGCAGGGTGTGGTCGATCATGGCGGCGACGTCGGAGCGGCTGGTCATGGTGTCCTCCAAAGAATGTGTACGGGAATGCTGTGTGCGGTGGTGCAAGGGCTGGGCCGGTGGCAGGTCAAGCCAGCGGCGACGGGCGCAAGCCTACGTGATCGTCTCGAGGACGATCGAGTCCGGCACGGCGGCGGCATCGCCGCCGATCTCGTAGGCCCCGACGAGGGACTCGAGGGCGCGCTCGAAGCGCTCAGGCGTGTCGGTGTGCAGGGTGAGCAGCGGGTCGCCGGCGGCGACGGTGTCACCGGGCTTGGCATGGAGTTCGATGCCGGCGACCGCCTGCACCGGGTCCTCCTTGCGTGCGCGTCCAGCACCGAGCCGCCACGAGGCGACCCCGACGGAGAGCGCATCGAGCTTCGTCAGCACCCCGGATTCGGGGGCGAAGACGACCTCGGTGTCGGACGCAACGGGCAGCGGGGCGTCCGGATCCCCGTTCTGGGCGCGGATCATCGCCTTCCACTTGTCCATCGCCCGACCGTCGGTGAGCGCGGCCCGGACGTCGACGTCGGTTCGTCCCGCGAGCCGCAGCATCTCCTCGGCGAGAGCCACGGTGAGGTCGACGACATCGGCGGGCCCGCCTCCGGCGAGGACCTCGACGGACTCGCGCACCTCGAGGGCATTGCCGACGGTGAGCCCGAGCGGCGTCGACATGTCCGTGAGCAGCGCCGAGGTCTTCACTCCGGCGGCCTTCCCGAGCCCGACCATGGTCTCGGCGAGCCGGCGTGCCTTCCCGATGTCCTTCATGAACGCCCCGGACCCGACCTTGACGTCGAGGACGAGGCCCGCGGTGCCCTCGGCGATCTTCTTCGACATGATCGACGAGGCGATGAGCGGAACGCAGTCGACGGTGGCGGTCGTGTCCCGCAGGGCGTAGAGCTTCTTGTCCGCCGGGGCGAGCCCGGAACCGGCGGCGCAGATGACGGCCCCGATGTCCTCGAGCTGCGTGAGGATCTCCTCGTTCGACAGGTTCGCCTGCCAGCCGGGGATCGCTTCGAGCTTGTCGAGCGTGCCGCCCGTGTGTCCGAGGCCGCGCCCGGACAGCTGCGGGACGGCGACGTCGAAGACCGCAACGAGAGGCGCGAGCGGCAGGGTGATCTTGTCCCCGACACCGCCCGTCGAGTGCTTGTCCGAGGTGGTGTGCGTCAGCGACGAGAAGTCCATCCGCTCCCCCGAGGCGATCATCGCCTGCGTCCAGTCGGCGATCTCGTCGGACCCCATGTCGTTGAGGAAGATCGCCATCGCGAGCGCCGCCATCTGCTCGTCGGCGACGACCCCGCGGGTGTAGGCGTCGATGACCCAGTCGATCTGGTCCTTGGACAGCGCCCGGCCATCGCGCTTGGCGGCGATGACGTCGACGGCGTCGAATGACTCTACGGTCACAGTTGGTGAACCTCCGGTGGTCGGTGGGAAGTGGTCAGTGCTTCGGGTGCCCAGTGCCCTCGCCGAGGCTGCCTGCCCCGAGGTCGTCGGGACCGAAGGCGTCGGGCAGGACCTCGGCCATCGTCTTCCGTCCCGAGGGCATGTTGAGGACGAGGTCGGCTCCCCCGTGTTCGAAGAGCAGCTGGCGGCAGCGCCCGCACGGGGCGAGCGTGGTGCCGTGGCCGTCGACGCAGTCGAAGGCGACGAGCCGGCCGCCGCCGCTCATGAACAGATCGGAGACGAGTGAGCACTCGGCGCACAGGGTCACCCCGTACGAACTGTTCTCGACATTGCAGCCGGCCACGATCCGACCGTCGTCGACGAGGGCCGCGGCCCCGACGGGGTACCGCGAATACGGGGCGTAGGCCCTTCCCATGGCGGCGACCGCGGAGGCGCGCAGCAGCTCCCAGGACTCCTCGGTCACCTCGGCGGGGATCACCTTCGCCACCGGCTCACACCAGGTGGGATCGTCCCCGAACGCGTGTGCTGTCGTCATCGCATCCTCCGATCTCCGTCACACTGTCATGACTTCACGTAGGGCACGCCCTCGGCGGCCGGCGGGCGGACCCGTCCGACGAATCCGGCGACGGCGAGGATCGTGACGATGTAGGGCAGCATGAGCAGCAGTTCGTTGGGCACGGGCGTGCCGATCGACTGCAGCGTGTTGCCGAGGCTCTTCGAGAAGCCGAAGAGCAGGGCGGCGAAGAGCGCGCCCTTCGGGTTCCACTTGCCGAGGATCATCGCGGCCAGCGCGATGTAGCCCTGTCCGGCCGACATCTCCTTGCCGAAGGCGAGTCCGGAGCCGACGGTGAAGAACGCGCCGCCGAGGCCGGCGATCGCCCCGGCCATGATCGTGTTGCGCACCCGCGTGAAGTTGACCTTGATGCCGACGGTGTCGGCGGCCTTCGGGTGCTCGCCGACCGCCCGCATCCGCAGTCCCCACTTCGAGCGGAAGACGAAGATCTGCAGGGCGATGACGACGACGTACATGATGTAGACGAGGATGTTCTGATCGAAGAGCACCCGCCCGAGGATCGGAATGTCCGAGAGCAGCGGGATCGGCAGGTTGGGCAGCTTCTGCCGGGAGTTCCACAGCTCGGGGTTCTCAGTGAGCACCGTCGAGTAGAGGAAGTTCGTCAGGCCGACGACAAGGACGTTGAGGACGACGCCGATGATGATCTGGTTGACCCAGTACTTCACGGCGAAGAAGGTCAGCACCACGGCGACGAGGGCACCGGCGATCGGGGCGGCAAGCAGCCCGGCGTAGGGGTTCTTCACCACCGAGGCGACGACCGCGGCGAGGAACGCACCGGCAAGCAGCTGACCCTCGATCGCGATGTTGATGATGCCCGAGCGCTCTCCGATGAGACCGCACATCGCACCGAAGATCAGCGGCACCGACAGCGCCAGGGCGCCGGCGAGCAGGGTGGTCAGCGGGATGACGCCGCCGCTGCCGCCGCCGGCCCACGCGAGGAACGAGAGCACGAAGACGATGCCGAAGGTGACGGGGAACCACGAGCCGAGGTCGTCCCTGCGGGTCGCGAACCAGATGCTCACAGCCGCCATGACGACGAGGATGAGCGCGAGCACGAGGCCCGTGGCCTTCGCCGACACGACGAGGTCGGGGATGGCGAAGAAGTCACCGCCGGTGGCGATCCGGAAGGTCGTATCCCCTGCCCGGCCGATGAGGCCGAAGAAGATCAGCGCGATGAGTGCGAGCACCGAGTAGACGATCGGGTACTTCCACGCGATCGGCGCGACCACCTTGGTGTGCGCACCGGTCGGGGTGTCAAGAGTCTGTGCGCTCATATCAGGACTCCTTCCGCTTGAGCACCGGTGCGGGCAGGTGGAAGATCGTCCTCACGAGCGGCGGGGCGGCGATGAGGAGGACGATGACCGACTGGACGACGAGGACGATGTCGATCGGTGTGCCGGTCTGCGACTGCATGAGGTAGCCGCCGGCCTTGAACGCGCCGAAGAGGAGCCCGGCGAAGAACGTCCCCAGCGGCTTCGACCGTCCCAGCAGCGCCACGGTGATCGCGTCGAAGCCGATGGACCCGGCGATCCCGCCGGTGAGCTTGTCCTCCGTGCCGAGCACCTGTGTGGCCCCGGCGAGTCCCGCGAGGCCACCGGCGATGACCATGACGAGGACGGTCACCTTGGCCACCGAGATGCCGGCGGTGCGCGCGGCATGCGGGTTCGCGCCGACGGCCTTGAACTCGAAGCCGATCGTCGAGCGCTCGAGCAGCCACCACACGAAGATCGTCGCGAGGATCGCGAGGATGAACCCGAAGTTGAGGCGGAAGGGCAGCGGCAGGAGGAGGAACATCTGCGCCGATTCGTCGATCGTGCGCGACTGCGGGTTCGCCGACTGCGTGTGCGTGAACCACGACTGCTTGAGCAGGTAGCCGAGGAGGTAGCCGGCGATCGAGTTGAGCATGATCGTCACGATCACCTCGTTCGCCCCGGTCCGCGCCTTGAGCACACCGGCGATGCCCGCCCAGATCGCCCCGCCGATGATGCCGCCGACCGCGGCGATGAGCATGTGGACGATGGGCGGCAGGCTGAGCGCGTAGCCGAGGAAGCCTGCGACGGTGGCGCCGAGGATGACCTGGCCCTGACCGCCGATGTTGAACAGTCCCGAGCGGAAGGCCAGGGCGATGCCGAGGCCGGTGAGGATGAGCGGGGTGCCGTTGACGAGCGATTCGGTCAGCGGGCGGATCGCGCGCTCGGGGGTGCGGGCGTTCCAGTCGAAGATCGCCCCGCGGAAGAGCGCGGAGTAGGCGTCTCCGACGGTCGAGAAGACCGTGGAGAAGAACGCGCCGGGAGCGGAGAAGAAGTTCCTCGCCGCAGCGATGACCTCGGCGTTGGCGAAGGCGATGAGGACTCCGCCGACGAGGAGGGCGAGCACGATGGCGAGCACCGTGACCAGCCATGATCCTGAGAGGATCTCCTGGATGAGGGTCTGCTGCCGCCCGGGCTTCGCCTCGGCGGTCGGCGGCGGGGCCGGGGACGGCGCGGCCGGTGAGATGTCAGTCGTCATTCGCTCTCCTCCGCCGAGGTGGTCGCTGAGTCTGGGGTCGCGTCGGCCGCGGTGCCGGCGTCGGACGGGGCACCCGCCTCGGGTGCGGTGCCTGCGGAGGCCAGCGCCTCCTCGGCGGGGACACCGGCCATCATGAGGCCGAGCGCCTCACGCGAGGTCTCGGGTCCGACGATCCCGACGATCCGACCGGAGTACATCACGGCGATGCGGTCGGCGAGTCCGTAGACCTCGTCGAGTTCGGTCGAGACGATGATGCACGGGGTGCCGGTGTCGCGTTCGGCGATGACGCGCTTGTGGACGAATTCGATCGATCCGACGTCGAGGCCGCGGGTCGGCTGGCTGGCGATGAAGAGGCGCAGCTCCCGGCCGAGCTCGCGGGAGAGCACGACCTTCTGCTGGTTGCCGCCGGACAGGGTGGAGATCGGGTCGGCGATGCTGCCGAGGCGGATGTCGAACTCGTCGACCTTCTTCTTCGCCTCGGCGGTGATGACCGAGGAGCGGAGGTTGGGGCCCTTCGCGTACGGCGGGCGGTCGTAGACGTCGAGGATCATGTTCTCGCGGATCGAGAACTCGGCGATGATGCCGTCGGTCGACCGGTCCTCGGGCACGAAGCCGATGCCGTCGCCCAACCGGTCCTTGACGGACGTGCCGACGAGGTTCTTCCCGTCGAGGGTGATCGTGCCCAGGCGCGGTTCGCTCAGCCCGATGATCGTCTCGGCGAGCTCGGTCTGCCCGTTGCCCTGGACACCGGCGATCGCGAGGATCTCGCCGCGACGGACGTCGAAGCTGACATCGTCGACGACGACGTTCTCGGCCCGGTCGACGACGGTGAGGCCGCGCACCTGGAACGTCGCCTCACCCGGGTCGGCGGGGCTCTTGTCCGTCGTCAGGGACACGTTGCGTCCGACCATCTGGCTGGCGAGCTCCGCCTCGGTGGAGTCCGGGGAGGCCTCCCCGACGATCCTGCCGCGGCGGATGACGGTGATCGAATCCGCGATCGCGCGGACCTCGCGGAGCTTGTGGGTGATGAAGACGATCGACGTGCCCTGCTCCTTGAGCTGGCGCATGATCGAGATGAGCTCGTCGGTCTCCTGCGGGGTGAGCACGGCGGTGGGCTCGTCGAGGATGAGGATCTCCGCGTCGCGGGACAGGGCCTTGATGATCTCGACCCGCTGCTGCGCGCCGACGGGCAGATCCTCGATGAGGGCGTCGGGGTCGATGTTGAACCCGAACCGCGCGGAGATCTCCGTGACCTTCCTCCGCGCCTCGGCGACGTCGATGAGGCCGAGCCCCTTCGTCGGTTCGTAGCCGAGCGCCACGGATTCGGCGACGGTGAAGACCGGCACGAGCATGAAGTGCTGGTGGACCATGCCGATTCCCGCGGCCACGGCATCGCCGGGTCCGGCGAAGCTCACCGGCTTGTCGTCGATGAGGATCTCTCCCCCATCGGGGTCGTAGAGGCCGTAGAGGACGTTCATCATCGTCGACTTGCCGGCGCCGTTCTCACCGAGAAGGGCGTGGATCTCACCCGGTTCCACGGTGAGATCGATGTGGTCGTTGGCGACGAATGATCCGAACACCTTCGTCAACCCGCGAAGCTCGAGTTTCACTGCTCGCAGCACTCCTCACAAACTTGAAAACTGCAGGGCCGAAAGATTTCGACCCTGCAGTTTAACCCAGGTGATTATTTGGGCGAGTTCTCCGACTCGACCGTGATGGTGCCGTCGATGATCTGCTTCTTCAGCTCCTCGACCTTCGTCTTGACGTCCTCGGGGACCTCGCCGTCGAAGTCGTGGTAGGGAGCCAGTCCCACACCTTCGTTCTCGAGCGTGCCGACGTAGGGTTCGGAGGTGAAGTTGCCGTCGACGCCCTGCTTGACGGTGTCCTCGACGGCGTTGGCGATCTCCTTGACCACCGAGGTGAGGATGATGTCACCGTATTCCGTCGAGTTGTAGCCGTCGGTGTCGACCCAGACGAGCTTGACGTCGCCGGCTTCCTTCGCTGCGGCCGCGGCACCGAGGCCGACGGGACCGGCGACGGGCATGACGACGTCGGCGCCCTGGGAGATCAGCTGCTTCGTCAGCTCCTGGCCCTGACCCTGGTTCTCGAAGTCACCGGAGAACGATCCCTGCTGGCTGTCCTTGTTCCAGCCGAGGAGTTCGACGTTCTTGCCGTTGTCGTCGTTGAACTTCTGCACGCCGTCGGCGAAGCCGTCCATGAAGACGGTGACCGACGGGATCTGGATGCCGCCGAACGTGCCGACCTTGCCGGACTTCGACATCGCTGCCGAGACGTAGCCGGCGAGGTACGCGGCCTCGGCGGTGTTGAAGACGAGCGGCTTGGCATTGTCGATCTCGACCGGGTTGCCGTCGGGGTCGGAGAACGTCGAGTCGATGAGGGCGAAGTTGAGGTCGGGGTTCGCCTCGGCGGCGGTCTGGATCGCATCCTCGAGGAGGAAGCCGACGCCGAAGGTGAGGTTGCAGCCCTGCTGGACCATGTTGTCGACGTTCGGGGTGAAGTCCGCGTCGCCCTGGGATTCGGCGAGGCTCTCCTGAATGCCGAGGCTGTCCTTGGCCTTCGTCAGTCCCTCACGGCCCGACTGGTTGAACGACTGGTCGTCCCAGCCGCCGGAGTCGGAGACCATGCAGGCGAGGTAGTCCCCGCCGGCACTGGAGTCGCTGCCGCTGCCGCCGGAGCCGCAGGCGGAGAGCACGAGGGCGGATGCGGCGATCATCGACACCGCTGATGCGAGCTTTTTCAAGGTCTACTCTTTTCTCGAAGGACCAACACTGGCGTCGGCGGTGGACCGCCGGCCGACTCATCGCGAATCTGTGAGACGACTGGGCGATCGGTCACATTTCGATGAGTTTTCGGCCAGTCTAATGCACGTGAGCCACGTCTCCCGCGCGCGTAGCACGCGAATCCGCGACACCGATATGAAAACGCAATCAACAGTCACAGTTGCAGTGCGTCCGACAGGGGCCGCTGTGCCGCCTCACGGGCCGATCACGGTAGGGCATGCCCCGGTGCTCTAGGCTGGTGGGCGTTATGGCACATCTTCTCGGGGCCGAAGCCCTGCACCTCGAATTTCCCACGCGCATCGTCTTCGATTCGGTCACCCTCGGCGTCGACACCGGGGACATGATCGGCATCGTCGGGCGCAACGGCGACGGCAAATCCTCGCTGCTCGGGATGCTCGCCGGCACGATCACCCCCGACTCCGGGCGCGTCACCTACCGCGGGGGCCTGCGGCTGGGAATGCTCACCCAGCGCGACGAGCTCGACGACGAGGCGACCGTGGGATTCTCCGTCGTCGGCGACAAGGCCGACTACGAGTGGGCCGGGGACGCGAAGATCCGCGACATCATCTCAGGCCTCATCGCCGACCTGCCCTGGGAGGCGCGGATCGGCAGCCTCTCCGGCGGTCAACGGCGGCGCGTGGCCCTCGCGGCCCTCCTCGTCGAGGACTGGGACCTCATCATCCTCGACGAGCCGACGAACCACCTCGACGTCGACGGCATCGCCTGGCTGGCACGGCATCTGAGGAACCGGTGGCCGAAGAACTCCGGTGCCCTCCTCCTCGTCACCCACGATCGGTGGTTCCTCGACGAGGTGTGCACGAAGACGTGGGAGGTCCACGACCGGATCGTCGAGCCCTTCGAAGGCGGGTACGCCGCCTACGTGCTCCAACGCGTCGAACGCGACCGGATCGCCGCGGCCACCGAGGCGAAGCGGCAGAACCTCATGCGCAAGGAGCTCGCGTGGCTGCGCCGCGGGGCTCCCGCCCGGACGTCGAAGCCGAAGTTCCGCATCGAGGCGGCCAATCAGCTCATCGCCGACGTGCCCGAGGTCCGCAATCCCATCGAGCTGAAGAAGATGGCGACGGCCAGGCTCGGCAAGGACGTCGTCGACCTCGAAGGTGTGTCCGTCCACTTCGGTGACCGGGACGTCCTCGACGACGTCACGTGGCGCATCGGTCCCGGCGAGCGCACGGGCATCCTCGGTCCCAACGGCGCCGGGAAGTCGACGCTGCTCGGGCTCGTCGCCGGCACGCTCGAACCGACCGCGGGGCGAGTCAAACGCGGCAAGACCGTCAAAGTCGGCGTGCTCGATCAGCAGTTCGCCGATCTCGCCCGGATCGGCGGCAGGCGAGTGCGCGAGGTCCTCGCCGAAGCGAAGACGACGTTCACGATCGAGGGCAGGGACTTCACCCCGGCCCAGCTGCTCGAGCGCTTGGGGTTCGCCACGGAGCACCTCTCGGCCCGGGTCGACGACCTCTCCGGGGGCCAGAAGCGCCGCTTGCAGCTCCTCATGCTCCTGATGTCCGAACCCAATGTCATCATCCTCGACGAACCCAACAATTCGATGGGTTGTTCGTTCCGGACACCTCGATTCTACCGTCGTGGCAGGGCAACGTCACGCCCTGATGCTCGACGTCGGCTCCTTGGGAGACGGTATGGCGTGCCGTGTCGCACCGCGCCGGTCGGGAGGGGTGGTCGCTGATGGCTACACCGCTTCTGGGGGCCGAAGGGCTGCACTTGGAGTACCCGACGCGGGTGGTCTTCGACTCGCTCTCGGTCGGGATCGAGGAGGGCGACCGGATCGGGATCGTCGGTCGCAACGGTGACGGCAAGTCGAGCCTGCTGGGGATGCTCTCGGGGCAGATCGAGCCGCAGGCGGGTCGGGTGACCCGGCGCGGCGGCGTGCGGTTCGGCGTGCTCGGTCAGAGTGACGACCTCGATCCGGAGGCCACGGTCGGGTACTCGATCGCCGGCGACGCGCCGGAGCATGAGTGGGCCAGCGATGCCCGCATCCGCGATGTGATCGGCGGGCTGGTCTCGGATATCTCCTGGGATGCGGTGATCGGCCGACTCAGCGGAGGGCAACGGCGGCGCGTGGCCCTCGCCGCCTTGTTGGTGGGTGACTACGAGCTCATCGCGCTAGATGAGCCTACGAACCATCTTGATGTGGAGGGTATCGCTTGGCTGGCTGAGCACATGAAGCGACGCTGGCCCAAGAACAGCGGCGGACTGCTGGTCATCACGCACGATCGCTGGTTCCTCGATGAGGTCTGCACCGAGACGTGGGAGGTGCACGACGGCACGGTCGAGCCGTTCGAGGGCGGCTACGCCGCCTACGTGCTCCAGCGGGTCGAGCGAGATCGGATGGCCGCTGCGGCCGAGAGCAAGCGGCAGAACCTGATGCGCAAGGAGCTGGCGTGGCTGCGGCGAGGCGCTCCGGCGCGCACGTCGAAGCCGAAGTTCCGGATCGACGCGGCCAACGAGCTGATCGCTGACGTGCCGCCGGTGCGCAACCCCATCGAGTTGCAGCGGGTCGCTGTCGCACGTTTGGGCAAGCAGGTCGTGGACCTGGAAGACGCGAGCGTGAGCTTCGGGGACCGGACGATCCTCGATGACGTGACCTGGCGGATCGCCCCTGGTGAGCGCACCGGCATCTTGGGCGCGAACGGTGCGGGCAAGTCGACGCTGCTCGGACTGATCTGCGGCACCCTGGAGCCGACCGAGGGACGGGTCAAGCGGGGTAAGACGGTGCAGGTCGGCATCCTCGATCAGCAGTTCTCCCAGCTCGCCGATATCGGCGGTGACCGGGTGCGCGAGGTCCTGGCCCGCACCAAGACCACGTTCCAGATCGACGGGAAAGACCTCACCCCGGCGCAGCTGCTGGAACGGCTCGGCTTCGCCCGCGAACACCTCTCGGCACGCGTCGATGACCTCTCCGGCGGGCAGAAGCGGCGGCTGCAGCTGCTGATGCTGCTGCTCAGTGAGCCGAACTTGCTGCTACTAGACGAGCCTACGAACGACGTTGATGCGGACATGCTCGCCGCGTTGGAAGACCTACTGGACTCCTGGCCGGGCACGCTGATCGTGGTCTCGCACGACCGCTACCTGCTGGAGCGGGTCACGGACCAGCAGTACGCCATCTTGGACGACGGGCTGCGGCATGTGCCGGGCGGGGTGGATGAGTACCTGCGGCTGCGAGCCGCGCAGGAGCAGCAGGCCGTGACCCCGTCGCCGATGAGCGCCCAGGCCGCCGAACAGAAACCATCGTCGCCTTCGTCTTCGGAGTTGTCGGGTGCGGAGCGCCGGGCGGTGCAGAAGGAGATCGGCGCGATCGAACGCCGGCTGGAGAAGCTGTCGGGAAGCATCGACCGCATCCATCAGCGTCTCGCCGACCACGATCAGAGCGACTACGGGGGCCTGCAAGGCCATACCGATGAGCTGCGCGAGGCGGAGGGCGAGGTCGCCGAGCTCGAAGAGCGGTGGCTGGAGCTGTCCGAGTCGATCAGCTGACGGGCCAGGGCTCCCGCCCCGCAGACAGAGGTTCGCGCCTGCCGCTTCGTGAGCGACAGGCGCGAATGCTGATCCCGATGACCGGGGTGATCAGGCCTGCGGCGGTCTGTGCTCGTTTCTTGTTTCGGCGGGGGTGGGTTCTCGGTAGGTCTCGGGAACCTCTTCGGCGCGACGACTGGCTCGTGATTCTCCGATCTCCTGCAACGTGAGACGGATCAGCATCTCCGACAGCTTGTGCAGATCGGGTGGTTCGCGATGCACCGCCCTGATAGAGAAATGTCGTTCGTCGTACCGACGCCGCGAGGTCTTCTTCACGTACTTACCCATCGTGCACTCCTACGCCGAGACCGTCGGTTCGGCGATAACGTGCTCCCGAGAGTTACGCTCCGTGCGCCGCTCGGTGTGCTCGTGGATGCGCACGCGGGCAAGCAGAACCAGGCTGACGGGGCCGATCCAGAGCAACTTGAGCCCCGACCAGATCGCGACCAGCACGATGAGGTTGAGCCAGCCCGGCCCGCCGTCACGGATGATGACGGTCAGTAGGCTCGCGGCGTAGAGGTACGGGATCGCGAGCAGCATCGCCGGGATGCCCCACTTGAGGCCGCGACGGGTGCGGACCTTGTCGAGCACGATGTTGGTCGGCATCCGGCGGCGCATGAAGACGCGGATATGGATGCTGGCGAACCAGATGAGTCGGAACATGATGCCTCCAAGCACGCAACTGTGATGAGGCAGTACGTGTGGAGTGTCCCGAAGGACGGCCCCAAAAGGGGGCCTACATGGTGAGGGGCGAATCTGCCTCTGTGCTTCTCACTCTACGCCGCGCGTACGACGCGCGGTAGCCCCCGCGGGCCGTGCTCGGTCGCTGGCGGTGCACCTTGCCGGTGACCGTCTGGGAAGGGACACAGATCATGGCGAAGCTGGCAGAGCAGGCGAAGGGTGAGCGGCAGGCACGGATGATGCTGTCGATGATCGCCGAGCCTGACGACGCGGCCACCGGCCGCATCCTGCACCGACTCGGCGGGGTCGAGACGCTCCGGCTGCTCGAAGACGACCAGGCCGCGGTGCCGGAGATGAACCGCGCCGATGCGATCGCCTGGCTCAACCGCGTCGCCCCGCGCATTGAGGGCGACATCTCGGCACGAGTTGCGGAGGCGGAACGAGCCGGTATGTCCACGCTCATCCCGACCGATACGGACTGGCCGCACGCGCTCAACGACCTCGGCTCCCGCGCCCCGTACCTGCTGTGGACACGCGGGGCGACCTCCTTCCTCGCAGGCGCTCTCACGGATCGGGTCACGATGACCGGCTCCCGGGCGGCCAGCGAGTACGGCGTCCAGGTCGCCGGGCATCTCGCCGGAGACCTGGCCCAACAGGAGCGCACCATCGTCGCCGGCGGCGCCTACGGCATCGACGCCGCAGCACACCGGTCGGCACTCGCCGACGGTGGAGGCACGATCGCGGTACTGGCCGGCGGCATTGACCGTCCCTACCCGCGCGGGAACTCGGACCTGCTGGCCCGGATCGGCGATCTGGGGGTGCTGGCCAGCGAGGCTCCTCCGGGGGCGACGCCGACCCGGTGGCGGTTCATGGCCCGCGCCCGTCTGCTGGGTGCGCTCTCGGGCGCGACGGTGATCCCAGAGGCAGGCTTCCGGTCGGGATCGCTGCTGGTGGCAACAGAAGCCCACCGGCATAGCCGCGCCGTCGGAGCGGTCCCCGGCCCGGTCACGTCGGCGGCGAGTGCGGGTCCGCATGAGCTCATCAAGCGCGGACGCGCCGAGATCATCACCGATACCGCGGACGTGACCGCCCTGCTGGATTCGCTGGATGATCCAGGCCGGCTGCTGAACCGCCAGGCAGCCTATCGGCCGTTCGAGACTCAGGAGCCCGCTTCTTTCGGGTTGCCGACAATTCGTCAGTTCTAGGATCGCCACGCTGAAAACGTCGAGACCACACGGGCGAGAAGCCGTCTCTGTGGAGCGCAGTCATCCCGGCAGAGGTGCCCTTCACTCGGTTGATGGGTTGAGTGCAGCGGAAACTAAATCGTTGCCACTACTTCTCCGAGAAGCGAACGTTCAAAACTAGTAAGCGGTATTCTCTCTGTGCCACGCAACGCCTGAATTGCTTCAAGCATCTCATCGAGACTTCGGGAGTTCCCAAGTCCGCGTACCAACTGTCGCGATATCTCAAGAGGCAGGCCGTACTCCTCCAACGTAGTGAGATGCGGAGCGGAGAACATGCTCTCAACTCGGGCCGCGAAACCGTCGAATGACCCAGATTCCAATCCGCGCTCCTCAAGAATCTCGCTCACGACTACATCGAGCGCCCTCAACGCAGTGGGAAAATTGTGGTCTAGCCAGTACCGCACGAAATCGAACGCCGCCTCAATCTTCTCGTCAACGCTGGAAGATTGATCATGTTCGTTCTCAACAAACCCCGCGATAATGTCCTTCATTCGGCCTTCAACGAGAGACGCTTGATTGACTTGATAAGCGAGTTGCTGCGCGCTGTATGCGCCGTGCCCACGATGATACGAAGGAGGAATGTAGTTCCATATCAGTTCGCAGACTGCCCGAAGCTCCGCCCATTTTGGGTAGGAAGTAGACCACTGCAGCGGCTGAAGCCGTGACGTGGGCAGCGTGCGAATATGCTTCGCAAGCTCGGTTGCAGCTTCCGGTTCCACACCCTTTATCGAGCGCAGAACCTTCAGGCTAAGGCCCGACTCTTCTAATACAGGTGACACCCGCTCCCTGGTCTCGTCGCTCCAATCTCCTTCGTCGATCTGCACGAGTAGTGAACTCGGGGCAATATCGCTTTGGCTGACTCCAGGAATGTCAATCTCGGGAAACTCTCTCGTCGGGGCATCATGAAAGAGCACGATCTCACCCACGAAATGCTTAAACATTCTGCCAACACGGCCACGTATGTTGGCGAATGTGAAGTAGTTGTATGCCCTATTAGCAACTTTGCGATCAAGAATTATGATGCGTTTTGCTCGGGTATTGACTCCTTCGATCAGAGAGTTCGTGCAGACAAGCGTGTCAAGATCACCGTCTTCGAATCCCTGTACCATCTTTTGTGCGAGCCAACGAGGAAGGCGTCCATGATGCACACCCACTCCACGTCGCAGCGCTCTTGAGACAATCCAATCCGGATGGTAGTTCTCTTCGATCCACTCGGCTACTTCCGGTAAGCCCCGACTAACGGTCGCGCCACTTGACCGCTGTTCGATCAGCGCTTCCAAAACCTTTCGCGTCTTTGCTGGGCTTTGGCAATATACCAATGTGGGGTCACAGGACGAACCAATCAGTTCGGCTACTATCGCGAGGCGTTCTTCGTCGTTTGAAGCCTTGAGTTTTCTGGTGTCAGCAGCAACGGTGGAGAAATCAGTTCTGATGAAAGAAGCACGAAGGTTAGAAGGGAGGACTGATGCGAGGCCCTCCACGACTGGACCCGCAAAGTAAAACTGGGCGCCAGTCTTAGCGAGTCGCAAGAATGCCTGATTCAACATTGATGCGCGTTGTTCTAGAGTGCCTTCGCTCTCCTCCGCAAGCTTGTAGAACTCGTCAATGAAGAAGAAATCAACCGCAGGGAGTTGAGGAACCGCGAGCAACCGCTCCTGTGTCATGACCAGGATGTTGCGTTCACTCAACTCCTGGTTCGGGTGGGTGACAATCTTGTACTCACGAAATTGGGAGAGGCGTCGGCGGGTCTCATCCAGAAGTGCGATTGTAGGAACCACGAGTACCAGGTTCTTGTACCTGCCAGTTTGAACTAGTGCATCTATAACCACACTCTTTCCAAAGCTGGTTGGCGCCGAGAGAATTACATTCTCTCCTTCAACCAGGCGGTGAAATACTTGAGACTGAATGCGGTGGAAGACGGTCTCAGAGGCTGGGTTGGGTCGGTTCATTTCCATGATGACCGCATCCCGAAGAGAGTCATGGTCTGCACCTTGAACGGCATAGGGGTACAGTCCGTGCAGCATTGCTAAACTTCGAAGGATTTCGCCCTCGGGTCCCGTCCTACTGATTTTCTCAAGCGCTCGAATTACAAGATCCGTGCTTTCAGATCCGATGCCATTAATTGAAGTGAA
Organism: Brevibacterium sp. W7.2; assembly: GCF_018137945.1. GTDB lineage: Bacteria > Actinomycetota > Actinomycetes > Actinomycetales > Brevibacteriaceae > Brevibacterium > Brevibacterium sanguinis. Next base: position 1,108,889 of record NZ_CP073089.1, on the reverse strand, counting down.
AGCAGCAATATCGGATAGGATCTCAAACGCGTCGTCAACCTCACCGCGTAGCAGAGATGTCAGTTCTGCGTGAGAGCCTGCCATGCTTTCAACCTCCCATCGAAAGCGGACGTGAGTTCGGCCTTGGTGTCCATTGGGAAGAAAAACACGTGTGCCCTGATCTGACGAGGAAGTGTCCAGTTCTCGTACCTGTCTCGCAGACTCTTCCAGTTGTTCATGACCTCGGTTCGTAGATCAGCGAGGTACTCCTCAGTGCTCTCCTTGTGCCTGCCCGCAGCTTCGCTGTCATAGGAAATGAAGATAGGAACTACGACACTCTTGAATGTTCTGTCCAACGAGGTCTTTCGAGACAACAGCGCGGTGATCTTGTCCCGGTGAGGATAGTCGTCAGGAATCTTGTCGGTTATGGCGGCAAATTCGTACCGCAGGTAGTCGCGACTGAGATGTAGCTTCAGCTCATCATATATTGCGCTGGCTGCACCGTAGCTGTCTTTATAGAGCTTCGATTCGCCAAGCCAGAGTTCCAGTTCCCCGGAGGCTCCTGTATCGACAATGTGGGCACAGTCGAAACCTTTGACAGTGTCGTTGGCAGCGTCTTTGAAGTAGATCCGGGATATAAGTCTCGAACTTCCATAGAACTTGCGCAGAATCATGTGAAGGAGGAGTTCACCAATTTCTCCTCTTCTCTCAAAGTCAATGGTGGCGTAGACACGACTGAGAGCCTTCCCGAGCAGTGCTGTGCCAGTAGCGTGGTTGTACCCTTCCAGTTCTTGCGTAGGAAGAATCCAATCTGCTGCCCAATTGATCAGATCGACGCTGAGGTCATCGGAGCGCCATGTTCCATCTTCGAAACCGGCGCAAAACGTTGCAGATGGTAAGAGACTGTCGGTGTGATCTACGACGAGTTCAAGGATCGTCTCAGGAACTGGGAGCTTCGTAGCCATTGCCGACAGTTACCTCCGTGGATAGCTGAAGACGCTCAACGGAGGTGCCCATGAGGTCGAAGTTGCTGTCATAGCTACGCGTGCCGCAGCCATGCGGTTGAGTCACATCCTATCCTCTTCGGCTGTAGCCAAGAGGTCCTCTGGCGTGAGTGTCACCAGATGTCACAGGGATCGTTCTTGCCTCCTGACGCTGACAGAACGTTGGGCGACAGAGTCTCCGGTCTGAGGAGTATCCGCAGCTACCCGACGTATGGCTGCCGCTGCGCGGGCGCGGTCAATCTTCTGCGCCGCGCTCTGGGGTGCCGGGCCGAGTGGGGTGTCGTCGCTGATTTGATAGCGGTCGCGGTAGGCCGCGATGGTCCGGGCGTCACGTCGCCAGCGTGCCTGTTCGCGGTCACCGGACGGCGGGTCACCGAGCGGCTGGGTCCACGGTTCGCCGGTCTGGCGGGCGGTGTCGAGGATCGCGTCGGCGCGGGTCTCGATCAGCTCTCGTCGCTCGGTCAAGGCCTGGAGCATGTCTGCCGCGATCGGGCCCTGCACGTGCGGGATGAGGCCGGCGATCAGCCGCGGGGTCTTCCTCATGCGCCCCGACCCGGCCGGCTGGGCGGTGGCGCGTGCGAGACGGTAATGCATGACCTTGGCGATGTCCTCGGCGTCATCGAAGCCGCGAGCAGCCACCAGGCGCGGGAAGAGCGTATCGACGTCGTGGTGGTTGGCCTCGGCGCGGCGCAGCTCGGCAGTCAGCGCTCCGAACGCGACCGAGCCCAGCGTGGCGTCGGCCTGTTCTTCGGTCAGGCCCGAGTCGCGGATGAGGGCGGCCCAGCGGTCGTGTTGGGCGGCTGCGGCGATGGTTTCGTACTCGGCGGCGAGCTGGGCGATCGAGCCCCACTGGTCCTGCTCGGCGGTGATCGTCTCGTGCGCGGAGAGCTCGGCTCCCGAGTGCTGCAGCACTCCGTAGAGGACCGAGCGGCCGGTGGCTTCCTCGTTGTCCGAGGGGTGCGGTGCGGCGTGGTCGTCGGGGCGGTCGAGGACGACGTAGGCGTGGTTGGACTCGCGGCCGCGGGTCATCGCGACGTAGACGTTCTCACGGGTCGAGGACGGCTCGACCAGCACATGCGCGGTATCGACGGTGATGCCCTGCGCCCTATGCGCAGTGACGGCGTATCCCAGATCGACGTGCTCGGCCACGTAGTCGGCCGGCAGCACGATCGACCCGAACCTGCGGCCGGGCTTGCGGATCGTGATCGACCCGTCATCGCGCACGTCGGTGACCTGCCACCGCGCGCCGTTGCGCACCCATCCCCGGCCCGTGCCGGTGCGCAGGCGTCGATCGTTGCGGCGGGTGATGACCGTGTCCCCGACGCCAGCGGACGTGCCCTCGGCCAGTGCGACCTCCCGGCCGGGTTTGATCTTCCCGGCCAGGATGAGATCGGCGCGGGCCCTCGCGTTGAGCGCGGTCACGTCTTCACGGGTCTCGGCGATCAGCACCGAGGCCCGTCTGGCGTCGCGGTCGGCACGCCAAGCGGTGTAGGCGGCATCGATCATGTCCTCGGCATCGCCGTCGCTGATGCGGCCGTGACCTGCGTAGGTGTCGATCACGCGGGTGCGGCCGTGGCGCAGATCGAGGGAGGCGGTCTTCTCCCATTCGTGGACGAAGCGGTGCACGTCCACGAGCTCGGGGGCGTCGTCGCGGTCGGCCACGAGCATCCCGAAGCTCCCGCCCGCATCGACGGATTGGAGCTGTCCGTAGTCGCCGACCAGCAGCACTTTCGCGCCCGTCTCGGCTGCGAGGCCGGTGATGCGCTCCAGCGACAGAGTGCCCGCGAGGCTGGCTTCGTCGATGATGACGAGCTGCCCGGCCTGGAACGTCTCCCCGCGGAGAAGGTGGTTCTGCCACCACTTCGCCGTGTTCTCGGTCGCGATCCCGAGATCATCGCCGAGGACCTGCGCCGCCACGGCAGAGGGAGCCAGCCCGACCACGGTCCCGTGGCCGTGCTGCTTCTCCCATGCCCGCCGCAATGCCGACATGGCGGTGGTCTTCCCGGCACCTGCCGGGCCGACCAGCACGTCGAGAACACGGCCGGAGACCGCGATCTGGGTGAGCGCTGCGGCCTGGTCGTCGCCGAGCAGGCGCCCTTCCTGGTCGGGCTTCGCGGTGATCTTCTCGACCGTCTCGACCTCGACGGTCGGGCCGGTCAGGGTGCGGGAGCGTTCCAGGAGACGGTCTTCGGCCTCCAGCAGCACCGTGGAGGAGAACACGGTCGAGTGGCGGGGCCGGAACACGCTGGTGCCGTCTGGGCGGCGGAACGCGGCCGGGCTGGTGGCGAGCTCGGGCGGCGTCAGCCGCAGTGAGGCCTGCTCGGCGGCATCGGCGATCATCCCCACGATCGCCTCCCGGTCGCTGGCGGTCGCGAATCGCCATGCCATCGACTGCCGGCTCGCTTCGGAGTGCAGGTTCCATCGCCGCCAGGTCGAGCGTTTCTCGCCGACGACCTCGACCACCGCCTGCCCGAGCTCGGAGATCACCTCCAATGGCACATCATCTGCCCGCAACGGCCGCACCTGCTGCGCCTCGGCGAGAAGGCTGCCGGCCCAGCCGGTCGCGTCCTCACCCAGCAGTTGGCCGGCCCGGTCGCGCCAGCCAGCGGTCAGGTCGGCCAGGGAATGGACCTGCTTCTCGGGCCGGGTGGCGAGAGTGGCCTGGGCGCGCAGGCGCACGATCGTCCGTGCGGAGGGCCGGCGGCCGTGCTCGGCGGTGTAGGCGGCGATGAGCCGGTCGGTTTCGGCGTCGATATCGCGGGCGCGGGAGGAGAACTCCTCGACCAGCTCCTCGCTGACCCCGGTGATCTCCCACGCCGGGTTGCGGTCCCGGCCCCGATCCCGTGCCTCCCACTCCACGCCGAGCGTGCCGGTGAGGCGGTCGGCCAGGACCGCGTTGTAATGCTCCGAGAGCGCGACGACCGCCGCGTGCATCGGGCGGCCATCCAGTGACCGCCATCGTCCGTCCAACGCGGTCTGGACCTTGTTGGAGATCACGACGTGAGTGTGCAGCTGCGGGTCCCCGGAGCGGCTGTCGTAGTGATCGAAGGCCGTGGCGATCAGTCCGGTCACGTCGACCTGGGCGACCGCGCCGTCGGCGGCGGTGTAGCCGGTGCGGGTCGCGGCGACCTCGCGCTCCATGAAGTTCACGACCTCGGCGATCGCCTCGTGATGCGCCTGGGCGATCAGGGCCTGCGTGCCGGCGTCGGCCACGCCCCACAGCACGGAGACGGACTTCGGCACCGAGAACGTGTAGTCGAACCCCGCGACCGCACGGCGGTTGCCCCGCTCGATCTCCTCGGCCTCGATCTGGCTGATCTGCTCGGCACGCTCACCCATCCCCAGGCCGGGGTCGAGGTCGGCGGCGCGCTTCTCGATCCGGTCGGCGACCGAGACGTACCGTGGGAAGGCCCGCCCGAGCGGGTCGCCGCTGACGGGATCGCGGCCCATCCCGATCAGCAACTGCAACTGCGACTCCGAGACCTCATCGCCGAGAGCGATCCGCCCGTCTCCGAGGCCGCGAAGGGCCGACCCGATCCAAGTGCCCGGTGGTGTTCCCTCTTCCGTGTAATACCTGGTCAACGGGGTCGAGAGGGAGCGGTCGCCGTCGGCGGCGGCGATCGTGCGCATCAGGTACTTGTACCCGTCGCCCGCGCTCATCACCCGCATCGAGACCGTCATGCAGACCAGGTGGACAGACTCACCACGGCATCGGTGTGAGCCTCAATGCCGGAGGTTGGCTACAGGGCCGGCCCGTCGTCGGACGGGCCGCGCCGCCGGGGAGCCTGCACGGTGGGCTCGAAGGTCGAGCGAAAGGGGTTCGGGAGCTGTCGGCGTGTTGCACTGGGGTTGCGCAACTGGTCGATCTCGCGCCGTTGCGCCTGGAGTTGCTCGTTCAGACCGTCCATGCTTGTGCGCAACTCGGCGAGCTGCTCGCTGATCTTCGCGTTGGCTTCGGTCAGGTAGTGCATGATCGCGGCCTCGTAGCGCTCGGCATCAGAGGGTTGCAGCTCCGCGTTCACCACAACGAACTCAGCGAGAGCAAACGATCCGTTCCCGGCGGCCTCACTCATGCGACGGGAGGCCATGCGGGAGAACATTGCCGTGCGAGCGGCCCAAGGGGGAACTCGCCACCGTAGATGTCGCCGAAGGCTTCCTGGATGAGCTGGACCGTCTCCGGAGTGAGCAGCAACGGGTTCTCGCTCTCGATGACGGAGGCCATCGCCATGCAGCTCTCAGCAACCGCGTGGTGCGAGGCAGTCCTGCCCTTGATCTCCTGCGTGAGGTTCGGAGGCTCCAGCTCGTGCGGCTTCTGCTTCGTGAACACGTTCCAGAGATCGACTCCCGTGCGCTCATGGTAGGCGCCGTAACGACGTAGATCGTCAGCGATCTTGCCTCGCTCAGCTCCGTGATCGCGAGCTCCACCCGTTCCACCATGACCTGTCTCCTGTCCCTTCGCTCGGCCCGCCGCGGGGCCTGTCGATCTCCAGGTGACCGCGCGATCCCGCCGCCGCGAAGCCTTGTCAACCTGGGTTGACACCTTGATCTGCAAGAGGTGTGGACCAACTCTGAGCGGTAGGTGATCAGGCTGGCGACGAGAGAACGCCGAGCCAAAAATTATGCCGTGGGAAGCCCGGTAAGGGTCGCGCAGGTGACAGGGAGGTGAGTGGGAAGCGCTGGAGAAGTTCGGCGCCGGAGACGGACTCGCTTACCTGGCAGCAACCAGACCGGTAGGGCAGGCAACCGCTCAGCACCGGGAAAGCCAATCACCCGGAGCAACTTGTGTCTGCACGTCGCACTTCCCCCCGTTTCCTCGCCGCGAATTGGCTCGACCTTCAGCGGGTACGGAGGGCTCGACCTTGCCGTCGAACACGCCACTGGTGGGGGATACGGTCTGGTTCTCCGAGATCAACACCTCGGTCGCGCAAGTCTTCTCTCACAATTGGTCGGATGCCCCAAACCTCGGCGACATCTCCGTCATAGACTGGAGTACCGTACCGCCGGTCGAAATCGTGATAAGCGGCTTCCCCTGCCAGGGCGTCTCAATCGTCGGCAAGGGTGCAGGCATCGCGCCAGGTACTCGCTCGGGGCTCTGGTCGTGCATGGCACGCGCAATCGAGGAGCTGCAACCCGCGTGCGTCGTGATCGAGAACGTAAGGGGTTGCTCTCGGCCCCCGCTACCCGACCCGCGAAGGGGTATCAAGTGGACCCGTTGACCGTGATCCTACAGCCGCTGGCCATGCAACCGTTTGCGACTTGGCATCCGACCCGTGCGGTCTGGGGGACGCATCAGCCCGACCTCTTCGGACGGCAGGCGCCGTACTCGGAGACCTGGCCGACTTGCGGTATGACGCACGATGGATCGGCCTACCGGCTTCACTTTCCGGCGCTGATCACCATCGCTTCCGTATCTTCATCGTCGCCTACCGCAGGGGCGCTGTTCCGGACGCCGCTAGCAACGGACTCCTCTCGGGGCGGAGAGACGATGGAGACGGTCAGAGCCCGCGGCGGCACTATCGCACTGAGTCATCAGATAATCGACCTCGCACTTAACGGACCGGGCGGCTCGACCATCAACTCGAACGCAGCGGAGACCCTGTTCGCGCTAGTCGACAGCATCTTCGTCGCTGGGGGCGATACGCCGACGCCGTCGCACGATGGGAGCACATCACCCGACGCGGCGCCCCTGCCCCCGCAGTTCTGAACGAGGACAGAGGGCCACGTTCGTCGCCGGAGTTCGTGGAATGGCTTATAGGTCTGCCAGTCGGATGGATCACCGACCCGATGGGTGATCTGACTGCAAATCAGCAGAACACCGCGTTGGGTAACGGGGTCCTGCCACTTCAAGCGCTCCTTGCCCTGCGCAGTCTTGGACTACGTATGGAACCACGCTGATTTGGGCGATCGTCAACTGCCGCGCAACGATCGGCGGAGTTCGGGAACAGTTCGACGGCCGAGCCTCAGATAATACCGTCGAGGCGCTGCTCGATCTGCGGCTTCGGCATCGCCCCGATGATCTCGCGCACGATCTCACCCTTGTCGAAGACCTTCATCGCAGGGATCGAACTGATGTTGTAGCGCGAGGCGATGTCGGGGTTCTCGTCGACATTGAGCTTGGCGATGAGAAGCTTTCCATCCTGCTCGGCAGCAATCTGGTCCAGGACCGGCGCGATTGCACGGCACGGGCCGCACCAGGCTGCCCAGAAGTCCACGAGAACGGGAACGTCGCTCTGGAGCACAACCTCATCGAAGGTCTGGGTGTCGACGGTGGTGACTTCGCTCATGGGACTGATTTCCTTCCTGTTACACGTTGCGTGCGATAGACCGCACGCACACCACAACACCCTACCCCCTGGGGGTATTCCCGTGGTGCTGGTTTCAGGCCAGTCGCATCGTGGTCAAGCAGGTTTGCGCATCGTCGTCGACGCTCGAAAGTTTGGAGGTGGCGGTCTGGCCGTCGTGGGTGATCGAGATCGACGTCTCGATGCCTCGGGGCAGCCAGATCCCGACGAAGCCGTTGTCGAGGGTTCTCATCTCCTCGTCGACGATCGTCTCGCCGGTCGTCGCATCCGTCACCGTGACGGCCACGTCTGCGTTGCGCAGCTCACCCAGGCATCCGGTCGGGCTGTGGTAGTAGCAATCATGGGTCTGCGACCGATACGGGGCGACGGATACGTAGATCTCGTTACTTGGCAACCGCACCTCTGCCGTGTGTTCGTGCTGATCGGTGAGCGTGACCGCCTCCGCAGTGATCGACGTGGTCAAGGTCTCCGTGCGTTCGTCCAGCGGGATCGCATCGAGCGTTTCGACCAGCTCACGCACGTCGAGGCCATCGAGACCGTTCTCGGCAAGGATCTCGGCTCCGCTGGCCGAGGAGGCTGAGGGTGAGTCGTTGGCGGCCGTGCATCCGGTGAGCAGGAAAGCGCCGACCACGACGGTGATTGCAGCGGTTTTCGTTCCGCCGTACTTCGGGAATGGCCTGAAGTTTTTCATGGGATTCCTTGCCGTGTCTGCCGTGGTGCCAATTGGCCATACTACCCCATAGGGGTAGTGCCTACCTGCGTGACGCGGAAGCCCCCGGAACGAGCCCGGGAGGGGGCACTGCGTTCAGTCGTGCTTGCTGATTTCCGGTTCATGTTCGGCAATGTGCTCGGTCTCGATCTGGAAGGTCGAGTGATGGATGGAGACCTCGAAGTGTCCTGCGACGCAATCTTTGATCTCGTGGAGCGTCTGCGCGGCATGACCGTCGGTGAAACACTCGTCGTCGACGACGACGTGGGCGGTCAGGGTCGGCAGGCCGGTCGCCACAGTGGAGGCGTGCAGGTCATGGACATCTTTGACATGGTCAAGTTCGAGGATGTGCGAACGCACCTTGTCGAGGTCGAGGCCCTTGGGAGTGAACTCCATAAGGACGCCGGTGGTCTCGCGCATGAGCTTGAACGCGCGAGGCACGATCAATGTGGCGATAAGCAGTCCGGCGATGGCATCGGCCTGCATGAACCCGGTCGTGGCGATGACGATCGCCGCGATGATCACTCCGAGCGACCCGAGGGCATCATTGAGAACTTCGAGGAACGCGGCACGCATGTTGAAGTTCGAACCGCGGCTGGAGGCGAGGATGGTGATGGCGATGATGTTCGCGACCAGGCCGATGATGCCGAATATCAGCAGTTCGCTTGCGGGCACCTCCGGCGGCTCGAACAGTCGCCGGATGCCTTCGATGGCGGCGTAGGTGCCCACCGCCAGCAGCAGTGCCGACTGTCCGAGGGCTGCGATCACTTCGATACGCCGGAACCCCCAGGTGCGCTTGGAGTTGGCGGGCTTGAGCATCAGCGTCGCGGCGATCAGTGCGACCAGCAGCCCGGAGGCATCGGTAATGGCATGGGCGGTGTCGGTCAGCAGTGCGAGGCTGCCGGTGATGATCGAGCCGATGGCCTGGGCGACGACGATCGTCGCGGTGATCGAGAATGCGATCCAGAGTTTCTTGCGGAAATCTCCGGGGTGACCGGTCTCGCTGGCGGCGGGGCCGTGATTGTGTCCTGCGCCCATGTCTACTTCTTGTCCGTATCTGTCGCGTGGTGGGTATGTGGGAGTCGCAGGTGCGTGCAGAGCAGGGCCTGCGTGCCGGTGGCATCGAGGAGGCGTTCGGCAGCGGCGATGAGGGTACGCAGGAGCTCGGACTGTGCCAGCGAGTACCAGGTGGAGCGCCCTTCCGGGCGCATCGTCGCCAGGCCGCACTCGACGAGGAAGCCGACATGCTTGCTCACCGTGGACTGGGCCAGGCCCATGTGCTCGACCAGGTCCCGGACCCGGTGCTCCCCGGAGGCGAGGTGCTGCACGATCGCTAACCTCGTCGGCTCCGCAAATGCCTGGAACAGGTGGGCGTACGCTACTGTCGCCACTTCGTCGAGGGTTGCCCCCTCCTCTTGAATCATCGTCATAGGGCGATCATATCGCGCTAGAGCGATATTGTCGAGTGTGATCTGTTGCTCCGACACGGAATGAAACTCAGGGGTCCCGTCGCACCCGAGGATGGGCTACCTGGGGGATGGTCGGTCGCATAGCTGCAGTGGGGAGCTACGTCAGCTGACCATCGGCCCCGGTGGAGAGCAGGCGGGGTGGGGAGCCGATGTCGATGAGTCGGGTGAAGTAGTCCTGTGCGCAGGTGGCGAAGACCCCTACCTGCGGGTGGCTCCTCCTCTGCCCTGGCCAGGTCAGCGCCACGGTCACCCGTGGGGCATCCTCGATGGGCAGATAGACCACCTCCGGCGCGCGGTGATTGTGCGTTGTCGCCTCTGCAGTGATGCCGATGGCGTCGCCGACAGCGATGCGGGTTAACCACTCGTCCGTGTTCGCCACCGAGATCGTGCGCGGCATGCGAGCAGTCGTACTCCACAGCTCCCCGGTGGCCGTCGGAGCGGTCGCGCAGACCGCCACCGGCCCGTCAGCGAGATCGGCTAGGGTCACCGACTCCTGCCGGGCACGCGAGTCGGTACTCGTCACCGATGCAACCAGGCGTTCGGTGAACAGCGGTAACCGCTCCAAACCCGGACCAATGGCACGTTTGGGTGAAGAAGAGCGGATGAGTGCGGCATCGATCGCCCCCGTCGCGCAGGGCCCAGATCGGGTCCGTCGGGCGACTGTATTCGATGAGCTCAGCGTGCCCACGCTTCCATTCCTGGAACAGAGGCAAGGTGTGACGGCCAAAGCCGGCCCAGGCGCAACGGCACCAGGATGCGCAGTGAGGCCGTGGTGCGATCTTCCAGGTGAAAAGGTAGGTTTGAATCCGGTTCCGAGAAGGGCACATGGGCCTGGGTCCGACGATCAGACTCTGTTGTGAGCCGCGGCCCGCCCTCGCCCTCGCAACGTTCAAGTGAGTAGATCCTGGAACGGCCGAACTTCAGACGGATGCCGTAGCCGCCGTTGGGTCCGTCAGGCAGAAACTCTGCCCCAATTCTTCGAGGGCGGCCCGCACACGCTCCTGCTTCTTCTACGACAAGTCGTGTCGCCCCTTCTCGAAGTCGCGCAACTCTTCCTTGGTCACGTTGGCTTCACGGGCGATATATTGGGCGCTCACCTTCACGAGGATGCGCGCGGCGCGTGTCATGTCACCGTTGAAGATGTGCTGGCTCTCCATCACTCGCCTCCAACGACGTGTGTCCTATTGGGCTCAGCGGGAAGTGGAGGTGCCTACGGGATTCGAACCCGTGTAAACGGTTTTGCAGACCGCTGCCTATCCTCTCGGCCAAGGCACCAAGTCGCCGGCGAAGTCAGTCGCCCGGCGTGAGGCCAGCAACCAGGTTGAAGGCGCCGGTGAGAATGTTCAGCGACACGACCCCGACGACATCAGAGATCTCACGGTCGCTGTACCCGTATCCCCGAAGCTCGTCAATCTGCTCGTCGGTGATCGACGTAGGCTCACGGTAGACCTGGAGGCCGAGCGCGATCATCGCCGCGACCGGGCCGGTCATCGCCGTACCCTGCTGGGCGAGTGCGATCTCGTCATCGCTGACCCCGAGCGATCGTGCCGCGCTGATGTGCGAGGCCAGGCACATTCCGCATCCCTGCTTCGACTGCACGGCGATCGAAACGAGCTCGCTGACCTTACGGTCGAGCTTGGCGCGACGCATGGCTTTGCTCAGCTGCAGATAGCCGCCGAGCACCGCCGGGGAGTGCGCCATCGTCGAGACCATGTCTCCGACCTGGCCGTGCCGCTCGACGAGATCGCCGAGCAAGTCTCGTGAGGCCCCCACTGCGGTCTCAGGGGTCAATCGGGAAAAACGGGGCATGATGCCTCCTCTGTCAGTTCGGTCGCGAGTTCGAGGTGGGAGAACCCGCACGAGTGCGTTCCTGCTGCTGATGTTCGGCATGGAAGATCGCAGCCTCAGCCAGCGCCCCGGCATGCACACCGTTCAATAGGTAGAAGTCGCCGGACTCGCGTCGCTGCCGACTCACGATCCCGGCCGACTCCAGGCGGTGAAGCTCGTGGGAGGTCTGGTCGACGGGAAGGTCGACGATGTCCGCCAGGTGATTGGCAGAGACCTCGATGTCGCGAATGGCGAGGATCATCTTCACACTCACCGGATTCGCCAGCAACGCGAAGACTCCGACCGCCGCATTCAGATGCGGTGTGTCATACGTGGCGTGCACGTGCTCAACCTTTTTCATAGTCATCAATACTACCCCATACCCCTATAGGGTATCAAGGGTTATTCAATCGATGTGACGGACTCGGAAACGCGTGGCCGGGTGCGGCGGATCGGGGTGAGGCCAGAGGCGACGGGTCCGCGCAGGAGCACGTGTCCAGTCGGGAGGGTCAACCGCGTCCAACGGCCGGCGGTTGAGATCGTGGCCCCGTTTCCTCGGCTGAGGAACCCGAAGACGTAGGCGGCGAACGCAACGCCTTGTGGCAGCGATGCGAGTGCCGTGTCCGGGGTGCCCCAAACCGTGCCCCGGATCTTGCGGACGACATCGTCGCCGGGTTTGTCGGGAAGTGCTTGGGCGACGGCCTCGATGCCGGCACGGGCGCTGCGCATCAGCGTCAGGCTGGACACATCCGCAATAAGTCTCCACCCGTGTTGCGGGGGTTCGACGCTGGTCCAGGCGGGTGCCAGCGCGGTTTCCGGCAACGCCAGGGTAAGAGGGACGGCGGTCGCGGTCAACGTTTCCACGGTGACGTCGCACTGCAGCTGAGGGTCGGAGCGGAGCGTGCGAAGGACGAGGATCGTAGGAGTGCGGTCGAGCGGACCACGGGGCGTTAGCGCGGCTGCGCTCATGCGCAGCAGCCCGGCCGCGGCCTGCAAGCGCACGCCATGGGCACCGGCCTGCGCGGCCCGCTTAGCGAAGGTGAGCGCGTCGCGGGCGGACGGCGCGTCGGCAAGGATCAAGCGCGCTGGCATCCTGAGGGTTTGTGCCCGCCGTGTCCTGGAACGCGGTGATCGGGGTCCGGGTTCAGGAGCGAACGAGCCGGTTGATGGCGTCGGTGGCTTCCTGGATCTTCTCGACGGCCGCCTCGTCGCTGAGCTTGGCGGCATCAAGCACGCAGTGCTTGAGATGGTCGTCGAGCAGACCAGTCGCAACCCCCTGGAGGGCACGGGTCAGAGCGGAGACCTGGGTGAGGATGTCGATGCAGTACTTCTCCTCATCGATCATCTTCGCGATCCCACGCGCCTGTCCTTCGATGCGCTTCATGCGGCCGAGATAGCGCTCCTTGTCGCTGATGTAGCCGTGCTGGTGGGAATCGGTATCGACAGACATGGGCATGTCCTTACTTCTGGCGCTCCAGGACGGAACGCGTGCTGGCTTCGGGTGTGAGGTCGATGCGCCGCAGCAGCTGGGCGTTGAGCGCGACAACCACGGTGGAGGCTGACATCAGGATCGCGCCGATCGACATTGGCAGGACGAATCCCACCGGTGCCAGGATACCGGCCGCCAACGGCACCGAAAGAAGGTTGTAGCCGGCGGCCCACCACAGGTTCTGCTTCATCTTGCCGTATGCGCGTCGCGACAGCTGGATGATCGAGAGCACGCTGCGTGGGTCGGAACTGGCCAGGATCACCCCGGCCGAGGCGATGGCGACATCGGTGCCCGCGCCGATCGCGATGCCGACATCGGCCTGCGCCAGAGCCGGGGCGTCGTTGACGCCGTCGCCGACCATCGCGACCCTCTTGCCCTCTTCCTGCAGCTGGGAGACCTTCGCGGACTTGTCCTCCGGGCGCACGCCGGCGAAGACGCGGTCGATGCCGAGCTCCCGTCCGACCTCGTTCGCGACCGCCTCGGCATCGCCGGTGATCATGACGACCTCGACACCGAGGGCGTGGAGGGCGTCGACGGCGTCGCGGGATTCTGGCCGGACCTCGTCGGCGAGCCTCAGCCCGCCGACCACCTGGCCGCCGCGGAGAACGTGCAGAATGATCGCGCCCTCGGAGCGCCATGCCTCGGCCGTGCCGACCTCGTGCTGACCGGTCTCCTCGAGCAGCCGGGGCCCGCCGACGCGGACCTTCTGGCCGGAGACGGTCGCGGTGACGCCGACGGCGGGCGAGGATGAGAAGCCGCTGGCCTGCTGGAGGGCAAGGCCCTTGTCCTTGGCGGCGGTGACGATGGCCTTGGCGAGCGGGTGCTCGCTGTCGGCCTCGGCCGAGGCAGCGAGGGCGAGGACCTGGTCGGCGTCGAGTTCGCCGGTCGGCTCGACGCCGGTGACGGTGGGCTCGCCCTTGGTCAGCGTGCCGGTCTTGTCGAACAGCACCGCGTCGACCTGCCGCATGGACTCCAGCGCCAGGCGGTCCTTCACTAGGACGCCTCCGCGGGCGGCTCGCTCGGTGGCGATGGAGACGACCAGCGGGATCGCCAGGCCGAGGGCGTGGGGGCAGGCGATGACGAGCACGGTGATGGTGCGCACGACGGCCTCGTCGGGCATGCCGATGAGCGTCCAGACGACCGCAGTGACCAGCGCCGCGCCAAGAGCGAACCAGAACAGCCAGGCCGCGGCCTTGTCGGCGATCCGCTGGGCGCGGGAGGATGAGTTCTGCGCCTCGGCGACGAGCCGGTTGATGCCGGCCAGGGCGGTGTCGTCACCGGTGGCGGTAATCTCCACCCGCAGGCCGGAGTCGGTGGCGACGGTGCCGGCGGTGACGGTCTGGCCCTCGCCGCGAGAGACCGGGCGGGACTCGCCGGTGATCATGGACTCGTCCATGTCGGCGCGGCCGTCGACGATGGTTCCGTCGGCCGGGACGCTGCCGCCGGGGCGCACGATGACCACGTCGCCCACGTCGAGGTCGGCTGGGGCCACCTTGACGACGTTCTCGCCCTCGACGCGCTCGGCCTCGTCTGGCAGCAGTGCCGCCAACGAGTCGAGCGCCGAGGTGGTCTGGGCCAGGGAGCGCATCTCGATCCAATGGCCCAGCAGCATGATGACGATCAGCAGCGCCAGTTCCCACCAGAATTCGAGCTCGTGATGGACGAGCCCGAGCGTGGCGGCCCAGGAGGCGAAGAAGGCCACCGTGATCGCCAGAGCGATGAGCAGCATCATCCCGGGCTTGCGGGACTTCAACTCGCTGACGGCACCGGTGAGGAAGGGCCTGCCGCCCCAGACGTACATGACGGTGCCCAGTGCCGCGGCGACCCAGCCCGCCCAGCCGGGGACCTCGTAGCCCAGCAGCATGGCGAACATCGGTGAGAGGGCAACCGCGGGGATGGCGATGACGAGGTTGATCCAAAACAGCCGGCGGAACTGGCCAACGTGGTCCCCGTGCCCGCCATGGCCGCTGTGATCTCCGTGCCCACCGTGCTGGGCATGCTCATCGTGGCCGCCGTGCTCGTCGAGGCCCGTGTGGCCTGAGTGCTGCCCGTGGTCCATGGCGTGGCCCTGATGCCCGGTGTGCTGACCCTCGCGCGTGCCGTGCGCATCCGCCGAGGCGTGCGCGGACACAGACCCGTGGTGATGCTCGCCGTGGGCGGGTGTATCGGTTTCGTGGCCGTGGTGCTGGTGTGAGTTCGGGTCCGTCATGATTCCTCTCCTCCGTCATCGAGCCAGGCCGATTGCCGCTCACCCGGTGGCCGGGCAAGCGAACGTCGGCTCAGGACGCTGGTTGGATCTCGCTCTCGACGACCCACTTGTGGTTCGTCATCTTCATGCCGTCCGTCTCGTAGTCGACCATGTAGACCGTCTCATCGGTGGACGAAGCGATGGTGGCCTTTACGCCTTCCATGCCTTCCATGTGCTCGGCGAGCAGAGTCACCTCTGTGCCGTCGGCCAGAAGCTCGTCGCCGGCATCCTCAATTTCTTCCTGCACGACCCACTTGTGATCAGTGACGGGGTCGCCGCCACCTGCGGGCGTGTAGTTCACGGAGTACGTGTACGTGTCGAATGCGCCGGAAATCGTTGCTGTAGCCCCTTCCATGCCTTCCATGTGGTCGGCCGTGAGCTGCACCTCGGTACCGACAGGGTAGGTGGGCTCACTGGCTTCGGCGATACCCTCGGGTGCCGGTCCGCCGTCCATCGGGTGCTCCATCTCCTCATCACCGCTTTCTGCGTTGTTGCCGCCGTGGCCCTGATGCTCCTCAGTAGCCGAAGGGTCGGTCTGCTGGTCGTCGTCTGCTCCGCTGGCGCAACCGGCGAGCACGAGCGCCACTCCGAGCGCTCCCGCTGCCAGTCCTGTTCGCAGTCTCCTCTGCATGTCATTTCCTTTCATCAATATGCCTACCATATACCCCTAGGGGGTACTAGTCAAGGCTTGTGTGTTGTGTCGGTATGGATCAATCGGAAGCCCCTTCTCAGAGGGTCTGCTCGTGTTGGATGGGCAATGCGGCGATGAGGGGATGGTCGAAGCCCGTCGGTCCGATCTTCGCGGCTCCTCCGGGAGAACCCAACTCGTCGAAGAACTCGACGTTGGCCTTGTAGTAGTCAGACCATTCGTCGGGCAGGTCGTCTTCGTAGTAGATGGCCTCGACGGGGCAGACCGGTTCGCAGGCTCCGCAGTCGACGCATTCGTCGGGGTGGATGTAGAGCGAGCGTTCGCCCTCGTAGATGCAGTCGACAGGACATTCGTCGATGCAGGCGCGGTCCTTGACGTCCACGCAGGGAAGCGCGATCACGTAGGTCATGGCTGCTCCTCTCGGTCGGGTGCGGATCGGCGGTGAGAGCCGGTGGGAGGCTCGGGGAAGTCGTCAGTCTCTGCCGGGCCTGCGGCCGGGTGCGGGATGCGCAGGCGCAGGACGGTGGCGACGAGGCTGAGGGCGATGATGATCGCACCGAGGATCGTCATCGTCCCCGACAGGGTGAGCACCGGCACGAGCAATCCGGCGACGATGGTGGGCACGCCGAATGCCAGGTAGGCAACTGTGTAGATCACAGCCATCACGGCGGCGCGTTCCGACGATGCCGTGTGGGGCATGAGTGTGCGCAGTACCCCGAGGAACGCTGTGCCGAACCCGGAACCGACGATCGCGACCGAGGCGACATAGGCTGAGTAGGAACCGAGTGCGAGGGCGCCGATGCTCACTGCGGTGCCGAACGCCAGGGCACTGGTCGCATACAGGCTGATGGTGCGGGCGGAACGCCGCTGTAGGACGGACGAGGCGGTGACTCCGGAGATCGCCAGTGCGAAGATGACGATCCCAGCTTGGGTGTGCGTGGAGCCCCCAAGCTCACTGCCGACGAGGTCGGCTCCGAGCGCGAGGAAAAGCCCGTTGGTCGCCCACCCGGCGATGATCACGGGCACTCCGGCGGTGAACATGCGGCGCAGGTGCGGTGGCACGGTGAACCGCGGACGGAGGTCGCCACGTCGTATCCGGGTCTTCGGGGCCAGTTCCGGTGTGCTCCACACGACCGTTGCCACGATGAGGAAGGCAAGCACGAGCGACCCGAAGACGGCAGTTGTCGGTTCGGAGGTGAGATCGAGGAGAAGCGCAGCACCGAGAGCCCCGGCCCCAAGGCCAATCATCGGGCCGATCGTGTTCCACAGGGCTGCGATGTTCCGATGCGACGGGGACTCGAAGTCGATCATCATCGCCGACAGCGCCGGGATCAGCAGACCCGCTGCGAGCCCTTGCAAGGCTCGGGCGACCAGGAGCGCCGCGAGGCTACCGGCGAACCAGAACATGGCCACGCTCAGCGCCAGCGCCAAAGAACCGGCGGCCACGACCGGACGTCGGCCGACGTGGTCGGAGAGTGGTCCGAGGTAGAGCAGCGCGGCCAGGAGGGTGAAGGTGTAGACCGCGAACACGAGTGTGGTGGCGACGGGGATGAGTCCGAGCCGTTCGGCGATCTGGGGGTAGAACAAGGACGGCGCGCTGGCAGCGGCCATCATGAGAATGGTCGCTGCCAGCGAGAGCACGAAGCCCCGCCGTGGGATCTGCCTAATACAGTCTCCCGCCATCGCCTATGCCCGCACGCCGTGGAGCTGCTGCCCCCACTGGTAGACGGTGCCGACTGCGTCGATGCCAGTGACGCCGACGACGATGCCGTCGGTCTCGTGGCGGACGATGAACTCCTCACCGGCTTCCAGGTGGGCGTCTGCGCCGGCTGTGTACCCGACTCCGGAGATCATCTGACCGTAGACCATTGCCATGTAAGGGCTGCGTGGCAGGTAGGCGCCCGGATCGTCGCTAATGCCGAGGTCGTGCAATGCGGCCTGCGCGGCATGCGCACCCTGTGCGGCGGCGTCTTCCCAATGGTCGATGCGCCAGGCGCCCAGTGCCTCGTCGTGGTGCGTGGCCACACCTCCGGCTGCGTAGACGTGTTCTGCCGCGGCGCGGAGGTGATCGTCGACGTCGATACCGTTCGTCCACGGTGACGGGGCTGCGGGCGTCGTGCCGAGCGCGAGGAGAAGGAAGTCAGCCACGACGGGATTTCCGTCGTTGAGGGTGATGGTGACACCGGATTCTGTTTCGTCGACATGCTGGAGAGTGCGACCGAATCGGGCCTGCACCTTGGCGGCATGGTCGGCGGCGAGGCGCTCAGCCACGGGCGCCCCAAACGCTCCGACGCCGGGAACTGAACTGCGGGAGACCAGCGTGACCATGCGTCCGTCGGCTTGCAGAGACGAGGCTGTCTCGGCTGCGATGATTCCACCGCCGTAGATCGCTACCCGCGCGGGTCGCCCCAGTCCGGTCAGCAGCTTTCGGATGCCCAGGGCATCCTCCACGGAGTGAAGAGCGGTGACCCGCCCTTGTCCGGCGTCTTCGCCGCCGAACACGTCAGCGGGCAGGGAGCGAGGCATACTCCCGGTCGCGACGATGAGCGCGTCGTAGGAGACCTGTGCGCCGGAGGTCAGCTGGACCTGCTTCGCCGAGGTATCGACTTTGAGCACGGTGTCGGCGATGACCTCGATCTGAGGCAGCGGGAGCTTGATCATCTCCGGCGGTGTCGGACCGAACGCGATTCCCTTGATGAGCATCCGCGTATAGGGCGTCTCCCCGGTGCGGGTCACCAGCGTCACCCGGACATCGTCGCGTGAGGCGAGAGTGCGGGCGGCTGCGGCCCCGGCTGCTCCCGAGCCGAGGATGAGAACGTGCTGTGGGGTCATAGAAGAACTCCTGAACTGCTGGTCGTGATCGAACTGATGCGCCGGCGTCAGGAGCGCACGAGGCGGGCGATGGCCTCGGACGCCTCGCCGAGCCTCTGCTCGCTCACTGGTCCGCCGGCGAGTGCGGCGTCGAGGACACAATGCTTGAGGTGATCGTCGAGCAGGCCGAGGGCGACATTTTCGAGTGCCCTGGTGACTGCGGAGATCTGGGTGAGGATGTCGATGCAGTAGCGGTCCTCGTCGACCATCCGATCGATGCCGCGGATTTGGCCTTCGAGGCGCCGCAGACGATTGCGGTACTTCGTCTTATCGCTGATGTATCCGTGGACGGACGCGTCGCCGTCGCCTCCTGCGGGGCAGGTGTCGAGGTGGGTTTCGGTGGTGGGAGTCGTAGTGGTCATGTCGGTTCGCTCCGATCAGGTGGCGGGGTGCCGCAGCGGTGCCGCGGCACCCCGCACGCTGGTGGATTACGCCATGTTGGCGGCGTACTTGGCCGGGTCCGAATCGAACGCAGGCCCACAACCAGCGCAGCAGAAGTAGTAGCGCTCATCCTCGAAGTCGCGGTAGAGGCCGGCGGCCTCGGCGGTCTTCTTGCTGACCGGGGTGCCGACCATGACCGGGCAGGTGGTCATGTCATCGGCGCCCCCGCCAAGAAGGTTCTCGCGTCCACCGTTCTCCACGGCCGGGTTGGTCTCGTTCGTGCTGCAGCAGCTGCTCATTCTCTGGTGTTCCTTCGTTATTGGATTCGTGTGGATGGGTGGGTTCTCGTACGTCACTTCGAGGCGACGCTCGTGAACCCGCGCAGGCGGAGGCTGTTGCCGACGACGAAGACGCTGGAGAACGCCATCGCCGCACCTGCGAGCATGGGGTTGAGCATGCCGAGCGCAGCGACCGGGATCGCGGCGGTGTTGTAGGCGAATGCCCAGAACAGGTTGGTCTTGATCGTCGACAGGGTCTTCCTGGACAGGCGGATCGCGTCGACGGCGGCCCGCAGGTCACCGCGCACGAGCGTGATGTCGGAGGCCTCGATCGCGACGTCCGTGCCGGTGCCCATCGCCAGGCCCAGATCAGCCTGCGCGAGCGCGGGGGCGTCGTTGACGCCGTCGCCGACCATCGCGACGATCTTGCCCTCTTCCTGGAGGCGAGTGACGACGTCGACCTTGTCCTTGGGTAGCACTTCGGCGATGACCTCGTCGATGCCGACCTCGGACGCGATCTGGCGGGCCACGGCCTCGTTGTCACCGGTGAGCAGCACCGGGGTCAGGCCGATCTCCTTGAGCCCGCGGATCGCCTCGGCGCTCGTGGGCTTGACGGTGTCGGCGACGACGAGGATGCCGCGCGCAGCACCGTCCCAGCCGATCGCGACGACCGTCTTGCCCTCGCCCTCGGCCTGGGCCTTCGCCTGTGCGACCTCCGGAGAGAGCTTCTGCGACCAGTCCGCCAGCAGAGACTCGCGGCCGACGACGACCGGGGTCCCCTCGACGATGCCCTGCACGCCCTTGCCCTCGACATTGGCGAAGTCCTCTGGAGTAGGCAGCTGGCCGACTTCCTGGGTCGCGCCCTTGGCGATCGCCTGCGCAATCGGATGCTCCGAAGAGTCTTCCAGTGCACCGGCGAAACGCAGCAGCTCCGTACGATCCACACCGGGCTCAGTGATCACGTCGGTCAGAGTCATCTTGCCGCTGGTGACGGTGCCGGTCTTATCGAGCACGACGGTGTCGACCTTGCGAGTGGACTCCAGCACCTCCGGGCCCTTGATGAGGACGCCCATCTGCGCACCGCGCCCGGTGCCGACGAGCAACGCGGTCGGGGTCGCCAGACCCAGCGCGCAGGGGCAGGCGATGACGAGCACAGCGACCGCTGCGGTGAACGCGGCGGCGACGGGGAACCCGCCTCCCAGCCAGGCGCCGAGGGTGATGAACGCGACGACGATGACGATCGGCACGAAGATGCCGGAGATACGATCGGCCAGACGCTGCACCTCGGCCTTGCCGGTCTGCGCGTCCTCGACGAGCTTCGCCATCTGTGCGAGCTGTGTGTCCGAACCCACACGAGTCGCCCGCACGACCAGGCGGCCGCCGGCGTTGACGGTGGCACCGGTGACCGAGTCGCCCTCGCGGACCTCGACCGGCACGGACTCGCCGGTGAGCATCGAGGCGTCCACCGCGGAGGAGCCGGAGGTCACGAGACCGTCGGTGGCGATCTTCTCGCCTGGACGGACGATGAACTCGTCGCCGACCGCCAGCTCAGAGGTGGGGATCTTCACCTCTACGCCGTCGCGGAGTACGGCGACTTCCTTCGCGCCCAACTCCAGGAGGGCGCGCAGCGCGGCCCCGGCCTGGCGCTTGGATCGCTTCTCGAAGTAGCGGCCGGCGAGGATGAACATCGTCACGCCCGCGCCGACTTCGAGATAAATGTTCGCCGCGCCATCCGACGGAGCGATCGTGAACTCGAAGGGGTGCGTCATGCCGGGAGTGCCGGCAGTGCCGAGGAAGAGCGCATAGAGCGACCACAGCAGCGCGACGGAGGTACCCATCGAGATGAGCGTGTCCATCGTCGCCGCACCGTGCTTGAGGTTCGTCCACGCCGCCTTGTGGAACGGCCAAGCTCCCCAGATGATCACCGGTGCGGCCAGGGCGAGTGAGGCCCACTGCCAATACGTGAACTGCAGCGCGGGGATCATCGCCATCGCGATCACGGGAACAGTGAGCACGATCGCGCCGATCAGCCGATGCCGCAGCGAGGTGAGCTCACTGTCTTCCTCCTCCCCGGCCTCGGTCTCCGACATGTTCGCCGTAGTGTCCTTGGGCTTGGGCAGTGCGGCCGTGTACCCGGTCTTCTCGACCTCGGCGACCAGCAGTGACGGATCGTAGCCGGCAGGCACGGTGACCTTAGCCTTCTCAGTGGCGTAGTTGACGGTGGCCGCGACGCCATCGAGCTTGTTCAGCTTCTTCTCGATCCGGTTCGCGCAGGAGGCGCAGGTCATCCCGCCGATCTCCAACTCGATGTCCGGCCCACCCGTTGGGGGCGCTGATGTGCTCATCCTCTTCCTTCTTTCTCAGCTCTCGTGCGACGCCAGGCCCTGCGGGTCAGTGGCCGTCGGAATGCGAATCGTCTGTCTTCGAGCCGTCACCGTGCTCGGCGTCGATCACGAACTCGGCGGTGTGCACCTGCCCGTCGACCTGGAAGTCCAGGTAGAGCAGGTAACGGTCGGCGGTCGGGGCCTCCGCTGCGAATCGGATCTCGGGTCCGGCCGTGTCCCCGGCCTGGGGCTCGTCGCCCTCGGCGTGGACGTGCAGGTAGGCGAGGTCACCCTCGCGCAGCGCCACCAGGTGGCCGAACGCGCCCAGGTAAGGCTCCAGCGTGGTCACCGGCTGACCGTCACGCTCGACCGAGATGGTGAGCTCGCTTGAGGTGCCCGCAGTGAGGTCGCCGTTGAGGGAGACGGTGTATCCGTCGACCTCGTCGGTGGTCTGCGCCTCGGTCTCGACAGGGGTGAAGTCGCCCGCGACCTCGATTGCGCGGGTGAGAGTGATGCCTTCGGCTTCCTCGCCCGCGGGTGTGAAGTCGGCGTACACGCGGTAGGTGCCCGCCTCGTCCCAGGTCCACGGCACCGACCAGGTGCCTGTGCTCGTGTCGAGTTCGGGGTGCACGTGCTGGAAACCGGCGCCGTCGGTGCGCACGGCGATCAGATGCAGGTCCTTCTCGTGCGCGGTGGTGTACTCGGTCACCGGTTCGCCGGACTCGTCGAGGATCTGGAAGCTCAGGTCTCCATCCTCGCCTGCGGCCGTGGGGGCCTGGACCGGAGAGAGCACGAAGCCGTCCGCGCTTGCGGAGACCCCGTTCAGAGCGGGCTCCGCGGTTTCCTGCGCAGCGTCGCCGTGCCCTTCACCGTGTGCGTTCACGTTACTTCCTTCTGCCCATGCTGCTGCGAAGCTATCGGGAATGACGGCGCCGGCGAGGCCGAAGGCCCCGCCGAACGCCACCACCAACCCGGCCCCGTAGAGCGCGAGCCGTCCTCCGGCCTTCATCAGACGCGCACCGCCGAGTAGCCGGCCTCCTCGACCGCCGCGAGGACCTTGGCGTCGTCGATCTCACCCTCGGCGGTGACGTTGAGCTTGCCGGTCTGCGCGCTGACTTGGATGTCCTGGACGCCGGGGATCTCGCTGACCTCCTCGCGGATCGACATCTCGCAGTGGCCGCAGGTCATGCCCGTCACCTGGTAATCGTTCGAAGCCATCAGGTATCCTCCTTGTATGTCGGTAGTACCCCTACCGGGTACGTGTACAAGTCAACGCTATACCCCTGTCAGGTATTCCGCAAGGAGGGAGGCGATCGTGTGAGCTGCATCGCGCAAGTGCTGCAAACGATGGTTGGAGCGTCCGAGGTGTGCCTTGTGGTGCACCGATGCTGCGGGGCGATCCGCTGGGTTTTGTCGATGCGCGTCGGAGAGTAGTGACCCCTCGGCTCATCAGAACCGTGGACTGCCTTGCCGCATCGACGAAGGCAGCGAAGACTGGTACGAAACCGACTCCCGCCCCACAGCGATCATGCGCTATTGCTGTTGGTTCGGAACTGGCGAGCTCGTCCGGCTCCACAGGCGTTCGAGATTAGTGAGCGGATCAGACAAGAGCCAGCAAGAGTGCGCGGCCACGCCAGAGGCAGCGAGGCACTCCTGTGATGCACATTGGCGTAGCCCGCTGGTCGCCCAGACGCTTGCCGTCCACCGGCCTGTCGGCCCGGTGGTTTACGACTGCCTCAACATCTTGTTCATTAGGTCGGGCTCGGCAATCATGTTCAGCGAGTTCGGTCGTCAGCCGGTCAGCGTGGGCGATGCGATCCTTCTCGGCCCGAACGTATTGTTCAGCTGCGAGCCCGAGTGCCAAGTGTCGGTGACGTCGATCCGTGTCGATACCGATTTCGCTCTCGATCAGTTCTTCTGGCAGCACTCTGCGGTGCTGCACGATCGGCTTGACGCCCCCGGTTTCGCGGAGAAGATCTACTCTGAACCAGCGCAGATCCTGCGACTCGGCAGAGATCGGGCCGGGATGGTTGTGCCGTGGATTGATGAGATGGTCGCGCTCAGCGTTGAGAGACGGTTCCGAGAGAGATTCAACCGACTCCAGGCACTCTGGTTCGCTGTCATGGATGTGCTCGGACCATTCATCCGGGTCTCGCCTGCGAGGCTGACACCATTGCAGCGTGCACGCGCGCGTCCAGTGCTGCCGCGCAGTCGCAGGTTAGCCCCTCTCCGTCCGGAGGCGCTGCTGGCACGGGAGGCACTGCATGAAAACGTCGCCTATAGGTGGACACTCCACGAGCTGTCCGAGAGGGTGCGGCTCTCCCCGCAGCAATTGACCCGTGTGTTCGTCGATGCCTTCGGGAAGACCCCGATCGCGTATCTGACGATGCTTCGCGTGCAGGAGATGGCCAGGCTGCTGCGCGAGTCCGATCTTTCTGTCGCAGCAGTAGGTCGTTGCGTCGGCTGGTCCAGCCGTTCACGGGCGACGGAGGCATTCATCGAGCACGTCGGGCTCAGCCCGAGTCGCTACCGCTCCATGCGCCCGGTTGTCGCGGATAGATAGCAGCAGAGTCGTCCGGGAAATCATCACTTCGTCCGGCGTCCGACCGGACTCAGCTGCTTCCAGCCCTACGCAGGCTCTGAGGCTGATACGCCAGTAGGTCCACGTCAGGTGCCGCCCGTGTCCTGACGGCCAACCTACCGACTGTTCCGTTCGCTGACCGTCTGACTCGCCGGAAGCTCCTGGCTCACCTCGCTGGTGCAAGGCCAGCCGCGACCTCGCGGCTGGCCTGCCGAGAGGAGGCCGACGATGGCGACGAGGGAGGAAGCCCGCCAACAGCGGGAAGCGAAGCTCGACGAGCTCCACGAGAAGCTCACCGGTGCCGTCGAACGGCTGGTCACCGGTGAGGACTGGGCCGATGCGATGCGGTTCGCTGCCCGGTTCCGGTCGCGGAGCTTCAACAACGTCTGCCTGATCTGGGAGCAGCACCAGGCCGCATTCGAGGCCGGCGGGGTGCCCGAACCGTTCCCCACCCTGGTCGCGGGATACAAGCAGTGGCAGCAGCTGGGCCGACAGGTCGAGAAGGGCCAGGCCGGGTATCAGATCCTCGCCCCGGTCACTGGCAGGTTCGCCTCGACGAACCCGGCCGATCCGGACTCCTGGCGGCGTCTGAACCGGGGTGAGAAGCCGAAGCCCGGTGAGGTCGTGCGCTCCCGCATGGTCGGCGTGCGCCCGGCCTACGTCTGGGACGCCTCCCAGACCAGCGGCGATCCGATCCCCGAACGGCCAGCGCCACGGCTGCTCGCTGGCGAAGCCCCCGAAGGTCTGCGCGAGGGTCTGGCGGAGCAGGTCACGGCGGAGGGGTTCGAGCTGCTGTGGGTGCCGCACGAGGGCATGATCGGCGGCGCGAACGGGCTGACGAACTACTCGACCCGGCAAGTCGCCGTGCGCACGAACATGGACGACGCCGCGCAGGTGAAGACTCTCGCCCACGAGCTCGGGCATGTGCTGATGCATGGGCCGGACCAGGAGGAGGCGCGGCAGCATCGCGGGATCGGTGAGGTCGAGGCCGAATCGGTGGCGCTGATGATCGGCGCCGCCCACGGCATGGACACCACGGGCTACACGATCCCGTACGTGGCCGGGTGGGCGGCGAACGTCGACGGGAAGAACCCGGTCGAGGTCGTGCAGGCCGCCGGTGAGCGCATCCGCAAGACCGCGCTCAGCATCCTCGACGGCCTCGACACGAACCAGGTGCCCGACGGCACACCGCCCGGGCTGGAACGCGACGGCCCGGCCCCGAAGAGCCCACGGCAGGACACGCCCGGTCGGCAAGTGGCGCCGTTGCCGGCGCCGGAGCGGGCCGCTGCGGTCGTGTTGGGGCGGGGGCTGTGATGTCCGAGAGCAGGTTTACTCGGGCGGTCCGGCAGATGGATGCGTCCTGGCCGCTGGGGCGGGCCGCGATGGTGTTCGCGCAGTCCGGGGTGCCGGTGTTCCCGTGCGCGCCGGAGGGCAAGCAGCCGATCACCCGACGCGGCTTCCACGACGCCACCACCGACCCGGCGCAGGTGGAGGCCTGGTGGCGCAGGTTCCCGGCGGCGAACATCGGCATGCCCACCGGCCGAGCCTCGGGCGTCTCCGTGGTGGATGTCGATGTGCACGGCGTCAACGGCTTCGACGCGATCCGCGCCGCGCGGCGGGAGGGGCTGGTGCATGGCTGGGAGACGATGGTGCGCTCACCGACCGGCGGCCTGCACATCTACTTCCCGGCCGCCGACAGTGAACAGCCGTCGTGGCAGGCCGGCCGTGCCGGGGTGGATTTCCGTGGGGATCGCGGCTACATCATCGTCCCGCCCTCGCGCCGCCAGATCGACGGCGAGAGCGTGCTCTACCGCCCCACCTCGTTCGCCCCCACCGACGGGCGGGCGCTGGATGCGCAGCGCCTGCGGGAGTTTCTCACCCCGCCCCGGCCCCGCCCGAAGACCGGCCCGATCTCGGATGCAGGGGCGATGGTGGATGCGGGTCGGATGGCGTCCTGGCTGAGCGGGCAGTCCACGGATCGCAATCTCAAGCTGTTCTGGGCCGCCTGCCGCCTCGCCGAGGGCAATGTGCCGGTCTCCGAGGCGCTGGATGCGTTTGCGAGCGTGGAGCAGCCGGATTTCGGGCAGCGGGAGATCACTCGCACCGTCGAGTCCGCCTACCGCACCATCACCACCGGTGTCGGCACCTCGACCCGGGCCGAGTCCGTGCCGGAGAGATTCGGGCCGGTGCCGGCTGCGACGCGGGCGGGCCGGGGGCTGTGATGGGCGGGCTGTCGGGGCGGCGATGGGCGGTGGTCGCGGCCGCGTCGGGGACGGTGCTGATCGGCGGCGGCGCGTTCTGGCTGAGCTTCGTCGCTCTGGCCGATCTCGCGGTGCGCTCGGGCATCACCAGGAACCAGGCGTGGATCTGGCCGCTCTTGGTGGACGGGCTGATCGTGGTCGCGACCGTCGCGGTCGTCGCCCTCGACGGGCATCGGGCGGCCTGGTACCCGTGGGTGCTGCTGATCGCCGGGGCGCTGATGTCGGTGAGCGCGAACGCCGCGCACGCCCTCGTCGCCGCTGACGCCTCCGTGCCGGGCCTGCTCGCGGCCATCGTCGCCGCGGTCCCGCCGCTCGTGCTGCTGGCCTCCACGCATCTGACGACGGTCCTGACCCGCTCCACCAGAACCCCGGTCCCCACGCCGATCACCCCCACCCCGGAGTCAGGATCGGCGCTGGAGGTCTCCGAGACCGCTGGCGCGCAGGCACAGGCCGCACCGCTCCTTCTGCCGGAGCTTCCCGAGCGGCCACGTTCGGCCACGGGCATCGCGGTAGCGACACCGCCGGCCCCGGCCGCCAAGGTGCTGGGCGAGCAGACAGAGCCTGACCGATCGGATGTGCCCGTGCTGGAGGCGGTGGCCGAAACCCCATCGGCTGAGCCCGACCCGCCAACGTTGGCAGGTGCTGGGCGGCGGGAACGGGCGGCAGTGCTGCGGGGGCGGGGCTGGTCGAACAAGGCGATCGCGCGCGAACTCGGCGTGCACGCCTCGACCGTCGGCCGCTGGTTCCCCCGCACCGATCCCGCGCCCGCCGCAGACCAGGAGACCTCGGCAGTGCCCGAGCACCACAACGAATCAGATGAGGAGAAGGAGCAGAAATCATGAACCCCTACGAGCAGAACAACCCCGGCAGGCAGGACACGCCCCCGCCGGAGACGACCCGCCCTGACCGGGCGGAGACACCGGGTGCTCCGGAGGCGATCCAAGCCGCCGACGTCACCCGCACAACCGGTGCCAAGACTGAGACTGCGGATGTTGATCCGGCACTGCGCAAGGCGCGCGGGGTTGACTGGGTACGCACCTCGGACCTGATGGCGAGAGGCACCGGGCAGATCTCACGCCTGGCGATCGACTTCGAGGCGAACCTCGCACACAAGGCCCACGACGGCCTCGCCCGCGGCGTCACGCGCCTGGGTGCAAAGGAGCGTGAGCTGCCCCCGATCTCGGCGTTCGGCCGCA
The DNA here is from genome assembly GCF_018137945.1 of Brevibacterium sp. W7.2. Classification (GTDB taxonomy): domain Bacteria; phylum Actinomycetota; class Actinomycetes; order Actinomycetales; family Brevibacteriaceae; genus Brevibacterium; species Brevibacterium sanguinis. The sequence goes on along the minus strand of NZ_CP073089.1, from coordinate 1,081,321 downwards.
GTACGAGCCGTGACGGGGCCGGGCGCGGCCCGGTCGGAATGAACTGAGGTGACCGGCCATGACCACGACCATGCCCGGCGCCGAACGCCGAGCACCAGGTGTCGGAGAAGGCGAGTGCACCTGCCTGCCAGGAGGTGCCGAACCCATGACGACCACGACTCACACAGGTTCCCCGCAGCGGGGGCCTGAGAACTACACGACCAGCGCCGGGCTGCGTGCCCTGCTGGCCCGGCTCCACGCGGCCGGGCCCGGGGCATGGGCGCGGGACCCGGTCGCCGGCGAGCTGATGCAGTATGCGGCGCAGAAGTACGCCGCGCTGGCGCGCAAGCACTCGTTGGACCCGTGGGAGGCCGCCAGCGCCGCGTTCGATGTGATGCGCACCCGCTCCGCCCGGGAGGCGATCGACCCGTGGGGCGTGGTCACGCACGCGGTGCGGATCACCTGCATCGCCGAGGAGCGCGCCCAGGGGCTGCTGTGCTCGACCCATCAGGCCCGCCGCCCGCACATCTCCGCGTTCCACGACGCCGAGCGAATCTCCGACAGGGAGACGCCGCTGTCGGAGTATCACCCCGCGTTCCAGGTCACCGACCCCGAACCCGATCCCGACGGCACCGGAGACGCCGGAGACGGTGACGGTGGCGGTGGTGGTGTGGTGGGGGTGGCGATGTCGGCGTCGTCGGCGGCTGAGGACGCGATCGCGCTGGTGACGATGCTCGGCTGGGAGCCCGCGACCGCGCGGGCGTCGGTGGAGCACATCTGCGGGGCGCTGGCGAAGGCCGGGGCGCGGCATACCGCGTTCGAGACCCTGCGACGTGACCAGCACGCCCGCGCGCTGCTGGATCTGCCGGGCCGGTCCTGGACCGGGCTGCTCAAGGCGCTGCTGGGCAACCCGCACCCGGCGCTGGCGGCGACCAGCGCGGGCCGCGGGGTGCTGCTGCGGCTGCTGATCGGCGAGACGATCCCGATGCTGCTGCGCGATGACGATCTCGTGCTCACCATCTGCCTGGCCGCCCCACGACAGGCCCGGAAGTAACCGGGGACCACGAAGAGAGGACTGAGAGGGGTGAGTGGTGATGAGTATCGAACTGCAACGCACCGTGGAGTCGATTCAGGTCGGTGCCCGTCATCGCGCCGACCTCGGCGATATCCAGGCTCTGGCTGACTCGATCCGCGAGCACGGCCTGTTGCAACCGATCACGGTCACCCCCGAAGGGGTGCTGGTGTGCGGGCGACGCCGGCTGGAAGCGATCCGGCTGCTGCACTGGCGCACGGTCAGCGTGTGGGTGCGATCGGGTGTCTCGACCCGGTTGGGGCATCTGCTGGCCGAGCAGGACGAGAATGCGCACCGCAAGCCGCTCAACCAGCTGGAGGCCGCCGCCCTGTACCGCGAGCTCAAGCAGCTCATGACCGAGGACGCCCAGCGCCGCGATGTCGTAACCCGCTTCTCGGCGGAGAATCAGCCCGGTGCTGACGGGGGTGCCAAATTGGCACCCCCGTCAGGGGGTGTCGGTGGGAGGAGCCGCGCGCAGGCCGCGCGGATGGTCACCGGCCGCGCCTCGTACACGACGCTGGAGAAGATCTCGGCGATCCAGGCCATGGCCGAGAACCCCGAGAATCCCGAGGCGCTGCGCGAGCAGGCGACGACGGAGCTGGCGGGGATCGAGGCCGGCGGGCCGGTCGACCCCGCCTATCAGCGCCTGCGCGGCCAGGTCGAGCAAGCGGACGCCTCTCGCCAGGCGTCGCTGCGCGCGATGGCCCAAGAGGCCGTCGCCCGTGTCACCGCCGCTGGACGCACCAAGCCCCGCACGCACACCTCGGCCCGGCCGGCGGTGGTGCCGGGGCGGTGGCCGGTGACGGCGTTCGTGCAGACCTGGACCTCCCTGGCGGAATGGTGGACCCACTACGACGTGGACGAGCTCGCCCGCGACCTCACCGAGGAGCAGGCCGGCATCTTCCTCGACGTCGCCGACGGCACCAGCGCCTTCGCCGCCCGCCTGCGCATCTCCCTCGACACCACCGGCCACGACGTCGAGACGACAACCGAGGAGCCCCGCACCGACGAGGACACCGGCCCCGGCGCTGATGCCGAATCAGGCGAGAGCGTCTCTCGGCAGCATCTGCGTGCTCTGTGACCGGGTGCGTGCACCTGGGCGGCATGAAGACTTTCGCTGACTCCCGCCCGCGCACCCGCCTGATCGTCCTGCTCGCCGCCGGCCTGGTGATCGTGCTCCTGGCCGGCATCGGGATCTACGGCCTGATCCTCGGCCCCGACACCAGCCCACCCCACGACCGTGACCCCGAGCCGGGCGCGTCGTCGAGTCCGGTCGAGTCCGGCACGCCACGGCCGGGGCGGATCGCTGCGGTGGTCGGGTCCGGGGACCCGGAGGAGTTCGCCCGCAACGTCGCGACGGCGGTGTTCGCCTGGGATACCGGGTCGGGGCTGATGCCGCTGGACTACACGAGCGTGCTGATGGAGGTCGCCGACCCGACCGGCACCGAGCAGGCCGGCCTCGCCTCCGATATCGCCGCCTATCTGCCCACGCGGGAGGCATGGGTCGAGCTGCGCCAGTACGCCACCACCCAGCACCTGGAGATCACCGATGCGTTCGTGCCCGGAGCGTGGGCGACCGCGCAGGAGCAGGCGCAGCCGGGGCAGCTGGTGGAGGGGACGACGGCGATCACGATCGAAGGCGTCCGCCACCGTGCCGGGGTGTTGAACGACGAACCCGTCGACTCCGCGCACGAGGTGGCGTTCACCGTGTTCGTGGTCTGCGAGCCCGCCTACGACACCTGTCATCTGCTGCGGCTGTCCGAGCTGGACAACCCCCTGCGCTGACCCGAGAGGTCTGGGGAGAAAGGAGGGGCGTGGTGCTCAAGAAGCTCGCTATCGGACTGCTCGCACTGGCGCTGGTAGCACCGTTCCTGTCGATGGTCGGGATCGGGCTGCTGATGAACCCCGCCGCGACCTGGGCCTGCACCGTGCCCGGCGGCGGACTGCAAGTCGGCGAGGTGCCCGACGAGCTCGCCGTCGAAACGCGCGATGGGGAGTCGTTCACGCTGAACAAGAAGCAACTCACGCACGCGGCCACGATCATCGAGACCGGCTCCGGCGTCGAGGGCGTGAACCGTGACGGACTCCAGATCGCGCTGATGGCCGCACTGACCGAGTCGACCCTGCGGCAGCTGTCGAACACGAGCGTCTACCCGGAGTCAGCGGACTACCCGAACGATGGCGATGGCAGCGACAACGACAGCCTGGGGTTGTTCCAGATGCGCCCGCAGGCCGGGTGGGGGTCGGTCCCAGAGCTGATGGCCCCCGAGTATCAGGCGCGAGCGTTCTTCGGCGGCCCGGACGGCCCGAACCATCCCTCGCCGCGCGGGCTGCTGGACATCCCCGGCTGGCAAGACATGGGCAAAGGCGAGGCCGCCCAAGCCGTGGAGGTCTCGGCGTTCCCCGACCGGTACGAGAACTACAGCCCCGTCGCCGTCACGATCCTCGACACCCTCCTCGGCACCACAGGCACGAACGTCGAAACTGACCCTGGTGTGGTGCCTGCTGTGGCCGGGGCGGCGGAGTCTTCGCGGGTGGTGTTCCCTCTGCCCGAGGGCACGTGGACGGCGACCGACCCGTACGGGCCGCGCACCCACCCGATCACCGGGGAGCAGTCCTTCCACACCGGCAGCGACTTCGCCGCCCCGGACGGCACGCCCATCCTCGCCGCCGCCGACGGCACGGTCACCGTCGCCGAGTACACCGATGCGTGGGGCGGGAAGGTCGTCATCGAACATCAGGTCGGCGGCGAGCAGGTCGCCACCGGGTACATCCATTCCTGGGCCGACGGCATCCACGTCGAGGCCGGCGATAGGGTGCGGGCCGGGCAGCACATCGCCGACGTCGGCTCCTCGGGCCAGTCCACCGGCCCGCACCTGCACCTTGAGGTCTATGTCGGGGGCACCGGCGGTGAGCACACCGACCCCGCCGCCTGGCTGAACGCCCACGACGCCGCGGACCTGCCCGAGGCCGAGACCGGCCCACCGGCCGGCGACTGCGACCCCGACAGCAATGGGCCTGGTGGGGAGCCTGACCCTGCCCCGGCCGGTGACCCGGATGAGCTGGTCGACGACCCGACCAGTAACGGGCAGATCACCCGCCGCACCCTGCACCTGTATCAGCAGACGATCGCGGCGTTCCCCGAGACGACCTGGTCGTGCTACTCGCCACGGCCGGGCACGGTCTCGGAGCACCCGCTGGGTCGGGCCTGCGATATCGCGTTCGGCAACGCCATCGGGCAGATGCCCACGCCCGCGCAGATCGAGGCGGGCTGGGAAGTCACGAACTGGATGAAAGACCACGCCGAGACCCTCGGAGTCGACTACCTCATCTGGCAGGACAAGATCTGGTCCCTCGCCCGTGACGACGAGGGCTGGCGCGACTACACGCGCGGCACCGATATCACCACGAGGCATCAAGACCACCTCCACGTCACCCTCGCCGATTCGGGTGGTGGGGCCTGATGGACGTGTTCCCCGATTTCGAGGGCCTGGGCGGCATCGGCGACCTGGAAGAGGTCATCGGCGCCCTGTTGACGTTCGTGCTCATCATCGCGGTGCTGATGCTCATTATTTCCGGCATCGTCTGGGCGATCGCGTCTGCGTCCGGGAACTACGCCGCCGCCGGCAAGGCCCGCACCGGCGTGCTCGTCGCCCTCGGGGCGGCGATCCTCGCCGGCGCCGGGGTCACGTGGATGAACTGGTTGATCGGCATCGGCCAACAACTCTGAACCCCTGCGCTGAAGCTGCTGCGCCCGCCCCCGGTCTTGTGGGGGCGGGCGCTGCTGCGTGTCTGGCGGGGTCGGGTGCACCTGGTCGAGAGAACACCTCTGTCTCATCTGTCGAAGGAGCGCCCTGCCATGACCATCACGACCCTCGCCACCTGGACCCTCGCCCGCTTGGCGATGCTCCCGATGCAGATCGACATCGACCCCAACGACTCGGGGCTGCCCGGCATCGACCAGCTGCGCACCATCGTCGGTGCCGTCATGACCGTCGGCCTCATCCTGTCCGTCCTCGCGCTGATCGTCTCGGCGATCGTGTGGGGCTTCGGCTCCAACTCCAGCAACCCCCACCTGGCCGGCCGCGGCAAGATCGGCGTCTTGATCTCCTGCGGTGCGGCGGTGATCTGCGGTGCCGCGGTCACGCTGATCAATTTCTTCTGGGGCGTCGGCCAGGCCGTCTGAACCCGCCTATCTGTGTGAGGGAGGTCTGTGATGGCGCTGTGCGATGTTCCCGTCATCTCCACGGTCTGCGACTCCGCCGGTGAAGCGGCCGCGTCGCTGATCGCCGCCCCGTTCGACTGGTTCGCGCAGGCCGTCGGCGGGGCGGCGGGCTGGCTGATCGAGGCCATGTGGACAGTGTTTGACACGACCACGCTGGTCGACGTCACCCAAGAGGGGTACGTGTCGGTGTACAACCTGCTGTTCGGGATCGGCGTGTTCATCGTGCTGATCTTCTTCTGCTTCCAGCTCATCCTCGGCCTGATCCGCCGCGACCCCACCGCGCTGTCCCGCGCCGCCCTCGGGGCCGGCAAGGCCGTGCTCGGCTCCTTCGTGGTCATCACCCTGGCCGCGCTCGCGCTGGAGATCACCGACCAGTTGACCATCGGGATCATCCAAGCCGCCGGCGAGACCACGGCCACGATGGGCGACAAGATCATCCTGCTGGCCGCCGGACTGACCGCCATCAACATCTCCGCCCCCGGTGTCGGGGCGATCGTGACGATCTTCCTCGGCGGGCTCATGGTCGCCGCGGTCGCGATCGTGTGGTTCTCGCTGCTGATCCGCAAGGCTCTGCTGCTGATCGCGATCGTGCTCGCCCCGCTCGCGTTCGCTGGTGCGGCGTGGGATGCCACCCGCGGGTGGATCGGGAAGTGGGCGGCGTTCGTACTCGCCCTCATCATCTCCAAGCTGGTGCTCGTGGTGGTGTTCCTCATCGCGATCACCCAGATGGCAACCCCCATCGAGGCGGACCTGACGGCGATCACCGAGCCAATCACCGGCATCGTCATGCTCGCGATCGCCGCCTTCGCCCCCTACATGGTCTACCGGGTCATCGCGTTCCTCGGCTTCGACCTCTACAACACCATGGGATCGGAACAAGAAGCCAAGAACGCCATGAACCGACCCGTCCCGGTGCCCGGCACACCGCAAGGCGAAGGCCCGAAGAAGATCCTCGACACCAACGGCAACGGCGGCGGAGGAGGTGGGGGCGGGGGTGACGAACCGCCCCCACCCGGAGGCGGAAACCCACCCGGCGGTGGCGGCGGCGGTGGGGGCACGCCGCCACCACCAGGCGGCGGAGCAGATGCCGGAGCAGGTGCGGGCGGTGCGGGCGCCGGCGGTTCGGCGGCCGGTGCGGGAGCTGCCGCGGGACCGGTCGCGGCGGTGGTCATCGGCGCGGAGGTCGCGAAGAAGGCCGCGACGGCCGGCCCCGAGGCCGGCAAGCAGATCGGCGCCCAGGCCGAGGCCGCCACCGACGGCGCCAACCAGAACACCGGCAACACCAACACCAGCGGGAACGGTGAGAGCGGTGGGAGTGGGCCGGGCGCGCAGGCACCGCCGCGCAGCACCCCGCAGCCGAACCTGCCGACCGGCCCGAAGCCCGACGACGGGCCCAGTAAGCCGCCGACCGGTGGGAAGGAGTGATCCTCGTGAGCAACAAGCACAGCGCCGAAGAAGCGCGTACGGGCACCGACCTGGTGCCGGTGAAATTCAGCAGATTGACTCGCCGCGGCATCTTGCTGGGATTGTCCGCGACCCAGCTGGCGACCCTCGCCGTCGGAGTGCTGTCCCTGGTGGGCGCGTTCTACGCCGGCGGGATGCTCATCGCCTACACCGCCCCGATCTGGGTGTCCTCGATCGTGCTGACCTGGATGCCCGTCGCCGGGCGCCCGGTCGTGGAATGGGTGCCCGTGGCCGCCTGGTGGCTGTGGCGGACCACCGGCGGACAGTTGGCCTACCGGCGCCGCATCGTCGCTCCGAGGCCGGCGGGCACGCTCGCGCTGCCCGGTGACATGGCGCGGCTGCGCGAGCACGTCGACCCGCAGAGCGGGGCGGGCATGATCCACGACCCTCACCAGGCGACGCTGACGGTGGTGTGCGAGATCCGCCATCCCGCGTTCGTGCTCCTCGATCCCGGCGAGCAGGCCCGCCGGGTCTCCTCCTGGGGGCGGGTGCTGGCCAGCGTCTGCCGGTCCGGGCGGATCGCGACCGTGCAGGTGCTGGAGCGCACCCTGCCGGACTCGGGCACGGGCCTGGCCGAATGGTGGGCCGCCCACGGCAGCCAGGACGACTCCTTCGCATCGAGGACGTATGCCGAGCTGATCGAGCGCGCCGGGCCCGCCGGGGAGCGTCACGCCACCACGATCAGCCTCAGCCTGGATATGAAGACGGCGGCCCGGCAGATCCGGACCGCCGGCGGCGGGCTGCGGGGCGCGGCCGCGGTGCTGCGCCAGGAGATGAGCACACTGACCGCGGCGCTGCGCTCGGCGGACCTGACCCCTGCCGGGTGGCTGAGCCCGGGGCAGATCGCCGTGATCCTGCGCAGCGCCTACGACCCGGCCGTCGCCGCGACCCTGGAGCGGCACGGGGAGATCGGCCAGTCGCTGGCCACCGCCGGCCCGGTCGCGGTGACCGAGACCTGGACGAGGCTGCGCACCGATACCGGCTACCACGTCGTGCTCTGGATCAGCGAGTGGCCCCGCTCGATGGTGTATCCGGGGTTCCTCGCCCCGCTGGTGCTCTCCTCAGGGATCGGGCGATCCCTGTCGCTGCTCTACACCCCGCTGCGCACCGATCAGGCTGCCCGTGACATCCGCAAGAAGAAGGTCGAGCACATCTCCGATGCCGCGCAGCGCCGCCGGATCGGACAGATCGAGGACGCCGCCCAGACCGCCGAATACACCGACGTGCTCCAGCAGGAAGCTGACCTCACCGCCGGGCACGGCGTGCTGCGCGTGACCGGTCTGGTCGCCGTCTCGGCGCCCACCATCGAGGAACTGGACGCCGCGGTCGCCGCGGTCGAGCAGGCCGCCATCCAGGCCTCCTGCGAAACCCGCCGCCTCGTCGGCCAGCAGGCCGCCGCGTTCACAGCCGCGGCCTTGCCCCTGACCCGGCCCGTATGAGCCGGCTCAGTTGTCCTTCGGGGGCTTCTCCTGTGCTAGGAGTTGGGAGAAGTGCGCGTCGTTTGGGGCGATATCTGGTCGGAGCCAGTGCATGACCTGATACGTGTTGTTCACCAACATGAAGCCGTCCGACGCCATCGCACCGGCGGAGAAGACAACCTGATCATCTCCGAGCGCGTCCAGCAATTCGGCGTTGTCATCGCCATGGACGAGGTCACCGTAGAGGAACATACGTGCGATCTCGTTGTCCCAGGCATTGACACGAACCCCGGCTGCTTCTGGGTCGATCGGGGCCTGCATAATCCGCATTCGGCGAGGCGGGTACTGCGCCCAGTTCTCACGCAACTGTGTCAAATGCTCAGAGACATTGGTGGCGTCCGCCGGCCGAAAGTACTCCAACGCGGCAAGAACCGTTACCCATGCGAGCCGGTCGCCCTTCTTCGTGAGCGTGAGTGGACGGATCAGTGTGAGTGCGTAAGCCACCTGCTCTTTGGGAGGAATGACCTGGCGAATGCCTGCCAGAGACGACTGGCCTGTGGCTTGATCGACAACGAAGTTCATGTGCAGCTGTTGCCCCAGGTTCATCGCATCGTCACGACGTGCGAGCTCGCACGAGAAGAGCTCTTCCGCTCGGCGTTTGAACAGTCGCAGGGTCTGAGTGTGCCTCGCTGCGAGCTGATCGCTGGCCCTATCCTCACCGCTCATGTGCTCCTCCGGCTGGTTCGTGCTCTGAATGCGTACCTCTCGATCACCACAGTCAAGGGGAGGAACCGTGCCTACATTCTACGATCCCGTCGCCGACGCCGAGGAGGCATCGCAGGCGCTGCGCGGCCTGGCGCACGCCAGCCGCGACTTCACCCACCCCGAGGACGCCTACGGGGTGATTGGGGACCTGCTGGCCGGGGTGCGCTCGATGCAGCAGTCGATCCAGCAGCTCGCCACCCGCCACGCCCGCCATGACGGGCGCGCCTTCGACGATGCCGGAGACCCCGCCGCCGGTATCCGTGATGCCCGCCTGGCCGCCGGGGAGCTCTCCGAGGCCGCTGCCGCCCTGGACCGTGTCGAGGAGGGGCTTAACCGTGCCTCGCAGGCTGCCGGTCGCATCGCCTGGCACCCCGCCCCGCCCGCACCCGCCGAGACGGAGATGACCAGGGTTCAGGGGCCGGTGTCGCGGTGGGTGAACATCGTCTTCCTCCAGGGCGGTGAAGCCGATGCGGTGCTGTGGCTGATCGACTGTGACGGCCCGGACGCCGCGATCGAGCACCTGGCCGGCTTCGACTACGGCGAGGAGACCACGGACGCGGCCATGCTCAACGGCTACGTCTACGACACCCCACCGATCGGGGCGCTGGACAAGGAAGCACGCACGGGAGAGTACACGCTGACCTACAACCCGGACCTCGGCCACGTCGCCCTCTACCGCCACCACCAGATCGCGCCCGAGGACAGCCTCGACACCGACACCCCCGCACCGACCATGGACCCCGACATGGGCAGTGCCGGCGGTGCCGCCTCGGCCGGGACTGCGATGGGCGCGGCGGGTGCTGCCGCTGCGGCGCTCTCTGATCGCGGGGTACGCGCCACCGGACGAGAAGCGGGCAGTGCCGCCGGGCGTGGGCCGGTGAGCGAGGGGTCCTGGTTCGAGCATCCGGGCGTCGCGGCGGTCAAGCGTGACCGCGGCCTCGGCCTCTGACCCGACTACCTCCCGTGGTGCCGCCGCCCTGTGGGGTCGGCGGCACCGGCATGTCCGTGACCGGGCGGGTGGGGTGCACCTGCACCACATCCCCGTCGTTCTCGTGCCTGGGAGGCCATCATGTCCGCCGTCTACTATCCCGCCGCGTTCGCCACCGAGGCCGCCCGCAACCTGCGCCACCTCGCCGCGGACAGTGAACTGCAGGCCACGGGTCCCGGCACCGCCACACTGCTGGGCGACCTGCGCGATGCGGCCACGGCGATGCGGGAGGCGATCGACCGGATCGCCGTCGCCCACACCCTCCCCGGCGCCCCGGCCCTCGCACGGGATACCGGGCTGCAGATCGGTGACGAGCTCCATCAGGCCGGCACCGCACTGGAGGAGACCACGACCCGCCTGACCGGTGCCGTCACCGCCATCGAACACCCCACCACCGTTCCGAAGCACACGACGCGGCGTTCCCTGCGCGCGGGGAGGCAGGCGCGGGTCGCGCAGCCGGCAGGGTCGTGGTTCGACCCGCACCCCGCCGGGTCCAGCAGAGGTCAGGGGCGGGGGTTGGGACTGTGAGCGAGAAGGAACGCCTACATACCTCCGTGCTGGTCGCCCCGGCCACCGAGCGGCGACGGCTGCGGGCGCAGCGCCGCCAGGCCGCGGCCCGGTTGCAGGCCGAGCAGCGTCGCCGCGAGGTCGCGGAAGCGAAAGCCAAGGCCGAGGTCGAGCGGGCCGAGCGCAAGGCCACTCGGTATTTGCCCGCCGCCGGGGAGCCCGGCAAGCAAACGTTGCGGACGCCGGGCCGGTTCCGGCTGCCCCGCCACCAGGACACCTCCGCGACCCTGTCGGCCCAGTACCCGTTCCTCGCCGAGGGCGGCCTGGGCTCGGCGGGCGTGTTCGTCGGCCAGGACCTCTACTCCGGGGGCTCGTTCGTCTACGACCCGTGGGTGCTGTATCAGACCGGGGTCATCACCGCCCCGAACGTCGTGGTCGCAGGGATCGTCGGCAGCGGCAAATCCTCCCTCGCCAAGAGCCTGTACACGCGCAGCCTGCCGTTCGGGCGGCGGGTCTACGTTCCCGGTGACCCGAAAGGCGAGCACACTGAGATCGCCCGCGCCGTCGGCGGGCGGGCGATCCAGCTCGGCCACGGCCTGCCCACCCGCCTCAACCCCCTCGACGAGGGCTACCGCCCCTCCGGGCTCAGCGATGCGGAGTGGGAGACGACGGTCGCCTCCCGCCGCCGCGACCTGATCGGCGCGCTCACCGAGACCGTGCTGGCCAGGCCCATGTCGCCGCTGGAGCACACCGCGATCGACACCGCCCTCGCCGAAACGGTACGGGAGAACGAGGTGCCGATCCTGCCGATGATCGTCGACCACCTCCTGTCTCCCTCCCACGACCCTGACGGGCGGCTGGCCGAGGACGGCCGCATGGTCGGACACGCGCTGCGACGACTGGTGGCTGGGGACCTCTCCGGCCTGTTCGACGGCCCGTCGACGGAGGTGTTCGACCCGACCCTGCCGATGGTGTCCCTGGACCTGTCGCGAGTCACCGAGAACTCCACGCTGGTGTCGGTGTTGATGACGTGCTCCAGCGCGTGGATGGAATCGGCGCTGCTGGACCCGAACGGCGGGCAGCGCTGGTGCATCTACGACGAAGCCTGGCGCCTCATGTCCGAACCCGCGTTGCTCAAGCGCATGGATGCGCACTGGCGGCTGGCGAGGGCGTACGGGATCAGCAACATGCTCATCTTCCACAAGCTCACCGACCTGGAAAACGTCGGCGACCAGGGCTCGGCCATGCGCTCGCTCGCGAACTCCCTGCTCGCCAATGCGGAGTCCCGCATCATCTACCGGCAGGAATCCGACCAGCTGGGCACGACCGCGAAGACCCTTGGACTGACCGGCACCGAGCGCGAGCTGCTGCCGACGCTGGGCACCGGACAAGGGCTGTGGCGGATCAAGGAACGCTCCTTCGTCGTCCAGCACCAGCTCCACCCGGCCGAGTACGAGCTCTTCGACACCACCAGCCGCATGTCCGATCCCGGAAAAAACCAACCCCGCGTAGGGTAAGAATCCGCGTGATTCCGCGGATCTCCAGACGTTCTGACCTTGACTGTGGGGTCGCATGTTCGTTACAGATGCAACCGTACGAGCGATCGGATCGATCTTTGTCGAAGCGGTCGTGGAGGGCATGAGCGCTCCCTGTGCTCATCGCTTGTGAGCTTGCACGAGAGTGCGGGACGTAGCGCTCCAAGCAGTGGTGGCGAGGACCGCGCCGAGAATGCCGATACCGACGAGGACGAGAGCCACGGCGGGAAGGCCGATAGCGGCGCCGAGAACACCGGCGAGGGGGTACGTGATGAGGAAGCAGGCGTGGGACAGGGAGAACTGCGCGGCGAACACCGCGGCCCGATTCTCTTCCGTGCTGCCTCGCCGCAGCAGCCTGGCGGAGGGGGTGAGGATCGTGGAGGTTGCCGCCCCCATCAGCGCCCACACGCTCAGCAGCCCGACCCACTGGGGCGTGCCATCGGTCCAGGCGAGCACCCCGGCTCCGGCCAGGAGAAGGACGGGCAGGGCGATGCCGCCGGTGAGCATGACTCGCCGGTCCGAGACGGCTTCCAAGAGCTTGGGCATGGTCAGGGCCACGATCATGGAGCCGCCTCCGTAGGCGGCGAGCAGGAGCGCAGCATCGGACTGGGTGCGGCCCAGATCGCCCAGGACGAGGACAGTGGTGTTGACGATCACCATCGCCGTGGTCGTCGCCACGACGAGGTTCAGCGCCATCAGGCCCTGCAGCTCCCGGCTGGCCCAGAACGCACGGGCGCCGCGGGTGAGGCGATCGAAGAACGGCGCCGGAGCGGGAGCCTCGAAGCGAGGAAAGCGGGAGACAAGCACCAGGGTCGCAGAGGCAAGGAACCCGACCACGGTGCCAGCGAAGAGATTGTGGAAGCTGACGACCGTCAGTAAGGCGGCGGCGAGCATCGGGCTCACCAGCGACTCCAAGTCGTAGGCGAGCCGCGACAGCGACAGGGCACGTGTGTACTGTCCCTCGTCCGGGAGCACGGACGGGATCACGGCCTGAAACGCGGGCGTGAACGTCGCCGATGCGGACTGCAACAGGAAGATCAGCACATAGATCTGCCACACCTCGGTCACGAACGGCAGCGAGAGCGCGACCCCAGCCCGGATGAGATCGGTCCCGATGAGTAGTGGCTTTCTCTTGAGACGGGTGGTGAGTGCCGTCGTGAGGGGGGAGACGGCGACGTAGGCCACCATCTTGATCGTCATCGCCACACCCATCACCACGCCGGCGTCGCCGCCGGCGATTTCGAAGGCGAGCAGTCCGAGCGCGACGGTGAGCAGGCCCGTGCCCAGCAGCGCGATGACCTGCGCGCTGAACAGTTTCGCGTAGGTGGGATTGCGCAGGACAGCAAGCATGAGACGAGGCCTAACGAACGAGAGTTTGTGCGACGAACGGGCTACTACTGCCGGGGTGCGTGGTGGTGGGGCGGGATCTGCCCGTTCGCGACCGCGTGCTCGGCCTGCTTGATCGCCTCGACCACCAGGGCGACCGCGTGTTCGTCGGTGAGGCGGTAGAGCACGCTCGTGCCCTCCTGCCGGGTCGTGACCATCCGCGCCATCCGTAGTCGGGCCAGATGCTGCGACACCCCCGAGGGCTTCTTCCCGACCAGTTCCGCCAGCGCGTTCACCGGCAACTCGTCGGCCTGGCGCAGGGCCAGCACGATCCTGATCCGCGTCGGATCGGACAACAGTCCCAAGACCTCCGCGGCGAGATCGACGTATTCCGACGCGGGATCCATGCCGCACATCTGCTTATCTGCATCCATACGCAGATACTAACAGCGGCGTATGGGTGAGGGAACCCTGCCGTCGTGTGCTGGACGAGGCCCGGCAGCTGCGCCAGCAGCAGCCAGGATGAACGGTGCGGGTACGGGATTGTGCACCTGGCCGGCATGAGACGACATGCGAATCTCCCTGAGCCGGTGCCGGTGTCGATGCGCACCGTGATCCTCGATATCCACGCCGACGGGTCGATGACCGTGATGATCGACGGCACCGTGTATCCGCCCGACGACGACCAGCGGCCGTGGTCGCGGGCCGCGTTCCCGCAGATCATCGACCACGCCAGCCAGGAGCGTGCGGTGCCGGTGCGGGTGGAGGTGCACGAGGCCGACGGCACGAGCTTCACCGAACTCGTCGCCGCACAACCACGCCGCGCCGACCCTGCACCCGAGCCGGCCCCAAAGACGAGACGGCCCAAGGCGGTGCCGGCGCTGATCGAGGTCACCGGGGAGGGGTTCGTCGCCGGGGAGGACATCGCCTGCACCGTGCTCGTCTCCGACACCGACGCGGCCGGCGACGGCACTGCACGGGGGCTGCTCGATCCGCGACGGGTCGGGGATGCCGGAGAGGTGCTGCTGGTCGGGCGCGTCTCCGGCACGGTCGTGGCGCGCAGGCTGCGATGAGCGTCCCGCAGGGCCGCCAGAGCGGCAGCTTCGGCGACGAGCTGACCAACGCCGCGATGATCGGGCTGGTCGGACTGTTCGGCCTCGCCCTGATCCTGCGCGGCGCCGGATCGGTGGCCGCGTTCCTCACCGGCACCGACCAGCCCGCCGCTGGGCCCGCCTCCGGCATCTCGGTGCTGTTCCGGCCCGGTGATCCTGCCGCCGCGCTCGACGCGCCAGGGATGAGCGCGGTCGCCTACTGGGCCGTGACCGTCGTGCTGCTGGCCGGGCTGGTCGCCGGCGGCTGCTGGGTGTGGACGCGGCTGCGCCGTCACGCCCGCAAGACCGAGGTCGACCCGCACACAACCGCCGGAGTCGCGACCCGCCACGAGGTGGCCACGGTCGCCTCACCTACGGCGCTGCTCACCCGCGCCGGGAACTTGCGACCCTCTCTCTCCAAGCCGACCCCGGCGGATGTCGGCTACCGACTCGGGATGTGCCGGGGCCGGGAGGTGTGGGCCAGCGTCGAGGACTCGATCCTGCTCATCGGACCACCCCGCTCCGGCAAGGGCCTGCACGTGGTAATCCCCGCGATCCTCGACGCGCCGGGGGCGGTGATCGCCACCAGCACCCGCCCGGACAACCTCACCGCGACCCTGCGCGCGAGAGAGAAGCACGGCCCGGTCGCAGTGTTCGACCCCCAGCACCTGGCCGAGGGCGTCCCGGCGGGGATGCGCTGGTCGCCCGTGCGTGGCTGCGCCGACCCTCTCACCGCGATGATCCGCGCTACCGGCCTCGCCTCGGCCACCGGCCTGTCTGCCGGCGGGGTGGAGTCTGGCGGATTCTGGGAAGGCAAGACGAGGACTGCGCTGCAGGCTCTGCTGCACGCCGCTGCTCTTGATGGGCGTTCCCCGGCGGAGCTGTTCCGCTGGACCCTGGACCCCTCGGCTGCGGCGGAGGCCGTCGCGATCCTCACCAACAGCCCGGACGCGGCCACGGGGTGGGCGGACTCGCTGGAATCCATGATCGACGCCGACCCCAGGACCCGCGATTCGATCTGGCAGGGCGTCTCTCTGGCCCTCGGTGCTCTCGCTGACCCGCGGGTGCTCGATGCCGTCAGCCCCGGCCCCGGGGAGGAGTTCGACCCCGAAGCGTTCATCCGTGATCGGGGCACCCTGTTCCTCCTCGCGACCGGTGCTGGAGCCGGAGCCTCCGCAGCACTGGTCGCCGCGTTGGTGGAGGATCTCGTGGAGACCGCCCGGCGGATCGCGGCACGCTCACCCGGAGCCCGTCTCGACCCGCCACTGCTGCTGGCGTTGGATGAGATCGGCAACCTCGCCCCGCTGCCGTCGTTGCCGACGCTGATGGCCGAGGGCGGTGGCACCGGAATCACCTGTTTGCCCGTGCTCCAGTCTCTCGCGCAGGCGCGCGACAAGTGGTCGGAGAACCAGGCCGGCGCGATCTGGGACGCCTCCATCGTGAAGATTCTTCTCGGCGGGGCTTCGAACAGCAAAGACCTTCAAGACCTGTCCACGTTGATCGGTGAACGTGATGAGTACACCGACTCGATCACCCTCGGTGATCACGGCACTCGCCAGAACCAGCGCTCCGTGCGCAGGGTCGCGATCTTCCCGCCCGACCGGTTGCGGACCCTCCCGTTCGGCACCGCGGTGACCCTGCTGCGTGCGGCCCCGCCGATCGTCACCGATCTGCGCGCCTGGCCCGCTCGCGCCGACGCCGACCAGCTCAAGACCGACCGGGCCGAGATCGAGGCGCTGCTGCGCCGCCCCGACCCGCCTCGGTAGGTCCGGGACAGCTCGTGTGCACCTGCCTGTCACGACGGCCGCCACGACAGGTGGCCGCATCAGGAAGACAGGAGCAGCACGATGGCCGAGCACGAGAACCCAGGAACCGGCCCCGAGACCCAGCCCGAGCAGGGCGCGGATGTCCGCGAGTCCTTCAAGGGACGCATCAAGTCCGAGCCGACGCTGGGCACCACTCAGAAGGGCAAAGCGGCGTTCTACGCGAAGGTCGAGCAGCGTCATTGGGACTACGAGGACGACGGCACCTACACCCGTCTGCCGAACACCTACCACGACCTCGTCGCCTACAAGGGCGTCGCCGTGCGCGCCTACAAGCAACTCGCCAAGAACGACTTCTTCATCGCCGAGGGGCGCATGGAGGACTACCAGTCCAAGAGCACCGGCGAGACGAAGCAGCGGTTCGTCGCGACCGCGCTCGGTCACGACATGGCCCGCACCACCTACGAGGTCGACCGCACCCCGCGCCGCGAACAGGCCCAGCGACCCACCGTCGAACGTGACGCAGCCCAGCAGTCCGCCGGTTCCGGTGTTCCCGAGCAGCCGGAACGGCAGGTGGCGCAGCAGCAGACGCCTGCCGCGTTCGCCGCGCCCGAGTACCGGCCCGACCGGCAGTCGCCGGACATGGGCCTGTGAGCACCGAGGAGTCCCGATCATGACCGACGACCGCGACCACGAGACCCCCGGTGAGCCCGCCGTGGAGGAGCTGCCCGAGGACGAGCTCGACCTCGACGACGAGGGGATGCTCGAAGACGAGGACGAGGAGGACCCCGGCCCGCCGCACCCAGTGAACTGGTACCTGCTGCGCGCCGACGAACTCGAAAAGGAGTGGTACGCCCTGAACCGGTGGGTCGAGACGACACGCCGCACCT
Source organism: Brevibacterium sp. W7.2 (assembly GCF_018137945.1). GTDB lineage: Bacteria > Actinomycetota > Actinomycetes > Actinomycetales > Brevibacteriaceae > Brevibacterium > Brevibacterium sanguinis. Next base: position 1,064,298 of record NZ_CP073089.1, on the reverse strand, counting down.
ACGGGCTGCCCGCCAGCGTCATCCCACCGTTCTGGCACCGCCACGACGAACTCGTCTGGGAGCTCTCAGCGCTGCATCTGCACTGGCTGTGTGCCTACCACCCCGAGCAGAACGGCAGTGCCCCGTTCGGGTGGCATCGCGACTTCGCCGACGCCCGCGCCAGGCTGCGCGAATGGGTCGCCGCCTCCGGTACCCGCCTGGACCGCGACCGGCCAACCAGGCAGACGACCTGGCCCGGCGAGGACCCCGCCGACCCGGTCGAGGACGTGTTCGTCGCCGACCGCGATGCCGACTTCGTCGAGTACGTCGCCGCACGAGTCGCCGAACGCCGCGCCGCCGAGGACGCCTTCTTCGCAGGCGCCGATCCGCGCACCGGGGAACTGCGATGAGTACCGCAGCTCAGCAGACGAGCGCCGAGCTCTCGCGGCTCCAGGAGCTGGGGCGAGAGCTCGGCGCGTCGTTCCTACCGCCGACTGACCGTCAGGGCGCAGCGGTCAGGACGATTCTGGTCGCCTCCATTGATATGTCTCGGGAACCGAGAACCGAGGAGTGATCTTGATCCGTGCCGGATCAAAGCGGCCGCCCATGGTCTTGGCCTTCTCGATCCGGATGTCGAGCAGCATCTTGAGCATGCGGCGCTTCTCGACCAGGTCGAGAGCTTCCCATGCGGCATCCAGATCCTTCGTCTGGATCAGTGCGAGGAGTTGCCTGTCGGCGACCGGGGGAACGGCGGCTTTCGCGGCACGTTCGATCTCGGGCTTGAGGCGTTCCTCGACATCGGCCAGCATCGTCATGCTGATCCGGCCCTGTGCATACTCGCCCGCTGCGTCGGCGAGGCGCCTGCGCAGTGCTGCGACATGGTCCTGGGCTTCGCGGACCCGCTCGTTCCAGTTGTCGTCCGGGCCCAGAATGACCGCTAGGCTCTCAGGCTTGGACAGCCAACCAAGTAGTGCGCCGGTGACGTAAGCGTCCGTGTAGGGAATGTCGATACTGACCTTCCGGCACCCCACTTTCCCGCAGATGTAGTTGTCTCGAGGCATCCCAGTCCGCTTGCGATCCACGGCACCATGAATGCGCACCAAGGGGTGCGAACAGAAGCCGCACCTGGCAATGAATGACAGCAGCCACCTGGGGTGACTATGGTTGCCTTCCTCCACGTACCGAGTACGGCGAGCCCGGTCCGCAAGGATCTGGTTGACCTTCTCCCACTTTTCGACCGGAACGATCGCCGGCCAGTCCGCTTCACCGATGACCTCGCCCTGATACATGCGCAGGCCCGCAATCGTTGGACTCTTGATGAGTTGGCGCAGGGTTGAGCTCATCCAACCTCGCGACTGGTCGGACGTCGGCTTCATCGGGGTCGGCACCCCCGCGCGATTCAGGCGAGTCACGATGTTGTTGATCGAGACCCCGTCCAGAATCTCATCGACGGCCGTGATGATGATCGAGGCCTTTCCCGGGTCGATCTCCTGACGAACCAGCGCACGCGTCTGCTCGTCATACACCCTGCGGTACCCGTAGGGGAGCCGACCGTGTGGGCGACCCTTCTGCGCGTTGAGCCGCACAGTGCGCAGCTGCCGGTCCCGGATCACCGCGGCGTCCTTCTCCGCAGTGAGGAACTCCAGCCCCATCATGAAGCTGTCGTCATGGCGGGAAAAGTCATAGACCCGGCCCTTCGTCAGGTAGAGCACACCGGCTTCCTGACAAGCCGCACGCAGTTGCACGTACGCCAGTAGCTCACGTCCGGCGCGGGAGGGCTCCCACGTCACGAACGCGTCATACTTCTTGGAGGCGATCAGGTGGAGAGCCTCCTCGAACCCCTCACGCTCGCGGGTGCGCCACTTCGATGCAGATCGATTGGCATCGGTGATGACCCTGCCGACATTCCACGTCTGCTGCGCGCACCAGGCGCGGCAGTCCGTCTCCTGATCGTCGGTCGAGCGCATGAGGTAGTGACGATCCATCGAGGCTCGCGTGTATATGAGAGCCTTGATCTCGGAAGCCGGTGGTCGGGTGGGTAGTCGAGTCTCCATGACAGACAGGTGCTCCTCTTGCATCTGCCATCTAGCTGCTGGGTGAGCCGACCAACGACGTCGACTCCGATATGCTCGCCGCGATGGAGGACCTCCTCGACTCGTGGCCGGGCACCCTCATCGTCGTCTCCCACGACCGCTACCTGCTCGAGCGGGTCACCGATCAGCAGTACGCGATCCTCGGCCACCGCCTGCGGCACGTGCCCGGCGGGGTCGACGAGTACCTGCGCCTGCGCGCGGAGGAAGCCTCGGGGTCGAGCCCGGCAACGGGGTCGAACAGTGCAGATCCCGCCGGGACCGCCTCGGCGGAGGAGTCGTCGGCACCGAAGCTCAGCGGTGCCGAAAGGCGGGCCGCGACGAAGGAGGTCTCGGCGATCGAGCGGCGCATGGACAAGCTGAGCACGCAGGTGGCCGCCCTCCACGAGGAGATGGCCGTCCACGATCAGGCCGATTTCGAGGGCCTCGCCGCGCTCACCGCGCAGGTCCGCGAACTCGAGGACGAGACGGCAGCCCTCGAGGAGCGGTGGCTCGAGGCCACCGAGGCGCTGGAGGCGTAGTGGACTGGCGGCAGCGACTGGCCGACGAGGAGGCGGAGACCCGTGCGCTCCTGGCGTCGCTGAGCGCCTCGATCGACGGTCTCTCCGCTGCCCGGCAGGGCGACAACAGCGACGACGAACACGACCCCGAGGGCTCGACGATCGCGTTCGAACGCAGCCAGGCCGACGCGCTGCGGCAGCAGGCCGGTGAGCGTCTCGCCGCGATCGCCGCGGCGGTGACCCGGCTCGATGACGGGACGTTCGGGATCTGCGCCGCCTGCTCACAGCCGATCGCCCAGGCGCGACTCGACGCTCGCCCCTACGCGGCGCTGTGCGTGACGTGCGCGAGCAGGGACACCGGGAGGTAGACGATGGCCGCCGGAGTCGTTCTCATCGTTCTCCCTCCGCTGCTCCTGCTCCTCGCCGGCGTACTCGTCCTCGTCCAGGCCGCCCGAGGCCGGCGCACCGCGTCGACGCCCGGTTTCGTCCTCCGCCTCGTCGCCGGCATCGGCGTTCTCCTCTGCGCACTCCTCGCACTGTCGGGGCTGTGGCTCGAGATCAACTACGCGGTGGTGTTCTTCCCCGTCATCGCTCTCATCCTCGGCGGGGTGTGGCTCATCGCCTTCCTCGGCGCCGCGCTGCTCTCCGACTGGCTGAGCGCCCGCCGCGGCGGCGGGAACTGACGAACCCGATACGGAAGTCAAGGCGCCTGGGGAGGGCGGGCCGCCTCGGCGACATGACCTTCTGTGACGGAATGCGGCGCGAATCTGACCTTCTGTGACGGTCGACGGCGGACAGCGACGCTGCCTGTGATGAGCTGGCTGAGTCCTCAATGCGACGGAGCTCGGTCATCGGGCCCGACGATCTCAGCTCTACCGGGAGAACTCATGTCACAGTCCAACGCCCTCACCGAGCGCCTCGACGCCGGTCCCGTGATCTGCGCGGAAGGCTTCCTCTTCGAACTCGAGAAGCGCGGTTACCTCTCCGCGGGAGAATTCGTGCCCGAGGTCGCGCTCGAGTTCCCCGAGGCGCTGCGCAGCCTCCACATCGACTTCCAGCGGGCCGGCTCCGACATCGTCGAGGCCTTCACGTACAACGGACACCGCGAGAAGATGCGGGTCATCGGCAAGGAGGACCTCCTCGAGCCGCTCAACCGCTCGGCCCTGCAGATCGCGCGCTCCGTCGCCGACGCCAAGCCCGGCAACTTCATGGCCGGCAACATCTCGAACTCGAACATCTGGGATCCCGCCGACCCTGCGAAGCAGGACGAGGTCCGCGCGATGTTCTCCGAGATGGTCGGCTGGGCCGTCGAGGAAGGCGCCGACCTCATCATCGGTGAGACCTTCTACTTCGCCGGTGAGGCCATCGCCGCCGCCGAGATCGCGAAGGCCAGCGGCCTGCCCGTCGTCCTCACCCTCGCGCCCATGGCGTTCCAGGAGATGGCCGACGGGGCCGGGATCGTCGAGACCGCCCAGCGCCTCGAGCAGCTCGGCGTCGACGTCGTCGGCCTCAACTGCTTCCGCGGACCGGCGACGATGCTGCCGTGGCTCAAAGAGATCCGCGCGGCCGTCTCGTGTCACGTCGGCGCCCTGCCGATCCCCTACCGGACGACCGAGGAGGAGCCGACCTTCTTCAACCTCTCCGACCCCCACGCCGCGGTGCCGTCCCCGCACGGCCGGACCTTCCCCACCGCGCTCGATCCGCTGCAGACCAACCGCTACGAGATCGGCGCCTTCGCGAAGGAAGCGCACGAGCTCGGCGTCAACTACCTCGGCGTGTGCTGCGGTGCGACTCCGATGCACATCCGTGAGGTCGCCGAGGCCGTCGGCCTGACGACGGAGGCGAGCCGGTTCTCGGAGAACATGAGCAACCACTTCATGTACGGCACGAACGAGCGCCTCGCCGACAACGTCGTCGCCCTCGGCGACCGGGCGTAAGAGCGCCTCGGGCGGACCAGCGCCTCGGGCGCAGCAGCGTGTGAAGCGGTCGGCGGCCGATGCCGCCGGCCGCTCCTGCGCGTCACTGCGGGTTTGCGCCAATTGGGACTGAGATGGCCAGTGCGTGTACTGGCCATCTCAGTCCCACCTGGCCAAAACTCATCTGAGCGCTCCTCGGGTCGATGCGCAGGCCGGCCCGAGGGCCGGCCGCCGCCCTACTTCGCGGTGACGTCGATCCGGTCGAGGGCGGATTCAAGGCGGGCGACGGTGCCGTCGATGTCACCGAGCTTGTCGAGGCCGAAGAGCCCGATGCGGAACGACGTGAAGCCCTCCGGCTCCCCGGTGTGCAGCGGCACCCCGGCCGCGACCTGGAGCCCGACCTCCTTGAACGCCGCACCGTTGGCCAGCTGCGGGTTGGTCGTGTGGACGACGACCACGCTCGGCGCCTGGAACCCCGGGGCCGCCACCGAGGGCAGACCGCGGGCAGCGAAGACCGCGCGCACCCGCTCGCCGAGTTCGAACTGCGCCGTCTCGAGCTTGTCGAAGCCGCGCTCCTCGGTCTCGCGCATGAGCGCGGCGTTGTGGGCGAGCGCATCCGTCGGCATCGTCGCGTGGTACGGCGCGCGACCGGCCTCGTACTCGTCGGCGATGAACAGCCACTTCTTCAGATCCATCGCGAAGCTCGTCGAGGTGCCGGCCTCGACCGCGGCCCGACCGGCCTCCCCGAGCATGACGTAGCCCGCGCACGGCGAACCGCTCCACCCCTTCTGCGGGGCGCTGATGAGGACGTCGACGCCGAGATCGGCCATCGACACCCACACCGCACCCGAGGCGATGCAGTCGAGGACGAAGGCTCCACCGACGGAGTGGACGGCATCGGCGACGGCCCGGATGTACTCGTCGGGCAGGAGCATCCCCGAGGCCGTCTCGACGTGGGGAGCGAACACGACGGCCGGACGTTCGCGCTCGATGGCGGCGACCACCTCGGCGATGGGGGCAGGCGACCACGCGGCCTGGACATCGTCGGAGTCCGGCTGAGCCGGGAGGACGACGGTCTCGCTCGCGATCGATCCGGCGTCGAGGATCTGCGACCACCGGAACGAGAAGAGCCCGTTGCGGATGATCAGGCACTTCTTTCCCGTCGCGATCTGCCGGGCCACCGATTCCATCGCATAGGATCCGCCACCGGGGACGATGGCCGCACTCTGCGCATCGTAGGCGGTCCGCAGGATGCGGTTGATGTCCTGCATGACGGAGACGAAGCGCGCCGACATGTGGTTGAGCGAACGGTCGGTGAAGACGACCGAGTACTCGAGCAGACCGCCGGGATCGACGTCGTCGTGGGGCAGGGTCGGATCGTGGGGCTGCGTCGCATCATGTGGCTGAGTCATAGATCCCACAGTGCCACGTTCCCCGCGCCGGGGCCACCGGCGGCTCAGACCTCGACTTCGCTGCGGTCGCCCGACCACAGCGTGTGGAAGACCCCGGGACGGTCGACCCGCCCGTACGTGTGCGAGCCGAAGAAGTCCCGCTGAGCCTGGATGATCGCCGCCGAGGACCGGGGCGCGCGGAGGCCGTCGACGTAGGCCAGCGCCGAGGCGAGCGCCGGGACCGCGATCCCCGCCGCGACCGCGTCGCCGACGGTCGAGCGCAGAGCGGCCTGGTCGGCCTCAAGCGACTGCCGGACATCAGCGGCGGCGAGCAGGGAGCTGAGATCCGGCTGCGCCTCGTAGGCGGCGACGATCCTGTTGAGCACGCGGGCGCGGATGATGCACCCGGCCCGCCAGATCGACGCGAGCTCGCCGAGGCGGATGTCCCAGCCGTGCACGCGGGCGCCCGCGGCGATCTCGTCGAAGCCCTGGACGTACGCGAGGATCTTGCCCATGAACAGCGCCCGGCGGACCGTCTCGATCGCCTCGCCGAGGCGGTCGGCAGGGGCCGTGTCCGCCGGGACCGGTCCGCCGAGGGCCTCCCCCTGGGCGCGCAGATCCGCCGCCTGGGACAGCGACCGCGCGAAGACCGCCTCGGCGATCGTCGGCACGGGAACCCCGAGGTCGAGACCCGACTGCGCCGTCCACGCCCCGGTCCCCTTGGCACCGGCGGCATCGGCGACGATGTCGACGAAGGGACGCCCCGTCGCGGCATCGGTGTGGGCGAAGACCTCGGCGGTGACCTCGATGAGGTAGGACTCGAGTTCGCCCGCGTTCCATTCGGTGAGCACCGCGGAGATCTGGGCGGGGGTGAGTCCGAGCCCGTCGCGGAGGATCGTGCACGCCTCGCCGATGAGCTGCATGTCGGCGTACTCGATGCCGTTGTGGACCATCTTGACGAAATGACCGGCGCCGTCGGTGCCGATGTGGGCCACACACGGGACCGGCTCGACCGAACCCGGCACCTCGGCGCGGGCGGCGATCGGGGTGAGGAGGGGGCGCAGGCGCTCCCAGGCGGCGTCGGAGCCGCCGACCATGAGCGAGGGCCCCTCGAGCGCGCCGACCTCACCGCCGGAGATCCCGACGCCGACGAACTCGATGCCCGTCTCGGCCAGCCGCCGCCCGCGGGCGATCGTGTCGGTGAAGTGGGAGTTGCCGCCGTCGACGATGATGTCGCCGGGGGCGAACACCTCGGCGATGCTGCCGATCGCGGCGTCGGTCGCGGCCCCGGCGTTGACCATGAGGATCGCGACGCGGGGCGTCCGCAGCATCCCGGCGAGCTCGGCGGGAGAGGTCGCGACGAGGAACTCGGCCTCGGGGTGGTTCGCGGCCACCGCTCGCGCGCGGTCGACGTCGAGGTCGTAGAGCGCGACGCGCAGACCCTCCTGCCCGGCGAGGTTGCGCGCGAGGTTCGACCCCATCACTCCGGTCCCGATCACAGCGACATCGGCGTTCATCAGCAGTCCTCTTCGTTGCAGGGTCACGTTGTTGACAGTCTTCCGCAGAAGAAATACGGTTCAATAACTCTGATTTATTCTGCAGAGCATATCAATATCATCATATGTTTTCGAGAGATTCTTATGGACCTGGGACAGACCCTTCCACCACTCGTCATCATGGGGGTGTCGGGGACGGGCAAGACCGTCGTCGGCCAGCAGGTCGCCGAGGCTCTCGGGGTGACGTTCATCGACGGCGATGACCTGCACACCCCGGCGAACAAGGCGAAGATGGCCGCCGGCATCCCGCTCACCGACACCGACCGGATGCCGTGGCTCGCCGCGATCGCCACCGAGCTCAGCCGCCTCCCCGCCCCGCTCATCGCCTGCTCGGCGCTCAAGCGCCGCTACCGTGACCGCCTGCGCATCGATGCCCCGGCAACGTTCTTCATCCACCTCGACGGTCCCCGCGCCGTCATCGCCGACCACCTGGCCAGACGCGCCCACGAGTTCATGTCGCCGACGCTGCTCGACTCGCAGCTGTCCACTCTCGAGGCCCTCGAACCCGACGAGGCGCACATGGTCGTCTCGATCGAGCAGAGCCTGCCCGAGGTGCGGCAGACGATCCTCGATCTCCTGCCCGTCGAACTCGCCCGCATCGCCCTCCACCGCCGCACCCGCCTCGAGGAAGAGGATCAATGACCGATATCGAACTCGCGTGGACGCTGCCGGCGCCCGCGCTGCTCGGCCTTGCCGCCGCGGCGATCGCCCTCCTGCTGCTGCTCATCATCAAGCTCCGGCTCCACGCGTTCGTCGCCCTCGTCGTCGTCAGCGTCCTCACGGCGCTCGCGGCCGGCATCACCCCCGGTGACCTCGTCACCGTGCTCTACGACGGGTTCGGCTCGACCCTGGCCAGCGTCGCCCTCCTCGTCGGACTCGGGGCGATGCTCGGGCGCCTCCTCGAGCTCTCCGGCGGAGCCGAGGTGCTCACCGACCGTCTCATCAGGGCCTTCGGCGAGAAGCGCGCCCCACTCGCCCTCGGGGTGACGTCCCTGCTCTTCGGGTTCCCGATCTTCTTCGACGCCGGCCTCGTCGTCATGCTCCCGATCATCTTCACCGTCGCGCGCCGCCTCGGCGGGTCGCTGCTCCTCTACGCGATGCCCGCGGCGATGGCGTTCTCCGCGATGCACATCTTCGTGCCCCCGCACCCGGGTCCCGTCGCCGCCTCCGGTCTCCTCGGCGCCAATGTCGGTCTCGTCCTCATCTGCGGCATCCTCATCGCGATCCCCGCGTGGTACCTGTGCGGGTACCTCTTCGGTCTCTTCATCGGCCGGCGCTTCGACGTTCCCGTGCCGACGATCCTCTCCGCCGGCGGCGACGACGAGTATGCGAGCTTCAAGTCGACACCGAGCCTGACCACCGTCATCACCCTCCTCGTCCTCCCCCTCATCCTCATCTTCTTCAACACCGGACTCGGCTTCGCCGCCGAGGCAGGCTGGGTCGACGGCGAATCCACGCTGGTGACGAGCCTGCGGATGCTCGGCGAGACGCCGATCGCGCTGCTCATCACCGTGCTCGCGGCGATGTGGCTGCTCGGGTGGCGGAAGAACAAGAGCCGCTCGCTCGTCGACTCGATCGTCGACTCCGCACTCGGACCGGTGTGCTCGATCGTCCTCATCACCGGGGCCGGCGGCATGTTCGGCGGGGTGCTGCGGGCCAGCGGCATCGGCGACTCGATCGCCGACTCCCTCGCCGCGCTCGGCCTGCCGGTCATCGTCGCCGGATTCCTCATCGCCGCCATCGTCCGCGTCGCCCAGGGGTCGGCGACCGTGGCGCTGACCACGGCCGCCGCGCTCGTCCAGCCGATCGTCGTCGGCAACCCGGACTTCTCGAGCCTCCAGGTCGTCGCGATCGTCCTCGCCCTCGCCGCCGGCTCCGTCTTCGCCAGCCACGTCAACGACTCGGGCTTCTGGCTCGTCTCCCGGTTCTTCGGCATGGACACGAAGACGACGCTGAAGACGTGGACGGTCGGGCAGGCGCTCCTCGGCGTCGTCGGCTTCGCCTTCAGCCTCATCCTCTACGCCGTCGTCAGCGCGTTCTGAGGCGCGGCGAGCCTTCCCGCGTGCTGAGAGGCGCGCGGGCCTCAGCGCGTTCTGCGGCGCTGGCCTCTCACGTCCGCCGGGGCTCGCCGTCCCAGACCGAGGACATCTCGTCGTAGGCCTTCGCGACGATCTTCGCCATCGCCTGCCGGGCCCGGTCCGGCTCCTCACCGCCGATCGCATCGGCGACGTCGAAGTGCCACTGGAGCGCATCGGGATGGGGGAACTGCGGCTGCAGCCCCTCCGCGGTGCGACCGGCGAGGATCTCGGCGACGACGGTGTCGAACGACGCGAAGAGCTCATTGCCGCCGGCGCGCAGGACAGCGCGGTGGAACGCGGCATCGGCATCGAGGAAGGCGCTCACGTCACCGGTCCGCCCTGCCGCCCGCATCCGCGCGGCTAAGCGCATGATCTCTTCGGCCGCCTCGGCGTCGGCATAGGTCGCCGCGAGACCCGCGGCCTCGGGCTCGATCGCCACCCGCAACTCGGTCAGCGACCGCAGCTGACGGGCGGGACGGACCGCCATCCGCCAGCGGACGACGAGCGGATCGAGGATCGTCCACTCCGACATCGCGAGGATGACGAGACCGAGCCGGCGCACCGGTCGAACCATGCCGAGGGATTCGAGGACGCGCACGGCCTCCCGGATGACCGAGAGCGAGACGTCGTAGCGGGCGCGCAGCTCCTCGGTCTTGACGACGACGCCCGGGGGCAGCGCCTCGGAGACGATGTCGCGTCCGATCGCCTCGAGGACCTGACCGTGGAGGTTCTCCCGCGACGGCGGGTTTGAGTCGGCGGCCATCAGCCGCTCGGCACCACGTGGGCGCCCGCCGCGGGACCCGTCGTCCGCAGCGCTTCCTTGACTCCCCGCGTGGCCTGGAGGAGGACGGCGAGGTCGAGGGCGTGGTGGGCGTCGCGGGCGAGGAACCCGATCGTCGGACCCGAACCGCTGAGCAGGGGCAGGACCGCACCGGCCTCCCGCCCGGCCTCGAGCACCTCGGCGAGTTCCGGCCGGAAGGACACCGCCGCCTCGGTGAGGTCGTTGCCGGCGGCGGCCGCGAGCGCGTCGACGTCACCGGCGGCGAGCGCCTTGAGCACCTCCGGCGGGACCTCGGCCGGGCCCGGGTCGGGGGTGAGTTCGTCAAAGCGGCCGTAGACCGCAGGCGTCGAGAGCTGTCCCGCCGAGGTGGCCATCACCCAGTGGAAGGTCCCGCGGGTGAGGACGGGGCTGAGCTTCTCCCCGCGGCCGTGGCCGATCGCCGTGCCCCCGCGCAGGAGGAACGGGACGTCGGCGCCGATGTCGACGGCGAGGTCGGCGAGCACCTCGGTCTCGACTCCCCCGATGAGGTGCGCGGCACCGGTGAGGGCCGCTGCAGCATCGGCGGAGCCCCCGCCCATCCCCCCGGAGACGGGCACCTGCTTGTCGATGACGATGTCGAGCCCGCGCAGCGCATCGACGTCGCGCTCGGCTTCGAAGGTGCTGATGAGGAGGTCGACGGCACGGCGGGCGAGGTTCGTCTCCCCGCGCGGCACAGTGTCATCGGCGTAGCGCCCCCGGACGATGATCGCCCCCGTCCCGCCGGGGATGAGGGTGAGCGTCTCGGTGAGGTCGAGGGCCTGGAAGACCGTCGCGAGCTCGTGGTAGCCGTCCGCGCCGACTCCGCCGACGCCGAGGTGGACGTTGATCTTCCCCGGTGCGCGCACTCTCACCGGGGTCGGGGCGCCGGGACGCGGGGACAGCTGCTCGGTCATGCGGAGCGACCGCCCTCCGGGCTGGCGTCCGGGCTCTGTTCCGCTGCCGGACGGCTGTCATCGGCGGCGAGTCGGGCCTCGGCGGCGGCGAGGCGTGCGAAGTCGGCGACGCCGAGCGCCTCACCCCGGGTGCGCGGGTCGATGTCGGCGGCGCGGAGGACCTCCTCGGCGCGTGCCGGGCTGCCGGCCCACGTCGCCAGGGCCGCACGCAGGGTCTTGCGGCGCTGCGCGAACGCGGCGTCGACGAGGGAGAAGAGGCGCGTGCGCTCGGCGGGATCCCGGTCGCTGCGGGTGACGTCGATGCGGACGAGTCCCGAGTCGATGTTCGGGGCCGGCCAGAAGACGTTCTTGCCGATCCGCCCGGCCAGTCCGACCTCGCCGTACCACTGGGCCTTGACGCTCGGCACGCCGTAGGTCCGCGAGCCGGGCCCGGCGGCGAGGCGCTCGGCGACCTCGAGCTGGACCATGACGAGGACGGTCCTCAGGCTCGGGAAGATCTCGAGGAAGTGGAGGAGGACGGGCACGGCGACGTTGTAGGGCAGATTCGCCACGAGCGCGTCCGGGGCCTGCGGCAGCTCGGTGACCTTGAGTGCGTCGGCGCCGACGAGATCGAACCGGTCGACGGCCTCCGGCGCGAACTCCGCGATCGTCGCGGGCAGGCGGGCGGCGAGCACCTCGTCGATCTCGACAGCGGTGACGGCATGGCCGGCCTCGAGCAGGCCGAGGGTGAGCGACCCGAGTCCGGGGCCGATCTCGACGACGTTCTGCGCCCCGGCGAGGTCGGCGGCCGCGACGATCGAGCGCACGGTGTTGGGGTCGATGACGAAGTTCTGGCCCTTCTGCTTCGTCGGGCGCAGACCGATGTCAGCGGCGATGTCGCGGATGTCGCGTGCGGTCAGTAACGTCACACCCAACAACCTACCTCACGGTCTCGGGAACGCTCGCCGTGACGGTGCCCGTGATCCCCCGTGACCTGCGGGTGACCCGGAAACGTTAGGCTGGCCCCCATGGATCGCACGACTCTGGCCGAACTCCTCGACGTCTCCGTCCTCGACCGTCTCGACCGGATCGATGATCTGCCCACAGGCGATCTCGCCCGCTCAGCGGCGCTGCGCAAGGAGGGGTTCTCCGCCGAGGTGACCGCGGCCCTGCTCACGCAGGCGCAGCTGCGCACGGAGGCCGTCGGCAAGCTCGGTCCTTACGCCGCGGAGATGCTCTTCACCCGTGACGGCCTCGCCCAGGCCACCCGCCTGCCCGTCGCCGCCCACCACGCGCAGCGGCTGCTCGCCGCCGGGCGGGCCGACGGCTCCGACTCCCCCGTCCGCATCGCCGACCTCGGCTGCGGGATCGGCTTCGATGCGTTCGCGTTCGCCGGCCTCGGCGCCGAGGTCCGCGCCGTCGACGCCGACGAGGTCACCGCCGCGATCGCCGCCTTCAACCTCCGTCACCTGCCCGGCGCCGAGGTCGCGCACGGGCTGGCCGAGCACGCGGAGATCGTCGGCGCCGACGCCCTGTGGTTCGATCCGGCTCGCCGCCGCGTCGGTCGCGCGAATGCCCGCGGGGCGACCGCGCGCATCGCCGACCCCGACGAATTCTCCCCGTCCCTGACCTGGGTCGTCGACCGCGCGGCGAAGGCCCATGCGGCCGGGGTCAAGCTGGGCCCCGCCCTCGACCATGACCTCATTCCCGCAGGCGCGGAGGCCCAGTGGGTCTCCCACGACGGCGACGTCGTCGAGGTCTGCCTCTACTTCGGAGCGGCCCGGCAGCGGCCCGGGCGCAGCGCGCTCGTCATGGGCGAGCGCACCCTCCTCGTCCACGAGGACGATGTGCCGGCGGCCGACGAGGACGGCATCGGCCGCCTCGGCGAGTATCTCCTCGAACCCGACGGCGCGATCGTCCGCGCGGGGCTCGTCACGGCGCTCACCGGTCCCCTGCAGGCGCGCCGGCTCAACCCGTCGATCGCCTACCTCACGACCGATGTCGCCCCGACCGGACCGGCCGCGGCAGGGGTCACCGCGTACGAGATCGTCGATGTCCTCCCGGCGAAGATCCCGAGCCTGCGCAAGGAGCTCATCGCCCGCGGCATCGGCTCGGTCGTCATCAAGAAGCGCGGCGCCGACATCGTCCCCGACCAGGTGCGACGCCAGCTCAAGCTGCCGAAGGGCGAGCGCGCCACCCTCGTCTTCACCCGCCTCGGCGACAAGCACGTCGTCCTCCTCACCCAGCCGTTCACGGCACCCGGGACTGCCCCGGAGTCCTGAGGGGACGTAGAGTCAGCAGCGGAGGCGATCGCAGGAGATCGACCCGAGCCAAGGAGATCCGATGACCCGAACCGATGTCCTCATCACCGCGCAAGAGCTCCTCACCCAGACGATGGGCCGGACCCCGCCGAGGCTGCTCGACGTCCGCTGGACCCAGCTCAAACCCGATGGCCGGGACGACTTCGCACGCGGTCACCTGCCGCACGCGCTCTACGTCGACCTCGACACCGACCTCGCCGATCACGGTCAGACCGATCCGCGCGCCGGGCGCCACCCCCTGCCGAGTCCCGAGCAGTTCCAGACCACGGTCCGGACCTGGGGCATCACCCCGGAGACGGAGGTCGTCGTCTATGACGACAACTCCGGACTCGGCGCGGCGCGAGCCTGGTGGCTGCTGCGTTGGGCGGGACTGCACGCCCGTGTCCTCGACGGCGGGATCGACGCCTGGGTCTCCGCCGGCGGCGACCTCGAATTCGGTGAGGCCGCAGCCGTCGCCCCCTCCACCGTCGTCATCACTCCCGGGTCGATGCCCGTCATCGACGCCGACACCGCCGAGTCCTGGGACGGCGTGCTCCTCGACGCCCGCGCCCCCGAGCGGTTCCGCGGGGAGACCGAACCCCTCGACGCGGTCGCCGGCCACATTCCCGGAGCGCGGAACGCCCCGGCGACGGAGAACACCGCCGACGGCTACATCCTCTCCGAGGTCGACCTCCGCGAGCGCTTCGGCGACCTCGGCGCCCTCGAGGAGTCGGTCGCCGTCTACTGCGGATCCGGGGTCACCGCGTGCCACAACGCGATGGTGCTCGCGACCCTCGGGGTCGGCTCGAGCCTCTACTCGGCGAGCTGGTCCGGCTGGTCCTCCGACCCGGGCCGCGGGATCGCCACCGGCAGCTGAGCATCCGTGCCGCGGTCCGCTATGCTCCGCCCCTGAACCGGCTGGTGGGCTGCGGGCAGGCCGACGTCGACGCGGAGTCCCCCGCCGGCCAGCGGGGTGAGGGTGAGACGGCCGCGATGGGTGGCGACGATGCGCGCGACGATCGCGAGGCCGAGGCCGACCCCTGCGTGGCTGCTGTCGCGGGTGCGCCTGCCGCCGCGCTGGAACGGTTCGGTGAGGGTCGCAACCGCTTCGGGGCTGATGACCGCTCCGGTGTTCTCGACGCTCACCCACGCCCACGGACCGGTGCCGTCCGGTGCCGGCTGCCGGCCTGTGCGCACGCGCAGCGAGCCGCCGGCCGGGAGGTTGTGGACGATGGCGTTGTGGACGAGGTTCGTCACCACCTGGGACAGCAGCACCGGCGACCCCAGCGCTGTGGCCGGCTGGGTGTCGAATTCGACGTCGATCCCCCGCGATTCGGCGAACGGCAGCAGGGTCTCCACGGCATCCTCGGCGAGGAGGGAGAGGTCGACCGGCTCGACGTCGCGGATCTCATTGCCGGCGCGGCTGAGCAGGAGGAGCGCCTCGGTGAGCGCGATCGCACGGTCGTTGACCGCGCGCAGCTGAGCGAGATCGGCGCTGTGCTCGCGGTCGGGCTCGCGCTGCGCGACATCGAGGACCGCCTGCGTGATGGCCAGCGGGGTCCGCAGCTCATGGGAGGCGTTCGCGGCGAAGCGCTGCTGTTCGGCGACGTGGGCCTCGACCCGGGTGAGCATCGCATCGAAGACGTCGGCGAGCTCCCGGATCTCATCCTGGCGCCCGCTCATCCGGATGCGGTGGGAGAACTCGCCGGCGGACACCGCCCGGGCCGCCCGGGTGATCCTCGCCAGCGGGGTGAGCATGCGGCCGGCGAGGAACCATCCTCCGGCCAGCCCGACGACGAGGAGGAACCCCAAGGTCGCCGCCGCGGCGGGGAAGAACGCCCGCTGCAGATCGGAGCGATTGGGGACGAAGCCGTCGGGGGCGCTGATCGGCACGTTGGGGACATAGCGCAGGAGGAAGATCCAGACGACGGCGAGCAGGAGGATGCCGGCGACGATGAGGAACCCGGCGTAGCTGAGCGTCAGCTGCCACCGGACGCTCAGTCCGCGGGGTCGCGGCTCAGCCACGGTCGGCCGCCTCGGCGCTCGGGTCCGCGATGCGATAGCCGACGCCGGGCACCGTCGCGATGAGCCAGGGCTCGCCGAGGCGCTTGCGCAGGGCCGAGACCGTGATCCGCACGGCATTGGTGAACGGGTCGGCGTTCTCGTCCCAGGCCTTCTCGAGCAGCTCCTCGGCGCTGACGACTCCGCCGTCGGCGCGCATGAGCACCTCGAGCACCGCGAACTGCTTGCGGGTGAGAGCGACATACCGGCCGTCACGGTAGATCTCCCGGCGGAACGGGTCGAGGCGAAGACCCGCGACCTCGAGCACCGGCGCCCGGTGCTGGGACCGGCGCCGGTCGAGGGAGCGCAGACGCAGCACGAGCTCGGCGAGTTCGAAGGGCTTCGTCAGGTAGTCGTCCGCGCCGAGGGCGAACCCCGTCGTCTTGTCGTCGAGGCGATCGGCGGCGGTGAGCATGAGGATCGGCATGCCGGTGCCGGCGGCGACGATCTGGCGGGCCACCTCGTCGCCGGAGGGTCCGGGGATGTCACGGTCGAGCACGGCGATGTCGTAGTCGTTGACCGCGAGCATCTCGAGCGCCTGGTCACCGTCGCCGGCGATGTCGGCGGCGATGGCCTCCAGGCGGAGACCGCTGCGGACGGCCTCGGCCATCTCGGGTTCGTCCTCGACGATCAGTACGCGCATAGGGATCAGCGTAATGGCCCGGATGTATCGCGAACATATCGATTTCCGCATACGCTCCGGCAACAGTCGACTGCGTTGACTGAAGGCATGACCACGAGAACCGCAGCATCCGTCCCAACCGCCACCGACCGCCTCGGCGTCTTCGCCGTGGCCGTCGGACTCGCCGTCCTGCTCGTCGCCGCCCTCGCCGGCTGCGCGGTGCAGGCGGAGTCCCAGACCGGCGAGGCGGGAGTCGGGGCGTCGATCGACGCGAACGTCCGCGACACCGACAACGGCGCCCTGCCCGACGACGCCCGCATCACCGACACCGAACTGCCGGGCATCTCCGGGCTCGACGCCGATCTGCGCACAGCGGTGACCGCGGCCGCCGAGTCCGCGCGCCTCGACGGCGTGACGTTCACCGTCAACAGCGGGCGGCGATCGGCGGCCTACCAGGCCGGTCTGCTCGACGACGCCGTCTCCACCTACGGGTCGAAGGCCGAAGCCGCACGGTGGGTCGCCACCCCCGAGACCTCGCCGCACGTGTCCGGAGATGCCGTCGACATCGGCCCGATGGACGCCTCGAGCTGGCTCTCCCAGCACGGCGCCGACTTCGGGCTGTGCCAGATCTACGGCAACGAGGCGTGGCACTACGAGCTCCGGCCGGAGGCGCAGACCGACGGCTGCCCGCAGCAGTACGCCGACCCCACCGAGGACCCCCGGATGCGGTGATTCCGCGGTGCGGTGAGGGGCAGGGTGTGCGGCTCGTCTCATTCATCGATGCGCAGGGCCATCCGTCCCGCAGCTGAGGCTAGGCTAATCTTGCACGCCGATTCCCTGAGGACGAAAGAGGACTGCTCCGTGCCCGAGACCCTGCCATCCGGCTCCCTGCCCACCGGCTCCCGTCCCGACAGCGCCCGCCGTTGCCCGACGCGATCGGGTCGGCTCTCAGCCGTGCGCGGCAGCCTCGCGCTGTCGGCCGCCGTGCTCACGGTCAGTGTCCTCAGCGGGTGCGGCACCGACGCGGAGACAGCGGGGGCCGCCTCGGCGGACACCTACTCCGTGAAGACCGAGCTCGGCACCTTCGAGGCCCCGACCGACTACGAACGGGTCGTCGTCACGTCGACGGCGCTCCTCGACTCGAGCGTCGCAGCCGGAGTCACGCCCGTCGGCTCGCCGATGTCGTTCGCGGGACTGCCCGACTACGTCGGCCTCGACGACGA
Organism: Brevibacterium sp. W7.2; assembly: GCF_018137945.1. Classification (GTDB taxonomy): domain Bacteria; phylum Actinomycetota; class Actinomycetes; order Actinomycetales; family Brevibacteriaceae; genus Brevibacterium; species Brevibacterium sanguinis. The sequence goes on along the minus strand of NZ_CP073089.1, from coordinate 1,046,890 downwards.
CTCGGTCACGCGCATCGGAGACTCCGACGAGGAGATCGACCTCGAGTTCGTGGCCGCGCTCGAACCCGACCTCATCCTCATGAACGCCTCGGGCGGTGCCGGCCTCGACGACACGATGTTCGACGAGTACTCCGACATCGCACCGACGGTGCCCGTCGTCGTCGGCGAGCAGGACCCCAAGGGCCTTGCCGCCCAGGTCGGGGCCGCACTCGACCGCACCGCGGAGATGGATGAGGCCGCCCGGGCCTACGAGTCCCGCGCCGCCGACCTCAAGGCGCAGCTCGCCGACGATCCCGAAGCGGCCAAGCCGGTCTCGCAGGTGCGCCTGCGACCCGACGAGGTGCGCGTGATGATGGAGGAGACGAACGCCGGGGTTGCGATGACCGACGCCGGACTGACGTTCGCTCCGCCGGCCGAGGGCACGAGCGTCGGCGAGGGCGGCTACGTCGAGACGAGCCTCGAGCTGCTGCCGGGCAGCCTCGGCGACCACATCTTCGTCTACAGCACCGAGGAGGGCGTCGTCGATGAGGTCGCGGCCTCACCGATCTGGCAGGCCATCCCCGCAGTCGAGGCCGGCAATGTCCACCCCGTCGACTTCGAGGCGTGGATGCGCGGGCAGGGCTACCTCGCGCTGGGCACCGTCCTCGACGACATCGCCGCCGCGTACGGCAAGCAGCTCGACTGACTCACCCACTGCACGACGGCGCTGCGTCGCTGCCGTCGTAGTTGACCGGCAGCGATCCTGTGGCGGTGAGGTCGCCCTTGAGCCACTTCGCGACCGCCTCGAGCGCGTAGGGATTGGAATCGTAGGCGGTCACCGCGGTCTTCGCCGTGGTGCTGCGCATCGTCCACGGGGCAGCGGTGCCGACGGCCACCTCGGCGGAGGTCTTCGGACTCAGACTCACCGTCGTCCCACCGGAGCCGACGGTCAGCCCCGCGGACTCGGCCGCCTTGCCCAGGGCGGCCTTCTCCTTCTCGCTGCCGCCGACGATCGAGATCGACTCGGTGCCCGCGAACTCGCAGTCGCCCTTGAGCACGGTCAGCGACTTCTCGGCGACCTCGGTGAGCACGGCCTCGGGATCCTCAGCGCCGGCGTCAGACCCCGCAACGCCCTTCTGCGTCTCCGCGGTGGCCAGCTGCATCGCAACGACCCGGCGGGACTTCTCGACGAGGTCGTCCTTCGTCAGCGTCCCATCCCCCAGCGCCGCGACGATCGCCTTCTGTGCGGCTGCGGCGTCCGGGGGCATGAGCGCGAGGTCGGCGCCGGCCTTGAGCGCGGTCACGGTCTCCCCGCCGTTCTCGTTCTGGGGCACGGCCTCCATGTTGAGCGCATCGGTGATCGCGACCCCGTCGAAGCCGAGCTTGTCGCGCATCGCCGCGTAGGCGTCCGGGTTGAGGCTCGCCGGGGTCGTCTTCGCGTCCGGCAGCCCGATGTGGCCCATCATCACGAGCGGCACCCCGGCCTCGACCGCGGACTTGAAGGGCAGCAGGTCCGTGCTCTCGAGCTCGTCGATCGACTTCTCCGACACCGGCAGGCTCTCATGCGAGTCGACGGTGAGGCGACCGTGGCCGGGGAAGTGCTTCGCGGAGCTCGCGACCCCACCCGCTTCGTAGCCGTCGACGGCCTGGGCGACCACCTCGGCGACGGCCTTGGGGTCGCTGCCGGCCGAGCGCACGTTGATCGCGACGTCCTCGGGTCCGACCGTGACATCGGAGTCGGGGGCGAAGTCGATCGTGAAGCCGAGGTCGGTGAGGTTGCGCGCCTGCACCGTCGTCGCCGTCGTCGTCAGCTGCCCGTCCCCGGTGGCGGCAAGCGCCATGAGCGGCGGGAACGGCAGCGCCGCGGTGCTCAGGCGCGAGACCGGGCCGCCTTCCTGATCGACGCCGATCGACACCGGCTGGCCCGTGGTCCGCGCGCCGGCGATGTCCTTGGTCAGGGCGCTCACCTCGTCGGCCGTGGGGGTCTCCGTGAGGTTGTCGGCCATGACGATGACCCCGCCGAGGCTGTTCTGCCTGACCATGTCGACCGCGCCCTGGGAGCCCGCTCCGGCCCAGGTGCCGATGATGAGGGACCCGGCGAGCTGCTCGTCGGAGAAGGAGTCGACGATCTCGGCGGCCTCGTCGGCGAAGTCCTCAGGCTGGGCCGGGGGCGCGCTCGTCGGCGCGCTCGTGGGGGCGGCCGAGCTCGCCCCCGCCTCGGCGCTCGAGGGATCCGTCGTGGCATCCGTTTCCCCCGCGCTGCCGCCGGAACAGCCGGCGAGGACAAGGGTGAGTGCCGCGGTCAGTGCCGTGAGGGTGAGACGTGTTGGCATGCTCCCATGCTAGTGGGCGCACCTGAACCCGGTCCGCGCGCTCGGCCGGCGGGTGGGAGACCGATCTCATGCCCGTGTGGGCAAGACGGCGTCTCGAGTCGGGGACGCGCGCCACTATGATCGATCCATGGTCGATTTCGCACGTTCACCCCGTTCCACCCTCGGTGTCGAATGGGAACTGGCTCTCCTCGACGGGGAGAGTCTCGATCTCACCCCCGCAGCGGAGAGCCTGCTGGCCGATGTCGCCGACCGCGCACCCGCATTCGAGAAGCGGATCGTCGGCGAGATGCTGACGAACACGATCGAGCTCGTCACCGATGTGCAGACGACGGTGTCCGGTGTCGCCGAGGACCTCGCGACCTCGATGGGCGCGCTGCGGACGCTGACGGAGGATCGCGGCATCGAGCTGATGTCGGCGGGCACCCACCCGTTCGCCCAGTGGCAGACGCAGGAGGTGCGGGCGAAGGACCGGTACCTCGAACTCGTCGACCGCACGCAGTGGTGGGGTCGGAACATGCTGATCTTCGGCGTCCACGTCCACGTCGGCGTCGATTCGCGCGACAAGGTCCTGCCGATCATCAACGCGCTCCTCGCCTACGTCCCCCACCTGCAGGCGCTCAGCGCCTCCTCCCCGTTCTGGGGCGGGACGGACACCGGGTACGCGTCGAATCGGGCGATGATGTTCCAGCAGCTGCCGACGGCCGGTCTGCCGTTCCAGTTCGATTCGTGGGCGGCGTATGAGAAGTACGTCGACGACATGCTCACGACCGGCATCATCGACCATCTCAACGAGATCCGCTGGGACATCCGGCCCGCGCCGAACTGGGGCACCGTCGAGGTGCGGGTGTGCGACGGGCTGCCGACGCTCGAGGAGATCACCGCGATGACCGCGTTCATCCAGTGCCTCATCGACGACTTCTCCGCCCGCCTCGACGCCGGAGAGACCCTGCCGACGATGCCCGACTGGTTCCACGACGAGAACAAGTGGCGGGCGGCGCGGTACGGGATGGACGCGATCATCATCGAGAACGCGCAAGCCGATGAGCGGCTCGTCACCGAGTGCATCGCCGACGAGCTCGTCCGTCTGGCGCCGGTGGCCGAGAGGCTCGGATGCGCGCGCGAGCTCGCCTCGATCAGCGATCTCATGGCGCGCGGGGTGCCCTACCAGCGCCTGCAGGACGTGTTCCACACGACCGGATCGCTCACCGAAGTGACGCGCTCGCTCATCCGGGATCTGCGCACCTCGTACGTGTGAGGCGCGGGGCCTGCTCGCGGGCCGGGGCTGCCTAGAGGTGCGGGCTGCCTAGAGGTGCGGGGCGAGGAGCTCTTCGAGTTCCGGCAGGCTCGCCTCCACCCCCGGGTGGAGATCGAGGTCGCGGAGTTCGTCGAGCGGCACCCAGCGCAGCTCGATGCTCTCAGGATCGTTGATCACCGGCTCGAGGTGCCGCAGGGTCTTCGCGATGACCGTCGTGTACGACCATGTGCCGAGGTTGAGGACATGGCAGTCGACGATCGTGAAGTCGTTGCCCTCGGGATCGGGCACACCCGCCTCCTCGTGGGATTCGCGGATCGCGGCATCGATCGCCGACTCCCCCATGTCGCGGGCCCCGCCGGGGAATCCCCACGTGCCGCCGGCCACCGACCACAGCGCCCGGTGCTGCATGAGCACTCCGCGATCGGGGTCGATGAGCATGAGTCCGGCCGCGCCGTTGAGACCCCAGTGCTTCTCTCCGTCGGAGCCGACGGTCCACCCGTCACCCGAGCGCCGAGGCGGCAGGGAGTCGGGCAGGCGCTCTGACCGGGCGGGCGAGGAGGCCTCACCGGAGTGGTTCGCGGTCGCGTCTTCCGGGGCCTCGTCAGAGCGTCGGGCTCCGTCAGACGAGGACATCATCGACATCCAACGACGAGACCGCGGCCAAGCCGAGATCGCTCGGGGCGGCACCGCGGGAGACGAGTTCCGCACCGAGTGCGGCGACCATCGCCCCGTTGTCGGTGCAGAGGCTGAGCGGAGGCACCCTCAGTGTCACACCCGCCTCGGCGCAGCGGGCGGCCAGCACCTCGCGCAGGTGCGCGTTCGCCGCCACCCCGCCCCCGAGGACGACGTGGTCGATGCCCGTGTCAGAGGCGGCGAGTAGGGTCTTCGTCACGAGGACGTCGACGACGGCGTCTTCGAACCCGGCGGCGATGTCGGCCACCCTCAGGTCGCTGCCGAGTGCCTCAGCCTTCGTCACCTCACGCAGGGCCGCAGTCTTGAGCCCGGAGAAGGAGAAGTTGAACCGACGCTCGGGATCGCGCAGATCGTCCTTCTTCGCAAGCCCGCGCGGGAACCGCACCGCCGTGCGGTCACCGGGCACACCCGTGCCGTCGAGGAGGCCGAGCGCGGCCTTCGAGATGTTCGGGCCCCCGGGGTAGCTCAGCCCGAGCAGCCGAGCAGTCTTGTCGAACGCCTCACCGGCGGCATCGTCGATCGTCGCCCCGAGGAGCTCGATGTCGTCGACGATGTCGCCGATGCGGAGGATCTCCGTGTGCCCGCCCGAGACGAGCAGGGCGATCGTCGGCGTCCGCAGACCGTCGATGTCGTCGGCGACGAGGTCGACGGCGACGTGGGCGGCGAGATGGTTGACGCCGTAGAGCGGCAGCCCAAGCGCCGTGGCCAGTCCCTTCGCGGCGCCCACGCCGACCATGAGCGCCCCGGACAGTCCGGGTCCTGCGGTCACCGCGATCGCGTCGAGATCGCCGAGGGCGACCCCGGCCTCATCGCACGCGGCGACGATCGCGGGACCGATCGCCTGGACGTGGGCGCGGGAGGCGACCTCGGGGACGACTCCGCCGAACCGGATATGGTCGTCCATCGACGACGACACCGTGTTCGTCAGCAGCGTGCGCCCGCGCACGATGCCGACCCCGGTCTCGTCGCACGAGGATTCGATGCCGAGGACGAGGGGGTCGCTCATCGGCTCTCCGTACCGCGGTGCGGCTCGCCGACGCGGGCGTCCTCCGGTTCAGCGGTCCCGAGATCGTCGAGATCCGGATCGCCGAGGTCGTCCTCAGCGGCGTCATCGACCTCGAGTTCGAGGTCGGCGTACGTGCGCAGCAGGTCGTCGTCGTCGGCCTCAGGCGCCTCGACGCCGAGGCTGCGGGCGAACATCCGCAGGTGCGTGTCCCACATCGGACCGAAGTCGGCGGCCTTCTGGCGGGCCGCCTCGGCGTCGGTGGCCGACTGGGTGAACACGAGGACGGTGCCGTCGGTCTCATCCGCGGCAGCCACGGTCGCCGCCTCCGGACCCAGCGACGGGTCAGCAGACGCGGCGGCGGCATCGACCGCGACGGGCAGCAGCTGGATGCCGAGGACGCCGAATTCGACGAACTCGACGAGGACGTGCTCCTCGTCCTCGCAGCTGAGGATCTCCCCGACGAGTTCGGTCTGCCCGAGTTCGGAGACGCCGAGGTCGAAGGACACGGAGTCGCCGTCGACGGTGAAGGGAGCGAACCAGTCACCGGCGCGCTCCCCGTCGGTCAGGCGTGCCCACGCCGCCGCCGGCGTCACCGTCAGCGGCAGCTCGATGACGAGGTCGGTGCCGTTCTCCCAGGTCACAAGGCGCGGATCGGGCGCGATCATGCGTCGGCCCACGCGTCGTCGAGCTGCGCGATCTCGGCATCGGTGAGGGTGAGCTCGGTGCCGGCGAGGAGCTCGGTGAGCTGCTCGGGCACCCGCGCCGAGGCGATCGTCGAGGGAATGAAGTCATGGCTGAGCTGCCAGGCGATCGCGGTCGCGGTCATCGACGCATCGTGGGAGGCGGCGACATCGTGGAGGACTTCGAGGGCGCGGAGGGCGTTCTGGTCATCGAGGAGGTCTCCGACCCGTTCACCGCGGACGCTGCCGGTGGCGTCTCCGCCGGTGTGCTTGCCGGTGAGGAAGCCCGAGGCCAGCGAGTGGTAGGGCAGTTCGGCGATGCCGCGGCTGCGGAGGTACTCCTGCTTGTCGGCATCGACGGCGGCCCGGGAGACGAGGTTGAACTTGTCCTGGACGACCCGGTAGTGCGCGAGCGAGTACTTCTCGCTGATCTTCATCGCCGACTTCAGCCGGTCGAGGGAGAAGTTCGAGGCGCCGAGGTAGCTGACCTTGCCCGAGCGGACGAGCGCGTCGAACGTCTCCGCGACGGCGACCTGGTCGACCTTCTCGTCATCGATGTGCGCGTAGTAGAGGTCGACGCGGTCCGTGCCGAGCCGACGCAGTGAGGCATCGAGGGCCTCACGGATGTTGACCGGGTCGAGCCCCTTCTGCTTCGGGAGCATGCCGACCTTCGTCGCGATGACCATCTCGTCGCGGTTGCCGCGGGCGGCCATCCATTCGCCGATGATCGTCTCCGACTCCCCACCCGAGTTGCCCTCGACCCAGACCGAGTAGGCATCGGCGGTGTCGATGAAATTGCCTCCCGCCTCGGCGTAGGCATCGAGGACGGCGAAGCTCTCGTCCCGATCAGCGCCCCACCCGAACGGATTGCCGCCCAGCTGCAGGGGGTGAACCATGAGATTCGTGTCTGCCAGTTGCACTCGTGTCATGCCTCCACCCTACTCGCCGAGGCGGTCCTCCGTCCTCAGGTCGGGTTGAGGATGGAGGCGGTGCGAACCCAGCGCTCACGGAGCCTGCCGCGATAGACTCTGTCCACCCGGCGACATCAGAGGAGCAGCCATGACCGACCCGTTCTCCGCTCGTCTCAAGGGCAGCACGGCGACGATCCACGACGAGGTCGAGCACACGGACTTCATGGTCGAGCTCATGGAGGGCCGGCTCGATGCGGTCGCATACGCGACGCTGCTCACGCAGTACGAGGTCATCTACGCAGCCCTCGAGGCACGGGCCCGTGACTTCGCCGCCGATCCGGTGTTCGCCCCGTTCCACGACCCCCGGCTCGAGCGCTCCGCGCGGATCAGCGCCGACCTCGCCGCCCTCGATCGCGTCGACGGCATCGACGTCTCCGGGATCGCGGTGACGACGAGTGCCCGGGCCTATGCCGATCATCTCGCCGCCCTCGGCACCCCCGAGCAGATGATCGCGCACCATTACACCCGCTACCTCGGCGATCTCTCCGGCGGACAGGCGATCGGCACCCTCATGGGCAGGCATTACGGCCTTCCCGAGGAGGCGCTGACGATGTGGGACTTCACCGCACTGGGCAAGGGAAAACCGTACAAGGACGCCTATCGCGGTCGTCTCGACGAGGTCGCGGCGACCGACGGCGACGAAGAGGCCGTCATCGCCGAGACGCTGCGGGCCTTCGACCTCAACGGGGCGCTGCTCTCCGAGCTCACCGACCGGTCCGCGCCGGTCGCGTAAGACCCGCGTCAGGCCGCGGGCTCATTCGCTCGAGGCGACGTCGCTAGCGCAGGCTACGGCGCATGAGGATCGCGTCGGCGCCCGGATAGTAGTCGGGGCGCCTGCCCCATTCCTCGAAGCCGAGCGACCGATAGAGACCGAGCGCCGCGTCATTGCCGTCGGCGACCTCGAGGTGGACGACCTCGGCACCCTGACGGGCCGCCCAGTCGAGCCCAGCGGCGAGGAGACTGCGACCGACCCCGCGTCCGCGGGCCGCCTCGGTAGTCGCGATCGTCATGACATCGGCTTCCGCGCCGATCGCCGACATGACCACCCAGCCCGCGAGCTCTCCAGAAGACGCATGATCGGGAGGCCCACCGGTCACCGTCTCGTCCTCCCCGACCTCCGGGAGACGCGCGGCGAACATCGCCGTGCCCTGTTGGGCCCGCACCGCCCAGTAGTACTGGACGGTCCAGGCGGTGGGGCCGAAGATGCGCGCATCGGCCTCGGCCACCTCGGCGAGGTCCCACCAGGGAAGGTCGGCGATCTGCACGGGGAGCATCGACGGCTACTTGAGCGTGCTCTGGCGCACGGGCGTCGCAGCGGCATCGGGCTCGCGGAGGTATTCGGGGACCGGTTCGCCGAGCTCCCGGCCCGCCGCGAGCTCACGGGCGGCGGCGAAGGCGAGGAACTCGGCCCGCGGGTCGACGATGTCGGATCGGGTCGAGGCGCCGAGGAGGTCGGAGTAGAGGGCGAAGCCGCGCCCGAGACGCTCGCCGACCGCCGCGTCGTCGACGCCGAGGGCGGTCAACTCCGCGGCGAGGTCGGCGGGTTTCGCGACGAGGGGACCGGCGACGAGTTCGGCGGCGGGCGAGTACACGCTCGCGTAGACCTCCTTGCGGCGCGCGTCCCCGGCGATGAGGACGAGTCCCGAGTCACCGCCGATGAAGCCCGACGTGCCGGTGTCACCAGCATCGGGAGGCACGAGCAGCCGGCGGAACTCCTCGGCGATCGCCGCCTGCGAATGGAGGCCGTGAACGGGGATGCCGCGCGCGAGACCGACGGCGATGCCCGCGGCGATGCCGACCCGCAGACCGGTGAACGGCCCCGGCCCGGTGCCGGTGACGACGAGGTCGGGCACCGCGGGATGGGCGAGCACGCGCTCGAGCGCCGGTCCGATGAACTCGACGTGTCGGCGCTGGTCATCGGCCTGTTCCGCCGCGAGCACCTCCCCCGAGTCGGTGTCGACGAGCGCCACCGAGGCGGCCTGTGAGGTGTCGATTCCGAGAATGATCATGCGTGGTCCTCCTTACGACCCGTCGTCCCCGGGAGCATCGGCGACGTCGAATCCGGCGGTGCGGATCGCCGTGGCGAGGCCACCGAGGCGGCGCTCCCATCCGGGCCCGTGGCCGACGACGTCGACGGTGCGGTTCTCATCGACGAGGTAGTCGTCATCGGCGGGATCGTCGAGGTCGAAGTCGCCGGTCGCCTCGGCGCTGCCTGAGTCAGCGCTGCCCGCCCCGGCGTCCAACGAATCAGGGTCGTCCGCATCGGCGGTGCCGGGATGGGTGATCGTGAGATCGAGATAGTCGGCGCTCAGCTGCTCGGCCAGTCCCTCGCCCCACTCGACGACGGTCACCGACTCCTCGAGCTCCGAGTCGAGGTCGAGGTCGGAGAGCTCCTCGGCGGCACCGAGGCGGTAGGCATCGACGTGGACGAGCGCGGGCCCGCCGTGGGTCGACGGGTGCTCGCGCGCGATGACGAACGTCGGCGAGGTGATCCGCCCCGCGACTCCGAGGCCGGCGCCGAGGGACTGCGTGAACGTCGTCTTCCCCGCCCCGAGATCGCCGGTGAGGATGAGCAGGTCACCGGCGCGCAGCTGCCCGGCGACCGCCTCGGCGAGGGCGCGCATCCGCTCCAGGGAGGTGACGCGGATCCTCATGCCGCCCCCTCACGCCCGCCGGCGACGATGTCGACGCCGCTGCCGTCGACGTCGACATCGGCTCGGGTGACGTCGACGCCGAGGCGGTCGACGCGGGCGCTGATGCGCGTGACGATCTCGTAGTTGATCGTGTCCGCCCACGCACCCCACTCGTCGGCGCTCGGGCCGTCGGGGCCGAAGATGACGACCTCGTCGCCGACAGCCACCTCGGCGTCGCCGACGTCGACGATGAACTGGTCCATGGCGATGCGCCCGATGACGGGGAAGCGCTGCCCGCGGATCGTCACCGCGGCGCGGTTCGACGCCGACCGCGGCAGACCGTCGCCGTACCCGCCGGGGACGAGAGCGAACCGCGTGTCGGTCTCCGCGGTGTAGGTCAGCCCGTAGGAGGCCCCGTGACCTGCGGGGATGTCTTTGACGTTGACGACCTCCGAGACGAGGCGCATGACCGGGGTGAGCCCGAGATCCCGAGCCGACCGGTCCTCGAGCGGGGAGAGCCCGTAGAGGGCGAGCCCGACCCGGGCCGCGGTGCCGGGCACGGGCCGGAGGGTGAGCGCGGCCGGAGAGTTCGCGATGTGGATGTCGAGATCGTCGACTTCGCCGAGGCGACCGCCGGCGGCGTCGAGGACGGCGACGAGGTCGTCGCGCACGGCGTCGAAGACCTGCTGCTGCTGCGCGGTTTCGGGGCGGTCGGGTTCGTCGGCGACGGCGAAGTGGCTCATGACCCCGGCGACGACGAGGCGGGGGCGGTCCGCGGCGGCGCAGTCCCTGAGCTTCGCGAGCACGGCGGCGACATCGTCGGGCGTCAGCCCGTTGCGTCCGAGCCCGCTGTCGATCTTGAGGTGGATCCGCGCGGTCGTGCCCGTCCGCTCGGTCGCCTCGAGGATCCGGTCGAGGGCCCCGAGCGTGGACACACCGAGGGCGATGTCGGCGTGCAGCGGGGCGTCGAGGTCGGACTCGGGACCGTAGAGCCAGGCCATGATGTCCGCATCGGGACCGAGGAGGTCGCGCAGATGCAGCGCCTCGTCGAGGGTGGCGACGCAGAACTCCCGGTGTCCGGCGGCGTGGAGGGCGGTCGCGACGATGTCGACGCCGTGCCCATACGCATTGGCCTTGACGACGCATTTGAGTCTGGCCGGCGCGATTCCCGCAGCGAGGACGGCGGCATTGGCGCGCAGGGCGGCCGCATCGATCTCAGCTCTGACGACAGAGCCCTGGGATTCGCGAGAAGTCACTGGACAAGGATACCGTCCCCGTGGACGAGGGCGGTCGTCACCGTGCCGGTCGCGGTGACGAGCTGTTCGGCGTTGATCGACAGCTCCCCGGCCGCATTGTGGAGCAGCACGCCGAGGCCGGCCGTGTGCGCGGCGGCGCGCGCAGGCATCGGTCCGTCCTCGCCACGGGTACGCCGCTCGGCCTGCGCCGCGGCGAGCAGGGTGCCGATGATGCCGGTGAGGACGTCGCCGGACCCGGCCGTCGCGAGGCTCGCCGGCCCCGGCGACGGGAGCACCGCGAAGCCGTCGGGACACGCGATGACCGTCTGCGCGCCTTTGAGGAGGACGACGTGCCCGGTCACCGCTGCGGCCTTCCGCGCCCAGTGCAGGGGGTCCGCCGCGACCCGTCGGGAGGTGATGATCTCGCCGAGGAGGCGGCTGAGGAGGCGGGAGAGCTCACCGGCGTGCGGCGTGAGGACGACCGGTCGGTTCGCATCGGGCTCGTCGTGTCCGACGAGGTCGAGGGCTCCGGCGTCGAGGACGAGCGGCACCGTCGTCTCGGCGATCGCGCCGAGCGCGGCCTCGACGAACCCCTGCTCGGGATCCCCCGACCCGACGACGAGGGCATCGATGCGACCGGCGGCGAGGACCACCTCGGCGTGCCGGTCGAGGATCCGATCCCCGACCTCGCCGTCGCCGAGGTAGCGGACCATACCGGCCGCCGTGTTCACCGCCGCACCCGAGGTGAGCACGCCCGCGCCCGGGTACATCGCGGACCCCGCGACGACGCCGAGGACCCCACGGGAGTACTTGTGATCGGCGGCGACGGGGCGGGGGAACTCGGCGATGAGGTCGCCGATGTCGAGGACCTCGGCGACCGCCTCGGCGGGGTCGAGATCGAGCCCGATGTCGACGACATCGACGGCCCCGGTGAAGGCGGCGGCCCGGGGGTCGACGAGATCGGCCTTGAGACCGCCGAACGTCAGCGTGGCATCGGCGTGGATGCGGGAATCGGGCGCGGAGTCGGCAGAGGTGTCGAGGTCGGAGGGGACGTCGACGGCGATGACCGAGCCGGTCGGGTCGCCGGCCCGCCAGTTGCGGATGAGCGCGGTGACGGAGTCCGGCAGTCCGCGGCGGCCGCCCGTGCCGAGGATGCCGTCGAGGACGAGGTCGGCGCGATCGAGTGCCGTGAGCGCCTCCGCGTGGGCGGTCTCACCGGCGGCGAGGACAGCTGCTCCCGCACGCTGTGCGGCGGTCAGTCCCTCGGCATGGGTGCGGTCGAAGAGGGTGATGACATCGACGAGGGCACCGCGGCGGGCCAGGGAGGCGGCGGCGAAGAGCGCGTCGCCGGCGTTGTTGCCGGGGCCGGCGAGCACGCACACCCGCGATCCGGCGATCTGTCCGCGCGTCGAGCGCAGGGTCTGCGCGGCATACCGAGCGAGAGCACCGGCGGCCCGCGCCATGAGCGGGACGCCTGCCTCGAGGAGGGGCACCTCGGCGTCCCTGATCACCTGACTCGGATACGCGAACGTGCTCATCGTCGACTCACTCCCCCGCCAGCTGCTTGAGCTTCCGCCCGGCGAGGTGGGCGAGGAAGAGCGCCTGGTCGGCCAGGCCCTCGTCGCTGTGCCGGGCACGCGGTGAGTGGTTGGCTTCGCGCTCGGCGACGGGCAGGGTGGGCAGGGCGACGCCGAAGTGCCCGTAGGCGCCGGGCACCTCGGCGAGCACACGGGAGAAGTCCTCGGACCCCGGCAGCGGGTTCGCCCTGGTGACGGTACGGTCGGCGCCGAAGAGGTCGGCGAAGGTCGCGAGGAAGAAGTCCGCCTCGGCGTCGTCGTTGATCGTCGGCGGGAGGATCCGCTCGTAGTCGACGTCGGCTTCGAGCCCGTGCGCAGCGACGAGCGTGGTGACGAGGTGGGGCAGCTCCGCCTCGGCGCGGGTCGTCACCTCGTCGGAGAACGTGCGCACGCTGACGACGAGGGTGGCGTAGTCGGGGATGACGTTGGGGGCGGTGCCGCCGTTGAACTGGCCGACGGTGACGACTATGGGGTCGAAGATGTCGAAGCGGCGGGTGACGTACTCCTGGAGCTGGCCGACGAGCATCGCCCCGACTTCGATGGGATCGCGGCCGCTGGCCGGGCGGGAGGCGTGCGTGCCCAATCCGCGGACGGTGATCGTCATCTTCGCGAACGCGGCCATGTACGACCCTCGCCGGGAGGAGCCGACGCCGAGGTCCTGATCAGCGGAGACGTGGATGCCGTAGGCGGCTCTGACCCGCGGTCCGGCCGCGTCGAGGACGCCTTCGTCGAGCATCCGCCCGGCACCGTCGTAGCCCTCTTCGCCGGGTTGGAACATGACGACGACGTCGCCGGGCAGCTCGGCGCGCGTGTCGTGGAGGAGGCGCAGCGCCCCGACGAGTCCGGCGGTGTGGAGGTCGTGGCCGCACGCGTGCATGTTCCCGTTCGTCGCGGCGAAGTCGAAGCCGGTCGCCTCGGTGATGGGGAGGGCGTCCATGTCACCGCGGAGGAGGACCGCGGGCACGACGCCGGTCGAGTCCGCGGTGCGCTTGCCGCCGCGGAGGACGGCGACGAAGGAGGACAGCGCGTGGCCCGCGGTGAGCTCGACGTCGAGATCGGCGATGGCGTCCCTGACGAGGGCCTGCGTCGCGGGCAGGTCGAGGCCGACCTCCGGATTCGCGTGGAGGGCCCGGCGCAGGGCGACGAGGTCGCCGGCGATGGCCGCGGCGTCGGCGGGGGTGGGGAGGCCGGCTGCGGCTGTGTCCGAGAGGGGCTCCGCCGAGGTGTTCGGGAAGGCCGCCGAGGTGGTGGACGCGGGGGTGTCCGGGAAGGCCGCCGCGGGGGTGGACGCGGCGGAGGAGTCGGCGGACGCGGCTTCGGTGGCGGACGCAGGGGATTCGGGGTCGCGGGAGTCGGCGGCGGAGGTCATGGGATGAGTCTATTCCTCCCCGCGGCGAGCTCCGGGACCGATTTCAAGGACGCAGAGTGTCGATGTGCGAGTCGGAGATCGACACTTTGCGACCTCGATTCGGTGGCACCGGCCGGACGCCGGGGCGCAGGGGCCCGGGGCGCGGGCGCCGGCGACTGCGGGCGCCGGGCCGAGCGTCTAGCCGAAGTGCTTCGCGTCCCACTCGACGCCGGGGCTAAGCGACGGCCCCTCACCCTCGGCGATGACGAAGGTCATCGTCACGTTCGCGTCGTGGGTGATCGAGAGGTGGAGGTTCGTGCCGCCGATGAGGCGGAAGTGCTCGAGGACGAGCCCGCGCAGGCGGAACGAGGGGGCACCGGAGCGGGCGGGAACCACCTCGGCGGACTGCCATGGCAGCCAGCCGGGGAACCCGATCGCCTTCTTCAGCGCCTCCTTCGCGGAGAACCGCGCCGCCAGGGATGCGTCCGTGCGGCGCTTCCCGTTGCGCTTGAGCTGTTCGGCAGGGGTGAGGAGGCGGTCGAGGAGTTCCGGCACGCGTTCGATGTGCTCGGCGAAGCGCGGCACATCGGCGATGTCGGTGCCGATTCCCAGAATGGCCATGGCCTCCCCTGTTCTCCAGAGTGACAGTTCTTCGATCCGACGTTCTCCGGTCCGACGTTCTCCAGTGCGGATGTTCTCCAGTGCGGCCCGGATGCGGGCCGTCCTGCACGAATGCGTGCCGTGCGACTGATCAGCGTGCGCCCGGTCAGTGTGCGACTCGAGCCCGGGCCGCATCATGCGCGGCCCGGGCTCGAGGATGCGTCATTCGACGGTGACGGACTTCGCGAGGTTGCGGGGCTGGTCGACGTCGAGTCCCTTCGCCGTCGCGAGCTCCATCGCGAAGATCTGCAGCGGCACGGTGGTCAGCAGCGGCGCCATGAGCGTCGTCGTCTCGGGGACGTAGATGACCTCGGACGCGAACTCGCGCACCTCCTCGTCACCCTCCTCGGCGATGACCACGGTGTTCGCACCGCGGGCGCGGACCTCCTGGATGTTCGAGATCACCTTCGCGTGGAGCGAGTCGCGGCCGCGCTTCGACGGCACGACGATGATGACGAGCTGGCCGTCGTCGATGAGCGCGATCGGGCCGTGCTTGAGCTCACCGGCGGCGAAGCCCTCGGCGTGGATGTAGGCGAGCTCCTTGAGCTTGAGCGCGCCCTCCATCGCGACCGGGTAGCCGACGTGGCGGCCGAGGAAGAGCACCGAGCCGACGTCCTCGTTGCGCCGCGCGAGCTCGAGGACCTGGTCCTTGCCCTCGTCGAGGATCCGCTGGATCTTCTCCGGGATCGTCTGCAGCTCCTTGAGGATGAGCGAGATCTCGTCGCGGAACTTGTTCCCGCGCAGCTGCGCGAGGTAGAGGCCGAGCAGGTAGCAGGCGACGACCTGCGAGAGGAACGCCTTCGTCGAGGCCACGGCGATCTCCGGTCCGGCGTGCGTGTAGAGCACGGCGTCGGATTCGCGCGGGATCGTCGAGCCGAAGGTGTTGCAGATCGCGATGACCTTCGCGCCCTGCTGGCGGGCGTGGCGGACGGCCATGATCGTGTCCATCGTCTCGCCCGACTGGGAGATCGCGACGATGAGCGTCTTCTCGTTGACGACGGGATCCCGGTAGCGGAACTCGTGGGCGAGTTCGACCTCGACGGGGATCCGGCACCAGTGCTCGATCGCGTACTTCGCGACCTGACCGGCGTAGGCGGCGGTGCCGCACGCGACGACGACGATTTTGTCGATCGTCTTGAGCACGGCCTCGTCGATGTTCATCTCGTCGAGGGAGAGCTTGCCGTCGGTGTCGAAGCGCCCGAGCAGGGTGTCGCCGACGGCCTGCGGCTGATCGTGGATCTCCTTGTCCATGAAGGAGGAGAATCCGCCCTTCTCCGCCGAGGCGGTGTCCCAGTCGACCTCGAACTGCTCACCGGGCACGACCTTGCCGGCGAGGTCGGTGATGACGACCGAGTCGGGCGTGATCGTCACGACCTCGTCCTGGCCGATCTCCACGGCTGTGCGCGTGTAGTCGATGAATGCGGCGACGTCGGAGCCGAGGAAGTTCTCCCCCTCGCCGAGGCCGATGACCAGCGGCGAGTTGCGGCGCGCGGCGACGACGGTGCCGGGCAGGTCGGCGTGGACGGCGAGCAGGGTGAACGCGCCCTCGAGCTGCTGCGCGGTCTCGCGCATCGCGGCGGTGAGGTCGCCGGTGGCGCGGTAGTTCTTCGCGAGTTGCGCGGCGGCCACCTCGGTGTCGGTCTCCGAGGTGAACTCGAAGCCCTCGGCGACGAGCGGAGCCTTGAGCTGCGCGAAGTTCTCGATGATGCCGTTGTGGATGAGCGCGAGGCGCCCTCCGTCGGCGACATGGGGGTGGGCATTGACGTCGGTCGGTCCGCCGTGGGTCGCCCACCGGGTGTGTCCGATGCCCGTCTGCGCGAGCGGCAGCTCGTTCGCCTCGAGGTCATCGGTCAGGTTGGAGAGCTTGCCTGCCTTCTTCGCCGTGGCGAGTTCGCCATCGGGGGTGACGAGGGCGACTCCAGCGGAGTCATATCCTCGGTATTCGAGCCGTTTGAGACCGGCGAGCACAACGTCGAGCGCAGTATGGTCGACATCGGCGACCGGCGCACTGGAGACATAACCTACGATTCCACACATGAGCAGAATTTTACTGGGCCGCGTCAAGCCCACCGCTCACCGGGTCCCCCGCTCTCCCGCCGAGGTGACCGGCCCCACTGCGCGGCCGTGACCGGGGGCACTGCGGGGGCGTGACCAGGGGCACGACGCGGGTGTGAACGGGGGCATCCCACCGAGGCGACCGCCCGACCGCACGGCCGTGACGACCGCCTCCCCCGCCTCGGCGAGGACGCTGCCGATGACCGGGTGCGCACGGCACCTCACATGACGCATGACACAATTGTCCCCATGCCTCATGTCGACCCCCAGCTGGACCGTGCGCGCCGCCTCGCCGGACTCAACACCGCGAAGAAGATCGAGGACCAGCCGAGCTCGCCGTTCTGGGAGTTCGACCGCGAGGTGTGGGGGAAGCTCGCGCAGTCGACGCCGCTGCCGCTGACCCAGCGCGACATCGAGCGGCTGCGCGGCCTCGGCGACCGCATCGACCTCGACGAGGTGGCTCAGGTCTACCTGCCGCTCTCCCGCCTGCTCAACCTCTACGTCTCCGCCCGGCAGGGCAAGCACCAGATGACGCGGGAGTTCTTCTCCCCCCTCCACGAGCTCGGGCTCGAACCGCAGGACGCCAAGCGCACCCCGTTCGTCATCGGCGTCGCCGGGTCGGTCGCGGTCGGCAAGTCGACGACGGCGCGCGTGCTCCGCGAGCTCCTCGCCCGGTGGCCCGACACCCCGCGCGTCGAGCTCATCACCACCGACGGCTTCCTCTACCCCAACGCCGAGCTCGAACGCCGTCACCTGGGCGGACGCAAGGGCTTCCCCGAGTCGTACGATCGCCGCAGGCTCCTCCGGTTCCTCTCGGCCGTGAAGTCCGGTGCCCCCGAGGTCCGCGCGCCCGTGTACTCCCATCACACGTACGACATCGTTCCCGGCGCCGAGGTGGTCGTCCGCTCCCCCGATGTCCTCATCGTCGAGGGCCTCAACGTCCTCCAGCCGGCCCGGCCCCGCCCCGATGGCACCGTGGGCCTGTCGACGAGCGACTACTTCGACTTCACCGTCTACGTCGATGCTCGTTCCCGCGACATCCGCGAGTGGTACGTCTCCCGCTTCCTCAAGCTCAAGCACGGCGCGTTCCAGGACCCCGACTCCTACTTCCACCGGTACTCGAAGCTCAGCGACGACGAGGCGGTGACGCTGGCGACGGAGATCTGGGACTCGATCAACTTCCCCAACCTCCGGGAGAACGTCCTGCCCAGCCGCGGCCGCGCCGACCTCGTCCTCCACAAGTCCGCCGACCACACGATCCGCAAGGTGCAGCTGCGCAAGCTCTGACCGCCTCGGCGGGGCATCTCCTGCGATTCTCGGAAATAGAATCGCCGCGCAAATAGTTGCACAGGGTGCACAGTTTGAGATCTCCGAGGAGGCGATGCGCCTTCGCCCGGGCCGCTGCGCGATCACGAGCACGCGACGCCGAGGGGCGAGAAGAGGAAATGAGGCCACGATGAGCATGCAGTCAGCCCACCGACTGATGTACACCTCGGTGAAGAACAAGCGCACCCCGGACACGAAGATCCAGCCGGGCACCTACCGGCGGATCGTCGGCTTCGCCAAGCGGCACAAGAAGAAGCTCGCCGTCTTCCTCACCCTCTCCGTCGGATCGGCGATCATCGGCGTGCTCAACCCCGTCCTCGCCGGTGACGTCGTCAATGCGATCACCGGGGGCGGCCCCGTCGCCACGGTCGTGTGGATCGCCGTGGCCATCGGGGCCCTGGCGATCGCCGATGCCGCGATCAGCATCTCCAACCGCTACCTGTCCTCGCAGATCGGCGAGGGCCTCATCTTCGACCTGCGCACGGCCGTCTACGAACACGTGCAGTCGATGCCGATCGCGTTCTTCAACCGCACCCGCACCGGCGCACTCGTCTCCCGCCTCAACACCGATGTCATCGGTGCGCAGCGGGCGTTCTCGAACACCCTGTCGGGGATCGTGTCGAACATCGTCTCGCTCATCCTCACCGTCGGCGTGATGGTGACGATCTCCTGGCAGGTCACCGCCCTGTCGATCCTCCTGCTCCCGCTCTTCATCATTCCCACCAGGCTGCTCAGCGGGAAGCTCGCGTCCCTGCAGTTCCAGGCCGCGGAGAACAGCGCGGACATGTCGACGCGGATGACCGAGCGGTTCTCCGCGGGCGGCGCCACCCTCATCAAGCTCTTCGGCAATCCGGCCACGGAGAACCGAGAGTTCGCCGATCGCGCCGGTCAGGTCCGCGACATCGGCGTCAAGGTCGCGATGCTCCAGTCGACGTTCGTCTCCTCGCTCACCCTCGTCTCCGCCCTCGCCCTCGCTCTCGTCTACGGCATCGGCGGCGCCCAGGCCGTCCTCGGCAATCTCAACGCCGGTCAGGTCGTCACCCTCGCGCTCCTGCTCACCCGGCTCTACACGCCGCTGACGATGCTCGCGAACGCCCGACTCGACATCATGAGCGCGGTCGTCAGCTTCCAGCGGGTCTTCGAGATCCTCGACCTCGTGCCCTTCATCAAGCAGCCGACCCAGCCCAAGGAGCTGCCGGCGACCGGCCTCGACATCCGCTTCGACGATGTCAGCTTCGCGTACCCGAGCGCGCAGCAGGTCAGCCTCGCGAGCCTCGAGGACGTCTCCGTCCTCGACTCCCGCGGCGGGCAGGAGGTCCTCCACGACCTCGACTTCACGATCCCGGCCGGGCACACCGTCGCCCTCGTCGGGTCCTCGGGGGCCGGCAAGTCGACGATCGCCTCCCTCCTGCCGCGCCTCTACGACGTGACGAAGGGGGCGATCACGATCGGCGGCGTCGATGTCCGCGAGCTCTCCGCCGAGACGCTGCGCCGCACCGTCGGCGTCGTCACCCAGGACGGTCACGTCTTCCACGAGTCGATCCGCTCGAACCTGCTCCTCGCGAAGCCCGATGCCACCGAGGCGGAACTCGCCGACGCCCTCGACCGGGCGCAGCTGCACACCGTCATCGCGAGCCTGCCCGACGGCCTCGACACCGTCGTCGGCGAACGCGGCTACCGCCTCTCCGGCGGCGAGCGCCAGCGCCTGACGATCGCGCGGATGCTGCTCGCAGCCCCGGAGATCGTCGTGCTCGACGAGGCCACCTCGGCGCTCGATTCGACGAACGAGGCGGCCGTCCAGCAGGCGCTGACGCAGGCGATGTCGGGGCGCACCGCGCTCGTCATCGCCCACCGGCTCTCGACGATCCGGCAGGCCGACACGATCCTCGTCGTCGAAGACGGTCGCATCGTCGAATCCGGCTCGCACTCCGAACTGCTCTCCCGCGGCGGCCGCTACGCGGAGCTCTACGCGACGCAGTTCTCCGCCAGCTGAGGCCCGGGAAGGGGCCCGAGCGGTTAGCAGAGCGAGGGGTGCCCGGACGAGTTAAAGAGTGCGGAGTTGCGGAGCGGGGAGCCCGGGCAGGTTGCGCGGCGCGCTGTCGCTCAACATTTCGCGTGAATATCAGCGCTTCCCCGAGCCCGAACTCCCTCGCTCAGCAGTTGGCGCGAAAATGTGGCCTTTGGAGACCACATTTTCGCGTTAACTGTTGATTGAGCAGAGCACGGGCAGCGGCACTCAGCCTGCGGTTGAGCGTACAGGCCGCGGTGGTGTCCGTCGTTCGATCGCCGCTTTGATTCGGAGAAACTGGGTCGCGGCGAAGAGGTCCTGCCACGTCAGTCGAAATACCTCGTATCCGAGATTGCGGAGGGCGTACTCTCTGCGCCGCTCCTGCTCGAATGCCTTCTTCGGGTCCACACCTTTGAGGTGGTACTTCCCTGCGCCATCGAACTCGGCAACCACCTTGGCCTGCCTGTTCGCGAAGTCGGTGCGTGCGACGAACCGGCCGTTCTCGTCGACGATGACGACCTGCGGTTCGACCCCCGGAACGGAGAACTCCACGAAGCGGACTGCGGTGATCGACTCTCCCACCGATTCGCGACGCCCGTCGACGTTCTCCATCACTGTGTCGATCCGTCGCTGCCGGGTGCGCACGGGATGGTCGGCGACGTAGGTCTGGAGCTGTGCCTCGGTGATGACCGATCGATGCAGAGCGTCGTCGATCGCAGCGACAGCGAGGGCGAGCGGATAGTCCCGCGCGAGATCGAACAGAGTGCGGAGGACTGAGGTGACCGGAATCCCGTCGACACGGACGATGTCTCGCTCGTCGAGCGAGCGGCGCCTCACCTGCATCGACGGCCTGCGCAGACCACACCGTTGATGGACTGACTCGGCGAACACATCACGCTCATGCTCGATGTAGGGGACAGCGAGTCCGTGGATGATGAGCGCACTGCGGTGGGAGAACACCGCGTGCGGCAGAATCTTGCCGACGTACGACCGGACCAGGATGCGCAGATCTTCGTTGCGCTTGAGCTGCCCTTCTGTCTCGCGAGGGAGGTCGGTGGCGTCATCCGCAGCGACGTTCGAGACGAACCGGTGAGCATCCACCGCACATGACTTGGTGACGACGTAGATTCCCCGGCGGACGCGCCGCAGGCAGCACTTCTCGGCTCTGAGAATGTCGTACTCGCTCAGGCCTGCCGTTCTCAGCTCCGCAGCGCTCATGCATATGAACATGCATCAAGAGTGATCAAAAGACAGCACTGTGACAATACCTCTGGATCAATCTGTGGATAACTTGTCACTTGAGTGCACAGGTCGCGCAATTTTCAGGGCTGGTAGTGGGCTTCGGTGCAGGCTGTCGCTCAACACTTCGCGTGAATGTCAGCGCTTCGCCGAACCCGAAGTCCCTCGTTCAACAGTTGGCGCGAAAAAGCGGCCTTTGGGGACCATTTATTCGCGCCAACTGTTGAACGAGCAGAAGAACCCGGGAGGAGGTGTGCGGAGCTGAAGGCACCGGGCGGCGGGGTACGGCGCGGACGGCCCCACGCGGGAAGCCCGGCCGGGCTGCGGCGCCGGCGGCCGGGCTGCGGCGCGTTGGGAGCCCCTCAGTCGCGGAGGCCGAGGTACTGCGGGATCTCGGCGACCGAGGGCAGGGACTGCGCCCCGTCCTGCGCCGCGAAGTCGGCGGCGGTGAGTTTGCCGGTCTCGACCCCGAGGACGACACCGGCGCCGGCGGCGGCTCCGGCCTCGACGTCGACGACGGTGTCACCGGCGACGAGCACCGCGGCCACGTCCTTCGTGCCGGTGCGCTCCATCGCGCGCTGGATCATGTACGGGTAGGGGCGCCCGGCGGCGACCTCATCGGAGCAGACGACCGCGTCGAGGTTGCCGTCCTCCCCCGTCGCCCAGCCGAGTCCCTCGAGCAGAGGCCCGGCGACATCGGTCGAGAACCCCGTCGTCAGCGCCACCTTGACGCCGTTGCAGCGGAGTTCGGCGAGCGCCTCGGGGATGCCGGGCAGCGGCTCGGGCGGGGTCGCTGCATAGAAGTCGCGGAGTAGCGCGCGGAAGCGGTCGAACGAGGCCGCCACCGTCGCCTCGTCGCCGGCGTGCCCGCCGAGGCGGAGCAGGCTGCGGATCGCCTCGACCTTGTCCGCGCCCATCCACGTCTGGAGGTTCTCGTCGGAGACCTCGACGCCGTTCTCCTCGACGCTCTGGCGCAGTGCGCGGTAGACGTCGCCGTGTTCGTTGAGGGTGGTGCCGGCCATGTCGAAGACGGCGAGTTCGATGGTGGTCATGGGTGTGCTCCTTGAGTGAGTGTCAGGTGTCGGGAATGAGGCGGACGACGGAGTTCGCCGCCCCCGCGGTGTTGTTGATCGTGAACGTGACCTGGTCGGGCAGATAGTGGTCGTCGGAGTACTCGACGGGCACGCCCGACCCGGTCGAGGTGATGCGCCGTTCGCGCAGCAGCGGCGAACCGACGGGGACGTCGAGAAGTTCGGCGTCGACGTCGCCTGCGGCGATCGCGTCGAAGGTGTGCCGGGCGGCGACGAGTTCGACGTCGTTGGCTTTGAGGTGGGCGAAGATCGACCCGCTGTCGGTGTCGAAGTCGAAGAGGTGGCGTCCCGCGTCGAGGGTGAACGCCGTGCGCTCGACCATGACGGGCACCTCGTCGAGGAGGCGGAGGCGGATGATCTCGACGACGAGCTCTCCGACCGGGACGCCGAGGTTGAGCGCGACGTCCTGGTTCGCCGCGCGCTTGGCGAGTTCGACCGTGCGCTGGCCCGGGGTCCGGTTCGTCGAATGCGCCCACTCGGAGAACGAGAGGAAGCTCGTCATCGACTGCGTCGGGATCGAGCCGACGACGTGCGCGACCGCCCCCTGTCCGCCGGCGATGATCCCCTCGGCCCGCAGCGCCGACAGCGCCTGGCGCACCGGGCCGCGGGAGACGGAGAACTCACGACACAGCTCGGCTTCGCTCGGGACTGCGGCTCCGATCGGCAGGCGGCCATCGGTGATCCGCGCGCGGAGTTCGTCGCCGATGACCCGGTGCAGCGCGGTGCGCGGCTCCATAGGTGAACGAGAACTTGTCATCATAGGTTCGACCCTAACCCACTCCCCACGTCCCGACCGGCATCTCGTTTGAACGCCGGGTGAACAGATTCTGACTCTGCGGGATCGTATATGAACGGCTCAACAACTTATATATACATGCCCCGAATCGGCTTGTCCCAGACGTTCCCGACACGGCAGTCTCGAGGCATGAACCATTCTCACATCATCGTCGTCGGGGCCGGCATCGTCGGTCTCGCCCACGCTCGGGCCGCTGCCCGGCGGGGGCATTCGGTGACGATCCTCGACGTCGACACCGCCCCGCGCGGTGCCTCGGTGCGCAATTTCGGACATGCCTGCATCACCGGTCAGACCGACGAGTTCGCCGAGCTCGCCTCCGCCGGCCGCGACCAGTGGATCGCCGCGGCCGCCGAGTCCGGCTTCTGGGCCGCGGAGACCGGGGCGTACGTCGTCGCCACCTCCCACGCGCAGATGGCCGTGCTCGAACAGGCACGACTGTCCAAGGCGCCCGGCGCCATCGACCTCCTCACCCCCGAACGGCTCGCCACCGCCGTCACCGGTGACCCGCACGCTCGCCTGCGCGGCGCCGTCGGCGGCGCCCACCTCACGGCCGACCTCCGGGTCGACCCGCGCACCGCGGCACCGCGGATCGCGCAGACCCTGGCGGCCGCCTCGGCGATCGAGCTCCGCACCGGAGTCCGGGTCGGTCGGGTGGGCGACGGCGTCGTCGAGACCAACCGGGGCACGTTCACCGCCGACCACGTCATCGTCTGCACGGGGCACCAGCTGCCCGCGCTCTTCCCCGAGCTCGCCGCCGAGGCGGGCCTCGTCGAATGCGCGCTGTCGATGGCCCTGGCCGCGACCCCGGAGCACATCCGCACCGATGCCGCGATCCTCTCCCGCACCTCGCTGCTGCGCTACGACGCGTTCGCCACGATGCCCGCCGCCGAGGCGGTCCGCGACGAGGTCGCCCGCAGCGCTCCCGAACTCCTCGCGGTCGGCGCGAACGTCATGTTCGGACCCCGGCCCGACGGGACGATCATCATCGGCGACTCCCACGTCTACGGGGAGAACGTCGACCCGTTCCTGCCCGAATCGACGACGGAGGTCCTGCTCGCCGAGGCGGCCGCCGTCCTCGATCAGCCCACCGGGTTCTCGATCCGCCAGCGCTGGCAGGGGGTCTACGCCTCGAGCGAGTCCCGCCCGCTCATCGTCGAGTCCGTCGATGAGCGGACCACGGTCGCGACCGTGGCGACCGGGATCGGGATGACCATCGCCTTCGGACTCGCCGAGCGCACCCTCGCCGGCATCCGCCGCGCCGACCGCCCCGCCGCCTGAGGAGGCAGGGCACGGCAGAGACTGCCGCGCCCTGCCCGCCCGTGCCCACAGACCTGACCTGACCGAACTCCGTCCTGACCAGACCCTGTCCGTCCACACCACAGTCCTGTCCACAACTCCGTCCTGCCCGCAATCGACCCCGTCACCACGCACCGATCACCAGACACCAACCACCACACACCAGAAGGATCGCCATGAAACGCTCTCATATCGCCCTTGCCACCGCCGCTCTCGTCCTCGCCCCCGTCGTCCTCGCCGGCTGCACTCCGGCCGCGGAGGCCGAATCGGCCACGTGCCCCGACGGCAAGATCACGTTCGGCATCGAGCCGTTCGAGGATCCGCAGAAGCTCGAACCCGCCTACCAGGCTGTCGGCGCCTCCCTCGGTGAGGCCCTCGACTGCGAGGTCGAGGTCCAGGTCCTCGAGGACTACTCCGCCGAGGTGCTCGCCATGGAGAACGGCAAGCTCGACATCGGCCAGTTCGGCCCGCTCGGCTACGTCTTCGCCTCCGAGCGCGCCGGCGCCGAACCGCTCGTGTCCTTCGGCACCGCCGACGGTGAGCTCAGCTCCTACACCGGCGGCATCTGGGTCGCCAAGGACTCCGACATCGAGACGCTCGAAGACCTGCGCGGCAAGGACCTCGCGCTCGGCAGCGTGGGCTCGACCTCGGGTGACGCCCTCCCCCGCTTCGCGCTCGCCGAGGCGAACATCGCCGAATCCGACATCAACCTCAACTACGCCGGCGGCCACCCCGAGTCGCTGCTCGCCCTGACCAACGGCGCCGTCGACGCCGCGCAGATCAACTCGCAGACGATGGGCACCGCGATCAAGGAGGGCACCTTCAACGAAGAGGACTTCCGTCAGATCTGGCAGTCCGATCCCATCCCGAACGACCCGATGACCGTCCGCGCCGACGCCGACCCCGAGTTCAAGGCCGCCGTCAAGGACGCCCTGCTCAACATGCCCGCCGATGACCTCGAAGAGGTTGCCGGCTACCTCGGTGTCACCCCGGCCGGCCAGCTCATCGAGGTCGACAAGTCGACCTACCAGCCGCTGTTCGACCTCGCGGAGACGATGAACCTCACCGAAGAGGACGTGTGAGCATGGCGACGAAGACCGTGAAGCCCGCGTCCGCCGAGGAGGCGGCCGGGTCAGCGGGAAGCGACGACTCGGCGCCTCCCCTGCTCCGGGTGGACGGCCTCGCGGTGTCCTTCGGGTCGAAGCGGGTGCTCGACGATGTCAGCTTCAGCGTCGCCCCCGGTGAGCTGCTCGCGTTCCTCGGCGCCAACGGCTCGGGCAAGTCGACGACGCTGCGTGCCGTCGCCGGTCTCACTCCCTACCAGAGCGGGGACATCGAGGTCGGCGGCAGCCACGGCCGCCCGGCCATGGTGTTCCAGAAGATCCACCTCGTCGCCCGCCGCTCGGTGCTCGACAACGTGTGCGCGGGAGCGCTGGGCCGGATGTCGAGCCTCGCCTCGCTCCATCCGTGGCTCTTCCCGGCGGCGATCCGCCGGGAGGCCATGGTCGCCCTCGACCGCGTCGGTCTCGCCGACCGGGCGACCGACCGGGCCGGCACGCTCTCGGGCGGTCAGCAGCAGCGTGTGGCAGTCGCCCGGGCATTGTGCCAGGGCGCCGAGGTGCTGCTGGCCGACGAACCCGTCGCCGCCCTCGACCCGCAGGCCGCGCGCACGGTGATGTCCCTGCTGCGCGATCTCGCGCACAACGAGGGCCTCGCCGTCGCCGCCGTCCTCCATCAGCCGGATCTCGCCCGGGAGTTCGCCGATACGATCATCGGCCTGCAGTCCGGGGAGATCGTGCTGCGGGGCACCTCCGAGGAGGTCTCCGCCGAGGCGATCACCTCCCTCTACACGACCGCCCCGATCGCGGAGGACGAGTAGATGAAGACGATTCCCGACACCCGCGGCACCACCCTGCGGACCGTGCCGCTGAGGAACACGACCTCAGCGCTCCAGCCGCCTATCCGCCGCTTCGGCGGGTGGCAGCTGGCGACGGCGATCGTCGTCATCGTCCTCCTCCACGTCGTCGCGATCCGGGAGACGGACTTCTCGTTCGTCACCCTCCTCGACGGTCGCCAAGGGATGATCAACTTCCTCTCCGAGGCATTCCCGCCGAACCTCAGCTGGGAGGACACGCTGTGGCCCGGCATCGAGGCCACGGGCATCACCCTGTGGATCGGCCTGCTCGGCACAACCCTGTCGATCCCCACCTCGGCGCTGCTCGCGGTGCTCGGATCGCGCACGACGTCACCGAACCGGTTCGTCTACCAGATCGCGCGCTCGATCATGTCGTTCCTCCGCGCGGTGCCCGACATCGTCTTCGCGCTCGTCTTCGTCACCGCGGTCGGCCTCGGGCCCTTCCCCGGCGTGCTCGCGCTCATCTTCCACAACACGGGAGTCATGGGCAAGCTGTGGTCGGAGGCGATCGAGGAGATCGATCCGGGGCCGTCGGAGGCGCTGAAGACCGCCGGGGCCTCCCGTGGACAGATCGTCGCGAACGCGACGTTCCCGCAGGTCGTCCCCCAGCTCTTCGGGCTGCTCCTCTACCGGTTCGACGTCAATGTCCGGTCCTCGCTCGTCCTCGGCCTCGTCGGGGCCGGCGGCATCGGACTGCTCATCAACCAGGCGATCAAGTCGTTCCAGTTCGACTCGATGCTCACCTACATCCTCATCGTGCTCGTGCTCATCATCGCCGTCGACCTCTTCTCCGCCGGCGTGCGCAAGAAGCTCGCCCTGTGAGGGGATGATCCCACCGAGGCGATCGCTGAGACAGGTCGCCCGCCGAGGCGGTGCGACCGTCCAGCGTGAATGATTGAGGGGCCCTGCAGCAGAGATCTGCTGCAGGGCCCCTCGTCGTCATTGTGCGCTCAGAGCGCGAGGTGCTCCTTGACGACGGCGGCGAGGCGCTCGGCCTGGACCTGGGAGACCTCTTCGGTCTCGGCCTCGACCATGACGCGGATGAGGGGTTCGGTGCCCGAGGCGCGCAGCAGCACCCGGCCGGTGCCGTTGAGTTCAGTCTCCACGGCGGCCACCTCGGCGGCGACCTCCGGGATGTCGACACGGTGCTTGTCGACGCCCTTGACGTTGACGAGCGCCTGCGGCAGCTGTGGGATCTCGGCGGCGAGATCGGCCAGGGTCCGCTTCGCGTCGGCCATCCGCTTCATCAGGTGCAGGGCTGTCTGCACGCCGTCACCGGTCGTGCCGTGATCGAGCATGAGGACGTGACCGGACTGCTCTCCGCCGAGCGCGAAGTCATCGGCGAGCATCCGCTCGAGGACGTAGCGGTCGCCGACGGCCGTCTGCACCGTGCTGATGCCGTGCTTGTCCATCGCCAGGCGCAGTCCGAGGTTCGACATCACTGTGGTGACGAGCGTGTTCCCCCGCAGTTCGCCGAGCTCCTTGAGTCCGATCGCGAGGATGCCCATGAGCTGGTCGCCGTTGACGACGCGGCCGAGGGAGTCGACGGCGAGGCAGCGGTCGGCGTCACCGTCGAAGGCGACGCCGAGGTCGGACTGGGTCTCGACGACGAGGCGCTGGAGGGATTCGAGGTGGGTCGACCCGACACCGTCGTTGATGTTGAGGCCGTCGGGTTCGGCGGCGGAGACGATGACCTCGGCCCCGGCCTGACGGAGTGCGGCGGGACCGACGATCGACGCGGCGCCGTGAGCGCAGTCGGCGACGACCTTGAGGCCCGAGAGGGGGCGCACGCCGTCGGGCGCGATCGAGCGGACGAGCTTCTCGGTGTATTCGTCGGCGGCGGCCGGGTATCGGGAGATGCGGCCGACGTCGGAGCCGATGGGGCGCTCCCACTCCTGGTCGAGGATGTCGAGGATCGCGTCCTCGACGGCATCGTCGAGCTTCGTGCCGCCGGCGGCGAAGAACTTGATGCCGTTGTCGGGCATGGGGTTGTGGGAGGCGGAGATGACGACGCCGAAGGCCGCTCCGGTGTCCTTGACGACGCTGGCGATGCCCGGGGTGGGCAGCATGCCCGCGTCGAGGACGTCCACACCTGCCGAGGCGATGCCCGCACTCGTGGCCGCGGAGAGGAACTCTCCCGAGACGCGGGTGTCGCGTCCGATCACGGCGAAGGGGCGGCGGTCGCCGTCCCAGGAGCGGGTGAGCACGCGGGAGGCGGCGACGGAGAGCTGGAGCGCGAGCTTCGCGGTGATGTCGCGATTGGCGAGTCCGCGCACTCCGTCGGTACCGAAGAGTCTGGCCATGGGCAAGTCCTTTCCTCAAGGTTCGTTTCGATGTTAGTCGATGGTCATCTGCGCGTTGAGGAGCGCGCGGTGACCATTCGGCGGTGAATGCACGAAGTGCGGCCCCGAACGGGTTCGGGGCCGCACGTGCGCCGCCGACTGCGCATCAGTGGCAGACCATGCGCAGACGGTGCGAGCGGATCAGCGCTTCGAGAACTGCGGAGCCTTGCGGGCCTTCTTGAGACCGGCCTTCTTGCGTTCCTTGACGCGAGCGTCGCGGCGCAGGAAGCCTGCCTTCTTCAGTTCGGGGCGGTTCGACTCAGCGTCGATCTGGTTGAGCGAACGAGCGATGCCCAGACGGACGGCACCGGCCTGTCCGGAGGGTCCGCCGCCCGAGATGCGCACGACGACGTCGAAGCGGCCTTCGAGGTCGAGCAGGCGGAATGGCTCGTTGACGAGCTGCTGGTGCAGCTTGTTCGGGAAGTACTCCTCGAGAGTGCGTCCGTTGATCGTCCACTCGCCGGAGCCCGGGATGAGGCGGACGCGGGCGATCGCCTGCTTGCGGCGGCCCACTCCGTTGCCGGGGGCGGTGAGGGACTGTCCGCGTCCACCGGCGGTCTGGTCGCCCAGGCCGGCGTCTGCGGGGGTCTCGGAGGTGTATTCGGTCAGTTCTTCGACTTCGGTCGCGTTGGCGGTGTCAGCCACGGTTCTCCTCGGTATCTCTGTGACTCAAGCGCGCTTACTGCGCGACCTGGTTGAGTTCGTACGGCTGCGGGTTCTGCGAGGCGTGCGGGTGCTCGGCGCCCGCGTAGACCTTGAGTTTCCGCATCTGGGCGCGTCCGAGGCGAGTCTTCGGAACCATGCCGGCGACAGCCTTCTCGACTGCGCGCTCGGGGTTCGACGCGAGCAGCTCGGCGTAGTTGACGCTCTTGAGGCCGCCCGGGTAGCCCGAGTGGTGGTAAGCGCGCTTCTGCTCGAGCTTCGCGCCGGTCAGCGCGACCTTGTCGGCGTTGATGATGATGACGAAGTCACCGGAATCGATGTGCGGGGCGAACGTGGTCTTGTGCTTGCCGCGCAGCAGGCGTGCAACCTGGGTGGCAAGACGACCGAGCACAACGTCAGTGGCGTCGATGACGTGCCACTGGCGCTCGACATCGCCGGGCTTGGGGGTGTACGTACGCAAAAGTAGCCTTCTTTTCGTATCTCATGGGGCCAGTGCCTGGGCGGACTCATCGGGTCGTGAGGCTGATGCGTCCGAACACTGTCTGTCTTCAATCGGGTCCGTTCGTCGAGTGCTTCCCCACCTACGGGCCTGCAACGCAAGAGGCTATGCAAGGGAGCACGACGAGCGCACACAACGACAATCAAATATACATGCCCCGCGGCCCGGTGAGCAAACGTCCAGGTCGGGGTCAGGAGGGGGAAATGCCGCACCCGATACCATTGTCCTGTGCCGCCTCAATCCGTCCTGCCCCGCCGCCTTCCCTCCCACCGGCTCCTGGTGCTGGGGATCATCGTCGGGCTCGTGGCACTCTTCGTCTCCCCCGCGTCATCTCCCGCGTGGGCGCAGTCGACTCCGACACCCCCCGCCGAGGCGCCGGCCGACTCCGGTGACAGCGCTGCCGCTGCCGCCGAAAGCAAGACGGTTGTCTTCGGCATACCGGGTCTGACCATAGGAGACATCGATCCGGAGCGGACTCCGAATCTCTTCGAGGTCTTCCGCACCGGGGCGGCGGCGAACCTCAACGTCCGCACGATCGGGTCCGCGACGTGCCCGGCATCGGGCTGGCTGTCCTTCGGATCCGGTGCCCGCGCCGAGGCGGGTCCCCCTCACGAACCCGACGTCGACAACCCTGCCCGCTGCCCTGCCCTCATCGCCCCGTCGACGAGCACCGATCCGGCCGCCGACGACGAGGTCGAGGTCGCCGAAGGGCCTGAGGGTGATGAAAGTCTCCTCACCCGTCCCGGAGAGACGGTGCCTGCGACGATTCCCGACTTCGACGCCGTCAGGGAGCCGAACCAGGGCACCGGCTACACCGTCGACTACGGAATGCTCTCCCGCCTCGTCGGTGAGGCAGGCGCGCCTGCCGGCCTCGACGCCTGCGTCGCCGCCGAGGGTCCGGGTGCGGCGTACGCCGTCGCCGATGAGAACGGGCAGATCGGCAATTACACCGAGGACGCGATCGCGGCGAACTGCCGCCTCGCACTCGTCGATCTCGGATCGATCGGCTCCCGTTCGTGGCTGTTCGACCCGATCCCCAACTACTCCTACACCGTGCCCACCGACTACGACCGGCGCGCCTCCGTCGAGGAGGCCGACCGCCGCCTCGGCGATCGGCTCGAGCAGCTGCGCTCCCAGTCGGAGGCGGAGCCGACTGTCATCATCGCCGGTCTCGGTGACAGTTCGAGTTCTCCCCGGCTGCGGGCCTTCCTCGCCTCGGGACCCGGTTTCGTTCCGGGCACGCTCTCCTCGGCGTCGACGCGGACGGAGGGTCTGCTCCAGATCACCGACCTCGCCCCGGGCATCCTCGAGCGCCTCGGCATCGACTCCCCGAGCGGGATCTCCCTCGACGTCACCCCGTCATCGGCGTCACCGGAGGACCGTCGCCTCGACCTCGAGACCGAGGCGACGAAATCGGAGTTCGTCTACGAGAACCTCTCGACGTTCTCCCTCTTCCTCGACATCGCCTTCTACGTCCTCGTCATCCTCTGCGGGCTTCTGCTCAGCACGATCTTCATCGACCGCTGGGCCCCAGGCCTCCGCGGCGCCATCGCCCGTCGCGCCGACCTGACCGGTCACCCGGACCGGAGCGGTCGCGCGATCACAGCGCCCACCGCGGAGGCCCCGGACACCGGCAGTGCCGGACTCGCCGCCGCTGCGCCGGCCCCGACCACCGGCGCCTGGGTCCACCGCACGCTGGCGTGGATCGCCTTCGTCCTCGCGACGATTCCCATGGGGGCGTTCCTCGCGGGACTGCTGCCGTGGGCGCGGTTCCCGCACCCGCAGTTCGGTCTCTTCCTCTCCGTGGCTCTCGGGGCCGCCGCGATGCTCCTCCTCTCCCTGCTCCCGCCGTGGGGTCGGACGTGGCGGGGACGCGTCGCCGCGCTCTCCCTCCTCACCGTCGTCATCATCGCCGTCGACCTGGCGACCGGGTCGCGGCTGCAGGCGAATTCGCTGCTCGGCTACAACCCGATCGTCGGCGGCCGCTACTACGGTCTCGGCAATCAGGGCGCTGCGATCTTCATCGCGAGCCTCTTCGTCTTCCTCGGCCTCCTCGTCTCCCGCCTGCGTGCCGCAGGCCACCAGCGGCTCGTCCTCATCGTCCCTGCCGTCATCGGCCTGGCTGCGGTGTTCGTCTCCGGGAACCCGTCGTGGGGAGCGAAGTTCGGCGGCACGATCGCCACCCTCGCCGGTCTCCTCGTCCTCCTCGCCCTCGTCAGCCGCATCCGGCTCTCGCTGCTGCGGCTCGGACTCATCGGCGTCGCGTCACTGGCGGCGCTCATCGGCATCGCGTTCCTCGACTGGCTGCGACCGGCCGGCAGCCGCTCTCATTTCGGGAACTTCTTCGACCAGCTCGTCACCGGAGAGGCGCTGCAGGTCGTCGGTCGCAAGCTCAGCGCGAACCTCCACATCATCCAGGTGAATCCGGCGCTGTCGATCGTCACCCCTCTCGCGATCATCGCGATCCTCGTCTTCCTCCGCTACCTCCTCCACTTCCCCCGGTTCCAGGGGCCGACCCGGACCGCGCGGTTCCTCGACCACTGGCGGGGACGCCTGCCCGAGGTCTTCACCGACGAGGACGTCCACTTCGGCTTCCTCGCCGCCGTCACCGGGCTCACCGTCGGCCTCGTGCTCACGGACTCCGGCATCGCCGTGCCCTCCACCGGCGCCATGGTCCTCCTGCCCTACCTCCTCGCCCTCTGCGCCGATGACCTCACCGTCCCACACGGCACTGACACGACACGCGGTGCCGCCGCCCTCCTCACGTCCGCCGCCGACGCGACCCGGGAACCGGGCCGATGAGCGCTGCCGTGCGTCCGTGGCTGCTGCGCGTCCTCCTCGGGGCGCTGGCCGCCCTCGTCCTCATCACCGGCCTGCCGCAGGCCGGGCAGGCTGTCGGTACAGGGCAGGCTGCCGGTGCCGGCCACTCCGCGCACACCGCGAGCACCGCGAGCGCCGCGCAGGCGGCAGGTTCCGGCCGGAGCGCCGACGCCCCCCGCCCCGCGGAGAACGCCCCGATCCTCATCGGCACCTCGGGGTTCACGTTCGAGGACCTCGACCCGCAGACGACTCCGAACCTCTGGGCGATGATGCAGTCCTCGCAGATCGGGACGATGACCCCGCGCAGCGTCCGCTCCGTCAGCTGCCCCGTCGACGGGTGGCTCGCCGTGGGATCGGGCCGCCGTGCAGCCGACGAACCGCGGCAGCAGTGCCGCAAGCCCCAACCGCCCCTCGACGGCTGGGTCGCCGACTGGGACGTCTTTCAGCAGGTCGCACGCGGGGACAACTACGATGCCGCCCTCGGCGGTCTCGCCGAAGCCGTCCCGGCGATCTCCGCCTACGGTCCGGGAGCTGCGATCGCCGCGGCCGATCCGAGCGGTCGCATCGGCCAGTGGGAGCCGATCGCCGACGACATCGGCCTCCGGGCCGCCTCGGCGTCGGAATCCGGCGAGCTCGCCATCGTCGACCTCGGCAATTCGGAGGCCGACGGCTACTCGCTCAAAGACCTCGACCGTCGGGTCGGGGCGATCCTCACCGCGACCGGCTGGCTCGGCGCCGACCCGGCGGCCGGCATCGGCGAGGGCACCTCGCCGATCATCTTCGCCTCGATCGCCGACGGCACCCACGACGGGTCCTCGATGCAGGCGACGATGATGCTCGAACCCGGGGCCGAGCCCGGACTCCTCACCTCCTCGTCGACACGGCAGCCGGGGCTCATCCAGGTGCCCGACATCGCGCCCACGCTCGTCCAGCTGAGCGGCGGGGAGACGATGGGCAACGTCGCCGGGGCGCCGATGACATCGAACCCCGGCGGGTCGTGGGAGTCGCGCTTCCAGTCGGTGCTCGACCGGCAGGTCGCGGTGACGACGCAGAACGAGATCTCGACGTGGTTCTTCCCCGTCGTCGCCTCGCTCATGGCCGGGCTGCTCGCCCTCGCGTGGTTCCTCCGTCGCCGCCATCGCGAGCTCGTCCACTCCACGGCGTACCGCCTCGGCGTCGTCTTCGCGGCGATGCCCGTGTCGACGTACCTCGTCAACGTCCTCCCGTGGGAGCGGGCGACGAACCCGGACATCGCGATGCTCGGTGCGCTCGTCGGGTGGTCCGTCGTGCTCGGAGCACTCGCCCTCCTCGGGCCGTGGCGCCGTTCGCAGCTCGGCCCCGTCCTCTTCGTCTCCGCCGTCACGGTGGGCGTGCTCGCCTACGACGTCATCACCGGCTCGCAGCTGCAGATGTCGACCCTCCTCGGCGAGCCCCTCCTCATCGCCTCCCGGTTCTACGGGATCGGCAACTCCGCGCTCGCGCTCTACTGCTGCGCCCTGCTGCTCGCCGTCGCCGGCTTCGCCTCCCTCGCAAGACGACCGCTGACGCGACTGGCGATCGTCCTCGTGCCCGTCCTCCTCTCCTGCGTGCTGCTCGCCGCTCCGGGGCTCGGCACTAAGTTCGGGTCGGTGCCCACGCTCATCATCGGCGTCGCCTACCTCGCCCTCGCCTCGGCGGGCATCCGCTTCTCGGTCAAACGTCTCGGCCTCACGGTCGGCATCGCCGGCTTCGTCATGCTCCTCGTCCTCTTCCTCGACTGGCTGCGCCCGGCTGCCCAGCGCACGCACTTCGGCCGCTTCTTCGACTCGCTCATCAACGGTGAGGCCCTCGGGGTGCTCGCGCGCAAGATCGACATGAACATCGACATCCTCACGCAGTCGTGGATGACGGTCATCCTGCCGCTCATCATCATCGCCGTGTTCTGGGTCGCGCTCACCCCCGCGCGCTTCTCGATGCACGGACTCACCGACCTCTACGCGCGCTTCCCGCTGCTGCGCGCGGCGATGATCAGCCTCGCGATCCTCCTCGGCGTCGGCACCTTCATCAACGACTCCGGAATCGTCGTCCCCGCCGTCGGCATCCTCTTCCTCGTCCCCGTCCTCGCCCATCTCGAGACGCACCCCCGCGCCGAGGCGACCGCGGGCTCCGGGCGCGCAACGCCGGGTCTCGGTGGGGCGTCCGGTGGCGCTGACGGGGTCTCCGCTGACGGTGACGCGTCGGATGGCGCTGACGCTCGTGCGAGGTCGGCGACGCACCGCGGTGCGTCGGTCGGCGCCGAAGCGCCGGCCGGTCGCGAGGACGCCGGAACCTCCGGCGACCGTCAGTCGTCCAACTGACCCTGCCGCGAACGCAGAATGATGACGACGGCAATGCCCTGTCACCGGCGATCACATCCTGGCACCGGCGGCCACGTCTCGTCCGGACGGTCCCGACGACTGCGACGTCTGGACGAGTCCCGATGTCAGCGGCGTCTGCCTGTGGCGACGGGGCGTCCTGCGGCGGAGCAGTCCGGACACCAGTGACGACGTCCGGAGAACAACGACGCACTCCGGCGTACAGCGGCTGCGTCGGGGCAACAGCAACAATCGGGATGAGATAGTCAGTCGAGAGGACAGCGAGGGGCCGGGGAGATCACTCCCCGGCCCCTCATCCAAGCGCTGCGCTCAGTCCTGGTCACGGCTCACGTCGCGCCAGCGGCGACGGCGCCCGGCGTAAACCAGCGGCGCTCACCGCGCCCCCGCAGCACTCGTGTCACGGGCTGAGCGCTCTCATTCTCAGATGCTGATGTTCGCCTTCCTGCGCCGCACCACGGCGATGGCAGCGCCGCCGGCGACGATGAGTGCAAGTGCGGTGGCGACGAGATTGAGGGCCTCGAAACCGGTGCGCGGCAGGTCACCGCCATCCTTCGAGCCGGACGCGTTCGACGCCGAGTCCGAACCGGCACCCGAGCCCGCTCCCCCGCCGTTCGACGAGGCGTTCGCACCGTCTGCGGAAGCGTTCGCACCGTTCGCATCCGAGGCGCCCTGGTCCGAGCTGTCGGCGCTGCCGCCGTTCGACGACGCGTCCGAACCGCCCTGATCCGAGCCATCGGCACTGCCGCCATCAGCATCCGCACTGCCGCCGTCGGCGTCGGCTCCGGCATCGGAACCGGACCCGCCGACGATCTGCGCCGTCGCCTCGAACGGGTGCGGCAGCGGCATCGGGTTGTTGTCCCACCAGTCGGCCTCGCCCGCCTGCAGCGTCGTCGTCACGGTGACTTCACCGGAGGCGTCCTCGGGTGCGGTGACGGTGATCGGAACCTCGCTCGTCCCGGCCGGGATCCCGTCGAGCGTGATCGTCGCGGCAGCGGCCTGGGCCCCCGCCTCGGCGGCAGACGCCTTGGCCGTCGCCGACTGCGGGGTCCCCGCCTCGACGCTGTAGCCCTCGGGCACGTCGACGGTGACGTCGATGGGTCCGGGCACCTCGCCCTTCGAATCCGACTTCAGGACGAAGTCTCCGCTGGCACCTGGGGCGATGCCGTCGGCCGGGGCGGTCAGCTCGGCGGTGACGTCACCGGTGCTGATGACGTCCTGGGCCGCGTCGGCCTGCCGTTCGGACTTGTCGGGCGCCACCGGCGAGTTCTTCTGGAAGTAGTTCGTCCACGTCTCGAAGTCCGTGAGGCCCGAGAGCTCGAACGACCCCTTCGCGAAGGAGGAGAAGTTGTCACCGCCGGCGGCGAGGAAGCTCAGGGTCGCGACGCGGTAGTCCCGGTTCGGATCGATCTCCTCACCGTTGACCTTGACCGACTTCACGCGTTCGCCGCGGGCCGCGGTCGAATCGTAGACGACGTCGAGCTCCTTGGAGATGCCGAGGTGGAGGAACGGGCGCGAGGCGCCGTCGGGCTGCCACTGCTCTTCGAAGAGACCGATGACGTCGGCGCCCTTCATCGTCACGACGCCGTGGTCGTTGGCGAACGGCAGCACCGCGTTGAGTTCGGCGGCCGTGACCTCGCACGGCTGCTCGTTGTTGTAGATGTCGTCGCACTTGAGATCCGTGCGCAGTCCGCCGGGGTTGGTGATGCCGAAGTCCGCGGGCGCGAGCTGGGAGTCCTCGACCCCGTCCTTGAGGGAGTCGGCGACGAGGTTGCCGAGCGTCGACTCCGCCCCGCGGTCCTCCGCACCGTCCTCGGTGAACGCGCGCGTGATGTCCTCGGTGATCGTGCCCTCGACGACGGAGCCCGGACCCTTCGCCTGCTCCTCGGCGTCGGCGACGATCTGCTTCACCTCGTCGACGACCGGCGAGGCGTAGTCCTTGTCCTCGGTCGACAGCAGATCCGAACTCGATGTCGTCCAATTGCCCGCACCGTCGGATTCGAGCTTGATCTGCCCGACATAGGAGCCGTAGTTCCCCGCCTGGAGAACCGGCCGCGTGCGCTCGGGGTCGCCGGGGACGGGGGCGTTGAAGTTCGATGCGAGGTGCGTATGACCGGTGAGCAGGGCGTCGACGGAGGCATCGGCCTCGGTGACGAGCTTCTTGAACTCCGCGTTCGAGGCCTCCGCGGCCTCGAGGCTGTCGGTGGCAGAGGCGCCGAGGTGGGCCTCGACGACCGTCATGTCCGGCTGCTGATCCTCCGGCAGGGCCTCGATCTCACCGACGACGCGGTTGACGGCGTCCGTCGGGTCGCCGAAGTCGACGTTGGCGATGCCCGCCGGGGAGACGAGTGAGGTGGTGTCCTGGGTGACGACCCCGATGACGGCGATCTTCACACCTCCGACGTCGAGCGTCGTGTAGTCCTCGAGACCGTCGACGACGTCGGTCGTGCCCTTGTCGTAGACGTTCGCGGCGAGGTACGGGAAGTCGGCTTCCGAGACGACGCGGCCGGTGAGGTCGTCGATGCCCCTGTCGTATTCGTGGTTGCCCGTGGCCGAGCCCTGGAGTCCGATCGCGTTGAGGACGTCGATCGTCGGCGAATCCTCCTGCGAGGACGACACGTAGGTCGAGGCGCCGATGCTGTCACCGGCGGCGATGAAGGCGGTACCGGCGGCGTTGTCCTCGGCTGCGAACTTCGCGCGCTCCTCTTCGACCACCGAGGCGACCTGGGCTCCGGCTTCGGAGATCCGACCGTGGAAGTCGGTGATCCCCATGAGCTGGACCTTCGTGCCGGCCGAAGCGGCATTGGGATCGGCGGTCGGGGCAGTCGTCGGGGCAGGCGAGGCGTCACCGGGATCCGATGCACCGGTCTCTGCCGGTGCGCTGTCGTCGGTCGGCTCCTGGGTCGAGGTCGTTGAGGACTCTCCGAGTCCGGCCGCGGCGACCGGCGCGGTTCCGGGCAGCGTCAGCAGCGAGACGGCGGCGCCGGCGGCGAGCACCTTGGGAAGAAGCTTCGACATAGATTCGCATCCTTGTGGTCGTGGCGTCCGCCGCCGGGCGGCGGGAGGAGAAGAGGAACGAGCGTGATCATCGTGTCGCAGCGAAGCGAACGATGAGTGACGTGTACGTGAATCTACACAGGATTCTCACACCTGGGAAGAGGATTCCTCTCAAAATCGCGACCGATGACGACAAGGACAGCAGTCGGAAACCGCGCTGTCGGGCCGCCGCCCTGGGCACGGAGAGCGGCGCACGACCCGGCGTTCGGGCCGTGCGCCGCCGTCTGAGCTCAGCGCGAGTCGGGCCCAGCGCGAGCCAGACTCAGTGCGAGTCCGGCTCTGCGCGAGCCAGGCTCAGCATAAGTCGGGCTCAGAGCTTCGCCTTGATCTTGTCGATGCGCTCCTGGCGCTTCTCCTTGCGTTCGGCCTTCTTCTCCTCCTTGACCTTCTGACGCGCGGCTTCGGCGGCGGCGTAGGCGGCGTCCTCGGCCGCGGCGACCTCGTCGAGCACTTCGTCCTCGGGACGGCGCAGCAGCGTCGCACCGGTCGACTTCGCGAAGTCGTCGAGGACGGTGGGATCGGATTCGACGACCTCGGCGATCACACCGGTCTTCCCCGCCGGCAGAGCCGCACTGAACACGGAGAGCGCGTCCTCGGCGTCGAAGGAGCGCTCCGCGTCGACCGTCGAGCCGATGAGCGCACCGGCGGCGAAGCCGAGGAGCATCCCGAGCGGTCCGCCGAGGACGCCGATGAGCGCGCCGATGCCGCCCCCGCCGAGGGTCGAGAGGCCGAGGTCGTTGTCCTGACCGTCGGTGACCCGCAGCTGGCCCTTGTCATTGCGTTCGACGACCGCCGAGGCGACGATCGAGAGCGCCTCGGAGTCGAGGTCGCGGAACTTGCTGAAGGCTTCATAGGCGGATCCTGAGTTGTCCCAGGTGAGGAGAATGATGTTGGTTTCTGACATGACACGCACCTGCTTTCTCCACGCGGCTCGGTCAGCCGCGAGGGTGGGGATGGAACGCCCCATCGGGGTCGGTGGGGTACTGAGAACTCCACCATCCCTGTAGTAAAGGGTCAATGACGGGTCATCAAGACGGATTGTTTTCCCAGGGGGCGGTCAGAGTCGCTCGACCGACCCGGCCGCTGCTCAGCCGACCCGGTCGTTGCTCGACCGACCCGGCTCCTGCTCAGCCGAGGTCGCGGCGGGCCATCGTCTGCGCGGCCCGGGCCGCGTAGTCGGCCGGATCCGGGTAGCCGACCCCGGTGAGGACGAGACCGTGGGCCGGGGTGACGTGCATCGGTCCGGTCGCGGTGATCCCGGCGTCCGCCTCGGCGAGGAGTTCCGCGGGCCGGGTCACCGGCCACGCCCCCGACCCGACGCGGATGAGGCCGCCGACGAGCGCGCGGACCATGTGATGGCAGAACGCGTCGGCGCGGAGGTCGATCGTGATGACGGCGTCTTGGTCGCGGGCGACATCGAGGTCGTGGAGGGTGCGGATCGTCGTCGCCCCGTCCCGGGGCTTGCAGAACGGGAGGAAGTCGTGGAGTCCGCGCGCCTCGTGCGCGGCCTCGGCCATCGCCTCGGCATCGAGCTCCCCCTTGTGCCGGGGCGTCATCGCGGTGAGCAGCGGGTCGAGGAACGACCGGTGGTCGGCGAGACGGTACTGGTAGGAGCGCCACAGTGCGGAGAAGCGGGCGTCGAAGTCGGCGGGCACCTCGGTCACGGCGTGGATGACGAGGTCGTCGGAGCCGTCGACGGTGAGCACCCCGCGCAGGCGCGAGAGCAGGGCCTGCTCCGGTGAGCGCCCCGACCGTCCGATGAGCTTGGCCAGGCCGGCCTCGTCGACGTCGATGTGGACGACCTGACGCCGGGCGTGGACGCCGGCGTCGGTGCGGCCGGCGACGACGGTGGCCACCTCGGTGCCGGTGACCCGGGCGAGCCCGTCCTCAAGGC
Source organism: Brevibacterium sp. W7.2 (assembly GCF_018137945.1). Classification (GTDB taxonomy): domain Bacteria; phylum Actinomycetota; class Actinomycetes; order Actinomycetales; family Brevibacteriaceae; genus Brevibacterium; species Brevibacterium sanguinis. The sequence goes on along the minus strand of NZ_CP073089.1, from coordinate 1,007,168 downwards.
TGCCCTGCACGGTGCGCAGGCCCGGCTGCTTCGCCCAGCCGTGGAAGTCCGTGCCCCGGTAGCCGAGGTCGAGGCGGAAGCGGGTCACGCCTCGACCACTCCCCGTTCCGGTCCCTGGTCGGCGCTGTCCGCATCGCGCGCCGAGGTGGTCGTCCCCGGTCCGCGGGTCACTGTCCTGTCCGTTGTGCGGGGCACGGCGGAGTCCGCGAGCGCCTCGGTGAAGTGCTCCCGCGGGGTGAAGACCCGACCGAAGAGGCGCGAGAGCGTGCGGCGGCGCTGGTGGTGGTAGCGGTCGACGTTGGCGTTGTAGAGCCGGGAGACGGCGATGATGCGCTCGGAGAGGACGCTGAGCTGACCGTGGAGCAGCTGGACGGTCATGTCGAGTTCGTCGCGCATCCCCGTTGAGGCGTCGGGTCCGCCGGTCGCCTCGGCGCGGCGTCCCGGGAGGGCGGCGGCATCGTTGATCTCCGCCGTCAGGGCGTTCTCCGCGGCCGCGCCGCGGGGGCCGAACGGGGCGCGTTCGGCGGAGGCGAGCGCGAGTTCGAGCGGGGCGAGATCGCGCGTCGTCACCTGCTGGAGGGTCCCGAGATAGGCGGGGACAAGGGCATGACGGGCGCGGAGTTCGACGACGAGCTGACGTTTCGCCTCGTCGCAGAGGGAGCGGGCCATCGAGAGCTGGTTGAACCGGAGGATGATGAGCATGACCGCGGCGACGACGAGAACCGAGACCGCACCGGCGGTGACGATGGTCCAGAACACCCGGGCTCCTCTCACGTGCGGTCGACCGAGGTGCCGGCCACCGCCTCGGCGGTTCAAGTTTACGCAGGGTTCACCCTCGTCGCGAACGCGTCGACCCCCGGTCACCTGGCCGGGTCGATTTCCGACAGTGGTCGCCGACACGTCGCCTGTCCGTCGCCGTGTCTTCACTCTGGCGGCGTGGACTGAGTGCTGTGAGAGTAGCGATCATTGCAGAATCCTTCCTCCCCAACATGAACGGGGTCACCCACTCACTCCTGCGGGTCCTCGAGCATCTGTCCGATCGCGGCGACGAGGTCCTCGTCATCGCTCCGGGCACTCGCCGCGACGGCCCCAAGGAGGTGTCGGGGGCGAGGATCGTGCGCGTCCCCTCGATCGCCCTGCCGAAGTATCGGCGCATCCGCGTCGCTCCCGGCGGCGTCACCCGCATCCGGCGTCTGCTCGAGAAGTTCGCCCCCGACGTCGTCCATCTCGCCAGTCCCTTCGTCCTCGGCTGGCGCGGGGTGCTCGCCGCGCAGAGCCTCGACCTGCCGACCGTGGCGATCTACCAGACCGAGGTGCCCGCCTACGCCGCGCGCTACGGGATGCACGGCATCGAGGCGATGCTGTGGACCCACGTGCGCAACATCCACCAGCACGCCTCCCTCACGCTCGCACCGTCGTCGTACACGATCGCGCAGCTCCAGGGCCTCGGCGTCGCCGAGGTCGATCACTGGGCCCGCGGAGTCGACTCGAGCCGCTTCGACCCCAGCCACCGCTCCGAGCAGTGGCGGCGCTCGGTGGCTCCGAACGGGGAGCGGATCATCGGCTTCGTCGGTCGCCTCGCCGCGGAGAAGCAGGTCGAGGACCTCAGCGTGCTCGCCGATGTGCCCGATGCCAAGCTCGTCATCGTCGGCGACGGTCCGTGGCGGTCGAAGCTCGAGCGTCTGCTGCCGAAGGCGCACTTCGCGGGCTTCCTCGGCGGGGACGCCCTCGCCCAGGCGGTCGCGAGCTTCGATCTCATGGTCGCTCCCGGTGAGCTCGAGACGTTCTGCCAGACGATCCAGGAGGCTATGGCCTCGGAAGTGCCGGTCATCGCTCCCGCCCGCGGCGGTCCCCTCGACCTCGTCGACTCCTCGCACACCGGGTGGCTGTATGCGCCGAAGGACCTCGCCGCGATGCGCCAGCACGTCGTCGATCTCCTCGGCGACGAGGCCAAGCGCCGGGCCTTCGGCGTCGCCGGACGCCAGCAGGTGCTGTCCCGCTCGTGGAAGAGCGTGTGCTCCCAGCTCGTCGGCCACTACTCCCGCGCGATCGAGAATCCCACCCCGCAGGTGATGGGCCGCAGCTTCAACGTCCTCGCCTGGGCGGGCGCGGAGGGCACCTCGACCCGCTGACGATCCGGCCGCCAGTGCCGGTGGCAGGCTGCGCACCCGGCCAACGCACCCGGCTGCGGCTCACTCCGTGCCGTCAGCGTTCGCGCCCTGCGCACGGGTGACCAGCCACGCGACGTAGAACGAAAGGGGCAGCGCAGTGGCGTAGATCGCGATCGGCGAGACGATGCCGCTGCTGAGGGTCATCATGACGACGAGACAGACGAGAGCCCCGAGGAGCGCGAACCGGTCGGCCGGGACTGCTCGAACCTTCCGCCGCAGGCTCACCCACAGTCCCGCACCAGCGAGGATTGCGGCGATGACCTGGACGGATGACAATGCGCTCGCGGTCTCGGGCACGCTCTGTCCGTTGCGGCCGACGCTGATGACGGAGAGGAACAGAGCGGCGATGATGACCAAGGGCATGCGATCCTCTCTTCGGTTGCGGTCCGCTTCCACCGTAACAGGACCACGCACACACGGATTCGCGTGCTCGCGGCGGCTCAACCCGCAGGTCATGGGCCGCAGCTTGGGTCTCCCTGAAATCGAGACGGACACTTCGCGTCGAGACCGACAGTTGTCAGTGCCGGTCTCGACGCGAAGTGTCCGTCTCGATGGCAGGGGCGTTACTTCCCGATCCACTCGTCGACGGTGACGACATCGGCCTGCCACGGCAGCACCTTCTCGATGAGGACCCGGTGGACCTCCTCGTCGCGGTCGGCGCAGGCGTCGGCGAGGATCGTCACGGGATAGTCGAGGTCGGCGGCCTGCCGCATCGTGGCGAGGATGACGCCGCGGGTGGCGATCCCGGAGAGGACGAGCTCGGTGGCTCCCAGTCCCCGGAGCACCTCGGCGAGGTCGCTGCCGCTGAATGCCCCGACGCGGCGCTTCGTCACGAGCAGCTCATCGTCTCGGCGTCCCATGGCATCGAGGATCTGCGTCGCCGCGCTCTCCTCGGACAGGTCGCCGTGGGAGGCGATGCGCATGAACGGTGAGGTCTCGGGCAGCTCCGGATAGCCGGGTCGCAGCGCCACGTGCACCCAGACGACGGGAATCCCGACCTGCCTGGCGTGGGCGATCGCGTCCTTGGCACGGGCGACGACCTCGGCCTCGGCGAAGGGCCCGGCGATGCCGTTCTGGAAGTCCATGGCCAGCAGGACGGTGCCGGTGTGGTCGCTCATGTGCATCTCCCCTCTGCGCGGGGTCACTCGCCCCGCTGGTTCCGACGGTACTCCGGAGGACACGTCAGCGCGGTGGCGTCTCTGCTGGCGATCAGTCGACGATGCCGCGGGCGTCGAGGGCGCGACCTGTGTCCTGCGCGTATTTCACCGATCGGAGGATCGCGGGCACGACTCGGGCCTTGAGGCTCGTCTCGAGTCCGCGGGCGCGGGCGGCCCGATCGGCATCGGTCAGCAGCCCCGAGATGTGCGAGATGGCGCGGACCATGAGTCCGGCGGTCAGGGCGATGACCTCGGTGTCGACGCCGAGGCGGCGCAGCGGGGAGACGATCGCCGCGAACGCGTCGAGGAGCTGGCCGACGGTCGTCGTCAGGGTGAGCAGCAGCGCCGCCTGGACGCAGGCGAAGACGGTTCCGGCCACGGCCAGACCGGCCTGCAGGGTCCCGAAGAAGAACTGGAGGACCATGACGATGATGACGAGAACCGCCGCATACGCCCAGGTCAGGGCGAATCGCCGGAGGGGCAGGCGGGCGTTGAAGCCGACGAGGACGAGGACGGCGAAGATCGACCAGTTGATGATCGGGTCGCGGAAGATCAGCGCGACGAGACCGATGACGGCGATCGCTGCGAGCTTCCACCCCGTCGGCACCCCGTGCAGCCAGCCCCGCTGTCGGCTCACCGTTCCGAAGAGCTGGGGGCGGCGCCGGACCCCGGCCCGGGTGCGGCCAGCCCGGACTCGGTCGGCCTGTTCACGGCCAGAACGAGCCTGCCCTCCCTGGGTCTGCCCTCCCTGGGTCTGCCTTCCCTGGGTCTGCCCAGTTCCAGTCTGCCGGGCCTCAGTCATGGGTCTCGCTCATGACGATGTCCCGGTAGGCTGCGACCGCCTCGGCGGGGGTGCCGTCGTGGGCGATGCGCCCGGCTTCGACGACGATGGCACGGTCGGCGATCCCGGCGAATTCGAGGTCGTGAGTGGAGACGATGATGCGGACGCCGCGCCGGGCCACGAGGTCGTTCAGCCGCGCGCGCAGCCGCTCCCGATTGCGCAGGTCGAGCAGGGTCGTCGGTTCGTCGAGGACGAGGATCTGCGGGTCGACGGCGAGGACGGCGGCGAGGGCGACGAGCTGCCGCTGCCCGCCGGAGAGCTCGTAGACGCTGCGGTCGGCGAGGTCGGCGATCCCGAGTTCGTCGAGCACGGCGAGAGCAGCCGCCCGGCGTTCGCGCTTGGGTACGCGGCGGCGCAGGGAGAGCTCGATGTCCTCGAGCGGGGTCGGCATGACGAGCTGTGCGGCCGGGTCGGTGAAGACGAAGCCGACGTGGGAGCGCACTTCGCCCGGCCGCCGGGCGGGATCGATGCCGTCGATGAGGACCTGTCCGGCGTTCGCGGTGACGAGTCCGTTGAGCAGCTGGAGCAGGGTCGACTTGCCCGACCCGTTCGCCCCGATGACGGCGACCGCGGGCTCGGTGAGCCGCAGGTCGATGTCGGTGAGGATCGGCCGGAAGGCATCCCCGGTGGGGGTGTCGTCGACGACCCCGACCGTCACCCCGGACAGGGAGATCTCCCGGCGGTCCCCCGCCGGGGCAGGGGTGGATCCGGCCGGCACCGAGGCGGTGGATCCGGCCGGCACCGAGGCGGCCGACCGCGGATCATCCGAGCCCGAGGCGGACCCGGGGTCTGCGGCGGACCCGGGCACCGCCTCGGCGGGCGGTGGGGCGTTCGATGATGAGCAGCGGCGGAAGATCACACGGCGTCCGGGATCTGGGGGCGGACGCCTCGGCGGCGGAGGATGTCGGGGAAGGCCCGGTGAATGAGGAGGGCCACGGACACCGCGAGGATGTTCTTGATGATGTCACCGGGCCAGTAGATGAGGTCAGCGGCGAAGGCGACGCCGAGCGGGAGGTCGCCGTTGATCGACATGCCGAGGATGCCGAGCGGGTGGTTGAGCAGGAAGCTCGCGCCAAGGGAGCCGAGGAACATCGCGACCCACAGGGCCACGCCCCGGTAGCGGCGCAGCGCCCAGCGGGCGACGAATCCGGCGGCCAGCGCGTAGAGGGTGAAGGAGATGATGTAGCCGGCGATCGGGCCGGCGAGCACGGCGATGCCGCCGCGCATCCCCGAGAAGATCGGCAGTCCGAGCAGCCCGAGGACGACGTAGAGTCCGACGGCGGCGGCGCCGCGCCACGGGCCGAGGACGAGGCCGCACAGCGCCACGGCGAAGGTCTGCAGGGTGATCGGCACGCCCACCGGACCGACGGGGATCGGGGGCAGCATCGCGAACGCCGCGAGCAGGGCGGCGAAGACGGCGATGAGCGCGATGTCGCCGGCCCGGCTCGGGGTCTTGAGCGAAGCGGTGCCCGCGGCGGCGGTGCTGTCTGCGTGGGTCATGGGTTCTCCAACGGTCGGGTCGTCCCGGGCCTCACCCGGGCTGACCCCACTGTAGCTGAACACCGTTCAGGAGTTGTCGGCAGGGCACAGATCGCGCTCCGCTTCTTGGCACTGCCCGACTCAGAGCCCGACCCAGCGCTCGACTCAGCGCTTGACTCGGCACCCGTGGACGCCCGAGGTCACCCCACACGGACGGCGCTCACTCCCATTCGATCGTGCCCGGAGGCTTCGAGGTGACGTCGAGGACGACGCGGTTGATGTCATCGACCTCGTTGGTGATCCGGTTCGAGATCACCGAGAGCGTGTCATAGGGGATCCGAGTCCAGTCGGCGGTCATCGCATCCTCGCTCGAGACCGGTCGGAGGACGACGGGGTGGCCGTACGTGCGGCCGTCACCCTGGACGCCGACCGAGCGGACATCGGCGAGGAGGACGACCGGGCACTGCCAGATCTCACCGTCGAGGCCGGCCTTCGTCAGCTCCTCACGGGCGATCGCATCGGCCCGGCGGAGGATCGCAAGCCGCTCCTCGGTGACCTCGCCGATGATGCGGATGCCCAGGCCCGGTCCCGGGAAGGGCTGGCGGGAGACGATGACCTCGGGCACGCCGAGCTCACGGCCGATCGCGCGCACCTCGTCCTTGAACAGGGCGCGCAGGGGCTCGATGAGCTGGAACTGGATGTCCTCGGGCAGCCCGCCGACGTTGTGGTGGCTCTTGATGTTCGCCGTGCCCGACCCGCCGCCGGATTCGACGACGTCGGGGTAGAGCGTGCCCTGGACGAGGAAGCCGATCTCCTCGCCTTCGTCCTTGGCCTCGAGGACGAGGTCGGCGGCGGCGGTCTCGAAGGTGCGGATGAATTCGCGCCCGATGATCTTGCGCTTCTCCTCCGGGTCGGTGACCCCGGCGAGCTCCTTGAGGAACCGCTCACGGGCGTCGACGGTGACGAGGCGGACGCCGATCGAGTTGACGTAGTCGTTCTCGACCTGTTCCCGTTCGCCTTCGCGCAGCAGTCCGTGGTCGACGAAGACGCAGGTGAGCTGATCGCCGATCGCCTTGTGGACGAGCGCGGCGGCGACCGAGGAGTCGACACCGCCGGAGAGCGCGCAGATGACCTGCTTGTCCCCGACCTGCTGGCGGATGAGGTCGACCTGTTCGTCGATGACGGACTCGTTCGTCCAGTCGGCTTCGAGACCGGCGACCCGGTAGAGGAAGTTCTCGAGGATCTTCTGCCCGTTCTCGGAGTGGAGGACCTCCGGGTGCCACTGGACGCCGGCGAACTTCCGCTCGGGGTGCTCGAAGGCCGCGACCGGGGTGTCAGGGGTCGAGGCGAGGACGGTGAAGTCCGCGGGCGCCTCGGCGACGGAGTCCCCGTGGGACATCCACACGGTGTAGGCGTCGGGGGTCTCGGCGAGCAGCGCCCCCTGGTCGGCGACGGCGACCGGGGTCGAGCCGTACTCGCGCTTGTCGGTCTTTGCAACGCGACCGCCGAGGCTCGTCGACATGAGCTGGAACCCGTAGCAGATGCCCATCGTCGGGACACCGAGGTCGAAGACCGCCTCGTCGAAGGGCGGCGCCGCTTCGTCGTTGACGCTCGAGGGTCCGCCGGAGAGCACGATGGCCACGGGGTTCTTGGCCGCGAACTCGGCCGCCGGGGCGTCATGGGCGATGATCTCGGAATACAGTCCCGCCTCACGGATCCGGCGGGCGATGAGCTGCGCGTACTGCGCGCCGAAATCGACCACGAGAACAGGAGGCACCTGTGTGCTCTGGGGGTTCGTCATGCCCCCAAGTCTAATCAACGGCGGGACGCACCGGATCGCCGGCTCCGGACGGAACCCGGCGACCGCCTCGGCGGGGGTCCTCAGCTCCTGGGAGCGACGACGACGGCGGCGGCGAGCTCGGCTTCGACCTGGCGGTGGATGCGGCGTTCGAGGATGAACGACATCACCGGGACGACGCCGGCGAGGGCGAGGATGAGGTAGCGGCCGAGGCTCCAGCGCATCTGCTGATTGAGCCAGAAGCAGCCGATGAGGTAGACGACATAGCACCAGCCGTGGCTGATCGCGATCGCCGCGGCGAGATTGAAGTCACCGAACATCAGCGCCGTCGACGGGTCCGGGGCGATGAGGTACTTGTAGATCATCTCGACCGTGAGGATCATCAGCATCGTGCCGGTGATGATCGCCATGACACGGTAGAACTTCAGGGCATTGCGCGCCGAGGTGAAGCGCTTGACGCTCCACAGGTTCGACTCGTCGACCTCGGGGCGGGAATCGAGGTTCTCGGGGTGGTCGCTCACGCTTCGGGTCCTTCGGTCGTGGTGCTGGCAGTCGGGGAGGGCTGGGTCTGGCTGTCGGCTCTGCGCGGTTTCGCTCCACCGTGCCGGTGGGCGGGCAGTCCGGTCAGCCCGGACATCACCTCGGGGTCGATCCGGGCTTGGCCTGCGGGTTTGACGATGACGTAGTCGCCGCCGGCCTGCGGATCCTTCGCACTGCCCCCGGCCTCGCCGAGGCGGGTCCTGACATAGTCGTCACGCAGCAGCTGCCACCACATGTAGAGGGCCATGCCGGCGAAGATCAGCCATTCGATCGCGTAGACCGCGGACTGGACGTCGAAGCCGCCCTCGTCACGGGTCGTCGTCGTGTCGACCTGGGTCAGTCCTCCGGTGCCCACCGAGGCGGCCGCCCCGGTCGCGGTCTCGGGCATGAGGAAGCCGGAGTACGTGAGCAGGTCGGGGAAGAGGTTGATGAGCTGGGAGGTCGAGACGGTCTTCACCTGTCCATCGGGCAGACCGGTGCCGGGTTCAGGTCCCTCGACGGGGCCGATGCGCGCTTCGAGGGCGACCGGACCCTCGAGGGCCCGCGAGTTCATCGCCGTCTCCTCGTCGGTGGTGAAGCCGCGGAGGACGGGGATCGCGATCGTCTTGCCGGTCGTGTCCGCGACGGCTCCCTCGCCGAGGCGGGCGTCGTCGGGGGCGAACATCGTGACCACCCAGAAGCCCTCCTCGCCGTCGTTGATCCGCCCCGGGACGACGACCTGGTCGTCGGGCAGCCACCGGCCGGTGAGGCTGACGCGCTGGTCGGCGAGGATGCCGGGCATCGGAGCCTGAGCGCCCATCACCTCGTTGAAGTCCTTCGTCTCATCGATGTCGGTCGCCGAGACGACGTCGTTCTTGTGCTGGGCACGGTCGACCTGCCAGGCCGACAGGCCGACGAAGCAGCTGACGAGCACGAGGACGAAGACCAGGGACCCCAGCCATTTGGGAGTCAGTGCCAGACGGAACAGATCAGACCACCGATCCAGGCTGGTACGGGGACACGGTGACGTCGACGCGCTGGAACTCCTTGAGGTCGACGTAACCGGTCGTGGCGAGCGCCCGGCGCAGGGCACCGGCGAGGTTGAGTTCGCCGATCGCGGTGCGACCGGGGCCGAAGAGGACCTGCTCGAGGCTGCCGACCGTGCCGAGTTCGACGCGGTGGCCGCGGGGCAGCTCGGGGTGGTGGGCTTCGGCACCCCAGTGCATGCCGCGGCCGGGGGCTTCGGTGGCGCGGGCGAGCGCGGTGCCGAGCATGACGGCGTCGGCGCCGACGCCGAAGGCCTTGACGATCTCGCCGCTCGTGCCCAGACCGCCGTCGGCGATGACGTGGACGTAGCGGCCGCCGGATTCGTCCATGTAGTCGCGGCGGGCGGCGTGGACGTCGGCGATCGCGGTGGCCATCGGGGCGTGGATGCCGAGCGTGCGCCGCGTCGTCGCCGCCGCTCCCCCGCCGAAGCCGACGAGGACGCCGGCAGCGCCCGTGCGCATGAGGTGGAGGGCGGCGGTGTACGTGGCGGCCCCGCCGACGATGACGGGGACGTCGAGTTCGTAGATGAACTGCTTGAGGTTGAGCGGCTCGGCCTGGGAGGAGACGTGTTCGGCCGAGACGGTCGTGCCGCGGATGACGAAGATGTCGACACCGGCATCGACGACCGTCTTGTAGAACTGCTGCGTGCGCTGCGGGGTCAGGGCCCCGGCGACGGTGACGCCGGCGTCGCGGATCTCCGCGAGGCGGGCGGTGATGAGGTCGGCGCGGATCGGGGCGGAGTAGAGCTCCTGCATCCGGGAGGTCGCCATGTCCGAGGGCAGCTGGGCGATCTCGGCGAGCAGCGGGGCGGGATCGTCGTAGCGGGTCCACAGGCCCTCGAGGTCGAGGACGCCGAGACCGCCGAGGCGCCCGAGCGCGATGGCGGTGTCCGGTGACATCGCCGAGTCCATGGGCGCGCCGATGAACGGCAGCTCGAAGTGGTAGGCGTCGATCTGCCAGGACAGGGAGACATCCTCGGGATCGCGGGTGCGACGTGCGGGGATGATGGCGATGTCGTCGAGCGAATAGCCCCGACGACCGCGCTTGCCTTTGCCGATCTCGATTTCAGAACTCACGCGCACAGCCTATCCCACCGGACTCTCAGGAGGTCTCAGCCGACTGTGAGGGAGGCAGCGGCTGCCGAGGCGGGTCGGTGCCGGGGCGCGGCCGTGGGAATTGCCTCCCGGAGGTGGATCCCGCTCGATTTTCGCCGCGAAGTCGAGCGGGATCCACCTCGGGGAGCGCCCCAACCGCAGTCCGGGGTGCGGTGTCCGGGGGAAGCCGGACGACTGTTCAGGGGAAGCGGTCGGCGGCGACCGCCTCGGCGGCGGAGGCGAAGGCCCGCACGTGCGGCAGGTGGGCTTCACGGTCACGGACGTGCATGACGACGCGGCGCACCGGGGTGGGGTCGGTGAGGTCGACGGCGACGAGGCCGGGCGGCAGGTGCTCGGTCGAGAGCCGGGGCAGCACGGTCACGGCGAGGTTCGCCGCGACGAGGGCGAGTGCGGCGTAGTCGTCCTCGGAGGCGGCGAACATCGTCGGCTCGAATCCTGCGGCAGCGCACGCGAGATCGACGACGCGGCTCGTCGGACCGTTCCACAGGTCGTAGTTGACCCAGCGTTCGTCGGCGAGCTCCTTGAACGGCACGAAGTCGCGGCCGGCGAAGGGATGGCGTTCGGAGACGACGACCCGGTAGTCGTCGTCGAAGAGCACGGTCCGCGACATCCCCGGCAGGCTGCCCTCCTCGTCCTGGGGGACCTCGTTGCGGATCTCGATCGTGCAGTGGCTGCGGCGGACCTTCGCCGGTTCGTTGAGCTGGATGTCGAAGCGCAGGTCCTCGTGTTCGAGGGCGACGGGGCCGATGATGTCGGGCAGGAGGACGGCGTTGAAGGAGGTGAACGCCGCGATGCGCATCCGCGGGCGGTGGACGGCGCTAAAGCTCTCGACGAGGCCGTCGAGGCGGCCGAGGCCGGTGAAGACGTCGGAGGACTCCTCGGCGAGGCGGCGCCCGAGTTCGGTGATCTCGATCCCGCGTCCCGACCGGCGGTAGAGCTCGGCGCCGACCGCCTTCTGCAGAGTCGTGATGTGCTGGCTCACAGTGGCCGGGGTGTAGTTGAGGCTGCGCGCGGCGGCGACGACCGAGCCGGTCGCGACGACGGCCCGCCACACGCGCAGGCGCTGGAGGTCCCACATCCGTCCAGGGTAGCCGAGATCGTTCGGTGCCGCCTGATGATCGTTTGAGAATGATTGCTTTTCGCAACGCTTTTTCTGCGGCAGACTGGTCATCGGCGTGATTCGCGCCGCCGCGTCTCGGCCGCAATCGGCCGGCATCCGGCTCGTTCGTCCTCGCCAGCACTCGCACCACCACCCCGACAGGAGTCCCATGACCGGTCCTGAGCTCATCACCATCGCCGGCGCCGCCACCGTTCTCGCGGTCACCCCCGGACCCGAGACGATCCTCACCGTGCGTCTCTCGGCACTGCGCCGCAAGGCCGGGCTCATCTACTCCCTCGGTTCGGCGACCGGCATGACGATCTGGATGATCGCCGCGCTCACCGGGATCTCCGCACTCCTCACCGCCTACCCCTCGGCGCTCCTCGTGCTCAAGATCGTCGGCGGTGCCTACCTCTGCTTCCTCGGCGTCCTCGCTGCCCGGCAGGCGCTGAAGATCCGCAGCGAACTGCGCGGCACCGCCCCGCTCGGCCCCGTCGGCGAGATCGCGGCGGCCACCGATGACATCGTCGCCGATGACCTCGTCGCCGAGGTGGCCCCGGCCAAGGGCGCCCACCCGTGGGGCCAGCTCGCCTCGATCATCTCCTACCGCCGCGGCCTGCTCTCCTCCCTGTCCAACCCCAAGGCGGGCCTCTTCTTCCTCGCCGTCATGCCGACGCTCGTCCCCGCCTCCCCCGCGGGCACCGACTACGTGCTCCTCGTCGCGATCGTCGTCGGCCTGCTGCTCGCCTACCAGATCCTGCTCGCCCTCATCGCCGGATACGCCGCCGCTGCCCTCCAGCGCCGCAGCACCGACTTCTGGATCGAAGCCGTCTCCGCCGGCATCCTCGCCGTCATGGGCATCACGGTCGCCGCCATCCCCATGTGACGCCCCCGCTGGGGTTGTGGCGCAGGTGGTGCGCCGCGGTCGGTGCGACATGGCCGGACAACGTCGTGTCTGCCGCTACACAGTCGGCGCTGCGGCCCGCGGCTGCCGCGACACTGCCCGTGCGGCGCGGCGCAGCCCCCACCGCACGGTCCGCCGCGGCGACACACCTTCTCCACGGCCCCTGTCGGCCAAAAGTAAAACTGCAGGGAACTAAACGCCCGCAGTTCTACTTTTGGCCCGCAGAACACGCGCACCCCGAACTTCTCGCCAGCAGAACAACTTCTCGCCAGCGCCACATCCGGCGCGCCATTGCCGATCGGTGCGACGCGGCGGGCGACAGCGAGCCAGTCATTACACAATCGGCGCTGCGGCCCGCGTCTACCGCGCGAGACACCGCCCGTGCGGCGCGGCCTCGCAACACGATCGGTGCGACGACACACCTTCGCCACAGCCCATGTCGGCCAAAAGTAGAACTGCGGACGACTGAAAGCCCGCAGTTCTACTTTTGGCCCGCAGAACCTGCGCGCCCCGAACTTTTCGCCTGCCGAACACCTTTTCGCCATCGCCACATGCGGCGCGCCATTGCCGATCGGTGCGACGCGGCGGGGCGACAGCGAGCCAGTCACTACACAGTCGGTGCTGCGGCCCGCGGCTACCGCGACACTGCCCGTACGGCGCAGCTCCTCGCCACACGATCAGTGCGACGACACGCCTTCGCCACGGCCCATGTCGGCCAAAAGTAGATTTGTGGACGACTGATCGCCCGCAGTTCTACTTTTGGCCCGCAGAACCCGCGCGCCCCGAACTTCTCGCCTGCAGAACAACTTTTCGCAAGCGCCACATCCGGCGCGCCATCGCGCGAAACGGCGCCGGTGCCCGAGATCGCTCTCGGACACCGGCGCCGCTGACTGCCATTCCGGCCGAGCTGCCCCCGCGGAGAATGCGGCGAGCGGCTCGAGCCGGACGAGGTTCAGTCGCTGTGGTTGGGGCCGTCGCTGCGGGGGCCGTCACCGACCGAGCCCGTACCAGGGCCGGCACCGGGAGCCGCACCGCCGCCGACTGGGCCGGCACCGCCGACCGGACCGGCACCGGGAGCGCGGCCGGTCGCACCGCCGAGGCGGTCGCCGGTCGGATCGCCGACCGAGGACTCGACGACGTCGGCCGCCTCATCCTCGACCTTGCCGAGCAGCCGTGCTGCGGCCTCTCGACCGCCGAGGCCGAAGGCGAGTGCCGCGGCGGCGGCTCCACCGATGACAACGGCACCGAACGCGAGGTTGATGATCGAGTCCGCGATGCCCATGTAGCGCAGGCCCATCGCAATGAACAGAGCGATCGCCGAATAGCGCAGCACCTTGCTCGCGATGTTGTTCGTGATGAACTTTCCGATGAGCGCCGCGATGAGGAAGCCGGCCGCGATGATCACCGCACCGAAGAGGACGCTGCCGCCCAGCGCGAGGATCTCATTGAGGATGTTGGTGATCTCGGGGAAGCCGAGCATCCTCGTGGCCATGATCGCGAAGAAGATCATGATGGCGACTTGGACGATCTTCGTGATCACCGACGACGCGCTCGTGCCCGCGGGGAAGATGCCGATCGAGTCGATCGCCTTATCGGTGCCGACACCGCGGAGGATCTCCTCGAGCAGGTTGCCGAGGAACTTCGCGATCACCCAGCCGATGGTGAGCAGGATCGCCGCGGCGATGATGAGCGGGATCGCCTGGAGGAACATCTCGAGCATCTGCTGCGCGGGATCGGAGATAGCTGCGATGCCGAGCACCTGAAGCGCCGCGATCGAGACGACGATGATGATGATTCCGAAGACGAGATTGCCGACGAGGTTGACCACCCGAGCGTTCGCATCGGCCTGCGCGTTCGGCTGACCGTAGCCCTGCTGGCCAGGGTGTCCCTGCTGGCCGGGGTGCCCCTGCTGACCGGGATGCCCCGGCTGACCGTAGCCCTGCTGGCCCGGATGGCCCTGGCCGGGATGGCCCTGACCCGGATGACCCTGGCCGGGCTGACCCTGCGGCGGCATCGGCTGATCCTGCGGCGGCTGACCACCGGGCTGGCCCGGTCCCGCCGGTCCGCCCTGACCCATGGGCGCGCCCTGAGGATTGACCTGGTCGAGGTTCGCCGTCGGCTGCGATGTGCCACCGGGACGACGGAAGCCTCCATCGGAGTCCGCGACGCTGACCGCGCGATCACCGATCGACCGGAACTTCGAGGTCAGCCGGCTGAGATCGACGGTGCCGAGGGCGGTGACGACGAGCTGTTTGGCGATCTTCGCGAACACGTAGCCGATGAGGAAGATGAAACCGGCGCCGATGATGTTCGGCAGGAACCCGAAGATTCCGTTCGCCAGTCCCTGCAGCGGCGTGAGCACCTGATCGAGGGCGAACAGCTGGAGTACCGCGATGAGACCGAGGATCCAGATGACGAGGCCCGCGATCTGCCCGACCGAGCGGCCGATCTGCTGGCCGTTGTGCCCGTCTCTCTGCAGAGCCGGGATCTTGGCCACGAGCTTGCCGATCGCCCATTTGACGATCGAGGCGACGATCCACGTGACGATGAGAATGAGAATTGCAAGGCCCACATTGATGAGGACCGGCCATATGTCTTGCATTTCCGTTGTCTCCTTCGGATTCTGCGGACTAACAAGGCGTCATTGCCGCTTGTTGATTCGGAGCCTATTCGAATGGAGCACACCGGACAAGGGTGTGTCAGCTTTCATCTCGGATTTCGGCCGAAATGGCAATTGACGGCGGCGGCATTCATGCGTTTATTTCAATGCCTTAACAAGACGTTCATATGGCGATCACAATTGCGCATCGAGATCGCTTTCCAGCACCCCGAGGACGGGCCTCGCGCACCGCTCTGACCTGAGACGGAAGACGCCGGTGGCGAATAGGAGACGGCCCGAGATCGATCTGCGAAATGCCGGGCACTGAGACCGTGCCGGCTCATCGTCGCGCACCGGCGGGAATCGCACACGTGCCACCGGAATAACCTCGGCGGAAACGTCAGACAATCATCTCGTGATCGTCGGGAATGATCCGGCAATTACTCTGCGGCGAATTCCAAGGGCACGTTGTCGATGAGCCGGGTCGTACCAACGGTGACTGCGGCGAGCAGCAGCGCCGAACCGCGGAAATGGTCGGAGACCGGCTGCAGGGTCGCCGCGTCGACGAGGCTGAGGTAGTGGACCCTGACGTCGGGTCCGCCCTCCGCCCGGGCCGTCGCGAGGCCGATGCCGAGCGTCCGGCGGGCGACGTCGAGGGTGTCGGGCGGCAGCGCATGGTCGATGCGCACCGCCTTCTCCGCTGCCGCCAGTGCGCGGGGAATCGCGAGCGCCGCGGCCCTCTCCCCCGGGCTGAGGTATTCGTTCCGGCTCGAGGTCGCCAGGCCGTCGCGGTCACGGACGACGGGCAGACCGATGAGCTCGATGTCGAAGTCGAGGTCGGCGATGAGCCGCCTGACCAGGGAGAACTGCTGAATGTCCTTGAGTCCGAAGACGGTGACATCGGGGTCGATGAGAGTGAAGAGCTTCGACACGACCGTGAGCACACCATCGAAGTGGCCCGGCCGGTCGGCGCCTTCGAACACCGCGCCCATGCGTCCGCCGGTGACGGTGACCTCGGGAGCCGACGGGTACATCTCGATGAACGCCGGGGCGAAGACGAAGTCGGCTCCGGCCTCCTCGCACGCGGCGATGTCCTCGGCGAAGGGCCGCGGGTAGCGCGTGAAGTCCTCGCCGGGGCCGAACTGGAGCGGATTGACGAAGATCGACACGACGAGGTGGTCGGCCGTCTGCCGGGCACGCTCCATGAGCGCGCGGTGCCCGGAGTGGAGGGCGCCCATCGTCGGCACGAGCGCGACCGTCCCCGTCTGCCGTTTGCGCCATGCGCGCAGCGCGGGAATCCCGCCGATCTCCAGGCCGCCCGCCCGGCTCTCCGTCCCCGATGCCGCCTGCGCCGACGACATCACTCGAAGCTCCGCTCGGGTTCGGGGAACTGCCCGCCGGCCACCTCGGCGACATAGGTCTCGACCGCCTCGGTGAGGACGGACCGGACATCGGCGTAGCGCTTGACGAAGCGAGGCGCCTTCCCGGGCCGCAGCCCGGCCATGTCCTGCCACACGAGGACCTGCGCGTCGCAGTCCGCGCCGGCCCCGATGCCGACGGTCGGGATGGTCAGCTCGGCGGTGACCTGGGCGGCCAGCGGGGCGGGCACCATCTCCATGACCACGGAGAACGCTCCCGCCTCGGCGACGGCACGGGCATCGGCGAGCAGGGCGTCGGCGGCGTCACCGCGGCCCTGCACGCGATATCCGCCGAGGTTGTGCTCGGCCTGCGGGGTGAAGCCGATGTGCGCCATGACGGGGATCCCGGCCGCGGTGATCGCGCGGATCCGGGAGGCGACCTGCTGTCCGCCTTCGAGCTTGACGGCGTGGACCTCGGCCTCCTTCATGAATCGCACGGCCGTGGCGACGGCCTGTTCGTCGGAGATCTCGTAGCTGCCGAAGGGCAGGTCGGCGACGATGAGCGCGCGCGAGGTCGCGCGGGCGACGGCGCGGGCGAGCGGGATGAGCTCGTCGACGGTCACCGGCAGCGTCGTGTCGTAGCCGAAGACGTTGTTCGCCGCGGAGTCGCCGACGAGGAGCGCCTCGACTCCCGCCTCCTCGAAGAGCGCGGCCGTGTACTGGTCGTAGCTGGTCAGCATCGCCCAGCGCCGCCCCGCGGCCTTCGCCTTGAGCAGGTCGATGGTGCGCACCCGCCGAGGCGGTGGACCCGCCGCGTACACGGGTGTCGTCTCTGCCTGCCTGCTGTCGTCTGCCGCATCGGGCATGGGAATCCTCTGTGGTTGGCTGTCTCGGTATGCGCGGTGGGCCGGGGCATCCGCGCGGTCGCGCACTGCCCGCCTGCACCGGTCGCAAGCACCGTCGTCATGGAGCCGGCCCGGATCGCGAGCCTGCCACCAGCGTACCCGGGTCCGCGTCGGTTGCACTTTCCCTCCACAGGTGATTAAGCTCAAAAGTGCGTAAATAAGGCGCCGAACCCCGAAGGACGACGATGACCACGACAGCCTCGATCGAGCTCACCCTCAAAGACATCTCCGCCGGCACCGCCGCCGGGTCGATGTGCGGCGACGAGCTCATCACCGCCCCCTGGGACGTCGACGCCGCCCCCGGCTACGGCCCCGGCGCCTCGACCGCCGACCCGATCCCCGCCTCCGCCCCGCGCCAGGGTGAGATCCCGCAGGAGTACCGGGACGCCTCGGCGGAGGAGCTGCGGGACCGGATCATCGCCGCCAAGGCCGCGCTCGGTGACCGCGTCGTCCTCCTCGGCCACCACTACCAGCGCGTCGAGGTCGTCGAGCACGCCGACTACATCGGCGACTCGTTCATGCTCGCCGGGGCCGCCCAGAACCATCCCGACGCCGAGGCGATCGTCTTCTGCGGCGTCCACTTCATGGCCGAGACCGCCGACCTCCTCTCCACCCCCGACCAGGCCGTCATCCTCCCCAACCTCGCCGCCGGGTGCTCGATGGCCGACATGGCGACGATCGATGAGGTCGAGGACTGCTGGGAGCAGCTGGCCGAGCTGTGGGGCACCGCGCCCGACGCATCCGGCAAGGTGCCCGTCATCCCCGTGACGTACATGAACTCCTCGGCCGCGATCAAGGGCTTCTGCGGCCGCAACGGCGGGATCGTGTGCACGTCATCGAACGCCGAGGTGGTGCTCGACTGGGCGTTCGAACGCGGGCACCGCGTCCTCTTCTTCCCCGACCAGCACCTCGGTCGCAACACCGCCATCGACATGGGCATCGACCCGGACCGGATGCCGCTGTGGAACCCCCGCCGGCCGCTCGGCAACAACACCGCCGACGTCCTCGATGACGCCCGGGTCATCCTCTGGCAGGGCTTCTGCTCCGTCCACAAGCGCTTCACTCCCGCCCAGATCGCGGCGGCCCGCGCCGCGAACCCGGACGTCCGGGTCATCGTCCACCCCGAGTGCCCGCGCGAGACCGTCGCCGCAGCCGACGAATCCGGGTCGACGGCCTACATCACCAAGGCCATCGAATCCGCTGCCGAACCGACCGCGTTCGCCATCGGCACGGAGATCAACCTCGTCCAACGGCTCGCCGCCGACCATCCCCAGCACACGATCACATGCCTCGATCCCGTCGTGTGCCCGTGCTCGACGATGTACCGCATCCACCCCGGTTACCTCGCGTGGGTCCTCGAATCCCTCCTCGACGGCCGGATCGTCAACCGGATCACTGTCGACGCCGAGGTGGCCGACCCCGCCCGCACGGCACTGGACCGGATGCTCGCCGCGAAGCCGAGGATCTGACGTGCGCCACGTCGTCGTCATCGGCACGGGCATCGCGGGCCTGACCACGGCCCTGCGCCTGGCCGGTTCCCAGGCCGTCACGCTCGTGACGAAGGACCGCCTCGGCGACTCGAACACGGCGCTCGCCCAAGGTGGGATCGCCGGGGTGCTCAGCCCCGATGACTCCGTTGCCGCCCACATCGCCGACACGCTGGCCGCCGGTGCCGGGCAGGCTGACCCAGAGGCCGTCCGTGTGCTGTGCATGGAGGGCCCCGAGCGGATCCGCGAGCTCGCGGAGACCGGGGTGCGCTTCGATCGCCGAGGCGGGGCGGCCGCCGATCCGCTCGATCCCGACCACTGGGAGCGCGGCATCGAGGGGGCGCATTCCGCGGCCCGGATCTATCACTCCGGTGGGGATGCGACGGGGAGAGCGATCGTCGATGCCCTCGTCGCCGCGGTCCGCGCCGAGGCGGCTGCGGGCCGGATCACGGTGCGGACGGAGACGATGCTCGTCGACCTCGTCACCGAACCCCGCGGCGCGGCGTGCGACCCTGCGGCGGCTGCCGGTGCGCAGGCGGTGACAGGGGTCCGAGTGCGCGGGTGCGACGGCGTCGTCGAGTGCATCGCCGCCGCTGCCGTCGTCCTCGCGACCGGCGGGGCCGGACAGCTCTTCGCCCACACGACGAATCCGCCGGCGGCGACCGGTGACGGTCTTGCCGCGGCGATCCGCGCAGGTACTGCCGTCAGCGACCTCGAGTTCGTCCAGTTCCATCCCACGGCGTTCGCCGGATCGGGCTTCCTCGTCTCCGAGGCGGTGCGCGGGGCCGGGGCGCTCCTCCTCGACGCCCGCGGCAGACGGATCATGCCGGCGATCGATCCGCGCGCCGAGCTCGCACCCCGCAGTGTCGTCGCGCTCGCCCTCCACCGGACGATGGCCGGACAGAACGGTCTGCCGTGCCACCTCGATGCGCGGGCGATCCCCGACGTCGATGCCCGGTTCCCGAGCATCGCCGCGCACCTGTCCACCCACGGGCTCTCGCTCGCCGACGACCTCATTCCCGTCACCCCCGCCGCGCACTACGTCATGGGCGGCATCACCACCGACCTCGAGGGACGCACCTCGATCAAGGGGCTCTTCGCCGTCGGCGAGGCAGCCTGCACGGGCGTCCACGGGGCCAACCGTCTCGCCTCGAACTCCCTGCTCGAAGGCGCGGTCTTCGGGGCGCGGGCCGCCGATGCGATCGCGGCCGACCTGGACGGGGCGACGACCGGCACCGCGACAGCGTCTGGCTACGCGGCCGTGTCCGACGTCGCGGCCGTGTCCGGCCCCGCGGCTGTGTCTGACTCCGCGGCAGCGTCCGGCCCCAGCGTCGGAAAGACCACGACGGCCGCGGCGCACGCCGTGCGCTCGTCGCCGCTGTCGCGCACGGCCCTGCAGGCGCTGACGTGGGAGCACCTCGGCCTCGAACGCACCGCTGCGGGCCTCACCGAACTCCTCGACCGCCTCGGCGCCGGATCGAACGACCACCCCGACTTGGGAGCAGGAGACGACCTCCGCCCGGGTGACGACGCTCCACTCGAGCGGCACGACATCGAAACGGCGAACCTCGCCCTCATCGCACGGACGATGGCCGTGCGCGCTCTGGCTCGCCCCGAGAGCGTCGGCGCTCATGTCCGCACCGACGCACCCCACCGGTCCGACGCGACCCGCGCCGAGGCGGCCACTGCGGTCGGGACGCCTGTGACCACCGGGTCCGGGGGCCGGACGACGCTCCACCCACACACCGAGGAGGCGGCCTCATGCTGACGACGGCGACGATCGAGGCGGCGGTGCGGAATGCGCTGACCGAGGACGCCCCGTGGGGTGACATCACCGGCGACGTGTTCGTTCCCGCGGAGGCCACGGCCGCCGCCGAGCTGCGCGCCCGGGAGGACGGGGTCTTCGCCGGCGGTGAGGTCTTCGCCGCCGCGTTCGCCCTCACCGATCCGACGATCGACGTCGACGTGTACGTCACCGACGGGGAGTCCTTCTCCGCCGGACAGGTGCTCGCGACTGTGTCGGGTCCGGCGCGCGGGGTGCTGCGCGCCGAGCGGATCGCCCTCAACTTCACCCAGCGGATGAGCGGTATCGCGACTCTGACCAGGGCGTTCGTCGACGCCGCCGGGGGCAGGACACGGATCGCCGACACTCGGAAGACCACTCCTGGCCTGCGCGCGTTCGAGAAGCATGCGGTGCGCTGCGGGGGCGGGCACAGTCATCGGTTCGGGCTCTCGGACGCGGTCATGGTCAAGGACAACCACCTCGGCGTGCTCACCGGCACCGGCGGCGACGTCACCGCCGCTCTGCTCGCGGCCAGGGAGCGGCTCGGGCACACGACGATGATCGAGGTCGAGGTCGACCGACTCGAGCAGATCCCCGCAGTCCTCGACGGCGGGGCCGACATCATCATGCTCGACAACTTCTCACTGGCCGACCTGCGCCGTGGGGTCGCCCTCATCGGCGATGCCGCCATCGTCGAGGCCAGTGGCAACGTCTCGCTCGAGACCGTCGAGGCGATCGCCGCCACCGGCGTCGATGTCATCTCCTCCGGTGCGCTCACGCACAGTGTCCGGTCGATCGACCTCGGGCTCGACCTCGCGCTCACAGCCGCGGCGACGGCGAGCCCGGTCATCCGGACGGCGGCGGACTGAGATGGATCCGCTCTATCTCGACACCGCCTCCGCCGCGCCCGTCCGCCGGGAGGCGCTCGAGGCGGCCTGGCCGCACCTCGCGGGAGCCTTCGGCAATCCGTCGAGCCACCATGAGATCGGGCGGCGCTCCGCGGAGGCCCTCGACGACGCCCGGGCGCGGGTCGCCCGGGTCCTCGGGAGGCGGAGCACGGACATCGTCTTCACCGGTGGGGGCACCGAGGCGGCGAATCTCGCGGTCATCGGGATGGCGCTCGGACGACTGCCCGAGGACGGCGGCACAACCGGCCGGCGCCACCTCGTGACCTCACCGCTCGAGCATGAGGCGGTGCTCGCCTCGGCGGACCATCTGCGCCGACGTCACGGCTTCACCGTCTCATTCATCGACGTCGAGCCCGACGGCACGGTCACTGCCGATGCTCTGCGGGCAGTGCTGCGGGAGGACACCGCCGTCGTCAGCCTCGGGTATGCGAACAACGAGATCGGCACGGTCGCCGCGGTCGCCGAACTCTCCGCGCTCGCTCGCGAGGTCGGTGCGCTCACGCACACCGATGCCGTCCAGGCTGCCGGGTGGCTGCCGCTGACCGACCTCGGCGTCGATGCCCTCACGCTCGCCGGGCACAAGATCGGTGCGCCGAAGGGCATCGGGGTGGCCGCGATCCGCGCCCGGGTCCCGGTCGAACCGATCATCCACGGCGGGGGTCAGGAATCGGGGCGCCGGTCGGGCACGGAGAACGTCGCCCTGGCCGTCGCGTTCGCCACGGCCCTCGAACTCGCCGAGGCGGAA
Organism: Brevibacterium sp. W7.2; assembly: GCF_018137945.1. Classification (GTDB taxonomy): domain Bacteria; phylum Actinomycetota; class Actinomycetes; order Actinomycetales; family Brevibacteriaceae; genus Brevibacterium; species Brevibacterium sanguinis. Next base: position 985,253 of record NZ_CP073089.1, on the reverse strand, counting down.
CGGGTCGAGGCCGCGGCACGCGTGGCGGGCATTCGGGATGCCTTCATCGCCGAGGTGGTCGGGGCGGTCGACGGTGCGCTGCTCACGGGCAGTGCCGCGGCGCGGACTCCGAACCATGCTTCGTTCTGCTTCTCGCGCACGAGTGGGGAGGCGGTGCTCCTCGAGCTCGAGCGGCTCGGTGTCACGGCATCGAGTGGGTCGGCGTGCGCGGTCGGCTCCGATGAGCCCTCGCATGTCCTGCTCGCTCTCGGCATCGACGCCGAGGTCGCGAAGACGAGCGTGCGCTTCACCTTCCCCGCCTCGATCACTCCCGACCAGGGGGCGGGAGCCGCGGCGGCCGTCATCGAGGCGGCGAAGCGTCTGAGCCTCGCATTCTCCTGAGCCTCGTAGTCTCCTGAGCCCCGCGGTCTCCTGAGGGCTCGGGTCCCGGTTGCGATCTCACGTCGCGCAGCTGTCCCGCAGGCGCTCTCACCTGCCGCGAAGAGTCCAGTGATGTGCGATTGGACTCTTTCCAAGCTCTGGATGCGGAGAGACACTGGAATCACAGAATCCGCTTCGGCTGTGAGGAGGGACCGACATGGATCTCGTGGCACTGCTCTTCATCGCAGCGAGCTTCACGGGCATCGTCTTCCTCATCGGGCGCCTGACGTGTCCGCGCCGCGATCGGGTGCCGCTGACCGAGGTCGACGGCGTCATCCTGTGGACCACGCTGTGCCGCGGATGGCTGGCGCTGAGCGCGATCGCTCCGCTCACCCTCATCATCGACGACCGCCCCGACAACGCCGCCGCGTAGTCCGCGCAAAGTGCCGTCTGCTGATACCCGGCGCTAAGCCTGCGCACACCGCATACAACATCTGTCATGACCGCTGATGTGCGCTGTTAGTGTGAATGTATGGACCACAGCCCTCTCGATCGACCGGGATTCGCCGCACGCATCTTTGCTGTGTCAGCCATTCTCATCTACGCCGCAGTCTTATTGTGGTTCACCGTGACAGCACCGGCCGAGGTGCCGACCCACTTCGACGCCACAGGACGCGCGGACGACTGGGATTCGAAGGCCTCCCTTGTGGCCATCTTCGTGCCACTCGGACTCGGAATTCCGATCCTCTTCTCCATCCGCGCGATCTGGGTGCGCGTACCCCGGGCACTCATCAACGCTCCGCACAAGAACTACTGGTTCGACCACGACAAGACGACGTACTTCTACGACTGCCTCATGGAGTTCATGCGCATCAACGCCGGAGCGCTTGCGCTGCTCTTCGCGGTGATTCTCAGTTCGATCTCCGCAACGGCGGCGAGCTCCACGCCCGGCGACACGGGCGTCCAAGTCCCGATCATCGTCGCGCCGATCGGATTCCTCATCGCCGCCGCCGCCTCGGTGTGGCTGCTCTACCGGCGTTTGGAACCACGGCGCTGAGCTTCGGCCGTCTTGCGCCGGTCCTCGCCGAACGACCGCCCGGACAGCACCGCCCCGTAGTCCGCCGGTCGCTCACCTCGCGAAGACGGAGACGTCCCAGCTCTGCATCGCATGCGCCGAGGCCCAGAAGTGGAGTTCGTAGACGCAGGCGCGCTCGAACGCCGCACGCATCCGTGCGGCTTCATCGGCGGGCACCCGATCGAACTCGCGCTCGAGGATCGCCACGGCCTGCCGGGTCGATTCGTCGAACTCCGGGGAATCATAGGTCTGCACCCACGTCCGGTACGGGTGGGCCTCGTTCATCGCACCGGCCTTCTCGACGAGCACCTTGCCCATGTGGGCGTAGACCCAGAAGCACGGCAGGACACCGGCCACGCCTTCCCCGTACGACCGGCTCGCCGCGGTGGCGACGAGGAACGACACATACCCGAGCGTCGTCGGCGACGGCCCCAGATGATCGGTGGCCTCGAGTTCGGCGTGAGCCACCGCAAGCCGTTCATCGGAGAGCAGCTGAGCGTGCATCTCCTCCTCCACCGTGATCGCCTCCGCCGCCGAGGTCGACCAGAACCGTGACTCACCGCGGTCCGCCGTCTTCCCGGCGAGGAACGACATCGCCTTCGCATACCCGCTCAGGTAGATGCTGTCCTGCGTGATGTAGTTCGTGAACGCGAGCGGGGCGAGAGTGCCCTCGCCGAGCTGGGTGAGGAACGGCAGCGCTTCGATCTCGTCGATGATCGGGCGCACGTCCTCCCACAGCGCGGTGGTGTGCGGTCCGGCGGCGAAGTTCGTGCTCATGAGTGGTCTCTCCTCGGGGTCGGAATCGGACTGGAATCGGGATGGAATCGGACTGACCGGAATCAGCCGGGCGGGAAGCGGACGGGTCGGCTGGACATCAGCGGCGACGGACGTCGACCTGGTGGTCGACGGGCCCGTGCGCACCGGCGGCATCGAGGCTGACCTGCCAGTCCGCGGCCGAGGCGAGCGCGCGGGCGAGGAAGTCGAGTCCCCGCTCGACGGCTCCGTGCACCTCCTCGGTGCTCAATGCCTCTCCGCCGTTGGCACGCCTGAGCACGGCCGCCTCGGCGGTGATCGCCGCCGACAGGGTGCACCCGGTGCCGTGCGTGTTCGGGGTGGAGATCCGAGGGTGGGAGAACTCGGCGATCTCCCCATCGGCGGTGACGAGGATGTCGGCGACGTCCCCGTCGGCGGCGTGACCGCCCTTGAGGAGCACGGCACGGGCACCCCGGGCGATGAGCTCGCGTGCCTGGTCACGCATCTGGGCCGGCGTCTGCGCCTCAGCGACATCATCGCCGAGGAGAAGGGCCGCCTCGGGGAGGTTCGGGGTGATGAGATCGGCGACGGGCAGGAGACGCTCCCGCACCGCGGCGACCGCATCGACCTCGAGGAGGCGGTGCCCGGACGTCGACACCATGACCGGGTCGACGGTTAAGAACCCGAAATCGGAGGTGCGCGCCCGGTCGACGACGAGGTCGACGAGCGAGGTCGACCCGAGCATCCCGGTCTTCGTCGCATCGACGGGCATGTCGCCCAGGACACTGTCGAGCTCGGCGACGACGAAGTCCTCGTCGATCGGGTAGACGCGGGAGACCCCGTGCGTGTTCTGCGCGACGAGCGCGGTGATCGCCGTGGTCCCCAGCACCCCGAGGGCGGTGAACGTCTTGAGGTCGGCGTGGATGCCCGCCCCGCCCGAGGGGTCGGTGCCGGCGATCGACAGGGTGATCGGGGGCCGCGTGCTCATGCCGCTCCCCCGCCCTCACCTGTGGCTGGCGCGGTCCCGTCACCGTATGCGGTGAGCAGCTCACGGGCCGCCCGCTCGGGGTCGGAGGCGCGGCAGATCGCGGAGACGACGCAGAAGCCGAGCAGTCTGCGACCGCGCAGCTGCGGAACCCGTCCGGCGTCGATGCCGCCGATCGCGACCGCGGGCAGTCCCGCCTCGGCTGTCAGATCGCCGAGGCGGTCGGGGCCGATCCCGGCCGGCGCGTCGGTCTTCGTCGTCGTGTCGAAGACGGGCCCGATGCCGACGAGGTCGACGGCGCCGGTGGCCCGGGCCGCCGCGAATTCGGCGGCGCTGGCGGCGGAGAGACCGATGAGCGGGTCGGGACCGACGAGGTCGCGCACCTCGGTGACGGGAGTGTCGGTCTGTCCGACATGGATGTGGACGTCGGCGCCCTCATCGAGGAGGTGCCGGGTGACGGCGACCCGGTCGTTGAGGAAGAGCGGGACGCGGCGGTCGGTGCCGGCCACCGCCTCGCCGACGGCGGCGATGACCTCCCTGGTCAGGGTCAGGAACTCGGTGTCGTCGATGTCCTTGTCCCGGACCTGGACGATGCCGGCTCCCCCGCGCACGGCGGCGAGCACGGTCTCGGCGACGGTGCGTCCGGCCTCTCGGCACTGCGCGGAATCGGTGACGAGGTAGAGGCGGGCGTCGACGCCGGCGAGGCGCTCACTCGTCGCGCTCATGCTCTCGTCACCTCGACCCGGGCCTCACCGATGCGGGCATCGTCGGTGGTGTGGAGGGCATCGAGGAAGTTGACCGCGTAGCTGCCCGGTCCGGCGGCGCCGGTCGCCGCGGCCTCGCCGGCGACGGCGAAGTGGGCGTGGGCGGCGACGACGGCGGTGAACCGATCGAACGCCGCGAGTCCGGCCGGACCCGCACCCGGGCTCGAGTCGACCGGCGGGACGGCGGCGAGGTAGGCGGCGGTGACGGCGCCGAGCGAGCACCCGGTGCCGATGACGAGCGGCATGAACGCATGTCCGCCGTCGACGCGGGCGGTGTGGTCGACGCCGTCGATGTGGGCGACGATGGCGTCCCGCTTGCCCGAGACGGCGACGATCGCCCCGCTGGTCCGCGCGAGCTCGGCCGCCGCCGGGAGGACGGCGTCGACCTCGTCGGTCGATTCGACACCGCGCCCGCCGGCCCCGGCGCCTGCCAGGGCCGCGATCTCCGAGGCGTTGCCGCGGATCGCGGTCGGGCGATCGGCGGCGGCCCGACGGATGCGGGTGGTGCGGAAGTCCACGGCGCCGATGCTCACGGGGTCGAGCACCCACGGAGTCGAATCCGCGGTGACCGCGCCGATCGCGGCGTCGGCGGCGAGGAACTGCTGGTTCGTCGCGGTTCCGAAGTTGACGAGCAGACCGCCGGCCAGGTGCGCGAACTGCCCGGCGTCGGCCTCGTGGTCGAGCATCGCCGGGGACGCGCCGACAGCGAGCAGCACGTTCGCGCTGAACTGCTGGACGACCGTGTTCGTGATGCATTGGATGAGCGGATTCGCCGCGCGCAGACGTGCGTGCGCCGACGACAGATCGATGTCAGTCATGACGATCCCTTCGCTAGCATGGCCCAGATCAGGTTCGATGGGTGTCCTCTCAGCCCGGCGCGACTGCCGCCGGGCACCCCATGTCATTGCCCATGACTGTACCAAAATCGCCGAGGCGGGGGTGAGGTGGGGTCACCCCCTGACCTCGCCCCCGCCTCGGCGCCGGTGGAGGAGAACTCACCCCCTGCCGACGTACCGCTGTCCGCGCCGACTGACGGCGTCGATGACGACGGCGGTGAGGAGGACGAGGGCGGTGATGATCTGCTGCATATCGGAGTTGAAGCCGATGAGGTAGAGACCGTTGTTGATCGCGCCGACGACGAACGCCCCGAGGACCGCAGCCCACGCCGAACCCCGCCCGCCGAAGAGGGAGGTGCCGCCGATGACGGCAGCGGCGATCGCGTTGAGGAGGTCCTGGGTGCCCACGAGCGTCGACCCGGCGTTCGTCGTCACGCCGGCCTTGACGAAGCCGAAGAGGGCGGCGAGGACGCCGGCGGTCATGAACACGCTGATGCGCACCCACGTCACCCGGATGCCGGCGCGCCGGGCGGCTTCGACCTTGCCGCCGACAGCGTAGATCGAGCGCCCGTACCGGGTCTTGCGCAGCACGAGGTCGATGATGATCGCGATGACCATCATGAGGAAGAACGGCAGCGCGAGTCCGAAGTCCTGGTTGACGAGGATGAGGAAGCCGAAGACGATCGCTACGAGGAGGACGATGCGCACGCTGACGGCCGTCCAGCTCGGACTGTCGAGGCCCGCGGAATGCCGCCGCAGCTTCGCGTGGATGATGCCGCCGGCGAAGCCGATGACCGCGATCGCCCCGAAGACGTACGCCCAGAACGCCGGGAAGTAGTAGCTGGCGAAGTCGAAGACGAACGTGTCGGCCATCGAGAGGTTCTTCTGCGTGCCGAGCACCGTGAGCGTGAGCCCCGTGAACGCGAGCAGACCCGCAAGGGTGACGACGAACGCGGGAATCCCGACGACGGCGAAGAACCAGCCCTGGATCGCTCCGATGACGAGGCCGAGCAGGAGGATGATCGTCACCGCGACGACAGGCGGAACCCCCTGTCGGACGACGAGGACACCGAGCACCGAGGCGGCGAGACCGCCGAGCTGGGCGAGCGAGAGGTCGATCTCGCCGAGAAGGAGGATGAGGTTGATCCCGAGCGCGAGGATCGCCAGGTAGGCGACCTGGGTCGAGAGGTTGACGAGGTTCGCCGGGGAGAGGAAGTTGCTGTTCGCCGACTGGAAGACGATGACGATGACGACGAGGGCGAGGATGACGGGGAACGACCCGAGCTGGCCCTCCCGGATCCGGCGGACGAACGTCCGCACGAGCCCCTCGTCGGAGATCCGCTCGTCGGTGATGAGGGAATTGCGGGTCATCGGCGCTCACCCCTCCGCGCGGCCCGCTGGGTCACGACGTTGTCATTGGCTCCGGTGATCGCGGCGACGAGGACGTCGGTGCGCTCATCTCCCGGGAAGTCCCCGGCGTCCTTGCCCAGCCGCAGCACGTGGACACGGTCGCACACGGCTTGGACATCGGCCATGTTGTGGCTGACGAGGAGCACCCCGAGGTCACGGTCGCGGAGGCGTTCGATGAGGTTGAGCACCTCGGCGGTCTGAGCGACGCCGAGGGCGGCCGTCGGTTCGTCGAGCATGACGAGCGAGGGTTCGCCGAGGAGGGACCGGGCGATCGCCACCGTCTGGCGCTGGCCGCCGGACAGCGCGGCGATCGGCACGCGCACGCTCGGGATCTTCGCCGACAGGCTGCGCAGCAGCTCCCACGACTTCGCCTCCATCGCGACTTCGTCGAGGACGCCGCCGCGGGTGTGCTCATGACCGAGGAAGAGGTTGGCGACGACGTCGAGGTTCTCGCACAGCGCAAGGTCCTGGAACACCGTGGCCACCCCGGCCCGCTGCGCATCCTTCGGGGAGGAGAACTTCTGGGGGCGCCCGCCCATGATGAGCTCGCCGCCGTCGGCGGAGTGGACGCCGGCGATGATCTTGATGAGCGTCGACTTGCCGGCGCCGTTGTCGCCGACGAGGCCGACGACCTCGCCGCGGCCGATCGTGAGGTTGATGTCGGTGAGCGCCTGGACGGCGCCGAACCGCTTGTCGATCCCGCGCAGCTGGAGCACGGGCTGGGAAGGAGTGGACTCGGTCGTCTCCGACGCCCGCCCGGAGGCGGGCGTCGGATCGTTCGTCGCTGAGGTCATCGGGCTGGTCGGACCGTCCTACTTGATCCCGGCATCCGTGCAGAGCTTCTCATCGATGCCCGCACAGATGTCGGAGGCCTTGATCTGGTCCCCGACGATGTCCTTGATCGTGTCCTTCGTCACGACCTTCGCCTCGACGAAGTCCGTCGGGGTGTCCTTGTACGTCGCGCCGGCCTCGGGCTCCTCCCCGTTGGCCAGTGCCACCGCGGCCTTCGCGGCGTATTCGGCCTGGGGCGGGATCGACTTGTAGATCGTCGCGTACTGCTCGCCCTTGAGGATGTTCTGCAGTCCGTCGACCTCGGCGTCCTGTCCGGTGACGACGGGATCCTGCTTCGCCTTCGTCGTCGCCGCGAGCACTCCGCCGGCGGTGCCGTCGTTGGCCGCGTAGATCGCGATCGGCTTCTCACCCCCGCCCTGCAGCTGGCCCTCGACCCACTGGCGGGCGTCGTCGGGGTTCCAGTCGAGCGTGTCGTGGTTGGCGGCGATGTCGACGCCGGCGCCCTTGAGGGTCTCCTCGGCACCGGCCTTGAAGTCCGCGGCGTTGGGGTCCTTCGGATCGCCGTTGACCATCCACACAGGTCCGGACGTCGGGTCGACGCCCTTGGCCTCGAGTCCGTCGAGGAGGGCCTGGCCCTGGAGGTTGCCGATCTTCTTGTTGTCGAACGACGTGTAGTAGTCGGCTCCCTCGAAGAACCGGTCGTAGGAGACGACGGGGATCTGCTTCGCTTCGGCCTTCGCCAAGGAGGAGGAGACCGCCGAGGCGTCGACGGGGTCGAGGACGATGACGTCGACGCCCTCGGTGACCGCGGCTTCGAACTGCTGTTGCTGCTGGGTCGCGTCCTGGTTGGCGTTGCGGTACTCGACCTTTGCATCGGGGCTCGCCTCGGCGACGTACTTCTCGAAGTTCGGCTTGTCGAGGGATTCGTAGCGCGTCGTCTTCGACTCCGGCAGGAGGAGGGCGATCGTCACCGGGCCGTCACCGCCGCCGGAATCGGCGGCCTCGTTGCCCTGGCCCTTCTGATTGCCGCAGCCGCTGAGCGCGAGGGCGGAGATCGCGACTGCGGCGCCGAGCACCGCGAGCCGGCGCGGCTTCCTCAGCGAGGAGGGCACGGCGGTGAGAGACGATTTCTGTGCGTGTGACTGGGGGCGGAACCTGCGCATTCGCGAAACCTTTCATCATTCTGACAACGTTGTCAGGTTGGTCAACATATTTCGCCCACCGGTGTCGTTTGTCAACCATCTGTGCGGCGATTCCTCTGTCGCGTCGACTCAGCGCTCGGTGACCTGGCGGGGTGACTCCTCACCGCTGCCGCGGCGGATGAGGTGGACGCGGGCGAATGCAGCGGTGTCGCCTCGCGCCTCGGTGCCCCGCCCGGCCCCACGCTCCGGCACGCCCCCGTCGAGGAGCCGGACCGCCTCGGCGGACATCGCATCGATGTCGGCGTCGACGACGGTGACGTCGAGCAGATCCGCGCCGGGGAAGTCGTCGATCCCGACGACGGCCGGCCACTGGTCGAGGCGGCGACTGGCGTCGATCGCGCCCTTCGTCACGGTCGCCGAGAGCGTGATGAGCGCAGTCGGAGCGGCCCGGGAGCCGAGGAGGGCGGCGACGACGTTCTTCGCGCTCGCCTGGTCGTGCGCATCCTCGTCGAGGAAGGCCCGCCACCCGATGTCGCCGCGATCGCCGAGGACCTCACGGATGCCGGCGAGCCGGCGCTTCTGCGATTCGAGGTGGGCCCGGTCTCCGATGACGCCGATGCTGATGTGACCGTGGCGCACGAGCTGTTCGGCAGCGCGCCGTCCGGCGTCGACATCGTCGGCGGCGAGCGTGACGATTCCCGGCCCCGTGACCGCCGGGTCGAGGGAGACGACGGCCATCTCACCGGTCTTCGCCGCGGCGGGACCCCGGGAGATCGTCGCGTAGATGCTCGCCGACTCCGGCTGGGAGCAGACGACGCAGATGCCCGACATGTCACCGCTGAGGCATTCGTCGACGAAGGTGCGTTCGAGCTCCGCGTCTCCCCCGGTGACGGTGACGACGGTCCGCAGCCCCCGCTCGGCCAGGTCGGCTTCGAGCCGCGCGAGGAGGCGGACCTGGAGGGGGTCGTCCATGTCGGAGAGGACGACCCCGATGTAGGGCGAGCGGCTGCCTTCGCGCAGGCGCCGGGCCGCGGAGTTGAGGCGGAAGCCGAGCTCCTCGGCGGCCGTCTCGACCTTCGCGGCCGTGGCGCTGGCGACGTGCTTCTCCCCGTTGAGCACCCGGGACGCGGTCTTGATGCTCACACCGGCGCGTTCGGCGACCGTGGCCAGTGTCGGCCGGTCGTTCTGCTTGCCCATGTGTGCGCCTTCGAAACGGTCCGGTGCCTCGACCCCGGCGACCGCCCCGGAATGGGCGGCCGTGGGATCGATATTAGCGGCACCGCCGAACCCCGCCCAGCGTCACCGCGCGGGATCAGCGTACGGGTCCCCGCGCGGGATCAGCGCCCCACCGGGTTGCGCATGGTGCCGGCGAAGATCAGCGAGTCGGCTTGGTTGCCGATGTCGACCATCTCCTTCGTGTTGCGCAGCTGCAGCCGGTTGAGGCACGAATGCTTGAACCGCGGCGCCCGCAGATCGATGTCGCCGGCGATGCCGCGTGCCGCCTCGGCCTTCTCTCCCTGATAGGCGTCGAGCACCTCGGCGACGAGCGCCCAGAACCGGGAGGCCTCGAGCAGTCCGTCGACGTCGAGGATCCCCGCCAGGTGCCGCAGCACCCCGTCGAAGACATCGGTGAAGATCGCGAGCGCTTTCTCCTCACCGGGAACGACCGCGCGGATCCGCTCGACGGCGGGCGGCAGCTTCCCCTCGCCGAGGTAGGCGACCTCCTCGCCGATGTCCTTCATGAAGACCCCGGTGACGACATCGGCGTCGAGGATGAGGATGAGATTCTCCCCGTGCGGCATGAACACGAGATCATGAGCGAGCAGCCCGTGGACGAGCGGCTGCAGATACGCCCCCAGGTAGGCCCGCACCCAGTCCTCCGCACCCAGACCCGACCGGCGGATGAGGTGGGAGACGAGGGATTCGCCGAGGTGGTCGCGGTGAAGCAGGGCCGCCATCGTCATCGTCCGCTGGCCGTCGGTGAGCAGCGGCAGCGGGTTCTCCCGCCACAGCCCGGCGAGCATCTTCCGGTGCGGGTTCGTCGCACGGGTGCGGTGGTAGACGTCGCCGGTGTAGCCGATCGCGCTGCGTTCGCGCAGCAGACGGAACCCGGAGGCGGCGAACGCGGGGTCACCGTCGACGAGGCGAGCGACCCAGTCGTTGATCGCGGGGGTGTCGCGCATATAGGTCGGCGAGAGTCCGCGGAGGAACCCCATGTTCTGCACCGCGAGCGCGACCTTGACATACGGCGCGCCCGGTCGCGAATGGTTGAAGAACGTCCGCAGCGACTGCTGCGCCTGGTGTTCGTCGAGGCCGGGCCCGAGCGGGATGAGTCCGCCGCGGGCGATGTCGGCGGCGAACGTGATCGCCAGCCGGTGGTCGGCCTGCCACGGATGGATCGGCATGAGGTGCACGTCCTCGAGGCGCCTGCCGGCGGCGGCGAGGCGGCTGCCGAAGAGCTCGCGTTCGTCGTCGCTGAGCGCCCACCTGAGGTGGTCGTCCTCATCGAGTCCGTCGCTGAGCGCCAGGTGCGACTGCTCCCGGTCGACGGCGACCCATTCGAGGCGGTTGCGTGTGCCGGTCTCCGGCGCCCACCTGCGGTAGTCGCGCAGTCCGAATCCGATGCGCCCGTTGTTCGCGATGAAGCCGGGGTGGCCTTCGGTCATCGCCGCCTCGATCGTCTGGAAGTCGGCATCGGCGAGCGCCGCGGAATCCGGGCGCTCACCCCTGCGCGCCGCGGTGAGCTTGAACGCGCTGCCGGCCACCGTCGAGGCGAGTTCCTCGAGGTACGTCGAGATGAGGTCCTCGGGCACGCCGAGGCTGTCCTGGAGTTCGAGGACGAACTCCTGCGCATCGAGGTTGACCGCCCGCCCGTCCCGGAACCGCGTGATGCTCGCTTCGTCGATGACCCAGTGCTCGAGCGGGAGGACGCGCGCCTCGAACGTGTAGTGGATGACGGGGGCACCCGAGTGGTCATCCAGCTCGCTTCCCGGGTCGTCGGGGTCGGCCGGGATCACCAGCATCCAGGCGTGCTCGCCGGCCTCAGCGTTCTGGCTGGGGGCGATGAGCCGTTCGTGGGCGAACTCGGCGATCGCCTTCGCGACGAGATAGCGGCTCACCACGGCGAACGTCTCAGGAGTGAGGTGGGCATAGTCGTCCTGCGTGAGATGCTCGGGGTCGCTCCCGCCCTTCCCGGTGCCACCGGCTCCGGCGAGGAGCCGCCCGAGGCGGCTGGTCGCGAAGTCAGAGCGGGTGCACGTGCTCACGAGCGCGGTCTTCGTCGCCTCCCCCAGCGGCACCTCCGCCTCGGCGATGACGCGGAAGCCGGCGGCCGCGTTCTTCGCGTGGATCGCCGCATTCCCGACGTCGGGTTCGACGACGACGCGGCTGGCCCCGCGTCCGCCCTGCGCATGCGGGCGCAGGCAGAAGTCGATGACGCGCGCCATGACGGCGTCGGTGAGGCCGCGGCGGGGCCGGCCCTGCGGTGGGGCGATGAGGAGGTGCATCCCGATGTCGCCGGGCTCCTCGGCGACGACAGCGGTGGGGATGAGCAGCGACGGCGCATAGGTTTCGACGTAGAAGGCAGGCTCCCCGTCGATGAGCCCGATCCAGCCGTTCTCATCCGGTGAGGAGCGGATCGCCTCGAGGTAGGACCGCACGGCCTGCCGGTCGAAGTCGGTCATCTGCCAGAAGTGCGAACGCGGGTGGGTCAGCCAGGCGTGGACCTCCTCGGCGTGGCCCTTCGGGTCGAGCGGAACGATCGAGATCGACCGGGCGATCTCGGCGGCTCCGGCATCCCCTGCCGCGGGCAGCGTGGTCGCGGCAGGTCCGCTCGCCGCAGTTCCGGTCGTGCGGCTGGTGTCGGTCGTCGGGCAGGTGTCGAGGTCAGTGCCTGCACCGGCATCGTCCATCGTGTCGGTCGTCGTCGCGGTGCTCATGCGTGGGTCATCTCCTTCGTGGGGACGGATGCGTCGGCGGCGTGCGCGGTCTCCTCGGTGGGGCGGCCTGGCTCGGCGGCCGCCTCGGTGCCGGGTACCCCGAAGGTCTGGAATGCGATCGACCGCTCGATGGGATAGGGTTCACGGCCTGTGACCCGGGAGAGCACCACGGAGGCCCGCCACGGTCCGAAACCGAGGTCGGGCCCGGTGACGCCGTGAGTGTGCTCCTCGATGCCGAGGGCGTGGATCGTGCCGGCCGCATTGACGGTGTAGTCGCGGCTGATGTCGAGGCGCCCCTCCCGGTCGCGGCGGATCTCCGAGCCCAGCGGACCGAGGAACGCCGGGACACCGGCGCGGTACCCGGTGGCGGCGACGACGGCGCCGGCCGCCCGGGTGAAGGTCTGCCCGAGCACAGGGCTGCGGAAGGTCAGCGCGTACCCGGCGGCCGCCTCGGCGGGACGGGCGGAGATGAGCTCCGCATCGGTGACGAGGGTCGTCAGGAGTCGCCGACCGCCGCGGCTGAGCCGGTAGAGCGTGTCGTGGATGTCGTCGATGAGGTCCGCGCTGATGCCCTTGTAGAGGCTGCGCTGCTCGCGTCCGATGCGTCCGCGCAGGTCATCGGGCAGGGCGCGGAAGTGGTCGGTGTACTCCGGTGACGTCATCTCCAGGGTGAGCTTCGTGTACTCCATCGGAAAGAACCGGGGCGAGCGGGTGATCCAGTCGACGCTCACCCCGCGGTCCTCGGCGTCCTCGATGAGGTCCCGGTAGATCTCCGCGGCGGACTGTCCGCTGCCGACGATCGTCACCGACCCCGCCGCGAGCAGCCGCTCACGGTTGGCCAGGTAGTCCGCGGTGTGGATGACGGGGCCGTTGCCGGCCGCTTCGGCGTCACCGCTGGTCAGGGCCTGCAGCGCCGGGGGAAGGACCGGTGCGGTGCCGACGCCGAGAACGACGTGCTTCGCGCGGTAGGTCTCGGTGTCGACGATCCGACCGGAGGCGTCGGTCACCTCGGCGATGATCCGGTAGATGCCGCCGTCATTGGTCACCGAGGTGACCGTGCGGTTCCAGCGCAGCGTCCTCAGCTGGGCGGCCACCCACCGGCAGTACTCGTCGTATTCGGCACGCAGCGGGTAGAAGGATTCGCGGATGAAGAACGGGTAGAGGCGCTCGCGGTCCTTGAGGAACTGGAGGAACGAGTACGGCGATGTGGGATCGGCCATGGTCACGAGGTCGGCGAGGAAGGGCACCTGGATGGTCGCGCCTTCGATCATCATGCCCGGATGCCAGCGGAACTCCGCGCGCTGGTCGAGGAAGACGGCGTCGACGTCGGGCAGCGGATCGGACAGGGCGGCGAGCCCGAGTCCGAAGGGCCCGATGCCGATGCCGACGATGTCGTGGATGTGGGTGTCGTCGTCGTGTGCGCCAGGGCTGTGCGCGTCGTCGTGCACGCCAAGGTTATGCGCGTCGTGGACGTGCACGCCAGGGTCGTGCGGGTCGTAGTCGTGTGAGTAGTCGTCGCGTGTGGGGGACGGCGGTGCGGGTGTCACTGAGTGCTGAGCAGTCATGAGCGTTCGTTGCCTCCTTCGTCTGCGTCCCGGGTCAACCCGGATGCATTAGGGAAACCTACCCTAAGTAAGACGAAAAGTGCTGAGCGAAAGCCCAGGTCAGAGGACTACAGGCGTGACTGCCGGGTGCCGGAGAGGTGCCATCGGGCGCGAGCGCGCGCGGATCGCGACGGTCACGGCCACGTCGAGAACCGCCCGAGAATTCGTCGTGTGATGCTCATCACAGACAACGGCTGCGACCCCCGAACCCGGGGGGCGCAGCCGTTCGTCGATGTCGTCGCGTGGACCGCGAAGCAGGGCGCATCCGCACCGTGAGTCGGACCGCGGCCCCACCTCGGTGAGGGCCGCTCACAAGCTCACTGTGCTCAGCCGCTCACTGTGCTCAGCCGCTCACTGCGACCAGACGCTCACTTCGAGACGTAGTTCGGTGCCTCGACGGTCATCTGGATGTCGTGCGGGTGGCTCTCCTTGAGCCCAGCAGTCGTCAGGCGGACGAACTTGCCCTTGGCCTTGAGCTCGTCGATCGTGCGGGCGCCGACGTAGAACATCGTCTGGCGCAGTCCGCCGGTGAGCTGGTGGGCGACCTGCTTGAGGTGTCCGCGGTAGGCGACGCGGCCTTCGATGCCCTCGGGGATGAGCTCGGTGTCGGTGGCGATGTCGGCCTGGAAGTAGCGGTCCTTCGAGTACGACTTGCCCTTGCGGGGGGCCATCGCGCCGAGCGAGCCCATGCCGCGGTAGGCCTTGTACTGCTTGCCGTTGACGAAGATCAGCTCGCCCGGGGACTCGTCGCAGCCGGCGAGAAGCGAGCCGAGCATGACGGTGTCGGCACCGGCGACGAGCGCCTTGCCGATGTCACCGGAGTACTGGAGGCCGCCGTCGCCGATGACCGGGACGCCGGCGGCGCGGGCGGCCTGGGCGGCGAGGTGGATGGCGGTGACCTGCGGGACGCCGACACCGGCGACGACGCGGGTCGTGCAGATCGATCCCGGTCCGACGCCGACCTTGACGGCGTCGACTCCGGCGTCGATGAGTGCCTGCGCGCCCTCCTGCGTGGCGACGTTGCCGCCGATGATCTGGACGTGGGAGAACGCCGGGTCGGCCTTGATCGTCTTGATCATGTCGGTCACGCCGCGGGCGTGGCCGTTCGCGGTGTCGACGACGAGGACGTCGACGCCCGCCTCGGCGAGGAGACCGGCGCGATCGTAGGCGTCACCGTAGAAGCCGACGGCCGCGCCGACGCGCAGACGGCCCTCGGCGTCCTTCGTCGCGAGCGGGTACTCCTCGGTCTTGACGAAGTCCTTGACGGTGATGAGGCCCTTGATGACGTTGTTCTCGTCGACGAGCGGGAGCTTCTCGACCTTGTTGTCGGCGAGGAGTTCGAACGCCTTCTCGGGTGCGACGCCGACGGGGGCAGTGACGATCGGCATCGGGGTCATCGTCTCGGCGACGGTGCGCGTGGGGAATTCGCTGCGGGAGACGAAGCGGAGGTCGCGGTTGGTGACGATGCCGAGCAGCACATCGTTCTCGTCGACGACGGGCAGACCGGAGATGCGGTAGCGACCGCAGAGTTCGTCGAGCTCCTCGAGCGTCTTCTCCGGCGTGATCGTCAGGGGGTCGTTGATCATCCCGGACTCGGACCGCTTGACGTAGTCGACCTGGTCGGCCTGGTCTTCCTTCGACAGGTTGCGGTGGATGATGCCGAGTCCTCCGATGCGGGCCATGGCGATGGCCATCCGCGATTCGGTGACGGTGTCCATGGCCGCGGAGACGAGCGGGATGTTGAGCTCGATCTCCTTGGTCAGGCGCGTCGTCGTCGAGGCTTCCGAGGGAATGACGTCGGTGTCGCCGGGCAGGAGCAGAACGTCGTCATACGTGAGCCCAGTGAGAGAGAACGGATCGTTTGCGGGCTCGAGGTTCCCCATGAGACCAGCCTTTCGACGCGGAGAGATCAGTTGATCAATGGTATCGAAGCGGCATGTGGACGATCCACAGTTTCAACTGCCGCGGGCTGTGAGAATGGACACCCCGCCGAGGCGGTCGGACGGGTGCCCTGGTCAGCCCGCCGAGGCGGTCGGACGGGTGTCCTGGTCAGCTCACCGAGGCGGTCGGGACGGTGCCCGCCCCAGCCTCAGCGGCCGGCGCCGACGGAGCGGGCGAGGTCGAGCGTCGAGGCCTCGGAGTCGTCGAGGTGGATGCGCAGCAGCCCTTCGGCGCCCTGTCGGTCGCCCGATTTGATCTTCTCGAGGATGTCGCGGTGCGGGTTCGCCCAGTGCGAATGGTATTTGCCCGGCTCCGGGGAGCGGGAGAACGTCGTCGACAGCCGCGCCATGAGGTTGAGGTAGAACTCGTCGAGCAGCGGCGAGCCGAGCAGACCGACGATCGCCCGGTGGAACGAGGCCGAGTGCTCCTGGGCATCGGCCCAGCTCTCGTTCTCCGGGGCGGTCTCGGCGCGGACGACGGAGGCCTCGACAGCGGCCATCGCCTCGTCGGAGGCGTCCTGGGATTCCTGGACGGCGCGGATCTCGAAGACCCGGCGGGCCCGGTAGAGATCCTTGAGCTCGTCGATGCCGAAGGTGCGGACGAAGAAGCCGCGGTTGGGCTCCTGGGTGAGCAGGCCGGCGTGACGGAGCAGGCTGAGGGACTCGCGGGCGGTATTGCGCGAGACGTTGAATTCCTTCGCGAGCGCACCATCGCGCACCGGTGACCCCGCAGGGTACTCACCGTTCGTGATTCGGGTCCGGACCAGGGCGACGATCGCCTCAGAGGTGCATCCGGGGGCGTTGGGACTCATACCTCCAGGCTACCGTGTCCGTCTCATTTCCGCGTCGCCGACCCACTACGCCTGCCGCATCCCCTGTCCCGTGCGGTCGAGGTCGAGCCCGGTCTCGAAGTGCCGGAGGCTGCCGGTCAGCGGGTCGGTGAAGTCGATCATCGCGGCGAGCAGCTGGAGCGGTGCGGAGAAGTCGTAGGGGTCGGGGCTGCGATCGACCGGGTAGACCGGATCGCCGAGCAGCGGCAGCCCGAGGGCGTTCATGTGCACGCGCAGCTGATGGGTCTTGCCGGTGAGGGGTGCGAGCCGGTATTCGCTCACCCGTCCGGTCCCGCGGCCGTGGGATTCGATCTCGCCGAGGTGGTCGATCCGGCTGATCGCATTGACCTCCCCGGGCACCTCGATGACCTGCCGGCCCCCGGCGGGCTTGTGGAGGCGGGTGCGCCGTTCGAGGGGGAAGGACAGGTCGGCGGGCGGGGTGGGCGCGAGCGCCCGGTACGTCTTCGTCACCTGCCGGTCCTGGAAGAGCCGCTGGTAGCGGCCGCGGGTCGCCGGCCGCTTCGAGAGGATGAGGAGGCCGGCGGTGATGCGGTCGAGGCGGTGGATGGCGACGAGGTCGGGCTGGTCGAGGTCGACGCGGAGTCGGGTGACGACGCATTCGCGGACGAAGCGGCCGTTGGGAGTGCTCGCGAGGAAGTGCGGCTTGTCGACGACGAGGAGGTCCTCGTCCTCGAAGACGATCGCCACCTCGTAGGGAATCCGCGCCTCGGCGGGCACCGGTCGGTGGAAGAAGTAGAAGCCGCCGGGATCGACGGGATCACCCCAGGCCACCGGCCTGCCGGCGGCATCGCTGAGCTGACCGGGAATGAGGTCGCCCCCGTCACGCGGGGCAGAGTGGTGGCGTTCGTCGGCCGCGGCGCGCAGACCCTCGAGCTCGGTCGTCGACCGGGCGACCAGGCTGCGGAGCTCGAGGTCGGTGGCGTGAGGGAATTCGGATACCAGCCAGGCGCCGATCGAGGTGGGCACGGGCAGGTGGGCCTTGTCATGGGTGGCCAGACCCCCGGGCGCCCGCAGCGACGTTGCCGAGATGCCGTCTCGGGGCGGAAGGGGGCTGCGGGGCATGGTGCCCAGTCTACGAGGCGGAGATACCCGGGCGCCCTGCGGAGGCCTGCGGGGTCACGGTGAGGGCACCGTCGCGGGGCACTGCGGTCAGCGCTGCCCGGGAGAACGCGGAGACGCGGTCGACGATCCATTCGACTTCGAGCGGGTTCGGGGTGCTCCGGGCCGGATCGAGGAGGTCGACGACGTTCTCGCTGACGGCTCCGACAAGCGATCGGGCGAAGAGCTCGGTGGGGAATTCGGGGCCGAGGCAGCGCATGAGCGCCGTGGAGATCGCGGCGACGAATCCGCGGCGCAGGGCACGGCGCTGGGCTTGGATGGGTTCGGGAACCTCTTCGAGGAGGAGAGCGTAGGCCAGCCCGCGGCCGGCGACCGCTCGGCGGATGAAGACGTCGACGACGGCCCCGACGACGGCCTCGGGCGTCGAGCACGCGTCGACCGCCTCGGTGATGACCGTGAGCTCACGTCCGGCGGCAGCGGCGAACACCGACGCCAGGAGCTCGTCGCGGTCGTCGAAGCAGCTGTCGATGACCCCCGTGGTGCACGACGCGGCGTGGGCGACGGCGGGGACGGTCGCGGCGGCGAACCCGCCGTCGGCGACGACGAAGCGCGCCGCATGTTCGATGCGTGCGCGCCGCTGCGCGGTGTTGGCACGACTTCGGGCAGTCTCCAGGTGGGCCACAGCGCCCCTCTCTCGCAAAGGTGAATGAATATTCAACCGTTGACGAGTATGGCACCCCTCACATGATGAATCAACGGAGGGCCTGTGACCTCGGGGTTTGCCCGCGGCCGACCCTGCCCCGCCTTCCTGGAGCGCGAATTCACGTTGCCGGAGGCCGATCTCGCGCTCCTGTGGTCTACTGGGGCCATGGATGATGCGACGCGCACGATCTCCCGACTCATCGACCGCTCCCCCGCCGCGGTGGCCGCGTACGCCGGCGACCCGGCGAACCTGCCGGCGTGGGCGGCGGGGCTGAGCTCGGGAATCCGGCTTGAGGGAGGGCGCTGGATCACCGACTCCCCGATGGGCACGGTCGAAGTCCGGTTCACCGGCGATCGGAGTGCCGGCGTCCTCGACCACGACGTCGTGTTCCCCGACGGCACGGTCAATCACAATCCCTTCCGGGTCCTCCCCCACGGCGAGGTCAGCGAGGTCGCCTTCACCGTCGTCCACCGCGCGGGGATGAGCGCTGCGGACGTCGACCGCGACGCGGCGGCGGTGGCCGCCGACCTCGATCGGCTCGCCGCGATCCTCGAAGCGGACTGAAACGCACGAATGGCCCGGAACGCAGTGTTCCGGGCCATTCGCGGTGTCCTCGGGCCGACCGGGCCGTCAGGCTGCTCGAGCCTGCGGTGATCCGATCAGCCCGTGAGGGGACGGGTCGGGGAGGTCAGTCCTCGTCCTCGTCGTCCTTCTTCTCGACGACCAGGGTCTCGGTGGTGAGCACCAGGGCCGCGATCGACGCTGCGTTGCGCAGAGCCGAACGGGTGACCTTGACCGGGTCGATGATGCCTGCGGAGATGAGGTCGCCGTAGGAGTCGGTGGCGGCGTTGTATCCCTGGCCGGACTCGAGGTCCTGCACCTTGGAGACGACGACGTAGCCGTCCTGGCCGGCGTTCTCGGCGATCCAGCGCAGGGGCTGGACGATTCCGCGCTTGACGATCTCCACACCGGTGGCACCGTCGTAGTCGAGACCGAAGTCCTTGCCGTCGAGCACCTTGGCGGCGTGGATGAGTGCCGAACCGCCACCGGCGACGACACCTTCCTCGATGGCCGCACGGGTCGCGGACACGGCGTCTTCGACGCGGTGCTTGCGCTCCTTGAGCTCCACCTCGGTGGCGGCGCCGACCTTGATGACCGCAACGCCACCGGAGAGCTTGGCCAAGCGCTCCTGCAGCTTCTCACGATCCCAGTCGGAGTCGGTGTTCTCGATCTCGGAGCGGATCTGGGCGACGCGCCCGGCCACTGCGTCATCGGCACCGGCACCATCGACGATGGTGGTGGTGTCCTTGGTGACGGTGATCGTGCGGGCGTTGCCGAGCTCGTCGAGGGTGACCTGGTCGAGCTTCATGCCCATGTCCGGGGTGACGACCTGACCACCGGTGAGGACGGCGAGGTCCTCGAGGATGGCCTTGCGGCGGTCACCGAAACCGGGAGCCTTGACGGCGCAGACGTTGAGGATGCCGCGCAGCTTGTTGACCACCAGCGTCGACAGCGCTTCGCCCTCGATGTCCTCGGCGATGATGAACAGCGGCTTGCCGGCCTGCTGCACCTTCTCGAGGACGGGCAGGAGCTCCTGGATGTTGGAGATCTTGCCCTGGTTGATGAGGATGAGCGCATCGGACAGGATGGCTTCCTGGCGGTCGGCGTCGGTGACGAAGTGCGGGGACAGGTAGCCCTTGTCGAACTGCATGCCCTCGGTGATCTCCAGCTCCACGTCGGAAGCCTGGGATTCGTCGATGGTGATGACGCCGTCCTTGCCGACCTTGTCGAAGGCATCGGCGATGAGCGAGCCGATCTCCTCGGACTGGGCGGACAGACCGGCCACGTGGGCGATCTCCTCGGAACCGGCGACATCGCGGGAGATGGAGCCGAGTTCGTCCGAGACGGCCTCGACGGCGGTCTCGATGCCGCGCTTGAGCGCGCCGGGGGCGGCACCTGCGGCGACATTGCGCAGACCTTCGTTGACGAAGGCCTGAGCCAGGACGGTCGCGGTGGTGGTTCCGTCACCGGCGATGTCGTTGGTCTTGGTGGCGACTTCCTTGGCCAGCTGTGCGCCGAGGTTCTCGTAGGGATCGTCGAGCTCGACCTCACGCGCGATGGTGACACCATCGTTCGTGATCGTGGGGGCGCCCCACTTCTTGTCGAGAACGACGTTGCGTCCGCGGGGTCCCAGGGTCACCTTGACGGTGTCAGCGAGAGTGTTGACACCCTTTTCGAGTGAACGACGGGCCTCGTCGTTGAATTCCAGATTCTTAGGCATTCGTCCTCCTGTTCTCTAAGCGTTGTTCAGGTGGATTCAGCCGATGACGGCGAGCACGTCGCGCGCCGAGAGAACGAGGTACTCTTCGCCGGCGTACTTGACTTCGGTGCCGCCGTACTTCGAGTAGATGACCTTGTCGCCGACAGCGACGTCGACGGGAACGCGGTTGCCGTTGTCAGCAACGCGGCCGGGGCCCACTGCGACGACTTCGCCTTCCTGCGGCTTCTCCTTGGCGGTATCGGGAATGACCAGACCGCTGGCAGTGGTCTGCTCGGCTTCGACCTGACGGATGACGATCCGATCTTCGAGTGGCTTGATGGAGACCGACATATCGGGCTCTCTCCCTTCGCTGGGTGAATAACTTGCGTGAAGTCAGACGGCGGCGGCTGCCTGAGGAACCTCTCGTCGTCGCGGGTGCCGAGGAGTTCGACCGTCTTCATGAAACTGGCACTCACTGAGCGTCAGTGCTAATTCGACTCTATGACTCCTTTAGCACTCGGTCAACTCGAGTGCCAAAGAATTGTCACGCTCTCGGCGAAAGCTCAGGGTGAGGGGAAGGCCGCTTGGCGTCGGGGCGGGGAGGCCGCCTCGGCGAGGGTGCCGACGCAGGCGGAACGGGCACGCCCGGTGGCCGCGGTGGACCGCCTCGGCGAGGGCCCGGACGGACACGCTTCGGCGGGGATGCGGAAGAGGGACCCCGGAATCTTCCGGAGTCCCTCTTCTGCCATTCAGCTGTTCTGCTCGCGCAACCGCCCTGCTCAGGCCGCCGCGCTCAGCGCGTTACTGCTCAGACGAGGCAGGTCACGCGCAGGCCCACTGGCCCCAGCCGGCCTTCGCCTGCAGCTTCTTCGCACGGTCGAACTGCTCCTGCGGGCTGGCGTCGATCGGGTTGCCCGATCCGCCGACGCTGCGCCAGGTGGCGAGCTTGAACTGGAAGAGTCCGAAGTGCGCGTTGTTCTGCTTGTTGACCGCGCGGGGGTTGAAGTTCGATTCGCACTTGGCGACCTGGTACCACTTCGAGCCGGGTCCGCCGAGCATCGCCTTGATCTCCTCGGTCGACATCGAACCGCCGCCACTGGAGCCCGAACCCGAGTCGCCGGAGTCGCTGCCGCCGGAGCCGGAGTCACCGGAGTCGCTGCCACCGGAGCCGGAACCGGAGTCGTCCTTCGGCGCCGGGGCTTCCTTCTTCTTCGTGCCCTCGACGACGACCTTGGCCTGCGGTTCGGAGAGGACCTTCTCGCCCTTCTTCTCCTTCTCGACCTCGTCGCCGTTGATGGTCTTGACCGCGTACTCGACTTCCTTCTCACCGGCCTTGCCCTTGTCCTCGACCTTCGTCTCGCCGACGTAGAGCGAGTCCGACTTCTTGGTCTGGGTCTCGGGCTTGATGTCTTCCTTCTCCTTGACGGTCTTGTTCTCCACCCGGTTGACGGTGAGAACCTGGCCGTCGGTGACCGATGCGCTCATCGGCACGGAGAGGAAGTCGTCCTTGCCGAGTTCGACCTTCGCCTCGCTGAGGGCGTCCTCTGCGGTCTCGACCGGAGCCGTGACCTTGACGTCCTTGCCGTCGGCGACGACGGTGAGCGCCTTGGCGGTCGTCACCGCGATGTCGGTCGGGCTCTCGACCTCGAGCTTGTCGTTGGCATCGGCGCTGAGGTCGGCGTCCTTGGCGTCGACGCCGAGGTCGGCGAGCGCCTGACCCACGGTGTTCGCGTTCGTCCACTCGTCGGTCTTCTTGCCGTCGACGGTGAGCGAGATGTCCTTGGCGGTGTTGACCGTGACCGTCATATCGCGGTCGATCTTCGTGTCGATGCCGGGCTTGACCTCATCGTTCTTCTCGAGGTCGATGTCCTGGCTGTCGAGAATCTGGCCGACGGTTCCGCCGAACGTGCGGATCTCCTTCGGCTCGCCGTTCACCTCGAGGGTGACGGGCTTGTTCATGGTGAGTACGGCGCCGGTGCCACCGACGAGACCGGTGATGACGACCGCCTGTGCGGCGATCTGCACCTTGCGGTTCTTGAGAAAATCAATCACAGAAATATCCCCGAGCAGAGTTGATCAGCTGTTTGCAACTCGTCCACTGTAACCGATTCGTTACATGTAACGCAAAAGATCACGAATCCGTAACAGGAAGTTCCCAGACTCCCGGATTCTCGGCGATCGCGGCCGTTGCCATCGTCGCAGGTCACGTGCCGTCAGGACCGTTTCCCGGGTTCTCAGGGTGAGACGGACACCACCGCCGAGGCGGCCGTGACCTCACCGTCGTGACCCGTCGTCTCCGCGTGGTCGGCGCCGCCGTTCGATGCAGCCATTCGGCGTCACCTAGCCCCGGCCGGTCACACGTGGCTGGTCAGCTGTGGCCGCGATGCCGGTCCGCCCCGGTCGCCATACCGGCTGACTCGCAGGCTCCCCGTCATCAGTCCCAGCTGCCGAGCGCGGTCTCCGCGTTCGTCCAGACCGCCTCGGCGAGGTCACCGGCGTCCATCCCGCGCACCTCGGCGAGCTTTCTCGCGGTGATCGGGGTGAGGTACGGACCGCCGGGCTTGCCGCGGTAGGGGTGCGGGGTGAGGAATGGGGCGTCGGTCTCGGTGAGGAGCAGCTCGAGCGGGGCGCTCGCGGCGGCCCTGCGCAGCTCATCGGCGTTCTTGAACGTGATGTTGCCGGCGAACGACATGAAGTAACCGGCCTCGGCGCATTCGCGGGCCATCGCCTCGTCGCCGGAGAAGCAGTGGAAGATCGTCACCTCGGGGGCGCCCTCCTCGCGGAGGATGCGCAGCACATCGGCGTGGGCCTCGCGGTCGTGGATCTGCAGGGCGCGGCCGGTGCGCTTGGCGATCTCGATGTGGGCGCGGAAGGACCGCTGCTGCTCGGCGATCCCGTCCTCGCCGGTGCGGAAGTAGTCGAGGCCGGTCTCCCCCACGACACGCATCCGGTCAGTGCTCGTCACAAGGGCTTCGATCTCGGTGAGCGCATCATCGAGCAGACCGGCCTCGGCCAGCCGCGGAGCCTCGTTCGGGTGGAGGGCCGCGCCGCCGAGCATCCACGTGCGCGGGCTCTCAGGCGGGGCCGGCACTGTCGCGACGACGCTCGGGTCGATGAGGGCGGACGCCGCGCTTCGACCATTCGCGTCGGTCTGGCTGCCGTTCGCATCGGCCTGACTGCCGCCAGTTCCGGCATGGCTCCCGTTCACATCGGCGACACCGGCACGGCCGGCGAACTGGGAGGCCACGAGCGCCGTCGTCCACCGGGCGGCCGGCAGGTCGCAGCCGATCTGCACGATCCGCCGCACCCCGGCCTGCTCGGCGGTGTCGAAGAAGAAGTCGAGGTCGGGGAACTCCTCTTCCTCGTCCGGAGTCACCTCGGGGGCCGGTTCGCCCGCACCCAGGGGCAGTCGCATTCCCGTGCCGATGTCGAGGTGAGTGTGGGTGTCGACGATCGGGTGGGGCAGGGGTTCGGGCACCGGAGGATACGTTCCGGCGGCGCGCGAGGCCATTACTCCGTCTCCTCCACGAACTTCGGGAACACCGGTTCGGGCTTCGGCAGCGATGTGCCGGGCACGAGCGGGTAGTCGATCGCGGCGAACGACCGGGGATCGATATCGGCGGCGGCCACGGAGCCTTCGGCCTCCTCGGCGAACGACGGGGCGATGCCGGCGGCAGCGACACCCGCCCCGGCGACGACGCCGACGGCGGCACCCGCGGACACGGTGTCCATGACTTCGGCACCCGACCCCGATTCGACGGCGGTCGGCAGGACCTTCGCCCCCGCCTCGGCGACACCGGCGGGCACCCCGAGGAGATCGAGGATCCGGCCCGCGGATTCGGGCATCACCGGCTGGATGAGGATCGAGATGATGCGCACGACCTCGATCGTCACCCACAGCACGGTGGCCATGCGCTCGGGATCGGTCTTCTTCAGCTTCCACGGCTCCTGCGCGGAGAAGTAGCGGTTGGCCTCGGAGAGGACCTTCCAGCACGCGTCGACATACTGATGCAGCGACTGGGTGTCGACGTGGGCTCGGGCGGTCGCCAGCGTGCCGCGGGCCAGCGCCAGCAGGGTCTCGTCCGCCTCGGTGAGCTCACCGGGCTGCGGAACCTGGCCGTCGCAGTTCTTCGCGATCATCGACAGTGAGCGCTGGGCGAGGTTGCCGTACTCGTTGGCGAGGTCGGCGTTCTTGCGGGTGATGATCGAGTCCTTCGTGTACGAGCCGTCCTGGCCGTAGGAGAACTCGCGGAAGAGGAAGAAGCGGACGGTGTCGAGACCGAACGCATCGACGAGGTCGATGGGATCGACGACGTTGCCGACGGACTTCGACATCTTCTCCCCGGCGTTGAAGAGGAAGCCGTGGGCGTGGACGCGGCGGGGCAGCTCGATGCCCGCAGACATGAGGAACGCCGGCCAGTAGACGCTGTGGAAGCGGATGATGTCCTTGCCGATGATATGGACGTCGGCCGGCCACCACTTCGCCAGGGCCTCCTCGTCGTCGGGGTAGCCGGCGGCGGTGAGGTAGTTCGTCAGGGCGTCGATCCACACGTACATCACGTGCTTGTCGTTGCCGGGCACGGGCACGCCCCAGTCGAAGGTCGTGCGCGAGATCGAGAGGTCCTTGAGTCCGGAGGCGACGAACGAGGCGACCTCGTTGCGGCGGGAGTCGGGCCCGATGAACTCCGGGTGGTCGCGGTAGAGCTCGAGGAGCCGGTCCTGGTACTTCGAGAGACGGAAGAAGTAGGACTCCTCCTCCGTCCAGGTCACCTCGGTGCGGGTCTCCTTGGACAGGCGCACGCCATCGACGACCTCGGTCTCGTCCTCGGTGTAGAACGCTTCGTCGCGCACCGAGTACCAGCCGGAGTACGAGTCGAGGTAGATGTCGCCGGCCTCCTCGAGCCGGCGCCAGATCGCCTGCGAGGCCGCGTAGTGGTCGGGGTCGGTCGTGCGGATGAACCGATCGAACGTCGAGCCGAGGGCCAGCTGGGTGTCGCGGAAGTTCTTCGCGTTGTCGTCAGCGAGTTCCTTGGGAGTGATGCCGAGCTTGTTCGCCGCCTGGAGCATCTTCAGACCGTGCTCATCGGTGCCGGTGGCGAAGAACACCTCGTGGTTGTCGAGGCGCTTGAACCGCGCGATGGTGTCGGCGGCGATGTACTCGTATGCATGCCCGATGTGGATGGCCCCATTGGGGTAGGCGATCGCTGTTGTCACGTAGTAACCCATAGGTCAATCAGTCTAAAGGACGCGCAGCGGCGGGACGGACGGCGTCCGCGGGGGTGGGTGCGTTGGTGGCCGACGGGGCGGGGCGGGCCTCGGCGGGGCGGGTCTGGGCGCGGTGAGTTCCCGCGCACAGGGCCGGCGGGAAGGCGCGCCTGCAGCCCCACGGCATTAGAGCTCACCCTGGTTTGGAGGGCTCGGTTCTTGGCATGAGCTCTGGAAACCAGGGTGAGCTGTGGCAAGAACTCCCGACCGGCACCCCCTCCCGGTCGACGCAGGGCGGGTCAGAACAGGCTCAGAGCCGGAGGGGCTTGCCCCTGAACTTCAGCAGCTCGGGCGCCTGTTGGAAGAGCTTCGCCCCGAACACCTGCGGATTGAGAATGTCTCTGAAGGCGAAGTGGACGACCTTGTACCCCATCGTCAGCAGCATGTTGTGCTGGTAGCTCTCCCGCTTCAGGCGACTGCGTCCGAACTCCTCGTACTTGCCGGAACCGTCGACGGCCAGCGCCGTCATCGTCTGCCGGTGGAGAAAGTCCAGCCGCGTGAGGAAGTCCCCGTCGTGGGCGACATTCCACTGCTGGTCGAAATCGTGCAGGCCGAGGAGATGGAGATTGAACGAGCTTCGACTTTCCGCGTAGCTTTCCGACAGCGGAGAGATGTGCTCAAGCAGGGTGAGAGCTCGTCTACGTCCACGCGCCAGTCGGAGAGCAGCAGGAGCGAAGTCCTGGGCGACGAGGTTGCGGCCGATGTCCGCGAGCACACGGGGATTGGCGAACCCCAGACGCTTTTTGAGTCCGTACCGCTGGTGGACGCCTCTTCGCAGGGTGGCCTCCAAGGCGGCGAATCCCGCAACCGGGCCGCCGTACTCGATGAGGTCCAGGCTGGTGCGGATCGAGCTCGTCACTTCCACGTCAGACAGGATCGCTCGATCAGCACTGGGCACCGCGCGCCGGAAGCGGCGGATGGCTGGGCTCAGTGTGCTCGCAGTCGGATGCATGACCGTCAGCGGGCTCAATGGCAGGTCGAACATCGGCAGGTCGTGAAGAAGCGCTGCGGACACACCGGAGACGACATCGCCCCGGCGATAATGCGGGTAGTGCATGACCTCGAGACGCGCCAACTTGGCGCGAATCGCACGATCCTCGATCCGTTCGGCCATCGAAGAGTCCTGGAACTGCTCAGTCCACGCTGTGTCCGTGATCAGCTCGTGGATGCGCGCATGACGAGGAACGGTGCAGGCGACGGCGATCGAATACACCCCTCGGCAGACGCGGATGAGACAGCAGTCGACAGCTCGACTGATCTCCACGCTGGTCACCCCGGCTGCACGCAGGGTCTGAGAGGTCACCACATTGCACGTCTGCTGTTCCCTGTGATCGTCCATGCGCACACTCTGGCGCCGGCAGTCGGCCGCCGCATCTGCCGGCGGGTGCCCTGTGGAAACGCGATGAGCGTCCACAGGCTATGCGAGCACAAGTGCCCACAGTGTCCCCAGGGGGCTCGACGGCACCGCACCCGCGTCGGCGTTCCTGACATCGCCGTTCTTCCATGTCGCTAGCCGTCGCAGTTCCTCACAGACGCATCACCGCAGGCGAGAGTGCCAGGATTCGAGTACTCATCGACACTGTCAGGCACATCGGAAGCGTGAGACCACGCAGCTGAACGGACCGCAGACCTCGCCCGCGCCGCTTGAGCTCTGTCGAGTACGAGCGGCTCACGTTGTTAACAGAGCCGCCCAAACGAAGGTGAGCCCAAACCGTCCACAGCCGATCGCACACGAGTGGGACCGTCCGGCGGGCCCGACAGTCCGACCGCGCACGACCCGCAGCACGGCCCCGGGTCACTCGCGGTGGAGCCAGGCCTCGTAGATCTCCCGCTTGGACAGGCCGAAGCGCTTCGCGATCTGGCCGGCCGCGTCCTTCGCGCGCACACCCGAATCGATGAGCGCCTCCATCTCGCCGAGGTGGTCCTCCGGAGCCGTCTCCACTGCGGTGGCGCCGGCGAGGACGAGGGTGAGTTCCCCGCGCAGCCCACCGGCGGCGAGCTCGCGCAGCGACCCGACGGTGCCGCGCAGCGTCTCCTCGTACGTCTTCGTCAGTTCCCGGCTGATGCTCATCGGCCGGTCGGGGCTGATGACCGACGCGAGGTCGTCCATCGCCTCGGCGATCCGGTGCGGGCTTTCGAAGAAGACCATCGTCCGCTTCTCCGACTTGAGCTCCTCGAAGAGCGTCCTGCGAGCCCCGGACTTCCGGGGCAGGAAGCCCTCGAAGCTGAAACGGTCGCTCGGCAGACCGGAGACGGCGAGCGCCATGAGCACCGCCGACGGCCCCGGCGTCGCGGTTACCGGCAGATCGGCCTCGGCGCACGCCCTGACGACGCGATATCCGGGGTCGGAGACCGCCGGCATCCCAGCATCGCTGAGCTGCACGACGGTCTGCCCGCCGCGGACGAGGTCGACGATCTCGTGCGCGCGGGACTGTTCGTTGTGGTCGAAGACGCTGAGCACGCGCTTCGTGTGCGCGATGCCCAAACGCTGAGCGAGGGAGAGGAAACGGCGGGTGTCCTCGGCGGCGATGACGTCAGCAGTCGAGATGGCCTCCCGCATCCGCGGGCTCGCATCGCCGAGGTTGCCGATCGGAGTCCCGACGAGGATGAGTCGTCCGCCGGTGAGGTCAGGTCCGTGTTCGCTCAGGTCGGAACTGTGTTCGGAGGAGTCGGCGTCGCCGGCGAGAGGCTCAGAAATACCGGGCTCCTGCGTCACGAAGCGCTTGCTCCGGTGGCGAAGATCAGGGCGAACACACCGAAGTAGATGAAGATGATGAACAGTCCGATGAGGATCCAGATTCCGGTGCCGATGTAGCCGACCCAGAGGGCGGCGATCGCCATGCCGTCGCCGCGCTCGCCGCGCTCTCTGATCTGTTTGCGGGCGATGTGGCCCATGACGATCCCGGCGATGCTCGCGAGGAAGAAGCCCGAGACGGTGCCGAAGATCGAGGCGACCAGGGCGATGATCGCCAAGGTGTTGGTGGGTGCCAGCTGCTGGTAGCCGACTCCGGCGCTGCCGTAGCTCGCGGGACCGTACGTGCTTCCGTAGTTCGCGACCTGCTGGTTGTTCGCGGCCTGGTAGCCGCTGGGATCGTAGCTGTTCGACGGCTGCCCGGACTGCGGCTGCTGGTAGTACATATCGGGATTGTTCCAGTTGTTCTGACTGCTCATGACTTCTCTCCTCGGGGATTCTCCCTCAACCGTACCGAGCACGGCACCGAGACCAAAGGCGAACGTGTTGCAATCCTGCATCGTCGGCCGTCGGAGACCTCCTCTGCGACCGATGCCAGGCGGATCGCAGCGGAGCAGCGTGCCGCCGGAGAAAGGGGTGCGCCCCAGACTCCGCTCGTCAGAGACGTGCTGAGTTCGCCCCGCAGACACAGGGCGAGCCCGCCCCTCAGGCCGTCACGGCGAACATCGCGAACAGGCTCGCGCCGACGATCGCGATGATGACGATGGCCAGGAGCGCCAGGCCGATGCTGATGTAGCCCATGATGAGGCCCGCTGTTGCCTGACCGCGGCCGTCTTCGCCGGTGCGTTTGATCTGGCCGCGCGCCACGTGTCCGAAGATCACCGCGAGGATCGGAGCCAGCCACAGGAGCATCGCGAGGAAGCTGAAGAGCCACCCGATGACCGGTATCATCGCAAGCAGCCAGCAGACGAAACCGCCGGCGAGGCCGATGATGCCCATCCACATCGACCACCCGGCCAACGCGTTCGGCTTGCGGTAGACGACCATCGGCGCGCCGTACGTTCCGTAGGTGACCGGTTGGCTGAAACCGCCGGGCTGGCTCATCGAGGGCTGCCCGCCCGACGGTCCCACCGAGTCGAGGTACTGACCGTAGTCCGTGTACTGGCCGCCACCGTAGCTGACCTGGTCATATCCGTTCTGGCCTGAACCGTAGCCGGTCTGGCCCGATCCGTAGCCGGGCTGACCGGAACCGTAACCGGGCGATGGCTGGGACGCTCCGTATCCGGAGCCGAACTGCTGGGAGCCGACCTGGGGCGGGTCGCTCGGGCGGTAGTTCGGGTTGTTCGACACTCTCATCACCGTCTTCGCTCGTACACGGAACTTCTCGCACAGCACGTCATGCAATGCCTGTAGTGATCAGCCTAACCGCCATCCCCCGCGTGCGATACCGCCAGCTTCACGTCAGTTCCCCACAGCTGTGCAATTCAATTCAGCAGCGACCGTTCTCGTCAGTCAGCGGCGTCTGACCTCAGCCACCGTCAAGACGCAACGGCCCCCGACGAGGCGCGGCAGGCAGGTGCGAACCGCGCCGAGGCGGGCCGACGTCCGAGACACGACCGTGCGAACGCTGAACGGCTTCACCGACACCGCGCCCTAGACTTGGCCGTGATGACAGCTCCCCATGATCCCCCATCGCCGAGGCGGCGCGCCGAACCGACAGGCGCCCCTGAACCGACGACCGACCCCGGTTCGACCGCAGCGACCACACCGGCGACTCCGGCGACCTCTGCAGCGACCGCAGCGCTGCGCGACACAATCTCGTCGACGTCCCCCGACTCCGAGAAGTCTGCAAGCAACGACAAGGCAGGGGGCACTGACCGTGGCCCGACCGCGCGGCCATCGCGCCGCGTCGCGCGCGAGACCCGAGCCCGCCGGCGCGAAGCCGTCCTCGCCGGAGCCGCGGCCCTGCGCAGGGAGACCTTCTCCGCCGGCATGTGGGCGACCCGGGCACCGGTCTGGATGTGGCCTGCGCTCATCGTCATCACGCTCATCAGCGGCGCCCTGCGCCTCTTCCGCCTCGACTTCCCGCCGCGGCTGATCTTCGACGAGACCTACTACGTCAAGGATGCCTACTCGGTCGTCACCTTCGGCTACGAGCGCGCCTGGCCGGAGAACGCCGACGATTCCTTCAACGCCGGCGACCCGAGCGTCATCGAGTCCGGCCCCGAGTACGTCGTCCATCCGCCGCTGGGCAAATGGGTCATCGGATGGGGCATCGACCTCTTCGGTGCCGACGACTCCTTCGGCTGGCGCTTCTCCGTCGCCATCGTCGGCACCCTGACGATCTTCCTCATCGGCCTCGTCGCCTGGAAGCTGTTCCGGTCGGCCTTCTTCGCATGCGTGGCCGCAGGCCTGCTCGCTGTCGACGGCGAGCACTTCGTCCACTCCCGCACGAGCCTGCTCGACATCGTGCTCATGGCCTTCATCCTGCTCGCCTTCTACTTCATCCTCCTCGACCGCGAGCAGGTGACGAAGCGGCTCGCCCGCTGGACCGCGGGACTCGACGGCGCTCCCCCACCGACGGGCGATCCCGCAACGGACCCCGCCGGTCCTGCAGCCAACGCCGCCGCAGAAGCCCAGAGCCCCGCCGCGAAGTCCGCCCGCGCCAAGTTCGCCGACGCGATCAACTTCGGCCCCCGCCTCGGCGCCCGGCCCTGGCTCATCGCCGCGGGCATCAGCCTGGGGCTCGCCACCGGCGTGAAATGGTCGGGCCTCTACGCCCTGGCCGCGTTCGGCATCCTCGTCGTCGCCTGGGACGTTCATTCCCGCTTCCGCGCCGGCGTCGTCCATCCGTGGCTCGGCGCCCTCATCCGCGACAGCATCCCGGCGTTCCTCTCCCTCGTGCCCGTCGCCCTCATCACCTACATCGCGACGTGGACGGGCTGGATCCTCTCCGACGACGGCTGGGACCGGCAGTGGGCGGCCGAGACGCCCGGCTGGTGGCAGTCCCTCCCGTCGTGGCTGTACTGGCTGCCCTCGCTCGCGCGCTACCACTACACGGCGTACTCGTTCCACGTCGGCCTCGACGCCGAGCACCCCTACATGTCCAACCCGTGGGGCTGGATCGTCCAGTGGCGGCCGACGTCGTTCTACTACGAATCCCTCAACCAGGGCGACCTCGGATGCGAGGCGATCCGGTGCTCCTCGGCGATCACCTCGGTGGGCAACCCCGTCATCTGGGGCCTGGCGCCGGTCGCCCTCCTCATCGTCCTCGCCGCGTGGATCATCCGCCGCGACGTCCGCTGCGGGGTCATCCTCGCCGGGCTCGCCGCGACGTGGCTGCCGTGGTTCGCCTACCAGGAGCGGACGATCTTCACGTTCTACACGATCGTCATGGTTCCCTTCGTCGTCCTCGCGCTCACGTACTGCCTTGCGCTGCTGTGGGGGCGGCGGAATCCCGCTCCCCCATTCGCCGAGGCGGTCCGACCGTCCCCGGCGACGCCGGGTTCCGCTCCCGAACCGCAGACCACCCCCGGTCAGTCCCCGGACACCGGCACCCCGACGACCCCCGAAACCGCCCGCGCCCCCCGCCGCCGAGGCCGCCGACCGTCGTGGACGCTCCTGGCCCGCCGCCTCGGCGTCGGTCTCATCCTCGCCGCCGCGGTGCTCGCGTTCGCGTACTTCTGGCCGATCTACACCGGCGAGGTCATCCCGTTCGAAGCGTGGAACAACAGGATGTGGAACGTCACCTGGCGCTGACCTGAACTCGACATGACGGGGTCGCCTCGGCGACACCGGCTGTTCACCTGCGCGTCACGGCCCGTCGTTAGGTTCGGGGCATTGTGACTGACACCGCCATACCGAACCACCCAGCTCCCGCCTCGGCGACACCCGCTCCCACCTCGGTGGACACGAGGACATCAGAGCCGGACACATCGCGAACCGTCGCCATCATCCCCGCCCGCGGCGGATCGAAGGGCATCCCCCTGAAGAACCTCCAGAAGGTCGCGGGCGTCTCGCTGCTCGCTCGGGCGATCAACGCGGCGAAGGCCACCCCGAGCATCGACCGGGTCATCGTCTCGACCGACCACGACGGCATCGCCGCAGAGGCGATCCGGGCCGGCGCCGAGGTGTCCCACCGTCCCGCGGAGATCGCCGGGGACACGGCGACGAGCGAATCGGCGATCATCCACACCCTGAACACCCTTGACGAGGACTTCGACGTCACCGTGTTCATGCAGTGCACGTCGCCGTTCATCGACTCCGCCTCGATCGACAATGCCGTGTGCCGGGTCGCCGACGGGCAGGACGACGTCGTGTTCTCCGCCGTCGAGGACCATTCGTTCCTCTGGCGCCTCGATGACGACGCCGAGGCGGTCGCCGTGGGCCATGACAAGGCATTCCGTCCGCGGCGCCAGGACCGAGCCAAGCACTTCAACGAGACCGGGGCGTTCTACGTCATGCGCACGGCCGGGCTGCTCGAGAGCGGACACCGCTTCTTCGGCCGGGTCGGCATCGAGGAGGTCCCGCCCGAGCACGCCCGCGAGATCGACGACATGTCCGACCTCACGCTGGTCCGTGCGATCGCCTCGACGCAGGAGACGGCTCAGGTCATCGACGTCGATGCGCTCGTCACGGACTTCGACGGCGTCCACACCGACGACGGCGCCTATGTCGATGAGGACGGAAACGAGCAGGTCAGGATCCACCGCGGCGACGGAATGGGAATCTCACGCTTGGTGAAAACAGGTTTCCCTGTCATGATTCTCTCAAAGGAACGCAACCCTGTGGTCACCCGCAGGGCGGAGAAACTTCATATTGACGTAACCCAGGGTGTGGACAATAAGTCGGAGGTTCTGCGGTCGTGGATCGACGCGCAGGGCCTCGACGCCACCCGCGTCGCCTATGTCGGCAACGACATCAATGACCTCGAAGCCTTCGAAGTCGTCGGGTGGCCGATCGCCGTCGCGGACGCCCACCCCAAGGTGCTCGCCGCCGCTCGAGTCGTTCTCGACCGGCCGGGCGGACGGGGCGCGGTCCGCGAGGTCTGCGACCTCATCCCCACCCGCAACTGAGTCAGGCACCGGATCGCGGCCGACCGGCGGCCCCACCGACAACTCCACACCGCAGTTCATCCACAGACACAACTCCACATGGAATCGCACCACCCACCCCGCGCGGAGGCACCCACCGCGTACGAACGAAAGCAGGATTCATGACTGATCACATCGCCCCCGTGGCCATCGGCGACCAGCTCGTCGGACCCGGCCAGCCCGTGTACATGATCGGTGAGATCGGCATCAACCACAACGGTGACGTCGAGATCGCCAAGCAGCTCATGGATGCCGCAGCGACCGCAGGCGCGCAGGCCGTGAAGTTCCAGAAGCGCAACCCCGACGTCGCCGTGCCCGAACACCAGAAGTCGAAGATGCGCTCGACCCCGTGGGGCGAGATGACGTACCTCGACTACAAGTTCCGCGTCGAGTTCGAGCGCGAGGAGTACACCGAGATCGATCGCTACGCGAAGGAACTCGGCCTGCAGTGGTTCGCCTCCCCGTGGGACGTCGACTCCGTCGAGTTCCTCGAGGACCAGTTCGATGCGCTCACCTACAAGGTCGCCTCGGCGTCGCTGACCGACTTCGAGCTGCTCCGCGAGATCGCCGAGACCGGCAAGCCGGTGCTCTGCTCGTCCGGCATGTCCGACTGGGAGACCCTCGATGCCGCCGTCGAGGTCTTCGACCGCGACAAGCTCGTCCTCATGCACGCCACCTCGACGTATCCGCTGCCGCCGGAGGAGGTCAACCTCCTCGCGATCCCCGCGATGCGGGAGCGCTACGGGGTGCCCGTGGGCTACTCGGGTCACGAGCTCGGCCTCGAGATCTCCTTCGCCGCCGCCGCGCTCGGCGCGGTGACGATCGAACGTCACATCACCCTCGACTCCTCGATGTGGGGATCGGACCAGTCGGCTTCGATGGAGCCTCGCGAGTTCGCCTCGCTCGTCAAGGGCGTGCGCGTCCTCGAGCAGGCGATGGGTGACGGCGTCAAGCGCGTCATGCCCGGCGAAGAGTCGAAGATCGACTCCCTCCGCAAGGTCACCGCTTGATCGCGACCCCCTGAGGTCGCCAGCGCACCGCCCCGCCGGACTGCAGTCCGGCGGGGCGGTTTCCGCATGCGCACAGGACCATCGAGGCCAACCTTCGGTGAACTCCTCGGACCGCGTCGTTAACCCTGTCGTCACCTGCTGTTACTCAGTCATGTCTACCATCGTCTGAGCCCATGCACGTGCGGCACTCCCCTGCGGCCGTGCTCAGCAGCGAAAGGACCCCATGACCACTCCCCTGACCAGCGTCATCATCGCGGCGAAGAACGCCGAACAGACCATTGGGAGCAGTCTCAAGAGCTTGACCATGCAGGGGTTCACCCCCGATGAACTCGAAGTCCTCGTCGTCAACGACGGATCGGACGACCATTCGGCCGAGGTCATCGCCGAATACGAGGACAAGCTCAATATGGTGACGATCGAGAACCCCACCTCGCTCGGCGTCTCGGCATCGCGCAACCTCGCGCTCGAGGCCTCCACCGGCCAGACCATCACCTACCTCGACGGTGACGACTGGTACGCGCCGGGTCACCTGCGGAAGATGACGGATGCGATCACCGGGCTCGGCGTCGACTTCGTCAAGATCGACTACGTGCTCGTCGAAGGCACCAAGCGCAGCCTCAATCAGGCGCCCTGTGCTCTCCGGAACCGTCCGCTGAATCCGCGCGACTACATCATGCCCGCGAACATGCCGACGATGGTCGACTACCCGGCGTGCTGGACAGGCATCTTCACCCGCAGCATGGCCGATCGCGGCCTGCTCACCTTCGATCCCGCCCTGCGAACCTGCGAGGACCGCCCCTGGACGTGGCGACAGCACCTCGAGTCGGATTCGTTCGCCGTCATCAACTCCGCGGGCCTGTGCTATCGCAAGGGAATGTCGACGTCGCTGACCTCGATCTACGACGAACGGCAGCTCGACTTCATCCCGGCCTTCCGGACTGTCTTCGCGATGCTCGAGAGCGATCCGGAGATCGACGAGTTCGAAACGAAGGCCGTGCGGAACTTCCTGTCGATCCTCTACCACCAGCTCGTCAAACGGTCGGACCAGATGACCGCCGAGGTGAAGCAGAAGCTGTTCGCCGGTGCGACGACGAACGTCAAGATGATCAAACCCGAACTCGTCGATCGGGTGGTCGAGAAGTTCGGCGACGACCGCGTTCCGGTCATCGCCCCGGTTCTGAGGAGGGCACAGGCATGACACAGCTCATCCAGGTCTCCACCCTGTATCAGCTCGCCAACGTGGCCGCGAACATCGACGCCGGTCACTTCGGGCCGGCGGACGAGCGCCGCATCCTCGTGGTCGCCAACAACGCCTACGCGCCTGAGATCACCCCGTCGGCGATCGACCTGCTCGGCGCCGCAACCCTGCTCAGTCGGTTCGATTCGGTCGTCGATTGGAATGCCGCCATCTGGCCGAGCCACCCCAAGCAGTTCGGCATCTCACCGACGCGGGCACCGATCATGCGCACGCTGCTCGAACACCTGTGGTCGCTCTCCCCCGACGAGGACATCTCGCTTGTCGTCGAGTCGCTGCCCGGTCACCCGGCCCACGCGCTCACCCAGGTCTTCGCCGACGCGCCGATCTCCGTGCACTCCGACGGCCTGATGAGCTACGGACCGGTCCGCAATCCGCTCGGACGTCCGCTCTGGCAGCGCCTCGAGAACGTCCACTACACCGACTTGCTGCCCGGAGTCATGCCCCGACAGCTCGCCGAACACGCTCCGAATCGGATCGCTCTGACCGTCGACGAACTTCGTCCGGTCATCGAGGAGATGGCCCGGGAATCCGACGACGCCCTGACCGCCGCTGGCCTGTCGGCCCCGATCGACGACAGCGCCCTGGTCCTCGGCCAGTACCTTGCGGAGATCGAGCTCATCACCGAGGAGGAGGAGATCCAGCTCCACCTCGACATGCTCGACGAGGTGAAGAAGCGCGGAGTGGGCACGGTGATCTTCAAGCCCCACCCGACATCCGCCCGGACCGTCGCCGAACCGCTGAGGCGGCGCGCGGAGGCCCTCGGCCTGCGCTTCGTCCTCGCCGATGTGCCCGTCCTCGCCGAGGTGGTGGCATCGCGGACGCAGCCGCGGCTCGTCGTCTCGTGCTTCTCCACCGGGCTAGTGACCACCCAGGCACTGTACGGAACCGCGACCGCTGTCGTCGGCACGGAGCTGCTCCTCGAGCGGATCGCCCCGTATCAGAACAGCAACCGCATCCCGCTGACGATCGTCGATGCGCTCAATCGCGGCGGCTATGTCCTCGAGGACCGCCCGGGCGGCCGCGGACTCAGGGACTTCAACGCCCTTATCGACGCCGTCACCTACTGCATGCAGTCGACCATCATGACTCACCTGCGGGAACCCGCCGAGCGTTTCCTCACGGCGGCTGTCGGTACGGGCGACATGGTGTACTTCAAGCGCAAGCGCCTCACCCGCCTCGATCTGCCGGGCAGCCTCGAGGCGTCGAACCGCGGACGAGTGCTGCGCACGGGGAAGCGGATCCTGCGCAAGAATGCGAAGTCCGCGCTGTCGAAGCTCGACCGCCGTGGGATCAAGATCGACGTCGCCAAGCTGACCGGACGCCGCTGACATGGCTCGCACGGCGATCGCTTTCGCAGAATCGCCTCTCCAGTTCCTCTCCGCGCTCGAAGCGCACGAACCGCACGAGGAGCTGCTCATCCGAGCTCGCGCGAATGCCAAGGGGATGACCTCGTTCCTCGACGCCTTCGACCCTGCCTGGCTGCCCAAGCGCGTTCGCCTCGAACGTGAGGGAGCCAAGCCGGGCATCCTGAGGAAGATGTCGCCGACCAGGATCTACATCGGTGACGCCTGCTCGGGCCAGGTGCACAAAGCGCTGTCGATGGCGTATCTGGAGAGGCGGATGCCGGAGATCGTCATCCTCGATGACGGGCTGGCGACGTATTCGACGATCGAGACCCTCGCCGCCAAGCGGGGTCCGCTCGTGCGCCCGCGTCAGAAGCTCAAACCGTCCCGGGAGGTCATGGCCGCCTATGTCGCCGACCGGCTGCGCGGCCTGGCGTCCGGGGGCAAGCTCCGCTGGCACACCGCACTTCCCGTGCCGAAGGCGCTGCGCAACGCCTTTCTGCGCACCGGGGCGGAGATCACCCGGCATCGCTTCGAACACCTCCAGTCGCTGCCCACCGGCGGCAGCCATTCGCGCGACACTCCGGTCATCGGGTCCTCGCTGGCCGCTGACGGACTCATCCGCGAAGAGGCCTACCTCGCCTGGCTCGACGGTCTGCTCGCCGCCGGTCCGATCACCTACTACCCGCACCGTCGGGAGTCCGCGGAGTTCCTCACGAAGCTCGGAGCTGACGAGCGGGTGCGGATCAAACACGTCGGACTGCCGATCGAACTGCGTCTGATCAACCTGCCGGCCGAATCGGTGATCCGCAGCCTCCCGAGCACGGCGGCAGTCTCCCTCGCGGTGCTCAACCCCGATGTCCGCATCGATGTCACGGAGATTCCCGGCGAATGGTGGACCGGGACGTCTCCCGATAGTCTGCGTACGTCCCTCAATGCGCAGACTGTGGCCGGTGATCTCGATTCCTGATTCCCCTCACGCCTCCGAGCACGAGACTCCGGTGGCCGACACCGTCATGCCGCATCCTGCCGGCACCCCGGCGACTCCCGCTGACACTGTTCGCCCCGTCGGTGCCGAGAACTCCGCGTCCGCCCGCACGGATCGGGAGACGATCAGCGTCGTCTCCGTCTCCGACAGCGAGTCGTACCTCAAATGGGCGACTCAGCTGCTGAGCACACTGCCCGATGTCGAAGCCCACGTCTACCTCATCGACAATCCGATCCTGCCCACGAACGAGCAGATCACCCATGCGATCGCCGGTACCGCGTGGGAGGGCCATGAGGTTCCGATCATCAGCCGCAGCGAACTCGGCGAGGTCATCGCCAATCACGCCCCCGACATCGTCCTCGGTGCGGCCACCGGTCCCATCGTCGCCCAGCTGTTCCTCACGGCCAGTGCACTCGAACCGCGTCCCGCGCTCGTCTCGGGACTGCCCGGGATGGGACTGCCGGCCAGCGGCAAGGGGATGAACTACCGCAGGCTCATGGATGCGTTCCTCGCCCACTCGTTCACCGAGGTGGACGAGTACCGGGCCGTGAGCGCGCTGCGACGGGTGCCCGCCGACATCCTCCTCGCCCGCCTCCCGATGCTGCGGTCGCCGGGGGTACCGGAGCGCCCGGTCGCCGGGTCACCGACAACAGCGCCGACGACCCTGGTCTTCGCCCCACAGGCGAAGGTGCCGGATTCAGCCGCCGAGCGGGAGTCGATCATCGCCGCCCTCGCGGAGTTCGCCCTCCGGCACCCGGATTCCCGCACTGTCGTGAAGATGCGGTCCCGGCCGGGCGAGCACGAAACGCACCGCGAGCAGCACTCGTACTTCGAGATCATCGACGAGCTCAAGGCTCGCGAGGTGCCCGGAGCCGATCGACTCGAGATCGGCTACGGTCCGCTCACGGCGTTCCTCACCCCCGGTTCGGCGCTCGTCACGCTCTCGTCCACGGCGGCACTCGAATCGATCGACCGCGGCATTCCCACTCTGCTCATCGCGGATTTCGGCTTCGACCGGGCACTGCTCAACGAGGTCTTCGCGGATTCGGGCGCGACCGGCAGTCTCGCCGATGTCGCGGCGGGCAGGATCGGCTTTCCCAGCGAGGAGTGGCTGGCGAGAAACTACTTCCACATCGATGACGGAAGTCTGAGACGCAGTCTCGGCCTGCTCGCCACCCGGTCCCGCACCGGTCAGCTGCCGAATCGCCGGAAGGCCGTGCTCAAGCAGAAGCGGATGCTGCTGCGCGCCGAAGCCCGCATCTTCACCCCGCCTGTCATCGTCAGGGCCTACCGCCGCATCCGGTACGGCCGCTGAGCACGCCGCATCGGGACGCAAAACGACGTTCGACAGCTCCAGGAGCGGGGCGTGACTCTCAGTTGCGGTCGTCGGTGACCGAGCTCGATTCGTCGAGTTCGACGACCACCTCGGCGGCAGGGGATGCCTCTTTGAACACCCACGTCCGGTACGCATAGAACCGGAAGGCCATGGCCAGGGCGATGCCGATGACGTTCGTCGAGATGTTGTACGTGAGCTGGTCGCGCATGTTGAGCAGGTACCACGTGACGCCGAGCGGGATGACGGAGATCGCCATGCCGGCGAGGTTGACGGCGATGAAGAGGATGATGCCGCGGACATTGGAGTCCGTGGTGCGATCACCGTAGGTCCACAGCTTGTTGCCGATCCACACGACGATCATCGCGGCGATCGTCGAGATGATCTTCGCCTTGATGGGGCTGCCCTCGAGAAGCGCGGGGACTGGGCCGAGCCCGTAGGTGAGGAGGTTCGAGAGTCCGACGTCGACGATGAAACCGACGCCGCCGACGGTGAGGAATTTGAAGGCTTCCACCGCGAGGTGCCGAAGCCGGATCGAGACAGACTCTTGCATGACAGCTCTACTCTAAGTCGTCCGCTTCCGGACTCGCTGAACGTGCTCGTGCGATTCGACGTCGCGCTGACCACATTCCCAGGGCGAGGACCACGCCGACCGTCACCGCAAGTGCAGGCCAGAAGGTGTATCGGAAGTGGTTGGCCGGCACGATCGGGAAGTAACCGGCGACATAGCACAGCGCCGAGGTGGCGAGCATCACGATCTCCGGGACGACGCTGGGGGCCGGTCGAGGGCCTCCGGAGCAAGCCACCCCGGCGCGATCGGTTGGTCTCAGGTGACGCGCGGCGACGACGAGGAGCACCGCCAGCAGACACCAGAACCACGGCTTGAACACCATCGGGAACGTGGCCAGGGCGAAGTCCTCGACATACGGGCGGAAGAGGTAGTCGGCCTTCTCATCGCCCTGTGCGATGCCGACCTTCGTCCCCTCCCCATGCCATTCCGCGGGCCAGTACTCGAGGCTGGAGGAGAAGAAGTAATAGGAGAACACGGTCGCCCGATACTCGGCGTAGCGCAGCGGGTGGGTGATGACGGTGTCCAGCCAGAGCTGCCTGAGTGCGTCCTGGTCGGCGATCGGGCTGAAGTTCTCACCGGTCGCGCCCTTGCCGTAGCAGTTCCAGTACGCATCCCAGATCTCCCCCATCTGCAGACACTTCGGACGGGCTTGACCGATCTTCGCTTTGAGCTCCGGGGGCGCGTCGGAGGCCATGAGCTCCTTGTCGGGCACTGAGAACATCACATCGTCGAGGAGGACCTGTGAGATCTGCCCGGTGGGCTGGACATCGTAGCGGGCGGCGATGATCGCGTCACTGGCCTTCACCCCGCCGACCAGGATGATGAGGACGACGACTCCCGCCGAGGCGGTGGCGAGCACCGAGCGCACCCGTGTCCGGCGAGACGGGGGCGCCTCGAAACCGGGCGTCTCGCGACGTCGACTCCGCCGCGCAGCGAGTGCCGTGACGAGGCACCACCCGAGGTAGACGGCGATCGGGATGATCGCGAACACGGCGTTCTTGCGCAGTCCGACCGCGTAGATGAGCAGACCGAGCGCCGGCACCCACAGCAGCCACGTCTTCGGCACGAGGCGGGCGACGGTGAGCAGCATGACGGTGGCGAGCAGCGCCGCGGCCATCTGCGTGTCCTTCCACAGCATCGACATCTGCGACAGCGTCCACGGGGTCGCCATGACGGCGGGACCAAGAAGGCTGACCCACCTCGGCGCGCCGCAGCGGTGGATGATGACACCGAGCACCCAGCACGACGCGGCGATGAGACCGGTCTGGAGGACGAACAGGCTCGCCTGCTCACCGGTGAGGTCGATGAGGCCGCGCCACACGACGGCCATGACGGGCGGGTGCCAGTCGGAGAACGGGATCGCGCCCGTCGCCTGGGCGTACTGGTTGGCGATGTCGACGTTGACGCGACCGGGGGCGTAGAGGCGCACGAAGACGACAGCCCACCCGATGCTCAGGCCACCGAGGACGACGTCCCACACCCAGCCCGAACGGGCTATCGATCGCGCAGAGTTCATGGGGGCTCCTCAGCGACTGATGTCGAGGTCGGGGATCGGGCCGCGCAGTCGCCGGGCCCGGTGACTCAGTCAAGCGACCACCGTAACCGCGCCGACCGCGCGCAGCGCCGGAATCCGCACGACTTCACAGATGCTTCCTCGACACTTCACCTGTTCGCCATGCAGCACCGATCGGGTGAGAGCGACGTCGTCGTCCGGCACCGCCGAAGACGGCTGTCCGCCGCCCGCGCCTGTGCGCTTCACCACAGGTGGAGTTCGCCCGCGGGCCGCCGCCCCTGGTGACGCCCACGAGGAAGCTGAGCGTCCGGTGTGTCGATCCTGGCAACTGGCTATAATTGCCGGAGCCCTGTGCACCCTCGCACGCACTCACGGCATCCCCAAGGAGCTTCATATGACCGACCGTCCCACCGGACTGCGCATCGCGGCGATCGTGCCGTGCCACAACGAGGAGATCACGATCGGCAAGGTCGTGCGTGATCTCTCGGCCGCAGTTCCCGAGATGACGGTCTACGTCTACGACAACAACAGCACCGATCGCACCGTCGAGGAGGCCCTCGCCGCCGGTGCGGTCGTCCGCCACGAGTACTTCACCGGCAAGGGCAACGTGATCCGCCGGGCGTTCTCCGACATCGAAGCCGACATCTACGTCACCATCGACGGCGATGACACGTACGAGGCCGCCGATCTGCCGGCGATGATCGATCTGCTCCTCGAGGGACCCTACGATCATGTGCTCGGGGTCCGGCAGGACACCCAGGAGACCTCGTCGTACCGGCCCGGTCACGAGTCGGGCAACAAGATGTTCAACCGGCTCACCAGCCGCCTGTTCAAGTCGCATGTCACCGACATGCTCTCGGGCTACCGGGTCTTCTCCCGTCGTTTCGTCAAGTCGTTCCCGGCGATCAGCAAGCGCTTCGAGATCGAGACCGAGCTCACCGTCCACATGATGGCCCTGCGCCTGCCGAGCGCCGAATACCCCGTCGGCTTCCGCGACCGCCCCGACGGCAGCGAGTCGAAGCTCTCGACCTTCGGAGACGGCTTCCGCATCCTCGGCCTCATCACCCAGCTCGTCCAGCACGAGAGGCCCCGGCTCTACTACGGCCTGCTCACGCTGATCTTCGGCGCGCTCTCGCTCATCCTCGGCATCCCGGTGATCGTCGAATACTTCAACACCGGCCTCGTCCCCCGCTTCCCGACGGCGTTCCTCGCAGCGATCCTCATGCTCCTGGCGATCCTCATGGGCAGCATCGGACTCATCCTCGACGGCATCCGCCGTGGTCGTCGAGAGCTCGCGCGCCTCCACTACCTCGGCCTGCAGGCAGTCGCCCCGGTCATCCCGGAACTCAAGTCCGCCACGCCGGTATCGGACGACCGGGACGAGCGCGACGCGCCCATCGAGCGCCCGGCCCAGGAGTCGAGCGAGACGTCCCCGAAGCCGCAGTCGGCGTCGGAGTCAGGGTCGAGCAGCACCGCACCGCGGAACCGGCTGCACGTCACCCGCCCCTGAGTCGACCGCCCGACAATCCGGCTCCGCTCCACAGCTCCAGCGATACGGCGCCGGTCCCAGCGACTAGGGCCAGTCCCAGCCCCCGCATCACAGAACGCCCCGTCCATCAGGAAGGGGCGTTCTCTGCTCTCGGACGACCGCTTGCCTCGGCCGCCTCACCTCACGGGCCGTCAGACGTCGTCGTTCCCTCGCCCCGCCTCGGCGCCTGCGTCGACCTTCACGGTCCTCCGACGCTTCGCCCTCCACGCCATCTGTGCGGCGGCAGCGATCATGATCGCGCACATCGTCATCACCATGGCCGGCCAGTAGACGTACCGGTAGTGGTTGGCCGGCACGATCGGGAAGTAGCCGACGACGTAGATCAGCGTCGACAGGCTCATCGCCGTCACCGCCGTCGACAGGTGCCCCCAGCCAGCGGCCTCCCCCAGGCGGCGAATCCGCCGGTGGGCGACAAGGGCGACGACGGACAGCAGCGTCCAGAACCAGCCGGTGAACAGCCACGGCAGGTCCTCCATGCCGAACTTCTCGACATAGGTCTGCGCGGCATCGTTGAGCTGCTTGTACTTCACCTCCCAGCCCATCGGGTTCTCCACGATCGTTCCGCCCCACTCGGCGTAGTTGTCGAAGAGGAAATGCGAGAACGTCTGCGTGCGATAGATGAGGTAGCGATCGGGACGGGTGACGACCTCGGACAGCCAGACGTCCTGGAGCTCCTCGGTGTGGTCGATGGCCGTGTAGATGCCGTCGGCCCCCTGCCCGTAGCAGCGCCAGTACGCGTCCTCGTACGACCCCGCCTCACGGCACTTGGCCTGCGCGGTGACGAGCCGGTCCCGCAGATCCGGGTCGGTGTCGAGGGTCTTGAGCTCGGCAGCCGGAATGGTGAAGAGGACGTCGTCGAGCATCACCTGTGACACCTGATGCGTCTTGAGCGGCTGATACACCGCATTGAGGATCGCCCCCGAACCGATGACGAGGACGAGCACCGCTCCCGTGAGGACGACGAACGGCAGAGCGAGGATCCGCCTCCACAGCGGCCGCCCCGCCTCGGCGCGCTGTCCGGACTCGGCGGCGGCCACCTCTGCGACAGCCGGAGACGGTCCCGAGGTCGCCGTCGCCTCCGCCTCGGCGCGCTGCGACGAGCGCGCGATCCGGGCCGACCAGATCGTCCACGTCGAGAACGCCAGCAGCCAGATGAGCGGCAGCACGGCGAAGAACGCGTTCTTGCGCACCGCGGTGCCGTAAGTCAGCGCCACAAGACCGACAGCCAGGAGCAGCCAGCGCAGGCGCCTGAACCGCTGCGCGAGCAGCGCGCAGACGACGGCGGCGAAGAACGCCTCCGCCATCTGCGTGTCCTTCCACAGCACACCGATGTAGGTGAAGATGTTCGGCAGCAGCAGGAATCCCAACCCCGCAAACGACCAGGCACGGGACCGCGTGACGTCGTAGAGGTAGAGCGCGAAGCCCAGGCCGATGCCGAACATGAGGAACACCTGGGCGTAGAGGATCGCCGAGGCGTGTCCGGTGAGGTCGAACAGCCACGTCCACGTGATCGTCATGATCGCCGGATGCCAATCCGAGAGCTGTTCGTTGCCGAGCACCTGATGCAGCTGCCAGCGCGTGTCCGCATACATGCCGCCCGGCGCGAAGGCGAGACTGGTGCCGATCGCGAGCACGAGCGCGACGATGCCGAGGACAGCCAGATGGATCCGGGCCGAGGCAGAGCGGTAGTCGGGTCGCAGCGCCGCGGCAGGCCGGTCGGACGTCGGGTGGTCGGCAGAGTGCATGTGGGGATCCTTCAGGGGGTTGGCTCAGCCGGGTCGGCTCCGGCACCCGGCTCGGATCGGCGCTTCGCCTTCCACGCCAGCGAGCCGGCGGCGGCGAGCATGATGGCGGCCATGCTCATCGCCAGCGCGGG
This sequence comes from Brevibacterium sp. W7.2, assembly GCF_018137945.1. GTDB lineage: Bacteria > Actinomycetota > Actinomycetes > Actinomycetales > Brevibacteriaceae > Brevibacterium > Brevibacterium sanguinis. Next base: position 940,290 of record NZ_CP073089.1, on the reverse strand, counting down.
CCAGTAGATGTAGCGGAAGTGGTTGGCCGGCACGATCGGGAAGTACCCGACGATGTAGATGAGCGAGGACAGACTCAGGGTTGTCACCGTCGTCGTCAGGTGGGCGAGACCGGATGAGGCCTCGAGGCGCCGGACATGACGGAGGCAGACGAGGCCGAGCACCGCGGCCAGCAGCCAGAACCACCCGGTGAACAGCCACGAGAGATCCCGCGCCCCGAACTTCTCGACGTAGGTCTCCGCGGCATCGTTGGCCTGTTTGTACTTCGTCTCCCAGCCCAGGTCGTTCTCGACCGTCGTGCCGTCCCAGTCGGTGTAGTTGTCGAAGAGGAGATGGGAGAAGGTCTGCGTGCGGTAGAGGAGGTAGCGGTCGGGTCGCGTGAGCACCGTCCGCATCCACAGGTCCTGCAGCTCGTCGACATGTTCGATCGCGGTGTAGATCCCGTCGGCCCCGCGCCCGTAGCAGCGCCAGTAGGAGTCCTCATAGGCGTCCTTCTCCCGGCAGACCTTCTGGGCGGCCAGGAGGTTCTCCCGCAGCTGCGGGTCCATCTCGGTGGTCCTCAGCTCCGAGCCGGGCACCGTGAAGACGACGTCGTCGAGCATCACCTGGGACACCTGGTGGGTCTTGAGCGGCTGATAGATCGCGTTGAGGATCGCCCCCGACCCGAGGACGAGGACGAGCACCGCAGCCGTCGTCGCCGCGAACGCCGGGGAGAGCAGCCGCTTCCGCCACGTCGTCCGCGGACGCGCGGAGCGGATCGCGAAGACGGAGAAGGAGAGCAGATAGATGAGCGGCAGCACGGCGAAGAACGCGTTCTTGCGCACCGCGGTCCCATACGTCAGGGCAAGGAGACCGATGATGAGCAGAATCCACCGCAGACGCTTGAACCGCTGCGCGAGCAGCGCGCAGACGACGGCAGCGAAGAACATCTCCGCCATCTGCGTGTCCTTCCACAGCACGCCGATGTACGTGAAGAGGTGCGGGGCGAGGAGGAAGAGCAGACCGACCCAGGACCAGGCCCGCGACCGGGTGACATCGAAGAGGTAGAGGGCGAACCCGAACCCGGTGACGAACATGAGCAGCACCTGGACGTAGAGCACCGCCGAGGCGTGCCCGGTCAGCTCCGCCAGCCACATCCAGGTGATCGTCATGATCGCCGGATGCCAGTCCGAGAGCGGCTCGTTGCCGAGGACCTGAAGCAGCTGCCATCGGGTGTCCGGGTTCATTCCGCCCGGTGCGAAGACCACGGAGGTGCCGATGGCGAGCAGACCGGTGACGACGATGAGCAGCGCAAGGTGGATCCGCGCCCGGGTCGACCGATAGTCAGGACGCGTCGTCGAATCGACGTGCGTCGGAGCAGAGAGGATTTCGGGCGAGGGCATGAGCAGGTCCTTCGAGGAATCAGCGCCCGGGTCACCGCGCGCAGAAAAACAACCTCATCGACTCTATCCCATCGGCGCCGCCGGCCCGGCCCATCACGGCGCCCACCTGGCGATCCCGTGCTCGTCTGTGACGAAACTCGCCGAGGCGGTCCGACCTCTGCGCGGCGCGATGGCACTTGACCGATCGCCTGGCGTGCTATTTCATCGAACAAGGAAGATTGCACCCTGAGACGAGACGAAACCGCGCGGGAGAGACGGGAGCAGAGATGACGACCACCCCCATCGAGCCGGCAGCAGACCCAACTGCGGCGACAACACTGCCAGGAGGCGTCCCCGAACCGCGAGGGCCGCTGAGTGCGGCGCTGCTCGCAGTGCTCGCCCACGAGGAGAGCGAGGAAGCCGCCCCGCTGTGGCAGCGCCTTGACGAAGCGGCCACGGTGGCGCTGCGGGAGACGCCGGACATCGTCGGCGACGAGGACCTCCAGCTGTCGCTGTTCCTCCTCCACCTGCTCCACATCGGACCCGCCCCCTTCGTCCGCGGGGACTTCGAGTGGGATCCGCGTCTGATCGCGCTGCGCCGGAGCGTCGAGGAGCCCTTCGAAGCCGCCCTGCGAGAGCGCACCGCCACGGCGGACCCGTTGCCGAACAGCGGAGAGGAAGTCTCAGAGGTCCTCTTCGCGATGACTGCCGAGGTCACGCAGCCGACGCTGGCGACCTGGGCGTCGCGTCATGCGACCGCAGAACAGCTGCGGGAGTTACTCATCCACAAATCGATCTACACGCTCCGGGAGGCCGACGCCCATTCGTGGGCGATCCCTCGCCTGCGGGGACGCGCCAAGGCAGCACTCGTCGAGATCCAGGCCGACGAGTACGGCGGCGGCTCCCCCGACCGGGTCCACGCGGAGATCTTCGCCCGCACGATGCGCGGCTACGGCCTCAGCGATGAACCCGACCACTACCTCGACGAGGTTCCCGCACTCACTCTCGCGGCCTTCAACGCGATGAACCTCTTCGGGCTCAACCGGCGCCTGCGGGGAGCGACCATCGGTCATCTCGCAGCGTTCGAGATGACCTCGTCGATTCCCAACCGGCTCTACTCGCGCGCGTTCAGTCGGCACGGGTGCGGCGCGGACGTCACGGAGTACTTCGACGAACATGTCGAAGCCGACGCCGTGCACGAGCAGATCGCCGGCAGAGACCTCGCCGGCGGTGCCGCCGACGACGATCCGAGCCTCATCGCCGACATCCTCTTCGGGGCGCGGGCCTGCCTCCACCTCGACGATCTGACGGGAGCCCACATGCTCGAGAGCTGGCAGAACGACCGCACCTCTCTCCGGACACCGACGGCGCCTGAGAAAGGGTGACTCCCGTGGACGACAGCGAACCCGCAGCGACCATCACCCCCTGCCCCGACGGTCCGCTCCTCGTGCGCGGCAGCTTTGAGATCCTCGCCGGGCCCGGTCGCGAGGACACCGTGACCGACCGCGGAGTCGTCGCCCTGTGCCGCTGCGGCAAGAGCGGAATCCCGCCCCTCTGCGATGGCAGCCACCGCCTCGTGGGCTTCCGGGCACCGGCTCCCCCGCCACCCGAGTGACGCAGGGCCGAGGCGGCACCTCTGCCGGGAGGGACCGGGCCAGGAGCTGACGGCGAAGGCGGGACCGCGAACACGCCGCCTCATCGGCGACGGCGCAGTCCCGCCAGCTCACGGGGTCAGCTCACTTCACGTAGGAGGGGAACTCCGCGGGCTCGCCCGGCTGGTTGCCCGAGCTCGTGTCGATGCCGTAGTCACGGGCGAACTTGATCTCCGACCCCGTGTAGACGCCCTCGGCCCCCTCGTCGAGGGTGAACACGCGGGCACCGCGCATCCGGTTCTTCTCCGCCCCGGGCAGACCGTAGGGCTGGAAGCCGGTGCCCGGCGAGTAGCCGAGTTCGATGCCGTAGTAGTTGCCGCTGTAGCTGTTGATGTGATCGTGACCGACGAAGAGCCCGCGGACGTCGCCGCGGCCGAGCATCGCGTTGAACATCCCCAAGTTGAACGGTCCCGGGCATTCGGCCTCGTTGCGCTCCCCGACGATGCTGTGCTTCTTCACGGCGCGCTCGTGGTCGCCGGCGGTGCGCGAGTCGATGCTCGAGAACCACATCGCCCGGTGCTCGTGAAGGGCGATGTGCTGGAACACGAGGCCCGGCACCTTGCGCTTGGCCTTCTTCTCCAGTCCCCGGGAGGTCTCCGCGTACCATTCGACCTGGTCGTAGCGCAGCCAGTCCCAGTCGGGGTAGCCGTCGAAGTTCTGCCCGGCGATCTCCTTGGGCGCGTAGCGACCGGAGTCGAGGAGCCAGATCGCGAACGCGTCGGCGTTGCCGTTCGAGGCCGCGACCGTGACGACCTGGTTCGAGGTGCCGGTGACGTCGGCACCGGTCGTGTTGAGGTTGTACTCGTACTGGTCGATGAAGGCGATCATGTCGGCTTCGTCGAAGCCGGTCTTGCCGGTGCTGTCCTCATCGTGGTTGCCGAAGGTCAGCGCCCACGGGATCTTCCGCTGCTCCATCGGCAGGACGACGTTGTTGATCGCCTGCTTGACCTCCGTCACCGATCCGGGTCCGCCGTTGATGACGTCACCGTTGATGACGACGAAGTTCGGCTTCACATCGTCGAGCACAGCGTTCTGGAGTTCGGTGGTGCGCACGTCGGTCCGGTGCGAGTCCTGCGTGTCGTTGAACTGGACGATCGTGAACGCCCCGGAGGAGGAGAACTTCAGCTCCTTGCGCACGATTCCCTCCTGCGCCGAGTTCCCCGCACCCTTGCCGTTGGACTTGCCGGGCTTCGCGGCCGCGGGCATCGCCCCGAGGCCGGCCAGTCCGGCACCGAGGGCCGTGGCACCGGCGGCCTGGAGCATGCCGCGCCGGTTCCAGCCGCTGCGTCCGCCGTGTCCGGCCGCCTCGGCGCTGTGGGGGTTCTCGTCGTTCATCGTCCACCTCTCTGAGAAGTCTTCGCCTCCGCACGGGTCCGCGGGAGGCCACGGGCAGACACGCTATGGACGGACAATGACCCACGTCTGAACCGCGGGGTAACTCTCGCCGACGAAATCACGACCCCATCTGTTCACTGAGGCGTTCGTCACGTTGGCCGGCCAATGCGACGTTTTATGTCCTGGGGGTCCCCTCGGGAGTCGGACAATTTGACATGCTGAACTGCCCGCCCCTGCCCCACCGTCGCAGGCGGCGGGCCGACGACGAGATCCGGCCACGGCCGGGTCCTGCGCTCATGAGCACTGAGCACCCCCATGAACCATGAAGCACTCCGGACCCCTGCCGCTCCACCGAGCCGGGGAGCCGGAGACGACAACGAGGAGTTGAGCCTGTGATCGAACTGCGCGGCCTGCGGAAGGTGTTCGGAGACACCGTCGCGCTCGAGGAGATCGACCTCAGCGTCCCCGCAGGCGAGATCCACGGCATCGTCGGACGCTCCGGCGCCGGAAAGTCGACCCTCATCCGCTGCCTCACCGGGCTCGACCGCCCCACCTCGGGGACCGTGTCCATCGACGGCACCGACCTGACCCAGCAGACCGGCAGCGGGCTGCGCCGGGCACGGCGGAACATCGGGATGGTCTTCCAGCACGTCAACCTCCTCGACTCGCGCACGGCGCTCGACAACGTCGCCCATCCGCTCCAGATCGCCGGAGTCGGCAAGGCCGATCGTCACGCGAAGGCCCGCGAACTCCTCGAGTTCGTCGGCCTGGGCGACCGTGTCGACAACTATCCCGCGCAGCTCTCCGGCGGACAGCGCCAGCGCGTCGGCATCGCCCGGGCGCTCGCCGCCGAACCCAAGGTCCTCCTCTGCGACGAACCCACCTCGGCCCTCGACGCCTCGACGACCGAGCAGATCCTCGGCCTCATCCGCTCCCTGCGCGACCGGCTGGGCATCACCGTCCTCATCATCACCCACGAGATGTCCGTCGTCCGCGAGATCTGCGACTCCGTGACGCTGCTCGCCGACGGTCGGGTCGCGAAGACCGGGAAGCTCGCCGAGGTGATCTCCGAGCCCGGTTCGACCCTGGCCAAGGATCTCGTCCCCCTGCCCCCGGTCGGACTCGGCGACGGTGACGCCGGCATCGTCGAGGTGGCGCTTGCCGGCACGACCCTGCCGGCCGTGCTCCGCAGTGCGGGCACCGTCGGCCTCGACGCCGAGGCGATCCTCGCCGGTGCCGTCGAGACCGTCGAGAACCGTCAGGTCGGCCGCATCCGCTTCTCCGTGGCGAGCGCCGCGCAGGCCAGGGAGCTCGTCATCGCCTTCGCCTCCGAGGGCATCCACGCCGAGGAGGTGGCAGCCCAGTGAACGATCCGATGTGGTTCGACAATCCCGCGATCACCGACCAGATGTGGCCGGCGACGATCGAGACCCTGCTCATGACCGTGTGGTCGACGGGCCTCGCGGTCCTCTTCGGCCTGCCGCTGGGGATCTGGCTGTTCACGACGTCGAAGGGCGGGCTGAGTCCGCACCCGATCGTCTACCGGGTGCTCTCGCTCATCGTCGACATCACCCGGTCGATCCCGTTCATCATCCTCATGATCGCGCTCATCCCGTTCACGCGGTTCATGGTCGGCACCGCTCTCGGCTGGCAGGCCACGGTCGTGGCGCTCACCGTCGGGGCGATCCCGTTCTACGCCCGCCTCGTCGAGAACGCCCTGCGGGAGGTCTCCGACGGCAAGGTCGAGGCGGCCCTGATGATGGGAGCCTCGAACGGCCAGGTGATCCGGCAGGTCTTCATCCCCGAAGCGCTGCCCGGTCTCATCGGTGCGGCCACGGTCACCTCGGTGACGCTCGTGTCGTACACGGCGATGGCCGGAGCCGTCGGCGGAGGCGGGCTCGGCGCGCTGGCGATCTCCTACGGATACCAGCGCTACCAGTCGGACACGATGATCGCGTGCATCATCGTCCTCGTCGTCATCGTCGCCCTCATCCAGTTCGTCGGGGACCGCATCGCCCGCCTCGTCGACCACCGCTGAGGCACCACCGGCACCACCTCAGCCGGGGCCCGAGCGGTCCCGGCCCCACCGACCTTCACCAGCACACGACACACATCCAGGAGAATCATGAAGACCAAGCTCATCGCCGTCGCCGCATCCGCGTCCCTGCTGCTCTCGGGCTGCGGGCTCATGGGCGGCGGGACCGACACCGTCGGCCAGCAGGACGGGGACGTCACGACGCTCACCGTCGGGGCGACCCCGGTGCCGCAGGGCGACATCCTCCGATTCGTCGACGAGAACCTCGCCGCCGATGCCGGCCTCGACATCGAGGTCAAGGAGTACACCGACTACACGCTGCCGAACAAGGCGCTCGCCGACGGCGACATCGACGCGAACTACTTCCAGCACAAGCCGTACCTCGACTCCGAGATCGCGGGCCAGGGGTATGAGATCACCGGCTTCGAACCGATCAACCTCGAGCCCTTCGCCCTGTTCTCGAACACGGTCGAGGACGTCAACGATCTGCCCGACGGCGCGAAGATCGGCATCAACAACGATCCCGCGAACCAGGGTCGAGCCCTGAAGATGCTCGAAGAGGCCCAGCTCATCACCCTCAACGACGGGGTCGACGCGGTCAGCGCGAAGCTCTCCGATGTGCGCGACAACCCGAAGAACATCGAGTTCGTCGAGGCCGATGCCGCGCAGCTGGCACGGACCCTCCAGGACGTCGACGCCTCGGTCATCAACGGCAACAACGCCCTCGAGGCCGGTCTCAGCCCCGCCGAGGACGGAATCCTCCTCGAATCGGCGGAGAACAACCCCTACGGCAACTTCCTCGCCGCCCGCACGGAGAACAAGGACGACGAGAACATCACCAAGCTCAACGACCTGCTCCACTCCCCCGAGGTCAAGCAGTTCATCGAGGAGAAGTGGGCGGACGGATCGGTCCTCCCGAGCTTCTGATCACCTGCGGTCCGCTGACCCGCACCCGCCGCTGCCGGGCGGGTGCGGGAGCTTGACAGACGGCCCCGCCGGATGACCTACTGGCGGGAGACGACGCGGGCAGCACACGCGCATGAGGGCACCGAGGAGGTCAGTTGTCCGCTTTCGGCATCGAGGAGGAGTACCTCCTCGTCGACCGCGCCACTCTGCTGCCCGCTGCCCCGACGAGCGAGCAGCTGAGGGCATTGACGGCGATCCCGCCGACCGGTGGGCAGATCACCACCGAGTGGCTCGCCTGCCAGGTCGAGTATGCGTCCCCCGTGCTGCGCACCGCCGCGGAGGGGTTCGACGCACTCATCGGCTTCCGCGAGGCGCTCACGGCCGCAGCCGACCGGCTGGGGCTGAGTGCCGCGGCGCTGGGCACCGCGCCTCAGCTCGCGGAGGTGCCTGCGGCGATCAGCGACGGCGAGCGCTATCGGGAGATGACGGCGCTGGCCCCGGCGATCGCCGCGGAACAGCTCATCAACGGCATGCACGTCCATGTCGGTGTCCCCGACCAGGAGACCGGCGTGCGCGCGCTCAATGGGATTCGCCGGTGGCTGCCGGTGCTCACCGCCCTGAGCGCGAACTCTCCGGTGTGGCGAGGCGTCGACAGCGGCTTCGCCAGCTGGCGATCGATCCACTACCGCCGCTGGGTCGTCAACGGCACTCCTCCCCACTTCGCCGACGCCGCCGACTACGACTCCCACATCGCAGCGCTCCGGCGCACCGACGTGATCGGCGAGGAGGCCATGGTGGGCTGGCTGGCGCGCCTGTCACCGCGGCACGGCACCGTGGAGATCAGGACCTGCGATGTGCAGCTGAGCGCCGACGATGCGCTCACCCTCGCGCTCCTCATCCGCTCCCTCGTCGAGGTCGAGATCGAGGACCCGGTGGCCGAAGCGATCCCGACTGCCCTGCTCGACGTCGCCCACTGGCAGGCCGCGCGGTTCGGCACCGCAGGGACCCTCATGGATGCCGACGTGCAGAGGTCAGTGCCCGCGGCCGCCGCGGTGTGGGCCGCGGTCGACCGGGCGCAGCCGACCCTGGCGGCCCACGGCGATGACGAACGCGTGCGCGCCGGCGTCCGCCGCCTGCTGGACGCCGGGACCGGTGCTCACCGGCAGCGGGACGCCTTGGCGCGCGGAGGCGTGTCGGGGCTCCTCGCCTTCGCCGGCGAGCAGATGACGTCGCGCGAGCCTCACTCCTGACCCCGGCGCCTGGTTCCCGCTGACCGGCGGTGAATCGAGGCGGGCTCCTCAGTGCCGGGCGAGCCAGTGGGGACTGTGCATGAGTCCGAGCACGTTGCCGAAGGGGTCGGTCACCGAGGCGGTGACGAACTCCTCACCCCGCGGGGTCACGGGCGCATGGACCGTCGCCCCGCACGCGACGAGGTCAGCGAGCACCGCCGCGACGTCATCGACGAACCAGTACGTCACCGAACTGCTGCCTGTCGGGGTGCCGTCGGGAGCATAGCTTCTGCTCATGATCCCGAGTTCGTCCTCGTCGGGGCCGATGCGGAACTCGATGTAGGCGGGGTCGCCGTCGGGCGGCTGCCGGAAGTACGGCGCGATGCCGAGGACCCCGGAGTACCAGGCGGCGGCCTCCTCGACGTCGTCGGCGGTCAGCACCATGGTCGTCAGTCCTCTGAGAGTGCTCATGTCGGCTCCTTGTGCGGTTCGGCGGCACCCCCGATGGCTGCCGTTGGGAGCAACTCTTCCAGGCAAAGTGCTCACGTTATGATCACTTTTAGGCGCATACTTGTCCTATGCGCGCAGATCGACTTCTCGCCCTGCTTCTCCTCCTCCAGAGACGGGGGAAGGTCACCGCCGCCGAGGTGGCGGCCGAGCTCGAGATCTCCGTGGCCACCGCGCGACGAGACCTCGAGGCACTCTCGGCGGCCGGAGTTCCGGTGAGCGTTCAGCCCGGTCGCGGCGGCGGGTGGCAGCTGCTCGGCGGGGCCCGCACCGACCTCACGGGCCTGCGCTCCCCCGAGGCCCATGCCCTGTTCTGGATGCTCGGCACCGCAGGCCTCGCCTCCCCGCAGACGCGCCTCGCCACCCGCAAGCTCCTCCGCGCCCTCCCGGAGAGCCAGCGGGCAGAGGCCGAGATCCTCGCCACGACCGTCCACTACGACCACTCCCCGTGGGGGCGTGCGAGTAAGGGTGACGATTCCGCGGACATGAGCGGACGCCTCGGCGAGCTCCGCTCTGCGCTGCTGTCGCGCACCCACCTGCGCATGCGCTATCGCTCCAGGGACGGCCGCGGACGCACGGTGACCATCTGTCCCGTCGGCCTCGTCGCCAAGGCCGGAGTCTGGTACCTCGTCGCCCACGAGGTCACCACCGAGGCGCCCGCCCACGGACCGGGATGGGAGGCCACGGTGCGCACCTTCGCCGTCGACCGGATCGATGCCGTCACCGACGCTGATGTCACCGTCGGGCCAGAGGCACCGTCACGGTCCGGCCCGGCTGAGGACCTCCACCGACAGATCGATCTCGTCGATTTCTGGACGGCTCACGTCGACGAGGTCGAAGCCCTGCGATCGGCAGTGACGGCGCGGGTGCGATGTCCCCGCTGGGTGCTGCCGATCCTCATGCACCAGTTCGGACGGCAGATCACCGTGATCTCCACCGATGAGGACACGGCCATCGCCGAGGTGGGGGCCAACCTCACGGCGGCACTGGCCGAACAGCTCGCGGGGTGGGGGTCGACGATCGAGGTCGTCGGCCCACCCGCGGTGCGCGCGGAACTCGCCCGCATCGGCACCGAACTCGTCACTCGCTACGGCGACTCCGCCCCGGCGATGACACAATGCAGGAGACGTCACCGCTGACCGGAGGAGGACCAAGCATGGGCACGACGCTCGGCATCATCGGAGTCGGGGAGATCGCCTCGGCGATCGTCGACGGACTCTGCACACAGTCAGCGCAGGCGCGGACAGCACAGGCCCTGACCGCGGACGCACCCGCCATCGTCCTCTCCCCGCGCGGAGCGGAGCGCTCGGCTCGACTCGCCGCGGCCTATCCTCACGTCGAGGTCGCCGCGACCAACCAGGAGGTCATCGACCGCAGCGACCCCGTTCTCCTCGCCGTCCTTCCCCAGCAGGTCGATGAGGTCCTCACCGAGCTCGACGTTCCCGAGGCGACGACCCTCGTCAGTGCCGTCGCCGGAGTCTCGGTCGCCGCCCTCGAGGCTCTGCTCCCCCACCGCCCACGGGTCGTGCGTGTCATCCCGCTGCCGGCGGTCCGCGAACGCCGCGGAATCACAGCCGTCCACCCGGGGCACGCGCCCGTCGAAGCGCTCTTCGATCGCCTCGGCGGCACGGTGGTCGCCGAGACCGAAGCGATGTTCAGCACGCTGTCGGCGACGACGGCGACGATGTCCGCGCACTTCGCCTACCTCGAGACGATCACCGAATGGCTCATCGCCCAGGGCTGGGGCAGGACCGACGCCGAGGCGGTCGTCCGCGGTCAGTTCGTCGGCCTCGGCACGACGCTCGCCGACACCGACACCCCGATCGCCGATCTCGTCGCCGCCCACGAGACGCCCGGCGGACTCAACGCGCAGGTGCGCAGCGAGTGGATGGACGAAGGCAACCGGCAGCGCCTCTCAGCCGCCCTCGACGCTGTGTTCGCCCGGGTGACAGGCGCCCCGCGACCCTGAGCCGGACTGTGTCAGGGCACACGCACCCCGCACGGCCGGGGCCGCCTCGGTGATCCCTATTATCGCAATCATGCCTCAGCCGTCTGCCATCACCGTCGCGATCACCCGCACCGTCCAGCCCGCACACCACCGCCGTTTCAACGCATGGGTGCAGGCCGGACAGGAGCTCGCCCGCGAACGTCCCGGCTACCTCGGATCCGGGTGGGTGCGGACCGCACCGGACTCGAACGAATGGCACGTCCTCTACCGGTTCGCCGATGCGAAGTCGCTGCGCGCCTGGGACGAGTCCGATGACCGCAAGTGGTGGATCGACAGCGGCGCCGAACTCATCGAGGACACGAAGGTCGAACACCGCACGGGCATCGAAGGCTGGTTCGAACCGCAGGGCGAGACGGCGCTGACCATTCCCGAAACGGTCGTCCCACCGCGGTGGAAGCAGGCGGTGAGCATCTTCCTGCCGTTCTTCCCGCTCAGCCTGCTCTCGACCTACCTGCTGCTGCCCCACCTGTCGGCGTGGCCGCCGGTGCTCGCCGTGCTGCTCAACATCTGCCTGCTCACCCCGCTGATGACGTACATCTTCCTGCCGGTGAGCACGCGTCTGCTGCGCCCGTGGCTCCAGAAGCCGCGCAGGCCCAAGCGCCAGCGGTAGTCCGCGCACCCCCGAGTCGATGCGCACCGATCCGACGGCGGATGTGAGCCGCATTCATGGCGGAATCGGCTGAGAATCCACCCTGGACGTGGCGCAGAATCCAGGCACCGCGCCTCAGAACAGACCGGTGATGTTCCCGTCCTCGGTGACGTCGATCTTCAGCGCGGACGGTTCCTTCGGCAGTCCGGGCATCGTCATGATGTCGCCGGCGATGACGACGACGAACCCGGCCCCGGCGGACAGGCGCACGTCCCGGACCTCGATGATGTGGCCCTCCGGGGCGCCGCGCAGGCTCGGGTCCGTGCTCAGCGAGTACTGGGTCTTCGCCACGCAGATCGGCGCATCGCCGTAGCCTTCGTCGGTGAACTGCTTCAGCTTCCGCTTGACCTTCGCGGGGATCTCGACGTCGGCGGCGCCGTAGATGCGCTGGGCGATCGCGCGGATCTTGTCCTCGAGCGGCTGGTCGAGGTCGTAGCTGTACTGCGCACGGGCCGCCGCGTCCCCGTCCCCGGCGTTCTCGACGGCGGCGACGACCGCTTCGGCCAGCGGCACGGCACCCTTGCCGCCGTCGGCCCAGTGCGTCGATTCCACCGCCGCGATGCCGAGCGAGTCGAGATGGTCGATCGCGGCGGCCATCTCCTCGTCGGTGTCCGAAGGGAACCGGTTGAAGCACACGACCGGGGTGAGACCGAAGATGTCGCGGAGGTTCGAGCAGTGGAGTTCGAGATTGCTCATCCCCGCCAGAACCGCCTCGGTGTTCGGGGTCTCGACGTCGCCCACGTCGATGCCGCCGTGGTACTTGAGCGCCCGGAGAGTGGCGACGACGACGACTGCGGAGGGCCAGATGCCGGCGGCCCGGCATTTGATGTCGAGGAACTTCTCAGCGCCGAGGTCGGCGCCGAATCCGGCCTCGGTGACGACCCAGTCGCCGAGCGTCATCGCCGCCTTCGTCGCGAGCAGGCTGTTGCAGCCGTGGGCGATGTTGGCGAACGGTCCGCCGTGGATGAACGCGGGCGAGTGCTCGAGGCTCTGGACGAGGTTCGGGGAGAGCGCATTGCGCAGCAGCGCGGTCATCGCCCCCGCGGCACCGAGGTCGGCGACGGTGACCGGCTGACGGTCGCGGGTGTGGGCGACGACGATGCGCCCCAGCCGTTCCTTGAGGTCCGCCACCGAGGTGGCCAGGCAGAACACCGCCATGACCTCCGAGGCGACGACGATGTCGAAGTGATCCTCCCGCGGCACTCCTCCATTGAGGCCGCCGAGGCCGATCGTGACGTTGCGCAGAGCCCGATCGTTGAGGTCGACGACCCGGCGGATGTGGATGCGGCGCGGATCGATGTCGAGGTCGTTGCCGTGGTGGATGTGGTTGTCGAGCATCGTCGCGGCGAGGTTGTTCGCCGCCGCGATCGCCGCGAAGTCGCCGGTGAAGTGGAGGTTGATGTCCTCCATCGGCACGACCTGCGCGTACCCGCCGCCGGCGGCCCCGCCCTTCATGCCGAAGACCGGGCCCATGCTCGGCTCCCGCAGCGCCAGCACGGCCTTCCCGATCTCCGGGTTCGTCTTCGCGAGCTCGTTGAGCCCGTCGGTGAGGCCGATGCTCGTTGTCGTCTTGCCCTCCCCGGCCGGGGTCGGGCTCATCGCGGTGACGAGGATGAGCGCGCCGTTCGTCGCCGACTCGGCGGCTGCGTCGAGGACGTCGATGGGCACCTTCGCCTTCGTCCATCCGAACGGAATGATGTCCTTGGGGTCGAGACCGAGGTCAGCGGCGACATCGACGATGGGATCGAGCTCGGCGGCGAGTGCAATGTCAAGATCAATGCTCATAGGGCCATCTTGCCTGCCATGGCGCGTTTTGTGACCACTGACACCCGATGAATTTCGTCCGAGCTCTCACCGCGCCGAGGCGGTGCCCCGGTGTGTCGGTGTCGCCGCGTACTCGGCGCAGTCGGGGCACCGGGTCATGAGGTCGTGACGACAGTCGGCGACGTGGACGAGGAAGCGCTCGGCCGCCTCGAGGGCGACCGTCTGGCGACGGATGGCAGCGATCCGTTCGGTGATCACCGCCGCCCTCCCCACCGCGCTCCGGTGGAGGACCTGCCGGATCTCCGCGAGGCTCATCCCCACCCCTTGGCAGGCGATGACGATCCGACACCGGCTGAGGTGCTCGTCGTCGTAGCTGCGATGTCCGGCGGGTGTGCGGTCGGGCACGACGACACCGCACTCCTCCCAATGCCGCAGCACATGCGCGGCGACGCCGAGATCCGCGGCGGCCTCTCCGATCCTCATCTCCCCATCATCGCACCTTGACTTCAGGTCGACCTGAAGTTCTACCGTCGACGCATGAGCACCCCACCCACAGAGTTCCCGGCACCCGAATGCGTCGCCGTCCCGATTCCCTGCGGTCCCGACGCCTCGTCGACGGCACGGATCGGGACGTACGTTCTCGATGCGACCGGCGGCGACAGCCTCGGCGATGTCGTCATCTGCCACGGCACGCCCTGGTCGTCGAGGATGTGGCTGCCGCTGGCCCGCCGGCTGAGCAGCCGGTGGCGCGTGCACCAGTGGGACATGCCCGGGTACGGCACTTCGATCGAGGCGAATGCCGCCTCGCCGGTCGATCTCGTCGCTCAGCGCACACGGTTCGCCCGCCTCCTGCGCCACTGGGACCTCGCCGCGCCCCATGTCATCGCCCATGACATCGGCGGCGCCACAGCTCTCGGCGCACACCTGTTCGAGGGCAGCCGCTTCGGCTCGCTCCATCTCAGCGACATCGTCACCCTGTCGCCGTGGGGGTCGCCGTTCTTCCGTCTCGTCGCGGAGAGTCAGGGGGTCTTCGCGGCACTCCCGCCGGCGCTGCATCGGGCCCTGGTCACCGAGTACATCGCAGGAGCGGGCGGCCCCGGTCTGTCACGGGAGTGGATCACCGAGCTTGCGCGGCCGTGGACGACCCCGGCCGGTCAGTCGGCGTTCTACCGGCAGATCGCGGCACTGCGACCCGAGCACACAGCCCCGATCGCCGCTCGTCTCGCGAAGGTGCGGTGCCCCGTGCGGATCGCGTGGGGTGAGTCCGATCTGTGGATCCCCGTCGCCCACGCCGAGGCACTCGCCGCGGCGCTGCCCGGAGGTCCCGAAGTCACACGGTTCCCGACCGTCGGACATCTCGCTGTCCTCGAGGCGCCGGAGGCCTTCGCCGCCGAGGTGGTCACGTGGCTCTCGACGCAGGTGTGATCACCGCCGGGACAGATGCGCGTGGTGGGCGGCGCGGAACTCCTCGGGCACGCCCCCGCCGAGCTGGTCGCGGACTCCGCCGCCGGTCGCCAGCGCTGCGGCGAACTCGCCGAGCAGCGGAGCGAACTTCGCCCCATGCCCCGAGCACGCGGAGACGATGGTGACCCCGCCGGCGGAATCGATGAGGAAGTCCTCGCTCG
Organism: Brevibacterium sp. W7.2; assembly: GCF_018137945.1. Lineage (GTDB taxonomy): Bacteria > Actinomycetota > Actinomycetes > Actinomycetales > Brevibacteriaceae > Brevibacterium > Brevibacterium sanguinis. The sequence continues at coordinate 925,221 of NZ_CP073089.1, read as the reverse complement.
GGGTGTTCGTGAACAGACAGGTCGTCTCGGCGAAGGGCTCCGGCACGAGGCCCGGCAGATGCGCCCGTGCGTAGGCGATCATCCGCTGCCGCATCGTCTCGGTGATCTGCCCGTCCTGGTCGAGGGCGGAGCCGATGACGCGTCCGCCGTTGAACTGTGCGAGCTTCTGCCCGGCGAATCCGGCGTCGCGTCCGCCGGGCAGCCCGTAGGTGAAGATCTCCGCACTCTTGTGGATGAACGTCGGCCACGCCTGTGCCGGGCGGCCATCGGCGGTGGTGTCGCGGTAGGGCAGGTGGAACGCCTGTTCCTCGCGCACCTCGAACGTCGGCAGGGAGGAGAGGAACCCGGCCGGCAGGTCGAGGTTCCCCAGCAGCGCCGGCAGCCACCCGCCTGCCGCGACGATGACGGAATCCGCGGCGATGGCGTCCTCTCCCGCCGAGGTGACCCGCAGGCTTCCCGTCGACCGCCGGTCCACCGCGGCCGCGGTCCAGTCCTCGAGGATCCGGGCACGGCCGGTGGCGACGGCGAGGTCGAGCAGCGTCCGCACCGACCGCTCGGCGTCGATGACCCCGGCGTCGGGATGCCAGAGCACCTCGGTGTCGAAGGCGAACTGCGGCCACCGGGCCCGGGCGGCCTCGGCGTCGAGGACCTCGTGGTCGATCCCGAGCTCGTCGAAGACAGCGGTCAGCTGGGCGGTGTGCCTGGCCTCCCCGTGGTCGAGGGCACCGGTGGGGGTGATGAGCTCGATGCCCGCGGACTCCTCGACGGCCGTCCACAGGTCGCGGGCGCGGACGACGAGCTCGGCGTAGAGGCGTTCGGGGTAGGCATAGCGGAAGATCCGCGCGGACCCGTGCGAGCTGCCGCGCGCATTCGCCGGCGTGAGCCGGTCGACGACGGTGACGTTCTCTCCGCGGGCGGTCAGCGCCCACGCCGCGGCGGCACCGGCGAGCCCGGCACCGATGACGATGTGCTCGGTCATTGGTGCTCCTCCCCCTGCGACGGCATCGTTCCGTGTCCGAGCCTATGCCGTCGCAGCCAGATGCCGCGAGGCACTGCCGGGATGGGTTCATCCGGCAGTGCCTCGCAGCGTTGAGCGCGGGTGCGGTCAGCCGACGGGCACGAGCTCGCGGCGGTTGGCGGCCATGATGTAGAGCGCCACCGCGAGCGCGCCGACGGCGATCGCACCCCAGATCCCGACGACCGCCCACGCGGCCCCGCCGAGGACGAGCAGCGGCGCGAAGGTCACGGCGGCGACCTCGACGGGGATGACCGGGAGGTACGCGAGCGAGAAGTCCTCGAGCGTGCGGGAGTTGAGCTTCGGATCGACGATGCGCAGCAAGGCGATGCCCGTGGCCACGGCGCCGGTCGCCCACCCCCACGTGAAGAGCTGGCGTTCGAACCAGCCGTCGCTCATCACCCGCGGGGCGACCCAGAGGCCGAGGAAGAGGCAGAGTGCGAGTCCGACGATGAAGAGGATGAGCAGCGACAGCCACTGGTCGGCGACGAAGGACGGGACGACCGAGGCGATGCCGCAGACGATGAGGACGTCGGTGGCGAGACCGGAGATCGAGTTCTGCGTCTCCTTGTCGATGAACTTCGTCGTCTTCGTGCCCGCGAGGATGCTGCGGAGGATGAGGCCGACGATGAACGCGATCGAGAAGAGCGGGAACGTCACCGACGGCATGAGCTCGCCGAGGATGAGGTTGACTCCGTACGCGGCAGCGGAGACGGTGGCGACGATTCCGGCCTGGAAGGTCAGGGATTCGATCGCGCTGCCGGAGAACATGTGGGTGCCGATGGGCGGCTTCTCCTGCTCGTGGTCGAGCACGCCGGTGCGCAGTTCGGCGGGGACCTCGCTCAGTCCCACGAACTCTTTGGCATGGCCCTTCGCGGCGCCGATCTTCGCCTGGATGATGCCGCCGATGATGCCGGTGAGCATGCCGACGGTCGCGGCGGTGAAGGCCAGCGACTGCACCGCCGGGTCACCCGCCTCGGTGAAGACCGTGCCGATCGCGGCGGCCGAGCCGAACCCGCCGGCCCACCCGGCGAAGAGGAGGAGTCCGACGGAGTCGGGAGCGCCGAGGAGGGGGCCGAGGAGGACGAGGACGAGCCCCATGCCGAGCGCCGTCTGGGTCGCATAGATGAGGACGCCGTAGCTGGCGAATCCGGCGACGGAACGGCCGATCTTGAAGATGTTGAAGTCGCTCGTCAGCGACAGGCACGCGAAGACGACGACGATGAGCAGCGAGGAGTACGTGCCCAGCTGGTCGGAGAACGGCAGCCAGCCGAGGCCGTTGGGGCCCATGAGCAGTCCGAGGAATCCGGCGATCACTCCGGCCGGGACCATCATCGTCTGCAGGACGCGGATCCGGGCGCGCAGGATGGTGCCGACGACGAGCAGCGCGCCGAGGAGGCCCGAGTCGATGAGCAGGGCGTACGGGCTGAAGGGTGTGGGATCCACGACGGGGTCTCCTTGATCAGGTCAGGACGGCACCGAGAACCGGCGCCGGGGACCCGGCGCTGGGAGCACGGTGCGGATTACTTGGCCGCGGGCAGCATCCCTGCGGCGGCGACGGCGCTGCGGACGATCTCGTCGAGTCCGTACTCGGCCTTCCAGCTCAGCTGGGCCGAGATCCGGGAGACGTCGGCGACCAGGGCGGGAGGATCCCCTGCCCGCCGCTCGCCCATCTCCGGGACGATGTCACGGCCGGTCACCTCGGCGATGGTGTCGATGACCTCCTTGACCGAGGCTCCGGTGCCCGTGCCGACGTTGAACACGGTCTCCGAGGTGTCCCCGGACTTCATGTAGTCGAGCGCGGCGATGTGGGCCTCGGCGAGGTCCTTGACGTGGACGTAGTCGCGGATGCACGTGCCGTCGGGGGTGTCGTAGTCATCGCCGAAGACGATCGGGGCCTTGCCGGCGGCGACCCGGCCGAGGACGATCGGGATGAGGTTCATCACCGCGGTGTCGGCGAGTTCGGGCCAGCCGGCGCCGGCGACGTTGAAGTAGCGCAGCTTGACGGCGTTGAACGGGACTCCGCGCATCTGCGCCGCGGTGATGGCGTTGTCGATCATCCATTCGCCGATGAGCTTCGTCTCCCCGTAGGGGTTGATCGGCCGGCACTCGAGGTCCTCAGCGACGAGGTCGACGTCGGGCATGCCGTAGGTGGCGGCGGAGGAGGAGAAGACGAGGGAGGCGATGCCGGTGCGCTCGACGGCGGCGAGGATGTTCGTCAGGCCGCCGATGTTCTGGCGGTAGTAGTGGACGGGCTGTTCGACGGATTCGCCGACCTGCTTCTTCGCCGCGAAGTGGATGATCGAGTCGATCCCGTGCTCGTCGATGGCGGCGACGAGGCGGTCCTCGGCGTCGGGGGCGGCGAGGTCGAGGTCGAGGACGGGCAGTCCGGCGACGCGATCGGCGATTCCCGTCGAGAAGTCATCGACGACGAGGACGTCGTCACCGCGTTCGGTGAGCAGGCGCACCACGTGCGAACCGATGTAGCCTGCTCCTCCGGTGACCAGTACAGCCATGAAACTCCCTCATTCGTCCCTCACCGCGGTCTCGATCTCGCGGCGATGCCGGATTAAGCTTAGTCGAGGGCACCGCCGGGACACGAAGTGCGCCTCTGACCAGTGAGGATGCTCGCTACTCAGGAGTCAGCAAGGGCTCGGTCGACGAGGTGCTCGGCGATGGCCAGCGCCGAGGTGGCACCGGGCGAGGGAGCATTGCGGACGAACATCGCCGGTCCGGCGCGATCGATGACGAAGTCGTCGACGAGCGAGCCGTCCCGGTTCATCGCCTGGGCGCGGATGCCGCGGGTGGCCCGCTGCCCGGTCGCCCCGGCCAGCTGCGGCACGTAGCGGGCCGCCTCGGCGACGAACCGCTCGGTCGAGAGCACCCCGCCGATCTCCCGGACAGCGGTGGGCAGATTGCCCGCGGCGAATCTCCAGAATCCGGCATCGGCGGCGATCGACAGCGCATCGCGCACGTTGAGGCCGAGCCCTGAGTATCCCTCCCGGGAGAACGAGAGGAACGCGTTGGGGCCGATCATCACGCCGCCGTCGATGCGGCGCGTGACGTGCACGCCGAGGAAGGGGTACTTCGGGTCGGGCACGGGGTAGATGAGCCCGTTGACGACCGCGTCGAACGCGGGATCGAGGATGAAGTACTGCCCGAAGAACGGCACCACCGACGGCTGTGCGCTCTCTCCGGACCGGGCGGCGAGGCGATCGGACTGGAGCCCGGCACACGCGATGACGGCGTCGAATTCGAGCGCGTCCTTGTCCGAGTGGACGATCGCGCGCTCTCCGGCCGGTCCGCCTCGGCGTTCGACGCGGGACACCGGGGTCGAGAACCGCACACGACCGCCGCGACGACGGAAGTCGACGACGAGCGCGTCGGTGAGGCCCGGGTAGTCGATGATCGCCGTGTGCGGGGAATGGAGCGCGGCCACACCGACGGCCTGCGGTTCGACTTCGGCCAGACCGTCGCGATCGAGCATCACGACGTCGGGGACCCCGTTGGCGATGGCCCGTTCGTGGATGGCGTGCAGCCGGCCGACCTCGACGTCGTCGGTGGCGACGACGACCTTTCCGCACTCGTCGACGGCGACACCGTGCGCGGCGGCGAAATCGCGGATGAGCTCGACGCCGCGGCGGCACAGACGCGCTTTGAGGCTGCCCGGCTCGTAGTAGAGACCGGCATGGACGACACCGGAGTTGTGCCCGGTCTGGTGCACTGCGGGCCCGTCCTCCTTCTCATAGAGGGTGACGTCGGCGGACTCATCTCGCAGGAGGAGCTCGCGGGCGACCGCCGCTCCGATGATGCCGGCCCCGATGACGGCGATGCGCCTGACCTTGCTCATCTTTCGCTCCTTTGACATGGGGACCGGCTGCCGATGGTCCCGTCGTGTGAGAGGCCGTCTTGTCCAGTGGCCTGCTGCGGACTCTAGTTGACCGTTTCCGGTAACGCGAAGGCTCCATGACTGTCATATTCCCGCAGTCTCATTGAATAACACCTGAAGTTCGCTGTGAGTGCGATGCCATCGGGTCATTCACGAGAGTATGTGAAATCGACGATTCGTATACCTCCGCTGCGCAGCCGGCATCCATCCCTGCGCCTATATGACTCTTTGACCAGGGACAACGATGAGCTGATCGGGTTCTCCTCCGGCGCAAGGCAGCTTCTTTACGGAGTAAACCATTCTGCAATGAGCGCTCGATCAATCATCGGATCACAGCCGTAGAGCGCCTGCAATATCTACTGGAAAGTATTTATAACGGAGTCATAACGTTATTTATGACGTGATGATGACGGTTTAGTGTTTCCGTAATCTCGGTGATGAACTGCCAGCCGATTGCCTTCGAGCACTCAGGGTCTGTTCAGCATCAGCATCAGAGATGATCACTGCCGAAGTGGGGGCTATGAAGACATTCCGCAACCGGGTGCGTTCCCGATACCGTGCCTCGATCGGCGCCGTCGCCGCGGCGACAGCCGTGGGGCTGACCGTTCTCATCACGTCCCCGGGCACGGCGGTGCCGATCGATCCCGATGAACTCGCCGAGGCACACGGGCAGGTCATCGACACGGACCTCATCACTGCGGATCTCCTCGACGTCTCCTCGGCGCGCAGCACCTATCCGTCGAGCCCCGAGGCCGACCACACTCCCCTCGACGTGGCGGCCCTCCAGGCCCTGAGCATTCAGCTGCCCAACGTCTCCCTCCCGCTCATCAGCGGTGAGGACGGAAATGGTCTCCTCCACCTCGGCGAGGTCGGGGCGCTCAACGCCTTCGGTCACGCACCGTCCTTCGACAGCGCCGTCGCGAGTGCCGGCGCTGTGGGACAGGACGGAGCGATCAACGTCGATCCCGACAATCCCGGCGCCTACGGCAACGCCACGGTCAGCCTCACACCGCTGCTCGAACAGCTCGGCCTCAGCGACGTCACCGACGAGGTCGTCGACGAACTCAGTCTCGAGCTCGGGGCACTGGCCTCCCGGGCCGAGGCGGATGCGGATTCGGTGACCTCCGATTACGTCGTCGCCGACGGGAAGCTCACGATCTCGAGTCCTGCGGTCAGTCGGCTCTCCGACTCCCTCGAGGTCGCGGTCGACGGGACCGGGCAGGTGCTCGATGACGCCATCGGCGACGAAGGACTCGCGTCCGAACTCGCGACGATCGGGATCGATGCGAATGTGCTGCTCGGCCGGGTCAGTGTCGGCGGAGCGGACACGAAGGTCAGTGTCGAGACCCGCGACGCCCTCAACAGCGTCGTCGAGAACGTCATCCGGGAGAAGCTCGAGGACAGGTCGGGCATCGTCTCGATCGACATCGGCAGCGGAGACATCGTGGTCGATCTCGCGAAGATCGTCGAAGGTGGCAACGGCGAGGATCTCAATGGTCTGGCACCGAACACCGAGGTGCTCACCTCGGCGACGATCACGACGATCACCGATGCCGTGGCCGATGCGCTCGGCGCACTCACCGGACGCGTCAATGACACCCTCACCGAGGCTCTCGACAACGTCCATCTCATCATCAAGCTGCCGGCCACCATCTCGCTGCTCGGGCAGACGATCACCGGTGCGGTGACCGTCGATGCGACACTCGGTCAGCTGGCGGGCACGGATGCCACGCGTCCGACTGTCACCACCGATCTGCGGATCTCCGTGCTCGGTACGACGATCGACGCCGGAGCGATCCTCAACGTCATCACGACGCCGGTCATCGACGCCGTCCTCGGGATCACCGAGCCGATCATCGGGAACATCATCACCGCGACCGCCGACGAGGTGTCGAACTCGGTGCAGGGGATCGTCGATCCGCTGCTCACTTCCCTCGATCCCGTCTTCGAGGCGCTCAACCAGGTCATCGGCGTCACGATCAACGAGCAGGTCGAGACTCCCGTGCCGCAGCGGCAGGACGCGACTCGGGCGTTCGCCGCGGCCGCCGCACCGACGGACATGTTCACCGTCAGCGCCGTGAGCCTCGAGGTTCTGCCCGGCGTCGATGCCGTCGACGTCAATCTCGCCTCGTCCTCGGTGAGGACGAGTGCGCAGGATGAGGCCGACCCCGACGCGAACACGAATGCAGCCGCCTCGGCGTCGGCCTCTGCGAGTGCCGACGACGACGGCAACCCGGCCGCCGCGGCCGCATCGGAGGCGGCCGCCAACGACGACGCGACCACGACCGCCTCGGCAGCCGCGGATCCGGATGCCGTGGCAGCCGCGGAATCCGCGGCGACCGAGGATGCCTCGTCCCAGGCATCGACGGATTCGACGACGGACGCGAGCGCGTCCTCGACGGCCGCTTCGCAGGCGGCTGCTCAGGCCGACAGCACTGACGACACGAACGCCGGTGCATCCACAGCGGCCGACGCCGATCCGGCGGCCGCAGCCCAAGCGGCCTCGACGGCCGACTCGTCCTCCGAGGCCTCCGCCGAAGCCGCCGCTGCAGCCGATGCGTCGACCGATCCCGATAGCACCGCCGACCAGTCGACCGATCCCGATACTGCGGCCACTGCCGACGCATCGACCGATCCGGACGCGGCTGCCGACCCAGATGCCGCGACCGATCCGGACGCGGCGGCTGACCCCGATGCCGCGGCTGACCCTGACGCCTCTGCAGACCCTGACGCGGCGGCTGATCAGGACTCGTCGACAGACCCGGATGCCTCCACCGATCCAGACGCCTCGGCGGACCCCGACGCCTCGGCAGCTGCCGACGCCTCCACCGATCCTGACGCTGCGGCCGACCCCGACGCGGCTGCTGGCGCGGACTCGTCCGCCAACGTCAATGCCGCCGCTTCCGCCTCGGCTTCGGCCAACGCTGACGCCGACGGCAACCCAGCCGCCCAGGTCGCCGCACAGGCAGCCGCCGACGAGGACGCCACCACCACCGCCTCGGCAGCAGCCGACGCCAACGCCGAAGCAGCCGCGGAATCCGCCGCCACCGAAGAGGCCACCTCGGACACCACAGCCGATGCCTCGGCGGACCCGAACGCCGCCGCGAACGAAGCCGCCCAGGCCGCCGCCACCGCTGACAACACCGACGACACGAACGCCGATCAGTCAGCAGCGGCCAACGCCGACGCCTCTTCGGCGGCCCAAGCGGCCTCGACGGCCGACTCCTCCTCCGAGGCCAGTGTCGAAGCCGCCGCCACTGCCGACGCATCGACTGACCCGGACGGCACCGCCGACCAGTCGACCGACCCCGACGCCTCGGCAGCTGCCGACGCAGCGACCGATCCAGATGCGTCTGCTGGCGCGGACTCATCCGTCAATGTCAATGCCGCCGCTTCCGCCTCGGCTTCGGCCAACGCTGACGCCGACGGCAACCCCGCCGCTCAGGTCGCCGCGCAGGCAGCCGCCGACGAGGACGCCACCACCACCGCCTCGGCAGCAGCCGACGCCAACGCCGAAGCAGCCGCGGAATCCGCCGCCACCGAAGAGGCCACCTCGGACACCACAGCCGATGCCTCGGCGGACCCGAACGCCGCCGCGAACGAAGCCGCCCAGGCCGCCGCCACCGCTGACAACACCGACGACACGAACGCCGATCAGTCAGCAGCGGCCAACGCCGACGCCTCTTCGGCGGCCCAAGCGGCCTCGACGGCCGACTCGTCCTCCGAGGCCAGTGTCGAAGCCGCCGCAGCAGCCGATGCGTCGACCGACCCGGACGGCACCGCCGACCAGTCGACCGACCCCGATGCGTCAGCCGATCCGGAAGGATCTGCTGACCAATCAACGGACCCCGACGCGTCCACGGACCCGGATGCCTCCACTGATCCGGACGCCTCGGCGGATCCTGACACCGCGGCCGCTGCCGACGCATCGACCGACCCCGACGCGTCAACTGATCCGGATGCGTCTGCGGACCCCGAAGGATCTGCTGACCAGTCAACGGACCCCGACGCGGGATCGGATCCGGACTCGTCCGCCAACGTCAATGCCGCGGCCACGGCGTCGGCATCGGCGAGTGCCGACGACGACGGCAACCCCGCCGCTCAGGCAGCAGCCGAAGCCGCAGCCGACGAGGACGCCACCACCACCGCCTCGGCGGCGGCGAACGAGAACGCCGAAGCAGCCGCAGAGTCGGCGGCCACCGAGGATGCCTCCTCCGAAGCCTCGGCCGACGCCACCTCGGACCCGGATGCGTCGTCCGAAGCCGCCTCACAGGCAGCGGCAGAGGCCGACACGGCGGACGACGCCAACGCCGCTGCCACGGCAGCCGCCGACGCCGATCCCGCAGCCGCCGCCTCGGCGACAGCCACCGCGGACTCCGGCGCCGAAGCCTCGGCAGCAGCGGCCTCCGACGGGGACCCGAAGGGCTCATCCGAATCGGATAGCGGAGCTGCGGCCGATGCGGCACAGGCGACGTCGACCAGCACCGCCGATGCAGCGGCATCCGCGAACGCCGGTGGATCCGCTGCAGCGGAAGGAGCCGACGGAACATCCAGTGCCGGAGGATCCTCGACCTCAGGCGGTGCGAGCAGCTCAGCCGGCGGCGGGTCCTCCAGCAGCGCAGAAGCCTCGGCCGGCACCGGTGGTTCGTCGAGCGCGAGCTCGACGGCCTCCGGAGGCGGAGACCTGCCGCGGACGGGCGCCGACGGCCTGGCGGCGATGATCACCGTCGCAGCTCTGCTCGTCCTCGGCGGTGCCGCCGTCATCCTCGCCTCGCGCCGAGACAGGATATTCCGCGGCCGGCACTGATCACCGCATGAACGGTCAAGGGGTGGGTCCGACGCTCTCGCGTCGGACCCACCCCTTCCCCTCTGCCCCGATGCATCGGTGACGAACCGGCACACGGGTCGACCACCTCGGCGGATGATCCTTGAGACTCACGTCACACGGGGGTACGGTCAGAGTAACCAGAGGAGGCAGTGCCATGAGCGGAGTCAACGAGGACCACTACCAGCCGCAGACCCATGCCGGCGACATCATCGAAGTGCGTGACGAGGAGACCGGAGAGATGGTCAAGCGTCGCATCATCCTCGATGAGTTCGGCAACGGGACGAAGACGCGGCCTCTCGAAGAGGGCGAAGAGGACGAGCTGACCGAGAGCAGCTGAACCTCACCAGTGCGCGCGCACGGTCTCCGTCGGTCCGTCGACCTCGGTGAATCCTGCGTCGATGACGCTGATCGGACGGTCTGCATCAGCCCACTCGGCTTTCGTCGGCGTCACCACACGCAGGCTGAAGTCAGAGTCGCGCCAACGATCGCGCACCTCGGCGGGCATCTGCTCGAACGCGAGCTGAGCGCCGTGGGCGACCTGAGCTGCCGCCTTGCCCGTCGTCAGCGTGACCAGCGGTGAGAGTTCGATGGTGACGACCGCCTCGGCGGCGGGAATCGACGTCTCCCCATCAGCGGGGAACTCCGTGTCCCCCACCTGCAGCTTCGACAGCTCACGCGGCAGCGGTGAGACCGGACCGGGAGGGAAGACGTAGGCCTCGGCCGGGGCGAACTCCTCCGTGCCGCCGAAGCTCACGCCGACGCTGCCGAGGGCACGCGCGTCCTCGAGCTTCTTGCCGTCACCGCGCCGCACCACCTTGCGGATCGCCCCGTCGCGCCAGTACTCGACGGCGTCGAACCACTCCCCCTCCGGCTGGGTGCGCGGGTCGTCGAGGAACGTGACGACGGCGCGCGCCGTCGCCTCGAGGACGTCGATATGGCGGGCGAGCGCCGTCTTCGACTTGCGGACGACGATGGGCAGGGACCACGGCACGTCATGGTCGGCCTCGTGTCGCCGCATCTGCTCAGTCATTCGCTTCCTCCGTCGTCTCGGCTGCCGCAGTGGTCGCGGACACTCCCGCATCTGCCGCTTCGACAATGACAACGTCGGGCATCGCCGCTTATTCCCGTGCACCTCTTCTCACCTCAATGGATCGGTGCCCTGCGCGGGTAGGCTGGAGTGGTGCGCGCCGATCGAGAGCTGCTCGTGGTCCCGCGCGCCGTGATCTCCGAAGAAGGATCCGATGACGCCCTCCCGTTCCCCGCAGTGGTCCGAGTCGATGCCGACCGACATCCGCAACGCCCTGTCTGCGCAGATGCGCGACGTCCTCGACATCCAGGAGGCCCGCGCCGCCGAATGCCGTGCGGCCGCCGACCGGGTGATCGCCGCACGGGCCGGACAGGACGGTGGACAGTCCGGCACTCCCGGCACCGACCGTGACGCCGGGGCGCCGACGGAGTTCGCTGCGGCACGCGCCGAGTACCGCGCCGAGCGCACGCATTGGAACGAGGGCGGACCGACGATGGCGCGGACCGAGGACGCGCACCTGCGGGTCGGCGACGTCGAGGTGCCCATCCGCATTCACCGTCCGACCACCGAGGCGGTCCTGCCGGGAATCGTCTTCCTCCATGGTGGCGGCTTCTGCCTCGGTGATCTCGACACCCACGACCGGATCGCGCGGGTCGTCGCCGCGACCTCGGGTGCCGCCGTCATCGCCGTCGACTACTCCCTCTCCCCCGAGGCGGTCTTCCCGCAGGCCCTTCTCGAATGCGCCACCGTCATCGCCCACCTCGCCCGCGATGGCCAGGACTGGGGAATCGACGGCACTCGCCTCGCCGTCGCCGGGGATTCGGCCGGGGCGATGCTCGCGCTCGGATCGGCACTGCTGCTGCGCGACGAACCCGAGCGGGTCGGCGCCGACTCGTCCTTCGCCGCGCTCCGGGCTCTCCTCCTCGTCTACGGCTCGCACGGCCTCCGCGACTCTGCGAGTCGTCGCCTCTACGGCGGAGCCTGGGACGGGATGGGGCCCGAGGTGCTCGCCGGAATCGCGAACGTTCACTACACCTCACCGGCCGACGCCGAGAGCCCGTACATCGACCACCTCGGCGCCGATCTCCGCGGTCTGCCGCCGACGTTCATCGCCGCCGCGGGCCTCGACCCGCTGCGCGACGACAGCCGCGCCCTGGCCGCCCTTCTCCAGCGCGCCGGCACCGATGTCGAATTCATCGAATACCCCCACGTGCTCCACTCGTTCCTCCACTTCGGGCGGGTCCTCGACGAGGCGAACGCGGCGCTCACGACAGCCGCGGAGTTCGCCGCGGCGCGACTCGATGCGGAGAACTGACGGCGAACGATGTATCCTTGAAGATCTTGCGATTTCGCTCGGCGAAATCCCTGCGTCGTCAGGATCACGCGACTCTGCGCCCGCACACCCCAGCTGCGGCGCATGCTCGGCGAAACCCGTTCCTCTCGGCGAACGAGAACGCGGTCCCGCGTTCGGACACCCTGCCGGGTTGCACGATTGCCGCCACCACTGCGTGGTTTCGCAGCGCGCACCTGCGCGTCGAAAGGCCACCCCATCACTTCCACAACCGCTCCGGCCCAGTCGTTCTCCGCTCTCGGAGTCCCCTCCGCCCTCGTCGACCGTCTGGCCGCCGACGGCAAGACCGAGGCCTTCCCCATCCAGCAGGACACCCTGGCCGACACTCTCGCCGGCCGCGACGTGCTCGGCCGGGGGAAGACCGGCTCGGGAAAGACCCTGGCCTTCTCCATTCCGATGGTCGCCAACCTCGCGGACACCCAGCCGGCACGACCGGGCCGAGGCCGGGCTCCGCGTGGGCTCGTCCTCGCCCCCACCCGTGAGCTCGCCACGCAGATCACCGCCGTGCTCGATCCCCTCGCCCAGGCCGCCGGCCTGACGACCACGACGATCTTCGGCGGGGTCAAGCAGAAGAAGCAGGAAGCGGCACTCAACGCGGGCGTCGACATCGTCGTCGCGTGCCCCGGGCGCCTCGAAGACCTGCTCCAACAGGACCTCGTCTCCCTCGACGACATCGAGGTCACCGTCCTCGATGAGGCCGACCACATGGCCGACATGGGCTTCCTGCCCGGCGTCACCCGCCTCCTCGCGAAGACCCCGGCCACGGGCCAGCGGATGTTCTTCTCCGCAACGCTCGACAACGACGTGGACAAGCTCGTGCGCCGGTTCCTCCACAACCAGGTGCTCCACTCCGTCGACGACCCGAGCTCGCACGTCGATGCCATGACCCACCACCTGTTCGAGGTCACCCCCGAGGACAAGGGCGACCTTGTGCACCGACTGGCCTCCGGGGCCGGACGGCGCATCCTCTTCACCCGCACGAAGCATCGGGCCAAGCGGCTCGCCCGGCTGCTCACGAAGCAGGGCATTCCCGCCGTCGACATGCACGGCAACCTCTCGCAGTCCGCCCGCGAGCGCAACCTCGCGGCCTTCGCCGACGGCGGGGTCAAGGTGCTCGTGGCCACCGACGTCGCGGCTCGCGGCGTCCACGTCGACGCCGTCGAACTCGTCGTCCACGTCGACCCTCCCACCGAGCACAAGGCCTACCTCCACCGCTCCGGTCGCACCGCGCGGGCCGGCAGCACCGGCGACGTGGTCACCATCATGACCCCGGAGGAGCGCAAGGACACCCTCGCACTGCTGCGCAAGGCGAAGATCTCCGTCAAGCCGCAGAAGGTCTCCGCCGAGTCGCCCCAGGTCGGCGAGCTCGTCGGTGAGGTCGCTGCCTTCGTCGAGCCGCAGGAAGCGAACCCGGAACGGGTCCGCGGCACGGAACCGGTCGAGACGGTGGCGTCACCGGCGAAGAAGCGTTCGTCCCGGCGTCGCCGCGGACGCCGTGGGGGAAGCGGTGGCAGCGGACAGTCGGGCGCCGCTGCGTCCTCCGAGTCGGCAGGCAGAAACCAGTCACGTGCACAGGCGCCGGCCGGCGGCGCGAAGAACCGCGGGGGTTCGGGCTCCCGGAACCGCGGTCGGGGCCGCGGCGAGACGTCGGGCCGTGCTGAGACCTCGGGTCGCACGGAGTCCCGCCGCGGGGAGCAGTCCCGCCGCGGTGCCTCGGCGGGCTCCGGCCAGCGGCGGAGTGCCGCATCCCGGCGCGGGGAGTCTCAGGGCACTCGCGGGACCAGCGCTGAGACCCGCCGTCGCAATCGCTCACGCGCCGCGACCGGAGGTTCCCAGCAGGTCTACTCGACGAGCAGCTGACCCGCACCGGCCGCCACTCAGAACGTCGGCACGTCGTCGATGAGGGAGCGGGTGTACGCGTGCTGCGGGTTCTCGAGCACGGAGCCCGCGGGCCCGTAGTCGACGATCTTGCCCTTGTTGAGCACCGCGAGGTTGTCGGCGATGTGCCGCGAGAGCGCGATGTTGTGCGTGACGAAGAGCATCGCCAGCTGCCGTTCGGCGCGCAGGGAGCGCAGCAGGCCGATGATCGAGGCCTGCACGCTGACGTCGAGGGCTGAGGTGATCTCGTCGCAGACGAGCACATCGGGCGCATTGACAAGCGCTCGGGCGATCGCCGCCCGCTGCCGCTCACCACCGGAGAGGTCTCCGGGGCGCCGGTGGTAGAAGCTGCGACCCAGCCGCACCGCATCGAGTGCCTCCTCGACAGCGGCCTTCCGGCTCGCCGCCGTCCCGTCCCCGCTCATCTCCAAGGGCACCGTGAGCGACTGCCCGATCGAGCGCCTCGGATTGAGAGAGGAGAACGGGGACTGGAAGACGTACTGGATCCCGATCCGCTGCTCGTTCGTCCGCTTCCGCGTCGATTTCGCGAGTTCGACCCCGCGCAGACGCACCGCACCCGAGTAGTCGTCGTTGAGCCCGGCCACGCACCGCGACAGGGTCGTCTTGCCCGACCCCGACTCCCCCAGCAGCATCGTGCACTCCCCGGGTTCGAGGGTGAGATTGATGCCGTCGAGGATCTGCGCCTTCCCGTAGGCGAGTGCGACGTCGGCGACGTCGAGGAGCGGGGTGCTCGCCGAGGCGGCCCGCCCATCCCGGTCGACGGCCGTGACCGGGGCTGCCGCACTCGGCTCGTCGCCGATCTGCTTGTCCCCGGCGAGGTCGGGGACCGCGGCGAGCAGCATCTTCGTGTAGTCATGCGCCGGGTGTGAGAGCACTTCCTCGACCGGTCCCTCTTCGACGAGGTCGCCGCGGAGCATGACGGCCACCCGATCGGAGATGTCCTTGATGACGGCGAGGTCGTGGGTGATGTAGAGACCGGCGACATTGTTGGCCACCGTCATCTGCCGGATCGTGTCGAGGACGACGGCCTGCGTGGAGACGTCGAGGCCGGTCGTCGGCTCGTCGAGGATGAGGACGTCGGGGTACATCGCGAACGCCATGGCGATGCCGATGCGCTGCTGCTGACCGCCCGAGAGCTGGTGCGGCCACCGACTCTGATACGCCCGGTCGCCGGGCAGACCGACGTCGGTGAGCACCTCGGTGATCCGCGCCTCCCGCTCCGCCGAGGAGGACCCGAAGCCGTGGATCTCGAGGACCTCGCGGATCTGGTCGCCCACCCGCATCGCCGGGTTGAGGGAGAGAGCGGGATCCTGGGGGATGTAGGCGATCCGCGACCCCCGCAGGGCGCGGACGGCCTCCTCGCCGAGGTCGAGGACCTCGACGGCGGTGTCCTCCCCGCGCGGCCACAGACTCACCGAGCCCGAACCGTACTTCAGACCCGAGCGGAAGTGGCCCATGCAGGCGAGCCCCGCGGTCGTCTTGCCCGACCCGGACTCCCCCACCAGGCCGAGGATCTCTCCGCGGCTGAGGGCGAAGTCGACGCCGTGGAGGATCTCGTCACCGGCCATGGTGTCGATGCGCAGGTCGCTCACGCGCAGGACGATGCTCTCGTTCGGCGCGGAGTCGACGCCGGCAGCGGTGTCATTGGTCGTGGTCATCATTCCTCCACTGTCGTCGATGCGGTGGCCCGGGCGAACGAGTCCGCGAGCAGGTTGGTGCCGATGGTCAGCAGCGCGATCGCGATGACCGGCAGCAGCACGCCCCACGGCTGGATGCTCAGCGCGATGCGGTTCTCGTTGATCATCAGGCCCCAGTCGGCGGCCGGCGGCTGCAGGCCGAGTCCGAGGAAGGACAGTGAGGCGATCGCACCGATCGAATACGTCAGGCGCAGCCCCGCCTCAACGCTCAGCGGCCCGGTGATGTTGGGCAGGAGCTCACGGACGAGGAGCTTCGACCGCGGCATCGCGTACATCTCCGCGGCGAGGATGTAGTCCTCGTTGATGACATTGAGAGTGGCCGACCGGGCCACCCGGGCGATGCGCGGGGCGTGCGTGATGCCGATGACGGTGATGAGCACCCAGCCCTGCGGTCCGAGCACGGTGATCGCCAGCAGCGCGAACACGAGCTGCGGGATCGCCAGCAGGACGTCGTTGAGTCGCATGAGGATCGCGTCGAAGCGCCCGCCCACATACGCGGCGAGCATGCCGACGATCGCGCCGAGGACCATGCCGAGCGCCGTGGCGAGCACCGAGTAGATGATGAGCGTGAGCCCACCGGCGAGGAACCGGGAGAGCACGCTGCGGCCGAGGTTGTCGGTGCCGAAGAGCCCGTACGGGGAGAACGGCTTCGCGACGAACTCGGTCGCCGTCGACCCCGTCGCCCACGGCAGGAGAAGGGGACCGCAGAAGGCGAGGAGAACGATGAACGCCGTGAGCACGAGGCCGATGCGCCCCTGCTTCTGCGCGATGACGCGGCGGAAGAACGGCACATAGGTCGTCTGCGACTCCTTCGGCACCTCCGCGGCTTCGATGGCGTCGGACTTCATGTCGTCGAGGTTGCTGCTCATGCTGCGCTCCTCAGTTTCGGGTTGGTGAGGATGCCGACGATGTCTGCGGCGAGATTGACCACGACGTAGACGGCGGCGACGAGCATCGAGATCGCCTGGACGACCTGGACGTCGCGGTAGGTGACGGCGTCGATGAGCGCCTGCCCGATGCCGGGGTACCGGAAGAGGAACTCGACGACGACCACGCCGCCGGCCAGCCATGCGAGCTGGATCGCGACGACCTGGGCGACCGGACCGAGCGCATGGGGCACCGCGTGGCGGAAGATCACCCGGCGTTCGGGAACGCCCTTGAGGCGGGCCATCTCGACGAATCCGGAGTCGAGGACTTCGATCATCGTCGCCCGCATCATCCGCACGATGTAGGGGGTGACGACGAGGACGAGGGTGGCCGTGGGCAGGACGAGCTGCGCGGGAATCAGCCACACCGGCTGGCCCGGCGGGGCGAGTGTGACGGCGGGCAGGATCTGGAACACCGAGGTGGCGAAGATCGCGATGAGGCCGATGCCGATGACGAACTCGGGCATCGCGGCGAGCACGAGGCTGATGCCGGTCAGCGCCTGGTCGCGGCGGGTGCCGCGGTGCAGCGCCGAGTAGACGCCGAGGCCGATGCCCAAGGGCACGGAGATGATCGCGGCGAGCGCCATGAGGACGAAGGAGTTGCCGATCCGCGGTCCCAGCAGCTCCGAGACCGGTCCGCCGGTCGCCGTCGAGGTTCCGAAGTCGCCGACGAAGAGACCGCCGAGCCATTCGAGGTAGCGCTGCCAGGCCGGCAGGTTGAGACCGAGCTGTTCGTTGAGCGCCGCGATGCGCTCCGGGGTGGCCTGCTGGCCGAGGATCGCGCGGGCCGCATCGCCGGGCAGGAGGAGGGTGGCGCCGAAGACGATGAGGGAGACGGCGAGGAGGATGAAGGCGGAGAAGATCAGCCTGCGAATGATGACCTTGGCGAACATGTCACACCTTCCCGATCCACACGCGGTCGAAGCGCCAGCCGCCCAGGGGCCTGCCGGTCGCATTCGGTTCGAGGCCGCCGACGTACTTCTGGTAGGCGTCGACCTGGTTGGCGAAGCCCCAGATGATGTAGCCGCCGTTGTCGTAGAGGATCTTCTGCGCCTCGTGCTCGAGGTTGCGCCGCGAGGCCGGATCCGGCAGGGAGCGCGCCTCCTCGACGATCGAGGTGAAGTTCGGATCGTCCCAGTGGGTTTCGTTGAACGGCGATTCCGGCATCACACACGACACGCACTGCGGGAGGAAGTCACGCGTGTACCAGAAGTCCTGCGCGAAGTCCCACTGCAGGTAGTTCTCCCCGAAGAACGTCGTCGCATCGACCCGGCGGATGCTCACTCGGATGCCGGCGTCGGCGGCCTGCTGGGCGAAGACCTGCGCGGCTTCGACGACACCGGACTGGATCGGGGCGGTGACGAGCTCGACGTCGAGACCGTCGGGGTGCCCCGCCTCGGCGAGGAGCTGTCTGGCCTGCTCGACATCGCGCGTGCGCTGTGGGAAATCGGGGTAGTTCTCGCTGAGGGGACCGAACATGTCGTTGCCGATCGTGCCGTAGCCGGAGAGGACCTGCTCGATCATCTGCTCCCGGTCGACGACGAGGCGGAAGGCCTGCCGCACCCTGACGTCGTCGAAGGGCGGACGATCCACGCGCATCGTGAACGGCAGCCACATGCCGGTCTCGGAGTTGAGGATCGCCATCCGCTCGTCGGCGCCGATGACCTCGACGAGGGCGAGCGGGATCTGCGCGATCGCGTCGACCTGGCTCGAGAGGAGGGCGTTGATGAGAGCGTCGGAGTCGTTGAAGTTGAGCAGGTGGACGGCGTCGAGCCAGTTGCCGTCCGTGCGCCAGTAGTACTCGTTGCGTTCGAGCACGGTCGACACGGCCGCGGTGTGCGATCCGAGCTTGTACGGCCCAGAGCCGACGGGTGCGGCCGGGTCGTAGTCGCGGGGGACGATGCCGGTCGTGTACTCGGAGACGGAGTCGTCGAGGAGGCCGTTGGGTTCGCTGAGCCGGAACTCGACGGTGCGATCGCCGGTGGCGACGACCTCGTCGAGCATCGTGAAGCTCGCCGCCGCAGTCTTCGGATCATCGGGGTCGTTTATCCGCTCGAAGGTGAAGACGACGTCGTCGGGGGTGATGTCGCGCCCGTCGGAGAACTTGATCCCCTGCCGCAGCGTTGCCGTCCACACGGTCGCGTCGCCGTTGGGCTCGAAGGATTCGGCGAGCTCCGGCTGGATCTTGTAGTCGTCGGTGCGGGTGAGCAGGGAGTTGTAGAGGTTGACGGTGCGGGCGACGTCGCCGGAGTTGACGGGGATGTGCGCGTCGACGGTGTCGGCGGAGTTGCCGCCGGTGACCCCGACGCGCAGGGTGCCGCCGCGGACGGGATCGCCAGCGGAGATGTCGCCGGCCGCCGCGCCGCCTCCGCAGGCGCTGAGTCCGGCGAGCGCGGTGAGAGAGAGTCCCGCTCCCAGCGCTTGTCTTCGGTTCGGAGTGTTCATGGGCCTTCTTCCTGGAGTGGTTCGTCCTGGAGATGTTCCGCGGACCGCGGCCGCGCGGCCGGGTCCGGAGGTCGTGTCGCTGCCCGCATCGGCGCGGGCTCTGCGCCGGGGACGAGGATGTGGGCGCGGAGGAAGGTGTCGATCATCGCCAGCGCGTCGTCGTCGGTCAGGCTCATCTGGGCGGTGCTGCGAGCGACGCCGAGTCCGTCGATGAAGACGCTGAGGCTCTTGACCATGAGGTCGGTGTCGCCGTCGCGGACCTGGCCGACGCGCTGACCGGCGACGACGACGCCGCGGATGAGGTCCATCCATTTCGCGTAGACGGCGGCGAGGTTGAGGCGGGAGCGCTCATCGACGACGGCGCGGGCCCAGCTCTGGATCCAGATCGACCACACGCGGCGCACGGTGGGGTCGACTCCCGCATGGACGCGGGAGAACCGCAGGAGCACCTCGGCGGGGTCCTCGGGTTCGACGAGGTCACGGGCGGTCGCGATGATCTCGAGCGAATAGTGCAGGGCCGCCTCGAGCAGCGCGGTCTTCGTCCGGAAGTGGTAGTTGATCGCCGAGGCCGACAGGCCCGCGGCGGCGGCGATGTCGTGGACGCGCACGGCGTCGATGCCGCGGTCGGCGTAGAGCTCCCAGGCGGCGGCGACGATGCGGCGGCGATTGCGGGTGCCCTTCGACATCCACGTCGTCGACGCGTCCGGACGGGGGAGGTCATCGCCGGTGGCGGGCGGTGCGGACGCGCCCTCACCGGCCGCCTCGGTGAGCGAATGGGTGGGAGCCAGCGGTGCGGTCTGTCGCCGAGGTGCGCCCTCCTCACGCCCGAGCGTGAGCCAGTCCGTGGTGACGTCGGTGAGCTGGGCGATGCGCGTGATCTCCTCGACGCGGAACTTGCGGGTGCCGGCGAGGGACTTCGAGAGCTTGCTCGGTTCGAGACCGATGCTGCGGGCGACCTCGCTGTGGTTGATTCCCGCGTCCCGAATGGCATTGCGCACACGGGTGCCGAGGCCGGCGCGACCGCCGTGATCTGCTTCTCTGCCCTCGAACACCATCCCAGTGTGCACACCTGTTGCGATTATGGCAAGAGTTACTCTGGTTTCGCGCAGTTTTCGTGACCGGACCGCAATGTGACTTTCCCGAGAGAACCGGGCCGGACTCGCGCTCGAGCAGGGTCTTCGGCCGTCGTCCACTAGACTCTCCGGGGCAATCGGAATCGTCGGACGAACATGGAGCAGGCACGACATGCGTTCATCCCTGAAGTCACTGACCGCGAAGAAGCCTCCCATCAGCCGGTGGGTGCGCAAGGCGGGGCTGTCGGCTCTCAACTCGCGGCCGTGGCAGGCGACCAGTCGCTGGCTGCGGGGGGCGAAGGCGATCGAACGCCTCGAAGCGAAGTACGACGGTTCGGGCCTGAAGACCCCGGTCATCGCGTACTTCGGCGACGGACCGGCGAAGATCTACCAGATCCTCCAGTGGATCCCCATCTTCGAAGAGCTCGACCGGACGCATCCGGTGGCGATCGTCCTCCGATCCCCCGGCGCGCTGCAGGAGCTGCGCGCGGTGACGAAGCTGCCTCTCGTGCTCAAGCGCCAGTTCGATCCGCTCCAGGACTTCTACTACGACCTCGACCCGAAGGTCGCCCTCTACGTCAACAACGGCGTGCGCAACTTCCAGTCTCTCGGCTATGCACCGATGGTCCACGTGCACCTCAACCACGGTGAGAGCGACAAGATCTCGATGGTGTCGAACCAGGTCAAAGCCTACGATCGCGTCTTCGTCGCCGGTCCCGCCGCGATCGACCGGCACCGGAAGGCGCTCATCGAGTTCGACCTCGGCAAGCTCGTCGAGGTCGGCAGGCCGCAGCTCGACATCGATCAGACATCGACGCTGCCGCCGACGACGAAGCGCACCGTGATGTACGCCCCGACGTGGGAGGGCGAGAACGACGCGAACAACTACACCTCGCTCGATCTCTTCGGCGAGGCCATCGTCGCAGCGATCCTCAGCACCCCGAACACCCGCCTCGTCTACAAGCCGCACCCCCGGGTCGAACAGTCCGACGACCCCGGTGTCGTCGCAGCCGATGCGCGGATTCGGGAGCTCATCGCCGAGGCGGACCGCGCCGAGACCGCCGGCGCGGGACCAGGCGGCACCGGGGCAGGCGGTGGGCATCTCATCTCGATGCAGGGCGACATCCTGCCGATGTTCGCCGACGTCGACCTCATGGTCACCGACGTCTCGAGTGTCGGTCTCGACTTCCTCTACCTGCGGCCGGAGAAGCCGATCATCATCACCGATCGCCGGGACGATCTCGCGGCGATCAACGAGGATTCGCCGATCACCCGAGCCACTCCCGTCGTGTCGCAGTCGACGATCGCCGAGATCGCCGATACGATCGCCACCGAGCTCGACGCCGACACCACGGCGGCCCAGCGCGCGAAGCTGCGCGAGTACTATTTCGGGCGCCGTGCCGTCGGCGATTCGACCCGGGAGTTCGTCGCCACGATCTCCGGGCTCATCGCCTCACGGCAGCGGGAGATGCTCGCGAAGACCGACCTCGACTGAGAGCTCGGTCTCAGCGACCGAACCGTCGGTCGCAGCGACCTGACCCTCGGCCTCAGCGGGCCATCTCGCGGAAGAGGTCCTCCCACCGGTCGAGGATGCGCTCGGGGGCGTACTGCGCCATGTCGGCGCGGACCTCGTCCGACATCTGCGCCAGCGCCGCGGGATCGGCGGCCAGCGTCTGCAGCCGCTCGGCGAGGGCGGTGACGTTGTTCTGGGCGACGATGTACCCGGTGCGCCCGGAGTCGATGAGCATCTCGACACCCGGTGAGCAGTCGAAGGACACCGTGGGCACGCCGGAGAGTCCGGCCTCGACGATCGAGATCGGCAGACCCTCGTGCTGGGAGGAGATGACGTGGATCTTCGCGCTCGCGAGCACCTCGGCGACCGCGTCGGTCTTGCCCATGAGCGCGGCACGGGGAATCGCGCGGTCATCGATGAGGGCCTGCAGACTCTCGCGCAGTTCGCCCTCGCCGTAGAGCTCGACGCTCCAGTCGGGAAGGGCGGGGGCGATCTCGGCCCAGGCCGCCAGCAGGTAGTGCAGCGACTTGACCTCGTCGTAGCGCCCGAGCGCGACGATGGTGTTGCGGCGCGCGGGCCCGGTCTCCGCAACGGCACCGGTCTCCGCCCCGGCGAGGGTGACGGGGTTGGGGATCCACCCGGTGTTGTTCAGCCCGGCGAGGCGGAAGCGCTCGGCGTCCTCGGCCGTGAGGAACACGGTGCGGTCGACGTCGGCGTAGGCCTGCAGCACGCGGCTGGCGTCCCGCCCGGTGCGCGTGGCCCCGTCGTAGGACCCGTGGTACTGGCCGATGACCCGCGGCTGGCGGGGATCGGCGGCGTCGTAACGGGCTTCGAGCATGTGCTCCATGCCGTAGACCTGCGTGCAGATGATGAGCGTGCGCGGACCCCACTCGGGCAGGAGTGTCCGCAGCTTGTCGACGGCGATCTTGCGCAGGTCGAAACGCTTCCGGTACCGCCGCATGCGCTCCCGGTCCTTCTTGTCCGCGTCAGAGCGGATCGTCCAGTCCGGCGGCGGAGGCTCGGGCATGAGCGTGCGCACCGTGATGTCGGCGGAGCGCTCGACGACCTGACCGTGACCTTCCGGCGGGGGCGAGACCCCGACGAGCTCGGTGGCGTATCCCCGGGCGTGGAACCCGTCCGCCATCGTGCTGATGAAGCGTCCGACACCGCCGAGGCGGTCGACGTCGTTGGCCATGAGGACGATCCGATCGAACTGCGTCTGCGCCATCACTGAGCTCCCCAAATCATTGCGATCGTCGTCGCGGCGACATCACCGGGTTCGGTGCCGACGAAGTCCTCCCGGAAGCGGCGCCGCAGCGGCTCCGCCTCGTCGTCTCCTGCGGCCCTGATCGCCGCGACGAGTTCCTCCTGGTCGGTGACCAGCGGTCCCGGACGATGGTCGCGCAGGTCGAAGTAGGTGCCGCGTGCGGAGTTCGCGTAGTCGTCGAGGTCGTACGCATAGAGGATGATCGGTCGGTCGAGACTGAGGTAGTCGAAGATGATGCTCGAGTAGTCGGAGACGAGGATGTCCGCGGCCTGGAGCACCTGTGCGGTGTCGGCGATGCCGCTGACGTCGATGACCCGGCCGCGCAGGTGCGGCGGCACGGCGATGCGGTTGAGGTAGTGGGGCCGCAGCAGGATCTGATAGTCCTCACCGAGGTCGTCGACGAGTTCGGTGAGGTCGAGTTCGAGCGAGGCCTGCCCGCGGGTGCGGAACGTCGGGGCGTAGAGCACGCTCGTCTTCGCCGGGTCGAGGTCGAGGCGCTCCTTGGCCGCGGAGATCCCTGCGGTGTCGCTGACGAGAACGTCGTTGCGCGGCGATCCCACCGGCAGCTGCGCACGCTCATACCGGAACGCCGGCACGAAGGTGTCGCGGAAGTAGGCGCTGGGGATGCTGAGGAAGTCCCAGTAGCCGACTCTCCGTTCGAGATCGGCGATGTCCTCGCGCGCGCCGAACTCGAGGCTCGGCTCGTCGAAGCCCATCTTCTTGATGGGGATGCCGTGCCACGTCTGGATGTAGACCTGACCCGGTCGTTTGACGTAGCCGACGGGCAGGGTCTGGTTGTCGATGATGTACTTCGCCCGGGCGAGCGTGCGGTAGTAGTCGACGGTGTTGCGGATGACGACGTCCTCGCGGCCCGCCGCCCAGCGCTGGTTGGCCGCCGCCACGACGACGATCCTGAGGTCGGGTCGGGTGCGTCGCAGCTCCGCGGCGAGGACGTGGGGCGAGTCGGACTCGGTGGTGCCCATGTGGGATTCGACGACGACGAGGCGGTCGTCGAGCTGCTCACGAGCCTCCGCGGCGATCCGCTCCCCTTCGGCGACGAGCGCATGGGAGGGCAGGGGAACGTATCTGTCCCGCAGCGCGGTCTGACCGGTCGAGAGCAGCGGCTTGATCGCCCGGCGCAGTCGCCGGCGCTGCTTCCCGATCCGGGCGAGGCGGAAGGCCAGGGTACCGATCTCCGTGGCGTAGGGCTGATAGCGGATGTTGGCCAGCGACTCGGCGACCCCGTGAGGCTGGGTCTTCTGCTTGCTTCCGACGAATCCCTTCTTCACCCGCAGCGGGAGGAGCGTCGAGGCGGTGCCGTTCGTCAGCTCCATGCGGATGGAGATCTTCGGCCGCACGGCACGGTCGATGGCGGCGGGGAACTCGAACTCGGTGGTCCATTCCACCTCGCCGTCGGCGGTGCGCTCCCAGCGCACGGGTGCCACCCATTCCCGCTGGAAGCCCCAGCGCTCCCTGATGAGCATCCGCGCGGTGAGATCGGGCCGATCGAGCTTGGCGAACGAGTCGGGGATGCGCCCGGAGATCGTCACCCGGTTCTTCCCGTCGATGGCGACGGCGTCGACGGCGTTGTAGAACTTGAACGCGTACCACGGGATCGCGACGACCTCGGCGGCGTCGAAGGTCGCGAGCATGTGCTCACGGGAGTCGTCCGGGTAGGCGGCGAAGGTCTCCAGCTCCCACAGGCTGCGCTGCCCACCCGGCTCCCAGTCGCCGTAGAGATCCCACGTGCCCGAGGCGATGTGGGCCATCCGGGAGACGAGGTCGACATC
This sequence comes from Brevibacterium sp. W7.2, assembly GCF_018137945.1. Taxonomy (GTDB): domain Bacteria; phylum Actinomycetota; class Actinomycetes; order Actinomycetales; family Brevibacteriaceae; genus Brevibacterium; species Brevibacterium sanguinis. The sequence continues at coordinate 900,501 of NZ_CP073089.1, read as the reverse complement.
CTCGGCGAGGGCCGACGCGACGAGCAGTCGATCGTCGCGGGGCACGTCGGCGTAGATCTCGGTGGGGATCGATTCGATGAGCGGCTTGAGTTCGGCGAGGAGCTCAGGCGCGAGGTTGGGCACCTGGCCGTGGGCGATGTCGTTGAGGTAGAGCCGGGCGTCGTGGCGGAGGATCTTCAGCTGCAGGCGGGCATGGAGCGCCGGCACGGTGGCCGGATCGGCGACCCGGAGGACTTCGGCGAGAGCGACCTTGCGGTGCTGGAGGTTCCTGATGTCGTCGCGCTGGTTCGTGATCGACTTGCGGACCTTGATGGGATAGAGGTTCCACTGATAGACGAATTCGGGGATGACGCGGATGCCGTCTGCCTTCGCGAACACCTCGGCGGTGAAGATGAGGTCCTCGTAGTGGAGTTCCTCCCGGAAGCGGATGCCGTTGGCCCGCAGCATCTCCATGCGGTAGAGCTTCGCCACGGCGATCGTGTCGATGCAGAGCTCCGGGTTCTCCTCGATCGTGTCGAAGTGCTGCTCTTCCCGGTAGAGGCGGTGGTGCCAGCCGCGGAACTTCTTCTTCGCGATGTCCCGGCGCCGCGTCTTGGCCATGACGATGTCGGCATCGCTGCGCTCCGCGGCCGTGAGCAGGTTGTAGGTCGCATGGCGCTCGAGGATGTCGTCGCTGTCGAGGAACGTCAGGTACGGGGCGCTCGCGTTCTCCATTCCGATGTTGCGCGGCGCCCCCGGCCCGCCGCTGTTCTTCGGCGTCTGGAACACCCGCAGCCGCGGTTCGTCCCGCGCCAGCTCGGAGACGTACTCGAAGGACCCGTCGGTGGAGCAGTCGTCGACGACGATGACCTCGGTGCCCTTGAGCGTCTGGTCGAGGGCGGAGCGGATCGCGGTGCCGACGTTCGCGATGTCGTTGAACATGATGATGACCACGGTGACCAACGGCCGTCCGTCGATGCCCCAGACGGTCTCCGGCGGGGTGTTTGCGGTCGTGTCGGCGGCGCGCACCGCTGGGTGAGTCAAAGTGTTCTCCGTCGTTGTCTTCTCTATCGGTCGGGCGCTGCCCTGGGGCGGCTCAGACGACCGGGGGCCGGCCGTGGCGCGCCATGCGCAGGACACCGCGCCCGGACAGCTTCCGGTGCTGCTCGTCGTCGCTCCACGGGTCGAGCTTCCACCCGTCGCGCCACCCCTCGAACCACGGGCGCAGCTGGTCGGGCTTGTTCGCCCATTTCAGGCACTGCATGAGCGTCCACGATCCAACGTACATCCAATTGAAGGGCCACGGCAGGTTCCGCCGGGCCAGCCACACGCGGTTGCGGGCGTTCATGTAGAAGTACTCGTCATGGCGGCTCGGGTCGATGACGGGGTGGGCGACGGCGAGGTCGCCCATGTACCACACGGAGTACCCGGCGTCCCAGACCCGCCAGGCGAGTTCGATGCCCTCATGGGCGTACCAGAACGGGGCCGGCCAGCCGCCGCATTCGTCGAAGGCCTTGCGCTGCATGCACACGGCACCCTCCCACACGGAGAAGACGTTCGAGGAATGGTCGGCCTCGCCCTTCTTCAGGCGCGGAATCCAGCGCTTCGGCGACGCCGGTCCGCCCGGCTCCTCGACGCGGGGCTGGACGAGCCCGATCTTCGGCTTCGTGCGCATCAGCTGGGCCATGCGCATGAGCGTGGTGTCATCGGGCAGCCAGGCATCGTCGTCGAGGAAGAAGAGGAACTCCCCCTTGACGTGCGGCACCCCGGCATTGCGCCCGGCGGGGATGCCGAGGTTCTCCGGCAGGGCGAGACGCTTGACGGCCGGCGGGATGCCCTGCGGTTCCCAGCCGTTGCCGACGCACACGATGTCGAGGTCAACGCCCTTCTGCGCGAGGAGCGAGTCGAAGCCGCGGTTGAGCTCCTCCAGTCGCTTGCCCTGGGTGAGCACGACGACGCCGAAGGTGTACTTCCGGTTCGCCTCGAAGCGCTGGGCGAGGACCCGTGAGGTGTTCGTCATGACAGCCTCTTCGACGCCATGATCGACATGAAGTGGCCGATGACCGAGAGCAGGCAGAGCGGCACGAGGATGAGCACGAGCCAGCGCTCACCGACGAGCGGGGCGGCGCCGAGCGGCACGACGACGGCGGTGACGATGCTCGAGAGCAGGGCGAGCAGCGAGAGTTCGACCGAATGGTAGATGCGGTGGAACGGGACGAAGCGGGCCGCGCGCTTGAGCTTCGCGGTGAAGCCGGGGTTGAGCGCGGTGGCGGCCTGCGAGTCGGCGAGCTTGTCGAGGCCGTTGAAGGCGCGGGACACGTGCACCATGTCGTTGAGCGCCTTGTTGAGCAGGACGAGGGAGGCGAGCATGGAGCCGGCGAGCAGGTACGGGTACGTGCCGCCGGGATCGGTGGTGAGGTTCGACCATTCGCCGACCGCGCGCGCTCCGAGTGCGAAGGCGACAAGGCCCTCGGTCGTGTAGTGGCCGACCTTGTCGAGGAAGACGCCCTTGGCGCCGCTCGTGCCGCGCCACCGCGCGACCTCTCCGTCGCAGCAGTCGATGTACATCTGCACCTGCGAGAAGAAGACGGCGAGGACGGCGCCCCAGATTCCGGGAATGAGCAGCGACGCGGCGATGCACCACCCGGCGACGATCATCATCCCGGTCACGCCGTTGGCGCTGATCCGGGTGCGCACGAGCAGCATCGTGAAGTAGATGGAGAAGTGCCGCAGGTAGAGCTGAGCCGTCCAGTGCTCGGCGTTCTTCCGCGTGCGGACTTCGATCGGCTGGGCCTTGGCGCGCAGTTCGGCCAGGGTCGGGTATCGTGACTGCTTCTCCGCGCTCACTCCCGACCTGCCTTTTGACTGCATCTGACCCCGACAATTCACGCCAAGTTTACCGACTGTCCAAACCCCTGGCCACTTCCGTGACCGCCGACACGACCGCGTGTTTCCCGCAGGGCATCCTGACCGACCCCGCCGCAGCGGTGGGCGGTTGCCGTTCAGCCCACCGTGAAGCTGAGGTTGTCCTTGACCGTGCGATACGCGGAGATCCGCCCGTCCGCGCCCTGTGCGTCCTCGGTCGCGACCGCGGCGGCATCCGAGCCGAAGGCGATCCTCGGGTGGTGGATTCCGTCCGTGCCCGTCCACTGCCACCACGCGTCGAGCGTCGCCCCTGCCGGCACGATCGACAGTTCCTCTCCGCTGAAGACGGCCCTGCCGTGCGCATCGACCGCCGAGGCGAACGCATAGCTCCCGTCGCGCGTGCCCAAGACGACCGCGAAGTCCTCACCGGGGGCGGTGCCTCCGACGGTGATCCGCACCCCGCCGTCGGCGGTCGTCTCGGGTGCCGCGGTGAGTGCGGGGGCGGTCGTCTTCGGCCGGTTCTTCGCGGTTGTCCGCAGCCGCGAGAAGAGCTCCGCCCAGCGTGCGGTGGCGCTGTCGTCGCTGAATGTTGCGGCCTTCGCCACGGCGGCGCGCCGCAGGGCGGCGATCGTGGCGGCGTCGGCGTCGAGGAGGCCGGTGATCGCGTCGGCCATGGCGTTGCTGTCGGCGACGAGGTACCCGTTCTCCCCGGAGTCGATGATGTCGGAGGGACCGTATCTGATGTCGTAGGCGAGCGGGATGCAGCCTCTGGCCATGGCTTCGATGAGCACGACGCCCATGCCCTCGAAGGAACTCGTGAGGAGGATGAAGGAGTGGTCGCGCAGCCTCTCGGCGGCCCCGTCGACGTGGCCGGAGAAGGCGACGCGGGAGCTGAGGACATCGCTGTCGGCGACGATCGCTTCGAGCTCGGCTCGCTTCTCCCCGTCGCCGATGATCTCGAGGGACATCTCGGGTCCGACCCGCGCGACGGCGGCCAGCGCCTCGCCGATGCGCTTCTGACCCGTCAGTCGGGCGAGCACGACACCGCGTCCCGGCGGCCGGGGATCGCTCTCCGGTGACGGGTGTCCGACCTCGTCGACGGCGGTCGAGTTGGGGATGACGACGAGCGTCGGCGCGCTGCCGAAGGCGGCGGCGAAGTCCGCCCGCTGCTTCTCGGTGAGGAAGACGAGGAAGTCGTAGTCGAACCAGTGCCTGAGGATCTCGATCCGGGAGCGGGTGAAGGGACCGTTGACCGACGCGGTTCCCGGGTGGAGGTGGGAATTGTGGAGGACCTGGCCGATGCGCAGGTGGTCGCGCTTGTAGCGGTGGAGGAACGTCGCGATGAACTTCGATTCGTTGATGAGGATCGACGGCTCGCCGCCGGTCGCGGCGTCGAGCCATGCGAAGTAGAAGTCTCTGGCGCGGGCGAACTCGGACACGCAGGCACCGTCGTGGTCGAGGAGCACGAGCCGCCGCGCACTCCCGGTGCGGTCGTCGATGAGGAACGTCGTGCCGTCTGGGCGCAGATGATCGACCCGTTCGATCGTGCCGTCGGCGGCGAAGTACTCGATGTAGCGGTCGGTGGCGTTCGTCGGCCCCGGTGCGTGCTGTGGGGGAACCCCGGCCTCGGCGGGGCGGCCGCCGAACCGGCGCAGGGCACGCCGATCGTACCCGGCGACCTCGTCCCAGGCGTTGCGCAGACGCATGCCGTCGATGAGTTCGCCCGTCTCCCGCAGTCGCTGCCTGGCCTCGGCGACGTCGAGGCGGTAGTCGAGGGTGAGGACATCGACGTCGATCCCGAGGAGGGTGACGAAGTTCCGTGACCGGCGCAGCATGACCTTGGTGAGACCGCCGAACTCCTGGGGGATCGACCAGGTGAGGTCGAAGATGCGGGTCGGTGGGGCCGAGTTGGAGGCGGTGGCGCGGCGGATTCGCCGGAGCAGGCGGTTGAGTGGCATAGATGGCGTTCCTTGGTGGTGGGGCTGGGGTGCGAAGCGCCGGCTGGGACGTGTCTGCGGAATGCTATCCCATCGATCTTCGGCCGAGCCTGGTCAGCCGCTTCGCGAAGGCGCGTGCCCCGCTCGAAACGTGGAGGTTCGCCCCGCCGAGGCTGGTGGGCGTGACCTCGACGCGCAGCCCCCAGCGGCGGGCGGAGAGCACACCGGTGTCGGCGAGTCCGACGCGGACCGCCTTCGTCTCTGCGGTGCCGGTGGCGGCGCGGGCGTAGACCTTGACCGTGCCGTGGGCGAGCAGCGCCTTGAGCGGGATCTCGACGCGGAACCGCCTCGCGGCGTTGGCAGCGGCGTCGGGTGAGTCGGCGGCGACGGGCAGAAGGTCCGCCGCGAACTCGGCGATGTCGTCATCGCCGCGGCGGAGGACGAACGTCAGCGCCGTGATGTCGGGGGCGGCGAGGAGAGCGGCAGCGCGGCCTGCGAGTGCGAGGCGGGCTCCGGTGAGCTCAGCCCGGTCGACCTCGGCGACGACGAGGCGGCTGCGATTCCCGCGCCGGCTCACGGCTTCGACGAGGGCGGGGATCCCCGTGGAGAGGCTCCACACCCGCGCCCGGTTGAGGGGGCTGTAGAAATCGAAGAGCCTGGAGGGCAGGAAGAACTCGTCGACGAGCTTCTTCGACTCGGCGATCCACGACAGGCGGAACTCCACGCGCCGACCGTCGAAGCTGTCGTTGAAGCGGTTGAGGGTGACCCGTCGGAACCAGTCGGCCATGGCCTCGCGGCGCAGTTCGGGCTCCCAGGGTCCCGAGGTCAGCGGGAGGAGGCTTTCGCGAATGCCCTGCGCGTGCAGCTCCGGAGCGGTGCCGGTCTGGCTGATGTGTCCCCCGCCGTGGTCGTAGACGAAGTAGTAGGTGCGGTCGGCGAGGATCGAGACCTTCGACGCCGCGGCGTAGGCGCGGAAGCAGAATTGGGCGTCTTCGAGCCTGATCTTGTGCGCGGGGAAGCGCAGATCGTGGTCGGCGAGGAAGGACCGGCGGAAGAGCTTGAAGGAGTAGTTCGACCGCACGAGGCGTCGGATGTCGCCCTCGTCCTGCGTCTCGGCGAAGACGTCGGCGTGGGTGTGGCGTCCTCCCCGTCCCTCGATCGTCACGAGCACGACGTCGCTGCCCTGCGCATCGGCGTAGGCGACGGCCGCTCCCAGGCAGTCGCCGTCGAGGCGGTCGTCGGCGTCGTGGAAGAACACGTAGTCTCCGCGGGCCGCGTCCAGGCCGGTGTTGCGGGGACCACCCGCCCAGCCGGAGTTCTCCTGGCGGATGACCCGCACATTCGGATGCCGGGCGGCCGCCTCGGCGAGGACCTGCGGTGTGTCGTCGGTCGACCCGTCGTCGACGACGATGACCTCCGTCAGTCCGTCGTCGCAGGTCTGAGCTGCAGCGATGTCGACGGCGGTGCGGACGTGGGAGGGGTTGTTGAAGACGGGGATGACGATCGAAAGGCGCACCGGGTCTGCTCCGGCCGTCTTCTCATTCACTTAGGGGGTTCTCCTCATGGCTGGGGATGAGATGAGGACTGAGGATCAGGAGTTGCTGAGCTCGGATTTGATCCTGGTCGTGGAGATCTCCGGGGTCCGCGAGAGGTAGACGACGTCGACCTTGTCCTTGAGGAAGTCGAATTCGCCTTCCCAGTCGTCACCCATGACGAAGGTGTCGATGTGGTACTTGTCGACGTCGGTGGCCTTCTGCTCCCAGTTGTCCTCGGGGATGACGAGGTCGACGTAGCGGATGGCTTCGAGCATGCGCTTGCGGTCCTCGTAGGTGAAGTACGACTTCTTGCCCTTGCCTGCGTTGAATTCGTCGCTCGAGAGCGCGACGACGAGGTAGTCGCCCTGTTCCTTGGCCCGCTGCAGGAGCCGGATGTGGCCGTAGTGCAGCAGGTCGAACGTGCCATAGGTGATGACTCGACGCATGCGCGGTGTTTCCCAACTGTCAAAGGACGCGCCGTCGAAGGCAGACACGTCCCGCAATATCGTAGAATTTCACGTCAAGTTTACCAGCCCGTTACCTGGGCGGGGAATCGAGAGACGGCGGTCACGCGCGTGTGCTCAGCTCCTCCGTGCGTGCGGCGATGACCTGTTCTGTGGCCGCGAGGAGGCGGGCGAGCTGCTGGCCCGCCTCGGTGGCTCCGAGGTAGTGGGCGCTCAGGGCCGGATCGGCCTGCGCGTGAGCGAGAGTCTCAGCGACGGCCGCGGGATCGTCGCGTGAGAGCGTCGGCGTCCGATCGAACAGGCCGCCGTCGAGGACCTCGGCGCCTCGGCCCCCGGGTTCGACCATGACGAGCGGCTTGCGCGTCGACAGCCAGTCGAAGGCGACGGACGACATCTCAGCGAGCGCGGCATCGGCGACGTCGAACTGCCAGCCCACCGTTCGCGTGCGGTCGACGAAGCCCCGCGGATGCGCGGTGAGGCGGCTCTCCACCTCGGCGAGGGCACGGGCGAACTCGGACTCGAGCACTCCGGTGCGCGGATGCGGCCGGAAGATCACCCGGTATCCGGCGGCGAGCAGGGACTCGGCCACGATGACACCGGTGTCCGGGAGCGTGCCGTAGGCCATGGCCGCGGAGTCGCCCTCCCAGGTCGGCGCCCAGAACACGGTGGGGCCGGCGGGAGCCGTGTCGGCGAAGTCCGTCCAGGCGGCCGGGGTCGTCCGGGGCCGATCGAGCGGGGGGCGCCCGACGTCGATCATCCGGTCCTCGGGCATCCCGATGAGGGCGCGGCGGATCCGTTCGCGCGCAGCGGGGCCGGCGGTGAAGACGTAGTCATAGGCCTTGAGCTGATTGGAGATCATCGAGACCTTCTCGCTCTCCCCGTGGCTGAGATGAACATGGGCCGGACGGGGGAAGCGGAGGGCTTGGAAGTTGCCCGTCGCCTGGTTGACGTAGAAGACCACGCGAAGCTCCGGGTCGGTCATGAACCGGTCGAGCCCTTTGGTCAGCCGGGAGAAGCGGACGGGCAGGCTCGTCAGGCCGGCGATGTGCACAGCCACCTGCGCGTCGCGGACAAAGATCGCCAAGGGCTCCGTGCCGTGGCCTGCCTCCCGCAGGCGCGCAGCGCACTGCTCGAAGGACCACAGCCACTGCTCGAGCTGATAGGCCGATGTCATGTCCGAAGCGAAGTACGCGCACACGACGAACCGATCGGTGTCCTGCGGGGCGAAATCGCGCGGCAGGCGCGATTCGGCCCAGCGGCCCTGCACGATCCGGGAACCGACCCGGAAAGCGGATCGGGCCAGCCTGGTTCCGCCGGCGATGCCGCTGCTCAGTCTCCTCGGCAGATTCGTCATTCCTCCATTGTGCCTGGCAGGACGCCCTCACCCCGCATCCGAGGAATGATGCCCGTCCTCCACCCCCGTCGAGTACCTTGGGGTGTGAGCCCAACCCAAGGAGATCCGATGGCCCCCTCACGCCGACTTCCCACTCCCCCGATCAACCGTCGACTCCGCGGGACCACGGGCGCGGGCCGGCCGGGGAACGCGAAACCGTCCGCCACCGGCAAGGGCGGGAACCGCGGACCGGAGGCGAGCACCTCGGCGCCGGTGCTGCTGAGCCGACAGATCGTCGACAGTCAGCCGCAGCCGGTCTCCGTGACGACCTCCTTCGCCGAGGCGCTCGCGGCCTGCGCACCGCAGGGTCCGACCCCGCCGGGGACGATCACGCAGGTCATCGTCCCGCATTCGACGCCGGAGCTGCTCGCGGAGATCGCGACGACATGGGATCTCCACCCGGTGCTCGTCGACGACCTCTTCCACGCCGATCAGCGGCCGAAGGTCGAACGCTACGACGACGTCCTCTTCGTCGTCCTCATCTCCGCGCTCTACGTCGACGCCGAGGAGGAGGTCGACTTCAGCGAGTTCCATCTCCTCATGAAGGGCGACGACCTCGTCATCATCTGCCAGGACGGCCGCTTCATCGACGGCATGCCGATTCCCTCGGACGTCCACGACCTCGAGGAGCACTTCTCCGACGCCGACCTCATCCGGAAGTCCGACAAGGCGCTGCTCTCGCTCGGTCCCGAGGCCCTCATCTACCGCCTGCTCGACGGTGTCGTCGACGGCTACTTTCCTGTCATCGACGGTCTGCAGGATGACAAGGACGGGATCGAACGCCAGGTCTTCAGCGGCGACCCGGCCGCAGCCGAGCGCATCTATCGCCTCAGCCAGGAGGTCATCGACGTCCTCCACGCCACGACCCACCTCAGTCGGCTCACTCAGGCGCTGAGCAACGGCGCGACGAAGTACGACATCCCCGAGGAGCTGCGCACCTACCTCAACGACGTCACCGACCACCTCACCCGGGTCCTCGCCGAGGCGGGGGAACTGCGCGAATCCCTCTCCCAGATCCTCAACGTCAACGCCACCCTCGTGGCCCAACGCCAGAACGAGGACATGAAGAAGATCTCCGGCTGGGCCGCGATCCTCTTCGCCCCCTCCCTCATCGGCGCGATCTACGGGATGAACTTCGCGAACATGCCCGAACTCAACTGGAGGTTCGGGTACCCGATGGCGCTGCTCCTCATGGTCGGTCTCAGCGTCACCCTCTACACGGTCTTCCGTGTGAAGAAGTGGATGTGACCGAATCGGTGCCAACGGATCTCAGCCGTCGCCTCCGGGCGGACTTAGACTGAAGTGGCACCATCCCTTGGCAAGTCCCCTTCATGAGGAGTTGAGATGACCACATCACCCGAATCCCAGAACTTCCCCGACCCGAACCCCGACCCGAACCCCGCCGCCGACACTCCGCCGAACGACGGCTACCGCAACCCGGTCGACTCGACGCGCTCCCTGCTCACCGAGCTCGGCAAGGGCGTGTTCTGGGTCGTCCTGCTCCGCGGCATCCTCGCGATCGTCTTCGGCATCCTCGTCTTCGCCGCCCCCGACGCCGTGGCCCTGGTCATCGGCATCTGGATCGGCGCGTGGCTCTTCGTCGACGGCATCCTCACCATCGTCAACGCGAACACCGCCCGCAAGGCCGGGCTGTCGTGGGGGTGGGAGCTGACCGCCGGCATCATCTACATCATCGTCGGCCTGCTCATCTTCATCGCCCCGCTCGCGTTCGCCATGCTCTCCGGCGTCCTGGTGCTGTGGTTCATGGCCTTCGGCATGCTGCTGCGCGGCATCTTCAGCCTCGCCTCGAAGGCTTACCGCGGCTGGTCGAAGCTCCTCGGCGTCATCGACATCATCTTCGCGATCATCCTCATGATCGTCGTCTTCACCTCACCGGCCGCCGCCGTGACCGCACTGCTCTGGGTGATCGGCGTCTACGCGATCCTCTTCGGCATCTTCCTCATCGTCATGGCGTTCATGGCCCGCTCCCAGGCCAAGCGCGTGATGCAGGGCTGAGGACCCCGGAAACCCACAGTCGTCTGCTGAGACAGAGAGAAGATGATCAGCACCAACAAATCACCACTGCGACGCTTCACCCTCACCGCGGCAGCGACGATGTTCACCCTCGTCGCTGCCGCGGGGTGCGCGACCTCCGCACCGGAGACAGCGGTTGACCCTGGTTCAACAGGAGACACCGCGACCAGTGACACCGCCTCCGTCGCCGACCTGTCCTCCCCGGTGACGATCTCCCACCGCGGTGGGGCCCTCGTCTACCCGGAGGAGTCGATGGAGGGCTTCACCGCCTCGGCGCAGGACGGATTCCTCCCCGAGATGGACATCCAGTTCCTGTCCGACGGCACTCCCGTGCTCATCCACGACGACACCGCGGACCGCACGCTCAACGGCGCCACCGGCCCGATCCGGGATCTCACCCTCGAGCAGTGGGACGCTGCGACGATCGCGAACCCGACGGGCGGGGCGCCCGCGGAGACGGTCACGCTGACCGAGCTGCTCGACGAACTCGGCGGCGAGGTCGTCCTCGTGCCCGAGATCAAGCCCGGGGCCACCTCGGCGGAGGTCGACTCCGTCCTCGACGAATTCACCGAGCGCGGACTCACCGCCTCCCTCATCGTCCAGTCCTTCGACTTCGACACGGCCGCGACGATCGCCGACCGCGGGTTCACCTCCCTCTACCTCTTCGACGGCACCCTGCCGGAACAGACTCCGGAGCAGATCGCCGCGGCGGGGATCACCTGGGTGGGACCGAACAGGTCCCTCCCGGCCGACGACGTCGCCGCCCTGACCACTGCGGGACTGCAGGTGGCCCCGTACGGCCTGACAAGCGCCGAGGATGTCGCCGCACTGCCCGACGGCGTCGCCGGCTGGTTCACCGACGACCCGTGGGACGAGTGAGCGCGGGCCGCCCGTTCCGCGAGGTGAGCTCCACGCTCCGGGCGACCTGAGCGGGAGTACAGTGTGGATTCGTGAGCCCCGAGACCGACCCTGCCGAGAATCCCCCGGAGAACCGCCCCTCCCCCACCCGGCCGCCGCTGGCGGTCTCCCTCGCAGCGTTCGTCAGCAGCTTCGACCGGTTCGCGATCAGTCCGCTGCTCGTCCTCGTCGCCGCCGACCTCGGCGTCACCCTCGCCCAGGCGCTCGCGGTGGCCAGCGCGTACTACCTCGCCTACGGGGTGAGTCAGCCGCTGTGGGGGATGCTCTCAGACCGCATCGGGCGGATCCGCCTCATGCGCGCCAGCCTCATCGCCGCGGCGCTCGTCGGCATCGTCGCAGCACTCGCGCCCAACCTCACCGTCCTCATCATCGCCCGCACCTTGGGCGGTGCGTTCTACGGCGCGATCGTCCCGACCTCGCTGACATACGTCGGCGACACCGTCGATGAACGGCACCGGCAGCCGGCACTGGCCGATCTCATGGCCGCGATCGCCGTCGGCACGGCGGTCGCCACGGCCCTGGCCGGGATCATCGCCGACCTCCTCGACTGGCGGGTCGTCTTCGTGATCACCTCGGTGCTCGCGCTCCTCTCCGTCCTCGGCCTCGCCCGCGCCCCTGAGGCGCCGCGGGCGCCGCGGGCCCCGCGGGCGGGCATGCTGACGACGATCGGGATGGCGCTGGGCAACCGGTGGGTGCTCGTCGTCATCGCCCTCGTCGTCGTCGAGGGCGCCGTCGTCCTCGGCGTCCTCACGCTCCTCGCCCCCGCCCTCCAGTCCCTCGGGGTCGGCGCGGCCATCGCCGGGCTCGCGACCGCCGCCTACGGGGTCGGCGTCATCCTCACCAGCCGCCTCATCAGACTCCTCGCCCCGCGCCTGGCGATGCCGCTGCTCATGGCCATCGGCGGCACCGCGGCGACCCTCGGCTTCGCCGTCCTCGCCCTCCACCTCTCCATCGTCACGGTCGTCATCGCCGCCCTCCTCCTCGGCACGACCTGGTCGTTCCTCCACTCGTCCCTGCAGACATGGTCGACGACGGTCCTCCCCCAGGCCCGCGGCACCGTCGTCTCCCTCTTCGCCGGCTTCCTCTTCGCCGGCAGCGCCTTCGGCGCCTGGGCCGGCGGCTACCTCGGCGAGCACGGGGAATGGACACTGCTCTTCACCCTCACCGCGGGCATCGCCCTCGTCCTCACCGCGGTCGTCGTCATCGCCCGCCGCACGTACGAAGGCCCCCGCCGAGTCTGAGACTCATGCAGGGGTCTCCGTGAGGGCAACCGGCGCCGAGGCGGTCCGTCCTCCCAGCTCAACCGGGCTGGGACTCGGGGTCCGTCATCGGTCGCGGACCACCTCGGCGAGGACGCGCCTGGCCGTGGTGATTCCGGTTTCGATGGCCCCGTCGACGACGACGCCGTTCCAGCCCTTCGCATAGTCGGCACCGGCGAAGTACATCGCCGTGTCGGTGTCGGCGAAGCGCGACCAGCCGTCGATGAACTGGCCGGACTTCAGCGTCGCCCACGTCTGCCCGCTCCACCGGTCGGCCACCCAGTCGTGGCCGTCGGCGGCGAGCACGACGATGTCGTCGCGCCACTGTCGCATGATCTCCTGCACCTGGTCCGTGTCCGTGAGGTCGATGGCGGTGTGGTCGTTGCCGAAGCCGACCATGATCGTCGTGCCGTCGTCGAGGAAGTACTCGCTCTTGATCATCGCCAGCGGACCGCCCTTCGGGGCCGTGGCGATGAACGAGTGGTGGCCGTCGATCTTGATCCAGATCTTCGATCCGACGCTGTTCGTCTTCTCGTCGGCGATCTCCTGCAGCGGGGCCGGCAGGGCGGGTGAGAACTCGATCGTGTTGATCGCCCCGATCGGGGTGGTGACGATGACGGCGTCGCCCTCGACGGTCGAACCGTCGGCAAGCGTGAGCCGGGCGCCGTTCTCATGCTCGACCTTCGTCACCGGCGTCGAGAGGTGGATGGGGCACGTGAGGTCGGCGGCGAGCGCCTCATAGAGTCCGCGCATGCCGTTCTTCAGCTTGAACTCGAGCGTCTGCTCGTCGAGGAGGTCGAGCCGGTGGTCCGACAGCGCGGCCCAGTGCTTGGCCATGAGCGGCGAGCCGGTCTCGAGCGGACCCTGATACGCCGCAGACCAGTAGGCGTCGCAGAGGTCGATCTCCTCCTGCGAGAAGTCCCCGTCGCGCAGGACGTCGAGGACGCCTCCCCCATCGGCGGCCCGGAACTGCTCGACCACCTCGGCGGGGCCGTCGTAGCGGTCGCTGAGGACGTAGAGCGGGTCGTGCGGGAAGGGGAAGAGCTCACGGGAGCCCTCGAAGATCTTCTTCTGCGGCCGGTCGAGGACCTCGTTCATCCGCTCCTTCGGGCCCTCGACGAGGTTGCCCTCGGTGATCCAGAACGCGCGGTCGTAGTCGGGGCTGGGGTGGATCTCCTGACCGTAGCGGGCGATCTCCGACCACACGAACGGCTGCATCCAGTGCACCCATGTGGCCCCGAGTTCGAGCGGCCGCCCGAGCCGCTCGTCGGTCCACGCGCGGCCGCCGATCCGGTCGCGGGCTTCGAAGATCTCCACCTCCACACCTGCGGTCTGCAGTTCGCGCGCTGCGATGAGGCCGGAGAAACCGGCACCGACGATGAGAATCTTCTTTGACATACCCGGGGCACTCCTTGTCTGCAGCCGACCGAGACGCCTGCCGTCATCTGGTGACCGGCACGTCCGCGCTCGGCGGATCGTCGGCAGCTGTCGCTGCCTGAGTCCATCCTCGCCGAGGCGAGGGCACCGGTCCTTGTGCGCGCGTGCACGATCCTTGGCTGAGCGTGCACGGTGGGACGGCGGACAGTGCCTGGTGGCCGGTGAGACGGTGGCCGGTGTCGGTGCTCGGTGGCTGGGCCCGGTGGCTGCGCCTGGTGCCGACGCGAGCCCTCAGTGCGGGGCGGCGAGGCCGGCGACGAGGGTGGAGAAGGCCGCGAGTTCCTCGGCGGGATCGGCCTCCCCGGTGGCGATGGCGATCGCGGCCTCCCGAATGGCGCCGACGAGGAGGGTGGCCACAGCCTCGGGCACGATGGCCTCCCGCAGCCGACCCGCGGCCTGGGCCTGGGCCAGGGTGTCGGCGATCATCGCCCGACTGGCCCCGGAGCCGATGCCGCGGGACTCCCCGGCAGAGATGAAGGCCGGTCCGGAGACGTTGTAGAAGTGGCCGCAGCCGGAGCTCGCGGCGAAGTCGAACATCGCCCGGGCGTGAGCAGTGAGCTCCTCGGTCCACACGCTCACCGCTGCGATCTCCGCGGTCGTGCGGGCGACGATCGTCCGCCCGATCTCCGCATACGCAGCGGAGACTAGCTCGGTGAGCCCGCCGGGGAAATGCGCGTAGACGGTTCCCCTCGACACTCCGGCCGCCGTCGCGATCCTCTCGATCGTCAGACGGTCGAAGCCCTGCGCGTCGATGACCGCGAGCACCCCGGCCACGAGGTCCTCGCGGGTCTGCGCCCGGCGCCGCTCCCGCAGACTGGGGGCGGCGTCACCGGTGTCGGTCGCACTGTTCACGCCTCGATCCTCTCACAGCGGACGGATCGTGACCGACCCCTGGATGGATTGCCAGTTCATGTTCTATACTCCGAGTATAACTTTGCAATCGGCCCGGGGGTCGCCGCAGCGCGACACCTGACAGAGCGACCGAAGGAGACAGCGATGTCGAGGACGGCCCAGCCCGAACCGCAGCGCACCACCGGCCCCGCAGCCGCGGACGCCGGCGATTCCGCGGCGACCGACGCCGATTCCGCGGCCGTCGCGGGGGCGGCGGAGCTCGCCGCGGAGTCCCTGGCCGCGTTCGGCCTGCCGGAGTCGACGGCACTGCGCCTGCTCAAGCACCGGGAGAACAGCGTCTTCGGACTCGAGCACGCGGGCACCTCCTACGTCCTGAGGGTCCACCGGCGGGGCTATCACAGCGATGCCGAGCTCGCGCGGGAACTCGAGTTCGTCGGCAGCCTCGCCGGTCGCGGCGTCCCGGTGCCGCGGTTCGTGCCGGTCTCCGATGCACGGAGCTTCGTCCACGTCGGTCACGGCCACCGCCTCGGCGTCCATCAGGTCGACCTCCAGCTCCACATCGCCAACGAGGGGAGCTTCGGTGACGAGCAGACGGCCTTCGACGGGACCGCTGCGCACGAACCGAAGGACTTCGACCGCCTCGGCGAGCTCATCGGAGACGTCCACGACGCCACCGTGGCCTCCGGGTTCGCCGTCGACGACGATCGCCCGTGCTGGGATGCCGAGGGACTCGTCGGGGAGTCCGCTCTGTGGGGCGCCCCGCTGCGGGTGCGCGAACTCCACGCGCCGGAGAACTCCGCGGCGCTGACCACGCTCACCGAGGCGATCGCCGACATCCGCACGGTCCTCGCCGACTACGGCGTCGGGCCGCAGCGGTTCGGACCGATCCACGCCGACCTCACCCCGGAGAACGTGCTGCGCACGAGCGCGGGTCTCGTCCTCATCGACTTCGACGACTTCGCCGCCGGCTGGCACCTCTTCGACCTCGCGACCGCCCTCTACTTCTTCACCCGCCATCCGCGGTCCGCGGAGTACCAGGCCGCGCTCTTCGCCGGCTACCAGCGCCGACGCCCGCTCGACGACGCGGATCTCGCGGCGTTCCCGGCCCTCCTCGTCGCTCGCGGGCTCACCTACCTCGGGTGGGCCGCCGATCGTCGCGGCGAGCCGGCAGCGGAGTTCCACGTCCACACCGTCCTCCCCCACCTCGTCGACCTCGCCGCCGCGTTCGTCGCCGACCGACGCTCCGGAGCCCACCGATGACCGACCTTCTCATCCGCCGTCACGCCACCCTGGGGCCCTATTCACCGCTGTTCTACGACGAACCGCTCGAGTTCGTCTCGGCCAAGGGGGTGTGGTTCACCGATGTCCACGGTCAGCGGTACCTCGACGGGTACAACAACGTCCCCCATGTCGGGCACGCCAACGATCGCGTCGTCGATGCGCTGTGTGAGCAGGCGCGCACGCTCAACGTCCACACGCGCTATCTCAACGCCCGCGTCGTCGACTACGCGGAGGCGCTGCTGGGGACCTTCGAGGATCGGCTCGAGCGGGTGTTCTTCGGCAATTCGGGGTCCGAGGCCAACGAGCTGGCCCTGCGGATCAGTCGCCAGCTGACCGGGGCGACGGGCCTCATCGTCTCCGATTTCAGCTACCACGGGACGACGATCGCGCTGGCGGAGATGACGACGGGATTGAAGACGCAGGAGGGCCTCGGCCCGCACGTGCGCACGCTGCGCATCCCCGACCTCGACACCGATGAGCGCAGCGCCGACGAGGTGCTCGCCGCCACGCTCGACGACCTCGACGCTGCGATCGCCTCGCTTCAGGAGGCCGGATTCGGGGTGTCCGCGTGTCTCTTCGACTGGCTGTTCTCGACCGAGGGAATGCCGCGTCTGCCCGAGGGGCTCGTGACCGGGATCGCCGACCGGGTGCGGGCCGCGGGCGGAATGGTCATCGCCGACGAGGTGCAGTCCGGGTTCGGGCGCACCGGCACCCACATGTGGGGGTATCAGCGGGTCGGTCTCGTCCCCGACCTCGTCACCCTGGGCAAGCCGATCGGCAACGGCCATCCGATGTCGGCCGTCATCACCACCGCCGAGGTGATGGATGCGTTCGGTCCCCGCAATGAGTTCTTCAACACCTTCGCCGGCAATCCCGTGTCCGCGGCCGTCGGGCAGGCCGTGCTCGAGGAGATGGCGGAGAAGGAGCTCATGGAGCGCGCCCGCGACCTCGGCACCGAGGCGAAGGTCCGGCTCGAGGAGTACGCCGACCGCTTCGACTTCATCCGCACCGCGCGGGGCGCGGGCATGTTCCTCGGCCTCGACTTCGCCGTCGATGGCACCCCCGCCCCCGACCTGACGAAGCAGGTCGTCGAGGCGATGAAGGCCAAGCACGTCGTCATCTCCCGGATCGGTCGGGACGACAACGTCCTCAAGGTCCGGCCGCCGCTCGCCTTCAGCGCAGCCGAGCTGCCCCTGCTCCTCGACGCCCTCGGGGAATCCCTCGATGAGGTCGAGGTGTGAGCGCCCCTCACCACGGGTTGGCCAGCTGCCACTGCTTCCGCCAATAGCTGTCGCCGACGTAGTGCGACTTCCCCGGCCGACAGCCGCGCAGACTCGCGTTCGCGCCGAGCCACGCACGCACGGTCGGAGCCGCCTCGTCCATCCGCTCTGCCCAGTCGTCGAGGACGAGGAGCAGCGTCGCCCCGTCGTCGGCGGTGAGCAGACACGAATAGCGCGGCAGTCCGGACGTGTTCTGCGAATGCGTGTAGGCGACGGCGTCGCACCCGGTCGTGAGGGAGAAGCGGATGTACTCCCCCGACACCGCTGAGCACAGCGCCTTGAAGTCCTGGTAGTCAGTGAGCCACTCCGGCACCCGATATTCGTTCATGCGTTCTATTATGCGCTCAGGGACTGACATCGGCCAGAGCGCTTCCGACCGCGCCCGGCGACCGGGTGCCGGCGGGCGACAGATGGCGGACGACGGCCGGGAAATCCGCCGCATTCGGCGGTTGTCGCCCCCGGGCTCGTCCGTGGATCGTGGAGAGTGAGACCGTCACCGAACACGAAGAGAGGCACTGATGAAGACTGCGCGACTCCACGGACGCGAAGATCTGCGCATCGAGGACATCCCCGAACCGACCGTCGGCCCCGGACAGGTCAAGCTCCGCAACGCCTACGTCGGGGTGTGCGGCAGCGACGTCCACCTCTACCTCAACCCCGAGGCCTCTCCGATCGACCTCTTCTCCCCGCACCCGGTCACCGGCGCCCACCTACCCCAGCCGATGGGCCATGAGTTCTCCGGGACCGTCGTCGAGGTGGGTCCCGACGTCGAGGGCATCGCCGTCGGCGATCGCGGGGCGGTGTTCCCCATCGCCTACAGTTGCGGGGAATGCGTCGCGTGCCGGCGCGGCGCACCGACGAGCTGCCGCCTCATGGCCTCGCTCGGGGCCAACGCCGACGGCGGCGGCATGGCCGAGTACGTCACCGTCTCCGCCTCGCAGTTCCACCGCGTGCCCGAGTCCGTCGACCTGCAGACGGCGGCGCTCGTCGAACCGATGGCCGTGGCGTGGCACGGTGCCGCCCGGAGTCGGGCCGGTGCCGACGACGTCGTCCTCATCGCCGGGGCCGGACCGATCGGGATCGGGGCGTGGTACGCCTTCCGCGCGCGTGGGGTGAGGGACGTGCTCGTCTCCGAGCCGAGCCCCGAGCGTCGGCAGAAGATCGCCGCCCTCGGGGCCACCGTCATCGACCCGACGACGGAGGACCTCCACGCCATCGTCGCCGACCGCACCGACGGCGACGGAGTCGATGTCTTCTACGACGCCGCCGGTGTTCCCGCAGCACTGGCGACCGGACTGGCCGAACTCGCCCCGGGCGGCCGCGTCGTCCTCCAGTCGCCGCACGAGCACGGGTTCGAGATCCAGCCGAGCGCATTGATGATGGGCGAGACCGAACTCATCGGCGCCGTCGGCTACACCGCCGAGGAGTTCGACGAGGTCATCGCGCGCATGGAGGCAGGCGACTACGACACGACCGGCTGGGTCGAGGAGATGGCCCTCGACGACGTCGTCACCGCGATCGACACCCTGCGCTCGGGCGCGGGCACGAAGATCACTCTCCGGGTGGGTGACGCCTAATCCTGACTCACGCGTTGTCACTCAGGCGAGGTCCGTGACCTCGCCGAGCAGCGGCTCCTTCCCGCTCTTCGCCGCCTCGACGAGCAGCGCATGATCGGCGGTGACCACCTCGGCGTACTTCTCCGCCCATGCGGCCACGGCGGTCGCGAACGAATCCGAGGTCCCGAGGTACCCGTCGACGAGGCGGGCCTGCGGGGACTGGGAATGCGCGCGGGCGAGCACCTCACCGCACAGCCGGGAGTAGCCGTCGAACTGGGTCGCATCGAGTTCGGCGAGGTCGTAGCTGCCCTTCATGTCGCGGAACTGCCGCCAGTAGTAGTCGCGTCCCCCGTACGTCGTCCAGCCGAGGAACGGATCGGAGACGGACTGGAGCACGAGCTGCGAGCGGACGACGCGTTCCCCCTCCGATGACAGCCGCCGCCCCTCCGGGTGGGAGGAGAACTTCGGCAGACCGCCGAACGCCGAGACCACGGATTCCTGGGCCTCCTTGACCTGGAGCAGCAGCGACTCGCCGTCGGGGCCGGTGAGGAGGACGAGGAAGCAGCGGGTGCCGACGCTGCCCACGCCCACGACCCTGAGCACCGAATCGGCCACCCCGTACTGCCTGAGCAGCACGGCCACATCGGTGCGCGCCGTCTGCCGGTACTCCGCGAAGATCCCGGCGACGTCGATGCCCTGTTCGTCGAAGTGCCTCGTCAGCGGGGGTTGGTCGACGATCCGCAGACCCGAGGACGACGTCTCCGTCGCGAACTTCTGCAGCGCCTTCTCACCGGTGCGGCTGCGGGCCTTCTTCATCGCCTTCGTCGTCGCCTTGCGATGCCCCTTGCCGCTGATCGCCTTGAGCATCGTGTCCGAATCGACGATCGCGTAGAAGCGGTCGAGCGCGGTCACCGCCATGAGCGCAGCCAGCCGGTCCTGGTATCCCCGCACCGCCGCGAAGGCCGCCGATCGCCCGACGTCATCACCGAGCCCGTGGACCTGAGCACTGAGGAACGCCGAGGCGGCGAGGCGCTTGACGTCCCATTCGAACGGGGCGAACTCCGCCTCGTCGAAATCGTTGAGATCGAAGACGAGGGAGCGCTCCCGGGACGCGAAGAAGCCGAAGTTCCCGACATGCGCGTCGGCGCTCGAGAGCACGACGGGACCGGTCGTCGTCCCGGCGGCGAGATCGATGGCCATCTGCGCTGCCGCCCCGCGATAGTAGCTGAACGGCGATTCGGCGAGCCGCTGGGTGCGGATGCCGAGGAGTTCGGGCAGCCGCGACTCGTTCTGCCGGCAGATCACCCCGACCGGGTCGCGGTCGGCGGGCAGCAGCAGCTCGGCATGGCGTGAGCGCGGGGTGTCCTTGCGCAGGGCTCGGCCGTCGGACTGGTCCATCTCATCACCCTCGCTCTCACCGCCTCGGCCCGTCGCCGATGCGTCCCCTCATCGTAGTGCGGGAGAACGGATTGCCGAGGCGGCGAATCCGCCTATTCAGCGCCTTTCTCAGGCGATGCGCTCGGGGTGGGAGTAGACGTTGAAGCGGCCCTTGCGGTTGAAGCCGATGACGGTGACACCGCTCGTCTTCCCGAAGTCGACGGCGAGCGCCGAGGGGGCACTGACGGCCGACATCATCGGAATGCCCGCCATCGCGGACTTCTGGACGAGTTCGAACGACGCCCGGGCCGAGACCTGGAGAACGGTGCGCGAGAGCGGCAGTCCGCGCTCAGCCATCGCCCAGCCGATGACCTTGTCGACGGCGTTGTGCCGGCCGACGTCCTCCCGGATGACGAGGAGTTCGGGTTCGGCCCCGGGATCGTCACCGACGGCGAAGAGCGCGGCGGCGTGGACTCCCCCGGTCTTGTCGAAGACCGCCTGTCCGGCGCGCAGCCGGTCAGGCAGCTCACCGACGCGGGCAGGGGTGAGCAGCGGAGGGAAGACGATCTCCCCGTCCTCGTCGAGACGCGGGGCGTCGATCCCGCCGAGGCCGTCGGCGGGCACGAGCGGATATGCCGACTCCTTCGTCACCGCGTCGATCGCGGCCGTGCCGCAGATCCCGCAGGAGGACGAGGTGTAGACCGACCGTGCAGGCGCCGTGGCGGCATCCCAGACCCCGGGTCGCAGGCGCACCCCGGCGACGTTGTAGTTCCGGGAGCCGTCGGGGGCGAGCCCTGTTGAGAAGTCGATCTCGGCGATGTCGTCCATCGACTCGACGATGCCCTCGGAGAGCAGGTAGCCGGAGACGAGTTCGACGTCGTTGCCCGGGGTGCGCATCGTCACGGAGAACTGCTCGCCGTTGAGGTTGACCTCGAGCGGCTCCTCCCCGGCGAGCGAGTCCGGTCCGGCTTTGATCTCACCGGTCGCGTCGAAGCGGTGGACGCGGGCGCGGACGGCCTTGCGCTGCTGCACGGCTCAGACCCGCGGACCGTGGTCGGTCGTGTCCTCGACCGAGGTCTGGATGTGTTCGAGGAGGTCGTCGATGACGGTGATGCCGTCCCTGACCCCGCCCTTCGAGCCGGGGAGGTTGATGACAAAGCTGCGTCCGCGCACCCCGGCCACGCCGCGGCTCATCACTGCCGACGACGTCGATTCGAGGCCCTTGCGCCACATCGCGTAGATGAGCCCCGGCGACTGCCGCTCGAGGAGTTCGGCGGTGAACTCGGGAGTTCGGTCATCGGGCGCGAGACCGGTGCCGCCGCTGGTGACGATGATGCGCGGCCGCTTGTCCTCAGGCGTGTCGATGAGGAGGCCTCGCAGGGTCTGCCCGACGGGTTCGCCGTCGCGGACGACGATCGCGTCGGGACAGTCGTAGCCGCGTCCGCGCAGCCACTCGACGAGGAGCGGGCCGGTCGTATCCGGTGCCTCTCCCCTGGCCGCCGAGGTGGAGGCGATGATGACAGCGGCAGAGCGTCCCGCGCCGAGGCGGTCGGTCGTGGTCTCGCTCGTCGTCATTGCGCGTCTCCTCACTGGTCCATCGCTGGGGTCGCCACCATTCTTCCACGCCGCCCTGCCGTGCGCGCGTGCCCCGGTCGCCCTCGACCTGCCGCGCGCCCGTCCCTCCGGCGACAGGCCGGCATGATGGTCAGTAGAGTGAGAGTGAGTCGCCGCGGCAGCCGAGGCCCGGTGTGTCGAACGAGGAGCCGCGATGGACGACCTGACGCTGAGCACGCTCACCTGGCTGCGCATGGTGCGCTTCGTCCAGAACAGCAATCAGCTCTCCAACGACCACCTCAAGCAGTTCGATCTCACGGTCGGACAGTTCGAGGCGCTCGCGAACATCCGCGCCTATCAGCCGATCACCCAGTCCGACCTCGCCGAGCGGCTCACGGTCAGCGGCGGCGGGATCTCCCGGATGCTCACCCGCCTCGAACGCGACGGCCTGATCGCCCGCCGTCAGGACTGGAAGACGAAGTACATCTCGCTCACCGACAAGGGACGAGCCCTGCTCGAAGAGGCCTTCCCCAGCCAGCTCGCCCTCCAGTCCTCGATGTTCGACGACGCCCTGAGCGAATCCGAGCGCATCGAGCTCCACGCGCTGATGAAGAAGCTCTACGAGCGCAGCGCCGCACGCCGCAGCGCACTGCCTGGGACCAACGGGGAATAATCCTCCGGACTCCTCAGTTGACATGACAAACGAGAACGTCATCGTCACCCAAGGAGACACCGTGCCCGAGTCCCAGAACCTCATGAAGGAGCTGAACTTCGACCCCAGCCAGGGCCTGCAGTTCGGCATGTACACCCTCGGCGACCACCTGCCGAACCCCGCCGACGGCTCACGCGTGAGCGCCGGCGAGCGCATCCGCGAGTTCGTCGCCTACGCCAAGGCCGCGGAGGAGGCCGGCTTCGACTTCTTCAGCGTCGGCGAGAGCCACCAGGAGTACTTCGCCTCGCAGGCCCACGCCGTCATCCTCGGCGCGATCGCCCAGGCGACGTCGTCGATCCGCGTCGGCAGCACCTCGACGATCCTCTCGACCTCGGACCCGGTCCGCGTGTTCGAGAACTTCGCGACGATCGACCATCTCTCCGGCGGCCGTGCCGAACTCGTCGCCGGCCGTGCCTCACGGGTCGGCCTCTTCGAGCTCCTCGGCTACGATCTGCGCGACTACGAGGAGCTCTTCGAGGAGAAGTTCGACCTTCTCCTCGAGATCGCCCGCGAGGAGTCGCTGACGTGGAACGGGCAGTATCGCGCCCCGCTCACCGATGCCGCGGTCATCCCCCGCCCCGCGCAGGAGACGTTCCCGATCTGGCGAGCCGTCGGCGGTGCGCCGACGAGCGCGATCAAGGCCGGACTCGCGGGCGTCCCCATGGTCATGGCCCACCTCGGCGGGACCACCTCGGTGTTCAAGACGACCGTCGACGCCTACCGCGAAGGCGCCCGCCATGCCGGATACGACCCGGCGACCATGCCGATCGCCACGGCCGGGTTCCTCTACACGGCACCGTCGTCGCAGGATGCCCTCAAGGAGCTCTACCCGCACGTCAACGAGGGGATGCGCCGGGTCAACGGGCAGGGCATGCCCAAGCAGCTCTTCGCCCAGAGCGTCGACCCGCGCAGCATCGTCAACATCGGCAGCCCCCAGGAGATCATCGAGAAGATCCTCCACCAGCACGAGGTCTTCGGCCACCAGCGCTTCCTCGGCCAGATCGACTTCGGCGGGATCCCGTTCGACCGGGTGATGAAGCAGATCGAGACGATCGGCTCGGAGATCATCCCCGCCGTGAAGAAGTACACCGCGCAGCCGACCGCCGCCGATTCCGACGGCTCCGACGCCCCTGCCGAGGCGGCCTCGGGTGACGGCGAGACCGCGGGCACGAAGAGTGAGGAGCTCGTCTGATGAGAATCGTCGTCCTCTCCGGCTCGAACGTCGGGACGAAGACCCGCACGGTCATGGAGTACGTCGCGCAGGCGGTGATGAGCTTCGACCCGGACGTCGAGGTCACGCTCATCGACCTCGCCGAGGCGGACATGGTCTTCAGCGACGGCCGGAACTTCACGGAGTACTCCGGGGACACCGGGCGGATCACCCGGACGCTCATGGACGCCGATGCGATCATCATCGGCACCCCGATCTTCCAGGCCTCGATCCCGGCGACGCTGAAGAACGTCTTCGATCTGCTGCCGACGAACGCCTTCCGCGACAAGGTCGTGGGCATGGTTGCGACCGCCGGTTCGGCGAAGCACTTCCTCATTCCCGCCCAGCAGCTCACCCCGATCCTCACGTACATGAAGGCGCAGGTCGTCCATCCCTACGTGTTCGTCGAGGAGAAGGATCTCCACCGCAATCAGATCGTCAGCAGCGACATCACCCAGCGCCTCGACCGCCTCGTCGAGGACACCATCGTGCTCACCCGCACGTACACCGCGATCCGCGAGGAGAGGGAAGCCGCCTACGGCTTCTGAGCCGGCCACGCCGCCAGGTGCATTGCGACAATGAGGCTGGTTCGTCAAGCGAATCCCGGAGAGCAGAATCCGCTCTCCGGGATTCGCCGCATCTGCCCGCATCAATGCTGGTGAGAGCCGAGATTCACGGAGGTTTGCCGAAGTCCGCCCAGGGTCCTGCCAAGCTCCGTGAATAGGGTTCTGGTTGTCATTTCAACTCACCTGGAGGACAACATGTACGCCACCACCGGACTGCCGACACTTGCCCGCGACGTCATTGCCCTCATTGCCCGCATCGGGCTCGGAGTCATCCTCATGGCCCACGGCTGGCAGAAGTTCAGCGAATGGACCATCGCCGGAACAACCGATTCGTTCTCGCAGATGGGAGTGCCCCTCCCCGAGGTGGCCGCCCCGTTCGCGACCTTCGTCGAACTCATCGGCGGCGCCCTGCTCATCCTCGGCGCCTTCACTCCGATCGTCGCCGTGCTCATCGCCGCGAACCTCCTCGGAGCCCTCGTCATCGTCCACTTCATCCCCGCCCCGTTCGTCAGCGAGGGCGGTTGGGAGCTCGTCGCCGCACTGTCCGCCGGAGCGCTCCTCATCGCCGCGATGGGACCCGGCCGCTTCAGCGTCGACCGCTTCCTCTTCACCGGTTCGAAGAAGTCGAAGTCGGCATCGCGTGCTGCCCGCACCAGCGGTGCGCACTCGGTCGCGACGGCCTGACGTGTCGTGACGGCCTGACTGAGAGCAGCTCCGAGGGCCGCTCGTCCCCACTGGGGCGAGCGGCTCTCGTCGCATTCCCCGGAAGGGGCAGCCTTTGTCGCATCCCCAGCTCACCCTCCTCCGGTCGGACCACCTCGGCGCCGATGCCCCTCCTCTGCCAAACGGCGCGATCTTCGCTAGACTGGAGGTGACGCGGCGATCGGGACGACCCGGTCGCTGTCCTACGCGATGAGGACGGCCTCGTAGAACTGGATCAGACCGTCATGAATGCCGCACTCCGCAGCATCATCACCCCCGCAGCCGTCATCCGGCTCATCCTCGGCTGGGGCGCTGTCGTCGCCCTCGCCGTCTTCGGCTCCTCCCTCGAGGCTCCTGCCCCGGCGCCGCTGCTCATCACCGCGCTCGTCGTCATCATCGGCGTCATCCTGCTCTGCGCCTTCGGAGTCGTCCACGAAGCCGAGCATCTGGCGCACCGCCTCGGCGATCCCTACGGTTCGCTCGTCCTCACCCTCTCGATCGTCCTCATCGAGGTCATCCTCATCGCAGCGGTCCTCCTCGGTCCAGGCGACCATGCGACGATCGCCCGCGACTCCGTCATGGCCGTGGCGATGATCATCCTCGGCGCCGTCGTCGGCATCTGCCTGCTCGTCGGCGGCCTGCGGCACGGGGACATGGAGCACAACCGCACGGGCACCTCGGCGTACCTCAGCCTCCTCGTCGTCCTCTCCGCGCTCGCATTCGGCCTGCCCGCCGTCATCGGCGAGGACGGCAGCTATCTGCCGTGGCAGGAGATCCCGATCATCGTGCTGACGATCGCGATCTACGTCTTCTTCCTCGTCCGCCAGATGGGTGCGCAGGCCGATGACTTCCGCGAGGTCGACCCGCGCCTCGTGCGCTCAGGCGCGGCGCAGGTCGAGACGGCGGAGGCCGACGCCTCAGCGGGCTCAGGGCGCGCCGGCACAGCGCAAGCTGGCACCGTTCACACCGGCCCGGCGGAGGCCACCGCACGGCCCGGCGTCCTCGAGATCATCGCGACCCACCGCGTCGAGATCGTCGCTCGCCTCACCCTCCTCGTCATCACCGTCCTGCCCATCGTCCTCCTCTCCCATGACATGGCCGCGCTGCTCGATGACGGGCTCAGCCGCCTCGGCGCCCCGACCGCCCTGTCGGGCATCGTCATCGCGATGATCGTCTTCCTGCCCGAGACGATCACCGCCATCCGCGCCGCCTGGCAGGGTGAGGTGCAGCGGGTGAGCAACCTCTGCCACGGTGCGCTCGTGTCGACCGTCGGACTGACCATCCCCGTCGTCCTCGTCATCGGCCTCCTCACCGGCCAGCAGATCGTCCTCGCCGAGGGTCCGGCGAACCTCCTCCTGCTCGGCGTCATCATCCTCCTGTCGGTGGCGACATTCGCCGCCAGGAGGGTCACCGCCGTCCACGGGGCGGCGCTGCTCATCGTCTTCGCCGCCTACGGGATCAGCGTGTTCTCGTAAGCGACCTCGCCGAGGCGGCGGGTCCCTCGCGGCCCGACGACGCAGTCTGTCCCAGCCCATCCGCAAAATCGCCGACCCGTCGCCGTGACCGGCCGATCCGTGGCAGGCTGAAGACACCTCGTGCGGTGCGACCCCACCGCCGATCGAGGGAGAGAGGAGGAGTGAAGATGCGCCACGACGCCGAGCGCTCGGTCACGCACGCCTTCCTCGAGGCTCCCGTGCCCGCACATTGGCAGGTCGTCGTCAGGCAGCTGAACGCCAGTCCGTTCACGCGCCTGAACAGGGACGACATCCTCGTCGAGGCAACCGGCCTCCTCCTCGTCGCACCGTCGGCGGAGGTGGTCGCCGCCTGCCTCGGCAGCCTCCTCGACGCACTCGAACAGGTGCCCTCCGGATTCGTCACGGTCCGCACCGCCGAGGAGGTCGTTGCCGCCGACGTCCCCGCGGGGGCGTGGGTCCTCCTCCCCCATCGTGCGGACGGATGGGTTGAAGCCGAGACCGCCTCGGCGCAGCTCCACAGAGAGTTCGTCGCGGAGAACACTGCGCGGACCCGCGCCGGCAGCGCAGGTGACGACACTTCCGACGAATCCCCGCGCACCCCGAGCATCACCGTCATCGAGTACGGGATCAACCTGTGGTTCTGGGCCGAACCGCCGTCGTCCGGGGGCGATCCCGTCTGCCACGCTGGGGAGCTCATCAGCTGGGAGAGCGCGTGGACGCTCAGCGACGCCGCGACCACCGCAGCGGTGCGGCCGCCGATCCTCTTCGGGCTGCCGCCGGTGCTGCGCCGACGGCGAACAGCCGGCTGAGCTCGCGGTTCACCGGGCAGCCGCGACGGTCACCGCAGGGTCGATCCTCTCGTCACCGCGGACCGTGCGTGCCCACGACCGACCTGACCTCCTCGACGAAGGCGAGCGCGGCCGGGCTCGGATTGAAATCACTCCACGCGAGGTATTCGGTGCGAGTCGGACCGCTGGTGACCGCCACCGTCGTCAGGCCCCGTCCCGCAGGCACCACCGCCGGGGGCAGGAGCGCGATCGCGAGGTCCGCGCTGACGAGATCGAGGATCATCTCTGCGGTCATCACCTCGAACGCGACGGTGCGCGCCAGCCCGGCGGCGGCGAACGCCCGGTCGGTCTGCTCCCGACCGGGACTGCCGACGGGGAAATCGACGTAGGTCTCGTTCGCGATGTCGGCGAGACTGAGGCGACGTCGTCCGCCGAGGCAGTGCCCGGGACCGAGGACGGCGACGTGACGTTCCTCGGCGAGGACGAGATGGTCCGTTCCCGCAGGGCTCACCGTGGCCGGCAGTCCGAGCACGGCGGCGTCGAGCTCGCCGGCGCGAATCTCCGCGATGAAGCGTCGGCTGTCTCCGGCTCGCATCGTGATCCGCACATGGGGATGTCTGGCGTGCAGTGCGGCGAGCACGGCCGAGAGGTCGAGGGCGGTGACCGTGGGAATGACGCCGATCGACAGCGTCCCGCGGATCTCACCGGCCGCTGCCGCAGCGACGGCCCCGGCCCGATCGGCGGCCTCGAGGGCGGCGCGGGCGGCGGGAATGAACGCGGCACCGGCATCGGTGAGGTCGACGCGCCGGCTCGTGCGCGCGAAGAGCGTGACGCCGAGTTCACGTTCGAGGACTTTGATCTGATGGCTGAGCGCCGACTGGACGACGTGACACCGCGCGGCGGCTCGCGTGAAGTTCCGCTCCTCGGCGACGGCGATCGCATAGCGCATCTGCTGAAGCTCCATGCATTTATCGTCGTACACGATCGCTGAGATGAAAAGCATGTGTTGGACTCATTGCTGATTCGGGCGGACTCTGGAGACATGACTTCGACGATCTCACCTCCGCATCCCTCGCCCACCCGGTCCCGCCTCGGCGCGACTCTCGCCACCGCTCTCGCTCCTGCCGTCTGGGGCACGACCTACCTCGTCACGACGGCTTTCCTGCCCGCCGACCATCCGCTGTTCGCCGCGCTCATGCGCTCCCTGCCGGCGGGCCTCATCGGCCTGCTCATCGCCCGTCGGCTGCCGCAGGGTTCGTGGTGGTGGAAGGCGCTGGTCCTCGGGACCCTCAACATCGGCGTCTTCTTCCCGCTCCTCTTCGTCGCCGCCGGTCGCCTGCCGGGCGGAGTCGCGGCAACCTTGGGGGCCACGCAGCCGATCCTCGTCACAGTCCTCGCCGTCGTCATCCTCGGCGAACGGCTCTCACGGTGGCGACTGGCGTGGGGCATCGTCGGCGTCATCGGTGTCGGCATGGTCGTCCTCGGGCCCGGGGCCGGCTTCGACCCCATCGGTCTCCTCGCCGGCATCGGCGGGGCGGCGTCGATGGGCGTCGGTGTCGTCCTCGTCAAGCGCTGGGGCCGCCCGCCGGGGTTGAGTGCGGTCGGCTTCGCCGGTTGGCAGCTGACCGCGGGCGGGCTCGTCCTCCTCGTTCCCACACTGGCCGTCGAGGGCGTGCCGGAGCGCATCGATGCGGCGGGAGTCGCCGGCTATCTCTGGCTCGGCATCGTCGGCGGCATCCTCGCCTACACCCTGTGGTTCCGCGGGTTGGGCCGCCTGCCAGTGACCGCGACGGCCCTCCTCGGGCTGCTCTCACCGCTCGTGGCAGCGGGCCTCGGCGCGCTCTTCGCCGGTGAACGCCTCACCCTGCTCCAGATCGCCGGCTTCGGTCTCGCGCTGGCCGCGCTGGCCTGCGGACAGCTCGCCCCACCTCGGCGGGGACAGCCCACGTGACGACGGACCGCCTCGGCGATGACGATCTGAAGCCCCTTGACTCACGGTCGTAGGCTGAGGATATGGAGTTCAGGTATCTCGGAAACAGCGGATTGAAGATCTCGGAGATCACGTACGGCAATTGGCTCACCCACGGTTCGCAGGTCGAGAACGACATCGCGACGAAGAGCGTCCATGCCGCCCTCGACGCCGGCATCTCGACGTTCGACACCGCCGACGTCTACGCCAACACCGCCGCCGAACAGGTCCTCGGCGACGCGCTGGCCGGGCAGCGACGGGAGTCGGTCGAGATCTTCACGAAGGTCTACTTCCCGACCGGCCCGAAGGGGCACAACGACACCGGACTGTCGCGCAAGCACATCATGGAGTCGATCAACGGGTCGCTCACCCGCCTGGGCACCGACTACGTCGACCTCTACCAGGCGCACCGCTACGACTACGAGACGCCGCTCGAGGAGACGATGCAGGCCTTCGCCGACATCGTCCGGGCCGGCAAGGCGCTCTACATCGGTGTGAGCGAATGGAACGCCGACCAGCTGCGCGCCGGTCACTACCTCGCCCGGGACCTCGGCATCCAGCTGATCTCGAACCAGCCGCAGTACAACATGCTGTGGCGGGTCATCGAACCGCAGGTGGTGCCGACGTCGAAGGAGCTCGGCATCTCGCAGATCGTCTGGTCGCCGATCGCCCAGGGTGTCCTCACCGGCAAGTACAAGGTCGGTCAGCCGGCCCCTGCCGGGTCGCGCGCCACTGATGACAAGGGCGGGGCGGACATGATCTCCCGCTACCTCAATGATGAGACGCTCACGGCGGTCGCGAAGCTCGAGCCGATCGCCGCCGACCTCGACCTGACGATGGCCCAGCTGGCGATCGCGTGGGTGCTCGCCAATGACAACGTCGCCACCGCTCTCGTCGGGGCGTCGCGTCCCGAGCAGATCGCCTCGAATGTCGCCGCAGCCGGGGTCAAGCTCGACGCCGAGGTGCTCGATCGCATCGATGAGGCGCTCGGTGATCTCCCGGAGACGGATCCCGCGAAGACGAAGTCCCCGGAGACCCGCATCGTCTGACGCGCATCTCGGGTCGCGCCGGCGGGTCCCGGGCAGGAAGCGGAGCGATCACTCCCGACAGGCAGTGGCTCGAGCGCCTGGCGCTGGGTGGCTCGAGCGATCCGGCGCGGGGTGGACGCTCCGGCGCGTATCCCCCGAGGTGGATCTGCTAATCCCCCGAGGTGGATCCGAGCTGAAGATCAGCGGATTGTCGAGCTCGATCCACCTCGGAGAGCCGAGTCGGCAGGATCAGCGCGGAGCGTTCATGCGGTGGAGCAGCGGATTGGGCTGTCGTCGGTGTGGATCGTCAGACGGGCCCGTTGCCGCCGCGCCGCACCGAATCTAGGGCACGGTTCTCGTGCGCGCCGGTGTCTCGGCCGGTGCGAAGATGAGGGGCGACGCCAATGCAGTGAGGATGCCGGCGGGCAGGCTGAGACTGGCCAGTGAAAGCACATACTCCCAGACCGCGATCGGCGGGGGCCGGACGAAGCTGCCCGAGGCCAGGCTGACGAGCATCACTGGGGTCAGAGCCGCGGCGAATCCGAGAACGAAGCAGAAGACCACCGCGCTCAGACGACCATGCAGCCGTGGCGCCGTCCTCCGAACGACGAAACTGCACGGAATGCCCATGACCACGCCCAATCCGATGCCGATGCCAAGGGCCCACCGTGTGGCGACGAGGAAGCCGTCCACAGGCCCGATCGACATACCGTCCCCCGTGACTATCTGCGGAACCAGCAGGAGGAGCACCATGGTGACCACCCCACCGAGTCCGCCGATTCCCCCAGCGAGAACGACGAATCGCCAGACTGTTCCCCATTTGCCGAGCACCATGCATCCAACCTAACTGATCACCGTCAGGGACGCCGGTGGTCGTGGCGTGCGGCCATGAAGGCGCGCTTGAGGTTGGTCGAGGGCGCGTGGTCGCCGCGATGTTGTGGCCGATCAACGCCCGCCACTGGCCACGGCCTACTTGTAGAAGCCCTCGCGGAGGTTGATGCCGTATTCGACCCACGCCTTGAGCGCGGCGAGCATACCGGTCCAGCCCATCGAGTTGCCGAAGGCACCCTCGGCTCCGCCGACGGTCGTCTTCCACGCCTTCTCCGTGATCGTCACGAGCGTGCGGGTTCCATTGTCGACCGGCGCGAACTCGAAGGTCGTCGTCGTCTTCGGGGTCGTCGTGTGCTCCGAGCCCTCCCACGCGATGACGATCTTCTCATCGGGGATGGTCTCGATGACATCGACCGGGAAGCGCCCAGGGAAGTCAGCGAAGTCCCAGGTCACCTCGGCGCCGGGGTCGAGTCGACCGCGGGCGCCGCCGGTCGTGAAGTACTTCGAGAGCTGCTCGGGGTCGGCCACCGCCTCATAGGTCTCATGGGGCGTCTTCGAGATGTAGCCGGTGACCGTGAAGGAGAGCTCCTCCAGCGGGGCCTGCTTGTCGTTCTGCTCATCATTCATGTGATATTTTTACCACATGTCTGAGGAGAAGGGAACAGGTTCGCGCCGAGGCGACCGCGCGGAAAGCGGATCCGCCGACTCTCGCGACGACGCGGTGTTCAAGGCGCTGGCGAATCCGACCCGGCGTCGCATCCTCGACCTCCTCCGCGCCGAACCGCGGACGACCGGCGCCGTCGCCGCCGAGTTTCCCGACCTCGATCGCACGACGGTCCTCCAGCACATCCGTGTGCTCGAACACGCCGAGTTGCTCACCGGTCGCAGGGTCGGCCGGACCCGGGTGCTCGCCCTGGCTCCGTTGCCGATCAAGCGGATCCACGACCGGTGGATCGGCGACTATGCTCATGCCGCCGTCGAACTCCTCGCCTCCCTCGACACCGAGGCTGAGTGACCCGGCCACTGCGCGCACTCATCTTGGCCAGTCTCGGAGTCTGCGCCGGGTCCAGGGTGAAATCCGCGGTCTGCTCCCTCTAGTCCCGGCCACCCGATGTGCCGGCTCGCCGCGCGGCGACGATCCATGACACGAGTCCCGCGAGCAGGAGGATCCCGGCGCACAGCAGGAAGGTCACGGTGTCGCCGAGGTAGGTGAACCCCACCCCGCCGATGACCCCGGCGATGCCGAGGCCGATGTCGAAGCTCATGTTCCACGCGACGCTCGCCCGCGCCGGAGTGCTCACGGCGGTGAACGCCATGACGAGGCTCGCCGACTGGAGGGTGCCCAGCCCCAGCCCGACCACCGCCATCGCCAGCCCGAGGACGACTCCCCCGCCGGTGATCGCCGTGACGATGAAGCCGCAGGCGGCCAGGCCGACACCGGCGAGGTTGAGCCCGAGCGGCGAGCGCGCATCGGCGACGGCTCCGGCGGCGAAGCGCCCGATGACGGAGAACACCTGCATGATCCCGATGTAGATCGCCGGAGTGGCGATCCCCTCCCCTGGACCGAAGCCGACGATGAGTCCGAAGGTGACCATGCCGATGAGGAACGGCGCGAGCATGGTGAGCAGAGGAAGGATCTCGCCGAGGCGGTGCCGGCCCTGCGAGGACACCTCGCGGCCGGCATCAGGGCCCGAACCCCGGGCACCGACGTCGGCGCCCGACCCCCGGGCACCAGCGTCATGGCCTGAAGCCTGAGCATCAGCGTCAACGGCGCGGTGTGTGCCCGGCAGCCCGTCGCGCTCGGCGCCGGGCGGCGGGACCGGCACACGCCCGGGCAGGAAGCGGATGATCGTCGGTGCGGCGAGCAGCAGGGTTCCGCACGCGATGAGGCGGAACGACCACACGGGGACGACGCCGATGAGCCACAGGCCGAACGGCGCACCGAGGGCCGCCGCGAGCGAGGTGATGCCGCCGAAGATGCCGAGCGCCTTCCCCAACCGGCGCGGTGCCACCGTCCCCGGGACCGCGGCGTTGGCGAGGACGACGAAGAGGCCGAACCCCATGCCGCCGAACACCCCGGCGAGGACGAGGCTGAGCAGCGGCTGCGTCACGATGAGGCCGCACACCTGCCCGAGCACCTGGAGTCCGAGGGCGACGAGCAGGGCCGAGCGCAGGCCGAGCCGCGCGCCCAGCCACGGGGCGAAGGGCTGGACGGCGATGACGCCGATCATCATCGTCGTCAGCACCGCGCCGCCGGTCACGGTCGCGAGCCCGCCGATCGCCCCGATCGAGACCATCGTCGAATAGCTGAGGAAGAACCCGGAGAAGCCGAACATCGCCGACCACACGAGCCCGAGCAGGGCCGGGGTCAGAGTGCGACGATCATCCATACTCGCACGTTACGTCATCGCATCGCCGAGGCGGCTGCGGATCTCGCAATCGACCATGTCCGTGCGCTCCCCAACCGCAGGTCTCCGCTGGTCGGACGTGCCGTCTCCCATGGAGAGAGCTGTCATCTGGTGTTCCTCGACGTTCTGTAGAATCGCGGCATGACCTCGTCGCAGCTTCCCGACAGCCCGTCCTCCGGCCTCATCGACACGGCTTTCGTCCTCCGCTACGAGCCCCTGTACGAACTCACCGAGCTCGAGGCTGAGATCTTCGATTCGATCGCCCCGAAGGTCGTGCGCCGCGAGGGCTACAAGCGCAAGAACTTCCTCAAGGTCGTCGAGTGGAAGGCCGTCGCGGTGTTGCCGATGGCCGAGAAGCTCTCCGGCGACGACATCGACTACGTCACCGCCGTCGCCCTCGACGATGACACCCCGAACCATCTGCGCCTGCCCTTCCTCAAGGTCCTGCCGGGAGTCGGCAACCCTCTGGCCAGTGCCCTGCTCACGGTCTTCGATCCGAAGAAGTACGCGATCCTCGACGCCCGCGCCGTCGGCGTCCTCCACGACCATGGGCTGCTCGAATCCGCCAACCCGTCGCATGTCGACTACACCGCCTACCGGAAGCTCGTGAAGTCCCTGGCCAAGGGCGCGAACTGCGCACCCCTCGACCTCTACCGCGCCCTCGTCGCGTACTCCCGCCAGCCGCAGGGCTGAGCGTCGCCGACCTCCGGCGGCCTCAGAGCGCGCCGGCCGCCGCCAGCGCCGGCACCACCCGATCCCGGGTGAGCGGGGCGAACTGGCGCTCGACGGTGTCGGCGGGCATCGGAGCGCACGGGAACCATCCGGCCGCGGCGATCTCGGCCTGATGCCTGATATCGGTGAGGTCGAGCCCGGCCGGCACACCGTCGTAGACGAAGACGTCGCCGATGACCCGATGGTCGGCCTCATTGGCGGCCGCCGCGGTGAACTCCCCGAGCGACGAGAGCCGGGCGGGATCGAGGTCGAGTCCGAGCTCCTCGGCGATCTCCCGGATGATCGTGTCCTCCGGGGTCTCACCCGCCTCCGGTTTGCCTCCGGGCAGCATGAACGACGTCGTCCCGGTCTTGCGGACCATGAGGAGCTCCGGGCGGTCGGGGTGGATGACGACGAGCGCGCTCACGCGGATGTCCCTCATGGTGTCCTTTCGCCGAGGCGGTGGTGTCCGGTTCAGTCCGACCAGAGGCCGGAGGCGCCTCGGCGATGGGAGCCGACGAGGTGCGTGTCCACCATACCGACGGCCTCCATGAGCGCATACATCGTGGTCGGACCGACGAAGCGGAACCCCTCGCGCTTGAGCGCCTTCGACAGTGCCGCCGATTCCGAGGAGGTCGTGGGCACCTCGGCGATCGTCTGCGGTGTCGGGGTCTGCGCGGGCCGGAAGCTCCAGATGAACTCGGCGATGCCGCCGGAGTCCCGCAGCGCGATGATCGCCCGGGCGTTGCCGATGCATGCCTCGATCTTCCCGCGATGGCGGATGATGCCGGGATCGGCGAGGAGGGCTGCCACCTCGGCGTCACCGTAGCCGGCGACGGTGTCGACATCGAAGTGGGCGAAGACCTCGCGGAACCGTTCGCGCTTCTTGAGGATCGTCAGCCACGACAGTCCCGCCTGGAAGCCCTCGAGGCTGAGGCGCTCGAAGAGCCCGGACTCATCGCGCACGGGCAGACCCCACTCGGTGTCGTAGTACTCGAGCAGGAGCGGATCCCCGTAGGCCCACGGGGTGCGCGCGAGACCGTCCTCACCGACGACCGGGCCGCCTGCCATCGTCTCCGCTGCGCTGGACTCCACGGCGCTCGTCTCCTCCCTCATGGTGCCGCTGCCTCCTTGAGAGTCTCCCACAGCGCTGCGACGTCGCTGCGCTCCGTCGTCAGGGAGCCGATCGAGATCCGCACCATCCACCGCCCGTCGAGCGTCGACGGGGACACGTACGCGCGCCCGGAGTCGTTGACCGCCCGCGCCCACTCCCGGGTGTGCGCGTCGAGGTCCTCCCCGGTCAGGCCCGGCGGCTCATGGCGGATGCACACGGTCTGCAGGGGCACGGGGGCGACGACGGTCCAGTCCGGTTCGGCCTCGACCTGCGCGGCGAACCAGCGGGCGTTCTCAAGGTCGCGGCGCAGGCGGGCGCGGATCGCCTCGGCGCCTTCGATGCGGAGCATGAACCACAGTTTGAGCGCCCGGAACCGGCGTCCCAAGGGCACGCCCCAGTCGCGGAGGTTGGTCACCTCGGCGTCCCGATCGGACTGCAGGTACGAGGGGTTCGTCGACATCACCGCCTCGAGATGGGCGGGATCGCGGACGAAGAACAGGGAGCAGTCGAAGGCGACCCCGAACCACTTGTGGACGTTGATGACGAGCGAATCGGCGCGATCGATGCCGTCTGCCATGCCCCGCATCTCCGGGAGGATGAGGGCGGAGCCGGCCATCGCGGCATCGACGTGGAACCACAGTCCGTGCGCGGCGGCGACCTCCCCGATCGCCGCGAGCGGGTCGAGTCCCGTGGTCGTCGTCGTTCCGCACGTCGCGACGACCGCGGCGGGGACGGCACCGGCCGCACGGTCCGCCGCGACCGCTTCGGCGAGGGATTCCGGATCCATCGCGAAGTCCTCGTCGACGTCGACCCAGCGGATCTGGTCCTCCCCGAACCCGGCGAGGAGCACGGCCTTGCGCACCGAGGAGTGCGCGTACGGGCTGAGGTAGACCGTCAGCGGAGCGCTCGCCTGGGTGAGCCCGGGTCCCATCATCGCGAAGTCCGAGGCGCGCTCCCTGGCCTCGAGCATCGCGAGCAGCGTCGCCGTCGAGGCCGTGTCCTGGATGACCCCGCGGAAGTCCGCGGGCAGCCCGAAGAGGTCGCGGGCCCACCCGAGGACGACCTGCTCGACCTCCGACAGCGCCGGGGAGGCCTCCCAGGACAGCCCGAGCACTCCGAGCCCCGAACTCGCGATGTCCCCGAGCACCGAGGAGAGCTCGCTGTTGGCGGGGAAGAAGTTGAAGAACCGCGGATGCTGCCAGTGCGTGAGCCCGGGCATGACGATGTCATCGAGATCCCCGAGCACCGCGGTCGGGTCCTCCCCGTCCTCCGGCGCCGAGGCGGCCAGCTGAGCGGCGATGTCACCGGGGGCGACACTCGCGCGCACGGGCCGCTGCGGCAGGGAGGCGCGGTAGTCGGCGATCCAGTCGATGAGGTCGTGGCCGTGCCGCCGGAACTCCTCGGGCGTCACCGACGCACCGCCCGGCGACGCGCGCCGGATCCGCGGCCCGACTCCCTCACCATCACTCGGTGCCGCCGGCGATGTTCTCCTGCATGTGGAGGAACTCGACGTGGCGCTCGTACTTGTCGAGGACGTCATCGATGAGCTGGTCCTTCGTGTAGCCCATGATGTCGTAGCCCTGACCGGCTCCGCCGTCGAGGTAGACCTCCATCCGGTAGTAGTCCTCGGTGCCGCGCGGGACGCGGCCGCCGAACGACGGCACACTGACCTTGTGCGGCCACACCTGGTAGCGGAACGGGTACTGGCCCTCGCCGTCGACCTCGAGTTCGACGAGGTCTCCGTTCTCGTCGAAGCGCCCCTCGGAGTCGACCCGCCCGCAGCGGGCGGAGATGCCGCGTGAGCGCATCTCCTCGGCGATCTCCTGCATCGTCGGCAGGAGCACGTTCTGCTCGTAGTCGCGGACCTTGCTCCCGCTGGGGAACGCGAGCACCCGGGAGAGCTGCTTCTTCCACGTCTCCGATCCCCGGCCCGACCGGCGGGCGAGCGAGCCCGAGAGGCTCTGCTCGACGCTGTCGACGCGGTTGCCTTCGACGCGCAGGGCTCTGTAGAGGCCGATCATCACGAGGATGATGACGAAGGCGAAGGGCAGACCCATGATGACCGTCGCGCTCTGCAGCGCGCCGATCCCGCCGACGATGAGCATCGCCACGGTCAGCGCACCGGTGAGCACGGCCCAGAAGATCCGCAGCCCCGCCCGTCCGTCGTCCTGCGGGGTGGGCAGGAACGAGGAGAGGTTCGCCATGACGAGGGCCGCGGAGTCCGCCGAGGTGACGTAGAAGAGGAGGGCAGTGAGGGTTGCCAGAGCCGCGACGACGGTGAAGGCCGGGTACTGGGCGAGCAGCTCGTAGAAGCCGCCCTCGGGATTGAGCATCGTCTGCTCCCCGAACTCCAGGTTGCCGCTGCGGATGATGTCGAGTGCGGAGTTCCCGTAGATCGAGATCCACATGAAGATGTAGATGAAGGGGATCGTCAGGGTGCCGATGACGAACTGGCGGATCGTGCGGCCCCGCGAGATGCGGGCGAGGAAGAGTCCGACGAAGGATGCCCAGGCGATCCACCAGGCCCAGAAGAACAGCGTCCAGTCCGTCATCCACGTGCCCGTGTCCTCGAAGGCGAAGGTCTGGCCCACCATGTTCGGGAAGAGGCGGACGAAGTCGGTGACGTTGAGGACGAATGCGTTGAGGAGGAACTGCGTGTTGCCGGCCACGAGCACCCAGATGCTCAGGGCGATCGCGGCGAAGACGTTGAGCAGGGAGAGGAACTTGATGCCCTTGTCGACGCCGGAGACCGCTGAGAGCGTGGCCACGCCCACGCCGATGACGACGATGGCGACCTGGGACGCCACGGACACAGGCAGGCCGAAGACGACGTTGAGGCCGACGTTGACCATGACGACGCCGATGCCGAGCGAGGTGGCCACACCGAAGATCGTGCCGAGGAGGGCCGCGAAGTCGACGGTGTCGCCGAGCGTCCCCTGGACCCGCTTGCCGAAGAGCGGGGCGAGTGCCGAGCGGATCGCCAGCGGCATGTTCATCCGGTAGGCGAAGTAGGCGAGCGCGATGCCCATGAGGGCGTAGAGGCCCCAGCCGCTGAGCCCGTAGTGGAAGAGCGTCCACACGGTCGCCTCACGGGCGGCGTCGACGGTCCCGGGTTCCGTGCTCGGCGGCTGCAGGTACTGCGTAACGGGTTCGGCCACGGCGAAGAACATGAGGTCGGTGCTGATGCCGGCGGCGAAGAGCATCGACGCCCACGACAGGAGACCGAATTCGGGCTTCGAATGCTCGGGGCCGAGCTTCGTCGACCCGTACCGGGAGGCGGCGAGGTAGATGACGAAGACGAGGACGATCGCGACGAGGAGGACGTAGAACCACCCGAACCAGTCCGAGGTCCACCCGACCACAGCACCGAGGACGGCCTGGGCGTTGACGGGGGCGAGGAACGCCCACAGTGTGATCGCGAGCGTGCCGACGGCCGCCGCGATGAAGACGCGCTTGTTGACCGGTGGCAGGTTCTTCTTCGACCTGCCCGCCGCGTCCTCGTTGGATTGCTTTGCCTGGAGTGTCATCTCTTCGCTCCCTCGTCCGGCGACCGACCGCCGCGATGTCATGGGCAACTGGGGGTTCATGGGGCAACTAGGGGTACATGGGCAACACGAGATTGGGGATTGGGGGTCTTGGAGAGCCGTGTCCCGGACTCGATGATCACAGGCCGCCGCACTTCCGGCAACCGACGATGGAGGCTACCATATCCGAATTTTCGGTAGCGCACCCCTGAATTCTTGGCAAAATGAGACGCGGGCCACACTCCGCGGGTCCCGCCGAGGGCCTGTGGTCCGCTGACCAGCCCAGGCGCAGCCCGAGCGGACGCTCGGGCCACCGCCTGGACGGATCTCCTCAGAGTGAGACGAGGAGGAGGACCGTCGCCATGACGACTCCCGAGCCGAGGAACGTGATGAACGTGTAGCCGAGGATGTCGCGCATCTTCAGGCCCGCGATCGCGAGCACCGGCAGCGCCCAGAACGGCTGGAGCATGTTCGTCCACTGGTCGCCGTAGGACACCGCCATGATCGCGATCGACGGGTCGACGCCGAGCTGGTTGGCCGCGTCGAGCATGATCGGACCCTGCACGGCGAACTGGCCGCCGCCGGAGGGGACGAAGAAGTTGACGAGGCCCGCCGAGAGCAGCGCGAGGACGCCGAAGGAGACGGGGTTGGCGATCGAGACGAACGCATCGGAGAACACTGCGATGAGTCCGGTGCCGGACATGATGCCGAGGATGCCGGCGTAGAGCGGGAATTGGAGGAGGATCTCCCCGACGTTCGATGCCGCGTCCTTGGTCAGGGCGATGAGTTCGAACGGGTTCCGCACGAGGAGGAAGATGAGGGCGAGGAAGGACCAGTTGACGATGTCGAGGGTCAGTCCCCCGCCCTGGGCGAAGTGGATGATGAGGTAGGCGACGAGGGCGAAGCCGATGACGAGGGTGAGGATGCGGGAGGCGTCGATGCGGTCAGCGGGTGTGACGATCTCCTCGACGAGGGGGCCGCGCTCCCCCGAGGACATCGATTCGGGCATCTCGTAGACCGTGGCGCCCTGCTTCGGGGCGATGAGGTAGAAGAGGACGCTGCACACGACGATGACGCCGAGGATGGCGAGCAGATTCCACGTCGAGAAGATCGTCTCGCTCACGGGCACGATCTCACCGCCGAGGGAGTCGGCGAGGAACGAGTCCGGGGTTGCGGCGGTCAGCGGACCCGACCCCGAATAGCCCATGTGCCAGACGACCATTCCGGAGTAGCCGGCGGCGACGAGGAGCGGGAAATGGACCTTGATGCCGCGCCGGCGCGCCTGGACGGCGACCTCCCTGGCCAGGAGTGCACCGACGACGAGGCCGAGTCCCCACGTGATGAGGCTCGCGACGGCGGCGACGAGGAAGACGAAGACGTAGGCGAATGCCGGGGATCCCGGCACCTGTGCGAGCCGGGAGAGCAGCGCCTGGACGGGGCCGGTGTTGGCGAGGATGTGGCCGAGGAGCAGGATGAGGCACATCTGCGTCATGAACTCGAGCAGCCCGGAGAGGCCGACGCCCCAACTCGTGACGACCTCGACCGGGCTCGCCCCGGTGAGGATGAAGGCGAGGACGGCGACGATGAGGGTGAGCACGATCGCGAAGGTCAGGGCCGAGGGGATCCACTGCTCGAGGACCCGGTTGATCGGTCGCATCACCCCTTTCGAGGCCGCGACGTTCTTGTGGGCAGACGGCGTCGGTGCCGACATGAGGACCTCCTGCTGGGAAAGTGCTGTGTATCACTTCAGGATACAGTGAGCGCCGTCACCGCCTGCGGGGACCCGCACACGGCGAAGGCGCCGTCCGCGGATGCGGACGACGCCTTCTGCGCCGGGTCGGACTCAGCGGCGGCGAGCGCTCACGCCCTCCCGCCGTGCTGAGTCCTCGGCCCTCACTTGTCGCTCTTGAACACGAGCTGCTTGTTGACGAACTCGTCCATCGCCAGCGGGCCGAGCTCACGCCCGACGCCGGAGCGCTTGACGCCGCCGAAGGGCAGGTACTCGCGTGAGCCCTCGGGCGCATTGATGAAGACCATGCCCGAGTCGATCTGCGCGCCGACGCGCTCGGCGCGCTCGACGTCGCCGGAGAACACGGCGGCCCCGAGGCCGAAGGGGGTGTCGTTGGCGAGTTCGACGGCCTCGTCCTCACTGCTCACCTTGTAGACGATGACGGCGGGGCCGAAGAGCTCCTCGTAGTAGCCGCGCATGCCCTTCTCGACGTCGGCGAGGACGACGGGTTCGACGTAGGCGCCTCCGCCCTCGTACTTCTTCCCGCCGGCGAGCAGGGTCGCGCCCTGGCTCACGGTGTCCTGCACCTGTTCGACGAAGCGGTCGGCGGCGGCGACCGAGGACAGCGGAGACAGGCGCGAGCCCTCCTCCCCGGGAACCTCGGGGGTGGCCTTCTTCGCGGCGGCGGTGATCGATTCGAGGAACTCGTCGTAGACGTCGTCCATGACGATCATCCGCTTGGGCGAGTTGCAGGCCTGGCCGGTGTTGCCCATCCGGGTGTTGAAGAACGTCTTCGCGCTCTTCGCGACATCCTCGGTGTCGAGGAGGATGTACGGGTCGGAGCCGCCCAGTTCGAGGACGACCTTCTTGAGGTTCTTGCCCGCCTCCGCGGCGACGGCGGCTCCGGCACGTTCGGATCCGGTCAGGGACACGCCCTGGTTGCGGGGGTCGGGGAGGATGAGGTCGGCGACCTGCTCGTTGCTCGCGTAGATGTTGATGTACGCGCCCTCGGGCAGACCCGCCTCGGTGAAGATCTCCTCCATGATCGCCGCCGACCGCGGGCACTGCGGGGCATGCTTGAGCAGGATCGTGTTGCCGAGCGCGAGGTTCGGGGCGGCGAAGCGGGCGACCTGGTAGTACGGGAAGTTCCACGGCATGATGCCGAGCAGCGAGCCGACGGGCTTGCGGCGGATCCATGCGGTGCCGTCCTCGGGACCGCGCAGCGGCTCATCGGCGAGGAACGCCTCGGCGTTGTCGGCGAAGTAGCGGTAGATCGCCGAGCTCAGCGCGACCTCGCCCTTGCCCTCGGGCACGGACTTGCCCATCTCGAGCCTGATGACCTCGGCGAGCTCTTCGGC
The DNA here is from genome assembly GCF_018137945.1 of Brevibacterium sp. W7.2. Classification (GTDB taxonomy): domain Bacteria; phylum Actinomycetota; class Actinomycetes; order Actinomycetales; family Brevibacteriaceae; genus Brevibacterium; species Brevibacterium sanguinis. The sequence goes on along the minus strand of NZ_CP073089.1, from coordinate 858,655 downwards.
GCGTGCGGCGTAGATCTCCGCGACCCGCGTGAGCAGGGCCGCGCGTTCGGCGACCGGGGTCTGGCTCCACTCGGTGAACGTCGTCGCCGACCGGTCGATGGCGGCCATGATCTCCGCGTCCGTGGCCGTCGGGAACTCCTCGACGACGTCGCCGGTGGCGGGGTTGGTGACGCGATACAGGGTGGACATGATGGACCTCTTCTCTGCTTCGATGCCGGGAATCGTCGGTGACCGCAGGCCCTCGCCGAGGTGGTCACCGCGTGTACGTCCCACGCTATGGCCGATCCGGGTCCGCGGCAATTCCCCTTCCCACCGAATTCCCTGGATGCTTGCTCGTGCCGGCATGCTCGCCTCGCTCGCCCGCGGATGCCCGGGGATCGATGCCTCGACCCCCGGGCACCGGCGGCGACTGCTAAGTTGGCGCTATGACCTCAGTCACAGATCTCGTCAAGCGCTACTACACGACCGTCGACGCCGGGGATCCCGTGGCCACCGCCGCGCTCTTCGCCGCCGACGCCACCTACGACCGTCCCGGCTACCCGACGATGGTCGGGCAGCAGATCACGGACTTCTACCTCGGCGAGCGCGTCATCGAATCCGGTGCCCACGAACTCGCCGAGATCCTCGTCGACGGTGAGGCCGCCGCCAGCCGCGGCACCTTCGCCGGTCGTCTCAAGGACGGCTCGGAGACGACGGTGGGCTTCGCCGACTTCTTCCGCTTCGACGCCGAGGGCCTCATCAGCACCCGCACCTCGTACTTCTACGTCGGCGCCGTCTGAGCTGGTCTCAGGGCTGGGCGTGACCCCGCACTGCTGCGCGTGCCCGCGCGCTACTGCGCCTGCCCGCGCGCTCTGAGCACGGCGCGCTGGATCCGGTCGCGCTCGGCAGCCGCGGCCGGACTCGGCGTCGCCCCATAGGCGTCCTCGACCTGCGCGAACACCGTCTCCATCGCCTCATCGCCGAGGTCGAGCGGCAGGTCGTCGATCGCGGCGAACGCCGGGCCGATGTGGTGCATGAACCCGCGGATCCCGGCCTCTCCCCCGCCGTGGTGCATGCCCTCGAACTGGCCGACGGCCGCCCACCGCAGGCCCAGTGAGTTCCGCATCACCGCATCGAGGTCGGCGGCGGTGACGACCCCGTTCTCGACGAGCGCGATCGCCTCCTTGAGCAGCGCGTTCTGCAGGCGATTGCCGACGAATCCGCGGACCTCGCGGGCGAGGACGACGGGTTCGCGTCCGCAGCTGCGGTAGAACTCGACGGCGCGGGTGAGCGTCTCGGAGCTCGTGACCGGGGAGGGGACGACTTCGACGAGCGGCATGAGGTGCGGCGGGTTGAACGGGTGGCCGACGATGACCCGGGCGGCCGCCTCGGCGGGCAGGGCACCGACGAGGTGGGAGGCGGGGATCGTCGACGACGAGGTCGCGAGCACCGCCCCAGCCGGTGCCGCCGCGGCGATCCGGGCGAAGAGCCGGGGCTTCTCGTCCGGGTCCTCGGGGCCGGACTCCTGGACGAATCCCGCCGAGGCGACCGCCTCCTCGAGCGAGTCCGCGAGGTCGACGGTGCCGGTCCGTGCCCGCGCGGCCGTCTCGTCGAGGTCCGAGCCGACGAGGTCGGGGTCGCGCTCCTCCACGGCTGCGGCACGGGCGGCGGCATCGGTGCGAACGTCGGCACGGATGCCTGCGACTACCTCGGCGAGGTCGTCCCGGGGATCGACGACGGCGACGTCGTATCCCGAACCGGCGAAGAGACGGGCGAAGGAGCGGCCGATGGTGCCGGCCCCGATGACGGCGACTGTGAACGACATGCACCCAGGCTATACCGGCACGGCAGGGGCCCTTGAGAGCGACGAAAATCTTCGCCCGTGACGGCTCTCACCGGGGCGTTCAGTGGCACAATGACACCATGGCAGCGCACCCCGGACTCAGACCCGTCGACTCCGAGACCCTGGCTGTGGCCGAGGACGAGTTCGCGGCCGCCGCCGAGATGGCGAACGTCGAGGTCCGGGAACTCCACACCGCCGCCGAGGCGGCCGAGGCCTCACTGCTCCTCGACGAGGTGTGGAACGTCGACCAGACCGGCACGAACGTCCTCGAACCCGGGCTCATCGTCGCCTTCGCCCATGCCGGCAACTACGTCTCGGCGGCGTACAGCCGTGACGACCCTGCGGAGATGATCGGGGTGACGATCGGATTCTTCGGCCAGCCGCTCGGCACCGTCATGCACTCCCACATCGCCGGGGTTCGGCACGAGCACATCGGGCACGGCGCGGGATCGGCGATGAAGCTCCACCAGCGGCTGTGGTGTCTGCGGCTGGGGATCACGGAGATGACGTGGACGTTCGATCCGCTCATCGCCCGCAACGCGTACTTCAACTTCCAGCGCCTCGGCGTGAGCATGGTCGAATACCTCGAGGACTTCTACGGGCAGATGCGCGACGGCGTCAACGCCGGTCAGGCCAGCGACCGGATGATGGTGTCGTGGCCGCTCGACCGGCCGGCCCGGGTGCCCGCGGTCTCCGCCGACGCCGCGTTCGCGTGCCTGCGCGCCGACGAGTCGGGTGCCCCGCTCGTCGCCGAGGTGCCGCGGGAGGCCGCCGTCGTCTCCCTCGACTTCCCCTCCGACATCGAGAACCTCCGCCGCCACGACCCCGAACTCGCGACAAGGTGGCGCTTGGCCCTGCGCGAGTCGCTCACCGCCCTCGTCGCCGACGGCTGGGTCCTCGACACGTGCCTCAAGGGCGGCACATACCTCCTCCACCATCCGTGAGCCGGGGGCGGTCTCGTCCGCGGCACGACGCTCCCGGGTCTCGACGCTCTCGGGGCCGAGTTCACCTGTCCGTCATGTTCACGCCGTTGACTGGGCCGCGGGCGCGGCCCGCACACGGCGGTCGGTGCGCGAGTCGATGAACGAGGAGAGCGGATGAGCACAACGGTCACGCGGCACCCGGGCACGGTGGGCGAGGTCTTCCGCGTCTTCCTGCGCCTCGGTCTCACCTCCTTCGGCGGCCCCGTCGCGCACCTCGGCTACTTCCGCGAGACCTTCGTCGTCCGCCGCCGGTGGCTGACCGACTCCGCCTACGCCGATGTCGTCGCGCTCTGCCAGTTTCTTCCCGGGCCGGCATCATCGCAGGTCGGCATGGCCATCGGTCTGCAGCGCGCCGGGTTCGGCGGCCTGCTCGCGGCGTGGTTCGCGTTCACCATGCCCTCGGCGATCGTGCTCGTCGCCTTCGCCTACGGATTCGACGCGTTCGGGGACGCGCTCGGCACTGGATGGCTCGACGGCGTCAAGGCCGCTGCCGTCGCCATCGTCGCCGGCGCCGTCCTCGGGATGGGGAAGTCGCTGGCCCCGGATGCCAAACGCGCGACGATCGCCGGCCTCGCCGCGGTCATCGTCCTCCTCATCCCCTTCCCCATCGTGCAGGTGCTCGCGATCATCGTCGGAGCCGGTCTCGGCCTCACCTGGCTGCGACCGGAGGAGGCGACAATCCGCGCCGAGGCGGCCGCCGCGGCCGCGGAGGAGACGTCGGCCTCCGCGGAGGAGACAGAGTCCTCGGACGGGACCGAGTCGGGCCGGTCAGCGGAGTCGGAGGCGAGCGCGCCGACGGGGTTCCGGGTCTCCGTGTCGAAGAGGGTCGGAGCCGCCGCTCTCCTCGTCTTCGCGGCCCTCCTCGTCCTCCTGCCGATCGCGACGGCGCTCACCGGTGATCCGACGCTGCGGCTGACCGACATCTTCTACCGCGCCGGTTCGCTCGTCTTCGGCGGAGGCCATGTCGTCCTGCCGCTGCTCGATGCGGAGACGGTGCGGGCCGGCCTCGTCGACAGTGAGACCTTCCTCGCCGGCTACGGTGCGGCGCAGGCGGTGCCCGGACCGCTCTTCACCTTCGCGGCCTTCCTCGGAGCGTCGATGACGACGGAGCCGACGGGCCTCCTCGGTGCGACGATCGCGCTGCTCGCGATCTTCCTCCCCGCCGGGCTGCTCACCGTCGGGGCCCTGCCGTTCTGGCAGAGCCTCCACGGCTCGGTCCACGCCCGCCGCGCCCTGCTCGGGGTCAACGCCGCCGTCGTCGGCCTCCTCGGCGCCGCACTCTTCGACCCGGTGTTCGTCGAGGGCATCACCAGCCCGGCGACGCTGGCGATCGCACTCGCCGCGTTCATCGCCCTGACCCGCTGGAACCTGCCGGCCTGGGCCGTCGTCCTCATCGCCGCGGCGATCGGCGCGATCGCGCTCTGAGCGCACTCGCCCCCGATCGGCTGGGATCGGGGGCGGGATTCGGGCCTCAGCCCTGGGTGAGCGCGAGGGAGAATTCGACGACGCCGGCATCCTCGACGGAGACGAAGCCGAGGTTCGGCGGTTCCACTCCGTAGTCCTGCCAGGTCACGTCGATCGCACCGACGACGGAGAGGCCGGTGTCGGCGCGGGTCGCCGTCGTCTGCGCCGTCGCCTCCTGGGTCTGCCCGTTGATCTCGAGGGTGCCCGGGATGTCGATCTCGGCGCTGCCGGAGTCGCTCAGCGCTGTGAGATCGACCGGTCCGGTCGCGGTGAACGTCGCCTCCGGGTTCGCATTCGTATCGATGGCCTGCCCGGAGAAGTAGTTGTCGCGCCGGGAGCTGTCGGTCGTCACGGTCCGCAGATCGACGCTCACCGTCCCGGCCGTGAGCTCGCTGCCGTCGATCGTGATGTCGCCCGTGACGTCGGGAGTGCGACCGACGACGGTGACGTCCTCGCCGTTGAGGACCTCGTCGACCCGGTATCCGGCCTCCGATCCCTCCCCGATCGTCCACTGCCCGGCGATGCTCCCTGCCGCACCGTCGGCGCCTCCTGAGCCTGAGGCGATGTCCTCGTTGGCGAACTCCGTGGGAGCCGCGGTGTTCTGTGATGAGGTGTAGAGCTTCGTGCCGACCAGCGCGCCCGCGACGAGCACAGCGATGGCGATGAGAGCGATGATCCACACGAGCGGACGGGAGTAGAAGGGCCGGCGAGCTGCAGTTGAGTTCGTCATACTGTCACCGTACAAACTTCAACTACAGCTCGACCAGGCCCTTCACCTGGAGAGGGACTGGACAGTCCCTGGGAGCGGATCAGGCCTCGGCGTCCTCCCAGGTCTTGCGCAGGAGCTTCTTGTCGAGCTTGCCCACCGAGGTGCGCGGCAGTTCGTCGGTGACGATGATCTCGTCGGGCAGCTGCCACTTCGCGAACCTGTCGCCGAGGACCTCGACGATCGTCTCCCGGGTCACCTCGGCGCCGTCCTCGGCGACGACGTAGGCGACGGGCCGCTCCTGCCATTTCTCGTCCGGGACGCCGATGACGGCGGCCTCCTTGACGCTCGGGCTGTCGAGGATCGCGTTCTCCATGTCGATCGAGGAGATCCACTCGCCGCCGGACTTGATGACGTCCTTGAGACGGTCGGTGAGCTTGAGGTAGCCGTTGGGGAAGATGACCCCGACGTCGCCCGAGCGCCACCAGCCGTCGAGGAAGCGCTCGGAGTTGTCCGGCAGCTGGAAGTAGGACTCGGTGATCCACGGGCCGCGCATGAGGACCTCGCCCATCGACTTGCCGTCGCGGGGCAGCTCCTCACCGGTGGGGTCGACGACCTTGACCTCGACGCCGATGACCGGCAGACCCTGGTAGCGCTTGAAGTCCCAGCGCTCCTCCTCGTCCATGTCGAGTCCGGGTTTGATGTGCCAGTTCGTCGTCGCCAGCGGCGTCGTCTCCGTCGCCCCGTAGCCGTGGATGACATCGGCCCCGGTGATCTCCTTGAACCCGCGCATCATCGACAGCGGCGGCTCGGAGGAGCCGGAGACGAGGCGCACACCGCTGAGATCAGGCGGCTGCGGCATGTCCTTCATCATCGCGAGCATCGGCGCGAAGATCGCCGGTGCGCCGTTGGCGAGCGTGACCTTCTCGGCGATGAACGCCTTGGCGATCGCCCCGAACTCCTCGGCGGCGAACTTGCCGGGCAGGACGAGTTTGGCCCCGGCGGCGACGGCGTTCTGCGGGAATCCCCAGGACAGAACGTGGAACATCGGGGTGATCGGCATGATCGTGTCGTCGAACGAAGCGCCCAGCGCCGCGAGGCCGCCCATCGTGTGGAGGTAGATCGACCGGTGCGAGTAGTAGACGCCCTTGGGCCTGCCCGTGGTGCCGGTCGTGTAGCCGGCGTAGGCGGCGGTCTTCTCATCGACGACTGGCCAGTCGTAGGTGTCGGGCTTGTCCTTGATGAGGTCCTCGTAGAAGACGACGTTCTCCAGCGTCGTCTCGATCTCATCGGCAGGCTTGTCGGTCATGACCACCCAGCCCTTGACGTCGAGCTTCGGGGCGAGCGCCTCGGCGACGGGCAGGAGGGATTCGTCGACGAAGATCCAGTCGGACTTCGAGTGGCTGACGACGTAGGCGAGGTCCTCGGGGGCGAGCCGGAGGTTGAGCTGGAGCATCGTGGCCGCGAGTCCGGGGACGGCGAAGTAGAGCTCGAAGTGGCGGCGGGAGTTCCAGTCGAGGACGCCGACCATCGAACCGGCACCGACGCCGAGTTCGGTGAGGCCGTGGGCGAGCTGCGCCATCCGCTTGAACTCGTCGGCGTAGTTCGATCGTCCCCACGATCCGTCCGAGTTGCGGTAGACGACCTCCTGTTCGCCGAAGACCGTGGCCGCGTGCCTGATCATCGACGTGGTGTTGAGCTGGTAGCTGTCGCCGAGGGTCGACGGGATGCCAGTGAGCATGAGACTCCTTTGTTCGTTCACTCGTGGTGGGGCTTGTGGTGCGGGTGAGCTCGCCGAGGCGGGGGCGGGTGCCGCGGCGAGTCGGCGTCACCGGCCGACGAAGCGGGGGACGCGTTTCTCGATGAAGGCCGACACCCCCTCGGCGAAGTCGCGGGTGCCGCGCAGGTAGGTCTGATCGGCCGATTCCCGGCTGAAGGCGTCGTCGAGGGAGGTCAGGCTCGCTTCGTTGATCGCCGACTTCGAGCGGGAGAAGGCCAGCGGTGCGCCCTGGGCCCAGGCGGTGCCGAGTGCACGGGCGCGGGTGAGCTGCTCCCCGGCGGGCACGACCTCGCTCGCCAGTCCCCAGTTGAGGGCCTCCGGTGCCCACACCTTCTCGGCCGTCAGCGCCATCTTCATCGCGCGGTGGCGACCCGCCGAGGCGGCGACGAGGGCGGTGGCCCCGCCGTCGGGCATGAGGCCGATCTTCGCGAAGGCGAGCATGAGGTAGGAGTCCTCGCTCATCACGACGTAGTCGCAGGCCAGCGCCAGCGAGCAGCCGATCCCGGCGGCCGGCCCAGACACCGCGGCGATGGTGGGAACGGGCACATCGATGAGCGCGCGGATGATCGCGTTGGCCTCGTCGAGATCGAGGGTGACGTCGTCGTTGCCGCTCTGGAGGTCAGCACCCGAGCTGAAGGATCGGTCACTGCCGGTGAGGATGATGACGCGGGCATCGGCCGCCGCCTCGGCGATGGCCTCCCCGAGGCGGCGGAACGCTTCGGCATTGAGCGCGTTGAGGGTGTCGGGGCGGTTGATCGCGATGGTCGCGACACCGTCACGGTGATCGACGAGGACACTTGAGCTCAAGACGGCTCCTTCGCTGACGGAGATGGGTTTCCCTGCGCCAAGCTTAACGCACGTTAAGTTGTCGTGGGTCACACTTCTGCAACGCGAGGAGGAATTCTCGAGTCACGGGCGGGTCACCTCACACGAGGGTCGCCGCTCACACGCCGTCTCCGGTCTCCCCCGTGGCCGCGGTGATCGCGGCGTCGAGGTCGGCCCAGAGGTCGTCGACGTGTTCGATGCCGACGCTCAGGCGCAGCAGGCCTTCGGGCACCGAGGTCGGCTCCGAGGCATGGCGGCGCCGGCGTTCGATGAGGGACTCGACCCCGCCGAGCGAGGTCGCCGGCGTCCACAGCCGGACCGCCTCGGCGATCGCGGTGGCCTGCTCCGCTGTGTCGACGGTGAAGGCGACGATCGCGCCGAACCCGGCCATCTGTGCGCTCGCCCGTGCGTGACCGGGGTCGGCGGGCAGTCCCGGGTAGCGGACCTCGGCGACACCGGCACGGCGGCTCAGGCGCTCGGAGAGGATCTGGGCATTGTCCTGCGCGCGCTCGAGCCGGACCGACAGCGTGCGCATCCCGCGCAATGCCAGCCACACCTCGAAGGGCCCGGCGATCGCCCCGCGCATCGACCGCTCGGTCAGCAGCAGCTCCCGGAGTGCCGGGTCGCCGGTGATCACGGCGCCGAGGACGACGTCGGAGTGTCCGGCGAGGTACTTCGTCACCGAGTGGACGACAATGTCGGCGCCGAGGTCGAGCGGCGTCTGGAGCAGGGGCGTGGCGAAGGTGTTGTCGACGGCGACGCGGATGCCGCGCTCACGTGCGGCGGCGATGAGGGCGGGCATGTCGGCGACCTCGAGCATCGGGTTCGTCGGGGATTCGATCCACAGCAGCGCCGAGGCGGTGCCGGGGTCAGATTTCTCGCCCCCGGCGTTGTCCCCGGCGGCGACGTCCCCGGCGTCGTTCCCGGCAGAGGCATCGTCCGTGACAATGTCGTCGAGAGCGGCGACGACGGCGTCGGTGTCGGCGATGTCGACGCTGACGACGGAGAATCCGGCGCGCGCGGAGAGCTCCTGTGCCGATTGGAGCGATCCCTGGTAGGCGTGCGTGGGCATGACGAGGGTGCCGCCGCGGGGCACGAGGGCGAGCACCGCGGCGATCGCGGCGAGCCCCGATCCGAAGACGAGTGCCGGCAGCGCCGAGTGTTCGAGTTCGCCGAGCGCGGCCTCGAACGGTGTCCAGGCGGGAGTCGCGAACCGTCCGTAGGCGTACGCGGAGTCATTCACCTCGGTGGTGCCGATGAATGTCGAGGACAGTTCGATCGGCGGGTTGACCGAGGCGCCGGTCGCGCGCGGCGGTCGGGCCGCCTCGACGAGGACGGTCTCGGGTGCGAAGGCAGGGGTCGGGCGTGCGGGGTCACGAGTCGTCATGGCCTCAATATAGGCAGAGCGGAGGCCGCGCCGCTTTGACGTCTCGCCCGCGCGGTCAGCCCAAGCCTGTGCGAGCCAGTCCGCCGCGGCTCAGTCCACCGCGGCCGGTCCGGCACGGCTCAGTCGTCTGCGGCACGGCCTGCCCTGCGCGACTGCCTACTGTGCCGCGACCGACTACTGTGCGGCGATCATATGGTCGAGAAGCGCCCGCGCCCCCTGCGACAGCCTGCGCTTCGGCGACCACAGCGCATGGAGGGCCCGGTCGAGGTCGACGTCGTCGGCGACCGGCAGCGGGGCCAGTCGCATCGCCCGGAAGTCGTCGCGCAGGGCGAGATCGGAGAGGACGACGGGTGCGACGCCCGTGGCTGCGGCGACCCTCAACGCCGAGTTCGACCGGTACTCCCCGGCGATCGTCGCCCCGCCGAACTCGGCGAGCGCGGTGTCGATGACCTCCCGCGTTCCCGACCCGACCTCACGGACGAGGAGAGGGATCCCGGCGAGCGCCTCGGCGGTGATCGGCTCCGTCCACGTCTGCCCATAGGACGGGGCGGCGGCGATCATCAGGCGGTCGTGGCCGATGACGGCGGCGGGGAACCCCGGCGGCAGGGACACGGATTCGACAAGGCCGATGTCGCAGCGCTGCGCGCGGACCTCGGCGACGACGGCCGCGGAGTTCTCGACCCCGAGGCCGACGTCGATGCCCGGATGCGCCGAGGTGAAGGTCGCGAGATAGCTCGGCAGGAGGTATTCGGCGACGGTCAGGGACGCGCAGACGCGCACGTTCCCCGCCCGCGCCTCCTGGATGGCGCGGGTGCCGGCGTTGAGGGCACTGTAGGCGTCGATGACCTGCGCGGCCCATTCGGCCACGGCCTGGCCCTCGGCGGTGAGTTCGGTGCCGCGCGGCGAGCGCGTGAGGAGGGGGACTCCGAGTTCGCGTTCGAGGCCGGTGAGGCTGCGGGAGGCGTTGGGCTGGGCGATGCCGACCGCCTCGGCGGCCTGACCGATCGACTGCGCGCCCCCGCTCAGGGCGACGAGCAGCCCGAGGGCCCGCAGCTCCGGCCACCGCTGCATATCCGACACATCGCGCATACCGCCATCATGGCATATCAATTCGATATGGGTCGACGCGAAATCACCGTCTACCGGACCTCCCGGCCGCGGGGAAGACTGGAGTCCATGAACACAGTCCGCCGACTCCTCCCCGGTCTCGGCCTCGCTGCGGCAGCCGCCGCGATCGCGTGGCCGATCTCGACCCTCGCCCCCGTCATCTCCCCGCTGCTCGTCGCGATCATCCTCGGTGTCATCCTCGGCAACGTCGCCCCGAATCTCCCCGACTCCCTCAAGCCGGGACTCGACTTCGCCGCCAAGCCGCTGTTGCGCCTGGGCATCGTCGCCCTCGGCGCGCAGGTCGTCTTCGGGGACATCCTCGATCTCGGCTGGCCCGTCCTCGTCCTCGCCGCCGTCGTCGTCGCCGTCGGCATCGTCACGAGCGTCGGACTCGCCCGCGCCACCCGCGTCGACGGCGACCTCGCACTCCTCATCGGCTGCGGCTTCGGCATCTGCGGGGCCGCGGCCGTCGCCGGCATCGAATCGACGATGAAGGCGAAGAAGGAGGACGTCGCCGCCGCGATCGGCCTCGTCGTCCTCTTCGGCACCGTGATGATCGCCGCGATCCCCCTGGCCAGCGGCGCCCTCGGCCTGCCTGCGGTGACCGCGGGCATGTGGGCGGGCGCCTCGACCCATGAGGTCGCCCAGGTCGTCGCGATCGGCGGGATCATCGGCCCTGCCGCCCTCGAGGTGGCCGTGCTCGTCAAGCTCGCCCGCGTCATCATGCTCGCCCCGACCGTCGCGGTCCTCGAGCTCGCGATGCGCCGGTCGGAGGCGAAGGTGAGGGCCTCGACCGCCGAGGCGGGCCCCGCGGACGCGGAGAACACTGTCGTTCCCGCGCCGGCCGGCAAGCGCCCGCCGATCGTTCCCCTCTTCGTCCTCGGGTTCCTCGCGATGGCCGCGCTGCGCACCTTCGGGCTCCTCCCCGAGGTCGCCGTCACCGGCCTGGGGTGGCTGCAGACGGTGTGCCTGTCGATGGCGATGTTCGCCCTCGGCCGCGGTGTGCAGTGGCGCGCGCTCAAGAGCCTCGGCGGCGGCCCGATCGCCCTGGCCACGATCACGACGGTCGTCGTCGCCCTCGTCGCCCTCGGCGGTGCGCTCCTCCTGACCTGAGTCGAGGCCGCCTGACTTCCCGACCGGCTGTGCCGATAGTCGGGAAGTTCGCGCGTTCCACCTCGGCGCTCCATCCCTGCGTCCGTACCGGCTGGTAGTCTCACAGCAGATCACCCGATTGCCCACAGAGACTGCTCAGCTACCTCGAGGACGACATGCTTGCTCAGCTCATCGCATTAGGCATCTTCATCGCACTCTTCGCCGTCGGAGCGATCCGCGGCGTCCACATCGGCGTGCTCATGCTCGTCGGCGCCGCCGGCACCGGACTGCTGCTCACGGACATGACCGTCGAGGACATCATCGCCGAGTTCCCGCTCTCGATCATGGTCCTCCTCGCCGGGGTGACGTACTTCTTCGCGATCGCCCAGGAGAACGGCACCGTCGACAAGATCATCGACTGGGCGCTGGAGAAGGTGGGGTCATCGGCGGTGCTCCTGCCCGTCGTCTTCTTCGTCATCACCGCCGGCATCGCGTCGATGGGCGCGCCCCTGGCCGGACTCGTCATGATGCCGGTGGGCATGCAGGTGGCCCGCAAGTACCACGTCGACTACGCGCTCATGGGCCTGGCGATCTGCTTCGCGATCGGCGCCGGCGGATTCGCCCCGACGAGCCTCTACGGCATCGTCACCTACAGCACCGCCGAAGGTGCGGGCATCGGGCTCAACCCGTTCCTCCTCTTCCTCATCGCCGTCGTCGTCTACCTGCTCATGCTCACCGTCGCCTACGTCATGTTCGGCCGTTCCCTCTTCTCCCGGAAGTCCGCGGCCGCCGGAGCCGGCGCGGCCGCGGCCGACTCGGGCACCGCCTCGGCACAGGCGACCGGCACTGCCGCGCGGATCTCCCGCGGTGGGGCCTCGGCGACGAAGGTCGCCTTCGGGGAGGACGACGAGGACGAAGCGCTCTTCGACTCCTCGACCGCCTCGGCGGGCTCCACGACATCGGAGCCATTCACGGGCGTGCAGATCCTCACGGTCGTGCTCATGGTCGCCCTCATCGGCACCGTCGTCGTCCTCGCAGCCCTCGGTCAGGAGCCGGACATCGGGCTGCTGTGCTTCCTCTTCGGGGCGATCCTCGCACTCGTCGATCCGGCCACCGGCAAGGCGGCGATCCCGAAGATCGACTGGTCGACGGTGCTCCTCGTCGGCGGCATCATCACCTTCGTCGGGGTGCTCCAGACGATGGGCGCCGTCGACCTCCTCGGTGAGGGCGCCGAGGCGATCGGCTCCCCGCTCATCGCCGCGTTCGTCCTCTGCGTCGTCGGCGGTCTCGTCTCGGCGTTCGCGTCGACGACGGGCATCCTCGCCGCCCTCGTCCCCCTCGCCCTGCCGCTCATCGAGGCCGGCGGGGTGCCGGGCTGGGCGCTCATCGCAGCGCTCGGCATCTGCTCGGCGGTCGTCGACGTCTCACCGTTCTCGACCCTCGGGGCCACGGTCGTCGCGACGGCACCGGGTGATCAGAAGCAGCGGCTGACGGCGATCCTCGTCAAGTTCGGCATGTCGATGGTCATCATCGGGCCCATCGTCCTCGTCGGCGGTCTCGTCGTGCCGGCGATGATGTTCTGACCGGCTGAAATTCGCCGGTCGCGGAATTCACCCGTATCAACCGGCGACGATGGTCCCTGCGGTTCACGTCGTGCTTCCGCGACAACGGTGCCGGCAGGCAGTTCGTTTCCCGAGTGGGCGCAGTAGTGGGCACGCGGCACGGCGTCATCGTCGGTTGGCGGCCCGGGTCAGCCTGGCTCCCCACGCAGCCGCGTGGTCGATGGCCTCTTCCGGGGAGTGAACGATGAACGGCACATCGAGCGCGGCGAGCGCGAAGTTGGCCCAATCCAGGTTGCTGACAGAGATGCGAACGATACAGTTCTCGGCATCGATGGGATCGGCCGCACCCCATTCTCCGAGTCGCTCCCGCGCAGCATCGGCGGAGCACTCGGCGCTCGCAGTCACCTCGTACACGGTTCGCGCCGACTCAATGCCCTGGCGGACGTACTCAGCGGCGTCGGCCGTGGGCAACTTCCGCGGCGCGAACGTCTGCCCTGTTCGTTCGGGGTCAGCGGCTCGGTCGATTCGCAAGGTTCGCCAGTCTGAGGCCATAAGGTCGAAGGCAACCAGATAGAGCCGTTGATGCAGCGAGACGACGACGTGCGGTTGGACAGTCCGATGTGTGCGATTCCCGCTGACATCGGTGTAGTCGAGAGCGACGACCTCATGGTCGCGTGCGGCCAGCGCCAACGCAGTCAGGACGCCGGTGTCGACGGCAGCCGCGTGTCCGAACGGGCCTGGCAGAGTAGCGAGATGCTGGAGTGAGTCAATTCGTCGACGGATCTTCGCGGGCAGAACCTGCACGATCTTGGCCAGCGCTGTGACGGCTGCGGACGGGTCTGCCGGGTAAGCGCCGGTAGCGGCGTCCTTCAAGGCCAGGACGACTGTCGCGGCTTCGTCTTCGCCCAGCACCAGGGGCGGAAGAGACCCGCCGGGAGCGAGCTGGTAGCCGCCGCCTGTACCGCGCACTGTGGTGATCGGATAGCCGAGGTCCTGCAGGCTTCGGACGTCGCGGCGCAGCGTGCGAGGACTCACCTCCAGGCGTCGCGCCAGTTCCTCACCACCCCAGTGGCGACGGTTCTGCAGCAGCGCAAGCAGTTCGAGGACCCGAACACTGATCGTGGACATGTCACCGTTCCCTCACGGATCACCGACCGGCCTTTCGGCCCTGTTCCGGCCATATTATGTCCGGAAGAATTCCTAACGTGAGGGCCATGGAAAACATTCAGCCTTTCACCCTCCACATCGATGACACCGAACTCGAGGAGCTGCGTCAGCGTCTGCGCAGGACGCGCTGGCCCGACGAGCGCTCGGACGCCGGATGGTCCGACGGCTTGCCGTTGTCATACGCCCGGGACCTCACCGAGTACTGGATACGAGATTTCGACTGGAGGCGACAGGAATCTCGGATCAACGCCTTCCCGCAGTACACCACTCTCGTCGACGACCACAGTGTTCATTTCCATCACGTCCGCTCGACCCACCCCGGGGCCAAACCCCTGCTGCTGATCCACGGGTGGCCCACCGGCCCGACGGACTTTCTTGGGATGATTCCGCTGCTGACGGAACCGCGGAGCGGTGGACAGCCGTTCGACGTGGTCATCCCTACGATCCCGGGGTTCGGAGTCTCTGGACCCGTCGAGGGATGGACTCTTGTGCGGGCAGCCGATGCGTTCGCTCGCGTGATGGGCCGGCTGGGCTACGATCGCTACCTCGTGCACGGCTATGACACCGGGGCGGGGATTGCTCGGGAGCTGGGACTGCGGCACCCGGGCCATGTTGCCGGGATCCACACCACCGGGCTGCTCGGCGGCGAGAGTCTCACCGCGGAGACGGCCGACATGACGGACCCCGAAGAAGCCCGTGCAGTTGCCGATGGACTTCGCTACACCTACGACGTGGGTGCATACGCGATGCTCCAGTCGACCCGCCCACAGTCACTCGCGTATGCCCTGACCGACTCCCCTGTCGGCTTGATGTCGTGGCTGATCGAAAGGTACCGAGACTGGTCGGGGGCCCGCAGCGCGCCCGAGGAGGCACTCGCGCGCGACGAGATGCTGACAGTGGTCAGCATCTACTGGTTCTTCCGCACGGCCGGCTCCTCGGCCCGCTACTACAAGTACGGATTTCCCAGCTGGGCTGAACCTTTGGAGCCGTCCACGACCCCCACAGCCATCCTGGTCATGCCGGACGACATCGGACGCCCGGTCCGTCGGCTGGTTGAGCAGACCGATGCTCTCATCCACTGGACATATGCTGAGCGCGGAGGGCACTTCGCCGCGTGGGAGCAACCCGAACTCGTCGCCGAGGACATCCGGATCTCGATCGGATCCCTGACCTGAGCGATGAGCAGAAGTCACGATGCCATCCGCAGCGATACTGCGGTTCCCATCCATTCGCTCGCCGACGAGCAGCCGTCGGTGCCACCGCTGTCGTACTCCCGAGTGACCGACACTCACCGGCGGAGCACCTCAACCCAGCTGTTTGACGAGGACGACGAATTCGAGATCGTCGACCTTGGGCACCCCGAAGCGCTCGTCGCCGTAGGGGAAGGGCTCGGTCTCACCGGTGCGGACGTAGCCGCGGCGCTCGTAGTAGGCGATGAGTTCGCAGCGCTTGTTGATGACGCTCATCTGCAGCGCGGTCGCACCCCAGCGTTCGGCCACCCACGCCTCGGCGAGGTTGATGAGCGCGGACCCGACGCCCTGCCCCTGGCCGAGCGGGGACACCGCGAGCACGCCGAGGTAGGCGACGCCGTCGACGGGCTGCCGCAGGTAGACGCTGCCGACGGCCTGACCGTCGCGGGCGCGCACGAGGAGCATCGTCGAATCCGCCTCGGCGAGCATCTCCCTGGCCATCGCGGCGTCGAGGCGCTGGCCGCTGAGGAGATCGGCTTCGGACGTCCACCCCTGTTTCGAGGCCTCCCCACGGTAGGCGGAGGCGACGAGCGCGACGTAGTCGTCGATGTCGGCCTCGCCGAGGAATCCGACGGTGAATCCCGATTCGCTGAGGATGAGCTCGTAGCCATCGATGAGGGTGGCCGGGGTCTGCGAGGTCATGTGGGGACTGCTCCTTGCTGCGGCGGCGAGCGGGGAGCATCGCCGGGGTGTCGACTGCGCTTCCCAGGTTAGTCGGTAGGCTCGGGTTGAGGACACAGCGCCCTCCCCTCACCGCGGCCCACCCGCGGAGGGGTCCACCGCAGAGAGCAGGAGCAGCCATGGACGTCGACATCGACGGCGAGACCTACACCATCGCCCATGACCCCGACCAGTCGCGCTTCACCGTCACCCATGACGGCACGGTCATCGGCACCGCGGACTATGTCGACACCGATGCCACCGAGGCGGGGGTGCCCACCGTGCGGACCTTCACCCACACGATCGTCGACCCCGCGTACGGCGGGCGGGGCATCGCCGCGAAGCTCGTGCGGTTCGCCCTCGAATCCACCACCGAGGCGGACCTGCGGTTCCGCACGACGTGCTCGTACGTCATGGGCTTCCTCGAGAAGAACCACGAGTTCGACGCTTCGCTCGCGTAAGCTCGTTCAGCTCTCGTCGAGGCGACCTGACTCCGCGTTGCCCCGAGGTGCGGGGCGAGGAACTCCGCGGCCCGCACATCCTGCGGGCGCGCCGTCCCGCGCTCAGGCAACCGGTGACGCGACCGCCTCGGCGGGACGGCGCACCGGGACGAAGCGCAGCACATAGGCGACCCAGAGGGTGGCGGCGACGATGACCCCCATGAGGATCGTCCAGAACACCAGGGGCTCGGCGACGACGAGCCGGGGGATCTCCCGGGTGGGGATGATGACGGCGAACAGCCCTGCTGTGACCGCGCCCAGCCACGAGCCGATCATGTTGAACGCGTGGGTGCGGACATGGCCGCGGCGGATCATGATGACCCCGAGGGTCGTGGTGAAGAACGTGAAGATCGCCAGGGCGTGGAAGAACGTGAACCCGCCGGTGATCGAGTAGATGAACATCCCGCTCACGCACACGAAGTACATGAGGACGACCCACGAGCGGCCGATGGCCTTGTGGCGCTGATCCTTCGGTCGCCGCAGCACCTGCACCGGTGCGAGCAGGACGACACCCGTGGCGGCAATGGCATGGATGGCGATGAGCAGCGTGTCCATGGACTTAAGATAGTGCCGCTATCCAAAGTGTGGCAACGTGGATAGTGCCGGGGCTCTCAGCTATCCGAGGGCGTCGGCTGTCCGGGGCTCTGGTTCTCCGCGCCTCGACGGCCCGGGCCCGCAACTCGGGCCCGCAACTCGAGCATGACGGCTCAGGCGTGACGGCCCGGGAAGTTCCGGCCGTGGATATCGAAGGAGCGCGATGAAGCTGAGCGAACTCGCCCGACGCACCGAGGTGTCGCCGGCGAGCATCAAGTACTACCTCCGCCTCGGCGTGCTCAATCCCGGACTCAAGCGCAACGCGACGACGGCGACCTACACCGAGGCCCACGTCCACCGGCTCGCCCTGATCACGTGGCTGCGACGCGAGCTCGACCTCCCGCTGGCCGCGATCACCGACCTGACCTCGGCGATCGACGATGAGACGGTGAGCAACCTCGAACTCATGGGTCTCTGCCAGCGCACGGCCAACCACCCCGGCGTCGCGGACACCGTCGGAACCGACGCCGCTGACCCACCCGTCTCCGACACTCGATCAAGCTCCGAGCAGCCGCCTCGGGGAGACGCTGACGACAGCGACGCCGCTGTCCGCAGCGCTCTTGCCGCGCTCGACTGGCCGGACGTCTCCCCCACCTCGCGCACCGCCGTCGCCACGGCGCTGGCCGACCTCGCCGCTGCCGGATACACCGTCGATGCCGACACCGTGCTCCTCCACGCGCGGGCGCTCGAGGAGATCGCCCGGACCAATACGCTGCCGATCAGCGACGACCTGACCCGCGACGAGATCGCCCTGGCGGTCATCCGCGGCATCACCCTCCACAATCGCCTGCTCGTCTCGATGAGCGGACTCGTCCATGCGGCGATGTCCGCACAGGCGCGGAGGCAGGGCGGCTGACGCTCTCACTCTGCGAAATCCGCATCGATTCCACGGTGGGCGACCCGTACACTGAACGAGGCATCGGGCGCTCCCGTGCCCGGAAGTCTCGAGACAACAACCAAGGGAGGATCAGTCGTGGACATCACGCCGATCATCGACAAGCTCAACACCGGACTGTTCATCAACGGACAGTGGCGTGATGCCGAGGACGGAAAGACCATCGACGTCATCAATCCCGCGACCGGTGACGTCATCACCACCGTGGCCGACGGTTCGGCCGCTGACGCCGAGGCGGCCATCAAGGCAGCCGGCGACGCGCAGGCTGATTGGGCGGCCACCGCCCCGCGCGAGCGCGCCGAGATCCTGCGCCGCGCCTTCGAACTCCTCATCGAGCGCTCCGACGACATCGCCGCCGTCATGACCGCCGAGATGGGCAAGCCGTTCGCCGAGTCGAAGGGCGAAGTCGCCTACGGCGCGGAGTTCTTCCGCTGGTTCTCCGAGGAGGCTGTGCGCATCTCGGGTGACTTCACGCTCTCGACCGACGGCAAGAACCGTCTGATGATCTCGCGTGAGCCGGTCGGACCGTGCGTGCTCATCACGCCGTGGAACTTCCCGCTGGCCATGGGCACGCGCAAGATCGGTCCGGCGATCGCCGCCGGCTGCACGATGGTCTTCAAGCCCGCGAAGCTCACCCCGCTGACCTCGCTCATGCTCGTCGACGTCCTCAAGGAAGCCGGTCTGCCCGACGGCGTCCTCAACGTCGTCACCTCGGAGTCGGCGCGTCGCGTCGTCACCCCGTGGATGGAGTCCGGCATCGCCCGCAAGGTCACCTTCACCGGGTCGACCGAGGTCGGCATCGGTCTGCTCAAGCAGGCCGCCGACAATGTCATGAAGTCCTCGATGGAGCTCGGCGGCAACGCCCCGTTCGTCGTCCTCGAGGACGCCGATCTCGACAAGGCCGTCGAAGGCGCGGTGCTCGCGAAGATGCGCAACGGCGGCGAGGCCTGCACGGCCGCCAACCGCCTCTTCGTCCACTCCTCGATCGCCGATGAGTTCTCGACGAAGCTCGCCGAGCGCATCGGGTCGATGAAGGTCGGCAACGGCCTCGAGGACGGCACCGAGGTGGGCCCGCTTGTCGACCAGGAGTCCCTGGACAAGGTCGCCGCCCTCGTCGACGACGCCGTGTCGAATGGTGCCACGGTCATCTCCGGCGGTGCGAAGATCGACGGCCCCGGCTTCTTCTTCGATCCGACGGTCATCACGAACGTTCCGGAGAACGCGGAGATCCGCACGACGGAGATCTTCGGACCTGTCGCCCCGATCGTCACGTTCGACACCGACGAGCAGGCCGTGGCGCTGGCCAATGAGACCGAGTACGGCCTCGCCGGCTACCTGTTCAGCGAGAACATCAACCGTGCCCTGAGCATGGCCGAGAAGCTCGAGGTCGGCATGATCGGCCTCAACACCGGTCTCGTCTCGAACCCGGCCGCACCCTTCGGCGGCGTGAAGATGTCGGGTCTCGGTCGCGAGGGCGGCCGCGTCGGCATCGACGAGTACCTCGAGCTCAAGTACGTCGCCACTCCGCGTTCCTGAGCGCATCGCACCGTCCGGGGTCCCGTGACGGTGCGAAGGACCGTCACCGAGGCGGCCGGCACTTCCCGTGTCGGCCGCCTCTGTGATTTCGGCTGGGGTCGCCCTAGACTCGGTGACCGTGAGCACTGCGAGGAAGCCCGACGGTCAGACGAGGAGCGGATCGGCGCTCACCACCGCCACCAGCAGGCACGGCCCAGCACGATGATCCTCTCCAAGGACCGCGACCCGCGGCTCATCACGGTTCGTCGCGGCGGCACCCTCACCGACGACGACCATCGCCTCCTCGCCCTCTGGGCGGCCGACTGCGCTGAGCACGCCCTCCCGCTCTTCGAGGCGGCCGTCGTCGATGATCGGCGTCCGCGCGACGCGATCGCCGCCGCACGGGCATGGGCAAGCGGAGAGATGCCGATGATGACGGCACGCGCCCTCGGCGGTCACGCGATGGGGGCGGCCCGCCCGCTCACCGGCGCACCCCGATTCGCCGCCTACGCCGCCGGTCAGGCCGCCTGCGTGGGACACGTCGCCGAGCACGATCTCGGCGCGGCCGCCTATGCGATCAAGGCCGTCGCCGCGGCAGCCCCGAATGATCCGGCCGCCGGCAGCAAGGAGCGGGAATGGCAGCGCAGCCGACTGCCGGTCGCCGTCCGCGACCTCGTCCTCGAGGACCAGGAGCGCCGCAATGCCCTCTGCTGGGGCGTCTTCTCCGACTGACTCAGCCCCCAGCGCCAGGCGACCCCGCAAGCAACGGCGGTGCCGCCGCGGGGACCTGCCTGCCGTCAGGCCGAACACTGCTCCAGTTTCGCTTGACCGTTTCGAGCTTCGTCGACAGCCGAACGTCCGATATTCCCTCGAGCTTCCCGAGGTCCTCTGTGACGAACTCATAGAGTGCGGTCTCATTGGCGACATTGGCTTGGACCGCGACAGCGACTGCTCCGGCCGTCATTGACGCCGTCCGCACGTTCGGGTGCTGTCCGAGCACTGCAACGAGGTCAGCGACCGCAGAGGGTGCACAGCTGATCTGCGCAAAGACCTCAACCGGATACCCGAGAAGGCCAGGCTCGACGTCGATCCGCGGTCGCACGAGGCCGCTGCTCAACATCGTCTCAAGTGCACGGGCAGCGGTGACCCGGGTGATATCGAGTTCGTCGGCGATCTGGACGGCAGTGATACGACCGTTGGCGACGAGCTGATCGACGACTCCCAGCTCGGTGCGCCGAAGCTGTCCCTCCTGCTCACCGCTGCCGGCAGCATCCCACCGTCCTCCGAGGAGATCGATCTGCCCATCGCTGAGGATGCCCGGCACTGTCCAGTCAGCACTGCGCGAGGAGCTGGCGAGGATCCCGTGTGAGGAGATGCGCTCGACTCCCGGAATCTGCGGGATGACATCGAGCACGAGCTCGGAGATGTCACCGTCGGCCCGGGGATGGAGCAAGCACCTGATGTTCGCCTCACCCGTGACGATGTAGACCGATTGCGCCTCAGGCAGCTCGGCCAGCGCGGATGCCGCGTCGCGGATCTGCGCGGGAGCCACCTGCACCCAGAGCACACTGGGATGGCCGGATCCGCGGATCGACCAGCTCACGGACGCCGTGACACGGATGAGCGCGTCGTCGATGAGGCGAGACAGACGTCGACTCACCGTGCTCGGTGAGATCGTCAGCACGTCGGAAAGCGTGTTGAGCGACGCCCGGGGCGAATGCTGCAGGGCGGCGACGAGGGAGATGTCGAGAGCATCGAGTGGTTGCACTGAACCACTATATCCTTTGCCATGATCCAATACGGCATTGCCAAAAATGTTACACATCATGCACACTGTTCCTGTCAGATGAACATAATCACAATTCGGAGAATCGAATGTCCACACTTTCACCGGCGAGCGTGACGAAGGAGTCGCGGTTCTCGACGGGAGTTCTCAAGGTCCTCGAAACCGTCGATCGGATCGGCAATAAGCTTCCGCATCCATTCTGGATCTTCGTCGGACTTGCCGTCATCGTCGCCGTCCTCAGCGCAGTCCTCTCCGCCCTCGGGGTCACCGCAGAGAATCCGGCGGACGGTGAGACGCTCGCCGTGCAGAACCTGCTGTCCTTCGCCGGCGTGCAGATGATGCTCGGCGACGCCATCAGCAACTTCGTCACCTTCCCGCCTCTCGGCCTCATCATCGTCGTCGCACTCGGCGTGTCCATCGCCGATGCCTCCGGACTGCTGCAGGCGATGATGCGCGGAATGCTCGCTCGAGTCTCCCCGCGCTACGTCACCTTCACCATCGCCATCACCGCCATGGTCGCTCAGGTCGCCTCAGATGCGGCATTCGCCGTGATGATCCCCTTGGCGATGATCGCGTACCGCGCCGTTGGTCGCAGTCCCATCATCGGTGCGGTCGTCGCGTACGTGTCCGTGGGCGGCGCCAGCAGCATCGGCCTGCTCCCCACAGGCAGCGATGCCGTCTTCGCCGGAATCTCGACCGCAGCAGCGCAGACGATCGACCCCGGCTATTCGGTGAGCCCTCTCGCCAACTACTACTTCTCAGCCGCATCATCCCTCGTCCTCGCGGTCTCGATCACCGTCGTCGTCGAACTCGTCGTCTCCAAGCGGGTCGCTGCGATGGAGGCCGAGGAGCCCTCGGTCGATGCCGAACCGCTGCCGAACATGAAGCTCAACTCGTCCGAACGTCGCGGTCTCGTCACTGCCGGCATCGGTGCTCTGATCTTCTTCACACTTGTGGTCCTCGCAGTCCTCCCCTCAGGCTCGCCGCTGCGCGGCGAGAACGGTTCGGTCCTCGACTCTCCCCTCATGGACAATATGGCCGTCTTCATGATGCTCTTCTTCGCAACCGTCGGCATCTGCTACGGCGTCGCCGAAGGGTCGATCACCTCGGTGAGCCAGATTCCCGCGCTGATGGTTCCTGGCGTGCGCGAACTCGTGCCGGTGATGGTCCTCTTCTTCGCCGCAGCCCAGTTCCTTGCGTACTTCAAATGGACGAACATCGGAGCGATCCTGTCGATCAAGGGGGCCGGCCTGCTCGATTCACTCGGCGCATCCCCCATCCCCATCTTCATCGCCGCAGTCCTGCTCATCAGCTGCATGAACCTCGTCCTCACCAGCGGATCGGCGATGTACGCGTTCGTCGCTCCGGTTCTCGTTCCGATGCTCATGCTGCTCGACATCGCTCCGGAGACGACACAGGCTGTCTTCCGCATCGCCGATGCTCCGACGAACAGTCTCACCCCGATGAGTCCGTACTTCGTCATGGCACTGGGATTCCTGCGGACCCACCGACCCAAGGCAGGCATCGGGACGCTGATGTCACTGGTTCTGCCCATCGCAGTGGTCAATCTCTTCGTCTGGCTGGGGCTGTTCATCATCTGGTACCTGCTCGGTCTGCCTCTTGGACCGGGGGTGGGAGTCCAGTGACCGCATTCGCAGACCGCCTTCCTCTGCTGCGCGCCGAGGCAGCCGCCGAGCACGCCGCGACACTGACCGATCTGCAGCGCTTGGTCGAACGGGAGTCTCCGAGCTCTGACCTGCCGTCGCTGCGCGCCTTCGCCGATCAGCTTCTCGAATGGGTGAGTGAAGTGCTCGGCCCTCTCGGTCGCGCCGAACGTGTGGATCACTCTGAGCACGGTCCGACCCTCGTCATCGAGGTGCCCGGTTCGATTCCCGGCCGAGTGGTCGTCGTCGGCCACTACGACACCGTGTGGCCGCTCGGGACCCTCGATTCCATCCCGTTCTCCGTCGATGAGGGCATCGTGCGAGGGCCCGGAGTACTCGATATGAAAGCCGGCCTTGTCACAGGAGTCCGCGCGCTCAGATTCGCCCAACGACATGGCTTGCCGCATCCGACCGTCACCTTCGTCTTCAACGGGGATGAGGAGCTCGGCAGCCGAGCATCCCGACCGATCATCGAGCGCGAAGCGGCGGGAGCGCTAGCAGGCCTGGTTCTCGAGCCCGGCGTCGATTGGGACCTCAAAGTCGAACGCAAGGGGGTGGGTGTCTTCACGATCCGCGCGACCGGCGTCGAATCCCATTCGGGCAATGACCCAGCCGGCGGAGCCAGCGCCATCAATGCTCTTGCCGAGGTCATCCTCCAATTGAGTGCGGGTTCGGACTACGAAGCCGGCACAAGTCTCAATGTCGGTCTGATCCGCGGCGGCAGTGCGCGCAATGTCATCGCGGGATCTGCCGAAGCCGAGGTGGACGTGCGAGTGACGACGGCCGCCGAAGCCGAACGCATCGACGCGCTGCTCTCGTCGCTCATCATCACGGATGAGCGGGTGGCATTGAGCGTGGACGGTGGGTGGAACCGCCCGCCGATGACCGTCACCAGCGCCAGCACCGAACTCATCGCAGGCGTTCAGCACGCGGCGGAGAAGGTGCGATCACGGCTGGGTCTGCGCGCGGTCGGAGGAGGCAGCGACGCCAACTTCATCTCGGCGATGGGCATTCCTGTGCTCGATGGCCTTGGTGCCAGTGGCAACGGGCCACACGCGCGATCCGAACACGTCATCGAAGATGACATCGACGACCGGATTCTCCTCCTGACTGGGATCCTCACGACAGCGTTCACCCCCTCGGACCTGGACGTGGGAGATCTCGATCGCCGCTCTGACAGCGAGTCCGCGCGTCTCGCTGGTGTCAGGGCAGCGACCACCCCACCGCTCTGACATACCGCGACAGACGCGAACAGCCCCACCGATCGGTGGGGCTGTTCGTGCGTCGGCGCCGGTCGGTCAGCCGACTCGCTGCATCATCCTCGGCTCAGGCGCGGCGGCGGGCGAGCACGTCGTTGACGGCGTCGAGCGCCGGAGCCTTCGTGGCCCTGATCGCCTTGCGGCCGTGCTCGAGCGGGCTGTCATCCCGTGCGGAGTCGCTGAGCTCGTTGCGGTAGCCGAGCTCTTCGGCGAACTGCGCGGCGATGTCCTCGCGGCTGCGGGCCTCGGTCTCGTACGAACTCGCGTCCGCGGCCTTCGCCGCGGGCACAGTGTGCTCGGCTTCGGGGGCATCGACATAGCTCGGCACGGGCAGCGGCGTCGGCGACCATCCGCCGCGGGCCATGAGGCGCTGCTGGAACGGGTCGGTGACCGCCGGAGCCGCCTCCTTCGCCTGCGGGGCGCGTGCCGGTTCGGGAGCCGCCTCGGCGAGGTCATCGGCCACCCCGGTCGCGGTCACCGCATCGGACTCTGCAGACGTTCCGGTCGACGCGGAATCCGCCTTCGCTTCCTCCTGCTCGGCGGGAGCTGCGGTGGCCTCGTCGATGACGGGGATCGGTCCGGTGAGGAGGATCTGGCGGGTCGTGTGCCCCTCGGCGGCCTCGCTGCGGATGTGGACGATCGGGATCTCCCCGGTGACGGCTTCCTCACGGGCGTACTTCGCCGTGGCGCTGCGCTGCATGACCGCACGGGCGCGAGCGGCCTTCGCGGCAGCGGCCGGCGCGCTCGACTCGGCGGAATCCGAGACCGCCTGGGCGGGGGCTTCCGCGACCGCAATGGACTCGCCACCGCGAGCCGATGTCGTGCCGAGGCTGCGGAGCTGGCGCTTGATGTCGCGCTTGCGCAGATTGAGGGTCCGCACGATGAAGAGCGAGACGACCGCGAGGCCTGCGAACACTCCGATGAGAGCCGGGTGGACGACGGAGACGAGAGCGAGGACACCGGTGACGAGAATGCCGAGCACGGAGGCGAGGAAGACGAGCGCGAATCCGCGGACCATCGTTCCGGTCGACCGCAGGGATTCGCGCAGTCGGGCAGCACTCTCAGTCATCGCAGGGTCCTCTGTGTCTCGGGCGGTCGGTTCGGGTGTCGCAGGACCGGGCGCGGGCGTCTGTGCGCGCGCCGCGGTCGTCGCGGGCCGGTCAGCCTCTCCCCCGCGAGAGCGAGGCGGCTGGGTTCGGCCCGCGGAAGTCGGTGGCTGCGGACCTCGGGGCGTCTCGCCGAGGCGGCCCGTGCCACCGCTCACCGAGTTCGTCGGTCCCGACGCTGCCTGGTTGAAGACGGCGCGCACCGCGGGGTGCAGCGGACGGATGTCGGCGTCGTGCGCGGGAGCGTGCCCGGCGGCGACGAACGTCGACGCGGACTCGCCGACGGCGACGGGCAGCTGCCGGGGCTCTGCGCTCTGGTCGTCGGGCGCGACCACCTCGGGGCGGGACTCACCCTCTCCGTCGATGACGGCGAGTTCCGGGGTCTGCGCGGACAGCCGCAGGCTGGGAACCGTGTCGGCGGGGGTGTGACCGATGCGCGGCACGGATGGCTGGGCCGCCTCGGTGCGGAAGACGGTGACGCGTTCTGCCTGGTCACGGCAGGGATTCTGGGACTCGGCAGGGACCACCCGGGCATCATCGGGGACACGGTCGAGGTCGACGCGGGAGATCTCGGTGGCCGAGCGGCGGATCAGTGCGGGCACGACGACGACGAAGACCACGGCGATGGCGATGACGACGATGATGCTGGTGTCCACACTGCAAACCCTAGAGGTCACGATTGGACAACGTCGTGAACGAGAGTGGTGTGTCGGTCAATCCGCCAGGAAGTTCACACGATTCGGTTCAGGCCCTGCTCACACCGGGTCCGCCGTGGCCTCCGCCGGTGCCGTGTCGGAAGGCTGCGAGGATGCCGTGGGGGACGTCCTCGACGGTGAGCGCGAACGTCCGGTGATCGCTCCACCGCCCGTCGATGTGCATGTAGTTGCGCCGCAGGCCCTCGTCGCGGAAGCCGAGCTTCTCGACGACGCGCAGGCTCGCCGCGTTCTCCGGGCGGATGTTGATCTCGATGCGATGGAGGCCGAGGGAAAAGAGGCAGTGGTCGGTGGCCATCGCCACCGCGAGCGGGGTGATTCCGCGGCCGGCGACGCGGGAGTCGATCCAGTAGCCGATCTGCCCGCTGAGGATCGACCCCCACGTGATCCCGGAGACGGTGAGCTGCCCGCGGAACTCACCGGCGACCTCGATGGCGAAGGGGACGGACTGACCGCGCTTGGCCTGCTTGTCATACATCCGCACCATCGACCGGAAGCTCGGCGTCTCCTGGCCGGGCACCGGCAGCGTCGCATCCCAGGGGCGCAGCCAGTCGCGGTTGAAGGCGCGGACCTCACGCCATGCGGACTCGTCGCCGCGACGCAGGGGTCGCAGCGTCACCGCGGCCGTGGTGTCGCGCAGCTCGATCGGCCACACCGGGCCGTCACCGATCACCAGGGCCTCCGGGAGCCGCCGGATTCACCGCGACCTCTGCGGTCACAGCGACCACTGCGGTCACCGGGACCTGCAGGGTCACCGGGAGGCCGGCCCGCGGCGCGGCACGCTGTCGCATCGGTGGTCAGTCGAGATCCGCCACGTACTCTTTGAGCCAGCCCTTGAGGTCGTCGCCGAGATCGTCGCGCGAGCACGCGATCTGCACAACTGCCTTGAGGTAGTCGAGCTTGTCACCGGTGTCGTAGCGGTCACCGCTGAAGACGACGCCGTAGACGCCGTGGCTCGCGGGGTCCCCGGCCAGGGTCTGAAGGGCGTCGGTGAGCTGGATCTCGTTGCCACGGCCGGGCTCCGTCGTCTCGAGGACGTCGAAGATCTCCGGCGCGAGGACGTAGCGCCCGATGATCGCGAGGTTCGACGGCGCCTCCTCCCGGGCGGGCTTCTCGACGAGGCCGGTGATCTTGACGACCTCGTCGTCATCGGTCTGTTCGACGGCGGCGCAGCCGTAGAGGTGGATGAGCTCCGGCGGGACCTCCATGAGGGCGACGACGCTGCCGCCGGTCGATTCGGCGACGTCGATCATCTTCGGCAGGATCGGGCTGCGCTCGTCGATGAGGTCGTCACCGAGGAGGACGGCGAACGGCTCGTCGCCGACATGCTGGCGTCCCTTGAGCACGGCGTGGCCGAGTCCCTTGGGGTCGCCCTGGCGCACGTAGTGGATGTCGGCGAGCTCCGAGGAGTGGCGAACGGCGGCGAGCTTCTTGTCGTCGCCCTTCTTCGCCAGCGCGGCTTCGAGTCCGTCGACCCGGTCGAAGTGGTCCTCGAGGGGCCGCTTGTTGCGTCCGGTGATCATGAGGACGTCCTCGAGGCCGGCGGACACGGCTTCTTCGACGACGTACTGGATCGCCGGCTTGTCGACGACGGGCAGCATCTCCTTGGGGGTGGCCTTGGTGGCGGGGAGGAATCGAGTTCCGAGGCCGGCGACGGGGATGACGGCCTTGCGAACTGTGCTGTGGGATTGATCGCTCATGACGTTCATCTTAACCAGTCCTCACCCACCGGTTACGCTGAAGGGCGTGGATCCTGAGACATCGAAGGCGCGTCTGCGCGCGCTCGTGCGGGCGCGCCGGGCCGAGCGAGCAGAGCTGTCCCGCGCGTCGTCCCGGCCGGATGAGCCGACGATCGCAGCGGCCCTCACCGAGGCGGTCGCCCGCATGTGGCCCGGTGATGACCTCACCGGGCGCACCGTCGTCGCCTATGCGGGCCTGCCCGGCGAACCCGATCTCGATCCGGCGCTCGATGACCTGTTGCGCCGAGGGGCGCGCGTCGTCCTGCCCATC
Source organism: Brevibacterium sp. W7.2 (assembly GCF_018137945.1). GTDB lineage: Bacteria > Actinomycetota > Actinomycetes > Actinomycetales > Brevibacteriaceae > Brevibacterium > Brevibacterium sanguinis. The sequence goes on along the minus strand of NZ_CP073089.1, from coordinate 830,808 downwards.
GTCACCCGCCTCGGTGAGCCACTGCGGTTCGGTGAGGTGAGCGCAGCGATGAGCACGCTGCGGCCGCAGGGCCGCTGGGGGATCCGGGAACCGGCCGCCCAGTGGAGCGCCACCGCTCTCCTCGCCGAGGCGGTCCCCGACCTCATCCTCGTCCCCGCCCTCGGATTCGGGCCCGGCGGAGCCCGCCTCGGCAACGGCGGAGGATTCTACGACCGGACGTTCGGGCCGTTCGGGGAAGCGCCCCTCGACCACGGGCAGAGCCCCCGTACCGCACGGGGCCCGCGGGTCGTCGGCGTCTGCTTCGCCGACGAGACGGATCTGCCCGGGCTCACCGTCGAACCGTGGGATCTGCGCATCGGCGAGATCCTCACCGAGGACGGACTGGAGTGGCTCTCCGCGGAGAAATAAACGCCCACTTATACGTGTTGACCTGTGGACAGCCCGTGCGCACCGCGGCGCGACACCGCCGATGCCCGGCCCCGTGGACTATAATCCTTACGTCGAAGAAAGGTTCCGAATGCCCGTCTATTCCTACGCATGCAAGAGCTGCGGTCACAAGTTCGATATCCACCAGGACTTCAGCGATGACTCGCTCACGATCTGCCCCGAATGCCAGGGACAGCTGAAGAAGGTCTTCGGCACCGTGGGAATCAGCTTCAAGGGCTCGGGATTCTACGCCACCGACTCCCGCAACAGCTCCTCGAGCTCGCTCTCCCCCTCGCACAAGGATTCCTCGGCAGGCGGCTCCTCCGACTCCTCGAAGACCGCGTCGTCGACAGCAGGCTCCTCGACGTCCGATTCGACTTCTGCGAAGAAGGTGGGCGCGAGCTCCTCGTCGGGTACCTGATCCCGCCCACTCGCGTGCAGTCCCCTGGGGACGCCGCCATCACTCATGTTCAACTCCCCTGTGGATGCCCACCGCGCATCCACAGGGGAGTCGTCGTCTGTTGACCTCACCGATGCCGCAGGCGCATCGTGGCCACCATGACGCTCATCGAACGCATCAGGCGGCGACTGCCCTCGCCGGCAGCCGGGACGAGGGTTCGGCCGCGCCGACTCCTCGCGGCCGCCTGCATCGCCGGTGCGTGCGCACTGCTCGCCTGGCTCCTCACTCCGGCACAGGGTGACACCCCGGTCGTTGTGGCCGCCGCGGACCTCGCGCCGGGGACTCAGCTCACCGCCGCCGATCTCACTCTCGTCGACTATCCCCGCGACTTCGTCCCGAGCAAGGCGTTCTCCTCGATCGAAAAGGCCGTGGACAAACGGACCTCGGCCGGCGTGTCCGAAGGGTCCCCGCTCACCGCCTCGGCGGTGCTCGACCAACAGGCGCTGCCGGCGGGGAGCACCGATCTCATCATGCCCATCCGCCTCGCCGATGATGAGTCCGCGGGCCTGCTGCAACCGGGGCAGCGCATCCGCCTCTTCAGCTCACTCCCCGAGGGCGGATCGGAGGTCGTCGTCGAGGAGGTGACGATCGCGCGCCTCATCCGGAAGGAGAACGGCATCGCCGCGGAATCAGGCCAACTTGTCTCCGTAATACTGTCGCCCGACGACGCCGGACGGATAGCGGAATTCGCCGGTCTGCCGATCAGCTTTGCAATCCTCCCTCAGTGAATCGCGATTCTTCCGGCCGCGAACGCCTTTGTTGCACCGGTCACATTCATCGCCGACACCGGGATGTCGCGATTTGTTCGCATGTCTGCGCTGTTGGGATTCCTTGCTGGTGTGTACTACGTAACCGTCATTGAAAGATTAGAGTTGCATTAATGCTCACACCACTGAAAGGGTGCCGCTAATGCTTAAGGGTTTCAGAGACTTCATTCTCCAGGGGAATGTCGTCGAGTTGGCAACTGCCGTTATCATCGGCAGCGCCTTCACTGCGATCGTCACGGCGTTCTCCGACAAGATCATCAACCCGCTCATTGCGGCGGTCGGCGGCGCTGAGGGACCAGCGCTCGCGTTCCGCATCAAGCCGAACGTGCCGGAGACGACCATCGACATCGGTGCGGTCATCACTGCGGCGATCAACTTCCTCATCGTTGCCGCCATCGTGTACTTCATCATCATCGTCCCGATGAACAAGCTCAATGAGCTGCGCAAGCGCGGTGTGCCCGAGTCCGAGGTGCCCCCGACCGCTGAGGACCTGCTCGGCGACATCCGCGATCTGCTGCGCAACCAGGCTGCGGCCAACGCCGGACCTGCCGGTGGCGCCCAGGGCCAGGGCGGCGGATACATCGACCCGAACGAGCCTCCGCGCCACTGATTCCCCGACGTGGTCACGAAGGGCCGTCTCCCCTGCCGGGAGGCGGCCCTTCGTCATGTCCGCGGTGAGGGTCAGCGCCGTCACCAGTGCGGGGGCTTCTGCGACCGGTAGTGCTCGGCGCTGAAGCCCTCATTGCCGGATTCGGCTTCGTTGCGCAGGGTCGCGCGATACTTCCGCAGCGCCCTCTCCAGGCGCTCTTTCCTCACGGCATCCTCGTCTGAGGTCGGGCGATCGTCGGCTGGGGTGGGGCGGTCTTCGGCTGGAGTGGGGCTGTTCTCGGTTGCGTGACCCTCGGCTGAGCCCTCCCCGGCCCCGCGCTTCCCGTCCGACGCGGCAGAGCGATCCGCAGAACCCGAATCCTCACTCGCCTCCGTGGCTGGGTCGTTCGCGGGTGTCGAGGAGTCGTCAGGACTGCTCATCGGGGCGGTCTCGCTCACCGCTGCGGGAGTCTGCTTCCGCGTCCTCCGCCGAGGCGGTCGTCGACTCAGCGTCCGACCTGGGCTCAGCAGTGACATCCGACCCCGAGTCGGCAGGGGCATCCGCCTCGGCGTCGATGAGTCCGGCATCGCGCAGCGACTCGGCGCGGATCTGCCCGGTGTCGAAGCTCGGGATGACCTCGCCTTCCTCGGGACCGCGCGCATCAGCGGTCGGGATGAACACCTCGGCGCCGGTGACCTTCTTCGCCTGCGCATGGCGCTGACGGTAGCGGTCGACCGCCGCCTGCAGCTGCGTCTCCCCGCGGGGGCTGTTGCCCTTCTGCGCAAGCGCGGTCCGCAGGAGTTCCTTGATCTCCCCGTCGCCGCGCACCACCGCATCCGACTGGATCCAGTCGATCATCGCGTCGAGACCCTCATCGGAGTACTTGTGCATCGGCAGCCCGGGAACGAGCTTCGGACGGCTGCCCGTGCGCCCGACGACGACGGACGCGGCCCGGGCGGCATTGAGCACGGCCTGCGGGCTCATCGTCTCGACCGTCGCCTTCCATGCGTCGAAGACCTTCTCCGTCTCGGCCTGCGGATCGACGAAGGCATCCGTCGACCACACCCGCATGAACTTCCACCCGCGGCGCTCGAGCTGTTCGGGCACGACCCGATCGCGCTGGCGGAGGCTGCGGATCGAGGCGTAGTCGGGGCCGTCGCCGGAGACGGCGATGATCATCCCGTGCTCGTCCTCGGCGGAGTTCGCGACCGCGAGATCGATGCCGTTGTAGTGTTCGTGGGCGACGACGCCGAGCTGGAGGAGGCGATCGGCGATGTCGTTGAACAGCGGATCGTAGATCTCCCCGTGCGGACCCGGCTGACGGACACCGCCGGCGGCGATCTCCTCGAACAGCTTCGGCAGCAGGGTCGCTCCCCCGGTGAGCTTCGCTTCGTCGAAGTCGTCGGACTCGATGCTCGAGACCACGGTGAGGCGCTTGCGGGCCCGGGTGACGACGGCGGCGAGGATCCGATCGCCGTCGGGACCCGAGAGCGGACCGAAGTCCGGGATGACCCGGCCGTGCACGGTGCGTCCGTAGCCGAGGGAGAAGATCACCGCATCCCGGGACATGCCCTGCACGCGTTCGGCGTCGGTGACGACGAACGGCTCCTTGCCGGGGTCGTTGAAGAACGCCGCGACGTAGGGCAGGTCCTTCATCGCCCGGGAGATCGCCGTGGCGATCCGCTGCGCGTGGTGGGGTGTGAGCGCGACGACGGCGAGGGACTCCCGCGACCGCGTGCGAGCGTGCTTGAGCACGAGTTCGACGACGCGCTTGACCTCGGCATCGGGGCTCTCGACGCGACCGGTGCCGATGTCGGTGGGGCCGCGCCCCTCGGAGACATAGGAGAATTCGAGGCCGGTGCCCTCCCCGGTGTGCGCAGTCGGCAGCGTCGAGATCGTCGAATCGTAGAAGTGGCGATTCGCGAGATCGATGAGGCCGACGGGAGAGAGCCGGTAGGAGTTCGAGAGGTTCATCCGCGGCAGGAACTCGCCGAGGCGGTCCTGCACCGAGTCCGGATGGTCCCCGTCATCGGCGCCCCACCGGTCGACGGCGATCGAGAACGACCGGGGCCCGAGCAGACGCGAGTCGCCGAGCGAGATGACCTGACGGGCGCGCGTGATGCCGGGCACGACATCGGCGACCGAGAGCCGACCGCCGTCGGCGATGACGACGGCGTCGAAGAGCGGAAGGGCGGCGAAGAGCTCCGGCACGGTGTAGGGGCTGGCCATCCACACCGGGGCGAGCGTCGTGAGGAGGTCCGGGGCCTTCGTCGACATCCGCTGCACCGAGGTGTGCGGTGAGAGCAGCTCCTGCTTGATGACGCCGGCGGCGATCGGGTCGGCGTCGATCGCGCGCTTCCACGCCTGGGCATGGTTGAACCGCAGGCGTCCGGCACCGGCGGCGACGAAGGCGCGATCATTGTCGCGGAAGCCTTCGGCGACACGGTGGAGAGCGGCCCCGTCATGGCGGCCGATCTGCGGATCCTCGCTCGCCATCGTCTGCAGCACCGACGCCCAGTAGGCGAGGTCGAACTCCGGACCGACGAGGTGGTTCTCGACCTTCCGGCGGCGCAGGTCGGTCATGAGGTCGGACATGCCCTCGGCGCTGAGCTCGCGTTGGAGTCGGGAGCGTTCGGGCAGGTCGGCAAGGTTCTCGGAATCTCCGCCCATCGCCTCGGCGCGGGCCTGCAGCTCCTCGATGAGCATGCCGCCGAGGTCGCCGCCGTCGGGGGTGGTCTCGAGGACCGGGGCGAGCTTCGCGACGTCGGCTTCGACGCCCTGGAGGATCTCATCGGCTTCGAGGACGCCGCGCGGGATCTGCGGACGTCCGTCATGGCCTGCGAGGTCGCGGAGGATGACCCGCTGGGCGCGGACGTCGATGAGGGCCGCGTGGAGGTCGGGCACCTCGGCGCCGGGACGGAGGAACTCCTGTGCGGACTTCTTCAGGCGCTTGCGCTGGAGCATGCCCATCTCGATGCCGCGCTCGCTCCGGTACTCCGAGGATCCGGTGGCGGCGATGAGGTCGTCGAGCCGGTGGTCGTAGACGTCGGGGGCGAACCGGTCGAGTGTCGTGCGGACCCGGAGGAGGACCTTGATCGCCCGCGACCAGTCGTCGAGGTTGCGCCGCGGGTTGAGCTTGGCCTTCGCGAGCACGGGTTCGACGGCGGCGACGAGGTCGGGCAGGGTGCGGCCGAGGCGTTCGGCGACGGTGCGCGCGGCTTCGGCTTCGTCGACGGATTTGAGGTCGGCGCCGAACCACACGGTGTCCTCGACGTCGAGGGTGAAGGCGCCGAGGGAGGCGAGTTCGCCGAGTTTGCCGCGCAGCGCCGTGCGCCGGTCGTCGCTGGCTTCGAGGATGTCGTCACCGAACCGCACTCCGGTCTGCGGCGAGTCATCGCCCGAGGTGAGCTCCGCGAGATGCTGCATCGTCTCGTAGACGGAGACGTCCCACGGCGCGCGCCGACGGTGGAGGGAGGCGACATGGTCGCTCAGTGTCGCACGCTGCTCGTTGAGCTCGCCGAGCAGACCCGCGAGGTCGGGGCGCTCGGCCCGCTCAGCCGAGCCGATGAGCCCGATGAGCTGACGTTTGATGTGGTCGGCGCCCTCACGGGTGTCGACGGCGAAGTCACTGAGTCCGACCTCGCCGAGGCGGGCGGAGAAATCGTCGAGCGCATCGGAGGTCTGGGCGAGGAAGAGGACGCTCTTGCCCGTGTGCGCGAGTGTCGTGGCAACCGCGACGGCGACCTGGGTCGCGCCGGTGCCCGGCGGAGTGTCGACGACGACGGACCGTCCCGAGACTGCGGCGTCGACGACGGCCTGCTGGTCACCGTCGACGTCGATGACGAGGAACTCCTCCTGCGGCTTGCGATCGGGCAGGGGCGTGACCGGTTCCTGGAGCGCCGCGGGCACGAACTCCTCGCCCGCCGGCATCCCCGTATCGGACGCACGCGATGCCAAGCCGGGCCGTGCCGTCGAACCGGCTGGTGCCGAACCGGCGGCTGGCGTCGAGCCGGCCTGCGCAGCAGAACCGACGGCGCGTGGCGCGGAGCCGGCGGCCTGCGTGGCGGCGCCGGTCGAGTCCGCCGAGCTGATCGGCACGGTCGGCTCGCCGGTGTCGTCCCCAGCCTCGGAGGCTTTGTCGGCCCCGGCACTGGCGCCGGGCGCGGCTGTGCCTGTCGCGGCTGCATCGGACCGGTCCGTCGCGGTGTCCGCGCCCGTCGCAGCGTCCGTGCCAGTCGCGGTCTTCTTGGGAGTTCCGGTCGTCTCAGCCGGCGTCGCGGCGCTGCCGGAGGTGTCCGAGTCTGCGGTCGTCGAGTCCGCAGTTGTCGAATCCGCGGTCGTCGACCCTGAGGTCGTTGCGGCACCGGATGCCCGGTCACCGGTGGTCGTGTCGGCGGCAGCGCGGTCGTCGGCCGCACGATCACTGCGCGCGGCGCTGTCGTCTTCGCCGCTCGCCGACGTCGGTGCACCGTCCGCGACGGACGTCTCGCCAGCGGTCGCTGTCGACTCAGTCGCGCCCGCTTCGTCTGCGGCCGTGATGTCGGAGCTCGGCTTCTGGCCTGTGTCCTGGTTGCGAGCACCCGGCTTGTCTGCGTCCTGCTTGCCAGTGCCCGGCTTGCCGGCGCCGGCGTCGGCGCCGGTGGACGATGCTGCGTCGTCGCCGTCAGACTTTCCCGCGGTCGTGCGCGATGCGGAGGCAACACCCTCTTCGGTGTTCGCTGCCGTTGTCGCGTCAGCGTTCGTCACCGTTGTCGAGTCGGTCCCCGTCGCCGGGCTCGCGTCGGAAGGAGCCGGTCCTGTGGTCGGTGACTTCTCGTCGGCGTGATCAGCGGTCGCCGAGGAAACTGCCGCCGCGGAAGCAGCACTAGTCGCCGCAGCGCCCGTGGCATCGTCGCCGGTGGCAGACGCATCGACGCTGCCTGGCGCGGCCGTGGATGCGGCGGACGTCGCGCCACTCGTGTCCTGTCCGGACGGTGCCGCCGATCGCGGTGTCCGGCACGGCACGGTGACGCCCCCGCCGAACTGTCCGCGCACCTCGGCGTCGCCGGCGAGTGCCCGCAGGATCGGATGCTGAGTGGGCAGGTAATCGCCGGTGAAGGAACTCGCGATGTTCGCGAACGTCGAGACGATGAAGCGGTGGTTGATCCGCAGACCGGGCACCGACTGGGCAAGTTCGCCGAGGCGGTCGAGTGCGGGCCCCGGATCGAAGCCGTGCGGTCCCCCGGTGGCGTCGACCCAGTCGTCGACAGGCACGTCGAGGTCGTACACCTCGGCGAGGTGCCGGACGAGGGCCGGGTTGATCGTGATCTCATTGCCGAGGACGATCTCGTAGTCCTCGACACGGGAGCCCCGCGGCACGAGCGTGATGTGGCGCAGCACGACGGGGGCGTTGAACTTGTATTTGGAGTCCTTCTCCGTCCACGAAGCGAAGCCGATCGCGAGGTGGGCGGTGCGGATGCCGCGTTCGTTGTCGAGCTGCTCGGCCTTCGAGCGGATCGACCGGGCACGACGGCGGGCGTCGGCGAGGATCTCGTGGTCGCGGATCAGGCTCGACAGGCGCGTGGGGCGACCGGCGAGCAGCTGAGCGAGGCCCGACGGGTGGGCTCCCGAGAGGTCGATGCTGCCGTCGCGAGAGTCCCGGAAATGAAGCATGGTGTCGCGACCGCCGAGGTGGGCGGCCTGCTGCTTCCACTCGGCGAACGCGCCCCCGAGCTCTGGGTACTGATCGTCAACAACGGAATCTGGCACAGTTCGACCCTAACGAGAAACTTCCCATAACACGTGCTGGCGCACCGTGAATCATCGAGGTTTCTTCTACGCTACACTGGGTGATCGTGGTTGACGACAGCCACACGGCCCCCGTAGCTCAGGGGATAGAGCACCGCTCTCCTAAAGCGGGTGTCGGCAGTTCGAATCTGCCCGGGGGCGCCTTCACGCCGCTTCTCAGCAGGCCGCCTCACGTCAGGGCGAGCAGTCCGAGTCCGGCCAGCATCGACCCGATCATCACGGCAAGACCCATTGCCAGCGTCGCCTTCCATCCCATCGCCTTGCCGACCATGACCATCGACGGAATGCTCAGCGCGGGCAGTGCGATGAGCAGCGCCCCGGTCGTTCCCGCCCCGACCCCCGCGGCCAGCAGCGTGATGATGATGGGGATCTCACCGCCGGTCGGAATGACGAGCAGCGTGCCGACGCACGCGGCGACGATGATGGCGAGTGCTCCCAGCTGACTCTCGAGGCCGTAGAGCCCGGTCAGCCAGGGAGCGACGAGCCCGATGACGAAGACGAGGGCGAGGTGTTCGGGGATGAGGACGAGCGCGAACCGCGACAGCGAGCGCAGATAGCGCAAGGGCATCGATGAGAGTCGGACGGGCTCGCTCACGGCCGATGTCGGAACGTCCTTGACCCGACCGGCCAGCCACGTGCCGATGAGGGCACTGGCCCCGACGGCGATGAGGAGTCCGATGCCGATGCGCGTGCCCACGTACTGCCATGGTAGGACGAGAGCGAGGAAGATGAGCACGGCCGGGTTGAGGAGCGGATTGCCGACCCAGTAGGCCAGGGCGGCGCTGCGGGTGACACCGCTGACCCGCAGGCCCGCCGCCACCGGCGCCGCGCAGCAGGTGCACATCATGCTCGGCAGCGACAGCGTCGCACCGACGAGCGACTGGGTCGCGGTGTGCCGCCGGTTCATCACCCGCAGCAGCCAGTCGCGCGGCACGAGCGCATCGATCGCCGCAGCGACGAGGAGCGCGACGACGAGCGCCTTCCACACCGCGAGGAAGTACGCGAGTGTGAAGTCCCAGGCTCCCGTCAGTGACATCGCGTCCCCGGCGACGGCGAACAGTGAGCTGCCGTCCCACACCGACGTCTCGCTCAGCGTCCAGGCCCGGTCCCAGTACGGCAGCCATTTCGACCAGGTGAGACCGCCGACGAGGAGGACGACGAGGAATCCCAGACCGATCCAGTCCGCGGCACCGAGGCGACGGCGCCGCCCGGTCGGGGTCGGCGCCGTCTGTGCTGGAGCATCCACCGCGTCAGAGGCTCGGCTCGGGGATCTCTCCCTCTTCCCGACGCTTGTCCGCGTCACGGGAGACCCGCACGACCATCGTCGGGCACTGCGAGTACGGCAGCACCGACTGCGAGGTCGACCCGAGCAGCAGGCCGGCGAACCCGCCGCGCCCGCGGGACCCGATGACGAGGACCTCTGCGGTGTCGGAGGCGCGCACGAGCACCTCGGCGGGCTGCCCGTCGAAGAGGGTCCACGTGACGTCGAGGTCGGGGAACTCGTCCTTGATCCGCTGCTTGGCGACGACGAGCTTGTCGGCGCCTTCGTTGATGAGGCGTTCGAGGTCGGCGGTGCTCGGCAGCCATTCGGGACCGATGACGGTCGTCGTGATGACCGCGACGATGTGCAGCGGAGACCCGCGCCGCACGGCAAGCCGCGCCGCCTTCCACAGGGCCGGCGACTCGGCACCGAGCGAATCGACGCCGACGACGACCTTGCCGTCGAAGCGCAGGCCCGCGATCGCCTCGGCGTCGGGATCCGTCTCCTCGATCTCTCCGCGGTCCTGGCGGATCGGGCGTGACGACGTCGGATGGGCGGCCTTGTCCGTCTCGGCCTGCCATGCCGCCGGAACGACGACCGTCGGGCAGGCGGAGTGCGCGGGCAGTGCGCTCGAGACGGTGCCGAGCAGACGGCCGGCGAACCCGCCGCGACCGCGCGAACCGACGACGGTCAGTCCCCCGGTCTTCGACTCCTCGATGAGCACGCCGGCGGCATCGCCGATCTCGATGACGGCTTCGACGGGCACGCCGGCGGCCTTGACCTCCGCCGCTGCCTCCTTGAGCGTGTTCGTCACCGACTGGCGGATCGCCGAGTCGTCGATCGGCACATACGACACGTCGATCGCCGCGGCGGCGACGCTGGGGATCGTGTAGGCCCCGACGAGCCGAATCGGCTTGCCGAGCGACCGTGCTTCCTGGATCGCCCAGTTGAGCGCGTTCCTGCTCGGCGGGGATCCGTCGATGCCGACGATCACCGCGTCGGACTCACCGACCGGCGGCGATCCGGCACCCTGGGTGCGGTCCTGCTCTGACATCGCACGCTCCTTATGTCGCAGCGAACTTCTCACAATCAACACTAGAGCACATTGCGTCGAACACTGCCGTCTATGTCACATCGTTATCCGGTGGCGATCACAGTGCGGACATCATCGTCACCGGTCAGACCCTCTGTCGAGTCATCGGCGGGGGTGCCGGCGGTGCGGTCGGCCGGCGGCGGACGCCGGTGACTGCACCGGGCCCAGAACGATCACGTCAACGGTCAGGCCGCATGACCCATGTCGAGGAACGGACGCCACTGCTCGACGGGCTTGTCGATGCCGCGCATCCAGAACTGACCGACTCGGGGCTCCTTGGGGCGGAAGCTCAGCTTCCACCCGATCTCCCCGAGCGTGCGGTCGCCTTTGCGGTTGTTGCAGTCCCGGCAGCAGGCGACGAGGTTCTCCCACGTGTTGCCGCCGCCGCGCGAGCGCGGCATGACATGGTCGACCGTGCTCGCCGGTCGGGTGCAGTAGGCGCAGCGGTGGTTGTCGCGGCGGAGCACCCCGCGGCGGGAGAGCGAGACCCGGCGGTCCCGCGGCGGTCTGACGTACCGGGTGAGCAGGATGACCGAGGGCTGGTCGAGGCTCACGTGCTGCGATCTCACCGGAGCGTCCTCCGCTGCGAGCACCGTCGCTTTGCCCGTGAGCACCAGCACGACAGCTCTGGTGAACGGCACGACCGACAGCGGTTCGTATCCGGCATTGAGCACGAGAGTCTTCATTTCTCGCCCCTCATCGTCATGTGCGGAGGTGTCCCACTGCTCCGGTCGCTCAGGCTCGCTCGCTGCCGCACCGGCGGCGCACCTGTCCCAGGGAACACAAAAGGCGTCGTGCACCAGCACAACGCCTTGGAAACGGACATAGACACAGATATGTACTCCGCGCCAGAACCTGGAGCGGCTATCCGGAATATTCGACTATGCCCCATCCGATTTCCCATCGCTTACGGAACTCAATCTTCTCAAGAGTAACGCCGATTGCCGTTGTGATCGAATTCATACCGTCCGCGTCATGAATTCTTCCCTCGTCGTTCACTTCGAACGGCCGTCCACGCCGATCTCGGACGGCCGCCGGTGCCCGCGCACGGCCCGGGAGGCCTGCCGGTCGCACCGCGTCGGGGATGCAGAAACTCCCCGCCTCACTCGAGGACCGTCGAGTGAAGCGGGGAGTGTCCGGCGAATCGAATCAGAGAACGCGAATGAACTTCGCGCCGCCGTCGATCATCCAGTCGATGCTGCGGTAGCTGGTGTCGACACGCGGGTTGCCGGCGTCGTACATCATGCCGTTGCCGGCGTAGATGCCGATGTGTCCCGGCTTCCAGATGAGGTCGCCCGGCTGAGCTTCGGACTTCGACACGGTCGTGCCTGCGCTGCCCTGGGCACCGGAGGTGCGGGGCAGGTTGACGCCGACCTTGCCGTAGACGTAGGAGGTGTAGCCCGAGCAGTCCCAACCGCTGGGCGAGGTGCCGCCGGAGACGTAGGGGGTGCCGACGTACTGCTTGGCGATGGCGAGGACCTGCTGGGCCTTCGAGCCATCGGGCATCTTGAAGTCGGAACCGGAGTCCTTCGAGTCGCCCTTGTCGCTGTCGGACTTGGACGAGGACTTCTTGTCCGAGGACGAGGAGGAGTCGGACGAGCTGGAGCTCGCGCTCGAAGCCGGCTTCGGCTCGGGCTTCGGCTCAGGCTTGGGAGCGGGCTTCGCGGTGACGGTCTGGACGTCGGCGCTGAAGGAGGAGCCTTCGGCCTTCTTGTCCTTGTCGTCGGTGTTGCCCTTGGCAACGACCGTGGCGGCCTGGTTCTGGAATTCGGCGACCTCAGTGGTCTGCGATTCGGCGGAGACAGCGACGCTGTCGTCTCCGGCCTGACCGGCTGCCGGGAGAACGGCTGCGGTGAGAAGGCCACCGCTGGCAGCGACGACGGCTGCGCGACGTCCGAAGACGGCGGAGTTGGCATTCAGGAGTTCGGTCAGTTCGGTCAGCGGGGTCTTGACCTTGGTCTCTGCGGCGCGGCGGCCATGGTGCTTAGTTGCCACGTTTTCCTCTCGTCACCTATCGGATTCCTCCGACCGCCACTCTCGGTCCTGGTGTGTGTCACAGCGGGCGTGGCGTGCGGCTCCCGGCGTGAAGTCGCCTGCTTGCGCGGGCGACCTCCACAACTGTAACCAATCAGTGATCAATTGTCACGTTTCTGTCACGACCAGGGTGGGGAAACCCCGCGGTTAACCCTAAATGCCGAGGTGAGAGGCTTGAATGAGATTCATGTCTCCGTAACATTCGCTGTTACAGACACCGGCCCGGGGAGCGGATCTCCGCTCCCCGGGCCGGGTTGTGCAACGTTTCGTTACACACTCTGAGCACTGTGCGTCGACTCCGTCACGGAGCGCGACCGATGCGTGATGTCGCGACCGGTGACCGCCCTGTGGTGCCGACAGCGACGCCGGGACCTCAGGCGGGCAGTGCCGATCAGCGCTTGTGGGCGAACACGTGCGAGGCGGTCTCGACGGGAAGGTCGAGGACGTCCTCGGCGCCGGGGACCTGCACGGTGATGTATTCGCCGTTGCGGGTGATCTCGACGTCGGTGCCGGGCATCACCCCGGCGACCTGGAACTGCTGGAGGAGGTGGATGTCGACCTGCAGCGGTTCGGCCAGCCACGCGATCGTCAGCTGTGTGGCGCCGTCGCGGGCGACCGCGGTCGCGAGGTCGACCACCTCGGCGCCGTTGCTCGCTTCGGCACCGATGACTTCGAGACCCGGGATCGGGTTGCCGTAGGGACCGGACTTCGTGTCAGGCAGCAGGCTGACGAGCTTGCGCTCGACCTGCTCGCTCATCACATGCTCCCACCGGCACGCTTCGTCGTGGACGAGCTCCCACTCGAGACCGACGACGTCGGCGAGGAGCCGTTCGGCCAGACGGTGCTTGCGCATCACCTCGGTGGCGATGCGACGTCCCTCCGGGGTGAGTTCGAGGTGCCGATCATTGCTCACATGGAGCAGGCCGTCGCGCTCCATCCGGGCCACGGTCTGGGAGACGGTGGGTCCCGAATGGTCGAGGCGCTCGGCGATCCGGGCCCGCAGGGGCACGATCGACTGCTCCTCGAGCTCGATGATCGACTTGAGGTACATCTCGGTTGTATCGACGAGGTCGTTCACTTAAGACCAGCCACTCCACTCTTCGTCTTCAGGTCTGGGGAGACCATGTCAGGCGTTCACACATTTCAGGGGGCGTGCGACCGTGCCCCGGCTGCGATGTCTCGCGGCCCCCTGAGATTCACATCGATTCTATCGTGGCCGCGGGGTCGCTGCGGGTCTCAGCCCGCGTTGACGTACGCCGTCTTGTGGACGGTGTAGAACTCGCGTGCCGCTCGGGCCTGTTCGCGGGGTCCGTAGCTCGAGCCCTTCCGACCTCCGAACGACACGTGGTAGTCCACCCCTGCCGTCGGCGCATTCACCATCACCATTCCTGCCTGGGCATAACGCTTGAAGTGGCTCGAATATTTCAGCGAGGACGTGAAGATGCCCGCGGACAAGCCGAACGCGGTGTCGTTGGCCACCGCGAGCGCCTCGTCGTAGTCGGCGACCTCGATCACCGAGGCGACCGGACCGAAGACCTCATCGACGTTGATCGTGTCGGTCGGCTTCGTGCCCGTGACGAGAGCCGGTGCGAGGAAGTACCCTTCCGTGTCCGCCTCAATGCGGTCACCGCCGGTGACCTCACCGCCTTCGTCCCGGGCGATGTCGATGTAGCGCAGGTCCTGGGCGAGCTGGTCGTCGGAGACGACGGGGCCGATGTCGACGCCCTCGGCGCGGGCATCGCCGACGGACAGGCCCTGCATCCGCTCGGTGACGAGCCGGACGAACTCGTCGTGGACGTCGGCGGTGACGATGAGCCGCGACGAGGCGGTGCAGCGCTGACCGGTGGAGAAGAAGGCGCCGTTGACCGCGGCATCGGCGGCGGCGTCGAGGTCGGCGTCGCCGAGGACGACGAGCGGGTTCTTCCCGCCCATCTCACACTGCACGCGGATCCCGTGTTCGCTGGCCGCGGTGATGACACCGCGCCCCACGGCGGCGGATCCGGTGAAGGTGATGGCGTCGACGTCCGCCGAGGCGGTGAGCACGTCCCCGACGACGCGACCGGGCCCCATGACGAGGTTGAGGACCCCGTCGGGCAGGCCCGCCTCGACGAGGATGTCGACGAGCGCCGAGGCGGAGCCGGGGACGAGTTCGGCCGGTTTGAACACGACGGTGTTGCCGTAGGCGAGCGCCGGGGCGATCTTCCAGGCGGGGATGGCGATGGGGAAGTTCCACGGCGTGATGACCCCGACGACGCCGATGGGCTCGTGGGTCATCTCGGCGACGAGGCCGGGGCGCACGGAGTCGATGATCTCCCCGGTGTTGCGGATCGTCTCACCGGCGAAGAACTTGAAGATCTGCGCGGCGCGCAGCACCTCGCCGCGGGCCTCGGTCAGCTGTTTGCCCTCTTCGCGGGCGAGGAGGTCGGCGAGGGCGTCGGCGCGTTCGGCGATGAGGGTGCCTGCGGTGTCGAGGATCGCGAAGCGCTGCTGCGCGGGGAAGTCGGCCCAGGCCGGTGCCGCGGCAGCCGCGGCGGCGATGGCGTCGGTGACGGTCTGGGCGTCGGCACGGGCGAAGCTGCCGATGACGTCGGCGGGATCGGACGGGTTGCGGTTGAGCACGCGGTCCTCGGATCCGCGGCGCTGTCCGCCGATGAGGTTGTCGAACCGGGCGACCGTGCCCTCACCCGTCCGGGCGGCGTTGCCCCGGTTGGCCTCCGGGGTCGGACGCTCCGGTGCTGCCTGGTCGCTGCCGGTCGTGGTGGTGTCCTGCGGTGTCTGTGCCATGGATGCTCCTTGAGGATTCGGGGTGGGGACGGGTCGTCCGGCTCACGACGCTGCGAGCCGGGAGACCCGGCGGGGGTGTCACTGTCAGGGTGGCTGCCTGCCCGGCAGAAAGTCGGTGCAGACAGACCTTTCGGTCAAGGATAGAGGCGGACGAGCTCCCATTGGTCGGCGGCCGCGAGATCGCCGGGGTCGTGACTGCCGTCGGCGCGTCGGAACACCCACCGGTCGTGGAAGCGGTTCTGCTGTCCCTGCCAGAACTCGATCTCGAACGGCCGAATGCGGAACCCGCCCCAGTGCGCAGGCCGCGGCACCTCACGCCCCTCGAATTCGGTGACGGCGGCGGCGTACTCGGCTTCCATCTGCTCGCGCCCGCTCACCGGCTGGGACTGCTTCGACACGTTCGCCGCGATCTGCGAGCCGCGGGGGCGCACCGCGAAGTACGCGTCGGACTCCGCGGCGGCGACCGCCTCGGCGAGGCCCCGGATCCGGATCTGCCGGTGCATGTCCTGCCACGGGAAACTCGCCGCGATGCGCGGATCGGCGGCGAGCTGCCGTCCCTTCGCCGAGTCGTAGTCGGTGAAGAAGACGAAGCCGGCGGTATCGACGGCCTTGAGCAGGACGATGCGGGCGACGGGACCCCAGTCGTCGAGCGTGGACACGGTCATGGCGTTGGGTTCGCGGACCTGGCCGGCGGCTTCGTCGTACCACGTGCGGAACAAGTCGAGCGGGGAGACCTCGGGGCGGTCGAACGAGGACGAGATATAGGAGGCCCGGGTCTGGGCCAGGCGGTCGACAGGCTCACTCATGGCTCCACTCTACGGGCGGTGACGGACACGGCCGGACCGTGCGGGGTGCGGGCACGATCCGCACGTGATGAGACGGCCTCCGGTCGCTGTGCGGCGAGACCTTAGAATGGCGTGCGTGACTGCGACGAACCTGACGATTCCAGACGAACTCCTGCCCGCCGACGGACGTTTCGGATCGGGCCCGGCCCGCATCCGGTCGGCACAGATCGATGCGCTGAGCGCGGCCGGGGCGACCGTGCTCGGCACGAGCCACCGCCAGGCGCCGGTGAAGAGCCTCGTGGGCCGGATCCGCACCGGACTGGCCGAGCTCTTCGACCTTCCCGAGGGCTACGAGGTCGTCCTCGGCAACGGCGGGTCCACCGTGTTCTGGGACGTCGCCGCCTTCGGTCTCGTCCGTGAGCGGGCCGCCCATGCGACGTTCGGTGAGTTCGGCCAGAAGTTCGCGAAGGCCACGGACACCGCCCCGCACCTCAAGGACTCCCTCATCCTCGCCGCCGAGCCGGGCACCGCGGCGATCCCCTCCCCCGCCGCCCTGGCCGACGCCGGACTCGACGGGACCGCCGACGTCTACGCGTGGCCCCACAACGAGACCTCGACGGGTGTGGCGACGACGATCGCGCGGCCTCAGGGCATCGACGACGATGCGCTCGTCGTCATCGACGCGACGTCCGGTGCCGGCGGCCTGCCCGTCGACATCGCCGAGACCGACGTCTACTACTTCGCGCCGCAGAAGAACATGGGCTCCGACGGCGGCCTGTGGGTGGCGATCCTCTCCCCGAAGGCGGTCGCCCGGGCGCAGGAGATCAAGGACTCCGGGCGCTGGATCCCCGCTTCGCTCGACCTCGTCACCGCGATCGACAACTCGCGCAAGGATCAGACCTACAACACCCCGGCCGTTGCGACTCTGCTCCTGCTCGCCGAGCAGATCGAGTGGATGAACGGCAACGGCGGTCTCGAGTGGGCCACCGAGCGCACGCGCGAGACCTCGGGGTACGTCTACGACTGGGCGGAGTCCGCCGAGGTGGCCCACCCCTACGTCGCCGATCCCGCGGACCGCTCATCGGTCGTCGTCACCGTCGACTTCGACGACTCCGTCGATGCTGCCCGCGTCGCCTCGGTGCTGCGCGCCAACGGCATCGTCGACGTCGAACCGTACCGCAAGCTCGGCCGCAATCAGCTGCGCATCGCGACGTTCGTCTCCGTCGACCCGGCCGACGTCAAGGCGCTGCTGGGCTGCCTCGACTTCGTCATCGACGCCCTCGCCTGACGGGCCTGGGGCCCGGGTAGGGGGCCGCTGGGACTCCGGGTAGTGGTTGGGGCTCCGAGTAGTCTTCGACGCCCACCGCGCCTTTCGCCGAACACCATTTCGGACCCCGCACCCGCAGCCGCACACACAACCCATGCACGCGGTGTGTGAGCGGCTCAAGGTGCCTCTCGAGAAGTAACGCCGACGCACAAGCCGCTCCGGGTAGTGGTTGGGGCTCCGGGTAGTGGTTGGGACTCCGGGTAGTCTTCGGCGCTCACCGTGCCTCTCGCCGAGCCTCATTTCGAACCCCGCACCCGCAGCCGCACACACAACCCGTGCACACGGAGTGTGAGCGGCTCAGAGTGCCTCTCGAGAAGTGACGCCGACGCACAAGCCGCTCCGGGTAGTGGTTGGGGCTCCGGGTAGTCTTCGACGCCCCACGTGCCTCTCGCCGAATACCATTTCGAACCCCGCACCCGCAGCCGCTCACACAACCCGTGCACGCGGTGTGTGAGCGGCTCAGAGTGCCTCTCGAGAAGTGACACCGACGCACAAGCCGCTCCGGGTAGTGCTCGATGTTCCGGATAGTGGTTGGGGCTCCGCATAGTTCTTGACGCCCACCGTGCCTTTCGCCGAACACCATTTCGGACCCCGCACCCGCAGCCGCAGACACAACCCGTGCACGCGGTGTGTGAGCGGCTCAGAGTGCCTCTCGAGAAGTGACACCGACGCACAAGCCGCTCCGGGTAGTGTTCGATGTTCCGGGTAGTGGTTGGGCTGCAGCAAGTGGTTGGGGCTCCGCGTAGTCTTCGACGCCCGGCGCGGCGGCTCGAGCGCCGTGAGTCAGCGCAATTGCTCGAGCTCGACGGATCGTTCAGCGCAGGCCGCGCGGTACCCCGCGGCGTCAGCCCGCAGCGCACCTGACGTCGCCGCGTCTTCTCACATGAAGTGGATGAGCAGTCCGATGCCGAAGGTGATGGCGGCGAGCAGGGCGAGACCGAGCTCGATGACGGTGCCGATGCCGATCGCCTTGATCGAGCCCCAGCTCGATCCCCACGCGACCTTCGGGTCCTTGAGTCGGGACAGCTCGGCGAGGTAGAGGCCGAGGACGAAGCCGACGGGCAGACCGACGACGGGGATGACGAAGAAGCCGACGATCGCGAGCACTCCGCCGAGCATGACCGACCGATTCGGCACGGACATCTCCTTGAGCTTGCGGCCCGTGAGAACGAGCGACGCGCTCATCCCGGCGGCGACGAGGACGGCGACGATCGCGAAGACGATCCACGCGGCGGGAGTGCCGATGACGATGGCCCAGATGAGCACCCCGATGCCGATGAGGATCGATCCGGGCAGCACCGGCACGATGATGCCGAGACAGCCGATGAGCACGGCGATGCCGACGAGCACGGACGTCAGAATGTCCGGATCCACCACGTGACGGGACCTTTCGAGTTCGGAGACGAGAGCGCAGGCTCGATCTTACGGGACGCGGGTGTGCGGCACCCGGCAGCCCTATGGGTGTCCGAGGTAGCTGACGTGGAGCCGGATGCGCGACTTCGGGTCGTAGGTCAGGCGGAGGTTCTTCGCGACGATCATCCAGACGAGCCCGACCGCGAACGCGAGCAGCCCCGAGGCCGCACCGACGGCCATCGACATGCGCGGACCGAACGCGTCGGCGACCCATCCCGCCAGCGGCGCGCCGAGCGGGGTGCCGCCCATGACGACGGCCGCATAGATCGCCATCACCCGGCCGCGGTAGGACGCCGGAGTCGTCGTCTGCACGTAGGCGTTCGCCGAGGTCAGCATCGTCAGCGACGCGAATCCGACGAGGATGAGCGCGGCGGCGAAGACGTAGTAGTTCGTGATGAGCGAGGCGAGTCCGACGGCGAGGCCGAACCCGCCGGCGGCGCCGAAGATGAAGCGCAGACGCGGTTTCTCCCGCTTCGCCGAGGCGAGGGCACCGGCCACCGACCCGATCGCCATGACGGAGTTGAGCAGGCCGAATCCGCTCGCATCCTTGCCGAACTCGATCCGCGCCATCGTCGCGGTGTAGATGTTGAAGTTGAATCCGAACGTCGCCACGATGAAGAGGACGACGAGCACGATGACGACGTCAGGGCGGGAGCGCAGGTAGCGGAACCCGCCGAGGACCCCGCCGCCGCCCCGGCGATTGGACGGGTGGAGGCGCGAGCGGTCGAGCCGGATGAGCACGGTGAGCGTCGCCGCGAACCCGAGCCCGCTGATGAGGAACACCGGTCCGGCGCCGACGAGCGCGGTGATGACTCCGGCGACCGCGGGCCCGATCATCCGCGCCCCGTTGAACGACGCGGAATTGAGGCTGACCGCGTTGGGCAGGAGCTTCTCGCCGACGAGCTCGGAGACGAAGGCCTGGCGGGCGGGAGTGTCGAGGGTGGCGAGGATGCCGAGGACGAGCGCGAGCACATAGACCTGCCACAGCTCGATCGTGTCGGTGATGACGAGGACGAAGAGCAGCAGTCCGACGGCGCCGAGGAGGGCCTGCGTGACCATGAGCAGCGCGCGCTTGGAGAACCGGTCGGCGAGCGCCCCCGCGAAGGGGAACATGATGAGCTGGGGACCCATCTGCAGCGCCATCGTGATGCCGAGCGCCGAGGCGTTGTTGTTCGTCAGATAGGTGAGGACGAGCCAGTCCTGGGCCGTCCTCTGCATCCACGTTCCGGTGTTCGAGATGAGCGCGCCGGCGAACCAGTGTCGGTAGTTCGGTTCGGCGAGCGACCGGAACGTGTGGGCCATCGAGTGGTTCAGCCCTCCTGGAACTCGAGTTCGCCGCGGGCGTAGTCGTCGACGACGGCTTCGGCCGGTTCGGTGTCCGGGCGTCTGACGTCGGTCTCCGAATGCGCGCCGCAGCCCGAATCGAGTTGGACGACGCGGCCGTCGAAGGGCGACCAGGCGTTCGCGCAGACCCCGAACTGCTCCCGCAGCGAACCGGCGATCGGCATGAAGTACCCGCAGGTGCTGCAGTGCGCCGAGGCGCGGGTGGAGAATTCGCCTTCGGCGCCGGCATCGGAGTTCGCCCACCGGGTCGCGGCCGAGGAGATCCCCTCGGGTGAGAGCACCCGCTCGCGACCGATGCCGAACTCGAAGTTGGCGATCTGGTCGATGTTGTCGGCCGAGTTGTCCTCGGTCTGCTGGTAGCCCGGCTGCAGGTTGGGATCGGAGTCGACCTTCGGCAGGGTGTCGCGCGGGGTGAGATCCCCGGGTTCGAGGCGCTGATCCCACGGCACCCACTCGGGGGCGACGAGGGCGTCGGGTCCCGGCAACAGGGCGGTCTCGCAGACGGTGACCTTCTTCGACCGCGGTGCCCGGGCGAGGACGGCGACCCAGCGCCAGCCCCGGTAGCTCGGGTCGGTGCACACGAAGTAGTGGGTGACGAGCCGGGTGCCCTCGGCCAGCGCACCGAGGTGCTCGCCGATCACGGAGCTGCCGGCCACCTCGGCGATCGCCGACCGGGCGACGTCGATCGCCGCTGCCAGCTGGGCGTCGAGGACGACCTTCTCCGGAGTCGAGCGGGCCGGTTTCACGGCTGCGGTCTTCTTCGTCGACGGCGCATCCGATGTCGTCACGGGATCGCTGCTGGCCGTCTCGGCATCGACAGTGGCCGTCGCGGCATCGGTGGAATCGACCGGCGCCGAGGTGGTGGCGACGTCCGCGTCCTCAGGCGCCGAGGCGGCGGCCTGGGTGCCCGTGCGCTGGTCGTCCAGCCACGTCGTGAAGAGAGAGGACATCATGACTCCAAATCGTCGGCGATCGCCCGCAGCAGCGAGGCGACCTTGTTCCCGTGCTCGCGGTCGGGGTAACGGCCGTGCTGCAGGCCGTTGTTCAGGTCATCGAGAACTTTGATGACGTCTTCAACCATAACCGCCATGTCCTCGGTGGAGCGGCGGCGGGCCTTCGCGACCTTCGCGGGAATGCTGATCAGCCGTGCTTTGAGCACCTGGGCGCCGCGGCGGGAGTCGACGACGTCGTAGTCGAGGCGGGTGCCCTTCGTGACCTCTGTGCCTTCGGGCAGGACCGAGGAGTGGAGGAAGGCCTGCGAGCCGTCCTCGGCGACGACGAAGCCGTAGCCCTTGTCGGCGTCGAACCATTTCACGCGTCCGGTTGGCATGGTGTCCTTTCGTGCAGTGCTGCCGTGGTGCGCAGCCGTGCGGTGTCTCGGAGGACCCGGTCGGGTCCTGTGTCTCTGACCGGCGGTGCCGGTCTGTGTCAGTGGTGCCAGGTAATGTCCTGCGCACCCAGATGGAAGGAGGTGGTCAATGGTGGTTCGTCGATCCCGCGACGCCGACGTCGAGCGCCTCGCACTCGTGGCTTGGCAACCGAAGGGGGCTCCGGCGGCTGAGCGAGAGTCTCATCGCTCGCCTCACGTCTCACTGTCGCCCGGTGGCTGCCGCGTGCCGTTGCTCTGTCCGTGAGCGTCACGGTGAGCGTTCGTCAACTGGTCGCAACCTCTGCCTGCGCTGAGCTGGGTCCGGCTGAGCCAGCCGTCCTCAGCTGCTCGGTCCGAGCGGTTTCGGTGAGCTGGCGTGAACTGCGGTCCGACCGAATGGAACCACCAACCGACTGGGGGTGATCGCCTCGGAGAAGCGAGCCTGCGGAAGTGAGCCCACGGTTCGTCTCAGCTCTCATTCACCCCTGGCTGCCTGCGTCTGAGCGCCGAGCGGATGACGACCGCTGCGAGCAGAGCGAAGGCGATGGGCAGAAGGATCATCGGCAGGTATGTCAGCAAGTGCGAGGGGGTGTACCCCATCCACGCCTGACCCAGAACGCCGATGAGACCGGCTGCTCCGATGACGGCTGCTGCGACGGCTACGACGACGATGGCCGTATCGACACGCTTGGCTGACAATGCTCGTCCTTCCCGAGGTGATTGGGCGTTCCTGACCCGTCCATTGTACCCCTGGGGATACACTGAACGGCGATGTCAATGACCTTCAGCACATGGCTGGCCCAGAGCTCCGACGCGGACTTCGAGTCGTTCGTGCGGACTCGTCGCGACCTCCTCCGGCCCGAGTCGCCGACACTGTCCACCCTCGCGGCCGCGACGTCCTCGCGCATCGGCGTCTCCCGCGGCATCGAAGCGCTCGACGCCGACCAGCTCGACCTCCTCATCGGCCTCGCCACGGCCGCCCGCACCGGGCCCGACATCAGTCTCGACCGCCTCGGCGATGCCGTCCCCGCTGACGCCGACCTCACCCGGCTGCGCGACCTCGGCCTCGCATGGCCGACGGACGCCCCCGGCATCTGGCGGATCCAGTCCGAGGCGATCACCCTCCTGCCCACCTCGGCGGCGGATTCCGCCCGCCCCCGCCCATGGCACACCTACACGGACTCCGCCCAGCGTCCGGACGCCTCGGCGACGACGATCCCCCAAGCCCTCGTCCACAACAGCGAACAGGCAGCCGTCGCCGAGGTCGTGTCCTCCCTGCGCGGACTCGTCGACGAGATGGAGTCCTCCCCCGCCTCCCGCCTGACGAGCGGCGGCATCTCGAAACGCGACGTCAGCCGCCTTGCGCGCACCCTCGAACTCGACCTCGAACCGACGATCACCCTGCTGCTGGCGGCGAAGTCCCTCGGTCTCATCGGCGTCCTCGACGATCCGCTCGACCCGCAGTGGACGGCAAGCGATGACGCGGCGACGATGCTCGCCGGTGATCGCGCCGACCTCTGGGCGTCCCTCGTCTCCTCGTGGCTGCGCGAATCCCAGGACGTCACCCAGCTCGTGACCGGGGCGAGCGCGAACGAGCGCCTCACCGTCCTCGCCGCCCCGAAGAAGTCCCTGTTCAAGGGCTTCAGCCAGTCGGTTCCGGCGATGCCGCTGCTGCGCTCCACCGTGCTCTCCGTGCTCCACGGCATCGGGGTCGGATCGTCGCGTTCGGCCGAGTGGATCCACGCGCAGGTCCTGCGATCCCGGCCGCTGACCCCGGCCCACGATCCCGCGATCACCGAGGAGGTCCTGCAGTCGGCGGTGATGTTCGGGCTCGCGACGACCCCGCTCCAGCAGCCGGGCCATTTCGGACCGAGCCGGTTCGGGGTGATGCTCGCCGCCGGTCTCGAGCGGGCTGCGGCCGCCGCGGTCCGTGACAATCCGGCGCTCGCGCCGCTCGGTGTCAGCGTCGCTGCACTGTCCGTGCCCGCCGAGGTCGTCGCCGAGGTCCGCACGGGACTCGTCCCCGAGGTCGACACCGTCCTCATCCAGTCCGATCTCACCGCCGTGGCGACCGGCCCGATCGACCCCCGCGTCCACCACATCCTCCGCCGCTTCGCCGTCGTCGAAGCCCGCGGCCAGGGCACCGTCTACCGCATCGACGGGGACACGATCGAGGCGAGCATGCAGTCCGGCGTCGACGCCGCCGAAGCGCTGCGCGAACTCGCCGCCATCAGCGCCGAACCGCTGCCCTCGACGCTCGATTTCCTCATCTCGAACACTGCGGCGAAGCTGCGCCGGGTCCGGGTCGCCGGGGCTCGCGCCGTCCTCGTCGTCGACGACCCGGTCGACCTCGACGTCATCCTCTCCGACCCGCTCATGGCCCCCGCCGGCCTCGACCGTCTCGCCCCGACGGTGGCGATCAGCCAGCTCGGCCCCGAGCGCACGATGCACCTTCTCGAGGCCGGGGATCATCACGCGCTCCTCCACTCCCCCGCCGGTCCCGTGCGCCGCCGGTCGGTGATCACGCAGACCGAACCCGAGGTGACGACGCGGACACGGGCCCGGGTCACCGACGACCGCCTCGGCGATTACATCCGCATCCTGCGCTCTCCCGCGGGCGCGACCGCGGAGCAGAAACCGACGGACGAACCGCTCGGTCACCTCGATCGGCTGCGGGAGGCCGCACAGGCCCGGACGCTCGTGACGATCCGGCTCGCCGACTCCCACGGTCAGGAGCGCATCGTGCAGATGCAGCCGACGACGGTCAACGGCGGACGCGTCCGCGGCACGGTGACGACGACCGGCGCCGAGGCCTCCCTGTCGATCGCGCGCATCGTCAGCGTCGAACCGGCGCCGGAGCCGACATGAGCACTCACCGGCGGGCGGGGGCACCGGTGGGAACAATCGCGCCGCCCGGCGCGTTGACCTCGTCGTTGTCACCTCGGCGAAGGAATTCATGAACGGACCTCTCATCGTCCAGTCCGATCGGACTGTGCTCCTCGAATCGGGGCACCCCCTGGCCACCGAGGCGGCGGTGGCGATCGCCCCGTTCGCGCAGCTGGCCCGGACCCCGGAGTACATCCACACGTACACGATCACCCCGCTGGGCCTGTGGAACGCGCGCGCGAGCGGCCACGACGCCGAATCGGTCGTCGACGTCCTCCTCGAGTTCGCGAAGTACCCGGTCCCGCACGAACTGCTCGTCGACATCGTCGACATCATGGACCGGTTCGGGGTGCTCACCCTCATCGACCATCCCATCCACGGTCTGACACTGACGTCGACGGAGACCGCACTCCTCGACCGGCTCACCGGTCAACCCGACCTCGTCGGCAAGTTCGGCAGGCGGCTCGATGAGGAGTCCGTCCTCGTCCACCCCTCGGAACGGGGCGAGCTCAAGCACGCCCTCCTCCAGCTCGGGCATCCGGTCTCCGACCACGCCGGCTACGTCGACGGCGAAGCCCACGACATCGAGCTCAGCGATGACGCCCACGGCGGGGCCTGGCATCTGCGCGACTACCAGCGGGAGGCCATCGACCAGTCGCTGTCCGGGGAGTCCGGGGTCGTCGTCCTCCCCTGCGGGGCCGGGAAGACGGTCGTCGGGGTCGCGACGATGTCGCGGGTGCAGACGACGACGCTCATCCTCGTGACGAACTCCGTGTCGGCGAAGCAGTGGAAGGACGAGATCCTCGCGCGCACGACGCTGACTGAGGACGAGATCGGCGAGTATTCGGGATCGGTCAAGGAGATCCGCCCGATCACGATCGCGACCTACCAGGTGCTCACGACGAGGCGGAAGGGCTCCTACCTCCACCTCGAACTCCTCGACGCCAAGGACTGGGGGCTCGTCATCTACGACGAGGTGCACCTGCTGCCGGCACCGATCTTCCGGCTCACCGCGAGCCTCCAGGCCCGGCGCCGACTCGGGCTGACCGCCACGCTCGTGCGCGAGGACGGCCGGGAGGACGAGGTGTTCTCCCTCATCGGACCCAAGCAGTACGAGGTGCCGTGGAAGGAGCTCGAACGCCTCGGCTTCATCGCCACCGCCGCGTGCCATGAGGTCCGCGTCCGGCTCGACGGGGGCACCCGCACCGCGTATGCCCGCGCCGACGGCGAGGACCGCTACCGTCTGGCCGCGACCTCGGATGCCAAGCTGCCGATCGTCAAGACCCTCGTCGCCGACCATCCGGAGGCGCAGATCCTCGTCATCGGCCAGTACCTCGACCAGCTCGAGGAGATCGGCGAGGCCCTCGGTGCCCCCGTGCTCACCGGGCAGACCCCGGAGTCACAGCGGCAGGAGCTCTTCCGCGACTTCCGGTCGGGGGCGATTCGGGTCCTCGTCGTGTCCAAGGTCGCGAACTTCTCCGTCGACCTGCCCGCCGCCTCGGTGGCCATCCAGGTCTCCGGCGCCTTCGGGTCGCGGCAGGAGGAGGCGCAGCGCCTCGGCCGGATCCTGCGCCCCAAGAAGGATTCGGGTTCGGCGACGTTCTACACCGTCGTCGCCGCCGACACCGTCGACGAGCACTTCGCCGCCCAGCGCCGCCGCTTCCTCACCGAGCAGGGCTACAGCTACGACATCGAGGTGCGGTAGGCGCGGGCCGCGAGGCTCACCCTCGGGCGCGAGACACGCGTCCCTCGTCCCAGACGGGCTCGTTCGACTCGTAGATCTCCCCGTCGGCGCCGAAGACGAGGAACCGATCGAAATCACGGGCGAACCAGCGATCGTGGGTGACCGCGAGCACCGTGCCGTCGAAGGCGGTGAGCGCATCCTGGAGCGCCTCGGCGGAGACGAGGTCGAGGTTGTCCGTCGGCTCGTCGAGGAGGAGCAGTGTCGCGCCGGCGAGTTCGAGCAGGAGGATCTGGAACCGCGCCTGCTGCCCGCCCGAGAGCGAGTCGAAGGTCTGCTCCGCGGCCCCGGCGAGTTCGTAGCGGGCCAGCGCCCGTGACGCGGGTTCGCGCGGCAGCCCGCTGCGGTGCTCGTCGCCCCGATGGAGGATGCCGAGCAGGGTCCGTCCGACGAGGTCGGGCCGCCCGTGGGTCTGCGCGAACCAGCCGGGCCGCACCCGGGCCCCCAGCCGCACCCGACCCTCATGGGCGACAGCGGGGATGTCGATGTCGCTGACCGGCCGATGCTCGGGTTCGGGATCGGTGCCGCCGGCGGCGAGCAGGCGCAGGAAGTGCGACTTCCCCGACCCGTTCGACCCGAGCACCGCCACCCGATCGCCGTAGTGGACCTCGAGGTCGAAGGGCAGCATGAGGTCGGTGAGCTCGAGTGCGTCGGCGACGATCGCGATCTTCCCCGTCCGACCCCCGCCGAGGCGGATCCCGAGGTTCTGCTCCCTGGGCATCGCCTCGGGCGGGCCGGCGGTTTCGAACCGCTCGAGTCGGGTCTGCGCCGCCCGGTACCGTGAGGTCATATCCGAGTTGTACGCGGCCTTCTGCTTGTACATCTGGACAAGAGCCTTGAGCTTCGCATGCTCCTCATCCCACCGTTTGCGCAGCTCCTCGAGCCGGTCGAACCGGGCGACCCGCGCCGCGTGATACGAGGTGAACCCGCCCGGATGCACCCAGGCGGTGTTGCCGGCGGCGGAGAGCTCGAGCGTGATGATCTCCGTCGCGGCCTGCGCGAGCAGCTCCCGATCGTGGGAGACGAAGAGGACGCTCTTGTCCGTCTCCCGCAGCTGCGCCTCCAGCCACCGCTTGCCCGGCACGTCGAGGAAGTTGTCCGGTTCGTCGAGGATGAGCACGTCGTCATGTCCGCGCAGCAGCGCCTCGAGGACGAGCTTCTTCTGCTCCCCGCCCGAGAGCGTCGCGATCGCCCGGTCCCGACACCGGTCGAAGGGGATCCCCAGCGCCGAGGTGATGCAGGTGTCCCAGAGGACCTCCGCGTCGTAGCCTCCCGCATCCGCCCATTCGCTCAGGGCGTTCGCGTAGGCCATCTGGACCTCGGTCGCCTCTCCGTCGGGGCCGAGCAGCCGCTCCTCGGCCCGCCGGACGACGGCGGCGGCCCGCTGGATCCGCTGGGGTGCGAGCTCTTCGAGCGCCTCGGCGACGGTGTCGGCGGTGATGAACTGGCGCATCAGACCGACGCTGCCGGTGTGGGACACCGACCCGGACTCCGGGGACAGCTCACCGGTGAGGATGCGCAGCAGCGTCGTCTTCCCCGCCCCGTTGGCGCCGATGAGCGCCGCCTTCGCCCCGTCGCCGACCCGGAACGACACCCCCGACAGCAGCGGTCTGCCGTCGGCGAGGGTGTACGCAACGTCGTTGATGTCGATATGGCCCATGGCCTCACGCTATCAGCGCCGCACCCAGGCGCCCTCCGCCCCCAGCAACCCTGCGGGCAACCGGGACGCACGCGCCTCGCCCGCTCACACCTCGGCGAGGGCTCCGGAGCGGGCGACGACCTCACGGGTGGCGATGCGCCGGGCCAGCCGGGCCTCGCCCCATTTGATGAAGACGACGCCGCCGAGGATGAAGACGCCGCCGAAGAGCTGGATCGGCGCGGGCAGCTCGGCGAGCAGGAGCCACGCGACGATGACGGAGAAGGGCACTTCGATGAGGTTGACGAACGAGCCGACGGTCGCGCCGATGTAGCGCAGGCCGAGGATGCCGGTGATGTAGGCGCCGGCGGTGAAGAGGATGATGAGCGCCATCGGCAGCACCCACGAGACCTGGAGGCCCCCGAAGTCGACGTCCGTCGTCGCCGCACCCCACGGCATGACGCCGAGGAGGACGATGAGACCCATGGTCAGCGCGCCGACGCCCATGCCGAGTCCGGTCAGTGCCACCGGCGGCACATTGATCGTGTCCTTCGCCGAGACGAGGAAGTAGGAGGCGAGGCAGACGGCGGCGGCGAGCGCCATGACGACACCGAGGACGCTGATCGAGGCCCCGCGCAGGTTGAGGACGAGGAGGAGACCGACCATCGAGACGAGGACCCCGATGAACGTCACGGTCGCCGGACGGGTCCGGGTCCGACCCCAGATCCAGAACACGATGAGCATCGGCGCCGTCATCTCGAGGAGCAGGGCGACGGCGACGGTGAGGTGTTCGACGGCGACGAAGTAGAAGCCCTGCACGCCGGCCATCGACACGAGCCCGTAGGTGAGGACCGTCTTCCAGTGCGTGCGCACCTCACTCCAGCGTCCGCGGAGCGCGATGAGGCTGGGGATGAGCAGGAGGAGCGCTGAGCCGATGAGGCGGATGAGCACGACCGCGCCCGGCGTCCACCCGACGGCGTACATCGTCTTCGCGATCGGCCCGGAGACGGCGAAGAAGAAGGCGGAGGCCAGGGTGAGGAGGAACCCCAGGACGACGGTGCGGGTCATTCTCAGCCTCCTGATATCGGGTGCGGTCGACGCGGTCGGATGAGCGCGCCGAGTTGGTGGTGGACGTGTCCATCGCCAGTATTTCCCACCGCCATGAAATGAGTCAAGTGCATTTTGCTCCTTACGCGATGTGGCACAATGGCAGGCATCATGACTTTCGCGTATGACATCCGCTCGAACCTCACGATGCTCGTCGACCTCCTCAACACCGCGGGCGGCATCGCCGCGGACGGGGATCAGCTGACGACGACCGCGGGCCTCCGCGACTTCGCCGCCGGACACGACTTCTCCGGGCCGCTCACGGCGACGAAGGCCGACGTCGAGGAGACGCGCCGCCTGCGCGAGCGCTTCGCCGCCGCCTTCGAGGCGGGCCTCGACTCCGTGCCCGCGGCCGTCGGCACAAACGCGGCCGGCGACACCGATCCGGACGGAGATTCGGCGGCCGACGCCCTCGAGCGGCGCATCGTCGAGGAGGTCAATCTCACCCTGCGCGAGACCGACGCGCTGCCGCAGCTCGTGCGCCACGGCGACTGGGACTGGCACCTCCACGCCGTGGGCGCGACGGCGAGCCTCGCCGACCGCGTCGCCGCCGATGTCGCCCTCGTGCTCATCGACCTCATCCGCTCCGGCGACCTCGACCGCCTGGGCCGATGCGCGGCCGAGGACTGCCGGGCCTACCTCGCCGACTTCAGCCGCAACCGCTCGAAGCGCTTCTGCGACACCGGCAACTGCGCCAACCGCACCCACGTCGCCGCCTTCCGCGCCCGCCAGAGCGACGCCGGCGACCACGCCTCCTGAACCCGACCTGCTCGCAGGCTGAAAAATCCCGCAATTCACCACTCCGATCCTGAGAGCCGAAGCCCCTCAGGGGACTCGAATGGACTTTTCTGGGAATTTTCCGTGACGGAGGTCACAATCGCATTCAGGCAACGTTCACCTGGCTCCCAGACTCGCTCTTCACACTGAAGTCATGACTACACAGAACGACACCGACATCGAAGCCACTCTGCTCGTTGTCGACGATGAGCCCAACATCCGCGAACTCCTCTCCACGAGCCTGCGCTTCGCCGGCTTCGACGTCGTGTCGGCAGCCAACGGCGCCGAGGCCCTGCGCCTCGCCGAGCAGACCACCCCCGACCTCCTCGTCCTCGACGTGATGCTGCCGGACATGGACGGCTTCACCGTCACCCGGCGCCTCCGCCAGATCGGGATGAACGCCCCCGTCGTCTTCCTCACCGCCCGCGATGACACCTCTGACAAGATCACGGGGCTGACCGTCGGCGGCGATGACTACGTGACGAAGCCGTTCAGCCTCGAAGAGGTCGTCGCCCGCATCCGCGCCGTCCTCCGCCGCACCCGCAGCCTCGAGGACGAGGAGAACGCCGTCATCGTGGCAGGCGATCTCGAACTCGACGACGACACCCACGAGGTGCGCCGCTCGGGGATCCTCATCGACCTCTCCCCCACCGAGTTCAAGCTGCTGCGCTACCTCATGCTCAACGCCAACCGCGTGCTCTCGAAGTCGCAGATCCTCGACCATGTCTGGGAATACGACTTCGGCGGCGACACGGGAATCGTCGAGTCCTACATCTCCTACCTGCGACGCAAGATCGACGTCACCCCGGAAACGGACGCCGCCGGTCACACCGTGGAGATGGAGTGGACGCCGATGATCCAGACGAAGCGCGGCGTCGGCTACATGCTGCGCACACCGGAATCCAAGTAGTCGCCCAAGCACGGGCGCTAGATTACTCACGTGGCAACAAAACACACCCGTCCCTCCCGACCCGGTTTCTGGGAGGAGTGGTCTCTGACCACCAAGCTCCTGGGGATCATGATGCTGCTCATGCTGCTCGTTCTCTCGGGGACGAGCGCGTGGGTGCTCGAGAACCTGCGCGACAGTCTCATCGAGCGCACCGACGAGCGGCTCATCAGCGCGTCCGAAACGCTCGCGAAGCAGGCCTACCAGGATGTCTTCGCCCCGGCGCAGCTGCAGTCGACCGAATCCGGCGGCGACGGCAGTGCGACGACGATCGACTCGAACTCGTGGAACGAGCTCAAGAGCCTCCTGCCCGGCGGCTTCTACGTCCAGTTCTACTCGACCGACGGCAAGGCGATCAGCGATCCCGTGGCGCCCGAGCCGAAGAATCAGCCGGTGCTGCCGCCGATCACCGAATCCGATGTCTATGCGCAGGGCGGCCGGCCGTTCACGGTGTCCGGCACGAAGTCGCAGTGGCGGGCACGGGCGATGAAGGTGCAGAACACCGACGTGCTCGTGGCGATCGCGGTCCCCTTCGACCGCGAGATCGACAACATCAACGAGCGCGCCCGCAACACGATGATCGGCATCGGCCTCCTCGCTCTGGCGATGGTCGCCGGAGTCGGCTACTGGGCGATCAACAACACCTTCCGCCCGCTGCGCGACATCGAGAAGACGGCCTCGCGGATCGCCGGCGGCGACCTCAGCCAGCGCGTGCCGACGTTCCCCCGCAACACGGAGCTCGGGAGGCTCTCGGCGGCGCTCAACACGATGCTCGGTCGCATCGAGGACTCCTTCGACGGTCAGACGCGGTCGGAGAAGCGGATCCGACAGTTCGTCTCCGACGCCTCGCACGAGCTGCGCACCCCGCTCGTGACGATCCGCGGCTACGCCGAGCTCTACCGTCAGGGAGCGATCACCAAGCCCGATGACATCGCGCAGGCGATGGAGCGGATGGAGTCGGAGGCCAAGCGCATGGGCGTCCTCGTCGACGACCTCGTCGTCCTCGCCCGGCTCGACGAGCAGCGCCCGACGGAGATCGGCCCGATCGACCTCTTCAAGGTCGTCCGCGACGCCGCCGCCGACGCCGCCGCGCAGGCCCCTGACCGGGAGATCAGCTTCGTCGGCCTCGACGGGGACGATGCCTCCCCGGTGCCGCTCATCCGCGGCTCGGAGTCGAAGATCCGCCAGGTCATCGTCAACCTCGCCGGCAACGCCGTCCGCCACACCCCGGAGGACGCGGCGATCGAGTTCGCCGTCGGCGTCGTCGGACTCCCCGAGGACCCCACGGCCGAGGCCGGCACCACCGGCTCGGACGACAGCGGAAAGGCAGGGGCGAAGGAGAAGTCCCGGGAGCGCGGCTTCGTCACCGGCGGAGTCCGCATCTTCCGTCGCGGCGACGCGAGCGGAGCGGAGCCTGCCGACGCGCAGGAGCCGGCGGGAATCGTCCCCAACGTCACGGCGGCGGGCACGGTCGCCGTCGACGAGTCGCTGCGCGGCTTCCCGAACGGACGCGTCCGCTTCGAGGTCCGCGACCACGGCGAGGGCATCGACCCCGAGCTCGTCCCCCGCATCTTCGAACGGTTCTACCGGCTCGACGTCTCACGCACCCGCGACACCGGCGGATCCGGCCTCGGACTCTCGATCGTCAAGGCGATCGTCGAGAACCACCACGGAGTCATCTCCGTGCAGCAGACACCCGGGGGCGGCGCGACCTTCCGCGTCGACCTGCCCATCCCAGATAACGAAGACAGTGCTCCAGACGCGCGAAAGGACGAGCGATGAGCAGCAACGACGGCAACACTCCCCGCAACCGGGGACGCCACGGAGACGACGACTACCGGACGTTCCCCACCGACGGTTCCCGTGCGTCATCGGACGTTCCGCGCACCTTCCCGACCTCCGATCAGGGGGCCTCGCCGAGGCGGGACGGCGCAACCGCGTCCGACCCGTCCCAGCCGGGTTCAGGTCAGGGGCAGCCCGATCCCTCCACGCGCAGCTTCCCCGCCGCGCCTGGCCAGGGACAGCCCGGGACCGGTCGCGGCGAGGACACGACTCGGGTGCAGCCGACTTATGCGCAGACGCCTGGGGACAACTCGCGAGGAGTGACCGGAGCACCGCAGGGCAATGCGAGCGGCGGCCACCTCTCGGGCCCCGGCCAGCAGTCGGGCTCGGGCCAGCAGCCTGGCTCGGGCCAGCAGTCAGGCCAGCAGTCAGGCTCGGGCCAGTCCGGCTACGGATCCTCGGGATACGGGTCGTCGAACCAGCCGAGCGCCTCGAGTCCCTTCAGCCCCGCAGGCCAGCAGGGCGCGGGCGGCGCCTCGGCGTCCGGACAGTCCGGTGCCGACCGGTACGGGCAGAATCCGACGCCCGGCTCGGGCCAGCACGGGGCGGGCTCGGGTCAGCACGGTGCGGGATCCGGACAGTCGGGTCAGCACGGTGCGGGGTCCGGACAGCCAGGCCAGTACGGTGCGGGGTCCGGACAACCGGGCCAGTACGGTGCAGGGACCGGGCAGCAGGGAACGACCGGTTCGACCGCGACCTTCGGCGCGGCGGCGGGTGCCGGCGCGGCAGCCGGTGCCGCTGCCGGTTCGAGTTCGGCGACGACCGGTCCCGCAGGGTCCCAGCAGGCCTCACCGTATGGCGGTTACGGCTCGAACGCCTACGGTTCCGGGAGCTACGGATCCGCCGCCTACGGGTCGAACCCGTCAGGCCCCGGTGGACCCGGCGATCAGGGTCCGTACGGCGGTGGAGCACCGCCTCGGCGCCAGAAGCGCGGACCGGGCTGGGGGGCGACGATCGCGATCGCCCTCATCGCCGCGCTCATCGGCGGAGGCGCAGCGTTCGGCGGCAGCTACGCGGTCAACGCCCTCCAGGACGACGCCCCGCGCAAGGTCGCCGAGCAGACCATCGAGACCCCCGACTGGACTCAGGTCGCGAAGCAGGCCTCCGAGGCCGTCGTCTCGATCCAGGCCGGTGTCGGCGGACGTCCCGTCGCGCTCGGCTCGGGATCGCTCTATGACGACCAGGGCCATGTCATCACGAACAACCACGTGGTGGCGCCGTCGGACACCGCAGGCGGAGAGCTCACGGTGACGATGAAGAGCGGCGCGGCGATGAAAGCGAGCATCGTCGGGCGCGACCCCTCGACCGACATCGCGATCATCAAGCTCGATCAGGTTCCGCAGAACGTCACGCCGCTGCCGGTGGGCGATTCGAAGGCACTCCAGGTCGGCGATCCCGTGATGGCGCTGGGCAACCCGCTCGGACTCGCCGACTCGGTGACCACCGGCATCGTCTCCGCCCTCGACCGGCCGGTGACCACGGAGAACATCGGTGACGACGCCTCGGCCCAGCAGCGGGAGCTGACCATCACGAACGCCATCCAGACGGATGCGGCCATCAACCCGGGCAACTCGGGCGGCCCGCTCGTCGACGGCAACGGCAACTTCATCGGCGTCAACTCCGCCGCCGCCTCACTCGGCTCCGGCGAGGAGGGACAGCAGTCGGGGTCGATCGGCATCGGCTTCGCGATCCCCGCCTCGCAGGCGGTGTCGATCGCCGATCAGCTCATCGCGACCGGCCAGGCTCTGCACCCGTTCCTCGGCGTCACCCTCACCGACGGGCAGATCAACAGCGGCGGAGTGACCCGCGCCAGCGCGAAGGTGCAGACCGTCGAGGCAGGATCGCCGGCCGCAGCGGCCGGGTTCCAGGACGGTGACGACGTCATCGCCGTGGGCGGCACGAAGGTCAACAGCGCAGTGTCGCTGCAGGCCCTCGTCCGCGCTCAGCCGGTCAACACTCCCGTCGACTTCACGATCGTCCGCGGCGGCCAGGAGCAGAACCTCCAGGTGTCCCTCGAACTGAAGTGAGGCTCGAGCGCCGAGGCCGCCTCGGCGCTGCGCGTCTGCGACACGGCGTCTCCCCACTCGGGGAGGCGCCGTTCGCGTGGCGACACTTCCGCGCACCAGCTCGCCAGGTGCGACATCCCCTCGCTGGCTTCTCCCCCGGGCCCGTGTGGCTCTGCTTGGTCGCCTGCGGGTGTGACTCGCGTTCGTGCGGCGGTGGAGGACGCACACACTCGTGTGCGAGACGACTGTGGACGCTCAGCACGTATCCACAGGGATGTTCCACGCCCTTGCGACCGTGACCGCCCGATGAGGATCGTGGTCACCGCACTGACCCGGTGCGCTCGCGCAGCACGGCGGAATCCACGATTCGCCGACCATCAGAGGAGAGATCATGAGTTTCGAAGTCGACGCCGAACGCGTCTCGTCCGCGGCCACGGCGACCGCCGCATCGTCCCAGGCACTCATCGCCGAGTCGAACACGATGCTGCGGAACCTGCTCACCCTGCAGGAGTGCTGGAAGGGCAGCGCCGCCCAGAACTTCCAGGCGGTGATCAACCAGTGGGAGGGGGCTCAGAAGCAGCTGTTCGAATCGCTCACCTCGATCCACGGTGCGCTCGGCACCGCAGCCACCCAGTACTCCGAGGTCGAGGCGGCGAACTCGCGTCTCTTCGCGCCGTGACCGATCCACGAGCGAGCACTCCGGCTGCACCTCCTCGCGCCGTGAGCGATCCAAGAGCGAGCACTGCGGCCGCGTCTCCTCGCACCGTGACCGGTTCAGAACCGAGCGCCGTGATCGGGTCCTCAAGGACACCCGGAGCGCAGGCCGGACTGAGGGGCGGGCCGACAGAGTCCGACCACAAGTCCGCCGTCACGCATCAGGGGGTGAATCCGCGCTGTCCGCACGTGCGCGACACGCTGAGTCATCTGTAGTTCTCCCTCGCCGACATCTGGGAAACTATCAGCCTTTTTGAGTAGGCTGAAGGGGATAGTTCACGGCGATCGAGGCCGGGACACTCCGCACCCGGAGGTTTCCGACCGCACTCGTCGGACCAGGACCAGAGCAGGAGTCGACAACGGTGAGCATCTTCCAACGAATCGCGACGATCTTCGGAGCGAAGGCGAACAAGGCCCTCGACAAGGCCGAGAACCCCAATGAAACCCTCGACTACTCGTACCAGAAGCAGCTCGAACTGCTGCAGAAGGTGCGCCGCGGCGTCGCGGACGTCGCCACCAGCCGCAAGCGCCTCGAACTGCAGATCAATCAGCTCGAGCAGCAGCAGAACAAGCTCTCCGGGCAGGCCCAGAAGGCCATGGAGATCGGCCGTGAGGACCTCGCCCGTGAGGCTCTGACCCGCAAGTCCGGTCTCTCGCAGCAGATCACCGACCTGCAGACCCAGCACGAGGGCCTCCAGGGCGAGGAGCAGAAGCTCACGCTGGCCTCGCAGCGGCTGCAGGCGAAGGTCGATGCCTTCCGCACGCGCAAGGAGACCATCAAGGCCACCTACAACGCCGCTGAAGCGCAGTCGAAGATCGGAGAGGCGTTCTCGGGCATCTCCGAAGAGCTCGGCGACGTCGGACTCGCCGTCCAGCGCGCCGAGGACAAGACCGCGGCCCTGCAGGCACGGGCCGGCGCTGTCGACGAACTCATCGCCTCCGGCGCCCTCGAGGACGTCACCGGCTCGTCGAAGGACGACATCAGCGCCCAGCTCGATGCCCTCTCCAGCGAGAACGACGTCGAGATGGAGCTCGCCCGGATGCGCGAATCGCTGCCCGCCGGCCAGGAGAAGAACAACCAGAAATCGCTCGAAGGCGAGGGTCAGTGATGATCATCCGCATCATGGGCGAGGGCCAGTACGACGTCGCGAACGTCGACCAGGAGCTTCTGCAGAAGTACGACAACCAGGTCGAACACGCCGTCGAATCCGGTGACGAGGAGGAGGCGAAGTCCGCGCTCAACGCGCTCCACGACTACGTCATCAGCCACGGCACGCCCGTCTCCGATGACTACCTCGGATCGAGCGATGTCGTCGTGCCCTTCGTCGACGCGACCCTGACGGAGATCGCCGAGCTGCTCACCGGCGAAGGGTTCATCCCCGACCCCGCGTGAGCCGGACCGGCCTCCGGCCCCGCAGCACGATCCCGATGAACGCCGGTGCACCGGTTCGACGATGACACCTCCGGCCCATTGCCTGCTCACCAGGCAGTGGGCCGGACCTGCAACACCAGAGAGGAATGAGGATGTCCAACCGTTTCGTCAAGGACAGCGGGCTCACGATGCGCATGGGGTGGACGATCTTCCTCAACGGCCTCATCTACGTCGTCCTCATCCTCGCCATCTGGTGGATGCTCGGCGGCAGCACGACCGGAGTCATCATCGCGGTGGTCGTCAGCATCGGGGCGTTCTTCTTCCAGTGGTACTTCTCCGACTCCATCGCGATGAAGGCGATGGGGGCACGGGAGGTCACCCCCGAGGAGGCCCCCGAACTCCACACGATGGTCGACCGCCTCACACAGCTCTCCGATTCGACGAAGCCGCGGGTGGCCGTGTCGAACTCGGCGACGCCGAACGCCTTCGCCACCGGGCGCTCCCCGAAGCGGTCCGTGGTCTGCGTGACCCGCGGTCTGCTCGAGAACCTCGATCGCGAAGAGGTCGAGGTCGTCCTCGCCCATGAGCTCTCCCACGTCGCCCACCGTGACGTCACCGTCATGACGGTGGCGGGAGTGACCGGCGTCGTCGCCGCCCTGATGATGCGCGCCGGCTACTACATGACCCTCGGCGGGCGCCGCGACAACAACGGCGGCATCCCGATCCAGCTCCTCTTCATCCTCGTCGGAGCCGTGGTCTACGGACTCTCGTTCCTCCTCATCCGCAGCCTCTCCCGCTACCGCGAGCTCGCCGCCGATCGCGCGGCCGCGCTCCTCACCGGCCGCCCGTCGGTGCTCGCCTCGGCGCTGACGAAGCTGAGCGGAGACATGAACAAGATCCCGGAGAAGGACCTCCGCGCCACCGCCTCGGCGAACCATCTCGCGCTCATCCCCGCCGCCCACGGCGGCTCGGGCTTCGGGGAGCTCTTCTCCACCCATCCCTCGCTCGACAAGCGGCTCGCTCAGCTCGCGAAGATCTCCGCGCAGCTGTCGAAGCCGGAGTGAGCCGACGCCCCGGCTGACGGGCACCACGGCAGCACTGCGACCGACCGCCTGACCGGCGACGAATCCACCACTGACCGACCACCACCGATGAGGAGTTTCATGGGCTTCTTCGACGCCATCCTGGGACGCTCCAAACCCAAACGCGCCAACCTCGACGACCTCTTCGCGCTTCCACCGGCCGCGCTCACCCTGCAGGCGGCGACAGGATTCGTCCCGACCGGTGTCGGTGCCGTCGTCTTCCGCCAGGTCGAGGGCGCGGCGTTCGACTCCGCCGAGCAGGAGAGCGTCGCCCTCATCGGCTCGGACCCGGCCGCGAGTGTGCGGCAGACGAACGACGGCTTCGGCTACACGTGGCAGGTCGTCTCCGACGCGGATGGCGACGCCGTCAACCTCGTGACGAACCTCCACGCCGTCAACTCCGCCCTCGTCAATCAGGGCTTCGACACGATGCTTCTGTGCTCGACCGTCTATTTCGCGCACCCGGACGGGCGCCGCCTTGCCCTCGTCTACCAGTACAAGCGCGGAACGTTCTACCCCTTCGCCCCGACCGGCCCCCGGCAGCGGGACAATGCGCTCGAGATCCAGGTCCGCGGCATCCTCTCCGGCGAGCTGCCGTTCGAGGACGACATGTCCCGCTGGTCCCCGCTCTGGGATGCGCCGGGCATGGACGAGACCCCCCGCGCCCTCGACAGCTGACACCTCGTCCGGCGCGGTGCGACAGCCGACCGCGTCGCTGCGCTCACGCCTCGATGATCTCGCCGTTGCGGGGCAGGCGGCCGCGGAAGTGCAGCGGCACCGCGTCGGCGCGTTCGGGGTCGAGGCGATCCATCGCCTGGATGTGGAGGTGGGGTTCGGTGCTGTTGCCCGAGTTGCCCGTCTCCGCCACCGCCTCACCGAGGCGGACGGACTGCCCGAGGGCCACCTCGGTGCTGTGCTTTCGCAGGTGGCAGAGGACGACGACGATCCCGCCGACGTCGATGGCGATGTGATTGCCGGCGAGCGCAGACCACCCGCGGCGCAGGCGGCGAGGTTGGGCGGCCAGATAGCTCAGCGACGGCAGTCCACGGTGTGCAGGATGGTCGGGGTGACCGTCGGCGACGACCGTGCCGTTCGCGGGCGAGAGCAGCGTGCGGCCGAAGCCGGGAAAGCGCTGCGGCGGTTCCGGGGCCAGCAGTGAGGTGAGGGTGAACCGCGCGGTCCTCCCCGTGTCATCGACGGGTACGAAATCGATCGCCTGCCCAGTCGCGAACACTGTGGTTCCGTGACTGGGCAGACGATCGGCTGGACTGTTCTGGACAAGCCAGCGGCCGCGGAACGGGAAGTCGAGATCGAGTCCCTCTCCCGTGGCCCGGTTCATCATCGGCGACCGCTGCCTGGCGGCTCTGCCTACGCTTCGCCGGCGCTTTCGGATTCGACCTCGAAGGCCTCACCGAGGGCTTCGACGCGGTCGCCGGGACGGATCGTCGCCCCGCGGCGGGTCTCGACCTCGCCGTTGACCCGGACGTCACCGGCAGCGATGAGGTCCTTGGCCATGGCGCCGTGTTCAGCGACGCCGTGGAGCTTGAGGAGCTGACCGAGCCTGATCGTCTCGTCGCGGATGGTCACGACGTCCATCAGAAGTCGAAGCCTCCGAAGTCGAAGCCGCCGCCGTCGCCACCGCCGTCGAAGAAGCCTCCGCCGTCTCCGCCGCCCATGTCGCCTCCGGCGTCACCGCCGCCGTCGGCGCCCATGCCGTCCTGGTAGCCGTCGGCGTACGAGCCGTCCCAGCCGCCGCCCATGCCGCCGAAGAGCATGGCGCCCATGAGGACGCCGGGGAGAAGACCGGATCCGGCGTAGGAGTTGAAGTAGCCGCGGTTGTATTCGGCGTAGGCCGGTCCCGCTTCCCAGTAGGCCCGGCGGGTCTGACCGTCACCGGTGACGACCTTGCGCACGGCGGGTTCGGCGCCCACGGCGACGCGCTCGGCGTCGGCGGCGCACACGGGAACAGGCCGGAGCTGACCGCCGGCGGGAGCCCAGTCGATGTCCTCGACCGAGGGACCGTGCTGCGGATTGAAGAAGCACGGCGGGCGGCGCACCGGAAGCGGCTTGCCCTCGACACGGGCGCGCACGCACTTCGCGGCGTAGCGGCCGTCCTCGAGCGCCTCGGTGACGTGGCGGATGTCGGTGGGCTCGTCGACCTTCTCGAGCGTCTCCTTCGCGACGTCGTAGGAGTCGAGGGCCTGCTTGTAGTCCTGCTGGCCACCGGTGTCGAGCTCGACTCCGGACGTGATGATGTCGAGTTCGGCGACTTCCTCACCGAACTCGGTGACGTCCTCTTCCGCTGCCTTCTTCACGAGTTCGAGTTCCGCTGCGTGAAGCTCTTGCTTGCGCTTCTTCTCCTTGCGGTAGCCGACGAAGAAGATGGTGCCGAGAACGATGAGTATGAGCAGGAATACTGTTCCCACGATCAATGCCTCCCAGATGGACGGATCACTGTCCAGTATGCCCGACGAAACTGGCAAGCGACTGAGCCAACCCCGCATGCCGCCTCCGCTTGTCCGGCCTGCACCCCTGGGTGCTCGCAGGGTGTTAGCGGGCCTGCGCAGACAGGGTCAGCGCGATGCCCCCGCAGCGTCGTCAGCCGAAGAGGCCGAGGCCCTTGGCGAGCGTCGCCGCTCCCCCGCCGAAGGCGAGAACGATCATCGCGATCCGCGCCGCCGTCGGTGCGACCTTCTGTGCGAGCAGATCCCCGCCGAGGAGGCCGGCGACGAGGACGATGCCGATCCCGATCCAGATGGCCGGGTCGAGCTGCGGCCACACCCCGCCGTCGACGATGACCTTCGCGATGATCGCCGAGGCGGTGCCGACGACGAGGAACGGCTGCAGGGTCGCCGCGAACGGCCGGTGCTCCCACCGGGTGAGCACCGCATACGCGCTCACCGCGGGTCCGCCGGCCCCGGCCGCTGCCGACATCGTGCCGGAGACGAAGCCGGCCGAGAACTGCGTGCCGAAGTTCGCCGGCATCGTCGTCCCGACCCGACCGATGAGCAGGGAGACGGCGAGCGAGGCGATGATGAGGGCGCCGATGAGCACCTGGAGCGACGCCGTCGGCAGCGCCGTCGTCAGCAGCGCCCCGGGGACCGTGCCGACGACCGTGCCGACCGCGAGCTTCCAGAACACCGGCCATTCGACCTCGCGCCATGTCCGCGCGAAGACGGTGGCGGCCGCGACGATGCCGCAGAGGTTGACGAGGAGGACCCCGGAGACGGGATCGAGGAGGAGGACGAGGAACGGCCCGGAGACCAGGCCGAAGCCCATTCCGGTGATGCGCTGTGCGAGTGCCCCGATGAAGACCGCTGCGAGGATGAGCACGACCACAGGTTCCACCTGAGCAAGTGTAGTGGTTTCGCCCCCGCTCAGCGGGGGCGCCCGCACCGTGAGTCGCCCCGTCGGGAGACGAGTCTCCGCGACCGGACAGCCGCTGTCGCGGACGAGATTCTCTCGCCGCATTCGCCGCGACGTCCCAGGTTTGCGGCCGTGGGAGCGGGGTTACAGTAGACAGATGGAAAGTCGTCCACTCTGGTCCCGCTTCAGCGCCGACCCGCGCGATTACGGGCAGGTCAGAGCCTCCGATGCCGATCGAGCCGTGGTCACCGACGTGCTCTCCGAGGCGTATGCGCTCGGTCAGATCGATGCCGGGGAGTTCGATGAGCGCACCGAGGCGGCGGCGCGGGTGAAGACCCTCGGAGAGATCCCGTCGCTCATCGACGATCTCGTCATCGCCGAGGCCGAACCCGTCGATCCCGACCACCTCGACGAGGCGAGCCGGGCTCGCGCGCTGGCTCAGCTCAGCGATGATCGGATTCCGATCACGCCCGAGCAGATCCAGGAAGCCGCGGAGAAGTTCTACCGCGACCGCGTCAAACGCGCCCTCATCGGTCTCATGGCCGGTCCTGCCGGTTTCATGCTGCTCATCTGGGGAGCGACGAGTCTGTTCGCCGGCAGCCTCATCTTCTTCTGGCCGATCTTCATCCTCGGCCCGATGTTCTTCGGCGCGGTCGCGCAGATGACCGGCAAAGAGGAGATCATCCGCAAACGCAAACAGGAGCTGACGAAGCGCGCCCGGGCCCACCTCGGCGATGAGGAGGCGAAGCGCCAGCTCGAGGAGCAGCCGCGACAGGACGACGACTACGAGGAGAACTTCGGCCACGGCCTCCAGCCTCCCCACCCGCTCGCCCCGCCCTACGCCCCCGGGCAGGAGCCGTCGACCGACGAACTGCGACGGCGGAGGGAAGAGCGGCGACGCCGGCGCGGCAACCCCTGGGACTGAGCGCGCGAGGCCGAGTGCAGGTCAGCCAAGTGCAGGAATGAGAAGAGCCGTGCCACCACCCCTGCGGGTGATGGCACGGCTCTCTCAGTGCCTGGCGGGCGTGGGTCAGAAGCCCATGCCGCCCATGCCCTCCATGCCGGCAGCGGCTGCGTCAGCACCCGGTGCGGCCTTTTCGGGCTTGTCGGCGACGACCGACTCGGTGGTGAGGAACAGACCGGCGATCGACGCTGCGTTCTGCAGAGCCGAGCGGGTCACCTTGACCGGGTCGTTGATGCCGGCCGCGAGCAGGTCCTCGTACTCACCGGTGGCGGCGTTGAGGCCCCAGCCCGGTTCGAGGTTCGCGACCTTGTCGGCGACGACTCCGGCTTCGAGTCCGGCGTTCGTGGCGATCTGCTTGAGCGGCGCCTCGATGCCGACCTTGACTATGTTCGCACCCGTCGCCTCGTCGCCGGTGAGCGAGAGGTCGTCGAACGCCTGCTTGCCGGCCTGGATGAGAGCGACGCCGCCACCGGCGACGATTCCCTCTTCCACGGCGGCCTTCGCATTGCGCACGGCGTCTTCGATGCGGTGCTTGGTCTCCTTGAGCTCGACCTCGGTCGCGGCTCCGGCCTTGATGACGGCAACACCGCCGGCCAGCTTGGCCAGGCGCTCCTGCAGCTTCTCACGGTCGTAGTCGGAGTCCGAGTTCTCGATCTCCGCACGGATCTGGGCCACGCGGCCGGCGATCTCGTCGGCGTCACCGGCGCCTTCGATGATGGTCGTCTCGTCCTTGGTGACGACGACCTTGCGTGCGGTGCCGAGCAGGTCGAGGGTGACGTTGTCGAGCTTGAGCCCGACTTCCTCAGAGACGACCTGGCCACCGGTGAGGATGGCGATGTCGGCGAGCTGCGCCTTGCGACGGTCACCGAAGCCCGGAGCCTTGACGGCGACGGACTTGAAGGTGCCGCGGATCTTGTTGAGCACGAGCACGGCCAGGGCTTCGCCCTCGACGTCCTCGGCGATGATCAGCAGCGGCTTGTTGGTCTGCTGCACCTTCTCGAGGACGGGCAGCAGGTCCTTGACGTTGGAGATCTTCGAGTT
Organism: Brevibacterium sp. W7.2; assembly: GCF_018137945.1. Lineage (GTDB taxonomy): Bacteria > Actinomycetota > Actinomycetes > Actinomycetales > Brevibacteriaceae > Brevibacterium > Brevibacterium sanguinis. The sequence continues at coordinate 787,889 of NZ_CP073089.1, read as the reverse complement.
GACGATGAGGATGTAGGGATCCTCGAGGACAGCTTCCTGACGGTCGGTGTCGGTGACGAAGTAACCGGAGATGTAGCCCTTGTCGAAGCGCATGCCCTCGGTCAGTTCGAGTTCGAGTCCGAAGGTGTTGGACTCCTCGACGGTGACGACGCCTTCCTTGCCGACCTTGTCGATCGCCTCGGCGATGAGCTCACCGATCGCGGGATCACCGGCGGAGATGCCGGCGGTCGCAGCGATCTGCTGCTTCGTCTCGATCTCGATGGCGTTGTCGAGCAGGACATCGGTGACGGCCGCGACGGCCTTCTCGATGCCGCGCTTGAGGCTGAGCGGGTCAGCACCGGCTGCCACGTTGCGCAGACCCTCGCGGACGAGTGCCTGAGCGAGAACGGTGGCGGTGGTGGTGCCGTCGCCGGCGACGTCGTCGGTCTTCTTGGCGACTTCCTTGACGAGCTCAGCGCCGATCTTCTCGTAGGGATCCTCGAGTTCGATCTCCTTGGCAATGGACACGCCATCGTTGGTGATGGTGGGTGCGCCCCACTGCTTTTCGAGCACGACGTTGCGACCGCGGGGTCCAAGAGTCACCTTGACCGCGTCCGCAAGCTGGTTGAGACCAGCTTCGAGTCCCCGACGAGCTTCTTCGTCGAATGCAATCATCTTTGCCATAGTGGCCTAGATCCTCCCTGATGGAGTGGACTGGAATCGCAGAGCAGTCGTCAGCGCCCGCGACGGCAGAGAGTGTGTCCGCATGTTCCATTCCACACAGGGACCACGCTCTCGAGACGACTGATGAAATCCCGTGGTTTTCACCAGTACTAGATTTAGCACTCTCAGGGGGAGAGTGCAAACGAAATCCTGCCGACGCCCGTGATTCCGGGCGTTTCGTCAGGCGCGTTTCCGGGCATCGCCGAGGTGTTCGGCTCAGCGCGAACGCCCGACACCGGGCCCTTGAGAGCGGGCGCGGCCGACCGGACATCAACGGCCGACAACGCCGTCCCCGGCGCCCCGCCCGCGACGCAGAAGACGCCGAGTCGCGTGCGACTCGGCGTCTTCTCGTTGCCGACCGTTCGGCGGTCGACGGCGTTCAAACCACGTCGGAGCGAATGATCCGCAGCAGCTCGGGGGTCGACGATCAGCGCAGACCGCCGACCCGATGCTGCGACAGCCTCAGGCTCCCGACTCGGATGTGATCAGAGACGATCAGAGGAGGGTGACGGATTCCGCCTGGGGACCCTTCTGTCCTTCTCCGACCTCGAACTCAACCTGCTGGCCCTCTTCGAGCGAGCGGTAGCCGTCCATCTGGATCGCGCTCCAGTGAACGAACACGTCCTGGCCATCGCCTTCGAGCGTGATGAATCCGTAGCCCTTTTCGGCGTTGAACCACTTGACGGTGCCTTGTGCCATTGCTTCTCCATAAAATGCAGTGTCATTTGAAATTCGCCCGACCCCACAGCTCAGTGGCGAAGAGCGAACGCTAGTAAACCTCAACAGACCCCGCGATTTCTCTCATTGACCTCTGGAGATTGATCTCGGTGAAGCACGATCAGAACACAAGGTGCAGTGCTTGCCTAGCTGGTAAAACTCTACCCCAGCGTGGTGCGCGTCTCAGGTTCGCTCAACACTGTTATCAATTCGTTACATTTGAATTCCAGCGGCGTTCACCCTGGTCAGTCGCGCAGTGCTCAGCCCTCGCCGAGGCTGCCGTCCGTCGAATCGCCACCGGTCGTTCCAGCGCCGTCGGCGGCCGTCGATCCGCCGCCCTGGGCTCCCGACTCCTCGGTGCCGGCGGATTCGCCGCCGCTCGAAGCGGGTCCGCGCTGGGCGATGTCCGAGCAGATGAGCACCGTGAGGTCGGCGGTGAAGTCGTTCGACTGCTCGGTGGCCTCGATGCCGAGGGCATCGGCGACGAGCTGGGCCTGCGCCTCATCGGCGTCGTCGCGGTAATAGACGACCGAGTCGCTGCGGGCCGTCGAGTAGTTGCCGACCTGACCGACGGTCCAGCCCTCCTCCTCGACGACCGAGGAGAAGTCCCGCGCGACGCCGGAGACCCCGGAGCCGTTGAGGACGTCGACGGTGAGCGAGGAGTCGGCGACGCTGACTTCGCTCTCCGAGGGCGTCGGGGTCGCCGGCGCCGAGGTCTCCGGCGCGGGCTCGGCGACGTTCGACTCGGGATTGCGCATCGACGAGGTGATGATGTTGATGGCCGCGACGACGAGTAGCACGGCCACGAGGGCGAGCACGATGACGAGCACGATCGCGCCGACGTTCGACGAAGCGGCCGCCTCCTGGCGATGAGCTCCGCTGCGGCGGCCCGGTTCGATGTCGTCGTAGTCGTCAGCCATGTGTCACCTCGAGACGCGAGCCTGAGCGCGTTCGCTCTGGCGCGTGGTGCGGATGCGTCGCAGGCGCTTGACGAGCATGGGGTCGCTTGCGAGGGCCGCAGGATTGTCGAGCAGGGAGTTGAGGATCTGGAAGTAGCTCGTGGCGGACATGTCGAAGCGCTCGCGGATCGCGTGGTCCTTCGCTCCCCCGTACTTCCACCAGCGCCGCTCGAACTCCAAAACGGACACCTCGAGCTCACTCAGTTCAGAGGCGCCATCGTTCTGCGGCATAGGGGGTCTGCTCCTTCACGAGTTTTCTTTGAGCTTATGCTATCGGGAGAATGACACGGCTGTCATTCTCGGCACGCCCGCCTCCGCGCCGCAGCGGGCCGGCCGCACCGCCCGGTCACCACCGTGAGCACCGCGCGACCAGCGCTCATGCGCGATCACGGGGCAGTCTGCCCTGTCCGTCGCCCGCCCCCGACGAGCGCCGAGGCGGGCGCTCAAGGGTCATGGACATCACATCGGTCGGTCGCCTCGGCGAGGGAATCCTGCGCCCGCATTCACCGGCACACGGACTCGACCGCGCGGCCACGCCCGGACGCGACAGAGGGCAGGGGATCAATCCCCCTGCCCTCTGTGGGTCACCGGCGCAGCCGAGCCGCAGCAGCCGAGCCAGCACGCGGCTGAGCCGGGCGCTCAGCGGATCCGGATGTTGACCTGCTTGATCTGCGTGAAGCCCTCGAGCATGCCCTCAAGCGAGGCCTCACGACCGAAGCCCGAGTTCTTCATGCCGCCGTAGGACTGTCCGGCCAGCTGCCCGCCGCCCTGGTTGACCTGGATCCAGCCGGACTCGATCCGGTCGGCCATCGTCAGCGCCGAATCGAGGTCCTTCGTGAAGACGTAGGCGGCGAGGCCGTACTCGTTCGTGTTGGCCATCGAGATGACCTCGTCGACGGTCTTCCACGGGATGACGGAGAGGACGGGACCGAAGATCTCCTCCTGGCTCGTCTGCCAGTCGTTCTGCGCCTTCGAGAAGATCACCGGCGCATGGTAGAAGCCGGGCTCGCCGACGTTGAGCTCGCCGTGGCCGTCGTAGGCGACCTCGACGCCGTCCATGCCCTTGCCGATCTCGATGTAGTTCTCGACCTGGTCGTACTGCTTCTGGTTGATGATCGCGCCGATGTCCGTCTCCTCGTCGCGCGGGTCGCCGACCTTCATCTTCGCCACCGCGGCGACGAGCTTCTCGAGGAACGAATCGTAGATGTCCTCGTGGAGGAAGAGGCGCGAGCCCATCGTGCACGACTGGCCCTGCCGGGCGAAGCGCGTCGAGAGGAGGACCTGCTCGACCGTGTCCTCGTCATCGGAGTCGGGGAAGATGATGTTCGGGCTCTTGCCGCCGAGCTCCATCGACGAATGCGCGAGGCGATGACCGGCGACCTCGGCGACGTGGCGGCCGACGTTCGTCGACCCGGTGAAGGAGAGCTTGTCGACGTCGGGGTGGACGTTGAGGGCCTCGCCGATGACCGAGCCCTTGCCGGTGACGACGTTGAGGACGCCGGGCGGGAGGATGTCGGCGATGAGCTCGGCCATCTTGAGGATGGTCAGCGGGGCGTCCTCGGCGGACTTGAGGACGATCGTGTTGCCGGCGGCGAGCGCGGCCGGGGTCTTGAACGCCGCGATCATCAGCGGCGAGTTCCACGGCAGGATGCCGGCGACGACGCCGAGGGGCACGCGCTTCGTGTACTGGAACTGCTTGTCACCGGCCGGCAGGGTCGTGCCCTTGACCTCCCCGGCGACGCCGCCCATGTAGCGGAAGAGGTCGGCGAGGATGACGGTCTCGGGGCGCGCCTGGGTGCGGATCGCGTTGCCGGTGTCGAGTGCGGTGAGCTCGGCGAGCTCCTCCGACCCGGCCTCGAGCGCGTCGGCGCACTTGATGAGCAGCTTCTGCCGCTCCTTGAACGGCAGGCCCGCCCAGCCGGGGAACGCGGCGCGTGCGGCCTTGACGGCGCGGTCGGCGTCGGCCTCCTTGCCCTCGGGCACCGTGGCGATGACGACGTTGCGGTCGATGGGGGTGATGACGTCGTGCGTGCCTCCGTCGAGGGCGTCGACCCATTCTCCGCCGATGAGCATCTTCCAGGCCTTGGCCTCGGGGAATTCCGACATACTTCGCTGTCCTCTCGCCAGTCAGGGGTTCTTCGATGAACTCGCTGTCTCGAGCATAGCTCTGACGCCGCCGGAGCTGAACGGCTGGGGTCTGCGCGATCGCGCACAGCCGATCTGCGCGCGGTGCACAGCAGGTCTGCGCGGTGGGATTCCCGGCGCCGAGGCGGTCCTCGCTAGACTCGCGGACATGACCTCGACAGCGCAGCTGAGCACGATCATGTCCCCCGACTGGGCCGAGGCCCTCGCCGACTCCGAGGCCGGGATCCACGCGATGGGCGACTTCCTCCGCGCCGAGATCGCCGCCGGCCGATCGTACCTGCCCGCCGGTGACGCGGTGTTCCGGGCATTCGCCGAACCGCTGTCCGAGGTCACGGTCCTCATCGTCGGGCAGGACCCCTACCCGACTCCCGGCCATCCCATCGGGCTCTCCTTCTCCGTCGACCCCGAGGTCAGGCCCCTGCCGCGGTCCCTGACGAACATCTACAAGGAGCTCGCGGACGACCTCGGCGTGCCCCCGGCCGCCCACGGAGACCTGCGCGCCTGGTCGCGGCAGGGCGTCATGCTCCTCAACCGCGTCCTCACCGTCAGCCCCGGTCAGCCGGCCTCCCACCGCGGCAAGGGCTGGGAGGCGATCACCGAGCACGCGATCCGGGCGCTGGTCGCTCGCGACCAGCCGCTCGTGGCGATCCTCTGGGGTCGCGACGCCCGGAACCTCGCTCCCCTGCTCACCTCGGGCACCGCCGAGGTCGCGATCATCGAATCCGCGCACCCCTCACCGCTGTCGGCCTCGCGCGGGTTCTTCGGATCCCGGCCGTTCTCCCGGACGAGCGACCTGCTCGCGCAGAAGGGCCTCGACCCCATCGATTGGCGACTGCCCGCACAGGCGTGACGCGCGGCCGGCGTGACACGAAGTCCGCCGGGCATTGCCCGCGCAGGGGCAGACCCGCTCAGCCCTGCGCCGGGCCGGTGTCCGTACCGGTCGGCGTGTCCCCGGCGCGCACCGAATCGGCGACCTTCTCCGCCTTGCGGCCCTTGAGCGGCCGGGCGAGGTAGCTGCCGAGGACGGCGCCGACGGCAAGCGCGGCGTTGGCGAGGATCGCGGTGAACAGCGCTGAGAGACCGACGGCGAACGAGGTCGTCTCCGTCTCCGCGACGATGCGGTAGACCGCGGTGAAGATCGAGAGCCCCTGGAGGAGGGTGTAGATCGCGGGAATCGTCAGCACGATCGCCGGCGCCCCGAGCCGCAGTGCGAGCGGCCGGGCGAGGAACCCGGCGACGGTCGCCGACAGGAGACTCGCGAGCACGTTGTCGAGGCCGAGCAGCGTCAGCGAGGTCATCGTGATGAACGAGGCGAGGCCGACGAAGGCGGCGGGCAGGATGAACCGGCGGGAGGCCTGCATGCCCACGGCACCGGCCATCGCGACGATCGCGGCGGCGCCGAGGGAGACGATGACGGCGACGACGTGGACCCCGGAGCGGGGCACGAGGATCTCGATCGGCTGCATGCCCAGCGCCTGCCCGCACACGACCCCGAACGCCAGTCCCGACACGATGCCGGCGAAGGAGATGAACACCCCGACCAGGCGCCCGGCGGCGGTGAGCGGGAAGTTCGTCAGGGCGTCCTGGACGGCGGAGTAGAGGGCCTGGGTGGGCAGGAGGAGGACGATCGCGGCGGCGACGAGGTACTGCGGGGAGTCGATGAGTCCGAAGTTCCCCGCCGCCATCGCCACAAGGGTGCCGATCGCCGCCTGCAGCGCGGTGATGAAGAACGACGGCAGGCTCGTGCGGCCGATGAGCTTGCCGAGTTCGAAGATGAAGACGGCCATCGCGATGCCGAGGACGATCGCGATCGCACCCCCGCCGAGGAGGAGGACGAGGCTGCCGACCATCATCCCCCAGGCCCCGGTGACGAACCATTCCTTGAACGGCCGCCGCTGGGAGCGGATCGCGTCGAGGCGGCTGCGGGCCTCCATGAAGCCGATGCGGCCGTCGACGAGGTCGGAGACGAGCTTGTGGACGGAGGCGAGCTTCGCGTAGTGCGTCGACTCGCCGCGGTTGACCCGCATCACCGTCATCAGGCGCCCGTCGGAGGTCGAATAGTGGACGACGAGGGTGTTCGAGGTGAGGTCGATCTCCGCGGTCGCGAGTCCGCACGCCGTGCAGGCGGCGATGACGGAGACCTCGATGTCGTTCGTGCCGGCGCCGGCGCGCATCATGATCGCGGCGATGTCGGCGGCGAGGTCGAGGATCATCCGCGCCTCGTCCTCGCTCGGTTCGCTCGCCTGCACGGGCGCCTGGTACGGGGTGCCCTTGAGGGCGGTGATGATCGGCACCGGCTGGGTGTTGACCGAGGTGCCGGTGACGAGCCGGCCGACGGTGCGCCGGGCCACCCGCTGGGCGACCCGCTGGGAGGCGCCGAGGGTCGTGTCGGTGCGCGGCTTTCCGGGTTTCGGTCCGCGCGGCTTGGGTGCACCGGTGCTCTGGAGTTCGGCCAGACGCTGTGCGCGGGTGCGTTCGAGGAGTTCGCGCAGCGCCGTCGACCCGGTTTGGGTCTGCTCCCGGTTCCTCACCGGTCCCGTCGCCTGCTCCTGGTCGCGGACCACCTCGGCGCCCTGCCCCCGGTCGAGGGGGATGTCCGCGGTCGTCGCGTCCTCGGCCTCGGCGGCGGCCGCGGCGGATTCGACGATGACCTCGTAGGCGGTGACCTCGGTGGCCGTCGTCGTCGCCTCGACGGACACCTCGGCGGTCGTGGCCTCGTTCGCGTCGACCGGAGTCGCCTCGTCGGCTCCGTTCCCGGTGCGGTCAGGGGGCCTCTGCGTCACGGCTCGCTGATGAGAGTCGGGCCGAAGGGGTCGGCGACCTCGGCGGTGCCGGTGTCGGCGTCGAATGCGTAGACCCGGCGACCGTCGACGAAGACCTGCTCGGCCCGCGAATCGAGGTCGAGGGGATCACCGGACCACAGGACGAGGTCGGCGTCCCGGCCGGGAGCCAGCGAGCCGAGGCGGTCGTCGAGGCCGAAGATCGCGGCCGGGTTGATCGTCAGCGCCTCGAGGGCGACGACGGGGTCGAGGCCCTCCTTGACGGCGAGCGAGGCCTCGTGGATGAGGAAGTTGATGGGGATGACCGGATGGTCGGTCGTCAGCGCGATGCGCACCCCCGCCTCGGCGAGCGCCGCCGCGGTGGCAAGCGTCCGGTCGCGCAGCTCGACCTTCGACCGGCTCGTCATCAGGGGTCCGAGGATGACGTCGATGCCCTTCTCGGCGATGTAGTCGGCGATCTTGTGGCCCTCGGTGCCGTGGTTGATGACGAGCCGGTACCCGAATTCCTCGGACAGTCGGATCGCGGTGGCGATGTCGTCGGCGCGGTGGCAGTGCTGGTCCCAGGCGAGGGTGCCGTCGAGGACCGCGGCGAGGGTCTCGCTGACGAGGTCGCGTTCGAACGGGGTGCCCTCGGCTTCGGCATGGGCGCGTTTGGCCTGGTAGTTCTGCGCGTCGACGAAGGCGTCGCGGATGATCTTCGCGGTGCCCATCCGCGTCGACGGGGTGACCTTCTTGTCTCCGTAGACCCGCTTCGGGTTCTCCCCGAGCGCGGACTTCACCGAGAGGTCCTCGGTCACGAGCATCTCGTCGACGATCCGTCCCCAGGTCTTGACGAAGGCGGTGCGCCCGCCGATCGGGTTGCCCGATCCGGGTTTGATGAGCGCCGAGGTGACCCCTCCGCGCAGCGCGTCCTTGAAGCCGAGGTCGGCGGGGTCGATGCCGTCGAGCGCCCGCAGCCCGGCGCCGTTGGGGTCGGTCATCTCGTTCGTGTCGTCACCGGACCAGCCCTCGCCGTCCTCATGCACGCCGAGGTGGCCGTGGGCTTCGATGAAGCCCGGCAGCACCCAGCGGCCGGCGGCCTCGATGACCTCAGCACCCTCGGGGACCTCGACATCGGCGCCGACGGCGGTGATGACGCCGTCGGAGAGGACGATCGTGCCGGTCTCGATCGGTTCGGCCCGGGTGCCGTCGGCGTTCGCGATCGGCAGGATGCGGGCACCGGTGATGGCGACATCGTGGCGAGGGGGAACGGGGACCGAACGATACATCGTGCTCCTTCGACGGCGGTGGTTCGCGACGGGACGAGTCTACGCCACGAGGGGGTCCGCACACCGCCTGGACCATGCCGTCGATCGGAGTGCGCGGCGACCTCTGCGCGGGCGTGGGCCGCCGGCACAGACGACGTGCCGAGGCGGCACAGTCACCGTGTCGTCACCGCTCAGACTCCGCGGCTACTCACGGGTACACCTGGCCTGATCATGGGTATAGGTTGGACGCAGCGGATCAATGAGTCAAGGAGAGGGCGATGCTCGAGACCATCACTTCCTACGTCGCGATCGGCGACTCCTTCAGCGAGGGCCTCATGGACCCCGACCCCGACGGCACCCCCGATCGCTTCCGCGGCTGGACGGACCGCCTCGCCGAGCTCCTCGTCGACTCGCCGGCTGCCGGGCCCGAGCTCCTCTACGCGAACTTCGCGATCCGCGGCCGCCTGCTCCAGGGCGTCATCGACGAGCAGGTGCCGAAGGTCCTCGACCTCAAACCGGACCTCGTGAGCTTCTGCGCCGGCGGCAACGACTGCCTGCGCCCGCGCACCGACATCGACGGTCTCGCCAACCAGTTCGAGCGCGCCGTCATCGCGATGCGCGAGGAGGGCATCGAGGTCGTCATGGCCAACGGCTTCGACACCGAGACGATGTCGCCCCTGCTGCGGGCGGTCCGCCCCCGCGTCGGCGTCTACAACGCGCACCTGTGGACGATCGCGCAGCGCCACGGCTGCCACATGGTCGACGTGTGGGGGCTGCGTCCCCTCTACGCCGAGGACATGTGGGCCGAGGACAAGATCCACCTCTCCCCGACCGGTCACGACCTCGTCGCCCGGCAGGCGCTCGCGACGCTCGAGTCGGGGCATTCGCTGCCGACGACGGGGTTCGGGATGCCGCCGCGGACGCCGCGGACGACCCGCGAGGTCGTCGTCGAGGAGTCGAAGTGGGCGCGCGAGCACCTCGCCCCGTGGGTGGGCAGGCGCTTGCGCGGGGAGTCCTCCGGTGACAAGCTCTCCCCCAAGGTTCCCGATCTCTCGCCCGTCAAGCGCATCGTCGTCGATGAGGAGCACGTCGAGGGCAGGGACGTCGAGGTCGAACGCATCATCAGCGATGACGCAGTGAGTGAGGGCAGGAATGACTGAATCGACGAATCCGGGGTCGCCGGCACACCGCCCCACCGAGGATGAGCGCAGCGACGCCCTCGATGCCCTCGGCCAGACCCTCGGCACCGCACCGAACGTGGTCCGCCACGCCTATGGGGACGATGCCGACCAGTTCGTCGAGGTCCACGGGGACCCGGCGACCGCCTCGGCGGTGGTGATCTTCGTCCACGGCGGGTACTTCCGGCCATCTATCGACTTCGTCCACGCGCGACCGCTCGCCCAGGACCTGGCCGGTCGCGGTCTGCTCTGCGTGCTCGTCGAGTACGGGCGCATCGGCGGGCAGCCGCGCTGCCTCACCGATGTCACCGCCGCGATTCGGTTCGCCCAGGACGCGTTCGCGGCGTGGGGCGTGCCCGCTGCGGCGCGCGAGCGGCCCGTCGTCGCCGGTCATTCGGCAGGCGGCTGCCTCGTGCTCAGCTGGGCGAGCCACCTCGGCGAGGACGGCGCGGAGTTCCGTCTGCGTCCGCTCGCGCCGATCTCGGATCTGCTCCGGGAGGTCAACGACGGGCTCGCCGACGGCGCGGTGCTCGACTACATGGGGGCGCCTCCCCAGGAGGATCTCGCGGCCTACCTGTGGCAGGATCCGCGCTCCCGGGCGGTGCTCATTCCGGCCCGCGCCAATGCGCACATCATCCACGGTGACGCCGACGGGATCGTCGCTGTGTCGTTCTCCGAGAACTATCCGGCGCCGCTGACGATCCTGCCCGGCGCCGATCACATGGACCTCGTCGACCCCGAGTCGTCGTACTTCCCGCAGGTGATCGAGCTCCTCCTCGCCGACCGCTGAGCAGCCGCCGTCCGGACGCTGAACACGGTAGGGCTGTCCTCCGCGGCGCAGGGGTACCGAGCGCCCGGACAGTGGCTCAGTGCTTCGGAGCCGTCTGCGTGCCCGGGCCGTTCTCGATGCCGGTGCGGATGTCGAAGAGCTCGGGGAAGAACGTGAGGTCGAGGGCTTTCTGGAGGAAGCCGACGCCGCTCGAGCCCCCGGTGCCGCGCTTCATGCCGATGATGCGCAGCACCGTGCGCATGTGGCGGTAGCGCCAGAACTGGAAGTTCTCCTCGAGATCGACGAGTTCCTCGCAGCTCTCGTATTCGAGCCAGTACTCCTCCGGGTTCTCGTAGATGATGCGGAAGGTCTCGAGCAGCTCCTCGTCGAAGGTGTGCGCGACCGACACGTCCCGGTCGAGGACCCGCTGCGGGACCGGGAGTCCGCGGCGGGCGAGGAAGCGGAGGAACTCGTCGTAGACGCTCGGCTCCTCGAGGTACTGCCGCAGCACGGCCTGGGCCTCGGGCTCTGCGTCGAAAACCTTGAGCATGCCCTTGTTCTTGTTGCCGAGGAGGAACTCCACGGCGCGATACTGCCAGGACTGGAAGCCCGAGGACTGGCCGAGCTCGTCGCGGAAGCCGACGTACTCGCTCGGCGTCAGGGTCGCGAGCACCGACCACTGCTCGGTGAGCGTCTTCTGGATGTGCTTGACCCGGGCGATGCGCTTGAGCGCGAGCTGCAGCTGGTCGGCGGCGATGAGCCGCCGGGCATCGAGGAGTTCGTGGATGACGAGCTTGAACCACAGCTCGGTCGTCTGGTGCTGGATGATGAAGAGCAGTTCGTCGTGGTGCTCGGGGCTGCTCACCGGATGCTGAGCGCTGAGCAGATCGTCGAGGTCGAGGTACGACCCGTACGTCATCTGCTCCCGCAGGTCGGTGTGGATCTCGTCCTCGAGCGCGCGCTCGTTCTTCTCAGCCGTCGACGTGTCGTGTGTCATCCCACCAGCATGTCATGGGCGGGCGCCGGGCCTGCATCGGGTGGGTGCCCGGTCACTTCCCGCCGGGCGGGCGGCGTTCGGGTTCGGCGACGTCGCGGACGTGGTCGACGAGGTCCTTCCACTCCCCCGTCAGCTCCTTCTCCCCGAAGCGGGCAGAGCCGAAGCGGCTCTCGATGAGGTAGACGTACCGGTCGGCCGAGGAGGGCCCGGGGGCGGCCTGTGCGCCGGCGGCACTGCTCCCGGCGCCTGCACTGCTCTGGGCACCCTCACTGCCCCCGCTTCCCGAATCACAGCCGTCGTCCCGGTGCGGCCAGGGCAGGTCGGCGACCCGTTCGCCGAGCTGCTCCGGCTGCGCCGTGGCGTCGATGTTGAGATCCCAGACGAGGAGGAAGCCGCCGATCCCGCCGCTGCGTTCGACGAGGACGTGGCCGAAGCCGCGCTTGTCGGCACCACCGCCCTGTGCTGAGCCACCGCCCGGAGCCGAACCACCGTCGCCCGCTGCCCCGCCGGCAGCCGACTCGGCGTTCACCAGCTGCTCCCGCGGTTGCCCCGCTGGGAGGCTCCGGTGTCGACGCCGACGGTCGTCCAGCCCTCGATGACGGCGTCGTGGACGTCGGAGCCCTCACCGAACTGCTCGGCCGCCTCGGCGACGGTGAGCGCTGCGAACTCGGCGAAATCCGTCTTCGTCGTGATGGCGGGACCGGTGAGCACGGCGTACCAGACGGGACCGACGGTCTCCCACGCCGGCCCGCCGAGGCTCGTCGCCGCGACCGCAAACGCGCGGTTGGGGATCCCGGCGTTGAGGTGGACGCCGCCGTTGTCGGACTCGGTGGTGACGAAGTCGTCCATGTGCGCCGGCTGCGGGTCCTTGCCGAGGACGCCGTCGTCGTAGGCGGTGCCGGGTTCGAGCATCGAGCGCAGGGCCTTGCCGGTGACCGCCTCGGTGAAGATGCCCGCCCCGATGAGCCACGTCGCATCCTCCGCGGACTGACCGGCCGCGTGCTGCTCCGTCAGCGCACCGAAGACGTCGGAGATGTGCTCGTTGAGGGCGCCGGGCTGGTCGAAGTACTCGAGGTCGGCGGTGTTCGTGATGACGCCGTGGCTGAGTTCGTGGCCGATGATCGACAGGGACCCGGTGAAGCTCGTGAACACTTCGCCGTCACCGTCGCCGAAGACGAGGAGGCGGCCGTCCCAGAAGGCGTTGTCGTAGTCCTGACCGTAGTGGACGCTCGCGATGAGCGGCATCCCGTTGTCATCGAGGGAGTCCCGGCCGAAGGCCTCGGAGAAGAGGGCGTAGGAATCGCCGAGGCCGTCGTAGGCTTCGTTGACCGCCTCGTCGGCGACGGGGGCGTCCCCTTCGGCGCGGGCGAGGACACCGGGGAGGTCCTCTTTGTTCTGAGCGTCGTGGACCTGGCGGTTCGGTCCTGCTCCGGCGGCCTGCTGGTCGGCGCTGACGGTCCGCGCGGTGGCACCGTCGCCGGATGTGCGCAGCCCTTGTGCGCGGAGCTCACGGACCCGCTGGTCCTGGGCGAGGAAGGAGCGGGCGGCGACGGCGGCCTTGGGGAACTTCGTCGCGCCGTTCTCGGCGATGGCGTTGAGGAGGTAGGGCGGGACGACGGTGGACAGCGATGGCAGATCAGTGCGTGTCATGTGACCAGGCTCTCACTTCCGTCCGAGATTTCAATGGGAGTTGCCTCCACTGCGCAGCAACAGGGGTTGCCTCGGTCGGACTGGCTGGACCGCACCGCCGCGGCGGACCTGGCCACCACTCGACCTCCTCGGCGGGGGTGAGGACACCGGATCTACACTGACGACGTGCTCAAACCCATCCTCTGGCCGGTCCTCATCCCCTCGCTGCTCTTCGCGGTCGGGCTGGGGTCGATCCTCCCGGTCCTCGTGCTCGGGGCCCTGTCGCTGGGGGCGACGGCGGCGTTCGCGGCGGCGGTCGTCGGGGTCATGGGGGCCGTCTCGCTGCTCGCCACGGTGCCGGCGGGGCTGCTCATCGACCGCCTCGGCGATTTCCGTGCGATGGTCGTCGCCACGCTCACCGCGATCGTCGTCCTCGGGGCCATCGTCGCCGCGTTCGTCTGGGAGTCGCCGGCCTCGCTCATCGTCTACACCGTCGCGCTCATGCTCTTCGCCCCGGTCTCCGATGTGTGGAATCTGGCCCGGCAGGCCGTCGTCGCCGAGGTGATGCCCGCCGCCGATCTCGCGAAGGCGATGACGGCGCTCGGCGGGAGCATGCGGGTGGGCAACCTCCTCGGACCGATCATCGGCGCCGGCCTCATGCTCGTCTTCCCGCTGTGGTCGGTGTTCGTCTTCGCCGGGGTCGCGGGGCTCGCCGCGATCGGGGTGATGGCGCTGCCGAGCGCGCGCATCCCCGACTACCCGGGCACGCGGGTCGGCGGCAGCACTGGGAAGGCGCAGGCACACCCCGCCGAGGCGGTGGCTCAGGAGGCCAACTCCACCGAGGCGGTGGCCCCGACCTCCGACGACCTCGCAGTCGGCGTCCCCTCCGCCCCGCCTCGGCGGGCACGGCTCGATGTGCGCTGGGGCGCGGTAATCCTCGTCGGGATCTCGATCATGACGCTGACGATCGCCCGGTCTGCTCAGCCGGTCGTCATCCAGCTGTGGGGAGTGACGATCGGACTGCACGAGTCGGAGATCTCGCTGCTCATCGCGTTCGGCGCCGGGCTCGAACTCGTCTTCATGTTCCTCGGCGCCTACATCAAGGACCGCCTGGGCCGGGTCGCCACGCTCGTCGCCTGCCTGACGATCTTCGGTGCCGGGTTCATCGTCATGGTCTGCGCGCCGAGCCTCATCGGCATGATCGTGTCCGTGGGCATCATGGCCGTCGGCAACGGCCTCGGAGCGGGGGTGAACATGACGATCGGGGCGGACCTTTCCCCCGCCGTCGGGCGCGCACGGTTCCTCGGCATCTGGGCGATCTTCTCCAACGGCGGCAAGCTCGCCGGGCCGACGCTCATCTCGCTCGTCATCGCGATCGCGTCCCTGCGCTTCGGGGTCCTCTTCACCGGTGTCTTCGCGATCGCCGGCGCGCTCTGGGTGCTCGTGTGGGCCAGGCGGATCGGGCTGCCCGGTCGCGCCGCCGGCCGGGAGCGTCGAGCGAGCCGGGACGACCGCCGCACCGCGCGCTCGTCGACGGGCGGGTGAGGGCGCGATCGCGCGAACACTGAAGGGCGGAATGCGCTCAGGGGCGGCACCCGATTCCCCGAGTGCCGCCCCTGATGAATGAGCCCCCTGTCAGACTCGAACTGACGACCTTCGCTTTATAGGGCAGAATGTCCCTCATGGTTCTCTTTGGTTTGCATTGGCTCTCCTCTGACCTGCAAATATGCATGCTTTCAGGACTTGCGGGGAAGCCCCCCCTGGTGGCCCTGCGGTGACGAATCGAGCGCGATTCCGTGTCGTAACCGTGCCGCAACCTTGCTCAGGCCAACGTCCCTCTGCGAAGACTGGCGACCCAAGGAGTTCTACCGATCGATATACCGGCGAAGCTCCTCCGGTGAGTATCGATACATGCCTCCTACAGCTATGGCAGGGAGATCTCCCCGCCCACGAAGTCGGTAGACATGCTGTACCGAACAATTCAGTATTTCTGCCACCTGTTTCGCAGTGAGCAAACGTTCGAGATTAATCAACTTGGCGTCCCTTCATTGCCCGAAATCCGACCTTCTTCATGTCGGTCGAGCCACTCGTTGACCGCAGACTGCCTTGTACCTCGCGTTCGCGGACGCCATGAGTTTCCAGCTTGAATCCACTTGGGGACACGATCACCGCCATCTCCGCGGTCAAGGGCACGATTCGCCTGAAGCTTAGATTTCGAGCAACCAATCCGCTCGGCCACCTCGTCATCGGAAAGTAGCCTCCTCACTTGCTTGCTCACCCGTCTTTCCTTAACACTGATTACGCGGCGCCAGGCGACAATCCGAGCTTCGAGTTCTTCAACGCTCGGCCCTCCCGGGGTGTAGGCGCGTTCCGCGGCTTCGCGGGGTGTGCCTTCCTGAAGGCGGCGGAACCCCTCTGCCAGGGCACGACCGGCGTGCTGGATTGCTTCGTCGTAGGTGGTCAATTGGATCCTCCTGGTTCTTCTTCTATGCGGACCCTGCAACCTTGGACCACGGCACGGACATGAACCTTCTAGCTGTCACTAATTCAGCATGGCCTTGATACGTCTCAACAGCGTCACACATCCAAGCGTGCGTTGGTCGATGTTGCAGGCGCAATCACCTGACGGAGGCAATCTCCCCGAACGTCGTCGAACATCTCATTTTGGCCACAGTTTGGACCCCGGCCCACATTCTCCGACCAAGGAGAGATTTCTGCTGCTTAGTATCGGCTCACCCAACTCCGACGCTCGGTCGCACTGTCGCTTCCGGGGAGGACCTATAAGAACGGGAAATGCAGTGAAACCATTCAAGACAGTCCTGGCCATCAGCGCTTCTTTGCTCCTAGTCGCTGGCACGACTTCACCAGTCGCGGCAGAAGAAGATGAGGACGCGCAAATTAGTACGTCCTCCATGCAGCAATACGAAGCTTGGGCCGAAAGAGTCGAGACCAGCGCATTGAACATGCCGGAAGAAGAACTCCTAAGACAAGCGAACGATTCTCGTGACTACGTCGAGACGACTGTGACGATCGGCGGTCAAGTCGCAGCCAGAAGCGCAGAGTCAGCCGAAGAGCAAAATGCTCGTTATGTTAAGTGCACTGCAAGAGTTGACAACCCGCATTATTCTTCGGGCGCTGGCGGAGCCATTTACAAGACTCGTTACAAGTGCGAGTCAAAGGGAGTGAACACCAAAGTCAGTTTGCGTGTCAAGGGGCTTTTAAGCTTGTATCCCGCCGCCAGCTCGAGCTCGAGGCCAGGAAAAGCTCAGAGCAGAGCATACAGTGATGCACGGATTACCGTCACGGCTAACACTGGACAGTTTTCCACACCATACTACACTCCAGTTGTTGGCTCAAATGGCGGACGGGGCACGGGATTTTGGAATGCCACTAGCACCTGGATCATCACAAGTCATGCCTCTTTGTCGGGAAAGCGAACAGCTTCCCAATCGAAGAGCATCTGGAGGAAGATCTGATTCCTGGAAAATTGGTTCGGCAGTCAATATGACTCCGCTTAGCTGAGGCGAGTATTGATGAAAAATCACGGCTTTCAATTGATCGACGAGCGCGATGTACGGCGCGAGGGAGAGGTTGATGCTTTTCGAGTGGCGTTCTGGCACGGCCAACATGATGACTCGCAAGACCTCACCTCCGTCGCTGTTTTTGAATCCTCCGAGGCCACGCTTGATGAAACGTTGAGCTGGGCCAAGCGAGATCAGATTCCACCTCCGCGCCTCATCGAAATCTTTGCAATGGTCTGTTCGGGCACGAAAAAGGATAGTGTGCTAATCGCGAGGTATGATTCACGGCCCCCACTTGATCCAGGTGAAACTCGTGACCTCGAGTGGGTCGAAGGTGCTGCTTATCTGCATTCATGAACCTCCTCAAGTCCCGCTACTTGATGCGACTTGACCAATTAGCGGGACTTGAGCCGGGGTGGGCGCGCAGGGCAGGGCTCGGATCGTTGAATTCTCGCCGTTGGCACCCCCATGAACCACTACGTACCACGGCGTATATGTGGGCAACTGTGGGCGAATTGTGGGCACGAGAACCTCACTCGTTGTCCCGCAGCAGTTTCGCCCGCCAGTACGGGTCGCCCTGATACCTGCTCTTGTCGAGGGTGCATCCGCGGAGGGTGACGATGTCGGCAGTCGAAGGTTACGAAAGCCCTCAAGTACGACGAAGCGGCCTCCACCGTGGTGACGGTGGGGGCCGCTTCGTGCGTCGGGGTCCGGCGTCGAGTGTTGCGCGCATAGCGGCGTCCTTGGACTCGAGAAGAGGGAATTCATACTTTTGTGCGATGTGCACGCCTGGAATCTCTGCGAGAGTCTTCTTGCATCTAGAGTCAAGTGCAGAAAGTTGACCCCATGAAATTTGGACCTCACCGTCTTAGACTAGTAGTCGCTTCGTTGATCGCAGTTGTTCTCACCGCAGCACTCACAGGTGCTCCCGCCAGTGCTGCCGAGCCTGACACTGTCGACCGTGATGCCATATCGGAGCTGAGTGCGGCATTGCAGACCTTGAAGGACGAGGGCGTCGAGGTCGACGGTGATATCTCCGAGGATGCTCTGATTGAGGACTACTATGGTTCAGACTCGCTCGGTCCGATCGTCCTGCAACCATACGCGAAGCCCAACGGGTGCTCGACGCCGAAGCAATTGAAGAAGGCAGCGGCGAAATGGAACAAAATATTCAAACCAGCGTGTGATAACCACGATCTGTGCTACGGGAAGAACTCGAAGACCAACAGGAACGTCTGCGACGCGAGATTCCGCGAGAATATGAAAAGCATATGCAACAAGAGGAAAAAGGAAGTATTCGTTTGCAAGACAGTTGCAGTGGTTTACTTCGAGGCTGTGCGAATCGGCGGTAAGAAGCACTACAAAGGAAAGGGCAACCCCTGGTGATCCCGAAGAGAAAAATCCTGAAAATTGCATATTTGTCATTGCTTAGCGTAGCGACACTGATGCTAGTGGGCAGCGTTGCCATGACGGTGTGGGCGAACACCGCTGAGGACGGGTGGATAACAGTCACTGCCTTTACGCTGCTGAGCTGGCTGGTGAGCGCGCCGTTCATCCTCGGCTCGGTGATCTGGACGGCACTTCTCCTCAGTGGTAGAGGCAAGTCGAAATCCGAGCCCCGCATCCGCAGCTGATGAGTGCGACATGACGAGCGAGCCGACCAATACCGGCTGGGATCACAATGCGCCAGTCGTGAGACGACCTAACGTGTGCACCAGCGGAGAGACGCTCCATAGTTCGCCGAGGGCGATAGTACGACGACCCCTACGGGATCAAACGTGAATGACGAATCGGCCCCCACCGCTTCACGTGGTGGAGGCCGATTCGTCTATGTGTCAGGCGAGCTCGAGAAGCTCGCTGCGGTTCCCACTGTTGACATACGGCAATCGATTCTCCTGCTTGCCCGCCTCTTCGAGGGCTTTCGCGATCTCACGGCGGGCCTTCTGCTCACCCTCTTCAGCTGTCTCGGCCTCGACCGCGACTTCGATCTCCATGTCGCCGGCGGCGAGGTCGACAGATACCGCGGGGTCCATGATGATCTTGTCGCGAGCTTCGAGGAACAGCAACTCCTCCATCACCGCGTCGAACTGTTCGCGCAGAAAGTCACGGGCGTCACCATCGACATGCAACGTCATGCCAATTCCGATGAGTTTCATCTCTGCTCCTGGGGGTGCATGCACTCCTGGCGGTTCAGCCACCTCAGTGCTTGGTTTGAGTAGTTCCGGTTGCTCGGGGTGAGGTGAATCTGCCTCATATGGTCCCCACAGGGGCACTTCACCGTGTAGTACTTAGGCGGGTCCTCAATCGTCCACCCAGCTTCATGGAACTGTTGTAGAACGCTTTCGAGTTCAGGCTTCTGGTGCCTCTTCCAGTACCCCACCTGGCCCCCTGCAACGTCTACGAGTTGTCATTATTGCACAAGTTTATGTAGGTTCAACCAGCTTCAGCTACGACGAAACGCCCCGCCGCTCGGTGTGAGCGACGGGGCTGAGTTGTGTCAGTGGCGGGGTTCGTAACCCTCAGCAGGCGGGGTAGCGTCGGGCTCGGTGAGTCCGAGGTCGTCGGATTCGTCGAGGTCTTCATTACCGTCATCCTCGAGGGGCGCAACCTCGTCCGAGTCGGCACCGGACCAGTTGCCGGGGATCTGATCGGCAGGGGCGGCTCCGGTCGATCCGACCGCCTGGACGGCCACAGCAGCGCCGGTGGGCTTCCACAGGCCGTAGTACATACCGACGGCGATGAGGAACGACGTCAGACCCGTCATGAGCCCCTGCCCGAGGTCGTAGACCTGCCCGGCAGTGTTGGCCGCCAGTGCCTCGGTTCCCAGAGAAGTGACGAGAGCGATCACCGCAAGCAGGACCGCCCGGACCCCACCAGAGGTGGAGAGCTTCGTGACGAGGCCGACGAGGAGGGGGAACACGGTGGAGACGCAGAGCTGGATGATCTGCCAGATGTCGAGGTTGAATTCCATGATGAGTCCTCTCAGTCCCGTGCGCCCTGCACCGAGACGTTGCTGATGGTGAGATCGCGCGGTGCACCCTTGATGAATGCGCGCAGGCGCGGGCTCCTGCCCTTCCAGTCCTTGAACAGCTGCCAGGGCGGTGCGGTGACCGTGGCGGTGGTGGTGCCGGGAGTTCCGATGAATGTCAAGCTCCGGGTTTCTTAGAGGCTCCTCTTCTTGGTTTCCTAAGCAGCCACGGGTTCTGCCGCGAACTGGTTGACCCATTCCGAATGGACCTCGTACGGCGGACGGTAATCGATCGCTGAATGCAACCGCTCCTGGTTGTACCAGGCCACCCACGCAGACGTCTCCGCGAGCACCTCGATCAACCCTGACCAGACCCGTCTGTCGATCAGCTCAGCCTTGTACACCGAGTTCAGAGCCTCAGCCATCGCATTGTCATTCGAATCTCCGCGCGATCCCACCGACGCAACGAACTCGGATTCCGCGAGAGCCTCGCCATAGCGAATCGACCGAAATTGAACGCCGCGGCCACTGTGGTGGACCAGCCCCGACACATCTTCACCAGCCCGGAATTTCGCCGCTAGCGCCATCGTCAAAGCGTCCCTGGCCAGCGACTCCCGCAGATGGTTCGTCACCTGCCAGCCCACGATCTCCCTGGTGAACACATCAAGGATGAACATCGCGTACACCCACCCAGCCTGCGTCGGCACGTACGTGATATCGGCGACCCAGACGCAGTTCGGGCCCGGTGCTGTGAACTCACGATCAACAAGGTCGTCCGGGCAGTCCTCAGCCCTGGCCGAGGCCGTTTTCGGACGCTTCCGTCTCCGCCGGATCCCGTCGATGCCCAACTGGCGCATCAACCGCTCCACCGTGCAACGGGCCATCGACCCGAACCGGTCGGCGTAGTCGCGGTTGACCGCGCGCCACAACTTCCGCACCCCGTAGCAGGAGTAGTTCGCTTCATAGACGTCCCTGATGACGACCCTGAGTGCAGCATCCCGCAGAGCACGAGCGGAAGGGCGGCGCTTCTTGTACGCGTAATACGAACTCACAGCAATCCGTGCAGCAGTCCCGGACAGGGCGCGCACGATTGTGGTTCGACTCCGAACTCGTATTTGTTCTCGTCGATGAAGGCGACGATCACTTGGATGGGCGGTCGAGCTCCGCCGCGAAGAAAGCCGACGCTCGGCGCAGAATCTCATTGGCCCGTTTCGCCTCAGCCAGCTCAGCCCGTAGCCGGCGGTTCTCCGTTTCCAGGTCGACTGACTCAGTCGGTGTGGCTTCGCCGGATTCCTTGTGCTTGCGAACCCAGACTCGCAGGGTCTCTTTGCTTAACCCGAGTTCTTTCGCGACACGGGTGATTGCCCCGTTCGCAGTGTCCGGATCGGCCTGGGCATGGATGACGAGCTCGACGGCACGCGCCTTGAGTTCGTCGGTGTACTTCACTGGCAAGAGAGAATCTCCTTCTTCCAATCTCCCAGCCTCTATTATCCCCGGGGCATGACACTCAGCTGGGCTGCGAAAGTCTCCCGCACCCAGCAATGGTTGCACAGCGACGTTCCTCCACCCGTTCGCGAAACTCTGCCATGGGATCCCTCCTGGCATCAGCTCGTCAGCATGGATCCGCGCGAAAACTTCCACGGCGAGCTCACCGACGCTGACACAGCTGAGACGATCATCGACTCCTGCCAACGTCCAGCCTCGCAACCTCTCACCGGCCCCGGTGCAATGATCACCGGTTCGCCCCCCCGAGACCGACGAACAGTCTCGCCTGTGGGAAACCACCATGCTTGCTCTCACCGATCAGGTCGCCGCTCGCCGTGCCGTTCTCGCAGCTGATCCGCCGGATTGGTTCGTCCACCTCACCCAACGCCTCGCGTCACACCCTCGTCGCGACGATGTCGTGGACGCCGTCATCGTCTGGCGCGGGGTCTCCGATCAGACCGATGCAGCCACCGCCTTCGGCAAGGAACCCAACTATCGCGACTACCTCAGACCCTATTGGGACCGACTGCAGAGTCTCGTCGACGAGCCTGCACCACTCGAAATCGCCGACGATGACAACACCGCGGCCGGCTTGACCCCCGACCCGATCGACTGGGAGAGCGTGGCTGCCGAACCCGCCTTCGACGCGCTCGACGACTGTCGTTCCGGCCCAGCACAGCCGGTGCCATCCTCAACCACCCCACCCTCGTCAGAAACCCACAGTCCAAACCCCAACGGTCCGTCCTGAATCCGTCACGAAATCACGCTCGCACCGTCACACAATTCGAATCCTGAGGAGTCCACCATGAAGCTCGCGATCGCAGATCCGCCCTATCTCGGAAGCGCGAACTGCTGGTAAATCGGGGTAAGGCCGAACCAGACGGCCCCCTCAAGAGCAGTGGGACGGTCAGCGTCGCCACCGTCATCGTGTGGCGCGGCGTTTCCTCTCCAACCGGTGGAGCCACTGCACAGCGCAAGGAACACCCTGCCGGTGATCACCTTAGGCCCTACCGGGATCGACAACACAAAGTCCTCGGCAACTCCGGGCTGCATGAACACTCCACAAAGAACAGAGATCCGACCGAATTGTCCAAACACGCTTCAACAAACCTTCGCGAGCACCATTCGAAGTCCCGAGAGGCTCAGTTCAGTTTCGGACATAGAAGTGGGGTCTTCGCGCACGCAAAGACCCCACTTCCTGATCGTAGCGAACTACTCAGGCTCCCTTACCACTCCAGCGGTTCGTAACACCCGAAACTACACGATAGTAGGTTGAAGCTATTGATCGACAGTTTGACTTCAGAGCTCTTCCAGAACTAGTACTTTGGTAAAATGCGTTCGAACAATTTTGATACATACGATCACGAAATACCCGATCGGCAGTTCTTCTTTTGCTTCGTTTGGTGCCTACGGTCCCCCCTTGTTTAAGAATTTTCGCGATGCCCATGTCGTGCCTCGCGCAAGGTCCACGGAAGTCGACCGTTCTTGACGTCCTTCCCGCATACACAACCGGACGGTCTGGTGACCAAGAACAGTAATCGTGCAATCGAGGCGGCTGACATCTCTTGTATCTCGGTCGATCGTAGAAACTGCACCAAACATAAGTACTCGGGATACCGACCTTTGAGGGCCGGCTAGCAGAAAGATAGGGACTCACACCGGTGCGCGCTGCCACCTCTCCGCTGTCACCCTCGTCGAAAGCATCTTTCAGCTCTTCTTCTTCAGCATTCAGCTCCGTCTCGGTCAATATTCCCGCATCCGACTTAGTCATCTCGATCACAGATTGACTGATCTCGCCAGACGTGATTCCTCCAGCTACACCCGCCTCGACAGCATAAACCGTAAAAGTGAGATCCTGACTAATATAACCACTAGGGATGAACTCCGCTTTCACCACAATCGACGTTCCGCTTATACGACCCGTCGCGACCATCTCTACGCCATCATCCGCGAATGCTGACGCGGTAAAGGAGAATTCTTTCCCATCGCAAGAGTACTTCGTTGCACCATTTTGTCCTGAGCAACCCGCCGGAAGAGTGAAGTTCACAGTTCTGTTTTTGAACCTGTCAGCATTCCCGGGGCTGGCGACGACCGCATCGAATAGAGTAAAGTCTTGCTCGATCGGATCACCGTCACCTCCTGTTTCTGGGGGTTCATCGCTCTGGCTAGTAATCAACATTGGTTGTCCGACGAGGGGCGTATTCGCTTCAACTGAAGTAGCCACTCCAGCGCTTCCGACTAAGACCAATCCTGCAACTATAGAGCATCGCTTCAAGAGCCATTGACGCATGGATCTACCCTTCTAATCTCCATTGGTTAGGCCTGCAGAGGTTGCAAAACTGTTATTAGGACGTTGCCCTCGATGACTGCCTTCGATCACCAACAAGAGTCACCACAGCAATGACGATCGTTATCACACTCGCGAGTCCTAATAGCGGCAAAAGTGCAGTTAGCGCAATGACGCTAACTAAGGGGGCACCACTCGCGTTCGCAATCACCAACAAGAAAGCCGCCGCGAGAATCGCGAGGACGAATATCGTCAGCTCGAAGATACGCAATTCAATCCTGTTTCGCCTCGCGTTGGAAGTTGAAGCGACGACCAGCGTAGCCGCCACCATCAAGCACATGGCTGCGAGTGTTTCATTCACCGCCACGTTACCCTCATCCGCATTGGCGTAGGCGTGCAGCACATGGGCCGCCCACACGCAGGCCACCGAGCTCACTGCCGCACATACTCGAAACACTTGCAACTCCTCATTCCAGCAAGATCACCAACGGTTTTTCGCACCAGTGATGCCCGCCCAACCTCAGTGTTGAGCACTCTCTGACTATAAGAACTTTATGTGAATTCAATGAGCGTTCTCGTCGGAACAATGTCACGATCCGATAACAGTTCGGAGGGACGGGGCTAGTCTTCTACCTGTTCCAGCAGGAGTGATTTCACTACGTTCGCTGAGAGTCCTGTCACTTCGCACACTTCCGTCTTCGCCATGCGGGTAGCGAGAAGTTTTCGGATTACCTGCCGGTAAAGGTGATCAACCTCTTCCTGGTCTTTCCGCACCTTCTCTTCAAGCTCTCGAGCTCGAGTGAGCACATCAGCCATATGACGTGGAAGCTGAAAATTTACTGTAGCAGTGAAATCTTGAGATGCCCTTCCAGTCCAAACTGAAGCAAGCTTCTCCGCAGCTCTCCCGACGGAGGTAGCCCTGGCGCTCTGTCCAATCGGGATCAACTTCAGCTCAGGAGATACTGGCGAAGCAATGCTCAGATCTGGCAGAGAAAAGCTCCACCACTTGCCCTCTCGGAAAGCGACTACTCGTAGTTCCTCCACCATCAGCCGCCTGCTCTCGGATCCAGCCCCGCAACCTTCGAAGCCTGAACTATCACAGCGGAACTTACTTCGCCGTAGCCGGACGGCAAAGTAAGTCTATTACCGTCCATATCTTCCCATAATTGGAACCCGTCCTCCTGACTCCGGACATTTCGCCACCCTCGGCACAAGAGTTCCTCACGAACTTTTTCAACCAACTTCGGTTTCATAGGAACATGCTATTCGTTCTGCAACGCCACTCGTGCGCTTCGGAGTGTCTTTTCAAACCATAGACTCCCCGCGGGTGAGACAGTTCATGAAAAACGACTATGTGAGACACCACCATAACCACCAGTCCAACTGATTGAATCCCCCGATTCGAATCACCTGCACAGTCTCTACAAGTTGTGCCTTTCCAAGACTCTCGCTCACCCGTGCCCCTCCGCTCGGTCATACTGGTCGCATGCGACTCATCGGCTATACCCGCGTCTCAACGAAGCAGCAGGATTCCACTCTCCAGGTCTCAGCGCTCGAAGACTGTGGCGTTGAGCGACGCGACATCTTTTCCGATGTCATCACCGGGTCTCGGCCAGCCGTGAAGCGTCCCCAGATGAGGAATCTCCTCGCCTACGCTCAACCGGGCGACATTGTCGTCGTGTGGCGACTCGATCGGCTTGGCCGTTCTCTGCCGGACCTCCTCAAGACCGTCGACGTCCTCACACACCGCGACGTCGGCCTCCGGTCTGTCGTCGACGGCATCGATTCCTCCACTCCCACCGGGCGCCTTATGATCGGGCTGCTCGGGACGCTGGCGGATTATGAGCGTGAACTCATCGCCGAACGGGTGCAAGCCGGTGTCGATGTCGCTCGCGCGCGCGGCACCCGGTTCGGTCGTCCTCCAACCGATCCGGACGTGATTCGGCGCAAGCTCGACATCGTCAATGCCGAACGGGCGAAGGGTCGCACCGCGGCGGAGGCGGCAAAACTCGTTGGCTGGTCTCGAGCAACGCTCTACCGGCATCAGAAAGGGTGACGGAACACCACGCGCTCTCGTCACCCTCTCATCGTCGTCGTTGATCAGCCGACGAGATCCTTTGGATCTCCGCAGTTCGGGCAGACCATTCGTCCACCATCATCGTCGACGTACGCGAGCTGTGCTGCGCACCGGGAACATCGCTTCAGCTCTTCGAATGGGACTGCTGAGGGTTTGGTTGACTCCGGGGTTTATGCCGCCAGGGCGACGGCCTCGTGGTGAACCAGTTCGTATTCAACTGGGGTCAGTTTACCCAAATGCCTCTGCCGACGCTTCCTGTGATAGGTCCTCTCGACCCAGTGCACGATCGCCTTCCGCAACCTCGCTCGCGTGTCCCAGCGACCACGGTCGAGGACGTTCTTCTGCAACACGGCGAAGAACGATTCCATCGCCGCATTGTCGCCAGCAGCTCCGACCCTACCCATCGACCCGACGAGCCCATAATGCCGTACAGCGTGCTGGAATTTTCGGGAACGAAATTGCGACCCGCGGTCGCTGTGAACGAGGCAACCGGCCACGGTTCCAGGCCCGCCGCGACGGGCCACAGCATCCTCGATCGCCGCGACCGCCAGGCGCGATTTCATCCGCGAAGCGATGGCGTATCCGACGATTCTGTTGCTGAACACGTCCTTGACCGCGCACATGTAGAGCTTGCCCTCATCCGTGTGGTGCTCCGTAATGTCGGTGAGCCACACTTCGTTGATCCGGCTTGAGGTGAAGTCGCGTTTGACGAGGTCATCACAGACCGGCGGGCCGGGCTTCTTGCCGTGTTTTCGGGCTCGTTTGATCGTGTGGGAGAACAGTTGCTGCTGAGAGCACAATCGCCACACACGTCGCTCAGACGCCCCGTAGCCGGCAGCATGGAGTTCATCGGCGATGAACCGGTGTCCGAACTCCGGATCGTCCGTATGGACGTCGTAGGCGGCATTGAGCAGGTGTGTCTCGTCCCAGTCCCGGTCCGAGACCGGACGTGCACACCATTGGTAGAACCCTTGCTTCGTAAAGCCGAGCACCCTGCAGGTCACTGCCACCGGGATACCGGTGGCAGCAAGGTCACGGTACCTGCGGGTACATCATTGTGGGTGGTGACCACCGAGCTTCAAGTTCGCTTGCGAGAGATACGCTGCGGCCTCGCGGAGGATCTTGTTCTCCCGCTCAAGCTCGCGGATGCGCTTGAGCGCTGCTGCCTGGGCGCGGGACTCGTCAGGGTCATGCGCGGGCTCAAGGCCGTGCTCACGCAGACGTGCATCACGCACCCAGGCCTGCAGGGCTGATTTCGAGATGCCGAGGTCGGCGCAGACCTGCTTCTGGGTCATCCCGTCGTTGATGAGGTCGAGTGCTGACTACTTGAACTCATCGGTGTAGATCTTTGGCATGACCTCTCACCTTCCTGGAATTTATCCAGTCGTGAAGTCAACCAAACCCTCAGCAGTCCCTGGCGACAAACGTGTACCGCACTTCCGACCTGCAGCACGCGAGTTCACAGCTGGGTCATTCGGAGATCGGTGTAACGAGCAAGCACTACGTTGAACGCGACAATCGCGGGCCGGCTGAAGTCGTCGCAGTCATGGATGAATTCGTGGCGAGCGCCGAAATTGACGATGAAAGCGTGTCGTAAACGTGTCTTTAAAAGCGAACCCGGCCGGATGTAATATCATCCGGCCTGGTGAGAGAGCCCCCTGTCAGACTCGAACTGACGACCTTCGCTTTACAAGAGCGGTGCTCTACCAACTGAGCTAAGGAGGCGGCTGCGCCTCCACGATAGTAGTGCATGCGGGCCATGGGCGACAAAGCCGTCGGACCGCCAGGCGCATTTGTGGTCGAAACACCGAGCAGATTCTGCCGAATCGCCGCATCACGCTCGGCTCTCTGATCACAAACGGGTGACCACACGCCGCTGAGCTTCCAAGGAGCGACCGATCACAGGTCGGCGAGACCGCAGACGAACGGCCGGCCGCACCGGGGCGAGTGCCCGGGTGCGACCGGCCGTGCGGTCTGGGTTGTTCCGGAGGCCGAGACTCCGCGGAGGTACAGCCCCCGCGGACTACCGGGTCAGTTCTGGACTTCGCCGGTGGCCTGGAGGATCTCGACGGCGAGCGCCTGGGCGTCACCGGTCTGCTGGGTCGGCTGGCCGTTGATGAGCACGGTCGGGGTCGCGTCGACGCCCGAGTCGAGGGTCTCCTGCGTGGTGTTGGCGACGTACTTCGCGAAGGTCTGATCCGTCACGCAGCTCGCGATCGTCTGCTCCGGGTCGGCCTGGAGCGGAGCGTTCGTGTCGACGCCGGCATCGGTGGCGACCTGGAGGAGCTCTTCGTCGGTGCGGCCGCTCGTGCCCTCCTGGGGCTGCTGGGCGAACATCGCGGCGAAGAAGTCCGCGGTCTTCTCCGGCTGGGCGTCGACGACGCAGGCGGCGATGTTCGCCGAGCGGGTCGAGTACTCGTTGCCGTTGGAGAAGCGGTCGAGGATCGCGATCGGCTTATACTCGAGCACGATCGAGCCCTCGTTGACGAGGTTCATGAGCATTTCCGTGTTCGTGTCCTCGAACGCCTTGCACGCCGGGCACTGGAAGTCGATGTACGCGGTCACGGTGGCCGCGTTCTCCTTGACGCCGGAGTCGGCGGCGGTCGGCAGGCTCGACTCCTCGCCCTCGGGCATGTTCATCGGCTGGACGACGGTGTTGTCCCTGGCGACGTTGACGCCGCCGGCGACGTAGTTCGAGGGGGAGACGGCCGGCTGCGCCTGCTGCACGATGAGCAGCGTGACGATGACCGCCACGGCGACGACGACCACGCCGATCCCCGAGTAGAGGATCGTCTTGGCGGTCTTCTCCTTCTTCGCCTGAGCTGCTGCGATCTGGCGGGCGTTCTCGCGTGCCTTGTTCCGCCTCTGCTCAGCGGAGTTGTCTTTCGCCATGGTTCCTCACGTTGTCGATCGTCCGACTGGGGCCGGTCCCTGTCGGCGCGCGCCGACTGCAGGACCCGTCGAGCGGTCCATTCCCTCGACGCCCCCACTGTACCGAAACCGTCTGTGGCGCGGCTCCCAGTGAAATTCAAGGTTCAACCACTTCATCCGCCGAGGCGGCAAGCCCCCATGACAGGGCACGCTGGCAGCCGGGCCGGCGGGCATCGCGCGGGAGCGTCGTCGCGTCCGCGATGCGTGCACCCCGGTCATCCCACGCTCACACAGGGCCGGGCAGGTAGGTGAAGGGGCTTTCCGGCAGCGGCCACCAGTTCATCGCCGCCCCCGAGGTGATGACCATGATCGCGAGCACGATGAGCACAGCGATGACCCCGAGAGCGATGAGCCGACCGAGACCGCTGCGGGTGGCCCCGCTGACGAGGAGGCGCGACCCGTAGCGCAGGCTCGCCGCGCCCGGCCCGATCCACAGCACGAGCGCCCCGGCCGCGGCCGCCGCCCACACCGACCACTGCTCGGACAGCTCGCCGGGGACGATGCCGGCGACGTCGAGGCGGGTGAGGACGAGCATGGCGATGCCGGCGACCGCCGGCAGCAGGAACGTCGCGACGGAGGTGAGCACGGAGGCCAGCAGGGCTCCCGGCGCCGAGGCGACCGACCGCAGCGTGCCCCCGCCGTCCTCGCCGCGTTCGTACCGGTACTTCTGGACCTTGTGGTCCAGCCGCGTCGCGGTGCGGGCGAGCACCGACCACGCGAAGGCGAAGGCCGTGATGACGAGCGGGCTGAGCGGGGTGATGGCAACAGCGAAGACGACGAGGGCGAAGACGACCCAGCCGCCGGTGCGCACCGACCGATACGTCATCGGCGCCCACGGCGGATTGTCCGGTCCGCCGGACACGTCGCCGGAAGGTCCACCCGCAGGGCCGGGGCCGCCGTGACCCGCGCCCGGTCCCTGCCGGCTGCCGATGTCAGTACCGGCCATCTGCGAGCCGGGGCCGACCTGGATCGCCCCGTTGGGATTGTGGATCGGCCCGGCGGTCGCCTGGCGCATCGCCCCACCTTGACCGGGGTGCTGTCCGAGAGGCTGTCGCATCTGCGGCTGTCCCTGCGGGGAGGACAGCGGTCCGCGCATCTGCCCCGGCATCTGACCGGGATGCCCTGGGTTGACCTGGCCCTGGTTGGGCTGGCCCTGGTTGGGCTGGCCCTGCCTGAGCAGTCCTTGACCGGGCTGCCCCTGGTTGAACTGCCCCTGACTGAACTGTCCGTGATTGAGCTGCCCTTGACCGGGGGCGCGTCCCTGTCCCGCAAACGGCTGGCCACCCTGACCGGCGCCCTGGGCGAAGGCGGCGGGGTCGGCGATCCGCGTCGGCGGATTGCCGGCACCACCGGAGCCCATCCCGCCGGCAGCCGCCCCGAGCGCAGCCCCACCGACAGCCGCCGCACCGCCAGCAGCCGCAGCCCCGCCGGGGTACCCGCCGCGCAGCGACCCGCGTCCCTCAGCGGTGTCCTCGACGGCCGGCATGACGGCGGTGCGCTGCACGGAGCCCTGACCGGATCCCGAACCGAGCTGCGGGGGCCGGCCCGACTCGATGTCGACGAGCGCGTCGAGGATCATCTGACCGCTCGGGCGCCGCTCCGGCTTCGGATCGAGGCACGCCTTGAGCAGGGGGATGAAGTTGCGGGGGGTGTCGTCGAGATCGAACTTGCCCATCGCGACGCGACCGAGCACCGCCTCGAGGGGGCCGGCACCGTACGGGTTGCGCCCGGTCGCCGCGAACGCCATCGTCGCAGCCCACCCCCACCAGTCGGTCTTCTCGCTCGAGGCCTTGCCGTCGGCGATCTCCGGGGACAGGTAGCCGGGGGTGCCCATGACGAGCCCGGTGGCCGTCACCCGCACCTCGTCCGCGACCTGGGCGATGCCGAAGTCGATGACCATCGGCTCGCCGTCCATGATCATGACGTTCGCGGGTTTGAGGTCGCGGTGGATGACACCGGAGTCGTGGACGGCGCCGAGGGCGTCGAGCAGGGCATGGCCGAAGTGGACGAGCTCGTCCTCGGCGAAGGGACCGTTCTCCCGGACATCGTCGGACAGGGTCTGACCGTCGACGAATTCGGTGATGATGAACGGCTGCGCGGAGTCGAGTTCGGCGTCGAGCACCTCGGCGATGCGGGGGTGGCGGATCCGCCGCAGCGTGCGCACCTCCCGGGCCAGCCGTTTGCGCGCGGTCTCGTCGCCGGCGATGTGCGGGTGGAGGACTTTGACGGCCACAGGATTGTTGCCGCCGTCGACACCGAGGTAGACGACACCCATGCCGCCCGAGCCGAGCTCCTCGATGAGGCGGTAGCCTCCCAGATCCTGAACCATCACGGTCACAAGGGTAGTCGAGCGAGTAGAGTTCGTTCCAAGCAACGACACATGAGGAGGCGCAGATGAGCACCGTCGACGCCACTGAAAACGCGACTGCGGACACGTACGGCGACAGCGATTTCGTCGTCGTGGCCAACAGGCTTCCCGTCGACCGCGACGCCAGCGACCCGGACCGGGAATGGCGCACTTCACCAGGAGGTTTGGTCACAGCGGTGGCCCCGGTGATGAAGGCGCAGGAGGGGGCGTGGATCGGCTGGACCGGTGTGCCCGACGTCGAGTTCGAGCCCTTCGACATCGACGGCATGCACCTCATCCCCGTGACGCTGACAAATGAGGATGTCCTCAGGTACTACGAAGGGTTTTCCAACGCCACCCTGTGGCCCCTCTACCACGACGTCATCGCCCCGCCGGAGTACCACCGGACGTGGTGGGATGCGTATGTGCGGGTCAATGAGCGCTTCGCGGCCAAGGTCGCCGAGGTGGCGGCGAAGTCCGCGACCGTGTGGGTCCACGACTACCAGCTCCAGCTCGTCCCACAGCTCGTGCGCCGGATGCGCCCGGACCTCGAGATCGGCTTCTTCAACCACATCCCGTTCCCGCCGTTCGAGCTCTTCGCGCAGCTGCCGTGGCGCGACGAGATCCTCCGCGGCCTCCTCGGCGCCGACCTCATCGGCTTCCAGCGGCCCGCGGATGCGGCGAACTTCCGGCGCGCGGTGCGCGGTCGCCTCGGCTTCCAGACGAAGGGGTCGACGGTCACCGTCCCCGCCGGTGACGAACTGCCCGCGCATCTCGTCCGCGCCGAGGCGTTCCCCATCTCGATCGACACCCCCTACCTCGAGGAGCTCGCCCGGAATCCGGCGATCATCGAGCGCGCCGCCCAGATCCGCGAGGAGGTCGGCAACCCGAAGGTCATCATGCTCGGCGTCGACCGGATGGACTACACGAAGGGCATCCGGCACCGCCTCAAGGCGTACGGAGAGCTCCTCGCCGAAGGCCGGCTCAACGTCGAGGACGTCGTCCTCATCCAGATCGCCACGCCCTCGCGGGAGCGCCTCGAGCAGTACAAGCTCATCCGCCATGACGTCGAACTCGCCGTCGGCCGGATCAACGGCGAACAGGCCGACATCGGCACGATCGCCGTCCACTACCTCCACCACTCCTATCCGCGCGATGAGATGACGGCGTTCTTCATCGCCGCCGACGTCATGCTCGTCACCGCCCTGCGCGACGGCATGAACCTCGTGGCCAAGGAGTACGTCGCGTGCCGCCTCGACGACGACGGCGCGCTCGTCCTCTCGGAGTTCGCCGGTGCCGCCGAGCAGCTCGCCGGCGCCGTCCTCGTCAACCCGCATGACATCGGCAACCTCAAGGCCGGCATCATGGAGGCCGTCACCATGGACCCGAAGGCCCGGGCCCGGCGGATGCGGCAGATGCGCAAGAAGGTCAAGACCGACACCGTGACCGCCTGGTCGAAGCGCTTCCTCGGCGAGCTCGAAGCCATCCGCGCCAACCCCGAGGCCGTCGTCCCGGACCGTCCGGCGACCGCGGGGCGTCCTGCCGCCCAGCCGCCGGCCCCCGAGGCGGTGCCCGTGACTCCCGTGGCAGCGGCTCCCGCGTCGACCCCGACGGCATCGACGTCGTCGGCCACGGCATCGACGGCCCGACCCGCCGCACCGGCGTCGAGCGCCGAGCAGCCGCCGCCCGCCCCTGAATCCCGTTCCGCGACTTAGGAGACCCCGTGACCTCGGACTCGACCTCGATGCCGCCTGCCGTTTCCGATCCACTCGTGCCCCCGCTCGTCGATCCCGGCGAGATCGATCTGCGCCCCCTCGCCGAGGCGGACGTCCTCCTCGTCGCCCTCGACTTCGACGGGGTGCTCGCTCCCCTGCAGGACGATCCGTCCCGCAGCCGGGTGGTGCCCGCCTCGGCGGAGGCGATCGCCGAGCTCGCCGGGCTGCCGCGCACCCAGCTCGCCCTCGTCTCCGGTCGTGACGTCGAGACGCTGCGCCGGCTCGCCTCTCCCCCGCCGGAGACGATGGTCGTCGGCTCCCACGGGGCGGAGATCGACCTCGGCGACGGCAGTGACGATGCAGGCGCGACTCCGACGGAGGCTCCCAGCACCGAGGTGAGCATCGACAACGCCGAGGACGGCGATGACGAGGCGGCAGCCGAGCAGCGGGCCGCGGAGGCGAGCGCCCTGACCAACGACGAGACCGCTCTGCTCGCCGCGATCGATGACCACCTCACCGAGCTCGCCCGGGTCAGCGACCGCGACGGCTTCGACCTGCGCATCGAGTACAAGCCGTACTCGCGGACCGTCCACACCCGGGGCATGGCGCCGGGACTGGCGAAGGAGCTGCGCACCCACGTCGTCGCCGTCCAGTCCGAGCACGGGGGCATCCGCGTCATCGAAGGCCACGACATCACCGAACTCGCCGTGAGTCAGGCGACGAAGGGCACCGGCATCCGCGCCCTCGTCGGCGCCGTCGACCCGACCGCCGCGCTCTACCTCGGCGATGACATCACCGACGAGGACGCCTTCGCGGAACTGGCCGACATGGACGACGAGCTCACCGGGGTGGGCATCAAGGTCGGGGAGGCGCCGACGCAGGCCGAGTTCCGCGTCGCCGATCCCGACGCCGTCGCCGCGCTGCTCACCCGGCTCGCCGAGCAGCGGCGCGGGTTCACCGCCGCTGCGGGGGAACCGCACTCGCCCGCAGGACGAGATCAGGGGTGACGGAGTAGTCGACCCGCGCCGCGTTGCCGGGATTCGCGATCATCGCGAGCACCTCGTCGAGAGCGGATGCCGCGACCGTCTCCCAGTCGTAGCTGACCTGGGACAGGGGCGGGGCGATGACATCGGCGTCGGGCATGTCGCCGACCGTGAGCAGTGAGAGGTCCCGGGGCACATCGAGTCGGGCCCGCGCAGCCGCCTCGAGGATGCCGAACGACAGGGACGGGGCACACGCGATGACGGCGGTGCAGCCGATGTCGAGGAGCTCCTCGGCGGCCGCGACTCCGGCCATCGGCCCGCCTGCGGCTTCGACGACGGGGGCCTGATCGCGGGTCGCCGGGATGTGAAGGACCGCGGCCATCGACTTCCGGAATCCCGCGATGCGCGCGGCCGCCGCCGTGTCCCGGAGCACCGCGAGCCCGATCCGCCGATGCCCGAGGTGGACGAGATGCTGGACGGCGGTGGCGATGCCGTCGGTGGCGTCGAGGATGATCCGTGAGAGACCGTCGCCGTGCCGGGCGTTCGAGACGCGGATGAGCGGCAGTCCCCGCCCGGAGAGCCGGGCCGCGAGCGCTCCGGCAGCACCCCCGCCGAGGACGATCGCCCCCGCGATCTGCGGGCCCGCCGTCCGCGTGGAACCGAGCGCGGACGCCCCGGCGGCCGCTGGCCCGGCGTCATCGCGGGGTGGTCCGAGGAGGGACTCGGTGAGCTGGTCGAGGCGGTCGGCCTCGGCTTCGACGTGGACGACGGCGATGCCCTGGGCGAACATCCGGTTGGTGAGGATCTCGAAGAGATGCGTGTACGGGTCGACGTTGCCGGCCGGGGCGGCAGGGCGCACGAGCGCGATGAGGGGCACCGCGGCGGACTCCGCCGCCGGGACCTCGACGCCGAGGACCGCGAGCGCCTGCCGGACCGCGGCCAGGGACGGCCCGGAGACGGCCTGCGGGTCGCGCAGGGCCCGGGAGACCGTGGCCTTCGAGACTCCGGCGAGGTCGGCGATGTCGGCGAGGCGGACCTGCCGGGACTGACCGGCGCTCACTGCCGGGCCGCCGCGGTCGAGCCCCTGGCCAGGAGGCGGGGACGGAAGACGGGCGGCACCGACGGCAGCGGCGCATCGGTGAGCTTGAGCGTGCTCAGGGTGGCGTCGATGAGGGCGGTGGAGAGACCGTCGACGTCGATGCCGAGCACGGTCGCCGGTGGGCCGGTGAACTTCATCGTCGGGGAGTCCCCGAAGCCGACGAGCGACATGTCGCGGGGCACCTGGAGGTGCCGGTTGCGCAGCCCGTAGAGCGCCCCGTGGAGTTGGAGGGCCGATTGGACGATGACGGCCGTGCACGTGGCGTCCTTGAGTTCGAGGACCGCCCGCGACCCGCCGGAGAACGACTTCGGCACCGGGGCGATCCAGTCCTCGAGCGGCAGACCGAAGGAGCGTGCGGGGTGTTCGGCGAGGAACCGCTTGATCAGCTGCGCGGCGAGCTCGCCGGTGTCGTTGCAGATCAGTCCGATGCGGCGGTGGCCGATCGCCCGCAGATGCTCGAACGCCGTCGTCATTCCCCCGCCGAGGTCGAGGCGGGCGGCGATGATGTCGCCGCTGGCGTTCTCCCCGCCGCCGGCCGACTGCTCGTCGACGCGGATGCAGGGGATCGTCGTCTCCAGGGAGGTCAGCGTCGGGGTGACGAGGGCGACGGCACCGGCCGCGATCGCGAGGTCGAGCGGGGCTGACTCCGTCTCCACCGGCGGGCGGGTGATGAGCAGGCCGCGGTCCTGCAGGGCGGTGGCGACCCGGGTGCACACCTGCGTCTGCCAGTACTCGGGGTTGCCGGGGGCGCCGACGGCCACGAGCCGCCGCGGCGCATCGGGCAGCAGCGTCGAGCGGGTATAGCCGAGGGCGTCCATCGCCTCGAGGACGGCGGTGCGCGTCGTCGCTGCGACGGTGCCGCGGCGCCCGATGACCCGCGAGACCGTCGCCAGCGACACTCCCGCCCGGGCGGCGACCTCCTCCAGTGTGACCCTCATACCGCGAGTGTACGGTCAGTGGCCGGCCCACCGGGAACTGCGCCGGGGCCGCCCTGCCGACCACCATGGGCGTCGTGCCCGGAACCGTGCAGAGAACCGCGCCCCGCACGCAGGGACACAGTCGTGGGTACCCGGGCACCACCTCGGCGCGGGGGCCTTCCCGGAGCGCACGCCGGTCCGCCTGATTCCCGACAAGGCACCTGGCCGCGTTCAGCCCGCCCTCAGGCGGACGGGCGGGGCCTGTCACAGTGCTGAGAATCACTCTACGCCGTGTCGAATTTCCTATCTCCCCCCTGCGCGCACCGCATAGGATGGTGGGTGTTGGGCAACTCCGCCGGGGAACCGGCGATCATCTGCTCACGATCGATGGAGAAGGAGTTGGCATGTCAACAGTGTCGTTGAACGGTCTCAGCCACGTGTATGAGAACACCGTGTCGCCCTCGGTCCATCCGTTCAATCTCTTCATCGACGACGGCGAGTTCCTCGTCCTCTACGGCCCGTCCGGGTCGGGCAAGTCGACGATCCTGCGGATGCTCCACGGACTCGAGGCACCGAAGTCGGGCACGATCCTCATCGACGGCGTCGACGTCACGCATGCGGCGGTCAACGACCGCGATGTCACGCTGGCGCTCGAGTCCTACGCTCTCTACCCGCACATGAGCGTGCGCGACAACCTCGGGTTCGCCCTCCGCGTCGACGGCCTGCCCGCCGAGGAGATCGCCGCCCGCGTCGAATCCGTGGCCGCGACGATCGGGCTGCACGACCTCCTCGACGCCGTTCCCGGTGATCTCTCCCCGCTCCAGCGGCAGACGATCGCCCTGGCCCGCGCGGTCGTGCGCCAGCCGAAGGTCCTCATCATGGACGAACCCGTCGTCAACCTCGTGCCCGAGCACCAGGCCGACACGATCCGCCTCATCAAGGACCTCCAGCAGGACTTCGGGCTGACGACGCTCTATGCGACGTCGAACCTCGAGGACGCGAAGGTCCTCGGCGACCGCATCGCCTTCCTCGACCGCGGTCGGCTCATCGGCGTGGAGAAGCCCGAAGTCGCCGAGGCGCTCGTCGCCTCGGCCGCCGACCCGGAGGTCTGAGCCGTGCCCGGTTCCCCGGGCGCATCGGCCACTCCCCCGACCGAGACCGGCCCGCTCATCCACACCATCGACCCCGCCGACCAGGCGGCGCTCGCAGACCTGCCCTGGGAGCTCCCGCTCGAGGACTGGCCGGCCGACATCATCGGCGGGATCCCCCGTGGCATCTCCCGGCACATCGTCCGGTTCATCGAGAACGGCGCCGAGGTGCTCGCGATCAAGGAGACCGAGGACCGGCAGGCGCTGCGGGAGTTCGACATCCTCGGCGTGCTCGAGAACCTCGACGTGCCCAGCGTCGAACCGCGGGCCTACATCACCGGCCGCCGCACCCCCGACGGCGAACCGCTGCCCGGGGCGCTCGTCACCTCGCACCTCGACTTCTCCCTGCCGTACCGGGCGCTGTTCTCCCGGTCACTGGCTGAGGACACGGCCGGTCGCCTCGTCGACGCCCTCGCCGTGCTGCTCGCCCGGCTCCACCTCGTCGGGTTCTACTGGGGCGATGTCTCCCTGTCGAACACGCTCTTCCGGCGGGACGCCGACGCCTACGCCGCGTACGTCGTCGATGCCGAGACCGGGGAGCTCCACGACCGCCTCTCCGACGGGCAGCGGGAGATGGATCTGCGGATCGCGCGGACGAATATCGCCGGGGACTTCCTCGACCTCCAGGCCGCCGGGCTCATCGAGGCCTCGGTCGATCCGCTCGCCGCCGGCGACCGCCTCTATGAGGCGTACAACGGCCTGTGGGCCGAGCTCACCCGGGTCGAGGAGTTCTCCGTCAACGAACGGTGGCGCATCGACGAGCGGATCCGCCGGCTCAACGACCTCGGCTTCGACCTCGGCGAGCTCACGGTGACGACGGACCTCGACGGGGTCAGCCTCCTCGTCGAACCGAAGGTCGTCGAACCCAACCACCATTCCCGGCGCCTGCTGCGGTTGACGGGGATCGGGGCGAACGAGAACCAGGCGCGGGCGATGCTCAACGACCTCGACTCGTACCGGACGGCTCCCGGGTTCACCGGGGGTGCGCACGGCTCGGGTGAGCACCATGCGGAGTTGAGCGAGGAGGAGGCCGCGCGGATCTGGCTCGACGAGGTCTACAAGCCGCTCTTCGGGGCGATCCCGGAGAGCCTGATGAACAAGCTCGAAGCAGGCCAGATCTTCTACGAGTTCGCCGAGCGCCGGCGGGTCATGGCCCACGCCCGACAGCGCGACATCCCGCTGCGGGAGGCGATCGCGTACTTCATCATGGACGATCTCGCGAAGCTGCCCGACGAATCCCGGTACGTCCAGCCCCCACCGCGGTGAGGTGCCCCGCGGACGCGGCGGCGGTGACGCGGACGGCAGGGCGAACCTCGGTGAGGTGAACTAGGGTGAGCGCAACGGCACCCGCGGGCAGGCACCTCGCGGGCGCGCACCACCGCACCCTGACCGGCGACGATGCCGGACGGAAAGGACCTCCGATGACCCCGGATCCCACCATGCCGACGAACGCGGCCAATCCGTCGATCCCCTCGCTGTTCGACCTCAGCGGGCGCACCGCCGTCGTCGTCGGTGCCGGGTCCGGGCTCGGGCAGGCGAGCGCGCTCGGCCTCGCCGATGCCGGCGCCCACGTCATCGCCGCCGACCTCAATGCCGACGGCGCCGCCGAGACCGTCCGCCTCATCACCGAGCGCACCGGCACGGGCCGGCACGACGGTGCGGGCCGACACGACGACACGGCCGGCGGGGCCGGTTCGGGCGGCGGGCGACACGGGCTCGGCGCGCACGCGGCTGACACACAGGGCGGGGCCGGCGATGCCCGTTCGGACGGCGCCCGCGGGGAGGACCGGGGCAGCGCCGAGGCCGCCGTCGTCGACATCACCGACCCGGCATCCGTCGACGCGCTCGTCGCCGCCCACCCTGATGCCGAGGTCCTCGTCATCACCCCCGGGGCGAACGTCCGCAAACGCCTGACGGCGACGACCGACGACGAGTTCGATCGGGTCATCGACATCAACCTCAAGGGCACCTACCGGCTGATGCGCGGGTTCGGCGCGCAGATGGCGCAGCGCGGGCGCGGGTCGATCGTCACCTACGCGTCGTTCAGAGCGCTCACCGTCGAACCGGGCCAGGGCCTCTACGCGGCGGCGAAGGCCGGGGTCGTCCAGCTGACGAAGACGCTCGCGAGCGAACTCGGCCCCGATGGCGTGCGGGTCAACGCGATCCTCCCCGGCCCGTTCGACACTCCCCTGACGCAGCAGATCAAAGCCGACGAGACGTGGTGGGAGGCCTACGCGGACAAGACGGCGCTGGGCCGGTGGGGCCGCCTCCACGAGATCGCCGGACCGGTTCTCTTCCTCGCCTCCGACGCGTCCTCGTACGTGACCGGCACCTCCCAGCTCGTCGACGGCGGCTGGATGGCCCACGACGGACGGTTCACCCCCGACGTGTGAGCCCATCCCTCCGGAACCGCCCGTCCACCACCACTGCCCCGCCAGTCCCTCGCCGGACGGCCGTCCGGTACGACGCTCCCTGCACGATCACCCCAGGACGACCCCCTGCGTCACTCTCCACGGACCACACCCTGCCTGACCGGATCGGTCCGACCGCCTCGGCGAATGTGATCTGAACCTCATCGAACCCGTCCACTGCGGGCGTCGTCCCAGGTGTGAGGCGGTTCACCCCGATCACGATCAAACCTCGGTGTCAGCGGCCTGTGAACGACATGTGACAATGGCTCAATGAGTTCTCCGCAGCACACGCCTGCCCCACCGTCGGGGCAGGGCACAGGAATCGTCCGCCAATTGGGACGACGCAAGTCGATCACGAGCATGATCAAGGACACCGAGGATGCGAACTCGAAGGAGCTGCGGCGCACCTTCGGTGTCTTCCAGCTGACGATGATCAGCGTCGGCGCGACGCTCGGCACCGGCATCCTCGTCATCCTCGGCGAGGCC
Source organism: Brevibacterium sp. W7.2 (assembly GCF_018137945.1). Lineage (GTDB taxonomy): Bacteria > Actinomycetota > Actinomycetes > Actinomycetales > Brevibacteriaceae > Brevibacterium > Brevibacterium sanguinis. The sequence continues at coordinate 748,391 of NZ_CP073089.1, read as the reverse complement.
GTGCCGATCGCCGGGCCCGGGGTGTGGATCGCGTTCATCCTCGCCGGTGTCACGGCACTGCTCTCGGCCGTCAGCTACGCGGAGATGGCGGGCATGGTGCCCGTCTCGGGGTCGAGCTACTCGTACACGTACGCGACTCTCGGCGAGGGCGTGGCCTGGGTCTGCGGGTGGTGCCTCGTCCTCGAGTACGCCGTGTCCGTCGCCGCGGTCGCCGTCGGTGCGGCCGACTACGTCAACGAGACGCTGCGGATCTTCGGACTCGAGCTGCCCCCGGCACTCGCCTCGGGGCCCGAGCAGCCCGGTGGGGTCATCAATCTCTCCGCCCTCATCGTCGTGGCACTCGCCACGATCCTGCTCATGCGCGGGGCGAAGGAGTCCGGCATCGTCAACACGATCATCGTGTTCGTCAAGATCGGCATCCTCGTCTTCTTCTCGATCGTCGCGTTCACCGCGTTCCAGGCCGGGAACTTCGAACCGCTGCTGCCGATGGGCGCGGCCGGAGTCACGGCGGCGGCCTCGGTCGTCTTCTTCTCCTACATCGGCTTCGACGCCGCCTCGACCGCCGGTGAGGAGGCGAAGAACCCGAAGCGGGATCTGCCGCGGGCGATCATCCTCTCGATGGTCATCGTCACGACGATGTACGTCCTCGTCGCCGTCACCGCGATCGGCGCCAGGGAGTGGGAGTGGTTCGAGACCTCGACGGCTCCGCTCGTCCAGATCGTCCATGAGATCACGCAGTCGAACTTCGCGGTCTTCCTCTTCGCCGCCTCCTCGGTGCTCGCGATCTTCTCCGTCGTCATCACCGTCCTCTACGGACAGTCGCGCATCCTGCTGACGATGTCGCGCGACGGCATGGTCCCGCGCCTCTTCGGCGTCGTCTCCCCGCGCACCGGCACTCCGCTCGTCGGCACGCTCGTCACCGGCACCCTCGTCGCGATCACCGCGGCGCTCATCCCGCTCGGCGAGCTCGCGAACGCGACGAGCATCGGCACGCTCTTCGCGTTCTGCCTCGTCAACGTCGCCGTCATCTACCTGCGCGTGACGAAGCCGCAGCTCGAGCGGACCTTCAAGGCACCGCTGGGGTACACGATCCCCGTGCTCGGCGCACTCGCCTGTGCGTTCCTCATGCTCAACCTCGGCGGCGTGACCTGGGCGGTCTTCGGCATCTGGATGCTCGTCGGGGCGCTCATCTACTTCGGCTACAGCCGCCGCCACTCCCGGGTCGGCGCGATGAGCGAGCAGGACTACCGCACGAGCCTCGACGCCTGAGGGACGCTCTCACCCTTGCGGCGGTCACCCGAAGGGCGCATCTGCTCGGCGCCCAGAGGGCCGGCAGCGCCCGGGCGGTGGCTGAAAACGCTCACGCCCGACGGGCGCGGGCGACCTCGTAGAGACTCACGGCTGCGGCGATGCCGGCGTTGAGCGATTCGGTCGTCGCGGCGATCGGGATCGAGACGATCTGGTCGCACTTGTCGGCGATGAGGCGTGAGAGGCCCTTGCCCTCGGAGCCGACGACGATGCACAGCGGGTCGTTGCTGAAGGTGAGCTCGGGCAGGTCGACGTCGCCGTCCATGTCGAGGCCGACGACGAAGACGCCCTGCTTCTTCAGCTCGTCGATCGCGCGGGCGAGGTTGACGACCTGCGCGACCTTGATCCGCGAGGCGGCCCCGGCGGAAGTCTTCCAGGCCGCCGCCGTCATCGATGCCGCGCGGCGTTCGGGGATGATGACCCCGTGCCCGCCGAAGGCCGCGACGGAGCGGACGATCGCGCCGAGGTTGCGCGGATCCGTGATGCCGTCGAGGGCGACGATGAGCGGAGCCTCGCCCCGGTCGGCGGCGAACTCGAGGAGGTCGCGGGGATCGGCGTAGTCATACGGCGGGATCTGCAGGGCGATGCCCTGGTGGATCGCGTCGTCGGTGAGCCGGTCGAGGTCGGAGCGGCTGGCCTCGAGCATCGAGATGCCGCGGGCCGAGGCGAGCTTGATCGCCTCTTTGACCCGGTCGTCGGAGTCGATGCGGCTGGCCACGTAGAGCGCGGTCGCCGGCACCTCCTCACGGAGTGCTTCGACGACGGAGTTGCGCCCGGCGACCATGTTCGGCCCGAGCTCCTTCTTCTTCCGCTTCGCCTGCGCCGAGGCGTTGGCGGCCCGCTTCGCCTGCGCGGCCTTGTGCGCCTTGTGGTAGACGCGGTCCTCGGCCTTGGGCGTGGGCCCCTTGCCCTGCAGGCTGCGGCGGTGCTTGCCGCCGGATCCCTTGGGCGGGCCCTTCTTCTTCGACCCGCCGGAGCGTGGGTTGGAAGCCATGTCAGTCCTCTTGGTTCGTCGGTGCTGGGTGCGGTGCCCGGGCCTGCCCGGGCGCGTCCGCGGTCTCAGCTGTTCTTGAGATGGTAACGGTAACCGTCGGTCGTGTCCTCGATCGCGACACCGGCGGCGGCGAGCTGATCGCGGATCGCATCGGCCTGCGCATAGTCCTTCTCCGCCTTCGCCGCGATCCGCTTGCTCGCGAGGTCGCCGACGAGCGCATCGAGGGCGGCGGCGGCCGGGGCGCTGCCGTCGGCACTGCCCCACACCTCGGCGCTGGGGTTGACGCCGAGGATGTCGAGCATGAGCTCCACCTCGGCGACGATCCGGGCCAGCTCCGGCTTGTCGGAACCGGCGTCGAGGAGCTTCGCCCCCTCGGTGACGCGGGCGAAGACGACGGACAGCGCGCGGGGCACGCCGAGGTCGTCGTCGAGGGCGGCGGCGAACTCGACGGGGACGTCGATGATGCGGTCGCGGTAGGCGGCTGCGACGTTCGGCAGCGGCGGTGTCTTATCCCCGAGCGCCTGCCGGGCCCGGTCGAGGAAGTTCGAGAGTCGCTCGAGTGAGGCGGTCTGGCGCTCCATCGCCTCGGGCGAGTACTCGAGCACGGAGCGGTAGCTCGCGCTCGTGAGGAAGTAGCGCACCGCGAGCGGGCTGAAGCGGGCGAAGAGGTCGGAGGCGAAGACGGAGTTGCCGAGCGACTTCGACATCTTGTCCCCGCCGACGTTGAGCAGGCCCGAGTGCATCCAGATGTTGGCGAACTCGTCACCGGCGGCGCGGGACTGGGCGAGTTCGTTCTCATGGTGCGGGAAGCGCAGGTCGAGGCCGCCGCCGTGGATGTCGAAGTGCGACCCGAGGTACTTCGTCGACATCGCCGAGCATTCGATGTGCCAGCCCGGGCGGCCGCGTCCCCACGGGGACGGCCATGAGGCGGTCTCCGGTTCGCCGGGCTTGTGCGCCTTCCACAGCGCGAAGTCCCGGGGATCCTTCTTCCCGCGCATGTCCGAGTCCTCGGCCGGCTCCATGTCCGCCAGCTGCTGGTTCGTCAGCTCCCCGTAGTCGGGCCACGAGGTCGTCGAGAAGTAGACGTCCCCGCTGTCGTCGAGCGCGGGGTAGGCGTGCCCGGCCTCGATGAGGCGGCTGATGAGCTCGTGCATCTCCGTGATGTGGCCGGTGGCCCGGGGCTCGTAGCTCGGCGGGAGGACGTCGAGGGCGTCGTAGGCAGCGGTGAAGGCGCGCTCGTAGAGGTAGGCGTGGGCGAACCAGGGCCGTCCTTCTTCGACGGACTTCGAGAGGATCTTGTCGTCGATGTCCGTGACATTGCGGATGAGGGTGACGTCGTAGCCGCGGTAGAGCAGCCAGCGTCGGAGCACGTCGAAGACCGAGGCAGACCGCAGATGCCCGATGTGGGGTTCGCCCTGCACCGTGGCACCACACGCGTAGATCCCGACGTGGCCGTCGATGACGGGCCGGAGATCTTCGGTCGTGCGGGTGGCGGTGTTGTACAAGGCGATAGTCACCCGCCCAAGTCTACCGGGGATGGATCACTCCCGAACCGAGACCATTCGGTGCTGAATTGTGACCCGCGACACGTGATGCGCACCACCACTCACAAGCAATTCCCAGTAAAATGGAAGTCGATCATCCGCAAGCAGGAGGCATCGTCGCCTCCCGGCGGTGAACTACGAAAGGTCATCATGTCTACCACCACACCCCAGAGGGAGGTCTTCGCCACCCGCGGCGCGTTCATCTTCGCGGCCATCGGCTCGGCAGTCGGCCTCGGCAACATCTGGCGCTTCCCGTATGTCACGTATGAGAACGGCGGCGGCGCCTTCATCATCCCCTACCTCGTCGCACTGCTGACAGCGGGCATCCCGCTGCTCTTCTTCGACTACGCGATGGGCCACCGCTCCCGCGGCTCGGCGCCGCTGGCGTTCCGCATGGCGACGAAGGTCGCCGAGCCGATCGGCTGGTTCCAGACCGGCGTGGCCGTCGTCATCGGCATCTACTATGCCGCGATCATCGGCTGGGCCGGGGCGTACATGTTCTTCTCGCTCAACCAGGCGTGGGGCGATGACGCGGAGACCTACTTCTTCGGCAGCTTCCTCCAGATGGGCGATCCGGGCGTCTCCTTCGAGTTCGTGCCGATGATCCTCATCCTCGTCATCGTCGTCTGGGTGATCACCCTCGGTGTGCTCCTCGGCGGCGTGCAGGCAGGCATCGCCCGCTTCTCGAAGATCTTCATCCCGCTGCTCATCATCCTCTTCCTCGCGCTCGTCATCCGCGCGCTGTTCCTGCCCGGCGCGGCCGAGGGCCTCAACGCGCTGTTCACCCCGGACTTCTCCGCACTGTCGGATCCCACGGTGTGGATCGCGGCCTACGGGCAGATCTTCTTCTCGCTGTCGATCGCGTTCGGCATCATGATCACGTACGCGTCGTACCTCAAGCGGAAGACGAACCTCACCGGCTCCGGCCTCGTCGTCGCGTTCTCGAACTCGGGCTTCGAGATCCTCGCCGGCATCGGCGTCTTCGCCGCCCTCGGCTTCATGGCCGCAGCGTCGGGTTCGCAGGTCTCGGACGTCGCGACCAGCGGCATCGGGCTGGCGTTCGTCGCCTTCCCGACCCTGATCTCCGAGATGCCCGGCGGCGGACTCTTCGGCTTCGCGTTCTTCGCATGCCTCGTCTTCGCCGGCCTCACCTCGCTCATCTCGATCGTCCAGGTGCCGATCCAGGCGCTGCGCGAGAAGTTCGGGATCGGCAACAAGGCCTCGATCCTCCTCGTCGGCGGCGCCATGGCGATCATCTCGATCCTGCTCATGTCGACCGTCACCGCCCTCTACGTGCTCGACACGATGGATGCCTTCGCCAACAACATCGGCATCGTCGGCGCAGCCGTCGTCGGACTCATCGTCGTCGGCTGGTTCGCCCGCAAGCTGCCCGTGCTGCGCGATCACCTCAATGCGATCTCGAGCTTCAAGGTGGGCTGGTTCTGGATGATCATCCTCGGCGGTGTCACCGCTCTGGTGCTCGCGTACATGCTCATCTCCCAGATCATCACCTACGCCACCGAGGGCTACGAGGAATACCCGGCGCTCGTCATCGGCGTCTTCGGCTGGGGCATGATCGCGCTGCTCATCGTCATCGCGGTCGTCCTCTCGCTCATCAAGTGGCCGAGGAAGACGATCGAGGAGGCGGACGCGGCGATCGCCGATTCCGTCGCCGAGGAGCAGAAGGGCCACCACACCGGTCGGCATGCCGCCGATGAGACCACACGAGGAGGGAACTGATGGAACCGTCAGCCGTCATCATGATGATCATCGCGATGGTCACGGTCTGGGGCGGGCTCGCCGCAGCGATCGTGCACCTGCGCAGGCATCCGGACACCGACGTCGACTGATCACCCACTCACGCATGTGATCCGCGCCAGCGGGGCGTCTCCCATCCTCGGGAGGCGCCCCGCTTCGCATGCGCGCACACGTCACCCCACCTCGGCGACAGGCACCTGCGCACGCCGATCCCACGGAGGTCGCGCTGTCGTCACACGATGCGGACGCGGTGGTCGGAGGCTGCGTCGCGTGGTTAGGGTGGGCAGCGTACGAACCCCCATCGGCGCGCAGCCGTCGCGGTCGCGCACCGATCACCCCTAGGAGGCGCAATGCCACAGACTGTCAAGGGCGTCATCGCACGCAGCAAGGGCGCACCGGTCGAGCTCACCGACATCGTCATTCCCGATCCCGGCCCCGGTGAGGTCGTCGTCGACGTCCAGTCGTGCGGGGTCTGCCACACGGACCTCCACTACCGCGAGGGCGGGATCAGCGATGACTTCCCGTTCCTCCTCGGACACGAGTCGGCCGGGGTCGTCTCGGAGATCGGCGAGGGGGTGACGAACGTCGAGGTCGGCGATTTCGTCATCCTCAACTGGCGCGCCGTGTGCGGCGAGTGCCGCGCGTGCAAGCGCGGGGAGCCGTGGTACTGCTTCAACACGCACAACGCCGAGCAGAAGATGACGCTCACCGACGGCACCGAACTCACCCCGGCCCTGGGGATCGGGTCGTTCGCGGAGAAGACGCTCGTCGCCGCCGGCCAGTGCACGAAGGTCGATGAGTCGGATCCGGCGGTCGTCGGTCTGCTCGGGTGCGGAGTCATGGCCGGCATCGGTGCGGCGATCAACACCGGCGGCGTCACGCGCGGCAAGTCGGTCGCGGTCATCGGCTGCGGCGGAGTCGGCTGCGCGGCGATCGCCGGGTCCTTCCTCGCCGGGGCGGGCACGATCATCGCCCTCGACATCGATGACCGGAAGCTCGAGTGGGCGAAGGAGCTCGGCGCCACGGAGACCGTGAACACGAAGGGGATGAGCGAGGACGAGGTCGTCGCCGCGATCCAGGAGCGGACGAACGGCTTCGGCGCCGACGTCGTCATCGACGCGGTCGGTCGGCCGCAGACGTGGCGGCAGGCGTTCTACGGACGCGATCTCGCCGGCACCGTCGTCCTCGTCGGTGTGCCGACCCCGGAGATGGAGCTCACCGTGCCGCTGCTCGACGTGTTCGGTCGCGGCGGCAGTCTCAAGTCGTCGTGGTACGGCGACTGCCTGCCCGAGCGCGACTTCCCGATGCTCGTCGACCTCTATGAGCAGAAGCGACTGCCGCTCGAGAAGTTCGTCACCGAGCGGATCGGCATCGGCGACGTCGAGGCGGCGTTCGCGAAGATGGAAGAGGGAACCGTGCTGCGATCGGTGGTGGAGGTCTGATGGCTGGGATCGATCATGTCGTAACGTCCGGGACGTTCTCGCTCGACGGCGGGACCTGGGATGTCGACAACAACGTCTGGATCGTCGGGGATCAGTCGGAGGTCATCGTCATCGACCCCGCCCATGATGTCGATGCCATCGCCGAGGCGGTCGGACCGAGAGAGGTCAAGGCCATCCTCCTCACGCACGGTCATGACGACCATGTCGGCGTTGTCCGTGACTTCGCGAGCCGGGTGGGGAATCCGACGATCTACCTCAACCCGGATGACTACGTGCTCTGGGACATGACCTATGAGGGCTACCGTCCCGAGGGGCAGATCTCCGACGGCGACACGTGGCGGGTCGGCGGGGTGACGATCAGGGCGCTGCACACGCCGGGTCACTCCCCCGGGTCGACGAGCTTCTTCATCGAGACCGGGCTGCCGGTTCCCGCATCGGCGGGGGCGGGGTCCGCGGTCGGGCCGGTGCTCTTCTCCGGGGACACGCTCTTCAACGGTGGTCCCGGAGCGACGGGGCGGTCGCATTCGAGCTTCGAGACGATCATCGAGTCGATCAGGGACCGGCTCTTCGCTCTGCCCGATCCGACGATCGTCCTCACCGGCCACGGCGAGTCGACGTCGATCGAGGCGGAGAAGCCGAGCCTCGAGGAGTGGATCAAGCGAGGGAGCTGAGTTTCCTCCAGCGGAGTGCCCGACGACGCAGTGCCCGAAGACTCCGCCCGGCTGCCGAAGCGCCGCGACGCCGCTGAAACGGTGTCGCGGCGCTTCGGCATTCAGCCCGCGTCAGACCTGCGCGATGCACGGCAGTCCCGTCGCACACGCGGCAGTCCCGCCGCGCACACCCCTATACACCGCGCGGTGCGTCGACCACACTGGTCTCATGGCCAAGACGAGCAGAATCATCAGCGTCTCCGTCCCCGTCAGCGACCTCGACGAGGCAACCCGCTTCTACACCGACGTCCTCGGATGCTCGGTGACCTACGACGGTGAGCCGATGCCCGGCAATCGGATCGTCGAGGTGGCTCCGCCCGGGTCGGACATCGCGATCGTCCTCATCCCGCAGGGCAGTCAGATCCCCGTCGCCATCCGCCTCGAGACACCCGACGCCGAGGAGGCGCACGAGCGCATCTCGGCAGCCGGCGTGACGATCCACAACGACGAGGTGTTGCGGTGGCCGGGCGTCCCGCCGATGTTCTCGTTCACCGACCCCGACGGCAACGGCCTCGTCTACCTCCAGGACGACTGACCTCCACCAGACGTCCGGGACGACTGAGTCCCGCCTGACGTCCGGGACGACTGAGCCCCGCACACAGTCCACGACGACCGAGCCCAACACCCCTTACACCACAACGACGGATCACCGTGGCACACCCCACCCCGTGAGACGGGCATCACCCTGCGCCCGTTAGACTGCTCTGGTGCCTGATTCACATTCGCAGTCGCCGGTGACCGCCGACTCCGCCTACACCAGCCCTCAGCCCACCCCCGACGGCTCCGGCCTCAAGGCCGGAATGCGGCCCCGCCACCTCGTCATGATGAGCCTCGGCTCGGCGATCGGCGCCGGCCTCTTCGTCGGCTCCGGGGCGGGAGTCCAGGCCGCCGGGCCCGCGGTCCTCGTGTCCTACGTCGTCGCCGGCCTCATCGTCATCTTCGTCATGCGGGCGCTCGGCGAGCTCGTCGCCGCCGACCCGAACCCCGGCGCCTTCTCCCACTACGCCGGCAAGGCCATGGGCCCGGCCGCCGCGTTCGCCGTCGGTGCCCTGTGGTGGGTTCAGCTGTGCCTCGTCGTCGCCGCCGAGGCGACCGCCGCCGCACAGATCGTCGCCGGCTACCTCCCGTCGGTTCCGCAGTGGGTGCTCGCGCTCATCATCATGGTCGTCTTCACCGCGATCAACCTCACGACCTCCGGCAGCTTCGGCGAGTTCGAGTTCTGGTTCTCCCTCATCAAGGTCGCCTTCGTCGCGCTCTTCGTCGTCCTCGGTATCGCCCACCTCCTCGGCTGGACCCCGGCGGCTCCCCCGACCGAGATCTTCGCCGACGGCTTCATGCCCACCGGCATCCCCGGTGTCGCCGCCGGACTCCTCGTCGTCGCGTTCGCCTTCGGCGGCATCGAGATCGTCGCCGTCGCCGCCGCCGAGACCTCCGACCCCAGCCGCTCGGTGTCGAAGGCGATCAAGACGATCGTCTGGCGCATCCTCTTCCTCTACATCGGCTCGGTGGCGATCATCGTCCTCGTCCTCGACTGGACCGATCCCCGCCTCGCCGACTCGCCGTTCGTCGCCGTCCTCGACACCGCGGGCCTGCCGTTCATCGCCTCCCTCCTCGCCGCCGTCATCGTCATCGCGCTGCTGTCGTCGATGAACGCGAACATCTACGGTGCCTCCCGGATGTCGTTCTCGATGGCCCGCCGCTCGATGCTGCCGTCCGGCCTCGGCCGCACGAACCGGCGCGGCGTTCCCGTCGCCGCGGTCCTCGCGACGTCCGTCTTCGGCTTCATCGCCGTCGCCCTCAACTACTTCTGGGCCGCCGAGGTGCTCGGCATCCTCCTCCAGATCGTCGGCTCGACGCTCATCGTCACGTGGGTCGCCACCCTCGTCTCGCAGCTCATCCTCCGCCGCCGCGCCGAGGCCGCCGGCACCCCGCTGCCGCTGAAGATGTGGCTGTTCCCCTGGCTGACGTACGCGGCACTGGCCGGCATCGCCGTCATCATCATCCTCGGCCTCACCGTCGAATCTGTCCGCACCCAGATCATCGGCACGCTCATCTTCACCGCCGCCCTCTACCTCATCGGCATCGCCGTGACCCGCCGCAAGCGGGCGAAGGGCATCGTCGCCGAGGTATGACCGTCAGAGGGGCATCAGTCGGTCCTCGTCGCCGAGGTGGTCCTCGAGTCGGCCCCGCACCGCGCAGTCAGCGCGGTGCGGGGCCGTTCTTTGTGTTTCCATCATGGAAACATTGATGTAGAGTTTCCTCTATGGAAACACAACAGACCTCAGACCACGACCGAGAAGAGGCGCGCCGAGCACTCCTCGCTGCGCGCCGGGAGGAAAGGAAGACCTCCTCCGGACACATCCCCAAGTGGCTGCTCGTGTACGGCGCAGCCTTGAACTTCGGCTTCGCCTGGACCAACCTCGCGGTACCACCCGGTTCAGCGATCGCTCTCGGCGCGGTCATCGCGCTCACCGCTGCCATGGTCGTCCAGGTCGTTCTTCTCGTGAGGTATGTGTGGTGTCCGAAGGGGTATCGATTCGTCAGAATCCAGTGGAAGGTCCTCCTCACACTTGCCTGCATTGCGATGCTGCTTGTCGGCGGGACGTCCGTGGTGGCGTCACTGTTCGGCAATGACAGAGACACCGTGTCCGGTGTCTGGTCGATCATCGCTGGCCTTCTCTGCCTCCTCCCGGTCCTCCTCGACGCGGCCGAGAAGCACTGGCCGAAGCGCAAAGGACACCGCAGTGCCTGACGCCGAATTCAATCCGCTCATCCACGCCCCGATCCGCTTGCGCATCTGCGCAATGCTGTCGCAGGCGAAGGGCATCGAATTCGGGGAGATCCAGTCTCGCCTCGACATCTCCAAATCGGCGCTGAGCAAGCACCTGTCACAGCTCATCGACGCAGGCTACGTCGACGAGACGAGCATCGTCCGGCTCGGCCGCTCGCGGCAGTGGCTGTCGCTGACACCGGCGGGTCTCTCCGCCTACAGATCCCACCTCGCCGCGCTGCGCAGCATCATCGACGCCGACGACTGATGACGTCCCCCGACTCGCCCGGACTGACGCTTCAGTCCCTACCCGGCGGGCGCTGAGTTCTCAGCGCCCGCCAATGCGCTCCCGCAGTTCATCGGCCAGCGCGCTCAATGCCTCGTGTTCGCGGGCCGCGCTGATCCACCCGTCGAGCATCGCGAGCGTCTGGCCCTCGTGTCTGGCGAAATGGCGACCGGCATACTCACGCATCGGGATCGGCGAGATCCGGTCGGCAGCCTCGAGCACCATGCGGGCGACCGCCGGCACGACCGGCACCGGCATTCCGGTGACGGCACGGACCGCCTCGGCGGCGGCAGCGCTCGGCAACCGCAGATGATCGAGCAGCCGATCCCACTTCCCTCCCCCGGCACTCAGCTGCGCCACGTACGGAATGAAGAGCGCCGGTGAGGCGATGAGGACGTCGAGCGGCACGGTGATGACGACCGGACCGAGCTCACGCGCCAGTGCGCGGAGCGGTTGCTTCGGACCGGCGGCGAGGAAGACCGGTGCCCCGAACGGCGACCAGAACCGCACCTCATGACCGTGCTCGATTCCGGACCCGGCATCGAGCCGTTCGGAGAGGAACGCCGGGGAGAAGACGACGACCTCGGCGCCGGGAAAGAGCCCCTTCGCGATGTCGACGTCCCCGTCGACTTGGCTCGTGATGGCCAGCCACCGCGGGGCGACGGCCCTGATCGCCGAGGCGACCGCCGCGTCGAGATCGCCCGGTCGAGTGGTGAGGACGACGAGATCCCACGTCGTCGGCACGCGACGGCGCGTGCGCTTCCCGTGCTGGGCAGCGGCGCGGGCCCGCGCCACCGAGACGCCGGTCCCGAGGGAACCCGACGCGCCCGTGTCATCGTCGGCCGCAGCGATCCGGAATCCGCTGGCGTCGTCGATGCCGGCCCAATCGGTGACCGTCACCCGCCTCGTCGCGGCGACCTCGGTGACACTCCAGCCGGGTTCCCCGGTGTCCGATTCGCTCAATGCCTCCAGCCACCGCACCCGCCGCGGATAGGCAGCCCGCGGTCGCTCGAGCGGGGTTCGGGTGACGACGACCGTCTCGTGCCGGTGACCGAGCAGCGCAGCGCCCGCGAGGCCGACCGCGCCCGCACCTTGGAAGAGGATTCTCATGGCCGGTACACCAGCGCATTCGCGATCGCGGCCACGCCCTCACCGCGACCCGTGAGACCGAGCGCATCCGTCGTCGTCCCCGACACGGACACCTCGGCGCCGACCGCCTGGCTCAGCGCCTGCTGCGCTTCGCTGCGCCGTTTGCCGATCTTCGGGCGGTTCCCGATGACCTGGACGGCGATGTTGCCGATCTCGAACCCGGCTGCGCGGACGAGTCGGGCCGCCTCGGCGAGGAGGCTCACCCCGGACGCTCCGGCGAACTCCGGGCGATCGACGCCGAAGTGCGCACCGAGGTCGCCGATGCCGGCAGCGGAGAAGAGCGCATCACAGCACGCGTGCGCGGCGACGTCGGAGTCCGAATGGCCGTCGAGGCCACGCTCCCCCGGCCACAGGAGGCCGGCGACCCAGAGTTCGCGGTCAGGGTCGTCGGCGAACGCATGGACATCGACACCGATTCCGGTCCGGGGAATGGTCATCGCATGGCTCCTAAACGGTGAGGCAGTCATCTGCGCGGTGAGGCAGTCGTCGACTTCCAGGATAGGTGCCGGCCAGCGCGCACGCCTGAGCTCTCACACCGAGGCGGGATGCGCCCGGCCGCGCTCGCGGGCGATGTGCTCGGCGAGGACGAGGTCGAGCGGGTACGTGATCTTCAGCGATTCCTCGTCCCCGGGCACCGCGACGACATCGACGCCGAGGCGCTCGACGAGTCCCGCGTCGTCCGTCGCCTCGCGGGCGCCGGCACCGAGTGTCCGGACTTCCTCACGGTAGCTCGCATGAGCGCGGCGCAGAGTCTCGGCGGTGAAGCCCTGCGGGGTCTGGACCCGCCGCAGACTGCCCCGGTCGAGGTCGCCGCGGAGGACTTCGACATCGGCGGCGTGCTCCCGAGGTGGATCCGGCTGCTCCCGAGGTGGATCCGGCTCGAGATCGGCGTCATCGTCGAGCGGGATCCGCCTCGGGGACTCCTCGGCCCGGCGGACGGTGTCGATCATGGGCAGGACGGGCACGACCGCCTCGGCGCCGGACGACACAGCATCGGTCACCCGGTCGAACACCGCCGGCGGGGTGAGCGCGCGGGCGGCGTCGTGGACGAGGACGATGTCCGGGTCACCGGCTGCCGTGAGGGCCGCCTCGACGGACTCGACACGGTCGGCACCACCGGGGACGACGATGATCTCGACTTGCCCCGGGCGGACGCGGCTCTCGTGGGCACCCGCACCGCTGCCGCCACTCACGTCAGCCTCGGCACCACCACCGACCCGACCAGACCCGCCACCCCCCGCGAACCGTCGGCGCACTTCGGCGACCTCCGCCTCGGCGAGGGACACAAACACCTCGGGAGCCGCGACCACGATCGTGGTGGCGACTCCCGAGGTGATGATGGCGTCGAGACTATGCGCGAGCAGAGTGCGACCGTCCACCTGGACGAAGGCCTTCGGCTCGGTGTGCCCCAAGCGCGTGCCCGACCCTGCGGCCGGGACGATGACGCAGGTGCTCAGGACGCGAGCACTTCGTCGAGGAGCGCTTCGGCTTCGGACTCCTCTTTCTTCTCCGCGAGTGCGAGCTCGGAGACGAGGATCTGGCGAGCCTTCGACAGCATGCGCTTCTCACCGGTCGACAGTCCGCGGTCCTGTTCACGGCGCCAGAGGTCACGGACGACCTCGGCGACCTTGATCACGTCACCGGACTGCAGCTTCTCAAGATTCGCCTTGTACCGGCGAGACCAGTTGGTGGGTTCCTCGACGAATTCCGCCCGCAGGACGTTGAAGACCTTCTCCACACCCTCTTCGCCGACGACGTCACGGACGCCGACGAGATCGCAGTTCTCCGCGGGGACCTCGATGACGAGGTCACCATGGGCGACCTGGAGCTTGAGATACAGTTTCTCCTCACCTTTGATGGTTCGTTGCCTGATTTCTTGGATTGTCGCTGCACCGTGATGTGGATAGACAACAGTGTCGCCGACCTGGAAACTCATATTCTCTTCAAACCCCTTTCGCGGAATCCCAGTTTACCATGAGGCGCGCCACAGAAATCGTCCAGGATGGGGTTTCCTCATGCTAGGCTCGGCCTTTTTGGCCGCAGTCGTCAGGATCTCGCCGAGGCGGCCCAGGCCTCCCAGCGGACGCGCAGAGAACAACGGTCAGGTTGTCGTCTTCGTCACCGTCGGCCACGTCGTCAGCCGGGCAACTCGTGTTGGCGTCAGCGCCTCGGGAAGTTCACAGACAAGGTTCTACAGCTGGTCAAAAACCGGGTAGTATACAGACGGATCTTGTATTGCCACTTCAAGGAGCACAATGAAACGGCACAACCGCGCAGCTCTCGCACTTGCCGCCCTCGCGCTCGTCATCCCCGTCAGCGGATGCGCGAGCCTGATCTCCCCCCAGCAGACGGCTGAGTACCGCTACAACGGCGGCGACGGCGCGTGGGGAACGGTCGGCGACGTCGAGGTGCGCGGCCTCCTGCTCATCATGGACGAGAGCGGCGAGGGCCCGGCCCAGCTGTTCTTCACGCTCATCAACAAGGGCACCGAGGCGGCCAACGTCACGGTCGCGGTCTCCGGAGACTCCTTCTCCGAGTCGGTTCCCGCCGGCGAGACCTTCATCCAGGATCCCGAGAGCCCCCAGTCGACCGACAGCGAGCAGCTCATCGTCGACCCCATCGACGCAAAGCCCGGTGACCTCGTCGACGTCACCGTCTCCACGGGCGGCCAGGAGCAGACCATCGAGACCCAGGTCCTCTCCAACGTCCTCCCCTACTACGAGGAGTACCTCCCGTCGGAGTCGCCGTCGGCGGTGCCGACCGACGACGCCACCGAGGAGACCTCGACCGAGGGCACCGGCACCGAGACCTCGACCCCGACCGAAGGTGCTGCGAGCACCGAGGGCACGACGTCGACCGAGGGCACGACCGCGACCGAAGGCACCGCAGCCGCCAACGGCTGACGCCACGTGCCGGGCCGCACCGGCCTCCCGGCACGCCCGAATCTCCCGGCGCGCACCATCTGCGCCACAGCACGAAGGAGCCGCTCACTTCGAGTGAGCGGCTCCTTCTGTACCTGTATGGGTCTGTATCTGTATGGGTCTGGTCTGTGCTCTTCTGGGCCCGTTATGCCTCGAACTTGTACCCGAGGCCGCGGACGGTGGTGAGGAGCTGCGGCTCGGACGGGTTCTGCTCGACCTTCGCGCGCAGGCGCTTGACGTGGACGTCGAGGGTCTTCGTGTCCCCGACGTAGTCCTCGCCCCAGATCCGGTCGATGAGCTGACCGCGGGTCATCACGCGCCCGGAGTTGCGGACGAGGATCTCGAGGAGCTCGAACTCCTTGAGCGGCATCGACAGCTCCTCCCCGCGGACGGAGACGACGTGGCGCTCGACATCGATCCGGACCCCGCCGGCCTCGAGGATCGAATCGTCGAAGCTCTCTGCTTCGACGTTGCGTCGCAGCACCGCGCGGACGCGGGCGAGGAGCTCACGCGAGGAGTACGGCTTCGTCACGTAGTCATCGGCGCCGAGTTCGAGCCCCACGACCTTGTCGATCTCCGAGTCCTTGGCCGTGAGCATGATGATCGGCACGTTCGACTTCGCCCGCAGCTCGCGGCACACTTCGGTGCCCGAGGCACCGGGCAGCATGAGGTCGAGGAGGACGAGATCAGCGCCGTTCCGGTCGAACTCCGCGAGGGCCTTGAGGCCGTCATCGGCAACGGTCACCTCGTACCCCTCCTTGCCGAGCAGGTACGACAGCGGATCCGAGAACGAATCCTCGTCCTCAACAAGCAGAATTCGAGTCACGTCGTGAGCTTCCTTTGTTCGCTTCCAGTGGGCAAAACCTGGGCGGTCCCATTCTCCTCCGGGCCCTCACCGTTGTCACCGTCGCCCGCCGAGGCGGTCCCCGGGTCCCCATCGACCCTATCGTCGCCGGGCTGTCCGTCGGCGGCCCGTTCTTCAGCGGACTGTTCGTCACCGGTCCGTTCGTCAGCAGGCTGTTCGTCGGCGTTCTGCTCGCTTCCGGCTCGCGCCGAGTCGCCCTCGGCCCGCACCGCGTCGCCCCCGGCCTGCGCCGAATGCTCGAGCAGCACCCCTTCAGGCGCCGTCGAGGTCGCCTCGGCAACGGTCTGCGTACCGGCCAACGGCAGGACGATCGTGAACGTCGACCCCTTGCCGAGCTGGCTCCACACCCTGACCTCACCGCCGTGGGTGGCGACGATGTGCTTGACGATGCTCAGCCCGAGGCCCGTGCCGCCGGTGATCCGCGAACGGGCGGGATCGACGCGGTAGAAGCGCTCGAAGACCCTCTCCGTGTCCTGCCGGGACAGTCCGATGCCCTGGTCGGTGACGGAGATCTCGACGCGTTCGTCGACGAGTTCGACGCCGACGCCCACGCGGGTGCCGTCAGGTGAGTAGTTGATCGCGTTGTCGATGAGGTTCCGGACCGCGTTGACGAGGAGCTCGTAGTTGCCCTCGACGAGGAGGCTCGAGGGCGGGGCGATCTCGATGTGGATCCGCTTCGCCTCGGCGCGGGTGTGCGCGCGGTCGGCGGCGTCGTCGATGACCTCGGCGGCCGAGATCTTCTCCGTCGTCGACGGGGCGGCATGGTCCTGGACGCGGGAGAGGTCGATGATCTCCTGGACGAGCTGGGTGAGGCGCTTCGATTCGCGCTGCATGCGCCCGCCGAAGCGCTCGACCGCCGCCGGATCGTCGGAGAAGTCGGTGACCGCCTCGGCGAGGAGGGCCATCGCCCCGATCGGGGTCTTGAGCTCGTGGGAGACGTTGGCGACGAAGTCCCGGCGGACGGCATCGACGCGCTTCGACTCGGTCTGGTCGTCGCAGAGGACGAGGATGAACGCGGTGCCCAGGGGCGCGATCCGCGCGTGGAGGTAGCGCAGGACGGCGTCGGAGGCCTCCCGCTTCTGTTCGAGGTCGATCTCTTCGATGAGCCCCCGCGCACGCACCCGCTCGACGACCTCGAGCATCTCCGGCGACGTCAGGGAATGCCCTCTGACCAGGCCGAACGTATAGGCGGCCGGGGAGGCTTTGACGACGTCGTCGCCGGCGTCGAGGACGATCGCCGCCGACTGGAGGACGGCGAGCACCTCGGCGATGCCCTCGGGCAGATCGTCTTCGGAATGCAGGTCGGCAGCATCGCGGGAGCGTTCGCTGAAACGGAACGCCAAAATGCCCGCTATGCCGAGTCCCAGGCCGACGATGCCGGTCAGGACCGCTACAATCAAGAGATCCACGTGAACAAGCTTAGGCGCAGTCTGCTTGCCGGTCGCACCGGATTCACCCGCTGACAGGGCTTTTGGCGAGGAATTCACCGAACCGCCAGTTGCCGTTCACGCGGCGATGGAAAGCTGAAGTCAGTGTGCCTGCAGGGACAAGCCGCACTGTCGAGCAGTCCGAGCACGGCCGATCCCGAGATCTGCGCCACGCACTCTCACCTCGCACGAGACAAAGGAAGCATCCTCAATGCGCGAAGTCTTCAGGAATGAGCTCGATGAGCTGGCCACCCAGCTCGTCGACATGTCCACCAAGGTCCTCGACTCGATCCGCCTGGCGAATCAGGCCCTGCGGAGCAACGACCTCGAGCTCGCCGAACGCGTCATCGAAGCCGACGCGAAGATCGATGCCATGCAGCACACCCTCGACCAGCAGGCCGCCGAGATCCTCGCCCTCCAGGGACCCGTCGCCTCCGATCTGCGTGCCGTCATCGGCGCGCTGCGGATGAGCGCCTCGCTCGAGCGCATGGGCGACCTCGCGCGTCACATCGCCCAGCAGGTGCGCATCCGCTACCCCGAATCCGCGATCCCCAAGCACTTCGAGCCGACGTTCCTGCGGATGGGCGATTCGGCGGAGAAGATCGCCGAGGCGACCGAGAACCTCCTCAACAACCCCGGCCTGTCGATGGTCCCGACGATCAACGCGATCGACGAGGAGCTCGACGAGCTCCACCTCTCCGTGTTCGCGCAGCTCGCCGACGCCCCCGCCGAGGATCTCGCCCCGCGCCACATCGCCGACGTCACGCTGCTCTCGCGCTACTACGAGCGCTTCGGCGACCACGCCGTGTCGGTCTCGCAGAAGGTCGAGTACCTGCTCACCGGCAACTGGGAGCCCTACCTGTCCCGGAAGTGAGCGCTCTGCCGGACAGATGACGACGACGATCGCCGAGGTGGTTGACCCACCTCGGCGATCGTCGTTTCCGTGTCTGCTCGATACATCCCTGCTCGGCACATCAGGGTCCCCCGCTCACCCCCGCGACGGCGTCCGCGGGCGTCTCACGGGCGACGACGTCACGTCGACGCCGGCGGGGCACGCCCCTGATCCCCCGGGCGATCGTCCGGTGCACCCCCGTCGTCACCGCGACACCGAGGATGAGGAGGGCCCCGCCGATGAGTTCGGGCACGGTCGGCCGGTCGCCGAGGACGAGCCACGCCGCCCCGACCCCGACGGGCGGGACGAGGAGCGTGAACGGGGCGACCTGCGAGGCGGGGAAGCGGGCGAGCAGAGAGTTCCAGATGACGTACCCGATGAGCGAGGCGACGCCGGCGGTGTAGACGACCGAGGCGAGGACACCCCACGTCGGGTGCGCGAGTGAGCGGACCACCTCGGCGGGGCCGTCGATGAGCAGGGAGAGCCCGAGCATCGGCAGCGGCACGACGAGACCCGACCACACGGTCATCTGCAGACCGCTGATGCCCGGCTTCACCCCACGGGCGATGACGTTGCCGATCGCCCAGGACAGTGCCGCACCGAGGCAGACGACGAAGGCCACGACGGGGATCGACGCCTGGAGGCTCAGGCCGATGACGGCGAGGCCGGCGACCCCGATGAGGATGCCGATGATCTGGCGGCGGTTGGGGATCTCCCGCAGCGCGAGCGCGGCGACGAGGACGGTGAAGGCGGCCTGGATCTGGAGGATGATCGAGGACAGTCCGACCGGGAGGCCGAGGAAGAGCGAGGTGTAGAGGAGCCCGAACTGCCCGGCGGACATGAAGACGCCGATGAGGAGGATGCGCCCGAAGCTGCCGCGCGGGAAGCGCACGAAGAGGATCGCGGGGATGACGACGACGGTGAACCGCGCCGCGACGAGGAGCAGGGGCGGCCAGTCCCGGAGTCCGAAGTCGATGAAGATGAAGTTGACGCCCCAGAGGACGACGACGAGGAGGGCGAGGAGGTAATGGACGGGGCGCATGACTTCAGGATCTCAGCGCTCAGCTATAAAATCCATTGAAAGTCACTCCGGTCATTCATTACGATATTTTGATGATCGATATCGTCGCCCTGCGCACCCTCGTCGCCCTCGACGGGCTCGGGTCCGTCACCGCCACGGCCGACTCCCTCGGCTACACACCGGCCGCGGTCAGCCACCAGCTGCAGAAGCTCTCCCGCTACCTCGGCGCCCCGGTCACCGAGCGCACGGGACGCGGCATCTCGCTCACGCCCATGGGGCGCGAGCTCAGCAGCCGCGGGGCGCAGATCCTCCACGACCTCGAGGGCATCGAGTCCGAGGCCCGGGCCCGCTCGGGTGACCCGCGCGGCCGGATCACCGTCGGCGGGTTCTCCACCGGCATCCGCGGCCTGCTCGTCCCCGCTCTGCCCCGGCTCGCCGAGGCCGCGCCCGAACTCACGGTGACGAATGTCGAATCCGACCCCGACGAGCTCATCGAGATGGTCTCGGCGGGGCGGATCGACGCGGCCCTGATCTTCGACTGGAACAGCTCCGCCCTCCGCCTGCCCTCGACCCTGACCTCAGAGATCATCGCCGTCGACCGCGCCGACATCGTCATGCCGCGTGACCATCATCTGGCCTCGCGCGCCGAGGTGACGCGTGCCGATCTCGTCGGTGAGGTCTTCGTCTCCGCCCCGCGCGGGGCGGTGTGCCATCGCTGGCTCGTCGCGCTCTTCGAGGATCTCGGCAGCGAGCCGCGGGTCGAGTACTGGGCCGTCGAGTACGACACCCAGGTCGAGTTCAGCCGGTCGGTCGGCGCGCTCGCGCTCGTTCCCCGGCTCGGTCGCCCGCACCTGCCCTCCGATGTCACAGCGGTGCCGCTCGACGACCCTTCGATCGCCCGGTCGATCCACACCGTGTGGCGGCGGTCGATGACGAACTCCCCGGCGATCGCCGTCCTGCGCAGGCAGATGCAGGCGATCGCCGGGGAGTTCGCGGAACGCTGAGGCTCCGGCTCAGCCGGGCTCGGGGTCAGGTCGGCCGGGCTCCCAGCTCAGGCTCGGATCGGCTTCCGGCTCAGCGGCCCTGGTTCGCGACCTTGCCGATCGCTTCCTCGGCCGCGGCGGGATCGAGGTAGGTGCCGCCCGGGGTGACCGGCGTGAAGTCGTCGGTGAGCTCGTAGTGGAGCGGGATGCCGGTGGGGATGTTGAGTCCCGTGATGTCCGCGTCGGAGATGCCGTCGAGGTGCTTGACGAGGGCCCGCAGCGAGTTGCCGTGGGCGACGACGAGGACGGTGCGGTTCTCGGAGAGCTCGGGGACGAGGACGTCGTACCAGTACGGCAGGAGACGGTCGATGACGTCGGCGAGGCATTCGGTGCGCGGCACCGAGTCGCCGAGGTTGGCGTAGCGCGGGTCGCCGACCTGCGAGAACTCAGAGGCGTCGGAGAGCGCCGGCGGCGGGGTGTCGAAGGAGCGACGCCAGGTCATGAACTGCTCGTCGCCGAACTCCTCGCGGATCTCCTTCTTGTCCTTGCCCTGCAGCGCACCGTAGTGGCGTTCGTTGAGCCGCCAGCTGCGATGGGTGTCGAGCCACGAGAGGTCGGCGGACTCGAGGGCGAGGTTCGCGGTGAGGATGGCCCGCTTGAGGCGGGAGGTGTGGACGACGTCGGGGATGAGATCGGCTTCGCGCAGGAGCTCTCCGGCGCGCTTGCCCTCGGCCCGGCCCTTGTCCGTGAGGGTGACATCGACCCAACCGGTGAACAGGTTCTTCTGGTTCCATTCGCTCTCGCCGTGGCGCAGCAGGATGAGGTTATGCGTCATGGCCCCTATTTTCGCACGGGCGGCGACCCCCACTCGACGGTTCCATGATGTGGTAGTTCGTCTTGCCTGACGGGACGACGGGGCTAGTATTCGGCTATGTCCGATTCAGCACAGCACCCGAGTCCCGCCGCGGCGCAGACGGCCCGAACCGACCGCAGTTCGATCATCGCCGTCACCGCCCTGCCTGTCCTCGTCATCCTCGCCGGCGTCCTCGGCTTCCTCAGTCCGGACACGTTCACCCCGCTCGCGCCGACGATCACGTGGAGCCTCGGCGTCGTCATGTTCTTCATGGGGCTGACGCTGACGCTGCCCGACTTCGCGCGGATCGCGAAGCGTCCGTGGATCGCCCTCCTCGGGGTCGTCACGCAGTACGTCGCGATGCCGCTGCTCGGACTCCTCGTCGTCACCGTCTACGATCTGCCGCCGGAGATCGCCGTCGGCGTCATCCTCGTCGGCTGCGCGCCGGGCGGCACGGCTTCGAACGTCGTGACGTATCTGGCGAAGGGCGATGTCGCGCTGTCGGTGTCGGTGACGACGCTGTCGACGCTCATCGCTCCCGTCCTCACCCCGCTGCTCACCCTCTGGCTCGCAGGATCGTACATGGACGTGCCGTTCTGGTCGATGTTCGTCTCGATCTGCCAGACGGTGCTCGTGCCGGTCATCGTCGGTGTGCTCGTCCGCCTCGTCGCCTCCCGGTTCGTCGACCGGATCGCCCCGGCGCTGCCATGGCTCGCCTCGGTGGCGATCGCCTACATCGTCGCCATCGTCGTCGCCGGTTCGGCCGGGTCGATCGCCACGGCGGGCATCCTCGTGCTGCTCGCGGTCATCACGCACAATGTGCTCGGGCTCGCTGTGGGCTACGGCGTGGCCGCCGCGTGCCGTCTCGACACGCCGACCCGCCGGGCGCTCTCGTTCGAGGTCGGTCTGCAGAACTCCGGGCTCGCCTCGACGCTCGCGACGACGTACTTCTCTCCGCTCGCGGCGCTGCCGGGTGCCGTCTTCAGCGTGTGGCACAACGTCTCCGGTGCCGTTCTCGCCTCGATCTTCGCACGTCTGCCCTACGGCAAGCCCCCGTCGGATGCGTCACACACCGCGCCCACGCGGCAGGACGCGTGAGGGCTCACATCCACTTGACGCCGTCGACCTCGAATTCGCGGATGCGATGGGCGATCATCTCGGCGAGGAGGTCAGCGGGGATCTCCTCGTCATAGGGCAGCTTGATCGAGCCCTTGCCCGTGTCGAAGCCGGAAAGCCGATCCGCGAAGGCCTCCTTCGTGCTCGGAGTGAAGACGAAATTCGCATGGTGCGTGTACCCGGCGAAGACGAAGAGGATCGAGTCGAGGAAGTACGCGGGGTTGCCCCATTTGATGCCCTCGCCGGCGGTCGGGGCGTGCTCCCGGCTGAGATCGCGCAGCTGCGTGAGAAAGTCGCGCTGGGACTCCGAGTCGAAGGTCGCGATGTATTCGTCGACGGTGCCCGGCTTGCTGAGATCGACGCGTTTGATCATCGCCGCTCCCCGTCGTCAGTTTCGCCGTCGTCTGGCGCGGTCGCGTCCGAGGGCTCAGCCGCCTCGGTGCGCTCAGCGGCCTCAGACTGCCCGGAACCGAGGGTCCCCGCCTGCTCGGATCCGAGCGTCCCCGCCTGCTCCGATCCGGGCGACTCCGGGCGCTCCGGCCCGATCGTGCCGAGGAACTCATTGTCGGGACCGGCGAGCACATGCTCGAACGCGGCGAGGTTCCGGGTCGACTCCCCGCGGCTGACCCGCCACGCCCACTCCTTCTTCATCCCCGTGAGGAACCCGATGAGGAGAAGTTCGTTGAACGATTCGTCGGCGACGGTGAGGAACTCCCCCAGCAGTCCGTCGAGGTCATCGAGCAGCCGAAGAGCGGGAACCGTGGCTCTGAGGTAGACGTCGCCGAGGTGGTCGACCCCGAACGCGGTCGCCGCGAGTTTCATGTTCTTCCGCAGCAGCCAGCGGTTGAACTCCGCGGCGTTCTCATCCGGGTGGCGGATGACGAACGCGGCGAGCTCGGCGGTCCTGGCCGAGATGACGATCGAGACCGTCGTCTTGAGCTTCCGCTCGCCGGGCAGCACGACCGCGATCGACGAGTCGTCGACGCTGTCGACCTCAACCTCGTTCGCTGACGCCCACTCGGTGATGCCGGACATGATCGCACTCGTCGGCGTCTCGCTCGTCGCCGCCGGGGTCCCCGGGTGTGCGGACTCGGGCCCTGTCATCAGCGCGATCCCCCGCACAGGCCGGGAGCGGCGAGGTCCCGCGAGGCCGGTTCGGCCGCCTCGGCGAGGGCGTCGAGCACCGTCGCCACCGTCGTGTGCCAGTCGAACCGCTGCGAACGGGCCACCGCGTGCTCGCCGAGTTCGGCGCGCAGCTGCGCGTCGCCGAGCAGCCGCTCGAGGGTGAGCGCCCAATGGCGCGGATTGTGGTCGGCGATGAGGAGACCGGAGAAGCCGTTCTCGACGACCTCCGGCAGACCGCCCACCGCCGAGGCGATCGCGGGCAGTCCCGAGGCCGCGGCCTCGGCTGCAACGAGCCCGAAGGATTCGCTGCGGGACGGGACGAGGAGGACATCGGCGGCACGGTAGTAGGTGACGAGATCGGCCGCCGGCACCGGCTGCCTGACCTCGATGCGCGGGTCGACGGCGACCGCCGCCGAGAGCGCGGCGTGGAAGTCCGCGGTGTGGAGATCAGAGGTTCGGGGATCCGCGGTCCGAAGGCCCGTCGTCCGGCGTTCGGGTGCCGCGGCCTCAGCGCCGAGGTGGTCGGAGGAATCGGCCGGTTCGGTCCACCCCGAGGCGGCGCCGAGGAGGATCCCGCGGGTGGACGCCGCCAGCGCGGGGTTGTTCTCCTGCAGGCAGGCGAGGGCATCGACGACGACGTCGGTGCCCTTGATGAACTGCATCCGCCCGACGTAGAGGACGAGATGCTCGTCGGCGGCGATGCCGAGCTCCCGCCGCGCCGCAGCCCGGGACCCGGGTGAGAAGAGATCATGGTCGACGCCCGGGCGGGCGACGATGACGGAGTCCGGAGCCGCGCCGAGCTCCCCGATGAGGTCGCGGCGTTCGGCCGGGGTGTTGGCGACGAGGAGGTCGACGCGGTGGGCGATGCGCTCCTCGGCCCGCAGGCGTCGGGGCGATTCGTCCTCGGTCTCCGAGTCCCGGTTCTTCACGGCGCCGATCGTGTGCATGCTCGCGATGAGCTGCGGGCGGGTCCGGGTGGCATCGTTGCCCGTGACGAGCGCCTGTGCCCGCAGGGCCGCCTCGGCGGAGATCCAGTAGTGCGCCCACACGAGGTCAGCGGCGGCGTACGCGGGATGCGCGGCGAGCATGCGGGCGAGGTCGTCGATCCGACCGGCGAGCGCTTCCTTCGTCGTGGCGTCCGTGCGCAGGAAGTGGAGGCGGATGTTCTCGGACAGCGTCACGGTCTCGGCGTCGGCCTGTTCGGTTCCGTTCCCGTTCGGGTCGGCGGTGAAGACGTCGACCACGTGCCCCATGGCGGCAAGTGCCCTGACCGTATGGTCGACGTAGACGTTCATCCCGCCCGCGTCGCCCTGCCCAGGCTGCGCCGCGGGTGAGGTGTGGAGGGAGAGGACGGAGATGTGCACGGTCGCCAGTCTAGCCAAAGAACTCGCTGAGGATTCGGCGGACCTCATGGCGGCCGCGCCACAGGATCGATCCGGCGGGCAGGACCTCGAGGCGTGAACCGGGGACGGCGGCGGCGATCTCCTCGGCGATGAAGACGGGGTGAGCGGGGTCGTCCTCATGGGTGAGGACGAGCACCTCGCCCGCGAACTCGCGCAGCCGGGTGAGTCCGGCATCGAACTCGGCGGGGTCGCCGACGCCGGCGGCGGCGATCTCGAGGGCGAGACCGAGCCCGTCGGACATGTCGGTGTGGACGAGGTTCTCCGCCTTCGCCCGCGTCCACGCGCGGGCCGGGACGAGGTCGGCCACCTCGGCGGGTTCGCGGGTGAGCATGAGCTCGGTGATGCCGTCGACGTCACCGGCGGCGACGAGATCGCGCAGGGACTCGAGGTACGCGGTGTGGGCGTGAGCCACCTCGGCGGGGAAGCCGGCGAACGATGCGGGCAGGACGAGCGCGACCTTCTCCAGCCCGGCGACGGCCGGGTGCCCGGTGCTCAGCAGCCGGAGGAGACCTCCGGCGGACATCGAGACGCCGAGGGCGCGCGTCGCGGAGGTCGCGGTGAGAGCGTCGGCGAGCGCCTCGGCGATGAGGGCGTAGTCCCACCCGGGCCCGGGCGAGGGTCGGCCGCCGTGGCCGAAGAGGTGGAGGAAGTGCTTCGTTCCCGTGATGCCGGTGCCGAACGGGCGGGTGTCGCGGATCGCGCCGGCGAATCCGTGGCTGAAGAGGGTGTGAGGCTCGCCGGTGCCGAACGTCGAGATGTACCCGGTCTCGGGACCGGGGAGGTTGGCGTCGCTCATGCGCGGGTCAGGCGTTCCGGTTCCGCGGGTCGACGGCCTTGATCTTCGGGCGCACGTCGGTGAGGTAGACGATCGCGCCGACGAGGGCGAGGAGGTTGAGGAAGATGATGCTCTGGCCCAGCGGCGGCAGGGCGATGAGGGCGAGCGCGAGGCCGACCCCGAGGAGGATCACCCAGAACTTCTTGCTCTGCTTGTCCACGGCCCGGTAATTCTCATCCTTGTACCGGAGCGCATCGACGAACGCCCACAGCTGGACGCCGAACGCAGCGACCGTGAGGGCGAGAAAGACGAGGCGCTGAAAGTCAGCAATGAGTTCCATGCCCACCAGGGTAGCAACCGCCGGTGGCGACGGCATCGGGGCAACTCACAGGATGCCCGAGACCCGCAGACCCGCGCACACGCCCATGGCGAGGACGACGCAGACGAGCATCGGCACCCGCAGGATCGCGGCGAGCACACCGACGCCGACGCCGATGAGACGCGCCGGATCGGCGAGCTCGCGACCGTCGAAGATCGCCGTCGTCGCGAAGACGGCGCCGATGAGGACGACGGTGGCCCGGTCCATCCACTTCGTCACCCGGGAGGTCGGTGCGTCGGGGACGACGTCCGCGCCGGTGGCGTCCGGGGCGTTCGCCGAGGCGGGTGTGCCCGGGGTGGTCGTGCTTGTGTTCGCCGAGGCAGTTGTGCCCTGGGTGGATGTGTTCGGGGTGGTTGTGTTGTTCGCCGAGGTGGTCGTGCCCGTCGTGGCTGCGCTCGCCGAGGCGGGGGCGTGGTCGGTGCCGACGGCGACGAGGGCGCGGCGCTTGCCGCGGGTGGCCAGGGCCGCCCCGACCTTGACCCCGGCGAAGCGCATGACGTACGTGCCGATGGCAAGCGCGGCGAGCGCGATGAGGAAGGACGTCGCGGTCATCGGGTGGCCTCGCTTTCGGGTGCGGTCGTGGTCGGGGTGCCGGCCATCTTCCGCGAGCGGGCTGCGCGGCGCACCAGCCAGCCGAGGGCGACGACGGCGAACACCGACAGGGAGGTCACCGCGCCGAGGCCGAGCGGCAGGATCGGCGTGAGCAGCACAGCGACGAGGATGCCCGCCAAGGTGAGGCAGAGTGTCTTCCGGTTCTTCAGGTCGCCGCGGATGAGGCAGAAGAGGATGATCGGGAACGCGGCGTCGAGTCCGAGCATGTCCGCGTCGATGACGCTGCCGAGCCATTGGCCGACGACGGCACCGGAGGGCCACATCAGCGCGATCGCCGCCCCCATGAGGAGGAAGGCGTGCCAGCGCTGGCGGTCGCCGACACCGGTCCGGGCGACCGCGGTCGATTCGTCGTTGATCCAGTGGGCGGCGATGAGCGCCCGCCAGTCCTGCGGGAAGAAGGGACCGACGGCCATGCCGAACGCGAAGTTCCGCGAGTTGACGAGGAGACCGGCGAGCACGGCGAGCACCGGGGCACCGCCCGCGGCGATGACGCCGACGAAGGTGAATTCGGCCGCCCCGCCGAGGGCGAAGGCCGCGAGCAGCAGCGTCTGCCACCACGCGAATCCTGCGGTCGCCGAGATCGCGCCGTAGGACAGGGCGACGGCGACGATCGTCACCGTGATGATCGCGACGGCGCGGTAGGTCGACGCCGGAAGCACGCGATCGATCGTACGGAATGGTGAACTCATGTTCACCATAGTGCACACTGGTCAGTTCGTTCGTCAACCCGAACGAAGTATCAGCCTGACGAACACCACTATATGATGGTGGCATGAGTGCAGCTTCGAATGATTCGTCTCTCACCGACCACGCCGACGACGTCGACCGTACCGTCGAGGGCGCCGACTCCGCCGCCGATGGTTCCGCCCCTGACGACTCATCCCCCGACGACTCCTCCCCCGGTGAGGTCGTCCCGGAGGACTCGCGGACGCCGCGGGCCCAGGTCGCTGCGGCGGTGCGGCGCGAACGCCAGCGCGCCGGCCTCTCCCTCTCGGAGGTCGCGCGCCGCGCCGGCATCGGCAAGTCGACGATGTCCGGCCTCGAGGCGGGCACCGCCAACCCGAGCCTCGAGACGATGTGGGCCCTGGCCGCCGCCCTCGACATCCCGCTCTCCCGGCTGCTCGATCCCCCGCAGCACGAGGTCGCCCTCCACCATGTCCGCGACATGCCGAGCCTGCCCTCGACGACGGCGAACTACGTCGCGACGCTGCTCTCGACATCCCCGCCGACCGCGCGGCGCGACATCTACTTCATCGCTGCCGAACCGGGCGAGTCACGCAACTCCCACCCGCATCCGGCGGGCACGATCGAGCACGTCATCGTCGGTCGCGGGGCTGCTCGGATCGAGGCGCTCGGTCAGTCGTACGAACTCGTCGCCGGCGACTACCTCGTCCATCCCGGCGATCAGCCGCACACGTTCACCGCGCTCGAACCCGGCACGAACTGCATCTTCGTCATCGAGAACTGACGGGCACTGTCATCGAGAGCCGGCGACTGCCTCGGCGAACTCTGACGGGCGCCCCCATCGAGAACTGACGAGACTCGTCACTCCACGGGCGGGCCGTCGGCGTTGTCCTCAGCGAGGGAGGGCAGGCGGTCATGGGCGGCGTCGTTCGTCAGACCGGCCGCCTGAAGGAGATCGGCGGCCACGGGCCGCAGGAGCAGGACGAGGGATTCGTCGTGGATGTCCCAGCTCTTCTCCGCCCGCGGATCGAGTTCGCCTGCGGCCTCGGACAGGGCCACCTCGGCGAGGGAGCGGTCGGTGCCCCGCCGCAGCGCGATCTCGAGTTTCTTCGCTCCGTCGGCCAGGGATTCGACGTAGTCGGCGATGATCGGCTTCTTCACTCCGAGCTCGGTGATGCCGACGACCCTGCGCGCGATGACGCGGATCGTGCGCATCGCCCGGTCGGAGTAGGTGTGGGCACGGGAGAGACGGGTCACCTCGGCGGCATGGCGGCGGCCGCGCGCATTGATCTTCGCGGCCTCCTTCGACACCTGGAGCGACGACCCCCACGAATCGATGATGTCCTGGGTCTCGCGGGCACGGGTGAGCGCCCGCATCGCGAGTTCGGTGTCGGCGTCCCGCAGCGCCCGCGACATCATCGTCAGCACACTGCTCACCTCGTCGAGGAGGTTCGCCGCGAGTGCCCGCGGGACCTTGCGGGCGTCGCGGGGCATGATGAGGGCGAGGATGATCGCGAAGAGCGAGCCGACGAGGGCGTCGAGGGTGCGCGGGAACGGCAGGGTCGTCGCGGTCGCGGGAACGACGACGACGTAGACGGACTGGACGGCGATCTGCGTGATGAAGATGCCCCCGGAATTGAGGACCGTGCCGATGACGAGGCCGATGATGAGGGTGAGGGCGAGCTGCCAGATGCCGGAGCCGTAGATGTTGACGAGCACCTCGCCGACGAGCACCCCGAAGGTCGCGCCGAAGCCGATCTCCAGCGACCGGCGCAGGCGACGGTCGGCGACGGGGCCGATGCCCACGGCCGCGGCGACGGCGGCGAGGAACGGGTAGGGATGGCCGAGGACGTAGACGCAGAACGCGTACGCGGCGGTCGCGGCGATGGGGATCTGGATGAGCTGTCCGAAGTTCGCGCCGACGCGTTTGAATCCCATGCGCAGACGGTGGGCGATGATGTTGAACCCTCGCTTGGCCAGCCCGCTGACCTCGACTTTCGCCATGCTTTCCGACCCCCTCCCGCGCTCGCTGTACTCAGATTACCGGAATTGTGACATGCTAATGTCGGTGCGCCGAGGAGGCTGAAGAATGACGACGAACCTGACCCGAGACGAAGCGCAGAGCCGATCTCATCTGCTCAAGGTCAAGACTTACACCGTCCATCTCGATGTGAGCAATGCCGAGTCCGATGCTGATACGTTCCTCTCCCGCACCGTCGTCGAGTTCAAGGCTCGCGCCGACGCCCAGACCTTCATCGACCTCATCGCCGACTCCGTCTCCCTCGTCCAGATCAATGGGGAGGACCTCTCCCCCGCCGAGGTGTTCGACGGTGCCCGCATCACGTTTCCCGTCCGTGAGGGGAAGAACATGCTGACCGTTGAGGCCAGGGCGCGGTATTCGACCTCGGGTGAGGGTCTGCACCGGTTCACCGACGCCGCCGACGGCAAGGTCTACCTCTACTCACAGTTCGAACCGACCGATGCCCGGCGGGTGTTCGCGAACTTCGACCAGCCCGATCTCAAGGCGAAGTTCGTCTTCAGCGTCACCGCCCCCGAGGCGTTCCAGGTGCTGTCGAATCAGGCGGAGACGAGCCGTGAGGCCACCGGCGACGATGCCGTGACCCATTACTTCGCGCCGACGCTCAAGCAGTCGAGCTACATCACGTGCATCACCGCAGGCCCCTATGAGGGGGCGACGGACACATGGACGGACCCGGTGACGAAGGAGACGGTCGACCTCGGCGTCTGGACGCGGGCCTCCCTCGTCGATCATCTCGATGCCTCCGACATCCTCGGGATCACGAAGGCCGGTCTCGACTTCTTCAGCGCCGAGTTCGACTACCCCTACCCGTGGGGCAAGTACGATCAGATCTTCGTTCCCGAGTACAACCTCGGCGCGATGGAGAATCCCGGCCTCGTCACCTTCACGGACGCGATGATCTTCCGCGACAAGGTCACCGACGCGATGTACGAGTCGCGCGCGAACGTCATCCTCCACGAGATGGCGCACATGTGGTTCGGCGATCTCGTGACGATGAAGTGGTGGGACGACCTGTGGCTCAAGGAGTCGTTCGCCGATTACATGGGCGGGCTGGCGCTCGCCGAGGCGACGCGGTTCACCGACGGCTGGGTGACGTTTGCGCTGCGCCGCAAAGCGTGGGCGTACATGCAGGACCTCTACCCGACGACGCATCCGATCGTCGCCGACATCCCCGACGTCGAGGCGGCGAAGCTCAACTTCGACGGCATCACGTACGCCAAGGGCGCCTCGGTGCTCAAGCAGCTCGTCGCGTACGTCGGGCGGGAGGCGTTCTTCACCGGGTCCCGACTCTACTTCAAGCGCTTCGCGTTCGGGAACACGGAGCTGGCGGACTTCCTCGAATGCCTCGCCGAGGCGGCTCCCGAGCGGGACATCGCCGGCTGGGCGGACGCGTGGCTGGGAACCTCGGGGGTCTCGGAGCTCTCGCTCGCCCTGACGACGGGGGACGATGCTGGGTCGACCGGCGATGCCGGGTCGGCTGGCGGTGCCGGGTCACCGGGCGGTGCTGGGTCGGCTGGCGGTGCCGGGTCGTCGCAGGATGGTGCCTCCGGACGGAGCGCCGCGTCATCGCGGGGCGCCGGGGCCGCGCGCGATGCTGCGCGGGCGAGCATCACGGGAGCGCGGATCTCGCAGTCGGATTCGGCAGAGGGCGCGAAGCTGCTGCGGCCGCACACTCTCGAGATCGCGACTCTCGGCCGAGCCGGGCGCGACATCGTCCCGCTCGATTCGGTGGTCTTCGACTTCGATGAGGAGTCCGCCGAGGTGGAGCAGCTCATCGGTCGCACGCGCGGTGACATCGCCCTCCTCAACTACGGCGACCACGACTATGCGCGGGTGCGCCTCGACGAAGCGTCGACGGAGACGGCGGTGACCGCGGTGTCGCGGATCAAGGATCCGCTGTCGCGGGCGCTCGTGTGGTCGGCTCTCGACAATGCGGTGCGCGACGGGCTGCTGCCCGTGCAGAGGTATCTCACGGCGTATGCGCGCAGCCTCGGCAAGGAGAGCAATCCGGGCATCATGGCCGGTCTGAGTCAGACGGCTCTGCTCTGTCTCGATCAGTGGGTGGCCGAACGCAATTTCGAGACGGCGATCTCCGGGCTCCTCGGAGCGGCCCTCGATGCGCTCGCGACGGCGAAGTCGGGGTCGGATGCGCAGCTGCATCTCGCGAACCTCGTCCTCTCGCTGACTGCCCGCACAGCGCGCTGCATCGAGGCCAACCCGTCGATCGCCATGGGTCGCGCGTTCGCCACGCAGGTGCTCTCGGTGCCGGTGGGCGAGGAGATCGACAGCATGAGCCCCGAGGTCGCCGAGGAGGCTTCCCCGGAGACGCCGCCCGCGGCTGAGGCCGATACTGCATCCGGTGCGAATGCTGAGTCCGGCACCGATGCCGCGTCCGACGCCAGTGCTGAAGGCTCTCGCGTCGACCGCGCAGCGGCAGCCGGCAAGGGTGCGGACTCCGGGTCGGCCCCTGCCTCGCGACGTACTTCTGCACGGGCTGGGGCGAGCGGTCCCGCGGAGCATGCGGCCGCCTCGCTGCCGTTCCGGGGGCTCATCAACGATCATGCCCTGCGGTGGAACGCGCTCACCGCTCTTGTCAGCCTCGGGTGGGCGGACCAGACGGACATCGCCCGCGAGACCCACCTCGACCAGAGTTCCTCGGGTCGACTGCGCGCCGAGACCGCGAGTGCGGCTCTGCCTCTGCCGATCGTCAAGATGCGCGCATGGGAGGCGATCCTCGATGCGGCCCAGCTGAGCAACGATGTGCTCTCGGCGATCATCTCCGGATTCGTCGCCCCCTCGGCGCTGCCGATCACCGAGGTCTACGTCGACGAGTACTTCGAGCGGCTGCGCGGATTCTGGGCGGACAATTCGATCGAGATCGCGCGGCGGCTCGTGCTCGGGCTCTACCCGCGGTGGTCGGATGACGAAGAGGGCGTCGTCGAGCGGACCGACGCGTGGCTCGAGGAGAACGCCGATGCGCCGGCAGCCCTGCGGCGTCTCCTCATCGAGCGGCGCGACGACCTCGCCCGGGCGATCTTCCTCAAGTCCCGCCAGACCTCGCGGCACTGAGCTCACAGTCGAGCGGCCAGACCGACCTGGACTGCGAACTGGCCCCCACCTCGGAGAACTGCCCACCACCTCGGCGGACTCGCGACCAAACCGGCCGCCTGGACCCTCCGCAGCGGACTCGCCACCACCTCGGCGGCGGACTAGCACTCCCATCGAATGCCGGAAGCCGGCCGCAGGATGACTGCGACCGGCTTCAGCGCGGGAACGAACGGATGCGCATCAGATGATGCGGCGGGCTCCGGAGAACTCGTTGCCCTTGTCCCAGTCCTTCCAGTCGACGACGTAGACCGTCTTCGAGGCGTTGGGCGAGTGGATCATCTTGCCGTCGCCGATGTACATGCCGACGTGGTGGACGGTGCCCGAGCTCGTCGAGAAGAAGAGCAGGTCGCCGGCCTTGAGGTCCTTCGACGACACCTCCTTGCCGACCTTCGCCTGGTCGCCGGAGTCGCGCGGGATGGCGATGCCGTGGGCGCGGTAGATGCTGTAGGTGAAGCCTGAGCAGTCGAAGCCGTAGGCGGAGACACCGGCCCACAGGTAGCGGAGGCCGTCGAACTGCTTCGCGGTCTCGACGAGGTCGTCGCCGGAGGGCTTGGCGGGCTTGTCGCCTGCCTCGTAGACGGCGACGTCGTTGACGTCGATCCACGCTGCGCCGCCGCCGGGCAGCGCCACGCGCACGTCCTCGACGTCCTGGGCGATGAGGGGAAGCTCGACGTTGAAGCTCGGGTCGGCTCCCGTGTCCTTCGTGAACTCGATGCCTTCGAGCTCGGCCGTCTTCGCGGTGACGACAGCACGCGGCTGGTCCTTCTTCAGGGAACCGAAGCGGTCGTTCTCGACGAGCTGCGTCGTCGGCAGCCAGCCGGGGTAGCCCTTGTCGTCCTTCGGGGTGGACTGGTCGTTGACGGCGACCTTCGCCCAGTCGCCCTTGATGTCGAGGACGGTGACTGGCGAGCCGTAGACGGCCTGGGTCTCGGTCTTGCCGGTCAGACCGCGGCGCACCTCGGTGTCCTTGAGGTTGTCGTTCCATTTGTCGAGGTCGACGGGCTTGCCGAGCGCCGGTTCGTCGACCTTGCGCGGGGACGACGTGTCCTTCCACAGCGTGGCGACGGTGACGTCGACGTAGGCGGTCTCGCCCTTCTCGATCTTGCCGTCGGTGATGGGTTCGAGTTCCTGTCCGGGCACGACGGAGGCCGCCATGGTGGACGAGGAGTTCGTCGAAGTCAGATTGCTCGAGATGGCAGGAGCGCCGGCACTGAGCACGAGCCCGAGTCCGAGCGCCGCCGAAACAGCGATTCTGGTACGCATTGATTCTCTTTCGGTCTGCGGGAACGACCCGAGGTCGCACCCGCGCGGGGGAAGCCGCCGAATGTTCATTTCTCTGCGTTCCGTCACCCCGCGCACCGACCTGTCTCGGTCGATTCTCAGGGCATCGAAACGATGCACGCAGACGATTCTACTGTCTGACCCGGATATTGTCTCGGGTCAGACGGTGAACAGTCCGTTTCTCGGACTGCCTCTCACCGTTGGAGTTCACCGCTGGGGCTCGCAGCTCGGGCTCGCAGCTCAGGCTCACAGCTCGGGCTCACCGCAGGATCTCACCGGCGAGCAGCTCGAGGGTCTGGATCCGTGCGGCATCCTCGCGCAGGCCCTCGCCGTCCATGGCGCCGGCCACGGGCTGGAGCATGACCTCATCGACTTCGAAGCGGGCGGCGAGCTCCTCGATCTGGGTCGTCGCCGACTGCGGGTCGCCGATGATCCAGTTCTTCGACAGCTCTTCGGCGACCATGCGCTCCTGATCGGTCATCACCGACCGCACGTCATCGCCGGCCAGTCGCAGCGGTCCCATCGCCCCTCCGGTGCGCAGCCGAGCCATCTGCAGCATGAAGGGTTCGGACCGCAGCCGGGCCTCCTCCTCGGTGGGTGAGACGACGGCGTTGACGGTGACGAAGGTGCGCGGCTCATCACCGTAGGCGCCAGGCGTGAAGTTGTCACGGTAGATCTTCATGCCCGTCGTCGCGCCGGCGGCGAAGTGGTTGGCGAAGACGTAGGGCATGCCGAGTTCCGCGGCGAGGCGCGCCGAGTATCCCGAGGATCCGAGCAACCATGGCAGCACCTGGGTGCCCGGGACGGGTGCGGGAGTCGCGCGCAGCGTGTGTTCGCGTCCGCCGTGCAGCGGGATGCGCACGCCCTCGGCGGTCATCAGGGCCAGGGTGTCGATGACGTGCTGGGGGAACTGCTCGACGGGGTCGATGGTCTGACCGTTCCGGTCGACCATCCGTCCTTCGCCGAGGTGGCCCCGCATCGCCGCCGAGGTGATCGGATCCGTGCCCGGTGCCCGTCCGATGCCCAGGTCGATGCGGTCTCCGTAGATCGCTGCGAGGAGGGAGAAGAGTTCGGCGACGGCGAGTGGGGCGTGGTTGGGCAGCATCACTCCTCCGGAGCCCAGCCGGATGCGTTCGGTGCCCTGGCCGAGGTACATGAGTTCGGCTCCGGGCATCGTCGAGGCGATCGACGGCATGTTGTGGTGTTCGGCGACCCAGTAGCGGGTGTATCCGAGTGCATCGGCGGCGCGGACGAGTTCGTGGGACGCGGCGAAGGCGTCCGAGGTGGTCTGCCCGACGCGGACGGGCACGAGATCGAGAAGGGAAAGCTCCATGTTCAGGCCAACAGTCGCCTTGACGCGATCATTCCATGACCTGGCTCACACACGGCGCTGACCAGGATCGTTCGACTGTCCAGGACCGATCGCCTGACCAAGATCGATCATTTAGCCAAGGGGCGCCCGTCCGACGGTCGCCTGTCCGAGGGTCGTCTGTTGGAGGGGCGACTA
Source organism: Brevibacterium sp. W7.2 (assembly GCF_018137945.1). Taxonomy (GTDB): domain Bacteria; phylum Actinomycetota; class Actinomycetes; order Actinomycetales; family Brevibacteriaceae; genus Brevibacterium; species Brevibacterium sanguinis. Next base: position 713,437 of record NZ_CP073089.1, on the reverse strand, counting down.
TTAGAGCGTCGTCCGATAGAGGCGAGGGCACACCCGTCCCCTCATGCCGTGGTGGCGCTGCTATCCGAAGAGGGTGTCGGCGATGTCGTCGGCGATGAAACGGGTGTGGAGGATCGGCCGTCGCGCAGGGTCGATGGTCGCCGGAGGCACCCACGCGGCCCTGCCGTCGAAGAGCATGATCGTCTCCCAGTCGGTTCGGTCGATGAGGTGGTGGTGATAGCTGCACGCGAGGGTGAGGTTGTTGATGTTGGTCTTGCCGCCCTCGGAGAACGGCACGATATGGTGTGCTTCGCACCAGCCCGGCGGAGTCTCGCAGCCGGGGAACGTGCAGCCTTTGTCTCGTGCGGCGAGAATCGCCAGTTGGTTCTTGTTGGCGTACCGGTTCTCGGTCTCGACGCTCACTGTGCGGCCCTTCTCGCTCATGAGGTGGAAGAAGACGGTCCCGTTGAGTCCTTCGCGGACAGCGGTGTCGATGGGGAAGCTCTCGGCGGCTCCGGTTGTCGCACGACCGCTTCCTGTGGCGATGTCCTCGGCCTTTGCGGTGACGACGAGCGCGAACGGGGCACCTGCTCCGACGTGATCCATTTCGATGCTGCCGATGATCGTGGCGAACCGCTCGTAGATGCGGTTGCGCACGGACGGTTGCGCTCCGGCCATGGGCACAGCGATGCCGTCGTCGCGCATTCCGTACCCCGCAGGGACATCCGCGGCCCGCGAACTCTGGGCCGCCGCGACAGGAAGCTGCTGCGGAGTCGGATCGACGGCGTCGTAACGGTCGCCGCAGAGCACTTCGGAGAACAGTTGGACGACGTCGTCCGCCGCATCGTCGGCGCTCGGATCGCCACTGCGCCTCGGGTCTCCAATTCCGGTCGGATCACCGCTGCCGTGTGCCTCATTGTTACCGATGGCCTCACTGCTGCTGACCCCACCGCCGTGACGTGCATCGTCATCGCTGCTCGAGCCCACATCGTCACCGGCTGACTGCACGCCCGTGCCCGGCTCCTCGCCATCGGCTGGCTGAGTGCCGTCGGCGCACGAGTCGACGCCGCTCTCGGACTCGGACTGCATGCGTGACGTGAGCAGCCCGTGCATGATTCCACCGACCACGGCGTCCAAGCGACCCCTGAGATCCCAGGTTCCGTCCTTGCGGGCGCGCAGATGAACGGCGAAGTCCTCTCGGGGAGTGTCGTCCTTGGGCAGCTCGCCATCGGGATCAAGCCATTTGAGGATCTCGTCGAAGAGGATCCTTAAGTCTTTGACGTGCACGGCCGGCGCTTTGTCGACGAGGATGCTCTCCGCTTCGAGTCGCTGCGCCTCTGTGACCGAGCGTGGAAGCTCTTCGATGAAGCGGGTGATCAGACCGGCCTGCACCGTTGACAGCCGTCCGGAGCGCAGTCCCTCAGCGATCGCCGGGTTGACGGGTTCGAGCGATTCCCCTGAGGTGGTCACCCGCTTGCCCAGATTGTCGGCCAGATCGACGCGTCGTGACGCTTCTCGCGAGGACACCCCGCAGCGATCCCGCACGAGGTCCCTCGTCGACTTCGCGCCGTAGTCCCGTGGAGCACCGACCCGCTGGAACACGGAGAGGGTGACGACTGAGAGCGCTTCGGCGAGGCGGTTGATCGTCTCGATGCCGTCGAGCATCGCGATCGCCTCATCGGGACCCATCGGTCGCGCGAAGCACTCCAATTCGTCGACGAGCGTGCGCAGACTCTCGATGCTCCCGGTCATCTCCGGTGCAAGCGACGAGAGATCGGCCCATGCTTCGTCGTTGAGCAGAGGGTGGACCGCCGAGACGGTCGACTGCGCATCGTCGGCAACATCAGTGTCGACGTTCTCAGGGTCGGACGACGCCGTCTCGTCGGGAAAAGGATCGCCGGGTTCGGCAGGTGGTCCGGACACCCTGTCGTGCATGGTCCGGTCGGAGATCGAGCTGGCGAAGCCCAACCCCACCTCGCCGTCGGCCGGTGCCGGCCCGAGCGAGCCGAGCACACCCCGCTGCCGCTCGATGAGATCGTTCTGCCGGTGGGCGGCCGATTCGTCCCAGTCTGAGCACTCCGCAGGGATCCACCACGCGTCGGGGCCGGCCGCGGAATCGGGAGCATCGCCGCTCGACCGCCGCCTGTCGAGCTTGCGCTGACGACTGCCGTTCGGAACCCGACTTCCGGCCGCACGCGAGCGGCACGACATCCGCTTGCGGCGTGCGCTCCGTTGATCGCGACTGCGATCCGGGGTGAGGGTCATGTCCTCGAGGTCCGTCCGTCGTCCTGTGGTTCCTGTGTGATCCATATTACATCCGCGGATGGGATATGTGAAGAGTGATGTACGAATTATTTAGATAATTTTCTCGAGTTTGAATTCATTACCTCAGCGATTTTCTCGCACCTCTCACCTCGGTGCACCGCCGAGAACAGGGCAGTTATTGCAGTTATCGCAAACACGATTGCAGACACGACCGCCTCCGAGCACACTGGTCCCTGTCCACCGATCTCTGCACTGTCCGCATCCAGAAGCGAGGGAACTGTCATGACCGCTGCCACTCAGTCCATCACCGCCGACGTCGCCATCGTCGGAGGGGGTGCCGCCGGCCTCGCCACGGCGATCGCGCTGGCGCGCTCCCTGCGCCGGGTCGTCGTCATCGACGCCGGTTCACCGCGCAACCGCACGAGCGCCCATGCCCACAATGTGCTCGGGCACGAGGGCATCAGCCCGCTCGATCTCGTCGCGAAGGGCCGGACGGAGGCTGAGGGTTACGGAGTCACGTTCATCGACGCCGCCGTGACCGGCGCACAGAGCACCCCCGCCGAGGCGGCTCGCCCCCACCAGGAGAATGCCCCGACCGATGTGCAGGCTCCCGCCGAGGCGGCACCCACCGTGACCGGCGCGCACAGCGCCCCCACCGAAGCAGCTCGCCCCCATCGATTCACCCTCGACACCTCAGCCGGCGTGCAAGTCTCTGCGCAGCACGTCGTCATCGCCACCGGCATCACCGATGAGCTACCGGACATCCCCGGTCTCGCCGAGGGATGGGGCGACACCGTCCTCCACTGCCCCTACTGCCACGGCTATGAGGTGCGCGGACAGAGCATCGGCGTCATCGGCACCACCGCCCTGTCGTACCACCAGGCGATGATGTTCTCCCAGCTCAGCGACCGGGTGACTTTCATCAGGCACGCTGCGCCGGAGCCGACGGCCGAGCAGGCGGCGATGCTCGACAACCTCGGCATCGCCTTCGTCGATGCGCAGGTCGACGCGGTGCACAGGACCGAGGCGGGCACCGAGGTGACGCTGAGGTCTGCCGCCACCGCCTCGGCGCTCACTGCCTCCGCGATCACCCTCGAAGCGCTGGCCGTCGGCCCGTTCTTCCGCGCCAACGGCGAGGTCTTCACCCAGCTCGGCGGCACGGTCGTCGAGGATCCGAGCGGCATGGGGTCAGCGATCACCGCGGATCCGACGGGCCGCACCGACGTCCCGGGTGTGTGGGCCGTCGGGAACGTCGCGGACATGTCTGCGATGCTCGGTGCGAGCGCGGCCAGCGGCGTGCGGGCCGGCGCGATGATCAACTACGAGCTCATCCAGAGCGCCCTCGCCGGCTGAGCCACGTCACCGGGCGGAACCTCATCCGACGGGCACACAGCCCAGCGCGCAACCCGGCACCCAACACAGTGCTCGGCGCACAGCTCAGCCCGCAATCAAGCACCCAGCCCAGCACTCAGCCCTCAGCTCAGTACTCCGCCTTGACGCAGAGCACGGGGCACACGGCGTCGATGATGACCTTCTGGACCGTCGATCCCAGGAGGAATTTGCCCACCGGGGTGCGCTTGCGGGTGCCGAGCACGACGAGCTGAGCCCCCACCTCGGCGGCGGTGGCGATGATCTGCTCCGCCGGGTCGAGTTCGCTGCCCGGGGAGCGGATCTCGCCGCTCACCCCCGCCTCGGCGAGGATGGACTCCACCTCCGCGACCTCCTTCTCACCGAGGCGGTGGGAGTCCCGCCGCACGACCGGCCTGGAGGCGTTGACGACGATGACGCTGCTGTCGTGCTTCTTCGCCTCCGCGATCGCGGTGTCGAGGGCCGCGCGCCCGTCCGGGGTGTTGACGTAGCCGACGATGATGGTCATGGTTCACCTTCGCATTCGGTTCGCTGCCGCCCGATCCGGGCGGACGTGAGCAGGGTAGGTGGGGCAGGGTTCGGTCGTGCCTCGCCGAGGCGGTCGGAGCGCTTCGCACGACCTCGCCGAGGCGGTCGGAACTCTTCCGCACGACCCTGACCGGGGAGGGCGACGCTCCCCCGCCGGCAGATCCGGGACGACACGGTCATCACGTGAGGTCGTCCGGGTGGCGGAAGCGGGTGCTGCGGCCCTTGACCGAGCGGTTCCACAGCCAGGTGATCGCCCAGAGGACCACGCCGATGCCAACGAGCGCCAGCGCGATCTGATACTGGATGAGATCGTCGAGGCGCGCCCACGGTCCGACGAGGAACGCGCACGTGAAGACGCCGAGCCACGGCAGGTAGGTCGGCGATCGGAAGTGCTCGTGATCGACCGGTTGGCGGCGCAGCACGAGCACTGCGACGTTGACGACCGCGAAGACGGTGAGGAGCAGCAGCGAGGTCGTGCCGCCGAGGGAGGCGGTGACGGTCTCGGGCAGGATGTTCGTCACCGCGACGATGAGGGCGAACGCGATGAGGGTCGTGAAGATGATCGACACCCACGGCGATCGGCGGTTCTTCAGCACCTTCGCGAACACCGGCGGCAGCACGTTCTGCTTCGCCATGCCGTAGAGGAGGCGGCTGGCCATGAGCATGTTGATGAGCGCCGAGTTCGCGACGGCGAACATCGTCATGAACGGGAAGATCGCGTCGATCGGGATCCCCGGCGCACCGGCGCGCACGACGTCGAGGAGCGGGGTCTCGCTCGTCGCGAGCTGACCGATCGGGACGGCCGCCACGGCGACGATCGAGACGAGGACGTAGATGACGCCGGTGATCGACAGGCCCGTGAGCATGATCTTCGGGAAGATCCGCGGATCCTTCGTCTCCTCGACCATGTTGACCGAGTCCTCGAAGCCGACCATCGAGAAGAAGGCGAGCGCTGTGGCTCCGGTGATCGCGAGGAACACGCTCTTGTCCTCGGCGGTCTCGAAGACGACGACGCGGGAGAAGTCGGCGGTGCCGGAGCCGAGGGCGAAGAAGCCGACGACGATGACGAGCAGGAGGCCGGTGAGTTCGATGAGGGTGAGGACGACGTTGAACCACACGCTCTCGGAGACCCCGCGCAGGTTGATCGCCGCGACGAGGGCGAGGAAGCCGAGCGCGATCCACATCACCCCGGTGCCCGAGATGTCCCAGCCGAAGCCGGCGACCATGTTCGCCGCGAAGACGTTCGACGCCGTCGACGCCGAGGTGATGCCCGAGCTGAGCACGGCGAAGGCGACGAGGAACGTGATGAAGTGGATCCCGAACGCCTTGTGCGCATAGAGCGCGGCACCGGCGGCGCGCGGGTACTTCGTGACGAGCTCCATGTACGAGCATGCCGTGATGAGTGCCACGGCGAAGGCGAGGAGGACCGGCGCCCACCCGGCTCCGCCGACCTGACCGGCGACGGTGCCGGTCAGGGCGTAGACGCCCGTGCCGAGGATGTCTCCGACGATGAAGAGGAGAAGCAGCTTGGGCCCCATCACCCGTTTCAGGGTCTCCGGCTGCTCACCGCCCTTCGAGGTGTCCGCTGACGCTGTCTCGCTGTGACTCACGATTCCTCCGTAGTCGTCTCGAGGCGCTCAGTCCGCAGTCGGTCACCCGCGCTGGTCACGGACCACGGTGAGGAACGCGGTGAAGAGCCTCTTCGCTTCGACGAGGCTGTCGCCCTCACGCTCCTCGGCCTCTCTTTCGAGTGTGTCCTTATTAAACCCCAGTTTGGCCAGCTTCTCCTCGTCCCACCGCGAGATATTCTGCGCGGTCGCCTCGGGATGGAACTGCGTGCCCCACGCCCGCCCGATTCGGAAGGCCTGGATGCGGCACGCTGGGCTCGTCGCGAGGAGCACCGCCTCGGCGTGGAGGTCGACGATCCGATCGACGTGGCTCTCGAGGAACGCGGGCCGCGCGGACACCGCGGAGAACACGGGATCCTCGGCGGCCGCCTCGGTGAGGTCGATCCATGTGTACCCCTTCTCCGGGGTTCCCGACTGCGCCTGCACGGTGCCGCCGGCGACGTGGGCGATGAGCTGCCCGCCGAGGCAGACGCCCAGCTGCGGGAGGTCGTTGTCGAGTGCGCGACGGACGAGGTCGGCTTCGCCGCGCAGCCAGGGAGCGCGGTCGGTCTCGTCGGGCATGAGTCCGCCGCCGAGGAGGATGAGGCCGTCGACGCGGTCGAGCTCGGTCGGTTCGGGCACCCCGGTCTCGGGAGCGATGCGGACGTCGGCGTCGATGCCGGCCTCGGCGAGCCAGTCGGCGAACTTCCCCGGCGGGGAGTCGACGTCGTTGACGATGACGAGGACGCGGGGTGCGGGTGAACTCGGCTGGGTCGGAGTGGAGGCGGTGCCCGGCGCAGCCTCGGTGGTCGCAGCGACGTCGGCCGCCGCGGTGGTCGCGGTGACGCCGGCGGCCGCCTCGGTGGTCGCGGTGACGGCGGTGGTCGCCCCGGCGCCCGCCCCAGCCCCCACTCCGGCCCCAGCCGCAGTCCTTGTCACGACTCCCCCAGGAACGACACGTACGCGTCCTCGTGCGCCTCGAGAACGCGCATGACGTTGTCGAAGCCGAGCTTGCGCAGGTCCGGCTCCGACCAGCCTCGGCGGGAGAGTTCGGCGAAGAGGTTCGGGTACTGGCCGGCGTCGCCGAGTCCGATCGGCAGCTCATCGACGCCGCAGATGTCCCCGCCGAGCCCGACGTGGTCGATGCCGATCCGCTCGCGCACGTAGTCGCAGTGGTCGGCGACATCGGCCACGGTCACCTTAGGCGCGGTGCCGGCCTCCCCGGCCTCCGCCCAGTCCCAGCGTTCGCGCGAGACGAACGACGGGACGAAGGTCATCATCGCCACTCCCCCGTTGCCGGGCAGGCGGTCGAGGACGTCGTCGGGGATGTTGCGCGGGTGCGGGTTGAGGCCGCGGGCGCACGAATGGCTGAAGATCACCGGCAGCGTGCTGAGGTCGAGGGACTGGTGCATGACGCTTGGCGCGACGTGGGAGAGGTCGACGATCATGCCGATCCGGTTCATCTCCGCCACGACCTCGCGGCCGAAGGCGGTGAGGCCGTCGTGCCGGGGTTCATCGGTCGCCGAGTCCGCCCACGAATGCGTCGTCGACCATGTCAGCGTCATGTACCGCGCGCCCGCGCGGGCATAGCTGCGCAGCATCGCCAGCGATTCGTCGATCTGCTGGCCGCCCTCGACGCCCATGAGCGAGGCGACGCGGCCGGCATCCCGGGCGGCGGCCACCTCGGCGGCGGTGCGGGTGAACTTCAGACGCTCGGGGTACGCGGCGACGAAGCGGCGGACCGCGTCGATCTGCTCCCACGTCGCGACGACGGCGTCGGCCCCGGTGATCGACGAATGGACGTACACCGACCAGAACTGCGCGGCGACATGACCGTCCCGCAGCTGATCCATCGTCGTGAACGGCGAGATCTGCGGGTCGTTGAGCCCGTCGACGCTGTAGTCGCGCTCCTCCCGCAACCACCATGCGAGGTCGTTGTGTCCGTCGAAGACGTCGATGCTCATCTGTGTCCTTTCGCGGCGGGGAGGGCGATCCTCGCCGAGGTGGTCGCGGGGTGGGGGCTTGTCGTCGGGTGGGGCTTGTCGCAGGGTCAGGCTTGTCGTCGGGTGGGGCTTGTCGCGGGGTCGGGCTAGTCGTTGCGTGGTCGCGGGCAGTGGGCGCGTGCGTACGCCCAGGTTACGCCTCCGGTGCCCCGATCAAGCGGCAGCGCGGATCTGTGTCCGTGCACGCGCCCACATCCGCACTGCCGCTTGATCGAGCGGGCCTGGGGTCGGCAGGGCCTGCGGTCGGGAGAGTCCGCACCGCACCGCGCGCCGGCCGGACGTGATGCCCCGGCGCAGGGTGGCGGGGCGAGTCCTGTGGCGGCGCGGCAGGGCCGGCGCTCCGCGTCACCCGAGGCCGGACATGATCTGCGCCGAGGCGAGGCCGAGGAAGGTCCCGAGGAACGTTCCCATGAGCGCGAAGAGCACGCCGACGGGCACGAGCTGGCGATTGAATGCCCCGGCCACCACCGGCGCCGAGGCGATGCCGCCGATGTTCGCGGTGCTCGCCACGGCGATGCTGAAGAGCTCGGTCTTCGTCAGCTTCGCGTAGACGAGCATGATGGCGGCGTGGACGACGATGACGATGAGACCGGCGACGAGGTAGAGCGGGGCCTGCGTGAGCGAGGTGAAGTCGGAGCCCGAGGCGATGATGCCGATGATGATGTAGAGCATGATCGTTGCGAGTTCGCTCGAGCCGCGCACCCGGCCGAACCGCGTCGAGCCGATGATGAGCCCGAGGACGCTGACGATGAGGATCGTCCACGTCGAGGCGTTGATGACGGTGCCGATCTCCGGCAGCAGCTCGCCCGCTCGGATCGCGAGGGCGGAGACGAGAAGGGCGAATCCGAGGAGCCCGAAGAGCGCGGGCATCGTCAGCGGCTTCTCCTCGTCCTCGGCCGTCGAGGCGACCTCGAGCTTCGAGGTGTCCGCCTTCGTCTGGCGGTTGAAGCGGTCGGAGACCGTCACGGACGAGAAGATCAGCAGCAGCCAGAACGAGTAGATGACGGTGTCGACGATGAGCACGTACCCGAAGACGTCCTCGGGCGCCTGGAGGATCTCCTGCACCGCGACCATGTTCGCCGACCCGCCCGTCCACGACGCGTTCAGGGCACCGAGCGCCTTCCACGCCTCGGGGTCGAGGACCGAGCGGAGGATGAGATAGCTGACGAGGAAGCCGGCGACGATGCTCGCGGCGGTCACGGCGAACGTGAGGAGCAGCTTGGGACCGAGCCGGATGATCTGCCGGATGTCGCACTTGAAGAGGAGAAGGAGGATCATCGCCGGCAGCAGGGCCGTGCGCAGGCCGTCGCCCACCTCGGTGACGGAGTCGGAGTGGTCGAAGACGCCGACCGTGTTGAGCAGGGCCGCGATGATGTAGAGGAAGACGAAGCCGGGCACGTAGGCGAAGATCCGGAAGCGGCCGCTGTGGCCGGCGATGACGAGGGCGGCGGCGATCGCGATGAGCACGCTGATGAAGAGGAAGCCGTCGGAGATCATGGGGTGGTCCTTCAGTCGGGGAAGCAGTGGGGCTGGGTTGTCAGTGGTGCTGGGCGGGTGGCTGGGCTTGGTAGCCGGTGGCGCTGGGTGGTCGGTGGCGCTGTCAGAGGAAGCGGTGGATGGCGTCACCGGCGGCGCGCATGACCGGCATGACCTCGACGACGCGGTCCGTCCCCTTCTCCCAGTTCGCGAAGACCGCGTAGGCGACCCGGCGCCGAGGCGTCATGACGATGCCCGCGTCCGCGCGGATCGAACTGTCCGTCCCGGTCTTGTTCCACACCCAGACATCACGCTGATAGTGGTAGTGGGCGAGCGGATCGAGGTCGAACGCCGAGGCGACCATCGAGGTGTCCGCGCCGGCACCCAGCCAGCGACGGAAGATCTCATTCGTCGACTCGTCCCAGAACTCGTCCGCGGCGTGGCGGGCCATGAAGTCGCTGAGCTCGGCGGCGGTGCCGGTCGACAGGGTGCGCGGGGCCTGCGCGGGCCGCGGCCAGCGGAGGAAGTCATGGAGCCCGGAGTTCCGGTAGCCGAGTGCGGCGACCTGCCGGGCGACGTTCTCGAGTCCGACGCGGCGGATGAGGACGTTGGTCGCGAAGTTGTCGCTGAACGCCCCGATGAGGACCGCGACGTCGTAGATGCTCAGGTCGTTCTGCTCCATGAGGTACCAGATGCCCGACTCGTCGACGCGCTCCGATGGTCTGCGGCTCAGCCGCTCCGCGAGGTCGAGCGTCCCGTCGACGGACATCTGCAGAGCTGTGTGGAGGAGGAAGACCTTGCCCATGCTCGCGGTGTCGAGCTCGTCCTCGGCATGGTGCGCGAAGACCCGCTCCCCGCTGTCGACGTCGAAGGCGAGCGCGCTGAAGCGCACCCCGGGCAAACTGTCGAAGCCGATGTCGCTCGTCGTCTCATTCATCTCGTCGCCCTCCGACTTCTCTGCTCGTTGATCCGTCTCTGTTCGTTCATCCGTCTGTTATCGCTCATCGTTCGACCCACATCCGCGGCCGCTGCCCCATCCGCGCCTCGAGTCTCACGTCGACGCCGAGCGGGGTGCTCGGCGCATCGGGGTCGTGGCCGAACCCCATCTCCGAGACGATCGGGATCCCCGCCTCGCCGAGGAAGTCGAGGACGAGAGCCTCGATCTCGTCGATCGGCGCGCAGTCGATCCACGACCCGAGGACGAGGGCATCCGCCGAGGCGAACCACCCGCCGCGGACGAGCTGGACGAGGAGGTTGTCGAGACGGTAGAGCTCTTCATCGACGTCCTCGAGCATCGCGATCGCCGGTCCTCGAGTCGCACGCCGGGTGCGGACGTCGGCAAGTTCCGGGCTGCCCAGGCCCGCCGCGACGAGACTGAGGTTGCCGCCGACGAACCGCCCGACCGCCGTGCCCGGCACGAGTGTCCGCGCGCGAGTGACTGGAGTGGTGTCCGCAGACGTGGTGTCCGCGGACGTGCCGTCCGACTGGGCCTGCGAGCGCGAGTCCCGCAATCCCCAGGACGAAATGGTCCGAGAATCGGCCGAATTCTCCGACCATTTCGTCCTCGAGTCGTCGCCGGCAGCGCCGGTTCGCGAGGCGGTGGCGTCCGCTGGCGATCTCCCGGACGCAGAGTGTCGATTCTCGCGCCCCGCATCGACACTTTGCGTCCTCGATTCGGGCCGAGCGGCGCCGCCGGGGGCGCTGGGGTGCGCGTGTGCGGCTTCCTCCGGAGTGCCGGGGTTCGAGGTCTGTGCGTCCGGGGCCCCGGTCGCGTCGGGCGGGAAGCCGAGTTCGCGCCCGCCCCAGGGGGCGAAGAGCCACGAGGCCACCTCGGCGGGGACGACGGTCGACTCCTTGAACGGGTCGTTGCCGGGCATCGGACAGAAGAGCGTCGCGACGCCGAGGTGGTGGTCCCAGGCCTGGTGAAGCGCGGTGATGTCCGAGGACCCGGTGAGCAGCTTGGGTCGTCCGTCGGGGCGCAGTCCGTGGCGGGCCAGGTGGGCGAAGTCGAGGCCGTCGAGCAGTCGCATCGCCCCGTAGCCCCCGCGCAGTGCGATGACCGCCGCGGCCGTGGGGTCGCACCACGCGTCGACGAGGTCGGCGCGGCGCTGCTCATCGGTGCCGGCGAGGTAGTTGACGCGCGGATGCCGGGCGCGCAGATGAGCGCCCGGTACGACGTTGAGACCCCACGCCTCGAGCTGGGAGATCGCCCGCTGCAGCGAGTCCTCGTCCGCGGGGCCCGAGGGGGCGATGAGACGCACGGTGTCCCCGGGGACCAGAGGCGCGGAATCGAGGTAGGGGCTGGTCATGCGTCGTCGGTTCCCGCAGGATCCGCGGTCCGCTGCGCCGAGACGCCCTGCGCGGTGGCGTCTGGTGCGGTCACACCCGGTGCCGCGCCATCCGACGACGCAGCACCTCCCGGCACCGTCGCACCCGACCGGACGAGGCTCTGGCTGCCCAGGCGGGGCACGGCGGCGAGGAGTTCGCGCGTGTAGGCGTGCTGGGGGTCGGCGAGGACCGTGTCGACGGGTCCGTATTCGACGATCTCTCCCTGCTTCATCACCGCCACCGTATCAGCGATGTTCCAGGCCAGGCCCAGGTCGTGGGTGATGATGAGCGCACTCATCCCGAGGTTCTTCTTCAGCGCGAGGAAGAGGGAGAGGATCTCTCCGCGCACCGAGGCGTCGAGGGAGGCGACCGGCTCGTCGGCGAGGAGGACCTGTGGGTCGAGCGCGAGGGCACCGGCGATGACGACGCGCTGCCGCTGACCGCCGGAGAGCTCCTGCGGAATCGACTCGAGGTAGTCCGCAGCCGGGGTCAGTTCCGCGGCCTCGAGCGCTCCGATGACCTTCGCGTACTCGTCCTCGGTCAGCCCCTGGACCTGGAGTCCCTCGGCGACGGCTTCGTAGACGCTGCGCTTCGGATTGAGCGACCCCGACGGGTCCTGGAGGACCATCTGCACCTGGCGTCGGAATGCCCGCAGGTCCTTGGCCTTCGTCGGCAGCGGCCGGCCGGCGAAGGCGATCCGCGATCCCGGGTCGGTCTCCTGCAGACCGAGGAGTGAGCGCGCCAGCGTCGTCTTCCCCGACCCCGACTGACCGACGACGGCGAGGATCTCGGCCCTGCGCAGGGCGAGGTCGACGCCGTGGACGGCTCTCTCCCGACCCTGCCGGGTGTCGAAGGTGACGCTGAGGTTCTGCGCCTCGAGCACCACCTCGTCGGTCATCGTGAACGGGTCGGTCAGCCGCACCTCGGCGGGTTTGGCGGTCCGCGGACGCAGCCGCGACTCCTCGTCCCCGATCTGCGGGAACGCCCCGGCCAGCTGCTTGGTGTACTCCTCCCGGGGGCGCAGGCACACGTCGTCGCTGGGACCGTATTCGACGATCCGGCCGTCCTTCATGATCGCGAGGTTCTCGCACACCGCGGAGAGCACGGCGAGATCGTGGCTGATCATCAGCAGCGAGATGCCGCGGTCGGCGACGAGGTCGGCGAGCCCGGTGAGGATCTGCTTCTGCACGATGACGTCGAGGGCGGTGGTCGGCTCGTCGGCGATGATGATGTCGGGTTCGCACGCAAGCGCCATCGCGATCATGATCCGCTGCTTCTGCCCGCCCGAGAGCTCGTGCGGGTAGGCCTCGGCCTTCGCCGGGTCGAGGTCGACCTCGCGGAGGAGCTCGAGCATCCGCGCCCGACGCTTCTCGGGCGTCGTCCACGTGCCCTTGGCGTGGTGTTCGAGGGCTTCGATGATCTGCCGGCCGACCCGGCGGACGGGGTTGAGGGAGTGGAGTGCGCCCTGGAAGACGATCGACGCCTGCGCCCAGCGCACTGCACGGATCTGCCCGAAGCTGAGATCGGAGATGTCCTGGCCGCCGAGGCGGACGTGCCCGGTCACCTTCGCCGACTTCGGCAGCAGCCGCAGCGCGGACATCACGAGCGTCGACTTCCCCGAGCCCGACTCACCGGCGATGCCGAGGGTCGACCCGCTCGGCAGGTCGAGGCTGACGTCGATGACGGCGGGCACGTCGCCGCGCGAGGACGAGGAGCGGTAGGTGATCGAGACGTCGTCGAAGCTGAGATCGGTCATCGGCTGCTCCTCAGGGTCGGATTGATGATCGCTTCGAGCGCCCGGCCGACCATCGTGAACGCGAGGACGACGAGGAGGATCGCGATGCCCGGCGGCAGCACGTACCACCAGTATCCCGAGGTCGCCGCCGAGGCGTCCATCGAGTTCTTGAGGATCGTCCCCCACGATTCCGAACCCGGGTCCCCGAGGCCGAGGAACGCGAGCGTCGACTCCGCGATGATCGCGCTGCCGACCATGAGCGTCGTGTTCGCGAGCACGAGCGGCATGACCGCGGGCAGCAGGTGCTTGACGAGGATGTGCCGATGTCCGGCACCGAGGATGCGCGCCCGTTCGATGTAGAGCCGGGATTCGACGCTGAGGGTCTGCGAGCGCACGATCCGGGCCGTCGACGCCCACGAGGCGATGCCGATCGCGACGACGATCGTGAAGACCCCGCGGTCGAGGACGGTGGAGAGGACGATGGCGAGCAGCAGGGAGGGCAGGACGAGGAAGAAGTCGATGAGGCGCATGACGACGGCCCCGACGATGCCGGTGAAGTGTCCGCCGGCCAAGCCCATGAGCGTGCCGATGACCATCGACATCAGGGTCGCGGCGACGCCGACGAGGAGGGAGACGCGCGAGCCCCAGACGATGCGCGCCCAGATCTCGCGGCCGAGGTCGTCGGTGCCGAGCGGGTGGGCGAGGCTCGGCGGGGCGTAGCGCGGAACGTCGAGCTGCTTCGTCACGTCGAGCATCGAGGCCGGAGCGATGACGGGAGCGAAGATCGCCATGAGGACGAAGAGGAGGAGGACGATCGCCCCGATCATCGCCGGGGTGTCGGTGCGGAAGGCGCGCCAGTTGCGGCGGAGACTGCGCAGACGGCGTTCGCGGACGAGCTTCGCACTGTCGAAGCCGGCGGCACCGCCGCGGGTGGCAGCAGACCGTCCGGGCTCGGTGCCCGGGGACTGTGCGGACCCGGTCGTCGGGGACGATGCGGGCTGGGTGCCCGGGGTCGATGCGGTTCCGGGGGCCGCCTCGGCGCGGTGATCGTTGTCCATCACGCTCTCCTCACTCTCGGATCGAGCCAGCGGTAGACGAGGTCGGCGGCGAGGTTCATGACGATGATGATCGCGGAGAACACGACGAACGTGCCCTGGAGGAGGGGCAGGTCGGGGCCGCTGATCGCGTCGAAGGTGAGTTTGCCGAGGCCCGGCCAGGAGAAGATCGCTTCGACGGTGACGGCACCGGCGATGAGTCCGCCGAGGTGGAGGAAGACGACCGTGACCGTGGGCAGGAGCGCGTTGGGCACGGCATGTCGGCGGCGGACTTCGTCCTCGGTGAGGCCCTTCGCGCGGGCGGTCGTGAGGTAGTCCTCGGACATCTCCTCGATGAGGGAGGCGCGCATGACCATGAGGAACTGCGCGTAGACGACGGCGACGAGGGTGATGACCGGGAGGATGAGGTGGCGGATGACGTCGATGATCGCCTCCGGTGACCACGGGTCGAGTCCGGGCGTGATCATCCCGCCGGTCGGCAGCCATTGGAGGGTGCCGCCGAAGACCATGAGGAGGATGAGGCCGAGCCAGAACGTCGGGACCGACCAGAAGACGATGGCGGTGGAGGAGGCGAGCTTGTCGAAGAGCGAGTTGCGCCGCCACGCCGAGAGCTGTCCGAGCCAGAGGCCAAGCACGATCGCGATGACCGCGGCGGTGGCGGTGAGGAGCAGGGTCGGGCCGAGGTATTCGCCGATGAGCGCGGACACGGGTTTGCGGTAGACGTAGCTCTCGCCGAGGTTGCCCGTGACGATGCCGACGAGGTAGTCCCAGAACTGGACGATGAGCGGTTTGTCGAGGCCGTATTGGCTGCGCAGCTCGGCGATCTGGGCCGGGCTCATCGGCCGTTCCTTGGCGATCTTGAGGACCGGGTCGCCGGGCAGCAGCCGGAAGGCGAAGAAGCCGAGGACGATGACGAGGACCATCGAGATCGCCGAGCCGCCGAGTTTGCGGAGGAAGTACGCGGCGAACGAGGCGCTCTTCGGCGGTTCGTCGGTGTCGATGGGGGTGCCGAGACCGTCGACGGCGGGGCCCGTGCTGGCGGGGCCGGTGGTGCCGGGTCCGCTGGTGCCGGGGTGCGAGGTCCCGGGATCGCCGGGACCGGAGGGATTGTTCGTCGATGCTGTCACGGGTGCGCTCCTGATGGAGAGGGGGCCGCTCCGGCCACCGCCGCGGTGGTGCTCGTGCAGTGTGGTCCGGTGCGTGGTCTGCCGGCGGTGACCGGAGCGGCCGAGGTGGGACGGGTCGACTACTCGCGGTCGTCGGCGTTCCTGCGCCCGCGGGTGGCGAACCAGAGGACTCCGCCACCGCCGACGATGACGGCGATCGCGATGCCGATCCAGGCGCCCGCGCTCAGTCCGCCTCCCTCAGAGGCACCGGCGGCTTCGCTCGCGGGTTCGACCGAGGTGTAACCCCAGTAGCCGACCTGGTTGGCGATTGCACCGCCGTCGCTCGGCTGCTTCGTGAAGCCGGTGAACTTGTCCGCGCGGTAGGCCTCGAGCTGGTTGGGGTACCAGAGCACGATCGAGGGAGTGTCCTCGTAGTTGATCTCGAGGGCCTGACGGACGAGGTCGGCGCGCTTGCCCTCGTCGAGTTCGATGTGCTGGGCCTGGTAGAGCTTGTCGAACTCGGGGTTGCAGTAGCCGTCCTGCGTGGTGCCGCCGTTGCCTTCGGCGTCGGGGCGGTTGCCGCACGTGTTGATGCTCAGCTGGTAGTCCGGATCGGGGTTGATCGACCAGCCGGAGAAGTAGAGGTCGTAGTCGCCCTTCGTGGTGAGCTCGGAGACGGTGTCGGAGTCGCTCGATTCGTTCTTCAGCTGGATGCCGATGTCCTTCATCCACGGCTCGAGGAACTTCGCGGTGTTCTGCTCGATCGGCTCGGCAGCGTCGGTGAGGAAGCGGAGTTCGAGCTTCTTGCCGTCCTTCTCCCGGATTCCGTCGGCACCGGGGGTCCACCCGGCTTCGTCGAGGAGGGATTTCGCCTTCTCGACGTCGAACCCGGTGATCACAGGGTCATCGGCGGGCAGAGCCCAGGTCGAGTACACCGAGGGGATGAAGCTCGTCGCGGGCTGGGCGTAGTCCTGCATGACCTGCTTGCGCAGAGTCTCGGTGTCGATGCCGGCGCGGATCGCCTGCCGGACCTTCACGTCCTTGAGCGCCTCGTTGCCGGTGCCGAACTCCTTGCCCTCGGCGTCGGCGAGGCCGGAGTTGATGGAGATGCTGTTGAAGCGGCGGCCGCGGCCGTCGTTGAGTTCGACGCCGTCGGCGCCTTCGAGGGCGGTGAACTGCTCCGGGGAGAGCAGGGTGATCATGTCGACCTCACCCGAGCGGACGGCCTGCACCTGAGCGTCGGAGTTCGTGTAGTACCGGTACTGGATGCCGTCGAGCTTGGGCTTGCCGCGCCAGAAGTTCGGGTTGGCCTTGAGCGTGACCGATTTGTTCGCCTCGTAGCTCTCGAGCTGGAAGGGTCCCGAGCCGACGGTGTTCGCATCGTTCTTGAACTCGCCCGGGTTGTCGATTGTCGACCAGATGTGCTCGGGGACGATGGGGATCTCCTGGCCGGGATTGTTCGCCTGCGGGTTCTTCAGCGTGATGACGACGGTCCCGTCGTCGGGCGCTTCGACCTTCTCGAAGTTCTCGACGAGGCTGCCGTTGGCGACCGCGAGATCCTCGTTCTCCATCATCTGCGTGTAGGTCCACGCGACGTCGTTCGCCGTCAGGGGTTGACCGTCGGACCACTTCATGTCCGGGCGGATGCTGTACGTCCACACCTTGCCGTCGTCGTCGGTCGACCATTCGGTCGCCAGGCCCTCGGTGATCGAACCGTCCTTCGCGTCGTTGGCGACGAGGTTCTCGTACATGTAGCGGAAGGTGTTCGTCGGGAGGAGGTAGAAGGAGGTGAACGGGTTGAATGAGTCGATGAAGCCGTCGGTGGCGATGCGCAGCGTCGTCGCATCCGCGGTGCCGCCGTCGGTCGGTTGGGGTTCTGTCGTCTGAGCGCTTGCCGGTGCCGTCGCCAGCCCGGCGGCGAGCGCGATCGCGGCAAGTCCCGCGACCGTTCTGCCGAGCCCCCTGCGCAGCGTGCTGTGGGTGAACATCATCGTCCTTCCGGTCGTCATCGAACCATCGGCGCAGGTGAGACCCTGCTCACATCTCATCCTAGGACGCAATGCGGGCTGAGGGACGGAAATGCGCGCCGTGGCTCGCTCCCTTTCCTACTGCACCGTAGGGCCGGACCACCGGATCAGGGCGGCGAGATCGCCGGTTCCCCCGCCTCGGCGAGGACATGACCCTAGAGCCTGATCCCCGATTCGGCATCGAAGAGGTGAAGCCTCTCCGGGTCCGGGTGCGCGCGGATCGTCTCACCCTTGCGCGGAGCGCGCTCCGTGGGCACTCGGACGACGACCAACTCCGCCTCCCCGGCATCGGCAGGTCGACCGTGGACGAAGGTGTCCGCACCGAGCACCTCCACCATTTCCACTCGCAGGCGAATTCCGCGCTCGCCCAGTCGAAGGTCCTCCGGTCTGATCCCCACCGTGATGGTGTCCCCGGAGGATGCCTGCAGCGCCTCCCTGGGCACCGGGATGACCGCGTCACCGAAGACGGCACCGGCTTCCATCTTCTCCGCCTGCACGAGGTTCATCGCAGGCGAACCGATGAACCCCGCCACGAAGACATTCGCCGGTCGCGAGTACATCACCGACGGAGAGTCGACCTGCTGCAGCTGACCGTCGTTGAGGACCGCGATCCTGTCCCCCATCGTCAGTGCTTCCGTCTGATCGTGGGTGACGTACACAGTGGTGACCCCGAGACGCGACTGCAGCGAAGCGATCTGCGAGCGCATCTGCACGCGCAGTTTGGCATCGAGATTCGACAGCGGCTCGTCCATGAGGAACACCCTGGGCTCTCGCACGATGGCCCTTCCCATCGCCACCCTCTGTCGCTGTCCGCCCGACAGCGCTTTGGGCTTTCGGTCGAGGTATTCGCCGAGGTCGAGCAGCTCTGCGGCATCGCGGACACGGGCTCTGCGCTGCGCAGCGGGAACCCCGGCGATCTTGAGGGCGAAGCCCATGTTGTCTCCCACACTCATGTGCGGATAGAGAGCGTAGTTCTGGAACACCATGGCGATGTCCCGTTCGTTGGGAGGGACATCGGTGATGTCTCGGTCGCCGATGAGGATCCGTCCGTCGCTCACCTCTTCGAGGCCCGCCAGCATCCGCAGGCTCGTGGACTTGCCACAGCCGGACGGTCCGACGAGAACGATGAACTCGCCGTCCTCGACGTGGAGGTCGAGACCGTCGACTGCGGGCTTCCGGCCGGGCTGATAGACCCGACTCGCGCTGTCATATGTCACTGTCGCCATGGCGTGCGCCCTTCATCCTTTCGTGTTCTCACTGGTGTCGGGATCTCGCAGCCATACGGTCGCAGCGCCGGGGAGAGTACCGTCGCCAGGCAGCTCCTCGCTCGAGAGCAGGATGTCACCGTCCGGCAGCGGCACCGATTGCGGGCCGAAATTCGTCACACTGACCCAGCCGCCCGGCCGCCGGAATCCGACGACCTCGTCTCCGAGTTCGAGCCACTCCAGCTGCTCGCCCGATCTCAGCTCGCTGCGCAGTCGCAGCGCACGGCGATACAGCCGCAGAGTCGACGACGGGTCGCCCTCCTCGCGCTCGGCAGAGTACTCGGCGAACCAGTCAGGTTGCGGCAGATGCGGCGCTGCGTCTCCGAAGCCGAATGCCGGTCCTTCTGATGTCCACGGCAAAGGCACTCGACAGCCGTCGCGACCGAGCTCCACGCCGCGGCTGCGGAAGAACGTCGGATCCTGCCGTGCGGCCTCGGGGATGTCCGGCACCTCGTGCAGCCCGAGTTCCTCGCCTTGGTACAGATAGGCCGAACCTGGCAGGGCGAGCTGCAGCAGCGTGGCCGCGCGAGCCCGGCGCAGACCCAGAGCAGCGTCGAGTTCGGGCGCGGTTCCCCCGGAGAGCAGCCATTCCCGCCCCATGCGCTCACTGTCTCCGGAGACCGGCAGTCCGTAGCGCGTGGCGTGACGGACGACATCGTGGTTGGAGAACACCCACGTGGTCGATGATCCCGAGGCGGCCGCCAGTTCGAGGTTCGACGTGATGACGCTTCGGAAGACCCGGGGGTCGAAGTCGGCGCGCAGCAGATCGAAGCTGAAGGCCTGCCCCAATCCGTCCTCGCCGGCGTAGCGAGCCCGGCGATCGGGATCCACCCACGCCTCCGCGACTCCGATCAGGGGCGGATCATAGCTGCGGAAGAGCCGCCTCCATTCCGCATAGATGTCGTGAACGTCGTCTCGGTCCCAGAGCGGATGCTGTCCGTCGTGAGGCAGGGCGTCGAGTTCGGCCTGAGTCGGCAGAGGCTCTCCCTCCGGGGGAAGGTCCTTCGCCAGACCGTGGGCGACATCCACGCGGAAGCCGTCGACTCCGCGGTCGGCCCAGAAGCGCAGAGTGGCGAGGAAGTCTGCACGCACGTCCGGGTTGTTCCAGTCGAGGTCGGGCTGTTCGGGGGCGAAGTTGTGGAGATACCACTGGCCGTCCCCCACCGGTTCCCAGGCGGAGCCGCCGAAGATCGATGTCCAGTCCGACGGGGGCAGTTCCCCTCGCTCCCCGCGTCCGTCTCTGAAGAGGTAGCGTCCTCGTTCCGGGGAGCCCTTGCCTGCGGCGAGCGCTGCCCGGAACCATTCGTGCCTGTCCGACGTATGGTTGGGCACGATGTCGACGATGATGCGGATTCCGACGTCGTGCAGTGCTGCGGTCAGGGCGTCGAATTCGGCGAGTGTGCCGAGTCGCGGGTCCACATCGCGGTAGTCGTCGACATCATAGCCGCCGTCTGCGAGCGCGGACGGGTAGAACGGGCTGAGCCAGACGGCGTCGATGCCCAGAGCGCTGAGATAGGGCACCTTCTCGATGATTCCGGCGAGATCGCCGATGCCGTTCGCGTCGGAGTCGGCGAAGCTGCGCGGGTAGATCTGGTAGACGGCGGCCTGACGCCACCAATCGTGGTCGTGGAGGAGCGCGGTCGAGCGCGAACGCGATTCTGAGGTCTGGAGCATTGTGGTATTCCTGTCCTGTTCGTACCGGTGACGGGATCTGAGGCGGGCTGTGACCGGGAACGGCTCCGCGGTGGAGCATCGGGGCCGAGAGCTCCTGGACGGGGGCGCACGGTTGGGAGGTCCGTGTCTGATCACTTCACCGCTCCCTGGGTCACTCCGGACATCACCCAACGCTGCGTGAAGAGGTAGACGATGACCGCCGGCGCCATCGCCATGAGATACGACGAGAAGGCGATGTGGTAGTTGTTGCTGAACTGAGTCTGGAAGATCGACTGCACGACGGGGAGGGTCTGCAGACTCGGATCGGCGATGATGAGCGAGGGCATCATGAAGTCGTTCCAGGAGGCGAGGAAGGAGAAGATGCCGACCGTCGCGCTCATCGGCGCGAGAAGCGGGAAGACGATCCGCCAGAAGACCTGAGTGGTCGACGCACCGTCGATCCGCGCACTCTCCTCGAGCTCTTCCGGAAGGCTGCGCAGGAACGCGGTGTAGAGCATGACGGAGAACGACAGCTGGAACAGGATGTGGAGGACGGCCACTCCGAGTGGATTCGCCAGGCCGACCATGCCGGTCAGCTTCACCTGCGACAGCGCGAGGACCGGGAACGGCAGGAACATCGCGGCCAGGAGGTAGAAGAAGGACCAGCGGAACAGTCTGCGATGCCAGTTCCGTGAGATCGCGTAGGCGGCCATGGAGCTGAGAAGGATGGTTCCGACGACGGAGACGGTCGTCACGAACACGGAGATTGCGAAGGCTCGAGGGAAGTTCGTCAGCGACCACGCCTCGACGATGCCCTCGAGACTCGGAGGAGCAGGCAGTGCGAACGCCTGACCATCGACAGCTTGGGAACCCGACTTCAACGCCATCGAGACGGTGACGTAGAGCGGAACCAGGACTGTCAGCGAGCATGCTGCGAGCAGCACGGTGAGACCGACTCCCCGACGCCGCCGGCGTCGTGTTCCCGCCTTGGTGCGGTCGGCGTCGAGACTGCGCGGTGAGGTTCGGACAGTGGAGTCGGGGAGCACAGTGGGTGTTGCGGACATCAGGAGCCGGCCTTTCCGCGGGAGAGCCGCAGTTGGATGAGGGCGATGCCGAGTGCGATGAGGAAGAAGATCACTGAGTTCGCCATCTGGTAGGCGTAATCGCCGTTGTCGAAGCCGCGGAAGATCATCATCGCCACCGACCGGGTTGACGTGCCCGGTCCGCCGTCGGTGAGGCCGACGATGACGTCGTAAGAATTGAGGAAGTTCTTGAACCCGATCACCACGTTGATGGCGATGTACCCGGCCATCAGGGGCAGGGTGATGGAGCGCAGCCGGGACCACGACGTCGCTCCGTCGAGCGCCGCTGCTTCGTACACCTCCGCGGGGATGGAGACGAGTCCGGCGATGTAGATGAGCATGGCGGAGGGGACGGCCTGCCACGCCGTGACGATGACGATCGAGATCCATGCGAGATCGGGATCGGAGAGGATGCTCTCTTCGAGGAATCCGAGTCCCCCGGCCGCTGCCGCGGCGGGCACCGTGCGTGAGAAGAGGAAGTTGAAGACGAACGCGATGATGATCCCTGACAGCACCATCGGCAGGACGAACACTGCTCGAAGCGCGTTCTTGGCGCGGATTCGCGACGTCAGACCGATGGCGAGAAGCAGAGCGATGACGTTGACGAGAATCACGGTGACCACCGCGACGCCGATCGTGAAGCCATATGCGCCGAGGATGGCAGGATCGCTGAAGAGAACCGCGTAATTGGTGAGACCGACGAAGTTCCACTCCCCGAACCCGATCGAGTCGGTGAAGCTGAAGAAGACGCCCATCACCGCTGGAACAGTGAGTGCCAGGGTGAAGGCGAGCACCGCAGGCAGCAGAAAGAGGACATGGACGGCCTCGGCGCCCCGTCTGCGGCGCCGAACATGGTGGCGGTTGCCGGCCCGGCTCTCTGTGGTCATCGTTCTCCTCATCGTTGAGTTCGGTTCATGACCGGCGGGCCAATCTGGCCCAGTCGTCGTCGAGGGTGGAGAGAACTCCTTCGAGATCGGCCCCGAGCACGAGGCCCTGCATGTAGTTCTCGAACGGAATCGTGCGGGGAATGGCCGTGGACGCCCCCTGGTAGAAGGCCCCGCGGTCGACGTATGACTGCATCTCAACGAGTCGCTCGTCGGTGACAGGCGGCGCCCCGGCGCGCACTCCGAAACCGAGGTTCTCGGCGTTGTACGTGTCCTGTATCGCGGGGTCGAGCAGAAAGGCTGCCAGCTCGCGGGCTCCATCGGGATTGCGCGCGGCCTCGGGAATCCAGAGTGCGAGGTCGATGTTGACGCGCACCCTGAGATCGTCCGCGTCCTCGGTCATCGGCAGCGGGAAGGTCCCGATGTCGAGGTCGGCATTCGTCTTGGCGATCTCGCCGAGTGCCCACGGGCCGTGCAGATACATCGCGCCCTCGCCTCGGGCGAAGGCGAGGTTGCCGTCTCCGTAGCCCAGACTCGCCGCGTTCCGGTTCGAGTAGGCGGCGAGCTCGAGCATCTTCGACAGCGGACCGTGGAAGTCCTTGCTGAAGGACACCGGGGCCGTCGGACCGAGGTCGTCTCCCTGTGCCCGCAGCTGCGCAACGAAATCGGCGATGTTCAGTCCGCCGCCCAAGCTGTAATCGGCGAGTCCCTGCGACACGGTCCACGCGTCGGCGTAAGTGCTGATGAGAGGCGTCACCCCTGCATCCTGGAATGTCCCGCACGCTTCCAGCAGCTCGGTCCAGGTCCGGGGCACTTCGACCCCGCACCGGTCGAACAGCTCGCGATTGTAGAGAACGGAGGCCGCCATCAGGGAGTAGGGGATGACACTGGTTCGCCCGGGATAGCCGGGATACTGATCGACCAGCCCCTGGATCTCGGGCGCGACGGCCGCTGCCTCTGGCAGATCCGAGAGGTCGGAGAGCGCGCCGCGCTCCTGGAAGCGCGCCATCTCGAAGTTGTAATTGAGGCAGCCGAGATCGGGCGGGGCACTGCGGGCGAAGCCTCCCGACAGATTGGATGCGGTGTCATGAACTGCGCGGAGCCCGGTGCCCTCGGCGTTGAAGGCAGCGACGAGTTCGCGGAAATAGGGGATGGCCTCGGGCTTCGACTGGTACAGCGTGACGGTGGGCCGACCGCTCACACCTTCGGAGCAGCCGCCGAGGGACAGCATGGTTCCGGCCGCAGCGGCGGCGAGGAACCCCCGTCGCGTTGCGACGAACGGTTGAGAGTCTGCCGGTGATCGGGACACGTCGTTGTCTCCTGATGGTCAAGCGCGAATGCTTCAAGCTGTTTCTATAGCGCTTAAATATACCTCCTAAATTAATTAAATCAAGCGACCTGTGCCCGGGGCTGTGCATTCGTCAGTCCGAGAGGCGAGCCCGCAGCAGGTCGCGGACAGCTTCGAGTGCGGCGGCGATGGCTCCGTCGACCACGGCATCGCCGCCCAGCTTCGAGGGAACGATCCTCACCGGCATCGGCGCGTAGTCGGCCACCATCTCCTCTGCGCGGCGCAGAAGGATCTCGTCCTCAAGCGCCGTGGCCCCGCTGACGACCACGACCTGCGGGTTGAGCAGGCTCGACAGGGTCGCCACGACCCGCGCCAAACGATCCGACAGGTCATCGACCAACCGCAGCGCCGCCGGTCTCCCCGCTGCGGCCTGCGCGATGAGTTCGTGGGGGTCCAAGGGCAGCGGTGCCTCATCCACTCCCCTGGCGTTCTCCTGCTCTGCCCACTTCCGGGCGAGTCGGCCCAGCCCCTCGGTCGAACGCACACCTTCGACGTGCTCGAGGTAGACCATCTCTCCGGCTCCGCCGCGTGCACCGGTGAGAAGGTGTCCGCCGTCGACGATTCCCGCTCCGAACCGCTCTCCGGCCAAGAGCATGACGAAGTCCCCCGCGGGGTCGACGGCGCCCGCATGGCGTTCGGCGATGGCCGCGAGGTTGGCATCGTTGTGGACCGAGACTGCCCAGTCGAGGTCGTGCAGCACCTCCTGCAGGTCCACTTCCACTTCCCGCCAGAACGGGTCCTCCATCGCCATCGACCCCTCGGCGGCGATGGGCGCGGCGAATCCGAAGCAGATGGTCCGCACCTGCTCATGGTCTGCCTCCGCCCCTGTGATCGCCCGATCGATGGCGGTGCGCACCTGCGCAGCGCGACTCCGGCTCGCATCATCGGCAAAGCGGATGCGGGCTCCGCCCAGGCGACGACCGGTGACATCGGCGACTGCCGCGGATACGGAATTCAGTCCCGCGTCGACACCGACACAGAGGGCATCGCGCGCTCGGGGAAAGAAGCGCTTGCCGGGGCGACCGCTGCCGCTCTGCCGGTCGGGCGGCCCCTGGACGATGAGTCCGCGGCGCTGCAGATCCTCGCACTGCGCGAGGACTGTGGCTCGCGTGAGTCCGGTCTGAGAGATGAGATCGTTCGTCGACATCCCCTCGAGCGGATCACCGGCCCAGAGCCGGTCGAGCACGAGCCGCTCATTCCACTCGCGCACGGTGTGGCGCGGGCCGTCCGCCGCTGATATGGGCCGATGCCCCAGCGGCTGTCCTCTCTCCGTCGTCACCATCACCTCAGAGTATCCGGTGACGGGGCGACGCGGAGCCGAGTGATGGCCGCTTCTGCCGACTGCTGTTCCTGCGCTGCGCGGGTGCAGAGTTCGCAAGCGACCGGATCAGAGCGGCGAGATCTCCGGCTCCCCCGCCTCGGCGAGGATCTCCGCGATCGTCTGCCCGCGCCGGATGAGCGAGAACTCGACCCCAGCACCGAGGCGGTTCTCCGACTCCGCGGAACCGGGGACTCCGCGCGTAGTCGCCACCATGCGATAGCCGTACACGGGCACGCGCGGCAGGAGGTTGTAGGAGAACGGATTCGCGAAGTAGTACGCGCCGGTGTCCGGCACGGCGACGAGATCGCCGACGTCGAGGCGGGGCAGCTCGCGGTTCTCGGCGAGGAGGTCACCGGCGAAGCACGCCGGTCCTGCGACGTCGGTGGGGACCGCCTCGGCGCGCTTGGGGGCGCCGTCGGCGGCGAACGGAAGGATCCGCAGCGGCCAGTCCGCAGGAGCGTAGGCGGTGCGGGTGGCGACCTGCACGCCCGCGTGGGTCATCGCGATGTGCCGCCCACCGGTCGTCTTCGCGGTTTCGACGCGGGTGAGGATCGTGCCGGCCTTCGCGAGCAGTGAGCGGCCGAACTCGGTGACGATGTCGAACTCGACAAGGGCGGGGACGACGGCGTCGAGGACCTCGCGGTAGGCCGCGAAGGTCGGGGTCACCTCGTCGCTGGTGAAGTTGACCGGCAGGCCGCCGCCGATGTCGATGCGGGTGACCTGGCGAGCACCCGCCCTCGTGTTGACCTCGCGGGCGAGGTCGACGGCCGCGGCGATCCCCGCTGCCGCCTGGTCGAGGGTGATGCCCTGCGACCCCGAATGGACGTGGACCTGGGTCAGCCACGGGCGGGCGAGGTAGGCCTCGATGAGGGCGTCGCGGGCGCCCGGGTCGGCGATCCCGATGCCGAACTTCGACGTCTGCGTCGCCGTGCTCATCGCGCCGATCGCACCGACCCCGGACTGCGGGTTGATCCTCACCCCGATCACCGAGGCGGTGCGACCGTCGACGAGTTCGTCGAGTCGGGCGAGCTCCTCCCAGCTGTCGGCGTTGACGGAGATGCCGAGGGCGAGCGCGCGGCGCAGCTCGCTCATCGTCTTCGCGGGCGAGTCGAAGACGATCGTCTCGGGCCGGAACCCGGCGGACAGGGCGAGTTCGAGTTCGCCGGGGCTCGCGACCTCGCAGCCGGCTCCCGCCTCGGCGAAGAACCGGAGCAGCGGCAGCAGGGGCACGGCCTTGCAGGCGACGGCGTGGAGGACAGTGGTGTCCGAGGTCGCGGTGGGGGCCGTCGTGCCCGACTCCGTGTCTGATGTCGCGGTGGGGTCGGTGGTTGCCGTCGCAGGATGCTCGAACGCCGCGGTCAGCTGCGCGAACGCGGCGGCCACCTCGTCGAGGTCGATGAGGCCGAGCACGGGACTGTCGTCGGTGAGCGCCGGGACGTCGCCGCGAGCAGGCGGCTCGGTCGACGAGTTCGCTGCGATCGTCGCGATGGCACGGCTGCGGCGCTCGGTCAGGGTGGCGGTGTCGCGGTGCGGGCTGTCCATGGGGTCCTTCACGGTCACGTCGTCGTCCGGATCCGGCACAGAGTTCGGTGCCGGGCCTCCGAGACCATCATGGCATCCGCTCCGGACGCGCCGGCACGCGCCCCCGGCTCCTCGTCTCAGTCGTCGCCTCAGACGTTGCGCAGCTGGACGGGCACGGACTCCCACCACCAGCCTGACTCGCGGTCCCAGCGCCCGGCCTCATCGAGGAAATCCTCGATGCGCTCGCGTGTCGTCGCGCCGCCGTACTGGACTTCGATGATCGCGCCGCCGCACCGATCGACCACGTGGACGTCGGCATCGTCGATAGCGGGGAACTCCGCTGCCGCCCGTTCGGCGGCCCGGCGGCTCGGCACCTCGTCGCAGTGGACCTTCGAGGGCACATTGTCGAAGACGACGTCCTGGACCGTGAACGAGGAGATCACCCTCCCGCAGACGAAGGCACCGACGATGAGGGCGGCGAGACCGCTGCCGACCGCGATGGCGATGCCGCGGACGAGTCGTCTACGCGCGATGGCCGCCACCGGTGAGAAGGCGATCATCAGGCGCCGCCACAGTGCCGCTCGCCGGCGCTGCGTCATGCGGCAGCTGCCGGCCGAGGCGGCGATCGACTTTGACGAGCACGCGCAGGCCGACGATCATGAGCGCGATGATGAGAACCGCGGACACCACCGCGACGAGGATCATGAGGATTCCCAGCAGGTCCGCCGGCAACGACAATTCCACAGATTGCTCCTTCCACCGCACGATCGGCGGATGCGATGACCGCACGTCTGCGCGGCCTCCCCCACTGTGCCCGGCTCGGGCGAGCCTGTCATCGCCTAAAAGGATGAAATCGCCGGGTGAGCTTCAAGTGAGCTTCCGTGCCCTCGCCTCACTCCGGCGAGTAGAACTTGAACTGGATCGCGCGGACGACGACCTGCGCGAGGTTCTTCGCACCGAGCTTGATCCGCAGATTCCGCGCATGCGACTTCACGGTGTGGAGCGACACGAACTGCGCCTCGGCGATCTCGCCGTAGTCCATGCCCGCACACAGCTGCCGCAGGAGGATGAGCTCCTTGTCGGTGAGGACGGGTGCCGCCTCGGGGGCTTCGGGCAGCGGATCGCCGCTGAGCACGATGTCCGCGGCGAGTGAGCGCAGCAGCGCCGGCGAATCCCCGCCGAGCGCGGCCTTGACGACGCCGACGAGCTCCGCGTCCGAGGCCGTCTTGTTCACCGCGGCCAGGGCACCGGCCTCGAGGGCGCGCGCGATCCCCGGCCCCGGGGAGACCGTCGTGAGGAGGACGATCCGCGCGCTCGGCTCGACCTCGATGATCTGCGCGGTCGCGTCGACCCCGCTCATCCCCGGCGGCATGTTGACGTCCATGAGCACGAGGTCGGGACGGAACCGGATGAAAGCCTCGACCGCGTCCTCCCCCGAATGCCGGGGGTCGAGCACCGTGAGCGTCCCGTCGTCGCTGAGCGCCGCGGCGATCGCCCGCGTCGTCCACCGGTCATCATCGACGATGAGCACCGAGGCGGGGCCGGGATGTGCGGGAACGCGCGGTGCCGGCTCCCCCGCCTCCGGGCCGGTTCCGCTCATGCGCGACGTGCCGGTCCCGCTCATGCGCGACGTGCCGGTCCCGCTCACGCGCGACGTCATCCGCGACGGCTTCCGCTGTGCTGCCGTTCCCCGTGCGCGGGCTCCGAGCGCAGGCGCAGCTCGTCGCTGCCGGAGGCACCCGACATCGAGAGCGCCCCGGTCGCCGAATGCTCAGGCGAACGGACACCGGACTCACCGCGGCTGGAAAGCGCACGGTCGTCGGCAGCGATGCGAACGTCCGCCAGCCCACCAGAACCGCCGCGCTGCCCGGAACCACCACGCTGCCCGGCACCGTCGACACGTGCCACCTCAGCGAAATCCTCACTCACGCATTCGGCGGCTCCGCGCTCACCGGCACCACGGTCACCGGCACCGCGGTCACCGGCAGCCGCCTCGGCGCCGCATTCGCTCAGCCGCACCGGATGGACCACCTCGACGACGACCCGACCATCGGGGGCCGTCGCCACCGTGCAGTCCCCGCCGAGGGCCCGCGCGCGCACCTGCAGCGAACGCGGCACGACGGTGAGATCCGCCTCGGCACTGTTGATGCTGCGGTAGTGGAGGTCGACGCGGTCGGTCGCACTGCGCAGCGCGGCGACATCGAGGCGGGACTCCGTGCCGGGCGTCGAGTAGCGGATGACGTTCGTCGCGAGTTCGAGGATGAAGGCCGTGAAATGCTCGCCGACCTCGCGGGAGGCGTGGGCGGGGAGGTCACCGACCGTCGTCGCCAACCGCACCCCGCCGGCTGCGCTGCCGTCCCTGATCGCCGAGGTGAGGAGGTAGGCCTCGGCCTGCAGCTCGATCCGCGAGGTGTCGGGAGCATCCGTCTGCAGGCGACCGATGAGCTGGCGCAGGCGCTTCGAGGCCTCCGCGTTGACCATCGCGAGCTCGGCGATCATCCGATCCGTGCCCGGGGCCTGCGGGGCCCGGCCGAGGGACTTGATGATCGCCGCCTCGGTGGACAGGGAGTGGGAGATCGTGTCGTGGGTGTCGGAGGTGAAGCGGGTGCGCAGCGCCTCCACGGTGCGCGCGTGCTCGCGCGCCGCCGTCTCGCGCCGCGTGATCTCGCGCCGGAAGCGCAGTTCGATGACCCCGGCCGCGAGGCCGAGCACCGAGGTCATCAGCCACTCGTAGCCGAGGTCGATGAGTCCCGGCAGTCCCTCGTCGTAGGCGCCGAGCTGAGTCGCGACCCCGATGTAGGCGAGCAGGCCGACCGTCGCGGCCGCGAACGACCACCAGCGGAAATAGCTGAGCAGGACGCCAGCGGAGAGGATGAGCGCCTCGGGGAACATGTTCTCGAGGTCGGGGTAGAGCCACAGGTAGCCGATGCCGGCCGCCGTGGCGATGAGCGCCACCGTCCGCGGCGCGAACGGCGTGACGATGAGCAGCGCATACGCGGCGATGAGCAGGCCGACGTAGAGCGGTTCGTCGGTCTCGAAGGACCCGGGCACGAGGACCGTGAGGCCCATGATGAGGGCGAGGGCGCGAATCGGCAGATCGACGAAGCGGGGGCCGCGCAGGAATCCCCACACGCGCGCCCAGCGGCCCTCCGGCCGCTCGTCTGTCGTCGCACCCATGACTATAAGTGTCCTACATTTGCGGCGAATTCGCAGGAAGAGCGCACACGACCCTGCTCACACCGGCCTGATCTCCCCACTGCGGGCCGATGAGGCCTCCGCGGGGAGTCCGGGTGAGCAGGGTCGTGACAGGAGCGGCGACGCGGCGTTCACCACCGCCGCCGAACAGGTGTCAGCCGAGGAGTTCGGCGAGTCCCGCCTCGAGGACGTCGAACGCATCGTTCAGCAGCTCGTCGGAGATCGTCAGCGGCGGCAGGAACCGCAGGACGTTGCCGAAGGTGCCCGTCGTGAGGACGAGGACGCCGTTCTTCGCCGCGTAGGCCGCGAGGTCCTTGACGAGTTCGGGGTTCGGGTCGATCGAATCGCGCTTGACGAACTCGGCGGCGACCATCGCACCGCGGCCGCGGATGTCGCCGATCTCCGGGTACTTGTCCTGGAGCTTGACGAGGCGGTCGGTGATGATCTCGCCGATCTCCGTCGCCCGCTCGAGGAGACCGTCGTTCTCGTACGCCTCGATCGCGCCGAGGGCAGCCGCACACGCGGTGGGGTTGCCGCCGTACGTGCCGCCGAGGCGGCCGGGACCGACCGAGTCCATGATCTCTGCCCGACCGGTGACCGCCGAGAGCGGCAGACCGCCGGCGATGCCCTTCGCGGTGGTGATGAGATCGGGGACGATCTCCTCCCACTCGCTGGCGAACATCTTGCCGGTGCGGGCGAAGCCGGCCTGGACCTCGTCGGCGACGAAGACGATGCCGTTCTCCCGCGCGTATTCGACGAGCGTCGGGAGGAAGCCCTCGGCCGGGACGATGAAGCCGCCCTCGCCCTGGATGGGCTCGATGACGATCGCGGCGACGTTCTCCGCGCCGATCTGCTTGTCGATCATCGTCATCACGCGCTTGGCCGCCTCTTCGCCGCTGACCTTCGTGCCGGCGGCATCGTTGTCGCGGAAGGGGTATGACATGGGCGCGCGGTAGACTTCACCGGCGAACGGGCCGAACCCGGCCTTGTAGGGATGAGCCTTCGCGGTCATCGCCATCGTGAGGTTGGTGCGACCGTGGTACGCGTGGTCGAAGACGACGACCGCGTCACGGTTCGTGTGCGCGCGGGCGATCTTCACGGCGTTCTCGACCGCCTCGGCGCCGGAGTTGAGGAGCACGGTGCGCTTCTCGTGGTCACCGGGGGTGAGACGGTTGAGCGCCTCGGCGACCTCGACGTAGCTCTCGTAGGGGTTGACCATGAAGCACGTGTGCGTGAACGCCTCGAGCTGTTCGGTCGCGGCCTTGACGACGCGGGGGTTCGCGTTGCCCGCGGTGGTCACGGCGATGCCGGATCCCAGGTCGATGAGCTGATTGCCGTCGACGTCCTTGAGGATTCCTCCGCCTGCGGCGACCACGTAGGCCGGAAGGCTCGATCCGACGCCGGTCGCGACGGCGGTCGATCGCCGGGCCTCGATCTCACGGGACTTCGGTCCCGGGATCTCGGTGACGATCTTGCGTTCCTGCGGCAGAGCTTCGCCGCCAATTTCCAAAGCTGTCATAACGGGAACAATAGAGTGTGGCGACGGTTCTTGTCATTCCGAGTCCGGCAGGTGAGCAGAACCCGCAATCAGGGGCCCGGAGAGGTGCGGAATCCGTCGTCACGCCTCTGCCGCGACCGACGTCATTCCGGGGTCACCGGCACGTCCTCTGAGCACGGTTGATCCCCGCGCCGAGGCGGTCGGCGGGCGCGCTCGCGCGTGCCCTCACGTGACCTGCCGGCTCAGCGGTGCTGATTCCGCATGTCGACATCCTTGTTGCGCCCCGGCAGGCTGCGTTCGTGTCCGCGTTCGGGGGCGACGATGATCTCCTGTGCCCCGGTGACGATCCCGCCCTCGCCGAGGTCGACGGTGAGCGGGGCGTCGGCGGCGACGGTGCGCTTGACGACGGCGAGGCCGATCGGCCCGAGCTCGTAGTGCTGCGCCACCGAGGTCAGCTCCCCGACGGGACGCTGCGTGCCGCGCACGGTGCTCATCACCTCGGCGCCGGGGTCGGGATGGATGTGGCCCGATCCGTCGAGGTGGACGAAGACGAGGCGCCGAGGCGGCTGTCCGAGGTTGTGGACCCGGGCCACCGCCTCCTGACCGCGGTAGCAGCCCTTCGCGAGGTGGACGGAGGTGCGGAGCAGGTCGAGCTCGCCGACGAGCGACTTGTGGTCGATCTCGCTGCGTCCCGGCCGCCACGCGGCCACGCGCAGGGCCTCCCAGGAGTCGAATCCGGCCATCCGGAACTCGCTCGCCGAGGTGGTCGCCAGCTCCGCGCGGGCGACGATGCCGATGACGAAGGGGGTCTCGAGACCGGGATGCTCACTGCCGGCGACATCGAGTCCGAGGTCGACCTCGGCGTAGGAGGCGGATCCGGTGCCGATGTGCGGCCACGGATCGGCCCAGACCTGCGTCAAGGGCAGGGCCTCGGGCAGAGCGCGGATCGCGCCGATGGCCTGGTAGTCGGCGCTGACGTCCTCGATCGTCACGCGCATCATGAAGACCATGCGGCGGAGGAAGTCGAGGGTCTCGTCGGTGCGCAGGTCGCTGAGCGCCCACAGCGCCTCGCCGTCGTCGATGAGCTTGAGCCAGCCCTCGATGCGCCCGTTGGGGTCGAGGACGAGAGTCTCGGTCGCGATCCCCGGGGCCAGCGTGTCGAGCTTCTGCGTCGTGATCGAGTTGAGCCAGGTGAGCCGGTCGGCACCGGTGAGGCAAAGGACGCGGACGTGGGCGAGGTCGACGATCGCGCCGCGTTCGGCGAGCGCCCGCTGCTCGCGCAGCGGCTCACCGTAGTGCATCGGGGTCTGCGCCAGATCACCGGTGCCGAGGACCGCGGCCGAGTTCAGTCCGCGCGGCAGCGAGGAAGGACGCGGGGGTGTCGCGGTGTCTGGGTCCGGAGTCGGGTTCCCGGTCATCTCAGCTGAGCTTCTTCAGCCTCGCCGAGGAGTGGGTGGCGAGTTCGTGGCCGAGGGCGGCCATGTCCCACGCCCACATGAGTTCGCCGCCGACGAGTCCGTACATCCGCGTCGAGGCGGTGTACTCCTTCGCAGTCTTCGTCCGCGCGACGACGTCGGTGGAGAGGTCGATGCGCGGGCCCTTGACGTAGCCGGCGTAGAGCTCCATGACACCGTGCGGGTGGACGATCTCGGCTTCGATCTCGAAGGCGTCGTCGTTCGTCCGCAGGGTCTCGACGGCCGCCGCCGAGGTGAAGCTCGGCTCCTCGGTGGGCACGAGCATGCCCGGTCCGACGTCGCCGTTGTCGCGGGGGCGCACGAGCTGCCAGATGCCGGTCTCCAGGGTGAGCGTCGCGTCGAGCTCGCCCTCCTCGGTGAGCAACCACGCATGCGCGGTGTACTGGAGGTACGGGGTTCCCGGGTGCGCGACGAACTCGATGCGCTGGCCGAACTGCTTCTCAGGGGTGTCGGCGTATCCGACGACGCCGACGCCTTCCCACGAGCCGATGAGCCACGAGAGGGGAACGAGTTCCGGGTTGACGGAGGCGTCGATCTCGATCATGTGTCTCAGCGATTCACGACGATGAGGGACTTGACGACCTTGTAGGCGACGCCGAGGGCGCCGAGCGCGGCAACGCCGACGAGTCCGGAGAAGACGATTTCGAGAAGCACGAGGTTTTCTTCCATGTCGTCGAGTCTACAGTCCCGTCCCTGAGCTCAGCCAACCGCTCTTTCCTGGCAGGTGACCCAGCAAGGATGGTGGTTAGAGCGCGATGCGCTCGAGGGCGTAGACGACGACACCGCCGAGGGCGATGGGGGTGGCGCCGAGGGCGAGCTGGACGGCGAAGCTGCGGGCCTTCTCGACGTTGCGCTTGGCCGCGAGGTTCTGCGCGAGCTCGAGGTTCGTCGCCTGATACCTCGCGTACGCGATGAGTCCGAGCATCCGGTCGACACCGGCGACGAGGAGTCCCATGACGGCACCGAGGACGAGGGCGATCGGCAGCCCGATCGTCGAATCGAGGACGAGCACGGACACGATC
The DNA here is from genome assembly GCF_018137945.1 of Brevibacterium sp. W7.2. Taxonomy (GTDB): domain Bacteria; phylum Actinomycetota; class Actinomycetes; order Actinomycetales; family Brevibacteriaceae; genus Brevibacterium; species Brevibacterium sanguinis. Next base: position 679,696 of record NZ_CP073089.1, on the reverse strand, counting down.
CCCGCACTCGCCGTCGCCATCGCCACCGCGAGCGGCGAGGTGTAGATCGCCGGCCACGGCAGCGCGGTCATGCATTCGGCGATGATGAGGGCGGCGAGGCCGACGACGATGACCTGCTTGTCACCGGGCACCGTCGCCGCCGCCACCCACGTGCTCGCCGAGAGGACGATGACGACGCCGGCGACCTGCGCCGACACGTTCGCCACGGCGTCCGAGGCGCCCATGCCGCGGGTGAGGTTCTGGACGAAGGTCCACAGCAGTCCGAGGCCGGCGAGCACCGGCAGCCAGTCGAGGTAGGGGGCGGAGTCGTCACGCCATGCGGCGAAGAGACCCGCGAAGCCGAAGAGGGCGAGCATGATCGAGGTCGCGCGCGGCTGCGGGGAGTCCGTGAGCCGCGGCCAGCCGTAGGAGACGCCGAGGACGATGAGTCCCGTCGCGAGCAGGAAGAGCGTGTAGCCCCAGTACACCGACCCGCTCAGGGCGACGGCGAGGGCAAGCGCGACTGCTACTCGTATCCATCTGATCACTCATCTATCGTGCCCTATCGGTCCGGCGTGCGACGATTCCCGCACCGCTCGGCCGCCATCTGTCCGCCGTCGTCGCCGGCCGCGCGCAGCGCCGCCGACCGCCGAATGACGGGACGCCTCGCACCCGGCTGAGCACGCTCGATATACTCTCCCTCAAGCCGAACACGGAAGACCACAGGGGGCAGGCAGAGCATGAGGATCCTGCACATCTGCCCCGCCCTGGAACCCGCGACGCCACTCGTTCCGCAGTCCCTCGAATACCTCGGCCATCACGTCGAGCGCATCGGCCTCGACATGCTGGCCGCGACGACGACCGACGCCGAGGTGGCCCTCGTCGACGCGTGCCTCGACCTCTCGCTGGCCCCGCGGATCGCCACGGCGCTCGAGGCCGCGGGCCTGCGCCTGCCGATCATCGTCGTCCTCAGCGAAGGCGGGCTGGCCACGGCATCGGCGCGGTGGGCCGTCACCGACATCCTCCTCTCCACGGCCGGCCCCGCCGAGGTGGAGGCCCGGCTGCGGCTGGCCCGTGACCGCGCCGGCACCGTGGGCGTCCCGGGCGCGATCCGCTCCGGGGCCGAGCTCGGCACCGGCGGGTCCGGGGCGAACGGGGCGGGCGCGGCGAGCGGCTGGAACGAGAACGGCGAGCCGATGGTCGTCGTCAGCGGCGCGCTGCGCATCGACGAGACCTCGTTCACCGCCGACCTCGGCGGTCGTCCGCTCGACCTCACCTACCGCGAGTTCTCCCTGCTCAAGTTCTTCGCGATGCACCCCGAGCGCGTGTTCACCCGCGACGAGATCCTCCTCGGCGTCTGGGGCGACGACTACTACGGGGGCACCCGCACCGTCGACGTCCACGTCCGCCGGCTGCGGGCGAAGCTCGGCAAGGACCTCGAGAACGCGATCCACACCGTCCGCAACGTCGGCTACCGCTTCAGCCCCGACGCCGGCGCCGAGGAGGACGAGACCGCGGACCCCGAGCCGGCAGCAGAGACCCCATCGAGAGACACGGAGATGAGTGCATGAGAATCGTCGCGAGCGGAGCCGTCACCGGCACCCCGATCGACACCGTCACCGAGGCGGAGCTGTCCTTCCTCGATCGCGTGACCGCCCACGACGGGGCCGCGGAGATCTCCGGCGGGCTGCTCGCGATCGCCACCGGTGAGGACACCGCCCATGACGCGCAGACCGCTTCGAGCGTGTGGCGCGTCTACGACGACGCGGCGACCACCGACGCAGCGTCCACCGGCGCAGCGACCACCGGCGCAACCGACAACGCAGCCACCGACGCCTCAGCCGCCCCGCTCATCGGCTTCGGCATCCGGGCCCGGCAGGGAGAGAGGCACGCCGCGGAGTTCCTCATCGACCCCGACCACCGCGGTCGCGGCCACGGCGAGGCCCTGCTCACCGCGATCCTCGCCGAGGAGCCGAGCGCCTGGTGCTGGTCGCACGGCGACGACCCGGCCGCCCGGCACCTCGCCGCCCGGCAAGGCCTCAGCCGCGACCGGGTGCTCTATCAGATGCGCACCGACCCCGACCTCACGCTCGACGCTCTTCCCGCGGCCGCGCCGCCGGCGGGCGTGACGATCCGCTCGTTCGCCCCGAGCGACGAAGCCGGATGGCTGCGGGTCAACAACGCCGCCTTCGACTGGCACCCCGAGCAGGGCCACCAGACGCTTGAGGACATCGCGTCGATCGTCGGCGCTGACGGCTTCGATCCCGCAACCGTGGTCATCGCCACCGGCACCGTCGACGGCACCGACACCGTCATCGGCTTCCATGAGACGAAGCTCACGGACACGGAAGCGGGCGACCGCCTCGGCGAGGTCTACGTCGTCGGAGTCGACCCGGGCGTCCATGCCAAGGGCGTGGGCCGGGCGCTCACGGTCGAGGGCATGCGGCGGATGGTCGCGGCGGGGGCGACCGCGATCGAGCTCTACGTCGAATCGGACAACGCCCCGGCGCTAGGCTTGTACGAGCGGCTGGGATTCCACGTCGCGGTGGCGCATGTGTCGTATGCGCCGGCCACACCGGCTCAGAGCACCCAGGAGCAGTTGGATGTATGACGTCATCGCCGCCGGGCAGGAACTCGACCTGCCCTCCCCCGAGGACCGCTTCCTCGACCGGGAGCTGAGCTGGCTCGCCTTCAACGAACGCGTCCTCGACCTCGCCTCCGACCCCGAGGTGCCCCTGCTCGAACGCGTGCGCTTCCTCTCGATCTTCGCGACGAACCTCGACGAGTTCTTCATGGTCCGCGTCGCCGGGCTCAAGCGCCGCATCAACACCGGCCTCGCCGTGCCCACGGTCACCGGACGCATGCCCCAGCAGGTCATGCACGCGATCAACATCCGGGCGCATGAGCTCATGTCCCGGCACGCGGAGCTGCTGAAGAACGAGATCGGCCCGCTCCTCGACGCCGAGGCGATCACGAAGGTCTCGATGGACGAGCTCACCGAATCCGAGCGCGCCCGCGTCGACGAGTTCTTCGCCGGACACGTCTACCCCGTCCTCACCCCGCTCGCCGTCGACCCCGCGCACCCGTTCCCCTACATCTCGGGACTCTCGCTCAACCTCGGCGTGCTGCTGCGCTACCCGGACTCCGGCAAGGAGCTCTTCGCCCGGGTCAAGGTGCCCCCGCGTCTGCCCCGGTTCTTCAATGTCGCCGAGGTGACCGACCGACCCGCCGGACGCGACGTCCCCGCCCGCTTCGTCGCGCTCGAGGACATCATCGCCGCCCACCTCGACGCCCTGTTCGAGGGCATGGAGGTCATCCACCACTCGACGTTCCGCGTCACCCGCAACGAGGACCTCGAGGTCGAGGAGGACGACGCGGAGAACCTCCTCAAGGCCCTCGAGAAGGAGCTGCTGCGCCGTCGCTTCGGTCCGGCGGTGCGCGTCGAGATCACCGAGGACATCCACCCCCGGGTGCGGGAGATGCTCAAGGACGAACTCGGCATCGACGAGTCCGAGATCTACCAGCTGCCCACCCCGCTCGACCTCTCCGGCATGGCCGACATCGCCGATGTCCCGCGCGACGACCTCCACTTCCCGAAGATGGTCCCGCAGATGAACAAGGACCTCTCGCTGCGCGAATCGAGCGACCAGGTCGACGTGTTCGCCGCCGTGTCGAGCCGGGACATCCTCCTCCACCACCCGTACGACTCGTTCTCCACGAGCGTCCAGGCGTTCCTCGAGCAGGCGGCCGCGGACAAGAACGTCCTCGCGATCAAGCAGACGCTCTACCGCACCTCCGGCGACTCGCCGATCATCGACGCCCTCGTCGACGCCGCCCAGTCGGGCATCCAGGTCCTCGCCGTCGTCGAGATCAAGGCCAGGTTCGACGAGGAGGCCAACATCACGTGGGCCCGCAAGCTCGAACGCGCCGGCGTCCACGTCGTCTACGGCATCGTCGGGCTGAAAACCCACGCGAAGCTCTCCCTCGTCGTCCGGCAGGAGGCCGAGGGGCTGGCCCGCTACTGCCACGTCGGAACCGGCAACTACCACCCGAAGACCGCGCGCCTCTACGAGGACTTCGGGCTGCTGACGAAGGACAAGGCCGTCGCCGACGATCTCACGAAGCTGTTCAACCAGCTCTCCGGCTACGCCCCGCGGGCCGAGTACTCCCGTCTCCTCGTCGCCCCCACCCGGGTGCGCGCCGGTCTCATCGAGCTCATCGAGTCAGAGATCAGGATCGCCGAGGCGGGTGGTGCCGGCAGCGTGCGGATCAAGGTGAATTCGATCGTCGACGAGGCGATCATCGACGCCCTCTACCGCGCCTCGGCGGCCGGGGTGGAGGTCGAGGTCTTCGTTCGCGGGATCTGCGCCCTGCGCCCGGGCATCCCGGGGCTGAGTGAGAACATCACCGTCCGCTCCGTGCTCGGCCGCTTCCTCGAGCACTCCCGCGCGTTCGTCTTCGGCAACGGCGGCGACCCGATCGTCTACATCGGCTCGGCGGACATGATGCACCGCAACCTCGACCGCCGCGTCGAGACCCTCATCGAGCTCGTCGCCCCGAACCACAAGGCGGAGATCATCGAGCTCTTCGACCTCGCGTTCGCCCCGACCACCTCGGCGTTCGAACTCGCCGGGGACGGCGTGTGGACGCGGACGACGCACGCACCCGACGGCGCGGAGCTCACCGACTACCAGACGGAGCTCATCCGCCGGCACCGCAAGCGCCGTCTGATCGGAGAGGACGCGTGAGCCCTTCGACGGTCGATTCCGCGCAGGCATCATCGCGGGTCACCGCCGACATCCTCGCCGCCGGCGCGGTGTGCTGGCGCAACGGCGCCGCGGGCATCGAGGTCGCCCTCATCCACCGGCCCCGGTACAACGACTGGTCGTGGCCCAAGGGCAAGGTCGAACCCGGGGAGACGCTGCCGGAGGCCGCGATCCGCGAGGTCAGGGAGGAGACGGGCTTCGAGATCCAGCTCGGGGTCCCGCTCCCGACGGCCGAGTACATGGTCGGCGGGCGCAACCTCAAGAAGGTCTTCTACTGGTCGGCCCAGGTCAAGGGCGAGGCGACGTTCGCGCCGCTCAACCGCCGAGAGGTCGATGAGGCCGTATGGCTGCCGATCGCGCTGGCCCGCACGAAGCTGACGTCGTATGCCGACCGCGACCAGCTCGACGCCCTCGAGAAGTACGACGAGACGGACGCGCTGCGGGCGTGGCCGCTCATCCTCGTCCGCCACGGCAAGGCGTTCCCGCGGGCGAAGTGGTACGAGACCGAGCACGTCCGCCCCCTGCTCGCCCTCGGCACCCGGCAGGCGATGGCCCTGACCGGTCTGCTCGCGGCGTGGGAGGTGAAGAAGCTCGTCTCGAGTCCGTGGAAGCGGTGCGTGGCGACCCTCGCCCCGTTCTCCGCGGCGACCGGCAAGTCGATCAAGAAGGTCGCGACGCTGAGCGAGAAGGCGACCGCCGCGAACCCGGAGAAGACGGCGCGCTACATCGAGAAGCTGCTCGAGAAGGGCCGGCCGACGGCGTTCTGCACGCATCGACCCGTGCTGCCGACGATCCTCGAGGTCTTCGCCCGGCACTCCCCCAAGCGCATCGCCCAGACCCTGCCGACCGACGATCCCTACCTCAAACCCGGTGAGATCCTCGTCGCCTATGTCCGGCCCGGCACGGTCCCGCGCATCGTCGACGTCGAGCGCTTCCGCCCCATCGACGCGTGAGCGCGACGCCGGGTGCGACCGCGGGTCCTGCTGCCGCGGTCTCACGGGACGAAGCAGCACCGGATACGGCACGGTCGAGGCCTGGGCACAGCAGCCTCGGCGTCGAGTCTTTCACGAATCCCCGCCCGCATGTGACCGAGCACTCAGCACGGCTCCAATGCTTCAGCTCCCATTCACCTTCCATTCACTGAGCCACTCCCCTCGCTTTACACATCATCCTTAGCGTTGTCGGTGAACGTTCGGGATCGCTCGAAAACGTGTGCTCAATCAGAAAGGCAACTTCGTGAAGCTGAAGCATCTTGCCCCCTCCGCTGCATTCCTCGCAGTCGGCGCTCTCACCCTCTCGGCGTGTGGCGGAACCTCCGCCACCGGCGAATCCGCCAGCGGCGGCGGCGAAAGCGACCTGCAGGGCACTCTCACCGGCATCGGCGCCTCCTCGCAGAAGGCGGCGATGGATGCGTGGACAGCCGACTTCACCTCCCAGAACTCCGGCGTCACGGTCAACTACTCGCCCGACGGCTCGGGTGCCGGCCGCGAGCAGTTCCTCGCCGGCAACGCGCAGTTCGCCGGTTCCGACGCCTACCTCGACGACGAAGAGATCGCCCAGACGCAGGAAGTCTGCGGCCCCGACGGAGCCTTCGAGTTCCCCGTCTACATCTCCCCGATCGCCGTGGCGTTCAACGTCGAGGGCGTCGACTCGCTCAACCTCTCGCCCGCCACGATCGCCGGCATCTTCAAGGGCGACATCACGAACTGGAACGACGAGGCCATCGCCGCCGACAACCCGGATGCGACCCTGCCCGACCTCAACATCACCGCCGTGCACCGCGCCGACGACTCGGGCACCACGGAGAACTTCACCGAGTACCTCAAGGCGACCGCCGGTGACGTCTGGGACGAGGATCCCGACGGCAACTGGCCCGGCGCCTACGGCGGCGAAGCCGCCCAGGGCACCGACGGCGTCGTCCAGACCGTGACCGACACCAACGGTGCGATCGGCTACGCCGACGCCTCGGCCGTCGGTTCGCTCACCTCGGCGAAGGTCAAGGTCGGCGAGGAATTCGTCGAGCTCTCCCCGGAGGCCGCCTCGAAGGTCCTCGACGCCTCGGAGACGGTCTCGGGCCGTGGTGAGGGCGACCTCGCCTTCGACCTCGCTCGCGACACCACCGAGTCGGGCGCCTACCCGATCGTCCTCGTCTCCTACCACATCGTGTGCTCGTCCTACTCGGACCAGAACACCGTCGACATGGTCAAGGCGTGGGAGCAGTACGTCGTCTCGGAAGAGGGACAGGCCTCGGCTGCTGAGTCGGCCGGTTCCGCTCCGATCTCGAGCGACCTCCGCGACCAGATCAACTCCGTCCTCGACACCATCCAGGTCTCCGGCTGAAACTGACGCTTTGACCTGCCATTCTGTACAGTCGAAGAGCGGCGTAGCTCCCGCTACGCCGCTCTTCGGTGCCCACGATCCGCTGCGGATCCCCACCTGCGACATGAGGAGCAGCTGTGCCGACCAGCACACAGACCACTGAGGCAGACCCGGCCGGCGCGCCTCAGCCGAGCGCCCAGGCGGCCCCGGCCAGGGCGCCCAAGGCCGTTGTCCGGCCCGGCGACCGCATCTTCTCCGGCGCGACGCTCGCCGCCGGCATCCTGATCCTTCTCACCCTGGCCGGCGTCGCCCTCTTCCTCCTCGCGCAGTCGAGCGAAACGATCGAGGCCCAGCTCACCGATCCGAGCGCGATCACCGGCGGCAACGGCTTCTTCGCCTATGTGTGGCCGCTCGTCATCGGCACGCTCGTGTCCTCGGCGATCGCCCTCGTCGTCGCGACCCCGTTCGCGCTCGGCATCGCGCTCTTCACGACGCACATGGCTCCGCGCCGGCTCGCCCCGGCCCTCGGCTACGTCATCGACCTGCTCGCCGCCATCCCCTCGGTCGTCTACGGCCTCTGGGGCCTCACGCTCGCCGGCAACCTCACCGGCTTCTACGGGTGGCTCGCAACGTGGTTCGGGTGGATCCCGATCTTCGCCCCCGGCGCCGACGGCGCGATCTCGAGCACCGGTCGCACGCTGCTCACCGCCTCCCTCGTTCTCTCGATCATGATCCTGCCGATCATCACCTCGCTGACCCGCGAGATCTTCCTCCAGACCCCGCGCCTGCAGGAGGAGGCGGCGCTCGCGCTCGGCGCCACCCGCTGGGAGATGATCCGCATGGCAGTGCTGCCGTTCGGCAAGTCGGGCATCGCCTCGGCGACGATGCTCGGACTCGGCCGCGCCCTCGGTGAGACGATGGCCGTCGCGATGATCCTATCCCCCGGCCTGCTCACCGCGTCGCTGCTCGTCAGCGGCAACCAGACCATCGCCTCGGAGATCGCGCAGAACTTCCCTGAGGCCGCAGGACTGCGCCTGTCCGAGCTCATCTCGATCGGCCTCGTCCTCTTCGTCATCACCCTGCTGGTGAACATGGCGGCCCGCGCAATCGTTGCCAAGACTTCCGTGAAGGGCAGTTGATGATGTTGACGACCTCGGACAATGCGACAACCAAGACCCGTTCGCTGACGTCGAAGCAGCTGCCCAAGGCGACCCCCTGGATCATCGCGGCGGCCTCGATCATCGTCGGCATCGGCATCACCGTCGTGGCGACCGGCGGCTTCTCCGTCGCCATCGCCGCGATCATCGCCGGCGTCATCAACCTCGCCGCGGTGCTCATCATCTCCGGCGCCTACGAGGGTCGGCGCAAAGCCGTCGACCGCGTCGCCACGACGATCGTCACCTCGACCTTCGTCCTCGCGTGCGTGCCCCTCGTGTCGCTGCTGTGGCTGACCGTTTCGAAGGGCGGAGCGGCGATCAACGTCGATCTGCTCACCCGCACGATGCTCGGCATGAAGGGCGTGCTCGACCAGCAGTACGTCGCCGGTGAGGCCTCCCTGGCCGGCGGCTTCTACCACGCGATCGTCGGCACCGTGCTCATCACGTTCGCCGCCTGCGTGATCTCCATCCCGATCGGTGTGCTCACCGCGATCTACCTCGTCGAGTACGCGGGCAAGAACCGCCTCGGCAAGGCCATCACCTTCCTCGTCGACGTGATGACGGGCATCCCGTCGATCGTCGCCGGTCTCTTCGCCTTCGCGCTCTTCTCGACGATCCTCGGGCTCGTCATGCCGGATGCGACAGGCAGCGCGAAGACGGGCTTCACCGCCTCGGTGGCGCTGTCGGTGCTGATGATCCCGATCGTCGTGCGCAACACCGAGGAGATCCTCCGCCTGGTGCCGATGGACCTCCGTGAGGCCTCGTACGCTCTCGGCGTGCCGAAGTGGAAGACGATCGTCAAGGTCGTCCTCCCGACCTCGGTCTCCGGCATCCTCTCCGGTGTGACGATCGCGATCGCCCGCGTCATCGGCGAGACCGCCCCGATCATGGTCACCGCCGGATTCGCGAAGACGCTCAACTGGAACCTCTTCTCCGGCTGGATGTCGACGCTGCCGACCTACATCTATGATTCGCAGCTGCGACCCGTGTCCCCGGGTGACGCGGCGCTGGCGAGCTCCGAGCGCGCGTGGGCCGCGGCCCTCGTCCTCGTCATCCTCGTCATGCTCCTCAACCTGCTGGCCCGCTTCATCGCCAAGGTCCTCGCCCCCAAGGCCGGCCGATGAACTGACCGACACGCAGCCCCGGCGGGCGATGTCAGGCGCCGGCCGCCTCGGCGCGGATCCCCGCACCACACGCTTCACGCTTCACACGTCTCCAGAGAGGTGACACCACATGTCCAAGCAGATCGACATCAAGGATCTCGACATCTACTACGGCGACTTCCAGGCCGTCGACGATGTCTCCATGCACATCAAACCGCGGTCGGTGACCGCGTTCATCGGCCCCTCCGGCTGCGGCAAGTCGACCGTGCTGCGCACGCTCAACCGCATGCACGAGGTCATCCCCGGCGCCAGCGTCAAGGGTGAGGTCCTCATGGACGGCAACAACATCTACGGCGCCGGCGTCGACCCGGTCAACGTCCGCCGCGAGGTCGGCATGGTCTTCCAGCGGGCCAACCCGTTCCCGACGATGAGCATCAAGGAGAACGTGCTCGCCGGGGTGCGCCTCAACAACAAGCGCATGTCGAAGACCGACGCCGACGATCTCACCGAACGCGCGCTCAAGGGCGCGAACCTGTGGAACGAGGTCAAGGACCGTCTCAACCTGCCCGGCTCGGGACTCTCCGGCGGCCAGCAGCAGCGTCTGTGCATCGCCCGCGCGATCGCCGTCGAGCCCGAGGTCCTCCTCATGGACGAGCCCTGCTCGGCCCTCGACCCGATCTCGACGCTGGCGATCGAGGACCTCATCAACGACCTCAAGGACAAGTACACAGTCGTCATCGTCACCCACAACATGCAGCAGGCCGCGCGCGTGTCGGACAAGACGGCGTTCTTCAACATCGCCGGCACCGGCAAGCCCGGCAAGCTCATCGAGTTCAACGACACCTCGACGATCTTCTCCAACCCGGACAAGGAAGAGACCGAGAACTACATCTCCGGTCGCTTCGGATGATCCTGCACCGCCGAGTGAGAGAGCCGGATCGGGCATCGTGCCCGGTCCGGCTCTTCGCATCTGCCATGCCGCCGTGGGAACCGGAGGCTTCCTCGACAGTGGACTGAGCCGCTCCCCTCCGCCGAGACCGCCACTTGTCATTGAGACCGCCGGCCAGAACCGTCGGTCTCGGCGACAAGTGGCGGTCTCGGCGCCGGCGTCACCGGGGCCGAGGCGGGGGCCGGGTCCGCGGGCGGCGCAGCGACGTTCCTGAGGTGGATCCCGCTCGATATCGCGCGCAGAATCGAGCGGGATCCACCTCGGGGAGGCCCGGACGTCGGACCAGAAGTCGGACCAGACGTCGGCCTCGGACGTCGGACCTGACGTCGCCCCAAGGCGTCCGGCACGGCTTCCGTCGAGGGTGTCCGGCACGGCATCCCCAGTGCGTCCATCGGCTTCCCTCGAGCCGCCCCACACAGCAGCCCCCCGCACCCGACAGGGTTTCCTCCCAAATCGGCCCATCCGGATCGGGGACGGCTCCGAACCCCTGACACCATCGCCCGCCACCGGAGGGAACACCATGACCGCGGCTCCTGCACTCAACCGCCCGACGCGTATCCTCATCGAGCTCGTCGGCGGCGTCCTCGGAGCCGCTGCCGTCCTCGCTGCGACGGTGGCCGTCTCCGCGCTCGTGCTCGGGCGGCGGACCGCGACGCCCCACTGATTCCGGCAGGGTCGCCGTCGACGGGTGGATCGGCTGCGGCTCTGTCGGCCACACCTTCCCCTCGCCGGCCCACCGGCCTCAGCGGCTGTCATCGCAGCCGCTGAGATCGGCGGGATACCCGGCAGTCCATCCCCAACAGTGCGGCTGGCGGTACTCCGTCAGCCGCGTGTTGCGGACCCCAAACCCTCACGTCCCTGCCGAAACCCTAACGTTCAGATGAAAACCGCCACGCCCCGGCGGAGACCCTGACGTTCAGGTGAAAACCGTAACGTCTCGGCCGAAACCCTGACATTCAGACGAAAACCGTCACGCCCCGACGGATGCCGTCACGTCCCGATGGAGACCTTGACGATGAGTCCGATGACGATCGCGAGCAGCGCCGCGGCGGGAATCGTCAGCAGCCATACCCCGAACATCGGGACGAAGTAGCGGGCGCGCGGATGCCCCTTCCGGCCCGCGTACTGCGTGCCGAGGATCGCCGAGCCGAGCACGAAGGTCAGCGACACCGGCACCCGCATGATGAGGGCCGCGATGTACATGAGCACGGCGGCGGCACCGTCGGCGGCGACGGACTTGACCGGGTCGAGCTTCGCCATCCGCACCGAGAGCGTGCGCACGACCCGCCACCCGCTCAGGCCGGTGCCGAGCGCCAGCGCGAGCGCAATGATGATGCGCACCGGCCAGGTGATGTCGATGACGTCGACCCTCTCCCCCGGCGCGGTCTGGACGGCGACGATGGCGACCATGACGAGGGCCGCCGTCTTCTGCGCGTCCTGCACGCCGTGGACGAGCGAGAGCGAGCAGGTGAGCACCGAGTCGACCATCCGGGCGCTGCGGAAGAGCGGCTTCGACGGGGTCGAGGCGAAGATCTTCGACAGCAGCAGGGTGAGCGCCCAGGCGAGGAGGAAGCCGAGGAGCGGTGAGAGGAGCAGCGGGAGCACGACGGAGTCGAAGGCCTCGCGCATGTCGAGGGCGAACCCGAGGACGATGCCGGCGCCGATGAGTCCGCCGATGAGGCAGTGCGTCGACGACACCGGCAGGGCGAGCCAATAGGTGAAGAGACTCCAGGCCGTCGCGGAGACGAAGGCGATGAGGATGCACAGGAGGATGGCGTCGGCGGCACCGGCGAACTGGACGATCTGGTTGGCGACGACGATGGCGATGCCCTCACCGAGGAGGGCGCCGATGAAGTTGAAGACGACCGCGAGTCCGAGTGCCCATTTCGGGCTGAGCGCGCGTCCGACGACGGCGTTGCCGATCGTCAGCGCCGCATCATGGAACCCGTTGGACCCGGCGAAGATCACCGCGGCGACGATGACTCCCGCCAAGAGCAGCTCCACGGATCAGGATTCCTTGATCGCGATCGAGGCGACGACCTTGCCGAGTTCGGTGAAGCCGTGGGCGGCGCGGACGAATGCCTGCCCGAGCTGGGACACGGCGGCCATGTAGGTGAGGCCGCGCTTCGAGTTCGGCACGGCGTCGGACATCCGCCACTGGAGGGTCTCGACCTGGTGGGTGAGCCGGTTGATCGCGTCGACGTAGTCCCACTGGTCGAGTTTGCCCGGCAGCTTCGACACCATCCGCGAGGTGTGGTCGGTCTGGTTCGACAGGACGGCCAGGGTCTCGAGCACGCCCGAGGGCAGAGTGTCGAAGGCCTCCGAGGCGAGGACGAATCCGGCCCCGTGGAGGAGATGGCAGATCTCGCGCATGTGATGGCACAGGAGGTAGAGATCGTAGCGGTCGAACGGGGTGATGTAGTTCTCGCGCAGCGCCCGCAGCACCGCACCCATGTCCTCATCGGCACGATCGCCGATCTCCCTGAGCTGGTCGGCGACTTCACGACGCTGTCCGACATCGGAGCCGGAGAGTTCGGCGAGGACGAGATTGCACTGCCGCATCTGTCCGACGAGATCGGCCATCCGCTCGTAGAACACGGTGTCCTGCGGTACCCGTCGCAGCCGCATGCGATTCCTCCTGCCCCGCCGCCGGACGGTGTGCATGTCGCGCCAATGCTCTGTGGTGAAGTTATGACCCGGACGCTGAACCGAGAGCGCCTCTCGGCGATAGGCCGCTCGAAGCGGCTGAGGTTGGAGCCCGGGGCTTCAACGATCCAACGTCCGGTTGGCCCGAGGGCCGCTTCCCACGATACCGCTTCCTCGCCGTGCGTCTACCCCGCGAATGCCCGGACGACGTTGAAAAATCTCACAGTCCCGGACCGCTGATCTCGGGATTTCGCGCGCGCATCAATGCGGGAACCGGAACTCCCCCGCCGAGGCGACGCCTCAGTCCCGTATGCCCCTGACCTCGGGCGTCATTCGAGTCCGCCGTGGCGGCGGGCCATGCCCGCGTCGCCGAGGTCCTTCGACAGCTGCTGCAGGCGGGTGCGGGTGTCCGGGTCGTTCGCGCCGGCGGCGCAGATGCCGACGAAGGCGCCCGCCCGCAGGAGGGCGATGACGACGTCGCCGCGGAAGGCGCCGGCGAGGATCTCGTCGATCGCGCGGGCCACCTCGTCGGGTCCGGCGGGCACCTCGACTCCGGCGAGGATCTCCGTGAGGCCGATGCCCTCGGTGGTGCGGCGCAGGCCGAGGTCGAAGAGGTCGGCGACCTCGCGGGGTGCGGTGACGATCCACTCCCGCAGGGCGTAGAGGCGCCACAGCGCGCCGGGGGCTGAGACCGCGGGGGCCGCGGACCACATCTCGGCGATGACTTCGAGGCCGATGTCGTCGGCGAGGTCGATGAACCGCCTCGTCGCGGCTTCGTCGCGGTTGCCGCGGCAGTCGCCGAGGAGGAGCGCGGCGGTGGCATGCGAGGTCTCCGAGCGGGTGACCGGGTCGCTCGGGTCGCTCACGGCGTCGAGATCGGCGAGGGGCACGGGGCGGTGATACGGGCGTTCATTCATCGTGCGTGCAGTCTAGTCGCCGCGGCTGGGCACGGGTAGGGGCGTCACTGCGGTCGGGTGAGGCCGAGTTGGTCGGCGAGCGCGGTGAGCGCCGCGGCGGTGGAATCGTCGAGGTCGACGCTCTCGGCCTGAGCTGCTTCGGTCTCGTGTTCGATCTCGCCGGGCAGGCGCACGTCGGTGCCGGAGTCCCGGATGGCGGCGCCGAGGGCGCTCACCTTCGCCTCGGCGGTCTCACGCCCGTTGAACGCCGCGGCGTCGAGCGCGATGAGGAGATGGCCGTTGTTCATCGCCGAGGCGGGGTTGTCCCAGATGTCCTGCGTCTCGTGGGCGAACGTCGCTCCGGTCAGCGCTCCGCTCAGCGCCTCGAGCAGCACCGCGAGTCCTGACCCCTTGTGGCCGCCGAAGGGCACGAGCGCGCCTTCGGCGGCGGCGGACGGGTCCGTCGTCGGACGTCCCTCGGCGTCGACGGCCCAGCCGGCGGGGATGTCGCGTCCGGCATTGCGGGCGGCGATGACCTTGCCGAAGGCTCCCGCCGAGGTGGCCATGTCGACGGTGAGCGGCTCGCCGTCGGCGGTCGGGGCGGCCAGGGTGAGCGGGTTCGTCCCGATGACCTTCGCGCTCCCGCCGTGGACGGCCGCGGTCGGGCCGGTCGTCGAGGTGAGCAGGCTGAAGATGCCCCGTGCCGCGAGCTGGTCGGTCCAGAACGCGCCGGCCCCGTAGTGGCTCGAGTTCTCCACGGCCACGCAGCTCACCCCGTGATCCGGGGCCCGTTCGAGGGTCCAGTCGACGGCGGTCTGCATGACGACCTGGCCGAGGCCGCTGCCTCCGTTCAGGACGGCGGAGGCGCCGTTGTCCCGGACGAAGGAGACCTGGGGCTGCGCCGCGATCCCTCCGGCGGTGAGCGCGCTGACGTAGAGCGGGAGGCGCAGCAGTCCGTGGGAGTGGATGCCGCGCTGATCGGCCTGGACGAGCGAGCGGGCGGTCAGCGCGGCGTCGGCGCCGGGCACCTCGCAGGCGCTCAGGGCGGAGGCGGCGAAGGCGGTGAGGGAGTCGACACGGAATCTCATGAGCCGCCGTCCGGTTGACAGGCCCCGGCCCCGAGGACGTGGGAGCGCGCGTCCGCGGACTCCCGTCCGGGCGCTGCGTCCGCAGACTCCCGTCCGGGGGACGCGTCTGCGGTGCTCGCGGAGAAGCGTTCGAGCGCGCGGAGGATGTGGGTGCGCATCGCCTCCTCCGCCGCCTGCGGGTCGCAGTCGGCGATGGCCTGGGCGATCTCGGCATGTTCGGTGACCGTGTCCGTGCCGTGCGGATCGCCGGGGAAGAGCCGGAAGAGGTGGAGGTGCGGGTGCATCTGCCGATACGCGTCGAGGAGGAAGCTGTTGCCGGTCGCCTCGAGGATGCGGGTGTGGAAGCGCGTGTCATGCTGCGAGAGCTCCTGCTTCCAGTCGGCGGCACCGAAGCCCTCGCGGAAATCGCTGATCTCCTCGCACAGGGCGCGCCCCGGGTTCGATCCTCGGTCCGCGGCGACGACCTTCGCGGCCCACGGTTCGAGGAGCAGCCGCATCTCGATCATCATCTCGAGGTCGCGGCGGCTGAGCAGCGGGGTCGTCGCGTACCCGCGCGGGTGCCGGGTGCGCACGAGCCGGTCGCCCTCGAGGCGCTGCATCGCCTCGCGCACCGGCGTCTGGGACACTCCGAGCTCACGGGCCATGCGGTCGATCGTGATCCGCTCACCGGGCGGCACGGTGCCGTCGAGGATCATCGATCTGATCCTCGCGTAGACGGTGGATTCCGCGGCCGTGTCCCGTCCGGTCATCTCGACATCCTTCCCCGACGCGCTGGCGACATCCGTCCCCGCTCCTGTCATCACCGACACTATCGCTGTCCCGAGGCGAGGTCACGAAGGAGGGAGCGAATGCCGTAATCCCAGGTGGGAAGCTCCTCGCACCGTCCGACGACGTTCGTCAGGCAGCCCAGGCGATCGCTGGTGATCGTCACGACATCGCCGAGGCGGTGGGTGAATCCCAGCCCGTCCTCCCCGCGGTCCGCGGTCGGGGCGAAGAGGGTGCCGGTGAAGAGGACGAACCCGTCGGGGTACTGGTGGTGGGGTCCGTGGGCGGCGGCGAGGAGCTCCTCGAAGGAGCGGCTGAGCGCACTCACGGAGTTGATGCCCGACAGCGTGTATCCGTCGTCGCCGGTGACGGTGAGGGTGAGGTCGAGGCGGCGCGCGTCATCGAGGTCGAAGGTCGCGTCGAAGAGGCGGATGAGCGGGCCGAGCGCGGTCGAGCGGTTGTTGTCCTTGGCCATGCCGAGCAGCAGCGCGCTGCGGCCCTCGACGTCGCGTAGGTTGACGTCGTTGCCCATCGTCACCCCGTGGACCCGGCCGTGGGAGTCGGCGACGAGGACGAGTTCGGGTTCGGGATTCGACCACGCGGAGAAGGCGGGGATCCCGACGGTGTCACCGGAGCCGACGGCCGAGAGCACGGGACCCTTCGTGAACACCTCGGGGTCGGGGCCGAGACCGACCTCGAGGTACTGCGACCACCAGCCCTTCGCGACGAGCGCGGCCTTCAGCCGGGCGGCCTCGGGCGAGCCCGGGCGGATCGCGGCGAGGTCGGCGGTGACGGCCGCGGCGAGTTCGTCCCGCACCGCCTCGGCGCGGGTCGGGTCGCCGTCGCAGCGCTCCTCGATGAGGCGTTCGATCATCGAACCGGCGAAGGTCACCCCGCAGGCCTTGATGACCTGGAGATCGATCGGGGCGAGGAGGACGGGGCGGTCAGCGTCCCCGGCGACCGCCTCGGCGGGAGTGATGATGTCGGTCGTCGACCAGTCGGCCGGATGGGAGGTCAGTGCGGCGAGCCGGTCGGCCGCCTCCGGGTGGTCGAGGATCCCGGCGACCGTGACGTCGATGCGTGAGGCGTCACGGACCTCGTCGCCGGTGACGAGGACGGGAACGGGAGCCGGGCGTCCGGGAGCGGACACGCGACCGAGGAAGGTGCCGGTCGCCTCGGCGGGAAGGAGGTCACGGAGACTCACGACGGACGACCTCCTCGGCGAGCGGAGACGACGATGGGAAGTGACACGGGACGGGAACCTCTCTGGCGGGGTGGACGGTCAGACGGCGTAGCCGAGGAGGCTCGGCAGCCACAGGCTGAGGAACGGGACGACGGAGATGAGGATGAGGGTGATGAGCATCGGGATGAAGAACGGCATCGTTCCCCTGATCACCGTCGTCACCGGGTACTTCGTCACCGAGGACAGGACGAAGAGGACGAGGCCGACCGGTGGGGTGAGCAGTCCGATGAGGAGGTTGAAGATGATCATGATGCCGAAGTGGACGGGGCTGAGGCCGAACACCTCGGCGACGGGGAGGAGGACCGGGACGAGGATGAGGATCGCCGAGGTGGGTTCGAGGACGCAGCCGATGATGAGGAGCAGGAGGTTGACGAGGATGAGGAAGACGATGGGGCGGTCGGTGATCGACAGGAGCACCTCGGCGGCGAGCTGCGGTGCCTGTTCGCGGGCGAGGACCCAGCCGAAGAGGGCTGCGCCGGCGACGATGATGAGGATGCCGCCGGTCGTCTCGACGGCGGTGACGAGGGCGTGGCGGACCTTCTCCCATGTGAAGTTGCCGTAGACGATCGCGAGGACGGCGATGTAGGCCACGCCCACGGCACTCGCCTCGGTGGGGGTGAAGATGCCGGAGAGGATGCCGCCGAGGATGACGACGGCGGCTCCGACCGGCGGCAGGGCGCGCAGGCCGGACTTCACGCGGTCGGCGCGGGATGCCTTGGGCAGGCGGAGGTCGTTGCGCTTGCGGGTGAGGACCCAGACCATGGCGCTCAGCGTGAGGACGAGGAGGACGGCGGGGACGATGCCGGCCATGAAGAGCGCGCCGACGGACACGCCGGCGGTGACGGCGTAGATGATCGCCGGGATCGACGGCGGCATCATCGGGGCGATGAGGGAGGAGGCGCCGGTGACGCCGAGGGAGAAGCCGACGGGGTAGCCGCGGCGGATCATCGCCGGCACCTGGATGCGGCCCATTGCGGCGGCGTCGGAGATCGCGGCTCCGGAGACCCAGGAGAAGCCGAAGCTCGTGAGGATGTTGACGTAGCCGAGCGACCCGCGGACGTGGCCGATCGCGGCGACGGCGGCGTCGTAGAGGCGGTCGGTGGCCCCGGAGATGTTCGCGAGGTTGCCGAGCAGGATGAACATCGGCACCGCGAGGATGGCGAAGTCGAAGACCCCGGAGGTCGCCTGTTGGACGGCGAGGGCGGGACTCGAGGAGGGGTCGGTGATGATGTAGACGAGCGAGGGCACGAGGAGGGCGATGCCGACGGGCACGCGCAGGGCGAGGAGCAGGAGGAGGGCGGCGAGCATGGGGATGAGGGTCATGTCACAGGCCTTCCAGCTGGGCGGTGGTGTCAACGGTGTCGGGGTTCTCCTCCGGGTGCTTGGCGACCATGATGATCTCGATGACCGTGTGGACGAAGATGAGGATGAAGCCGATCGTGGCGGCGAGGTAGAGCAGCGCGGTGGGCAGTCCCGAGGCGGGCATCGCGATCGCTGAGACGATGTCGACCATCATGATCCCGGAGACCGCCATGAATGCGGAGACGGCGAGGACGACGAGGCGGGCGAAGGTGCCGATGACCCGGCCGACGGAGGCGGGGACGACGGTGGCGATGAGATCGACGGTGATGTGGGAGCGCCGGGAGGAGACGAAGGCGGCGGCGATGAAGGTCAGCCACACGAGGGTGAGGCGGGCGACCTCCTCGGTCCACGACAGCGGCGAATCGAAGACGTAGCGGGTGATGACCTGGAGCATGACGAGGGCGAAGACGCCGACCATGAGGAGGATGCCGATCGTGCGCTCGAGCGTGATCGCCGCCCGGTAGAGGCCGCTGCGGCGTTCGAAGGAGTCCTGCTCGAAGGCCAGGGTCGCCTCGGCGTCGGCGATGTTGTCGGTGCCGGGAGACTGCGGGTCGGTCGGGTCGGGGCTGGTCGGGTCGGGAGTCTCGGAATTGGGCTCGGGATTCGGGGTCGTCGGGTTCATCAGTTCTCCTCCCCTTCTTGCGAGCGCGCGTCTTCGAGGGATTTCTTCACCGCGAGGTAGGTGTCGCCCCAGCTCACCCGGGTCGGCAGCTCCGCGGCGACGAGGTCGCGGAAGGCCTGGATGTCGACGTCCTCGACGACCTCGATCTCCCCGCTCTCCTTCCAGTCGGCGAGGATCTCCCGCTCCTGGGTGACCGTGCACTCCTCGACGCGGACGCGGGCGGCGTCGATCGCCTCGGTGAGGATCCGCCGCTTCTCCGGCTCCATGCTGTCGAGGAGGCGCTGGTTGCCGACGAGGTAGACGCCTTGGACGATGTGCTCGGTGATGCTGATGTAGTCCTGGACCTCGTAGAACTTCGCCGAGGCGATCGTCGGGATCGGGTTCTCCTGCGCGTCGATCGTGTTCTGCTGGAGGCCGAGGTAGACCTCGCTGAGCGCCATCGGGGTCGCAGTCGCCCCCATGATGTCGAGCGTCGTGAGGTAGAGCGGGGCGTCGGGGGTGCGGATCTTCAGACCGTTGAGGTCCTCAGGCGTGCGCACCGGGGTGTTCGCCGTGACCTGGCGGGCCCCGTAGTAGAAGTTGCTGACGACCCGCAGGTCGGTCTCGGCGGCCATGTCGTCGAAGACGCCGGTCATGATCGGCCCCGTCGTCGCCGCTTGGAGCTCGGCGGCATCCTCGGCGAGATAGGCGCCGTCGAGGACGGCGGCCTCCGGGTGCCACGCGCCGAGGAACGAGGGCCCGCTGTTGACGAAGTCGAGGGCACCAGTGGCGACCTGCTCGACCATCTCGGCTTCGCTGCCGATCTGGGCGGCGGGGTAGATGAGGACGTTGAAGCCCTGGTCGGCGAGTTCCTCCTTCATCGGCTCGAGGCCGCAGGAGTTGACCGGGTGGGTGGCTTCGTAGACGTTGCCGAAGCGCAGGGTCGTCGCGTTCGGGTCGACGGCGTCGGTCGCGGCGCGGTCGAATTCGACGGGTTGGAACATGGCGCAGCCGGAGAGGGCGAACACGGCGGCTGCGGCCGTTATCGCGGTGGCGAGGCGCTTCTTCATGTGTTCTCCTCAGACGAATCCCGCCGTTGGGATCCTCACGACACTGTGATGGCTGATGGTTGAGACACTGCTCGGGGGCACTGCTGAGTGTGATGCTGTGAGCTGCCGGTGGTGCTGGTGCCGGCGCGCGTTGGAATGTATAGCTTTTCTACGAATCCTATACATAGGATGTGTCGTGGGCAACAGTGACGGGAAGAATCGCCCATGAATCTCCGGGCGAATCTCCTACGAAAATCACAGTGTCCCCTACTAAAATGAATCAGGGTCTGACACCGCAGCAGGCGGTCTGATCAGACATCTTGTGAAGACGACTTGTATCGACAGTGAACGAGGAGGAACTCCCGTGGCGAAGTCATCGATGGTTCAGAAGGGCCTCGACAAAGCGGCCAAGCTCGCGGTCAACGAGGACGGAACCATCAATCCGCGCACGCAGTCGGTGCTCTCGAAGCTGCTCTCCGTGCAGCGCCCGGTGGCCCTGGCCTACGTGCGGTCGCTGCGTCGGCGGCACCCGGATGCCACTCCCGAGGAGCTCGTCGAGATCATCCGCAAGCACTACCTCGCGCTGACGACGACCGGCGGCGCTGCCGTCGGCGCGACGGCAGCGGTGCCTGGCATCGGCACGATGGCCGCGGTGGGCTTCGCGACCGCGGAGACCGCCGGGTTCCTCGAGCTGACGGCGCTCTTCGCGCAGTCGATCGCGGAGATCCACGGTCTGCCGGTCAATGATCCGGCGCGGGCGAACGCCCTCGTCCTCGGCCTCATGCTCGGCAAGGACGGGAAGAACCTCGTCCAGCGGTTCGGGAAGAAGTCCGTGGGACCTGAGGCCCTCCTCGGCGACTGGGGTGCAACGGTGACGAAGCAGCTGCCGGCGCCCGTCGTCGACATGCTGCTGCGGAAGCTGCGCAAGACCTTCATCCAGAAGTTCGCAGCACGGGCGGGCGGTTCGTTCTTCGGACGCCTGCTGCCCTTCGGCATCGGCGCGGTCATCGGCGGCGTCGTCAACGCGCAGATGGCGCGGAAGGTCGCGAACGAGTCGAAGACGGCCTTCGGTGCCGCCCCGACGGTGTTCCCGCTGGAGACCGATCCGCAGTTCGTCGACCAGAAGAAGGACAACAGGCTGCTCGGGACGATCAAGGCCCTGACGTCGCTGGGCCGGAAGAAGGACAAGGATGTCGACGGCGAGGTCGTCGACGACGGCAGCGGTGTCGGCGTCGACGCGTCGAAGTACGACGCGGATTCGGTCAACTCCGCGGGGTCGTCGAGTGGAGACGGATCCTCGAAGCAGATCGGACGCTGACCTGCGTCTCCAACGCTAGGGCCCGGCCACCGACTCAGGGATGGCCGGATGAGCGCAACGGGTGTCTCGCGAACGTCGCGAGGCACCCGTTCGCGTTTGAGGAATCGCGTGCGCTGGCCCTAGTATTGGGGAGTCTCCGATCGTCGCTCTGGGCGTACACCCATGCCGATCCGACGGAGGCCGGGCCTCTAGCTCAGTTGGTAGAGCAGCGGACTTTTAATCCGCGGGTCGTGGGTTCGATCCCCACGGGGCCCACCAGAAGTTCGTCGTTCAAACGAGCGACATTTCCCGTTTGAGCCGCCTGGACTCCGCCAGCGGCCTGCGCCGCCAGTGCGGTGGCCTGCACGTCCTGGTCGAACAGGATGTTGAACGGCGTGCCCGGTTCCCCGTCGATGCCGTTGTCGTCGGCGACGGTGAGGCGTTCGAAGAACGCTTGGTTCGCGATCCGGCGCAGTGAGTCGTCCACGCTCATGTAGATCGCGTGGGCGTCACCGGCGAGGGCGAGGCAGTCGTCGAGGTGGGCGCGGGCCTGTTCGTACTCGACGCTGGATGCTTCGATCCGCGAGTCGAGGAACGCGACCTGCCTGGCGATCCGGTCCTGCTCGCTCTTGAGCAGGTCCAGGGGCACGGCGCCGGCGTAGTGGGCTTGCAGCAGCTTCGTCCGCTCGTCCTGGAGGCGGTCGCGTTCGGCGATCTGTGCCTTGCGCTCCGTCTTGGCGGTGGCGTAGAGCCGGTCGAACTCGGCATGGATCAGCGTGCGCAGCGGGCCGAGGACGTGTTCGGGGATCTCGACCATCCGGTAGTAGTCCTCCACGGCGGCCTCGATGTCGGGCACGTACATGGCCTTGCGATCGCAGGCGGTGCGCTTGGAGTGTCGACCCGAGCACAGGAAGTACGGGTAGATCACCCCGGTGCTGCTCTTCGCATTCGACAAGATCAACCTGGACCCGCAGGTACCGCAGAACACGGTGCCCTTCAGATAGTGGTCGTGGGCCTGAGTCTTCTCCCCCGACACCCGGTGCGCGTCGAGCACGGTCTGCACCCGGTACCAGACCTCCGGGGCGACGAGAGGTTCGTGGAGGCCGTCGTAGGTGGCGCCTTTAAACACGACGTTGCCCTTGTAGTACGGGTTCGCCAGCATCTGCTGGATGCTCGACAGGCCCGGTGCCTTCTCGGGCCGCTTCGGCGTCGGCACCGTGGTCAGGCCCCGGTCGATCAGCTCTTCCCGCAGGGTCGCGGTCGAGTAGGTGCCGGTGGCGTAGGCCTCGAACGCCCACTTGATGAGCGGGCCGCGCTTGGGGTCGACCTCGATGGTGCGCACCTCGCGTCCGAGCTCGTCACGGCGGGTGGTGTTGAGGTAGCCGATGGGGGCTTTGCCGTTCGTGCCGCCGGTGGTCGCCTTCTGCGTCATGCCCTTGGAGACCTCGTGGGCGAGGTTGCGGGAGTAGAACTCGGCGATCGTGGACATGATGCCGTGCAGCAGCATCCCGGACGGGGTCTCGTCGATGTTCTCCGTCGCGGACACCAGCAGCACGCCCGCTTCCTTCAACGCGAGGTGGATGGCGACGTCATCGGCGCGGTTGCGGGCGAGGCGGTCGACCTTGTGGACGATGCAGTACGCCACCGGGTGGGTCTTGACGTACTCGATCAGCGCCATCAGCGCGGGCCGGTCGGCCTTGCGGGCGGACTCTCCAGCATCGACGAACTCTTCGATCACGACCGCGTTCAGCGTCTCGGCCTTGCGCAGGTTCGCCTCCCGCTGCGCCGGGATGGAGAACCCCTCATCCCGGCCGCCTTTGGAGGCCTGCTCCTTGGTCGACACCCGCAGGTAGGACACGGCGAGGGTCGTGGTCTCGCCGATCTGGTCGAGATCGAACGGGATGGACGCGGGCGGCGCCGTGCATTCCTCAGCCGGGCGCGTGGTGGGTGTTGGTGTGGTGTTCACGGGTCTCGTGTTTCCTTCCCCGGTTCGGGGCCAACACGAGCGGGTCGTATCCGCTCATGCGGTGCAACACGTAGGAAACAAACGAGACCCGGAGACCGGGTGGGGCCGAGAACACGGCTACAACGAGACGGTGCACCACGGCGAACCGTTCCCGATCCGCCGCTGGCGACGTACAAGCATTCTACCTCGCGGCCTCATTCCCGTCACGGGAGGCGGCGCCCAGTCGCGGGGCCGGAGGCTGCTCGGCCGCGGCCGCGGTGTCGGTGGTGTGGGCGTCGCGGGCGCGGGCTTGGGCCATGCCGATGAACAGGCGGGCGAGCTGGTGCAGGTCGGGCTCGGGCCGCGGCTCGGCCTCGATCCGGTAGCTGCGGATGCGCTCCGGGCCCACGTCGCGGCGGCGGGTCATGACGGGTCTCCTTCCAGGTCGTCGAGGCGGGCGAAGAACGCGTCTTCAGCGGCCTGCCGTTTCGCCACGTCGGCCAGCACGAAGGCCACGAAGTCCTCGCGCCGGTTCGTGATCGGGATGTCCTCGATCGGCGGGGCCGCCGGTTCGCCCGGCCAGACCGTCTGCCGGGAGGGCCGGTCGCGATCCAGGCGAGTGCCGGAGGCGGCGACCCAGTCACGTAGCCGCTGCCGGGCGGCGGCGAAGTCGCGATGCCACCCGATCGCGGCCGAGGCGTCCTGTTCCGGGTCGTACGCGGCGAGCCAGTGCAGATGCAACGCGGACAGCTCCCACCGCAGCTCCGGGTGCCGGTGCCACAACGGCGGGATCACCGACGCCGGCAGCGCGTAGGTGTGCCGTAGCCAGTCGACCCACCTGTTCAGCGCCAGCCATTCCTGCTCCAGCTCGTGCGCGGTCAGCAGGTTCCAGTTCACCGGCCGCACCGGCCCTGGCTCATCGCCTCCCGGCCCCGCCGGGTCGTCGTAGGCGTCGTCTTCCCACCCGTCCGGCACCTCCGGCGTGGACGGGGCCTCAGTCGTCTCGTCGTCCATGATGGCCACCCCCGTTCACATCGTCCGGGCGTGCGCGTCGCGGTCGACCGGCTCGGGCTCGGGCGCCTCGAACCCGGTGGTGCGCTCGGCCTCACGCTCCGGTCCGCGGCGCTCGGCCGTCGGCTGGGGCGTGCGGTCGACCTCATAGGTGGTGCGGGCCAGGTCGTGGCCGAGCCGGTTCGCGATGAACTGCTCCTCGGTGACGCCGGTGTTCGGGTTCGTGTTCTCCCGGATACGGCCCTGCGCGATCACCCAGTCGTTCTTCGCGAGCTGCTCGTAGCCGTGCGTGGCCGCACCGTCGAAGGCGATCACGTCGTGGTAGGTCGACGCGAGCCGCGTGTACGAGTCGCCGCCGTTGTACCGGTAGTGGTCCTGCCGCACCTTGAAGTACAGGCGCGGGGTGCCGTTCTCCGAATGCGTCAGCGACGGGTTCGACTCGACCCTGCCGTAGATGCTGGCCCGGGCATCCAGACCAGGCCGCTGCTCCTCAGACATCACAGTCCTCCTTGCTCGAAGCCGACGACCCACGAGCGGGCCGCCGCATCAGGCAGGTGCACCCGACCACCCGGCCGGGTTACTGCTGGTGGGCGTCGTGCAGGAGCTGTTCGACCTCGGCCCGATCCGCCTGGAGCTGCGTGCCGTCGGGGCGGTCGGGCCAGGCGCGCAGGTCGGTGATGATCGGCGGTGCCGAGCGCAGCAGGGTCACGGCGGTGCCGAACGGGAGGCGTCGGATGTGATCGGGCGGCAGGATCGCGACCCGCCGCACGGATCGTTGGTTGGAGCGGGAGCCGTAGTCGCCGACGGTGGTGGTGTCGGTGAGCTCGTCGCGTTCCCCGATCAGCGTGGAGAGGTCCTGGAGGTCGCGGCTGTTGGAGGCTCCGCCGAGGATGATCTTCACGATGGACGCATCCCAGATCGCGCCGGCCTGGTGCTCGTTCCACTTGTCCCGCGCCTGCGCGAGGGACTGGAGCACGGCGAGGGTGGTGATGCCGGTGCCGCCGCCCTCGGCCATCAGGGTCGGCAGGCTGGGCAGAGGCGCGAGGTTCCCGATCTCATCCAGGCACAACAACAGCGGCGGATCGAGTCTCGCGCCGCTGGAGCGGGCGGCCATGCGGCGCGCGGTCTCCACGAGGTCTTCGACCAGTGCCGCGACGAGGGCGGCACTGTTGCCGGCCCCGGCGCCGGTGGCGAGCAGGAACAGGGTGCCGCGATCGCGGATGAACGCCTCGGGGTCGAACTCCTCACCCTCGGCGGGTGAGACCGCATCGAGCACCCGCGGATCGGCCAGCGCCGCAAGCGAGAGGCTGACGCCTTGCCAGATGGAATCCCTGGTGCGCGGGTCGGCGTCGATCATCGAGGCGAGCGAGTCCGCCCACCCGGTTGCCGCGTCGGGGTGGTTGGTGAGGATCGCGACCGCGTCCGCCGCGCTGGTGGGGTCGAGGGTCCACCGGAACAGCTCGGACGGGCTGCGCCGGTCGAGGGCGGCGGCGTGCAGCAGGGCCTGCAGCGCGGCTTTGGTTTTGCCTTCCCAGAAGTCTCCGCCTTCGACCCCGCCCGCGGACAGGCCCGTGGCGGAGGCGAGGCCGGCGGCGCGGATCATCGCGGTCTGCGGGGACTCGCAGCCCCGGATCGGTGACCATCGCATCCCCGCCGGCAGACCCTCGGCGAGGTGCTGGGGGTCGAACACTGCGACGGGGCCGATGCGTTTGCGGGCGCGCAGGCACGCGGTGACGTTATCGGGACGGGTGCTGGTGGTGACGACGGCGCCGGGGGCGTCGAGGATCGCCGGGATGATCAGGTGCAGGCCTTTGCCGGAGCGGGGCGGGCCGACGTGCAGGCGGGGCGGGCGTCGATCCTCGTCGCCGAAACCCGCGACACCGTCACCCAGCTGAACGAGCGTGCCCGCGCCGACCTCATCCTCGACGGCACCATCACCCCCAGCCGAGAAGTCACCCTGCACGACGGCACCCAGGCATCCAAGGGTGACCGGGTCATCACACGGGAGAACGACCGGCGCCTGCGGTCGAAGAACGGCAAGAACTGGGTGCGCAACGGCGACCGGTGGACCATCACCGCCGTATCTAGCGATGGGTCGATCACCGTCCGCCCCGCCGGGCGACGCTTCGGCGGGTCACTGGTACTGCCCGCCGCGTATGTGGCTGAACAGGTCGAGCTGGGGTACGCGATCACCGGGCACCGCGCCCAAGGGATCACGGTCGATACCGCGCACACGGTCGTGACGGCGACGACGACGCGGGAGAACTTCTACGTCGCGATGACCCGCGGCCGGCACGGGAACCACGCCTACGTCGCCACCGACACCACCGACGACGCGCACGTCGCCCCGCACCCCTCCGACAACCCCGACGCCACCGCCCGCAGCGTCCTGTACGAGGTACTCCAGCACGTCGGCGCCGAACTGTCCGCGCACGAGACCATCACCGCCGAACACGAGCGCTGGGGGTCCATCGCGCAGTTGGCGGCGGAGTACGAGACCATCGCCCAAGCCGGCCAGCACGACCGCTGGGCCACCCTCCTCACCGCGTCCGGCCTCACCGAGGGGCAGGTCGATCTCGTGCTGGGCTCTGACGCCTACAGTGCCCTGTCTGCCGAGCTGCGCCGGGCCGAGGCCAACCATCACGACCTCGATGAGTTGTTCCCGCGGCTCGTGGCGGCGCGGGGCTTCGCCGATGCCGATGACATCGCCTCGGTCCTGCACCACCGCCTCGCCCGCGCTACTGCCCGCCCTGCCGGGTCCGGGCGCACCCGCCGGTCGCCGCGGCTGATCGCGGGGCTCATCCCGTATGCCTCCGGCGTCACCGACCCCGAGATGCACCACGCCCTCACCGAACGCGAAGAGCTGATCGAACATCGCGCATCCGCGGTCCTCGACCGCGACCTGAACGAGCGAGAACCGTGGACGGCCGCGCTCGGGAGCAAGCCCGCGGATGCACGGGCGGCGCAGCGGTGGCGGCAGGCCGGCCGGGTGGTGGCCGCCTATCGCGACCGGTACCAGATCACCGACGACACCCCGCTCGGCCCCGATGCGGCATCGGATGCGCAGAAGCTCGACGCCGCCCGCGCCGACGCTGCCCTTCGCCGGGCGCAGCAGCTCGCCAACCGGACGGACGCGGCTCGCCGGAACGAACCCGAGCACATCGTCGAGACGCGGCAGGGCCGCACGTTGTAACCGCAGACGGTCACAGGCTGCGGCCGGTACCCGTAGGCCAGCAAAAGTAGCGCGGTCTTGGTCGGCTTATCTCAGGGGTTCTCAGTCTCCTTCACGTACCCGCAGGGTTTTTCTTGGGAGGATGTCGAGTGTGGCCGGTCTCGAACGTATAGAGAGTGAGCATGGCATCAGGGCCATGCCGCTATCGAGGAGAAGATCATGACCCAGTACATGCTGAGCAACATCACCCCCGCCGGCCGGACGCTTGAGCCCGAGCAGTTCCAGCAGGTCATCAAGAACGTCACCGCGGTCACCCAGGAGATGCAGGCCGCCGGTGTCTGGGTGTTCTCGATGCCCCTGGCCGACCCATCGACGGCGACGGTCGTGTCCAGCCAGGACGGTACGGTCACCCTGGCCGACGGGCCGTTCGCCGAGCTCAAGGAGTACATCGGCGGCTTCACGATCATCGACGTCACCGACCTCGACGCCGCGACCGCGTGGGCTGGCAAGGTGTCCGAGGCAACGGGCCTGAAGATCGAGGTTCGCCCCGCTCCGAGCTTCGGCGGCTGAGGATCGCCGATGAATGACGCGCTGGCGGCCGTACACCGGGCATTTCGCTCGGAGTACGGCCGCACCGTCGCGATCCTGATGCGCAGTATCGGCGACCTCGACGCCGCCGAAGACGCGGTGCAGGACGCGTTCACCGCAGCCGCCGACACCTGGCCTGCCCAGGGCGTGCCGCCGAACCCGCAGGCATGGATCGTCACGACGGCACGCCGTCGCGCGATCGACCGCATCCGACGCACGCAGACGGAACAGCGATTCGCGCCGCAACTCGCCCCCCGCCCCGTTGTCGAGCCAGAGGACACCGGTGACGACGAGCTGCGTATGATCCTGCTGTGCGCGCATCCGAGCCTGTCGCCGGAGACACAGGTCGCACTGACGCTGCGCTACGTCGGCGGACTCACGGCGGCAGAGATCGCGCGGGCGTTCGGCTCCACAGAGGCGACGATCGCGCAGCGGCTCACACGGGCGAAGCGGAAGATCAAAGACGCCCAGATCGGCTTGCCAGAGCCTGGACACATCCATGACCGGCTCGGCGTCGTGCTTGCCGTGATCTATGCGATCTACAACGAGGGCTACGTCACCACGTCAGGGCCGCTCAGCCGCTTCGACCTCAGCCAGGAGGGAGTCCGTCTCGCGAGACTAGTGCTCGCCCACTCGAAAGGCGCGCACGAAGCCAAGGGTCTGCTGGCGCTGCTCGTGCTCCTCCAGGCCCGCCGCCCGGCCCGCATCGCGGACAATGGCAGCCTGATCCCGCTACCTGAACAGAACCGACAGTTGTGGGACCGCGACATGATCGCCGAGGGACAGGCCCTCGTGCGCGAGTGCCTCGCCGCAAACAAGCCCGGCCAATACCAGTTGCAGGCCGCGATCCAAGCCGTGCACTGCGACGCCGTGCAAGACGAGGACACCGACTGGCGGCAGATTCTCGCTCTGTACGACATGCTCCTGCCCATGGTGCCGACCACTGCGGTGCACACAGCGCGCCTTGTCGCGCTTTCCCATGCCGAGAACGCCGAAGCAGCCCTCGACCAGATCGACCCTGAATCAGATGACCACTACGTACTCGCGGTGCGCGCCGATCTTCTCGCCAGACTCGGCGACACGGCCAACGCCCAGGTAGCATTCCAACGCGCCGCGAACATCGCAGAGAACGACGCAGAACGGGCTCACCTCCTCCGACGCGCAGACGAACTCGCATAAGGCTCATCTGTACCGTCATCGATGGGCTGACGCCGTGTCGGATAACGCGAGCATCGGAAGTGCCCAAAGCTGAGAACCCCGTAGGGACGCAAAAGTAGTACCGGTCTTGATCGGCTAGGTTCTGCGGTTCTCAGTCTGCCGCGTTGGCCTCTCTGCGGGCATGGTGTGCGGCGGCTCTGACAGCCGGACGTCATCGGGTAGGCTAGGAGTCATGTCAGGTGCTTCTGCTGCGGCCGCTGCCGCTGTGACGAAGACGCTCCGCTAGCGGCGGAACGTCCTCTTCACCTTCTTAGATCTCACGTTCCGCCGCTTGATGGTCGGTTCGGTGCGACACATCTCGTCGCCCGATTCTTCATTCGAGCAACGGAGTTCTCTGTGTCTTTTCGCACCTCATCATCACGCCCTGAACAAATCTCGACCGCGCGATCCTGGGCAGCACTCGTGTGCCTATCGGTCCTGCAATTTTTCATCGCCGTTGATGTCACTGTCGTCAACGTGGCGCTGCCATCAATCGGCGACGATCTTGGCGTTGATCCGCGCGGCCTGACGTGGGTTGTCGTCGGATACACCATCACCGGCGGTGGCCTACTCATGCTCGGTGGCCGCTTGGGGGACGTCTTCGGTCGCCGCCGCCTTCTCCTGATCGGCACCGCGATCTTCGGAGCAGCCTCGATGATGGCAGGCTTCGCGGAAACCTTCACGGTGCTTGTTGCAGCCAGGCTGTTCCAAGGAGTAGGCGAAGCCCTCGCCCTACCAGCTGCAATGGCAACCATCGTCCTGTTATTTCCCGAGGGAAAGGCTCGTACCCGAGCGTTGAGCGTCTGGGCGGCAGTTGCAAGCTGCGGTCTCGTCTTGGGATTCGTGCTCTCGGGAATCATCACCGAGCATCTCGGTTGGCGATGGGTCTTCCTCATCGCTGTCCCGTTCATCCTGTTCGTGCTGATCGCCACGGTGATCCTGTTGCCACGCGACCGAGAACAGGAGTGCGCACCGTTGGATATCCTCGGGTCGATTCTGTTGACAAGCGCACCGTTACTGTTCGCCTTCGGGATTGTGGAGGCCGGAGAAGGAATGTCTTGGCTGCCACTCGCCGCCCTAGCGGGGGCACTCGTGGCGGCCATTCTGTTCGTCAACGTAGAGCGGCGAGCACCGAACCCGCTGATTCCTCCGGTCTTCTTCCGCAATCGGACTCGGGTGCGAGCGAATCTCGCGACCGCGTTGCTGAGTGCCGCGCTCTCAACCTCATTCCTACTGTTCACGTTCTATCTTCAGGATGAACTCGGCCTTTCCCCGCTGGAAGCCGGACTACTGCTTCTCCCGCTTGCTGTGGCGCTGATCGTCGCGGTGACCGTCGTGCCCCGGCTGATGGGGCGCTGGGGAGCACGCTCCTGCATCATCGCGGGTCTCGGCTTCGCGGGGGCAGGCATGATCGTGATCGCTGTCGCCGCGCAACTCGATGCCCCCGCTTGGGTATTGATCCCGGCGATGCTCTTCATCGCCGCAGGCATGGGATTCGGACTCGTCGGATTGCAGTACGCGGCAGTCACCGGAGTAACCGACGACGATGCCGGAGTCGCTTCTGGCGTGCAGCGGGCCGCAGACCAGCTTGGCGGGTCTGCTGGCGTCACGGTCTACGTCGGTCTGGGGTTTGCCTCGATCGTCCACGGAGTATCGCCCTATCTACTGAGTAGTGGGCTTGCGATCATCGGCCTGTGTGTCGCAGCCTTCGTTGCCCGACGAGTTGCCGTCTCCGAATGACGCACGAGTTCGGCCGGACGTTCGATGTCGTCGCTTCGGTTGCCACGCTGCATCATGCACCAGGCGGCTCGCCGCGTGCGGCGCATCCGCGGCGACGACCGACAGCACCGCGCGGGCAGTGCGCTCATCCGACACGTACTCGGCCAACGACACCATGCTCGATCCTTCCGCCAGGTCACCATCGAGCAGGTGCGCCCCGCACGCCGCCCAGGCGGTTCCGTTTCCGGCAGGTCCGGCGTAAAATCAGGGGTGAAGCGGAATCTCCCAAACAGTTCGGGTTCCTCGGAACCGCCCGCACCGGGCCTCACCACACGCCGCTTCTCGACCCGTTCGAACCGTGTGAAGGAGACCCCGATGTTCACCACCCGCGACCGCATCCGTCGCCGCTGGCGCCGCAGCGAGAACACCGCCCAGAACCTGGAACCGGCCCGCCGGCTCTTCCCGACGAACCGCATCCGCGACGCCGTCATGACCCGCCGCGGACTCAAATGGGGCGTGCCCGCGATGCTGCTCGCCGCGCCCTACTTCGCGATCATCCTGATCCTCACCGACCGCATCGAGCACGGCGGGCCCGGCTGGCTCCACCTCATCGTGCTCCTGTGCGCGTGGAACGCTTTGAAGATGCTCTGGCTCGGCCCCATCAGCCTCGTCCGCCTCGCTCGCGCCCGCCTCCGCGAGCACGGGCAGCGCCGTAGAATCGCTCACGACTCACAGGCCCCGGACGAGGCTCGCAAGCCGCGTCTCGTGCCGGCGGGAGGTGCATCATGAACGCCCTGGTCTACCGCCGCAGCGCGACAGGCAACCCGCGCGGGCTGAGGCGGCAAGCGGCCGCCTGCCGCCGCTACGCAGACGAGCACGGCCTGACGATCACGCACACGTTCACCGACATCGGCCACCCCGACGCCGGGCTCCGCGCCGTGCTCGACGCTGCCGAACGAGGCGAGACCTCCGCGATCGTCATCACCGACCTCGCCCGCCTCGGCCGCATCCCGACCGACCACCTCAACATCACGCAGCGCCTCCAGCAGGCCGACACCGAGATTCATGTCGCCGAAGGGAACGGCAGCTACCCGCAGGGCGAGTCCATCCTGGGCGTCATGCTCGCCTACGCCGAGATCGACGAAGAGGTGGAATACGCCCTCGACGAGGAGCCGGACTACAACATCGACGAGGACTGACCCCCGCCTTGTTCGTAGGTCGTGCCTGTCTCACCCGAGGCAGGCACGACCTACTTCTTTGTCAGCGAACCGGGGCATGCCGTCCGCGCGGACGGATCGTGCCGCCAGCAGCGACCACGGCATCACGCACCGCGTCGTCGCTGATCCCGAGCCGCCGACCCACCTTCAACAGCGACAGACCGTTCGCGTACAACTCCACCGCCTCCTCACGCACCTGCCGCGGATGCTCCGACGCCTTCCGAGGCGGCAGCCCAGCACGCGCAGCCAGCGCCCGCACCGTTCCGCGATGCACCCCGAACCGCTCCGCCAAGTCCTTCACCCGCTCACCCCTCGCGTACCGATCCAGCAGGTCAGCGCGATCACAGGCACTCAAACGAGTTTGAGTCACTGGCGATTTTCTCGTCACCGGC
Organism: Brevibacterium sp. W7.2; assembly: GCF_018137945.1. Taxonomy (GTDB): domain Bacteria; phylum Actinomycetota; class Actinomycetes; order Actinomycetales; family Brevibacteriaceae; genus Brevibacterium; species Brevibacterium sanguinis. The sequence continues at coordinate 647,235 of NZ_CP073089.1, read as the reverse complement.
CCCCGCGCATCCTCGATAGGCTTGGATGACGGACGCGATGCAGGACGCCCCGAACCCCTGAGAACACGCCGAATCAACGAACGAACCGGCCTGCGGGGGTTTGAGAAGCACCTGGACAGCTCCACCGTGTCACAAGGCTCGAACCCTTGCCAACAGTATCGTTGGCAAGGGTTCGGGCCTTGTCGCTGTTCTGGTTCCAGTTGAGGACGTGGGTCAATGGTGGGTTAATGGTCAAAATGTGTGTACAGGATAGGCCCCTTGCCCGGTAACCAGTAGACCAAGACAGGGTCGAACATGCTCTGGAAGCATGTTCAGTGTCCAATCCCAGGAATCACCTTTTTGGGATCGTTGGGCGAGGTGGTGCTGGCGGTGATAACGGGGCCGTGGAGCGCTTCGGTGCACTGCAGCAGCAGAGCATATCAGGGCCTCTCCGAGGAGGCGGCTCCCGCCACCGCTTGGCTACAGCATTTTTCAGGCACACCCTAGTCCAGGTTGTACGTAGGATTTGGCTCTTTGGATAGTCGGTGGACTCTTGTCTTGGAGGAATATGCCTCGACGAGCCCAAAGCACACTACAGCGAGGACGAGCCCGACGAGGAGCAGAATCGACGTCAGCGTGGTGGTCGCAGGATTGATAATGGATTCTGTAATGAAGCTGAATCCTGGGGCTGCTGCCATGATGACGGATGTGAGCACGGGAGACGTTTTCATCATCCCTGCTTGAATGAGGACCAGCGGAAGCGCAATTGCGGCAAATCCGAGCGGACCGAACCACAGCAGTAACGATCCGACCTCTGCGGGGGAAGGGTAGTGCTGCCAATTGACAGCCGCGCAGATGAACGCCAGGACGTAAGTGGCGTGATAACGCACTGCGAGGATGGATGAAGCGCTCACGCCGGTTTCGGCAAGGCGTCGAGAGAGGGTTGCAAGCACGGCTAGACCCAATCCGGCAAGAATGCCCAACGCCATTCCAACGACTGTGCCGATGCCCGATGATGTCGCACCTGCAACGTTCTGGGACCAACCGAACGCGATCGAGACGACGAAGACCACAATAGCCATTATCCAGAGTCGGTATCGGACCCTACCCGTCCTGAAAGCGTTGATGCTCAGAGCAGCAAGTGGCGCTGCCGCAGCCTCGGCTCCTGCGGCCAGTGAGGCAGGGATCCAGATCAGAGCGAGATAGAACGCCCCGAAAGTGACAGCGGTAGCGACATTCAGCCATAGACAATCGACCAATCGAATGGGACTCGCAGGAGCTCTATCGCTGGCTCTGAGCAGCGCCCCGACAACCGAGGCGATGAGAAAGGCACAGCCCAGGAACAAGAAGATTGCGCTGGGCCGAACGGTTAGTCCAACGAGCGCGTTCGCAGTGCCTTGAAAAATGGCGCCGAGAATGATCAAGCGCAAGCGCATCACCCGACTTTGCAGTCGGCCACGTCGAAGAACAGTCCTCGGTCTTCGAGATCGTGTATTGCCTCAACCGATTGTATAACCTCGGCACGGCTCTCTCCGACGAAGAAAGCGATGCCCATGTAGCCGGTGGTCAGCGTCATGTCCCGGAGTTTCTGACCCACCGGCGGCATCCATGCCACGCTGTGGAAATGCGGTAGGCGACGCATCAGACGGAGGCCCGGAATCGCCCTCAAGTGCCCCGGTTTGAGTGATCTCAGAAAGACCTTGACAAGAGTCTTGGAAGGGGAGTACGTGGATCCCAATCGTTTCGCGAACTCGTCCGGACGCAGGATTTTTTCTGTGGTTTCGTTAATCCACTGGGGAACCAACGGAGGATCAAACCCTTGCGCTGCAAGAACGCTGGAGTAGGTGGTCGACGACTCATCGAGTTCAGCGAGCGATTTCACAGTGAGTCGACCTTCCGCTGAAGCGTGTTGCAGCTTTCTGGCGTTTTCCAAAGGCATGGCTGATATAAACCGAGAATTGAATGTATCGACCTTCAAACTGACGGGAAGCATTTCGAGCTGTCTCCTTGATGTATCCGGCAACAAGCCATCGCGGAACGAAATCGTGGAGGTCGCACGGCCAGCCTTGTGAAGCGAGGAAATCTCGAAATTCTCGAGGTTCTCGGTGGGTCAAGCTGTTGGCGTGAACAGGGGTATTGGTCAACGCGGAAAGCGGGGCCGTGAACGCTGGAGAGTATCCCAATTGGTTCAACGATACCGTGCACACTGCGCCCCGGAACTCTGGACGAGCTCCTAGTTCTTTCAGCAAGGAGACGGCAGCCGCGCCTCCACCAACGATAGCTATGTCTGCGTTGATTAATTGAAACTCTGCCCCTTCTCCTGGAACGCCCGAGAACGTCAGGCGGTGAAGCGCGATCTGGTCGGGCTTCGGACGCCTGGTCGATGGTCACCGCCGAGTCTGTGCGCACGTCACTCGCAAAGCGATCTACGTCATCGGCATTGCGGCCGTCACTCGCAAAGCCAAATACTTCATCGGTTTCGGTGGGCCTCAGACGAGGACCTCCGGGATTGCTCAGCTTCGAGCCAGCGGACTGGCTACGACGGCACCTTAAATCCAGCGTTCGTTGTTGTCGCCTGGACGAATCACGTCGCGAGCCCGCCCGGCCGAGCGGGCATTGGGCTCGTCAACATCCACCATGACCCTCGTAAAAATTCCATAATACGGAAACTTGCTTCCGTGTTGATGAAATCGAGTCTGCCCTTGCGCCCTGGTGGAGTCAAATCGCGTTACCGCCATGGTCAAGCCGAATTCAGGTTCTCTCGTTATGGATTGTTCCGGTTCTCGGCATCGCGAACAGGGCGTTCAGGCGGCATTGAGTCGGATGGCTGTATCGCTTGGCATCGGGCTCACGGGCCCTGACCCTTTGTATCTTCAGCCGCGTCAGTATCTGGACTGCTCTCCATTTTCAGGTTTTGGTGCCGCGATGCAGGAAGGCGAGAACCATGCAAGGTGGCGATCTGGACTTCAGCGACTGACTCTTCACTTCGTTCACTACGGGTGGCGTATATTGCACAAACCGCGGGTCGTGGGTTCGATCCCCACGGGGCCCACCGCGTCACAAGGCCCCGCAGCTCTCCCGAACCCGGGTGTGCGCGGGGCTTCGTCGACCGACTACTCGCAGCCGACGCCGTCGCCGTCGCGGTCGAGATGGCGGCCATAGCCGGGATCGCCGACGCGCACGGGCGCTGCTCCGGCGGCTCGCGCAGCCGTGCAGTTCTTGTAGTACACCGACCCACCCGATGATTCGCGCTTCGGTTCCGGCTCGGATTCACGTCGTTTCGGCTCAGGATCGGGAGCCGACGTCTCGACAGGCTGTTTCGTCTTCGTCGGCTCCGGCTCAACCGTGACGTTGTCGCCGTCGCCTGCCGCGGGCCACGACACGTCCTCGGCGAAAGCCGGCTCATCCTCACACGACTCGAGCACCCGGGTCATCGCATCCCGTTCGGCCTTGACCACCCACAGCCCGTACTTGTGCTTGACGGCGATCTGCCGCGAGACGTATTCGCAGCGGGAGCTCTTCTGCGGCGGCAGCCACGTCGCCGCGTCGCCGTCTCCCTTCTGGCGATTGAGCCTCGAGCTGACTGCGAGAAGGTTGAGCGGGTCATTGCCGAACTCCTCGAGCTCAGCCTCGTCGAAGTCCTGCGCTCCCGTCTGCCACGCATTGGACCGTGCGACGACGTGGTCGATGTCGATGTTGTTCGGGTCGCGATCGAACTCATAGGACTCACCGAGGTACGGGTCGTCGAGCATTCCCCCGACCACCACACAGCCATTCGAGCCGCGCTTTAGGGTGATGTAGCTGAGATCGCGGCGAAGCACATCGTTCCTCGTGTCGCACCCGTTGTGATCGACATCCGAGCGCCAATGGAAGAGGTCGGCATCGTAGCCGGTCTTCGGCGCCCTGCCCTTGGTGTCGAGGTCGGCCAGCATCGCGAGCGCGGTGCCCGGATCCGCCATGTCCGTCGGCACCGGGGTCTCAGTCGTCGGGGCCGGCTCGGCCGTCGCAGATGCGGACGGAGTCTCACCCGCGGCTTCGCCTGCCGTCTCTGCCGGTCCACCGCCGACGACGACCGAGATGATCGCCGCGATGACGATGACGACTACCGTGAGGCATCCGCCTCCGCCGCATCCGAGACCGACCTTCGCTCCGGTCGACAGCTTTTCGGGCATGTGTGTTGTCCAATCGAGGTCGGTTGTGCTCTGCCGCCTCACGCTGGTGGACGACTCACTGAGTGGCGGGCGCGGATCCACTTCACATGTAGAGCGAGCGCCGCCTCAGGAATGCTAGCCGACCGTCGATGCAGCCCCGACTACCGGGGTCGCCCTCACTCCAGCTCGCCGGCGAAGAAGTCGGCGACGGCCGGCTCCTCAGCCGCTCTGAGCTGCTCATCGAGATCCGTGAACAGCCGCCACTGGACGAATCCCGGCCAGTCACCGGGCAGCAGCTCCGCCGGCAGCTGCGGGTCGCTGCGGGTCAGCGTCAGCCAGTCGAAATGCAGCTCCACGCGACGTACGAGCGCCTCGGCGGCCGTCAGCTCAGAGACTGCGCACTGCCCCCACTTGTCTCCGAACGCCTCGTACTGCCCCGCCACCTCGGCGAGGTCGAAGGCATCGACGAGCATCGCGTCGGTCGTCGGCGGCTGAGTCTCCCCGTACACGACGACGGGGCTGACCTCGCTGGCCTCCTCACCGAAGATCTGCTCGACGTCGACGGCCGCCGGTGCCGCCCACGTTCCGCCGTCGAGGCGGCCGAATCCCGCCCACGACAGTCGCGACGACACCTTGTGCCGCAGCGCCCGCTTCGACTCGGGAACCTGGATGCGCACGATCGTCCACTTCCCATCCCAGGGCCGCGCCCGATCACCGATGAACATCTTCCGGCCTCCCTCGAGGAGGATCTCCCGGGCCCGGTCACTCACGGTGTAGAACGTCTTCCGCCCGTCCTTGGCCCGGATGACGAACCCCTTCGCGGCATTGCGCTGCAGCACCGAGCGCGCGGCGGCCTCGCCGACACCGAGCCTCCCCATGACGCCGACGATCGACGCACCGCTCAGCGGTGTCGGCTCGCCCGTCATGTGCAGCCCGGCGAGCGCGAGGAACAGCGACTGGGGATGAACGGGCATGGCATCACATTAGCGCGTCACTTCCCCTGTCAAATTTATTCTGCAAACCCTTGTCGTATCGTCATCTATTTGCATAGTATTCAAATGGGTTCGGTCACGTCATCTCGACGCCGCCCTTTCAAGCCACAGAGTCAGCGAGGATCCCATGGCTTCCACGAAATCTCCGACCATGCTCAAACGGGCCGCCGCGTCCGCCTACCTCGGCAGCGTCATCGAGTACTACGATTTCTTCCTCTACTCCGTCTGCGCCGCCCTCGTCTTCCAACAGGTGTTCTTCTCCGATCTTCCGCCGCTCGTCGGCACCCTCGCGAGTCTCGCGACCTTCGCCGCCGGCTACCTGGCCCGTCCGCTGGGCGGCATCATCTTCGGTCACTTCGGCGACAAGCTCGGACGCAAGCGCATGCTCGTCATCAGCATGTTCACCATCGGCATCGCCTCGACTCTCATCGGCGTCCTCCCCACCTACGACCAGGCCGGCGCCATTGCTCCGCTCCTCCTCGTCCTCATCCGCGTCATCCAGGGCATCGCGATCGGCGGCGAATGGGGAGGCGCGACCCTCATGTCGGCCGAGCACTCGACGACGAACCGCGGCTTCTGGGCGAGCTTCACGAGCGCCGGCGCCCCCAGCGGCCAGGTCGTCTCCGCCGCCGTCGTCGCCGGCACCCTGGCGGTCATGGGCGTCGAGGAGTTCGTTGCGTGGGGCTGGCGGCTGCCGTTCCTCGCCTCGATCATCCTCCTCGTCGTCGGCGTCGTCGTTCGCGCCGCCGTCGACGAGTCGCCCGAATTCCTCCGCGCGAAGGACCGCCCGCGGGCGAAGTCGATCCCCATCATGGCGACCCTGCGCAAGCAGCCGGTCACCCTCCTGCTCTCGATCGGCGTCGGACTCTCCGCCTTCATGTTCCAGGGCCTGCTCACCACGTACTCCGTGGCCTTCGGCGTCCAGATCGGGGTCGACCAGCAGACGATCCTCAACGCCCTGACCTTCTCCTCGTTCTTCGCGATCTTCGGCATCATCCTCTGGTCGCGCCTCTCCGATGCGATCGGGCGCCGACCCCTCGTCATCACCGGCGCCATCCTCATCGCTGCGTGGAGCTTCGCCCTCTTCCCCCTCATCGAGACGAAGAACGGCGTCCTCATCACCATCGGCATGATCATCTGCCAAGGCATCATCCATCCGATGATCTACGGCCCGCTCGCCGGGTTCTACACGGAACTCTTCGACACCGAGCACCGCTACACCGGCGCCTCGCTCGGCTATCAGTTCGCGGGCCTCGGCGCCGGCATCTCCCCCGTCCTCTTCGCTGCGATCATGACGGCCAACGGCGGCTCCTCGACCATCCCGCTCTCCCTCGTCATCGTCGCCGTCTCGATCGTCAGCATCCTCTGCATCCTCCGCCTCGGCGAGACGAAGACGCGCAGCCTCTCCGATCGAGTCGCCCCCGACGCCGTTATCCCAGCCGATGGCTCTGCTGCGTCCCCGGTCTCCGGACCCATGACCGCCGACGACCCCGCACCGGAAGGACAGAGCCGTTGACCTTCGTCCACCCCAGCCTCGCGACACTCTCCGAGCGGCAGGCCACCGACCACGGCGAGTCGACCGCGATCCGCTTCGCCGGCCTCGATCACTCGTACGCCGATCTCCATGAGCGCACCCTCATCGCGGCCACCGCCCTGCACTCGGCGGGCATCCGCCGCGGTGACCGGGTCGCCTATCTCGGACCCAACCATCCGGCCGCGGTCGTCACCGTGCTCGCGTGCCTGCGCCTCGGCGCGATCTTCCTCCCCCTCAACTGGCGCCTCGCCCCCGCGGAACTCGATTTCCAGCTCGACAACGCCGGAGTCTCCCGCCTCCTCGTCGCTCCCGAGTTCATGGGCACCGCCGATCGCCTCAGCTCGACGGTGCCGGTCGAGCCGGTCCGCTGGGACCCCGCCCCCGCCTCGGCGCAGGGACCGATGATCCCCGCCGCGGACCTCGACGGCGACGAACCCGCGCTCCTCCTCTTCACCTCCGGCACCACCGGACGGCCGAAGGGCGCCGTGCTCTCCCACGCCAACGTCCTGTGGAACGCCTTCAACTTCCTCCTCAGCACCGACCTCACTGCCGCGGACACGACCCTCGTCGCCGCACCGCTCTTCCACGTCATCGGTCTCAACCAGCAGGTGCTCACGAGCTACCTGCGCGGCGGCAGCATCCTCATGGAGGCGACCTGGGACGTCGACCGCGCCTTCGACGCCATCGAACACGAGGGCCTGACGTGGATGGCCGGGGTGACGACGATGTTCGCCGATATGCTCCAGTCGCCGAGGTGGTCCACCGCCGATCTCACCTCGCTGCGGTTCATCAATTCCGGAGGCGCCCCGATCCCCGTCTCCCTCATCAACGCCTTCCAGGCCCGGGACATCGCCTTCTGCCAGGGGTACGGGCTCACGGAGACCTCGCCCGGGGCGACGATCCTGCCGGCGTCGCATGCCCTGGACAAGCCCGGATCGGCCGGTCGGGCGCTGCCCTTTTCCGAGATCGACATCCGCGACCCCTCGGGGAACCCCTGCGCGGCCGGCCAGCCTGGCGAGGTCGTCGTGCGCGGTCCCAACGTCACGAACGGGTACTGGAGGAACGACGCGGCCACGGAGTCCGCATTCTCCCCCGGCGGGTGGTTCCACACCGGGGACATCGGCTACCTCGACGAGGACGGCTTCCTCTTCATCGTCGACCGCCTCAAGGACATGTTCATCTCCGGAGGTGAGAACGTCTACCCCGCCGAGGTGGAATCCGTCCTCTTCGAGCATCCCGCCGTCGCCGAGGCCGCGATCGTCGCCGCCGCCGACGACCGCTGGGGCGAAGTCGGCCACGCCTTCGTCGTCGCCGCCGAATCCCATACCCCAACCCCCGAGGAGCTGCGCGAGTTCCTCCTCACCCGCCTCGCGAAGTACAAGGTCCCGAAGCACTTCGACATCGTCGACGCCCTCCCGCGCACCGGCTCGGGCAAGGTCCACAAGGGGACCCTGCGCCGCACCGGGCCCCTCGGCGCCCACGGGGCCCGCCCCCAACCGACCACCGTTGGCCCGACCACATCAACATCGACCACCACCGACTCGACCAACCCCGAATCGACGATCACAGCACCGACCAGCACCGCACCGACCAAGGAAGCACCATGACCTCCCACACCCCCCTTCCCACCGAGGCGACCACTCCCACCGAGGCAACCCGACCCACCGAGGCAGCGCGATCCGCCGAGGCCAGCGCTGAGCCCTCGCGACCGTCATCCCCGGCCGAATCCGGATCGGTCGATCCCAGCTCGACCGACCTCGGCCAAACCGACCTCGGCCCGACACTGAGCTTCGTCCGCGATGGGTCCATCGGCGTCCTCACCCTCGACCGCCGCGCCAAGCGCAACGCCCTCGACGACGCGACGATCGGCCGCCTCGGCGCGTTCTTCGCCGAGCCTCCCGCAGGCATCCGCGCGATCGTGCTCACCGCCGCCGGCGACCACTTCTGCGCGGGACTCGACCTGTCCGAGATGACCGAGCGCGACGCCGTCTCCGGTCTCCTCCATTCCCGCCGGTGGCATGCGACGATGAACGCGATCACCGAGTCGGCGATCCCCGTCGTCGCCGTCCTCCAGGGCGGCGTCATCGGCGGCGGACTCGAACTCGCCAGCGCCGCCCACCTCCGCGTCGCCGAGGACTCCGCCTACTTCGCCCTCCCCGAGGGCAAGCGCGGGCTCTTCGTCGGCGGCGGCGCCTCGGTGCGGGTGCCCCGGCTCATCGGGCTCAACCGCGTCCAGGACATGATGCTCACAGGCCGCTCGTTCGACGCCGTCGAGGCGGAGACCATCGGCCTCGTCAACTACCGCGTCCCCGCCGGGCAGGGCAGTGAGAAGGCCCTCGACCTGGCGCACGCGATCGCGTCGAACTCCGAGGTGACGAACTACGCGATCACCCAGGCGCTGCCGCGGATCGTCGAATCCGGCCGCGACGAGGGCTACATGATGGAGGCCCTCATGGCCGCCGTCGCCCAGTCGAGCACCGAGGCGAAGGCCCTCATGCGCGACTTCCTCGACGGCACCGGACCCAAGGTGAGGAAGCCATGACGACGATCATCCGCGAGGTCCCCGCCGACGCCGGGGACACCAGCCGCCTCGGTGACTTCCTCCGATGGGCAGGCGAGCGTCGCGGCACCGCCTTCACCGGCTGGGACGATCTCCACCGCTGGTCGACCACCGAGATCGAGGAGTTCTGGGAGGCGATCTGGGACTACTTCGGCGTCATCAGCCACGCCCCGTACGAAACGGTGCTCGAAGAGCGGATCATGCCGCACGCCAAGTGGTTCCCCGGTGCGCGGCTCAACTACGCCGAGCACTCCCTCGGCTCCCCCGACCAGGCCGATGACATCGCCGTGACCGCGGTGTCCCAGACCCGGGAGGAGCGCACCCTCACCTTCGCCCAGCTGCGCGCCGAGGTCGCCCGGGTCCGCTCAGGTCTGCTCGACATGGGGTTGGGTCCGGGTGACCGGGTCGCCGGGTACCTGCCGAATCAGCCCGAGGCGCTCGTCGTCTTCCTCGCCGCAGCGAGCATCGGGGCGATCTGGGCCAGCTGCGCCCCGGAGTTCGGCACCCAGTCGGTCATCGATCGCTTCTCCCAGATCGCACCGACCGTGCTCGTCGCGATCCCGGGCTACCGGTTCGGTGAGAAGCCGATCGACCGGAGAGCCGAGGTGGCCGAGATCGTCGCCGCCCTGCCGAGCCTCACCCTTCTCATCACCGTCGACTACGGCGACTTCGCCGTCGATGACGCCGCCCGTGCACTCATCGCCGGCGCCCGTGAGGCGGACTCGCCTGTCGAGGTCACGGACTACGAGAGCCTCGGCGCCGCCTCGGCGGACCTCGAGTTCACTCCGGTCCCCTTCGACCACCCGCTCGTCATCCTCTTCTCCTCCGGGACGACGGGGAAGCCGAAGGCGATCGTCCACTCCCACGGCGGGATCCTCCTCGAGACGCTGAAGAACCACGGGCTCCACTTCGACCTCGGTCCCGGCAGCACGTTCTGCTGGTTCTCGACGACGGCGTGGATGATGTGGAATGCCCTCGTCGGCGGGCTCGTCGTCGGGTCCGCGATCGTCATGATCGACGGCAACCCCAACCATCCGGATGCCAAGGAGCTGTGGAGACTCGCGGCGCGCACCCGGGCCACGCTCATGGGCATGGCCCCGGGCGCGATCATGGCCGCCCGCCGTGAGGGCCTGGACCCGACGACGGAGTTCGACCTCTCCGCTGTCGAGCAGTTCGGCGTCGCCGGGGCCCCGCTGCCCGCCGAGGGCTACACGTGGATCCAGGAGCAGTTCGGCGACGGGGTCCTCCTCAACGTCGGGTCCGGCGGCACCGACGTCTGCTCGGGAATCCTCCAGGCCTCACCCCTCACCCCGGTGTATGCCGGGCGGATGTCGGACACCTCGCTCGGCTTCGCGGCCACCGCCTTCGACGCGGACGGCAACGAGGTCCGCGACGAGCTCGGCGAACTCGTCATCACCGCGCCCGTCCCCTCGATGCCCGTGACGTTCTGGGGCGAGGACGGCGACGCCCGCTACCGCGCCGCGTACTTCGACACCTACCCGGGCGTGTGGAGGCACGGTGACTGGGTGGAGTTCTTCAGCGACGGCGGCGTCGTCGTCACCGGACGCTCCGATGCCACCCTCAACCGGGGCGGGGTGCGACTCGGGACCGCCGACTTCTACTCCGTCCTCGACACCGTGCCCGGGGTCCGCGACTCCCTCGTCATCCACCTCGAGGATCCCGCCGGCGGGATGGGTGAACTCGTCCTCTTCGTCCAGTTCGACGACGGGGGTCCCGTGTCGCCGGAGACGGCGGCGAGCCTCCGCGCGGCGCTCAAGACCCGTCTCTCTCCACGCCACATCCCCGACGACATCGTCGGGGTGTCCCGGATCCCCCTCGGTCGCACCGGCAAGAAGCTCGAAGTCCCGGTCAAGCGCATCATCCAGGGTGCCGCGGCGGACTCCGTCGTCAGCCCCGGATCCCTGCAGGATCCGCGCTCCCTCGAGGAGTACATCGCCTACGCGGCCCGGTTCTCACGCGAGCAGGCACCGGCATGAGGACGGCGATCATCGGCACGGGCGTCATCGGCGCGGCGTGGGCGGCGGGGTTCCTCGCCGCCGGTCACGAGGTCACCGCGTTCGACCCGGCCCCTGGGGCTGCGGACCGACTGCACGACGACGTCCGCTCCGCACTCGAGACCACCCATCCCGAGGCGCTCGAGCGCCTCGACCAGCTGCGCTTCTCCGGCTCCCTCGCCGAGGCGGTCGGTGAGGCCGACTTCGTCCAGGAGAACGGTCCCGAACGGCTCGAGGTCAAACAGGCCATCCTCGCCGAGATCGATGCGGCCGCGCCCACCTCGGCGATCATCGCCTCGTCGACCTCGGGCTTCGGTCCCTCGGCGATCGCGGCGAGCGCCGAGGTCGCCCCGGAGCGGATCGTCGTCGGGCATCCGTTCAATCCGGCCCATCTCATCCCGCTCGTCGAGGTCGTCACCGCCCCGGGAGCACCGGAGGAGATCGGCGAGCGGGCCATCGAGGTCTATCGCGCGATCGGGAAGAAGCCGATCCGCGTGCGGGCCGAACTCCCCGGCCACGTCGTCAACCGACTCCAGGCCGCCCTCTGGCAGGAGGCCTACTCGCTCATCGACCGCGGAGTCGTCTCCGTCGAGGACATCGACACCGCGATCTCCTACGGCCCGGGACTGCGGTGGGCGGTGCTCGGTCCCCTCGCCGTCCAGCACCTCTCCGGCGGGCCTGGCGGGATGCGCCATCTCCTTGAGCACCTCGGGCCGCCGCAGGAGGTGTGGATGCACGATCTGCGGCAGGTCCACCTCGGCGAGGAGCTCACCGATAAGCTCGTCGCCGGCGTCGAGGAGGAACTCGACGGACGCAGCACCGCAGCGCTGATCCGCGACCGCGATGCCATGCTCGCCGAGCTCATCGCCCTCAAAGAGCGCTACCCGACGCTGCCGTGAACCCGCCAGGCCGCGGCGACCGCCGCGCCCCCGCCGACCCGCAGGAGGACTGCCCCCGATGAGATACGAACCCGCGATCGACACCGCGACGATCACCGCGCTCGACGTGCACACCCACGTCGAATTCGACGGCCACCACCACACCTCGCTCGACGACGAACTCCTCGCCGCCTCGGCGGACTACTTCCGGGCCGCGGTGCCGCGGACACCCACGGTCGCCGACCTCGCCGCCTACTACCGTGAGCGCAGCATGGCCGCGGTGATCTTCACCGTCGATGCGACGACGGCCCTCGGCGGCCATCCCCCGGTGTCGAGCGAGATGATCGCCGAGCAGGCCGCCGAGCACAACGACACCCTCATCCCGTTCGGCTCCGTCGATCCCCGCCGGCCCGCCGAGGCGGTTGCCCGGATCCGGGAGCTCGCGACGGACTACGGGGTGCGCGGGATGAAGTTCCATCCCAGCTTGCAGGGCTTCGACCCCAGTGAGCGGGAGTACTACGGGCTCTACGAGGCGTGCGCCGAACTCGGGCTGGTCGCGCTCTTCCACACCGGCCAGACGGGAATCGGCGCGGGACTGCCCGGCGGTCGCGGCATCAAGCTGCGCTACTCGGATCCGATGCTCCTCGACGATGTCGCCGCCGACTTCCCCGACCTCACGATGATCCTCGCCCACCCCTCCGTCCCGTGGGCCGATTCGTCGATCTCGATCGCCACCCACAAGGCGAACGTCTACCTCGACCTCTCGGGCTGGTCCCCGAAGTACTTCCCACCGCAGCTGGTTCGGGCCATCGGTTCGATCCTCAAGGACAAGGCGCTCTTCGGCTCCGACTTTCCGCTCATCACCCCCGAGCGCTGGATGAGGGACTTCGAGGACCTCGGCATCCGACCCGAGGCCGTGCCGCTCATCATGAAGGACAATGCCGTGCGCGTGCTCGGACTCTGAGCGTCCCGCGGGCTCACTCGGGGTCGGCGTCCTCGACCCCGTCGGCGATGCCGAGCTGGCGGATGAGCGCCAGTCCTTCCCGGGCCCACCGGATCTCGCCGCGAGCACGCGCAGCCAGACCCTCGTACGAGTAGCGCTTGAAGGCGATGGTCGCCTCCCGGTCCTCGTCCTCGGTGACCTCGAGACGACGGTTGAGCATCGGCGAGGTGAGGGTGTCGATCTTGCAGATCTCCTCCTCGACGGTCTCGAGCTCGACCTGCCAATGGCGGATATGACCGTTGAGGAACTCCTCGATCGCCTCGGGGTCGGCGGCCTCGAGGTACGCCGCCCGCAGATGCGCGGCGTCGCGGGTGCGCTGGTACTTCAGCGGGGCATTCATCCACTCGAGGAACTCCCGCTCCCCCGCCTCGGTGACGTGGTAGACCTTCCGCATCCCCGACGCTCCCCGGGCCTGCTCTTCGGCGGTGAGGAGACCCTGGTCGGCCATTTTGCGCAGCTCCGGGTAGATCTGGGAATCCGGAGCATGCCAGACGTGCCCGACGGACTGGGAGAACTGCTTCTGCAGGTCGTAGCCCGACATCGGTCCGATGCGGAGGAGCGCGAGGATCGCGTTCCGCAGACTCATGGCTTGCTCCTTGGTTTCGACTCTGACCACTCGACAACGACGAAAGGGCCCGGGCTGTGTGCCCGAGCCCTTCCAGACTATAGCCGTCAGGAGTTCTGACCCGTGCGCCATCCCCCGCGGTAGGTCTGGCGGGCCACGGTCGAGTACGGCACCGGGCTGACGACGGCTTTGACCTGGGTCTGCTCGTGCGGTTCGACCGAGGCCTTGTTCGTGCCGCCGTCCGGCTCGCCCCAGACGACCGAGAGCTCCGCGCCCTCAGGGACATCGGGGTTGACGGTGGCCAGGGAGAGACCGCGACGCTCGTTCGCCGAGTAGCCGGTGAACATCGAGAACCCGACGACCTTGCCGTCGGCATCGACGACCGAGTCGTAGTTCGCCGACCCGTAGTTCGCCAGCGGCAGGTCGAAGAACTTGTAGTTCGGTCCGTCGACGTCGAGCAGCGAGGTCCACACCTTGCCGAGGTCCTCGGCGTCCCACGCGAGCGTGACCTTCCGGCGCTGAGCGGCGGGGTCCATCTGCTCCAGCGCGTCGCGACCGATGAAGTCGTGGTCGAACTTCACGAACGAGCCGTAGCCGAGTTCCCACGGGGTGAGGTAGTAGTCCTCGATGTTGTCGGAGACGAACGACCCGGCCAGGGTGCCGGTGGCCTCGTAGCTGTCGGCGCCGAGCCATTCGCGGAACGGCCGCTCGGCCTCCCCGGTGTAGATCGCCGGCAGCGGCGAGGGTATCCACCCGGATTCCAGGGTGTTCGACGGGTAGGCGCGCGAACCGACGGGCAGCAGACCGAACTCAGCCCCCGCCTCGACGATGGCGTCGCGGATGACGTCGTGGTCCTCGTACGGTCCCCAGATCTCGAGACCGGGGGCACCGGCCATGCCGTGGCGCAGCGTGCGCACCTCCTTGCCCGCGATCGTCATCGTCGACATGTTGAAGAAGCCGAGCTTCTCCAGCGGGCCGCCGTTGAGCTTCTCGATGACCGACCAGGCGTTGGGTCCCTGAATCTGGAAGCGGTAGTACTGCCGCGAGACCGCGTGACCGTAGGGACGCGACGGCGAGCGGCGGTCGACCTCGATGTCGAGGTTGGGGTAGTCACCGGTCTCGGCGTGGAAGAGCAGCCAGTTCGAGGCCGGTGCCCGGCCGACGTAGACGTACTCCTCGTCGGCTTCGCGGAAGAGGATGCCGTCGCCGATGACGTGACCGGAGGCCGTCGTCGGCACGTACTGCTTGGCCTTGTTCACCGCGAAGTTCGCCACCGAGTTGATCGCGGTGTCGGAGATGAGCTTGATCGCGTCGGAGCCCTTGAGGAACACATTGTCCATGTGGTGGGACTGGTCGTAGAGCACAGCGGTGTCACGCCATGCCTTCTGCTCCTTGATCCAGTTCGTGAAGTCCGCGGGGACCACGGGGTAGATGTAGGAGCCGATCTGGGAGTTGCGCAGAAGGTCGACGGGATTGGTCGAATCGAGGATCTGCTGCAGGTTGTCGGACATGGTGGTCAAACCTCTCTGTTCTTGTCTCTCTTGCGTGGGAGTCTCTGGGGTGGGGTGGGTCAGTGGGGAGGGGGTGCCGGGAGGACGGGTCAGGTGAAGACGATCGTCTGGTTGCCGTGGCGGATGACGCGGTCCTCGGCATGGAGGCGCACGGCCCGGGAGAGCACGGCGCGTTCGACGTTGGCGCCGCGCGTCTGCATGTCGGCGGCCGTCATCGTGTGGTTGACGCGGGTGACGTCCTGTTCGATGATCGGCCCCTCGTCGAGGTCCTTCGTCACGTAGTGGGCGGTCGCGCCGATGAGTTTGACTCCTCTCTCCTTGGCCTTGCGGTAGGGCGCGGCGCCGATGAACGCGGGGAGGAACGAGTGGTGGATGTTGATGATCGGCACCTCGGCCTCGTCGATGAACGACTCCGAGAGGATCTGCATGTACCGGGCGAGGACGACGAAGTCGACGTTGCCGTCGAGGAGCTCGAGGATCCGCGCTTCGGCCTCCGACTTGTCCTCCCCCTGGGAGGGGACGTGGAAGAACGGAATCCCGAAACGGCGCACCTCCTCGGCGAGGTCGGAATGGTTGGAGATGACGAGGGGGATCGTCACCGGCAGCTCTCCGCGCTGGTGCCGCCAGAGGAGGTCGAGGAGGCAGTGGTCGCTCTTCGACGCGAGCACCGCCATGCGCTTGAGCGCACTGCCCTCGACGAGGCGGTAGTCGATCTCGTGGGGCCCGAGGGTCGCGGCGAGGTCGGCTTCGATCTCCGGCAGCGCCGCACTCAGACCCTCGCGGTGGAAGACGACGCGCTGGAAGAAGTCGCCGCCGCGCGGATCGGTCGTGTACTGGTCGAGGGAGATGATGTTGCCCTTGTTGCGCGCGATGAGGGCGGTGATGAGGGAGACGAGTCCCGGCTGGTCGGGGCAGGTGACGATGAGCGTCGCGAAATCGCGTCGGCTCGCAGCGAGCTGGTTCACGGTCTACGCCTCCCTGACGAAGTCGCGAACCCATTCGGCCGTCGCCGCGAGGCCGCCGAAGGTGTAGAAGTGCGCCTTCACCGTCCCAGCGTCCCCCGCGCCGGCGAGGTCGGTGGCGAGCTCGCTGACGAAGCGATCGGGTCCGGCCGTGCCGACGAGGTTGGTCAGGGAGAATCCGTACTTCCGCACGATTCCCGCGCTCGCTCCGACCCCGAAGCGCCGAGCGTAGCCCATGAGCCGCTTGACCCCGGCCGGTCCGGGCACGCCGACGCGGATCTCGGCGTCGATGCCGGCGCCCCGCACCCCCTCGATCCACGCCGTCACCCGGTCGGCGTCGAAGGCGAACTGGCTGAGCACGACCTGCCCGAGTCCCTGGTCGGCCAGCGATGCGGATTTCGCCGCCAGGTGCTCGGCGAGAGTGGCCGAGTCGATGTCGGGGTGCCCTTCGGGGTAGCCGGCGATGCTCACCTCGCGCACCCCGTAGTCCTGGAGGATGCCCGAGCGGATGATCGTCAGCGAATCGGGGTAGGGGCCTTCGGGGACGGCCGGGTCTCCGCCGACGACGAAGACGTGCTCGCTGGCTCCGACGTCCTGAAGTGCGGTGAGGAACTCCCGCAGGCTCGGCTCGGAGGCGATGCGGCGGGCCGAGATGTGGGGAACGGGGACGAACCCGAGCTCGCGCACCGCCTCGGCGGCGGCCACGCGCATCGGAAGATCCTCATTGCCGAGGTAGGTGACGTTGATCCTCGTCCCGGTGGGGATGACCGCAGCGGCCTCCCGCAGTGCGTCGACATCCTTGCCGGTCATCTCGAGTGAGAAGTCCTCCAGAAGTCGAACCGCCGTTGACTCAACCATGGGGTCAGTTCCTTTCGTGAACACTGCCGTGGGTTCCCTCGCACTATAGGCACAATCATTTACCTATGTCCATAGGTATTCAGAAGATTTGCATTTCGCCTCTGTTTTGCTGAATAAGTTCTGAGACGGTAATGCGGATCACGTCGTTTTTCCCTATGCTTATAGCCATCTCGCACCGTCGCGGGATGAACTGCTTGCAGAATCGGAGACCAACGTGGATCTACGCGAACGCATCGACACCTCACGGATGTCGCCCTACCAATGGCTCATCGTCGGCATCTGCACCTTCCTCAATGCCCTCGACGGCTACGACGTCCTGGCGATCTCCTTCTCGTCGAATCAGGTGACCGAGGAATTCTCCCTCTCGGGCACCGCCCTTGGCCTGGTGATGAGCGCGGCCCTGCTCGGCATGGCTGTCGGCGCACTTATCCTCGGCCCGGTGGCCGACCGCATCGGCCGCCGGCGGATGACGATCATCGCCCTCATCGTCAACTGCGCCGGGCTGTTCCTCTCGGCCACAGCCACCTCGGCGACGGAGCTCGGCATCTGGCGGGTCGTCACCGGGCTCGGCATCGGAGGCATCCTCACCGGTACCAACGTCATCTGCGCCGAGTACGCCTCGCGAAAGCGACGCGGACTCGCCATCAGCATCTACACCGCCGGCTACGGTGTCGGCGCAGCCGTGGGCGGGACCATCATGGTCTCGCTCATCAGCAGCTTCGGCTGGCGCTCGGTGTTCGTCTTCGGCGGCGCGCTGACGATCGTCGCGCTCATTCTCGTCATCGTCCTCATTCCCGAGTCCCCGTCGTTCCTCTACAACCGACAGCCGGCGAACGCACAGCGGCGGCTCGACACGATCGCCCGCCGCCTCGGGCAGACGGGCCCGGTCGAGCTCATGCCGGTGCCCGCCCTGGCACGCACCGATCGCGGCATTCCCGCACTGTTCAACGCCCGCAACCGCCGGGTCACCATCGTCGTGTGGGCGTCGTTCTTCATCATCATGTTCGGCTTCTACTTCGTGAACTCGTGGACGCCGCGGCTGATGAACGAGACCGGCCTCAGTCCCACCCTGTCGCTCATCGTCACCGTGGCCCTCACTCTGGGCGGGGCGATCGGGTCGGTGGCCTTCGGTCTCTTCACGTCCCGGTGGTCGACGCGCGAGGTGCTCATGACGTTCATCGTCATCGCCGCCGTGCTTATGGCGGTCTTCATCTTCACCGCCCAGTGGGTCGCCCTCGTCATCGTCGTCGGTCTGCTCGTCGGCATGGCGATCAACGGCTGCATCGCCGGTCTCTACGTCCTCACCCCGCAGTCGTACGCCTCGAGCCTGCGCTCAACCGGCGCCGGGTGGGGCACCGGAATGGGACGGTTCGGGGCGATTCTCGCACCGACCGTGACCGGAGCGCTGCTCGACGGCGGGTGGAGTCCGCAGGCGATCTACATCCTCGTCGGCGTCATCCTGCTCCTCGCCGTGGTCGCCCAGCTGGGCCTGCGCGGCGCCGACATCGAAGCCAACCGCAGGCCGACACAGCGCGCCGAGGCGGTCGTGGCCGACTAGGCGGTCGCGGCCGGCCGGGCGCGGTCACCGCCGGCCGGGCCGACGCAACGCGCCGAGGCAGTCACGGCCGACCAGGCGACAGCCCCCACGCCGCGGGCCCCGAGACCAGCAGTGGTCTCGGGGCCCGCGGTGTCGTGCGGTCTCAGTCGGTGCGCGGCGTGCCGAGCCCGAAGTTCATGAGGTCCTCGCCGACGACGAGGTTGCCGGAGAACCCCTCCTGCGCCCGCTGGAACTTCTCGACCGGGCCGTCGGCGGGGACGATGTGGGTGAGCACCACGGTGTCGACCCCTGCGGCTTCGGCCTGCGGCCCGACCTGCTCGATCGACGTGTGCGCGGCGAGCATGTGCTGCATGAGGTTGTGGTCGGGATGCGGCGAGGCCTCGCCGATGAGCCCGTCGATCCACTCCATGTCGATGACCTCGTGGATGAGGATGTCGGCGCCCTCGGCGATCGTCACGAGGTTGTCGCAGACTCCGGTGTCGCCGGAGATGACGATCGAGCCGTCCGGGGTGTCGAACCGGAAGGCGAAGGCGGGGAAGATCGGCCGGTGGTCGACGAGGATCGCGGTGACCCGCACGTTCTCGTCCGCGTAGACCTCGAACGGCTCCATCGCCGGCGTCGGGTCCCCGTTGGGATCGGAGCCGGTCGTGCCCGGCAGCTCGATGTCGTGGAACTCGAAGATCTCCCGCAGATCCTGTTTCGCGTTGTCGCGCATCCGGTCGTTGATGTCGAGCGCATACCCCTGCAGCAGCCGCTGGGAGGACTCGACGAGACCCGGCGTCGGCGATTCCGGATTGAACACCTCGGGGATGGGGTCCCTGTTGTCCTCGTCGAAGATCGGCGGCAGGGTCCCGCGGTCGCCGGGCCCGAAGATCTGCACCGGCTGCCGGAGCCCGTCGGATCCGTTGTGCCACGCGAGGATGAGGAGATTCGGGTAGTCGACCATGTGGTCGGAGTGGTGGTGGGTGATGAAGACGCTGCGGAGATTGTCGATGCCCTTCTGGAATCCCGTCGGCCCCAGTCCCGCCTTCCGGAACTGCGGCCCCCATCCCTCACCGCAGTCGATGAGGTAGACGGCGTCACCGACCGTGATCGCCGTCGAGATCCCGTGGCGGTCCGAGTCATCCCACCAGGGCGGGCCGCCCGCGGTCCCGAGGAGTGTGACCTTGGTGCGGTAGGCGGAGGCTTCGGCGGCGGTGAGCGGACGATGAGTGGGCATGGTTCCTGCTTTCTGTGCGGGCCCGCCGAGGCGGACGCTGGGGATTCGTGGGCTCCTGGCTCACCCGATGCTCGCGTGTGACTGTGCGGCTTGGATGAGTTCGAAGACTTCGGTGCGGTACTCCGCGTAGGCGGGCAGACTCTTCGTCTCGACCTGGTTCCGCGGCTGCGGCAGATCGACGTCGATGGTGCGGGTCACGGTGGTCGGGGCCCCGGAGAGGACGGTGACGGTGTCGCCGAGGTAGACCGCCTCGTCGATGTCGTGGGTGACGAAGACGATCGTCGTGTCGAAATCGGTGCGCACCTGGAGGACGAGGTCCTCGAGCTCGATCCGCGTCTGCGCATCGACGGCGGCGAACGGCTCGTCCATGAGGAGGACATCGGGCTGGAAGGCGAGACCGCGGGCGATCGCGGCGCGCTGCTGCATGCCGCCCGACATCTGCCAGGGGTAGAGGTCGCCTTTGCCGGTGAGTCCGACGGCATCGAGCACCGAGGTGACCCGGTCCCGCCGTTCAGCGGCGGGCACCGACTTGAGCAGGGGAAGGGCGACATTGTCGGCGGTGCTCAACCACGGCAGCAGCGACCGCGAGTAGTCCTGGAAGACGACGGCGAGTTTGGCCGGGGGCCCGGTCACCGGCTCCCCTTCGAAGACGGTCTGCCCGCCGGAGGGTGCCAGCAGCCCGGCCATGCAGCGCAGCAGGGTCGTCTTCCCCGACCCCGAGGGGCCGACGATGCAGACGAACTCGCCGCGGCGGATGGCGACGTCGATGCCGGCGAGGATCTCGACGTCCCCGTAGGACTTGCGCAGTCCCCGCAGTTCGAGGAGGACATCGGTGGTCGTGTCGGAGGTCATGATCATCCTTTGCTGGTCAGCGCACGCATGCCGTACTGCCAGCGCAGCACGAAGCGTTCGAGTCGGAGGAAGGCGAGATTGGCGAGGTAGCCGAGGATGCCGAGCAGGAGGGTGCCGGCCCACGTCTCGGCCACGGCGAAGGTCTGCTGCGAGTTGAGGAGATAGAAGCCGATGCCGCTCGTCGACGCCACCATCTCGGAGACGACGATGAGGATGATGGAGATCTGCAGGGTCGTGCGCAGGCCCGCGAAGATCTGCGGTCCGGCATTCGGGAGCAGGACGAACCGGATGTACTGCGGCATCGTCAGCCGGTAGGACCGCGACATGTCCTTGACGAGCGGATCGAGCGACCGCACACCGTCGACGGTGTTGAGCAGGGTCGGCCAGATCGCGCCGATGACGATGATCGCCACGCTCATCGACGGCCCGATCCCGAAGAGGAGCAGTCCGATCGGCAGGAGGACCGGGGGCGGCAGGGACCGGAGGAACTGGACGATCGGCTCCGTGGCCGCCCGCAGCGCCGAGGACATGCCGATGCAGATGCCGAGGACGATGCCGAGGACGGCGGCGATGGCGAAGCCGAGGAGGAACTTCGCCACACTCGGCAGGACATCGGTGACCAGTCCGTCGACGAGGAGGCCCGACCACAGTGTGGACAGGATCGTCTGCAGCGGAGGGAAATAGAGCGAGGTGCTGTTCGCCGAGGCGACCCACCAGACGGCCACGATGCCGACGGGCAGCCAGGCTCGGGTGAAGAACAGGGTGAGGTGGTTCGGGGCGCTCATGCCGCCTCCTCTCGGTGGGAGGGATGCCAGAAGAGCAGCGGCACCTCGGCGATCCTAAAGAGGCCGTTGATGGCCAGTCCGAGCAGCCCGGTGGCGAAGATGAGCGCATACATCTGAGGCAGCGCTCCCGCGGTCTGGGCGACGACGATCTCCTGGCCGAGGCCGGCCGCCCCGCCGATCATCTCCGTGACCACGGCGACGATCACCGCGATCGCCGCCGAGATGCGCAGACCGGTCATCGCGAACGGCAGCATCGAGGGCACGACGAGGCGGCTCGTCGTCAGCCACCAGCCGAGCCGGTAGCTGCGGGCCATGTCCGCGCTCGTGCCGCCCACCTCGCGGACGCCGTAGACGAGCTGGGTGAGCAGGGGCCAGATCGCGCCGAGGATGATGAGGAAGAGCTTCATCCCCGGGCTCGGCCCCCAGAGGAGGAGACCGAGCGGGATGAGGGCGACGGGTGGGATCGGTTTGAGGAATTCGATGACGAACCAGGCCGATTCCTCGGCGAAGCGGACGAGGCCCAGGAGGATCGCCAGCGGGGTGGCGATGACGATGATGAGGACGAGGCCGACGAGGACCACGGAGATCGTCGACCACAGGGCCGACCAGAAGACCGCCGAGCCGAGCAGGGTGAAGAACGCTGCGAGCATCTCCAGCGCCGAGGGGAGGGACGCCGCGGGCAGAACGCCGGTGACGGAGAGGAGCTGCCAGACGACGAAGACGGCGAGGACTGCGCCGAGGCCGAAGAGGAAGCGGCCCGCCGGGGTCTCGGCGGCGAGATTGATCCTGCGCGTCAGCCGATCGGTGGCCCGCCGACCGGTCGGCGTGGTGCGGGAGATGGTCGCGCTCATGGCCGCATCAGTCCCTTCGTGTCGACCGGCGCGGGGAGGAAGCCGAGGTCGGTCATGAGGTTCGCGGTCGTCTGCACCGCTTCGGGGTCGACCTGGGTCGAATACTGCGGCAGGAGCATCGTCTCGGCGACGGACGGGGCGAGCTTGCCGTACTTTGTGAGGACCTTCCGCACCGCTTCAGGGTCCGCGGCCGCCTTCTCGTTGGCCTGGTCGACGGCGCGGACGAAGGCGTCGACGACGTCGGGGTTGGCCTCGGCGAAGGGCTTCGCGGTGAAGGCGACGGCGAACGTGGCGTCGGGCGGGAAGGTCTCGAAGAGCGGATGGGAGATGATCCGGCCGCCGGCGGCCACCACCGGTCCCTGGAACGGTTCGGCGGTCGAGGCGGCATCGACCCGACCGCTCTCGACCGCGGCGATGCCGTCGGGCAGCGACATGACGACGTATTCGACTGTGCTCGGATCACCGCCGTCGGCGCGCACCGCGGCGGCGGTGCCGATCTGCGTGATCGCGCCGAGCGCGTTGATCGCCACCGTCTTCCCCTCGAGATCACGGGGGCGCTGGATGGGGCTGCCGGATCCGACGACGATCGCCGTCGGATCGGTGTCGGCCGTCGGAGCATTCGACGCGGCGTTCGCGACGATCTGCAGCGGCAGGCCCTTCTCGTAGGCGATGACGAGAGGCGGAGTCGCGGTGGTGCCGAACTGGAGTTGGCCGTTGATGACCGAGGGTGCGATGGCCGAGGCCGACTGCATCACCTTGGTCTCGACGTTGAGTCCCTCCTCGGCGAAGTAGCCTTCTTCGACGGCGAGGTAGATCGACGCGTAGTCGGCGACGGGAATGACTCCGACGGTGATCGTATCGCCGTCGCCGATGCTCTTGGCGCTGCCCATTCCGACTCCGCAGCCGGAGACGGCGAGGGTGAGCAGCACGGCGAGGACGGCGGCGCCGAGGCGGCGGGTGGTGGTGCGCTGGACAGAGGTCAGCAGGGTGGGAGTGGGCCGGGTGGTGATCGTCATCGATCCTCCTGGACGGGGGTGAGCCGTGATCGACGTCGATCGGCTCCCCACCAGCTTCAGGCCTGCACTGGTAGATGACAAATATCTTTATTCTGCTAACCCCATACAATGAACGACTATGAACCTCACGCGTCTCAAGTACTTCCTCGCCGTCGTCGACGAGGGATCGATCTCGGCTGCGGCGCAGAAGCTGCACATGACGCAGCCGCCGCTGAGCCAGGCGATCCTCGCGTTCGAGGCGGAGCTCGGGGTCAGGCTGCTCGACCGGCTGCCCCGCGGGGTGGCGCCGACTCCGGCGGGCCGTCAGCTCGCCAGGGACGGGGCACGGCTCGTGCAGTGGGGCGATGAGATCGCCGAGCGCACCCGTGCGCTCGGGTCCGGGACGGCCGGAGTGCTGCGGGTGGCGTCGGTGCCGACGTTCTCGTGGTCGCGGCTGCCGCCGCTGCTGCGGACGTTCCGGGAGACCGCGCCCGGGGTCGCCGTCGATCTCTCGGATCCGTTCCCCGCCCGGGTGCTCGACCTCGTCTCGGAGGGGCGGGTCGACATCGGCTTCGTCGCCACCTCCGATGTCGACGCGCTGGCCGCGAACTTCCCGGCGCTGACGATGCGCGGAGTGGCGACGATGCCGCTGGCGATCGCGGTACCGCCGGGCCGAGCGAACATGGGCAGGGCGGAGTTGGAGGCGGCGCACTGGGTCATCCCGTCGCAGATCCCCGGGTTTCCCGGGCTCGTGGAGATCTCCCAGCAGCTGTGGGATCTGCTCGGCATCGCCCCGGGCAGCGTGCAGCAGGTCTCGACGCTGCAGACGGCCCTGCCGCTCGTCGCCGCCGACCTGGCCGTGGCGCTCATGCCCCTCGACGGCGTCGGGGTCGTCTGGGGAGCGGTCAACACGGTCCCTGTGCCGCGCGAGCTGCCCCCGCTCTACGGCGTCATGGTGCGCTCGGCCCTCTTCGATCCGGGACCCACCCTCGAGGTGTTCCTCGACGTCGTCGATGCCGCCTTCGCCGAGGCGGGGGCCGGCGACGAGGCCGAATGACGGCGGGCCGCCTCGGTGGTGAGCGGGGGGATGCTGCGCCCGCCCCTGCCGCTCAGAGCAGTTCGATGAGGTCCGGAGCGAGGGAGGCGCGCACCGCTTCCCGGGCCGAGGCCGGCGTCTCCGCTGCGAGCGCCGCTGCGGCGAGAGCCCGACAATCCTCCTGCGAATGTCGTCGCAGTGCCAGTCGAACTGCGCCGATCCTGCTCGGGGCCATCGACAGACTCGTGATGCCGAGGCCTGCGAGGACCAGCGCCAGGAGCGGATCGCCAGCCGACTCACCACAGACCCCGAGCGGCTTGCCGGCTTCCTCGGCCCCGTCGGCCGCCGTCGCGATCATGGCGAGCACAGCGGGCTGCCACGGGTCGAGCAGCTCGGAGAGCTCACCCTCCATGTGATCGGCCGCCATCGTGTACTGCGCGAGGTCGTTGGTGCCCAGACTTCCGAAGTCGACGGCCTCGAGCACGCTTCTGGCGCGCACGGCGGCTCCGGGCACTTCGATCATCACCCCGGGTGAGGACAGGCCGTGGGCTCGCACCTGCTGGGCGAACCAGCGAGCCTCGGAAGCCGTCGAGACCATGGGCGCCATGACTTTGACGTCGGCGCCTGTGGCCGCTGCGGCTGCCGCGAGCGCCTGCAGCTGCGCGTCGAGGATCTTCGGGCGAGCCTGTGACAGCCTCAGACCCCTGCGGCCGAGAGCCGGGTTCTCCTCCGGACCGAGGTCGGCGAAGGCCAGCGGCTTGTCCGCGCCGGCGTCAAGGGTGCGCACGACGACCCGACGGCCGGAGAAGGGGGCGAACACCCGGCGGTAGATGTCCGTCTGCTCCTCGACCGTCGGGGCCACAGCGGCGGAGAGGAAGACGAACTCGGTGCGGAAGAGACCGACTCCTTCGAGATCCTCGGCGCCGGCGAGCTCAGCGTCCTCTACGCCTCCGATGTTGGCGAGCAGGGCGACCCGGTGGCCGTCGGAGGTCTCTCCGGGACCGGATACGCCGGCGAGCGCGGCGGAGAGCTGCTGACGACGTCGGCGCTGAGCGTCGACCGCCGCCGGGTCCGGTCGCAGGACGACGTCACCGCTGCCGCCGTCGATCGAGACGAGAGTGCCGTCGGGGATCGTCGTTGCGTCGGGCAGCTGCACCACTGCGGGAATGCCCATCTGCGCCGCGAGAATCGCCGTGTGACTCGTCAGTCCCCCTGCCCGGGTGATGATTCCCAGCACGAGAGACCGGTCGAGCGTGGCCGTCTCCGCGGGAGCGAGGTCGTCGGCCGCGACGATGCTCGGCTCGGCGAGGTCGGGCAGTCCGGGTGCCGGTTCGCCGAGCACCGCGGCGATGGTGCGCGCCCCCACATCACGGAGGTCGGTGACACGTTCGGCGAAGTATCCTCCGAGCGCTTCGAACCGTGCGGCGAACTCATCGATCGCCTCGGCGATGGCTCGGGTCGGGCCGCTGCCCGCGTGCAGGCGCTTGGTGACCTCACGGTGCAGCGAGCGATCACGGGCGATCATCGCCGTGGCCTTGAGGATGTCGCGGGCCGTCGGATCGGCCCTCAGCGCCTTCGCATCGAGGTCGTCCGCGACGTCCATGAAACTGGCGATGGCCGTCTCGGCCGCTGCTGCGGGATCCTCTGCGGCGGGCTCGTCGGCGGCGGGCATCACCGGTGCGGCCGCCTGCGCGATGGGACCGTACGCGGTTCCGGGGCTCACACCGATTCCGTGGAGGACGGCGGTGCCGCCTTCGGTCACCGCTGCCGTGCCGCGGGTGCTCATTGCGCGTCCATGTCCGTGGCGAGCAGAGCGACGAGGCGGTCGAGAACGGCGTCGGCTCCCTCGGCATCGGCTGAGAGTTCGACCTCCTCCCCGTGCTTGGCGCCGAGCGCCATCACGCCGAGGATGCTGCCGGCGTCGACGGCGTCTTCGCCGGGACGGCTGATCTCGACGTCGATCCCAGATTCGGTGACGGCTTCGACGAAGAGGGACGCGGGCCGAGCGTGGAGTCCGACGGCCGATGCGATGGTGACGGTGCGAGTTGCCATGATCTCTCCTTGGGTTGTGTTCATCGTGAGGTGTGCTCGGTCGCGAGCACGGGCCCGTCTGGCGGGCGGTTGAATCGTCGGGTCATGCGGCGACCATCGTGGTGTCGAGGTCCCGGTTCGCGGCCTTCGCAGTGCGCCGCCGAGCGGCCATCGCCTTGAAGAGCACGACGAGTGCGGCGGTGATGACCACGCCGACGGCCAGGGCGAGGACGAAGAGCAGCGGCTGCCCGATGAGGGGCAGCACCCAGATGCCGCCGTGCGGCGCGAGGAGTGTCGAGCCGAAGAGCATGACGAGGCCGCCGGTCGCCGCCGAGCCGATCGTCGAGGCGATGATGATCCGGATCGGATCGGCCGCGGCGAACGGAATCGCGCCTTCGGAGATGAAGGACGCGCCGAGCAGCCACGCCGCCTTTCCGTTCTCGCGCTCCGGTGCCGAGAAGAGCTTCGGGGCGATCGCCGTCGCCAGCGCCAGGGCGAGCGGGGCGACCATTCCTGCCGCCATGACTGCGGCCATGATCTTCAGCTGCGGTGCGTCCATCGCCGTGCCGGCCGCGGAGAGGCCGGCGGTGGCGAATCCGTAGGCGACCTTGTTGACCGGGCCGCCGAGGTCGAAGCCCATCATCGCGCCGAGGATCAGTCCGAGGACCAGCACTCCCCCGCCGGTCAGTCCGCTGAGCCCCTCGTTGAGACCGTTCATCAGGGCGACGATGGGTCGCCCGAGCACTGTGATGAACAGCCCTGCGGTGATGAGTGCTGAGAGCAGCGGAATGACGACGACCGGCATGACGCCGCGGACGCCCTTGTGCACCTTCCAGCCGGCGATCCATTTGGCGACGGCACCGGCGAGCAGGCCGGTGACGATGCCGCCGAGGAATCCCGCGTCCATGGTCACCGCCACGGATCCCCCGACGATGCCGGGAACGAGGCCCGGCCGGTCGGCGATCGCGAAGGCGATGTATCCGGAGAGGATCGGCACGAGGAATCCGAACGACGCGGCACCGATTACATAGGCGAGAGCGGCCCACGAGGTGAGGCTCGTGAGATCGAAGTTCTGTGCGATGTTGTACTGGTCGTCGCCGATGAGACTGTACTTGACGATCTCGATGGCCCCGTTCTCGCCGAGAGCGATCTGCGCGAGCATGAACGAGACGGCGATGAGGATGCCGCCGGCAGCGACGAACGGGATCATGTAGGAGACACCTGTCATCAGCCACTGTCGCAGCTTGGTGCCGAACCCGATCTGCTCGTCTCCGTCGTCGGCTCCGGTGCCGGCGGTGGTCGCG
This sequence comes from Brevibacterium sp. W7.2, assembly GCF_018137945.1. Taxonomy (GTDB): domain Bacteria; phylum Actinomycetota; class Actinomycetes; order Actinomycetales; family Brevibacteriaceae; genus Brevibacterium; species Brevibacterium sanguinis. Next base: position 619,596 of record NZ_CP073089.1, on the reverse strand, counting down.
GCCGAACTGTCGGCGTCGCCGGGGCCACCCGATGCCGCGAGTTCTGCGGCCCTGCCGATGAGCTGCGGCGCATCGGAGATCGCCTTCTTCACCCCCACATCGACCGTCGGCTTGCCCGCGAAGCGAGCGCGCTCCTTCACTTCGACGTCGTGGGCGAAGATAACGGCATCCGCCGCGGCGATCTGCGCCGGCGTCAGCGGCGTCGAACCGGCCGACCCCTGAGTCTCGACGACGATCTCATGGCCCGCGGCGGCAGCGGCATTCTCCAGCGACTCCGCAGCCATGTACGTGTGCGCGATGCCGGTGGGGCACGAGGTCACGCCGACGAACCTCAGTCGGCGCGCGGACTGGTCATCCGGCTGTCCATCGGGAGTCGTTTCCGGTGCGGTGTCGGCCTGTTCGTCGCGAGCGGGCGGGGCCGCGGGTTCGGAGACGGACGGTGCCGGCGGTCCGGGTGCGGGTGGTCCCGCGGGTGCGGGACTCTCGGTCTCGGCGGCCTCGTCGAGATGGACGTGGTCGCCGACGATCTCGACGACGTCGGCGGGCGTCTGAGCGGTGAGCAGGGCGTCTCTGAAGTCCTCCCGCATGAGCGCGCGCGCCAGCTGCGGCAGAACCTTCATGTGGGCGTCGCCGCCGTCTGCCGGTGCCGCGATGAGGAAGACGAGGCGGGCGGGACCGTCCTTCGCACCCCAGTCGATGCCCGCTGCGGTCCGTCCGAAGACGAGGGAGGGTTCGGTGATCGCCGCGCTGCGCGCGTGAGGGATCGCGATCCCTCCGGGCAGCCCGGTCGCGGTCTTCGCCTCGCGTTCGTCGACGTCGGCGGCGAAGAGGTCGAGATCGGTGCAGCGGCCGGTCGCCACCAGGCATTCGGCAAGCCTGCGTGTTGCTTCGCGCTTGTCGCCTCCGGTGAGGCCGAGCACAACCTGTTCGTCATTGATCAGTGGCATGTCGATTCCTTTCGTGATCCGCGCCCGTCGGTGTGGCGTCGGATCAGTCGTCCAGTGGCAGGGCGAGCTCGGGGTCCTCCGAGATCGTCACCGCAATGTCGATGAGGTGATCGGGTGTCGGAACCGCAGTGCCCTGAAGCCTGACGGCGGCGGCTCCCCAACGCACTCCCTGGCCGAGAGCGCTCGGGAGGTCGGCGCCGCTGTCGAGGCCGTGGAGGAGTCCGGCGAGCATGCAGTCGCCGGCCCCGACTGTGGAGACCGGATCGGAGATGACGGCTGTCGCGTGCACTGCGGAGTCAGCGGTGACGAGCACCGCCCCGTCGCGGCCGAGACTCACCGCGACGCAGTCGATGCCCGTGCTGACGAGTTCCCGTGCGGTGTCGACGACGGCCCCGAGCGTGTCGAGGGGCCGACCGGTGAGTTCGGAGAGTTCGACGCGATTGGGCTTGATGAGGGTGGGTCCGGCCGCGACGGCGGCGTCGAACGGGGCGCCGGAGGAGTCGATCGCCACCCGCGCGCCGCGGGCCTGTGCCTCGCGCACAAGCGTTGCGTAGAGATCGGTCGGCACACCTGGGGGCAGGCTTCCGCAACCGGCGATCCAGACCCCGGGCGCCGCAACCTCGAGCGTGGCCTCCACCAGCGATGCGACCTCGCCGGGGGCGAGTTCGGGTCCCGCCTCGTTGAGCTTCGTCGTCGTGCCGTCGGGTTCGAGCACGCTGACGTTCATCCGCATGCTCTCGGCGATGGGCACGACCTCGGCGCGGATTCCATCCGCTCTCAGCAGCGTGTCGAACAGAGTGCCTTCGGGGCCTCCCGAGGGCACCACGACGAGCGGTCGGACTCCCATGGCGGTCAGGGCGCGCCCGACGTTGACGCCCTTGCCCCCGGGGTCGACCCGGGATGAGGCGGCACGGAGAACGTGTCCGCGGCGCAGTGCACCCACCGTGACGGCACGGTCGACACTCGGGTTCGGAGTGAGCGTGACGATCATACGGTCACGAGGTCCGGGCCGGAGTCGCGGAGAGACTCCGCAGCGGACTCGTCGAGGTCGGTGTCGGTGATGACGAGGTCGACGTCGGCGAGTTCGGCGAAGCGATGGAGGTGGACCTGGGAGGCCTTGCTCGAGTCGGCGACGAGCACAGTGGTGCGGCACGCATCGACCATTGCCCGCTTCGTCGCAGCCTCCGATTCGTCGGGAGTCGTCAGCCCGCGAAGGGCGTCGAAGCCGTTGGTGCCGATGAAGCCGACGTCGATGGTGAGGTCGGCGAGCGCCTCGGTGGTCCAGCGTCCGACCGCCGCACCGGTCCGCGCACGGACCCGTCCGCCGAGCTGCAGGAGTGTGATGCCGGGCTTCGAGGCGAGGACGGCGCAGATCATCGGGCTGTTGGCGACGACCGTCAGCGGCAGCTCGTCGGGGATCGCATGGGCGATGGCGAGGGTGCTCGTTCCCGCGTCGAGCAGGATGCTCCCGCCGTCGGGAATCTCCTCGAGAGCCCGCAGCGCCACCCGCTGCTTCTCCGCCGCACGGTGTCCGATGCGCTCATCGAGCGCGGGCTCCGGAGTCAGCGCATCCGCGGGGATGGCACCGCCGTGCATGCGCGTGAGCAGTCCGCGGCGTTCGAGGACGGTGAGGTCGCGACGGATCGTCTCGGCCGTGACGTTCAGCTCATCGGCGAGCGAACTGACTTCGACCCGGCCCTGCGAGCGAGCGGCCGCGAGGATCGTCTTCTGGCGTTCAGCAGCGTACACAGTTTCATGATGCCACACATACAGACATAAACACAGCGAAAACAACATTTATTTGGACCCGCGAACGAAGCGGGCATGCCGATGGCCCGGAATCCGCGGGTTCGACGACGAGGAGCCGAGCGTCAGCGAGTCAGTGGACGGCGGCTCAGACGCACAGAGGCCCTGTGATCCCTCCCTGACAGGGGATCACAGGGCCTCTTCACGCGCACGGTCCTGCCCGGACCGCTCGCGCGGGCTTGACGACGTCGGCTGCCGGGTCAGCGCTCGAGTCGGCCGGCACCGCCGAAGGCGCGCTGGAGCGGGATGCTCCCGTCCTGCCACGGGGTGATCGCCCAGACGACGAGGTAGGCGCCGACGCCGAGGACCGGCAGGAGGAACGAGGCGAGCACGAGGAGACGAACGATCCAGACATTGAGTCCGGTGACCTTGGCGAGGCCTCCTGCGATGCCGCCGACGATCCGCTCGGGGCCGCGGCGATAGCCGATCTTGCGAATGGAATCGAAGAGTGAGTTCATGTCTTCGACACTACGCCGCCAGCGAGCGGCCCCACAGGGTGATGACCTGAGACTCGACTGAGGAAACCCATAATCTTCCGGCCCCCGACCCGTGGAACGGTCGCCCCGGGCGCCTCAGGCGGCGCGCCGCAGGGACGCTCCCGACACCTTCTCCGTGACGTCGAAGCGCTCGCGGTAGCGGCCGGTGAGCAGGCACCACTGCGAGTAGAGCGCGGTGCCGGCGTTGAAGATCAGCAGCGTGAGCGGATAGAGCAGCCACTGCAGCCACATCGTCACGCTCCGCGAGACCGGCACGTGCACCGGCCGCGGCGGCAGGAGGGCACGGAAGACGAGCACCGAGACGAGGAGCGCGATCATGCCGATCTGCTGGATGAGCCCCACGGTCATCGGCATCGCCTCGATGAACTCGCTCGCCTGCCCGGTGTGCGAGGCGACGACGAACGGGATCCACCCGCCCACGGCGATGATGACGGAGATCGACGCGAGGCTGACGTGCCCTTCGAGGAGGGACAGGAAGCGCAGGAACCCGGGCCAGAACGGCGACTTCGCATCACCGGCGAAGACCCGCACCCCGACATAGGGGACGTCGCTGGCCCCGTACGACCAGCGGCTGAGCTGCTTGAACTGGGCGACCATCGTCTCCGTGAAGCTCCCGGCGAGCACCGCGTCCTGATAGATCGGCACGTGGATGGGCACGACCCGGTAGTCGCCGTCGAAGTGGAACCAGCTGCGCCAGTACTGGTGACCGTCCTCGACGATCGTCCGCGTCGACCAGAACCCCATGTCGATGAGCGCCGGCAGCGGCTGGGAGTGCGACGCGAAGTTCCGCAGCGCGAAGTGCCGCACCGTGGTCGTGAGATTCCAGAAGCAGTTGGCGCTCGCCACGACCCGCGACGGCGCCGGAGCGTCCCAGATGTTCGTCATGTAGAGGCTGATCGGCTGGAACGACAGCCGCGCCCGGTCGGGTGCCGTCGCGTACTCATAGGCCACATAGTCGAAGTACGACTCGTGCGGGGTGTTGTCGCAGTCGAGACTCGTGACGATGACCCGCTCCGGGTCGATCCCGCGCTCCCGCACCCAGCTCGCCAGCTTCCGCCCGGCATGGGTGATGTTCGCCCCCTTCCCGGCGATCTCACCGGGCACACCCGCCGGGTGCGGGACCGGGACGAAGGCGAAGAAGCCGTCCCCGTACTCGGCGGCGAGGCGGCGCGCCGTCTCCGCCATCACCGGCCCGCCCCGCTCCTCGAACGCGAAGAAGACGACGATCTGCCGCGGCGAGGTCGACGTGTGCAGCAGGGTGCGGATGGTGCCGGCGATGACGTCGAACGGCTCGTTGTACGCGGCGACGACGACGGCGTGGAGCAGCTGGGAGGGGCGCATCACCGCCTGCGGGTCCTCGCGCACCCGCGTGACGGTCGCCGCATGGTCGGCGGCCCGGAAACCGCACTGCGGGGACGGCAGGGCGGGCAGTCCGGCGATGGCGCGTTCGAGGTCGACGAGTCGGGCGCTCCAATCGACGCGGGCGCTGCGCCGGTACCGGTTGAAGCCGCGGGCGACGTCGACAGCCCCGCGCAGCGCCCGCACGAACGTCAGCCCGACGATCGTGAGGACGTAGACCGCGCCGACCATCGGATCGATGAACGGCAGGATGAAGACGAGCGCGATCGCCGTATAGCTGATGACCGCCGGCAGCGCTTCGAAGACGCGGTAGACCGGGGTGCGACGGCCCGTCGGCAGCTCGAGTCCCTGCACTTCACGACGCGAAGGGCGCCGAGGCGGGACGACGTCGATGACGGGCAGGCCGGCCCCCTGGGGTGCGGGAAGGCTGCGGTGGAGGGACAGGTGCTCCGACCTCGGACGGCGGTCGAATCCGGACGACGGTTCGCGACTGGTTCTCACAGTCCCGATCCTGCGCAAGGCATCTGACCACGGGCTGATCCGCAGATGCCGGTCAGGTGAACAGTTGTCGTCGGCAAGCTGACTTGCAGACGACCGTCACACCCAGAGAACGGCCTCCTGGGCACGGATCTGCTCGGCGGCGATGAGGCTCGCGAGCACGAGCGCACCGGCGAGCGGATCGCCGCCGGGTTCGACGACGGTGATGTCGGGGTCGATCCGCGCCGCCTCCGCACCGAACTCGGCAAGGAGGGCTTCTCCCGCCCTGGTCAGACCCCCGGTCAGGGCGATGCGGGAGGCGCCCGAGGCAGACGCTGCCGCGACTGCGCTGCGCGCGGCCTCCTGTCCCGCCTCGGCGAGGAGAGCCACGGCCACCGGATCCTCGACGCGGGCGAGTGCTGCGACGTCGACGGCGAACTCCGCGAGGAGGCCCGCGCGGTCGCTGCGGGTGTAGAACGTCGCCGGCCACGTGCTCGGATCCCCGAAGCGCCCGGTCGCCGCGGCGAGGAGGGCGGCCCCGCGCCGATCGACCCTGTCGTGCGCGCGCAGGGCGGCCTCGAGGGCGTGCCGACCGATCCACGCGCCGCCCCCGCGGTCGCCGAAGAGGTGGCCCCAGCCGTCGACGCGCGACCACTGCGCACCGAGGATCCCGTCGTCGTCGGCTCCCGGGTGCGCGATCGCGATCGCCCCGGTGCCGAGCACGGCGATCGCCCCGCCGGCGCCGCCGAGCGCACCGAGGTGCGCGGTGACCGCGTCGATCGTCACCGCGGTCCGCGCGTCCGCCTCGGCGGCGATGACCTGCGCGAGCACGGTGGGATCGGCGGCCAGGGACGCGATCCCGGTAGCCCCGATCCCGATGCCGGTCACCCGGGAGAAAGGCTCCGGCCAGGCCTGCCGGGCCGCGGCGACGAGCCGTCGGATGACGACGGGAGCGCTGGTGCCCTCGGCCCCGATCTCGACGCGGGGGCCGGTGAGTGTGCCGAGGATGACCTGGTCGCCGAGGCGGTCGGCAGCGGGCGCGGCGAGCGCGACGCGGCTGCCGGTGCCGCCGACGTCGATGCCGAGGACGAGGTCACCGGTGGCAGAGCCGGGCATCATGCGCCGGCCCCGGCACCGGGGCTGCTCTCCGCGGGGCCGTCGGCGGTGGTTGCCGCGGCGGCGATCGCCGCTCTCACCGAGCCGTCGTGCCCGGCGAGCAGCTCGGCGGCAGCGGCGGGGGCCACCTCGGCGAAGGAGACGACGAGCGCCGTCTTGAGGTCACCGTCGCACCGGGCGAGGAGCTCACGGGCAGCGTTGTCGTCGAGGTCCGCGGCCTCCCGGAGGATGCGGACGGTGCGCTCGCGCAGCTTCGCGTTCGTCGCGACGACGGAGACCATGAGGTTCTGCCACGTCCGCCCGAGGGCGACCATGAGCGCGGTGGAGAACCCGTTGAGGGCGAGCTTCTGCGCGGTGCCGGCCTTGAGCCGGGTCGACCCGGTGACGACCTCGGGTCCGGTGTCGAGGACGATGTGGGCCGCGGCCGCCTCGGCGACGGGCGCCTGCGGGTTGTTCGAGATGAGCACGGTGTGGGCACCGGCCTCCCCGGCGGCCTCGAGGGCCCCGCGGACGTAGGGGGTCGACCCGCTCGCGGCGATCCCGATCGCGACGTCCCGCTCCCCCAGCCCGGCGCCGTCGCGGCGCCCGTCGGCCAGCGAGTCCTCGGCGTTCTCGATGGCGTTGACGAGTGCCGGCTCCCCGCCGGCGATGTGTCCGACGACGCGGCCGGGCTCGAGGTTGAACGTCGGCATGAGCTCACTGGCGTCGAGGACGCCGAGGCGACCGGAGGTGCCGGCCCCGAAATAGTGGACGGTACCGCCGGCGCGCATCCGCTCCGCCGCGAGGTCGACGAGCGCGGCGAGATCCGGCAGGGCCGCGGCGACCGCGTCGAGCACAGCTTGGTCCTCGGCGTTGAGCAGGGTGAGCACGCCGAGGCTGTCGAGGTCGTCGAGGCCCGCGCTGCGCGGATTGCGCCGCTCAGTCGGCGAGAGCCCCGGCTGGGACTGCGGGTGAGCACCCGAGGGGCGCGCGCCGGGATCCGACTCCGGGGGCTGGGACTGTGCCGTGGTCATCGCAGGCTGCCCTCCGCCTCGGCGACGGCGGCCACGGGTGGGGCCGGATGCCGCAGGGACAGCAGCCCGCCGACGGAGACCATGACGAGGACGCCGAGGAGGGGATACCACTGCCACGCCACCCAGACCTCACCGGTGACGTACTTCTCCATGACGAAGAAGAACGCGTTGACGGCGATCGCGAGGGTGAAGGCGATGTTCGCATCGACAGCGGTCGCCCGCTTGTTGACCATGCCGAAGACGAAGGCGCCGAGCAGCCCGCCGTAGGTGATACCGGCGATGCCGAGGGCGAGGATGACGATGTTGCCGGAGTCGGATTCGAAGACCGTGGCCGGGAGGATGAACGCCACGCCCCACGCGATCGTCGCCCAGCGTCCGACCCTGAGCCCCTCGGCGTCGGTGAGCGGGGTCCTGCGGAAGCGGGCCCAGACGTCGTTGACCGTCGAGGACGACAGTGCCGAGAGCGACGAGGACAGCGTCGACATCGCCGCGGCGAGGATGCCGGCGAGCAGCAGCCCGGAGATGCCCGGCGGCAGGCCCTCGATGATGAAGAGCGGGAAGATCTCGTCGTCGCGGGTGAGCCCGAGATCGGCCGGCAGCGCCTGGTCGTAGTAGGCCCACAGGGCGAGGCCGACGGCGAGGAAGATCGCGAACTGGACGAAGACGACGATGCCCGACCAGATGAGCGCCTTCTGCGCATCGACCTTCGTGCGGCAAGCGAGCAGCCGCTGGACGATGATCTGATCGGCCCCGTGGGAGGCCATCGCGAAGACCGCGCCGCCGACGAACGAGGGGATGAACGATCCCGCGGCATTGATCGGGTTGCCCTCGAAGACGAACATCTGCAGCTTCCCGGCGGCGGCCGCCTCGGCGAACCATCCCCCGCCGACACCGGCGGTGATGACGATGATCGCGAGGATCCCGCCGAAGACGTAGAGGAACATCTGGGCGACGTCGACCCAGACGACGGCCTTGATGCCGCCGATGAACGTGTAGACGATCGTGACGAGGGAGAGGACGACGATGATGACGAAGTAGTTCGTGTGGATGCCGAGCCCGTCGAGGATGACCTTGAGCGGGATCGCGGCAGCGAGCACGCGGATGCCGTCGGCGAGCAGGCGGGTGAAGAGGAACGTGATGCCCGCGGTCGTCTGCGTCGACTGGCCGAAGCGCTTGCCGAGGTACGCGTACGCCGTGATCATCTCCCCGTCGTAGTAGCGCGGCAGCATGAAGAACGCGACGAGGACGCGGCCGACGATGTAGCCGAGCGCCAGCTGCAGGTAGGAGATGTCGCCGAGGTAGCTCATCACAGGAATGCCGATGACGGTGAGCGCACTCGTCTCGGTCGCGACGACCGACAGGCACACCGCCCACCAGGGCAGCTCCCGCCCGCCGAGGAAGTAGTCCTTGAGCCCGGTCTGTCGGCCGCTCAGCTTCAGGCCCAGCCACGCGGTGGCGACGAGGTAGACGACGATCACCAGGAGGTCGATGATCTGCATGGTCGTGACTCCTTCTCAGTGCGGCGGTCTCGGCTGCCGGCGTCCTTGCCGGTGAGGGCCGCGTCGGGGGTTGCGGTGGGGTGGTTGGCGGGTGGTTGGCGGTCGAAGTGGTTGCGGTCGGGGCGGCTGGTGCTTTCGGACCTGCCGGGGCCGGCGTCAGGTCCGGTTGTCGATGCGCATCCGTCGGGGTCTTCGGTGCAGCGGTGCGGGCAGCGCGAGCGGTCTCCATCCCGGGGTGAGCCGGCCGGCGATGCTCGGTCGGCTTGCCCCGGTCAGGCTCGGTTCGGTGGACGGCAGGCCGTGCCAGCTCAGCCAGCCGATGAGCGCCATGAGCAGTCCCTCCTTCGCGCCCTCGGGCAGGCCGAGTGCCGCATCGGTCGTCTCGAGCGCGACGCCGGGGCCGAGCGCGGTGTCGAGGGCGGCCATGAGCGTCGGATTCCGGGTCCCTCCCCCGGACGCGATGACCGCGGTGACCCCGTGACTGCCGGCCGCCTCGGCGATGGTGCGGGCGGTGAGCTCCGTGACCGTGGCGATGGCGTCGACCGCGCCGAGGTGGGGGTGGGCTGCGAGATGTCCGTCGAGGTAGGCGGCATGGAAGAGCTCCTTGCCCGTCGACTTCGGGGCGGGCCGCCGGTAATAGGGGTCGCCGAGGAGGTCGGCGAGCAGGGCCTCATCGACCCGGCCGCTCGCGGCGAGGGCGCCGCCGACGTCGCAGGACTGCGCACCGTCGGTGATGCGGCGAGCGAGGACGTCGATGAGCGCATTCGCCGGGCCCGTGTCGAAGGCGAGCGGCGCACGGTCGGGGGCGATGACGGTGAGGTTCGCGATTCCGCCGAGGTTGAGCAGCGCGGTCGGGCTCGTCACCGCGCCGAGGAGCATCGTGTCGAGGATCCCGACGAGCGGGGCGCCCTGCCCGCCGGCGGCGATGTCGGCGGAGCGGACGTCGGAGAGCACGGGGACGCCGAGGCGCTCGGCGATCCAGGCGGGCTGACCGAGCTGCAGGGTCGATGAGACCTCACCGTCGACGACGTCGTGGCGCACTGTCTGACCGTGGGAGACGACGAGGTCGGGGACGACGCCGGTTCTCGCGCAGACCTCGGCGAGCGCCTCGGCGGCCATCCTGCCGAGTCGGCCGTCGACGTCGCTGACGAGGGCGAGCGGAATGTCGCCGGGCTCGAGGAGGCGGAGGATGTCGGCGTGGAGGTCCGCGTCGAAGGGGACCTCGACAGCGGCGAGGAGGCGCACCGACAGGTCGTCGGGAACCGCGGGGTCGTAGGTGAAGTCGGCGAGGACGACGTCGAGTCCGTCGGCCGAGGTGCCCGTCATCAGGCCGGCGATGATCATGGTCGCGGCCCCTCGGCGGCGCTGCCCTCGGGGCGGACGGGCACGGTGAGTTCGGTGCGGACCTTGTAGCGGTCGCCGCGATAGACCGAGCGGACGAATTCGAAGGGCACCTCGTCGGCGCTGCGCGAGGTGCGCTCGAAGAGCAGGGCCGGGGCCTGGAGCGGGGCGCCGAGGTGGTCCGCTTCCTCCTCGTCGAGGAGCGTCGGTTCGATCGTCTGCACGCTGTGGGCGAGGTCGATGCCGAAGCGGGTGTGGAGGAGTTCGTAGAACGAGGCGTCGACGAGGTCGGCGGCGACGAGTCCGGGCACGCGCGCGGCGGGGATGTGGAGCTCCTCGAGGGCGATCGGTTCATCGTCGGCGAGGCGCAGGCGGAGGATCGTCAGCACCTCGTCCCCCTCGCCGAGGTGGAGCTTGCGTCCGATGTGCGCCCCGGCCTCCCCGCGGTCGAAGGAGAGCACCCGGGAGCCGGGATGCAGTCCGCGGGCGAGCATGTCCTCGGTGAACGAGCTCGCGGCCAGCGGCTGGTCGAACTTCGGGCCGAGGGCGAAGACCCCGGCCCCATGCCGCCGGCGGACGACACCCTTCGCGACGAGGTCGTCGAGGGCCCGGCGCAGGGTCATCCGGGAGATGCCGAGCTGCTGCGCGAGCTGGCGCTCGGGCGGGAACTGCTCTCCGGCGGCCATGCCGTCGAGGCGATCGAGGAGCTGATCCCGAATCGAGTGGAATTTCGTCACTCCCCCATTGAGTCACAGCTCACACGCGAAATCAAGACCACTGGTCTACTTTGGGGGCGCGGCGGGGCGCGACGGGGTGTGACGCCGCTGACGCACTGCCGGCGAAAAGCACGAATGCTTGCGAAAAGTTCGACACGCAGACCGGATGGCGGCGAAAAGTGTTTCTGCACGGTGACTAGTCGTGGCCGAATCGACTTTCGGCGAGCAGCCCGGCGCGTGTCACCCCAGCAGGCGCGCCTCACCTCGGCGCGACGACCCGGCTCAGCCCGCTCGGCACCAGCGCACCGGCCCCGAGGCGGTCGACGCGACGCGCCCCGCAGCGCGCGCAGCGGACGTAGACGATCAGCCCGGTCGAGACGCGGTGCTGCGACTCGGTCTGCCAGCCGTGCTCGCAGTCGCCGGCGGAGGCATAACCCCCGACGGCGGCGCCGTTGTCACGAGTCGCGCGGGTCTCACGTCCTGCTCTGGTGTCCATGCTGTCCACCCTGGTGTAATGGTCTTATGCAACTCAACCCTTACGGCGAATACGCGGTGCTGCTGGCGGCGTCACTCGCCGACGACTGGCCGAGTGATCGCGATGGGATCGAGACGCGCACCCGGGAGTTCGGGATGACGATGGGCTTCGACCCGACGCCGACCGACCTCGGCGACACGCGCGCCGTCATCGATGAGTGGCTGACGGTCGTCGACGCCGCCGACCCTCAGCGCCGGGCGGAGATCCTCAACGCGATCATGGCGAATGCCGCGGCCTACCCGCGTCTCGTCGACCACGACGATGAGGGCTGGCACCTCCACTACCGGGATTCGAACCAGTCGCTGGCCCATGTCCTGCGCGCCGTCATCTGCGTCGGCACGGCGCTGCACCTGACGACCCGCGGCATGCACCGGCTGGGTCGCTGCGCGGCCGGCCTGAGCCCTGGCGACCCGTGCGACAACGTCGTCGTCGACATCACCCGCAACGGCCGCCAGCGCTACTGCTCGGTCCGCTGCGCCAACCGCGACGCCGTCCGCCGCCACCGCGCGAAGGGCGCAGGGAATTCCGCCTGAGGGGTTTCCGTCCCGGCGATGTCTTTCTAGCATGGTGCCATGGCTGAATACAGAGGACAGGAACTGCAGGACAAGCTCGCCGAGGCGGGGCTGAGCGATTGGAAGGGCGGCTCGGACAGCATCACCGCGAAGTACCTCACCGGGGACTTCGCGACCGGACTCGATCTCGTCAACCGCCTCGGCGCCGCTGCCGAGGAGGCCAACCACCATCCCGACATCACTCTCACCTACCCCGTCGTCGAGGTGGTGCTCACCAGCCACGACACCGGCGCGGTGACGGAGCGGGATCTTCAGCTGGCGGCGACGTTCAGCGACATCGCCGCAGGTGCGGACATCTCCGCCGATCGCAACGGACAATCCTCGTGACCTAAGCTGAACGCGACCGCCTGTCACCAACTCCCGGGAGACGATCCGTGTACACCGCTGCCGATGACCGCTACGAGTCGATGACCTATCGCCGAGTCGGGAGCTCCGGACTCGTGCTGCCGGCCCTGTCGCTGGGGATGTGGCACAACTTCGGCGACGACGTCGCGTTCAACGAGCAGCGCGCACTGGTCCGCCGGGCCTTCGACCTCGGCATCACGCACTTCGACCTCGCGAACAACTACGGACCGCCGCCCGGGTCGGCCGAGATCAACTTCGGTCGTCAGCTGCGTGAGGACCTCGGTCGCTACCGCGATGAGCTCATCATCTCGACGAAGGCCGGCTGGGTCATGCACCCGGGCCCCTACGGCGGGCCGGGCGGCAGCCGCAAGTACCTGCTCTCGAGCCTCGACGCGTCGCTGGGTCGCCTCGGCCTCGACTACGTCGACATCTTCTACTCGCACCGCCCCGATGCCACGACCCCGCTCGAGGAGACGATCGGCGCGCTCGACACCGCGGTGCGCTCGGGTCGCGCCCTCTACGCGGGCATCTCCTCCTACTCGGCCGCCGACACGGCGCGGGCGGCGCAGATCGCCCGCGATCTCGGCACGCCGCTGCTCATCCATCAGCCCTCGTACTCGATGCTCAACCGCTGGATCGAGGACGACCACCTCCTCGACACCACCGCCGAGGAGGGCCTCGGCGTCATCGCCTTCTCCCCGCTCGCCCAGGGCCTGCTCACCGGCAAGTACCTCGACGGGGTGCCCGTGGATTCGCGCGCCGGGAAGGAGACCCCGTCATTCAAGGACGGATTCCTCTCCGCGGACAACCTCGACCGGATCCGCGGACTGGCCGACATCGCCGAGGCGCGCGGTCAGTCTCTCGCGCAGATGGCCCTGTCGTGGGCGCTGCGTGATCCGCGCGTCTCCTCGCTCGTCATCGGCGCCAGCCGCGTCGATCAGCTCGAGAACAATGTCGCCGCCCTGAGCGCGGGCCCCTTCACCGATGACGAGCTCGCCGCGATCGACTCCTTCGCCATCGACTCGGGCGTCGACATCTGGGGCGATGCCCGCCGCAGCACGCAGGACTGACGTTCCCGTGCCCGGCCGCTGCGCCGGGTCGGCGGCCTCACTCCGCGGCCGCGTCGAGCAGCGCTCCGGTCCGTGCGGCCCATCGCGGGCGGAACGCGTAGACGCAGACCAGCCTGAGGAGGCTCGCGCGTTCGTAGAGCCGAAGTCGTGACCGGTCGTACCCTCCTGCCGAGGTGACCCCGGCTATCGCACGGGTGACGGCCGCCGCCTCGGCGGGCGACCAGATCCCCTGCGCGCGCCGCCATGTCGCATGGGCGGACAGGTTGCCGAGATCGAGTTCGCGCTCACCACGGCAGGCCGTATCGACGTCGAGGAGACCAGGACCGGCAGCCTCATCCCACATCAGCTGCTTGTCGTGAAGATCGCGGTGCACCGGCCCCCACCGCAGCGGGCGAGCGGAAGCGCGCAGCTGCATGGTCACCTCGGCGAGGAGCGCATCGAAGCGCTCGGCGAGTCCGCCGAGCAGACCGTCGGACCGGTCCCGCCAGTCCTCGAGGACACCGGCCTCATCGTCGGCCGTGTGAGTGGGCATCGAGTCCGGAAGCGCCTGTGCGTCCGCGCGGTCCCATGCGCCGAGGCAGTCCGTCCAGGCCCGCTCCCAGTGCGCGCCGAGTGCCCTCGGGTCGTGGAGTTCGACCCCGGGGACCCGAGAGAGGAGGACGGTCGCATCGTCGGCATCGAGCACCCGCGGCAGGGTGAACCCGGCGGCGAAGGCGAGGGCCCTGTCCTGCCCGGCGAGGATCGCCCCGGCCTTCCCGCGGCGCACGCATTTCGCGAAGGTGCCGTTGGCGAGAGCGACGACGGCTCGACGTCCCGGCCGGTGGGAGACGAGCCGGTTGCCGCGGGCGGTCGGGCCGTCCAGGAGCCGCGCGAGGCCGGGGAGATCCGGGTCAGTGCCGGCCGGCAGCAGTGTCACTGCCGCGGTGGGCGGTGCTGTCGGTCGGGTGCCGACGGGTGAGGGTTCGCGGGAACCGGAGTGCGATGGTTCACGGTTGTCGCCGAGCGGTGTCTCTCCGGTGCCGGCATGCGGTGTCGCTCGAGTGCCGACGTGCGGGGTGCCCCGGGGCGTCGGGTCGAGGAACCCAGCGCGGATGCCGTCGGCTGTCGTCGCTTCGAACGCGATGCGGCCCTTCTTCGCCGGCCACGACCGGCGGATGTCGACCTCGGTCCCGTCGATGCGGATGGTCGCGGGGATCGGTGCGGAGCCGGGCCGAGTGCTGACAGTGGGCTGAGGCTGCTTCTCCAGCGCCTCCTCGGCGAGGTCGAGGTGCCGTTCGGTGTGCTCGCGCCAGGCGGGACGGCAGGTGCGCCAGGGCTCGACCGCAGTGAGGAGCAGCGCCCAGGCTGCCCAGATGTCGGTTCCGGCGATCCGTGGCGGACGCGCTGTGGTTGCGACCACCTCCTCCTCCGACGCCGCCTCCCCGGTGCCGGTGTCAGGGGCGGCGTGCGACACGGTGCCAGGGACGGGGCCCAGCGCAGCAGCACCGTATCCGCGGAGGAATCCGGTCTCCAGCCTCCGCCCGGCGGCGTCACCGCGCAGGCGGCACGCCGCGATCCACCGACCCAGGTCCATGCCGATCGGTCCGACGCCGGCTCGATCGAGGTCGATGATCCGGAAGTCCCCGCCGCCGACGAGGATCTGGTCCGGACTGAGGTCACCGTGGATGTCGGAGAGTTCCGTGAGAGCCCCATTCCGGTCGGTCGAGCTCAGCTCTGCGGCGATGGTGCGTGCGAGTCGTCCCGCGCGTGCGACCTCGGCATCGGGAAGCAGCCGGCTCAGCGTGCCCACGGTGTCATCGAGCATCGCAGAGGCATCGCCGACGGTGAGAGCACCCGCATTCGGCGCCCCCGCACGGTCGACATCGGCAACAGTGCGCCGGTCGACCATGGCGACAGTGCGGTCGTGAGAGCCGGCGACGCTGCGGCGGTGGAGGGCGGCGATGGTGCGGCCGACCGCCTCGGCGATCTGCGCATCCGGGTGCCCGGCGAGGTCGCCATCGCCCCACCACGGCGAGCGCACTGCCGTGGCATCCGCGCCGAGGCGGGTGACGGGCAGGGTGGGCAGCCCACGCCGCTGCCAGTCCTCGGCGGCGGTGAGCAGCCGCTGGTAGGGGTCCGTGCCGATCCGCACGAATTCGCCGGCGTGTTCGAGGAGGAGGCGCCTGGCCGGGTTGTAGCCGACGACGGTGCACGCGTCGAGGTCGAGGTCACCGCGCACCCGCGCGAGCGATGCTCCGAGCTTCGGATCCCCGAGCACTCCCCCGCTGAGGAGGGTGAACTCGCGTGCCTCCGCGGGCCGGTCCCGTCCCGGCGCGGCATCGTCAACCGCCGACGCGGCGTCGTGAGCTGCCGACGCAGCGTCGTGACCTGCGAACCCGCCAAGGTCCGTGACGATGGCGTGGACGTGCAGGGGCTGACTGCGCCGATCCGCCCGCCGCCGCAGGTTGGCCAGCTTGTCGGGGTCGCTCATCACCGTCGCCCAGCCCCATCCGGCCAGGCCGGGCACGTCGTCCCGCCGCCAGGCGACGATGGCGCTGCGACCGGGCTTGACGCGCAGCCGCACGGGCCGGGCGGCGAACCCGAGCAGTCGACTGAGCGCCGCCGCCTCACGCAGGTGATCGAGGAAGGGGATCCCCATGCCTGAGGATGCGTCGACGGACGCGGCCGCCGAACCGGCCCGTGCCGTCGGCGTCGCGGCAGCAGCGAGGGCTGCGTCGACCGCGGTCATCGGCGGACTCCGGTTCCCACGACCGGACGGTGCTCCGGCGGTGCGGGGTGAGCGGTCGGCAAGTGCCCGGTCACGGTGCCCGACGCGACGGGGGCGTCCGCCTCGGCGCTCTGTTGCGGGTTCGCTTCCTCCGCCTGATCGCGCAGCCATGCCGCCACCCGCGTCGTGGGATCGGCCGCGAGCTCAGCCGGTGAGCCGTCCTCGACGATGCGGCCGTCCTCGAGCCAGACCACGCGGTCGAGGCCGCGGACCATCGCCGCGTCGTGGGTGATGACGATGCCGGTGCGCCCCTCGGTGAGATCCCACAGCGCCTCCGTCACCTGCGCCCGGGTCGCCGGGTCGAGGCCCGTGCTCGCCTCGTCGAAGACGACGACCGGGGCCGACCGGACGAGGGCGCGCGCGATCGCCAGGCGCTGCCGCTGCCCACCGGAGAGCGTGTCCCCGCGGTTGCCGAGCACCGTGTCATAGCCTTCGGGCAGCTCCCGGATGAACTCGTCGGCGCGGGCGGCACGGGCCGCCGCCTCCACCTCGGCGTCGGTGGCGTCGAGGCGACCGTAGCGGATGTTCTCCCGCACGCTGACGGCGAAGAGCACCGACTCCTGGAGGAGGACGGAGACGTTGCCGCGCAGGGACGCACGCGTGACGTTGCGCGTGTCGTATCCGTCGAGGTAGATGTGCCCGGCATCGGGCTGGCTGAGGCGGAGCAGGTAGCTCGTCAGCGTCGACTTGCCGGCTCCCGAGGCACCGAGGATGCCGATCCTCTCCCCGGCGGGGATGAGCAGGCTGAGGTCGTCGAAGAGGCGACGGCCGTGTCCGTCGCGGGAGGTCACGCCGTCGAAGACGACATCGCCGGCGACGGGTCCCATCGTCACCGCATCGGGGCGGTCGTCGATCTCGATGGGTTCGTCGAGGAGGTCGGCGATGCGCTCCCCCGAGGCGGTGGCCCGGGCGATGCGGCCCGTGTACTTCGCCATGTCGCGCAGCGGCTTCATCGCGATCTTGAGGTAGAGGAGGAAGAGGACGAGGTCGCCCGGGGTCATCGCCCCGCGCAGCACCTGGTAGCTGCCGAACGCGAGGACGAGGGCCTGCGAGACGCCGACGAGGACGTCCGTGGAGCGTTCGAGACCCGCGGCCAGCCGGCGGGCGCGCACCCCGGCTTTGAGCGCGCGTTCGTTGCCGTTGGCGAATTCGGTGGCCACCGTCCCCTCGAGTCCGTAGGCCTGGACGACGCGGATGGCGCCGAGCGCCTCGGCGGCGGATCCGACGAGGTGGCCCTCGCCTTTGCGCGTCGACCGGGAGGCGGTGGTGATCTTCGGGGTCGCGACCCGGGAGAGCAGCCCGTAGACGACGGCGGTGGCGAGGACGATGGCCGAGAGCACCGGGTCGAGGACGACCATGACGACGAGGAGGACGGCGAGGGTGATGACGTTGCCGACGAGCGGCAGCCCCGCGGTCACGGCGACCTCCTGGAGGCGGCCGATGTCGCCGACGAGGCGCTGCGAGGTGTCCCCGATCGACGCCTTCGAGTGGTATTTCAGCGACAGCGCCTGGACATGGTCGAAGACCCGGGAGCGCAGCTGGGTCGCGACCCGCGCGCCGACGAGGGCGAAGCAGATCGTCGAGGCGTAGTTCGTCACCGCGCGGCCGGCGACGATGACGGCGAGACCGATCGCCGCGGCCACGAGCGTCGTCGCCACCCCGGAGCCGATGCCGAGGCTCGGGGCGATGTCAGCGCCGAGGGCGGCGGTGACGGCGTCGACGGCGATCTTGATCGGCCACGGCTCGAGGATGCGGAAGACGACGTCGGCGAGCAGCGCGGCGAGGCCGGCGAGGATGAGCCACCTGTGCCGGCCGAGGTGGGGGCGGATGATCGTCAGCGTCCGCTTGAGGGCGCTGGCGCTCGGAATGGTTCGGGACGTCATGCGGTCTCCACGAGGACGGGGGCGAGGATGTCACGGCACCGGCTCTCCCAGGAATGGCGGGCGATCGCCTCGGCGCGGGCGGCCCGACCCATCCGCGTCCGCCGGGCGGGATCGTTCAGGAGGGTCTGCAGCGCCGCGGTGAGTGCGGCGATGTCGTCGGGGGCGACGAGGATTCCGGCGTCCGTGCCGGCGAGCAGCTCGGGGATCGATCCGACCCTCGATGCGACGGTGGGCACCCCGGCGGCGAGGTATTCGTAGATCTTCAGCGGCGAGAAGTAGTTCGGGCCGGCCGGGTACGGGGCGACGGCGATGTCGAAGCGCCGCAGGTGGGCGGGCACGTCGGCCGGGGCGACGACACCGTGGAAGGTGATGCGGGTTCCCAAGCGGAGGCGCTCGGCCTGGGCGGCGAGCGCCTCGGCCTCAGGTCCGTGTCCGACGATGTCGAGGTGGAACGGCCCGTCGAGGTCCGCGCACGCCGCGAGGAGGCGGTCGGTGCCGTGCCACGGTTTGAGGGTGCCGACGAAGCCGATGCGCACGGGTGCCTGAGCCGACGGGACAGTGCCGCGGACGGCTGGGTCGGCGTCATGGACGGCGGTGTCGGGGGTCCCGGGCGCGATGCGGTCGGTGTTGACCCCGTTGGGGACGACGACCACCTCGGCGAGTCCGGGATAGTCGCGCCGCACCCAGTCGGCCACGGCGTCGCTCACGCACACGATCCGCGCGGCCCGCCCGAAGCTCGCGGCGGTCGAGCGCTGCGCATGCTCGGTGTGGACGAGTCCGCGGTGGGTGCGCTGCTCCTCGATGAGCGGCGCGTTGACCTCGAGGATGAGGGGAACGCCGAGGCGGTCGCTGAGCGCCGCGCCCGCGGTCGAGAAGAGCGAGTACCGCTCGTAGACGAGGTCGAAGCCCCCGCGGGTCGCGACGAGATCGGCGAGCAGGTCGGAGACCCGCAGCAGCGCGATCTCCCGGCAGCCCCGGTCGAGGCCCGGAGGCAGGTCGAGGCGGACGACCTCGAGGTCGGCGAGGTCGCCGGGCATCGCGTCGTCGGTGCGGGTGCAGAACACCGTGACCTCGTGGCCGAGCCGGCGGAAAGCGCGGATGACCTCTTGGGCGTGGACGCTCGCGCCCTTCGTGCCGAAGATCCCGATGCCGGGGTCGAGGAGGATGTAGGCGATTCTCATGAGGCACGCTCCCAGGCGTCGAGGGTGTCGCCGTCGAGGGCTGCACCGTCGCAGACGTCGCCTCCGGGGGCGTCGTCGCTGCGGTCTGGTGCCGTCACGGCGGAGACGGGAGCCTCGCCCCTGCCGATGAGGGCGGCCAGCTCGGCGGCCTGGACTCGGGAGTCGTGGAGGGCGCACACCCGCGCCCGCGCGGCATCGGTGACGGAGGTCAGCGAGGCGGGGTCGGCGACGGCCCGCCGGACCACCTCGGCGACGGCGGCGGCGATCGCGGTCGGATCGGTCCCGTCGACGAGCCACCCGGTCTGACCGTCGCTGACGATCTCGGGCACAGCGGTGACGTTGCCGGCCACGCAGGGGATGCCGGCGGCCATGCCCTCGAGGAGGACGGTCGGCAGTCCGTCGACGTTGCCGTCGGAGCCGTCGACGAAGGGGGCGACGAGGACGTCGTGGGTGTCGAACATCTCCCGCACCTCCTGCTGGGTCAGGGCGCCGTGCAGCGTCACGGCGTTGTCGAGTCCGAGTCCGCGCACCTGAGCGGCGAGGTCGGCCTCGAGCGGGCCGGTGCCGACGAGGTCGAGCCGGACCGGCAGCCCCGTGTCGCGGAGGACGGCGAGTGCGGAGAGGAGATGGCCGAAGCCCTTCTTCTCGACGAGGCGGCCGACGGCGAGCAGCGCGGGGACCTCCGCCCGGTCCCGGTGCGGCCGGTACGGGAAGCGGTCGAGTTCGAGGCCGTTGCGCACGACGGTGATCCGCTCGGCGAGCTCGGGCCCGAGGGTCCGGGCGAGGTAGTCCCGGTTGAAGTCGCTGATCGCGATGACATGGTCGGCGGACGCGGTCTTGCGGGCGAGGTCGGAGGCCTCGACGCTGTTGTGGAAGATGTCCTTCGCGTGCGTCGTGAACGAGTACGGGATGCCGGTGAGCTGGGAGGCGGCGCGGGCCACCGTCGTCGACACCGAGGCGAAGTGCGCGTGCAGGTGGGTGACCCCGTGCTCGCGAGCGAGCCGGGCGACGGTGAGCGCCTGACCTGCGTCATCGTGGTCGAGGGCGAGGAGTTCGCCGAGGTGGTCGGCGGCACCGGCGGCGATACCGGGATCGGCCGTCGCCTCCTGCCAGACCTCCCAGAAGCCGCGGGCGCTCGAGGAACGTCCGACGTGGACGACGGGGGCCTTGACGCGGGCGAGCTCCGGGTGGAAGCGCGCGTCGGTGCAGGGGCGCAACGAGAAGATGACGATGTCCTCTCCGGCGGCTTCCCGGGCGAGGATCTCGGAGACGATGAACGTCTCGGAGAACCGGGGGTACATCTTGAGGACGTAGCCCACGCGCGTGTGGGGGTTCGCCACGGTCAGGGCGGTCTCAGACGGCACAGCGGACCTCCTCGGTCAGCGTCGGACGGGAGTGGGCGAGCGCGGAGACGGCGGGCACGGCGGCGGCATCGATGAGGTCGGCGGCGAGAGCGGCCACGGTGCGCAGACCGTCGCGGTCGATGTGGTCCCGGGACGACTGCGTCCCGGCGCGGCGGGCGAACCACGCGGTGAGGAACTCCGGTATCGCCTCGTTCAGGTCGCAGGTGTCGAGGGCTCCGGCGGCGGCGAGCGCCGCGGCCCGCCGGGGCTGCTCCTCGCGGTGGCCGACCCGGGGGACGACGAGCGCGGGGGTGCGGGTGGCCATGACCTCCGAGAGCGTGTTGTAGCCGCCCATGCACACGAGTGCCGCAGCGCGGGCGATGAGTCCGGGCATGTCGGCGGTATGCCGGAGGATCTGTGTGTCCGGGCGGGCGAGGTCGCGCAGGCGCTCGACCTCGGGCAGGTCCATCTGGGGACCGACGACGACGAGGTGGGTGTGCCCGGGCGGCGGGGTCGCGGCGATCGCGCGTTCGGCGAGGCCCGCCCCGTCGGAGCCCCCGCCGAGGCAGGTGAGAACGAAGGGCTCATCGGCGTCCGGCAGCCCGGTGAGGGTCGCGGCCTCCTGCCGGGCGAGCGCGAGGTAGCCGGTCAGCGTCGCGATCTCGGCGAGTTCAGCAGGAACCTCCCCGGTCGCGCGGGGATCGTAGACGGCGGCATCGCCGTAGACCCAGACCTCGTCGAAGGCCGCGGCGACGCTGCCGGGGCCGCCGACTCGCTCCCACTCGGCGGCGATGACGGAGGGGGCGTCGAGGACCTCGCGGAGGCCGAGCACGGTGCGGGTGCCGCGGGCGCGGACGTGGTCGATCACCTCGGCGAGCTCCCCGGCGACGCCGAAGGGGTGCCGGTCGACGATGAAGAGGTCGGGCTGCTGCTGGTCGAGGACGGCGGTGATCGCCGCCGACCGCAGACTGCGCAGTCCGTCCATCGTCGCCGCGAGCGCCCGCGGCGCATAGCCGCCGGGGGCAGGGGTGACGCCGGGGAGGATGACCCAGTCCCACCCAGTGGGCAGGTCGAAGCGGGCGGCCTCGGGACTGCCGGCGATGAGGAGTCCGCTGACGGGACGTCCGGTGCGCTCGGGCAGCTGCGCGGCGAGCGCGAAGGCGAGCGCCCGATTGCGGCGGAGGTGCCCGAGTCCCAGTGAGTCATGGGAGAAGAGCGCGATTCTCAGGTTCTCTGTCATGGTTCCCAGCTTCGTCGCTGAGATTAAGGCCGAGATGAGACGCAGATGAGAACCGTCTTAGGAACGTTCTCCGAGGTGGGAGGGCCGAGAAGGCCAATCGATGGGATCAGGAGACTTGTTTCCAGTGGGTGCCCACAGGTTTCGCGGTGCCGCTCAGTCGACGCGGTAGCCGAAGCCTCGGACGGTGGTGACGAAGTCAGAGCCGAGCTTCTTGCGCAGGTAGCCGACGTAGACGTCGACGACGTTGGAGCCGGGGTCGAAGTCGAAGCCCCACACATGGGACAGCAGCTGTTCGCGGGAGAGGACGTTGCCGCGGTTCTTCAGCAGGATCTCGGCCAGTGAGAGTTCGCGGGCGGAGAGGTCGACGACGCGCTCGCGCACCCAGACCTGCCGGCTGAGCAGGTCGATGCGCACGTCCCCGCGCACGAGCTCGGTCGTCGGCGCCTCCTGCACGGTCTCCTTGAGGCGCAGCCGGATCCGGGCGAGCAGCTCACCGAAGCGGAAGGGTTTGATCATGTAGTCCACGGCCCCGGATTCGAGGGCGTAGATCGTGTCCTCGGCGTTGTCGCGGGCGGTGAGGACGAGGACGGGCAGTGTGGGGCGCTGGTCGCGCAGCTGCTCGAGGACGCTGAAGCCGTCGAGTCGGGGCAGGCCGATGTCGAGGACGAGGAGATCGAAGTCCCCGGTGATCGCAAGGTCGCGTCCGGTGAGGCCGTCGGCGGCGATCTCCGTGCTGAAGCCCGCGGCACCGAGCCCCTTGGCGATGAACGAGGAGATGCGCGCTTCGTCCTCGACGACGAGGATTCTCTTCACTGGCGTCCTTTCGGCAGGGTGAGACGGAACTGGGCTCCCACCTCGGTGGGGTCGAGGGTGACGGTCCCGCCGTGGGCGCGGGCGATCGCGTCGACGATGGAGAGGCCGAGCCCGAACCCGTCGCCGTCGGCGGTTCCGCGGTTGAAGCGGTCGAAGATCTCGTCGGCGATCTCGGCGGGCACGCCCTCTCCGTCGTCGCGGACCCAGAGGTGGACGTCGGCGGCGTCCTCGGAGGCGCCGAACGTGATCGTCTGGCCGGCCTCGGTGTGATCGACGGCGTTCGCAGCGAGTTGGAGGAGCGCCTGGGTCAGGCGCTGGCGGTCGGCGGTGAGGACCGGGAGGTCGGTGATCTCGACCTGCCAGTTCCGCGGCCCGAGCCCGGTCGCCTTCGCGAGCACCCCGTGGAGGAGCGCGGAGACGTCGACGGATTCGGGGCGGACGAAGTCGGGACGGCGGGACCGGGCGAGGACGAGGAGCTCCTCGACGAGCCGTGTCATCCTGTCGGTCTCGTCGAGCAGGAGTGCACGGGTCTCGTCGACATCGGCGACGTCCTCGGAGTTCATCGTCTCGAGGTGTCCGCTGAGGATCGTCAGCGGGGTGCGCAGCTCGTGGCCGACGTCGTCGAGGAAGCGGCGCTGGGTCTCGAAGGCCGCTTCGAGCCGATCGAGCATCGCGTTGAAGGTGCGTCCGAGTTCGGCGATGTCGTCGCTGCCGCGCGTCTCGAGCCGGTTGCTCAGGTCGCCGCCGGAGATCGACTGCGCGGTCTGACGCAGCTGGGTGACCGGTGAGAGGAGGCGGCGGGCGAGCACGGAGGAGATCCCGGAGATGATGAGGGCGGCCAGCAGCGCGACGATGACGTAGATCTGCATGAACTGGATGAGGTCGGCGCGGCTCGCGGTGACGTTGTGGACGACGACGAAGGAGCCGTGTTCGCTCGCCGGCGGAGGTGCTCCCC
Source organism: Brevibacterium sp. W7.2 (assembly GCF_018137945.1). Classification (GTDB taxonomy): domain Bacteria; phylum Actinomycetota; class Actinomycetes; order Actinomycetales; family Brevibacteriaceae; genus Brevibacterium; species Brevibacterium sanguinis. The sequence continues at coordinate 596,121 of NZ_CP073089.1, read as the reverse complement.
CTGCTGCGTCGTTCGCCGAGGCGACCGCTGAGACGGGGAGGACGTAGCCTTCGTAGTCGTTGCCCTCGATCTGCAGTTCGATCTCCCCGCCGTCGGTCGCGACCCGCGACACCGCGTCTTCGAGGGCGCGGGAGCCGCCGAGGAGGGTGTCCGGTTCGCCCTGGTAGAGGACGCGGCCGTCGCTGAGGTAGGCGAAGAGGGATTCGTAGGAATCCGGCTGGTTCTGGGCGAGGAACTGGCTGAGCATCTGGTCGACCGAGGTGAACGGCTGACCGGTCTCGGGGTCGACTCCGGTCTTCGCGAACGACCGCATCTCAGCGACTTCCTGATTCATCGACCCGGAGATCCGGTTCGAGACGTTGTTCGACTCGACGGAGTAGAGCACCACGCCGACGATCGTCAGGGCGAGGACGGAGAGGACGGAGACGGCGATCGTCAGTCGGTTCTCGACGGTGAGTCGGATGCGACGATCAGTCGTCGTCATCGTCACCGCCGTCATCGTCGTCATCATCATCGTCGCCGTCGTCGTCATCATCGTCGTCGTCGTCGGCATCGTCATCGCCGTCGTCGCCGTCGGCGGGGACTTCGCGCGGCGGGTTGGGAGCGGGTTCGTACGAGTGCTCGATCTGGCCGGAGCCGCTGCCGCCTCCGCCGTCGGCGCGGCCGGCATTGTCGCCTCCGGCCCCGGCACCGGATCCCCCGCCTCCGGATTCGGTGCCGTCATCGACGGAGGTGTCCGGGTCGCCTTCGGCCGCTGCCGCACCGTCGGGAGCCGCGGACTCCGCAGAGTTCGGCGAGACCTGGATCGGGGTGAGGTCGGGGGTCTCGGACTGCGAGGTGCTGCGCACGATGATGAACGCGAGACCGGCCAGGACGACGACGAGTCCGGCGACGACCGCGCTGAGCACACTCGATTGCTTCCCCACACCATCAACCCTGCCCAAGGCGCACGCGCTTTGTCGAGCGATCGGCAATGAGAGTCTTCTTAGTCAGCCGGAGTTCATCGTCACAGGCGGGCAGGTCTTAGGCGCGCAGATGGAGGGCGTGCGATACTGAGAGCGCCCCGAATCGAGCCTCACCGAGGAGCCCCCATCAGCGAAGACCGCCGTCCCGACGACGAACTCGCCCGACCGGCTGCCGACCCTGCCGCGGGGTCCGAGGCAGCGGCGACTCCCGAATCCGAGACGCAGGAGTCAGAGGCGCGGGATTCGGAGACGCGGGCACCTGAGGCGCAGGCCCCGTCCGCTGAGGGCACCCGCAAGGAGAACCCGTGGGCGGCGATCACGCCCTGGCAGGGCAGAGCCAAGCCGCTCGACAAGTTCCTCCTCTTCATCATCATCGGCGTGCCCGTCATCTACCTCGCCCTGCTGCCGCTGCGGCCGTGGATGCTCGTCAACGCACCGGTCCTCCAGGAGTTCATCAACGGCGCGAAGACCGCGATCGTCGCCGCCGGGGCCTATGCCGCCGTCGGGGAGATCCCGCTGTGGCTCGTCATCGTCGCCGGGTTCGTCGGGATGGTGAAGTTCAACTGGGCGTTCTGGCTCGCCGGTCGCCGGTGGGCCGACGGCGTGCTCCGTCTCTTCGCCCAGAACGATCGCCAGCTGGCCCGCATCGAGCGCCTGCGCTCGATTCCCAGTTGGGCGCTCTTCCTCATGACGATGATCGCCCGCTGCCCCGGTGTGCCGGGCACCCTCGTCTACATCGTCGCCGGGTGGACGAGGATGCGGTTGTCGCTGTTCCTCATCGCCGACTTCCTCGGGTGCCTGATCTTCACGCTCATCTGGACGATCCTCGGCTATCAGCTCGGCGAAGCGGCCGTCTCCGTGCTCTCCGTCATCGACAAGTACTCGCTGTGGGTGACCTTGGCGCTCATCGCCGGCATCTTCGTCTTCGCCGTCATCAAGGAGAACCGCAAGGCGAAGTCGCAGGACTGAGCCTGTTCACGGCCCGAGGCTGAGGAACGTCTCCCGCATCCGCTGCGGGTCTGCGGTCATCCCGCTGAACAGTGCGAAGGCGTCGACAGCCTGATTCACCGCCATGCCCGACCCGTCGAGGGTGCGGCAGCCGATCGCGCGGGCGTCCCGCAGGAGCTGAGTATCCAATGGGAGGTAGACGACATCGGCGACCCACAGCTGCGGCCGGAGCAGCGCCGCATCGACGGGACTGCCCGGGTGGGCGCGCATTCCCACCGGGGTGGCGTTGACCAGCCCGTCGGCGACCGACAGAGCGGGCCCGATCTCGCCGAGGGCGACGACCCGCACAGCGTCGCCGACGTCCGCGGCCAGTGCCCGCGCCCGCTCCTCGCTGACATCGGCGATGACGAGTTCGCCGACTCCCGCCGCTGCCAGCGCGAAGGCGACCGCCCTCCCGGCACCACCGGCCCCGATCTGCACGACGCGCTTCCGGTCGGCTCCCGCGAGGCCCGCATCGAATCCGCGGGCGAAACCGGTCACGTCGGTGTTGTGGCCGCGAGTGCGACGGTCGCGGTCGATGACGACGGTGTTGACCGACCCGATCCTCCGCGCCTCTTCGGACACCTCGTCAAGAAGGCTGATCACCTCCTGTTTGAACGGGTGGGTGATGTTGAGCCCGTCGAACCCGAGGCGGATCGCCGCGGTGAGGAGATCCTCGAGAGACGCCGAGGCGACGGCGGGCTGGGCTGTGTCGACAGCACGGTAGATCGTCGGAACACCTAGACGAGCCCCTTCGAGCTCGTGCATCCGCGGTGTCCGCGACGCTGTGATGCCGTCGCCGATGAGGCCGAGCAGCAGGGAGCGGACCGGGGTTGTCGCAGGCAGGGGCATGGTCACCTCGGGAGTCGGGCGGCGATGGCAGCCGCAGTGGTCGTGAGTTCTGGTGTGAGAGCGACAAGATCCTCGAGTGAGCGCCGGAAGACCGGGGCGGCCAAGGCCAGTGCCGCGAGCAGCCGTCCGTCGAGATCGAGGACGGGGACGGCGACCGCGTTCATGCCGATGTCATTCTCCTCCGATTGTCCGGCCCAACCGTGTGAGCGCACTTCGTCGAGCCGCTGACGCAGCTGACCGGGGTCGGTGATCGATCGCGGGGTCCGCGCACTGAGGTCGAGTCGCTCGATGGACGCATCACGGTCGGAATCGTAGGCGAGCATGATCTGGCCCAGGGACGAGGTGTGCAACGGCGAATAATCGCCGGGATCGGTTGTCGTGCGGAACTGGGGGCCGTCGACAGCCACCACCGTGAGTGCCGCATCACCCCGGCGCACGGACAGGATGCTCGATTCGCCCGTCGAGACGGTGAGCTCGCGGAGGAGGTCCTTCGTGGCACCGTCGAGTCCACGACGGTGCGCGACCTTCTGACTGAGCCTGAAGACCTCGATGCCGAGCGTGTAGAGCTTCGAGTGCGCATCGAATGATGCGTACCCGGATTCGACGAGGCCCCCGAGAAGTCGATAGGCGGTGCTGAACGGGTAGCCCGTGATCTCAGCGGCCCGCGCGGCACTGATCCCGTCGGAGAATTCGCCGAGGAGTTCGAGCATCTCGAACGTCTTCGTCACGGAGTTCGATCCTTTGGCCGGCATCTGCGTGCCCCTCCTCGTCTGCTGAGCTGACGACTGCGCCATTGACAGTCGGTGTCGCCTCGGTCACACTGTAATCCATAATGTAACAGCAACTGCCATATTGTGGCAATACAACAATGCGAGGAAGCATGGCACACGCGATCGGCGAAGCTCGCCCGACTAAGACTCCATTGCGAGCGGCGCTGTCCAGTTGGACGGGTTCAGCGCTCGAGTACTACGACTTCGCGGTCTACGGGACCGCGGCGGCCCTCGTCCTCAATGTCCTCTTCTTCCCCGAGTCGACCGAGCCGGGAATCAGAATCCTCCTGGCCATGGCCACCGTCGGCGTCGCCTACGTCGTCCGTCCGCTCGGCGCCCTCATCATGGGTCCGCTCGGCGACCGGTACGGGCGCAAGTTCGTTCTCATGCTCACGCTGTTCATGATGGGCATCTCGACGTTCATCGTCGGCTGTCTGCCGACCTACGACCAGGTCGGCATTCTCGCTCCCATCCTGCTCGTCCTCTGCCGCATCGTGCAGGGACTCTCCGCGTCGGGCGAGCAGGCGAGCGCCATCTCCGTCTCCCTCGAACACGCGGCGGAGACCAGACGGTCGTGGACCACGGCATGGACCCTGCATGGGACGCAGTTCGGCACTCTCCTCGCAACCGCGGTCTTCATCCCCTTCACCGCTCTCCTTCCCGACGACCAGCTCTTCAGCTGGGGATGGAGGGTGCCGTTCTGGTTGTCAGCCGTCGTCGTCCTCACCGCCTGGCTGATCCGCCGGGGCCTCGAGGAACCGCCGGCGTTCAAGGCGGCACGGCCCAGCAGCCCACCGCTGCGGGCGGTGTTCACGTGGCACAAAACCGCAGTCCTGCGCGTTGCGGCGTGTGCGATGGTCAACACCGTGAATATGGTCTTCACCGTCTGGTCGCTGTCGTTCGCCACCTCGATCGTGGGACTTGAGCGCTCGACGATGCTCCTCGTGTCGGTGACGGCCAACGCGGTCGCGCTCCTGGCGATTCCCGTCGCGTCAGCCCTCGCCGATCGCGTCGGCCGCAAGCCGGTCTTCATCATCGGTGCGCTGTGCTCCGGGCTGATGATGTTCCCCTATCTCGGGGCCGTCTCGGCTGGCAACTGGACGCTCATCTTCGTCACCGGCGCGCTCATGGCCGGAGGCTTCTACTCGATGGCCAACGGCATCTGGCCGTCGTTCTACGCAGAGATGTTCCCGACATCCGTCCGCGTCACCGGCCTCGCCCTCGGCACTCAGATCGGATTCGCCGTCTCGGGCGGCCTGGCTCCGGCGCTGGCCTCGGCTGTCGCCGGTGCGTCGGGAGAGAACTGGGTGTCCGTCGCCGCAGTCACAGCCGGAGTGTGCCTCCTCGTCGCCCTGGTCGCGTTGACTGCCGGCGAGACCAAGAACCTCTCGCTCACCGACATCGATGAACTGCACGAAGCGCGGGCCGGGGTCTCAGCAGAACCGCCGGCCCGGACGAAGGAGGAGAAGTGAGGACATCGATCGCCACCGTCTGTCTGTCCGGAACTCTCGAGGAGAAGCTCCGGGCTGCGAGTCGCGCAGGATTCGACGGCGTCGAGATCTTCGAACAGGATCTCATCGTCAGTCCCCTGTCACCGGAAGCGGTCCGGGAACTCGCCGGCGATCTCGGCATCACCCTCGATCTCTACCAGCCCTTCCGAGACTTCGAAGGCGTCGACGAGGAGCAGTTCGCAGCCAATCTCGACCGGGCACACGCGAAGTTCACGCTCATGCGACGCCTGGGGATCGGCACCATGCTGCTGTGTTCGAACGTCGGCACGGCGACGATCTCCGACGACGCCGTCGCAGCGGGGCAACTGCACCGCCTCGGGGACCTCGCCGCGCAGTTCGACATCGACGTCGCGTACGAAGCGCTTGCGTGGGGGCGATTCGTCTCCGAGTACGACCACGCCTGGCGGATCGTGGAGCGAACGGACCATCCCCGCATCGGCACCTGCCTCGACAGCTTCCACATCCTCTCCCGCGACACGGACCTCGACCTCATCGCAGAGATTCCCGGCGAGAAGATCTTCTTCCTGCAGCTTGCCGACGCTCCCGCGCTCACCATGGACGTCCTCAGCTGGTCACGGCATCACCGGGTGTTCCCCGGCGAAGGGGCCTGGGACCTGCCGGACTTCCTCGCTCGGGTGGTGGACAGCGGCTACCGCGGCCCGGTGTCGCTCGAGGTGTTCAATGATTCGTTCCGGCAATCCGATACCGACCGCACGGCCGTCGACGGCCTGCGCTCGCTGCGATGGCTCGAAGCGACGACCGCGGACCTCCGCGCCGCCGCCGTCGCTCCGGCGCACGGAGTCGTGACCGACGGGGAGCAATCCCGTCCCAGTGGTGCCGACGGCTCCCGTGACCGGGGACGGATCGACCTGCGTCAGCTGCCCGAGGTCGCCGAGCCGCACGGCGTGGACTTCGCCGAGATCTCCACGACCGATCTCGGGGCGGTCACCCGTCAGCTTCATCAGCTCGACTTCCGCTTCACCGGGTATCACCGAAGCAAACCACACGTCCAGCTGTGGCAGCGCGGGAGTGCACGCATCATCGTCTCCGAGATCGACAGCGCCTCGACCGTCCACGCGCTGACGTTCCTTCGCGGCATCGGCTTCTCCGTCAGTGATGCGGAAGCCGCCATGGACCGCGCTTCTCTCCTGCTCGCCGCCGAAGTGCCGAGGAGGCAGACGCACGATGACGCAGTCCTGCGCGGGGTGTTCGCACCCGACGGGTCTGAGGTCTTCTTCCACACCGACCGCGGAGACACCCCTGGGTGGACGGCAGAGTTCGGCACCGTGAGCGACGACCGCCGGTCCGCGATCGACCACATCAACCTCTCGCAGCCCGCACAGCACTTCGACGAGGCGGTCCTCTTCTACACCTCGCTCCTCGACCTCCGAGCCCAGACCGCTCAGGAGTTGCCGAGCCCCACCGGCCTGGTTCGCTCCCAGGTGATGTCGAACGCGGACGACTCCGTGCGCATGCCGCTCAACGTGGCACCCCAGGCAGCCACCGGATCGAAGCTCGGCGGTCTCTCGCCGACCGTGGCCGCCCAACACCCCGAACACATCGCGATCTCCTGCGACGACATCTTCGACGCCGCCTCGACCGCGAGAGCACGCGGCCTGGACTTCCTGGTCATCCCCGACAACTACTACGACGACCTGGACGCACGATTCGCTCTGCCCGCGGACCTGCTCGCGCGCCTGCGCGACCATCACGTCCTCTACGATCAAGACGCGCACGGTGAATTTCTCCACTTCTACACGTCGACGACCGGTGCCGTCTTCTTCGAGATGGTGCAGCGAACGGGCGCGTACTCAGGGTTCGGAGCTCCGAACGCGCCGGTGCGCCTGGCGGCCCAGCATCGCCTCAGCTCTCCCCTCTGACCCTCACACCTTCGCCTCGGCGAGCACCGCGTGCGGCTCAGTCACCGCCAGGATCCTCCGATGCGCCGCCTGCCAGACGAGCCGTCCGACTTCGCCGGTGCCGAGTCCGAGGAGCCCGGCCGCCTCGGCGATGAGCTCTCGCGCCTCATCGGGCTGCAAGGTCTCGCGGTTCGGAGATTCCATCTCCATCGCGGAAGCGCCGCCATCGGGTGCCACCGGAACGCCGATGTCGGGGGCAGCACCACTCTCAGCACCGGAGGACTCCGCATTGCCGGCATCGCGTTCAGCACCGTCGGCGACAACCTCGGTGAGATGCCGGAGGACGGCACGATCCGATTGGAGATGATCGGATCCGGCCAGGGCGAGCAGATGGAAGTACGTCACGGCCGAGCTCTGGCTCGGCAGGGTCCGCCACGCGCTGATGACGGCGTTGTCGGCCGGATCCGCAGCGACCGCGGAGAGCAGATCGGGGACCGTCTCGATGTCGTGGTCGGCCATGAGCCGGGTCGCCTGGTTGACGACCTCCGCCTTGAGCGGTGCCCCGGGGTGCGTGTTCGCGGGTTTGAGGTTGTGGGCAACGGTCTCCGCCCATGCTCGCGATCCGCCTGCGGCAGCGATCGAGTAGCGCAGGGACTTCGCGCCGTCGACGAACCCGTGCCGGGCGACGTACCGGGCGATGATGTGCGCGACCGCCGTGGGATGGGACCCGGTCGCATAGATCGCGTCGATGAGGCAGAGTGCGAGGCTGGCGGGATAGCCGATCGGCGGCCTCTCCCCCGGCACGCCATCGAGCAGCCCCCGGCAGTGCTCGACCAGTCGGCGGACGCTGTCTGTCGTGATCTCCATTGGTCTGACCTTCCGTCAGGCACCGCGGGTGCGGTGCGTCGGTCCTGACCCCTGCGGCCAGGAAGGTGACGTCGACGGTAAGCGACGGCACTGACACGACATGATCCAGCGTGATTCGAACGTCAATGAATGACGGATTCACTGACACATGAATATTCTGCGGCTTCGCGGCCTCGCGGACGGTCTCACCAGGGGTGACAGCCGCCTTGGCAGTCTCCTCGTCCGTCTGGCAGGGTTAGGGCATGAGCAGCGAAGAGATCATCATCGACGGCCCCCTCGCCCGAGCCGCCCGCATCCTGTGCCAGGTCTCGGCGAAGGATGTGGCCGATCAGGCCGAGATCGAGAAGGCCGACCTCAAGGACTACGAGAAGTGCCGCGACGATCTCACCGCGGAACAGGAGCGGCGACTCATCCTCGCCCTCGAGCACTACGGTGCGCGCTTCATCCCCGATGACAGCGACGGCGGCTACGGTGTGCGCCTGAAGTTCAACCGCCTCAAGGTCCGCGCCGTCGAACGCTGGGAGAACGAAGGCGGAACTCCGGGCGCCGACGACGTCTGAGCCCGGAGACGAGTCCGGTCGCCGCTGGCTCGCAGGCAAAGACCGGCAGTGACAGACAGAGTGGGGCGCTCCTCGATTCCGAGGAGCGCCCCACTCTGCTCTGGTGACCTCAGTCAGCTGCGGCCGATGAACTCGAGGTTGTCGACGACGCGGTTGGAGAAGCCCCACTCGTTGTCGTACCACGCGACGACCTTGACGTGGCGGCCGTTGTCGACGCGGGTGAGCTCGGCGTCGAAGATCGACGACGCCGGCTGACCGACGATGTCGCTCGAGACGACGGGCTCCTCTTCGTAGTCGAGGATGCCGTTGAGCGGACCGTCGGCGGCGGCACGGTAGGCGGCGAGCACCTCGTCGCGCGTGACGTCCTTCGAGACCGTGGCGTTGAGCTCGACGATCGAGCCGACGGGCACCGGCACGCGCATCGCGTCACCGCTGAGCTTGCCGTCGAGCTGCGGGAGGACGAGGCCGATCGCCTTCGCCGCACCCGTCGAGGTCGGGATGATGTTCGCCGCAGCTGCCCGCGCCCGGCGCGGATCCTTGTGCGGGCCGTCCTGGAGCACCTGATCACCGGTGTAGGCGTGGACCGTCGTCATGAAGCCGTGCTCGATGCCGGCGAGGTCGTCGAGGACCTTCGCGAGCGGCGCCAGGGCGTTCGTCGTGCACGAGGCGTTCGAGATGATCGTGTGCTCGGGCGAGTAGGCCTCCGAGTTCACACCGTAGGCCAGCGTCACATCGGCACCCTTCGACGGGGCGCTGACGAGGACCTTCTTCGCTCCGGCATCGAGGTGCGCACGGGCCTTGTCCGCCTTCGTGAACCGGCCGGTGGCTTCGAGGACGATGTCGATGTCGAGGTCGCCCCACGGCAGCTTGGCCGGATCCTTCTCCGCGAAGACGCGGATCGAATGCCCGTTGACGACGATGCTGTCGCCGGAGACCTCGACGGTGCCGGGGAAGCGGCCGAGCGTCGTGTCGAACTTGAGCAGGCGAGCCAGCTCTTCGAGGTCACCGAGATCGTTGATCGCGACGACGTCGATCTCGCTGTTGCGCTCGCTGAGGGCGCGCAGCGTGGCGCGACCGATGCGACCGAATCCGTTGATGGCGATGCGAGTCAATGTCACTCCTTGGGAGGGTCTGATAACCGTTACATCACCATGATGGCGACTTCTCGCGCGCGCCAACAGTGGCCAGAGCGACAGTCTGCGAAAGGTTCTTGCCAGACTTATTGCCAGATACTGAAAGAATCCAGCCAGTGGTCGCGGCGCGACGGCCAACTGTCCCGGCGCGACGGACGGCGGGAGCTGCTCGACTGTCGGCGCGAGCGACTCCAGGACGAAATGGACAGATTTTTCTGCCGATTCTCTGTCCAGATCGTCCTGAAGTCGGGGGCGCGGGAGGCGGCGTGGGGCGATGCACGGGCGCGGTCGGCGCGGGGGCACTCACCTCACCCGGCGCCTCACCCGGAGAAGGTGTGCCGGTATTCGTTCGGGGAGATCGAGAGGATCCGCTGGAAGTGCATCCGGAGGTTCGCCCCGGTGCCCAGCCCCACCTGGTCGGCGATCTGCTCGATGCCGAGGTCGCTGTTCTCCAGCAGCTCGCGGGCGAGGTCGACCCGGGCTCGGAGCACCCACTGCATCGGCGTGTACCCGGTGTCCTCGACGAACCGCCTGGAGAACGTGCGCACCGACACTCCGGCGTTCGCCGCGAGCTGGGCGAGCGTGAGCTCCTCTCCGATGTGCTGGAGCGCCCACTGCCGGGTGTCGGCGAAGACGTCGCCGAGCGGTTCCGGAACGCTGCGCGGCACGTACTGCGCCTGGCCGGCGCTCCGATACGCGGCCGCGACGAGCCGCCTCGCCACCTGGTTGGACAGCCCGACTCCGTGATCGCGGCGGATGAGGTGGAGGCAGAGGTCGATCGCCGAGGCGGCCCCCGCCGAGGTGAGCAGCTGCCCTTCGTCGATGAAGAGGACGTTCTCGTCGACGTCGATCGTCGGGTACCGGCGGGCGAGCGCCAGCGCCGTCGACCAGTGCGTCGTCGCGCGCCGTCCGGAGAGCAGTCCGGTGCGGGCGAGGACGAAGGTGCCCGTCGAGAGCGCCGCGATGCGTGCCCCGCGTTCGAATGCCGACAGGAGTGCACCGACGACGGCTGCGGACGGTTCCCCGTCGACCACCGAGGCGGCGCCCGGGATGAGGATCGTGTCCGCCTCGGTGAGTGCGTCGAGTCCCCGATCGATCGCGTAGGCCAGCCCATCGGCGCCGGTGACCGTGCCGTCGTCGACACCGCACACGGTCACCGAGTACGGCCACTCCCCTGTCGTCGTCGACGCCGATCCGGTCGCCGTGGACGGGGTATTCGACTCGGCGCCGAAGACCTGCACGGGCACGCCGAGGTCCATCGCGGAGACCCCGTCGAGGGCGAGGATCGCGATCCGGTGAGGCGCGGCCGCACTGGGGCGGCGCTGAGGAGAAGAGAGGGCGTCGGCAGTCATCGTGTCACCCAGTCTAGGCACGCAGGAGGCTTCGTTCGGTCTCGCTCGGGACCGGACGGCGCTGTGCCGTGAGGGCTGTCAGTATGCGTACCCGCCGGGAATGATGCCCGGCACGGCGGCGACGCCGACGCCTCCGCCGACGGCATTGCCGTTGCCGACGAGCAGTCCCGCAGCCGTTCCCGCGGCGCCGTTGCCGGCAGGCGATCCCGCACCCGAGGCCGCCGGACCTGCCGGCCCGCTGGTTCCGGGATTCGGAGTCTGCTCAGCAGTCCCGGGCACAGCCGGGCGCGGAACCTCGGCGGCGTGGACCTCGGCGGCCGGTGCCGCCCCACCACCCGGCGCATCGGGATCGGCACCCGGAACCGAGGTCGCCGGTGTGCCGGTCGGCGCGCTGCCCGGCGCACCGGCGGGACCAGCCGGAGTCGTTGCGGGAACCGCCTCCGCGGCCGGTGCGCCGACCGCGGCCCCACCGACCGCCGCACCGAATCCATCGGTCAGCGGTCGGGTGTGGACGGGTTGGCCGGTCACCGTGGTCGGCGTCGGCGGGACGACGTCGAGGGGCACCGCCTCGGTGATCGCCTCGAACATCGCCAAGGTCCCGTGCTGGGCGGCGAGGCTGACCGGTTCGGGGTCATGGGCGAGCTTGACGCCCACGGTCTGCGTGGCCCGGTCAATATAGAGCATCTGGCCGTGGATGCCGATGCCGATGACGACGTCGCGGCTGGCCGAGGGCACCCAGAACTGGCTGCGATACATCCCGCCGGGGTAGGACTGGGCGGAGGCGGAGTCCGCGAAGACCTGAGTCGAGTCAGGGCCGCCTGAGAAGATGTCGTCGATCCAGGCCTGCGAGACCACGCGCGTGCCGTCGACGGTGACCCCGCCGCGGGCGATCATCTCGCCGAAGCGTGCGAGGTCGCGCAGGGTCGTGCTGATCGCGCCGTCGGCGATCGACCCGCCCCAGCGGTCCTGGCAGACCTGGGCGGCGTGGGCCGCACCGACCCGGGACCATACGAATTCGCTGGCCACGACGGCGAAGGGGCGGCCGACGACGTTCTCGCAGACCCAGGCGAGCACGTCGGTCTCACAGCTGCGGTAGACGAAGGACGAGCCGTGTTCGCGCTCCTTCGTCAGTCCGGTGAGGAAGGCCTTGATGCCGTTCGCCGAGGAGGGCGTCCGCGGCGCGAAATCGACGGCCTCGAACAGCGCACGGATCTCCGAGCCCTTCGTCAGGTACTCCTCGGAGAACTTCACGCCCGAGCGCATGTCGAGGAGATCGCGGACCGTGGCACCGGCGTAGCCGCTCTCGGACAGGGCGGGGATGTGGGTGGTGACGAGGTCGTCGACGCTGAGCAGGCCCGCGTCGGCGAGCGCGCCGACGACGATCGAGACGATCGACTTGGAGACGGAGAAGAGCATGTGGCGGCGGGCCGGCTTCATCGGCCACGCGTACTCCTCGGCGATGGCGACACCGCCGCGGGTGACGAGCCAGGCGTCCGTGTACGTGCCCTCGAGGACGTCGCCGACGGTCGACCAGCCCTCGTCGTCGGCCGCCGTCCACTTCTTCGCGTCGATGCCCAGCGACCGGAAGTCGTGCTCCTGGGTGACGTATTCGCGCACCGGTCCGATGCCGCGGGGGATCCCTGCGCTGGGGAAGATCTCCTCCATCCGGGTGAGCGCGAACGCAAAGTACTCCGGCCACTTCCAGGAGTCGAGGTCGATGCTCTCGAGGATCGCCTCGGAGGGGTCGACGATCGCGTCCTCGCTCGCCGAGGTGAGCTCCCCGACGTGCGGCAGCGCCGGCCGATTCGGGCCCGCATCCCCGTGGTCCGCGCCGGAGTCGTCCGGTGTGCGGCCGTCCCCGGAGCTGCCATCCCCGGTGTCGTCCGGTGCGCGGTCTTCCCCGGAGCTGCCGGTGCCGTGACCCGAAGATGCGGTACCGGTGCCGTCGCTGGGTGCCGCCGGACCCTCGCCTGGTGCCGCCGGACCCTCGCCGAGGCGGTCGTCGCCCGTGCGCGGGGACCGCTGCGAGTCTGTCGGGGAGTCGGTTCCGTCGGCGCGCTCGGCAGCGCTGTCCCTGTCCGTGTCGATCCCCTTGGTGTTGCCGGACAGAGCCCCGATGCGTCGGGTTGCGGGATTATGAGTCAGGCTGTGGAGCACCTTCTTCATATCCGCCATCTCTGCCTCCGTCAGTCGTCTTGTGCACGGTTGAGCCTACCTGTCGCACATGGACGACAACAGTCTTTCCGGTGTCCAGACGCGCTCATCCGCACCCCGCCTCAGCCCCGGCACCCCTGTCACCAGGCGGGACTCAGCCTGTGGTTACTCTGCAGTTATTCAACTTACAACCATCGGCCATCCGGTGTTCAAGTCATGGTCGTTCAGGTCACGGTCGTCCGCATTCACGTCCCGACCGGCTGGGCCGATCACACCGGCGAGTCGAACCGCAGCGGGAGCGCAGTCGGCGAATGGAACCGCAGCGGGAGCGCGGGCGCTGAGGCTCCGCACCGGGCGCACGCATCGGCTAGTCTCATGGGCAGAAGGAAGTCGACGACGATGTGAGGAGCTCACCGCACATGCCTCTCAGAGAACTCAGCGCCGACAGCTCAGCCGACACCCTCACCATCGCCTGGGAGCTGCCCGCGTCACCGGAGACGGTGTGGGCGCACCTGCAGAACGTCGAGACGTTGAGCGAATGGCTCGGCCGTCCCCTGACCTTCGACAGCCGCGTCGGCGGTGAGATCATCATCGACCACGACGACAGCTACCTCTGCCGCTCCGAGGTCCTCACCGTCGACGGTCACAGCGCCGAGCTGACGTGGTCGTTTCCCGACGAACCGACGAGCCGCGTCGCGGTCACCGTGACGGCCGCAGCGCCGCCGACCGACCGCGGCCCCGCTCCGCAGGCTGCCGAGGCCCGCGCTGCCGAGCCCCGGACAGACGCTCCTCCCGCCGCGGACGCACCGTCGGTGCTCGTGCTGCGCCATGCCGGACTCGGGGATCTCATCGACTCCTACCGTACCGGGTGGATCGCGCACCTTTCCTTCTTCGAGGCGTCCCTGGCCGGCACTCCCCTGCCGTCGTCGCAGTTCTGGCCGCTGTGCTCGACCGTCGATCGCCTCCTCGAACGCGGGGACGGCTGAGCGCCGACGGTTCAACCACCTCGGCGGCATTCCTACCTGTCGACGACGGCCCACATCGTCGTCGACCGCTCACCGCTGACCAGGGCGAATCGCGAACCGGATGTCAGGGTCGCGAATTCGGGTGCCGGATGCTCGGACACCGTCGTGCCCGTCGCCGCATCGTAGAAGCTCGTCGTCTGCGCATCCGTGACGACGGCGAGACCGAGCTCGGGAAGCACGCCCTGACCGCCCCACGTGGGGCCGGAGTCGTCGGTCTCCGCAGCCGAGGACGCGGGGGAACGGGTCACCGGGGCACCCGCTGTCCACGCAGTCTCTCCGGTCGCCGCGTCGAGGGCCATGACGCTCGTATCGAGTCCCGGCACGACGACGAGCGCCCGCTCACCGGCGTCGACGGGCACCGACTGCGGTGCGCCGGGCAGTCCGATGACGTCGAGTGCGGTCTCCGGCGCATCGGCGAACCACCCCTGCGGTCCCCCATCCGAACCCTGGTACTTGATCGCCGAGGCGAAGAGCTCGGTCTCCACGCACGTCGGCTGACCAACGGCGGTGAACTTCACGTCGGCCGCGCAGACGGGATCGACCGTGTCGGCCATCGCCGCCTCAGCGACACCGTCGCCGACCTGCAGCACGGTGCCGTCGGTGGGCTCGAGCCCCGTGGATACCGTGAGATCGGCGGCGCGCGTGATCATGGAGCTGAAGGGATCGTCGGGGTCCTCGGCGCCGTAGACGTAGATGAGCGCCTCCGGGTCGGCCGTCGGATAGACGTCGTAGTGGTCCGCGCCGGAGTCGTCGGCTTTCCGCACCTCGGTCAGGGACACCGTGGCATTGGCTCCGGTGCTCAGGTCGATCCGTGAGAGCACCGAGTCCTCCCCGTCGGCGCTGGCCGATGCCCGCCCGTCGGCGAACGAGAGGTACCCGACGGAGCGATCGGGTGAGATGTTGACCTCGGTGCCGCCGAACATCCTGGCCTGCGGTCCCGTCGACAGCGCCGGCCACGCCTCCTTTCCCGTGGCCGGGTCGAGTGCGATGAC
The DNA here is from genome assembly GCF_018137945.1 of Brevibacterium sp. W7.2. Lineage (GTDB taxonomy): Bacteria > Actinomycetota > Actinomycetes > Actinomycetales > Brevibacteriaceae > Brevibacterium > Brevibacterium sanguinis. The sequence goes on along the minus strand of NZ_CP073089.1, from coordinate 581,094 downwards.
CGCGACGCTGCCGTCCTCGCTCGTCGGTGTGCACCCGGGTTCGTCAGCGACGCCGAGGTAGGTGAGGAGCAGGAGATCACCCTCGCCGAGTTGGGAGCTGACTCCCGTGGTCTGGGAGCCGAACGACTCCGGCCGGTGGCAGGACCGGGCGTCCCCGGGGATCGCATACGACCACTGCTCGCTGCCGTCGGCCCACGCGTAGGCCGTCGTCCCCGTGTAGTCGTGGACGATGACGGAGTCACCGGCCGAGTACGCTTCGGCGCCGCCGCGTTCGTCGTCGATGACCGCGTCCATGCTCCACAGCTCGGTGCCCTGCGCATCGATGGCCCGCAGCTTCTGCGCGCTCCAGTCGGTGACGAGTGCCCGACCGACTCCGTCATCGACGACGAGCGCGGCCGGGTAGTCGAGCACGATCGGCTCGGCGAGTTCGGGGGTGGTCGTCGGCGTCGGCGAGGGATCGGCGCTCGGCTGACCCGGAGTGCAGCCGGCGAGCAGCAGCGCCGCGGCGGCGAGGGCGAGGACAGGGCGGCGCATCGGTGAGGTCATGGACAGATCATAGGTCACCTGTAGTCTCGTCGTTCGTGTCACCCCTCGCCGCTACGATGGGCCCATGAGCACCGAGGCACCGACATCGCGCAGCGTGGGCATCCTCCTCTTCGACGGCTTCGAACTCCTCGACGTCTTCGGTCCCGTCGAACTGCTCAGCGTGCTGCCCAAGGAGTACCGGATCACGTACATCGCCCCCGAGGTCGGACCGATCCGCAGCAGTCAGGGCGCCGAGGTGGTCGCCACTCAGTCGCTGTCCGCGGCCCCCTCACCCGACATCGTCCTCGTCCCCGGCGGGAACGGCACCCGGCGGCTCGTCACCGACCCCGAGTTCCTCGCCCGCCTGTCCACGTGGGCTCGCGCCTCACCGCTGGTCACCTCGGTGTGCACCGGGTCCGCCGTGCTCGCCGCCTCCGGTCTCCTCGACGGGTATCGCGCCACGTCGAACAAGCTGGCCTTCGCGTGGGCGTCATCGCAGGGCGACGACGTCACCTGGGTGCCGCACGCCCGCTGGGTCGAGGACCGTGACCGCTGGACGTCGTCGGGAGTGGCGGCGGGGATGGACATGACCGCCGCCCTCATCGCGCAGCTCTCCGGCGCCGAGGCGGCGGCCGATGCCGCCCGGTACGTCGAGCTCGAGGTCCATTCCGACCCGGACTGGGATCCCTTCGCCGAGCACTACGGTCTCGGGAAGTAGCTCACGGCAGGACAGGGCGCTGGCTCACGGCAGCGGAGGGCGCTGGATCGGCAGCGCAGGGCGCTAGACGAGCCCCGTGTCCTCGGCGACGCGGATCGCCCGCGCCCGCGAGTCGACGCCCAGCTTCGCGAAGACGTTGACGAGGTGGCTCTTCACGGTCGCCTCGGTGACGAAGAGCTCCTGCGCGATCTGCGCGTTCGACGCCCCCGTCGCGAGGAGCTTGACGACCTCGCGTTCGCGCCGGGTCAGCTGCGGTCCGGGATTGCGCATCTGTGCGATCGCCTTCGCACTGATCTCCGGCGGCAGGTACGTCTGCCCTCGGGCCGCCTGCTCGATCGCGACGGTGATCTGCGCCGGTTCGATGTCCTTGAGGAGGTACCCGGCGGCACCGGCGCTCAGCGCAGCGACGATCTCCGCGTCATGGTCGAACGTCGTGAGGATGAGCACGGCCGGCGGGTGCGGCAGGGCCCGCAGCTGCGTCGTCACGGCGATCCCGTCCATGCCGTCTCCCAACCGCAGGTCGCAGACGACGACGTCCGGGGCGGTGCTCGCGGCGAGGGCGAGCGCCTCGGCGCCGTCACCGGCCTCCCCGACGACCTCGATGTGCTCGGGTGCGTCGATGACCGCGCGCAGGCCGGCGCGCACGACCGGATGGTCGTCGACGAGGATCACGCGGATCGTCATCGGCCCACCCCTCTAAGCGGCACGGTCGCCGAGATCGCGAATCCGGCACCGGGACTCGTCTCGATGACGAGGTCCCCGCCGAGTTCGCGCATCCGCGCGGCGATGAAGTCGAGCCCGAACCCCGACTCCGAGCCTCGGGTGCGCGAATCACCGGCGTCGACCCCGACCCCGTCGTCGACGATGTCCATGCGGATCGTGCCCTCGGAGTCGGCGAGGCTGACATTGACCCGCGACGCCTGCGCGTGCTGGCGGACGTTGGCGAGAGCAGACTGGGCGGTGCGCAGCAGCGCCACCTCCACCTCGGCGGGCAGCGCGGTGATCGTCTCGTCGACGTCGAGTCCGGTGGTCATCTCGGTCTCCTCCTCGAGCCGGGTGAGCAGGCGACGCAGCGCCGCCGGCAGGGCGCCGTCCTCGAGTTCGGCCGGTGTGAGCTCGGCGATGATCCGCCGGATGTCCCGCGATCCCTCCGCCGCAAGATCCTCGACCTGCCGCAGCACCTGCTGCGCGTGCGGGTCGGTCGTCCGCTCCGCCTCGGCGTGGGCGATGAGCCGGATCGAGGAGATCTCCTGCGCCACGGTGTCGTGGACGTCGCGCGAGATCCGGGTGCGCTCCCGCAGCTCACCGGCGTGACGCTGGGTGAGGGCAAGCTCGTCCTGGAGGTCGACGAGGCTGCGGTGGGCGGCCTCGAGTGAGCGGATGAGCTCCTCCCGGCGCCGCCCCTCCCGCAGCAGCTCGATGTACCCGCGGGACAGGCCGAGGGCGAACACGGCGCCGATGAGGGAGCCGATGACGCTCGCGGTGCCCACCGTGCCGTGGTGGAGCAGTGGCGCGGCGATCGTCGCGAGGTAGGTCAGTGCGGTGAAGACCACCGCGAGGCGCAGCGAGAGGAGGTGCCCGGCGAGCAGCCAGAGGAGGAAGGCGACCCAGATGAACTCGGCGGAGACGATGAGCGCGACGAGCCAGATCGCGGCGAGGACGAGCAGCCACCAGCGCGCGAGCACGACCGTCTCGGCCCGCGCCGCCCGGACCGCCCCGAGGACGTACCACGCGAGGAAGACGAGGCTGACGGCGATGACCGCGGCCACCGGAGCGCCGACGACGGCCGCGCGGACGGCCGAGATCACGGTGAGGACGAGGGCGATCGCGTGCTGACCGATCTCCATCGTCCGCACGGTCCATCCGTGTGAGCTCACACCGCCCCCTTCCCTCTCCCCGTCAGGATAGCCGTCACCGGCCATGGGCGACCTCGACCCGCGGCTCCTCGACCGCGACCGAGCCCGCGCCTGACCGCGCGGGGGCCGCGGAGTCCGCGACCGCCTCGGCGCGGGCGATCTTCCGATTCGGCCACCAGATCCGGCTGCCGGCCAGCCCGAGGATCGCGGGCACGATGATCGTGCGCACGAGCACGGTGTCGACGAGGACCCCGACGCCGACGATGAGCCCGAGCTGCCCGAGCACCATGAGCGGCAGCATGCCGAGGGCCGCGAAGACCCCGGCCAGGACGATGCCCGCACTCGTGATGACCCCGCCGGTGTGGGCGACGGCCTCGATGATGCCCCGGCGCGCACCGTGGACCTCGGATTCCTTCTTCGCCCGGTGGGAGAGGAAGATCGAGTAGTCGATCCCGAGTGCGACGAGGAAGAGGAACGCGAGGATCGGCACCTGTGCGTCGACCGCCGCCTGCCCGAAGATCACCCGGCTCAAGGCCGCGCCGAGACCGATCGCCGCGGCGGCCGAGGCGATGTTGACGACCAGCAGGGTGAGGGCGACGAGCGGTGCCCGGAGCACCCCGAGGAGGATGACGGCGCTGATGAGAAGGATGAGCGGGACGATCGTGCGGAAGTCCTCGGCGTTGCCGGCGCGGGCGTCGATTTCCATGGCCGCGGCACCGCCCACCTCGGCGTCGGCTCCGGCGATCGCGTGGACGTCGGTGCGGATCGTCTCGACGAGGTCGAGCCCGTCGGTGCTGTCGGGGGCGTATTCGCCGGTGACCATGATCTTCGCCGTCGGCTCACCGTCGATCGTCGTCTCCGCGACGGGCACGGCGCGCACGACTCCGTCGATCGCGCTGACGGAGTCGACGACGTCGGCGGCGCGGTCGGCGTCGGCGACGACCCAGATCGGCTGGGACTCCCCGGGCGGGAAGTGCTCCCCCAGCACCGTGAGGCCCTGCGCCGACTCCGACTGGACCCGGAACTTCTCCTCCTGGTCGAGACCCACTGTTGTGCCGAGCAGTCCGGTCGCCATGATCGCGAGCACCGCGATGCCGACGCCGAGGTGGAGGCCTGGCCGGCGCACGACCCACGTGGCGATGCGGCGCCAGAGCGACGGGCGCGCCGAGGCGGTCGACCGGGCCGTGGCGGGTGCGGAATCCGCAGCGGTCGCCTCGGTGGGGGTGGTCACGGTGGTGGCGGTCGCCTCGGTGGGGGTGGAGGTGGGGCTCCCCTCGACGACACTGCCGTCGACCGTGGGCACGAACGGCCAGAACACGCGTGTGCCGCAGATCGCGAGCACCGGGGGCAGGGCGATGAGCACGGCGGCAGCGGCGATGAGGAGGCCGGCGGCTGCGGTGATGCCGAGCCCGCGGGTGCCGGGGATGACGGCGACGACGAGGCTTGCCAGGGAGAGGACGACGGTGAGGTTCGAGGCGAGGATCGTGCCGACGGTGTGCCGCCAGGCCGCGGCGAGCGCGACCCGGTGGTCGGCGACGAGGGCGAGCTCCTCGCGGTACCGGGAGATGAGGAGGAGGGCGTAGTTGGCGCCGGCCCCGAAGACGAGGACGCTGATGATGCCGGCATCGAACTGGAGGTCGAAGGCATCGCCGAGTGCTGCGGTCACCGTCGAGGCGAGCCCGTCGGCGGTGCCGATGACGACGAGCGGAAGCAGCCAGAGGATCGGTGAGCGGTAGGTGATGATGAGGAGGAGGGCGACGATGACGACCGTGACGATGAGCAGGGTGAAGTCGGCCCCGTTGAACGCCGAGGCGATGTCCGCCCCGATCGCCGGGCCGCCGGTGACGAGGAGGGAGACACCGGCATCCTCGAGCTGTTGGGCCCCGGAGTCGCCGGCGATCGTCTCCCGCAGCGCGTCGACGGTGTCGGCGGTCTCCGAGTTCGTCAGCCCCACGGTGATCGGCACCATGAGCAGTGCCGCCTCCCCGTCGTCGCTCGTCACCGGACCGCTGACCTCGGCATCCGGCTGGCTGAGGCTGCCGCCCAGGTTCGTCAGGCCCGACTCGTCGGCTGGGCTCAGGGCCTGCCCGTCGGTGCGGGAGGCGACGACCATGACGGTCTGCTCATCGGCCTCGGGGAACTTCGCGAGGGTGTCGGCGACCTGACTCGCCTCCGAATCCGGCGGGGCCGACTCCATGGGGCGGTCCTCCCCGGCCCCGGAGAGGAGCCCGAAGAGGAGGGTGACGAGGACGAGGACGGCGCCGAGGACGATCCACGCGCCGCGTTTCGACACGAGGGCCGTGCCGATGTTCGCAAGGGAATTCTTCATGCATTCAGCACATCAATTTCCCCGTCAGGGCACATCGGAAGAGAGTTGAGACTTCGTCTGCAACTTTCGATGGGGAGGGGAGCGAGGAGCGGCGGTTCAGTCGATGGTCGCCCCGGCGGCCCTCATCTCCGCGAGTGCCGCCGCACTCGACTCGGCGCCGACGCCGGCGATGAGATCGTCGAGCACGCGGACGCGCAGTCCCGCGGCGAGACCGTCGAGGACGGTGGCGCGCACGCAGTGATCGGTGGCGATGCCGACGACGTCGACCTCGGCGACAGCGAGGCGGGTGAGAAGCTCGCCGAGGCTGTCCCCGGTCTCCGTCGTCCCCTCGAAGGCGGAATAGGCGGGCACACCCTGGCCCTTGCGAACGGAGTGGGTGACCGCGCTCGTGTCGAGGAGGGGATCGAACTCGGCACCCGCGGTGCCGGCTACGCAGTGGACGGGCCACGAGTCGACGAAGTCGGGGGTTGAGGCGAAGTGGCCGCCGTTGTCGCCGTCGCCGTCATGCCAGTCCCGGGAGGCGACGACGGCGTCGTAGTCGCCGGCATGCTCGCCGAGGTAGTCGGAGATTCCGGACGCGACGGCATCCCCGCCGGTCACGGCGAGCGCTCCGCCCTCGGTGAAGTCGTTCTGCACGTCGACGATGAGAAGTGCCTTCGCCATGCTTCGAGCATAGGCGCTCTGCGTGAGAATGCCAGGGGTCGGCTCGCACGCGATTCGACGGTCTGGCGTGCGAGCCGGCAGACTCGAGTCGAGGCCGACCGCGGGTGAGAGCCTCAGGTGAGGCCGGCGGCGGCGAACGCTCGGGCGTAGATGTCGCGGATGACCGCCTGTTTGCGGGCGTTGTAGTCCATCATCGTCTCCCCTGCCGCGTTCGCCTCGGCGGCGGCACCGCGTTTGGCCTCGGCATAGAGCTGCCGGTCGGCGGCATCGCGGGTGAGGTGGTCGCGGAAGATCCGGTGCCGGGCGAACTCCGGGCAGTGCGGCCCGAAGACGTGGAGGTTCGAGTGCGGCAGACGCGGTGTGCCGTCGGCGTCCTCGTGGCGGAAGGCCCGGTGCTCGTACCAGCCAGGCTCGCGGACGGCGAGGTCGTAGCCGACGGCGGTGAGCGCCGGGCGGTAGGAGTCCTCGTCGCTCGGGTCGGCGACGAGGATGTCGATGTCGATGACCGGTTTGGCGGCGAGTCCCGGCACCGAGGTCGACCCGACATGCTGAAGCGCGAGCACCCGTTCCCCGAGGGCCTCCCGGATCATCGCCGCCAGACGCTCGAAGTCGTCCGCCCAGGCCTCGTCGTGGTCGACGACGGCGATGTCGGTCCGCAGACTCGGCTTCATCCACAGCTGCGGGTCGTCGATGTCGTTGAAGGTGACGACCGCAGCGGGTGGGACGAAGGCGGGATCAGAGCTGGTCGGCTCTGAGGTCACTTCTGCTTCAGCGCCTCTTTGGCCTCGCGATATCCGCGCTTCTCGCCCTTGCGACCGGCTTTGTCGGCGGCCTTCTCGATCGCCTTGTGCGGATCGTCGGTGCCGGCGATGAGCAGGAGCCCTCCGAGGGCAGCGAGGTTCTTCGCGAACTGCATCTTCTGGGCGGTCGCCTGCGGCTCCTCGTCCTCCCAGAAGGCGTGCCCGGCGATCGTCGTCGGGATGAGGGAGCCGGCGAGGGCGAGCGCGGACAGGCGCGGCTTGATGCCGAGCAGCAGCGTCGTGCCGGCGGCGAGCTGGATGCCGCCGTTGATGCGCACGAGGAGTTCGTTGTCATCGGGCAGGGCGGGGACGTACTCGCGGATCTTATCGAGCGTCGGCGCCGCCATCTCGACCCGACCTCCCGGGTTCGTCAGCGCGGAGTAACCGCCGATGATGAAGATCGGTGCGGTCGCCATGCGTCCCACGGTGCGCAGCAGCGATGATCCAAGTGCCATGGGCTTCTCCCTCTCGTCAGCGGTGATCGGATTCCGAGCCTATAGGAACCCCGGCCCCCGCTCAACGCTGACCGCACCCGGGAGCGTCAGGGGTCGACCACCTCGGCGACCTGGGACTTCACGGGATCATTCCGGCGAGGCGGCTTGATGCCGGGGAACCGCGACTCACGGAACTGCCCGGTGGCGAGGAGGACGATGATGATGACGGCGATGCCGATCCACCCGGCGACCCCGAGGGTCGTGACGAGCGCCGGGTCGGGAGTCGGTGAGTTCGCGTCGATGACGAGACCGAGGAGCATGCCCGCCGAGGCGTTGAGGGCGGCGTGGGCGGTGACCGCGGGCCAGACCGATCCGGTGCGCAGCCGCAGCCAGCCGAGCAGGATGCCGACCATGACGCACCCGACGACCATGAGTCCGAGGCCGAGGAGGTCGGGGCGGGCGAAGTTGTAGCCGAGCAGGATGAGCGGGGCGTGCCACAGCCCCCACACGACGCCGATGATGACGAGCGCCGGCCACGTGCCGAGCGGGCGGAGACTCGTGATGAGCCAGCCGCGCCAGCCGACCTCCTCCCCGAAGGCGAAGAGTGCGGTCGCGCCGGTGTTGACGACGATGATGAGGAGGTAGACGGCCACGGACACGGCGATCGGCAGCGTGCTGATCCCCGGGATCGCCTGCTGCGCCAGCCGGTAGCCCGAGAGCCCGAGCAGGTCGATGTCCATCCAGCCGAATGCCGCGGAGACGAGGTAGCCGGCCATGACGATCGCGTAGATGCCGAGCACGGCGAGACCGCTCATGCCGAGCACCCGACCGACCGGGTAGAGCGGCCAGAGACCAAGGTAGCGCGGGATGCTCGCGAGGCGACCGACTCCGGCTGCGAGGGTGTCGGGGTCCGCGGCTTCGGGGTCCGTTTCGGCGGGGTCCGTGGCTTCGGGGTCCATGCCAGCGGGCGCCTCGGGGTGTGCGCCGGGTGCGGGATGGCGTTCGGCGTTGGGATTGAGTTCGGCGCTCGGGCGAACCAGGGTCTTGGGGTGACGCCGGCGTTGGACGATCAGCGCGGCGATGGTGGCGAGGAGCGGCGTGAACATCATCGCCATCGCACACAGCTGCACAAGGACGGGATCGCTCAGCCCTTTGCCGGAGACCCACAGCGGCAGGCAGACGATCCATGCCAGGACCCCGGCGACGAAAACGAAGACTCCGACGGCCGGCCACGGGACGCGTTGCGGCACGACGTCGAGCGGTCGCCCCCGGTCATCGAGCCGGCGCCCGTCGTCATGCGGGTGTGCATGGTCGTGCGGGTGGGTGTGGTCGTGCGGGTGTCCGTCGTCGTGCGCGGGCCCGTTCTCGCCCGGGGTCGTGGCCTCGGATGTCGATGACTCGTGATGCTCGATCGCTCGACCCATGATCTCCTCCGCTCCGGTGCTCTCGGTGCCGGTTCTCACCGCTCCGGTTCTCTCCAGCACTCTCGGTGCCGTGTAACTCTCGCCGGCGCTCACCGCTCCGGCACTCTGCGTGCTCGTCCCCCCAATGTACGACCGCCCGGACCGCCGGGCCTCCCGCGCGCGGATGATCTCCCCCTCCGTCCCGCGGCCGAGCCGCCTCTCGAATCCACGGCCGACACGTCAGCCCTACCGGTTCGGCTTCGTCCCTGGTCAGCTACGATGAGCTGGTTGAATCACCGTCGATTCGTGCAAAGGTGCACCCCATGTCCGATAGTCCCCAGCAATCCGCCCAACCCGGCCCTGCCGACGGCCCCGGCACCCCCGCCTCGGCGAGCCCCGGCCGACACCTCTCCGATGGCGACCATCTCTCCGTCCTCGGCTACAGCGACTCCTTCGACCGGTCGATGAGCCTGTGGGCGAACTTCGCCCTCGGATTCACGTACCTCTCCCCGCTCGTCGGCGTCTACTCGCTGCTCGCCGTCGCCCTGGCCGCCGGCGGTCCGCCCTCGATCTGGTGGATCGTCATCGTCGCCGCCGGTCAGCTCCTCGTCGCCCTCGTCTTCGGCGAGGTCGTCTCCCAGTTCCCCATCGCCGGCGGCATTTACCCGTGGACCCGTCGGCTCTGGGGCAAGCGGTACGCGTGGATGGCCGCATGGGTCTACATCTGCGCGATGATCGTGACGATCACCTCGGTGGCGGAGTTCGGGGCGGGCTTCGTCGCGAGCCTCTTCGGACTCGAACTCACCCGCAACGTCACCCTCATCCTCGCTCTCGTCCTTCTCGTGCTGGCGCTGGCGATCAACTTCAGCGGCACGAAATGGCTCGCCCGGATCGCCCGCATCGGCCTCTTCGCCGAGCTCATCGGCGTCATCGGGCTCGGCCTCTTCCTCCTCATCTTCGAGCGCAAGCACCCGTTCTCCGTGTTCTTCGACGCAATGGGAGTCGCCGGTGAGGGCAGCTACCTCGCCGCCTTCATGGGTGCTGCCGTCGCCGGTCTCTTCCTCTTCTACGGCTTCGAGGCGTGCGCCGACGTCGCCGAGGAGGTCTCGGACCCCGCCCGCCGCATCCCCAAGGCGATGATCATGACGATCATCGTCGGGGCGGTCTCCGCGCTCTTCTCCTTCGGCGGCTATGTCCTCGCCGCCCCGAACCTCGACGCGATCGTCGCCGGCGAGGTCGCCGACCCGATCCCCTCGATCCTCGAGGGCAGCCTCGGACCGGTCGGCGCGAAGCTCTTCCTCCTCATCGCGATCCTCGCGTTCATCTCCTGCGTGCTCAGCCTCCAGGCCGCCGCCTCGCGCCTCATCTTCAGCTTCGCCCGCGACGGGATGATGCCCGGCCACCGGTGGCTCTCGAAGGTCACCGAGGGCACGAAGGTCCCCCGCAACGCCCTGATCGTCGCGTGCACCGCGCCGGCGCTGATCTGCGTGCTCATCTGGTTCAACGACGGCATCCTCGTCGCCGTCACCTCGTTCGCGATCCTCGGCATCTACCTCGCGTTCCAGATGGTCGTCCTCGCCTCCCTGCGGCAGCGGGCCAAGGGGTGGAAGCCGGCCGGGCCGTGGTCGCTGGGGGCGTGGGGCGCCGTCGTCAACGTCGCCGCCCTCGCGTACGGCGTCTTCGCGATGATCCTCCTCGCGATGCCCGGCGATACGGGCGCGTTCTTCTCCGACTACATCGTCCTCATCGGGCTCGTCGTCGTCCTCGCCGCCGGGTTCCTCTACCTGTTCATCGCGCGACCGGATCGGAAGTCCGATGCGCCGCAGGACGATGCCATCGCCGTCGCCGAGGCGATCCGATCCCACCAGCGCCCCTGACCCGGCCGCGCCGAGCCTTGGCGGCGAAAAGTACGGGTGCGTGGGAATCGCACTTCTGCGGGCGAAAAGTACGGGTGTGTGCGAAACGCACTTCCGTGGGCGAGAAGTCGAGCTGCCAGCGTCAATGCGGGCCAAAAGTCGAATTGCCCCACAACTAGGCGCCGGCGAAACTACTTTTCGCCGACACGAGGAGTGTGTCGCCCGCGCTGCACCGGCCGGAAGGGCGCCGCGCGGAACCTCGGCGGCGAAAAGTGCGGGTGTGTGCGAAACGCACTCCTGCGGGCAAGAAGTCAAACGGCCGGCGACACGAACTTCCGCGGGCAAGAAGTTGAGCCGCCAGCGACAGTGCGGGCCAAAAGTCGAATTGCCCCACAACTAGTCGCCGGCGAAACTACTTTTCGCCGACACGTAGGGCGTGTCGCCCCGCGGTGCACCAGTCGGAGGGGCATCGCAAGCCGTCGCGGCGGCGAAAAGTACGGGTGTGTGCGAAACGTACTTCCGCGGGCAAGAAGACGAACAACCAGCGACATCGCGGGCCAAAAGTGAAATTGCCCCACAACTAGACGCCGGCGAGAGTACTTTTGGCCGACACGAGGGGTGTGTCGCGCCCACCAGCACCGATCGGACGGGTGTCGCACGGCACGGCGTCGGGTTGCACGGCGCCCCGCCCCGACCGCCCTGTGGGGCGAAACGGCAGGCCACGGGCAGCGGAACGGCGGGCCGCCTCGGCGCTGGCACATAAAAATACATAGCTCTGCATAACAATTCGACACGGACGGCGTCGGAGAGATACAGTGATGACCATGTCGAAAGTTCTCTCAACTCTGCCCGTCGGCGAATACGTCGGCATCGCCTTCTCCGGTGGCCTGGACACCTCGTGCGCGGTCGCCTGGATGCGCGACAAGGGCGCGATCCCGTGCACGTACACCGCGGACATCGGCCAGTACGACGAGCCCGACCTCGACGGCGTGACCGCGCGGGCGAAGGAGTACGGGGCGGAGATCGCACGCTTCGTCGACGCCAAGCGCCTCCTCGTCGAAGAGGGCTTCGTCGCCCTCCAGTGCGGTGCGTTCAACGTCCGCTCGGGCGGGAAGACCTACTTCAACACGACGCCGCTGGGGCGGGCCGTGACCGGCACGATGCTCGTGCGCGCCATGAAGGAGGACGGTGTCGACATCTGGGGCGACGGCTCGACCTACAAGGGCAACGACATCGAGCGGTTCTACCGCTACGGCCTCATGGCCAACCCGAAGCTGCGCATCTACAAGCCGTGGCTCGACTCGACGTTCGTCGAGGAGCTCGGCGGGCGGCAGGAGATGAGCGAATGGCTCGTCGCCCACGGCTACCCGTACCGCGACTCCGCGGAGAAGGCATATTCGACGGACGCGAACATCTGGGGCGCGACGCATGAGGCGAAGAGCCTCGAGTTCCTCGACAACGGACTCGACATCGTCGAACCGATCATGGGCGTCGCCGCCTGGCGCGACGACGTCGAGGTCGAGACCGAAGAGGTCTCCGTCCGCTTCGAAGCCGGACGGCCCGTGGCGATCAACGGCGAAGTCTTCGACGACCCGGTCGCCCTGGTCTACAAGGCCAACGAGATCGGCGGCCGGCACGGCCTCGGCGTCTCCGATCAGATCGAGAACCGGATCATCGAGGCGAAGTCACGCGGCATCTACGAAGCCCCGGGCATGGCGCTGCTCCACATCACGTACGAGCGCCTGCTCAACGCGATCCACAACGAGGACACCATCGCCCTCTACCACGAAGAGGGACGCCGTCTCGGCCGCCGGATGTACGAGGGCCGGTGGCTCGACCCGCAGTCGCTCATGCTCCGCGAGTCCATGCAGCGGTGGGTCGCCTCGGCGATCACCGGTGAGGTCACCCTGCGCCTGCGCCGCGGTGACGACTACACGATCGTCAACACCGAGGGCCCCAACCTGTCCTACCACCCGGAGAAGCTGTCGATGGAGCGCGTCGGCGACGCCGCGTTCGGCCCCGAGGACCGGATCGGGCAGATGACGATGCGCAACCTCGACATCGCCGACTCCCGTGCCCGCCTCGAGCAGTACGCGGCGATGGGCATCGTCTCCGGCCCGACCTCGGAGCTCGTCGGCTCGCTCGAAGCCGGAGGCGCCGAGGAGATCGCAAGCTCCCCGGTCGACGTCGATGCCGCGACCGACCGTTCAGGTCTCTCCGCCGCGTTCGACGCCGGCACGGACTGAGGTCACCACGGACTGAGGTCACCGGGCGAGGGCGCCCACACTGACACAGCGACGCCCCCGAGTCGGATCCGACTCGACATCATGACGATTCTCGAGCTCGATTCCCCTCGGGGGCGTCGTGTCAGGCGGCAGATCCCCGCATGCAGGCCGCCGACCTCAGCCGATCACCCGGCGCCAGCGGTGTCTGGAGCGGCCTCACGCCATCATCGTCGTCGCGGCCTCGTCGATGAGGTCGGCGACGGCCTTCGGCTGCGAGGCGAGCGAGGCGTGACTGGCGTCGAGGTCGATCGTCTTCTGCGGCTGCATCCGCTCGGCCATCCGGCGCTCGTTGTCCGGGGCGATCATCCGGTCCTGCGTCGAGACCTGGTACCACGTCGGCTTCGCCTTCCACGCCGGAGCCGTGATCATGTCCTCGAACGTCGAGCCCAGCGGCGCCTTCTGCGTCACCGCCATGACGAGGGCCTGCTCGTCGCCGAGGTCCTGGCAGAAGTTCTCGTGGTACTTGTCCTGGGCGATCCAGAGGTAGCCGTCGGAATCAGGCGCGATGCTCGCGGCACCCTCGGGCGGCATCTCCTGGGTGATCCCGCCGGGGCTCTCCCCGGCGTCGGGGGCGAACGCCGCGATGTAGACGAGGCCGAGGACGTTCGGCTGGTCGCCCATCTCGGTGATGACGGCACCGCCGTAGGAGTGGCCGACGAGGATGACCGGGCCGTCGATCTGGGCGACCATCTTGCGCGTGCGCTCGGCATCGTCGCCGAGCGAGGTGAGGGGGTTCTCGACCGCGTGGAGGTCGGTGTAGCCCATCTTGCTCAGCTCGACGATGACATCGGCCCAGTGGGCGGCACCTCCCCAGAATCCGTGGACCAGGACGACAGCAGGCTTCTCTGACATGTGTACTCCTCGGTTCGGGATAGGCGCTGCTGATCAGCGTCTTCCCACCATTGACGGGACGTGCCGGGCCGACGGCCCACTGTGAGAATACAACGGGACTTGATGCTGTTACCGGGGAGTCTCCTGGGAACCCGAGGCCCGATCGCGTCTCAATCGACCCTCGATTAAATGTCTGGACAAATTAACCGTCCGAAACTCTTTTGACCGGACAAATATCTCGCTATGGTGGAGGTGCCCACCTCGATCTTCGAAGGAGAAGTCATGGTCAACACTCTCGGCGTCGCCGTCATCGGCGCAGGCATGGCCGGTCGCGCACACGCCGCCGCCTGGCGCGCAGCCCCCAGCGAATCCACTCCCCCGGTCCGGCTCGTCTCCGTGTGCGACATGGTCCCCGAGGTCGCCGAGGCGGCCGCCGCCCACTTCGGCTACGAGCGCTACGACACCGATTGGCGCACCATCGTCGACGCCGAGGACATCGACATCGTCAGCGTCGTCGTCGCGAACTCCCTCCACCGCGAGCTCGTCGAGGCCCTGCTCGCCGCCGGCAAGAACGTCCTGTGCGAGAAGCCGCTGACCGACACCATCCCCGACGCCGAGGCGATGGTCGCCGCGGCCGAGGCCGCACCGACGATTGCGCGACTCGGCTTCACCTTCCGCCGCGCACCCGGGATCGCCGCGATCGCCGAACTCGTCGCCGACGGCACCCTGGGCCCCGTCCACCACATCGACGCCCACTATTGGACCGACTACGCGTGCTCACCGCTGGCCCCGATGAGCTGGCGCTACACCGGCGACATGGGCACCGGGGCCCTTGCCGACCTCGGCAGCCACCTCACCGACACCGTCGAATTCATCGCCGGCCCGATCCTCGCGGTCTCCGGCGGCCGGTTCCACACCGCGATCACCGAACGCCCGCTGCCGCTCGGTCACGTCATCGGCCACGACCACGTCGAGGTCAGCGATGAGTACGAGCCGGTGACCAACGACGACTACGCCGGCTTCGGCGTCGAATTCCCCACCGGATCGGGCACGATCCAGGTCTCGCGCATCTCGGCCGGCCACCCGAACACGCTGGCCGTCGAGGTCTTCTGCGAGAACGGCTCGGCCCGCTTCGACATGCGCTCGCCCGGCTCGATCGACCTCGGCACGACGAGCGGCGACCCGCTGCGCGACGGGCTGACGACGGTCCAGCTCGGCCCCGCCCACCCCTACATCGCCGATGGCCTGCCGATGGCGGCCCCCGGCATCGGCATCGGCCAGAACGACGGCTTCGTCTTCCAGGCCCGCTCCTTCCTCCAGGAGGTCGGCGGTCGCCCCGCCGCCGACTCCCTCCCCCGCTGCGCGTCCTTCGGCGAGGGCCTTCACGCCCTGGCGGTGCGCGACGCCGTCATCGCCTCGGCGGCACACGCCGGTGCCCGCGAGGAGGTGACGGCGTGAAGTTCGGCGTCTACACGGCGATCCTCCACGATCGCCCGCTGCCCGAGGCGCTCGCCGTGATCCGCGACCTCGGCCTCGACGCGGCGGAGATCAACGTCGGCGGCTTCCTCCCACCCGTCCACATGCCGACGATCGATGAGATCCTGACCTCCGACACCGCCCGCGACGACTACCTCGGCCTCTTCGCCGAGGCGGGCGTCGAACTCGCGGGCCTCAACGCCAACGGCAATCCCCTCCACCCGGATCCGCGCATCGGCCCGCCCACTCTCGCCGACATCGACCGCGCGATCCGCGTCGCGCACCGACTCGGCCAGACCCGGGTCGTGACGATGTCCGGTCTTCCCGGGGCCGGCGCCGAGGCGGCCGTTCCCACCTGGATCGTCAATCCCTGGGAGTCCTCCCTCCTCGACATCCTCGACGACCAGTGGGCCCGCGCGGTCCCCGTGTGGCGCGACCTCGACCGACTCGCCGCCGACCACGGGGTGAGGATCGCCATCGAGATGCACCCGCACAACCTCGTCTTCAATCCCGCGACCCTCGAACGCCTCATCGATGCCGCGGACGCGGAGAGCATCGGCGCGGAGATGGACCCCTCCCACCTCTTCTGGCAGGGGATCGATCCGATCGCCGCGATCGACCACCTCGGCGAGCGGGTCTATCATGCCGCCGCCAAGGACGTGCGGATCAATCCGGCCGCCGCGATCCACGGCGTCCTCGATGACCGCCACACCCGCTTCACCGGCGACCGGATCACGCGGATCCGCGGGGATGCGGCGATCAGCCGGTGGCCTGCGGAGTCGGCGTGGGATTTCGTCGCCCTCGGCCGCGGCCACGACCAGGCGTTCTGGGACCGGTTCGTCGCGGCCCTCCACGCCGTCGACCCGGACATGGCCGTCCACATCGAACACGAGGACGAGGATCTCGGCCGGATCGAAGGACTCGAAACCGCCGCCGAGGTGCTCCTCACCGCCCGTGGTCACGTGGCGTGAGAACGTCGGAAGGTCCAGTGCGCCGAGGCGGTCGGGCGGGCGTCCGCGCCCGGTAAGCTCGGGGAGAGAACAAGGAGAGAACATGGCGCGTGCACCCGAGATCGAGCTCACCGAGGAGTTCTTCGGTCCCCTCGACCGCGCGAGCGGTGCGACGCCTCTCTACGTCCAGATCGCCCGCCGGCTCGAAGCCGCGATCGCCGCGGGCGATCTCGCCGCCGGCACGAGGCTGGAGAACGAGGTGTCGATGGCCAAGCGCCTCGGCCTGTCCCGGCCGACGATCCGCCAGGCGATCCAGGACCTCGTCGACAAGGGGATGCTCGTGCGCCGCCGCGGCGTCGGCACGCAGGTGCTCCAGCGACCCGTCGCCCGGGCCGTCGATCTCACGAGCCTCAACGAGGACCTCGAGAAGTCGGGCAACAAGCCGGCGACGACGGTGCTCTCCCACCAGGTCATGGCCGCTGACCGCGACACCGCCGACCACCTCGGCGTCGCCGAGGGAGCACCGACGCTGCATCTGCGCCGACTGCGGCTCATCGGGGCGACTCCGCTCGCCCTCCTTCACAACATCCTGCCGGAGCCGTTCACCGACATCACGGCGGGCGAACTCGTCACTACCGGGCTCTACGAGACGCTGCGGGCGCGCGGGGTCGTCTTCTCCGTCGCCCACCAGCGCATCGGCGCACGCGCTGCCGCCTCCGACGAAGCCGATCTCCTCGACACCCCCGCCGAGGCACCGCTGCTGACGATGCAGCGGACCGCACTCGACAACTCCGGCGCGATCGTCGAATGGGGAGACCACTGCTACCGGCCCGATCTCTACTCGTTCGAGACGACCCTCGTCGCCCGGTGACGCGCGGGCGCAGCGATCGGCGGGGTGACCCCGCGGGCAGCTGCGCCGGATCGCCGACTCCGTCGTCGCCCCAGCGATCTGCCACGCCGGGTTCTGGCATGCAGCGATCTGCCCCGCCGGGCCCTCGGCGCGCCGGCCAGATACGCGCCCCCATCCTCAGCATCGCCGAGACGATCCCCGAGACGAAAAAAGGGGGTGACGCAGGCCTCCAAGAGTGATATTGTCATGACAAATAGTTTGTCCTGACAAAGATTGAGCATCCGCTCGGACTGCGTCAGACCACGGACTCACGGCAACGCCGCCGCACGGAAGGAACGGAAACGCCCATGCCCCAGGCACCCTCCTCGGAGCCGCAGACCACCACCGGCTCGACTGCGCCCTTCGACCTCGTCAGCATGGGTCGGATCGGCGTCGACATCTACCCGCTCCAGGACGGTGTCGGCCTCGCCGAGGTTGCGACCTTCGGCAAATACCTCGGCGGTTCGGCCTCGAACGTCGCCGTCGCCGCGGCACGGTACGGGCTCGACTCGGCCGTCATCACCGCGACCGGCGACGATCCCTTCGGGCGCTACCTCAAGGCAGAGCTCACCCGCCTCGGCGTCGACAACCGCTTCGTCGGCACCGATTCCGAGCACAACACGCCGGTGACGTTCTGCGAGATCTTTCCGCCCGATGACTTCCCGCTCTACTTCTACCGCGATCCGATCGCCCCCGACCTCACGATCACTGAGGCCGACCTCGACCTCGCGGCGATCGCGCAGGCGCGGATCTTCTGGGCCACCGTCACCGGGCTGAGCCGCGAACCGAGCCGGACGGCCCACCACGCCGCGTGGCGGGCGCGGGGCCGCGCCGAGCACACGATCCTCGACCTCGACTACCGCCCGATGTTCTGGTCCGATCCGGCCACCGCCACCGCCGAGGTGGGCCGTGCCCTCGAGCATGTCACCGTGGCCGTGGGCAACCGCGAGGAGTGCGAGATCGCCGTCGGCGAGACCGACCCCGACCGTGCCGCCGACGCCCTGCTGGAACGCGGCATCGAACTCGCGATCGTCAAGCAGGGACCCAAGGGGGTGCTCGCGAAGACCGCGACCGAGCGCGTCGAAGTCCCGCCCTACCCCGTCGACGTCGTCAACGGCCTCGGCGCCGGCGACGGCTTCGGCGGTGCGCTGTGTTTCGGGCTGCTCGCCGGCTGGGACCTCGACTACCTCCTGCGCTTCGCCAACGTCGCCGGCGCCATCGTCGCGACCCGCCGCGAATGCTCGACCGCCATGCCCACGACCGCCGAGGTCACCGACGTCGTCGGAACCACCCCGACCGCCTCGGCGAATGACACCACGACCCCCGCCGCCGCGACATCGAAGGACCGCTGATGCCGACCTCCACCCTCTCCCCCGCCGCGCTCGCCCGCCTCCGCGATGCCCGCTTCGACGACCCGGGCGCGATCTCCGCCGCCTGGTCGGCCCGGACGCGGCGTTCGATCGGCGGCAGCGACTCCCGCCTCTTCATCGTCGCCGCCGACCATCCCGCCCGCGGCGCGAACAAGGTCGGCGACGACCCGCTCGCGATGGCCGACCGCGCAGACCTCCTCGAGCGGCTCGCGACCGCACTGGCCCGCCCCGGCGTCGACGGAGTCCTCGCCACCCCCGACATCCTCGACGACCTCGCGTTCCTCGGCTGCCTCGAGAACCGGCTCGCCGTCGGCTCGATGAACCGCGGCGGGCTCGCCGGCTCCGGTTTCGAGATCGACGACCGCTTCACCGGCCACACCGCCGCCGGCATGGCCCGCGACGGCATCGACCTCGCGAAGACCCTCCTGCGCATCAGCCTCGGCGACCCGGCGACCGCCTCGGCGCTCGAGGCCAACGCCCACGCCATCAACGCGTGCGCCGAGCACGACATCCCCGTCATGCTCGAGCCCTTCCTCAGCGAATGGGTCGACGGGAAGGTCCGCAACCTCCTCACCCCCGAGGCCGTCATCACCTCGATCGGCATCGCCCAGGGACTCGGCACCACCTCGGCGCACACGTGGCTGAAGATCCCCGTCGTCGACGACATGGAGCGCGTCCTCGCCGCGACGACCCTGCCGACCCTCCTCCTCGGCGGCGAGCGCTCGAACGACCCGGAGGCGACGTTCCGCAGCTGGGAGGCAGCGCTGGCACTGCCGGGAGTGCGCGGTCTCGTCATCGGCCGCTCGATCGTCTACCCCGCCGACGGCGACGTCGCCGGGGCCGTCGACCGCGCCGCCGCGCTCGTCCACGGATCCGAGAGGGCCACAGCATGACCAACGAATGGTTCCACCCCCGCGGAACGCTCGCCCGTGACGGCTTCGAATCGAACGTCGACGCGACGTTCGAGGGCTGGGCGCACACGGGGCTGAAGATCGCCGACCTCGGCGGTCCGGTCCCCACGGAGACTGACGGCAGCGGGGACCGCGACGGCAGCATCGATCTGCCCGCCGAGGCGGTCGAACGGGTCATCGTTCCGCTGAGCGGGGAGGCGTTCACCGTCGACTACGCCCTGGCCGACGGCACGACCGGAACGCAGGCGCTGACCGGCCGGCCCTCGGTCTTCCACGGTCCCGCGGACTGCCTCTACCTGCCCACGGGCGCCTCGGCGAGCCTGCGCGGGGTCGGTCGCCTTGCGGTCTGCGAGGCCCCGACGACGGAGACCCGCCCGGTCCAGTTCCTCACCGCCGCCGAAGTCCCCGTCGAACTCCGCGGTGCGGGCCGCTCGAGCCGCCAGGTCCACAACTTCGCGACCCCCGCGGGACTCGACTGCGTGAAGATCATCGCGTGCGAGGTCATCACGCCCGCGGAGAACTGGTCGTCCTTCCCGCCCCACAAGCACGACGAGGCGATCGCCGGAGAGGAGTCCCGCCTCGAGGAGATCTACTACTTCGAGACGGCCGTCTCCCGCGGTGTCGACGCCCCCGCGTCCGCCGACCCGTTCGCCCTCTTCACGACGTATTCGTCCCCGGCCGGGGAGATCGAGACCTCGGCGATCGTGCGCACCGGCGACGTCGCCCTCGTCCCCTTCGGCTATCACGGGCCGCTCGCGGCCGCCCCGGGCTATGACAACTACTACCTCAACGTCATGGCCGGCCCCGACCCCGAGCGCGTGTGGCTCATCTCCGATGATCCGGCGCACGGCTGGGTGCGGGAGCAGTGGGAGGGCCAGGAGTTCGACGACCGGCTGCCCTACGGGCGTGAGACTGCAGATGCGACGGAGGAGAACTGAGATGACCACGACGATGACGGTCGCCCAAGCGCTGATGACCTTCCTCTCCCGCCAGTACACCGTCGACGGGGACATCCGGCAGCGGACGATCGCGGGCACCTTCGGGATCTTCGGCCACGGCAATGTCGCCGGCATCGGGCAGGCGCTGCGCCAGCTCGCGCACGACGACCCGGGGGCGATGCCCTACCACCAGGCCCGCAACGAACAGGCGATGGTCCACGAGTCCGTCGGCTTCGCGCGGATGAATCGGCGCCGGTCGACGTTCGCCTCGGCGGCCTCGGTCGGACCGGGGGCGGCGAACATGCTCACGGGCGCGGCTCTGGCGACCGCGAACCGGATGCCCGCCCTCCTCCTGCCCTCCGACACGTTCGCCACTCGGGTGGCCGATCCCGTGCTCCAGCAGCTCGAACACCCCCACGACACATCACTGCAGGTCACCGACGCGTTCCGGCCGTTGTCGCGGTTCTTCGACCGGGTCGACCGGCCCGAGCAGCTCTTCTCGATCGCCCTGGCCGCGATGCGTGTGCTCACCGACCCGGCCGAGACCGGTGCGGTGACGATCGCCCTGCCCGAGGACGTCCAGGCCGAGACCCTCGAGGTCCCCGAGGAGTTCCTCGCCGAACGCGACTGGCATCTGCGCCGGCCGCTGCCGGAGTGGGGGCCGCTCACCCGCGCGGTCGCGGCGATCGAGGAGGCGCAGACCCCGCTCATCATCGCCGGTGGCGGCGTCCTCTACTCCGGTGCCGAGGACGAGCTGCGCACCTTCGCCGAGGCGACGGGCATCCCCGTCGCCACGACCCAGGCCGGCGGCGGGGTGCTCGACTGGAATCATCCCCTCAACCTCGGCGGGATCGGGGCGACGGGGTCGACGGCCGCCAATCGGATCGCCGCCGACGCCGATGTCGTCATCGGCATCGGCACCCGCTACAGCGACTTCACGACGGCCAGCCGCACGGTGTTCGGCCACCCGGACGTCCGCTTCGTCAACCTCAACGTCGCCGGCTTCGACGCGTTCAAGCACGGCAGCCGCTTCCCCATCGTCGCCGATGCCAGGGAGGGCATCCGCGGTCTCCGCGAGCACCTCGGCGATCATCGGGTGAGCACCGAGCTGCGGCGTCGGGTCGAGACCGAACGCGATGCGTGGACGGCGACGGTCGATGCCGCGGTGGCGCCGACGCCGGCCGCGCTGCCGGGCCAGGCGGAGATCATCGGCGCGGTGAATCGCGCCGCCGGCCCTCGCGACGTCGTCATCCAGGCCGCCGGTTCCCTGCCCGGTGACCTGCAGAAACTCTGGCGCACCCGCGATCCCCTCGGCTACCACGTCGAGTACGCCTTCTCATGCATGGGCTACGAGATCGCCGGAGGGCTCGGCGTGCGACGCGCGATCGACGCCGCCGATGCGCTCGTCGCCGCAGAGGGTGACGACGGTTCGACCGTGCCACCCGACGGCAGCGCCGTCGAGGCCGCGGATCGGAACGCGATCGTCATGGTCGGCGACGGCTCCTACCTCATGCTCCACACCGAGCTCGTCACCGCCGTCGCCGAGGGCCTCAAGCTCATCGTCGTCCTCGTCCAGAACCACGGGTACGCGTCGATCGGGCACCTCTCCGAGACCGTGGGCGCGCCCCGGTTCGGGACGTGGTACCGGAAGTACGACGCCGAGGCGACCGATTTCCGCACCGACGAGGTCCTCCCCGTCGATCTCGCCGCCAACGCCCGTTCCTACGGGATCGACGTCGTCGAGATCGCGCCGGGCCCGGACGCGAGCACCCGACTCGCCGAGGCGGTCGCCGCCGCCCGTGAGGCACCGACCTCGACGCTCATCCACATCGACTCCGACCCGCTCGTCTACGCCCCCGACGGCGAGGGCTGGTGGGACGTCCCCGTCGCCGAGACCTCAACGATGTCGGACACGCAGGCCGCCCGCGAGGAGTACGAGATCGCCGTGAAGAAGCAGAGGCCGCTGCTGTGACCGCGCCCGCTGCTGTGACCGCGACCACCGCTGCTGCGGCGATGAGCACGCCGACCACCGACCCGAACCGCACCCGAAGGATCACTGACATGACCACGACGACGCCGACACCGGCCGACACCGCGCCCCGCCCCCAGACCCTGCGCATCGGCACGGCCCCGGACTCGTGGGGCGTGTGGTTCCCCGACCATCCCGGACAGGTGCCGTGGCAGCGCTTCCTCGACGAGGTCGCCGCTGCCGGCTACACGTGGATCGAGCTCGGACCCTACGGCTATCTGCCCACCGACCCCGCCCAGCTGCGCGAGGAACTCGACTCCCGCGGCCTCAAGCTCTCCGGCGGCACCGTCTTCACCGGCTTCCACAAGACCGATGACCAGTGGGGTCGCGCGTGGGCGCAGGTCGAGAAGATCGCGGCGCTGACGCAGGAGCTCGGCGGCGAGCACATCGTCGTCATCCCCGACCTGTGGCGCTCCGACGCCACGAGCGAGGTCCTCGAACCGCGCACCCTCGACGCCGAGGGCTGGACGCGCCTGGCGGCCGGCCACGACCGTCTCGGTCGGGCCCTCGAGGAGGAGTTCGGCCTCCACCAGCAGTTCCACTCCCACGCGGACTCCCACGTCGGCACCCATTCGGAGGTCGAGCGGTTCCTCGAGCTCACCGATGAGGCGTACACGAACCTCTGCCTCGACACCGGGCACTTCTCCTACTACGGCGGGGACAACCTCAAGCTCATCGCCGACCATCCCTCGCGGATCGGCTACCTCCACCTCAAACAGGTCGACCCGGTGAAGATCTTCGATGTCCTCAAGTCCGACACCCCCTTCGCCGAGGCTGTCGCCGACGGGATCATGGTCGAACCGAACCAGGGCATCCCACCGCTCGATCCGATCATCGAGGCGATCGCCGCGCTGGCCCCGGACACCTTCGCCATCGTCGAACAGGACATGTTCGGCTGCAGCGTCGACGCGCCCTTCCCGATCGCCGAGCGCACGCTCTCGACGATCCTCACCTCCACCCCGGCCGCAGTCACCGACCGCTGAGCCGACCCGACCGCCTCGGCGACTCTGCACCGCCGCAGACGACCCGACCGAACTCAAGGAGAACCCCACCATGGCACAGCTGAACCCCACTGCCGACTTCCGCGTCGGAGTCGTCGGCGCCGGAATGATGGGCGCCGACCACATCAAGCGCATCGCCTCGTCGATCAGCGGAGCGACGGTCTCGGCCGTCATCGAACCCGATGAGGGGCGAGCGCAGGCCGCACTCGCCAACGCCCCCGGGGCGCAGGCCTTCTCCCGCGTCGAGGATGCGATCGCCGCCGGTGCCGTCGACGGACTCCTCGTCGCCACCCCCGGGTTCCTCCACGAGGCCGTCCTCCTGCCCGCGATCGAGGCGGGGCTGCCCACCCTGTGCGAGAAGCCGCTGACGCCGGACCCGGAATCCTCGTGGCGCGTCCTCGAAGCCGAGCAGGCGGGCGGAAGGAAGCTCATCCAGGTCGGTTTCATGCGCCGCTTCGATCCCGAGTACCGGCAGCTGCGCGAACTCATCGAGTCCGGCGACGACGGAGAGCTGCTCATGCTCCACTGCGCACACCGGAATGCGAGCGTGCCCGACGACTACGATCAGAACACGCTCATCGACGGGTCCGTGGTCCACGAGTTCGACATCGTGCCGTGGCTTGCGGGCTCACCGATCACGTCGATCGAAGTCAAGGAGACCAGGCGGAATCCGCTCACCCCCGATCGGCTGAGCGAACCGCTGCTCGTGCTCATCGGACTCGAGAACGGTGTCCTCGTCGATGTCGAGATCAATGTGAGCATCCAGTTCGGCTACCAAGTGACGACAGAAGCCGTCTTCTCCGAAGGCATCGCGCGCATCGGCGATCCCACGGGTCTGCAGAACTGGCACAGAGGCCGGTCGTCGATCACCGAGCACGCTGACTTCACCACTCGCTTCGCGACCGCCTACGACGCCCAGGTCCAAGCCTGGGTCGATGCAGCTCGCAACGGGGAGATCGCCGGGCCTTCCGCCTGGGACGGCTACCGTGTCGCCGTGGCCTGCGGCGCGGGAGTCGCCGCAATGCGCGACGGCCAGCTCCACACCGTCGACGTCCCGGAAACGCCCGCGTTCTACGCGTGAGGAGCCGATCATGAAGCTCGCCTACGACCCCACCCCGCTGCACCACACGCACCGGCTGCTCGACTTCGCGGCCGCAACTGCCGACCTCGGCTTCGAGCACATGCAGCTGACCCCGCATCCGGACTTCGCGACGCACTTCCGCTACCCGAAGATGGACCGCGACCTCATCGCCCGGTTCGCCCGCAGCGTCGACGCCGCCGGCATCACCGTGCCCGCCCTGCTGCCGGTGCAGCGGATCGCCTGGCCGGATGAGGCGAAGAGGGAAGCGGCGGTGAGGAACTTCCTCCGGGTCATCGAGATCGCCGTCGACCTCGGAGTGGAGACGATCAACACCGAGTTCAGCGGTCGCCCCGAGTCCTTCGAGGAGTCCGAGGAGTCGTTCTACCGGTCGATGGATGAGATCCTGCCCGTCATCGAGCGGGAGAGGCTCAGGCTCAACTTCGACCCGCATCCCGACGACTTCGTCGAGGACGGGCATGAGGCGTGGCGGGTGCTGCGCGGCCTCGACTCGGAGGCGATCGGCTTCGTCTACGTCGCCCCGCACACCTTCCACTACGGCGACTGCCTCGACACCCTCGTGCCCGAACTCGGCGATCGCCTGCGGGCCGTCTACATCTCCGACGCCTTCGACCACCGGGCCTCGCACGGGCTGCGGTACATCGCGAACCCGCCGACCACCTCGGCGCGGGTGCACCAGCACCTCAAGGTCGGTGACGGGGACGTCGATTTCGATGCCCTCTTCGGCCGCCTCGGCGAGGCGGGGTTCCTCGACCGACCCGATGCGCTCATCGTCTCCAACGTCTTCGGGGAGAACGAGAACAACGACGCGGTCAGCCGGTACCAGAAGACGACGATCGACGACCTCGTCGCCCGGCACGGAGGCGATGCCGACTGACGACTGCACGCACGACCTGATCGCTTCGGGCCGCCTACCGCAGCCTCGGCGCTGACCATCCGACCGCGCACCACCTGACCCCATCAGCCCAGTTCCCTGCGGGACCGCTTCCGCGGTTCCGTCCCCAACCATTGCTCGAATCCAGGCACGGCGCCGCACCGGCGCCGGGACGCACGTCATTCGAAGGAGAGTGATCGCCATGAGCGGACAACAGAAATCCCTGGTGGACCTGCCCCCGGACACGAAGGGGCCGCACACCTCGCGACTGGGCATCATCGCCGTCGTCGCGACGTTCGGCGGCCTGCTCTTCGGCTACGACACGGGCGTCGTCAACGGCGCCCTCGAGCCGCTCACCCAGGATTTCGGACTGACCCCGCGCACCGAGGGACTCGTCGTCAGCTTCCTCACGATCGGCGCGGCCTTCGGCGCGGTCATCGGCGGCAGGCTCTCGGACGCCTACGGACGCCGCTCGAACATCCTCGGACTCTCGCTGTTCTTCATCGTCGGGACGCTGGCGTGCGCGCTCGCACCGAACTGGCAGTTCCTCGCCGGTGCCCGCTTCGTCCTCGGTCTCGCGGTCGGGGCGGCCTCGACGACGGTGCCCGTCTACCTCGCCGAGCTCTCGCCGTTCGAGAAGCGCGGTTCGCTCGTCACCCGCAATGAGGTGATGATCGTGTCGGGTCAGTTCGCGGCCTTCGTCATCAACGCGATCATCTTCAATCTCTGGGGTGAACACGACGGAGTCTGGCGCTACATGCTCGCTGTCGCCGTGCTGCCGGCGATCGCCCTGCTCATCGGCATCCTCTTCCTCCCGGAGAGCCCGCGCTGGCTGATCTCGAAGCACCGCGACGATCAGGCCTTCGACGTCCTCAAGCAGGTGCGGTCGACCGAACGCGCCGAGGCGGAGATGAAGGAGGTCGAACTCCTCGCCGAACAGGAGGAGAAGTCGAAGACCGGTGGCCTCTCCGATCTCGCCTCGAAGTGGGTGCTGCGACTAGTCGTCATCGGCATCGGCATCGGCATCGCCTCACAGCTCTCCGGCATCAACGCGGTCATGTACTACGGCACCCAGCTGCTCACCGATGCCGGCTTCTCCGCCGACGCGGCGATCGTGGCGAACACGCTCAATGGGCTCGCGTCGGTTCTCGGCATCACTGTGGGCATCATGCTCATCAACCGACTGCCGCGGCGGAGAATGCTCATCGGCGGATTCATGCTCACCACGTTCTTCCACATCCTCATCGGTCTCTCCGCCGCTTTCCTCCCGGAAGGCCAGTTCAAGGCCTACGCGATTCTCGTCTTCGTCATTCTCTTCGTCTTCTCGATGCAGGGCACGATCGGTCCGCTGACCTGGCTCATGCTCTCGGAGATCTTCCCGCTGAAGATCCGGTCGTTCGCAATGGGCATCTGCGTCTTCGCACTGTGGATGGCCAACGCGGCCGTCGCACAGTTCTTCCCACCGGTCGTCGCATCGCTGGGCATCTCTGCGACGTTCTTCCTGCTGGCCGGCTGCGGCGTGCTCGCACTCATCTTCCTCATCGCGATGCTGCCGGAGACCCGGGACAAGACACTCGAGGATCTCGAGGAGGAGTTCCGCACGAAGTACGGGCAGTGAGCCGGACCGCCGAAGCCCACAGAGGTATTCGCATCCTCCGCGCGGACGGTTGACCAGGTGCTGTTCCACACCCCATCGGCGAGAATGAACGGTGACCTCCGTTGCCGGCACTCCCCACCCGGCGCACCTACCCCGATCAGACCCACTCCGATCAGAAGGAGAAGCCATGGCCATCATGGTGGCAGTTCCCGACAACCAGACCGCCGAGGCGGCGCTGACGGCAGCGATCAGCGAAGCCCGGCATTTCGACACCGGCCTCATCGTCATCCCGCTCGGCATCCAGTCGACGTTCGACACGACGACGCTCGACGCCTCCGAGGTGCCGTATGAACTCGTCGACCGACGTGGGCGCGGTGACCGCGATCCCGCCGAGGCGGTCCTCGACGAACTCGATGCCCGCTCGGATGTCTCGCGCCTCGTCATCGGCATGAAGCGCCGGTCCCGCGTCGGCAAGGCCCTCATGGGGTCGGTGAGTCAGCGTCTGCTGCTCGACTCCCCGGTGCCGGTGCTCGCCGTGAAGATCGGGGAGGAGAACTGACGGGGATACGACACCCCTACTCCGCGTCCCACAGCTCGCGGTAGTACCGGATCCTCTTCTCGTCAGGGGCGATGCCGTAGGCGTCCCAGAAGACCGCCTCGTCGAAGGAGTCGTAGTTCCAGCCGAACGACATCGTCGCCACCGCGAGGTCGGCCCAGCGGTCGGCGACACCGAGGCGCTGCATGTCGACGTGCCCGACGAAGCGGCCGGCCGCATCGAGCAGGGTGTTCGGGGCACACGGGTCGCCGTGGCAGACGACGAGGCGGTCGATCTCCGGAGTCGGGCTGAGAGTGCTCGCCTGTTCGCTCGTCGCGGCCCGCAGTCGGTCCGCGACGGACCACGTCCACGGGCAGTCGTCGACGGGAAGATCGTGAAGGCGGCGCAGCCCTTCGCCGATGGCGGCGATGGCGGTGTTCGCTCGCGCTCTGTTCTCGGCGGCGACCGCGTTGGCGCCGGGGATCGCTTCGGTGATGAGGAATTCGGCGTCGCCTCGGCGGACATAGTCGATGACGCGCGGGACGGGATGCCGGAGGGTCAGCCACTCGAG
Source organism: Brevibacterium sp. W7.2 (assembly GCF_018137945.1). GTDB lineage: Bacteria > Actinomycetota > Actinomycetes > Actinomycetales > Brevibacteriaceae > Brevibacterium > Brevibacterium sanguinis. The sequence continues at coordinate 553,154 of NZ_CP073089.1, read as the reverse complement.
CTTCTCCTTTTCGAGTGCGAGATCCTCACTGCTCGGCAGCGGGTTGCGCTTGAGGTACCGGAGACGGGTGCCGTCTCCCGCCGCGTCACCGTCGAAGCGCACCGTCACTCCTCCGGCCTCATTGAGCCAGATCGGTTCGGGGTCCGGGCCGGTGAACTCGAGGATATCGGTCGGCAGCGCGAAGTCGGCGGGGACCGTCGAGGCAAGCGTCACCGGCACGTCCCGCATGGGTTCGCGGTTGTCGGCGTCATCCATGCGGCTCCCGTGAACACATCAAACGTGCCTCCCGACCCGTGCCTGTCAGGTCCCATCTTCGCCTCTCAGGACTCGCCATGACCGCCGAGCGGGCTTCGGCGCTTCCGCCGATCGGGACTCGGAACCACCACTGATCGGGCTTCGGCCGATGCAATCGACGAAGGCCCCTCACCGGATGTTTCACCTGGTGAGAGGCCTTCTGTGGTGCGCCATGAGGGATTCGAACCCCCAACCTTCTGATCCGTAGTCAGATGCTCTATCCGTTGAGCTAATGGCGCATGTCGACCGGGCGTCCGCCCTGCAACTCGAACAACTATACACAGGATGTTCACCCGACCTCAAATCCCCGGCAGTGCCCTTCGCCACAGTTTTCGCGAGGCTCGGGATGCGCAGCCGCGGCAACCCTCAATCCGCGACGCCTGCGTCGAACGCCCCGTGATCATCAGTCGTTCTCCGCGAACCACCCCTGCGGACAATCGTGACCCTCGGGTGACCCGGCCGGCGGGAAACGCCGGACAAACGGGTGGGCGAACAACCTCGGCGAGGTGAACGGTGATGCAATTTTCAACGAAAGTCAGGATCTGCAACTATCCGTCATTGCTGTGAAAAAATACGTCACTCAAATGACGCATTTGCGTCAGCGACCTCGTCTTTGTGGCCCAATGCACATCTTCGGTTGCCGAAAACCGGTGAACTCCGCCTCTGCCGCCACCCTACCGTGGTTGTGTAACCACCGCTCGACATCCTCCCCAATGTCGTCAAACCCCGATCGACCAGGAGACCACTCATGACAGTCCTCGACCATGACGTCGTCGCTGACCAGCTGAAGAACGCACCGACGAAGAACGAGAAGGTGCTCTCGTTCGTCAGCCGGATCGCCCACCTCACGACCCCCGACGACATCGTCTGGATCGACGGCTCCGAAGGCCAGAAGGCCCTCATCACGCAGCAGCTCGTCGACGCCGGGACGCTCGTGGCCCTCACCGGCACGAAGGACTCCTACTACGCAGCGTCGGACCCCGAGGACGTCGCCCGCGTCGAGGACCGCACCTACATCTGCTCGGTCGATGAGAAGGATGCCGGCGCACTCAACAACTGGGTCGCCCCCGCTGAGATGAAGCAGACCCTCAACGGTCTCTTCGAGGGCTCGATGCGCGGACGCACGATGTACGTCATCCCGTTCGTCATGGGCCTCGCCGAGGCGGACCAGCCGATGTTCGGCATCGAGGTCACCGACTCGCCCTACGTCGTGCTCTCCATGCTCATCATGGCTCGCTCGGGCAAGTACGCCCTCGATGCGATCGACGCGCAGAACGCGGACTTCGTCGAGTGCGTCCACTCCGTCGGCGCCCCGCTCGCCGAAGGCGAAGAGGACGTCGCCTGGCCGAACAACTCGACGAAGTACATCACCCACTTCCCGGAGGAGCGCTCGATCTGGTCGTTCGGCTCCGGCTACGGCGGCAACGCGCTGCTCGGCAAGAAGTGCTACGCGCTGCGCATCGCCTCGGCGATCGCCCATGACGAGGGCTGGCTGGCCGAGCACATGCTCATCCTCAAGCTGACGAACCCGCAAGGGCAGGTCAAGTACATCGCCGCGGCGTTCCCGTCGGCCTGCGGCAAGACGAACCTCGCGATGATCGAGCCGACGATTCCCGGCTGGAAGGCCGAGACCCTCGGCGACGACATCGCCTGGATGCGCTTCGGCGACGACGGCCAGCTCTACGCCGTCAACCCCGAGTTCGGCCTCTTCGGCGTGGCGCCGGGCACCGGCTACTCGACGAACCCGACCGCGATGCACGCGATCGAGGCCGGTGGCAACATCTTCACGAACGTGGCGCTCACCGATGACGGCGACGTGTGGTGGGAGGGCAAGACCGACGAGAAGCCCGCGCACCTCACCGACTGGCGCGGCAACGACTGGACTCCGGACTCGGAGACCCCGGCCGCCCACCCGAACTCGCGCTTCTGCACCCCGATCTCGAATGTGCCCACGCTCGCTCCCGAGTGGCAGAACCCCAACGGAGTGCCGATCTCGGCGATCCTCTTCGGCGGACGCCGCAAGACGACGATGCCGCTCGTCACCGAGACGCGCGACTGGAACCACGGTGTGTTCATGGGCTCGGTGCTCTCCTCGGAGACCACCGCCGCCGCCACCGGCGCTGTCGGCGTCGTCCGCCGCGATCCCATGGCGATGCGGCCGTTCATCGGCTACAACGTCGGCGACTACCTCCAGCACTGGCTCAACATCGGCCAGACCGACGGTGCGAAGCTGCCGAAGATCTTCTACGTCAACTGGTTCCGTCGCGACGACGACAACTCGTTCCTGTGGCCCGGATTCTCGGAGAACTCGCGCGTGCTCAAGTGGGTCTTCGAACGCGTCAACGGCACCGTCGACGCCGCTGAGTCCCCGCTCGGCTTCACCCCGACCGAAGACGGCCTCGACACCGAGGGCCTCGACTTCACCGAGGAGCAGCTGCGCAAGGCGCTCGCGATCAAGCCCGAGGAGTGGGAGACCGAGCTCGCCTCGATCGAGGAATGGTACGCCGAACTCGGCGATTCGGTTCCCGCCGAACTCCGCGCCGAGGTCGACAAGCTCCGCACGCACCTGGGCCTCGCCTGAGGCTGAGCGCCTGACGACGTCGGCCGAGCGCTTCGGCCGCACCGTCGGCTGAGGGCTTCGAGCTCGTCGTCTGAGACGACCGATCCCCCGATCACCGCCGAGGTGGTCGGGGGATCGTCGCATTCACCCCGAAGTGCGCTGCGGCGGCGGCGAATGGCCGGGACGGCGACCGGAGCGGGCGCGCACAGTGGCGCAGTGCAGGCCGGATCAGAGTATTGCCGTTCAGAGCGGTTCGGGCGGGGTGTCTGCGGCTCGAAGCTGTCCCGCACCCGGAGCTCGACAAACACCGCCTGCACGGGGAGGATTCAGCGCTCCACCGATGACGTGGCGAGCCACGGGTAGTGCGTGCGGCTCAGGGTAGTGCTTGGGACTGCGCGGTGGAGTTGCGGCTGAGGGTGCGGGATGCCTCCAGCCCGAAACTATCCCGCACCCGGAGCTCGACAAACACCGCGTGCACGGGGAGGTTTCAGCACTCCACCGATGACGTAGCGAGCCACGGGTAGTGCGCGTGGCTGCGGGGTGTGCGTGCGGCCGCGGGTTGTGCGTGGGGCTGCGCGTTGTTTGTGCTGTTGCGAGGCGTGCGAAGGCGAACTGAGCGCAGCTGGCGTCCGGGCGCCCGCTGCCCGCCTACTGTCCGGCGCTGGCGCTGGCGGTCCGGCAGCTGCGCTTCGGCGGCGGTGCGCTCAGCCTCCGTTGAGTGCCGGGACGATGAGGTAGACGCCGTAGAGGACGAGGAGGCCGCAGACCCCGAAGACCGCGCAGTAGCCGAGCTTGAGCAGCGGATTGGGATGGCCCTCCGCGATCTGGTCGATGTGCACGGCGCGCATGCGCACGGCAGTCGAGAACAGCCCGATGACGACGAGCGAGGACACCCACGTCGCGATGGCGACAACGGCGAAGGAGCTCCATTCGATCATTTCGCGTCTCCCTTGTCCTTCGGAGCGTCCGGGCCGACTGCATCAGCCCCGGTCAGATCGGCGGCGTCAGCGCCGTCGGTTCGATCTGAGCCGCGCGCACCGGCATCAGCCACGCCGACACCGGCCCGGTCAGCAGCGGCACCGTCAGCACCAGCGCCCGGACCGACACCAGCACCAGATCCGGCACCGCCACCGTTCCCCGCGGATCCGCGGCGTGCCTGCGCCTTGCGCGCCTGCTTCGCGGCGGTCTTCTGCTCCATCGCCTCGGTGCGGGCCTCACGCTTGGCCGCGGCGCGCTTGCGGTTGCGGTCCTGGCGGAGCTTGCGCTTGCGACCGCGGACGTTGACCGCCTCGCCGACGGTGTCGAAGTTCGAGATCTCGGTCTCCTTCGCCCGCCGCGAGCTGAGGTAGATCCACAGCACGACGGCGACGGCGACGGCCGTGTCGACGAGGACGCCGAAGAGACCGAAGTACGCGACGCCCGCAGCGGCGGCACCGACGATGCCGGCGGCCGGGATCGTCAGCAGCCAGCCCGAGGCGATCCGTCCGGCCGTCGACCAGCGGACGTCGGCGCCCTTGCGTCCGAGCCCGGACCCGAGCACCGACCCGGAGGCGACCTGCGTCGTCGACAGGGCGAAGCCGAGGTGCGAGGAGGCGAGGATCGCTGCGGCCGTCGAGGTCTCGGCGGACAGACCCTGCGCGGGCTTGACGGTGGTGAGCTTCGTGCCGAGCGTGTCGATGATGCGCCAGCCGCCGACGTACGTGCCGAAGGCGATCGCGAACGCACACGTGACGATGACCCAGAACTGCGGGCCGGTGCCGCCCTCCTGCAGGTTCGCGGAGATGAGGACGAGGGTGATGACGCCCATCGTCTTCTGCGCGTCGTTCGTGCCGTGGGCGAGCGCGACGAGCGAAGAGCTGAAGATCTGCCCGTACTTGAACGGCGCCCGGTGCGCAGTCTGGCCGTCACCGTTGCGCCGCGTGATGTAGTAGGCCAGGCGCGTGCACATGTAGGCGCTGGTGCCCGCGATGAGCGGGGCGGCGATCGCCGGGATGACGACCTTGGAGAGGAAGACGCCGAAGTCGACGGAGTTCACGCCCGCGCCGACGATGGCCGCACCGATGAGACCTCCGAAGAGCGCATGCGACGACGAGGACGGCAGACCGAAGCGCCAGGTCGCCATGTTCCAGATGATCGCGCCGATGAGGCCGGCGAGGATGAACTCGGGAGTGATCTGGACTCCCCCATCGCCCTCTTTGATGATCCCGCCGGAGATCGTCTTCGCCACCTCGGTGGAGAGGAAGGCGCCGATGAGGTTGAGGATCGCGGCGAGGGTGACAGCGGCCTTCGGCTTGATCGCACCGGTGGCGATCGGCGTCGCCATCGCATTGGCCGTGTCGTGGAAGCCATTGGTGAAGTCGAAGAAGAGCGCCAGTGCCACGACGAGCACGACAACGAAGAAGATTTCCACTCAGCGACCTTGGACGTAGACACAATGAGGACGGGGAACGGCCGAGCGACAGACTGCGACCTCAACCAGGTGCGAGTCTACAGCGTCCGAAGTCTGAACTTCACCCACTTTTCAGCGCCCGGTCACCCTGTTCACCCTGCGTTCATCTCCCAACTGGACAAACAGCGGGGCAAACGGTCCGACTGTATCAGCTTTCACATCCAGGGAGGTTGTCGCCAGGACCTCGCCGAGGCGGCCGACCGGTGATCTGGTCGGCCGCCTTCCAGCGGCGGCTCAGTCGACGTACCGGTCGGCGATGCTGAGCGCCTCGTCGAGCACCGCGAGGCCCGCGCGCACCTCGGCGTCCGGGGTGTTGAGCGGTGGCACGATGTGGATGCGGTTGAAGTTCGCGAACGGGAGGACCCCGCCGGCCTTGAGCGCGGCGATGACCTCGTTCATCTCCGGCGAGCTGCCGCCGTACGCGGCCAGCGGCTCCTTCGTCTCCCGGTTGCGGACGAGCTCGACCGCCCAGAAGCAGCCCATGCCGCGGACATCGCCGACCGAGGGATGCCGGGACGCGAGTTCCTGCAGGGTCGGTCCGATCACCTCGGCGCCGAGGCGGTCGGCATTCTCCACCATCCCCTCCTCCCGCATCGCTCCGATGGTCGCGACGGCCGCCGCGCACGCGAGCGGATGCCCCGAGTACGTCAGCCCGCCGGGGTAGGCGCGGTCGCGGAAGGTCTCGGCGATCGCGGCGGAGATCGCGACCCCGCCGAGCGGCACATACCCGGAGTTGACCCCCTTCGCGAAGGTGATGAGGTCAGGGGTGACACCCCAGCGGTCGACGGCGAACCAGCGGCCCGTGCGGCCGAATCCGGCCATCACCTCGTCGGCGATGTAGACGATCCCGTGCTTCGCGGTGAGCTCGCGGACTCCCTCGAGGTACCCGGCGGGCGGTCCGTAGATGCCGGCGGTGCCGGGCACGGTCTCGAGGACGAGAGCGGCGATGTTGGCCGGTCCCTCGAGGACGATGAGGTCCTCGAGATGGCGCAGGGCCCGCTCCGTCTCCTCCTCCTCGGTGGTCGCCCCGAAGTACGAACGGTACTGGTAGGCGGGCATGAAGTGGACCACGCCCTCGGCCGAGTAGTCGTTGGGGAACCTCCGCGGGTCGCCGGTGACGTTGACGGCGAGCTGCGTGCCGCCGTGGTAGCTGCGATAGGCCGAGAGCACCTTCGTCCGACCGGTGTGCAGGCGGGCCATGCGGATCGCATGCTCGTTCGCGTCGGCCCCGCCGTTGGTGAAGAACACGTGGTCGAGGTCGCCGGGGGTGAGCTCGGCGATGAGTCGCGCCGCCTCGGAGCGGGCGTCGTTGACGTGCTGCGGGGCGATCGTGCACAGCCGCGCCGCCTGCTCCTGGACGGCGGCGACGACCTTCGGGTGCTGGTGCCCGATGTTCGTGTTGACCAGCTGCGAGGAGAAGTCGAGGAGCTTCCGCCCCTCCCCGTCCCAGACGTGCGAGCCCTCCGCCGCAACGACGGTCATCGGGTCGAAGGCGCCCTGCGCCTGCCACGAGTGGAAGACGTGCCGGCGATCGAGTTCGTACGCGCGGCGTCCGGCGGCGAGCTGATCGGCGGTGACCGCCGAGGTGGGGGCCGCCTCGGCGGGGGTGGCCGGGGTGTCTGCGCTGTCGATGGTCGTCGTCATCGTCGTGTCCTTGTCAGTCGTGGGTCGGGAAGCCGAGGTTGAGTCCGCCGTGGCTGGGATCGAGCCAGCGGGAGGTGACGACCTTGCCGCGGGTGAAGAAGTGGACGCCCTCGTCGCCGTAGGCGTGGGTGTCGCCGAAGAGGGAGTTCTTCCAGCCCCCGAACGAGTAGTAGCCGACGGGGACGGGGATCGGGACGTTGACGCCGACCATCCCGACCTCGACCTCCCGCTCGTAGCGGCGAGCGGCGCCGCCGTCGTTGGTGAAGATCGCGGTGCCGTTGCCGTAGGGGTTGGCGTTGATGAGGTCGAGGCCCTCGTCGTAGCCGGGGACCCGGACGACGGAGAGCACCGGCCCGAAGATCTCGTCGGTGTAGATCGTCATGTCGGCGGTGACGTTGTCGAAGAGAGTCGGATTGAGGAAGAACCCGTCCGCGGGCACGTCATCGCGTCCGTCGAGGACGACGGTGGCCCCCGCCGCGGCGCCGGCATCGATGTACCCGGACACCTTGTCGCGGTGGGCGGCGGTGATGAGCGGGCCCATGTCCGGCTCGTCCCGACCGTCGCCGATGCGCAGGGTGCGGGTGCGTTCGGCGATCTTCGCCACGAGCTCTTCGGCGATCGAGTCGACGGCGACGACGACGGAGATCGCCATGCACCGCTCCCCGGCAGCGCCGTACCCGGCGTTGACGGCGGCGTCGGCGGCGAGGTCGAGGTCGGCGTCGGGGAGGACGAGCATGTGGTTCTTCGCACCGCCGAGCGCCTGCACCCGCTTGCCGGACGCGGTGCCCGTCTCGTAGACGTAGCGCGCGATCGGGGTCGACCCGACGAAGGACACCGAGGCGACGTCCGGGCTGGTCAGGAGCGTGTCCACGGCTTCCTTGTCGCCGTGGAGGACGTTGAACACACCGTCGGGGAGGCCTGCTTCCTGCCAGAGCTCGGCGAGCCAGTTCGCCGCGCTCGGGTCCTTCTCGCTGGGCTTGAGGACGACGGTGTTGCCGGCGGCGATGGCGATGGGGAAGAACCACATCGGCACCATGGCCGGGAAGTTGAACGGCGAGATGATCGCGGCGACGCCGAGCGGCTGACGCAGCGAGTGGACGTCGACGGTCGAGGAGACGTTCTCCGAGAAGCCGCCCTTGAGGAGGCCTGCGATGCCGCACGCGAATTCGACGACCTCCTGGCCGCGGGCGATCTCGCCCATGGCGTCGGAGAGCACCTTCCCGTGTTCGGCGGTGATGATCTCGGCGAGTTCGGCCTTGCGGGAGTTGAGCAGCTCCCGGAAGGCGAAGAGGATCGCGGTGCGCTTCGCCAGAGAGGTGTCGCGCCACGCGGGGAAGGCGGCCGCGGCCGCAGCGATCGCGGCGTCCGCGGTGGCCTTGTCGGCGAGTGCGACCTCACCGGTGACCTGTCCGGTCGCCGGGTTCGTCACCTCGCCGAGGCGGGTGTCCGCCCCGAGGGTCTCGGGGCGGCCGTTGATCCAATGGGCGATGGCGGGCATGAGGGGGTTCCTTCGACGTCGACAGCAGAGGTGCGTCCTCTCATCATCGTCGCCGAGGCGGTGCGCCGTCAGTGTCAGAGTGTCAGCTTCAGTGTGCTTAGATTTACACTGTGTCAATGACGATCGATGACGAGCTGGGCGCGGGGCACACCGCGGTGACGGCTGAGCCCGACCGAGCCGGTGGCCTCGTCGTCGCCGATGTGCTCGGCTTCGGTGAGATCCGTTCCGGCGGCCCCGAGATCCTGTCCGGCAACGAGCGTCTCGACCGCCCGGTCCGGTGGATCCACATCGCCGATGCGCCCGAGGTCGAACGGTTCCTCGAAGGCGGGGAGCTCGTGCTCACCACGGCACAGACGTTCCGTCGGTCGGCACCGGCGATGGCGCAGTTCCTCGATCAGCTCGAGCACGCCGGCGCCGCCGGAGTCGTCGTCGAGCTCGTCAACGACGACTCGACCTCCGATGACGCCGCCGCCACGGTGCTCCGCGCCGCCGCTGCGGACCGGAGCCTGCCCGTCATCTGCCTGCGCCGTCGGGTCAAGTTCGTCCGCATCACCGAGCTCGCGCATCGGGCGTTGCTCGGCCAGCAGCTCGGTCGACTCGAACGCGCCCGGGAGATCCACGAGACGTACACCCAGCTCAGTCTCGAGCGGGCCGAGGTCGGGGTGATCGTCGCGCGCACGGCCGCCCTCCTCGGTGCTCCCGTCATCCTCGAGGACGTCGGTCACCGGGTCCTCGCCCATGCCGGGGACGGGTCGGAGACCCTCGCCGCCCAGTGGAGGGATCTCGTCGTCGAGACCGGCGCCGGACGCGCGGAGACCGGTGACCGCGCGGAGTCCGGTGACCGCCTCGGTGCGAGCTCGTCGGCGCTCGCTGGTCACCTCGGTGTCGACAGGCGATGGCATTCGGTGCCCGTGGGCCTGCGCGCCCGCCGTTGGGGCCGCCTCGTCGTGCCGGGAATCACGCACGCCGCTGTGCCGGATGTCGAACAGATCGTCGAGCGCGCGGCGCAGGCGCTCACGCTCACCAGGATGGCCGAACGCGATGAGCGTGACCTCGTGCTGCAGGCGCAGAGCGGTTTCGTCCGGGAGATCCTCGATGCGCGCCACGTCGACGAGGACGAGGTGCGGGTCCGCGCGCGGTCGCTCGGCTTCGATCCGCCCGCGAGAGCCCGTCTCGTTCCGGTCGTCGTGCGCATCGACCATGACCCGGCGGCCGATCCGACGCGGATTCAGCTGTGGGAGCGCGCTGTCATCGCGGAGGTCACTGAGGCGACCGCTCAGGCCGACATTGCCGCCGTCTCCGCCCAGCTGCAGTCCGGTTCGTTCGGCCTCATCCTCGCGCTGCCCGGCCGTCGTGACGAGACGAAGGTCCTCGACCGCGTGTTCTCCGCGATGCCCGACCTCGATGTCATGTGGACCGTGGGCGTCGGACGCAGCGACGTGTCGCTCATCGCGGCCATCGGCAGGCTGCCCACCGCCGCGCAGGTCGCCGAGGTGGCCTCGACGCTCGAGGTCCGCGAGCAGCTCTTCTACCGTTCTGCCGATGTGCGGCTGCGCGGTCTGCTCGCCGTGCTCGGTGAGGACTCGCGCCTGCGGGCCTTCGCCGAGGGCGAGCTCGGGCCGCTGCTCGACGGGGATGACGAGATGCTCGATTTCCTCGACCTCGTCCTCACCCACGGAGGGAACAAGTCGGCGCTCGCGCGGGCAGGGTTCCTCTCCCGCCCCGCCCTCTACGCGCGGTTGGCGAAACTCGAGGAGCGCCTCGGCGTCTCCCTCGACGATGCCGAGTCACGGACCGCGCTCCACGTCGCCCTGCTGTGGTGGCGGATGCACGCACGGTGAAGCGCGGACGCTCGTTGACGACTCATCTCAGCGAAGCTCAGACCGTGAGGACGCGTCCGGTGATGTTGCCTTCGACGGACCTCACGAACGCGGTAGCGACCTCTTCGTCGGACACCGGCGTCATCCCGGCGAACGCATCGTGGAAGTGCGGAGAGTTGGCCAGGACGTTGGGGCTCACAGCGTTGATCCGGATGCCGCGCGGCAGCTCGGGGGCTGCTGCCATGACGAAGGACTCGATTGCCCCGTTGGCCATCGCCGCCGCAGCGGCCGTCGGGACGGACTCGCGGGACAGGACTCCGGTCGTCAGGGTGATCGATCCCCCGTCGCGCACCGTGTCGACGCCTTGGGTGACGAATTCTAGCTGCCCGAGGACCTTCGAGGTGAAGGCACTGGCGTAGTCGTCTCGCGTGAGTTCGGTGACCGGCTTGAAGGGCACGGATCCGGCTGCCACGACGATGGCGTCGACCGGTCCCACCTCGGCGAGGAACGAACGGATCGATTCCGGATCGGCTGTATCGACTCCGGGGTCAGTGGAGCGGGACGCGGCAATGACCTCATGCCCACGGGCCGCGAGTCCGGCCGCGGCGACCCCGCCGACGTGACCTCCGGCTCCGATGACGATGATCTTCACGATTGACTCTCTCTCAGTTCACGTGCGTGTCCCTCGGTCGCCGGGACCGTCGCCTCACTGGGGCGCCGGCCGACTCCCGTTGGCTGATCGCTCCAGACTAGACCCCGGCACTGACGCGACGATCCCGGCAAGCAGCAGGTCGAGGCCGGCGATGAACTGCTCACGATCATCGTGGTCGCGAAAGTCTGCGGACACGCGGTGGAGGAAGGGATGCGTCCGGTCATCCATCTGCTCCCATTCCGCGGCGCGCTTCTCCAGCCATTCGGCCTGCGACTTCCCTCCGGCCGCGGACCGTGCGTTGCGTGCCATCTGGGCAGCGACCCCGAGGACGTAGTTGAGGATCGCCGTCGCCTGGTAGAACTGCGCGTCTCGGGCCACCCCCGCCTCGTCGAGGAGGGTGCCGATGCGATCGAGGGCCGTGAGCAGACTCGGCGCCGAGGCGGCTCCGGCCAGGATCACCCCGGCCCACGGATGCGCGTCGAGCGCGTCGAAGAGGCTCACCGCGATCCCTCGAACGGCGGCGATAGGCTCCGGGGTCGGTGCCGAGCCGCCCTCGCCTGCCACTCCGGACTCGCCTGCCGAACCGGCCTCCTCCGCGGCGGCGGCGAGCACGGCATCGCACGCGAGCGCGAGCAGACCGCTGCGATCCCCGACGTGCCAGTAGATGGATCCGGGTCCCGTGTGCAGGCGCGCCGCGAGCGCCCGCACGGTCAATCCGGGCTCCCCCGCTTCATCGAGCAGGTCGATGGCGGCGGCGACGATCGCCGAGCGGGTCAGCGAATCGCTCTTCGGACGACGTCCGGACGGTCGAGAGGAATTCATACTCACCATCTTGACACAAATGGATCACCGTTCCACTGTTAGAGAATGGAACAACGATCCAATAAGCAGCGTCCACTCACCCCGCCGCCGACCTCACCGACCTCAGCTCCCAACCAGACCGCAGATCCCGATACGACTGCACATCCACGCCCGCACTCCCTGCGCGGCGCTTGGCTCGCCCTCCTCGGGCTCTCTGCCGTCTTCCTCATCGAAATGCTCGACACCTCGGTACTCAATGTTGCCCTGCCGACGATCGCGACCGACCTCTCCGCGAACGCCTCGCAGCTGCAGTGGGCGTCGGGGGCCTATGCGCTCGTCTTCGGCGGACTCATGCTCGCCTTCGGGGCCATCGCCGACCGGTTCGGTCGCCGCCGCGTCATGCTCATCGGTCTGAGCCTCTTCGGGCTCGCGAGCGCAGCGGTCGTCCTCGTCACCACCCCGATCGGGCTCATCGTCGTGCGCGTGCTCATCGGAGTCGCCGCCGCAATGACGGCCCCCGGCGCGATGGCACTGTCGTTCCGGCTCTTCGACGAGGATGCCTTGCGTGTGCGCGCCACCGCACTGATCTCCACGGTCGGCCTCGTCGGACTCGCCATCGGCCCGACGCTGGGCGGCCTTCTCCTGGCAGTCGCACCGTGGCCGGCCCTGCTGCTCATCAATGTGCCGATCGCCGTGCTCGCGCTCGTCGGGGTCCGCTTCGGCATCGCCGCCGACGATCCCACCGAACTCCATCGCGTCCCCATCGACATCCTCGGCGCGCTTCTTGGCACTGTCGCCGTCATTGCGACCCTGCTCTCGCCCACCCTGTTCGTCGACCTCGGGGCGCAGGATCCGCGGCCGTGGATCATCGCGATCGCAGCACTGCTCGGGATCGGCGCGTTCATCGTCCGCGAACGACACACCAGCCACCCACTCGTCGATCCAGCGCTCATCCGCCGACCCGCGGTCTCGCTGGGCCTGACCTATCAGGCAGCACTCGGGCTGGCCACGGCAGGACTCGGCTACACCGTGACCCTGCAGCTGCAGCTCGCGTGGGGATGGCCGCCGGCCCTGGCCGCGCTCGGCTCACTCCCCCAGGTGCTCACGATGATCCTCATCGGCCCGTTCGTCGACAAGGTCATCCGCCGCGTGGGCATGGAACGGGCCGGGCACCTCGGCGCCGGTGCTGTCGTCATGGGCCTTGTTCTCTACGCGGCCGTCGGGCACGTCCACTACGTGTGGATCGCCGTATCCCTCGTCCTCGTCGCCGCCGGCATGCGGGTGGTGATGATCGCCGCGACGATCAGCGTCATGCGGGGTCTGCCGAAGGACAGGACGTCGATCGGTGCCGCGCTCAACGACACTGCGCAGGAGATCGCCTCGGGCATCGGCATCGCCGTGACCGGCACGGTCATCGCCGCTGCCGTCGCCGGATCGCTCACCGCTTCACGGTGGACCGCGTCTCAGGCGAGCGCTTTCGAGGGCGCAGTGACGATCGGCACTTTTGCGCTCGCAGTCGGCGCAGCCGCCCTCATCGTTTGTGCGAATCTCCGTGTCGCGCGAACAGCGCAGACGAGCACCCCCGAGCACGATACCCCTGAGCAGGAGACCGACAGGGCCCGTGCGGGTTCGCAGCCTGAGGAGCCAGCGGAACGATGACGTGAGACATCGACTGAACGATGACGTGAGACATCAGGTGAAGAACCGGAACGATGTCGTGAGACATACCCGGGTCAGAAAAGAGAAATGTGCCGCGACATCGAGTGAACGATGTCGCGACACATCACAGCGCGGAGCCGGTGGGATTTGAACCCACGGTCCCCAGTTCAAGGGACTTCACCTTAGCAGGGTGACGCTTTCGGCCGCTCAGCCACGACTCCAGATTTCGGCCCGAGATCTCGCGCATTCCGCGAACCTCGGCACCACAGTTCAGACTGCGAGCACCAGCCTATGCGAAAGGAAGCTCCGAGAGCAAAGTTCGCGCGCACGGAGTGGCCTTGATCATACGAGCTGACCTCAGATCGCCCGAGATGCCGCACGTTGAGGCAGTTTCCCAGGTCATCGCTGATCCGAATACCAGCATTCATCAATGTACCGGCGTAAAATCATAGTGATGTGACCCGTGATCTGCGCTTCGACACGCCCCATTCGTTCGCACATCGCTGGGTACGTCTGCGCCGCTGACCAGGCGTCAAGGGCCCGAGATGCGACGTACGAGAAGAGCAACAAGGAGTAGAGAACTTGCCAGAGTTTCCCCCTGACAAGAGAGGACCTCAGGGGAGCGACCCTGATTCCTCCTCCGCCGGTCGCCGTCTCCGTGCCTCGTCCCGTCCCCGTTTCCGCGGTGAAGCCGCCGCCAGCTCGACCGAGAATTCCGGTTCCGCTCCGTCGCCGAACACCCCAGCCTCTCCCCCACAGCCTCCGTCCGCTGCGCACAAGGACGCTCCGAACCTCTCGCTCAATCAGTCGCGACGCAGCAACTCCCCCGCAGATGTCCCCTCCTCCGGCCGCGCCGACGACTCCCGCGGCCGCAGCTCCGAGACACGCGGCAACAATCGCGGGACCGACCGCCACAGCTCAGAATCCCCGCGGAACTCCGACCATCGCGGCGACTCGAAGGCGCCGACCCCGCGCCCCGTCGCCCCTCGCACACGGCGTGAAGCACGGATGCTGCGCGCCGCCGCGGCAAGCGGCGCCAGCGCCGCCGGTGTCGCCGCAGCCGCCCAGCAGACTCCCACCGACCAGCAGTCCCCCGCAGCACACCAGCCGCCTGCCGGTCAGGAGCACTCTTCCGCGCAAGATCAGGCGCACCGCGCCGCCGGCGACGATGACCGTCGCCGCACGGACAGCGACCGCCGCCGCACCGGCGCTGGCGCTGCCGCAGCCGCAGCAGCCGGATCAGTCGGCAGTCCTCGATCACACGCCGCCACCGCCTCGGCGTCGGCACCGAACGCGAACGCCGCGGCCGACGACGCCCAGTCAGGGGACGCGTCCCCGGCCACCCGCGGACCGGCACGGGCCCGCCGTCATTCCTCCCGCCTCGGCGAGGGATTCCCCTCACTCGTCGGATGGACCTCGCTGAGCACGCTCCTGCCCGGTGTCGGCCTGCTGCGGACGAAGTTCCGGCCGCTCGGCCTCATCGTCTTCGGCGGTTTCGTCCTCACGATCCTCGTCGCGATCGGCTACCTCCTCATCAAGGGACCCGTCCACGCGGTCGCCACGATCATCGCCACCCCGACGCTGCTCAACGTCCTCGCGATCGGCGCGGTCCTCGTCGGTCTCATCTGGATCGTCGTCATCGTCATCTCCCACCTCGGCCTGCGCAAGGGCCACCGGTATGCGCCGTGGCAGAACCGGATGTCCGGCCTCCTCGTCGTCTCCCTCGTCCTCATCATCGGCATTCCCTTCGGCATCGGCTCCGTCTACGCCCGCGTCCAGGCCGACACGATCGCCAGCCTCTTCGGCGCGAGCACCGGCAGGACCCTCGACGCGCAGGAGCTGTGGAAGGACAAGCCGTTCATCAACGTCTTCCTCATCGGCCGCGACAACGGCGACGACCGCACCGGCACCCGCCCGGACACGATGCTCGTCGCCTCGATCGACACGAAGACCGGCAACGCCGCGCTCATCTCCGTGCCCCGCAACCTCGCGTTCCCGATCTTCCCCGCGGACAGCCCCGAAGCCCAGGCCTGGCCCGACGGGTTCCGCCCCACCGGCGACTCCTCCGTCGACCTCATCAACGCCGTCTGGCAGTGGGGCGAGGAGAACCCCGACGCTGTCGGCGAGACGAACGGCCTCGAACCCGGCATGACGGCGACGATGGCCGCCGTCGAAGGCTCGCTGGGCCTCAACCTCGACTACTGGGCCTCGGTCGACATGGCCGGCTTCGAAGACGTCGTCGACGCGATCGGCGGAGTCAACATCGACGTCGAACGCCCCATCCCGATGGGCGGCGGCAAATCGATGTCGGGCGTGCCGAACAAGGTCTTCGGCTGGATCGATCCGGGCCCGCAGAACCTCAAGGGCAAGAAGGCCCTCTGGTACGTCCGCTCCCGCGAAGGCAGCGACAACTACGACCGCATGTGCCGTCAGCAGCGGATGCTCAAGACGACCCTCGAGCAGATCGACCCGCAGGAACTCGCCGCGGCCTACCCGAAGCTCGCCGGGTCGGCGACGAAGAACATCGCGACGTCGATCCCGCAGAACGAGATCCCCGCGTTCATCGAACTCGCCGTCGCGATGCAGAAGGGCGACGTCACCACCGTCCAGATCAACAACGACGTCACCCCCACCTACGACCCGGACTTCGACGTCCTCCACCAGTGGATCCAGGGCGAGATCCAGGGTGCCTCCGACGGCGCCGAGACCCCGCAGCCGACGAACGATCCCTCCCAGAACAACGGCTCCGACGCCGGCGAGGACACCACCGATTCCGGGACCACCGACGACTCCCAGGACACGGAGACCGGCACCGAGGCGCCCGCCGGCGACGGCGCGACCGCCGAGCCCACCCCGGAGACCGTGCCGGGCGAACCGAACGCGGCCGGCATGTGCTACCCGCAGGACTACCAGCCGGGCGACCCGTGGCCCGGCTACCCCGGCCCCGGCGCCGGCACGCAGGAGTGACCGCCGACAGCACGGTCGCGATCATCGGAGTCGGCCCCCGCGGGCTGAGCGTCCTCGAGCGGATCGTCGCCCTCGCCGCAGCCCGCTGGCCCGACTCCCGCGACCCCATCGCCGTCCACCTCATCGACCCGTACCCGCCCGGTGCGGGCATCGTCTGGCGCACCGACCAGCCGGCGAGCCTGCTGATGAACACGACGATCGGTGAGCAGACGATCTTTCCCGATGCCAGCTGCTCCTTCCTCGCCGAGGTGGAGGCCGGGTCCGCTGACGACGTCCCCGATCTCGCCGAGGTGGGGGCCACGTCCGCTGCCAGCGCCCCCGATCCCGCCGAGGTGGAGGCCTCGTCCGCGACGGACGACGCTGCCGAGTCCTTCCCGATCGGCCCGACGATGGCGCAGTGGTACCGGGCCCGCGGGGGCACTGAGCCCGTCGACTCGACTTTCCCGAGCCGCACCCTCTACGGCGAGTACCTGCGCGACGCCTACGAGCGGATCCGCGCCGCTGCCCCCGACTTCATCGAGATCATCGAGCACCGCACCACGGTCGAGTCCGTCATCGACCTGCCCGCGGTCGACCTCCCCGGCGACGACTCGGCGGCGGCCGCTCCCCCGCAGCTCGTGCGCTGCGAGGACGGGACGACGATCATCGCCTCGGCGGTCGTCCTCGCCGTCGGCCACATCCCGAGCGCCCAAGCCGACGAACGCGCCCGCCTCGCCGCCTTCGCCCAGCGCAACGGGGGACTCTACATCCCCCAGAGCCTGCCTGCCGAGGCGCCGCTGACCGAGGTGCCCGCCGGCGCCCGCGTCATCGTCCGCGGCATGGGACTCAACTACTTCGACGTCCAGACCCTGCTGACGATCGAGCGGGGCGGACGGTTCACCGCCGACGAGGACGGTGCCGGCGCGCTCAGCTACACCCCGAGCGGGGAGGAACCCCTGCTCTTCCTCGGCTCCCGCCGCGGCATCCCCTACCGCAGCAAGCCGATCAGCCCCGACCATCCGCGCACCACGTGGCCGCTGCGCTACTTCACACGGGACAACGTCGCCCAGCTCGCCGGCCTCGACGACCTCGGGGGCGAGGCCAGGGCCGCCGCGCGCTTCAACGATCAGCTGTGGCCGCTCATCCTCGCCGACCTCCGCTTCGCGTACTACCGGACGCTGGCGCGCACCGCTCCCGACGCCTTCGCCGACGACCCCGGGCGTCTGCGCGAAGCGATCGCCGAGGCGGTCTCCCGCCACCTCACGCGCCGCACCTGGCAGGAGACCCACCCCGATGCCGATGACTCCGCCGAGTCCTCCCGCTCCGGACGCGTCACCCGCGAGGCCTTCGCGTGGGCCGAGATCGAAGAGGAGCTCGTCCCCGACCCGGCGCACCGGCTCTCCCTCCACGACCTCCTCGACCCCCTCGAGGACAAGGAGTTCGCCGGCCGCGAACCGGGCACCGAATCCTCGCTCCACGACTGGATGCTCGACTTCCTCCGCACCGACCTCCGGGATTCCCTCGCCGGTCCCCACGGCAGCCCCGTCAAGTCGCTCTTCATGGTGCTCTGGCAGGCGCGGCTCCTCCTCAAGGAGCTCATCGCCGAGGGCCACATCGACCCGGTGAGCACGGACATGGAGATCCGCGGCTGGTTCGAGAACTTCGTGTCCGGGATCTGCGACGGTCCCCCGCCGAGGCGGATCGCCGAACTCATCGCCCTCGCCGACGCCGGCATCGTCCGCTTCATCGGCCCCGACATGCACATCGCCGAGAACGATCAAACCGCCGAGGCTGGGGCCCTGGCCGGACCGGACCCCGCGGTCACCGATCCGCTGCCGCAGATCTTCACCGTCACCTCGGCGCGGGTGGCGGGCGCGCTCACCGGCAGCGTCGTCATCGATGCGGCCTCACCGACGAACTCCGTGGCCCTGGCCTCCGACGTCCTCATCCACGGCATGGTCGACCGCGGTCAGCTCACCTCGGCGCGTCTGACCTTGGACGACGGCCGCGAGAAGCGGTTGAGCGGGCTCGCGGTGACGCCGCGTCCCTACCGCACGATCGACGCATTCGGCACGGTCCACCCGCGTCGCTTCGCCCTGTCGATCCAGCTCTCGGCGGTGCAGTGGGGCCTGGCGATCGCCGCGAACCCGGACACGGACGCCGCGACCCTGTGCGACTCGCACGCCGCCGCCGAGGCGATCCTCGACCTCATCTGAGACTGGGCCGCGCGCATGGCCGGCCGACGCCGCAGGCAGAGCTGCGCTGGGCTTGTGCGCCCGTTGCCGCGCGCCCGGTCCGCTCTCGATCAAGCGGCAGTGCGGATCCGGTCGCGTGCACGCCCCGCTATCCGGGCTACCCCTTGATCGAGGACCGACTTGATCGAGGCGACCAGCGACCGACGCCGCGCTACGCCATCGCCAGGGCTTCCTCCGGCTTCGTCGTCCGGGCCCGGACGATCGCGAGCAGCGACATGACGAGTCCGATGACCGCCCACGCGAGCAGTCCGCCGTAGGCGGCGCCGAGGCCGCTCGTGCCCGCCGCGATGGCTGAGAACCCGTTCATCGCCGGGGTCAGCGGCAGCAGCGGGGCGACGAACTGGAAGAACTCGGGCACAGCCCCGATCGTGCGCCCGGCGACGGCGAGGACGACGGCGATGACCGAGAGGAATCTCCCGACCCCGCCGAACCACGCGACGAGCGCGAAGTTGAGCACCATGAACACGAGCGCGGAGACGAACGTGAGCACGGCGATGTCGAAGCCCTGGATCGCGTCGATGTCCATGACGGTGACGGCGAGGATCGCGAGGACGAGCGCCTGGACGAGTCCGACGGCGAGCCCCGGCACGAGACCGCGCAGCCACACCGACACCGACGACCGGGTCGAGAGCAGGGTCGAGGAGGGGATCGGCTTGAGCACCGTGTACGTGACGAGTCCCCCGACCCAGAGCGCGAGCATGATGAGCAGGGCGATCGTCGATCCGGTGAGGAGGTTCGTCACCGAATCCGTGTTCGGGGCCTCGATGTTCGCCGAGGCGACCCGGGAGAGCTTGTCCCGGTCCGGTGCCGAGTACGACGGCACTTCGTCCGCACCGTCCTGCACGCCGTCGGCGAACTGTCCGACGCCGTCGGTGTACTCCTCGGATCCGTCGGCGAGCTGGCCGAGCCCGTCGGCGAGGTCGGTCGAACCCGTCGCGGCCTGTGAGACCCCTGTCGTGTACTGGTCGAGGCCGGTCGACAGCTGACCGGCGCCGTCGGAGAGCTGGCTCGCGCCGTCGGAGAGCTGGCTGGCACCGTCGGCGGACTGCGCGATGCCGTCGGTGAGCGCCGGCATGCCGTCGGCGAGCTGCTGGCTGCCGTCAGCGACCTGGGAGGCACCGTCGGACAACTGTGAGCTGCCGTCGGCGAGTTCCGAGGCGCCGTCGCGCAGGCCCTGCGAGGCTTCGAGCAGCTGCGGGGCGTTGTCGGCGATGTCCTGCATGCCGTCGGCGAGGTCGCCGAGACCGTCTTCGAGTCCCTTGACGAACTCGCTCATCCCGGAACTGAGATCATCAGCCCCCGTCGCCAGCGTCTCTGCCCCGCCGAGGAGCGACTGCTCGTCATCGGTCGAACCGAGTCCCTCGATGGCCGAGTTCAGCCCACCCGAGGTGCCGGCGAGCAGACCCTGG
The DNA here is from genome assembly GCF_018137945.1 of Brevibacterium sp. W7.2. Classification (GTDB taxonomy): domain Bacteria; phylum Actinomycetota; class Actinomycetes; order Actinomycetales; family Brevibacteriaceae; genus Brevibacterium; species Brevibacterium sanguinis. Next base: position 533,167 of record NZ_CP073089.1, on the reverse strand, counting down.
GCATACGCCTGCTCCGCGCCCTGGCACGCAGGCTCCGGGGTGCCGGCCGGGCACAGCTGGGCGCGGATCTGGTCGGCCTGACCGCTCGTGAGCAGGCCTGCGCTGACGAGTGAGTCGAGACCGGTGACCGTACCACTCTGGGCGAGCCGGTCCGCGTCGTCGGCGCCGGACTGCAGACCGTCCCGATATTCGCCGAGGCCGTCGGACAGGCCGTTGGCCCCTTCGGCGACGCCCTGCGCTCCCTTGTCGAGCTCCTGCCCGCCGGAGATGAGGTCGTCGAGTCCGCCCTGGCCCGAACCGCTGCCCGAGTCCCCCGACAGGCCCCTGATGATCTCGTCGATCGACGTCGTGTACTCGTCGACGCCGCTCGACAGGTCACCGGCTCCGGTCGAGAGATCGCTCGCTCCGGACGAGAGGTCGCCCGCGCCGTCGGCGAGCTGCTGGGTGTCATCGGGCAGGCTCGCCGTCTCGTCGCGCATCGTGCCGAGCCCGGTCGAGAGCTCCCCGGCACCGGTGGCGAGCTCACCCGCACCCGTGGCGAGGTCGCCGGCTCCCGTGCTCAGCTCCCCGCCGGCGCTGTCGAGCTCTTGCATGCCGCCGGCGAGCTCACCGGCACCGTCGGCGGACTGCCGGGTGCCTTCGGAGAGCTGCTGGGCGCCGTCGTCGAGTTCGCCGGCGGCGTCGCCGAGCTTGCGCATCTGCGTGCCCATGTCGTTGAACCCGACGTAGATGTTGTCGAGGTAGGTCTCCGTCATCTCCGTGTTGAACGTCGTGCGCGCCACCTCGGCGACGGAGCGGGAGAGGAGCTGGTCCGAGGCCGGTGCGACGCCGGAGACGTCGATGTCGAGCTGCGTCTGCGTCGCGGTGTCGGCGTCGGAGACCGAGGTCACGGCCCGCGAGAAGCCGGCGGGGATCGTCAGCCGCGCCGCGTACGTCCCGTCGGCGAGCCCCTTCTCCGCGTCCTCCTCGTCGGTGATGACCCAGTCGACGTTGTTGTCCTTCTCCCCGACGAGCCCACTGGTGAGCTCCCGTCCGATGGGCACGGTCTGACCGTCCACCTCGGCGCCCTCATCGTTGTTGACGATGGCGGCCTCGATCGTGTCGAGCCGGTCCCCGCTCTTCCAGGTGGCGAGGATGAAGCCGGCGGCCACGATGATGGGGATGAGGACGAGACCTGCGAAGGACACCCAGGTCACGGGCTTCTTGGAGTTCGCTCGCTCGAGTCTCACGACTGTACGCCTTCCGTGTGGTTCGTCGCGGCGGCGCCGGTGCGCGCGCCGATGCTGTCGGTGCCCTCGGGTTCTCCCGCGGCGGGACTTCCCGCGGCGGGGTCGATCGTCGCCTGGTCGAGGTCGAGGTGGAGGTAGTCGGCGTGGGGCGGGAGGATCCCGCGCACATCCCCGCTCGGCAGGGCGAGGACGACGGCCGTGCCCTCGGCGGTGAGCTCGGGCAGCGCATCGGCGAGGTACCGGCCCTCGCTGCGGGTCAGCGCCTCGGCGCCGTCGATGACGAGCAGGGCGGGGGCATCCCGGCGGAGGCGGGCGATCTCCGGCACTCCCGGGGGCGGGGTCCCTCCCTCGCCGAGGTCGTAGAACGGGACCGTGCGCCTGACCTTGCCCGCGTGCTCGGGCAGGACCATTGCGCCGATCTTCATCTCCCCGGCCGTGAGCGGGACGCGACCGGTCATCGCGAGCAGGAGCGCGGTGCGGTCGGTGCCGCTGACGACGAGCGTCTGGCCCGGCAGAAGGGAGACGTCGACGTGGGAGAAGCCGCGCCCGTGGGCGCTCACTCCGACGCCGCGGCCGAAGACGCGGTAGGGCGAGTTCGGTTCGGGCCAGTCGCGCAGGGCCACCTCGTGGGCTAGTCCCTCCCCTTCGACGTCGAGGCGGGGCAGGATCGCATCGAGCCATTTCGGCAGCCACCACGCCTTGTCGCCGAGGAGCTGCATGATCGCCGGCACGAGCGACATCCGGACGAGGAACGCGTCGACGAAGATGCCGGCGGCCAGCGCCAGCGCGATCGATTTGATGATCGGCTCCCCGGCGGGCACGAACGCCGCGAACACGGAGAACATGATGACCGCGGCCGCGGAGACGACGCGGGCGGAGGAGAGGAACCCGGCGCGGATCGCCTGCCGGGCGCTCGCCCCGTGGACGTAGGCCTCCCGCATCCCGGAGACGAGGAAGACCTCGTAGTCCATCGCGAGCCCGAAGAGGATGCCCATGAGGATGATCGGGAGGAAGCTGATGACCGGTCCGGTCTGGTCGATGCCGAGGGGCTGGGCGAACAGTCCGTCGTGGAAGACGAGGACGACGGAGCCGAACGACGCGAAGACGGACAGGAGGAAGCCGCCTGTGGCCTTGAGCGGCACGGCGATCGAGCGGAAGACGATCGTGAGGAGGATGATCGAGAGGCCGACGACGAAGATCCCGAAGGGCACGAGCGCCTTGCCGAGCTGATCGGAGACGTCGATCTGGATGGCCGTGGCACCGGTGACGGCGGTGTCGAAGCCGTAGTCGTCCTCGATCTGCGTGCTCAGCTCGCGCAGCCGGTTGACGGTGTCGAGGGTGGCCGGGTCATCCGAGCTCGTCGTCGGGATGATCTGGAAGAGCGCGGTCGTCGCATCCCGGTTCGGGGTCGCGAGCACGACCTGCTCGACGCCGGGGACGTCGGCGATGCGGGCCTCGATGTCGTCGACGTCGCCGAGCGGATCATCGGAAGTGACGATCTCGCTCGTCATGACGAGCGGACCGTTGTACCCGGGACCGAAGTGCTCGTCGATGAGGTCGTACGTCGTCCGGGCCGGTGTCCCCTCCTCCTGCTGACCGGCCGTCGGCAGGGACAGCTGCAGCTGGGTGGCGGGGATCGCGAAGAGGCTCAGACCGCCGACGATGACGACGATCGTGAGGATCGGGAGCTTCGTCACCGCGGTCAGCCAGCCGGAGTAGAAGCGGTCCATGAACGTCTGCGGATAGGGTTCGCCCGCCTCGGCGAGGACGGTCTTGTCCGTGGACGCATCGCGTCCCTCGGCCTCCGCCCGGGCCATGGCCCGGCGGTAGCGGCGGGAGGGCTTCGGGGTGATCTTCGCCTTCGCGAACCCGAGCAGGGCGGGCACCATCGTCAGGGAGATCATCACGGCGACCGCGACGGACCCCGAGGCGCCGATGCCCATGACGGTGAGGAACGGGATGCCTGCCAGCGAGAGGCCGAGCAGGGCGATCATCACGGTGATGCCGGCGAAGACGACGGCAGATCCCGCCGTCGCCACCGCCCGCCCGGCGGCCTCGATGGGTTCGTGGCCCTCGGCCAGCAGCGCTCTGGCGCGGGAGACGATGAAGAGCGCGTAGTCGATGCCGACGGCGAGGCCGAGCATGAGGGCGAGCATGATCGACGAGGAGTTGATCGCCCCGAACGCCGTCGCCCCGACGACGAGGAGGACGGAGATCGCCACGCCGATGAGCGCCGTGATGAGCGGCATGCCGGCGGCGCGGAACGATCCGAGGGTGAGGAGGAGGACGACGAAGGCGATGATGACGCCGATCCCCTCGACCCAGGAGACGTGGACGCCGGTGATCTGGAAGAGCTCACCGCCGGCGTCGACCTCGGCGCCGGGCAGGTCCGCGCGGATTCCGTCGAGCGCGGCGACGAGTTCATCGGCGGCCGCGGGTCCTCCGACCTCCTGGAGGCTGCCGTCGTACTGGACGGAGATCATCGCCGCCTGCGCGTCGTCGCTGATCGCGCCTTCGACCATGTCGTCGAACGGTGAGGTCACGGCGTCGACGTTGGGCAGCTCGCCGAGGTCGTCGACGGCCTGCTCGATCCCGTCCCGGTAGTCGGGGTCGGTGACGGACTGTCCGTCGGGGGCGACGACGATGACCGACGCCGAGGTGCCGGCCGCCTCGGGGAAGGTCGCCTTCATCGCGTCGAGGGCGACCTGTGCCTCGGAGCCCGGGAGCGTGAAGTCGTCATCGAAGTCCTCGGCGAAGGCGGCGACGCCGGCGGCGACGAGGCCGAGGATGACCAGCCAGAGAGCGATGAAGCGCACCGGCTGGCGGAAGGCCCGGCGCCCGAGGGCGTAGAGAAAAGTCGACACGAAGACCTCGATACAAAAGTGTATTGGATACAGTCATGTATTCTTGTGGACAACGCCTCTCGAGCGCAAATCAGTATGAGAGAATCGTGTGATTTCCCATGGGATGCCCAGTTTCGGCCGGGACGTCCCGGCCGGGAGGCGGACCAGCCGGGTGACGAGAGACGGGCGAGACTGACACGCGATGAACACCGAGAACCTCAGCGACCGCAGGCGACGGACCCGGTCCACCCTCGTCGAGGCCGGCGTCTCCGTGTTCGCGGTCAAGGGCATCGAAGGAGCGTCGATCGAGGAGATCTGCGAAGCCGGCGGCCTGACCCGCGGCGCGTTCTACTCGAACTTCTCCAGCCGCGACGACCTCGTCCTCGCGACCCTCGAGATCCGTGCCGCCGAGACCCTCGACCGCCTCGATGCGACGATCCAGCGGTGGAAGGAGCAGCTCGACGACACCGACGCCGCGGAGATCAGACCGCTGCTCACGCAGTTCGTCGAGGAGATCTTCACCGAGAAGCTCCACACCGTCGCCGATGCGATCGCCGAACAGGAGGTCGAACTCTACTGCCTGCGGGTCCCGGAGCTCTACGCGCGCTACCAGGAGCTCGACGCCGGTCGCCGGGAGAGGCTCGCCCGGCTCGTGCGCACGGCGATCGAGAACGTCGGCGCAGTGCCGACGATCCCGCTCGACAGCCTGCTGACGATCCTCATCTCCCTCTTCACCCACCTTTCGCTGCAGTCCGCCGCCGGACGCGACCTGAGCGACCCCGTCGACATCGACCCGGACCTCATCGTCGAGGTTCTCCTCCGGTTCCTCGATTTCACCGACTGCGCGACCCCTGAGGCCTGAGCTCCAGCGGCTAAGGTGGAGGGCGTGACTGAACTTCAGCGTGAATACACGGCCTTCATCAACAACATGGACGTCCGCCTCGGCGCGTTCGTGCTCGCGGACCTCCCCCAGTCCGTCGAACAGGAGGACGGCACCCAGGCGCCCTTCCGCAAGGACATGAGCCCGGAGTCCCTGCCGCTCATCGAGCATTTCGTGCTCTCCCGGTTCGCGAACCCCGACGAGGTCGTCTCTCCCGACAACCACCGCTTCGTCGAGGGGCTCATCCGCTACCTCGGCGAGACGTACCTGCGCGCCGTCGGCGGCGCGTGGGACCACGACGAGACGACGGGCAACGGGATGCCGTTCATCCGCCCCGACAATGCCGACGGTCCGACCAAGGGCGAGCCGATCCCCCTCGTCGCCGTCGTCCTCACCGCCGTCGACCAGCGCACCGGCGGGATCTTCACCGCCGTGCTCGACCGGGCCCGCCAGGAGCTCGGCGGCGACGGCAGCCCGCGGCGGACGTCGACGGGTCTGTCGATCGGGATGCTCACGTCCGAGAACTCCTCCGAAGAGGAGGTCGAGTTCCTCTCCCGCTTCCTCGGCACCGTCGAGCCGGGCATCGCCTCGTGGACGAAGGAGCAGGCCGACCCGCAGTCGTGGGCCCTCGACCGTGACAGTCTCGTCCGGCTCGGCAAGCAGCTGAACGTCCGATACGACTCCCGCGACGAGATGATGGCCGACGACGAGATCGCCTTCGTCGGCGGGGCGATGCGCTTCATCGGCGAGACGATCCGACGCATCGGACTCGGGCAGTGGCGCTACGGGGCCGAGCTCGAAGCCGACGACCCCCGCAGCCAGCAGCCATTCATCCGCTTCGTCATCGGCGACCAGAACCTCGACATCGTCCCGTGGAAGCTCGCACAGGCCGCCCTGGATGACCCCGAGGCGATCGCGAAGGGCCTCGACACGATCATCGAGATGCGCACCGAGGAGGCGGAGAAGTCCGCCGAATGAGGTGACGGCCCGCGCCCGCGAGGCCACGGAGCGGGTTTGCGCGTGTTGAACGCGGATTTGCGCCAGTTGAACCTGAGATGGCCACGACCGGTACTGGCCATCTCAGATTCAGCTGGCGCAAACTCGTCAGGCCCCGGAGCGGCCGGCGCTGGGTCAGAGCTGGAAGCGGCGGTTGCCGTGGAGTCCGTCGGCCGGTGACCCGGGTGCGAGGTCGATCGTCTTTGCGCCCGGGTCGATCTGCACCGTGACGAGGGTCGCCGGCCGGTCTCCGTAGGCGGCGCCGGGCTCCGGCGTGCAGCTCACCGGCGGGTCGCCCGGCCCCGAGGTGAGGAGGGCGACGAGGTCGGCCGTCGTCTCCGGCGGATCCCCGGCGGTGATCGCGGCGGCGGTGCGGGCGGCGAGGAAGTCATAGCGGGGTCGTGAGCTCGAGTCCGCGCGCAGCTCCATCGCTCCGGCCTGCAGATCGGGGTGGAGGAAGTGGTTCGTGTGGAGGAGGACGTCGGCCTCGGCGAGCACCGCCTCGGTGTCGGCAGCTCCCACGTCGCCGTTCGCAACGGGATCCCCGGGGCGGAGTTCGCGCTTGGCCTCCCCGGCGATCTCGACCTGGACGGCCGCCTCGGCGGTGACGACGGTGATGACCGACGACGATGAGGTCGGGGCGGAGCGGATGATCTCCACCGCCTCGGTGAGGGTGTGCGCGGTCGAGAGCACCCGGTCGAGGACGGCGTGGACGGGCACTCCCCCGGCCCGGTCGTCCGCGTGCTTGAGGATGTTGAGGTGGACGCCGACCCCGGCTTCGTTGAGGCCGATCTTGCCGAGCATCCCGTACTCGGCGATGCCGACGTGGCGCAGCTGGCCGGGCACGGCCCCGACGTCGCCGACGTGCCACAGCGTCGAGAAGTCGGCGAGCCAGTCCCAGGTCTGCGCCGAGACCGTCGCCCCCGGCACGACCCGGGTCACCGTCGAGCACTCGGTGGGGGCGGCCTTGGCAAGCGTCATGATCTCGGTGCGGGCGATGACCTCCATGATCTCGGTGACGGTGCGCCCGGAGCCCTCGGCGACCGCGGAGATCTCAGCGGCGGCCTCCGGCGCCCACGCCTGCAGGCGCGCATAGCTGTCGTCGGCGGCATGGCGGGCTTCGACCTCGGTGATGCCGAGGTGGGCGAAGTACCGCTGGTAGCCGGCGATCGCCGCGCCGATCCCGGTGCGCAGTTCGCGGCCGCGCTGCAGCCCGCGCTGGATGTGGTCTCCGGCGCGGGAGACGAAGACCTCCGGACGCACCGCGGCGGCGGACACGAAGTCCGCCGTCATCCTCGCATCGGGCTGTCCTGCATGCTCCGGGGCATCGTGGGACTCGGTCGCCGACGGCGCGGCATGGGCGGGTCGCTGTGTCGTCACGGGAGGCTCCTCCGTTCGGGTTGCCGGTCATCTTCGCGCATCGCGGGAGCAGGTGACCCACGTGCCCACATCGCGGTCTGTTCGCGCTCACGCCGAGGCAGTGGGCAGTGCGGCGCTGCGGTGCCGGTCCGCACGGTCACCGGGGAAAACGATGCCGGCGGGTCCTTCCTCACCGATTCCCGACGAGGGAGCCCGTGCCGACGTCGAGGTCGAGGTAGTGCATGTGCGCGGCGGTCTCGGCGAGCGCGGCGAAGAGGTTGAAGTGGTGGAGCTGGTCGAATCCGCGGGCCCAGTGCAGGCCCTGGGCGATCGAGTAGACGGAATGGTCGTCGGTCTCGCTCATCCGCGCGTCGATCTCGGCGAGGCGCTCGCGGTGATGCTCGACGAGCTCCCGTTGGCGCTCGTGGAGACCGCGGAACCGGAAGCCGTGCGCGGGCAGGACGGCGATGTCGGCAGCGAGCGTGCCCATCTTCTCGAGCGATCCGAGATAGTCGCCGAGGCTGTGCGTGATCGAGCCGCTGTCGAGGCCGATGTTCGGCGTGATCGTCGGCAGGACGTGGTCGCCGGAAAAGAGGAGTTCGCCCTCGCGGACGAAGGCCGTGTGCCCGTAGGTGTGGCCAGGGGTCCACAGAGCGTCGAGGCGTCCGGTCTCGAGCGGCAGGGTCGCCCCGTCCTCGAGGATGCGCAGCGTGTCCGGCAGCTGCGCGAGTTGGAGGGCGAAGGGATCGCGCTCGCGTCCGGGTCCGTCCTCGCGCTTCGCCGGCCGGCTGACCTGCAGCGATTCGACCTCGTGCCAGCGCTCCTCGGGCACCCCGTAGGCGCGGGCGATGTTGAGGTTCGGATCGGTGCCTGTGCCGAGGTCGACGGCCCGTGAGGCGAAGCGCTTGACCGCGCGCAGGTCCTCGCCGTGGAGTGCCACCCACATCGCCGGGTTCTCCTTGATGAGCGCGGGGACGAGTCCGATGTGGTCGCGGTGGTAGTGGGTGATCGCGACACCGTGGATGTCGCGCACGGCGAAGCCGAGGTCGGCCAGCGCCGAGGTGAGCGCGAGGTACTGGTCCCGTCCGTCCCAGCCGGGGTCGATGAGGACGACGCCGTCGCCGTCGGCGAGCGCGTAGCAGTAGGTGTAGACGAGCGGGTTGTTCGGAATCGGCACCGGGATCGCCCACACTCCGTCGGCGGTCTGCTCGACCGGTGGGAGGACCCTGTCCTGCCACGCGCGGGACTGCTGGGGGCTGAGCGTTTCGATCGGCATCGGTGCGGGTCTCTCCTCGTCGAGCAACGGTGATGGCGGTGAGTTCCTCCGCCCAACCTACTCCCAATCCCGGAAAACTGAAAGATCGTTCGACAATTGATTGCACCACTGACCTTGTGACCACTCAAGCCGAATCAGACGCAACGGATTTCGCACCCCTCAAGCGCCGCCTCGGCGATATGAGCTTCTCTATCCGTGGTCACGATTTCGCTTTTCGTTGAAGTGCATTACCATCGGCATGGCGCAGGTCACATCTGCGCCCGCGTGGGGACGCTGCTCAGCGCCGCTCACGGCAAGACTCATCGGGGAGGATTGATATGGCGGCATCAGGATCGCTCAAACGGAACCTGGGACTGTGGTCCATCGTCGGGCTCGGGCTCGGGTACATGACGCCGACGGTCGTCTTCGACACGTTCGGGATCGTCTCGGACGAGACGAACGGGGCGGTGCCGGCGGCCTATCTCACCGCGCTCGTCGTCATGGTGTTCACGGCGTTCAGCTACGGGAAGATGGTCCGGGTCTTCCCCACTGCGGGCTCGGCGTACACGTACACGCGCGAGACGATGACACCGGGGCTCGGGTTCCTCGTCGGGTGGACGTCGCTCATGGACTATCTGCTGCTGCCGATGGTCAACTGCCTCATCATCCGCCTCTACATGGAATCGATGGTGCCCGACGCACCGCCGTGGATCTGGGTCGTCGCCTACACGGTCATCATGACCGGCATCGTCCTGTCGTCGATGCGGGGCACGGCGAACATCAACGCGATCCTCCTCATCTTCTCCCTCGTCCTTATGGTCACCTACTGCGCGCTCGCGATCGCCCAGCTCAATGCCGGTGAGGGAGCGGGCACGGTCTTCAGCCCCGAGCCGTTCATCCACGACGGGGTCGAGTTCACCGCGGTGCTCACCGGGGCGACGGTCGTCTGCTTCTCCTTCATCGGGTTCGATGCGGTGACGATGTATACGAACGAAGCCAAGCACGTCAATCTCATGCCCAAGGCGATCCTCATCACCGTGCTCGCCGGCGGCGGCATCTTCCTCGTCGCGAGCTACATCACGCAGCTGCTCTACCCGGACAACTCGCAGTTCACGATCGTCGACGATCCGCTGCCGGAGATCGGGCTGCTCACCGGCGGGCCGCTGTTCCAGCTCTTCTTCGTCGCCGCCGCGTTCGCGGCGACCGTGGCCTCGGGGCTCGCGTCGCACGCCTCGGTCTCGCGCATGCTGCTCGTCATGGGACGCAACGGGGTGCTGCCGCGCAAGGCGTTCGGCTACATCAACCCGAAGACGCACACGCCGGTGTTCAACATCGTCCTCGTCGGCCTCGTGTGCCTCTTCGCGATGTCGTTCAGCCTCGAGTTCATCTCCGCGCTCATCAACTTCGGGGCGCTCATCGCGTTCACCTTCGTCAATCTCACGGTCATCGCCCACTACGCGTTCCGCACCCGTCAGGTCGTCGACGCCAAGTCGGCGTTCAGCTACGTCGTCATGCCCGCCATCGGGGCGATCCTCACGGGAGTGCTCTGGGTGAGCCTGCATGAGACGGCGCTCATCGGCGGGCTCGTGTGGTTGGCCGTCGGCGTCGTCTACCTCGCGGTCCTCACGCGCGGCTTCAAGCGCACGGTCCGCAGCTTCGACGATCCCGAGGCCGACGCCGACATGTCGGAGCCCGAGGTTCCGGAGGACAGTGCGGCAGCGGAGGCGGGACCTGGCGCAGGGCCCGGTTCGGGATCTGCTCAACCGGGGAAGCCGGTCGACTGACCGGGGCGTCGGACCGCGGACACGCTGGTCCATCGGTCCACGGACGCAGGGGCGTCGGACCGCGGACGCGGGGCGATCGCGCAGGCTCGGAGCGTCGTTGCGCCGCCTCGCGGTGGGGATTGCGCCGGGTCGACGCGGGGGTGCTGCACAGCCTCTGCGCGGGGGCGCAGCGACCAGACCTTCGTAAGGTACCAACGTTCTCGACCGGCCGCCTCACACAAAAGTATGAATTCGGTCCGGTTTCACGTCACATTATGTCGCCGAGGCGGCCGGCCGTGACAGGGCACCGTCCGGTCCCGTGTCGGACCGGTCCGGAACGCAGAAATGGGGTTAATGGTCAAAATGTGTGTACAGGATAGGCCCCTTGCCCAGTAACCAGTAGACCAAGACGGGGTCGAACATGCTCTGGAAGCATGTTCAGTGTCCAATCCCAGAAATCATCCCGTCTGTGGTGTATGTGCCACCAAGCTCGTCAAGAACGGCACAACCAGTGCCGGACGCACCCGGTGGCGATGCAAACACTGCGGGGCCTCCACCACTCGGGCCCGGGACGACATCACCAGGAAATCAGTCTTCGACAAGTTCCTTACCTGGCTACTCGGCACGAGCAGCCTCGCTGACCAGGACCAGTCGATCGCGACGTTTCGTCGCCGCACCCAATGGTGCTGGAACGTGGCACCGACCATCGTTGCAACCGGCGTGGTCTATGACCAGATCATGCTCGATGGCACCTACTTCAACGGATGGTGCGTCCTCATCGCCCACACCGGTACCCACGTCATCGACTGGCAATGGTGCGACCGGGAGAAAACCGCGTCCTGGACGGCACTGCTCGAACGGATCCCGGCCCCGACAGTCGCGATCATCGATGGCAACGCGCCCCTCATCGCGACAGTGAAGAAGCACTGGCCTGACACGCGGATCCAACGCTGCTATTTCCATATTCGTCAGGCCGGCAACAAGCACCTGACCAGGCGTCCACGCCTACCCGCGAACCGGGCCTTGCTCCATCTGTACACAGCTCTGCCGAAGATTCGCACACTCGGCGAGGCCGCTGCCTGGACAGCTGCTTTCGCATCATGGGAAGCGGAATGGGAATCGTTGCTCAAACACCGCACCTATGCGACGTCCGGGGCACCCCGACCGAACTATGTGCGACCGGGGCAGAAATGGTGGTACACCCATATCCGGACCCGGCGGGCGTGGAAGCTCCTGGCTGAACTCATCACTGACGGGCATCTGTTCACGTGGCTGGAGCTGGCTGAGACAGGGTTGGTCGTGGCGCGGGCAACGAGCGCGTTGGAAGGAGGTCCGAATAAGGCGATCAAGGACTTCCTCCGGGCCCACCGCGGCCTGGCGATCGAGCATGCCCGTCGTGGGATCGATTGGCTGCTGTACCTGCGGACCGAGGCGCCGCAGGATCCCTGGGCCTTCGTCACTGCCGACGACTGGGTGCTCGATCGTCAGCGGGCGGTCGTCGTCAAGCCCGAGACGGGCAGGGAAGAGACGAATCGCTTGTATGGGACCGGGTTCAGTGTCGAGGACGGCAACGGTATCCAGAAGGGATGGGGAGGCCGGTCTCGATGACTTCAGTGAGTGTGACACGCCCCTGCTGTACACACATTTTGATCATTAACCCCAGAAATGCGCTGCGACATCCGTCGATGTCGCAGCGCATTTCGTCAGCGGAAGCGGTGGGATTCGAACCCACGGTACGGGGTTGCCGCACAACGGTTTTCAAGACCGTCTCCTTCGGCCGCTCGGACACGCTTCCAGTGATCAACCCGGCCTGCTCAGCGCGGAGCTGAGCCAGAACAGTTTCTCACAGTCGCGCGAACAACTGCCAATCGCCGAGGCTTCCTGTTGATCGGCACCATCCCGCGATCGGTCGGGTCCTGCAATCGAATCCGATCAGTGCTTGTTCTTGCCGTTCTTCGGCTTATTCTCCCCGGGCACCTCACGTGCCGGTCCCCCATCGTGCTTGTGCCGCTCGGTCGGGGCGCGGCCAGTCGAATCCGCATCGGCCGAGGTGGCACCGCGGGCAGCGAACGTCGCAGGAACACGGGAGACGACGAACTCGGACTCTTCCTCGTCGTCGAACTCGTCCTCGTCGGTGGTCACACCGCCCGGCGCGGGACGGCCGGGGCGCTGAGCAGGTCGAACCGGCGCTTCGGCGACACCGGAGTCCTCCGACGAGGCATCCGCGTCAACGGAGTCGGTGACCTCGTCCGCAGTGTCGGTGTCACGGGCCGAAGCCGGAACACTGTCGGCGCTATCCACGCTGTCGGCACCGTCGAAATGGTCGGCAGAGTCTGCGCTGTCGGCGATCGGCTCGTCGTCGGCGGCGGCGACCGCTGACGCAGTCTCGTCTTCGGCCACGCGTGGGGCGTCGGGCAGCATGTCCGGAGCGTACTCCGGCGGTTCGGGCGGCAGCGGCGGGGCATCGGGCATCGGCGCGGTCCGCTCGACCGGCGGCTCTTCGGCCAACGGCGGGGCATCGGCGTCGACGCTCGATTCGGACTCAGAGGCAGGCCGCGATTCGGAATCGGTGTCGGTCGTCGATTCGGACTCAGCGACAGGCCGCGTTTCGTCCGAATCTGCCGGCTCGTCGATCGCTTCGACGTCCGCCTCGACGAGGCCATTGACCTCCGAGTCCCCCGACGCCATTTCGCTGACGATGGGATCGACCTCGGGCACGCGTTCGTCGACCGGTTCGACCGCCTCGGTGGTCACCCCGTCGACGTACGAGCCCTCGGTGGTGAGGTCCGGGCCGGAGGAGCTGCCCTTGGTCGATTCGTGCTGGATGAAGAGCGTCCGCGTCACCGTGGTTCCGCGCACCGAGGTGGTCACCGCCTCGTCTGCAGACGCACTCTCCGCCGTCACCGCGGGGTACGGGTCGGAGGTGCGGCCGCCGGAGCGCTCGGTGCCGGCCTGGGCGTCGGTGGGTGCTTCGACGCTCGGCTCGGTGAAGCCGCCGCCGTCGGCGACCATGTCGGCGATCGATTCGTCTGTGGTCGACACTGCCTCCGCCGACACGGCGTCGACCGGGGTGTCATGAAGACCGACATCGCGCGGGGTCGCGGTCGCGGATTCGGAGCTCGCCGAGGCGGTCGCAACCTCATCCGTGTCCGAGTCATCGGCACCGCCCAAGCCAGTCGCAGCGTCGACGTCGCTCACAGAGCCGGTCTGTCCCGCAGCGTCGACGTCGCTCGCACGATCATTCTGTCCCGCAGAGCTGGTGCCGTCGGCAGAGTCGGCAGCGCGTGATTCCGTGCGCTCGGTGTCGGGCGCATCAGCGTCGGAGCGCTCATCAGCGGATTCCTCCGAGGAGGCCGTCGCTGCGCCGGCGATGCCGGCCGCCCCGACGACTCCTGCGGCACCGGCGACGAAGGCCGCACCGGATCCCGAGGGTCGATCATCATCGCGGGCCGCACCATCACGCACTTCGGCGTCGTCGCGCGGTGCAACGTTGTCACCCGGTGCAACGTCATCACGCAGCTCAGCGTCGTCGGCCTCAGCGTCATTCGTCGTCTCAGGTCGAGCCGTAGCCGATTCGGGCGAGGCCGATCGTTCATCGCCGCTTTCGCCCGTCGCATCACCCGCGCCACCATCACCGGCACTCGCGCCGCTCGCGGGCACACTGAGCTCCGCCTCGGTGGGGTCGCCGGCACCGCGGGCGGGCTTGCCCTTGAGGATGAGCGTGAGGGTCGCCAGCGGCACCGACAGCCAGTTCGGGCGGTTGCGCAGTTCCGTGACGGTCTCGACGAGGAGCCTGTCGATGAGGGCCGCGCGCAGCACCGGATCGCTGAGGCCGATGCTTTCACCGCGCGCCCGCGAGTACCCGCTGAGAAGCGAGTTCTGCACCTGCGAAGCCCACAGGTACTCGGGAGAATCGTAGATCGCCCGCAGCGCTGCGGGCTTGTCGCCGAAGCCGTTGACAACGAGGCTGCCGTCCTCGGCGCTCAGCGCATCCGTGCGCTGGAGCCGGGCGAATCCGGCGGCGTAGTCGACGCTGCGGAGCAGGGCGACGAGGTCGAGGGCGACCGGCCTGGGCTCCGAGTTCGACGCATCGCTGAACTTGACGACTGCGTAGCCGTCGCTCGGCGAGCTGACGACGTGGTCGAGCGTGAGCTCACCGTGGATCTTCTGCAGCTGCCCGATCGTGTCGAGCGAACGCAGCTTGGCCTTATGCTGCTTGAGCTCGGGCACGAGCGCATCGAGCGCCAGCGGTGCCCGGCCGAGAGCCCAGTCGATGCGCTCGACCCACTTGTCGACGAACTCCTTCGTCGGCGCACCCCGGCCCTCGACGATGCCGAACTCAGCGGCCATGTCCGCATGGAGTTCGCCGATCCGCCGGCCCATCTCCGCGGCCTGCGCGTTGTATCCGCCGATCGATCCCGAATCGACGGCGCACACGATGTCGACGGCTTCGCGCCACGCGGGCTCGGCCTCGACATCGGCGCGGGAGAGCAGCGCCATCGGCGCCTCCATCTCCGTGACCTCGAACATGTCGTACCAGCGACCCGAACTCCAGCCGATGACCTCGGGCACGCTGCGCGATCCCGCTTCCGTCAGCAGCACGGGGATCGTCAGCGATGACGGCATCCCGTTCTCGAGCACGCGGAAGAAGATCAGCTCGATCGGCTCGTAGGCGTCGTGGATGACGACGGTCGACTTGTTCGCCCCCGAGTCGGCGACCTCGATCGGGCGGATCTCGACGTCGATCTCGTCCTTGACCTCGGTGAGCGGGGGTGCCGTTTCCGGCTTCGGGGGGACCGCCTCGGCGCTGGAATCCGACGTCGATGCCCCTGCGCTCGCCGAGGCGGCCGACCCCGACGTCGACCCGGTCCGTCCCGCGGTCGGCAGGCTCCCCCGCTCGCGGCTGTGCCGGAGGGATTCGGTGCTCAGCTGGCCGCCGTCGAAGACCTTGCGCTTCGTGATCGCGTCGGCGAGGAGGTTGACGAACACGGGATCGGCGGCCCCGTCGTAGACGAAGACGCGACCGAGGGCGAGGTCGTCGACGGTGCCGATGAGGGCGTGGCGGAGGTGGATGTCCTCGGCCCCGCGCAGGGAGAGGGGGATGTTGAGTCGGCGCAGGGTGGGGCCGTCGCCGACGGAGATCACGGTGACGAGGCCGGAGAATCCGCCGAGCTCCTCGGCGGTGAAGGTGAAGGCGCGAGCGACCGACATCGGCGTGATGTCGGGGTCGGTGCCGAAGTCAGCGGCGAGCTTCGGGAACCACGACTGCCGGGGAATCCAGCTGGCTAACAGTTGTTCCAGCTCACTGCTGATGGCCATGTCGCCTCCTTGAAGGGATTACGGGCATCTACCATCCAACCACGATATCGGCCTCCCGCGACCGAGGGCGCACCCGAAAACCCTGAAGTCAGCGGGGTCGCGAAGCCGCGAAGAGAGGCGCAACAGGCGGACAGCGCGTTTGCCATGCGGGACGGTTTGCCGAATAGCAAGACACAGGGCGCACAATGGAGGAGTGTTGAAACAAGACGAATCACCCCAGAAGCAATCACTCGCGCACGAGGTCGATGCGGCCGCTGCGCGAATTGCCGACTCCGTGATCACGTCACCGCTCCAGATTTCGGAGCGGCTGTCCGCCGCGACCGGTGCCACCGTCTACCTCAAGCGCGAAGACCTCCAGCCGGTGCGCTCGTACAAGATCCGCGGCGCGTTCAACTTCATGCTCCAGCTCGACGACGATGAGCGCGCCCGCGGCGTCGTCTGCGCCTCGGCGGGCAATCATGCGCAGGGCTTCGCACTCGCGTGCCGGCAGCTGGGCATCCAGGGCACGATCTTCGTCCCGAAGACGACGCCGCGGCAGAAGGTCGACCGCATCCGCCACTTCGGCGGTGACCGGGTGACGATCGAGATCTCCGGGTCGACGTACGACGACGCCTCGGCGCTCGCGCACCGCTTCGCCGACCGGAACGCGGCCCTCCTCGTCTCCGCCTTCGACGACCCCCGCACGATCGCCGGGCAGGGCACCGTCGCCGTCGAGATCGCCGAGCAGCTCAACCCGCACCCCGATTACATCATCGTGCCCGTCGGCGGCGGCGGGGTCCTCGCCGGCATCGCCGCCTACGCGGCCGAGCACATGCCGAACACCACGGTCATCGGCGCCGAACCCTCAGGCGCTGCCTCGATGATCGCCGCGCTCAAGGCCGGCCACCCGGTGACGCTGGAGAACATCGACCGGTTCGCCGACGGCACCGCGGTCAAGCGCGCCGGCAACATCACGTACGAGATCATCTCCGACCTCGGCGTCGATGTCCGCCCCGTCCACGAAGGGGCGGTGGCCACGGAGATGCTCGCGATGTACCAGGTCGACGGCATCATCGCCGAACCCTCCGGGGCGCTGGCCTCGGCGGCGATCGGGGCGGCCGGCAGCGGCAAACCCGTCATCGTCGAACCGGGCCCGAGCGTCGTCTGCCTCGTCTCCGGCGGCAACAACGACATCTCCCGCTACCCGGAGATCCTCGAGCGCTCCCTCGTTCACGAGGGCCTCAAGCACTACTTCATCGTCGACTTCCCGCAGGAGCCCGGCGCCCTGCGCCGCTTCCTCAATGAGATCCTCGGCCCCGACGACGACATCGCGATGTTCGAGTACGTCAAGCGCTCCGACCGCGAGACCGGGCCGGCGTTCGTCGGCATCCAGCTCGGCGCCGCGGAGGACCTGCCCAATCTCCTCGAGCGCATGGAGTCCTCCCAGATCGAGATCGAACGCGTGCACCAGAACTCCCCGATGTTCCGGCTCTTCGCGTAGTCAATCGGTCCTCCTTTCGCCGAGGTGGTCGTCCGTGGCCGTGCCGCACGGCCAGCCGGTCACCCGGCGGCGAGCACCGCGGTGAGAGCTGCCCGCAGGTCGTCGACGAAGTGCTCGGGCATCTCGAGGGACGGGAAGTGCCCTCCGCGCACGGGTTCGCGCCAGCGCACGATCCGCCGGTACCGCTGCTCGGCCCACGGTCGGGGACATTTCGACGAGACGTCGGCCGGGTACATCGTGATCGCCGCCGGCACGTCGATCCGCAGAGCCGGATCGAGGGAGTTGTGGCTCTCGGCGTAGATGCGGGCCGCTGAGGCCCCGGTGCCCGTCAGCCAATAGAGGGTGATGTTGTCGAGCACACGGTCCCGCGACATCGTCTCGAACGGACCGTTGTCGGTGTCCGACCATTCGGCGAACTTGTCGAGGATCCACGCCATCTGACCGACCGGGGAGTCGACGAGGGCATACCCGACCGTCTGCGGACTCAACGCCTGCGCCTTCGCATACCCGGCGCGGTTCTGCCAGAAGTCGCGGTGGTCATCGACCCATGCCCGCTCTGCCGCGGTGAGGGTGTCCGGATCCAACCCGGGAGGCGCCTCGGCGAACGTCGAATGGATGCCGAGGACATGGTCCGGGAACCGGCCGCCGAGGATCGTCGTGATCACACCGCCCCAGTCGCCGCCGTGGGCGAGGAAGCGGTCGTAGCCGAGCCGGGCCATCAGCTCGACCCACGCCGCCGCGGTCCTCTCCGTGCCCCAGCCCGTCTCCGCCGGCCGGTCGCTGAAGCCGAAGCCGGGCAGGGAGGGGATGACGACATGGAACGCAGGAGCATCGGGATCCGCCGGGTCGGCGATCTCGTCGACGACGTCGATGAACTCGGCGATGCTGCCGGGCCATCCGTGGGTCATGATGAGCGGCACGGCATCCGGCCGGGAGGACCGGCGGTGGAGGAAGTGGATGACGAGGCCGTCGATCGTCGTGCGGAACTGCCCGATCTCGTCAAGGCGGGTCTCGAACGCCCGCCAGTCGTAGTCGGCGCCCCAGACTTTCGCGAGCGCGACGAGGTCGGCGAGCGGAACGCCCTGCCGCCAGCGATCGGCTCCGACCGCGGTCGGAGGCAGCGGCTCGGGTTCGGGCCATCGGGTCGCGGCCAGCCGGGCGCTGAGGTCACGCAGCTCCGCCTCCGGCACGGTGCTGTGGAACGGGCGGATGGCGCTGTCGTGCAGTGGCATGGGTCCTCCTCGACCGGATGCTCGCCTCGTGCTCCGAGACGTCGAACTCTCTGTCACCGGACGTCGACCGCGCCGGCAGGGGACGGCGACGACAGTTGATGAACCAGCTATGACGGTTCTACCATCGGACACCGGCCCCGCACAAGGGTCCCGCGTACGGGTCGACGGCGTTTAAGGTGAGTCCATGGGTGATGCATTTCCGGAGTTCCGGCTCGGCGCGGTGCTCGCGACGAGCTTCACGGGAACGCTCACCGAACGGCAGGGCGAACGCCGCGAGCGGATCCCCACCCCGGCACGACTCGTCGACTGGCTGGCGGTCGTCGGCCTCGACGTCGCCGGGTGCACGGAGGAAGAACTCGTCCTCGCCCGGCAGCTGCGTGAGGCCATCCACCACGCGGCCACCGCAGCAGCGCTCGGTGAGCCGCTGCCCGCCTCGGCGCTCGACATCATCAACGACGCCAGCCGGCAGGGGTGGGCGGCACCCGTGCTCACCGGCGACGGCGAGCGCCGGTGGCAGCTGAGCAGTCCCGCCGCTGTCGCCGATGCGCTCAGCGTCATCGCCGCCGACGCGATCGACATCATCGCCGGCACCCGCGACGGACGCTTGGCCCTGTGCGCCTCCCCGACGTGCCACGCGGCGTTCTTCGACACCAGCCGCAGCCGTTCCCGGCGCTGGTGCGACATGAACACGTGCGGCAACCGGGAGAAGAAGGCCCGGTTCAACGCGAAGCATCGGTCGTGACCGCTCACCGGTTTCGGATCGGATTCACCGCCGGGCACCCCTGCCGGCCACTGCCCCACGGTCTACAGTGGTCACATGCGCGCTATCACGATTCCCACCCCCGGAGATCCCGAGGCACTGCAGCTCACCGACGTCCCCACCCCTGAGATCGGGCCGGACGAGGTCCTCGTCAGAGTCCACGCCGCCGGAGTGAATCGCGCCGACCTCCTGCAGCGGCAGGGCTTCTACAACCCGCCGCCGGGTGCGACGGAGATCCCCGGCCTCGAGGTCTCGGGCACGATCGTCAAGCTCGGCGCCGATGTGAAGAACTGGAGCGTCGGCGATCGCGTCGCCGCTCTGCTCTCCGGCGGCGGCTACGCCGAGGAGGTCGCCGTGCCCGCCGGTCAGCTCCTCGCGGTGCCCGACACCTTCGACCTCACCGCTGCCGCTGCCCTGCCGGAGGTGCTCGCGACCGTCTACTCGAACGTCGTCGGCCGCGGTCGCGTCCGCATCGGCGAATGGCTGCTCGTCCACGGCGGCGGATCGGGAATCGGCACCGCCGCGATCCAGGTCGCGAACCTCCTCGGGGTGAAGATCGTCGTCACCGTCGGCTCCGCGGAGAAGGCGGAGTTCTGCCGCGAACTCGGCGCCGACGCCGTCATCAACTACCGCGAGGAGGACTTCGTCGCCCGCGTCCACGAGATCTGCACCCACCCGGACGGGGCGACCGGCGCCGATGTCATCCTCGACATCATCGGAGCCAAATACCTCGAGCGCAACATCGCCGCACTCGCCACCGACGGCCGTCTCGTCGTCATCGGCATGCAGGGCGGCACGACCGCCGAACTCGACCTCAGCACGCTCATGCAGGGACGCAAGACGATCACCGCGACGACCCTGCGCGCCCGACCGCCGTCGCAGAAGGCGGAGATCATCTCCGACGTCGGCGAACAGCTGTGGCCGGCGGTGATCTCCGGGGACATCCGCCCGATCATCGACACGACGGTGCCGCTCGCGGACGCCGCGAAGGCGCACCGGATCCTCGAGGACGGAAAGACCATCGGCAAGGTGCTCCTCCGCGTCGACGACGATGACTCAGCCCACGACGACTCAGCACACGACGAAGGAGCGCGCTCATGACCGCAGACGCCACGCCTACCGCGTCCGGTGCCGCTGATCCGCAGAGAGCCCAGGACGGCCTGCAGAATGTCCAGCCCGATGAGCAGGGTGCCCAGCAGAACACCGGCACCGAGGCGACCGGCAGTTCCGCAGACCGCACCGGAGTGCCGGTGTCGTCCGACTCCGAAGCGGACCAGGCCGGTCTCGCCCGCGGCGAGACGCTCACCGATGCCGCCTCGCATCCGGACCCCGCGACCGCGGCGGGCACCGGTGACACGCGCACGGCCGACGCGGCATCTGCATCCGCGTCCGAGTCCGATTCCGAGCCCGAGGCCGAGGCCGATGCCGCGTCCGAGGCCGCCGAGGAAGGCGACATCGCCTCGCCGGGCAAGGTGATGCGCATCGGCACGATGGTCAAGCAGCTGCTCGAGGAGGTCCGCAGCGCCGACCTCGACGAGAAGGGCCGACAGCGGCTCGCAGAGATCCATCGCCGGGCGATCGCCGAACTCGAGGACGGCCTCTCCGCCGAACTCGTCGCCGAGCTCGGCCGCCTCGACCTCCCGTTCGACTCCACCGACGAACCCCCATCGACCTCCGAGCTGCGCATCGCCCAATCGCAGCTCGTCGGCTGGCTCGAAGGCCTCTTCCACGGCATCCAGACGGCGATCATGGCCCAGCAGGCGATGGCGAAGCAGGAGACTCCCCCACCCGGCGGGCTCGTCCCCCAGGGTGGACCGGCGGCCGAGGGCGCCGATGACAAACGCAGGACCGGCAACTATCTGTGAAGAAGCTCTTCTCGTTCCGCAGGCGGCGCGCTGACGGCCCCGACGAACAGTTCGGCACGGGACTGTGGCGCCACAACCACGACCGGTTCCTCCGCGCCGTCGACCGCTACTACACGACCGCGCTCGCGATCCACACCGCCGCCCCGGCTGACGCCGAAGGTGAGGGCTCGTCCCCGACCGACGACGCCGAACACCCGACCGACGAACCCGGCACCACCGCACCCGAGCCGGCGGCCGCCTCGGCGCGGGATGCGATCATGGCCGGCACCCACCGCCTCAACGACCTGGCGACGGAGATCGACGCGATCACCGCGTGGCTGCACACCCACTGCCCCGTCGACGGCCAGGTCGTCCCCGGCCCCGTGCGCCAGGTCGTCGGGGACACCCCCGAACTGCTCACGCGGGCATCGTCGAAGGTCGCCGAGGCGGTCCTCGCGGCCTCGATGGCGCGCGCGGGGACCGCGACGCTGACCTCGACGGCCACCGCCACGGAGCGCTACATCACCGATGCTGCCGAGCTGCTCGCCCAGGTCAAGCGCATCCTCGCGGAGGCGGATGCCCGATGAGCGCGCTCACCTCACCGCCGCCGGATTTCGACCTCGGGCTCGTCGCCAGCGACATCGACGGCACCCTGCTCCTCGACTGGCAGCCGATCTCGCAGGTGACGATCGATGCGATCCACCGCTGCCAGCGGATGGGGATCCCGTTCGTCCTCGTCACCGGGCGCCCGATCCGCTGGCTGGCCGCGATCGCCGAGCAGATCCCCGACCTCGGTCGCGTCGTCTGCCTCAACGGCGCCGTCGTCTACGACATCGCCACGGACACCGTCGTCGATGCGCACCCGCTCGAGCAGGCCGGGGTCGAGGAGATCGTCGCGGCCATCGGCGCCGCCCACCCCGAGGCGCGCTTCGCGTTCGAAACGCTCACCGGGCTCTATGTTCAGGACGGTTTCGCCTCACGCTCCCCGCACGAGGCCACCGTCATCGGCGACCTCGGGGAGCTCGCCGACACCGACGTCGTCAAGATCCTCGTCAGCCTCGGCACGACCGACTCGGAGGCCCTCCACGACCTGCTCGGGCCGATCGTCACCCGCTCGTGCCACGCCTCGTTCTCCGACCCGGACAACGGCCTCGTCGAACTCGCCCCCGCCGGGATCACGAAGGCGAAGACGCTCGAGTCGGTGTGCGACCACCTCGGCGTCGGTCGGGACCGGGTGATGGCGTTCGGCGACATGCCCAACGATCTCGAGATGCTCACGTGGGCGGGCCTGGGGGTCGCGATGGGCAATGCGCTCGATGTCGTCAAGGACACCGCCGACGCCGTCACGGACCCGGTCGACGACGACGGGGTGGCGCACTTCCTCAATGCGGCCCTCGACGCCGTCCCCTCCCGCTGAGGGCGGTCACGCTCGGTCCCACCCGGTGTCGCCGCCTCCGCGACCCGAAGTGTGCTGAGTGCTGAGCGCTACGGGCCGGTGGGCCGGGAGCCTGCGACGTCGAGCACCGCGGGGTCGAGGTCGAAATGGTCGACGAGGGCGACGGCGAGCCCGTCGTCCTCGACGGGGTCGGTGACGACGCTGCCGAGGACCTTGAGCTCGTCCTTCGCCTGGCCCATGACGATCGAGTGGTCAGCCCATTCGATCATCTCGAGGTCGTTGAGGCCGTCACCGGCGGCGACGGTCCGCTCGTGGTCGATGCCGAGCTCCGACTCGACGAGTGCGAGCCCACTGGCCTTCGACACCCCGTCGGGGGCGATGTCGAGCCAGTTGCTCCATCCCACGGAATAGCTGACTTCGTGGAGCCCGAGCCGGTCGACCGCCTCGGCGAACTCCTCCGCCGTGCCGTTGACGTCGCGCATGACGATGCGGGTGGCCTGCTTCGTCAGCAGCTCGTCGAAGCCGACGATGTCGAGGGTGTCGGATTCGGAGAGCTCCCCGGGCGGGAACGCCCCGGACGCCCACCGGTGGAGGTCCGGGTCCTCGACGAGGAAGAGGGCCGTCGGCAGCACAGCGCGCATGCGCTCGAGCGCGGGCCGCGGGTCGAAGGAGACGACGTGGTGCATCTCCCACCCCAGCGGCAGCGCGGGATCGAGCTTGACGACGACAGAGCCGTTCGAGCACACGACGAAACCCTCGGTGAGTCCGAGCGCCCGGACGATCTCGAGGGCTCCCGGCAGCGCGCGACCGGTCGAGATGACGATGTGGTGCCCCGCCTCGGCGAGCTCGATGAGCACCTGCCTCACCGTCTCCGACAGCGTCCCGTCATAGTCGATGATCGTGCCGTCGATGTCGAGGGCGATGAGGTGTGCGGGCACTGCTTCTCCTTGGCCGGCGGTGGGGCTGCTCAGAATCGCGGACCCTCCGGTCCCTGGGCCACCATGCCGCCGAGGTAGGGGCGCAGGGCCACGGGCACCGTGACGGAGCCGTCGGCCTGCTGATGGTTCTCGAGGATGGCGACGAGCCAGCGCGTGTTCGCCATCGTGCCGTTGAGCGTCGCCACCGGACGGGTCGCGCCGTCATGGCGTTCGCGGATCTGCAGGCGCCTGGCCTGGAACGTCGTGCAGTTCGAGGTCGAGGTCAGCTCGCGGTAGGTCTCCTGCGTGGGCACCCAGGCCTCGTTGTCGAACTTCCGCGCCGCGGAGTCGCCGAGGTCGCCGGCGGCGACGTCGATGACCCGGTAGGGCAGTTCGCACAGCTGGAGCATCTTCTCCTGGAGCTCGAGCATGCGGGCGTGCTCGGCCTCGGCGTCCTCGATCGCGACGTAGGAGAACATCTCGACCTTCTGGAACTGGTGGACGCGGATGATGCCGCGGGTGTCCTTGCCGTACGACCCGGCCTCACGGCGGTAGCACGAGGAGATGCCCGCGTACCGCAGCGGTCCGTCGCTGAGGTCGATGATCTCGTCCATGTGGTAGCCGGCCAGCGGCACCTCGGAGGTGCCGACGAGGAAGAGGTCGTCGGCTTCGAGGCGGTAGACCTCGTCGGCGTGCTCGCCGAGGAAGCCCGTGCCCCGCATCACCTCGGGCTTGACGAGGGTCGGGGTGATCGTCGGACTGAACCCGGCCTCCTCGGCGACGTCGCGGGCGAGGTTGAGCAGCGCCATCTCGAGCTTCGCGCCGAACCCGGTGAGGTAGTGGAAGCGCGCTCCCGAGACCTTCGTGCCGCGCGTCGTGTCGATGGCGCCCAGCGTCTCGCCGATCTCGAGGTGGTCACGCGGGGTGAAGCCCTCGGCGGCGAAGTCACGGGGCTGGCCGACGGTCTTGAGCGTCACGAAGTTCTCCTCGCCACCGGCGGGGATGCCGTCGATGATGAGGTTGGGCAGCTTCGAGGCGAGGCTGTCGAACGCGAACGCGGCCTCGTCGGACTCCGCCTGCAGAGCCTTGACCTTGGCGGACTTCTCCTTGCCCTCCGCGATGAGGGCGGGCTTCTCGTCCTTGGGAGCCTTGGCGATCTGGGAGGAGAAGGACTTCTGGTCAGCGCGGGCGTCTTCGAACGCGGTGATGGCCGCCCGCCTCGCGGTGTCGGCTGCGAGCACCTCGTCGACGAGTTCGACGGAGGCTCCGCGAGCCCGCTGCGATGCTCTGAACAGGTCCGGGTTGTCTCTCAACTGCGCTAGATCGATCACCTCCTCAGCTTAACGGGGCGACCTGGGTTTGCGATATTCGGCCGCTGGGCACGCGCTCAGGTGCGTCAGAGTAGATTTGTGCCATGACCTTCGACCTCGATCCCGCCATGATGTGGCTCGTCATCGTCGGTCTCGTCGTCATCGTCTGCGGTGCGTTCCTCCTCGGCAACCGCATCGGCTCGCGCCGCATCCTCAAACGGCTGCGTCGGTACTCCCGTCGTCCCGAACTCGACGACGACGGAGTCGAGGAGTACGCCCCCAACCGCTACCGCGCCGCCCTCATCGTCAATCCGACGAAGGCGAGCGCCGGGCGGATCGCGTCGACCGCCGAGGCGATCTGCCGTTTCGAGGGCTGGAACCCTCCGCTCATCCTCGAGACCACCCCCGAGGACGCCGGGGAGGGACTGGCACGACTCGCCCTCGAGGAAGGGGTCGACGTCGTCATCGCCGCCGGTGGGGACGGCACCATCCGCGCGGTCGCCTCGGCGCTGGCCGGCACGTCGACGCCGATGGGGATCGTCCCGCTGGGCACGGGCAACCTGCTCGCCCGCAACCTCGACCTCGTCCTCGACAAGCCCGAATGGGCGCTGCGGATCGCCCTGTGGGGGCGCAACCGCGCCGTCGACGTCGGCACCGCGCAGATCAGCCGGGGCGGGCCGACGCTCGTCTTCATGGTGATGACCGGGCTCGGCTTCGACGCCGAGGTGATGGCGAAGACGACGGCGAACGCGAAGAGCCGACTCGGCTGGCTGGCGTACCTCGAGGCCGGGTCCCGCACGCTCGTCGGCCGTCCCAGCCACGTGAAGATCACGTACGACGACGACTACCGGGTGACGGCGCGCGTGCGCTCGGTCATCGGCGGCAACTGCGGCAAGCTCCAGGGCGGGATCCAGCTGCTGCCCGAGGCGATCATCGACGACGGGCTCCTCGACGTCCTCGTCGTCAGCCCGAAGAATCTCGGCCAGTGGGTCGGTGTCGTCGCCTCGATCATCGGGCGCCGGACGACGAAGGGCCTGCACACCGACATCCGCAAGTGCCACAACGTCGTCATCGAGTCCAAGGATCCGCTCGAGGTCCAGCTCGACGGTGATCCCCTCGGCACAACCGGGTATCTCGCGATGGCGGTGGACCCCGGTGCGATCACCGTGCGCGTGCCGACGACCGAACAGCGCCGGGAGATCCGCGCCGAGGCGTGGCCGGTGTGAGGCCGGGACGCTGAGCACGGCCGGATTCCGGCGCCGAGGTGGGGCCTATGACCAGGAACAACGTCGCTTCGATGGGGCAAGGTCACGAACAGGTCGCGAAAGCACCCTTGTGTTCACCAAAGCGTTACCGTAATTCCGCTCGACCAAAACGTACAAAAATAGTTCTGAGAATTGCCTGTACCTAGGATGACTTCCAGATGTGCACCCCCTCACACAGATAGAAGGCACTCCAATGAAGAAGCTCATCCTCGCGCCGGCTGTGGCCCTCGCGTTCACCGGACTCGTCGCCGCCCCTGTCGCCGCGGCCGAAACCCCCTCCACCCAGTCGGCTCCGACGAAGGCCGAGAAGGAACAGGCGGAGAAGGAGAAGGCCGAAAAGGAAGCGGCTGAGAAGAAGGCTGCGGAGAAGAAGGCCGCCGAGAAGAAAGCCGCGGAAAAGAAGGCTGCGGACAAGAAGGCTGCGGAAAAGAAAGCGGCCGAGAAGAAAGCAGCGGACAAGAAGGCTGCGGAGAAGAAGGCCGCCGACAAGAAGGCGGCTGAAGACAAGGCCGCGAAGGACAAAGCAGCCAAGGACGCGAAGTCGACACCCAGCCCCTCCCCCAGCGACAAGGGCGCTGAGCAGCCGAAGGATGAGGAGAAGCCCGAGGAGATCAACGCCGATCTCAGCGTCTCCGCCGGCGAGGTGTCGGCCGAGGACCTCGCGAATTCCTCGAAGGGCGTGACGGTCACCGTCACCGGCCTGGAGAAGGGCGACAAGCTCAGCGTCTCCGGCCTCACGGCTCAGGCGGCGACCGCAACGGGCAGCTCGAAGTCGCTCCGCGTCTACTACGCCGGCGATGCCGAGGACCTCAAGTCCGGGGCGAAGTCGTTCTCCGTCAAGGTGCAGCGCGCCGGAGTCTCGAGCGCCACGCTCCAGGAGTCGGTCGACGTGCAGGCGGCGAACGAGAAGGCATCCAACGCGTCGATCGTGGTTCCCTCGGGCGACATTCCCGCCGAGGATCTCGCTGACCCGGCCAAAGGTGTGACGGTCACGGTCACCGGCCTCGAGGAAGGCGACCTGCTCACTCCGCTGAACGGTCTCACGGGAGATCCCGTCACAGCGACCGGCACCTCGGCGACGATGAAGCTCTACTACGACGGAGACCCCGCAGATCTCAAGGACGGTCCGCTTCCGTTCTCGATCGATCTCCAAGGGGCGAGCGGGCTCGACACACTCGAAGCCTCGGTCAATGTGGCCGCAGCCGACGACGGCGAGGTCGAACCGATCGAGTCCGAACTCACGGTCGATCCGAAGGAGATCACCCCTGAGGATCTCTCCGACTCCACCCGGGGCGTCATGGTCACAGTCACCAACCTCAAGGAAGGCGACAAGGTCACCGACTCCCTCACCGGCCGGGAGAGGACCGTTCCCAGCGACGGTGAATTCACCTTCCAGATCTACTACAAGGGCGATCCGGAGGATCTCCAGCCCGGCAAGATTCCGTTCACGGTGGACATCGACCGCGAGGGGACCGAATCAGAAACGCTCAACGGCGACATCACCGTCGTCGAAGATGAGCCGCTCAACCCGATCGAAACCACCCTCAAGGTCGATCCCAAGGAGATCACCGCTGAGGATCTGGCAGATGCGGACAAGGGCGTGGCCGTCACGCTGACCAATCTCGAAGAGAACGACGTCGTCACGGACTCGCTGACCGGTATGGAGAAGACGGTGGGTGCCGACGGTGACTTCACCTTCACCGTGTACTACAAGGGAGATCCAGAGGACCTTGAGCTGGGCAAACTCCCCTTCACCGTGACTGTCCAGCGCGAGAACGCCAATGACGAAACCCTCGACGGCGAGATCACGATCATCGGCGACGAAACGGAAGCCCCGGCCGAGGCCTCGCTCACCGTCTCACCGAAGTCGATCGAAGCCGACGACTTCATCAACGAGAAGAAGGGCGTGACGCTCTCCGTCAAGGACTGCAAGCCCGGTTCGGACGTGCGCTTCATGGTCATGGCGGACGGCAACTCGCGCATCACCGCCTATGACCGCACTGTCCAGGCGGACAAGGACGGCAAGGCCTCGGTGAGCGTCTTCGGCACCTCGTCAGACGCCTCGGCGTACGTCGGCGGGTACTCCGTGACCGCGACCTGCGGCGACGACACGATGAAGGACTCCTTCAAGGTCACCGCCGGAGCGAACGCCGGCGGTGGCGGTGACCACGGCAACGGCGGCGGTGACAACACCGGCGGCGGCAGCGGCAGCGAACTGCCCCGCACCGGTGCTGAACTCGACGGCCTCGCCGCAGGCGCCCTGCTCCTGCTCGTCGGTGGAGCCGCAGTGACGATCACGATGCGCCGCCGGAAGGGCGACTTCTCACCGTCATACGTCTGACACGACTGCACTGAGTCGCTCCCTGCCCCGCCGAGGCGGGACCGGGCAACCAGCCTGAGCTGAGTGAAATGGGCCGGGAATCTCTCCCGGCCCATTTCGCGTGCCCGGACGTCCACGCGTGCGCAGGACCGGACGACCATGCGTGCTAAAAACTGTGATCGGGCCGTGATCAAAACGGGTGGACTCCGCCTATATGCTTCTGTAGTTGCCGATTTCCGGCATCTACCCCTCGAGAGGACCTCATAGCCCCATGCCCAAGAAACTTGCGCTCATTCCCGCGCTGGCTCTGGCCATCGCCGGTCTCGGAGCGACCCCGGCAGTCGCGGCACCCGCCGACGTCGACACCTCGCTCTCCGCGCCCGCTGCGGCGACGACCCCCGACACCGCAGCCGACGAGACCCCCTCGTCCGAAGACGCGGCTCCGGCTGCTCCGGCACCCGAGACCCCCGACGCCGGCGACGCGGACGACTCCGACACCCCGGCACCGGAGACCCCCGAAGCACCGGCACCGGACGATTCCGCGACCGGATCGGACGAACTCGACGACGAGGTCACCGACGATGCGGAACCCACTGAGGCCGCCTCGGCGCCCATCGCGGCCACGGTCGACGTCGAGCCGGGGACGATGACGGAATCGGAGTTCTACTTCGACGGCGTCGTCATCACGGTCTCCGGCCTCGAACCGGGCGACATCGTGACGAACTCGCTCACCGATGACGTGAAGAAGGCCAAGGGCAGCTCGGTCGAGTTCGAGTACTACGACGAGGAGGGCACGATCGAGGGCCCGCAGACCGTTGATTTCACGGTCACCGTCGAGCGCAAGGATCAGGATCCCAGGGATATCCCGGGAAGCTTCGAGATCACCGAGGATGAGGAGATCGAGGAAGGCTCCCTCACTCTCGGCACCGACTCGATGAGCGTCTCCGAGTTCATGAAGAAGGGCATCCCCTTCACCGGTGAGGGCTTCCTCCCCGGTGAGCAGGCGTTCGCCGTGGCCGCGAAGTTCGGAACCGACGAGATCATCTACCTCGACGAGAACGTCGAGGTCTCCGATGAGGGCGTGGTCTCCGGCGTCATCCGCCCGACGGAGACCGACGACGTCAAGCCCGGTGACTACATCGTCTACGCCGGCGGCGAAGAGTTCGGCGCCACCGCCGAGTTCACCCTGACCGCCGACGCCGCACAGTCCGCGTCGCTGACGGTCTCCCCGAAGTCGATCGAAGCCGCTGACTTCGTGAAGAAGGACAAGGGCGTGGTGCTCACAGTCACCGACTGCACCCCCGGCAGCGACGTCCGCTTCGTCGTCAACCCCAAGGGCAACTCGAACGTCACCGCCTTCGACAGCACGGTGACCGTGGACGAGACCGGCACCGCCTCGGTGAACGTGTACGGCACCTCGTCGAACGCCTCTGCCTACGTCGGCGCCTACTCGGTGTCGGCGACCTGCGGCGATGACGTCCTCAAGGGATCCTTCGAGGTCACCTCGGGTGCCGCGGCCGGCGGCTCGGGCGGCAGCGACAGCGGATCCGGCAGCAAGGGTGGCCAGCTCCCGCGCACCGGCGCTGAGCTCAGCGCCCTGGCCGGCGGAGCCGCGCTGCTCCTCGTCGGCGGCGCCGTCGTCGCCCTGACGGTGCGTCGCCGGAAGTCAGCCGAATCGCTCTGATGCGACGCTGAACGTGAAAACGCCTGTGGCCCCGACTTCGGTCGGGGCCACGGGCGTTTTCGGTCATCGCGAGGGAAACGACCGCCTCGGCGGGGTCATCGCACGGGAAGCGCTGCATCGCCGTGGTCGACGCACGCGCGCGACCGCCTCGGCGGGGTCACCGCACGCGCAGCGCCGCGGGTTCGATCGTCACGTCGATCTTCTCGGTCTCGCCGACCTCGTCGCCGTCGACCTCGACGACGCGCGGCTGCTCGAGTTCGATCGTCAGCGACGAGACCCGCTGGTGGATCGCGCTCTCGCTGCTCTGCGCCGAGTCGTCCTTCGACATCATCCGGCGCAGACCGTTGTCCCACACCATGTTCTTCATCGTGTCGAGCCAGCCGGTGACGCCCTCGGCCTTGAGGATGAGGACGTCGAGCTCACCGTCGGAGGGATCGGCGTCGGGAAGCAGGGTGATCCCGCCCTGCAGGGTGCCGCAGTTGCCGACGATGAGGGTGTGCGCCGCCTCGTGGCCGATCCGCTCGCCCTCGCGCGACAGGTTGATCTCCATGACATCGCTGGCCGAGACCGCGCGACCGAGCGATTCGACGTAGGCCAGCCATCCCGCCTTGTCCTTGAGATCGTCGTTGGTCTCGGTGATCATGTGCGCATCGATCCCGAAGCCGGCCATGACGACGAAGGGCTCACGGTTCGTGCCCTGTTCAAGGGTGACCTCGACCCAGCCCATGTCGATGTCGCGGGCCGTGCCGTTGAGTGCGCGATCCATCGCCTCGCCGAGGTTGTTGAGCGGAACGTCGAGGTTGCGGGCCAGGAGGTTGCCCGTTCCCAGCGGCACGATGCCGAGCTCGGCCTCGGAGTCGATCTCCGCGAGGTGACCGGCGACAGCACGGACCGTGCCGTCCCCGCCTGCGGCGATGACCACCTCGGCGCCGGCGTCGAGAGCGGCCTGGGTCGCGGACTTGCCGGGATCGTCCTCCTCGGTCTCATGCCAGGTGATGGTGAAGTCAGGGTTCTCCGGGAGCGCTGCCTCGAGGTCCTCCCTCTCGGTCTTCGACGGATTCCACACGATGCCGACGTGATTGGCTCTCATTTCAGGTCCTTTCGCAGACGGTACTGCTTGGTGGTGCTGCTCGTTCATCGGCCGCAGCGGGCGACCCCAGACCTCACACTAACGCAGTCCTCTGAAGGCCTTCGTGAAGCGCGCCTGTCGGGCGCCTGCGGTACGACGGGATCAATCCATCTTGTCGTATCGAGCGCGGAGGAAGAGGAACACGCCGTAGAGGACGAGTCCGACCCCGACGCCGAGGAGGAGGTAGGTGCCGAAGGGCTGTTCGCGCATGGCCTTGAGGGCGCCGTCGACGCCGGTCGACTTCTCCGGGTCGCCGGTGACGCCGGAGACGATGACGAGGATGCCGACGGCGATGAGCGTGGCGCCCTTGCCGAGGTAGCCGAGGACGCCGGTGATCGTCATCAGCTTCGCCACGGCGCTCGAGCGCGGGGTGCGCACATCGTCCTTCCAGTTGCGCCGGATGCCGTTGACGCAGAACACGATGCCGATGATCGTCACGACCCCGCCGATGACGACGAGGAGAAGGATGCCGCCGGGGGCCTGCGCGAGGGTCGACGAGGCCTGCTGCGACGACTGACCGGAGTCCGAACCCTGGCCGAAGACGAATTTGCCGAAGAGCACCGCCACTGCCGCGTAGGTGATGCCCTGCGCGATCGCGAGGATGAAGTCCTTCCAGCGGTCGCGACCGTGCTCGTCGCGCGGATCGTTCGAGCCGTGTCCGCGCAGGGTGGCCGTGCCGAAGAACGCGTTGGCGAGGTTCCACAGCGCGAGCAGCGCGCAGCCGAGCATGCACAGCCACAGCAGTACCATGCCGAAGGGCTGGGAGGCCATCTGCTGCATCGCGCCGGACTGTTCGGCTTCTCCGCTCTTGCCGAGCGCGAGACCGGCGGCGGTGGCGCCGAGGATGATGTGGACGAGTCCGTTGGCCACGAAGCCGACTCGGGCGACCCGTTCGAACCACTTGCTGTCAGCGGCGTTGACTGCCGCGTCGTCGGCCTTGCTGGCCGCCTTCTTCATCGTTGAGTCTCCAGTCACAGGACATATTGTGGCACTGATTCGCCCAAGTGTCATTGGCTCCAAAGGCACTTTTCAGAGCCGGTGCGAGCGGGGGTGGGGTGGTGGTTGGGGCGGTGGCTCAGCTGGTGGGTGGCGTCGTTAGTGGTGTGGAGAAGCGAGCGGTGTGAGGGGCGGCGGGCACGCTGCCGCAACGGAGATCACGGGACGGCCAAGGTTTCGCAACGACCAGGCGACGGTGAGGGTCTCTGCGTTGTTTCCATGGCGGCATCGCATGCTCGCGCGAGCGCCCCAGCACTGCTCTCCCCAGTGCTGTTCCGAAGAATTCACGTGACCAAAACGTTCTAAACTATGTGCGTCGTGAATGTGTCATTACTGTTACTTTCGGAAGCTCTCCTCCCTCAGCCTCTCGAAGGACAGAAATGAAGAAACTCGCCCTCGCCCCCGTGGTGGCCCTCGCCATCACCGGCCTGGCAGCATCCCCGGTCATCGCCGCCCCGAGCACCGACGCTTTCGGCCAGACGAACGTCCAGGCCCCGAAGAGCGCCGGCCAGCCCGACGCGACCGACGCTCCGACCGCGCCCGCTAAGCTCGCCGCGTCGGTCTCGGTTTCGCCCGAGACGATCTCGCAGACGGATCTCGTCGAGAAGGGCGTCACCGTCACCGTGACGAACCTCCAAGCCGGGGACACCGTCACCGACGACCTCACCGACGAGACAGTCACTGCCGAAGGCGACACAGTCTCATTCGACCTCATCGTCGATGTTGAGAATCCTGCTGATATCCCGACCGGCGACGTGCCGTTCACCGTCACCGTGAAACGTGGCGAACAGTCTCAGACTATCGACGCGAAGTTCACCGTCACCGCAGACGAGACCGAAGAGCCCACCGCTCCAGCCGTCGACCCGAGGGCGAGCCTCGTCGCTGACGAGATCACCGTCTCGGAGTTCGAAGGCGAAGGCCTGAAGTTCTCGGGCGAAGGCTTCACCCCCAACGGCACCGTGAGCGTCGAGGGCCAGGCTCTCCCGGCGCAGGTCGCCAAGCAGGCTGAAGAGCAGCTCAAGGCGGACGAGAACGGCAAGGTCACCGGCACGGTCGTGGCCCCGAAGGACAGCGTCAAGCCCGGCAAGTACACGGTCACGTTCATCGACGA
This sequence comes from Brevibacterium sp. W7.2, assembly GCF_018137945.1. GTDB lineage: Bacteria > Actinomycetota > Actinomycetes > Actinomycetales > Brevibacteriaceae > Brevibacterium > Brevibacterium sanguinis. The sequence continues at coordinate 500,079 of NZ_CP073089.1, read as the reverse complement.
CGAGTCGGGTGAGAAGACCGAGCCGCAGGAGTTCACCGTCGTCGAGGATGCCACCGAGACGCCGACCACCCCGGCCGCCGAGGCGAAGCTGACCGTCTCTCCCGAGTCCGTCACCCCGAAGGACTTCGTCCAGAAGGACAAGGGTGTCAAGCTCGTCGTCGAGAACTGCGAGCCCGGCGAAGACGTGCGCTTCGTGGTCAACCCGAAGGGCAACTCCTCGGTGACGGCGTTCGATGAAACGGAGAAGGCCGACGATGAGGGCAACGCCTCCGTCACGGTCTACGGCACCTCGGCGTCGAACCCGAGCGCGTACATCGGCGACTACGACGTGACCGTGACCTGCGGTGACGACGAGCTCACCGGCAAGTTCTCGGTGGAAGAGGACCCGAACGCCGGCGGCAGCGACGGCAATGACGACGGTGGCTCCGATGGCGGCAACGGCGGCGGAAACGGTGGAGGCGACCTGCCCCGCACCGGTATGGAGCTCACCGGCCTCGCAGCCGGTGCCGGCCTCCTCCTCGTCGGCGGCACGGCGATCTTCCTGACGAAGCGCCGCAAGAAGGGTGTTCCCTCGCCCTCGGACATCTGATCCGACCGGCCGGCTCACCTCGCTGAGCTGAGTCCCCGGAAGCCCTGAGGCGCCTGGTCCGACAGTGTCGGACCAGGCGCCTCAGTCAGTTCCAGAACGCGTGCGACTGGGCATGAACGAAGAGACGACGGTCGGAACCCGCTGCGGCTCAGGTTATTTTGAGCGGCTCTGTTCGAAATATGAGCCGCCCATAACAGGCTGAGCCAACCGGGTTCCTGCGGCTGAGGTTGAGCGTTCAGCCTGAGCCCACAGTGATTGCGGCGGCGTAGTCACTTCCCCAACCCTCCATCGCGACGATGACGGGTTGAAGGGCCGCGCCCAATTCGGTCAACCGGTAGTCGACTCGAAGCGGCAGCTCACCGTGATCGGTGCGGATGACGATTCCGTCGGCTTCCAGCTCCGTGAGCTGCCTCGTCAAGGTCTTCCGATTGACCTCCGGCACCCGCCGCTGCAGGTCGCCGAAGCGGATCGGACCGTCCAACATCGCCTTGACCACAGTGATCTTCCACGTGCCGCCGAGGACTGCCACGACAACCTCGGCGGGGCAGGTCTGCAGCGCCACCGCCACTTTCTCACGCATCGCCACCACTCATCTCTCTTGTTGCGCTGAGGACCTCGACGCGTCCCCGGTCGCGGAATCAGAGGTGCCCTCGACATCGCCGCGGTCGGCCAGGGACACGAATGTCCGTACTGTTGCGGGCCGTCACCTGCCTCCACGATAGAGGCATGGATGATTCCGCGTCGGTCCTGTGGGTGAGCGCCCACCCGGAACCGCTGTCTCTCAATGGCTCTCTTCGCCGGTTCGGCATCGAAGCCCTCGAACAACGGGGCCACTCCGTCGAGCTGTCCGACCTCTATGCCATGGATTGGGACCCCGTACTCCGGCGCGAGCAGTTCCTCGGGCCGGAACCGGGCGCCTGCGAGAAGCACTCTGGTCGGGACGGTGCCTGCGGCGCGCGATTCGATGCCACCGGCGATGTTCGCCACGCGTTCATCTCAGGCCGATTGCCTGCAGACGTCGCCCAGGAGCAGGACCGACTTCAGCGCGCGGATGCGCTCATCGTTCAGTTTCCGCTGTGGTGGTACGGCATGCCGGCGATGCTCAAGGGATGGTTCGATCGGGTGTTCACGAGCGGTTTCGCGTTCGGCAAGGAGCCCGAGACCGGGAGGAGGCTCCGGTTCGAGAACGGACCGTTCCGCGGCCGCCGCGCGCTGGTCATCGTCACCGCCGGGGATCGCCCTGGAGCTCTCGGGCCGCGCGGCATCAGCGGCGATCCGGTCGACCTCATGTTCGGGCTTCTCCACGGGACTCTGGCCTACACCGGCTTCGATCCGCTTGCGCCTTTCGTCGTGCCCTCGGCGGACTTCCTCGCCGGAGCTGATTCCGCGGGCATCAAGGCGCAACTGGGCGATCGGCTGTCCCGGCTGTTCACTGACGAACCACTGAGAGCCCGACCGCAGTTCACCGGCGACTACACCGACGACTGGGTTCTCCGCAGTGATGTCGCGCCCGATGCTCACGGCTTCGCCGCCCATTGGCTGTGATGTCGGGGCCCTGTTCGGTGTGGCCACGAGCTTTCTTCGAGGCAGCACCCACCTCAGTCGATCCACCTTGGTCGTGACACTGTATTCCGGGCCCAGGCTCTCGTTCCGCGAGTATCGGATCCTGCGCTCCGCAGGAGTCAGAGTCTCGATCGCCGCTGCGGCTCAGGTTGGTTCGAGCGGCTCTGTTCGAAATGTGAGCCGCCGAAAACAGGCTGAGCCGAAACGGCGTTCGGGCGGCTGGGCGGGGTTACACAAGTCGAGCGGGCCGGCGGCGCCCACGAGACACACGTCCTTCCCACGCGCGGCGCTCACGGAATCCGAGTCGGGGCCCGGTTTGCGCCAGTTGAGACTGAGATGGCCAAGGCCGCCTTGGCCATCTCAGAGCAAACTGGCCCAAACCTGAACTGGCCACAACTCGATCCGGCCGCGACGGCGAGACCGGTCTGACGGCGTGCTCCCATGATCCGAAGGCGAGGCCGACCAGAACATTGAGGCGACCACCGCCGCCGAGCATCACCCGTCACTCGCCGCGGGACCCGTCAGCCACCTCGGCGCCCAGATCTTGCCCCTCGTCCCTGCGTTCAGCGGTTGCCGTCCGTCGACGCGCTGTGAGAAGTGCCGCGACGGCGATGAGCACGAACAAGCCGGTGGCGACGAACCCGGCATACTCCGTATCCGGGGCGGGAAGGGTGAACGTCGCGGTCTCCGCCCCCGCCTCGGCGACACCGGCGATGACGACGATGGCCGCGATGAGCACTGAGAGTCCGGTGACGATGAGGTTGTAGCGGTGGAACCGCCCGCCGTCACCGGCGGCCCAGCGATAGAGTCTTGCCATCATCACGCTGTCCCCGGTGTCGCACGCCGCCATACCTGCGGCGAAGAGCAGCGGAAGCGACAGAGCGAGCAGCGGCGACGTGCTCGCGGCCGTTGCACCGGCCGCGATCATCAGTCCGATCGTCGCCGCGGTGTCGAACCCGAGCCCGAAGAGGAGCCCGATGGGATACATCCGCGCCGGTCGATCGACGGTGCCGATGAGCCGGGAGAAGACTGTCGTGAGAGGTCCACGGGGCGCAGCACCGGCTCCGCTGTCACCATTCTGATCCGTCGCGGGTGCACCATCGGTGCGACGGTCGCGCAGAAGGCGGATGAACGCGACGAGGTTGACGATCCCGACGACCCCCACGACGCAGGTCGCGAACAGCAGTCCCCACATCCCGAGACCGGCACGCAGATCGGAGTCCTCACTCACGACGAGGCTGCGAGCCGCGGCGGCACCGGCGGTGACGAGGGCGGCGGTGATGATGACGACGCTCGAGTGCCCGAGCGCGAACCAGAATCCGACGGCACCGCCGCGAAGCCGGGACTGGTCAGCGGTCGCAAGTCGCCGGGTGACGTTGTCGATGACGGCGACGTGGTCGGCGTCGAAGGCATGGCGAGCGCCGAGGAGCACCGCTGTTGCCGCCAGACCCCAGGCCGCGGCGTGGCCGATCTCGTTCGTCGAGGCGAGGACCAGGCTGAACCCTGCGATCGCGAGCCCCGCGATGACGATCAGCGGGGTCCGCATCCGCCACCAGTCCGCATCGAATCGGGTGCCGTCCACCCGTCCCGTTCCCGGCCGTCCCGCTGTCGTGGTATCCATTGTCGGTATCCTCGTTTCCATCTTCGGTGTGCCTGTATGCATTGCGTCCCTCACTTGTTCACCTTCCCGGTCAGGTGTGACACCCCGGGGTCCGGGGATCGTTTGCCGCGCCTCCGCAGCTCACCGTGAGCAGTCGCCGCATGCTCACTCGGCCGGTCGGGTCTACCGCTGCCACACGGAGTCGACATGTGATTCGTGAGCAGCGGCACCGATCGCTCTCGCGATCGTCCCGGGCCGTGAGAGCTCGAGCATTCGCACTGTCGTGGAGTCGCCCACGTCGTCACCCGCCGTCGGACCGGCGGCGTCGTCTCTCCTGCCGAAGAGCATCGCCGTATCGAGCACCGAGGCGGATCCGAGGACTCCCGGCAGCGGATCGGTCCCGTCGACATCGAGGTCCTCGACGAAATACGGCCTCCCCGCGCAGTCGCGCACATCGGTGCGGCTCCGCAGAGCCCCGCCGACCTCGCCCGAGCGCCCGAGCACGATCGTCTCCCGGAGACGCACCGTCACCTCGGCGCCGACGCGCACCCGCGTCGACCGGCGCACCCGCGCCCCCGACGCGACGACGAACGGGAACGTCTCCCAGATGAGACTGCCGGCCGCGCCCACCTCGATGTCGACGTCCCACCGTGACTCCGCCCCATCGGTCGGGTAGGCGACCGTGCCGCCGACGTCTTCGATGACGAGGCGGCATCCCTGCCCGACCCGGATGCCGATCGTCACCGCATCCCCGCCGAGGAGCGCCGCACCTCCGGCGACGATCGCCACATGCGCGCGCCCTCCGGCCGCGCGGGAGATCAGCCGCGGCTGCATGAGACCGGGAGTCAGACGCACCTGCGGAAGCTCGCGCCCGGCGACCAGGTCGACGGCGATGTGCGTCATCCCCGGCCATCTGCGGACACTCGATCCGCTGGGGTCCGGATGCTGGCGTCTGCGTGATCGAGAGGACCGGGGCCGGCACCGTCGCGGCCGGCACCGTCGTGGCCGGGGTCGTCTGCGTGCCCGTGGCCCTCGCCGTCGGCGTGCGAGTGCATGTATCCCCCGTCCTCATCGGCGTGGAAATGCGGTGCCATCGGACCCGGATCCTGCGGTTCGTGCGCCCCGGACCGATGCGTCTCGAGCAGGGCGAGCAGCCATGACCGCAGGCGCGCGACGGACTCCTCGTCGGTGCGGGAGAGCCCGAGCACCGGGCCCTGTTCGCGTGCCGCCTCGGCGTCGGAGATCATCTGCTCGACGTCGACGCCCACGTACGGCGCGAGATCGGTCTTGTTGACGACGAGGAGATCCGCGCGCCCGATGCCGGGCCCGCCCTTGCGCGCCACATCGCCACCGCCGGCGACGTCGAGGACGAAGATCTGGGCGTCGATGAGCGCCGGCGAGAACGTCGCAGTGAGATTGTCCCCGCCGGACTCGACGAGCACGAGATCGAGCGGATCGAAATCGGCTTCGAGCTCCTCGACTCCCGCGAGGTTGGCCGTGACGTCGTCGCGGATCGCCGTGTGAGGGCAGGCCCCGGTCTCGATGGCGCGGATCCGGTCGGGGTCGAGGACCCCGGCGGCCCTGAGCAGCCGGGCATCCTCGTCGGTGTAGATGTCGTTGGTGATCACCCCGATGCGGATCTCGTTCGCCAGGGTGCGGCAGATCATCGCGATGAGCGAACTCTTGCCGGTGCCCACGGGGCCGGCGACTCCGAGTCGCAGGGAACGGTGCGGGGTGGGGATCTCAGGCACGGAACAGCCTCCTCGGCAGTGCGGACTGGGCCTCTGCCCAGTCCTCGATGAGCGGTGCCCCGGCAGCGGGAATCGCTGCGGGGTCGGTGAGCGTCGCCAGATCGGCGACACAGGGCTCGAAGGCGGTGCACGCCTCGAGCACCCAACCGGTGGCCGCAAGCGGATCCATCGGTTCGAGTTTGAGCATCGCAGCGGCGACCGTCTGCGCATCGTCGTAGGCGACGAGGCGCACGAGGTCGGTCGCTGGAATCCCGGCGGCTGCGGCGATGGCGCCGAGCACCACGGGACGCGGAAGTCCACGCCGCGGCAGCACCGGGTCCAATTGGGGCCACAGCGTGACCGCCACGCGACGCAGTCCCGCACCGAGCACCTCGGCGATCTCCCGCAGTGCCAGGCTGGGAGTGCGCGCTGCCCATTCGTCGCCGATGTCGGCGAGGATCACGCCGGGCTCCCGGTCATTCCCGCCGCCGCGGTCGACCTCATCGTCGTCGACGACGCGAGCGCCGATCAGGGCATGGCGGGTGACGACGGCGGTGCCGGCCTCCACACGGACGACGGTGCGCATCCGCGCGCGCATGTAGGCTGCGACCTCCCTCGGCGCGAGCCCGCGGCGCAGTCCGGCTTCGACGCCGTTCGAGGTCACGTGCGCCCCCGCGGGCAGGCGGGCGTCGGCGAGGAGCATGATGATCGCCGAGGCGGCCCCCGGCCCCAGCGCGTCGAGCGTCACCGTGACCATCAGAACATCTGGTAGAGCTGGGCGAGCGGCAGCGCATGTGCGGGTGCCGCGGTGACGAGGTCGCCGTCGATGGCGATCTGGAACGTGTCCGGGTCGATGTCGATGGCGGGACGGACGTCGTTGTTGCGCATGTCCGCCTTCCCGATCCCCCGCGTCGGCGCGACGGCACGCAGCTCCCGGTGCAGGCCCAAGCGCTCCCGCAGCCCGCTGTCGACGGCGGCCGGAGCGACGAACGACACCGAGGTCGTCGCCCCGAGGGCATCCCCGAACGCCGGCCGCATGAGCACCGGCTGCGGCGTCGGGATCGACGCGTTCGGATCGCCGAGGCCGGCCCAGGCGATCGTCCCGCCCTTGATGACGAGGTCGGGGCGGACACCGAAGAAGCGCGGATCCCACAGCACGAGATCGGCCATCTTCCCGACTTCGACGGAACCGAGGTGCGCATCGACCCCATGGGCGATCGCCGGATTGATCGTGTACTTCGCCACGTACCGGCGTGCCCGCTCATTGTCTGCCGGCATCGTCTCGCCGAGGCGCCCCCGCCGCAGCTTCATCGTGTGGGCAACCTGCCAGGTCCGGGTGATGACCTCGCCGATGCGGCCCATCGCCTGAGCGTCCGAGGAGGTGATCGACAGGGCGCCGAGGTCGTGGAGGACGTCCTCGGCGGCGATCGTCGTCGCCCGGATGCGCGATTCGGCGAAGGCGAGGTCCTCGGGCACGCTGGGGTTGAGGTGGTGGCAGACCATGAGCATGTCGAGGTGCTCGGCGACGGTGTTGACGGTGTGGGGAAGAGTCGGATTGGTCGAACCGGGGATGATGTTCTCCAGCGCGGCGATCGAGAGGATGTCGGGGGCATGGCCGCCGCCGGCACCTTCGACGTGGAAGGCGTGGATGCTGCGCCCGGCGATCGCGGCGATCGTCGACTCGACGAAGCCCGACTCGTTGAGCGAGTCCGAGTGGAGTGCGACCTGCAGACCGTGATCGTCGGCGGCGCGGAGCGCAGCGTCGATCGCGGCCGGTGTCGCGCCCCAGTCCTCATGGATCTTGTACCCTGCCGCCCCGCCGAGGGCCTGTTCGGCCAGCCCCGCGGCGGAGACGGTGTTGCCCTTGCCGAGGAGCAGGACGTTGACCGGCAGTGCGTCGAGTGCCCGCAGCATCATCCCCAGATGCCACGCCCCGGGCGTCACCGTCGTCGCCTTGCTCCCCTCCGACGGACCCGTTCCGCCACCGACCACGGTGGTGATTCCGGTGGCGAGCGCCTCATGGATCTGCGACGGCGACAGCAGGTGGACGTGCGAGTCGATCCCACCGGCGGTGAGGATCCGGCCCTCGCCGGAGATGACGTCGGTCGACGGGCCGATCTGCAGACCCGGATCGACCCCGTCGGCGACGTCGCGGTTGCCCGCCCGGCCCAGAGCCGTGATCACGCCGTCGCGGATGCCGACATCGGCACGGATGATCCCCCACCAATCGACGACGATGACATTCGTGATCACGGTGTCCGGTGCACCGTCGACGCGCGTCGTCGTGCCCTGGAGCATCGATTCGCGAATCGACTTGCCCCCGCCGAAGACCGCTTCGTCACCGCCGAATGTCCGATCGCCCTCGATCTCGATCCACAGGTCGGTGTCGCCGAGGCGGACCTGGTCCCCTGTCGTCGGTCCGTAGAGGGAGGCGTAGCGCTGAGCGGAGATCTCAGCCATCAGAGCCGCCCGTGGGAATCTGCAGTCCGGGCACCCGGGCACGACCGCCGAGGCGGACGATCGGCACGGTCCGCGACGCCCCCGGTTCGAACCGGATCGAGGTCCCTGCCGGAATGTCGAGCCGGCAGCCCTCGGCCCGAGCCCGGTCGAACGCCAATGCGGCGTTGACATCGGGCAGGTGGAAGTGCGATCCGATCTGCACCGGACGATCTCCCGTGTTCTCGATGGTGATGCTGCCGGTGTCCGCCTCGGCGGCGCGTGCGTTGAGGAGGCGGGTGCCCTCGCGCACCCGCACGGCTCCCGGCCCGTGGTCTCTCGTGCCTGCCATGACGCGGTCCTGTCAGTCGATGGGATTGTGGATGGTGACGAGCTTGCGCCCGTCGGGGAACGTGGCCTCGACCTGGACGTCGTGGAGCATCGGCGCCACATCGTCCATGACATCGTCGCGACTGAGGACCTCCCGCCCGGTGACCATGAGCTCCTCGACCGCGGCCCCCTCACGCGCCCGCTCGATCACCCACGTGCTCAGCAGCGCAACGGATTCGGGATAGTTGAGCGGAACCCCCCGCGACAGGCGATCGCGGGCGACCATGCCGGCGACGGAGAGCAGCAGCTTCTCCGTGTCCCCCGGTGTGAAATGCATCAGCGCTCCCGGACAGGGTCGGCCGGCAGGACATGTTCGCCGAGGCGGTCGGTCGACAGTGCCAGCGAGCTGAGATAGAGCGTCTCCCCGTTCGGTCCGGTCTTCGCCGAGGCGATCATGTCGGGACGCTCGAACTCCATCTCCGTGACGTGGCACCACAGGGTCGCATCCGTGGGGTTGCCGTGGTCGTCATACATCGGCACGTCGATGCCGTCGTCCTGTCGACGCAGGTAGAAGCGCCCCCGGGTGATGATCGCCATGAGCGGTGTGGCGACGATGGCGATGCCGACGGCGAAGAGCGGGGAGAACGGCTGGACCGCGGCCCCGAAGGCACCGAAGTAGATGGCGATGGACACCCCACCGGAGAGCACGAGGGAGACGACGCCGACCGGGTTCCAGTCGTAGAGCATGCCGCGCCTGAACTCCGGGGTCTTCGGTGAGAGTCCCAGCACGTACTTGTTGATGGCGATGTCCGCGGCGACGACGCAGATCCACGGCATCGCGAGGTTGGCGTAGAAGCTGAGGATCGCGTTGAGGAAGTCGAACATGTTGAGCTCCATGAGCGCCAGAGCGAAGAGCAGGTTGACGACGAGGAAGGTGATCCGCCCGGGGTAGCGCTTGGTGATCCGGGTGTATGCGTTCGTCCACGCCAGTGACCCGGAGTAGGCGTTCGTCACGTTGATCTTCACCTGGGAGATGACGACGAGGACGACGGCGAGCAGCAGGGCGAGCCATTGCGGCATCATCTGCTCGTAGGTGGCGAGCAGCTGCTGGACCGGCTCGGTCGCGAATCCGGTGGCCCCGGGCACGTTGGCGATGAGGTAGACGGCGAGGAACATGCCGATGATCTGCTTGATCGCACCGAAGATCACCCAGCCCGGACCGGCGAGGATCACCGCCGTCCACCAGCTGCGACGGTTGGCCGGAGTGCGCGGGGGCATGAATCGCAGGTAGTCGATCTGCTCGGCGATCTGGGCAATGAGCGAGAGGCAGACTCCGGCGGCGAGCATGGCCGAGGCGAAGTTCGCGCTCTCGCCGCTCTCGCCCTGGTACGCGAAGAAGGTGCTCACGGATTCCGGTTGGAAGGCGATGAGGTAGCCGACGGGGACGACCATGAGGACGAGCCAGAGCGGTGTCGTCGAGACCTGCAGTCGGGCCAGCGCCTTCATGCCGAAGATGACGAGCGGGAAGATGATGACGGTGGAGAGGAGGTAGCCGAGCGGGCGCGGGATGCCGAGTCCCAAATAGAGCCCTTGGGCCATGATCGATCCCTCGAGGGCGAAGAAGATGAACGTGAAGGTGGCGAAGATGATGTTCGTGATCACAGAGCCGTAGTACCCGAACCCTGCGCCGCGGGTGATGAGATCGAGGTCGAGGTTGTAGCGCGCGGCGTAGAAGGCCAGGGGCCAGCCGGTGAGGAAGATGATGATGGCCGCCGTGAGGATGCCGAGGATGCCGTTGGCTGTGCCGTGAGCCAGGCCGATGCTCGCGCCGATCGAGAAGTCAGCGAGATACGCGATGCCGCCCAGTGCACTCGTCGCCACCACGGCCGGTGCCCACGTGCGGTAGGAGCGCGGCGCGAATCTCAGAGTGTAGTCCTCGAGACTCTCGCGCGCTGCGGCCTTCGCCTCGCGGCTCGTCCCCGGTGGCGCCGTCGACTTGTCTGCAGACATCGTCATGGTGGTCTCCTCGGTCGCTCGTCGATCTCAACAGCGCCCATCCTGACAGTCGATTGTTTCGTCCCGTGGCGAGCAACGTTTCGCCTGTGTTTCGACAGCGGACAGTGCCGCGCACCAGGTGCCCTGGTAGGCGCAGTGCGCTCACACGACTCTGGCCGCCGGACGGTTGCCTGTCGTGAGTTCTCGCAACCCATGACTCGCGCCCTCTGAGGCTCCCACCCTCGCAGCCTCACGTTGCGGCTCATCCTGGTTCGAGCGGCTCTGTTCAAAACGTGAGCCGCCCAAAACAGGATGAGCCAAAGCGACGTTCGGGTGGTTCGGCGGGGTTACACAGGTCGAGCGATGTCGGCGAAACGGGCGTGTGCCGGACATGCCGCGCAGTCGGTTCCCTGTCGCGGACGTGCGACCCGCAATCGACCACGGTCGCGCCGAGACCAGCGCTCTCCCGAGTAGCGGCGCCCGTGGAATCCGGGTCCAGCGACCCGGTTTGCGCCAGTTCGCTCTGAGATGGCCAAGGCTGCCTTGGCCATCTCAGAGCGAACTGGCCACAACCCGATCCGGGCATGAGAAAGGGGCGGATCGCTCCGCCCCTGGAAATGATGTTCCGCCCCTGGTCACAGCCACCCGGTACCGCTCGGATTGCCCTCACGCCTTCGCCGGGCCGCGCACCCTTCGAGTGGTGAAATCGTCGTAGAGCACGACGGCACCGGCCTCCGATTCGGCGGTGACCTTCGGTCGTCGGCCGCGCGCGATCGAGACGACGTCGCCGCCGGAACCGGCAGCGAAGACACGCGAATCGCGTTCGCGTGCCGCCGCCTCGGCGAGGACCTCCTCCTCGAGCTCCCGGTTCCGGCTGCGCAGGGCGTCGATCTGGTTCTGCATCTCCATGATCTTCTTGATCCCGACGAGGTTGACCCCCTCGTCCTTCGAGAGATGCTGGATCAGGCGCAGCTTGGCGATGTCCCGCCCCGAGTAACGTCGGCCCTTGCCGGCCGTGCGCTGCGGGGTGACGAGACCCATCCGGTCATACTGCCGCAGGGTCTGCGGGTGCATCCCCGCCAATTCCGCCGCCACCGAGATGACGTAGAGCGCTGCGCTCTGAGAGAACTGCATCCTGCCTCACTGCCTCAGCTTGCCTTGGCCCGATCGAGCAGGCCGGCACGCGGGTCGTCGGATTCCGTCGCCGCCTTGTAGGCTTCGACGGCTTCCTTCGCTTCCTTCGAGAGGTTCTTCGGGGCGACGATCTCGACGGTGACGAGCAGATCGCCCGTGCCCTTCTTCGTCTTCACACCCTTGCCGCGCACCCGCAGGGTCCGACCCGAGGGCGTGCCCGCGGGAATCTTCACCTTGACCGGCTGCCCGCCGAGCGTGGGCACCTTGACCTCGGCGCCGAGCGCCGCCTCGTCGAAGCTCACCGGCAGGTCCATCCGCAGGTTGTCGCCGTCGCGGGTGAACACCGGGTGGGGCTTGACGTGGACGGTGAGGATGACGTCACCGGGATCGCCGCCGTTCGGGCTCTGCTTGCCCTTGCCGGCCAGCCGGATCTTCTGTCCGTCCTTGACCCCGATCGGGGTGCGCACGGTCAGCGGCTTGCCGCCGGGCATCTGCAGCTTCACGGATGCGCCGTTGGCCGCCTCGGTGAAGCTGAGGTTCGTCGAGGACTTGATGTCCCCGCCCTTGACCGGTGGCGAATATCCGCCGCCGAAGCCCGTGTCATAACCGCCGCCGTAGCTGCCGTACGACCCGCCGCCGAAGCCGTTGAGCAAGTCGGCGAGATCCGGGGGCACGTCGCCGTAGCCGCTGCCGCCGCCGAACCCGCCGCCGCTGTATGTCGTCCGGGTCCGGGTGCGCCCGCCGCCTCCGAAGAGGTCGGAGAACACGTCGTCGAAGCCGCCGCCGGCTCCCCCGGCACCACCGGCGCCGGCGCTGAACCTGGCACCGCTGCCCATGGCGCGGACCTGGTCGTACTGTTCGCGCGATTCCTTGTTCGACAGCACCTGGTGGGCCTGTCCGATCTCCTTGAACTTGGCCTCCGCCTCGGCGTTCCCCGGATTCGCGTCCGGATGGTACTTCCGCGCGAGCTTGCGGTAGGCCTTCTTGATCTCGGAGTCCGACGCGTCCTTGGAGACGCCGAGGGTCTTGTAGAAGTCCTTCTCGAACCAGTCGTTCTGCGGTCCGGTACTCATCTGGCACCTCCCTTCTTCTCAGTCCTGTTGTGCCTGCCGGTGCGTGTCCGCCCCGGCTCTGTCATTCGTCCGTTCATCTGTCTGCTCACAATCCGCAATCCCCGCGAAGGCTTCCCTCCCGGTGATTCCGGACCGTCGCCGAGGCGGTCCCCGCTCCCAGCGTCCGTGGCCGGACGCTGGGGTGGCGGGTCACCTCGGCGAAGGTGGAACGGTCAGTCCTCTGGCTGCTGCACGCCGACGCGGGCCGCGCGGATGATGCGATCACCCATGCGGTAGCCCGGCTGCATGACCATGAACACCGTCGGCACCTCGACTTCGTCCGACGGCTGCTGCATGAGAGCCTCATGCAGGTGCGGATCGAACTCGTCGCCGACTGCGCCGTACTGCTCGACGCCGACCTTGGCCAGCGCGTCAATCAGCTTGTTGACGTGGGCCTCGAAGGGCCCGGAGACGTCGCCGTTCTCCTGCGCCAGACGCACCTCGTCGAGGACGGGAACCAAGGCCTCGACGACCTTGACGGTTCCGCCCACCGACGCCCGCTCGCGTTCGCGATCGGCGCGCATCCGGTAGGCCGCGTACTCGGCGTTGATGCGCTTGAGGTCGGCGAGGTGGGCCGCGGCCTCGGAGCCGGGAGCGGGTTCGCTGCCGGCCGCCTCGGTGTCGTTGAGCGATGAGGCGTCGGCCGGGATCTCGACACCGAGGTCGCTGGCGTCGGCCAGCACCTCCTCGGTGTCGGCTCCCTCACCGGACTCCCCCGAAGCCGACTGCGGGTCGGCTTCGGGACGGAGCTCACCGGTCTCGGGATCGACCCGACGCTTGTCATGGAAGGTGAAGCCTGGCTCCTCGGACGACGGATCGTTGCCCTCGGTCGTCATTACTTCTTCCCCTCGTCCTCATCATCATCCACGACCTCGGCGTCGACGACATCGTCGTCGGCACCGGTGCCTGCGTCGCTGCTGCCCTGCTCGGCACCACCGGCAGCGCCACCGGCCGCGCCGGACTCCTGCTGCTGGTAGATGGCCTCGCCGATCTTCTGCTGCTTCTCGGTGAGCGTGTCGAACGCCTTCTTCACGGCGTCGTCGTCTTCGCCCTTGAGAGCTTCCTTGACAGCATCGACGTCGCCCTGGAGCTCGGTCTTGATGTCCTCGGGCAGCTTGTCGGCGTTGTCGTCGAGCAGCTTCTGCGTCTGGTAGGCGAGGTTCTCCGCGTTGTTGCGGACGTCAGCGGCCTCACGGCGCTTCTTGTCCTCTTCCGCGTGCTCCTCGGCCTCACGCACCATGCGCTCGATGTCCTCCTTGGGGAGGGCCGAGCCGCCGGTGATCGTCATCGACTGCTCCTTGCCGGTTCCCTTGTCGGTGGCCGATACATGGACGATGCCGTTGGCGTCGATGTCGAACGCGACCTCGATCTGCGGCACACCGCGCGGAGCCGGCGCGATGCCGGTCAGCTCGAAGGTGCCGAGGTTCTTGTTGTCGCGCGTGAACTCGCGCTCACCCTGGAAGACCTGGATCGACACCGACGGCTGGTTGTCCTCAGCCGTGGTGAACGTCTCCGAGCGCTTCGTCGGGATCGGGGTGTTGCGCTCGATGAGCTTCGTCATCACGCCGCCCTTGGTCTCGAGTCCGAGCGAGAGCGGGGTGACGTCGATGAGCAGGACGTCCTTGCGTTCGCCCATGAGCACACCGGCCTGGACGGCAGCGCCGATCGCGACGACCTCATCGGGGTTGACGCCCTTGTTGGGCTCCTTGCCTCCGGTGAGCTCGGTGACGACCTGGGTGACGCCGGGCATGCGGGTCGAACCGCCGACGAGGACGACGTGGTCGATGTCCTTGACGGACACGCCGGCATCCTTCATCACCGCGTGGAACGGCGCCTTCGTGCGCTCGAGGAGGTCCTTGGTCAGATCCTCGAACTTCGCCCGGGTGAGGGTTTCGTCGAGGTGGATCGGACCGTTCTCGCTCATCGAGAGGTACTGCAGGGAGATGTTGGTGCTCGTCGCGGACGAGAGCTCCTTCTTCGCCTGCTCAGCGGCTTCCTTGAGGCGCTGCATCGCCGTCGAGTCCTTCGTCAGGTCGACGCCGTAGTTGTTCTTGACCTGCTCGACCAGCCAATCGACGATCCGCTGATCCCAGTCGTCACCGCCGAGGCGGTTGTCACCGGAGGTCGCACGGACCTGAATGGTCGAGAAGCCGTCATCGTCCTTGCCGACTTCGAGCAGCGAGACGTCGAACGTACCGCCACCGAGGTCGAAGACGAGGATGAGCTCGTCTTCCTTGCCGCGCTCGAGGCCGTAGGCCAGAGCAGCAGCGGTGGGCTCGTTGATGATGCGCAGGACGTTGAGGCCGGCGATCTCACCGGCGTCCTTCGTGGCCTGGCGCTCTGCGTCGTTGAAGTAGGCCGGCACGGTGATGACCGCGTCGGTGACCTTCTCCTGCAGGTACTCCTCAGCGTCGTGCTTGAGCTTCTGGAGGATGCGGGCGGAGACCTCGGGAGCGGTCAGCGTCTTGCCGCCGATCTCGGTGTTCCAGTCGGTGCCCATGTGGCGCTTGACGGACGCCACGGTGTTCTTCACGTTGGTGACAGCCTGGCGCTTGGCGATCTCGCCGACCAGGGAGTCTCCGTTCTTGTTGACTGCGACAACGGACGGGGTCGTGCGACCGCCTTCCATGTTCGCGATGACCTTGGGGTCGCCGCCCTCGAGGACAGCGACGACGGAGTTCGTGGTTCCGAGGTCGATTCCAACTGCACGTGCCATATCGTTTCTCCTTAACTCTCAGAGTCGTCTCGGGCTGAATGCGAGCGGCCGAACCGGAGGGTCCGATCGCGCACATTGAGTCTGATGGACTCAAGTATTCTCTTCCCGGCTGAGATCGTCAATCCCCGCCTCATCAAAGTTGCGTACACTAGACTCAACTTTGTGGAGCGCTGGGTTATTCCACATGTGGAGAATTTTTCTCAGATTTTCTTCGCCGAGGCGGCTGAGGCGCGTTCGGGCCAGCCAGCACTGGGCAGAGGGCAGGATTCGCGGAAGGTTCATGGCGAAATCGGCTCCGAAATCGCCATCAAGCTGGCGCAGAAGCACCGCGAATATGGCGCAGAAGCACATCGCGCCCGCCTGCGTGGGCCGAGTGGCCTCTCGCAGACGAGCGCGATGGAGTGGAGCGGGTCGGACAACAGGGTCAAACAGCCTGGGCGGCGAAACCCCTGCTCGATCCCTACTTGACGACGAGCACCGGGCAGTCGGCCTCGAGGATGACGCGCTGGATGCTCGACCCGAGCAGCAGCTTCATCATCGTCGACCGCCGCCGGGTGGAGAGGACGATGAGCTCGGCCGCCCACTCCTCGGCGAGGTCGAGGATCTGGGAAGCGACGTCGGAGTCCGCGCGCTGGATCTCGAAGGGCACGGCCGCCTCGGCGAGGATCCCGGCCAGCTCCTCCGTCTCCGCGGGATCGTTGTCCATCGGACCGGCGGGACTGTCGGTGGAGAAGACGACGATCCGCAGCGCCGCCTCCTCCCGTCGCGCCGCGGCGATCGCCTGCGTGAGCACGGCCGCGGGAGCATCGCTGCGGTAGGCGACGACAACGGTCCTGGCGATGTCGTCGACGTCGGCCGAGCCGGCGATGCGCAGCGACGGCACGGGCCGGTGCCCGGTCGGAGTCGAGTAGAAGTCGGTCATGAGCAGCGGTCCCCTATCCGATCGCGATGACGCCGATGAGCACGCCGACGGCGAGCATGACGAGCGAGACGACGAGCGCCCTCCACAGCACCTTCTTGTGGTGATCGCCGAGGTCGACGCCGGCGAGCGAGACGAGCAGGAGGATCGCGGGCACGAGCGGCGACTGCATGTGCACCGGCTGACCGGTGATCGAGGCACGGGCCATGTCCGCGGCCGAGATCCCGTAGTGCGCGGCGGTCTCGGTGAGGACGGGCAGGATGCCGAAGTAGAACGCGTCATTGCTCATGAAGAACGTCGCCGGGATCGACAGGAGACCGGTGATGACGGCCATGTACGGTCCCATCGCCTCCGGGATGACGTCGACGAGCCACGCGGCCATCGCATCGACCATGCCCGTGCCGCTCATGATTCCGGTGAGCACACCGGCGGCCATGACCATCGCGACGACGGCGATGATCGCCGAGGCGTGCGAGGCGAGCTCCTCCTGCTGATCCTTGATCTTCGGGAAGTTGACCATGAGCGCGATGACCATGGCAATCATGAACAGGTACGGCAGCGGCAGGATGTCGAGGACGAGGGTGACCATGACGGCCACCGTGAGCGCGAGGTTGAACCAGAAGAGATGCGGGCGCAGGGTCGCGCGGTTGGGATCGAGTGCGGTGTTGGCGAGGGAGGAGTTCCCACTCGCCGAGGCGGTCGCATCGGTCGCATCGGTCGCATCGGCCCCATCGTCGGGTCCGCCGACCGAGGCGCCCGTGCCGGTCGTGGTGGCGCTTCCCGAACCGGTGCCGGCCGAACCGGAGCCCGCGGCGGCGCGGGCCGCGGCGCCGACGAGCTCGGACTTCCGCGACGCGGGACGACCGGGGCCGAGTCCGGTGATCCAGGTGACGCCGTTCTTCGCGAGGCGGCGGCGCTCGGAGAGTCCGAGGAAGTAGGCGAAGACGAAGCAGACGAGAAGACCGACGAGGAGCGAGGGCACCATCGGGGTGAAGATCTCGTTGGCGTCGATCTGCAGCGCCGAGGCGGCACGCGCCGTCGGTCCGCCCCACGGCACGATGTTGAGCGTGCCGTTGATGAGACCGGCCACACACGTGAGGACGACCGGCGACATCTCGAGCCGCTGGTAGATCGGCAGCATCGCGGCGGTGACGACGATGAACGTCGTCGACCCGTCGCCGTCGAGGGAGACGGCACCGGTGAGCAGCGCCGTGCCGAGGACGACCTTGACCGGGTCGTTGCCGGCGATCTTGAGGATGAACTCGACGAGCTTGTCGAAGAGCCCGACATCGATCATGATGCCGAAGTAGATGATGGCGAACAGCAGCAGCGCCGCCGTCGACGACATCGATGCGATCGCTTCCATGACCATCTCGCCGATTCCCAGACCGGCGCCGGCGAAGAGACCGAAGATGGTCGGGACGATGATGAGCGCCAGGATCGGCGAGAGGCGTTTGGTCATGATCAGCGTCATGAAGACGATGATCATGGCGAAGCCGAGGATGACGAGCACGGACTTCTCCTTCGAAGACGTTTGTGAACCGCCTGTGGATTTTGTGAGGCGCGATACACGCTAGGGCCGACCGACCGGACGGCGCGCGTTTAAGTGCACTGATCGCGTTCTGCCCGTTCTGTCCCTTTTGCGCATTCTGCTCAGCACTGGCTACTGTGGAGGAGTGCCACGCTCCTCCCGAGCCTTCTCGCGCCGTGTCCTGCTCAGCCAGCTCGCGGTCATCATCGCGACCCTCGCGCTGGTCACCGGTGTGTTCTCCTGGATGGCCGCCCAGGCGGTGACCGATGTCAGCGAGACCGAGGCACTCGCCACCGCCCGCACGCTGGCCTCGGCGACGGCAGTCCGGGAGGGCGCGACCCGCGCCTCGGCGACGGAGGAACCGGCGTCGGCGGAGATCACGGACCCGCTCGGCGAGATCGCCCGCGACGTCCGCACCCGGTCGGGCATCGAATTCGTCGTCATCACCGACGACCACGGCCTGCGCCTGACTCACCCCAACCAGGACCTCATCGGCCAGCGCGTCTCGACCTCGCCCGAGGAGGCGCTGGCCGGACGCGAAGAGGTCACGCAGGAGGCGGGCACGCTCGGCAGCACGGTGCGGGCCAAGGTCCCGATCTACTCGAGCACCGAGGACGGCACCGTCGTCGGCGAGGTGTCGGTGGGCATCCACACCTCCGTCCTCAACGCCGACCTGCGCCGGGAGTTCATCGCCCTCGGCTCGGTCACCGTGCTGGCGCTGGGCATCGGCATCTTCGCCTCCTTCGCCCTCGGCCGCCGACTGCGCCGGGAGACCCTCGGCGTCGGCCCCGAGGAGCTCGCCGAGATGGCCCGCGATCAGGGTGCGGTCCTGCGCGGCCTCGATGACGGTGTGCTCGGCTTCGACTCCGACAACGAGCTCACCCTGAGCAATGCCGCGGCCCGTGACCTCCTCGCCGGCGACGCCGCCATCGACGACGAGCGCCGCCGCACGATCGACGACGTCCCCCAGGCGATCCGGACGATGATGGCCGAGGCTCCCGAACGCGGAGCGCTGCGCCGGCGGGTCAGCGTCGGGGACAAGATCCTGCTGGCCACCGCCGTGCGCGTGCGCCGCGACGGCGTCGAGGTCGGCGGTGTCGTCACCCTCCGCGATGAGACGACGATGCTGACGATGGCCCGGCAGCTCGAATCGGTCACCGCGATGGCCGAGGCGCTGCGCGCCCAGCGCCACGAGTTCGCCAACAGGCTCCACACCGTCCTCGGCCTCGTCGACACCGGCGCCACCGACGAGGCCCGCAGCTACCTCGAGTCGATCCTCGGCACCGGCCCCCTGACCACCCCGGTCGAGGGGATCGAGACGATCACCGACCCGTACCTGCGCGCCGTGCTCGAGGCGAAGGGCACGACCGCCGCCGAGGCGGGGGTGAGTGTGCGCGTGGCCCCCGACTCCCTCGTCGTCGGGCAGGTCACCGACCCCGAGGATGTCACCCTCGTCCTCGGCAACCTCATCGACAACGCGGTGCGCGCGGTCGTGCGCAGCCGGTCCGCCGACCCGGTGCGCGACGCCGCGGCCGCCGCCGACCCAGCCAGCGGAACCGCCGCCCCAACCGCCGACACGACCGCCGACACGACGGAGCCGGGAACCGCCTCGGCGCGGGGGCCCTTCGAGGGCAGGGACCCGGCCACGGCGAAGCTGCCGACCGGCAACGGCGACCAGGTCGTCGAGGTCCAGCTGCTCAGCGCCGACGGGGAGCTGCACGGTCTCGTCACCGACACCGGGATCGGCATCGACCCAGCCGACGCCGAGCGCATCTTCGACGAGGGCGTCAGCGGTGACCGCGAATCCCAGCAGGCCGCCGGCGGTGACGGCGTCGAGGCCGCGCACGGGCACGGACTCGGACTGGCGCTGTGCCGCCGGGTGGCGAAACGACATGGAGGGCGGGTGTGGCTCGTCGACGGCCACGACCCGGTGATGGGCGGCGCGAGCTTCGGCGTCATCCTGCCCGACGTCCTCGTCGGCGATGCGGACGATGTGCAAGGAGTGAGCTGATGGTCAATGTTCTCGTGCTCGACGACGACTTCTACGTGGGGAAGATCCACTGCCAGTACGTCAACGACGTCGCGGGCTTCCGCGCGCTCGATCCGGTCCAGGATCTGCGCACGGCGCGCAAGGTCCTCGCCGAGGAGGAGGTCGGCCTGCTCCTCGTCGACTACGTCCTGCCCGAGGGCACCGGCGTCGACCTCATCCGCGAGACCGACGTCGACGCGGCCGTGCTCTCCGCCGTCGCCGACCCGCAGATCGTCCGCGCGGCCCTGCGCGCGGGTGCCCTGACCTACATCGTCAAGCCGTTCGCCGCCGATCATCTCCACGGCTTCCTCCGCCGCTACGCCCGTTACCAGCGGTTCTGGGAGCGGGAGAAGGTCGCGCAGTCCGACCTCGACCGGCTGCTTCGCAGTCTCCACGACACCTCGGCGCCGGGGTCGACGTCGTCACCGGGCACGAAGTCGTCGACGACGGGGCGGATCCTCGATGCCCTCGAGGCGACGAAGCGGCCGATGACGGCCATGGAGATCGCCGAGGCGGTCGGCGCGTCCCGCGCGACTGCGCAGCGGCATCTCGCGAAGCTCGCCGAATCCCGGGCGGTCACCGTCACCCTGCAGTACGGCAGCACCGGCCGCCCGGAGCATCTCTACCAGACGGGCTGAGTCGCGGCCCCGCGGTCGTGGCGGATGGCACTGAGCGCTCCCGCGGTGGATCCAGCTCGATGATTCCGCGAATTTCGAGCTGGATCCACCTCGCTGAGGCCGGAGGCGACCCCGCGGTCAGCCGAGGTCGCGCTCGACCTCGTCGATGGCCTGCCGGTCGTCGCGGCTGAAGCGCTTGAGCTGCGTGACGTGGCGCGGTTCGAGTTCGGCGATCGTCGAGACCTGGAGGAGCTTCATCGTCCGCTCGATCTGCTCGCGGAGGATCGCGATCGTGCGGTCGACGCCCTGCCGGCCACCGGCCATGAGCCCGTAGAGGTACGCGCGGCCGATGAGCGTGAAGTCCGCGCCGAGGGCGAGCGAGGCGACGATGTCGGCGCCGTTGCGGATGCCTGTGTCGAGCATGATCTCGATGTCGTCGCCGACCTCGCGCACGACCTCGGGGAGGAGTTCGAAGGGCACCGGTGCGCGGTCGAGCTGCCGGCCTCCGTGGTTGGACAGGACGATCGCGTCGACGCCGAGGTCGGCGAGCTTCTTCGCATCGGCGAGCGTCTGGACGCCCTTGACGGCGAACCGGCCCGGCCACATCTCACGGATCGTGGCGAGGTCGTCGAAGTCGATCGTCGGGTCCATCGCGGAGTTGATGAGTTCGCCGACGGTGCCCCCGGTCTCCGACAGGGACGCGAATTCGAGCTTCTCCGTCGTCAGGAAGTCCCACCACCACCAGGGGCGGGGAATCGCGTTGAGGACGACCTGCGGGGTCAGCTGCGGCGGGATCGAGAACCCGTTGCGGCTGTCGCGCAGACGGGCCCCGCCGACGGGGGTGTCGACGGTGAAGAAGAGGGTGTCGAAGCCGGCTGCGGCGGCGCGTTCGACGAGGCCGTAGGAGATCTCGCGCTCGCGCATGACGTAGAGCTGGAACCAGTTGCGGCCGTACGGGTTGGCGGCCCTGACGTTCTCGATCGAGGTCGTGCCGAGCGTCGAGAGCGTGAACGGGATGCCCGCGGCACCGGCGGCCGAGGCTCCCGCGATCTCCCCCTCGGTCTGCATGAGCCGCGTGAATCCGGTGGGAGCGATCCCGAACGGCATCGCCGAGCTGCCGCCGAGGATCTGGGTCGTCGTGTCGACGTGGGAGACGTCGTTGAGGATCGCGGGATGGAACTCGATGTCCTCGAAGGCCTGCATCGAGCGCTGCATCGAGATCTCGCCCTCGGCGGCCCCGTCGGTGTAGTCGAACGCCGCGGCAGGGGTGCGTCGCTTCGCGATCTTCCGCAGATCCTCGATCGTCAGTGCCGCATCGAGCCGACGCTTCCGACCGTCGAGTTCGAACTTCTTGAACTTCATCAGTTCGAAGATCTCCGCGGGCTTGGGGATCTGCCGCTTCATGGGTGGGCTCCTTCGCGTCGTCGAATGCGTATGACATTTATGAGGTCAGACCATTAATCTGAGCATAGGACCGTGGTCGGGAACGCGTCAAGAGCGTCCCGGCACCGAGGTGGTGGCCGACGAAGGGAAGGGACGCGGAGTGAGCACGTCGAGCGAGAGCATTAACGGCAGGTCGTCTGCGTCCGGCGATCCCGCGGCCGGGCCGGCTTCTGACCGGACGCCTGAGCCAGCGCCCGAGCCGACACCGGACAGCGTTGCGGGTCCGTCACCGGCGTGGAGGCCGGTCGTGCGCCCGAGCACGCATGAGCTCGTCATCGATGCGATCGAGGAGCAGATCATGGCCGGGTCCCTCTCCGTCGGGGACCCGCTTCCGGCCGAACGCGAGCTCGCCTCCCAGCTCGGGGTGAGCCGGGCGAGCGTCCGCGAGGCCCTGCGCGTGCTCGAGAGCCTCGGGGTGGTGCGCTCGAGCGGAGGATCCGGACGCGGGGCGGGCACGTTCATCGCCTCGCTGCCCCGGGAGGCCCTCACCCGGTTCCTCCGCCTCCACGTCGCGCTGACGAACTTCAGCGTCGACGAGGTCATCGAGACCCGGATCCAGCTCGAGCGCTCGAGCGCCGCACTCGCCTCGGCGGCCGCCGACGACGACGCGCTGGCCCGGATGAACGCACCGCTGGCGATCATGGACACCCCGGGGGTCAGCCTCGAGGTGTTCAACGACGCCGACACCGCCTTCCACGTCGCGATCGCCCAGGCCACCGGCAATCAGCTCTTCTCCGACCTCACCGGCGCGATCCGCAGCTCGCTGCGGCGACCGATCCTCGCGGCGTTCCAGGCGGTCGATGACCCGGCCGCGCTCATGGACTCACTCCAGGAGCAGCACCACGCGATCATGGCGGCGATCGTCGCCCACGACGCCGAGCGCGCGGCGCAGCTGACCGAGGAGCACATCCTCACCGCGGCCGCCGCTCTGCCGGCCCTCGCGGACCCCCGCGGCTCCGGCACCTGATCACCGGAGCCGCGCATCGGAGGTCACTCGGCTGCGTGACGGCCGGTCACCTCGGCGGTCTCCTCCTCGACCCGCAGCCGTTCGGCAGCGCGCTTCGCCTCGTCCTTCTCCGCCCTGCGCGCCGCTCGGCGCTCCTTGCGCCTCTCGACGAGGAGATAAAGGGCGGGGACGAGGATGAGCGTGAGGACCGTCGACGAGGTGAGCCCGCCGATGACGACGATCGCCAGCGGCTGGGAGATGAACACTCCCCCGCCGGTCAGCCCCAGTGACATCGGCACGAGCGCGAACACCGTGGCCGCCGCCGTCATGAGGATCGGGCGCAGGCGCAGACGGGTGCCGTGGACGATCGCATCCTCGAGCCCCATGCCGTGCTCGCGGAGCTTGTTGATGAGGTCGATGAGCACGATCGCATTGGTCACGACGATGCCGATGAGCATGAGCAGGCCGATGAGCGAGGGGATGCCCAGCGGCGTGCCCGTGAGCAGCAGGAGGAGCACGGCACCGGTCGCGGCGAACGGGATCGACACGAGAAGGATGAGCGGCTGGATGAAGCTGCGGAACGTCGCGATCATGACGAGGAAGACGAGCGCGATCGCCACGAGCATCGCGAAGCCGAGCTGACTGAACGACTCCGCCTGCTCCTGGCTGGCACCGCCGACGTCGAAGCTCACTCCGGCGGGCAGGTCCATCGTCGTCGACACCTGCCCGGCTGCGGCGGTGACGGCGTTGAGCTGACCGTCGGCGGGCGTGGCGAACACCGTGACCTGGCGGTCGCCGTCCTCGCGGGCGATCGTCGCCGGCGTCGTCGTCTCCGTCACCTCGGCGATGTCGTCGACGGTGATGGGATCGCCCTTGATGTCGGGGATCGCCTCCTGTTCGTCGGCGAGGCGCTCGTCGGCGGCCTGGGACTCGCGGGCCTCGGCCTGGCCGTCGATGATGTCGTCGATCGCCTGGTTGGCATCGCGCAGACCCTGCTCCGCCTGATCGACGCCCTTCTGCGCCTGGTCGATCTGGTCCTGGCGCATCTCGTCCGGGCTCTGCGGCGGCGGTGGATTCTGCACGTCGCGCAGCGCCTGCCGGGCCTCTTCGAGGGCGTCGGCGGCGTTGTCGCGGGCTTCGCGGGCGGACTCGAGCTGCTCGGCCGAATCGTCCTCGGCCTTGCGCTGGGCCTCATCGGCCCGCCGGTCGGTCTCCTCCTTGACGCGGTCGGTCGCATCCTCCTGGGCGTTCTTCGTCTGCACCTCGGTGACGGGCAGCTCGAGGGCGCGGATCTCATCCGGTGAGGCATCGGGATGCGTGGGCGCGATGACGATGTCGCGCTCCTTGCCCTCGAGGGTGAGCGTTCCGGCCTGCGCTCCCTGGAGTGCTGCGGACACGGCCTGCCCGACCTCGGCCTGGCTGAAGCCGAAGTCCGCCGCCTTCTCCCGGTCGACATCGACTGAGATGATCGGCTGATCGGCGGCGAGGTCGTTGCGGGCGTTCGACACACCCGGCGTCTCGGCCATCCGCTTGGTCACGGCGTCCGCGGCCTCGCCGAGGGCACCGAGGTCGGAGCCGGAGAGCTTGATCTCGACGTCCTCGTTCGCCCCGCCGCCGGCGCTCTGGACGTTGATGTCCCCGGCGTCCTCGCCGAGGCCCTCGAGCTGGCTGCGGATCCGGTCGGTCGCCGCCTGCGCGTCGGAGTCCTCGGCGAGCGTGATGTTGAAGGTGTTCTCGGCGCCGGTCTCGGGCCCGTTGATCGTCGTCGAGTACGCCTCGACGTCGCCGTCTCCGGCGAGGACGTCCTCGACCTGCTTCGCAGCGGTGTCGCTGGCCTCGAGGGAGGCGCCGGCGGGCAGGGTCTGGGTGACGGCGAGGGAGTTCTGTCCGGCCGAGCCGAGCAGGTCGGTCTTGAGGAAGGAGGCGAGGACCATCGTGACGAGGAAGATGACGACGGAGAAGGCGATCGTCCGACCCGGGTGGCGGAGGGCGGCGAGGATCGCCGGCAGGCCCCGCTGCTGGAGCCGGTCGATCCGGTCGGAAGCCTCCCCGTCGCCGGGGACGGGACGGACCGTGGCCACGGGCACGGCGGCCGGCAGCGGCTCCCGGCCCTTGGCGGCGCGCTTCTCGTTCCGCTTGTCGATCTTCGCCTGCCGGCGCTCGGCGCGCTTGAGCGACTTCTCGTCCTGGCGCTGCGCCCATTTCTCATAGCGCTCGTCGGCAGCGGCCTGGCGCTGCGGCGAGAGCGGTTTGGGGCTGCGACGCAGCACCCAGTAGCTGAAGACGGGCACGATCGTCAGGGCCACGAGCAGGGAGGCGAGCAGCGCGAGGGTGACGGTGACGGAGAACGGGCGGAAGAGCTGGCCGGCGATCCCGTCGACGAAGGCGATGGGCAGGAACACGGCGACCGTCGTCAGGGTCGAGGCGGTGATGGCCCCGGCGACCTGTTTGACGGAGGCGACGATGTCCGCGATCGTCAGGTCGGACGTGCCCTGGCGCCGCCGGATGTTCTCGATGACGACGATCGAGTCGTCGACGACGCGACCGACGGCGATCGTCAGGGCGCCGAGGGTGAGGATGTTGAGCGTGTAGTCGCCGACCATGAGCCCGATCATCGCGATGAGCAGCGACATCGGGATGGAGATCGCGGCGACGATCGTCGACCGGAACGATCCGAGGAACGCGAGGATGACGAGGATCGCGAAGAGGAGGCCGAGGCCGCCCTCGACGGAGAGGTCCTTGATCGACTTCTCGATCTCGGGGGCCTGGTCGAAGATCGTCGTGAATTCGACGTCGGAGCCGAGCTTCGGCCCGACGGTCTCCAGGACCTCGCCGACCCGGTTCGAGACCTCGACGACGTTGTCGTCCTGCCCCTTCGTCACGGCGACGGTGACGGCATCCTTGCCGCCGGCGCGGGAGAGCGAGGTCTTCTCGACCGAGTCGAGGGTGACATCGGCGACGTCCCCCAGCAGCACTGTGCCATCGGCCGTGCGGATGGGGGTGTTGCCGATCTGGTCGACGGCGTCCATCTGGGTGCCGACCTCGACGGCGAGCGATCGGTCGCCCTGCCCGCTCTGACCGGCGGGCACGACGGTGCTCGCCCCGGTGAGCTCATCGGGCACCGAGGCGGTGACGACGCCCTTGTCGTTGACGTCGTCCGGGCGGAAGGTGATGTCGACCCGCTGTTCGGCCTGGCCGGTGACCTCGACGCCGGCGACGCCGGCGACGGCCTGCAGCTCGGGGACGAGGTCCGTCTCGAGGCGGTCCCCCAGGGCCTGCGCGTCCCCACCGCCGGAGACGGCGAACATCACGACGGGGAAATCGTCGATCTGCTGGGACAGGACCTCGACCTCGGCGTCGTCGGGGAGATTCGACTTCGCCGCATCGACGGCGGAGCGGACGGAATCCGTCATCTTCTCGGAGTCCTTGCCGAAGGGCCAGGTCACCGAGGCGGTCATCATTCCCGACGATGACGTCGTCTGCACGGAGTCGAGGTCGCCGACGGCCTCGAGTGCCGTCTCCAGCGGCTTCGTCACGGTCTCCTCGACCACCTCGGGAGAGGCGCCGGGGACCGTGGCCTGCACTGTGGTGCCGGGCAGGTCGATCGAGGGCATCGTCTCCTGGTTGAGCGAGGTCGTCGCGACGACGCCGAATACGGCGATGACGAGGGTGAGCAGTCCGATGATGAGGCGATTCTTCAGGCTCATCCTGGTCAGCTGGGACACGGGTTCCTCCGGGTCGTAACGGTTTTCGGGCGCGCGGCAGCGCCGAGCGTCAGGCGGGAAGTGCGCGGCGGCGGGCGGTGGCCCGGCTCGCCGTCAATCAGTCTTTCATTCGGGTGGGGACGTGCGCGTCACCCGAAAGTTGCCAATCGCCTCCACCCATCGGGGGATATTCGACGCAGCGTTCAGCAGTCTCACGGGGGATGCTCATGATTCGAGCATAGGGTCGCGCCGATCACGCCACAGGGGTGTTATCCCCCGTCTTCGACCTGCGGAAACGCCCATCCCATCGCCGCCCACCGGACCTGTCTGCGATGATGCGGTCATGGGCGGTTCGGATTTCCTCAGCCTCGATCCCACCTCGGCGCCGGAGCGCGGGCGGACGGGATGGCTCACGGACCGGCTCCGGGAGGCGATTGCCGAGGCGACTCTGCGGCCGGGGACCCGTCTGCCGGCCACCCGTGAGCTCGCTGCCGAACTCGGGTTCTCCCGGGGAACCGTCGTCGAATCCTATCGACGGCTGACCGAGGAGGGTCTCCTCGAGACGAACCGCGGCGCCGGCACCGTCGTCGCCAGTCGGCCGGGTCCGCCTCCGGCCGCCCCAGGTTCCCGCGTCGACGAGAGGGGCCGGAGCCGTGCGGTCGACGAGACCCGGCCCGCAGTCGTCGACATCTCCAAAGGCGCACCCGACCTCAGCGCGTTCCCGCGTGCGGCGTGGTTGCGGGCCGAACGCGAAGTGCTCGCCACCGCCTCGAGCGACGACCTCGGCTACGCGGATCCGCAGGGCGTGCCCGCCCTGCGGGAGGCACTCGCCGCGTGGCTGGCCCGCAGCCGCGGCATGACCGTGGGCGCCGAGCGCATCATCGTCACCTCCGGGGTCACCGGGGCGATCAGCTTGCTCTGCCAGGTGCTCAGGGACCGCGGGCTCACCGAATGCGCCCTGGAGGACCCCGGCGCCGACGGCAACCGCCGCATCCTCGACTACTGGCTCGACCGCCTCCACCCGATCCGCGTCGACGGCGAGGGCATCGACGTCGACGCCCTCGCCCGGTCCGGTGCGCGGGCGGTGCTCGTCACCCCCGCCCACCAGTTCCCCACCGGGGTCGTCCTGTCGCCGAGGCGGCGGCGGGAACTCACCGCCTGGGCGGAGGAGTCGGACGGGCTGATCGTCGAAGACGACTACGACTCCGAGTATCGGTACGACCGGTCGCCGGTGCGCGCGCTGCACCCTGCAGCGGCCGAGCGGATCGTCCACGTCTCCAGTCTGTCCAAGGTCATCGCTCCCGCTCTCCGGCTCGGCTGGATGGTCGCGCCGACCCACCTGCACGAGGACCTCGTCCGCCGGCGCTGGGCGACCGACCTCGGCTCGCCGGTGCTCCCCCAGCTCGTCCTCGCCAACCTCATCTCCTCCGGTGTCCTCGAGCGTCAGCTTCGCAGCCTGCGCCGCCGGCACCGGGAGCGCCGGGACACCGCAGTCGCTGCGATCGAGGAGCACTTGCCCGGATGTCCGATCGAGGGCATCGCCGCGGAACTGCACCTCGTCGTCACCCTGCCCGAGGGCATCGATGATGCGGCGGTGGCCGCTCACGCTCGGCAGGAGGGGATCGCGGTCCAGGCGATGTCGGGCCTGCGCGTCGCCGCGGGACCGCCCGGCCTGATCATCGGCTACGGTCCGCATTCGCCTGCCCGCCTCGGCGAGTCGATCAGAACCCTGGGTCGTCTCATCGCTGAGTGAGCGCGAGCATGACGGCGAGCCCGACGAAGGTCAGGGCGAATCCGATGTCAAGGGCCCGCATCACGGCGGTACGCCCGATGACGAAGCGACGCAGCCATGCCGCGACGAAGCCGTACAAGGCGAAGATCCCGAACGTCAGCGCCATGAAGATGAGCCCGAGACCCGCCATGGCTCCCAGAGCATCTGGGGGCGTGGGGTCGACGAAGATGGGCAGGAATACGAAGAAGAAGAGCGTGAGCTTCGGGTTGAGAAGATTGACTAGGATGGCGCTGCGGATCACCCGCCCCGGCGACGGTGAGGCCGGGGCGCGGACCGGTCCCGCGGGGCCGGTGTCGGGTGCGACCGTGTCGCTGTCGGGTGCGGTTGCGCCGCTGCTGGGTGCGGCCGTGTCGCTGTCGGGTGGAGAAGCGAGCACCCCGGAGCCGCGCCACATCCCCACCGCGATGTAGACGAGGTAGGCGACGCCGAGCCATTTGAGGACCTGAAAGGCCACCGGGCTCGCCGCGAGCACGGCCGCGGCACCGGTGAGCGCGAGCACGAGGTGCGGCACGATGCCGAGCGCGCATCCGAAGGCGGCGATGACTCCTGCGCGCGATCCACGGGAGAGCGCTGCGGCGATGGTGAAGAGGGCTCCGGTTCCCGGTGTTGCGGTGACGATCACTGACGTCACCCAGAATTCCATGCTCATATGCCCAGCGTGGATGCCTCTTGGACTCGGCATAAGAGCCAAGTCGGGTGCGAATACGTGGACCAAGTATCGTGACTCCGGATCCGGTCGGCGGCGTCCGGGTCGCCGGGAGGCCGACGGCACACACCTAGGCGACGCGCGGGCCGCTGCACCGAACGCGCACCGTCGGCCGTTCAGCCGTGCCCAACTCAGCCGCGGTCGATCTGACTGCGGATCCGCGCGAGTTCGTCTGCCGTGTCGAAGTCGACGACGACCTCGGGGTCGACGTCGATGACGCGCGGTTCGCCGTCGTCGAAGAGCAGCCGGACGGCCTTGTCCTCTGGGTCGCCGATCCGCGCGAGGCGCTGCCGCAGCAGGGAGTGCGGCCACGCCGCGCAGAGGAACTGCGCCTTCCCGCGGTCGTCGGTGCCGGTCACCGGACCGCCCGAGGACTCACTGAGGGAGACGATCTCGCCGAGGTGGGCCGCCGTGACCAGCGGCATGTCTCCGGCGATGATGAGGGTCGTGCCCTCGCTCGCACCCATCTGCTGCGCGGCTGCGGCGATTCCGGCGAGCGGACCTGCGAATTCCGGATCCTCGCGCACGGCGCTCACCGTCTCCGCCTCGGCGTCGCTCAGTCCCGCGGTCGGACCGGCCACCCACACCTCGGCGTCGGCGTCGAGCGCGCGCACCGCTGCGAGGATGCGGGAGATCACGGTCCGTCCGCCGAGGTCGACGCCCGGTTTGTGGACGCCGCCGAACCGACTCGACCGGCCGCCGCTGAGGATGATCGCGCTCACTGCCATGGCTCGATCCTACGGTGCGCGACCACCCGGCGACCCCGCCAGGCGGCAATCGATCTTGTCCTCGCAGCGCCGTCTCCGACGGAAATCGAAGCCCTGCCTCGGCGAGTCTGGGCGATACTGGTGGGGCACCCCCAGCACTGACCCACCGAAGGAGCAGCGAGAATGACGAAGTTCGACGTGGTCGAGGCCTCCATTGCGACTCTGCGCGCGGCGCTCGAGTCCGGGGAGACCACCTCGGCGGACCTGGTCGATGCCTACCTCGAGCGCATCGCCGCGTTCGACGGCCCGGACACCGAGACCAAGCTCAACTCCGTCATCGTCGCCAACCCCGAGGCCCGCGCCGAGGCGGTCGCCGCCGATGAGCGCCGCGCTCGGGGTGAGACGCTCGGTCCGCTCGACGGTATTCCCTATACGGCGAAGGACAGCTACATGGTCGCCGGGCTCACCGTCGCCTCGGGGTCGCCGGCCTTCGCCGATCTCATCGCCCAGAAGGACGCCTTCACGATCGAGCGCCTGCGGGCGGGCGGGGCGATCTGCCTGGGCCTGACGAACATGCCGCCGATGGCCAACGGCGGCATGCAGCGCGGGCTCTACGGCCGTGCCGAGAGCCCCTACAACGAGGAGTGGCTGACCAGCGCGTTCGCCTCGGGGTCGTCGAACGGCTCGGGAACGGCGACGACGGCGAGCTTCGCGGCGTTCGGCCTCGGCGAGGAGACCTGGTCATCGGGCCGCGCCCCGGCCTCGCACAACGCGCTCATCGCCTACACCCCCTCGCGCGGTGTCATCTCCGTGCGCGGGAACTGGCCGCTCGTGCCGACGATGGACGTCGTCGTCCCCCACACCCGGTCGATGGCCGACCTCGCCGAGGTCCTCGATGTCATCGTCGCCGACGACGCCGAGACCCGCGGTGACTTCTGGCGCGTCCAGCCGTGGGTCGAGATCCCCGCCGCCTCCGAGGTCAGGCCCGACTCGTATGCCGCCCTGCTGCCGGCCGACCGCGCCGCCGCGCAGGACGTGCTCGCGGGCAAGCGCCTCGGCGTGCCGCGGATGTACATCAACGCCGATGATGAGGCCGGCACCAACCCCGACGGCGGGATCGGCGGCCCCACCGGTCAGCGCGTCGAGACCCGCGCCTCGGTCATCGACCTGTGGGAGGCCGCCCGCCGCGACCTCGAGGCCGCCGGGGCCGAGGTCGTCGAGACCGACTTCCCCGTCGTGAGCAACTACGAGGGCGACCGTCCCGGTGCGCCGACGATCCGGACCCGTGGCTTCGTCTCACCCGAGTACCTCGATCGGGAGATCGTCGACCTCTCCGCGTGGGCGTGGGACGACTTCCTCCGCGGCAACGGCGATCCGCACCTCAGCACGCTGACCGAGGTCGACGGTGCCGACATCTTCCCGCACCCGGCCGGTGCCCTGCCCGACCGCTACACGGGCTTCGACGACGACATCGCCGAATACCCGGAGCACGTGCGGACGCATCCCTATGCTGCGATGACCGACATTCCGCTGCTCGAAGAGGGCGTGCACGGCCTCGAGCTCACGCGCCGCATCGATCTTGAGGCGTGGATGGACGAGAACGACCTCGACGCCGTGATCTTCCCGGCGATGGCCGACGTCGGCCCCGCCGACATGGACGTCAACGAGGCCTCGGCCGATCTCGGCTGGCGCAACGGCACGTGGGTCGCCAACGGCAACCTCGTGCCCCGCCACCTCGGGATCCCCTCGGTGACGGTGCCGATGGGCACGATGGCCGACACCGGGATCCCGGTGGGCCTGACGATCGCCGGACGCGGCTGGGATGACTCGGCGCTCATCGAGCTCGCCGCCGCCTTCGAGGCCACCGGCGACCGCCGCGACGCACCTCCGCGGACCCCGCGCCTCTGAGGTCGCGCCGCAGTCTCGCCCGCGCCCGCCCGAGTCAGCGCTCGTGCGCGGGAGCGCCGCCGCGGCGGTTTCTGAGACCTTCGGGGGAACACTGGCGCGGCAGGCCGATGTGATGGAACAGTGGGCACCATGACTGACTTCACTGTGCTCGCCGAACGCGCCTCCGCCCTCCTCGACGCCCATCACCAGGCCAAACCCGTCGTCCTGCCGACCGTCTGGGATGCCTGGTCGGCGGGGGCGATAGTCGAGGCCGGGTTCACCGCCCTGACGATCGGGTCGCACCCGCTCGCCGACTCCCTCGGCTACGCCGATGGGGAGAACATGCCCCTCGAGGAGGCTCTCGACGGCATCGCACGGATCACCTCGTCTGTCGACGTGCCCGTCAGCGCCGACCTCGAATCCGGCTACGACACCGATGCCCCCGATCTCATCGCCGGTCTCCTCGAAGCCGGTGCCGTGGGCCTCAACATCGAGGACACCGTCCACAGCGCCGGCCGGCTGCGCAGTGCCGAGGAGCATGCCGAGTACATCGGCGACCTGCGCCGCGCCGCCGACGCCCAGCGCGTCCACGTCGTCATCAACGCCCGCACCGACGTCTTCAAATCGCCCGAGGGTTTCCCCGATCCGACCGCCGAGGTGATCCGTCGTCTCAATCTCTGCGCCGAGGCGGGCGCCGACTCCGTCTACCCCGTGGCGATGCCTGACACGGAGACCCTCAAGCGGGTCGTGTCCGAGGTGCCGCTGCCGCTCAACGTCACCGCGCGTCCCCTCGAGGGCGCGATTCCCGATGGGCTCGGCCTCGTGCAGCTCACCGAGATCGGCGTCAAGCGCGTGTCCTTCGGTCCTCTCCTTCAGGCGACCCTGCGTCCGCAGTTCGCCGAGGTGACCCGCGCCTGGCGCTGACGATACCGGGTCGCGACCGCATCGGCCGGCCGCGCTGCCGGACCGCGACCGCTTCCCCGGATCGTGCCCGCAGACCTCTCCCACCAGCTACGATCATTCCAACAGACGACCCCCGTCTGCACAGCCACCAGGAAGCATCACGAAGAGGAGTTGCCATGCCTGATAATCCCCGTCAAGGACAGCCCGTCTGGATCGACTACGTCTGCCAGGACTTCGATGCCATGAAGAACTTCTACTCCGAGGTCTTCGGGTGGGAGATCGTCGATCAGGGACCCGATTTCGGTCACTACCACCAGGCGTACAAGGACGGTGCGCCCGTCGGCGGGTTCATGCGGGCGATGACGATGGACGGGAACCCGGATCCGACGATGCCGACCGCGTGGTCGACGTACCTCTACACCAGCGACATCGACGGCACGTTTGCGAAAGCCACCAAAGACGGCGCCGCTCCCGTCGTCGGTCCGATGGCGGTCGGCCCGCTGGGCTCGATGGCCGTCGTCGTCGATCCCACCGGCGCCCCGATCGGCATGTGGCAGTCCGACGAGTTCACCGGGTTCGAGCTGCCGCTCGTCCCGGGCACCCCGGTGTGGTTCGAGCTGATGACGACGAACTACGACACTGCGTGCGAGTTCTACGTCGACGCCTTCGACTTCCAACTCGTCGAGGTCGAGGGCCAGGAGATCAAGTACGCGACCTACGGGGCCAACGAGACGGCGGTCGCCGGCATCTGCGATGCGAGCCAGTGGACCCCGAACTCGTACTGGCGCACCTATTTCAACGTCGCCGATGTCGACGCCGCTGCGGCGAAGGTCGTCGAACTCGGCGGCTCCGTGCTCGACGGTCCCATGGATTCGGAGTTCGGCCGCGTTGCCACGGTCGCCGACCCCGAGGGAGCGACGTTCCAGCTGCACCAGGATCTCTGAGTCGGCTGCTCCCGTTCACGCCCGCAGCGCGAGCGCGAACGGGAGCACCGCGGTCGCTCCGGCCTGCCGCAGCGCGCGGGCGGCGATCGCCATCGTCCACCGGGAGACGATCTCGTCGTCGACGAGGAGGACGGACTTTCCGGCAACCGCCTCGGCGACCTCCGGAGGAACGACGAACGCATCGTGGAGGTCCTTGACGCGGAAGGCGCTGTTGACGTCGGGCGTCCCGTGGTCGTGGACCTGGAGCAGCTCACCGCCGTCGATGAGGCGTCCCGCTGAGGCGAGGTTCGCCGCAAGCGAGCGGATCGTCACCGGCCGGCGGGCGCTCGGCAGCGACACGACGACCTCGGGCCGGTCCTCCCAATCCCACTGCCCGAGCACGTCGAGGCACCATCTGCCGATCTGGGCGGGGACCTCGGCGTCGGGCGCATCGGGGGCGAGGAACTCCCGCAGGACCTGCCCCTGACCGAGGTCGGAGAGTCGGGCGATGACGCGTCCTTCGGCGGCAAGCTCCTCGGCGGGGATCCTGCCCTTGAGGGAGACGCCGATGTTCGCCATCCCCGATGGCCACGTGCTCCGCGAATCGATCGGCAGGCCGATCCGGTGGAGGGTTCCCGCGGTCTCGCGCTGCGTCTCCGCGGAGATCTCCGTCGACCACCACACGCCCGCGCAGTTGTCGCAGCGTCCGCAGCGTTGCGGGTCGGGATCGTCGAGCTGCCGGATGAGGAACTCCATCCGGCACTCCCCCGTCGCCTCGTAGTCGAGCATCGCCTGGGCTTCGGCGGTGCGCACCTCGGCGACCTTCTCGTAGCGCTCCCGGTCATACGTCCACCCGCGACCGGTCGAGACGTACCCGCCGCGGACCTTCTCCACGGCCTCCTCGACCTCGAGGGTCTTGAGCAGCAGCTGCAGGCGGGTGCGCTTCGTCCCGACGAGTGTCTCCAGGCGGGCCACGGACAGGGGGCCGTCCGCCTCGGCGAGCGCGGTGAGGACGGCATCGGCATCGGCCTGACTCGGCATCGACGCGGTCGCGAAGTACTCCCAGATCTCGGCGTCCTCGGTCCCCGGAAGGAGGAGGACGTCGGCGGAGTCCGTCGCGCGACCGGCGCGACCGACCTGCTGGTAGTAGGCGACGGCCGAGGACGGCGCCCCGACGTGGACGACGAAGCCGAGGTCCGGCTTGTCGAATCCCATCCCCAGTGCCGAGGTCGCGACCAGCGCCTTGAGCCTGTTGTCCTTGAGCTGCTGCTCGAGGTCGGCGCGCTCCTCGGCGTCGGTGCGGCCGGTGTACGCGCGCACCTCATGCCCCTGGTCGCGGAGGATGCGGGTGATGTCCTCGGCGGCGCTGACCGTGAGCGTGTAGATGATGCCCGATCCCGTGAAGTCGCCGAGGTGGGAGCTCAGCCACGCGATCCGCGCACTGGGATCGAGGCCGGGTTGGACGCCGAGGCGCAGCGAATCGCGGGCGAGTTCGCCGCGCACGACGGTGGTGTCGTCGCCGAGCTGTTCGGCGACGTCGGTGACGACGCGGGAGTTCGCCGTCGCCGTCGTCGCGAGCACCGGGGTATCGGTCGTGAGGTCGGAGAGGATGTGGCCGATCCGACGGTAGTCGGGGCGGAAGTCATGCCCCCAGTCGGAGATGCAGTGGGCCTCGTCGACGACGATGAGTCCGAGGATCTGGAGGAGCTGAGGGAGCACCTCGTCGCGGAACTGCGGGTTGTTGAGCCGTTCCGGGGAGACGAGGAGGACGTCGACGCTCCCGGCGCGCAGATCGGCGAGGACGCCGTCCCATTCGGTGACGTTCGAGGAGTTGAGGGTCGCCGCTCGGACCCCGGCTCGTCCGGCCGCGGCGATCTGATCGCGCATAAGGGCGAGCAGCGGGGAGATGATGAGGCTCGGCCCCGCACCCTGGGCGCGCAGCAGCCGGGTGGCGACGAAGTAGACCGCGGACTTGCCCCACCCGGTGCGCTGGACGACGAGGACGCGTTTGCGACCCTCGACGAGGTCGCTGATCGCTTCGAGCTGACCGTCGCGGAACCGGGCGTCGGGGTTGTTCGTCAGCTCCGCGAGGACGGACTGCGCGCGGGCGTCGAAGTCGGTGAGCTGCGTGGTTTCCGTCATGGGGTCAGTCTAGGTGCCGGCACTGACACGGCCCGCCCGGAGCGGAATCCAGAACTCAGCAGACACCGCTCGCCCTGCCGCACTGGGTCGGCGAAACGGTCAGGTGGGTATAAGGAATTCTCTGACCGTTCTGCCGACCTGAGGGCGTCGCGGAATCATCCCGTCAGCGGGGCGAAATGACCTCGAGGCCCACCGACCGCGCCGCCTCCTCAAGGCGCTTGTCATAGGTCAGAAGGGCATCGACATCCAATCGGAGCGCGGCCTCCAGGTGCAGCGCATCGAGGGTCCGCAGATACGGCATGGGCAGAAGTCCGGCGGAGCGAAACACCGCCCGATCGAGAGCGGCGATGGAGACTCCGTCGAGGAGCACAGAGACTTCTGTCGGCTCGCGCTCCTCTCGCACGGCCATTCGACGCAGTTCGGTTTCGAGCAGGTCGCTCGACACGAGTTCTGCTGAGGTTCCATTCAGCCAGCCGACCAGAGCGTCCGACTCCGGCTGAGCCACCAGAAGAGCCCCGAGTGCAGAGGTGTCAACGTAAACGATCGACGGGTCGCTCACAGACGCTCCTCACGGAGCTCGTCAATGATCTCCGTCATGACGCGGTTGTCGCTCGACGGCCGGCGATCACGCGCAGTCCAGCCACCCACTCTTTTAGCCGGTCGAGCGATCGTCAGCCGAGGAGCAGGAGCGTCCAACGGAACGATGCGCCCAACCGGCACACCCCGATTGGTCAGCACGAACGAATGCCCTTCACTGACCGCGCGAAGGACCCTCCCGGACTCATTGCGCAACTCACGCTGCGAAAGGCTTTCAGCCTGCACTCCCTCTGCATTCATCAGCAAATTGTAGCACCAGTGCTACAGGCTCAGTGAAGGTCCGCCTCGGCGGCCCATCACCGCAGCGCGGCGTTGACGCCGAGGGTCGCGAGCACACCGAAGAGGACGCCCCAGAGGATGATCGAGATGATCTGCCAGAACGCGACGACGTTGCGGTCGGCACCGAAGCTCACCATCGCCATCGACGTGATCTGCGAGGGCAGGACGGTCTGGCCGAGCAGGGAGACGCCGGGGACGCCGAACTTGTCGAACATGCGCTTGAGCCGCTGCCGCCTCGGCGAGGTGGCCTTCTCCCTGTTCTTCGTCGCCCTGTCGCGGATCGCGCCCGCGCCGTAGACGAACGCGAGCATCGAGATGACGTTGCCGATGACGGCGACGAGGATCGCGACGACCGGGCCCAGACCGATGGCGACCCCGATGACCGAGCCGAAGTACGACTCGACGAACGGGATCGCGGAGACGAGCATGACCCCCAGCCATTGCAGCCAGTCGGGGAAGGAATCGGCGAAATTCTGCAGGTTCTCGATCATGGTGCGCTCCGATCTCGGGAGTTCTCAGCTTTCTAGTACAGCGTACTAGTACACTGTACTATATCTGCTGAGTAGAGTGATGCGGGAAGAGAGGAGGGATGGTGTCCCGACGCGATGAGATCATCGAGGCAGCGATCCGTCTCGCGGAGTCCGGCGAATCGCGCAGGACGCCACTGAGTGTGCGCGCGGTCGCGAAGGAGGCGGGGATCGGCGCGTCGACGCTGCGCCACTACTTCCCGACCCAGGCCGATCTCTACATCGAAGTCGCCCGCCGGTCGATGCAGATGCAGATCAGCGATTTCCGGATCGACGACGCGAGCATCCCGCCCCGCGAGCGTCTCTACGAGGTGCTCTCGCAGTTCCTCACGACGCACGAGCACCGCGACGCTCAGCTCGAGCTGTGGCTGGCGATGCACTTCAACGCGCTCGGGCCGAATCCGCGCGAAGGCTCGCAGGCGCTGCTCGAGTACGCCCACGAGATCACGTACGACTGCCTCCACCGCTGGCTCGGAGTCCTCGCCGACGAAGGGCATCTCGATCCCGCCGGGGTGGGGCGCGCCGCGACGATCCTCTTCACCGCGATCGACGGCATGGGCCTCCATTCGATCATCTCCCCGGACCGGATGACCGTCGACGAGATGCACGCGAACATCAAATGGCTCATCGACCGGATCCTCGCCTGAGGCGCTAGCTCCTCCCGAGGAACTGACTTTGCCCGAGGGGCCGACCTTCCCCGAAACGCCGGCGTCAGCGCATCTGCGCGGCGGCGCGGGTGAGCGCCGAGGTGAGGCGGGAGAGCCGATCCGAGGCGAGCTTCCAGTGCTGCCAGTAGAGCGGAACGTCGACGTTCGGGGCGGCGGTGATCGGCACGAGTTCCGTGTCGATCTCGCTCAGCTGCATGACCGGGATCATCCCCCAGCCCACCCCGGAGGCCACGGCGACGGCGAACTCCGCCGAGCTCGGCACCACCGACATCGGCGGCATCGTCGTCACTCCGTGCCGGCGGAGGAAGTCGAGCTGAAGGTCGTCGTCCTTGCCGAAGTTGACCATTGGCAGGGTCGCGAGGTCCACCTCGGCGAAGGAACCGCCGCCTGCGCGCGCCGACGACGGCTTCTTCCCCTGCTTCGCCGCGGGGCTCGTCCCCTGCTTCGACGCGGGACTCGCACCCGTCCACCCGTGCCGTGCGAGCAGGCCGGGGGCCGCCACGGCGAGGTAGCGCATGGTGCCGAGCCGTTCGACGCGGGTGCCGTACGGACTCGACGCCGCCGAGGTGATCGTCCCGAGCACCTCCCCCGACGTCAGCAGCGGCAGGAGTTTGTCCTGGTCGGCGACGACGAGCCGAAGGACGGCATCGTCCCAGGCGGCCGCCTCGGCGAAGAGCGGACGGAACCACGTGGCGAGCGAATCGGCGTTGACTCCGATGCGCAGCACAGTCGGTTCTCGCCGCGCCCCGGCCTCGCCCGTGCCGATGCCGTCAGGAGCGTCGACGGCGATGCCGTGGAGGCGGTCCATCGCCTCGGATTCGAGGAGCTCGACCTGCCGGGCATAGCGGAGGACCGCAGCGCCCGCCTCGGTGACGGTGACGGGGTTGGACCGCCGGAGGAGGACCTGGCCGAGTCGGGATTCGAGGGCGCGGATGCGCTGACTCGCCGCCGAGGCGGTGATGCCGAGGACATACGCGCCGCCTTCGACGGTGCCTTCGTCGACGGCGGCGGCGAGGGCTCTGACGTGCTCGAGGTTCATGAAGCTATTCTGCATCAGATGTAGATTCTTTTGTTTTTCTTCACTCGCCGATCATCCTACTCTGGCGCTATGGTCACTCACGCACTCAGCGGTCTCCTCGCAGGCTGGTCACTCATCATCGCCGTCGGGCCGCAGAACGCACTCGTGCTGCGGCAGGGGATCCGCCGCGAGCACCTCGGCGTCGTCCTGACGATCTGCATCCTCGCCGACATCCTCCTCATCGGGGCGGGGTCGGTGGGGATCGGCGCGATCGTCCTCCTGGCACCGTGGGCGCTCGAGATCCTCCGCTGGCTCGGGGTGGCCTACCTCCTGTGGTTCGCGTGGACGAGCCTGCGATCGGCCCGCGAGGCGACAGGGCTGCGGGCCGATACCGAGCAGCGCGGCCTGCGCTCGATCATCGCGACGACGCTCGCCCTGACGTTCCTCAATCCCGGCGTCTACCTCGACACCGTCGTCATGCTCGGCAACCTCGCCAACCAGCAGGGTCCCGGCGGTGTGCTGCCGTTCGCGCTCGGGGCGATGGTCGGATCGCTCACGTGGTTCCTCGGCATCGGCCTCGGTGCCCGGGCGCTGTCGGGGTGGCTTGCGCGCCCGCGGGTGTGGCAGGTCCTCGACGTCATCATCGCCGTCGTCCTCGTCATCCTCGCCGTGCGGCTCGCGCTCGGCTGATCCTCGCCGAGGCGGTCGTGTCAGGTGTCCGCGCTACCCTCGGTGCCATGGATCCCCGAGTCTCCCTTCCGCTGCGGTCGGTCGCCGCGCACGCGCACTCCCCACCGCAGCTGCCCGACTGGCTGGCCGACATCCCGGCGGTCGGCGATCTGCTCGCGGGGTTCGAGTTCGAGGCGACGACGATCTTCGTCGGCGAGAACGGTGCGGGGAAGTCGACGATCATCGAGGCGATCGCCACCGCGCTCGATCTTCCCCACGGCGGCGGCTCGGCGTGGGAGGTGCGCGAGCACGCCGAGGAGGCACCTGTGCTCACGGAGCACCTGCAGATCATCAAGGGCGCGACGACGAATCGGCAGGGCTTCTTCCTCCGCGCCGAGACGATGCACGAGAGCATGGCGCACCTCATGGAGATCGGCGCGCTGCGCGGCTTCGAACTCTCCCAGCGGTCGCACGGCGAGATGTTCGTCGACACGCTCACGGGCAGATTCCTCGACTTCGGTCTGTGGATCCTCGATGAGCCCGAGAGCGCGTTGTCATTCACGTCCTCGCTCACGCTGCTCCAGCTCATCCGGCAGCGTGAACGGGCCGGACTGCAGACGGTCATGGCCACCCACTCCCCCATCCTCGCGAGCGCCGAGGGCGCCCGACTCGTCGAACTCGGCGAGTGGGGCATACGAGACTCGACCTGGGACGACCTTGAGATGGTCGCGCACTGGCGGCGGTTCCTGGACGACCCGCGCCGGTACACGCGCTACCTCGACGAGGAGTGAGACGCGGCGCGGGGAGGCAGACACGGTTCGAGCGGACGGATGCCGCTCGACGCGCTGGTCGCCGCAGGCCGCGGCCTAGGTTGCCGCGGTCCGGCACACCGCTGTCTGGCGCAAGGCCGTCTAGCGCAGCCCGGTCTGGCGCACTGCGGTCCGGCTCACTGCTGACTGCCTCTCCGTGGTCTGCCGCCTCAGAGCGACAGGCTCGGGTGGAGCTGCGTGAGGGTGACCATCCGCTTGCGGCTGCACACGAGCACGGTCGCGAGCAGGCAGATCCCCGTCATGAGCAGGAGCACGGCGGCTGACTGCACGGCGATGATCATGTCTCCGCCGGCGATGAGGGTGCGCAGACCCGTCACGGCGTAGGTCATCGGCAGGAACGGCGAGATGATCTGGAAGATCTCCGGCGCCGTCTGCACCGGGTAGGTGCCTCCCGCCGAGGCGATCTGGATCATCAGCAGGACGAGCGCGATGAGCCTGCCGACACCGCCGAGCGCTGCCACGCAGAGCTGATGGACGGCGTGGAAGCTCGCCGCGATGAGGATCGAGAACACCAGGGTGCCCAGCCACGCGCCGGCCGAGAAGTCGAGGGCGAACCACAGCACGCCGTAGAGCACGGCGACCTGCGCGATGCCGAAGAGGAGACCCGGGACGTAGCCGGCCCACGCGATGCGGTTCGACTTCGCCGTCGAGGCGAGCGCACGGTACGGAATCGCGTTGAGCACCATGTAGGTGATCATGCCGCCGATCCACAGGGCCAGTGAGATGAAGAACGCGGCCAGTCCCTCGCCGTATGTGCCCACGGCATTGTTCTTCACCTTCTCGGCGTCGACGGGCACAGCGACGACATCGGAGCGCTTCTCGCGATCCTCCTTGTCATACGTCGGGATCTGTTCGGCGCCCTTCGTCAGCTGGTCGGCAAGCTCACCCGAACCGTCGTCGAGCTTGCCCGCGCCCTCATCGAGATCGGTCGCGCCCTTCGCGAGCTGGGACGACCCATCCTTGAGCTGGCCGACGCCGTCCTTCGCCTTCGCCGTCCCGTCCTTGAGTGCGACGGCGCCGTCATGGAGGTCGCCGGCGCCCTTGGCGAGGTCATTGGCACCCTTGTCGAGCTTGACGAGACCGGAATGGAGATCGTCGGCACCGTCGGAGACCTGCTGCGCCCCGTCGTCGAGTTCGCCGATCTTCTTGTCAGCGTCCCGGATCTTCTGCATCACCCCGTCGACGGCATCCTTGACCGGCTTCTCCAGCCCGCGTGCGTCATCGGCGGCCTGCGAGGCCCGCTCATGTGCGGAGTCGAGGTCGTCACCCAAGGTGCCGACCTCCTCGGCGAGCTTCTGGACGTTCGGATCGTCCGGGTAGTCCTTCTCCAGCTGATCGATGCGATCGGCGACGTCACCGCGGACCGAGGTCCGCGCGGTTTCGAAGTCCTTCTCCGCATCGTCGAGCTTCGGTCGAGCGCTCTCGACGAGGTCGTCGGCCTTGCCCTTGAGATCCTCCGCCTTGTCGGTCGCATCGTCGGCGACGCCGCGCAGCTGACTCGTGCCGTCGGCGACCTGACCGGCGCCCTTGGCGAGCTTCTTCGCCCCGGTCTCGGCATCTCCCGTGCCCGTGGCGAGAGTGTCGGCACCGTTCTCGAGGTCCCCGGCACCCTTCGCGAGCTTGCCCGCACCGTCGTCGAGGTCCCCGATCCCCTTCTGGAGATCGCCGACGCCCTTGTCGAGATCGTGCGCGCCCTTCGCGAGCTTTCCCGACCCGTCATGGAGTTCGACGGCGCCGTCATGGAGGTCGGAGGCGCCATCGGCGGCCTTGACCATGGAGGACTGGATGTCGTTGAAGCCGACGTAGACCTGGGAGACGTACTCGGCTGTCGTCGTCTCGTTGAGTCCCGCCTTGATCTGGGAGAGCACCGTGCCCGCGAGCTGCCCGACGATGAAGTTGTGCGCATCATCGGTGCGCAGCTCGAGTCCTGCCTGCTCGGGGTCGTCACCGCCGGTGGAGACGAGGCGCTGCGAGAAGTTCGAGGGGATCTCGAGGATCGCGAAGTACGTGCCGTCGGCGAGGCCCTCATTGGCCTCCTGGAGCGAGGTCTCCTGCCAGTCGAAACCGCCTTCGCCCTTCGGGGTGATCTTGTCGACGAGTTCATCGCCGGCGTTGAGCCTCTCGCCGTCGGAGTCCGGCTTCTCCGCACCGGTGTCCTCGTTGACGACAGCGGCCTGGAGTCGGTCGATGTTGTCCGTCGGCGACCAGTTCGAGGCCAGGTAGAGCCCGCCGTAGATCGCGGGAATGACGGCGACGACGATCATCGCCAGACGCGTGATCGTGTGCCGCTTGAACCGAGTGAGTTCGAGCCAGGGGAGGGAGAACATCGAAGAATCACCTTCACAAGAATCTGTGGTGCCGAAGGTCGAGCGCAGACCGGGATCTGCCAGGCCTGTGGAGCGGAGGTCAGGAGGATTGCGGGGTCAGATTGAGTTCCGTCACCGAGGCGGGATGCACCTGGGTGGAGAGCTGGTCGAAGGCGAGATCGATGTCCGAGGAGTCCTCGCACGTGACGATGAGCGTCAGCGGCTTCTCAGGGTCCCGCTCCCGACGCAGCTCCTGGTAGATGAGCAGAGCGGCCCACGCGCGGGCCCGGTCCTCGCGCTCCCGGAGGAAGTCGATGTTGTCGATGACGATGACGGGCTTCTGCGCCAGGGATGCGAGACCGAACTCGAGGAGGAACTTCTGCAGCTCGCTGAGTTCGGAGACGAAGGTATCGCCGTCGGCGTCGACGAGGAAGTCAGCGCTCTTGGCGTCGCTCGAGGTGAAGGTGTCCTTCGGGAGGCGGCCGATCACCTCGGTGGCGGAGTCGAAGGTCTCCTTGATGACGTCGATGACCTCACGCAGGGACTTCTTCGACACCCACGGCTTGTACCAGGGCTGGAGCATGATGAGGCGTTCGGCGATGTGCTGGGCGACCGTGAAGTCGTTCTCGAGGTCCGTCAGTCCGGCGACGTGCCCGATCGACACGGTTTCGCGGACCGCGCGGGCCTGTCTGCGGATGTTGAGGTCGAAGACGTGGCCTTCGCCCGTGTCGACGCGCATCCGCCCGGCGATCGACAGCAGCAGGGAGGTCTTGCCGGAGCCCGCCGCTCCGCGGATGATCGCCAGCGACCCACTGGCGACGGTGAGATCGATGTCGGAGAACACCGGGCCCTGCTTGCCCGACATCCCCCAGTCGCGCAGGGTCACTGCCGCGCTGTCGACCTCGGTCGGGGCCGCGAGCGTGTGCGAATCGCTCTGCATTGTCCTGCTCCCTCACATGTCTCGCAAGCGTCGTTCGATCATGCCGATGCCAGCGGACCGCGTTGCCTGCTTGTCAGCACACTACGGCAAACATGCGGCCTTGGTTCTATGGCGATTGGTGCGGCGGATGCTGCCGCGGAATGTTACCAGTA
This sequence comes from Brevibacterium sp. W7.2, assembly GCF_018137945.1. Classification (GTDB taxonomy): domain Bacteria; phylum Actinomycetota; class Actinomycetes; order Actinomycetales; family Brevibacteriaceae; genus Brevibacterium; species Brevibacterium sanguinis. The sequence goes on along the minus strand of NZ_CP073089.1, from coordinate 456,639 downwards.
AGTAACTATACGACTCGAAGCTGGGAATCGGCCAGATCATGCCGGCAGATGTCTCCAAGGACACACTATGACCGAGACCCGCACAGCGAAGCGGCCGGTCTGCGCAGGAGGGAATCCTGCGCAGACCGGCCGCTCGGCGAAACCGGGTCCGGCTCAGGTGTCGAAGCGTCGACCTTCCGGCTTCGACGGCAGAATCATCAGCACGAGGACGATGAGGCTGCCGACGCTGGGAATCAAGTTGAGGAACCAGAACGGTCCGGCGAGGTTGGCGTCGTGGAGTCGCCGCCAGCTGATCGCCAGGTTGGGGACGAGGAACGCCAGGGCGATGATGAAGAGGAGAATGCCGCCGATCAGGGCCAGCGTGGCGCCCGCCGGATTCGGCTCGGCCGTCGGCGTGCCGTAGGGCGAGTACGAACTGCTCGCCGCCGTCGCAGCCGTCATCGACAGGCCGACGATCCACAGGATTGCCGGAATGAGCATGACGAGAGCCTGGAACAGGTAGGCGAACCAGTACTCGCTGCGGGAGGCTCGGCCCGAGAAGACCGAGAACTTCTTCCAGAAGCGACGGACGGCCTGGCCGAAGGTCGCTCCGTAGAGGGGGCGGGACAGATCGTCGGGGCTCTTGGCGCCATCGAGGTCGGCTCCGAAGGCAGCTCCCGTTCCGTATCCGGCGCCGGGAGCATTCTCCGCACCGGACCCGTAGGCGTTGTTCGCGTCGTCAGTCATGATGGCTTCCTGGTCGAGGGGTGAAGCGCCGCCGCGGTGACGGGCGCCTTGTTCTCACCATTCTTACACCCGGCTGCGATGAATGACGGAGAAATCGTGTTTCGGATCTGCCACAGACAAGCGTCGCCCATCGCCGGAGAGGCGGCGGTGGCCTCTCAGGCGATGGGCGACGACGGCGTGGACCGTCCGGGAACTGCGAGGGGTCAGGCGTCTCCGCCGGTGATGGCGTAGGCCTCATCGACCGGGGATTCGTCGATGTGGCCGTCGATCCGGCGCAGAGCCTTCCATCCGAAGGCGAGGACGAGGATCGAGAGCACGACCGCCGCAGCACCGAAGAGGTAGGGGGCGCCGGCCCCCACCGACTCGGAGACCGCACCGGCGACGATCGGGGCGACCGCACCGCCGAGGAAGCGCACACCCGAGTACGAGCCAGAGGCGACGGGTCGCGGCAGATCACTGACCTCCATCGCCGATTCCGTGAACACCGTGTTGAGCACACCGAGGATGAGCCCGGCGACGATGACGCAGATGATCAGCCCGATGAACGACTCGGCGAGGAACGACATGACGACGAGGAGGACGGCGAGCACGACGAGAGCGGTGATGAGGCTCTTGCGCCTCCGCAGGCGGTGCGTGAGCAGGGGTGCGCCGAACACCGAGGTGATCGCCAGGCAGATGCCCCACCCGAAGAACACGTAGCCGAGGCCCATCGCCCCGAAGTTCTCGATGCCGGCCGCCGCCGCGGCGGCTTCGACCGGGAACGGGCTGTAGGCGAGCAGGATGAAGAAGCCGAAGTTGTAGAGCAGGGCGGCGACGGCGACGACGCCGACACCGGGGTGGGCGAGCGCACGGAAGGTCGCACTCAGGCTGACCGGTTCGGCCGAGGTCCGCAGCGCCTGTCCGCCGGTCTTCGAGTTCGGCAGCAGGACGAGGATGGCGATGAAGCCGATGGCCATGAGCACTGCGGTGCCGAAGAACGGTCCGCGCCAGGAGATTCCGCCGAGGACGCCGCCGAGCAGCGGACCGGTGGCGATGCCGACGCCGAGCGCGGCCTCGTAGAGGATGATCGCCTTGTCCGCACCGCCCGCGGCGGCCCCGACGACGGTGGCCAGGGCGGTGGAGATGAAGAGCGCGTTGCCCAGACCCCATCCGGCGCGGAAGCCGATGATCTGGTCGACGCTGCCGGAGAGCCCGGCGAGCGCGGAGAACGCGACGATGAGGACGAGTCCGATGAGCAGCGTCGTCTTCGCACCGATGCGCGAGGAGATGAAGCTCGTGAAGAACATCATGCCGCCGGTGATGAAGAGGTAGCTCGTGAAGAGCAGCATCGACTGCGCCGGGCTGGCATCGAGTTCACGTGAGATGGCGGGAAGGATCGGGTCGACGAGGCCGATGCCCATGAACGCGATGATGCACGCGAACACCACCGCCCATACTGCTTTCGGTTGGCGCAGGATGGATCCCTGCTTCGCTTCGTCCTGTGTGGTGTCTCCGTCTGCTGCTCTCATCTCTGCGACCGTGTGTCCTTTCCGTTGGTGCTGCCGGTATCGGTTGATGGGGATCCGTCGGGGGCATCGTCGGTGTCGACGGGGTGCTCGTTGTGCAGGTAGTCGCCGACGAGCAGGAGTGCCCGGTGCACGCTGAGCCGGTCCTCCGGAGTCAGGGCCTGGAAGTAGGGCACCATCTGGTCGATCATGATCTCGCGGTTGACCGCGAGTCGGGACCGACCGGCATCCGTGAGCGAGAACTGCGACGCCCGGCGATCGGTGGGACTCGCCTCTCTGACGACGAGCCCGTCGTCCTCGAGCCGAGCGAGGAGCTTCGTCGCCGCCGGCTGCGAGCTGAGGTAGCCCTGCGCGAAGTGACCGACGCGCACCGGCTGATACTGCTCGACGACGGCGAGCGCGCGCAGGGTGACGAGCTCACTCTCATTGCCGATGAGTCTCCTGAACGCCCTGGTCAGGCGCAGGGAGACGACGACGAGACCTTTGACGAGCTCGTCCGGATCCACATCTTCCATAACTCATGTATATACCTAGGTTATATATCTGCGCAAACGCGTCCCGTGCTTGCGGTCCCTCCTGCCGCCCCGCAGGGCCGGGTCCACGTGACGGACGCCATAGGACCACCGGTCGGCGGCGTGCTAGCCTGATCCCAACATGTTCCGGGGACGGTGAAATTCCGTGCCGGCGGTGACAGTCCGCGACCCGAACGCGTCGAACGCGATCGGCTGACTCGGTGAGATTCCGAGACCGACAGTAAGAGTCTGGATGGGAGGAACATGGCGGCCGCGGTCGTCGTGTCAGCGCCGGCAGGCGCACCAGGCAGACGCCCGTGAACCGCGATGGCTGCACCCGCACGCTCCTCCCTCCCGGCATCGGCTCGGGAGGTTTTCTCATGGGCGCACCTGCCCACGATCACGCGGCGATGTCCGCCGCGCTCACCGCTGCCCGCGACGGTCGCCGAGGCGCGAACCCCCTGGTGGGAGCCGCCATCCGCGCCGCTGACGGACAGATCGTCACCGGCCGCCACCTCGGCGCCGGCACCCCGCACGCCGAAGTCGACGCGATCACCGCGGCCCACCGTCACGGCATCGATCTCACCACCTCGACGCTGTTCGTCACGCTCGAACCGTGCGCGCACACCGGTCGGACGGGACCGTGCACGCAGGCGATCCTCGACGCCGGCATCCCCGACGTCGTCTTCGCCCTCTCCGATACGACCGAACCCGCCGGGGGCGGCGGGGCCCTCCTCGCCGAGGCGGGGGTCCGGGTCCGCTCGGGCCTCGGCAGCGAGGAATCGGCCGACCTCAACGCCCGCTGGCGAGCGGCGACGGCGCAGGGGCGTCCGTTCATCACGGCGAAGCTCGCCCAGAGCCTCGACGGGAAGGCCGCCGCCGCGGATCGCACGAGCCGGTGGATCACCTCGGCGGCCTCCCGCATCCATTCGCACAGTCTGCGCACCGAGGTCGACGCGATCCTCGTCGGCACCGGCACGGCGGCCGACGACGATCCGCGGCTGAGCGCCCGCGACGAGGACGGGGAGCTCCTCGACCCGCAGCCGATCCCCGTCGTCATGGGCCTGCGCGACCTCGCATCCGACTCAGCGCTGGCGACCAACCCCGCCACCATCCACGTGCGCACCCGCGAGGTCGACGTCGTGCTCGCCGAGCTCGCCGCCCGCGGGATCCGGCACCTCCTCATCGAGGGCGGGCCGCAGGTGCTCGGTGCATTCTTCTCCGCCGGCGTCGTCGACGAGGTGTACTGCTATCAGGCCCCGCTCATCCTCGGTGAGGGCCTTCCGAGCATCCGCGGTCTCGACATCCCCACCCTCGCCGAGGCGGTCGGCCTCATCCCCGACGACACCGCGGTCCCGGCGGTGTCCGTGCTCGGGCCCGACGTCCTTCTCCACTTCACGACGAGCAGCCCATGAGCGCCCCGCTCGCCGTCCACCACCCGCTGCGACCACAGGAGGAACCCGTGTTCACCGGAATCATCGAGGGCATCGGCACCGTCGTCGACCTCACCACGCACGAGGACTCGGCCGTCCTCACCATCGCCGCCGGTGACGTCGTCGCCGATCTGCCGCCGGGCGGATCGCTCGCCGTCAACGGCGTGTGCCTGACCTCGGTCGTCGAGCCGGCCACCGGGAGCGGGGTCGCCTCCGCCGGGGGCGGCATCGGCTCAGCCGGGGGCGACAACGTGTCCGGGGAGCCCCCCGCCGCAGAACCCTCTGCCTCAGGACAGGGCACCTTCGTCGCCGAGGTGATGGGTGAGACCCTGCGACTGACCGGGCTCGGGTCGCTGACTCCCGGCGACCCGGTCAACCTGGAGCGCTGCACCCCGGCGGCCGGTCGCTTCGACGGGCACATCGTCCAGGGCCACGTCGACGGCCTCGGCGAAGTCATCGCCCGCACCGACCACGCCGAGTGGACGACCCTGCGCATCGGCATCCCCGCCCACCTCGCACCGCTGACGGCGGTCAAGGGCTCGATCGCGCTCAACGGCGTCTCCCTCACTCTCACGGCAGTCTCCGAGGCCGTCCCGCCGCCGGCCGCAGCCCCTGAGGGAATGGTCGCCGAGGGCACCTCGCTCGCCTGGGTCGAGGTCGGTCTCATCCCGGCGACGCTGTCGCACACGACGTTCGGCGGCCTCCGCGTCGGCGACCCTGTCAACGTCGAGGTCGACGTCATCGCGAAGTACACCGCGCGACTCCTCGCCTTCGCCGCCCCTGCCGCCTCGGCGTCGTCAAAGACCATTCCCACCCCTGTCACCACCCCTGCACCACAAGGAGCCGATCATGACTGAGTCCGTTGCACCGCTCGGCGAGTCCCCCGCCGGACTCGACACGATCTCCCGCGCGATCGCCGAGATCGCCGCGGGCCGCCCGATCGTCGTCGTCGATGACGAGGACCGCGAGAACGAAGGCGACCTCATCATCGCCGCGGAGTTCGCCGACGCCGCGACGATGGGCTTCATCGTCCGGCACAGCTCGGGCGTCGTGTGCGCTCCGATGTCGGCCGCGCGGGCGGCCGCGCTCGACCTGCCGCCGATGGTCGCCGCAAACGAGGACCCCAAGGGCACGGCGTACACGATCAGCTGCGACGCCGTCGGAGTGACGACGGGCATCAGCGCGGCCGAACGTGCGCTGACCGGCCGGGTGCTCGCCGCCGAGACCCCCGACCCGGCCGCGATCACCCGCCCCGGTCATGTCTTCCCGCTCGTGGCGAAGGACGGCGGAGTGCGCGAGCGGCCCGGCCACACCGAGGCCGGCGTCGAGTTCGCGCGCCTCGCCGGGGCCCGTCCGGTGTCGATGATCGCCGAGGTGGTCCACGACGACGGCTCGATGATGCGCTTCGACGCCCTGCGCGAGTTCGCCGATGCGCACGGGCTCGTCATGGTCTCGATCGAACAGCTCATCGCCTACCTCGACGAGGATGGTGAGGGCACCGACGGTCCTGCTGCCGCGGCGGCCGAGGTCGGAACTGTGGGGCTCGGGCCGGTCGGACCCGAAACGACAGCGGAGGCCTCCCGAGAGGTTCCGCTGCCGACGCGCTACGGCCGTTTCACGGCACGGGCGTTCACCGTCGATGGGCTCGACCACCTCGGCGTCTACACCGGACTCGACAACGACGACCCTGCAGGTGCGCCGGAGAGCCCCGCTCCCCTCGTGCGCGTCCATTCGGAGTGCCTGACCGGGGATGTCTTCGGATCGCATCGCTGCGACTGCGGTGAGCAGCTCGATCGGGCGCTGCAGACGATCGCCGAGGACGGCGGGGCGGTCATCTACCTCACCGGGCACGAGGGCCGCGGGATCGGACTGCGCAACAAGATCCGCGCCTACGCTCTCCAGGACTCCGGATTCGACACCGTCGATGCGAACCTCGAACTGGGGCTCAGCGACGACGCCCGGGACTACCGGGCGGCTGCGGCGATCCTCACCGAGATGGGGCTGACGCGGATCCGTCTGCTGACGAACAATCCGGCGAAGACGCAGGCGCTGGCCGACCTCGGAATCACCGTCGAGGCGGTCGTGCCGCTCGAGATCCCGGCACGGCCGGAGAACTCGAAGTACCTCGAGACGAAGCGCACCCGCATGCACCACACGCTCCACCTCGCGTGCTGAGCGCCCCCGCATCGGCACCGCACCATCGTCGGCACGGCAGCCGACCGCCGAACGACCACTGACCCGGCTCACGACCAGCCGAGTCATCACCGGCCCGACTCACGACTTTTCGACTCACCACCAGCCGATTCACCACATCGAGACCCACCACTGAGGAGCATCACCCATGGCACATCACGGAGCACCCGACATCACCCTCGGCGCCACCGGCCTCAACGTCGCGATCGTCGCAGCGTCCTGGCACACGGAGGTCATGGACGGGCTCGTCGCCGGCGCCGAGCGCGCGGCCGCGGAGGCACACGCGACGACGACGCTCATCCGCGTCCCCGGCAGCTTCGAACTGCCCGTCGCCGCCGCACGCGTCATCGAGAGCTTCGATGCCGTCGTCGCCCTCGGCGTCGTCATCCGCGGCGGCACCCCGCACTTCGACTACGTGTGCTCGGCGGCGACCGATGGGTTGAACCGGGTCGCCCTCGACTCCCGCAAGCCCGTCGGCTTCGGAGTGCTCACCTGCGACAACGACGAGCAGGCCAGGGACCGCGCGGGCCTCGAGGGCTCTCGCGAGGACAAAGGCCACGAAGCGATGACCGCGGCCCTGGCAACCGCCTCGGCGCTGGCAGCCTACCCGGTCTGACCCGGCGCACCCCGCGGCACACCGCACCTCTGTCGCACCATCCGCGGGGCGGCACACCACCCGCGGAGCGGCACACCACCCCTCGCAGGTCGCGAAAGGCACCCTCAGCGAGAAATCGAGGACGCAGAGTGTCGAAATCCGAATCGGAAATCGACACTCTGCGTCCTCGACTCTGCAGGTCCGCCGCCGGAACGCCGTCGCCGCCGCAACGTCGTCGCCGCCGCTGCTGCCGGCACCGCGCGGTCTCACCGACCTGCGGCGCCTCCGGTCCTCAGAACAGCTGCCGGACGTTCGTGCGTGCGAGGTCGATGAGTTCGTCGCCCTTGCCCGAGAGCACCGTGCGGATGGCGTAGAGCGCGAAGCCCTTCGCCTGCTCGGCGGTGATCGACGGCGGCATCGAGAGCTCCTGGCGCTCGGTCGTGACGTCGAGGACCGCAGCCCCGTCGTGGTTGAGGAACTCGGTGACGACCGAGGGGAGGTCCTTCGACTTCTCGACGCGGAATCCCTTGATGCCGACCGCCTCGGCGATGGTGGCGAAGTTGGGATTCTCCAGGTCGGTGCCGAAGGTGACGAACCCGGCCGCCTTCATCTCGAGTTCGACGAAGTTGAGCGAGGAGTTGTTGTAGACGACGACCTTGACGGGCAGGTCGTTCTGCGTGAGGGTGATGAGCTCGCCGAGCAGCATCGCCAGGCCGCCGTCGCCGGCCAGCGCGATGACCTGACGCCCCGGGTAGGCGGCCTGCGCACCGACGCTCTGGGACAAGGCGTTGGCCATCGACCCGTGGCTGAAGGAGCCGATGAGGCGGCGCTTGCCGTTCATCGTCAGGTACCGGGCCGCCCACACGACGGGTGAGCCGACGTCGGGGATGAACACCGCGTCGTCGGTGGCCGCCTCGTCGAGGAGCTTCGTCAGATATTGCGGATGGATGGTCCGCTTCGACGGCGTGGCGAGTTCGTCGAGATCCTTGCGGGTCTTCGCGTAGTGCTTCGTCGCCGTCTTGAGGAACGAGCTGCTGCGGCCCGTCCTGATCAGCGGCAGCAGGGCATTGACGGTGTCGGCGACAGTGCCCGTGAGCGCGATGTCGACCTTCGTCCGCTTGCCGATCTGCGACCCGCGCACATCGACCTGGATGACGGTCGCCTCGTCGGGGTAGAACTGCTGGTAGGGCAGGTCGGTGCCGAGCATGAGCAGCGTGTCACACGACTTCAGGGCATGGTAGCCGGAGGAGAAGCCGAGCAGACCGGTCATCCCGACGTCGTAGGGATTGTCGTACTCGACGAACTCCTTGCCGCGCATCGTGTGGACGATCGGCGCTTGGAGGGCGTCGGCGATCGCGAGGAGCTCGGGGTGGGCGCCTTCGGTGCCGGCACCGGCGAGGATCGCCACCTTCTTGCTCTGGTTGAGGGCGGCGGCCGCGTCCTCGATGAGCGGTTCGGCCGGAGTGACGTGCGAGGGGAAGAACCTGATCTCCTCGGCTGCGGCGTCGATGTCGGCGAGGCCGACGTCGCCGGGGATGACGAGCACGGCGACGCCGCGCTTCTCGACGGCCTCACGCATCGCGATGCGCAGCAGGCGCGGCATCTGCGAGGGGTGGGCGACGTGTTCGGCGTAGACGCTGCACTCGCGGAAGATCTCCGTCGGGTGGGTCTCCTGGAAGTAGTTCGAGCCGATCTCCTCGCTCGGGATGTGCGCGGCGATCGCGAGGACCGGGACGCGGGAGCGCTGAGCGTCGTAGAGACCGTTGATGAGGTGGAGGTTGCCGGGACCGCAGCTGCCGGCGCACACGGCGAGCTCACCGGTCAGGGCGGCTTCGCCGCTGGCGGCGAACGCCGCGCCCTCCTCGTGGCGGACATGGACCCATTCGAGCTCGGGATTGACGCGCAGAGCGTCGGTGAATCCGTTGAGCGAGTCACCGGGGATTCCGTAGACGCGCTTGACCCCACTCGCGACGAGCGTGTCGACGATGTTTCTGGCGACGGTGGGCATGGTGCTCCTTCCGTGGAAACACGAGCACCGGAGCTCTGGCATCTGCCCCGGTGCGAGGCGTGGACTGCTGGTGTCAGTCTAGACCGGAGCCACAGTCGCGGAACTGTGAGTGTGGCGACAGGAGCGGTTGTGCGTCACACGCGGTGAGGAGGCTTGTCGGCCGCATGCGATCGTCGACCGAGTCACTGGGCTGCTGCCGCCCTGCGTGCCTCCGGCTATGTGTCAAGCGAGTTTCCATGTCAGTGGAACGTGTAAAGATTTCGGCAGTTTTTTTACACGTTTCACGTACGTGGTCGCTGGCTGGTCCGGCACCTCACATATCGCTCCTGCCCCCTCCGTCGTAGGAGCACCGCTTGTTCCGGGGCATGGCACCGCGACGCACGCTCACGTCCGCGCCGACAGGGCGGTGGCGGCGGTGAGGAGTGCCGCCATGGCGATGGCCATGAGCGAATATCCGCCGAGGAGGTCGGCCAGAGCCGGGCCCGCAACGGGGGCGAGCGCCGTGCCCACGGTGATCGGGGCGACGAAGACGCCGTTGACGGCCCCGAAGTTCGCGGTGCCCCACCGGTCGGAGACCGCCGTCGCCTGGAAGAGCGTCATGCAGCCGCGGATGCCGCCGGTGATCATCGCGATGCCGATGATGAGCCAGAGCGGTCCTGGCACGAGTGCGAGCAGCCACAGGCCCACTGCTCCGGCGGCGAAGAGGAGCACGGTGCGGGAGCGTGCGCTCGTGTGCCGTTCGATGCTCGGGTATCCGAAGCGGCCGGCGACCTGTCCGAAGCCGACGAGGCCGAGCGCGATCGCCGCGAGACCGTAGGCGGCGCCGCGTTCGATGAGGACGGGGATGATGTTGATCGTCACCGCGAAGAGGGTGAACGTCGCAAGCGCCACGGCTGTCTGCAGGATGATGAAGCGCGGGCTGCGGGTGACCGTGCGGATCTCGGAACGGGAGGGGCGCTGGTACCGCGCGGCCGCGTCGTCGGTCCACCGTGCGTTGAGGAAGATGAGCTGGACGGGCAGGGCGATGACGACGAGGATGCCCGCGAGGACGACGTAGGTCGGCCGCCATCCGACGGCGCCGATGAGCCACGCGATGATCGGCGCGAACACGGTCGAGGCGAGACCGCCGACGAGCGTGAGCATCGTCAGCGGTTTGACGCGCTGCGCGCCGTACCAGCGGGTGACGACTGCGAACGCCGGCGGGTAGAGCGTCGTCGCCTGAGCGAAGCCCGCGAGCGCCCACGCCAGGTAGAACACCGGCAGGTTCGGTGACACCGCGACGAGCAGGAGTGCCGCGACGCCGATGCCGGTGCCGGTCGCCATGATCGTCCGCGGTCCGTGCGCGTCGAGGAGTCGTCCCACGCGCACCCCGGCGACCGCCGAGACGATGAGGCCGATCGTCAGCGCACCCGTCACCGTCGTCTCGCTCCACCCGGTGTCCGCGGCGATCGGGGTGACCGCAACGGGCAGCGAGTAGTAGAGGAGTCCCCAGCAGACGAGTTCGGCGATGCAGAGCCCGACGAGGCCGCCTCGAGGTCTGTCCGTCACACCTCCCTCACGCTTCTCTGCCGCCGAAGGTCGCCGGGTCGACCGGGCGATCCCTGCGCGGCATCTTGGCGACGACGAGGCAGTACGACTCGAGGACGAGATCGTGGAGGAGGTCCTCATCGAGAGCGGCCCGCGCCGAGGTGGTCCCCGGGTCGGTCCCGGCTCCCCCGTCGGCGCCGCAGACGGTGATCCAATGCCGTTTGTTCATGTGATAACCGGGCGTGATCTCGGCGTAGGCGTCGCGCAGCACCTCACCGTCGAGCGGGTCGATCTTGAGATTCATGCTCGGCACTCCGCGCAGCTCGTACTGCATCATGAACATCCTGCCGCGGACCTTGAACACCGCGTATTCGGGTCCGAAGGGGTGCTCGATGACGACGGACGGATACTGCACCGCCTGGTCGTGGGCGAGTCGAAGCACGGTCACCGAGTCCATGCGTGGATGCTAGCAAAGGGCGATGACACGGGCTCCGTCCTGTCCCGCGAACGAAGACGTGAGAACGACGACGTGGGAACACAGGCACAACCGCGAGGCGACCCGCACGGTCAGCGGCGCTGATGCTCCCGGATCGTGCGCCGTTCGTCCTTGTTGATGATGGCGAGGAAGACCACGGCAATGAGACACAGCGCGATGAGCAGAGCGAAGGTGACATCCCAGCCGAAGTGGTGGACGACGAGGCCGACTCCGCTCGAGGCCATCGTCGCTCCGAGCACGTACCCGAACAGACCCGTGAACCCGGCAGCGGTCCCCGCCACCTGACGCGGAGACAGGTCAAGCGCCTGGAGTCCGATGAGCATGACCGGCCCGTAGATGAGTCCGCCGATGACCGTCACCGTCACCAGCGGAATCCACAGCGGTACACCAGCCGGAGCCAGCCAGTACACAGCGGTCGCGGCAGCCACTCCGATCATGAACACGATGCCGGTGACCGATCTGTTCCCGCGGAACACCCTGTCGGAGAGCCAACCGCACAGAAGCGTTCCGACGATCCCCGCGAGTTCGAAGAGCGAGAACCCGGCAATGCCACCGGTCAGGCTGGCATGTCTGACTTCAGACAGGTAGACGGGGGTCCAGGTGAGAATGCCGTAGCGCAGCGCATAGACGCAGACGTTCGCCAGGGCCAGCAGCACCATCGTGCGGTTGCGGAGCACGTACTTCTCGATCGCCTTCCACGTGCTCAGCGACTCCTGTTCGACGTCGCCCGCGTCCACCTTCGCCGGGTCGTCACGGTACTCCTCGATCGGCGGGAGACCCTGCGACTCAGGAGTGTCGCGGATGAGCAGATAAGCGATGAAGGCGATGATAAGAGCGACGATCGCCGGCAGCCAGAAGACCGAGCGCCAGTCGTCTCCGGTCAGCTGAAGTCCGAGCGCGGCGAGGACTCCGACGAAGAAGCCGCCCACGTTGTGCGCGACGTTCCAGATCGATGTCTTGGTTCCCCGTTCACTGGTGGAGAACCAATGGACGAGGACGCGGCCGCTGGGCGGCCACCCCATGCCCTGCACCCAGCCGTTGACGAACATGACGGTCGCGAACATCGCGATCGAGGACGACAGCACCGGCACACCGGCCAGCAGCAGATTCGCGACAGCCGAGAGTGCCAGCCCGATCGGCAGGAACAGACGCGCGTTCGAACGGTCGGAGACGATCCCGGAGAAGAACTTCGAGAAGCCGTACGCGATGAGGGCGACATTCGCGATGATGCCCAATCCGACGGCGTTCATGCGGCCCTCATCGATGAGCAGGCTGCCCACCAGCGGAACATTGTTGCGAATCAGGTAGAAGCCTGCGTAGCCCACGAAGATTCCGACGAAGACCTGGCCTCGCAGTCGCGGATAGCGTCGGGTGATCGTCTCCTCCGGCAGCCGCGGTGCGGGACCCGGCGCCGCGAGCCACTTCCACCCGGACTTCCGCCGCTCCTGCACTGCCTTGACGTCGCTCATGCCGCTTCTCGTCACCTATCCCAAGTTCACCGACTGTTCTGCTGTGGTTCACCTTGCATTCAGTGAACCCCGGGATACGGTACACGACCTCGCGACGTCAGAATCATTCAGGCAGGGGCCAAGTGAACAACGACCACGGCAGGCAGCACCTCAGCGCCGACTCAGCGCAGCGCCGCGTCGACTGCGGCGAGCGCCGTGTCCCAGGGGATCCGCTCCTGCTCGAGTCGCACATCCCCTTCGCTGCGCAGCCGGTCGAGCGCCCGCCGCTCCGACCCGGTGAGGCCGGACAGACGCCCGCGATGCGGCGTCGGCTCCCGCACCCACAGATCGCGGTAGGCCAGCAGCGTGCCCTCGTCCATGAGCAGCGATTCCACCGCGGGCAGATGCGCCCGCAGGCGGTTGAGGATCGCGAATCCGTGCGAGTCGAGATCGCCCCAGTAGATGACCCTCGCCGAGGCGGCCCATCCCAACCGCGCCACGACTCCGACCGTGTAGCCGGATCCGTGGATCGCGACTGTGCCCGGGCGATCGGGCAGTGCGAGCACCGATTCGAGGTTCTCGACGATGAGCACGGTCCGGGGCCGCAGGTTCAGCTGGGCCAGCTGGTCGACCGGTGCGGCGAGGTCGCGCAGCGGTCCGAGCGCCATCGCCGGGTCGAGGAGGCGCAGGCGCACATTCGCCTCGGCGTCGAGGATGTCGAGCCCACCCGGGGCACCGGCCAGCGAGAGCAGCGCGCGGACGAGCCCCCGGTGCGTGCCGAACCATTTCGAGTCGACGCCGCGGATCGGCAGCTGTCGGGGGCGCATCGTGCCGAGCGGATTCTCCGCAAGCCAGCTGACGACATCGATGACCTGGGCGAACTCGCCGTCACCGAGGTCGAGGAGCCGCTTGGCCAGCGATCTCACGACCGCCGTGAACTCTCCCGCAGACACCGTGAACCCAGACGGATCCCCCGCGCCTCGGTCCGCCACCACACCCGCAGCCGCGACCCGGTCCCGCCCCGCCGTCACCCCGGCGCCCCCGGACGCAGGGTCGCCGTCGCCGCCCGGAACAGTGGAGTGCGCGGTCGCCCTCGGCCACCGCTGTCGGATCTCGCGCACCCGCGCCGAGAGCCGCCGCCAGTCACGCTCTGCACTTCCGCTGACGAACGCCGCGACATCGTCCGGCGTCGGGAACCGCACCCGCACCGGCACGTCCTGTCTGCCCACGGACTTCCACGCGCGGGACTGCCAGTCGAGGTCGAGAGGGAGATCGGCCGCGGCGGCCCGCCACGACCGCACCCACGCTTCGGCGCCGGCGAGGTCGCGCAAGACCTGATTCTCGGTCGGCGGCTTGAGCCCGAGCTCGAACGCCGGTGAGCCGACCTCCGCCTCGGCGGGGCGTCCGCTATGGGCATGGTCGACCTCGGCGGGGCGGACACCAAGGGCACCGTCGGCCTCGGCGAGCATCGCCTGCTCCCCCGCCCACTGGCCCATCCGGGTGCGCAGGCGCTTCTCGGCGAGCCGGCGCGCCTCGGCGACATCGATCATGGCCTCACCCTACCGAGCGCTGTCCGCACCTCACCGCGCGCGGCTCTCCCCTATCGACTGCCGTCCCCGTCGTCTCCGGTCGGGACGGCCTCGGCTGTCGTCATCGCCTCCGCCGTCGAGAGGGCCTCCGCTGCCGCGACAGTCTCCGCAGACTCGCCGGCCTCCGAGCTGCCACCCGATCCCACCGTCGCACCGGACTCGACGAGGACAGGGGCGCCCGCCCCCGCCTCGGCGCCGGAATCAGCACCACCAGAAACATCCGTCCCGGCAGCCCCGTCACCAGCGGCTTTCCCACCAGCACCGTCCCCATCGGTCTCCCACACCATGTTCGCGACGACGGACTTCGCGCGGGTGGGATTGTCGATCGCCGCGGCGGCGCCGACGTAGGGCTCGATCGTCTGGAGGAGCTTCTGCGGGGTGGCGAGCACCATGTGGAAGCCGAACTCGACGAAGATGTTGAGCGCCATCCGCGTGTAGCGCGAATCCGCCTTGTCGAAGGCCTCGTCGAGGATGATCGTGCCGTACTTCGCGACCGGTTCGTCGGGGTCGGCGAGCTGGTAGCGCAGGGCCGCGGCGAGGCAGAAGACGACGAGCTTCTGCTGCTGCCCACCCGACATCGCCGCCCCGGAATCGTACGTCGCCTGCGGGGTGCCGTCGCGGTCGAGCTCCTCGGCGAGGAACGTCACGTGCAGACGCGTGTCGAGGCACTGGGTGCGCCACACGCGGTCGATGTGCTCGCTCGAGGCGAACCGGCGCATGATGTCGGCGAGCAGCTCGTACTTCATCTCCGCCGTCTCGAGGTCCTCATCGCCCCAGCTGCCCTCGGAGATCGTCGCGAGATCGCGCATGAACGCCTTGACCGTCTCGCTCCGCCGGGTCTTGACGCGCAGGTGGAGGAAGCGGTCCGTGTCGAACTCCGACCGCTGCAGCGAGGCGTTGACCGGGTCGACGCGGTCCTGGATCTCCCGCGGCGCCCCGAGGATCTCCCCGCGCAGCTCGCCGATGAGATCCCGCGAGCGCTTCCGCAGCAGGTCGAGGAACCGTCCTTCGTGTTCGGGCAGACCGTGGGCCTGGATCTCGGCGAGCATGTCGAGGAAGCCCTGCCGGTCCTCGACGTCGGAGGTGAGGTTCGCCGAGGCGGACGGCCAGGCCGCTTGGAACTGCGCGGCCAGCCGGGTGACGTCCTGCCCGGCCCCGGTCGCACGGTCCGCGGCGGCGTCCCGTTCGTCCTGCAGCCGGGTCATGACGGCCTGTCCGACGTCGCCGAGGATGTCGCGGGTGATCTTGCGCCTGACCGCGCGGAACCGCTCCTCGAGCGCCGTGCTCACGGCCGCTGACACCTCCGGGTACTCGCCGGCCGCGATCGCCTCCCGCAGGGCCTCGGCCGCAGCGGCGAGACCGTCGCGGGTGGCGCGGGCAGTGCGCAGCCGGAAGCTCACGTCGTCGGCGCGGGCGCGCGCGTCGTCGAGGGCGGTCTCCGCCTCGTCGCGGGCGCGGTTGGCGGCCTGGAGGTCGCTATCGCCGGCCATGAGCTCGTCGAGGCGCGCCTGGAGGGTGTCGATCTCCTTCTGCACTCCGTCGGCGTCGACGTCGCGCCACGTCTGCCGGCGGACTCCGGCGAGGAGGCCCCGGCGTTCGTTCGCCTTCGCGACGTCCGCCTCGGCGGTCTCGACGATCGTGCGCACGGCCTGCAGGTCCGCCTCGGCGGCCTTGAGTTCGTCGATGAGGGCTTCGAGCTTCGCATCCCGGTCCCCGAGCACCCACTGCGAGCGGTCGTCGATGCGGCGCCGGTCGTCCTTCTCGTACCGGGTCCGGGAGGTCTTGATCTGCCCGTTGATCGTCACGGCCTTGACGTGGTCGTCCATTTCGGACAGGTGGTCGACGCATGCGTAGTCGTAGCGCTCCGACAGTGCCCAGCTCACCCACTCGCCAACCCCGGTCTCTGCCACTCGCACCCGGTTGACCAGGGAGATCGCGCTCTTCGCGGGGCGCGGGGAGGCAGCGGTCTGCGGCACTACCTCGAACACGAGGCGGGTCGTGATCCGGTGGGAGTCGACCCAGGACCGGACCGTTCCGAGGTGGTCGGAGCGGACGAGGAGCGTGAGCGCGAGCGGTCGGAGCACGCGTTCGATCGCCCCCGTCCACGCGGCGTGTTCGGGTCTGACCTCGATGAGCTCGGCACCGAAGGGCAGGGCGGATTCGGGCAGGCCGACCGCCTCGGCGAGCATCGTGCGCACCTCGAGGAGATGTCCGGGCACGGTGGTGCCGCTGCGGCGCAGGGCGGTGATCGCGGCTTCGGCGGCGGCGACGCGGGCGCGGGCCTTCGAGAACCGGTCGTGGTCGGCGTGGCTCGGGCCCGCCGGGGCCTCTGATCCGTCGAGGATGCGTGCGATCTCAGCCTGGAGTTCGGCGAACTCGGCCGCGGTCGTCGGGGCGTCGTCGATGCCCGCCTCGCTCAGCTGCGTGCGCAGGGACGCCCAGCGGTTCTTCGCGGTCCGGCGGGTCTCCTCCCCGGCGCGGATCTTCTCGTGGAGGAACGCGGTCTCCGACCCGCCGAGTTCGAGGGCGGCGCGTTCGGCGCGCTTGAGGTCGTCGGCGGCGGCGCGCAGGGTGCGGTCGGCGTCGTCGGCCTCGGCGTCGAGGGTGGCGATGCGCTCGTCGAGGGTCGAGCGCTCGGCGTCGAGGAGGTCGAGCTCCCGTCGCTTCTGGAAGGGGATGACGCTCGCGGCGAGTTCGCGCACCTCGGCGACGGCGGCGTGCGCGGTGTCGTACCTCGTCGCCGCGTCCCGCAGGTCGAGGAGGTGATCGCGCTGGTGGCGGAGCTGGACGACGTGTTCGTGGGCGTCCTTGAGGTCGCCGAACTCGTCGACGGCGGTGTCGGCGAGGGCGAAGGTCGCCGGGGGTTCGAGCATGTGCTCGCGGAAGAGCTGGTCGAGGCTGTCGAGGTGCTTGGCCGACTGCGTCTTGTGGAGGAGCTGGAGCGCGGATTCGTGTTCGATGTCGAAGAGTGAGCGCATCCGGGCGTAGAACCGGCCGTGGGCGCCGTTCGAGGTGATGACGGCATCGGGGTGGGCGGCCTTGAGCGCCCGGGTCTGGATCCCGCCGAGCGCGTATTCCTGCAGGTCAGCCAGGTCGATGCCGGAGCGGTCGAGGAGGCAGAGGTCGGAGACGTCGGAGTTCTTCGTCCCGCTGCCCTTGACGAAGAACAGGCGGGCGAGCGTCACCGGCGGGTCGATCTCGTTCTCGAAGCGCAGGACGATGCCGCTCCACGTCGCATGCGGGCGCAGATAGCGGCTGACGACGCGGTCCTCCTCGGCGTCGGTCATCCGCGTCCACGCCCCGCGGACGTAGCTGATGATGCTCCGCTGCTCGGTCCGGGCGCCCGCGGTCTGGGCGGCGACGTTGAAGCGCAGCCATTTGTCGGGTGTGAGCACCGAGGCGATCGCATCGAGCAGCGACGACTTCCCCGAACCGGAGGGTCCGGTGATGAGCTGGCCCTGCCGGGAGACGGGGATCGTGTGGATCTCCCCGTCGAAGGTGCCCCAGTTCGCGAGCTGGATCCGGCTGAGCCGCCACTGCCCCGACAGCGCGGCGGTGACCTCGGCGTCGGGTTCGGGGACGCCGTCGAAGACGGAGCCGCGGGCGTCCTCGGGCAGGATCGAGAGGAGGTCGGTCTCGTTCATTCCGCATCCTCCTCGGTGGTGGTATCGGTGGGTGTGCGGTCGGGATCCGGCACGTCGCTGTCGGAGTCGGGCCCATCCTCGCCGAGGTTGTCCCCGGTTCCCGTGTCACCGACAAGATCGTCGACCTCGGCATTGTCACCGTCGTCTCCGGCGGCGATGCGCCGGTACGTGGCGGTGAGTTCGCGGACGCGGTCCTCGTCGATGAGGAAGCGGACCATCGGGGAGATCTCGAAGCGCTCGTCACCGACCTTGTGGAGGACGCGCAAACGGTTCGACATCCGCGCCCAGGCGCCGTTGAGGTTGCGGAGGAACGTCGACTCGTCGCCGGTGCGGTAGATCATCAGGGAGTCGTAGACCTCGTCCTTGCCGACGATGACGCGGCGTTCGCCGGGGGCGGCGAGGAGGAGTTGGCGGAGGACGAGGAGCATCGCGGTGTCGATGAAGGTGAGCCGTTCGCTGCGGACCGCGCTGGGGACGTCGATCTCCTCGGTGACGACCTTGCGGGTGAACGCGAATTCGTCGACGGGGTCGATGACGAGGTCGAGGAAGAGTTCGTGGAGGCGTGAGCGCACGCTCGTCTCGTCGGCGATGAGGGCGGCCCACAGGCCGGGGTTCTGGGCGCCGGAGACGTAGGGGCCTTTGAGGAGTTCGAGGAGGACGCGGCGGGTGCGTTCGTGGAGGACACCGGTGTCACCGGACCACAGACCGGTGCCGGCGGACCGGTCATCGAGCGGCTGCTCGTCGGGGTCGAGATCGGCACGAGGCAGATCGTCCTGACGCAGATCGTCCTGGCTCAAACGGGGATCTCCTTCGTGAAGAGGCAGCGGTGGGTGGCCGCGCGGCGGGGCACACCGTCGGTGCCGGTCCAGGTGAGGACGTCGGCGGTGGTGGGGTCGACGGTGCCGTGGGTGGTGGCGAGCGAGAGCAGCCCGACGACGCTCGCCAGACCCTGGCTGGCGGGGAAGCGGTCGAGCACCTCGGCGACGGTGATGTCGGTGGCACCGGCCAGGGCGGTGTTGACGTTGTCGGTGAGTTCGGTGAAGTCGATCTCGGATTCGCGGGCGACGCGGATGAGCTCGCCGAGGTCGACGGTCGATTCGCCGGCGGCGCTCAGGGCGACGCCGGCGTCGAATTCGTCGGGGTCGTGCAGCGTGACCTCGCCGAGCGAGGCGATCGGCACGGTCGAGAGGTCGAGGGCGACCCCGGAGTCCGCATAGGGTTTGCGCTGCTGGGCGGCGGGCACCGCCTCGGCGAGGGCGTCCTGGAGGAGGGTGCGCATGACGCGGTCGCGCTGGAACTCGTGGGAGTGGACGTAGCGGCGCAGGCCGCGGGCGAAGTCGGACAGTGCGCTGTGAACTTCGCGGCTGCCGTCCTTCATATCGCGCATGAGTCCGCGCAGGGTGCGTCGGGTGGCCAGCGGCAGGGCGCGGGCGAAGTCGCGGTCGAGGATCGCCGAGACGTCGTCGTCGAAGGCCGAGGACTGTTCGGGGTCGCGGACGAGCCCGGAGAACGCGGTGAAGGTGCGGCCCTCGTCGGAGGATTCGATGAGGTCGACGCCGCGGAAGATGTCGTCGAGGACGTGGGTCTGGGCGTCCTCGGAGCTGAGGATGCTCGTGCGCAGGTCGTGGTTGAGCTCTTCGAAGCGGGCGCGGACGCGGGCGAAGTCGGCGGGCAGGCCCTGGGCTTGGCCGAGGATGTCGCTGACCCTCTCACCTGCGCGTCTGCGGTCGAGCGTGGTCGACATCGCGTCGCCGCGGCGGACGCGGGCGATCTCGGCGTCGATGCGGTCGCGTTGGGCTTCGAGGGAGCGCAGGCGCCGTGAGGTGTCGGGATCGGTGTCGATGGCGAGCTGTCGGACGGCCTGGGCGAGGGCGACGAGGCGGGATTCGGTGGCCGTGCGGGGCGGGGTGCGCAGCTGTTCGAGGATGCGGATCGCGTCGAACCCGGCCGCGGAGAGTTCGTAGGTCTCACCGCGGGCACCGGTCGCGGGGCGGCGGATGATGATGTCGGCCCGGCGCCAGTCGTCGCAGTAGGCCTTCGCCGTGCGGGTGCCGAGGTCGAAGTGATCGCGCAGCTCCTCGAGGTCGGCGTCGATCGCCTCGTGGACGTCGTCGGTGGACAGACGGCTGCCCGGGCTGCCGAGGAGTCCGCCTAAGGTCGCGGCCATGATCGCGAGGTTGTCGGCCCGCAGCATGCGCAGGGTCGCGTTGTCGTCGATGAGGCGACGGAACGCGAGCGCGGAGGACAGAGCGGACATGGCCTCCATTGTCCCGCGCGGCGCCGAGGCGGGGAAATCGGGGCAGGGTCGCGGTCGCCCTCCCCAGCGCTTCCCCGAGGTGGATCGCGCTCGAGTTTCGCCTCGACATCGAGCGCGATCCACCTCGGGGCGCGTGCCTCGTTAGACTCGGGGGCATGCCTGAGTCTCCTCATCTGCTCGTCGCCGCGCTCGGCGGCACCATCGCCTCGACCGCTGACGGCAGCGGCGGAGTGGCCCCCGCACTCAGCGGTGCGGAGATCGCCGCGGCCGCGGGTCTCGATGAGATCTGGCCGGATCTGCGCACGGATTTCACGCAGGTCGCGCAGGTCTCGAGCGCGAACGTCACCCTGGAGATGCTCCTCGACGTTGCGCACCTCGCCCGGGAGACCGAGGCGCACGGCATCGTCCTCACGCAGGGCACGGACACCCTCGAGGAGAGTGCCTTCGCGCTGTCGCTGCTCAATGACTCAGGGGTGCCGATCGCCGTCACCGGGGCGATGCGCAATCCGACCCTGCCCGGTGCCGATGGTCCCGCGAATGTCCGGTCCGCGGCGCTGACGGCGCTGTCCCCGCAGGCGCGGCACCTGCCGGTGACGCTCGTGTTCAACGACGAGATCCACGATCCCCGGCATGTCCGCAAGGCGCATGTGTCGTCAACGGCGGCGTTCTCGTCCGGTCCGGTGCTCGGCGCGATCGGGTGGATCAGTGAGGACGTCGTCCGCGTCCCCCATGCCCCAGCCGTGCTCACCTCGCCGTTCGCCCGGCGGGAGCGCCCCGAGGCGATCGCCCCGGTCGCGCTCGTCGAGGTGGGGATGGGTGAGCCCGCGGAGACTTTTGCCCACCTCGCCGAGGCGGGGTTCGCCGGCGCGGTCATCGCCGGGGTCGGCGGTGGTCACGTGGCCGAGCATCTCGTGCCCGCGGTCACCCGCCTCGGCGCGCAGATGCCCGTCGTCCTCGCCTCCCGACCGGGGGCGGGGGCGAGCCTCACCCGCACGTACGGCTACGTCGGCGGGGAGATCGGTCTGCTCGAGGCCGGTCTCCTGCCGGCGGGCGTCCTCGATGCGAGGAAGGCCCGGATCGCGCTGACCTTGGCGCTGAGCTTCGGCCTCGATCCCGCCGAGGTGTTCGCGCAGTTCCGGTGAGGTGTTCGCCCGAGCCTGGGCCTCCGACGACGAACCCTTACTCCCGCTCCCCCACCGCGACGACCATCTTGCCGAAGTTGCCGCCGGTGAGGAGTTCGTTGAAGTACTCGGGTGCGCGGTCGAGGCCGGACCGGATGTCCTCGCGGTAGCGGATCCTGCCCTCCTGGATCCACGTGCTCATGTCGTGGAGGAACTGCTCGCCGAGGCGGTCGACGAACTCCGACTGGATGAATCCGCGGAACGTCAGCGACTTCCGGAGGATCGCTCCCATGAGCAGACCCGTGCGGTCGGGGCCCGGCGGGAGCTCGGTGAGGTTGTACGAGGAGACGAGACCGCACACGGGCACACGCGCGAACGGGTTGAGCAGTGGCACGACCGCTTCGAGGACCTTGCCGCCGACGTTCTCGAAGTAGACGTCGATGCCCTGGGGCACCGCCTCGGCGAGCTCCTCCTTGAAGTTCGGGGAACGGTGGTCGAGGACGATGTCGAAGCCGAGCTCCTTGAGGTGGTTGACCTTCGCGGGTCCGCCGGCGATGCCCACCGAGGTGGCCCCGACGATCTTCGCGATCTGCCCGACGACCGACCCGACGGGTCCGGTCGCGGCGGCCACGGCCACGGTCTCGCCGGGTTTCGGCATGCCGATCTCGAGCAGACCCGCATAGGCGGTGAACCCGGGCATGCCGAGCACCCCGAGGGCGGTGCTGATCGGCGCGATCTCAGGGTCGATCCGGCGCAACTGCGACGCCGGTTCGATCGAGTACTCCTGCCATCCACCGTAGCCGAGGACGATGTCACCGGGTTCGAAGTCCGGCGACTGCGACTCGACGACCTCGGAGACCGTCGCCCCGACCATCACCTCGCCGAGCTCGACGGGCTTCGCGTACGACTTCGCATCCGACATCCGTCCGCGCATGTACGGGTCGAGCGAGAGATAGAGGGTCCGCAGCAGCACCTGGCCCTCGCCGGGGGACTCGACCGGCACCTCGTCGTGGAGGAAGTTCTCGGCCGTCGGGGCGCCCACGGGGCGCGAGTTGAGGCGGATGCGGTGGTTCGTCGCCATGTCAGTTCAGTCCTCTCATCGGCTGTTCGGTCTCCTGTAACAACCGCTCGGTATCCGCTGATGTTCCCGCTGACCAGGAGAAATTGTGCTCGCCGAGGCGGTCGACTCCCCAGTTGAGGCAGCTGACTCCCCCGCCTGTTCAGCCGGGTCCACCGCCGAGGCGGTCGGCGCCGGCCCGAGCCGAAGCGTCGCCGGGTGCTCGGTCGGTCCGAATCCGGCGAGGTCGAGCGCGAGATCGGCCCACCGCGGGTCGAAGGCCCACCGGAACTCCTCGAGACGGTCGAGGACGAGTGCGCCGTTGGCCCGGACGATGTCCGACCACTGCGGCGGCCAGTACCCGTAGGCGCCCGCCGCGGCGATCTCGTGGACGTCCTTGAACACCGCGCCCCGCGGGTTGAGGCTGCCGTCGGGCAGGTGGAGCGGTTCGCTCGCGACGGGGAACGTGATGTCGAGGATGAGATCGCACGTATAGACCGCCTCGGCGGTGCGGCGATGCGTCGTCTCGAGGTTGACGTACCACTCGACGCGCGGCGGATTCGGGGCCGATGGCATCGCGGCGGTCGCCTCGGCGGGTTTGACGAGCATCCACACGGAGAAGGGAACGTTCGGCGGCGCGAGCTTGAGCACGCCGTGACCCTGCCAGCGGGCGGGGATCATGATGCGTTCGGGGGCCTGTCCGCGGGGGCGGAAGCGGACGTCGAGCGGGACGTCGTGGGCGCTCATGCCCTCCCAGCCGACGAGACCGGTGTCGACGACCTCGGTGCCGCCGGGCATCCACAGAATCGCACCGTTCGGGCCGTCGTCGATGACGCGCATCGGGCGGCGCACCTCGACATGGTCGAGGTCGTAATCGAAGCGCCGGTACGTCCAGGTCACAGCCTGACCGGGCGTCCAGAACGGAGGTTCGCCGAGGCGCGCGGCCGTGCCGGGGACCGTGATCTCGAACGGGTCGGTGAACTCCATAGCCGCAGTCTAGGGTCGCTCACTGCGCGCATCCTGGGGATGGGATTCGGCCGCCCCCCGCATCGCATCGGTCCCGCCCAGTGTCGGTACCGCACAGTGTCGTCCTCGCATCGTGTCAGTACCGCACAGTGTCGGTCCCGCGCCGTGTCGGTACCGCACAGTAGGGTGGGGGCATGATCGCACCACCCCGCAGCGACGCGGAGATCCCGACCTACGTCGAGGCGCTCGGGCTGCCCGGGCTCGCCGACATCCATGTGCACTTCCTCCCGCAGAACGTCCTCGACAAGGTGTGGTCGTACTTCGACGACGCCGAGGCGAACTACGGCCGGCCGTGGCCGATCCACTACCGCTTCGACTCGGACACCCGCCTGCGGATCCTCCGCGACCTCGGCCTCCACGCGATTCCCGCGCTCACCTACCCGCACCGGCCGGGCATGGCCGCGTGGCTCAACGACTGGAACCGCGACTTCGCCGCCGCCCACCACGACGTCATCCACTGTGCGACTCTCTTCGCCGAGCCCGAATCCGCCGACTACGTCCCCGCCGCGCTCGCATCCGGGGCGCGGCTGTTCAAGGTCCACGTCCAGGTCGGCGGGTTCGCCCCCGATGATCGAGTCCTCGATCCCGCGTGGGCGGCGCTGTCCGAGGCGCAGGTGCCCATCGTCATCCACGCCGGGTCCGAACCGCTGCCGGGAGCCTTCACCGGCCCCGAGGCGATCGCGCGGGTGCTCGAGCGCTTCCCCGCGCTCAACTTCGTCATCGCCCACATGGGCATGCCCGAATACGAGGCGTTCGCGGATCTCGCCGAGGCCTACAGCGGCGTCCACCTCGACACGACGATGTACGTCTCCGGGTTCTTCTCCTCTCCCGCCGAGGTGACCCCCTCCTTCCGGGAGCGCCTGATCTCCCTGCAGGACAAGGTCGTCCTCGGCTCGGACTTCCCGAACATCCCGTATCCGTACGCGGATCAGGTCTCAGGGCTGGCCGGGCTCGACCTCGGCGACGAGTGGATGCGCGCGGTGCTCTGGGACAACGGCGCGCGCCTCCTCGGGCTCACGCAGCGGGTGCCCGGCGAGCGCTGACTCAGCCGTCGCGGGGCACACGGTCGGCGCCGACGACGCCGTGCGGGCCGGGTCAGGCCCGGGATCGCCTCGGCGGGCCGGACGAGTTCACCGCATCGTCAGCCACTCGTCGACGGTCACGGCCGACAGCCTCGGTGCGGGCGGGATGAGTCCGTCACCGGAGCTCGCCCCGGGCACGGGAACGGGGACGACCCGCCGCGGGCGGCGACCGGAGGCGTCGGCGCGGGCGATCTTCGCGGCGATCGCGGCGAGATCGCTGATCTCGGGGCCGGCGACCTCGACCGTGCCGCGCTCTCCGGCCTCGATCGCCTCGGCCATCAGCCGGGCGGCTTCGTCGGCGGCCAGCGCCCGCACCCGCATCTTCGGGGTGAAGATGACGCGACCGACGCTCACCGAGGTCGTCTCCGCGAGCTCGTACCACTGGGCGGAGCGGAACATGAGGAGCTGGTCGGCGGGCACGAGCCGGCGGTACACGCGTTCCTGCAGGTCCTTGCCCTGGTAGTAGGCGAAGAGCTTCGACTCGGCGATCTCGGGGCGGAACGCGATCGACAGGCACACCATCGCCGCGCCGGGGTTCTCGGCGGCGGCCAACGCGATCGAGCGGGCGCTGCGGGAGAAGAAGTCGAGGGCTCGGTGCCGGTTGTTCGTCATGAGGTTGACGGCATCGACGAGGACGTCGCTGCCGACGGCCGCCTCGGTGACGCCCTCACCGGTGTACGTGTCGACGCCGATCCCGCGATGGGCCGCGATCACCGAGTGCCCCTGAGCCCGCAGGCGTGAGACGAGCCGCGACCCGAATGTGCCGGTGGCTCCGTAGACCGTGACCTGCATGTGCCCGTCCTTCCGCCCGAGGCGCTCCCGGCCTCGGGCTTCCTCAGCCCAGTTCCGACAGCCCGGTTCCGGTTGCCCGGTTCCGGCTGTCTAGTTCTGCTCGATCGAGATCGCTCCGGTGTCCGCGGACACCGTGACCGGGATGATCGCCTTGCCCTCGGCATCCGGCGAGTTCTTCGCGGCCTCGTACTTCTCGAGGTCCTTCGCGATGTCGACGCTGCCGTTGTTCGACTTCGCATTGATCCGGTAGAAGAGGTCCTTGACCTCCTCGCCGCCGGATCCCTCGCCGCCGTTCGCAGCCTCGGCGGTCATGTTCTCCTTGACGAGGTCGAGGCGGGGCAGCTGCAGGTCGATCTTGCCCTCTTCCGCATTGAGGCTGATGCCGGCGGTCGGCACCGTCTCGGCGGCGAGCTCAACGTCGATCGCGCCGGTCGTCGTCGTGGCGTCGAGGCGGTCGCGGACCCGCAGGTCGGAGCCGTCGACGGTGCCGACCTCGGACTTCGCCTCGATCGTGCCGTACGTGCCCTTGAACTCCGTCTGACCCCACTCGGTCGACGTCTGCACGCGGTCGAAGGTGCCGTTGAGCTCGATCGATCCGGCGTCGGTGTTCGCCGTGACTTCGTTGAACTCACCGGTGACAGCGACGGTGCCGAGGCCGCCGGCGAAGTCGAGGTTCGTCTCCGGGGACGTCGCGGTCGGCACGGTGAGCACGAGGCGGGCGTTCTCGAACGTCGGCTTGTCGTCGATCGAGATGACGGACTTGCCGTTGATCTCATCGACCTGCAGCTGGGGGACGTTGTCGCGGGGGCCGGTGCCGGTCAGTGCGACCGTCGGCGCTGCCACGTCCTCGGTGCGCACGACGACGGCGGCCCCGGTGTCGAGGTCGAAGCGGACATCGGTGGTCCCGACGGGCAGGTCCTCGCTCGACTCGACCTTCGTGTAGTTGAGCCGGGATGCCCCGTAGGCGACGCTCGCGACGACGGGGATGAGGAGGGCGATGACGGCCGCGATGATGAGGACGGCGCGCAGACCTGTGCGGGCCGAGGGGCTGACGAGGACGGTGGCTGGCATTCTAGGCTCCGAGGAATGTGAGGACGGCGAGGACGCGACGGTTGTCCGAGGTGTCCGCGGTGAGGCCGAACTTGGTGAAGATCGAGCTGATGTGCTTCTCGACGGCGCCGGCGCTGAGGAAGAGGGTGCCGGCGATCGCGGCGTTGGACTTGCCCTCGGCCATGAGCTGGAGGACTTCGAGTTCGCGGGGGCTCAGGGTCGAGAGCCCGTCGGTCTTGCGGGTGCGCACGAGGATCTGGGAGACGACCTCCGGATCGAGGACGGTGCCGCCGGAGGCGACCTCGTCGACGGCGCCGAGGAAGTCCTCGACATCGGCGACCCGGTCCTTGAGCAGGTAGCCGAACCCGCCGGTGTTCTCGGCGATGAGCTCGGAGGCGTACTGCTCTTCGACGTACTGGCTGAAGACGAGGACCTTGACGTCGGGGTTCTGCTTGCGGATGAGCACCGCGGCGCGGATGCCCTCATCGGTGAACGTCGGAGGCATGCGCACGTCGATGACAGCGAGGTCGGGCGGCGTCGTGTTGACGGCGGCGAGGAGTTCGTTCGCATCGGCGACGGCCGCGATGACGTCGTGTCCGGCGTCGACGAGGAGTCGTTCGAGTCCGGCCCTGAGGATGGCTGAGTCTTCGGCGATCACGATGCGCATGGCACCTCCACAACGATGGTAGTCGGCCCACCTGCGGGGCTGGTCAGGTTCAGTGTCCCACGGGCGGCCTCGACCCGGTCGACGAGACCGGCGATGCCCGTGTGCCGACCCGAGCGGTCGACTCGGGCCCCGCCGTGACCGTTGTCGGTGACGACGATCTGGACTCCCGCCTCGGTGGGGGTGATGAGGACCTTCGCCGAGGTGGCTCCCGAGTGCTTGGCGATGTTCGTCAGGCATTCGGCGACGACGAAGTAGGCGACGGCCTCGGCTTCGCGTTCGATCCGCCCGCCCAGCCGGACGTCGACGTCGACGGGGATCGGCGAGCGGCCGGCGAGCGCGGAGACGGCGGCGTCGAGACCGCGGTCGGTGAGCACGGCGGGGTGGATGCCGCGGGCGAGCTGGCGGAGTTCGCCGACGATGCCCTTCGCCTCGGCGTGGGCTTCGGAGATGAGCTCCTTGGCGCGTTCGGGGTCGGAGTCGATCTTCGACTTCGCCAGGCCCAGGGTCATCGTCAGGGCGACGAGGCGGGGCTGCGCGCCGTCGTGGAGGTCGCGTTCGATGCGGAGGCGTTCGGCCGAGGCGGCATCGATCCCGGCCATGCGCGCCCGGTCGAGTTCGGTGACCTCCGCCTGGAGGGCGGCGGTGCGGGCCGGCGGCAGCAGACTGCGGTCGAGCGCCCGGTCGAGGTAGGGGGTGAACCAGAGGATCGCGAGCGAGGAGGCGAGGACGATGAGCGCCCCGATCGTCAGACCGATGCGGCCGAGGCCGCCGGTGGGACCGCCGAGGAAGAAGGTCTCGACTCCGTCGGGGTTGATCGCGGCGAAGACCGCGGTGATCGAGGCGGAGATGCCGGCGAAGGTGCCGCCGATGACGACGAGTCCGAGCAGCATCTTGACGTAGTGGTGGGCGGTCGAGCGCCAGAAGGATCCGGAGGAGACGAGCAGCCAGCGGTTGTGGAGGAAGCGCGTGAACCCGGAGTCGCGGTCGCTGCGGGGGATCTTCGGCACGGGGATGCGGTCCCCGTAGACGAGTTCGGCGCGGTAGCGTTCGAAGACGTTGGCGACCTGTTGGACGAGGACCCATACGACGAGGGCGAGCACACCGAGGCCGAGGGCGAAGATGCCGCCGATGCCGGTGAAGAGGAGGCCGAGCGGGATCCAGGCCCAGATGATCGCCATGACCGCTGACAGGATGACGTTGGCGACTCCGACGACCCCGACGGGGCGCTTGGGCCATTCGACGGGTCCGTCTGCGGGGATCTCCGTGACGTCGGTGCGGGTCAGCGGCATCGAACCGGTGACCGGCACGTACTCGAGCGGCGCGGTGCGGGTCCGCTTCCGCCGAGGCGGCCTCTGGGGCTGCATCGGCTGTTGGGACTGCATCGGCGGCTGTCCTCCCGGCAGCGGCTGCGCATGGTGCGGGTAGCGCACGGCCTGGCGGGGTTCGCGCGGCTGTGGCTGCGGGGTCTGCGACGTTTGGCCCTGCGGATGGTGCGGGGGCTGGGGGCCGACGGCGTGGAGCGGGCTCCCGGAGGCCATCGGCTCGTGGTACGTCTGCGCGGGGGTGCCGTAGACCTGCGTCTGCGGGTACTGGGCCGTCGGCTCCGGAATCGGTCCGGCTGCGCCACCGAGAACCTGTCCCTGCGGGTAGGCACGAGTGTGCGGGTATTCCTGAGTGTGACCGTCCGTCCACCCGTATTGCGCGGTCGGCGCCGCGAAGGGAACGTCGAGGTCGAGCGGGGTGGTGCGGAACTGTCCGGCCTCGGTGGCCAACGGCGCTGCGGTCTGCGCCTCCGCCGGAGGTGCAGTCGGTGCCGGCGGCGGGCCGCTGGCAGGTGTGTGCACCTGTGCGTCATGCGCCGAGGCGCCGTCGCCGCGGGTGCGCTGGTCCTCAGCGCGGTCGGGGCCGGTCGGCTCCGAGTCCTGCGGATGCTCGGGGGTCTTCTCACTCATACCGAATACGCTACGCGTCGCCGATGTCGGGCAACAGCACGTTGACCACCCACCGCACCTCGGGTTTTCCCCCGGGCTCGACCTCACCGTCGGCCGCGGACCCGAGCATCTCCTCCGACCCGCACGGCTCTTATTCTCCCGTCACCAGAGGAATCCCCAGGACGTTCTGGACAGAATCCCGGCGCGAAAATCTGTCCAGAACGACCTGAACTCGGTCGCGGCCAGCCCAGCACGCCCGGCCGCCCCGCGCACTGACGCAGTGGAGCGACAAATACGCGCTGAACCGACACCTACGCGCCGAACCGACGCTTCCGGTGCCCCGCGCCGCCGTTCTCCGGACGCAGAGTGTCGATCATCGAGTCCGAAATCGACACTCTGCGTCCGCGACTCCGGCAGAGGCACTGGGAGACATGTTTCTTGCGGGCGCATCCTGAAGGCATCCAATCGTGCGCTGGAAACCTCAACCCGCCACGGTGATCCTGACCAGAACGACCCGAAGTTCGCCAGCCGGGGCGCGACGGGAGACTCAGACGTTCTCGAGGACCGTCACCGAGGCGCGCGGTGTGCTGAGGTCACCGAGAACACTGCGCAGGGCCCGGATCACCGCAGGGATATCGACCGAGCGCCGTCAGTACACCGAGTCCTTCTGATCCGGTATGACGTTGCCGTCGGCGTCTTTCAGCGGGCCCTGAGTGCCGTCGGTTTCGATGCGCCCCGACGTCGAGCACGGGTAGACGTCCTTCTGCTGCGGCTCGGGAGCGATGAACATCGGATTGACGATCCATTTGCCGTCGACGTTGGCGTACGCGTTGCACATCAGCTCCGTCTTGTTGCGGTTGATCGCCAGACGCAGGCCGGTGGCGTCGCCGACGAAGGTGACGTCGGTGTCCGAGTCTCCGGCGGCGAAGACCTGACGCTGCGCCTCGGGGGCGGGCTCGAATGCCTGGGCTGAGGGGATGCCCAACAGCTGCTCGTTGATGAAGCAGCGCTTGCCCTCGATGTAGGGCATCGCGGCCGCATCACCGCCGCACGAGGCGAGCGTGCTCGTGAGCTTGCCGCCCTCCTCGAGGGTCTGCACCCCGGTGACCTGATCGGCGTCGACCCCGACCTCGGAGGCCCAGATCCTCACGGCCGGCTGCGATGACGCCGAGACGATGCGCACGTCGAAACCGGCGTCCTGCAGGGTGGTGATGAGGTCCTTGATCTGCGGGTAGATGCGCACCCATCCGGTCACCTCGGTGCCGCCGACCTCGTTCATCGTGCCCTCGGCGGCATCGAGGTTCTCCTTCTTCGCCGCGGTGACGTACTCGGTCACCTGCTGCGGCGTCAGGCCTTCGAGCAGCTGCGCGGCGAAGGCGTAGGCCGGTTCGATCCGGCGGGCGTCGAACCCCTCATAGGCAGCGGCCTTGTCCGTCGTCTCTCCCTCGGAGTACACCGAGAGGATCTCCGCGGCGCAGTCCTCGCCGGCCTTCTCGCCGGTCGGCAGCGGGGCGCCCGGGTCGGCGAGGTCACCGCAGACCTCGTTGAGCCTGCCTGTCGCCTCGTCCGTGAGGTAGTCGCTCATCGTCGCCCAGTCCCGGCCCGCAGGCTGGAGCACCTTGCTGTTGCGCAGCATCCAGAACGTCGTCGCATCGCCGATGTCGTTCTTGACCACGGTGTTGTCCCAGTCGAACACCGCCATCGGCCGCACCCCTCCCTCCGGGGTGGCTCCGTCGCACGTGGCGTTCGCGTCGATCATCTCCTGGAGCCGCTGCGCATTGTCCCCGTACCACCCGTCGGCGACCCCCAGCTGCGCGCAGCTGCCGTCGCCGGACTCCTCCGGCGCGCTCCCTGCATCGCCGGCGGCACATGCCGAGGCGCCGAGGAGGAGCGCAGCGAGAAGGACGCCTGCGGCCGCACCCCGCTTCGGTCGGACCGTCCTGCGGTGGCTGTCTCTGACTCCGAGGTGCTTGATCGTCGTGCCCATGTTCATCCCCATCGATTCATTGGATCACTTTCAGACCTTTGGCCGGGGATCAATCTAATGGGGCCGCGACGACAGCGTCAAGGGTGTCGTCGGTCCTCGGGCCGCCCCGCGAAGACCGCACAGCACCGACGAGAGCGCGCCCCGGACTGCCGGAGCCCTGCGACTGCGAGCAGCGGACGCGCTGGTGAGGAGGTGCGTTTCGTCCAGCACGTGTTCGGTTCCGCCCGCAGCTGCACCGGACGGCGGGACTGCCGAGGACTGCGCAATCTCGTCGCTCGCTGTCTCAGCTGGCGGTCATCGTGTCGAGTGCCGGGAGCCTCAGACGTTCTCGAGGACCGTCACCGAGGCGACTCCCGCCTGCGCGTCGGGCGCCGACTTGGACTCGGGGGCCGACTCGATCCCACTCGCTGCCTCCGGGACTGTCTCGTCGACCGCCTCGTCCGCCTCAGTCTCGGCTGCACCGACCACAGAGTTCGTCGCCGCGAGCGCCGCGTCGAGATCGGCGAGGATGTCCGCGATGTCTTCGATGCCGACGGAGAGGCGGATGAAGCGGCCGGAGATGCTCAGCTCGCAGTCGGCGACGGCGAGGTGCGTCATCGTCGCGGGATGGTCGATGAGGGATTCGACGCCGCCGAGCGATTCCGCGAGGGTGATGAGCTTCGTGCTCCGCACCAGGGCCAGCGCTCGCTCCTCGGTGTCGGTGGAGAACGAGACGACTCCCCCGAACCCGCTCATCTGCCGCTTCGCGATCTCGTGCCCGGGATGTGAGGGCAGACCCGGGTAGTAGACCTCGGCGATCTCCGGTCTTGCCTCGAGCCATTCGGCCACGGCCTGCGCATTCGCGCAGTGGGCGGCCATGCGCACCGGCAGCGTCTTGATGCCGCGCCTGGTCAGCCACGCGTCGAACGGGGAGATGCCCAACCCCACGGACGCGAAGTGACTGGTCAGACGGTCGATCACCTCGGCGGCGCGAGGACAGGTCTGCCCATCGCCGGCGAGCACGGCCCCGCCGATGACATCGGAATGGCCGTTGATGAATTTCGTCGTCGAGTGGATGACGAGGTCGGCGCCGAACTCGATCGGACGCTGGAGGTACGGGGTCGCGAACGTCGAATCGACGGCGAGCAGCGCGTTCGCGGAATGGGCGATCCGCGCGGTCTCGGCGATGTCGATGACGTCGAGGCCGGGGTTGCTCGGGGTCTCCGCCCACACGATCGCCGTGCGGTCGGTGATCGCCGCCGCCAGCGCCTGCGAGTCGGTGAGGTCGACGGTGCGGATGACGACACCCCAGCGCGCGTACTCGTTGACGAGCAGACGATACGTCCCGCCGTAGACGTCGCGGGGGATGATGATCTCATCGCCGGGTCCGAGCAGCGCGGAGAACACCGCCACCTCGGCGGAGGTGCCGGAATTGACGGCCGCCGCATAGGACGCGCCCTCGAGATCGCAGAGCACCTCCTCGAGATCGCTGCGGTTCGGGGTGCCCGTGCGGGCGTAGTCGAAGCCGGCCCGAGTCTCACCCGGGACGTCCATCTGGAAGGTCGAGGTCTGGAAGATCGGGGCGACGACGGAACCGGTGTGCGATTCCGGGGCGGCGCCAGCGTGCACCGAGCGGGTCGAGACTCCGCTGCGGCCGGTCGAGCTGCGGTCTGATGCGCTCACGGCGTTTCCTTCCTTCTCATGAGACCCTCGACGTCGATGCCGAAGTCCCACCAGTCTGGGGTCGGATCGCGGCTGCGACGGAGCCGCGCGTCCCGTGGAGTCACCGAGCGTCATCGGACCGTCACGGGGTGTCATGTTTCGTCATCCGGGGCGTCGGGGACGCACCCCAGGCACTTCCCTTCCGCCGCCGGGCATGCGATGTTTGGCATACGCCCGACCACTCATCAGGAGACCCCATGGCCCTCAGCTCCGACTCCGCCCGCGAACCCGATCGCGCCATCGATCCCGACCGGGATCTCCTCATCGAACGCGTCATCCGCGCGCCCCGGGAGGCGATCTGGGAGGCATGGACGAATCCCGCCCAACTCGTCCAGTGGTGGATCCCCAAGCCGCTCGTCCTGCGCGTCGACGCCCTCGACCTGCGTCCCGGCGGCGCGTTCGTCACCCGGATGAGCGAGGACGGCCAGACGTTCGTCCCGCACGTCGACGCCGTCTTCCTCCGCATCGAGGAGAACGACCGACTCGTCTTCACCAATGCCGTCGACAGCACGTGGCATCCGGCGCTGCCCGCTCCCGTCGCGATGACCACGGAGATCATCCTCGGCGACGGGGAGGCCGGCACCGACTACCGCGCGATCGTCCGCCATGCCGATCCGCAGCAGCGGGCCGCCCATGAGGAGCTCGGCTTCTTCGAGGGCTGGGGCACCGTCACCGAGGCGCTCGCGAGGCTCGTCGAAGACTGACGTCTGCGGCCGGAGTGCGATCCGGGTCCGGAGCGACGTCCGCGGCCGGTCGGCCAAGGCCCGCCGCGAGAACGAGCCCGGCGGAGAGCAGTCCTGCCGAGAGGAGCGTCCAGACGAACGGCGCGAGTCCGACGAGCAGGGCGATGCCGATTCCCGCAATGGCGCACCCGATCGCGGACATTGCCCGGACGCGCTCGGAGAGTCTCAGTCCCAGGGCCGATTCGAGCCCTCGCCCGAGTCGTTCCAACCGTGCCGGTGAGGGCAACGAGATCTTCGCAATCCCTGCCGCGAGCCCCGCGGACAGTCCGCCGACGATGAGCACCCACGGCACCCGTGTCAGCCACCACCACGGGGATTCGACGTCGGGCAGCACCGCACTGCCCATCCATGCCCCGGCGCCGGTGCCTGTCCCGGTGAGTGCTCCGGCGACCGCACCGAGGAGGCCGATGAGAACGATGATGACGCTCATGTGCCAAAGGTAGACGTGCATGCCGTTGGCGTTGCCCCACGCGATCACCCGATCCCAGGCCGGGACGCGCTCGAGGGCGGCGGCGAAACGGTCGTGGAC
Source organism: Brevibacterium sp. W7.2 (assembly GCF_018137945.1). GTDB lineage: Bacteria > Actinomycetota > Actinomycetes > Actinomycetales > Brevibacteriaceae > Brevibacterium > Brevibacterium sanguinis. The sequence continues at coordinate 423,020 of NZ_CP073089.1, read as the reverse complement.
CAGCCGCAGCAGACACAGCTGCACGACGCCGAGGAGGACGAGGGCTCCTGTGGGCGGGTTGAGGTTGACGAGCATGTTCGGGCTGTAGGCGCCGCCGGAGACGAGCAGGACGAGAGCGCCGAGCGCCATCGCTGCGATCGCGACGAGCCCGGTCGGTGCCACCGTGCGCCGGCGCAGGTCGTCGTAGACGAACCCCAACTGCTGGATGAGCGGCCAGACGAAGAGAAGATTGAGATATCCCAGCCCGGTCAGCCCTGTCACACCGGCGAGGACGTCGACCATCGCGACGGCACCGGCGAGCCCGACGAGGGTCCGCCTCGGCGCGCGCTCATGGAACCGCGCCATGACCGGCACGAGCGCGGTGAGCCCCACGTAGACGGCGAGGAACCACAGGGGCTGGCCGATGCGCAGGCTCGCCTCGGCGAGGAGGTCGCCTGGCGCGCCGGATTCGGAGGCCAGCGCGAGCCCGGAGCCGGCACCGAGGACGAGCACGAAGACCGGGGCGACGAGCCTGCGGACGCGCACCCGCAGGTAACCGGACCAGGTTCCTCCCCTCGCGGCGGTGCGCCGCCACTGCTGGAGAGCCGCGAAACCGCCGATGACGAAGAAGAGGGGCATGATCTGAAACGCCCATGAGGCGAGCGCGAACCCGGTCGTGCCCGACAGCGCCACCGTCGGGACGATCGCACCGTCGGTGCCGAGCTCGACTCCGCTCATCATCGTGTGGAGGACGACCACGACGATGAGGCAGCCGAGCCGCACGAGATCGAGAACCCGATCGCGGGTGAATGGTCGATCCTCTGTGATGGGCGCGGTTGTGCTGAGGGACATCGTGACTCCTTCTTCGGCGGCGGGTGCCTGGCGGGAGCGACGTTAGGGAACGGGTCCGGGAGTCCGCATCACCTCACAGGTGCGAGCTGGCGATCCGGTGTCATACCTGCGAGGGAGGCGGCGCTGACGGACAGCGTCTCGCGCCACGGTCCCGAGTGCGAGAATGGCACCAGACCCGACGTCAGGAGTGCCGGATATGACCATCGCCTTCGCGACCACCGCCCTGCCGATCATCGGCGCCCCCATGGCCGGTGGGACCACGACCCCAGAGCTCGTCGCCGCCGTCGCCCGCGCGGGCGGGTTCCCCTTCGTCGCCGCCGGCTACCTCACCGCCGAGGCGATGGCCCCGCTCGTCGAGCGCGCGCGGGAGGAGACGGAGACGTTCGGAGTCAACCTCTTCGCTCCCAATGCCGTCGAGCTCGACCGCGAATCCTTCGACGGTTTCGTCACCGCCCTCGAACCGCGGGCCGCCGACCTGGGAGTCGACCTCGATCGCGACCCGGTCAGCGACGACGACCACTACCCGTCGAAGATCGACTGGCTGATCGCGCACCCCGTGCCCCTCGTGTCGATGACCTTCAACCTCCCCACCGCCGAGGTGGTCGACCGCCTCCACGGAGTCGGCACCCAGGTCGCCGCCACGGTGACATCGGTCGACGAAGCCCGCGAGGCAGCCGCTCGCGGCGTCGACGCTCTCATCGTCCAGGGACCGAGCGCCGGCGGCCACACGGGCACCGCCGATCCGACCCGTGAGATCGAGGACCGTCCCACTGTCGATCTCGTCCGGGAGATTCGCGGCGAGGTGGACCTCCCCCTCGCCGCCGGTGGCGGAGTCGACGGTGAGGACGCCGTGGCCGCTCTCCTCGATGCCGGGGCGAGCGCGGTCGTCGTCGGGACGCTCCTGCTCCTCGCCGATGAAGCGGGCACGTCAGCACCGCATCGGGCCGCCCTTCAGGATCCGGCCGTCTATTCGGAGACCCGCCTGACAAGGGCGTTCACCGGTCGACCGGCGCGGGCCCTCGTCAACGACTTCGTCCGCGAGTTCGATCCGGTCGCCCTCGATGCCTATCCGGCGCTGCACCATCTGACGAAAGGACTGCGCGCCGCGGCGAAGCAGGCCGGCGACCCCGACAATCTCCACCTGTGGGCCGGCACCGGCTACCGGGCGGCGGCACCGGGGCCGGCTGAGACGATCGTCAAGGAGCTCGGCAACCGGTTCGCGCGGTAGGGTGCCGGGGCGCGCTACCCTCCTGCGACGACGAGACCGGACTCATAGGCGGCGACGACGATCTGCGTCCGGTCCCGCAGTCCGAGTTTCGCCAGGATCCGTGACACATGGGTCTTCACCGTCTGCTCGGCGAGGAAGAGGTCGGCGGCCACCTCGGCGTTCGTCCTGCCCTTCGCGACCAAGGTCATGACGTCGATCTCGCGTTCGGTGAGCTGACCGAGGACCGCGGTGTCCTTCGCCACCGTCGGGCCGCTGACGTATTCGGCGATGAGGCGGCGCGTCACCGACGGAGCGAGCAGCGACTCACCGGCCGCGACGACGCGGACCGCGGCGACGAGATCATCGGCGGTCGCATCCTTGAGGAGGAACCCGCTGGCCCCGGCGCGCAGGGCGGCGAAGACGTACTCATCGGCGTCGAACGTCGTGAGCATGATGACCTTCGGGTGATCACCGGGCATCGCGAACACCGCCCGGGTGGCGTCGAGCCCGTTGAGCTGGGGCATGCGGATGTCCATGAGGATGACGTCGGGAGCGGTGCGCCGCACGAGGTCGACGACCTGCGCGCCGTCCTCGGCGCTGCCGACGACGCTGACATCGGGCTGTGCGTCGAGGAGCGCTCCGAACCCCTGACGGACCATCGCCTGGTCGTCGACGATCGCGACGCGGATGGGGGTGGGCTGAGAGTCCGGCATGGTCTCACGCTACCCGACTGCAGGCATCCGACGTCACGCACACGGACATCGCCTGACAATGTCGACCGCGAGGTCCACCTCAGCGGATGCCAGGTTCACCCCTGAGTATGATGTGCGACCGCAGACCGCCTCCCTAAAGTGCCTCTCGTCGGCGAGCCCCTCGTCGATCCGAGAGCACACAGGAGCAGCCTGATGAACACCTTCGCCGCGCAGCCACCGCACACTGATGCCGCACCCACATCCGCCGACCGACCACCGAACGCACCGGCAGCGCCACCCCGCAACCACGGTTCAGGGTGGTCGCGCCTGTTCCGCACCCTCGGCGGCGACGCGCGACTCGTCGCTCCGGGCCTGGCCGTCTCGGTCGCGGCCGTCATCATCCTCATCCCTCTCTTCGCCCTGGCCCTCGGCACAGCGGTCATCTGGGTCGGCGTCCTCCTCCTTCCCGTCGTCCTCGTCGTCGCCTCGAGCTTCGCTGATCTCTCCCGCGCTCGTGTCAGGCGGTGGGGTGCCCCGCTCGCCGCAGTGCCTCACCGTCTTCGTGGGCGCGGACTGTCCGGGTGGCTGAGCATCATCGGGGACGGGAGGAGATGGCTCGACCTCCTCTTCGAATCGCTCTTCGCCCTGCCCGTGCGCATCGTCACCTTCAGCGTCGCGGTGTCCTGGTTCTTCGGGGCGTTCGGCGGCCTCACCTACGTGGTGTGGGGCCGCTTCCTCCCCGACGACGGGTCGGGCCTCATCGACCTCATCGTCGCCGGATGGAATCAGACGCCCGTCGTCGATCTCGGCTTCGCTGCCGAGGCAACCTTCCAGTTCGCCGCCGGTCTCGTCCTTCTCCTCACCTTCCCCTTCGTCCTCCACGCCATGGCCCTGCTCGAGGTCGCCGCCGTCACCGCCGGGCTCAACCCGGCCGCGACACCCTCGACCCCGGCGCATGCGCCCGGCACTGCGCCACGGGATGCATCGACTCCTGCGTCTTCATCAAGCGGTGCCCGCTCGACCCCCACTGCCTCGACTGTGTCACACGCCACTGACACGATGGTCGTGGACACCGCCTGGGCGGTGTCACGATGACCACGCTCGTCCGACCGCCGCACCACCCCACACCACAGCGATCACCCGAATCGCAGGAGACCACTGACATGCACACGCCTGCCGCACCGCCTCAGCCCGCTGACACGCAGGAGCCCACCCAACTGCAGGCCTTCATCGGCTCCGACGGCTGGTACTGGCTGACGACGGTCTTCGCCGGCGTCGTGCTCGTGGCCGTCGGCTGGCCCGTCTACGCCTCGGCGTACGGGATGTGGGTCGTCGTCGCCATGCTCATCGCCGTCGGCCAGGCGATCGCCCCCGTCCTCGCGATCCGCCTGCCCACCCTCGCCGTCGTCGTCAGCGCGGTGTCCTCGACCGCCGGCATCGCCGCCACCGCGCACACCTCCGGCCTCGTCTGGCCGTGGGCGGTGACGGCGACGATCGCCCTCGGGCTCACCTGCATCGTCCTCGGTCTCCGTCACCGCTGGCCCCACCTCGTGACTCTCTGGGCGGTGAGCGCGGCGATCGGTGCGGGCAGTCTGCTCCTCCCGCACGCCGGGGACTTCCAGGGAGCGTTCGCGAACGCGATCACGACCGCGGCGGTCACCGCGGGGGTCGGGGGCATCGCCGTCCTGCTGCGCCTGTGGCTGACGGGGCGCCGGCAGTTGGCCGTCGAACGTCGGCTCGGCGCCGAGGAGACCGCCAGGCGCACCGAGCTCGACAACCGCAATCGCATCGCCCAGGAGCTCCACGACGTCGTCGCACACAGCATGTCCGTCATCAGTGTGCAGGCGACGACGGCGCAGTATCGGCTGCCCGACCTCGACGACCGCAGTCGTGAGGAGTTCGACTCGATCGCCGAGGCGGCCCGACAGGCACTCACCGAGATGCGCGGACTCCTCACGATTCTCCGTGGTGGACGCGACGCCGACCTGGCACCGCAGCCGACCGTCGATGACATTCCGGGTCTCGTCTCGGCGACGCGGAGTTCGGGAGCGCACGTCGACATCGAGTTCGCCGTCGACTCCGCCCGAACCGCTCCGACAACCGGACTCACCGCCTTCCGGGTTGTTCAGGAGGGCCTGTCGAACGCGCTCCGTCATGCCTCGGGAGCGCCGATCCGGGTGGACGTCGCACCCGTCGATGACGGGATCGTCGTCTCCGTCCTCAATGGCGCACCGGGCGCGGGGAACCGAACAGCACCCGACGCGGTGAACGGGACCGCACCCGACCCGAAGCCGATGGCCGGTGCGGGTTTCGGTCTCACTGGCATGCGCGAGCGGGTCGAGGCACTCGGCGGCACTCTCACTGTGGGGCCGACGCCGGACGGCGGCTTCGCCATCACCGCGGTCCTGCCGACAACGTGAGCCGGACTGCACCGACGGACCCGCCGCCGATCATTCGATTTCGTGCACAGATACGTTATCGGCATGCTTGTCGATTCCGGAGTCCGCTGCGGGCTGAGGCTCACTAGGATCGAGGACGAACGGTCGCGGCTCACTCGCCCGGCCGAGGACGAAGGAGTCGCACCGTGCACCAGACACCCCACCCGTGGATCCCCGCCGAGAGCCGAGCGCGCATCGAAGAGATCGCCAGCGACCGCCTCGGCGGAGACATGGCCGCCGTCGCATCGACGATCGAGGACCTGCTGGCCGCCTCCGACCGACTCCACGACGAGGAGGCCTTCAACCTCAACCCCGCGTCGAACGTCCTCAACCCGCGGGCAGCGGCGCTCCTGGCGGGCGGTTCGGCGTCGCGGACCTCGCTCGGGTATCCAGGCGCGAAGTACGAGATGGGGCTCGAACACATCGAGCAGGTCGAGGTCATCACCGCCGAGCTCGCCGCGTCTCTCTTCCACGCCGACTTCGCCGAGGTGCGCGTGCCCAGCGGGGCGATGGCCAACCTCTACGCGTTCATGGCCACATGCGCTCCCGGGGACACGATCATCGCCTCACCTGCGACGATCGGCGGTCACGTCACCCACCACGCCGCCGGTGCCGCCGGCCTCTACGGGCTGACCACGGTGGGCGCCCCCGTCGACGCCGCCACGTACTCCTACGACCTCGACGCCCTGGCATCGCTCGCGCGGGAGGTCAGGCCCGCGCTCATCACGATGGGCGGTTCGCTCAACCTCTTCCCGCACCCGGTCGCCGCGGTCCGTGAGATCGCCGACGAGGTCGGCGCCCACCTCCTCTTCGACGCCGCGCACCTGTGCGGGATGATCGCCGGCGGGCAGTGGGCCAACCCGCTCGACGAGGGCGCCCACCTCATGTCGATGAGCACGTACAAGAGCCTCGGCGGCCCGACCCACGGACTGCTGCTGAGCACCGACGACGACCTCTCCGAGCGCATCGACGCGATCGCCTTCCCCGGCATGACGGCGAACTTCAACGCCGCCGCGGTCGCGGCCCTCGGGGTCACCCTGGCCGACTGGATCGAGACCGGCGCCGACTACGCCGCGCAGATGCGCGCATGCGCCGCGGCCCTGGCCGAATCCCTCGCCGAGGCGGGGGTCGAGCCCTTCCGCTGCGCACAGGGGTTCACCGACTCCCACCAGTTCGCCCTGCTCGCCGCCCCGTTCGGCGGCGGCACCGCGGCCGCCCGGGTGCTCGAGCGGGCCGGGTTCCTCACCTCGGGGATCGGCCTGCCCGTCGCGGAGGTCCCCGGCGACCAGAACGGCGTGCGAATCGGCACCCCGGAGATCGTGCGCCGCGGCATGACCGTCGACGACATGCCGCGGCTGGCCGGACTCATCGCCCGGGCGCTCGAGACGGCACGGGTGCCCGGTGGATCAGTGCCCGGTGTGTCTGTCTCGCGCGAAGGATCGGCCTCGTCGTCAGATCCATCCGCCGAGGCTGTCCTCGACGACATCGCGACCGAGGTCGCCGCGTGGCGGAGGGAGTTCACGGGGGTGCGCTTCACGGTGTGAGCGCAGCTCGGGCGCAGGCACTCCCGAGGGGGATCCCGGGCCGAGGTCGCGATGGGCGCGGGCAGGACTCCGCGCACCTGCCGCACCGGCGGCGCTCGCGCCGTCCGTGACCGCCGACCGCGGCACCCGCAGTTCGGGACCGCGACGACGAGCGTCGAGGATGACGACGAGGGCGAAGACGATCGGTGCGGCGGTGCCGACCGCGAGCACCGCCGGAGCCGTGTCCGTCGCATTGAGATCGGTGCCGGTGATGATGCCGAGGCCGAAGGCGAACAGGTTGTTGACCGTGTGGAAGGCGATCGCCGCCTCGAGCCCGTTCGTCAGCAGTGTGATCACCCCCATGACGACGGCGAAGACCCCGACGCTGATGAGACCGGGCACATCAGAGATGTGTCCGGCCACGAAGAGCGGGACGGGAAGGAGGAGTGCCCACGCCGGATGACGCAGCCAGCTGCCGATGACGGTCATCGCAAGCCCGCGGAACACGAGCTCCTCGCTCATCGCCTGGAGAGGGACGAGCAACAGGACGAGGACCAGCAGCAGCGCGAGCCGGTGTCCCCAGGCGGCGCCGTGTTCGATGGCGACCGTTTCGGGCGCGATGATCCCGAGGACGACGAGACCGACCGCCCACACCACCAACGACAGCAGAAGATACCGCCCCAGCAGCCGCCACCGCATTCCACCGGGAACCGAGGCCGGCCGGGCGGGAGCCTGCTGAGCCCTTGGGGCAGCCGCTCCGTCGGCCCTTGCACCAGCCGGGTCCGCCGCCGCACCAGCCCCCGCATCTTCCGGGTCCGTCGCCGCATCGGCCCCAGCGTTGACCCTTGCGTCGGCTGCCGCGCCGCTCTTCCGCACGGAGATGAGCGGGAAGAACCAGCGCTGGTAGACGGTGAGCATCGCCAGTTCGAGGGCCGGCCACATGAGGATGACGGACAGCAGGGTCGTGAGGAGACCCGTCGCCGTGTTCAGATCGTCGATGCCAGCGACGGCAGTGTCGACATCGTCGGCACTCAGCCCCAACCAGACGGCGACAACGACGAGGAGTCCAACGACGAAGACGAGGTAGTAGAGCGCAGCAAGTCCGCCGAGGAGAGCGGGCTTGAACCAGCGGTTGCCCGGCAGGTCGCGGAGCAGACGAAGATACGCGGTGGGGAGTCGGGGCGTCATGCTCTCCACCCTGCTGCCGGATGTCGACGACCGCCATCGACCAGGGGCATGGACATTCTCATCCTTTCGGCTGACCTCGCCGAGGCGACCGCCCGGGTATCGTCGAAGGGTGCCCTTTCGCGCCCGCCACCACCGTTTCTTCCGCGCCGCCCTGTGGACGACGATCAGCTTCGTCATCGGCGCGCTCATCGTTGCCGGTCTCATTGCCGCCAACTGGTCGAACCCGAACGATCCCGCCGTCGACGAATTCAGCCGGAACGCCGAGATCACCATCCACATCGTCTTCGGGGCGATCTCCCTGGCCTGCCTGCCCATCGTCCTCTGGCTCGACGGGCGGACCGTTCCCCGCTCGACGCTGAGGCCCAAAGTCCTGGCGGCCGAGAAGCTCCGGGAATTCCTGTCGACGAGCGGCCGCGGAGGCGAGACGTTCCTCGACCGGGACGGATCGGTCGAATCCCTGCAGCGGCACACCGGAGGGTGGATTCCCGTCACCCTCGGTCTCATCGGCGTCGCCTTCGGAACGATTGGAGTCCTCGGAATCGCGTCGTCGGGGCTGCTGATGATCACGCTGTGCGCGCGGCGGAACTGGCTCCTCACCATCGCGACGCTCCTCGTCTCGATCGCCGCGCTGACCTTCGCCTACGTCATCACCCCCACGGCCCTCGGCGGCTTCCAGCTGCCCGTCTACCTCTTCAATCTCTCGTCCCTGTCGATCATCGTCGTCATCGGCGTCATCCGCGGTGCCCGTGAGCAGGGCTTCATCGACTCCGCCGCCCAGACCCTCCTGCGCGGGCAGTCCCGGCAGGAACGGGCGATCGCCGAGGTGCGCCGGAGCATCGCCCGCGACATGCACGACTCCCTGTCACACCACCTCAGCGTCATCGCGATGTACTCCGGTGCGCTCTCCGTCCGCGAGGACCTCGACCCGGCGTCGGTGCGCGAGAGTGCCCGCCTCATCGCCGACAGCGCCCGCCGCTCCGGCGTCGAACTGCGCGAAGTGCTGACGATGCTGCGCGGTGACGACCAGGGCACCGTCGTCGATCCCGACCTCGAACCCCTCGTCCGCGGCCGCGCCGACAGCGTCGACCTCGTCTACGAACCGCCGCTCACCGCCGCATCGCTCCACAGCCTAGGCGCCCTTGAGCGCACGACGATCTACCGCTTCGTCCAGGAGGCGATGACGAACGCCGTCAAGCACGCGCCCGGCGCGCGGCTGACGATCACAGTCGCCGTCGACGACACCCCGCACTCCCTGCTGCTCACCGCGAGCAACCCGCTGGGACGCGCCAGCGCAAGCGGTGCCGGACGCAGCACCGCGGTGCCGCCGCAGATGTCGCCGATCGCCGGCTCCGGGCTCGGGCTGCTCGGCCTGCGCGAGCGGATGGAGGCGATGGGCGGCGATCTCACGGTGACCGCCGGACCCGATTTCGTCCTCCGTGCGCGGATTCCCGCGCCCGGACTCCGTGCCGAACCGGATTCCGTACCCGCTGACCACAGCGCGGGGCAGACCAGTGACAGCGCGCGCCCGGAGACCGAGGTGCACGGACGGTCGAGTCTCGAACGCGCGGTGCCCGACCGATTGCCCAACGACCGACCCGCCTCTGCCCCGCCGACCGAGGAGACCGCATGAGCCTGAGGATCATCATCGCCGACGACGAGTCGCTCATGCGCTCGGGACTCAGGCTCCTCCTCGGCGTCGCGAAGGACATCGAGATCGTCGCCGAGGCGACCAACGGCGAGGAGGCCGTCGCCCTCTCCCGTGAGCTCTCCCCCGATCTCATCCTCATGGATCTGCGGATGCCGGTCATGGACGGCCTCGCGGCGACCCGCACGCTCATGGCGCAGGCCGAGCGCCCCGAGGTGCTCGTCCTCACCGCGTTCGGCACCGACGAGTTCGTCCACGAGGCGCTGCGCGCCGGGGCAGCCGGCTACATCCTCAAGGACACCCCACCCGATGAGCTCATCAACGCGGTGCGCGCCGCCGCCGGCGGCACTCGCACGCTCTCACCAGGAGTGATGGATTCCCTCCTCGATCAGGCGCGATCGGCTGACGGCCGTGCACCGCAGCGGCAGGACGGGTTCCCGAGCGCAGGCGGTGGCGATGCGTTCCTCGCCGGTGCGCTCGACGGCATGCGAGGTCCTGCTCAGCCGAGTCGCCCCGATCCGCTCGCGACGCTGACCGCGAGGGAGCGCGAAATCGCCGAGGCGGTCGCGAGCGGCATGACGAACGCGCAGGTGGCGCGGTCGCTCTTCGTCTCGACGGCGACCGTGAAGACCCATCTCGCGCGGATCTTCGACAAACTCGAGGTGAGCACTCGCGTCCAGCTCGCCCTGCTCGTCAACGAGTCACGCTGAGCTCAGATCACTTCGGCGCCATGCGGATCGCGCCGTCGAGGCGGATCGTCTCTCCGTTGAGCATCGGGTTCGCAACGATCGACTCGACGAGCTGCGCGTATTCGGCGGGCTTGCCCAGCCGCGCGGGGTGAGGCACGGACTTCCCCAGCGATTCCTGCGCCTCGGCGGGCAGTCCCGCCATCATCGGGGTCTCGAAGATGCCGGGGGCGATCGTCACGACGCGGATGAGGGAGGCGGCGAGTTCGCGCGCCATCGGCAGGGTCACCGCGGCCACGGCGCCCTTCGACGCGGAGTAGGCGATCTGTCCGATCTGGCCGTCGAACGCCGCGACCGAGGCGGTGTTGACGATGACGCCGCGCTCTTCGCCGACCGGCTCCTCCTGCTGCATCGCAGCGGCGGCGAGACGGCAGACGTTGACGGTGCCGACGACGTTGATGGCGAGGACCTTGGTGAACGCGTCGAGGGGCAGCGGGCCCTTCTTCGACACGAGCTTGCCCGGGGTCGCGACACCCGCGCAGTTGACGACGATGCGCAGGGAGCCGAGTCCGGTGGCCGTGTCGACGGCCGCCTGCACCTGAGCTTCGTCGGTGACGTCAGCGGCGACGAAGTGGGCGCGGTCGCCGAGTTCGCGGGCCACCTGCTCCCCCACCTCGGCGTTGAGGTCGACCATGACGACCTGCGCCCCGCCGGCGAGCAGCGCCTCCGTGGTGGCGCGGCCGAGCCCCGAGGCTCCGCCGGTGACCAGGGCGACTGTGTCTGTGATGTCCATGGGATTCCTTCGCGTCGGGGACGGCGGGGATCGCGGCGCCGGGTCCGGCGCTGAGCGATCGTTCACTGATCCGACCCTACCCCAGCGGTGTCGTCCAGATCACAGGGGGTCACTCGCCGAGGCGGTGCCCGGCCTCCGCGGCCACCGGAGTTCCCGGCGCCGAGGTCCGACCGCCTCGGCGAGGTTGCCCGGACACGACACAGCCCGCCTGCCGCGGACATGGCAGGCGGGCTGGGTCATTCGCTCAGACGGCGACGGAGGCGGCGTCCTCGCGGACGCCCTTGAGCGCGCCGCCCCAGGCGACAAGGTCATCGACCATCGAGGTGAACGGTGCGGCGGACACCTCGGTGGGGGTGAAGGTGCCGTCGGTGACATCGGTGAAGATGCTGAAGGAGGCCTGGTCGCGGACGACGGCGACCTTGTAGTTGGCGAGGATGTGGCGCAGGTGCTCGGCCGCGCGCACGCCCTTGTCGGCTCCGTAGTTGACGATGCCGGCGACCTTGTGGTTGAACTCGGCGGCGACGAAGTCGAGTGCGTTCTTCAGCGAGCCGGAGATCGAGTGGTTGTACTCAGGCGTGACGAAGATGAAGGCGTCGAACTCGTCGAGCTTCGCCGCCCAGGCCTTGGTGTGGGCGTTCGCGTACATCTGGGCACCTGCGGGAATGACCTCGTCGAGGAGCGGGAGGTCGAAGTCGGCGAAGTGGACGACCTCGGCGCTGACATCGTCGCGGACGTCGAGCTGGTCCTTGACCCAGGCGACGACCTGCGGATTGAGGGCCTGGGGACGGTTGGTGCCGGGAATGATCGCGACTTTGAGCATGAATGTCCTTCGCTGTCTGTCGATGGTGAGCGGTGGACCGGCGACGTCCGCCGCCGGAACCGGGCCGACGCCGGAGATGACGACGGCTCCAACGACTGGCAACATGCTTGAAACTTTAATCATTCCGAAGTTGCAGGGTGACGGTCCTCACAGTGGGGTTCTGCGGTATTGTCGAGGGGCGAGTGAACCCACTTGAAAGAATGTTCGATCCCCAATGACCGAGGAGCGTGGTCACGTGAGAGCAACGAACGGCCGCAACAACATCCTCCGGTCGGCCCGCGACACCTTCGCGACGAAGGGCTTCGACGGTGCGTCGATCCGCGACATCGCCCAGGCGGCGGGGCTGAGCCTCTCCGCCCTCTACTACTACTTCCCGTCGAAGCAGGAAGCCCTCTACGAACTCGTCCACACCGCGTACACGTGGTACATCGAGCACAGCAGGGCCGTCATCGCCGAGGTGGACGACGATCCCGTCGACCAGCTCGCCGTCTCCGTTCGCTACCTCTCCCGCTACCGCATGGCGAACGTGTCGGTGTCGACGGTGCTGCTGCGCGACACCGAGCGCCTGGGCGGGGAGAACGCCGCCCGGATCAAGACGCTGCAGCGGGAGGCGAGGGACATCCTCGGCGACATCATCCAAGCGGGCATCGACTCGGGTGCGTTCCGGGTCAGCCACGCGCAGCTCGCGACCCGGGCGATCCTCTCGATCTGCAATTCGCTCTCGATCTGGTTCCGGCCCGGCGGTGAGCTCGACTCCGAGCAGATCGAGCGCGAGTTCACGCTCTACGCGCTGCGCATCGTCGGCATCGACGCCGACGAGGCCGAACTCGACCGTCTCCTTGCGCTGCCCGTCAACGAGGCGGGCATGCTCGACTTCATCTCCGACGGCAAGTAGGAGAGTCCGCACGGCCGCCTTCCAGGCGCTGCGTCACCCTGCGCAGGGTGACGCAGCGCCCGGAAGGCAGCTGCTGCGTTACGCCCCGGCGGCGACCCGCAGCTGCCGCGCGAGTTCGCGCCGCTCCTTCTGCTCGACCGGGTCGGGCACCGGCAGGGAGGCGATGAGCCGCTTCGTGTAGTCGTTGCTCGGCGCCCCGAGCACCTTCTCGCCAGTGCCCTCCTCGAGCAGCCGGCCGTGGTAGAGCACGCCGATGCGATCCGAGAGCATGTCGACGACGGCGAGGTCGTGGCTGATGAAGAGCGCCGCGAAGTCGAACCGGTTCTGCAGATCGACGAAGAGCTCGAGCACCTTCGCCTGCACCGACACATCGAGGGCCGAGGTCGGCTCGTCGGCGATGAGCAGCTCGGGGTCGAGGGCGAGGCCGCGTGCCAGCGACGCCCGCTGCCGCTGTCCGCCGGAGAGCTCGTGCGGGTAGCGCCCCGCATACTCCGCCGGCAGCTGCACGGAGTCGAGGAGCTCGAGCACCCGGGACTGCCGGTCGCGTGCGGTCATCTCGCGACGGTGGATCGCGAACGGCTCGGCGATGCACTCCCCGATCGTCAGGTGCGGGTTGAACGACGCCGCCGGGTCCTGGAAGACGAACCCGATGCGCTTGCGGATCGGCCGGAAGCCGCCCTCTCTGAACCCGACCATCTCATGTCCGAGGACGCTGAGGCTCCCGCCGCTGGCCCGCGTCAGACCCGCGATCGCCCGGCCGATCGTCGTCTTGCCCGACCCCGACTCGCCGACGAGGCCGTAGACCTCGCCCGCCCTGATGTCGAAGCTCACCGAGCTCACGGCGTGGAAGTCCGGGCGCCCGATGCCGCCGGGGTAGACGATGTCGAGGTCCTTGGCGACGACGACGGAGTCCCTCGCCGAGGCGGTCGCCCGGTCCCGCTCCTCCCCCGCGGCGGGCGCGGTCGCCGGGTCCCGCTCCTCGACGACGGCAGCTTTCCGACTGCCGGCGGCGGCCTTCCGACTGCCGGCGACGGTCGAGCCGAGCTTCGGCACGGCGGCGAGCAGGTCGCGGGTGTACTGCTCCTTCGGCTCGCTGAAGAGCGTGCCCACCGGGGAGACTTCGATGAGGTCGCCGCGGTACATCACGGCCACCCGGTCGGCGAGGTCGGCGACGACGCCCATGTTGTGGGTGATGAGGACGATCGCGGTGCCCGTGGTGTCCCGCAGGTCGCGGAGCAGATCGAGGATCTCGGCCTGCACCGTGACGTCGAGGGCGGTCGTCGGCTCGTCGGCGACGATGAGCTTGGCCCCGAGCGCCAGCGCCATCGCGATGACGATGCGCTGCTTCTGACCGCCGGAGAACTGGTGCGGGTAGTAGTCGAAGCGGTTGGCGGCATCGGGGATCCCGACCTGCTCCATCGCCGCGATCGCCTTGGCCCTGAGCTCGGAGCGGCTCGCCCGCCGATGGTGGGCCCGCAGCCCCTCGGCGATCTGCCAGCCCACCGTGAACACGGGGTTGAGCGCCGTCGAGGGCTCCTGGAAGACCATGGCGACATCGGAGCCGCGCATCTGCCGCAGCTGTTCGGGCGCGACGCTGAGCACGTTGCTGCCCGAGAGCACGACGGCGCCCGTGCGCTGCGCGGTCTCCGGCAGCAGTCCGAGGATCGACCGGGCGGTCACGGTCTTGCCCGAGCCGGATTCGCCGACGATCGCGAGCACTTCGCCGGGACGCACCTCGAGTGAGAGGTCCTTGACCGCGTGGACCTCACCGGCGTCGGTGGAGAAGGTGACGTCGAGGTGGTCGACGTCGAGGATCGGATTGTCGTTCGCACTCATGCTTCGGCCTTTCGATCGCGTGCACCGGCGGCGCCGGCCTTCGTCTTCGCCTTCCGCCGCACCCGCAGGCGCGGGTCGTTGAGGTCGTTCATCGACTCCCCGACGAGCGTGATGCCGAGCACCGTGAGCACGATCGCCAGACCCGGGTAGACCGAGGTCCACCACACGCCGCTCGTGACGTCGGGCAGCGCCTTGTTGAGGTCGTAGCCCCATTCCGCCGCCGAGGTGGGTTCGATGCCGAATCCGAGGAACCCGAGTCCGGCGAGGGTGAGGATCGCCTCGGACGAGTTGAGGGTGAAGATCAGCGGCAGCGTGCGCGTCGCGTTGCGGAAGATGTGCTTGCCGATGATCCGCGTCTTCGACGCCCCGAGGACGATCGCCGATTCGACGAAGGGCTCGGCTTTGAGCCGCAGGGTCTCGGCGCGGACGACGCGGAAGTACTGCGGGATGAAGACGACGGTGATGGACAGCGCCGCCGCGGCGATGCCGCCCCACGCGCTCGACTGCCCGCCGGAGATCGCGATCGCCATGACGAGCGCGAGCAGCAGGGTCGGGAACGCGTAGACGGCGTCGGCGATGACGACGAGGATCCGGTCGAGCCACCCACCGAGGTAGCCGGAGATCAGGCCGAGGGCGACGCCGAGGAAGAGGGAGGCGACGACGGCGACGACGATGACGGCGACCGCGGTCTGGGCTCCCCAGATGACCCGGGAGAACACGTCGTAGCCGCCGACGGTCGTGCCCCAGATGTGCTCGGCGCTCGGCGGCAGCGTGGCCCCGAAGTTCCCCTCGGAGGTGCCGAGCTGGTTGTACCCGTAGGGGGCGATGAGCGGCGCGAAGACCGCGCAGATGAGGACGAGCCCGCAGAGCACGAGACCCGTGACGAGCATGCCCCGCTGCAGACCGACGGACTGGCGCAGATGGGAGACGATGGGCAGCCGGTTGAACCACGACTTCTTCGCCTTCTCATCGAGGACGACGGCGGGGACACCGGTGCCGGGGGCCGCCTCGGCGAAGGACTCCTGGGCGCTCTCCGGCGCTTCGGTGATCCCGGTCTTCTCCGGGTGGGATGTGGACATCAGTACCTCACTCGGGGGTCGATGAAGGCGGCGATGACGTCGACGAGGAAGTTCGTGAACGCCACGATGACGGCGAGGAACACGACGATGCCCTGGACGGCGACGAAGTCGCGGGCGGTGAGGTACTCGGCGAGCTTGAAGCCGAGGCCCTTCCATTCGAACGTCGTCTCGGTGAGCACGGCGCCGGCGAGCATGAGCGCGATCTGCATGCCCATGACGGTGATGATCGGGATCAGCGCGGGCCGGTAGGCGTGCTTCGTGACGAGGCGGAACTCGGAGATCCCGCGGGAGCGGCCGGAGTCGATGTACTGCTGGCCGAGCGTGCCGATGAGGTTCGTGCGCACGAGGCGGAGGAAGACGCCGGCGGTGAGGATGCCGAGCGCCACGGCCGGGAGGACCGCGTGGGCGAGGACGTCGCCGAGGACCTCGAAGTTGCCGATGCGGATCGCGTCGATGATGTAGAAGCGGGTGGGATCGACGACCCCGGACATGATGTATTCGGTCTCCGTCGTGCCGCGCCCCGCCACCGGGAGGATCGGCCAGAAGACGCCGAAGATGAGCTTGAGGATCATGCCGGCGAAGAACACCGGGGTCGCATAGCCGAGGATCGCGAGGATGCGCAGCACCGCATCGGGGGTCTTGTCGCGCTTGTACGCGGCGATCATGCCGAAGGGGATGCCGATGATGAACGCGACGATGAGCGCGTAGAAGACGAGTTCGACGGTCGCCGCCCCGTACGTGAGGAGCACCTCGGTGACGGGCTGGCCGTCGGAGACGGTGGTCCCGAAGTCACCGCGGAGCAGATTGCCCATGTACTCGAAGTACTGGACGAGGATCGGCCGGTCGTAGCCGGCGGCGGCGACGCGTTCGGCCAGCTGCTCCCGGGTCAGGCGCCCGCCGAGTGCCGCGGTGATCGGGTCGCCGGTGATCCGCATGAGGAAGAACACCAGGGTGGTGAGGATGAAGATGGTCGGGATGATGAGGAGGAAGCGGATGAGGACGTAGCGTCCCAGGCCGCTTCCCGGGGCCTTCTTGACCGCGGCGGTCGGCTCGGCCGCCTCGGGTTGGCTGATGGCTGCAGACATGGTTCCTTCGATGTGTCGTCGTGACAGGATCGCCGTCGTGAACGAGCGGAGTCGCGGATGCGCCGCCGGGCGCACGCGCTACCGAGGTGCAGGCAAGCGGTCGGCTCACCTGCACCTCGGTGGCGACGGTCAGGGATGTGACCGTCGCTGCTCGGTGCCGCCTCGGCGCGGGCCGGGACGGGTCACGAGTCGCGTGGTGCTCACTTGCTCAGCAGCGCCAAGCGGAACTGGAACGCGGGGTCGAGGGTCTCCTCGACGCCCTTGACGTCCTTGCCAGACACGGCGATCTGGTTGCCCTGGAGCAGCGGCAGCGTCGGCAGCTGCTCGGAGAGCTGGTCCTGGATCGTGCCCAGCTCCTTCTCGCGTTCGGCCTTGTCGGCGGTCGACGCCTGATCCGTGAGCTCCTTGTTGATCTGGTCGTCACGGAAGTGGTTGGCGAGGAAGCTCGGCGTCTCATCCGTGTCGTAGAAGAACGGCACGAGGTAGTTGTCGGCGTCCGAGTAGTCGGGGAACCACCCGAGCTGGTACATCGGGTAGACGTCGGAGGTGCGGTCCTCGGAGTACTGGACCCATTCCGTCGACTGGAGGTTGACGTTGAACAGCCCGGTCTTGTCGAGCTGATCCTTGATGAGCGCGTACTCATCGCCCGAGGACGGACCGTAGTGGTCAGGGTTGTACTGGAGGTTGAGGTCGACGGGCGTCTGCACTCCCGCGTCCTCGAGAGCCTTCTTCGCCTTCTCGACGTCCGCTCCGCCCTGGCCGTCGCCGTACGCGGACTTGAGCGCCTCGTTCGCCCCCGGCAGCCCGTCGGGGACGAAGGAGTAGAGCGGGGTGTAGGTGTCCTTGTAGACCTGGCTCGCGATCGCCTGGCGGTCGATCGAGTCGGCCATCGCCTGGCGCACGGCCAGCGCCTTCTTCTCGTCGGGGTCGTCGGTCTTCGCACCGAAGGGCATCGTGTCCATGTTGTAGACGATGTAGCGGATCTCGCCGCCGGGGCCCTTGTGGACGGTGAGGTTCTCGTCCTTGCCGAGGTCCTCGATGTCGGTCGCCGACAGCGAGCGCCAGGCGACGTCGATCGTGCCCTTCTGGACGTCGAGCTTCATGTTGTTCGCGTCCGAGTAGTACCGCATCTGCACGCTGTCGGTCTTCGCCGGCTCGACGTAGCCCTGATAGTCCGGGTACGCCTTGTACGTGATGAGCTCGTTGAACTTGAAGCTGTCGATCGTGTAGGGACCCGAGAACGCCTCGGCGTCGACGATCTCCTGGTCCGGGGTGAGCGCGTCGGGCGAGAAGACGTCCTCGTCGACGATCGGTCCCGCCGCCGAGGCGAGCACGCCCGGCCAGGTCTGGTCGTTCTCCCGCTTGAGGTTGAACACGACCGTCTTGTCGTCGGGGGTCTCCACCGATTCGAGCCCGCCGAGGAGGGACGACGGTCCGTTGGGATCCTGGATCTTGAGCTGGCGGTCGAAGGAGAACTTCACATCAGAGGAGGTGAGGTCGTTGCCGTTGGCGTATTTGAGACCGTCCTTGAGCTTGACCTCGTACTTCGTCGGCTCGGTGAAGTCGGCCGATTCGGCGATCGAGGGGTTGAGCTCGGCGGTGCCGGGCTTGTAGGCGAGGATGAACGGATAGATCTGCTGCTCGACGAGCGAGGAGCCGTTGTCGTACGCTCCGGCCGGGTCGAGTGCGACCACTTTGTCAGTGGTGCCGACTGTCAGCGCGCTGCCGTCGCCGCCGGCGTCGCTGCCGGTGGTCGAGGTCGAGCATGCCGAGAGAAGCAGGGCGCCGGCGGCAGCGAGCGCTGCGGCCTTCACACCAGTTCGACGATTCATTGTGTTCCTGTCTTCCACGTGTGCTCTCCGTGTCGTCTTTGCTCGGAGAGATCCGGGTCACATCTTACGGATACCGTCCCAAATAGTGAACTGCCCCACAGAAAATGGTTGATGTCGAAACCATTTCGCAACCTCGCGATCCGCGGATCGACGGGCCTCACCGGCGAATTTGCGTCCCAGCTCACAATCGGCTTCACTTATGAGGTGGCTCACAGCCTAGCCACATCATTCTCTTGGGTAGGGTCCCTTGCGACGTGGCGCACCTGCTGCCCCCGCCGCCCCGGCACCCTCCGACGAAACAACGATTGGAAGAACGTGTCCGCAGTCATCGAATGGCTCAATGGGATCATCTGGTCATCCGCACTCGTGTACCTCTGCCTCGGTGCCGGTGTCTACTTCACCATCCGGTCCCGCGCCGTCCAGATCCGCAAGATCAAGTCGATCTTCACGCAGATGTTCCGGGGCAGGAGCTCCGAGGACGGCGTCTCGTCGTTCCAGGCGCTGTCGATGTCGCTGGCCGGACGCGTCGGCGTCGGCAACATCGCCGGCGTCGCCACGGCGATCGGCTTCGGCGGACCCGGTGCCGTCGTGTGGATGTGGATCTCCGCCCTCCTCGGCGCCTCGACCTCCTACGTCGAATCGACGCTGGGTCAGACATACAAGGAGAAGGACCCCAAGACCGGCGAGTACCGCGGCGGTCCGGCCTTCTACCTCGAGAAGGCCTACGAGTACACGCGCTTCGGGAAGTTCTTCAAGGTCTACGGCTTCGTCTTCGCCGCCGTCACGGTCCTCGCGATGTCGTTCCTCCTGCCCGGCGTCCAGTCGCGGGCCATCGGCGGTGCGGTGACGAACGCATGGAACCTGCCGACCTGGGTCACGGCGCTCGCCCTCGTCGTCATCATGGCCTTCATCGTCATCGGCGGCGTCAAGCGCATCGCGCACTTCGCGTCACTGGCCGTGCCGTTCATGGCCGTCATCTACATCCTCGCCGCGATCGCGGTGACCTTCCTCAACGCCGACCAGATCGTGCCCGTCATCGAGCTGATCTTCAAGTCCGCGTTCGGCATCGACACGAGCACGCAGGCGGCCTTCGGCGGCATCATGGGCCTCGCCGTCCAGTGGGGTGTCCAGCGCGGCATCTACTCCAACGAGGCCGGTCAGGGCACCGGTCCCCACGCCGCGGCCGCCGCCGAGGTGTCCCACCCGACCAAGCAGGGCCTCGTCCAGGCCGGTTCGGTCTACATCGACACCCTCTTCGTCTGCTCGGCCACGGCCTTCATGATCCTGTCGACCGGCATGTACCGCGTGCTCAGCCCCGAAGGCGAGATCATCGGCTCGGGTCGCGGGCAGCTCGTCGAGTCCCTCGAGACGACACCGGGCGAGGGCTGGCCGCAGTCGGGTCTCGACTCGATCTTCCCGGGCATCGGCGCGAGCTTCATCGCGATCTCGATCTTCCTCTTCGCGCTCACCACGATCGTCGCCTACTACTACATGGCGGAGACGAACCTCGTCTACCTGCTCGGCAAGTTCAAGAACCCCGTGTTCCTCACGATCGGCACCCGCGCCCTGCAGGTGCTCATCCTCATCGCCGTCGCGATCGGCGTGATGAACGACAACCCCGGTGATGCGTGGGCGCTCGGCGACATCGGCGTCGGCGCCATGGCGTGGCTCAACATCGTCGGCATCCTCATCCTCCAGCAGCCGGCCTTCAAGCTGCTGCGGGACTTCGAGCGGCAGCAGAAGCTCGGCCTCGACCCCGAGTTCGACCCCCAGGCCGTCGGCATCAGGAATGCGACGTTCTGGGAGGAGCGCTGGGCGCGGATGAAGGCCGGCGAGCAGGTGCCGCAGGGCTGAGTGCCGCGCGGTTCGGGGCACTGCACCGGCTGAATGCCCTGAACCGTGCGCACCGGCTGCCGGCACGAGACCGTGCGCTCCGGCTGCCGGCGCGAGACAGCCCACCTGTTGCAGGCGCGGCACTGAGACGACGAGGCCCGGGACAATGGCGTCCCGGGCCTCGTGCCGTCTCGACTCAGACGGCGGGCAGGTGCTGGGTGATGCAGTGGATCCCGCCGCCGTAGGCGAAGATGTCCCGCGCATCGACGCCGACGATCTCGCGCCCCGGGTACGCCTCGGCGAGCCGGTCGAGCGCGAGGGCATCGTTGGGGTCGTCGAAGGTGCACGCGATGACCGCCCCGTTGGTGACGAGGTGATTGACGTAGCTGTAGTCGGTCCACCCCTCCTCGTCGCGGACCCGCTCGGGAGCGTCGAGCTCGATCACCCTCCACGGCTGACCGTCACGCGCCGAGGCGGCGGCGAGGACCTCGTCGTAGACAGGACCGAGGTGGTGGTCGGGGTGACGGGGGTCCCGCTGCCGGTGGATGAGCACCGTGTGCTCGTCGGGCAGGGTCGCGACGATGTCGATGTGACCGCGGGTGCCGAAGCGCTGGGAGTCCCGGTGCAGCCCGCGCGGGAACCAGATCGTGCGGTCGACGCCGAGGGTGCGCCGCAGCTCCGCCTCGATCTCATCCCGTGACCAGCTCGGGTTGCGGAAGCGGTCGAGCTGGACGGTGTCGGTGACGAGCACGGTCCCGGCTCCGTCGACGTGGATCCCGCCGCCCTCGTTGACGAGCTCGGAGTCGACCACCTCGGCGCCGGCATGTGCGGCGACGATGCGACCGATCTCCCTGTCCTTGCCCCACCGCGCCCATTCCTGCTGACCCCACCCGTTGAACGTCCAGTCCACCGCGCCGAGGCGGCCGCCGTCGCCGATGACGAAGGTCGGTCCGATGTCACGCATCCACGCGTCGTCGAGCGGTGCGGTGAGCAGCTCGATGTCCGCGGTCAGCATCGCCTCGGCGGCGGCGCGGTCGTCAGGGTCGACGACCATCGTCACGGGCACGAAGTCCTGGGTCGCGTGGGCGACGGCCGTCCACGCCCGGCGGGCGTCCTCGGCATCGCCGAAGGACAGTCCGCGGGACGGGAACGCCATGTAGACGCGGTCGTGCGGGGCGGTCTCGCTCGGCATCCGCCAGCGCGGGCTCGAGTCGGCCGCGGGAGTTCCGGTCGCTGTCGTGGTCTCGGTGTTCGTCATCTCGTCATCCTTGGGGTGTCTGTGGGGTCGCCGTGCTGGTCGGCGGTGGGGTGGTCTCGCGGGTGGTTTTGCGTGCGGTCGCCGCGTCGAGGATGGAGGCGGCGCCGAGGCGGATGAGCCGCTGCGCCTCCGCGGTGTCGAGCTGGTCGCTCAGCCACCGTCCCGAGATCCCCTCGACGAGCACGGTGAGGAGGGTCGCGGTTTCGGCCACGACCGCCTCGGTGAGGCCGAGGGAGCGCAGGAGCGGGCCGAAGCGCTTCTCCCATTCCTCCGTCGTCGCGGCCAGCGGGCCGCGGAGTTCGGCTTCGAAGACGGCGATCGCGCGGATCTCGTTCCAGACGACGGAGTCCCCGCGGAGGCCGGCGGCGTCACCGACCTCGCCGACGAGCTGGTCGATGATGATGTCGACGTCGTCGCCACCGGTCGCCGGGTGGAGCACGCGCTCTTCGACGGCCTGGTTGACGGAGTCGATCGTGGCCGTGAGCAGGCCTGCGCGGTCCTCGAAGTGGTAGTAGACGAGTCCGAGGGAGACGCCGGCCCGTTTCGCGACGTTCTGCACCCGCAGCCCGCGCACTCCGTTCTCAGCGATCTCCTCGCGGGTGGCTTCGAGGATCCGCGCGCTTGCATCCGGTTTCGCCATGGTCGGCCCCGCCTCTCTCATCGGCGCGCCTCCTCGGCGAGCGCCGGTACGTCGTCGTCGACACCAGTCTCCGGCCACACCCGCAGCGCACACAAATAGAGTCCCCCGCCGACGATCATCGAGACCGGCAGGCTGATGTCCACGCCCCCGGCGACGTCGGCCAGCGGTGCCGCATAGAGCTCGTTCTGCACGGTGAGGAGGCCGGCGCTCGCGCCGACGAGGAACGGGATGACCGCCCGCAGGTTCCAGCCGCGGGAGAACCAGTACCGTCCGCCGCTCAGCCCGAACCCGAACCGCTGGAGGGCGACCGGGTCGTAGCGGCCCCGGCGGGCGACGAGGAAGCCGATGCCGTTGATGACGACCCACGTTCCGGCGAACGCGTTGAGCACGACGGTCATCGCGGTGATCGAGGAGATCGCGTCGGCGGCGATGACGCCGAGGTACATGACGACGACGGCGATGCCCGAGGTGATGAGCGTCGTCTGGGTCCGCGTGAGGCGGGGAATGATCGATTCGAGGTCGAGTCCGCTGGCGTAGATGTTGATGACGCCCTGACCGAAGCCGCCGAAGACGGCGAGCACGAGCAGCGGGACGAGGTACCAGGTCGGGGCCGCGGCGACGAGATCGGCGACATAGGACTCCGAGAGCACCGGGAACGTCGAGGCGGTGAACGCGCCGAAGACCGCGGTTGCGAAGAGGCCGGTGAAGATCCCCGCCGAGGCGGCCAGAGCCACCTGCCGGTCGCTGAATCTCCGCGGAGAGATCCGCCGCGTGTAGTCGCCGACCGACGGCGCATAGGAGAGGGGACCGCCGATCGAGATCGTCACCGCGAAGAGCCACGTCGGCCAGAAGTCGCCGAGGAGGTAGTCGGCGGCCGGCGCCGCGGGGTCGAATCCGGGAGCGTAGGCGAGGACACCGAGGCAGAGCAGGATCCCGGCGACGGGGATGATGACCTTCTGCAGGGCGACGATCGTCCCATGTCCGAAGAGGGCGATGAGCACGACCTCGACGGCGATGATCGCGTAGCCGATGAGGAACGCCGTGTCGTTCTGCGCGGTCCCGAAGAGGCGGTGCGCTCCGGCGACGAGCGCCTCCCCGGAGGTCCACACGGCGATCGCCGCATAGGCGATGGCGAAGAGGAGCGTCAGCGTCGACCCGAGCAGGCGCCCGCGCATCCCGAAGTGGGCGCCGCTCGAGACGGGATTGTTCGTGCCCGTACGGGTGCCCAGCAGCGTCATCGGCACCATGAGTCCGAGCCCGATGACGAGACCGACGGCGCTCGAGGCGACCGCCTGCCAGAAGCTGAGCCCGAAGGAGATCGGCAGCCACCCGAAGATCACCACGGACAGGGCGAGGTTGCCGCCGACGAAGACGCGGAAGAGGTTTCCCGGCGTCGATCGGCGCGCCGCGATCGGCACGAAGTCGACGCCTGCGCGTTCGACGCGACCGAACCGGTCCGCCTTCCCTCCCACGTCGCGGGCTGCGCCCGGGGTCTGCGCACGTCGTTGTGCTGAGTTCGCCATCTCACTCCTTTGGAAACGTCGTCGTGTCGGCTATCGTAATACTGA
The DNA here is from genome assembly GCF_018137945.1 of Brevibacterium sp. W7.2. GTDB lineage: Bacteria > Actinomycetota > Actinomycetes > Actinomycetales > Brevibacteriaceae > Brevibacterium > Brevibacterium sanguinis. The sequence goes on along the minus strand of NZ_CP073089.1, from coordinate 399,171 downwards.
CTGAATTTTCAGTCAATGAATAACATCGCCATTGAGACCGGGAGCAATGATGACCCCAGTGCCGCCGACCATCACGATCGCCGAACTCCGCGCACAGCTGACTGCGGGCGCGATCTCCGCCGCAGAGCTGCTGGATGTCCACCTCGCCCGCATCGCGGCCGATCCCGCCCTCAATGCCGTCGTCGTCGACAACCCGGCGGCCCATGCCGCGGCCGCGGAGTCCGACCGCAGGCTCGCCGACGGCACAGCCCGCCCTCTCGAGGGAATCCCCTTCACCGTCAAGGACTCGTTCATGGTCGCCGGCCTCACGGTCGCCGCAGGATCCCCGGCGTTCGCCGACCTCGAAGCCCGGTGGGATGCGTTCTCAGTCGCGCGCCTCCGCGCGGCGGGCGCGGTGCTCATCGGCAAGACGACGATGCCGCCGCTCGCCGACGGGGGCATGCAGCGCGGTCTCTACGGGCGTGCGGAGAGCCCCTTCAACCGGGACTTCCTCGCCGCCGCCTACGCCTCAGGGTCGTCGAACGGCTCGGGCGTCGCCGTGGCCGCCTCACTCTGCCAGTTCGGCCTCGGGGAGGAGACCGTGTCGTCGGGCCGCAGCCCCGCCTCGAACAACGGCATCGTCGCCTACACCCCCTCGCGCGGACTCATCTCCCTGCGCGGGAACTGGCCGCTGTTCCCCACTCGCGACGTCGTCGTCCCGCACACGAAGTCCGTCACCGACCTCCTCGAGGTGCTCAACGTCCTCGTCGCCGACGATCCCGAGACGCGCGGGGACTTCTGGCGACTCCAGACCGCCGTCCCGCTGCCGCGACCGAGCGAGTGGCGCCCCGCGGACTTCCGGGCCATCGGCCGGCCCGGCATGCTCGCCGGGGCGCGGCTCGCGGCCCCTCGCCGCTACCTCGGCGCGGATTCCCTCATCGAGGTCCACCCCGACGTGCGCGCCCTGTGGGAGGACACGCGGGCGCGTCTCGAAGCGGCAGGGGCGACGGTCGTCGAGACCGATTTCCCACTCATCGACGAGTACGAGGGCACGAGTCCGACCCATGAGAGGCTCGCCGAGGCGGCCGACCTCCCCCGCGGCTGGATGGAGCACGAATTCACCACCCTGCCCGCCTTCGGCTGGGACGACTTCCTCCGCGCGAACGGGGATCCGGCACTGGACAGCCTCGTCAAGGCCGACCCCGCCCTGCTCTTCCCGCTGCCGGCCGGTACGCTGCCCGATCGCTATCCGGAGGTCGCCGACAACCTCAATCGCTACGACGACATCGTCGCCGTCGCCCGCGCCCACCCCTCCGGCATCGACGTCACTGCGATCCCCGGGTTCGCCGAGGCGCTCGGGGAGCTCGAGGACCTCCGCGTCCGGCTGCTCGAGGACTGGCTCGACGATGAGGGCTTCGACGCCGTCGTCTTCCCCGCGAACGCGGACGTCGGAGGTGCCGACGCCGATCGCGATCCCGCCTCGGCTGACCTCGCGTGGCGCAACGGAACGCACTACTCGAACGGCAACCTCGCGCTGCGCCATCTCGGGGTGCCCACGGTGACGACGTCGATGGGAACGATGGCGTCGACGGGGATGCCGGTTGGCGTCACGTTCGCCGGCGCCGCCTACACGGATGCGACGCTGCTCGGCCTGGCATGGGACTTCGAGCGGGTGCGGGGTCCGCGCCCGCTGCCGCCGATCGACGAGCACTGGGAGTTCGCCGCCGGAACCGAGCCGACCGCCTGAGTTCCGGAGTTTCGGAAAACCTTTTCCATTTCTATCTCAAATGCTGACGTGTCTGTGTGTTTTCTCCGCATGTGCGGATAGATTGACCCAATGAAGAAGAGACTGATTGCCATGTGCACTGCCGCACTGCTCACCCTCAGCGCCTGCTCGACCGGGGCCTCCGGGTCCGACTCGCAGACCGACTCCGCAGAGCCGACGACGCTCACCGTCTTCGCCGCCGCCTCGCTGACCGAGGTCTTCGACGAGATCGCCGCCGAGTACAAGAAGGCGGAGCCCAACGTCGATGTGACGTTCTCCTTCGCCGGCTCCTCCGATCTCGTCTCGCAGATCACCGAAGGTGCGCCCGCCGATGTCATCGCCACCGCGGATGAGAAGACGATGAACGATCTCGAGAGCGCCGAGCTCCTCGCCGGGACGCCGGAGATCTTCGCGTCGAACACGCTCACGCTCGCCGTGGCCCCCGGCAATCCGAAGAACATCGCGAGCTCGCAGGACTTCGCCGGCAACGACCTCGTCGTCTGCGCACCCCAGGTCCCCTGCGGTGCGGCCACGCAGAAGTGGGCGGATCAGAACGGCGTGACGCTCGATCCCGCCAGTGAGGAGAACTCGGTCACCGACGTCCTCGGCAAGGTGAGCGCGGGTCAGGCCGACGCCGGCATCGTCTACGTCACCGATGTCGCCCGCTCCGACGGTTCGGTCGACCAGGTCGACCTCGACGGTGCGGACAAGGTCGTCAACCAGTACCCCGCGGCCACGGTGAAGGCGAGTGAGAACCAGGAGCAGGCCGACGCCTTCGTCAGGTTCCTCACGTCGGACACGGCTGTCGCGATGCTCAAGGATGCCGGCTTCTCGACCCCGTAGGCCGGTGGCACCCCGGGCCACGCGCACCGCTCGCCTCCCGGCGCGCCGGCTCCCGGCACGCCACCTCCAGCACACCGCTCCCCCAGCACACCGAAGGGCCCCGCTTCGCACAATGACGAAGCGAGGCCCTTCGGTCTGTTGCGGCTAGCGCGTGTGCCGCGGCTGGCGCAGCAGGCGGTCACTCGCGCGATCACTCGACCGCTGAATCGCCGTTGCCCGGCTCCAGCGCCCGGCGCTCAGCGCCGCGCGGGCCCGGCGCCGGGTGTCATCACTTGGCGCTCGTGCCCGCCGAGCCGAGGTTCTCGCACGCTTCGACGACGCGCGCGGCCATGCCCGCCTCGGCGGCCTTGCCGTACGACCGGGGATCGTATTCCTTCTTGTTGCCGACCTCGCCGTCGATCTTGAGCACGCCGTCGTAGTGGCGGAACATGTGATCGGCGACGGGACGGGTGAACGCGTACTGGGTGTCGGTGTCGACGTTCATCTTCACGACTCCGTGGCGGACCGCCTCGGCGATCTCCTCTGCACTCGATCCCGAGCCGCCGTGGAAGACGAGGTCGAAGGGCTTGTCCTTGCCGACCTCCTTGCCGACGGCGGCCTGGATCTCGCCGAGGAGCTCGGGACGGAGCTTGACGTTGCCGGGCTTGTAGACGCCGTGGACGTTGCCGAAGGTGAGCGCCGTGAGGTAGCGGCCCTTCTCCCCCGAGCCGAGCGCGCGCACCGTGGCCAGACCGTCCTCGACGGTGGTGTAGAGCTGCTCGTTGATCTCGTTCTCGACGCCGTCCTCTTCGCCGCCGACGACGCCGACCTCGATCTCGAGGATGACATTGGCGGCCGCCGCCAGGCCGAGCAGCTCCTCGGCGAGGGTGAGGTTCTCATCGAGCGGCACGGCCGATCCGTCCCACATGTGCGACTGGAAGTAGGGCTGGCCACCCGACTTGACGCGTTCGGTCGAGGCTTCGAGGAGGGGCTTGACCCAGGCTTCGACGGCGTCCTTGGGGGCGTGGTCGGTGTGGAGGGCGATGTTGACGTCGTAGCTCTTGGCGACTTCGTTGGCGAACGCGGAGAACGCTATCGCCCCGCGCACGCGGTCCTTGATCGTCGGGCCGGAGATGTACTCCGCACCGCCGGTCGAGAGCTGGATGATGCCGTCGGATCCCGCCTCGGCGAATCCGCGGATCGCCGCGTTGATCGTCTGCGAGGACGTGCAGTTGATCGCCGGATAGGCGAATCCCTGGGCCTTCGCCCGGTCGATCATCTCGGCGTACACATCGGGGCTGGCAATGGGCATGTGGGCTCCTTGGTCGGTCCGGTGGCGGTCGTGTGCCTCCACCCTACTCGGTTCTCCCCAGGCGACTGAAGCACATCCGCCGACCTGCTCGCCGTAGGTCGTGCCCGCCCCCGACCGCCCGATCGCGTCGAGTGGCTCGCCGCCGTGTGGCGCCGGGCGGCTCGCCCCGCATTCGCGCCGGGCGACCGGCCCCCGCAGTGTGCCGAGCACGTTTGCGCCAGTTGAAGCTGAGATGGCCAGTTCCCGTATTGGCCATCTCAGGCTCAACTGGCGCAAACCGGAGTGGAGGCCGGCATCGTGGTCGAGCTCCGCGGGTTACCGGCGCCCGCGGGCCGACGCGGGACGCCTCCTGGCGGTCGGGCGCCCGTCGTCGGCAGACCGTCGTCTCCGCGGAAGCTTCCGCTGCAGCTCACCCTGGTTTCCAGGGCTCACGTCATGACATGAGCCGCCGAAACCAGGGTGAGCCCCACCAGGACCCTCGCCGAGGCGGTCGCCGGGTCGTCCGACTCCTGCCGGTTTCGGATCGTTCGCGCAGACGAGAACGGCGGCCATGTGAGGAATCCACATGGCCGCCGCTGCGGTCCGGTGACCGGGCCGAGGCATCTCGGCAGAACACCGTGTCCGGTGGAGGGCCGAGCCGTTTCGCGCCGGAAGCCCAGCCACTCAACCGGACGCCGAACCCGATGACAGGCCCCGACCACTCAGTCGAGTGCCGGGCCCCGCCGCTCGGGGGTCGGTTCCCGAAACCGGGTTCTACTCGAGGCCGTCGCGTCCGGACTGGTCGCGTTCGGAGCCGTCCCGACCAGGACTGTCCTTGCGCAGGCTGAACTTCCGCCCGGTGTCCTTGCCGGACCCGCCGTCACGTGCCCCACCAGAGCGTGCCCCGCCGTCACGTGCCCCACCAGAGCGCGCCCCACCGGAGCGCGGGTCGTCCTTGCGGACGACCTTCTCGTCCTTGCGCACGACCTTCTCGCGCTGACGCTCGATGAGCCCCTTGCTGCGGGTGATCTGGTAGTCGATGCGCTCATCGACGATGTCGCCGAGGTACTCGTCGAAGTCATCGGCGAGGTGCTCGCCGACGGCCCGGTAGGCCGCCGCGCGCTCGATCGCCGCGGTGCGCTTCGCTTCCTTCCCGAACGCCTTGAGCGTCGAGATGCACACGAGGATGAGGATGATGCTGAACGGCAGCGCTGTGATCAGCGACCCCGCTTGCAGCGCGGTGAGTCCACCGGCGGTGAGCAGCGCGATCGCGAGCGCACCCTCGAGCAGCGCCCAGAGCACACGCGACCAGATCGGCGGGTTCGGGTGACCGCCGGAGGCGAGCATGTCGACGACGAGCGAACCGGAGTCCGAGGACGTGATGAAGAAGATCGCCACGAGGATGATCGCGATGACCGAGAGGATCGAGCCCAGCGGCAGATCGCCGAGGACGTCGAAGAGCACACGCTCGGCGACAACGCCCTCCTCCGGGTCGACGAGGTCACCGGCACCGAAGAGCTGGCGGAAGATGCCGGTGCCGCCCATGACGGAGAACCAGAAGAACCCGACGAGCGAGGGCACGAGGAGGACGCCGGCGATGAACTCGCGCACGGTGCGACCACGCGAGATGCGGGCGATGAAGACACCGACGAACGGCGCCCACGAGATCCACCAGCCCCAGTAGAAGAGGGTCCACGACGCGTTCCACTCGGCACCCTCCTCACCGGTGTAGGCGCCGATGTCGAAGGTCATGCCGAGCACGTTGGCGAGGTAGACGCCGAGGGATTCGACGAAGTTCTGGAAGAGGAAGAGCGTGGGTCCGAACACGAGCACGGTGACGAGCAGGACGCCCGCCATCGTCAGGTTGATGTTCGACAGCCACTTGATGCCCGCGCCCACACCGGAGACCACCGAGGTGGTGGCGAGCAGCGTGATGATGACGATGAGGATGATGAGGAAGAGGTTGTCGTACTCACCGACGACGCCGATGTGCGCGAGTCCCGCCGAGATCTGCTGCACGCCGAGGCCGAGCGAGGTCGCGATGCCGAAGACGGTGCCGAAGATCGCGATGACGTCGATCGTGTCACCGGCCCAGCCCTTGACGTAGCGGCCGAGCAGCGGTTCGAGCGCCCAGCGGATCGACAGCGGGCGACCGCGGCGGTGGATCGCGTAGGCGAGCGCCATGCCGAGCACGGCGTAGAGCGCCCACGGGTGCAGACCCCAGTGGACGAAGGTCTGAGCCATGCCCAGCTGGGCGTTCTCGACCTCGTTGCCGCCCCATCCGGGCTTCGGTCCGGTCGTGGCGTAGGTGAGCGGTTCGGCGACACCGTAGAAGACGAGGCCGATGCCCATGCCGGCGGCGAAGAGCATGGCGAACCAGGAGAGGACGCCGAATTCGGGTTCGTCCTCATCCTTGCCGAGCTTGATCCGGCCGTACTTCGAGACGCCGACGAAGATCGCGAAGGCGACGAAGGCGCCGACGACGAGCATGTAGTACCAGCCGAGGTCGGCGACGATCCAGGCCTGGATGTCGAGGATGACCTGCCCCGCGCTGTCGGGGAAGAGCACCGAGAGCCCGGCGACGGCGACGATGACGATGAGGGCGGGCCAGAAGACGCGCGGGGCGATCATGCCCCGGCCGATCTTCACGCCCTGGCGGCGCAGCTTCTCCGTGATCGCGTCGTCGGAGTCGTCCTCGCCGATGTGGAGTCGATCGGGCAGGTGGAGCCGCACCGGATCGGGGGCTCCGAAGAGGTAGTGAGCCTGCTCTTCGGGCGGGATCGCGGTGCCCTGGGAGTCCGCGCCGGGCGCCGCCTCCGCGTCGTGACGGGCGGTTTCGGCACCGTCTCCGCCTGGCGGATCCCCCGCCGCTGTGGCTTTGTCCGCTTGAGAATCAGTCATGATTTCCTTCGCATCGAGTGCACTTAACCGACTTTCTACCTTGCCGGAATCCTGAGGGAACATCAACCGAACTCTCACCCAATGAACAATCTCGGACCTGGGAATTCAGTACAGTGACGTCATGCACTCACCTCCGCGAACCCCTGTCAGCTCGCGCATCGGCGTCTTCAGCTGGGCGCTGTGGGACTGGGGTTCGGCGTCGTTCAATGCCGTCATCATCACATTCGTCTTCACCCCGTACCTGACGAAGGCGGTGGCGAGCAGCGAGGAGTCCGGCTCCGCGGCGCTCGGCTGGTCGATGGCCGCCGCCGGACTCGTCATCGCCCTCGTCGCCCCGGCCGTCGGCACCCGCGCCGATGCCGGCGGGCGGCACAAGCTCTGGCTCGGCGTCCACACGGGAATCGTCATCGTGACGATGGCCGGTCTCTTCTTCGTCCGCGACTCCCCCGCCTATCTGTGGCTGGGTCTGCTCCTCATCGCCGTGGGCAGCGTCTTCTTCGAATTCGCCGAGGTGGCCTACAACGGCATCATGGTCCGCATCACGACCCCCGACAACGTCGGCAAGGTCTCCGGCTTCGGCTGGGGCATGGGCTATGCGGGAGGGCTCGTGCTCCTCGTCCTCCTCCTCGTCCTCGTCATCCAGCCCGAGGTCGGCCTCTTCGGCGCCACCGACGAGGACGGCCTGCGCTTCCGCATCGTCGCAGTGCTCTCGGCCGTGTGGTTCGCGGTCTTCGCGATCCCGGTCCTCGTCACCGCCCCGGGCGCGAAGGTCACGGGCACCTCGGGCGGCCATCCGATCAGGGCGTTCATCGCCGACTACGCATCCCTCGTCCGCCGCCTCGTGCGGATGTGGAAGCACGAGCATCAGACGCTGCGCTTCTTCATCGCCTCGGCGATCTTCCGCGACGGGCTCGCCGCGATCTTCGCGTTCGCCGGGGTGCTCGCGGCCGGCAGCTACGGCTTCTCGGCCACGCAGATCATCATCCTCGGCGTCGCGGCGAACATTGCGGCCGGCGCCGGAGCGATGATCGCCGGGCTCTTCGACGACCGCTTCGGCCCCAAACCCGTGATCATCACCGGGCTCATCGTCATCATCGCCGGCGGAGTGCCGATCCTTCTCACCGACGACCCGGCCGTGTTCTGGGTGTGCGCGCTCGTCCTCAGCTTCTGCGTCGGCCCCGTCCAGGCCTCGTCGCGGTCGTTCCTCGCCCGCCTCACCCCGCCCGAGCGCGCCGGCGAGAACTTCGGCCTCTACGCGACGACCGGCCGGGCCGTGAGCTTCCTCGGCCCGGCGATGTTCGCGCTCTTCATCTCCCTGCTCGGATATCAGCGTGCGGGCACGCTCGGCATCATCATCGTCCTCATCATCGGCCTCGCCCTCATCATCGCGGTGAAGTCGGACGCGCCGCAGCGGTCGATGGCGGCGATGGCGAAGGAGTGAGTCCCGCCGAGGCGGCTGCCCGTTCCGCACCCGACCGCACCGAGGCGGCTGCCCGTTCCGTACCCGTCCCCGCCGAGGCGGGAGGTCGTCAGCGTTCGGCGAGGAGGTCGTCGATCTGCCCGATCGCCGCCGTGGCACCCTCGACGACACCCATCTCGAGGACCGTCTTCAGGCCTTCGGCGGTGTCGAAGACCGAGGTGTAGACGGCCTTCGTGCCGTCGCCGTCGGCGGTGAACGTGTAGGTGTTCGCGCTGCCGGGCAGGGACTGCGCGATGTCGAAGTTCTCATCGGCGAAGTAGTCGCGGAAGGAGAAGCTCACGGGCGCGTCGACGGCGGTGACCTCCCAGAGGCCGTAGTACTTCTCCCCCTCGGGTCCGGTCATGTAGTAGGTGACCCGACCGCCGGGGACGAGGTCGTGGTCGACGACGGTGGCCGGATGCGTCGGCGGTCCCCACACCTTCTCGAGCTGCCGGGGATCGGCGTAGACTTCCCAGACCCTCTCTGGCGGGGCGGCGAACTGCGCGACCATCGTCAGGGTCTTCGTGTCCTCGTTGTGGCTGGTCTCCGTCACCGGCATGACTGCTCCTTCGTCATTGAATCCGTTTATCCCTCCGCGCCCGGGCGGGGCAGAGGCGTCGTGTCCGCGTCGTCGGCGGCGAGCAGGGCATCGATGCGCTCGACGCGGTCCCGCCATTGGAGTTCGAGATCGCCGAGGAGGTCGCGCACGGTGCGGATCGCGCCGACATCGGCCCGGGTGACCTGGCGACGTCCGCTGCGCTCCTTCGTCACGAGACCCGCCCGCTCGAGCACGGCGACGTGCTTCTGCACGGCGGCGAAGCTCATGTCGTAGTCCTCGGCGAGTTCGGACACGGACAGTCCGTCGACGAGGACACGGCGGACGATGTCGCGCCGCGTCCGATCCGCCAACGCCTGGAACATCGCGTCGACATCGTCGTCGAGTCGGGCTGTCATGCCCACATCCTACAACCGAACGGTTGTACGTCAAGGGGTGTGCGCGCACCGCATCGCTCGATCACCCCGCAAACGATGCCCCCGAGGTGGATCCGGCTCGATTTCAGCGGAATCATCGAGCCGGATCCACCTCGCGGAGGGCGGCGCGGCTGCCCGGCGACCAGGCGCAGCCCGTCGACAGCGGCCCGCCGACGCCCCTCTCCGGAGGCGGACCCGACCGCCGGGCTCACCGCGCTGCAGAAAAATTCACCGTCACCCTGTTGACGCCTCGATTGAACACGCGTTTAATATTAAACATGCGTTCAACCACTCCGCGGGACGAGCCCTCCCGCTCCCCCAACTCCTCACCCGAGACGGCTGAGAGGATCCTCGACGCCGCGGTCGGCGAGTTCGCCGCCCACGGCTTCGCGAAGGCGACCGTGCGCGGCATCGCCGCCGCCGCCGGCGTCTCCCCGGGCCTCGTCATCCACCATTTCGGGTCGAAGGAGGGACTGCGCACCGCGTGCGACGACCACGTCTTCGATCTCATCACCGAGAAGAAGGTCGAGAACGCCGGGTACGCGGTCATGGCCGTGCAGATGATGTTCGACGATCCGGCGATGTCGACGGCCGTCGACTACCTGCTCAAGTCGCTGCTCGATCCGAGTGAGCACGGGCAGCGGTACTTCGACCACTACGTCGACCTCGTCGAGTCCTACATCGTCGAGGGCTTCGCCGGCTACGAATTCCGGCAGAGCGAGGACACCCGCGGGCAGGCCGCGATGCTCGCCGTCATGGCTCTGGCCCCGGCGATGCTCAGCCGGCGCCTCGAGGCGAACCTCGGCACCGCGGACGTCGCCTCGACGATGACGCGGCTCGCCCCGCACCTGCTCGACCTCTACTGGAACGGGGTGCTCGCCTCGGCGCCGGAGCAGAGTCCCGCCCCACCGGGCACCGCACAGGCAGGCACCGACGCGGCGCACGACGGGGCACCGGAAACCCCGCCGGGCACCGCCCCACCGACCGGCACCGCCCCACCGACCGACGACACGCCACCTGAGGCCCCACCCCATACCAGCACCACTTCATCACGCACCCAGGGAGATGACGCATCATGACCGCTGACACGAGCACCGTAGACACGAGCACTGCACACGAGACCACGACCTCGACCGCCTCGGCGGCCATCGAGATGACCGACGTCGTCAAGACCTACGGTCGCGTCCGCGCCCTCGACGGGCTCACCCTCTCCGTCGCCCGCGGGGAGGTCCACGGCTTCCTCGGACCCAACGGCGCGGGCAAGTCGACGACGATCCGGATCCTCCTGGGGATCCTGCGCTCGGATGCGGGACGGATCAGCCTCCTCGGCGACAATCCGTGGTCGCATGCGGTGTCCCTGCACCGGCGGCTCGCCTACGTTCCCGGCGACGTCGAACTGTGGCCGGGGCTGACCGGAGGCGAGGCGATCGACCTGTTCTCCCGGCTGCGCGGCGGGGTCGACACGGCCAAGCGCGACGAGCTCATCGAGCGCTTCGACCTAGACCCGCGGAAGAAGGGACGGACGTACTCGAAGGGCAACCGGCAGAAGGTCGCGCTCATCTCCGCACTCGCCTCGAACGTCGAGCTGCTCCTCCTCGACGAGCCGACGGCCGGGCTCGATCCGCTCATGGAAGCCGTCTTCCAGGAGTGCATCCGCGAGGCGAAGGACCAGGGGCGCACGGTGCTGCTCTCGAGCCACATCCTCGCGCAGGTCGAAGCGCTCGCCGATCGGGTCTCGATCATCCGCGCCGGCAGGATCGTCGAGACCGGGGCGCTCGCCGACCTGCGCCACCTCTCACGGACGACGGTGACCGTCCAGGTCGAAAAGGACATCCCCGAGCTCACGACGATGACCGGGGTCCACGACCTCGTCCGCGAAGGACCGCAGCTGCACTTCAGCGCCGACACCGCGCAGCTGCCGGGGATCATGCGGGCCCTGGGCGACCACGACATCCGGTCGCTGACGGCCACGCCGCCCACCCTCGAACAGCTCCTGCTGCGCCACTACGGATCGGAGAACCGGTGATGAACACGCACACGGCGACAACGGCCCGGACCCGCGACGGCGACACCCGCCTGCTCACCTCGGCGCCTCCCGGCACCCACGGCAGGCATGCGGCAGCAGAGGGACACCGGGACCACCCGGCCCACCGGGCCGAGCGGGGCACGAATCTCACCGGGCTCGGCACCCTGTTGCGCTTCATGCTCCGCCGTGACCGCTGGCGCCTGCCGCTGTGGGTGCTCGGCCTCTCGGCGATGGCCGCGTACTTCTCGAACGCGATCGCCCTCGTCCTCGACGGCAGCTCGCTCGAGGCGATGACGGTCTTCGCGAAGAACCCCGTCATGGGCCTCATCACGGGACCCGGTTACGGCTTCGACGACATCACCGTGCCCCGCTTCATCGTCGGGATGTACGGCGTCTTCCTCATGCTCGGGGCCGCGCTCATGTCGATCCTCACGATCTCCCGCCACACCCGCAGCGAGGAGCAGACCGGCCGGGCCGAACTCGTCCGCGCCGACGTCACCGGACGCCACACGCAGCTCATCGCCGCGCTTGTCCTCACGCTGGGGATGAACGTCCTCGTCGCCCTCGGCACGACGCTCGCATTCTTCTACTCCGAGGCCGCACCCCGCCCGTTCTCCTCCGCCCTGCTCTTCGGGGCGAGCATCGGCGCGGTCGGCTGGGTGTTCGCCGGGGTCGCCGCGGTGACCGCGCAGCTCTCCGCGTTCGCACGCGCCTGCTCGGGCATCGCCGGGGCGATCCTCGCGGTGTTCTTCATCGTCCGCGGGCTCGGCGACATGTCCGCCGTCCAGGGCGGGGACCTCGACTGGCTGTCGTGGCTGTCCCCGCTGGGCTGGGCGCAGCAGACGGCGCCGTTCACGCTCGACCGCTGGTGGCCGCTGCTGCTCGGCGTCGGCCTGCTCTTCGTCCTCGTCCCGGTCGCCCTCGTCCTCCAGTCGCAGCGCGACCTCGCCGCAGGCATCCTGCCCGATCGACTCGGTCGCCCGACCGCCTCGGCGGCCCTGTCCTCCCCGTTCGCCCTCGCCCTGCGCCTCCAGCGCTCGAGCCTGCTCTGGTGGTCGCTCGGCGTCCTCATCATGGGCGTCGTCTTCGGCTCGTTCACCTCGGCGATGGCCGACGGCGCGGACGGCATGCCGCCGGAGATCCTGGCAATCATGGGCGGAGCCGACGGCATCGTCGACGGCTACCTCGGGTTCATGGGCCTCTACTTCGCGATCATCGTCGCCGTCTTCGCGCTCATCTCCGCCGGCGGCCTGCGGGCCGAGGAGCAGGGGTTCCGCACCGAGCCCGTGCTCGCCACCGGGGTCAGCCGGCCGGGCTGGATGCTCGCGTGGGCGAGCGTGTCGTTTCTCGGCGCGCTCCTGCTCATGGCGCTCGGCGGCTTCGGCGAGGGCTTCGGGGCCGCGGCCTCGACCGGCGACTGGGATCTGCTCGGTCCCACCTTCGTCGGCCACCTCGCGCAGACCCCGGCGATCTGGGCGCTGCTCGGCATCGCCTTCCTGACCTACGGCATCGTCCCGCGGGCCATGGGCATCGGGTGGATCGTCTTCGCCGCCTCCGCGGTCCTCGCGTTCTTCGGCACGATGCTCCAGCTCGACGAGGCGATCCTCGACCTGTCCGTGTTCGTCCACATCGGGCAGTACCCGTCGGTCGACCTCGAACCGGCGGCGATCGCGTGGCTGACCGCGGGAGGTGTCGTCCTCACCCTCATCGGTGCGCTGGGCTTCCGCCGCCGCAACCTCATCACCGCATGATTCCCCTCGCCGAGGCGGGACGTCGTCACAGCCTGACGACGTCCCGCCTCGGCGGGCTGTCTCCGCGCGACCTTGGTGCGCGACCGCGGCGCGCGCGGCGGTCACGGCGGGAGGAAGCCGAGCGCCCCAGCCCGGGTGATCGCCTCGGCGCGGCCGGAGACGCCGAACTTGCGGTAGAGGGCCGAGAGCCGGTTCTTCACCGTCCCCGGCACCTGGTGGAGCTCCGCGGAGATCTGGGCGATCGAGCGGTCGGTGGCGAGGAGATCGAGCAGGTGGGCTTCGGCCTTGCTCAGCTGCGGCATCGACACCTCGGACACCGACACGGCACCGACCTCGCGCAGCCGCGTGAGGAGCTGGGCGCGCCCGGTGTCGGCGAACGCTCGGAACACCGGCTCCCACGCCGGGTCGCCGGCGCTGAGGTCGAGGAGTCGGGCGCGGTCGGTCCGGGGCAGCCAGGCCAACGGCAGCAGGGAGCTGACGAGCGCGGTGAGCCCGAGGGCCGTGCGGAACTCGTCGCGCGCCTCGGCGTCGCGGCCCAGCCGAGCCTGCGCCGCCGCGCGGATCGCGGCGAGCTCGGCTCGCCCGGTGGGGGTGAGCATCGGGTGGTAGAACCACGCCTCGACCTGGGCGATCGCGGATTCGCTGCGCCCGGCGACGAGTTCGACGCGCACGCTGCCGACGACGCGGGCGGCGGAGTCCGGCGACATCTGCTCGAGTTCGACCTCGGCCCACCGCAGCTGACCGAGCGCGGTGAAGACGGCGCTGCGACTGCCGGACACGAGGTCGCGGCTGAGCCGGGGCAGCGTGGCGGCGCGGTCGTCGAGGTCGTCGTGGGCGACGTCGTCGTTGGCGATGATGAGGTCGGCTGGGGTGCGGGCGGCGAGCACGGCCAGGCGCCGACCGATGACGGGGATCCAGATCCGCAGGCCCATCCCGTCCGGTGCCCGGTCGACGTCGGCGAGGCAGTCCGCGGCGAGGTCGAGGTCGAGGCGGTCGAGGGCGCGCAGGGCCGTGGCGATGCGCCACGGCGAGCGCACGACGTCGTCGACGAGGGTCGGCCGCGGCGCCGTCCGGGCCAGTCGCGCCAGCAGCGCGTCGGTGCGCTCGTGGTCCCCGGCGACCGCTGAGGCCAGCGCCGACCACGCGACGGCGGCGGGCACGAGGTAGTCGCCGTCGACGTGGCGCGGGGCGGCCTGGACCTCGACGTCGTGGAGGATCGCCCGGGCGCGGGCGACGTCCCCGTCGTGGAAGGCGCAGATCGCGGCCACGAGACGGATGGTCAGCTGGGCGCGTCTGGCACCGGGCCGGATGCGCGCCGACAGGCCGAGGTCGGCGGCCTCGCTGTGGCGTCCGGCGGCGACGAGGGCCGACATGTCCCGCAGCACGGACCCCGGCCCCACCTCGGTGGCGATCGCCGCAGGCTGCGGCGGCGGGGCGGTATCGGGCACGGCGAGGAAGCAGAGCTCGCGGAGTCGGCCGGTCCGCGTCTCCCCGATGAGCGCCTCCTGCAGTCGCTGCCGGTCGAAGTCTCCGCCGAGGAGGTCGATGATGTCCTCGGCGATGCGGGCCATGAGGGCGAGGTCGGGTTCGACCGTCATCGCCTCGGGCGGGAGTCCGCCGTAGGCGGCGCAGGCGGCCTGCGGGGCGAGGAGGAACATCGGCAGTCCGACGGAATCGGCGAGCCGGACGAGCACGTCCCAGTGCCGGGCGCGGCGGGCGAGGTCGAGGACGTCGGCGAGCACCTGCGCATCGATCGCCTCGGCGGTCTCGAGATGGTCGACGAGAGCGGGGACGAGATAGGTGAGGAGGCCGGACGCCTCGCTCCCGGCATCTGCGGCGGCCGCGCTGCGGCGCAGGCTCGCGGCGAGGAGGACGGGCACCCGCAGGAGTCGCCGGCCGCCGTCGGCTCCGGCATCGGCGACGACACCCGACATGCGCAGGCGCATGAGCACGCCCTCGGGGTCAGGGGGACCGGATCCCAAGTCGGCCGGCGGGGGCACGGAGGCGAGCGCGAAGAGGGCAGTCCGTTCGGTGAATGCGCCGAGGTGGGACAGCACCGTCGCGACCCAGAGGTCCTCGGCGGAGAGGCCGAGGTCGAGCGGCGGCGCCTGAGCAGCGACGTAGTCGGCGAAGCTGCGGGAGGTGGGATCGACGGAGTGGTCGACGCGGGCGGCGGCAGCGGCCGCGATCCGCCCGAGCGCGAGGCACCCGGCGCTCGCGGCGAACAGCTCGGCCGCGAACTCGTCAGGATCGAGACCGAGTTCGCGGGCGAAGCCGGCGATCTCGGCCGCCCGGCCCGTCGGCGCGGGCCCGCCGGCCGGGCCGCCGGCCTCGGCGGGGTCGGTACCGGGGACCATCTTCTCCAGACCTCCACCTCGGCGGGGAACCACCGCGCTGAGTTGATCGATGAACATCTCGCAGCCTCTCCTCGATCTGCGTCGCCAGCGGGGAGCTCACCCGTGGGCGGAACCGCTGCTGTGGAACCAGTCTGGGGGACGCGCCCGCCTGAGGCCGCCGTCGCGGGGCCGGCCTGCGGGAAGCCGTCAGGGTTGTGCGGGTCGGCGAAAGAGTCCGCGGGAGCCATGGAGTCGGGCAGCGGGCCTCCCTACGCTTGAGGATCATGCACACGGTTCGCACGATCGCGACAGATGACTACTGGAGATTCCTCGAGCGCACGGGGGACGCCAGCTATCAGCAGACCCCCGAATGGAGTCGCGCCCGCAGCACCGACTGGGAGCACGAGCCCGTGGGCTGGTTCGCCGGCGGTCACAAGCCGGTCGCGGCGGCGGTCATCAGGTACCGGCGGATGCCCGGCAGCCGCCTGCGGTTCGCCTACATCCCCCAGGGCCCGCTCATCGACTGGGCCTCCCCGGAGGTCGACGAGCAGCTCTCCGCGCTGACGACGCACCTGCGCGCCCGCCGCGTCTTCGGTGTGCGCATCACTCCCCCGCTCACCGTGCGGCGGTGGGATTCGGCGACCGTGCGCGCGGGCCTCGCCGATGCCGCGGTCCGCCGCTTCTCCGACCTCCCGCCCGATGCCGTCGACGCGTCGGCCCTGGAGGTGACCGAGCTGCTGGCCCGGCGCGGGTGGCGGCCGATCGTCGGCGACCCCGACACCGAGGCGAGTCAGCCGCGGCTGAACTTCCACCTGCGCTTCGACGACGGCACCGAGGAGACGGCGCTGAAGAAGATGTCGAAGACGTGGCGGAAGAACATCCGCAAGGCCGCGCGCGCCGAGGTGGACGTCCGTCCGGGAGGTCGCGACGACCTCGGCGAGGTCCATCGTCTCTTCGTCGAGACGGCCGAGCGCAACGGCTTCGACCCGCAGCCGCGCGAGTATTTCGAGGCGATCTGGGAGACGATGGGCGAGGCCTTCCCCGGGGAGTTCGCCCTCCATATCGCCCGTCACGACGGGGACGCGGTCGCGGCGAACGCCACCGCGCGGATCGGCGGCCGGGTCCAGGGGGTCCTCGCCGCGACGAGTGCGGTGCGCCCGGAGGCCCGAGGGTCGAACGCGGTGTACTGGGCGATCATCCGCCGGGCCGTGGCTGACGGCGCGCAGCTTCTCGACCTCGGCGGAGTCGAGGACACCCTCGACGCCGGGGACCATGCGTCCGGTCTCATCCGCTTCAAGGCGGAGATGGGCGCCGATGCCCACGAGTACATCGGCGCATGGGACCTGCCGCTGCGGTCCGCCGTCTACCGCGCCTTCACGACGGTGCTGCCGCTGCGCGCCCGCCTGCGGGCGCTCCGGCCGACGACCGCACGCGCACTGACGACCGCACGCGCACTGCGGAGTCCCGCAAAGCCGCTCCGGAGCGAGACCGAGAGGCGGGCATCGCCAGTAGCATCCCGATAAGCGGGGTATGCACCGCCTCCGCCTTCCACCGACAGGACACCCGATATGCCGAAAGCCTCGCTGCTGTTCGTGACTGTCGGCAACATCGCGACGGCCGCCGCGCAGTGGTACCTCGTGTGGCTCTTCGCCCGCCAGGACGGACCCGCCGCGGTCGGCCAGTATTCGACCCTCATCGCCGCCCTCACGCCGGTGTTCATCCTCTCCCAGCTGGGCCTGCGCAACCTCTATCTCACCCTGCAGGCACGGGTGCGCTGGGGCGTCTACCTCGGTGTGCGGATCTGCAGCGCCGCCCTGGCCGCCGGGATCGGCCTCCTCGTGCTCGGACTCGTCGTCTCCGAACTCTCCTGGCCGATGGCGGCCGCCGTGCTCGTCATCAAACTGTGCGACACGATCGCCGACCTCTTCTTCGCCCGCCTGCAGAGGGCCGAACGACTCCGGGCCTTCGGGCTCATCCTCATCGGCAGCGCCGTCGTCACCGCCGTCACCGTCACACTCGTCATGGCTGTCACGGGGTCCGTGGTCAGTGCCCTGTGGGGTGTTGCCGGAACCGCGCTGCTCGTCGCCGTCGTCACCGCCGTCCTCGGGCAGCGCGCCCCGGCCCCCGAACGCGCCGCGGACTCCGGCCCGCCGGCGGACGCCGCATCCACCGGCACCGAGGTGCGCACCCTCCTCACCGCGGGACTGCCGCTGTCGCTCATGCAGGGGATCTACTCGCTGACGTCCTACGCCCCGCTCGGCGTCGTCGCGCTCTTCGGGGCCGCCGACGACGTCGGACGGTACGCCTCGGCGGCGTATCTCGTCGTCTTCGCGAACCTCGTCGGAGCGTCCGTCGAGACCGTGATGCTGCCCGTCTACCGCCGTCTCCACGAGGACCCCGCGGCACCGCCCCTGGTACGGACGTCCCTGGTGCGGGGCGGGATCATCATGGCAGCGCTCAGTCCTCTCATCATCGTCGCCCTCGTCCTCGGCAGTCCGCTGCTCGTTGCCGTCTACGGTGAGGCGTTCGCCCTGTCGGCACCGGCGATCGGCATGCTCGCCCTCGCCGCGGTCATCACCGTGCCCACGTACCTGCTGTCGGCGACGCTGCTCGTGCTCAACCGGTACTGGGCGACGACCTTCGTCGGTGCGTTCTCGGTCGCCGTCGCACTGCTCAGCGGCGGGATCGCCGGAGCCGCCGGAATGCCGGCGGTGGAAGCCGGGTGCCTCGCGCTGCTGTGCGGTTCGGTCGGCCGCTATGCCGGTGAGCTGGTCCTCGCGTGGCGGCCCGCGCGCCCTGCCCGCCGCCTCGACCCGGTCGCGGACCCGGTGCCGAGCCAGGGCGGCAGCCGCTGAGGGTCACCGGTCGACGAGGACGTCGAACGACCCGAAGTACACCGCCCACAGGGTGAACGCGACGAGCAGGCCGAGTCGGACGACGGGGGCGGCCGTCCCGCGGTAGGCGAGGAAGGGGATCGACACGACGGCGGGCACGAGCGACCACGAGTACGCGGCGAGGCGGTCGCTGAAGAAGACGAATCCCATGAGCAGGAAGTACCCGTTGAGGAGGATGAAGGCGTTGAGCAGCTTCGGATACCACTCGGGCAGCACCGTGAGCTTCTTGAAGGCGACATAGGACACGGCCAGCGGGCCCGCGCTGAAGAGCCAGAAGCTCGGACGGTTCGTGCCGCCGGTGTATTCCGCGGCCAGTGAGGGATCGGAGTAGACGTCGACCTGCTCGACGCTCGCGCCGAGCGGCCCGGCCAGGCGCTCGTTCATCCCCGTGAAGTAGGCGGCGGAGAGGATCACCCACGCGCCGAGGAGGATGTCGGTGCGCATGCGGATGAGTCGGATGAGGACGATGATGAGCGCCGCGGGAATGGCCGACCAGTGGAAGAGGAGACCGACCCCGACGAGGAGGATGATCCACACGGCCCTGGCGCCGCGCAGCACGAGGGCCAGGGCGAGGAAGAGGAACGAGATCGACAGCCCCTGCCGGAGCAGGAAGCTCGAATAGTCCATGAAGAAGCCGAAGCAGAAGGTCACGTAGAGTACGACGGCCGTCTGCCACCCGGAGCCGAGGACGAGCCACAGGGTCGCGGCGAGCATGATCCCGCAGAAGGCCGCCGCGACGACGAAGTAGACGCGGGCATCATGGGTGAAGAGACCGACGATCCAGTTGAACAGCAGGTACGCCGGCTCCCTGCCGTCGGCGACGGTGTCAGCGAAGATCTCGTCCGGAGACGCGAAGCTCATCGACTCGAACTCGAGGGCGTACCGGTTCTTGTCGACGACGTCGTAGTTCGCCGCCGAGGCGGCCAGCACCGTGATCGTCACGAGCGAGAGGATCGGGAACAGAGCGTTGCTCCAGTGCCGGAACTTCGAGGCCTCCCCGACGACGCAGAAGCCGACGATCCACAGGGTGGCGAGCACGAACCACGAGACGAGGAACATCGCTCACGCCTCGATTCGGTCGAACTGCTGCTCCCATTTGAGAAGCGTCCGGATCGCCGGCATCATCTCATCGAGCATCGTCTGGTGGACCTCGTCGGTGCCGCCGATCGGGTCGACGACGTCATCGTTGCCCCCGTCGCCGGGAGCCGCGTGGCGGTACCGCTGGGCCAGCGCCGCGAGCGACTGCCACCGCTCCGTCGGCGACGAGCCGTCCTCGGGCGGCACGAGGGGCAGGATGCGGGCGAACTCGCGCAGCGTGAACGTGCGCTTGAGGGCCGCCGGGAGCATCTGCACGACGGCTGCGCGCTGCGCCCGCTCCATCGTGAGGACGAGGTCGGCGGTGCGGATGTGGCCGGGTTCGAGCCGCCGCGAGGCGAACCCGTCGAAGGTGAGCCCGTAGCGTCCGGCGATCTGGGCGATCTCCGGGGTCACCGTGTCGTCGGGGAGTCCCTGCGTCCCGGCGCTGGAGACCGCGAACTGCATGGGCGCCAGCTCATCGAGCCCGTCCTGGAGCACCCGTTCGGCGAGCGGGGACCGGCAGACGTTGCCGGTGCACACGACGAGGATGGCGAACGGTCCCAGGTCGACGTCCCATCCCCCGTTCATCGGCGGCCTCCGACGAGACCGGTGAGGCGGAAGAGCGAGCGGTACCCGAGGAGGTTGTAAGCGGAGCCGAGCATCCGCCGCCCCGGTCCGAGACCGTCCATCCGCACCGAGGGCACCTCGATCCGGTACTCCCTCGCCCGTGCCAGCCGCTGCTCCCTGGGCACGTCGCAGTCGGGGCGGTGGAGGTCGCGCACGCAGGAGAAGACGTTCTTCGCCCTGATGAAGTCGACGGCCGCGACGACTTCGGGCGATCCTGTGCTCTGCGCCCAGTCCGCGAGCCGCGTCCCGACGATCGTGAGATCCGCGAACTTGTCGGGGAGGTAGCGTCCGGTCGCCGAGGCGGTCCCGCCCCGCCGATAGAAGTGACCGCGGATCGGCACCGTGCGCACCACCTCGGCGCGGGAGATGCAGTCGAGGTTGAAGAGAAGGTCCTCACCCATCCGGATGCCCTCGAGGAAGCGGGTGCCCCCCGCGTCGATCAGGGTGCGCCGGTAGGCCTTGTCCCACACCGCGTTCGCGGTCTCGGCGGCGATCATCGTCGCGATCTCCCGGTGGTCGAGGACGACGTCGACCGCCTCGGCGAGCGCCGCCTGCAGCCGCCGGTCGCCATCGCCTCCGGAGTTGCCGATGGCACCCGGGTCGTCGGTGGAGGCGAAGCCGACGATGTCCGCGTCGTCCCCGCCGGCCCGGACGAGCGCCGTGAGGAGCAGCGGGTCGATGAGCAGGTCATCGGCGTCGAGGAAGAGGATCCACTCGCCGTGCGCGGCATCGAGGCCGCGGTTCCGGGCGGCGGAGACACCGCGATTCGGCTGGCGGAGGACGCGGACCCTGGTGTCCGCCGCGGCGAGGTCAGCGAGGAGCGCGGGCGTGGCATCGGTCGAGCCGTCGTCGACGACGATGAGTTCGAGGGCTCGGTGGCGCTGGGCGAGCACCGAGTCGAGCGTCGCCTGCAGGTGCGCCTCGCCGTTGCAGACGGGGACGATGACGGAGACGAGGACCTCGGTGCCGCTCATCGCTCTCCCCGACCGACCGCAGTGCTCGACGCAGGTCGGGACGCGCTGTCGACGAGCGTCTCGAGGAAGACCCTCACCGACTCTGCGGTCTCCGTCGAGTCGAGGCGGGAGCGGTCGTAGGCCAGGGGTGCCGTCATCCTCCCTGTCGACCAGTCCTCGGCGAGCGCGGTGACGAGGGCCGCACTGTCGCGATCGGCCACGAGCCGGGCCTCGGGGATGTCGCGCACGCCTTTGACGTCGAAGGCGTACGAGCGCCGCCCCACGGCGACGGCTTCGAGCATCACCCGCGGCAGTCCCTCCCACGCCGCCGTGTGGAGGAGACCGTGACTGCCGCTCAGGGCATCGACGACCGTGCCGAACCCATGGGCGGTGACGGCATCGGCGAGGTCGAGGCGGCGCACCCGGTCGGTGATCCGGGCTCGCAGCGGCCCGTCGCCGAGCATCCGCAGGCGGACGTCGACTCCCTCCGCCCGGAGACCGGCGACGACGTCGACGGCGAGATCGGGCCGTTTGCGGGGGCTGAACTCGCCGATCCAGACGAGTTCGAGCCGGTTCCCGGCCACCGGGAGCGCCGGTGCCGCAGCGTAGCGCTCGAGGTCGAGTCCGACCCCGGTCTCGAGACGGAGCAGCCGGTCGGCCTCCACGTGGGGCGCGAACCACGCATGGTCGTCGGAGTTGATGGTGATGATCCCGCTCGTGCGTCGCAGCAGCGAGCGCTCCACGGTCTGCCACATCCGGTCGGCCGGCCGGGTGCCGGTGTTCCAGTGCAGTCCGTGGCAGAAGTAGACGACGGGAACGTCGAGCGAGGCAGAGCGCACGAGCCCCGACGCCGTCGCGGAGTTCGTGACGACGACATCGATCCCGGCGTCCCGGACCCAGGACCGCAGCCCGGCCCGGGCCGCGACCATGCCCGGTCCCGGGCGTCGACCGAGGCCGGCGATGACGACGCCGTGACCGTCGGCGGTCGGGGTCCCGGCCGCGGTCGACACCGCGTGCCCCGCAGCCGTCCACGACGCGATGATCTCGGGGAAGAACGAATCGATCATGTGCCCGACGCTGGCGAGCAGGCCGATCCTCATGGCAGTCGTCCCATGCTCTCCCGCCGCGTCTGCCCTCCGGTGCGGGCCAGCCTCCGCGGGCGCAGGTGACGTCCTGCGGTGGCGTCGTCGCTCGTCGTCCAGGTCGGGCTCGCCGCCTCGGCGGTCTGCTCGCTGCCGCGACCGGACCAGGCGTCCTCGGTGCTGCCCGGCCAGGTCCGCGGCACATCGGACGGGGGCACGTCGGAGGGGATCTCGGGTCCCGGCCCCGCGGTCTGCTTCTGCGCCCGGCTCGAGTAGCACTGGTAGTAGCCGTTGGTCTCCGCCGAGGTGCGCGGCACCCGGTTGAGGACGACGTCGACGGGAACATCGAGGACGTCGAGGCTGCGCACCGCCTCCTGGAGGTCGTTCGTGCGCACCTGCCCGACGCTGGCGACGAGGAGGACCCGGCCGACCTGCTTCGACAGCACGAGGCTGTCGGCGACCGGCAGCAGCGGCGGACCGTCGAGGATGACGATGTCGAACTCCCCGGTCAGGCGCTTGATGAGTGTTCCCATCGCTCGCGAGTCGAGCAGTTCGGTGGGATTCGGCGGCATCATCCCGGCGGTGAGGACGTAGAGCTCGTCCTGCCCCCAGGGCTGCATGAGCTCGGAGAGGTCGGCGGACCCGACGAGGGCGGTCGTCAGTCCCACGGAGTTCTCGAGGCCGAGCTTCTCCGCGACCGTCGGCTGCCGGAGATCGACGTCGACGAGGGCGACCCGGCTGCCGGCCTGGGCGAGCGCGATCGCGAGATTGATGCTCGTCGTCGACTTGCCCTCCTGCGCTCCCGCCGAGGTGATGAGGACGGCGGAGTTCGTGTCGTCGACCTGGGCGAAGCCGAGGTTCGTCCGGAGCCGGCGGTAGGCCTCGCCGCGGACGTTGTCGAGCCCCATCTGGGTGAGCAGCGGCTGGTCGGTGATCTTCGGGTCCGTAGGGATCGAGGCGAGCACCGTCGCCGAGGTGATCGCCTCGACGTCCTCCTTCGTCCGCAGCCGGCTGTCGAGGTTCGAGCGCAGCAGGGCGATGCCGAGTCCGATCGCCAGACCGACGGGCAGTCCGAGGCCGATGCACATCCACAGCGGCAGACCGTCCGGGACCGTCGCCGGGACGGCGGGGTTGGCGACCTTGAGTTCGATCTGCCCGGTGTCGGCGCTGCCCGAGTTCTCCATCTCGCCGATGACCGTGACGAGGCTGCCGGCGATGGCGTCGGAGAGCTGCGCGGCCTCGTCGGGGGTGGCCGCCGTGGCTTCGACGGTGATGAGCACCGTGCGCGGGTCGCTGTACGAGTTGACCTGTCCGGCCAGCTCCTCCGGCGTCTCGTCGAGGTTGAGGCGGTCGATGACGGGTTCGAGCACGGGCCGGCTGCTCGCCATGTCGACGTAGGTCTGGATCCGCTCCTGCATGAAGCTCGAGGCCATCTGCAGCTGGTAGGGATCGCCCGAGGTCGACACCGAGGCGAAGAGCTCCGTGCGCGAGGAGTACGTCGTCGGCAGCAG
The DNA here is from genome assembly GCF_018137945.1 of Brevibacterium sp. W7.2. GTDB lineage: Bacteria > Actinomycetota > Actinomycetes > Actinomycetales > Brevibacteriaceae > Brevibacterium > Brevibacterium sanguinis. The sequence continues at coordinate 375,725 of NZ_CP073089.1, read as the reverse complement.
CGCCCAGATCCCGAATCCTGCGGCGCCGCCGAGCACGGTGGCGATGACGAGGAGGGCGACGTTGCGCCGGATGAGGCGCAGATATTCTTTGAGTTTCATGGCTCGTTCCGCTCCGGTGGGCGAGTGCGGGCGATCGGCGCCGCCGCTCGTCGACGAGGTGTTCGTCCTGGTCCCAGGCTATGGGGGTGCCTGAGTGGTCTGATATGCCCCGTGCTCCGGGGTACGGGCGCCCGCATCACCGGTGCGGCCCTCCGCATCGGAACGCCGCGATGGCGGTGAGCACCCGGTCGAGCTGTGCGCTGCTCAGGGCTGACCCGCTCGGCAGCGTCAGCCCGGTCGCGAAGAGCGACTCGGACATCCGCCCGCCGTGCATCGTGCGCCCGCGGTGGACGGGCTGGAGGTGCATCGGCTTCCACAGCGGGCGCGTCTCGATGCTGTGCGCGGCCAGCCACTCGCCGAGCTCACCGGCGGTGAAGCCCGCCGTCTCGGGGTCGACGAGCACCGCGCTCAGCCACGCATTGTCCGCGTGGGGGTTCTCGCGACCGAAGAGCTCGACACCGGCCCAGTCCCCGAAGAGCTCGCAGTAGCGGGCCCGGTTCGCCCGGCGGGCCGCGATCATCGAGTCGAGGCGGAGAAGCTGAGCCCGGCCGAGCGCCGCGAGCAGATTGCTCAGACGGTAGTTGAAGCCGATGTCCGTGTGCTCGTAGTGGGCCACCGGTCGCCGGGCCTGTGTCGAGAGGTAGGCCGCGCGAGCGGCGAGGTCGGAGTCGTCGGTGAGCAGCACCCCACCGCCCGAGGTCGTCATGATCTTGTTGCCGTTGAAGGACACCGCTGCCGCGTGTCCCATGCTCGCGGTGGCCCGGCCGCCGCAGTGCGAGCCCAGGGATTCCGCGGCGTCGACGAGCACCGGCACCCCGAACTCGGCGGCGATCGGCAGGATCCGATCGTAGTCGGCGGGCCTCCCGAGCAGGTCGACGGGGACGACGGCAGCCGGCAGGCGTCCGGCCCGCGCTCCCGCACGCAGCGCCTCGTGGAGGAGCCCGGGATCCATGTTGCCGTCGGCAGTGCAGTCGACGAAGACGGGTTCGGCCCCGCAGTAGATGATCGCGTTCGCGGTCGCCGCGAAGGTCATCGTCGACGTCACCACGGTGTCACCGGCGCCGACGCCGAGACCGAGGAGACCGAGGTGGAGGGCGGCGGTTCCCGAGGCGAGACCGACGGCGTGCCGGACGCCGACCCGCGCGGCGAGTTCGGCTTCGAACGCGGTGAGGTCGGGGCCCGTCGGGGCGATCCATCCGGAGCGGAACGCGCGGATGAGGTACTCCTCCTCGAGCGCTCCGACGTCGGGAGTCGACACCGGGATCGGCTCGAGCTCGGTCGGTGTCGCCGAGGTGGTCGGCTGGGCGTTTGAGATCGTCATGACGCCATCCTCAGGTCGGGGTTCGGTGCAGTCTCGGGCCACAGTGCGCAGCAGAGGAGCTCCCCTCCGGCGGCGACCGCGGCCGGCTGGGGCAGGGCGGTCAGCGGCGGCGCCTCGGTGACCGGGCGGAAGCCGTACGAGAGGTAGAGATCCGCCGCCGCGCCGGCCGTGGCGACGGGGCAGAAGGCGAAGTCCGCATCGGTGCCGCGCGCCCGGTTGAGCAGCAGCCGCAGGACCTCGCGGGTGAGCACCTCGTGCTCGTCGGGGGCGAAGGCGGCATCGACCGGGTGCGGCAGGAACCGGATCAGCCGGGCCGATTCGCCGAGGCTGACCATCTCGCACAGCCCCACCCGCTGACCCGCACGGGTCCTCGCCATCCACTGCGTGAGGTCGCGGGTGCGGGCGATCTGCTCGAACTCGATGAGGTCGGAGCGCAGACTGCCGCCGTAGCTGAACGTCGTCGCCGCACCCGGGTGGCTGACCCCGGTGCGCCGGACGACCGTGCCCACGGTCCGGGCGAGGATGCGCAGATCGGTGCGCAGGCTCATGGTCTTCACGTACTCGAGGTCGAGGTCGAAGCGCTCGTCCCACGACAGCGCGTTGCGGCCGCTGACCTGGGCCAGTCCGCTCAGGCCGCCGCGCACTGCGTGACGACGGGACTGCTCGGGGGTGTAGAGCGCGAGGTAGTCGGTCGTCAGGGGACGCGGGCCGATGAGGCTCATGTCGCCGACGAGGACGTTCCACAGGCTCGGCAGCTCGTCGATGCTCGTCGCCCGCAGGAGGCGGCCGAAGGCGGTGAGCCGCGTGGCATCGCTCGTCCAGCCGCGCGCGGGGTCGAGCGGTCGCATGCTCCGGAACTTCCGCAGCCGGAAGATCCGCCCGCCCTGGGTCACCCGCTCCTGCGCGAAGATCACCGGAGCACCGTGGAAGGCGAGGACGAGGCCGGCGGTGAGCAGCAGGAGCGGGGCGCACACGAGCAGTCCGAGTCCTGCCCCGAGGCAGTCGAACGCACGTTTGATGCGGGAGTAGGGCATCTCAGGACCTCGCCGGCTCTGCCTGCCGGGCAGGTGTCGACTCCTCTGACAGTGCGGCCGGTGCCGACCCGCCGGTCGACGGCGACCCGCCGGCTGACGGCGCTGTCTCGGCGGCCTCCGGTGTCAGGAGTTCGGCGCCGCGGCGGTAGGCCGGGAAGAAGTCGCTGCTCTCGTCGAAGTCGAGACCGCGCGCGGCCAGCCGCTGCCGGTGCGCGGCGAGGAGTGCGTCGTAGGCCGGGGCGGAGATGATGCGCTCCCCGGTGAGGTAGTCGACTCGGCCGTGCGGGGCGAACCCCCGCTTGTACCGGTCGAGGCTGTCATCGGGTGCGGCGGTGACGCCGCCGCCGAGCACATAGCTGCGGCACCCCCGTGCCTTGAGCCAGGTCATCGACTCCATCTTCACGAGGTCGTTGGGGCGCGCGCGGAACGCGGCCGCCTCGGTGCCGCCGAGGAAGTAGTAGCTGGTGTCGGTGCCGAAGAGGAGGAGGTCGGCGGAGACCAGCCGCCCGTCGAGCTCGGCGTAGACATAGGCGAACTGGCCGGCGAGCGCCGCGTGGAGGCCTTCGAAGAACGGGCGTTCGAAGCGGTACCAGTCCGCGCTGTCGCGGCGCTGCATCGTCTCGGTGTAGATCCGGACGAAGTCGTCGACGAACTCCCCGTCGGTGTCGATGACGATGGTCACGCCCTCGCGCCGGGCGCGGCGGACGTTGCTGCGCACCTTCGGTGCGACCTCCCAGCCGAGCTCCTCGACGGAGACGCTGAGGTCCCGCACGTAGTTGTTCTGACGCTTGCGGGTCGCGCCCCGGTACGGCAGCAGCGTCTCCCCGAAGAGGGACAGGCGGGAGAACTCGCTGACCACGGAGTGCTCCAGCGCCCACGCATCGAAGCGGTGCCAGAACACCTCCGCAGTCGCCTCGACGTCGGTGAGCCCCCAGTGCATCGGTCCGCCGTAGCCGTAGGGGGAGACGATGTCCCGCCAGCCGTCGCTGCCGCTGATCTCGCGGAGGAAGAAGGGGTAGAGGACGTGTCCGCCGCCGTGGGACAGGGCGACCGCCATGAGTCGACCCTCGGCCGGACGCAGGAGGGAGCACACATCCGGGTGGGCGAAGGGCTGGCGTTCGTCCGACGCCGCCCACAGGGCGATCCACGCGTCGCGGTCGGCGGGCACCTCGGCGTCCCAGACCTGCCACTGTTCACTCATGCTGACACCTCTGATTTCACGTGCTTGCGCAGACGGGCGATGGTCAGTCCGGAGGCGGCTGCCGCCTCGGCGACGCGCTGCTGGCGCGCCGCCGCCGGCTCGGCCGGGGTGGTGTCGGCGTCGACGGTGTCAGGTCGCGCAGCCTCGGCGCGCACGACCTCGGCGGCCGCCTCGGTCACGGCCCTGGCCTCGGACGACGGAGACGGGACCGCCCGCTTCCGGGCGGGTGCCTCCGGGGTGCAGATCTGCGTGCAGAAGAGGTCGATGACCTCGCGGGAGGCCGACCGGCTCGGCAGCACCCGCGGATCGAGCTCCGGCGCCTCGACCCGGCTGATCTTCTCGTGGATGCGCATCACGGTGCCCTCATCGACGCCGAAGAGCTCCTCGTCGAGCTTCTCGCCCTCGCGCAGGCCCGTGTAGATGATCTCCATCTGCCGGTCCGACATCGCGACGAGGCTGCGCGCGATGTCGTCGATGCGCACGGGCTCTCCCATGTCGAGGACCATGACGTTGCCGTCCTGCCCGATCGCCGCGGCTTCGAGCACGAGCTGGCAGGCCTCGGGGATCGTCATGAAGAAGCGCCGGACCTCGGGATCGGTGACCGTGACCGGACCGCCGCGCCGGATCTGCTCCTGGAACGACAGCAGCACCGAACCGCGGGAGCCGAGGACGTTGCCGAACCTCACCGAGAGATAGGTGCCCGGCGAGCGCGAGGCGAAGCCGCTGACGAGCTGTTCGGCGATGCGCTTGCTGCGGCCCAGTTCGCTCGTCGGCGCCGCCGCCTTGTCGGTGGAGATGTTGACGAACGTGTCGACACCGGCAGCGGCTGCGGCCTCGAGGACGTTGAGCGTGCCGTGGACATTGGTCTTCCACGCCTCCTCGGGGAACCGTTGGAGCATCGGCAGGTGCTTGAGCGCTGCGGCGTGGAAGACGATCTGCGGTCGCGTGGCCGCGAAGATCCGCTCGAGCGCCTCGGGGTCGCGGATATCGGCGAGCACCGTGTTCGGCGAGGTCAGCAGGGCGGAGCCGAAGAGCGTGAGCTCGACGCCGTGGAGGGCTGACTCGTCCCGGTCGAGGAGGATGAGGGACTCCGGTCCGAGCGCTGAGAGCTGGCGGCACAGTTCGCTGCCGATCGACCCGCCGGCCCCGGTGACGAGGACGCGGCTGCCGGCGATGGTCGCGGCGATCTCCGTGAGATCGGTGTGGATGGGACTGCGGCCGATGAGGTCTTCGACCCTGAGGTCGCGGATGTCGGCGATCTCGACCCGGCGGTCGACGAGTTCGGCCAGCGGCGGGATCGTCCGCAGCCAGCGCCCGGTCATCTGCAGGCTGCTGCGGCAGGCCTGCAGGAACTGCGCGTCGGAGTCGGCGATCGCGACGATGACACCGGCGACGTTGAGCGCTTCGACCACCTCGGCGATGTCCTCGCTCGTGCCGCGCACGCGCACGCCCTGGATGCTCAGGTGCCGCTTGCGCGGATCGTCGTCGATGAGTCCGACGGGCAGGTAGGCGCCCGCCGGATCCGAGAGCATCTGGCGGATGAGGGAATCGGCGGCGTCTCCGGCACCGACGACGAGGACCCGCTCACCCTGTGTGGGCCGCGTCGTCATCTGGTGGATGTAGCGGATGACGTACCGGCTGCCCGACATGAGGATGAGGGCGGAGAAGACGAGGAGCAGGACGAACGGGGAGTCACCCGCGGTGACGAGCAGCAGGACCACGGTGACGGCGAGGCTGAGGAGGACGAGACCTCCGTACTCGGAGAAGCTGCCGTAGTGGTAGCGGCTGCGGTAGAGGCCGAGGCTGAGGCCCCCGAGCAGCTGGAGGGCGAGGGCGACGGCAAGCACGAGTCCGATCGTCCACCCGTCGATCCAGCCGAATCCGAGGACGAACCAGGTGAGGCCCGCGGCGAGGACCCACGCGGCGGCGTCGAGCACGATCTGGAGGCGCGCCCGGCGCTCCCAGACCGCCAGCGCCAGTCGTGACGACCGGCTGCCTGCGGTTCCTGGTTCGGCCTCCGGTTGTGCCGATGCTGTCATTGCGATCTCCAATGCTTCAGTGAGACCGGCAGCGCCGTTCTCGGTTCTGCAGACGCCCGGGCCGCCGAGGGGACGGCAGTGACCTGACCGCTGAGGGGGAACGGCAGGGCCGGGCGATTCGCGATTGCTTCCCAAGCTATTTCCGAAGCGGGGGTGTCAGACCCGTGTGCGCCGGTGATCTGCGGTCATCCGCGATCAGTGTGCGGACTGCCGCCACACCGGGCGCACCGGCAGACGAGGCTCAGACGACCGCGAGGCTCGGGTTGCCGGCCAGGCGGGAGATCAGCTCGGTGCGGGACCCGACGCCGAGCTTCCGGTAGGCGGCGGTGAGGCGCAGCTCGACGGTGCGCAGGGACACGAAGACCCGCCGGGCGATCTCCTTGTTCTTCAGCCCCGCCCGCACGAGTTCGACGACCTTGAGCTCCTCGTCGCTGAGCTCGCGCAGCTGCGGCAGCTCGGGCGCGGCGGTCTCGACCGGCGCGGGCGGTGCCGTGTGATGCCGGGCCAGGCCGTCGGCCCCGAGTTCGAGGAAGGTCGCCGAGGCGACGCTCAGCTGCTCCCGGGCGCGAGCCTGGGCGCCGATCCCGCTCAGCCGCCGGCTGAAGGCGAGCTGCGTGAGCGCCTTCTCGTAGAGCGAGTCCTCGGACCGGAACGCCCCCAGGGCGAGCGTGAAGAGCTCGAGGCTCTTCTCTCCGGTGGCGAGCAGCGCCTCGCAGCGACGCAGCGCATGTGCGGCCCAGCGCGAGGGGCAGCGGTCGACGCGGCGGCGCAGCTGCGCGACGAGCATCCCGGCGTGTTCGCGCCGTCCGATCTCGATGAGCGCCTCGATGAGGTCGGCTTCGTGGCGCCGCACGTTCGGGTTGAGCTCATGGGCGGAGAGCTCGTCGCAGCGCCGCAGATGGCGGACGGCCTCGGCCGGGTAGCCCAGACGCAGCAGGCAGCTGCCCTGGAGGGCGTTGAGTTCGGCGAGGAGGCGTCGGTTGTCCGTCGTCGTCGCGAGTGCCGCGAGCTCTGCCTCAACGGGTTCGGCGGCGCAGGCCTCACCGCGCATGAGCAGCTGCCAGCAGCGCAGCTGCAGGATCCGGTCGGGCCTGACCTGGCCCGCGCCGGCGGGCGCGTGGCCGATGTCGTCGATGAGCTCGCTGGCCGCCCGGAGGCTTCCGGCCCGCAGGGCGATCTCCGCCTGCAGCCCCAGCGCCCGCGTGCGCCAGATCGTCGCCCCGTCGACCTCCCCGCGCAGCAGGGCGAGCGCGGCCTGCGCGGACTCGTAGTGCTCGGTGAGCATGAGGCCCGTGGCGACCGCGAGGACGAAATGGGGCTCGCACTCCTCGATCTCACCGGTCCGCAGCGCGGTGAAGCACCGCAGCGCCGTCTCGTCGCGACCGCGGGCGGCCTCGAGCCTGATCGTCGCGGCGTCGAGCAGCTGGTCTTCGGCGTCGCCGAGGTGGTCGCCGGCGTCGCGGGCGGCGGTGAGCAGCTCCTCGGCCTCGGCGTACTCGCCGCGATCGCAGCGGCCGATGCTGAGGAGGAGCTGGAGCCGGGCGACGTCGGCCGGGGCATCGCGGAGCTCCTGCTTCGACCAGCTGTTGACGAGGTGGGGCGGAAGCGTCTGGCGGCGGGTGAACGTGATCTCGACGTCGAGGGTCCGCGCCCGCACGGCGAGCGAGGGCTGCCGGGACCGCGCCGCGAGGTGCCCGTAGCGGGAGGCGAAGACGAACTCGCCGCGGTCGTAGAGATCGCGGGCGACGGCGAGGAGGTCGGCGGCGAGGGCTTCGTCATCGGTGCTCACGCGGATCGCGCGTTCGACGAATTCGATGCCGTCGGCGGTCATCCCCTCGCGGATGAGGAGACGCGCGTCGGCGATGAGGGTCGGCGCCGAGTCCTCCGTCGGCCGCGAGAAGGACGCGTGCCAGTGAGCCAGCCGCGGATCGACGCCCGCGCAGTCCTCGGCGAGCCGGACGTGGCCGGCGATCCGCTCGGTCGCGCTCATCGTCTGGTGGGTCCACGCCCGCACCAGGCCGTTGGTCAGTCGCAGGTGCGCGTCGCGTCGCTCGACGAGGTCGCGCATCTCGAGGTCGTCGACGATCTCCCAGAAGCCGTCGACCCGTGCCGCGAGCGGGCCGCAGGGCGTCGACGGAGCCAGCGCCAGCAGCCTGAGCAGGCTCTGCGTGTCAGCGTCGGGGGTCCCGACGATGTCGCGCACGAGCGCGTCGGCCTGCGCGCCCGGGCGCGGCGGGATCGTCAGCGGGAGTTCGCCGAGGCGTTCACGGCGATTCATCGCATCGAGGATGTGGCGCAGCGCCAGGGGCAGCCCGGACGACGCCGCTGCGGCGACGTGGGCCGCCGCCTCGGAGAGTCCGCCGCCGCATTCCTCCTGGGCGAGCGCGACGAGTTCGCCGTGGTCGAGCTCGCGCAGCTCGACGGTGGGCAGAGGCGCCAGCGGACTGTCGGTGGGCAGGGCGTTGACGGAGATGACCATCCGGGTCCGCCCGGACTGCGATCGTCGCAGCCACTGTCCGAGGACGTCCTGGGAGGGGCGGTCCATCTTGTCGGCGCCGAGGATGACGATGAGGCCGTCGTCGGGCAGCTCGGCCGCCCGCAGTGCGCTCAGCACCGCATCGGGGACGGCGGCCGCGTCCTCGATGCTCGGGGCGCCGAGGGAGGCGAGCAGGACGTCGATGCCGGAATAGTCGGTGCCGGCCTCGGCGCGGTTGTAGTGCACGCGGAAGACCGGGCCCTCCCAGCGCGCTTCGAGGGCTCTGAGGAGTCCGGTCTTGCCGAGGCCGACGCGACCGACGACGGCCGCGGCCGTATGGCGATCGAGCAGGGTCTGGAGATGGTCGGGGTCTGGGGTGGGGATTGTGGGGATGTGCATGAGGTCCATCCTCGTGACCTGCGAGATCGGTCACTAGGTGGTCATTACGGGATGTTCTTCGGTCATTACTCGACTCGGGGCGCACGCGCACGGGCAGTCACTACTCGGTCATCGTGCGATGTCGATTGCGTGACCTTCGGCGACTACTCGAATCACGTGCCTGTCGTTCTCCGCTACTCGCTCGGCGCCGGTCGGCATGCGCGCTGAACTGGGATTTCACCGCGCCCGTCAGCGGCTCGTCGACGGCGGCCGCTCACGCGGGTGCGTCATTGCGCAGTCGTGTGATCGCCTCGGCGACCTCGGACCGGGAGGTGATGTCGAGCTTGCGGTACAGCCGGTAGGTGTGGCCTTCGACGGTGCGCACGGCGACTCCGAGCTCGTCGGCGATCTCGGCGTTCGTCAGGCCCGCGATGATGAGGCGGGAGATCTGCTGCTCGCGACTCGTCAGCTCGACGTCGTGCACGCGGTGGCGGTGGGGCGGCGGGCTCTCCGCCCAGGACTCGGCGAGGGTGAGGCAGCGGTCGACGAGCGCGGGCAGCTGCGGCGACAGCCGCTGAGCGAAGGCGACGAGCGCCTCGGCGTCCTCGGCGCACAGGGCGGCGCCGAGCTCGCCGAGGAGGCGCCCGTCGCGATCACCGCCGTCGAGGGACGCGGCCAGTCGGCACATCGCCTCGACGTCGTAGTCCCCGAAGTGGACGAAGATCTCGATCCGCGCGCAGGCGGCGGCCGCGAGCGCCCCGCGCTCCTCGACGGCCAGCAGCGCCGCATCGAGCTCCTCGCGATACCGCTGCCGGCCGGTGAGCTTGGCGCGGACGACGAGCCGGAGGATCTGCGCGCGACGGGACTCGACGTAGGCGGCACCCGGCGGCAGGTCGAGGTAGCGGGCGTCGAAGTCATCGGCGGCCTCGGCGTTGCCGACCATCATCGCGGCGTACTGGGCCTGGGCGAGGGCGAGCGCGGCGAACTCGTACTGCTGCCAGTACTCGATCGCCTCGGCGGCGGCGCAGGCCCGGCGGAACGCCCGGTCCCAGCGTCCCGCCTCGGCGTGGAGCCGGGTGACGATGAGGTCGCGCGCGCCGCTGCCCGCCGCCCGATACGCGAGGTCGGTGCTGCGGGGCACGGCGAGCACGGCGGCGGCAGCCTCCCGGTCCCCGCTCTGCAGGTGGGCCCACGAGCGCGCGAGGTCGAGGATGATCGTGCCCGAGCCGATGTTCTCCGAGACGCCCTCGATCCGGTCGAGGAGGTCGCCGACGACCTTCCCGTGGCCGCGTTCGAGCTCCTTGGCGGCGACGACCATGGTGATCGCCACCCGCAGGGTCTCGGGGATGCCCTCGGCGCCGAGCCAGGTGAGCACCGAGCCGTCGTCGCCGGGCAGACCCTCCCACGAGCTCTCGCTCACCCGCTCGAGGGTCGCGCGGGCGAGGTCGATGGCGTCGACGGCGTCGTCGAGGCGCCCCGCGGCGGCGGCCTCGGCCTGGATCCGGTCGAGGGCGGCGACGAAGTCGGCCCCCGACAGCGGCGGGGAGATCCGCTCGACATCCCGGAGCACCCAGACGACGAAGGCTTCGACGACGAGGAACGGGTCGTCGGTCTTCCGGATCGCCTGGGCGAGGACGTCGCAGCCGACGGGGATGAGGTTGACGTCGCAGTAGAGGGTGCCGAGGTCGAAGAGCGCGGGGGCGTCCATGACCTCGGAGGGCACCTCGGCGAGGATCCGCAGCGCCCGCTGCCACTCCCCCATGCCGGCGGCGACGCGGGCGGCCTCGACGGAATCTGCGACCGAGACCTTCGCCCCGCAGCTGAGCGCCCAGTCCGCCCGCAGCATCCGCGCGCGCTTCGACGGGGTGCCGGGGTGGGATTCGACGAGGGCGAACATCTGCCGGCTGCGTCCCACGGGGACCGTGTTCCGCACGGTCTCCGTCGAGTAGCTCTCGATGCACGTGTAGATCGGTCGGCCGCGACCGCCGAGGTCGAGGACACCGGCGGCGACGAGCGAGTCGGCGGCTTCCCCGAGTCCCGCGGCGAGCATGAGCTCGACCTCGACCTCACCGGCGAGGACGACGAGTTCGAGCGCTTCGCGCTGCTCGTCGGTGTACCGGGAGAGATCGCTGCTGACGAGGTCGCGGGCCCGCTGATCGTAGTCGATGTCGAGGCCGTCGAGCAGCCACACACCGCGCTGGAGGACCAGACGGCGGCGCCGGCGGGCGTAGCGGAGCAGTTCGATGATGAGGCCCGGGACTCCCGAGGACTGGAAGGCGGCGACGTCGAGGGCGCCGTGGGAGACGATCCCGCCGAGGTGGTGCTCGAGCATCGCGGAGACATCGTCGAGGGTGAGCGGTTCGAGGAGGATGTGGTGGACGACCCCGTCGGCGACGAGTTCGCCGAACGACCCGGTCCGGCCGTCGACGGTCGGGGTCATCGTCGCGACGACCTTGATCTCCCCGTCGCTGGCGAGCTGCCACAGTGCCGAGAGGCTGCTCTCATCGAGGCAGTGGGCGTCGTCGGCGAAGACGACGGGAGTGCCGGGACCCTCCGTCAGCGCTGCGACGACGCGGGCGAGGACCGTCTCGGGTTCGCCGTCGAGGTCGACGAGGAGCCCGAAGGCCCCGAACGGCACCGCCTCGAGCACCCGGTCCCCGCGGATCCAGGTCTCGTGCCCGCCGCGGTCGGCGTGCACCCGCGCCGCGATCCGGGACTTGCCCATTCCGTGCTCGCCCTCGATGACGACCCCGGAGACCTCAGTGCCGCGCAGGGCGGCGTCGATCTCGGCGAGTGCGCGATCACGGCCGAAGATCGCAGTGTCGACGACGTCGCTCACGGATCATCCCCCCACGCGGCGACGACGTCGCGCAGTTCACGGCGGTTGGCCACCTGCAGTCGGCGGTAGATGCGGGTGAGGTGCCATTCGATCGTCCGGGCGGAGAGATGGTGGAGCTCGCCGAGGTCGTGGCTGCTGCGTCCGCCCATGACGCCGTCGACGAGCTTGCGCTCGAACTCGGTGAGCACGGCGTGGAGCTTGGGGCCCGGAGTGGAGAAGCGCACGGTGCGGGTGCTGTTGCCGATGAGGATGCGCGCCTCCCGCGCCGCCGTGCGGTCGCCGTCCTCGACGGCCCGCTTCTGGGCGCGCTTGGCCAGTTCGGCGCACGCGACGACGGCGCCGAACTCAAGGGCGAGGCGGGCGGCGTCGAGCAGGGCGGAGGGATCGCTGCCGCCGATCCCCTCGGCCGTCGCCCGGGCGAGGTCGCCGATGCCGCCGTCGATGCGGTCGGCCACCTCGGCGAGCGCATGGGCGGCCGTCTCATGGCCGAGCCGGGCGGCCTCCATGAGCGCCCCGGCGGCCATCGTCGTCGCCCCGATCTCCGCGGCCTCGACCCCGAGGGCGTGCAGGCGGGCCGCGGCGGGGTCGGGGCGGGTGACGGCGAGGGCCTGAAGGTCGAAGAGCCGTGCCTCGAACTCCGACCACCACGAGTACTGGTCGGGACGGGTCTCGACCGAGGTCGACTCGAGGAGGGCGTCGGGGTTCGACAGGCGACCGAGCTGGGCGTCGACGTAGCGCTTCGCGGCGTGGCCGACCCGCGTGATGTCGATGAGGTCGGTCTCCTGGAAATGGCTGAGCAGCGTGTGCAGGGTCGACTGCGCGCGGGCGGGATGGCCGGTGCGCGCGTCGACGAGGGCGCCGGCGAAGTCGATCATCCGGTCCCCGGTCCGCGCCTGCCGCACCGAGCGGCGGGCACCGGCCCAATCCCCGGCGAGGTACCGCGCGACGAAGATCTGCGGGGCGGCGTCCTCGACCTCGTAGCTCGTCAGCCCGGCGAGGCCGAACATCAGCTCGGCCTGGTCGATGTAGCGCAGGCCGAGGTCGACCTGTCCCCGCGTGACCTGCCCGATGCCGATGATCGCGCAGGCCCGCAGGCGGTGTCGGGTCAGGCACGCGTGATCGCGGTAGACCGCCTCGGCGAGCCGCATCCCCTCCTCGAAGCGGCCGCCCCGCTGTTCGTACCGGGCCCGGGTGACGTCGAGGCGGCCGGTGTCGGCGGGACTCGTCAGCCTCTCCCTGGCCCACTGCACGACGAGGTCCTCCGGCGTCCGGGGATCGGTCAGTCGGATGTCCATGCAGGCCAGGCGCGACAGGTAGCTCGCGTCATCGGCGTCGGAGCCGGTGACGTCCTCCCCCCGCGTGCTCGCTCCGTCGGGACTGCCGTCGGCGAGCCGGGCGACGAGGCGGTCGAAGGTCCGACGCCCCTCGTCGACGTTGCCGCGCTCCTTGTCGGCGCGGACGAGTTCGAGGAGGATGCGGCTCGTCTGCCACCGGGAGGCGGTGATGAGCTCGGCGGCGTCGGAGTACCGGCCCTCCGTGTTCGCGGCACCGACCGCGGTGAAGACCGTGTCCTCGGCCTGGCCGAAGCCGAGGGAGAGCCCCCAGCGCAGGTAGCCGAAGAGCGCGCGGCCGGTCAGGGCGGCGACGTCGACGACGGACTCGTAGACCTTGTAGAGGCTGAGGCTGCGGGCGGGCATGACATGGGCTTTGAGCGTCTCGGCGATGACGCGCTCCGACAGGCGCACCCCGGACCCGCGTCCGCGGTCCATCGTCACGAGTCCCTTGTCGGCGAGATCGTCGAGCTCATCGGCCGAGCAGAGTTCGGCGAGGGCTTCGTAGGGGGCCGCGTCGACCATCGCGATGATCTCGAGGATCGGCCGCAGCTCGGTCGGGATGTTCCACAGGATGCGCTCGTGCGCCCGTGTCTGGTCGAGGCCGAAGACGAGCTGGTTGACCAGCCGCGGATTGCCGCCGGTGTCCCGCAGCACCTCGGTGGTCGACCGGTCGATCGCCCCGGGCGATTCGAGGAGGGCGGCGATCGCCCCCTCGTCGAGGCCGTCGAGGTCGATGCGCACCATCGACCCGCCCAGCCACAGTGTCGCGATGAGATCGACGGGCGGGCGGATCGACTCGGCACCGACGACGAGGCGGATGCGGTGGGCGTCGGCGAGCTGGCAGAGCACGGAGATCGACTCGACGTCGACGAGGTTGGCGTTGTCGAGCTGGACGATCGGCACCCCGGGGCTGCGGCCGACGACGCGGGCGACGACCGAGAGCGCGGCACCCGGTCCGATGTCCCGATTGACGCCCTCCTGCGACAGGAGGATCTCGAGGATGCCGAGCGCGCGGTCGCGCAGCAGCTCGGATCCGCGCAGGCGGAAGATCGCGGCGTCCCGGTCGAGCTGGTCGAGAGCGCGATTCATCACGGTCGTCCGTCCGCTGCCGGCGGGTCCGATGATGAGGCACCCGCTGCGGTCGGGATCGGCCAGGGTCTGGCGAAGTGCGGAGACTTCGTCGGCGTACCCGAATGCACGGCCCTGGGGTGAGGGGACGGTTACCGACATTCGCGCTTCTTTCGATGTCACCGATCCGCTGGTCCGACGAGTTCTCGCTCGCCCGACGCAGCTCTCGGCCGGGTACCTCGCGATCGACTCGGCATCGGCGGCATGGGTGGCCGTGATTCCAGGTCAGGTGTCTGCGGTGGGGTGGACCGTCGACGACCGCGAAGCTGGGGATGTGGGGACACAATAACCGCATATGCCATGGCACGCAATGAGCTTCCCGCATCCCGGGCATCGGGGCGGGCCGCTCCACTTGTGAGTGACCTCACGCGACCGTACTATGGGAGCTAACTTACTGAACGATCTATCAGGAGCTTTCATGGACACCCTTCTGAGCGCAGAAGAGCGCGAATTCGCGCAGCAGATGCGTCAGTTCTACCGCACGGAGATCCCCGAAGAGCTGCGCTTCAAGGTCGCCACCGGGCAGGAGCTGACCAAGGACGACATGGTCACCTCGCAGCGCATCCTCAATGCGAACGGCTATGCGGTGCCCCACTGGCCCGTCGAGTGGGGCGGCCAGGACTGGACCCCCGTGCAGCGCCACATCTGGCTCGAGGAGATGCAGCTGGCGAGCGTGCCCGCGCCCCTGCCGTTCAACGTCTCGATGGTCGGTCCGGTCATCGCGACCTTCGGGTCGCAGGAGGTCAAGGAGCGGTTCCTCCCCGCCACGGCGAACCTCGACATCTGGTGGTCGCAGGGCTTCTCCGAGCCCAACGCCGGGTCCGACCTCGCCTCCCTGACCACCTCGGCGGTGAAGTCGGGTGACAAGTACATCGTCAACGGTCAGAAGACGTGGACGACCCTGGGCCAGTACGGTGACTGGATCTTCATGCTCGTGCGCACCGACCCCGACGTCAAGAAGCAGGCGGGCATCTCGTTCCTCCTCATCGACATGAAGTCCCCCGGCGTGACCGTGCGCCCGATCCAGCTCATCGACGGCGGCCACGAGGTCAATGAGGTCTTCTTCGACAACGTCGAGGTGCCCGTGGAGAACCTCGTCGGCGAGGAGAACAAGGGCTGGACGTACGCGAAGTTCCTCCTCGGCAACGAGCGCACCGGCATCGCGCGCATCGGCGCCTCGAAGGTCAACCTCGCCCGTGCCAAGACCTACGCCGCGGTGACGAAGACGGCGACCGGCACGCTGCTCGACGATCCCCTGTTCTCGGCGCGCCTGACGAGGCTGGAGGCCGAGCTCACGGCACTGGAGATGACGCAGCTGCGCATCCTGTCGACGCAGGCCGCCGGATCCGAGAAGCCGGATCCGCGCTCCTCGGTCCTCAAGCTCAAGGGCTCGCAGCTCCAGGAGGACATCAGTGAGATCCTCGTCGACGTGCTCGGTCCGCAGGGGCTCGACTTCGTCACCGACCGCGTCCAGGGCGACGGTCTGACCGACCTGCCGCTCGGCGCCGTCGACGCGCTGCCCGCCTACTTCAACACCCGCAAGGTCACCATCTACGGCGGTTCGTCCGAGGTGCAGCGGGGAATCATCTCGAAGGCCCTGCTCGGTCTCTGACTCGGTCACTGAAAGGTACGAACACAGATGGATCTTGAACTCAACGACATTCAGCAGGAACTCGCCAGCACGCTGGGGAAGTATCTGCGCACCGAGTACGACACGGCCGCCCGCGAAGCCATCCTTGCCAGCGACGAGGGCATCTCGCGTGAGAAGTGGCAGCAGTTCGCGGAGATGGGCCTGACCGGTCTGACGATCCCCGAATCCTACGGCGGAGCGGAGATGACCTTCGCCGAGGTGGCTGTCGTCCTCGAGGCGTTCGGCCGGGCGCTCGTGCTCGAGCCCTTCGTCGCCACTGCCGTCCTCGGCGCGAACGCCGTGCTGCTCGCCGGCAGCGAGGAGCAGAAGCAGGCGATCCTGCCCGGCGTCGCCGAAGGGCAGACCTTCCTCGCCGTCGCGGCCCTCGAACCGGGACAGCGCTACGCTCTGGCGCAGCCGACGACGACGGCGACAGCGGCCGGTGACGGCGTCACCCTCTCGGGTGAGAAGAACGGCGTGCTCGGCGGCGACGTCGCCGACCACTTCATCGTCACCGCCGTCGAGAACGGGGAGCTCGGGCTCTTCCTCGTCGCCGCCGACGCCGCGGGGCTCACGCGGGTCGCCCACCGCCAGGCCGATGGCCTCGGCAGTGCGAGCGTGCGCTTCGCCGACACTCCGACGCAGCGCCTCAACGCGGCCGATGCCCGTGCCGTGCTCGACGAGGTCTTCGACCTCGGCAACGCCGCGATCATGGCTGAGGCCGTCGGCGCGATGGAGGCCTCGCTGACCATGACGGCCGAATACCTCAAGACGCGCGAGCAGTTCGGGGCGCCGATCGGCGCGAACCAGGCCCTCCAGCACCGGGCCGCCGACCTCTACGCGGATCTCGAGTACGCCCGCAGCATGGCGCTCTTCGCCCGCCTCGCGGTCACCGCCGAGGGCGAGGGCGCGGAGAAGGATCGGCACCGCGACGTCATCGCGGCGAAGATCGTCATCGATTCGACCTCGCGGCACGTCGCGCAGGAGTCGATCCAGATGCACGGCGGCATCGGCATGACGATGGAGTACCCGATCGGGCACTACGCGAAGCGCCTCACGGTGATCTCGCGGACGTTCGACGACGCGGATTCGCTCACCGCCGAGCTCGCACAGATCGGCGGGCTCATCGAACCCCACGCCGCAGACCTGGCCTGAATGGGCGAGGCTGGGCGGGCGGGCGAGCCGCTCGGTCCGGTCGTCCGGCCCGGCCCGCAGAGGTTCGACAGCACGACGGCGCCGGGAGACCAATTGAGTCCCCCGGTGCCTTTGTGTGTCCCGGCCAGGACCGGGCCTGAGCGACGGCGTCGAGTCCCGGACTCGTCTGGGTCTGAGTGACGAGTCAGATACCGGCCGGGGCCGGCTCTGAGAGACGGGGTTGTCGGCCCGGCGTTCGAACGGGAGCCTCGCCGTGTTCGTGTGAGGGCCACGGCGGTCCGGCGAGTCGGGGCTGATCGCTCACCGCCTCCGCCGACTCTGCGCCGCCTCCGAGGTGAATGTGCGCCGCGCCCATGGCGAATCCGGCGCTGATTCCGCCCTCAACCTTCCGCACAATCCGGGCGGTCAGCCTCAACCTACCGCACAACGGCGAGGAGGGCACGCGCCCGGCACGCCCTGCAACTCCCTACCCGACGGGCTGGTCGAAGACGTGGCGGCGCACCCATGCGTGCATCGTGATCGCTGCCGCTGCGGCGGCGTTCATCGACCGGGTCGAGCCGTACTGCGCGATCGAGAGCACCGCCGAGCTCGCCCGGTGCGCCTCCTCGCTCAGCCCCGGCCCTTCCTGACCGAAGAGGAGGAGGCAGCGCTCCGGGAGGTCGTAGGTCTCCAGCGGCACCGAGTCCGGGAAGTTGTCGACCCCGATGAGCGGCACGTCGTTGTCGCTGCACCACTGGAGCAGGTCGTCGACGCTCGGATGGTGGATGACGTGCTGGTATTTGTCGGTGACCATCGCTCCGCGCCGATTCCAGCGCCGACGCCCGACGATGTGGACGGCGGCGGCGTTGAAGGCGTTCGCCGTGCGCACGACCGACCCGATATTGAGGTCGTGCTGCCAGTTCTCGACGCCGACGTGGAATCCGTGCCGCACCGTGTCGAGGTCGGCGACGATCGCGTCGTGCCGCCAGTAGCGGTACTTGTCGACGACGTTGCGCCGGTCACCCTCGGCGAGCAGCTCAGGATCGTAGTGCTCGCCGACAGGCCAGGGGCCGGTCCACGGACCGACCCCCACCTGCTGTGATTCGTGACCGTCGGTCACTTCGCGTCGTCGCTGTCGGCATCCTTCGCGGAGTTCCCTGCGCCTGTTTCCTTGGTCCCCTTCGCCGAGGTGGTCCCCTTGTCCGAGGTGGTCCCCTTCGCCGCGGCGGCGGACTTCGCAGACGCGGTCCCCTTAGACGTGGTGGTGGCGGTGACGGTCTCGGTCTCCTCGACCGTCACCTCGTCGGACGCATCCGCGTCACTGTCGTCAGCGTCCGACTTCTTCGAGACAGCGTCCTTCGAGTCAGACTTCTTAGAATCCGTGCCCTTCGCATCCGCGCCCTTCGCATCCGCGCCCTTCGCGTCGGCGTCCTTGGCCGCAGCGACCTTCTTGGCCCGCTTGCTCATCTTCACGGTCTTGCCGCCGCGTCCGCCGCCGGCGAGCACCGACCGGACGTAGGCGCCACCGGCGAGCGCGTGGATGATGAAGGCGAGCACCGCGGCGATGGCGGCGGCCACGAGACCTTCCCACCATTCCGGCTGGGCGGCGAAGTAGCGGTCGGCGATGCCGATCGGCGAGGTGAACGGAGCCCAGCCGAGCACCCGGCCGACCGTTCCCGAGGCGCCGACGATGACCGGGGCCATCGCACCGCCGACGGTGAGCACGCCGATGATCGCGACCATCGTCTTGCGCGCCTTGTCACCGGTGATCGTCGAGGCCCACACGAGGAGGGCGAAGATCGTCCAGGCGGTGAAGAACAGGGTGAGCGCGAACCAGCCGAGTCCCGGCAGCATCGCAAACGCGAGCGAGGTCTGACCCGAGATCGAGAGACCGAGCTCGAGGACGACGGCGGCCACGAGAAGGTGGATGACGACGAGCGTGAGCATGCCCGTGACCCGCCCCGAGGCGGCGGCGCGCGGCGGAATCGTCGCGGCGATGATCTCCGTGATCCGGTTGCGCTTCTCGAGCCGGAGGTTCTGGTAGAGCGCGGTGCCGAGCGTGGCGATGACGAGGAGTGAGAACACGACCATGCCCCACAGCAGCGGGACCGCCACGTCCTCGGGTACGGCCGGGGTCTGCAGCAGCGTCGCCTCGGTCTGCGGGGCAAGCCGCTCGAGGAGCGCCGTGGGCTGCTTGTCGAGAGCGATGATCGTCGGCTGCGACTGGCCCGAGGGGTCCTGGATGAACGCGGCGTCGACCGTGCCGTCGCGGACGAGCTGCTCGGCAGCCTGCGCATCGGGGGCATCGGTGATCGAGACGCCGAGCTGCTGCTCGTACATCGCGGCCTGCTCGCCGACGCCGACCATCGCCATGCTCGGGGTGCCCGAGTTCGCCTGTGCGTCGCGGACGATCCCGCTGACGATCACCGCGACGATGCCGAGGACGACGACGGCGACGGTGACGAGGAAGAACGGACTGCGCATCGTCGTCGAGCTCTCCCGGTTCGACACGAGCCATGAAGCCTGGCGCTTGCCGACGTCGACGAACTCCGAGACGAGTCCCGTCTCGGGCAGATCCTCGGGGTCGGGGGTGTCCTCGGCGAGTTCGTAGGGAACCTCGTCGAGACCGAGCGTCGAATCCGCGGAATCCTCGCCGAGGCGGTCGTCCGCGTCCGCCGAAGCGGCCTTCCCGTCACCGGCCTTCCCGGCTGCGGCCTTCCCGCCGGCAGCCTTTCCGGCGCCGGCCTTCGCGGCGCTGGCCTTCCCGGCACCCGGCTTCCCAGCCGCTGAGACGTCGCCGGTCACTCCGCCGAGGTCGTCGAGGCTCGTCGGGGCCGTGCCCTTCGACTTCGTCGTCTTCGTCGCGTCGTCGTCGGGCGTCTGCTCGTCCCGCGCATCGTCCTTGCGTGCCATCACAAAGTCTCCTTGAACTGCTCGGCCAACGTCGGGCGCACCCGCTCGAAGCGCTCCACCTTGCGCAGCGTCGCCACCGACGCGGCAGCGGAGCCGGGATCGTCGCTGCGGAAGCGGATGACGGTGTCGATGACCTCGATCTCCGTGATCCCCGCGCGTCCCCGCAACGACGTCGCGGCCGCCTCGGCGTCGGCGAGGGCGACCTCGTAGCGGTGCTCGCCGAGGAGGTCGTCGACGCTGCCGGCGGCGGTGACCTTGCCCTGGCTGAGCACGACGATGTCGTCGGCGAACTTCTCCGCGGCCTCCCAGTCGTCGGTGGCGAGGATGACGGGCACGCCTGAGGCGGCATGGGCCCGCAGCAGGGACATGACGAGTTCGGTCGACTTCGTGTCGAGGCCGTTGAACGCGTCGTCGATGACGACGACGTCGGGGTCGGCGGCCAGGGTCGCCGCGATGTCGACGCGGGCGATCTCGGCGCCGCTGAGGTTCTTCAGCGGGGCGTAGCCGCGGTCGGCGAGTTCGAGCCGGCCGAGCAGGGTCAGGGCATTGCGCTCGGCAGCGCCGAGGGTGATGCCGTGGAGGCGCGCGAGGTAGACGATCTGATCGATGACGCGCATGTTCGGGTAGCCGCCGCGCTCACCGGGCAGGTAGCCGAAGTTCTGCCGGTCGCCGAAGTCGAGTTCGTAGCCCTCGAGTTCGACAGTGCCCTCATCAGCGGTGATGAGGCCCATGATGACGCGCACGAGTTCGGTGCGGCCTGCCGATCGGGTTCCGACGACGGCGGTGATCCGACCCGGCTCGGCGGTGAAGCTCACCTCATCCAGATATGTCCGCTTCCCCTTGCGCAGGGAAATCCCTTTCAGTGTGAGCACACGCGATCCTTACGTTGTCCAACGGGCGCCGTTTGCAGCCACGGCCCTTGAGAGTTTCTCATCTATCGTGGTGAATCGCGCAGGGCGATTCAAACCAGGTCCGGGATTTCAACGGAATTGACAGTCGAGTCCCAGCTGGTGGTCGCGAGCTCAGTCGAGCCCGAGGTCCTTCGTCGTCAGCGCCGTGAGATAGGGGATCCCGGTGGCTTCGACCTTCTCCTTCGCCCCCGTGTCACGGTCCATGACGACGGCCACGGCGACCACCTCGGCGCCGGCCTCCTTGAGAGCGTCGACCGCGGTGAGCACGGAACCGCCCGTCGTCGAGGTGTCCTCGACGGCGATGACGCGCTTGCCGGCGACATCGGGACCCTCGACGCGGCGGGACATCCCGTGCTTCTTCGCCTCCTTGCGGACGACGAACGAGTCGACGGGGGTGCCGCGGACGACGGAGCGGTGCATGACGGCGGTGCCGACGGGATCGGCCCCCATCGTCAGTCCGCCCACGGCGTCGATGGAGTCGAGCAGGCCCTCAGCCTCGAGGAGGTCGAGGACGACGTCGCCGATGAGCGGGGCCGAGCGGTGGTCGAGGGTGACCCGGCGCAGATCGAGGTAGTAGTCGGCCTCGCGGCCCGAGGAGAGGGTGACCCGACCGCGGACGACGGCGAGTTCGTCGATGAGGTCGAGGAGTTGGCGGCGGGAGTCAGCGCTGTCGGTCATGCCCTCAGTCTAGGCGGTGATGGCACGCCGAGGCGGCGGCAGGGTGGGACCCTCCGCGGCGGTCAGGCTTCACCGAGGTGACTCAGTTCCCCGCGGCCGCTCAGCTAACCGCTCAGCTCGCAGCGCCCCGGCTGATGACGCGGAGGTCGATCTCGACCGGTTCCCCGACCTCACGGTCGACGGCGGCGAAGATGTCGTCGACGACGGCGGCCACGGACCGCGAGTCGTCGAAGTGAGCGTCGATGCGCACCCGGTACCCGTCGTCGGACTGCGTGAGGTCGATGCCGGTCGGCTCACCGCCGGCACGCCGCAGCACCTTCGCCGTCGCGCTGACGACGAGGTCCTTCATGCCCGGAGCGAGCGAGGCGACGCCGGGTATGTGGGAGACCGAACGTGACAGCTCCTGCGCGGTGTGGGTGAGCGGGCTGACCACCTGCACGGTGTCTTCGGACGGGGCACCGTCGACAGCCATGTCCCCGGTCAGGGCGGTGTCCCCGGCGACATCAGTGGTCCCGTGGCTGCCGGCCGCGCGGCCGGTGCCGGTCGGCGCGGTTGTCGCGTCCTTCTTCACACGCCCCGAGTCAGGGGCGCCTGACTTCGCCGAGGCATCAGTCGACTTCGCCGCGGCGCCGGTCGACCCAGCCGCGGCACCGGTCGACGTTGTCGCGGCAGACGAATGTGCGGCCGGCAGCGGGGCAGACGGCTGATCCTCGTGGACGAGTTCGGGTTCGAGGACCGACTCGTGGCTGACCTCGAGCGGCGTGGGGGCCTCGGCTTCGGTCTCGCGCTTGTTCTCGGGCGACATGGGCTCATTCGACATAGGCATCCTCGACTTCGATATCGATCCGGGAAGCGGGCACCCCGAGCTCGCGCACGAGCGCCTCGGAGACCGCGGTCCTGATCTCGTCTGCTGACGTGACGAAATGGATGTCCGCGCGCATCGTCACGGTCAGCGCCACCTCGGCGGCGCTGCCGTAGGGCTCCCCGGCGGACACGATCCTCACACTGCGGGAGCGGATGCCGTCGACCGTGTCGACGGCATCGCGGACGATCGCGCGCACAGCCGTCGACGCGATCGAGTACTCATGCCCCTCATCGGTGCGCAGCTTCGTCGACGGCCCCCGGTAGAGGTCGTTGCGGACGAGGTGGAGGATGCGCTCGCGGATGCCCGCGGTCTGTTCGGGGTCGGGAACGAAGTGACCCATGTAATCGTCGATGACGTCGCGCAGCTGCGCGTCGAGGTCAGGTGCGGCGCGCTCACCATCGGCGCGCCGGCGATCATCACTCATGTCCATCCCTTCATCCCTTCGACGATGGCGGCCCGGGCGCGGTGGATGCGACCGCGCACGCTGCCTTCCGTGATGCCCAAGGTGTCAGCGACCTCAGCGTAGCTCAGGCCCTCCATCTGGCAGAGCACCCACGTCACCCGCTGCTCCGACGACAGCGTCGAGAACACCTGGGCGAACCGCTCGAGCGCACTGCGGGCCTCGACGCGCTTCTCGACCGAGGCGCGATCGTCGGCGTGCGCGCCGAAGTCCTCGGGGTCGAACGGGTCGGACGGGCGGCTGACGCGCTTGCGGAGGACATCGGTGCACCGGTTCGAGGCCATGCGGTAGAGCCAGGTCCCGAAGGCTTCGGGCGAGGCGAGTGCGTTGAGCGACTTCCAGGCCTGGACGAACGTGTCCTGCACGACGTCCTCGGCGTCCTGCCGGTCACCGAGGGTGCGCATGCAGAACCGCAGCAGCTTCGTCTCATACCGATCGACGAGGGAGGCGAAGGCATCGACATCGCCTTCACGCGCCCGCACGACGAGTGTCACGATGTCCAATCGATCATCTCCTCTTGCCATGCTCCTGATGATAGGCGAGAGGAGCCGATGGGAACACTCCTTGTCGGATAGTTGCCGCGAAGTTCATCAGATCGAGACTTTCGGGCCGCGTCGGGCACACCCGCCGGCCCTCCTCCGACCCACCCCGCACCGGCCGGCGAAGAGATCCGACCCACCCCGCACCAGCCGGCGAAGAGATCCGGCGAAAGAAATTTCACCAACCTGCGTGAGGATCTCCGAACAGCCCCGTCTGTACCTATGTCAGCACATCCGACACGAAAGGGAATGAACGATCATGCCTGCCAACACCGATTCCTCCACTTCCTCCACCACCTCGGCGTCGACTGCGAACGCTGGCCAGGACATCAACAGCCCCCTCGTCACCGACAAGGGCAACACGACGATCGCTGAGAACGTCGTCGCCAAGCTTGCCGGCATCGCGGCTCGCGAGGTCCCCGGCGTCTTCGGCATGGGCAATGCCGCACGCCGCGCCTTCGACACCCTCACCGATCGGATCCCCGGCTCGCAGACGAACGTCTCCGGCGGAGTCTCCGTCGAGAAGGGCGAGAAGCAGACCGCGATCGACCTGACGATCGTCGTCGAGTACGGCACGTCGATCGTCGATGTCGCCGAGGCGATCCGTCGCAACGTCATCCGCGCCGTCGAGCAGGGCACCGGACTCCAGGTCGTCGAGGTCAACATCGACGTCACCGACGTCCACCTCCCCGATGAGGACAACGATGACGATCAGAAGAAGAGCGACAGCACCAACGAACTCTCCTGACACATCCATTCGTCGCTGATTCCCCGGGGCGCGGCCCCACCCGGCACTCGCCCCGGGGACATCACGACCGCAGCGGAAGGACTGCCATGTCGAAAACACTCATCGGACTGCTTGTCGGACTCACCCTCGGCATCGTCGCGTACTTCGGAGGATTCGTCGCATTCCTCGTCGTCGCGATCTGCGGCGGGCTCGGTCTCACGATCGGCTTGGTCCTCGACGGCCGACTCGACCTCGGAGCCCTGAGCTCTCGTTCGACGACGCGGAGGTGATCGCTGTGGCTGCATCACGCGGTAGCCTCACGATCGCCGACCGAGTCATCGAGAAGACCGCCTCGGAGATCCTCAAGGGCCTCCCCGGGGTCGGCGGGTCGACGTCGGGCTTCCTCGGCATCGGCGGGAACTCGAGTCTCGACACCCGACCGAGCGTCGACGTCACGCTCTCAGGCCGCAGCTGCACCCTCGATGTGAAGCTCGGCCTGGCCTACCCGCTGCCGATCTCGGCGACCACCGAAACCGTTCGGCAGCAGCTGAGCACCGAGGTGGAATCGCTCACGGGCGTGACCGTCCGGCAGGTCGACATCGACGTGACCTGGCTCAAGCCCGAATCGGCGAGCCATCCCAGCGAAGTGAGGAGTCTGGCATGAGCGCTCATCTCCTGCGCGCCCGTCCCGCACGGGTCGTGCCATCAGTCATCGTCGCCGTCGTCTTCCTGCTCGTCGCCGTCGGTCTCGGGTGGGCGGGCATCGCCGCCATCGCCCAGTCCGGCGCCGAGGCAGCGCTGACGACGACGCTGCCGGGTGTCTCCGGCGCCGAGTCCCTCCAATGGGGGATGCCGATCGTCATCGGCGCAGGCATCGTCCTCGGTGTCATCGGACTCATCCTCATCATCCTCGCGATCTCCCCGGGACCCCGACGCATCGTCGGCTTCCGGGCACCGACGAGCGAGTACATCGAACAGTTCGAAGTCGCCCTGCCGACCTCGGCGGTCTCGGACCTCGCGGCAGCCGCCGCGGACTCCGTCGACGGGGTCTCCCGCGTCCGCGCGGCCTCGAACGCGCGGTCGACGATCGTCACCGTCGCGACCCCGGTGCGCGACACCGCTGCGATCCGCAGCGATGTCGGCCAGGCCGTGACGGACCGTCTCTCGGCGATCGGCTTCGACAGGCAACCGAGCGTGCGCGTGCACGCCCAGAGGAGGCAGTGATGAGAAGAATGGCCGCAGGTGCCAATCGCACCCTGCTCTTCATCGTCGGACTCGTGTGCCTCATCGTCGGCGCCGGTGCCGCGGCCGCAGGCTTCGGCTTCCTGTCGGCGATCGTCGCCGGACTCGAACCGTCTGGCACCCTCGGCGTCCTCGCGGTGCCGTTCACGTGGTCGTTCTCGGCCCTCGTCGCGGTGCTCATCGCGGTCGTGCTCGCGATCATCGGGATCTGGTGGCTGTCGCTGCAGATCCCGCGCAAGGACGCGGCGAAGCCGCTGCGTCTGCAGCAGGATGCGCGCACCGGCCTGACCACGGTGACGGCCAATGTCATCGCCGAGGCGGTCTCCGACGACCTCGAGACCATCGAGGGCGTCGACTCCGCTCAGGTCATCGTCCGCGGCACCGCGCGTCGCCCCGAGCTCGTCATCCACATCGACGTCGACGATCGCGCCGACATCGATGCGATCGTCGCCGAGGTGGCCGACCGGGTCGCCCGCAACGCGAGCAGTGCGCTCGGGGAGCCGCTGGCGGCGGTCGGACTCGAGATCGGCATCGCCCGCACACCCAACCGCAAGCAGCGCAGCGTCACCCTCGCCTAGCGCAGTCAGCGGGTCTCACCGCCGGATCCCCGGCGGTGAGGCGGCGCTCAGTCGCCGGTCTGATTCCCGGGAGCAGTCCCGGACCCCCAGCCGGTCGTCGATTCGGCCGGCACTTCCACCGCCGCCGGCCGGATCGGCGGCCTCCGCCGTCCAGCCGACGGCACCATCACCCCGACCCGGGTCCCTGCACAGGACCTGGTGTCGGGGTGATGTCGTCTCAGCTGCCGAGTTCGGTGCTGCCGGAGTCAGTGCTGCCCGAGTCGACCTCGAGGACGACCTTGCCGACGGTGTGTCCGCTCTCGATGTCGGTCAGCGCCGCGGCGGCCTGCTCGAGCGGGTGCGTCGCTGAGATGTGCGGGGTCACCGTCCCGGCGGCGACGAGCCCGGCGATCTCGGCGAGCTCTGCGCCGTCGGCTTCGACGGTGAAGCGCAGCGCCCGCACGTCGTGGGCCCGAGCCTCCTCCTGCGAGGGCGCGTCGCGCGTGGTCACGAGCACACCGCCGGGGACGAGCACGGCCCATGATGCCGCCCTCGCCGCGCCCCCGACGAGATCGAGGACGACGTCGACCCCGGTCACCCCGGAGAGGTTCTGCGTCTCGTAGTCGATGACGACGTCGGCGCCGAGCTCCCTGGCGAACCCCACGTGCGGCGTCGACGTCGTCGTGATGACACGGGCGCCGGCCGCCTTCGCGAACTAGATCGCGAAGTGCCCGACCCCGCCGGTGCCGCCCTGGACGAGCACGGTCGAGCCCGTGCTGACCCGCCCGTAGCGGAAGAGGCCCTGCCACGCGGTGAGGCCCGCGGTCGGAATCGACCCGGCCCGGACGGCGTCGACGCCGGCGGGTGTCGTCGTCAGCGCATGCTGGTCGACGACGACCCGTTCGGCGTATCCGCCGCCGTGCATGTCGACCATCCCGAAGACCGCGTCGCCGACGGAGAACTTCTCCGCCTGCGCCCCGCACTCGACGACGACGCCGGCGACGTCGCGCCCGAGGGTGTACGGCAGCCGGTCCTCGCCGACACCGGGATATCGGCCGGACCGGATCCGGACGTCGACCGGATTCACCCCGGCCGCCGCGACGGCGACGCTGACCTGCAGAGCATCTGGGGCCGAGACTCCGAGCCGGCTGACGTGGAGGACGTCGTCGCCGCCGAAGCGGTCGAAGCGGACCATCCGCGCCGTCACCGGTTGATCCGCGCTCACAGCTCCCACGCCTCGGCGAGCAGTTCGAACGACCGTGCGCGCATCGCCGGGTCGAACGTGTACGTCGTGATGATGAGTTCGTCGACGCCGAGGTCGGCGATGATCTCCTGCAAGGCGGTGACCACGGTCTGCGGGGATCCGACGGCCCGCACCTGCTGGAAGTCCTCGATGAAGGCGAGCACGCCGGCATCGACGACCTCCCGGATGTCGCCGACCGGCGGGGCGAGCGGGGTGCGCCGGCCGGTGCCGATGCCGGCGGCCAGCTGCTGCGCGGTGGTGAAGAGGTGCTCGGCCTCTTCGTCGGTGGGGGCGACGAGGACGTTGACCCCGGCCATGACGTAGGGCGCGGAGAGCTCCGCGGTGACGTAGTCGGTGGAGAAGTTCTCCCGGTACCGCCGGATCGCCTCGTGACGGGCGGCCGGCGCGAAGTGCGAGGCGAAGACGTAGGGCAGGCCCATGGCCGCGGCGACCGTCGCCCCGTCGAGACTCGACCCGAGGATCCACAGCGGCACCCGGGTGCCCTGCCCGGGATGCGCCGTCGTCTCCCCCGTCCCGTCGCCGAGGTGGCGCTGGAGTTCGACGACGTCCTCGACGAAGGTGTCCGCCGAGGCCTGCCCTCGGCGCAGCGCCGCCGCCGTGCGCGGGTCCGTGCCCGGGGCGCGGCCGAGTCCGAGGTCGAAGCGGTCGCCGTACATCGCGGCGAGCGTGCCGTAGTATTCGGCGACCATGAGCGGGGAGTGGTTGGGCAGCATCACTCCCCCGGAGCCGAGCCGGATCCGACTCGTGTTCTCCGCGGCCCGTCCGATGAGCAGGGACGTCGCCGAGGAGGCGAACGTCGGCACGTTGTGGTGCTCGGCGTACCAGTACCGCCGGTAGCCGAGGCGGTCGGCGAGCTTCGCCAGGGCCAGTGATTCGTCGAGTGCGGTGCGGGTCTCCATTCCCTGGGAGACGGGGACGAGGTCGAGGATGGACAGCGGGGTCATGATGGTGCTCCTCTCTTCGGGGACGTCGCGGCGAGTGCGGCGGCGATGATGACGACTCCGACCTCGCAGAGGCCGTAGACGATGAAGGTCGGGACGAGGCCCCAGTGCTGGGCGGCGAGTCCGGCGAGCACGGCGGGGACGCTGAACGCGGTGTAGGCGACGATGAATGTCGTCGCGAAGGTGCGGGAACGGTCCGCGGCGGGAGCGGCCTGGCCGATCGTCCCCATGACCCGGGAGAAGCCCGCGCCGAAGCCGGCCCCGGCCAGTGCCGAGGCGAGGATGTAGAGGGCGAGCGAGTCGACGAGGACGGCGACGACGGTGCAGAGGACTCCGAGCCCGAGCAGCCCGAAGCTGAGCAGTCCGTGCCGCCGCGGGGTCATCCCCCGCATCCGCCACGTGGCCGCCGGCGCGGGGAGGAAGAAGACGGCCAGGGTGAGCCCGACGACGAAGGTGCTGTCGACTCCGAAGGTGGTGTGGACGAGCGAGGCCCCGAGGGACAGATAGAGTCCGGCCGGCGCCCAGATCGCGAGCAGCGCGGGGATCCGGCGGATGAAGATCGGGCGCACCGCCGCGGGAAGCCCGACCCGCGGGACGAGGGCCCGCAGGCGCACCGGCTGCCGCGGCACGGGATCGCGGGGCAGGAGGATGAGGGCGATCAGCAGAGCGGCATAGGTGCCGA
This sequence comes from Brevibacterium sp. W7.2, assembly GCF_018137945.1. Lineage (GTDB taxonomy): Bacteria > Actinomycetota > Actinomycetes > Actinomycetales > Brevibacteriaceae > Brevibacterium > Brevibacterium sanguinis. The sequence continues at coordinate 347,333 of NZ_CP073089.1, read as the reverse complement.
GCAGCACCCAGTAGACGAGCTGGCGCGGCCACGGGGCGTACTCGACGAGGAGACCGGCGAGCGCGGCGCCGAGCGCGAGCCCGATCGGCGAGGAACCGCCGGAGACGAGGGCGCCCGCCGGCTGACTGGGCTGGTGGGCGACGATCATCGCCGACGCCGCCCCCGTGCACAGTCCCGTCGCCGCTCCCTGGACGAGGCGGGCGACGATGAGGGGACCGACGCCGTCGGCGAGGATGAAGAGGACCATCGCCGCGATCTGGACGAGGAGTCCGGCGACGAGGACGGAGCGGGTGCCGACGACGTCGGCGAGCGAGCCCAGCGCGATCATCGTCGCGAGCAGGGCGAGGACGTAGATCGCGAAGATCACCGTGAGAGTGAAGTCGGAGAACCCCCACAGCTGCTGGTAGACGGGATAGAGGGGAGAGGGGGCGGCCGCGGCGGCGAGGAGCGCGACCATGATGAGACCGGCCACGGCGAACCTCGCCGTCTGCGCCTCCCTGACCATGCTCACCGCCTCACCCTCCGCCGTGCGGTCAGAATATACCCAGGCCGGGGACTTAGACTCAGGGTTCCCTGACAATGCACCTTCACGCGATGGGCTGATCTCGATGGCGAGAATCCTCTGTGTGCTCTACCCTGATCCGCAGTCGGGCTACCCTCCGCCCTATGCCCGCGATGAGATCCCGGCGGTGACATGGGACGTCGACGGCGCACCGGCGCCGATGCCGCAGCCGCCGCTCGGCTTCGTCCCCGGCCAGCTCGTCGGCTGCGTCTCCGGAGAGCTCGGGCTGCGCGAGTACCTCGAGTCCCACGGCCACGAGTTCGTCGTCACGAGCGACAAGGAGGGCCCGGACTCCGAGTTCGCGCGCCTCCTGCCGAGCGCCGACATCGTCATCTCGCAGCCGTTCTGGCCCGCCTACCTCACCCGGGAGCGGATCGCCTCTGCCCCGCATCTGAGGCTCGCGCTCACCGCGGGCATCGGCTCCGATCACGTCGACCTCGAGGCCGCGGCGGAGGCGGGCATCACGGTCGCCGAGGTGACCGGGTCGAACTCCGACTCCGTGGCCGAGCACATCGTCATGATGGTCCTCGCCCTCGTGCGCAACTATCTGCCCTCGCATGAGACGGCGGCCAGCGGCGGCTGGAACATCGCCGAATGCGTCTCCCGCGGCTACGACGTCCAGGGGATGGCCTTCGGCGCCGTCGGCGCCGGACGGATCGGCCGTGGGGTGCTCAGGCGGCTCGCGCCCTTCGGACTTCAGCTCCACTACACGCAGCGGCACCGACTCGCGCCCGCACTCGAGGAGGAGCTCGGCCTCACCTTCCATCCCGACATCGGTCAGATGGCTCAGCATATGGACATCATCAGCCTGCAGGTTCCGCTCTATCCGGCGACTCGGCATCTCTTCGACGCGGAGCTCCTCGGCTCCCTCAGGCGTGGAACGTACCTTGTCAACTGCGGGCGGGCCGAGCTCGTCGACCCCGCCGCCGTCGATGCCGCCGTGCGCTCGGGGCATCTGGCCGCGTACGCCGGCGATGTGTGGAATCCGGAGCCGGCCGGCGCCGACGACCCGTGGCGGTCGATGCCGTGGAACGGGATGACCCCGCACATCTCGGGAACGACGCTGTCGGCCCAGGCGAGGTATGCCGCCGGCACCCTCGACATCCTCCAGCGCTTCCTCGAGGGGCGCCCCATCGAAGAGGACTACCTCATCGTCGAGGGCGGCGGGCTCGCCGGAACGGGTGCCCAGTCCTACGGACTTCGCTGACCTCGTTGCGATCTCAGCTGATCGCCCGTTCGAACCGGTCGGTCATGTCCCGTTCGTGACCTGTCAGCGACTTGTTCATGACCTGCGTTTGTCGTGAATGACAAAGACCCCGGGGCGCGTAATCGCGTCAACCCGGGGTCCTCGCAGCACTCCCCTCGAGTACCCGGACGCATCCCCATACGTCCGTTATGTCCACCCGATCCCCACCGGGCGGACATCACAATTCCACCACACTTCACGGCCTGTTGTAAAGAATGATTTGAGACATATTTGGTCTCATTGAACAAGAATGCTGAACGCGAACTTCCGCGAATTTCCAGTTCAGAGCGGTGGGTCAGATGGTTCAACCCTCAACTTCTCTTACCGCGTGCGGCCGAAAAAACTTTGCGAAAAAGTTCCCCTCAGGCCCCTCGCGCACCGCCCTCGCCGCGCTGCCGATCGAAGGCGAATCCCGCCGACCCCCAGCGGATGAGACGGCGCGGGACCAATCTCGCCGCATTTGCCGCAAGACGGTAGTGGATTCCGGGGATTGAGACGACCTTCCCGGCCCGCGCGTCACGCAGGGACACGTCGACGACCTCGTCGATGTCGAGCCACATCCAGCCCGGTCCCGGACGCCTCGCGCCGAGGCGGTCGTGGAACTCCGTGCGGACGAAACCGGGGAGCACGGCGGTGACCGTGACCGGCTCGTCGCGCAGCTCGCCGGCGAGCGCCTCGGTGAAGACGAGGGCCGCTGCCTTCGAGGCCGCGTACTGGCCCATCGTCGTCACGGCCGCGAGCGAGGAGACCGTGATGATCCCGCCGCGACCGCGGGCCCGCATCCCCGGCACGGCGGCCAGGGCGAGCTCGCGCACGGCGGTGCTGAGCACCCGGTCCTGAGCGGCGAGCGCCTCGGAATCGGAGTCGAGGAGGCCCTCCTTCAGTCCGTAGCCGGCGTTGCCTATGAGGACATCGATGCGCGTGGACCTGATGACCTCCGCAACCGCGGCGATGCCCGCCTCCGTCGCGAGGTCGGCGACGACCACCTCGGCGCTGATCCCGTGGGCGGTCGAGAACTGCGCCGCCAACTCCCGCAGCCGGTCCTCAGTGCGGGCGACGAGCACGAGGTCATAGTGCTCGGCCGCGAGCGCCCCCGCGTACCCGCGCCCCAGCCCAGCACTCGCGCCGGTGACGAGGGCTCTCGGACGCGGGCTCTCGCTCACTTCGCGCCCTGCCCCACCCGCACGGTCAGGGACTGGGCGGCGGTGCCGAGCGGGCCGGTGGCGTCGCTGAGGACGCTCGCGGTCTCCCCGATCCCGGTCGGGCCGAAGGCCACGCGGGTCTCGAAGCCGACCCAGCCGGGCTCCGGGGTGCGCGTGAGGTGGATCGTGAGGTCGACGTTGGGGAAGAACGTCGTCGCCGGGTCGACCCGGACGGCGAGGCCGTTCGCGGTGTCGACGAGTTTGACGAGCGCCGCGGTCGGCGGGTCGACCTCGCCATCGACGAGGGGATAGGGCGAGCGGATCCAGCTGCGCGCATAGCCGGGCCGGGCATCGTCGGCCTGTCGCCCCTCGAGGGAGGCGATGAAGCCGCCGGACCACCGTTGGGCGAACGGGACGGCGGGAACGAACTCCGGGTCGGGCAGGTGCGTCCACTCGTGGTCGGCGACGTCCGCGGTGTCGCTGCCGAGCAGCCGCCACACCCGGGCGGCGATGCTCACGCGGTCGCCGTGGCGCATCCGCGCCTCGACGAGTTCGATCGTCCGACCCGGCCGGACGACGTCGACATCGATCGTGAACTCACCGGAGTGGATGACGCCGAGGATGTCGTAGCTGATGCGCGAGACGATCTTGTCACTCGGCAGGCGCCGTTCGACCTCGGCGAGGATGAGCCCCGACGCGGGCGCGAGATGCTGCTCGCCGGGCTGCCACGCCCCCTGGCTGTGCAGGGTCGAGACGAAGCGGTCCTCACCGCGGCGCACGTAGTAGGAGTCGGGGACCGGTGATCCGTCGTGGCCGAGGTGGGCGTTGAGAGCGTCAGGCATGGCTTCAGACTATCCGGTAACCGGTTAGGGTGGTGGGGTGAGAATCGCGACGTGGAATGTCAACTCGATCCGTGCCCGCCAGGAGAGGATCGGAGCGTGGCTCGACCGCTCCGATGCCGATGTGCTCGCCATCCAGGAGCTCAAGTGCCGGGACGACCAGTTCCCCCGGGAGATCTTCGACTCCCGCGGCTACGAGGTCGCCTTCCACGGGCTCAACCAGTGGAACGGCGTGGCGATCGCCTCCCGCGTGGGACTGAGCGATCCGCAGATCGGCTTCGCCGGCATCCCCGAGTACGAAGGCGTCGTCGAGGCGCGTGCGCTGTCGGCGACGTGCGGCGGCGTGCGGGTCCACTCCCTCTACGTGCCCAACGGCCGTGAGCTCGACCACCCGCATCTGGCCTACAAGCTTCAGTGGTACCGGGCGCTGACGGCCGACATCGCCGCGCAGCTCGCCGCAGACCCTGAGAAGCGGATCGTGCTCTGCGGCGACTTCAACGTCGCCCCGCTCGACATGGACGTCTGGGACATGGCGGCCTTCGACGGCGCCACCCACGTCTCCCCGCCCGAGCGCGCGGCGTTCACCGACCTCCTCGGCGCGGGCCTGCAGGAGGTGACCCGGCAGTTCACCCCGGGGCCCGGCGTCTACACGTACTGGGACTATCAGAAGCTGCGCTTCCCGAAGAAGGAGGGGATGCGCATCGACTTCGAGCTCGCATCCTCAGTCCTCGCCGAGGCGGCGGTCTCCGCGCAGATCGACCGCGAGGAGCGCAAGGGCAAGGGCGCGTCCGACCACGCCCCCGTCATCGTCGACTACGACCTCTGAGGTCGGCTGGGACTGCCGAGTCGCGCGGGCGGTCGATCGCGCCCGCGGATAGCGCCCGCGGATTCCCCGCCACCGCCTCGGCGAGTGATCCGGTCGCGCAAAACGACGCGCAAAGCATGGACATCGCCCGTCTCATCTGGTGAAGTTGAACCAGGAGGAAGGTGACGACGATGTCAGCAAAAGTCCGCGAGCTAGTCGGTGAGGCCTACGACCGGCGCGAGTCCACCTGGAGGGCAGCGCTCGAGACGGTCGAGGATTGGATCGAGTCCGCCCGCTCGCGGTCTCCGCAGCTGACGGAGGACCGTGTCCGCATCGTCCCCGGCCGGATCAAGGACCCGCTGCGCACGGGCGAGAAGCTGCGCCGGAAGCTCGCCGACGCCAACGACGAGATCCACGAGGCCGTCGAGGTCGAGAACCAGGTCATCGACGTCGTCGGCGCCCGAGTGGTGTGCCGCACCGAACGCGAGCAGGCCGTGCTCTGGGACGTGCTCACCGATCCGAACGACGATTCGTCCCTGTCGATCGCCGAGGTGCGCGACTACTCCGCGCACCCGAAGCCCTCGGGCTACCGAGGACGCCACCTCATCGTCGAGGTGCCCTTCGACTCCGAACCCTCCGTCCTCGTCGAACTCCAGATCCGCACGATCCTCCAGGACGCGTGGTGCGTGCTCTCCGAGGAGCACCTCTTCAAGCCCGGTCAGGTGCTCACCTCCGACTCGCAGCAGGAGAGGCTCGGCCTCGTCCTCGCCGGGCTCTTCGCGCAGGCCGATTCCGTCGCCGGCTTCATCGCCGACGACGTCGGCGCCTACCTCGGCCTCGGCAATGCGGCCCCGCTGCGGGCGATGACCGACCCCGACGCCGAGGCGCCCTCGATCGAAGTGACGATCCGCGAGCTCAAGCACTCCTACGTCCTCGCCGCCGACGAGGTGGGCCGCCATGGGATCATCCGCTTCGAGACCCTCGGGCTCACCCCGGACAACCCGGACCGGGCGGGACTGCCCTCCCCCGGCGACACCCTGCGGGTGCGGATGGACGAGTCCCACTCGACCCGGTACTTCATTCCCGTCGCCGGGGAGAGTTGACGGCGCGCCGGACGCTGACCGTCCAGGGGCCCGGCACCGACTAGACTTGCGTCCCATGGGAAAGAAGTCGAAGCGCTCCAAGGAAGACCTCATCGCCAAGCGTCTGGCCCGGGCTCAGGCCACGGCCTTCGTGCCCCGCCCCTTCGAGGGCCTGCCGTTCGAAGCCGACCTCATCTGCCTGCGCGAGCTCGTGCCCGCCGCGACCGCGGAGGTCCGGCTGCGCGAGGACTTCGGCGGACACACCGTGACGATCGCCTCCCTGCTGCCGGCGGCCTGGCAGGCCTGGCACCGCGAGGACGGCACCGTGCTCGCCGGCATGCAGGTGCCCGTGTCCTCGACCGATGCCTCCCGTGACGTCGCCCGCGGCATCCTCGCCGCTGTCGACGCGACCCCCGGCACGACGATCGAGGCGACGACCGAACCCGGTGAGGGACCGCGGCTGCAGGACATCCTCGACGACGCCCACCCCTTCGACGTCCGCGTCCTCGAGACCTTCGAGTACTGGGAGCTGCCCGGTGACGACGCCGAGGTCGCGGCGGCCCTCGAACAGGCCAACGACTCGATCGCCCCGACGGAGAAGCTCGCCTCCGTCGACTCCGCCTACTGGACGGAGATGTCGGGCCGCACCTATGTGCGCTGGGCTCGCAGCGAAGGCGAGGACCAGGTCGTCGACGCCCTCGCACGGCTGCAGGCCGAGGGGCGCAACGACCTCGGCGGACCGGGGACGTTCCTCGGCTACTTCCGCGCCCACGGGATCATCGTGCCCGTCTGGGAGCTCGAGTTCGGCACCCAGGTCGACGACGTCGAGGAGCCGATCGCCGAGTTCGCGGCCCGTCTCGACGAGGCCCTGAGCGACGACTCCCCGCTGAGCACCGAGGCCCGCCGGACCCGCTCCGGCATCGTCGCCCGCCAGCTCACCATCCACTGACCATGGCTGAGCACCCGAGCCCGATCGGCATCGCCGCCGTCATCCCCGCGATGAACGAGGCCGAGCGCATCGCCGCGACCGTGGCGAGCACGAAGCTCATCCCCGGCGTCGACATCGTCATGGTCGTCGACGACGGGTCGAGCGATGACACCGGCACCGTGGCCCGGCGCGCCGGCGCCGAGGTCGTCACCCACCCGAAGAACAAGGGCAAGGCCGCGGCGATGATGACCGGGGCCTTCGCGATCCGCAACCGGGAGATCTCTCAGACCCCGCCCGGGCAGACACCGGCCCACCGGGCGCTGCTCTTCATCGACGGCGACCTCGAGGACTCCGCGGTCAACACCGCACCCCTGGCAGCCCCCGTGCTCGCCGGGGAGGCCGATATGACGATCGCGATCCTGCCCGCGCAGAAGCGCAAGGGCGGGGGCTTCGGCTTCGTCGTCGGGCTCGCGAAGAAGGGCATCGCCGAACTCTCCGGGTTCGAGGCCACCCAGCCCCTGTCGGGCATGCGCTGCCTCTCCCGGGAGGCCTTCGACGCGGCCCTGCCGTTCGCCGCCGGCTGGGGCGTGGAGACCGGCATGACGATCGACGTCGTCAACGCCGGCCTGCGCGTCGAGGAGGTCGAATGCGACCTCCACCACCGGGTCACCGGCCGCGATCTCAAGGCCCAGCTTCACCGCGCAGCCCAGTACCGCGATGTCGCACGGGCGCTCATGGCCAGGCGGCGGCAGGCGAAGCAGGCGTCCTCATGAGGTACGCGTACCTCGGCCCCGAGGCGACCTTCACCGAAGCCGCCCTGCTCAGCTACCTCGGCGAGCAGGGACAGACCGAGACGGCGACGACCCTGCCGATGCGGGGCGCCGCAGCCGCCCTCGACGCCGTCCTCGACGGCGACTGCGCGGCCGCGATCGTGCCGATCGAGAACTCCGTCGAAGGCGGTGTGCCCGCGACGATCGACGCGCTCACCGGGCACGGTGACCTGCAGATCATCGCCGAGGTGGTCGTGCCCGTCCGCTTCGTCCTCGCGGTGCGCCCGGGCACCGACCCGACCGCGATCACGTCGTTCGGCAGCCACCCGCACGGTGAGGCGCAGGTGCGCGGCTACATGGCCGAGCACTTCCCCGACGCCGTCTACATTCCGACGTCCTCGACGGCCGCGGCCGCCCGCGACCTCGCCGGTGACGCCGCGGACTACGTCGCCGCCGTGTGCCCGGCACTGGCCGCGCAGCGCTACGGCCTCGACGTCATCGCCGAGGACATCGGCGACCGCCAGGATGCCGTCACCCGCTTCGTCGTCGTCACGCTGCCCGGACGCATTCCCGATCCGACGGGAGCGGACAAGACGACGGTCGTCGCGGCCCTGCGCTCCGACCGGGCCGGCGCCCTCCTCGAACTCCTCGAGCAGTTCTCGACGCGCGGGATCACGATGTCGCGGATCGAGTCGCGCCCGACCGGCGACCGCCTCGGCCTCTACCAGTTCTCGATCGACCTCCTCGGCCACATCAGCGAGGCCCGGGTCTCCGATGCCCTCATCGGCGTCCACCGTGTCGCCCGGTCGCTGACCTTCCTCGGCAGCTACCCGAGCGCCGACGGGACCCGGCCGATCGTCGATCCGACGACGACCGACGCCTCGTTCGACGACGCGATCGCCTGGATGTCCGGCATCCTCGACGCAGCGGACGGTTCGCCGACCGCCTGACCCCACCCGCCGACGAAGGAGTCGAGCCCGATGAGCACCGCCGCCACCTCACCGACCCCGGACGCGATCATCGTCGGAGCCGGCCTCGCCGGACTCGTCGCCGCCCACGAGCTCACACAGGCCGGCAGGTCCGTGCTCATCGTCGACCAGGAGAACCGGGCCAACCTCGGCGGGCAGGCCCACTGGTCGCTCGGCGGCCTGTTCCTCGTCGACTCCCCCGAGCAGCGCCGCCTCGGCGTCCGGGACTCCCTTGCCCTCGCGCGGCAGGACTGGGCCGCCTCGGCAGGGTTCGACCGGGCCGAGGACCGCTGGCCGCGTGCGTGGGCCGAGGCCTATCTCGAGTTCGCCGCCGGGGAGAAGCGGGACTACCTGCGCCGGCTCGGTCTGCGGCTCACCCCGATCGTCGGCTGGGCCGAGCGCGGTGGGTCGGGTGCCTCCGAGCACGGGAACTCCGTGCCCCGATTCCACCTCACGTGGGGCACCGGCCCCGAGGTGGTCCGGGTGTTCCGGGAACCCGTCGAGGCGGCGGAGGAGCGTGGGCTCGTCGATCTGCGCTTCCGCCACCGGGTCGACGAACTCGTCGTCGCCGACGGCGCCGTCGTCGGCATCCGCGGGCACGTGCTCGCCCCGAGTCCGACGGCCAGGGGTGTGGCCTCGAACCGCGAGGAGGTCGGCGAGTTCGAGTTCCGCGCTCCCGCCATCATCGTCACCAGCGGCGGGATCGGCCACAATGCCGAACTGCTGCGCCGCTTCTGGCCCACCGACCGCCTCGGCGAATTCCCCGCCCACCTGCTGGCCGGGGTGCCCGCGCACGTCGACGGGCGGATGCTCGACATCGCGCAGGCGGCCGGGGCGAACCTCATCAACCGCGACCGGATCTGGGCGTACACGGAGGGCATCGAGAATTGGAATCCGATCTGGCCGGGCCACGGGATCCGGATCATCCCGGGACCGTCCTCGCTGTGGTTCGACGCCGCCGGCAACCGCTTCCCCGCTCCGAACTACCCGGGCTTCGACACGAACCGGACGATGGCGGCGATCCTCGGCACCGGTCACGACTACTCGTGGTTCGTCCTCAACGAGACGATCATCGCCAAGGAGTTCGCGCTCTCGGGCTCCGAGCAGAACCCCGACATCACGCTCAAGGACTGGCGGCTGAGCCTCGCGCGCGCCCGGTCCACCGGGGCTCCGGCCCCGGTGGAGGCGTTCACGCGCTACGGTGCCGACTTCGTCGTCGCGGACACGACCGAGGAGCTCGTCGCGGGGATGAACGCCCGCTCCCGCGGACCCGTCATCGACCACGACCACCTCGTCGCCCAGATCGTCGACCGGGACCGGGAGGTCGCCAACCCCTACTCGAAGGACCCGCAGGTGCAGGCGATCCACGGAGCCCGCCGCTACCTCGGCGATCGGATCGTGCGGGTGGCGCCACCGCATGAGATCCTCGACCCCGCGCACGGCCCGCTCATCGCGGTGCGGCTGGGGATCCTCTCGCGCAAGACCCTCGGCGGGCTCGAGACGAACCTCGAGGGTGAGGTGCTCGCGTCCGACGGGACGCCGATCCCCGGTCTCTTCGCCGCCGGTGAGGTCAGCGGCTTCGGGGGCATGCACGGGTACAACGCGCTCGAGGGGACGTTCCTCGGCGGGTGCATCTTCACGGGGCTGCGCGCCGGACGTGCCGTGGCGCAGTCGGTCTAGGCGCTCCGGTCCGGGGCGTCGGGGCCCTGCTGGAAGCGCGAGGGCGTGAGGAACTGGGTCGTCGAGATGCCGAGGACGCGCTGCTGCCGGGAGAGGTTGTACGTCCGGTCGAACTGCAGGTACTCGACGAGGAAGAGCCGGGCGCTGTCGCCGCGCTTGAAGAGGGACTTGACCTTGAGCCCGACCTTCGCCGCGACGAGGGCCTTGTCCTTCGCGATCGCCTCGATGACGACCGGCGGATAGCCCATGCGCGCGAAGTGCGTGGCCACGGCGTCCTTGAGCCGGTACGGGGTGGGGTCGCCGATGTTGAACGGACCGGAGGCCGAGGGCACGTCGAGGCACGCGAGCGCGGCCCGCACGAGGTTGTCGATCGCCGTCAGCGTCATCTTCTGCCGACCGCCGCCGGGCAGGGTGAGCACGCCCTTCTTCGCGAAGTGGCTGAGGCTGGGCATGAGCATCGTCTCCCCCGGGCCGTAGACCGCGGCGGGACGGAGGACGGCGGCGTCCGGGCGGATGCGGGCGAGCAGCTGTTCGGCGAGCACATGCGTCTTCGCATAGTCGTCGTGGTACTCGCTCGGATCCTGCGGGCCCGCCTCCTCCCACAGGTCGGTGTGCGGCTGGGTCGGCGAGTAGACCGTCGTCGAGGAGATGTGGACGACCCGGGCGTCGGCGAAGACGTCGAGGACGTGGCGCGTGCCGGTCACGCGGACATCGTAGAAGTCGTCGTAGGCCGCGGTGACATCGGTGAGTCCGGCGCAGTGGAAGACTGCGGTGACGGACTTCGCCAGCGACTGCACGGCGGTCGGGGCCGGCTGCCTGATGTCCCACTCGTGGAAGTTGACCCCGGGGATCTCCGGGTCGCGGCGGCAGAGCGCATAGACCGTCTCGTCACGCGTCGCCAGGGCGCGAGCGATGGCTCCGCCGATGAAGCCGCTTGCGCCGGTCACCACTATCGCCACCGCTGCTCCTTCCCTTCAACCGCTCTCCCGCACGCTGTGCGTCGCCCTGCTAGTGCCACTGTAGCCGACGTCGGGGCCGCATCCGCGCGGATGCCCACATGGTCGATCCGCATCCGCGACATCGCACGGTCCGCACCGACCTGCGACACCCCGGCCCCGCCTCGGCGCCGCGATTTCCTCATCCTTTCCCCTCTCAAGCGGTGAGCGCGAGCCTACAATGGGCACTGTCGCAACCGATACCTGTGCGAACAGCCTGCTCGCACACGCCGCCGCAGGAGGATGCCGATGACGACTCTGCTCATGGTCATCGGCTTCGGCGCGGCGACGAGCATCGTCGTCGGCATCGGACAGCGGCTGCGTCTGCCCTGGCCGGCGCTCATGGTCGTCGTCGGCATCGTCGGCGCGTTCATCCCCACCTTCGCCGATGTCACGATCGACCCCGAGCTCATCCTCCCCCTCTTCCTCCCGCCGCTGCTCTTCGCGGCCGCGCAGAAGACCTCGTGGGCGCTCTTCGCGATCCGGTGGCGGACGATCCTCGGCATGGCCATCGCCCTCGTCGGCGTCACCGTCGCCGCCGTCGCCGGGTCCGCGCTGCTCCTCATCCCCGGGATCACGATCGCCGCCGCCATCGCCCTCGGCGCGATGCTCGCCCCGCCGGACCCCGTCGCCGTCGACGCGGTCGCCGGCACCGTGTCGATCCCGCGCCGGATCATGAGCACCCTGCAGAGCGAGGGCCTGTTCAACGACGCCGCCTCCCTCGTCATCTTCCAGACCGCGATGGCCGCCGCCCTGGCCGACACGGATGTCGACTTCGGCAGCCTCGCCGTCGCCTTCGTCCTCTCGGCGGTCGTCGCGATCGCCATCGGCTGGCTCGTCGTCTTCGTCGCGTGGTGGGTGATGGAGCGCATCGACCACACGGTCGCCCGCTCCTCCCTCCTCCTCGTCCTCCCCTTCGGCGTCTATCTGCTCGCCGAGCACTTCCACGCCAGCGGCGTCATCGCCGTCGTCGTCGCCGCCCTCGAGGTCCGGCGGCGCGACGTCGAGGGCAACTCCGCCGAACGCGTCACGCAGGCCACGACGTGGCAGGTCCTCGAGATGCTCATCACCGGCATCGCGTTCGGCCTCATCGGCCTCGACCTCCGCGTCGTCATCGAGACCGAGAGCTCCGACCTCGGGCGCGCCGTGCTCATCGGGCTGGCGATCGCCGCGGTCATCATCGTCGTGCGCTTCGTCTGGCTCCTGCTCTCGATGCTCCTCATCAGCAAGCGCATCCGGGAGGAGGATCCGGACGCGGCCCCGCTCAACGTCCGCGACTCGGTGCTCATGACCTGGGGCGGGATGCGCGGGCTGGCGACGATCGCCCTGGCCCTGTCGATCCCGCAGCTGACCGACACCGGCGAGCCGTTCCCCGGTCGCTCCTACCTCCTCGTCGCCGCCGCCGTCGTCCTCCTCGTCACCCTCGTCCTCGCGGGCCTGACGTTCCCGGCCGTCGTCGGTGCCCTCGGCATCGACGACGAGGCGGAGAAGGAGAGGCGGCAGACGGAGGAGATCGCGAAGCGCGCGTATGCCGCGGCGATCAGGCAGATCCAGTCCGATGACGACCTGCCCGATGATGTCGCCGAGGCGCTGCGGACCCGGTTCAGGACGCTGCGCACCCAGCTGCTCGGCACTCCCGATGATCAGGTGAGTGCGGAGAAGGCGACCGAGTTCAAGGAGAACCGCCAGCGGCTCCTCGCCGTGCAGAAGCGGGCGATGCAGGCCGCCCGCGACGAGGTGCTCCGGGCCCGCCGCGAACGCGGCATCGACCCCGAGGCGGCGGACAAGGTGCTGCGGCGCTTCGACCTGCAGGCGGTGCTGCAGTCATGACCGGGACGGAGGCATGGGACCCCTGACATGATCGCTTGTGTGAACTGACCCTCGAAAATCAAAGTTGAGTGGAATAGACTCAACTTTGGAGGCGTTGCACCGGAGAGAAGCACAATCCACCACTGTTGAGGAGATGCGCATGGACGCACAGATGACCACCAAATCGCGAGAGGCGCTGCAGACGGCAGTCAACGACGTCGTTGCGCGCCACAACAACCAGGTCGAGCCCGCCCACATCGTGGCCGCACTGCTCGAGCAGCCCGATTCTCTCGCCTCGAACCTCCTGGCGAAGGTCGGCGCTGACCGAAACACCGTGCTCACCGCGGTCGCCGCCGTCATCGGCGGCTTCCCCACCGTGAGCGGACAGTCCGTGGCGCAGCCGAGCCTGTCCCGGGCCGCCCTCGAGCTGATGAACCAGGCGCAGGAGGAGATGACCTCGCTCGGAGACCAGTACGTCTCGACCGAGCATCTGCTGCTCGCCGCCGCCGGCGGCCATGACGGCTCCGGCGATGCGCTGCGCGCGAACGGCGCCAGCCGCGACGCCCTGCTCGCGGCTCTGCCGGAGCTGCGCGGGGGCAAGAAGGTGACCTCGGAGAACCCCGAGGACACGATGCAGTCGCTCGAGAAGTTCGGCATCGACCTCACCGCCGCCGCGCGCGAGGGCAAGCTCGATCCCGTCATCGGCCGAGACAAGGAAGTCCGTCGCGTCATCCAGGTGCTCTCCCGCCGGACGAAGAACAACCCCGTCCTCATCGGCGAGCCCGGAGTCGGCAAGACGGCCGTCGTCGAGGGCCTCGCCCAGCGCATCGTCGCCGGTGACGTGCCCGAGTCGCTGCGGGACAAGACGCTCATCAGCCTCGATCTCTCGGCCATGGTGGCCGGCGCGAAGTACCGCGGCGAGTTCGAGGAGCGGCTCAAGGCGGTGCTCGAGGAGATCAAGAACGCCGACGGTCAGATCATCACGTTCATCGACGAGCTCCACACGATCGTCGGCGCCGGTGCCGGCGGCGACTCCTCGATGGACGCCGGCAACATGCTCAAGCCGATGCTCGCCCGCGGCGAGCTGCGGCTCATCGGCGCGACGACCCTCGACGAGTACCGCGAGAACATCGAGAAGGATCCGGCGCTCGAGCGTCGCTTCCAGCAGGTCTACGTCGGGGAGCCGAGCGTCGAGGACACGATCGCGATCCTCCGCGGTCTCAAGGAGCGCTACGAGGCCCACCACAAGGTCTCGATCAACGACGGCGCGCTCGTCGCCGCGGCGGGTCTGTCGAACCGGTACATCACCGGCCGTCAGCTGCCGGACAAGGCGATCGACCTCGTCGACGAGGCGGCCAGCCGGCTGCGCATGGAGATCGACTCCGCTCCGGCGGAGATCGACGAGCTGCGCCGCTCGGTCGACCGCCTGAAGATGGAGGAGATGGCGCTGTCGAAGGAGACGGACTCCGCGTCGCAGGAGCGCCTGAGCAATCTGCGCGCCGACCTCGCCGACAAGGAGGAGAACCTCCGTGCCCTCGAGGCGACGTGGGAGTCCCAGCGGGCCGGCCTCAACCGGGTCGGTGAGCTGAAGACGAAGCTCGACGAGCTGCGGTCGCAGGCCGAGAAGGCCCAGCGCGACACCGACCTGGAGACGGCGTCCCGCCTGCTCTACGGGGAGATCCCCGCCGTGCAGAAGGAGATCGCCGAGGCCGAAGCCGAAGAGGCCGAAGCCGATGCCGGGCAGAGCTCGGATCCGATGGTCAGCGACAAGGTCACGGCCAACGACATCGCCGAGGTCGTCGCCTCGTGGACCGGCATCCCCGCCGGACGCCTCATGCAGGGCGAGGTCGAGAAGCTCCTCGGCGCCGAGAACGAGCTGGGCAAGCGCCTCATCGGTCAGAAGGACGCGGTCGCCGCGGTCTCCGATGCGATCCGCCGGTCCCGGGCCGGGGTCTCCGACCCGGATCGCCCGACCGGTTCGTTCCTCTTCCTCGGCCCCACGGGTGTCGGCAAGACGGAGCTCGCGAAGTCGCTGGCCGACTTCCTCTTCGACGACGAGAAGGCCCTCATCCGCATCGACATGAGCGAGTACGGCGAGAAGCACACGGTCTCGCGGCTCGTCGGTGCGCCTCCCGGCTACGTCGGCTACGACGAGGGCGGTCAGCTCACCGAGGCGGTGCGCCGTCGGCCGTACTCCGTCGTCCTCCTCGACGAGGTGGAGAAGGCGCACCCGAGCGTCTTCGACATCCTCCTGCAGGTGCTCGATGACGGTCGTCTCACGGATGGTCAGGGCCGCACGGTCGACTTCCGGAACACGATCCTCATCCTCACCTCGAACCTCGGTTCGCAGTTCCTCGTCGATCAGGCGATGACCGAGCAGGAGCAGAAGGATGCGGTCATGGACGTCGTCGCCTCGGCGTTCAAGCCCGAGTTCCTCAACCGCCTCGACGACATCGTGCTCTTCGATGCGCTGAGCAGCGACGAGCTGACCTCGATCGTCGACCTGCAGATCAAGAGCATGGACAAGCGTCTGGCCGACCGCCGGATCACGCTCGACGTCACGCAGGAGGCGAAGGACTGGCTGGCGCTCGAAGGCTACGATCCCGCCTACGGTGCGCGTCCGCTGCGTCGCCTCGTGCAGCGCGAGATCGGCGACAAGCTCGCCCGTGCGATGCTCGCCGGTGACGTCCAGGACGGCGACACCGTCGAGGTGACGATGCCGGTGCACGCCGACACGACGGGCCTGGAGCTGCACGCGAAGAAGTGACCACTGATTGGGCGAGGGGGCGACCGCACCGGTCGCCCCCTCGCTGTGTCTGCGGCCACCTCGGTGAGGGTGCGGCGCTCAGCCGGTCTGCCGCACTCAGCCGGTCTGTCGGACACCGCTCCGGGAGCCGATGCCCGTCGCTGACCACCAGCGTCGCAGGAGTGCGCTGAGCTTCTCGTAGCTGCTGTCCTTGATGAAGATCGCGTCGACGGCGATCATCGTCAGCGAGAACCACGGCAGGCCCATGAGGAGGGCGATGCCGAGGTGGAACGAGAGGATGCCGAGGAGCGCGACGACCCGCGTGTAGCGGTTGAAGAGCATGAACGGGAAGGCGCACTGGAAGAGGATCGACCCCCACGAGATGACGACGACGCCGGGACCCCACGCGGTGACGAGGTCGGAGAGCACCGGCCAGGTGCCGAACTGGAGGGTCTGCAGCGGGTTGTAGACCGCGTAGCCGTGCTGCCACGCCTGGCCGCCGGCCTTGTAGAGTCCCCCGGACATGTAGATCGCGCAGACCTGGAAGGCGAGCACGACGATCGCGAGGTTGTTGGCCATGATGAGGATCCACGGGCCGTCGGCGGCTGCCGGGAGAGTGCCGAAGCGCTTCCGGTGGCGGCGGGAGTCGAGAGACCAGCGTCGCGTCGTGTCGGCGAAGAGGAGCGCGATGAGGAAGATCCGGTAGGCGTTGTCGCCCTGGTCGCCGGCACTGTCGTTGAGCTCGATGAAGCTCACCCAGGCTACGAGGTAGAACGGCAGGATGATGCGGGTGCGCCAGCCGAGGATGATCGTCACGGCGAGCACGGCGAGGCCGATGATCATCGCCGTGAACAGCGGCGGGTTCGTCACCGCACGGTGGAAGAGAGAGAACAGCCAGATGTTCGGGAAGTCGCTCTGGGGTTCGGCGATCTCGCCGTTCCAGGCCGACCCGACGCCGAACGCATAGTTGCGGGCCGCGAAGTTCGTGAGGATGAGCCCGAGCCCCGTCACCCCGATGAGGATGCGGGTGACGGCGAGGCCGTAGGTCGCGTGGTAGCGGCCGGTGAGCATCTCCTCGAGCCAGTTCCAGCCGCTGGCGAGCTTCGCCACGACGCGGGCGGCGACAGGGGTGGATGAGCCGTCAGCGGATGATGAGTCGTCGGCGGCGCTGTGGTGGCTGCCCTCGAGGGTGTCGGTGCTGTAGGAGCCGTTGATGCGGTCAGCGCCGCCGGAGCCGTCAGTGCCGCCGCTGCGGTCGTCACGGTTCGCCGTCGCTTGCGCTGTTCCCGCCTGCGCTGCGCCCGCAGCCGTCGCGCTGTCTGCAGTCGTCACGTCATCCGCCGACACTGCGTCCGACGGCGTCGTGGTCCTCTTCCCGGCCGGAGTCTCACTGCTCACTGACGCACCTCACTGTGTCCGAGGCGCAGAAGTAGTCCGCGAAGTCCTCATTCGACTGGTCATCGGCGAAGGTCAGGGCCCGCCAGCCGACGGCGGCGGGCTGGACCGCGGGACGCTCGGCGTCCTTGTCGTTGCGCTGCGCGAACGGCACGACGTTCTGCCGGGCCGCGAGGAACTGGACCCGCTGGACATCCTCGCCCCAGACGGCGAGCGCGACCTGCGTCGCGTACGCCGTCGCCGTGTTCTCCTCCGCCAGGTAGTCGTCGACCACGCCGTCGGGGTCGGCGTACTCGTCGAGCTTCGTCGTCAGTCGCTCGACCGAGTCCTCTCCCCGGAAGTAGTCGAGGGCGACGATCGACTTGTGGTCGTCGCTGAGGTCGTCCCACGATCCCTTGAGATCCGAGGCCACACTGATGCCGAGGCCGGCGGAGCGCGGCGGGAAGAGCTTGTACGTCGAGTGGTCGAGTTCGACATCGGTCGCCCGCACCCAGTCCGTCGTCTCCTCTCCGCCATCCGGGGTGGAGACGACGGCGCGGACGTCGAAGTAGTAGTCGCCGTTGATCGGTTCGGGGGCGAACACGCTCCACGACTGTCCCCACATCGGGATCATGTACTGCGAGAGCAGGTTGCCGGGGATGACCTCCCGCAGCGTCGACGACGGCGCGATCCAGAGGAACGAGGCGAACAGGTGGAACCCGGTCAGCGCCATGGCGATGACCATGATCGTGCGTTTGACCACGGGATTCGTCTTCGACTTCGCTGTTCGCGGCGAAGCAGTGCTCTTCGTGTCGTCCATCTCAGTTCCGGATTCGTCGTCGGCCACACCGCCGCGGAACCCGCGGCCGCGGGCACCGATCACCTGGCGATTCAGGGTTCGTTCAGACTCTAGGCTAACCGAGTCGCGAGCGCTCCCGTCGACTTTTCGCCATCACACAGTTCCCGCCGGCAACGATCCCTGCCGCCGGAGTCATGTGCCCTGCCACCGCACTCACTCCCCCGCCGGCTGTCGCAGCCACTCCTTGACCGCTTCGGTGCTCTGCCCGAGCGTCGGCGGCGCGAGATCGTAGCTCGGCGGCGTCTCGGAGAGGCGGATCGGGTTGGCCACGGTGGGGATGACGCGGTCACCGGTGCCCGCCTCGGCGATGGGGTCGAGGCCGAGCCGGGCGGCGAGTTCGACGCCCTCGGCGATCGTGTTGATCGGCGCGCTCGGCAGCCCGGCCGCCGAGAGGATCTCGTACCATTCCTGGTTCGTCTTCCGGGCGAGGGCGGTGACGAGGTAGGGCTCGAGCTCGGCACGGTTCTCGTTGCGGTTCGCGGCCTGGGCGAAACGGTCGTCGGCTGCCCATTCGGGGTGGCCGAGCACCTCGGCGAGCTTGCCGAACTGAGCATCGTTGCCGATGGCGATGATGATCTGGCCGTCAGCGGTGGGCATCGGCTGGTAGGGGTAGAGGCTCGGGTGGGCGTTGCCCATCGCCCGCGGCACGACACCGCCGGCGATGTAGGCCGAGGTCTGGTTCGCCAGGCCCGAGAGCGCCGAGGAGAGCAGGTTCGTCTCGACGAGCTGCCCGATACCGGTCTCCTGGCGGTGGACGAGTGCGGCGAGTATGCCGACGGTCGTGTGGAGGCCGGTGAACACGTCGACGATCGCGACACCGGCTTTGACCGGGCCGGACTCCTCGGTGCCGGTGACGCTCATGAACCCCGACAGTCCCTGGATGAGGAGGTCGTAGCCCGGCTGCGGATTGTCCCGCCCGAAACCGGTCACCGAGGCGTAGACGATGCCCGGGTTCTCCGCCCGCACCGAGTCGTAGTCGAGGCCGTACTTGGCCAGGCCCCCGGCCTTGAAGTTCTCGACGAGGACGTCGGCCCGGCGGGCGAGCTCCTGGGCGAGGGCGCGATCGTCGGGGTCGGTGAAGTCGAGGACGACGGAGTGCTTGTTCCGGTTGGCCGTGAGGAAGTACGTCGCATCGTCCCCGCGCCGAGGCGGTGCCCAGTACCGGGTGTCGTCACCGGTGCGGCCCTCGACCTTGATGACCGTGGCGCCGAGGTCGGCGAGCATCATCGTCGCGTACGGGCCGGCGAGGACCCGGGAGAAGTCCGCGACGAGGATCCCGGCCAGCGGACCGGTCCCCTTCCTGGCGAAGAGCTCGTCGATGTCCTCGGTCTTCACGTGCGACTCCCTTCGGCGCTGCCAGTCGGTCTCCCTTGCCGGACTGATCTCCTCGCCCGACTATACGGGGTCGGCAGGTGCGGAATCCGCAGGTCCTGCCGCGAGCAGGATCGCTAGACTCGGAGTCACACTGCGTCCGCAGTCGCACCACCAGATTTCCGGATGAGAGCACCACAGAAGAGGTAGACGATGACGTACCGCATGCCGGCAGAGACCGCCGCCCACGACCGCATCTGGATGGCGTTCCCGTCCTCGGGCTATGCGCTGGGTGCCTCGGAGGAGGACGCCGAGGCGGCGCGCACGACGTGGGCGGCCGTGGCCAATGCGGCCAGTGAGTTCACCCCGGTCACCGTCGTCGTCTCCCCGGCGCAGGTCGACCACGCCAAGCGCCACCTCGGCGAGGGCATCGAGATCGTCACTGCGGAACTCGACGATGCGTGGATGCGCGACATCGGCCCGACCTTCGTCGTCGACGACGAGGGGAAGCTCGCGGCCGTCGACTGGGTGTTCAACGGCTGGGGCGCGCAGGAGTGGGCGACGTGGGACAACGATGAGCACATCGGGCGCTTCGTCGCCGAGGCCGCGGACGTTCCGGTGATCTCCTCGCAGCTGCGCAACGAAGGCGGCGGCATCCACGTCGATGGCCACGGAACGGTGCTCGCCACCCGCAGCGTGCAGCTCGATCCGGGACGGAATCCGGGGCTCACCGAGGCCGATGTCGAGGCCGAGTTCGCCCGCACGATCGGCGCGAAGAAGGTCATCTGGCTCGATCACGGGCTGCACCGGGACAATCAGACCTTCGGCACGCGCGGGCACGTCGACATCGTGGCGACGATGCCGAGCCCCGGTGTCGTCCTCGTCCACGATCAGCGCAATCCCGAGCATCCGGACCATGAGTTCAGTGAGCAGCTCAAGGAGTTCTTCGCGAACGAGACGACCGCCGACGGTCAGCCGTTCGAGGTCGTGCCGATTCCGGCGCCGGAGATCCTCGAGGACGACGAGGGCTGGGTCGACTACTCCTACGTCAACCATCTCGTG
Organism: Brevibacterium sp. W7.2; assembly: GCF_018137945.1. Taxonomy (GTDB): domain Bacteria; phylum Actinomycetota; class Actinomycetes; order Actinomycetales; family Brevibacteriaceae; genus Brevibacterium; species Brevibacterium sanguinis. Next base: position 327,155 of record NZ_CP073089.1, on the reverse strand, counting down.
ACGAACGGCGGAGTCATCGCGTGCACGTTCGATGACCCGATGGACGCCGAGGCGCAGGCGATCCTCGAGCGGGTGTACCCGGGTCGCACCGTGGTCGGGGTCGATGCCCGCGAGCTCTACGCCCGCGGCGGCGGCATCCACTGCATCACGCAGCAGCCGAGTCTGTGACGGTGTCGCTGCGCTGAGGACACAGTCCGCTGACGCTGGGAGTTTTCCGGCAATGTCGCTTTTCCCCATCGACGCCGTGCGCGGCAGTGCGCGCCTGCCCTGGCGGACGGTGGCGCGATCGACCTCGCAGCGCGAAATTGCCTCACCACTGACCCGGTGTGTCGGTATAGGCTGGTGGCTCAGAACACATTTGCGACGCAGCGAAGGAGAGCACAACCATGAAGAAGCGATTGATTCTCCTGGCCGGACTGGGAATCGGGTACGTCCTCGGATCTCGGACCGGCCGCCAGAGCTACGAGAAGCTCAAGGCGCAGTTGCAGGAGCTGTGGACCGACCCGAAGGTGCAGGAGACGGTCGAGAAGGCCAACCAGTCGATCCGCGAGAAGGCTCCGGCGGTGGCCGATGCCGTCCAGACGGCGACCGACAAGGTCAACGCCGCAGCGCAGGAGCTCGACGGTGACGAGGATGCACACGACGGACCCTCGTCGAGCGGCTCGACAGGGGCGAAGGGTTCGAACGCGGCCGGTTCTGCCTCGGCTGGTTCGTCCGCTGCCGGTGCGGCGTCGAAGCCTGTGACGCCCGGAACCGGCTCGACCAGCGGTTCGAAGCCGACCACCGGAACCGGTTCCACGGCCGGTTCCACGCCCGGCTCGGCGACGTCCGGATCGGCCGCGACGCCGAAACCGGCCGGCAGCTCGGCAGGCGGCGCGACTCCCTCGCCGAAGCCCGGCGCCAAGCCGACTCCGGGAACTACCGCGAGTGCTGGGTCGAGCGCGAAGCCTGCCGGGGGCACGACCCCGACGCCGAAGCGAGTCAACGATGTCATCTCCGACCCCGAGCGCTCGATCGAGGACGAAGGACCTGCCCGCAGCTGACGGAGCTCAGTGCAGGATAGCGGCGGTTGCCTCATCGAGGCAGCCGCCGCTTCGTATTGCCAATGTCTACTGCGGCGAGCTCGTCAGACAGCGCCTACAGCGGCACACTGGCAGCGCCTTGAGCAGCGCACTGCCCGCGACTACAACAGCGAGCTCGTCAAGCGCGCGACGTTCTCGATGTACTTCTTGTGCAGCGGCCGGTTCCGCCACTCCTCGGCGTCGAGCTCGACGGAGTTCGGCGCGTACTCCTCGGCTTCGAGCGCGTACATCCGCGCCGTGAACTCCTTGTCGACGATGAACATCGTCACCTCGAGGTTCATCGCGAACGAGCGTTCGTCCATGTTCGAGGACCCGATGATCGACACATCGTCGTCGATGAGGAGGAACTTCGAGTGGAGGACGGTCGGGGCGTGGTACATGAAGATGCGGACCCCGGCGCGGACGAGCTCGTCGTAGTACGACTGCTGGGCGCGGTGGGTGAGCCAGTGGTCGCTCGTCTCACCGACGTAGAGGCGGACGTCGACGCCTGAGCGCGCCTCCGTCGTCAGCGCGTGGAGCAGCGACTCGTCGGGGACGAAGTACGGGGAGCACACGACGACCGTGCGGTTGGCGTTGTAGATGAGGTGGTTGAACAGTCGCAGGTTGTTCTCGTCCTCGAACCCGGGACCGGACGGGACGACCTGGGCGAGGGCGCCACCGCTGATGGGGGCGTTGAGTTCGAGCTGCGCGGACTCGTCGAAGAGCTCGTCGGTCTCCGAATACCAGTCCGTGGTGAAGACCGCGTCGAGTTCGTCGACGACCGGCCCCTCGCATTCGAGGGAGAGATCCATCCACTGGAAGCCCTTCCGCCGGTTGCGGGCCTTGTTGTACGAGCGGTCGATGATGTTCTGCGAACCGGTGAACGCCCTGACCCCGTCGACGACGAGGATCTTGCGATGATTGCGCAGGTCAGGCCGCTGATACTCGCCTCGCCAGGGGCGGATCGGGAGGGCGCGGCGCCACGGTATCCCCGACGAGTCGAGCCGTTTGACGAGCTCCGAATAGCCCGGATACCCGATCGACCCGAGGTGGTCGATGAGGATCCGCACCCGCACTCCCCGCGCGTGGGCGTTGAAGAGGGAGTCGATGAGCCGTTTCGTCGTCGCGTCGATGGCGACGATGTAGAACTCGAAGTGGACGTAGTCGTGGGCGGCGTCGATGGCGTCGGCCATCGCCTCCATGCACTCGTGGTTGTCCGTGTGCAGGATGAACGCATTGCCGTGGGTCATCGGCAGGGCGCCGAGGTCGAAGTTGAGCTGGGCCGCCGTCGCCAGGGGTTCGGGCAGGTGGCTGTGCTCGCCGACGATCGCCTGTTCGTTCGACTCCTCGCGGATGATGTCGTTGATGACGGTCTGCTTCTTCCGCCGATGCTTGGGCAGCTTCGACGAGCCGAGCAGGAGGAACGCGAGCAGCCCGACATAGGGGATGAGGAAGATCGCGAGCAGCCAGCCGAGCGCCACCGACGGGCGGCGGTTGTGCGGGATCCACCCGAGCGCGATGATCCGGATGAGGAGGTCGACGGCGAAGAGGAGGAAGATCAGCCAGTTCGGCCAGGCGCTGTCGACGGTGAAGAGAGGGTAGACCTCCACGTCGATCACCTCCTCCGCCTGGCACTCCGGCCGCCGGGGCGGCTCTGACTTCCTCATCGTATCGCGCAAGGTCACCCTGCCGATCCGCGGTGCGAACGCGCGATAATGTGATGACCAGCCCCGACCGAAGGTGTCCACTGCTATGACCGTCGATCCCACCGCCGTCCCCATCCGTCCAGCCGTGAGCGTGATCATGGTCAGGGACGGCGAGTCCGGACTCGAGGTCTTCGTCCAGCACCGGGTCTCGACGATGGATTTCGCCGCCGGTGTCGTCGTCTTCCCCGGCGGCCGTGTCGATCCCGTCGATGTCGCCGGCGCCGAGGCGGTCATCGTCTCCGACCCCGAGCTCCACCGGGCGGCGTGGCAGGATTCCACGATCGACGATTGGCGGGTCCTCATCGCGACCGCGGTCCGTGAGGTCGCCGAGGAGACGGGTGCCGTCATCGACCCGAATGCGCTCACACCGTGGGCGAACTGGGTGACCCCGCTCGGACAGCCGAAGCGCTTCGACACGTACTTCTACGTCATGGCCGCCGATGATGCGCTGGCCCCGCAGCATGTCACGACCGAGGCGCACACGAGCGAGTGGCTGTCGGTCGCGGCGCTCCTCGCCGCTGAGTCGGCCGGCGAGCTCAAGCTCATGCGTCCCACGTTCGTCCTGCTCAGCGAGCTGGCGACCTTCGCCTCCGCCGCAGCGGTCACGGCAGGGCCCCGCGCCATCGACGTCGTGCGCCCGGACGAGGCACGCTGAGCCAGGCTTCGATTCAGCGGCGGGAGGCCCGCATGCTGGTGAGGCGCTCTTCGACGACCCTGCGCTGTTCGTCCGAGCCGAGGAGTTCGGAGAGCGCCTGCTGTTCGGCGGCGAGTCCCTCGGCGAAGGGGACAGAGTAGGAGAGGTCGACGAGGCGCTTCGACCACACGAGCGCCTGACGGGACTTCGCGGCGATGTCGGCGGCCAGCTCGAGGGCTCTGGCGATCGGGTCCTCGGCGAGCTCCTCGACGAGTCCGATCCGCTGCGCCTCGACGCCGCCGATCGCCTCACCGGTGACGATGAGCTTCTTCGCCATGCCGGGGCCGACGAGACGGGGCAGCAGCTGGGTGCCGCACATGTCGGGGATGATCCCCCATTTGATCTCCATGAGCGAGAACTGGGAGTCGGGGCTCGCGACTCGGATGTCGGCGCCGAGGGCGATCTGCATGCCCCCGCCGAGGGCGGGCCCGGTGACCGCGGCGATGACGGGCACCTCGACGAGGGACCACACGTGCACGGCCTTCTGAGCGAGTGCTCGGGCTGAACCGAGGAGGTCACCGTCGGCGCCGATGCCACTGGGTCCCTCCTCGGCGATCCGGGCCATCTCTGCGAGGTCGAGACCTGCGCTGAAGGCGCGCCCGCGGCCGGAGAGGACGATCGCGCGCACCTCGGGGAGCGTGCTGAGGTGGAGACCGACCTCGACGAGCTCCTCGAAGACGTCCCTGGTCAGGGAGTTGAGTTTGTCGGCGCGGTCGATCTCGACGTGGGCGACGCCGTCGGCGATGGAATGGACGATCTGGGGCATCGAGGATCCTTTCACTGGCGTTGTCTGAACCCTACAAGGGTGAGCACGATCACGGCGACCAGGGAGGTCAGACACATGCCGACGACGCCCGGCCAGGCGAAGTCGGTGAAGAGCACGGCGGAGAGCCAGGCCCCGAGGCTCGTGCCGAGGTAGTAGACGGTGAGGTAGATGGCGGAGGACCGCGTGGTGTCGACGCCGGGTCGGGCGGTGCTCGCGGCGGCCGAGGCGCCGGTGTGGCCGAGGAAGAAGCCGCCGGTGAGCAGCGACATGCCGATGACGATGAGCGGGAGGGAGTCGACGAGGGTGAGGCAGGCGCCGATGATCGCGGTGGCCATGCCGATGAGCGTGAGGCGACGGCGGGTGAAGGCCACGGCGAGGCGACCGTAGTACGTCGTCACGACGGTGCCGACGAGGTAGATGAGGAAGAAGAGGGCGACGGTGCCCTCGCTGAGGTTCCACGGGTCCTGTTGGAGTCGGGAGCCGAGCATTGTGAAGGAGCCACCGAAGACGATCATGCAGAGGAACCCGGTGAGGTAGATTCCCCACAGTCCGCTCGGGGTTCGTCGAGGCGATCGGGTCGTGTCGCGCGGAGTCGTATCGGACTCGGGTCGGACCATGTCGCCGCGGAGGAGCCAGACGACGATGAGTCCGATGGCGAGCGCGACCGCTGCGGTGAAGGCGAGGCCGCCGTGCCAGCCGAGGACTTCGGCGGCGAGTCCGGTGAGCAGCCGGGAGCACAGGCCGCCGATCGTGTTCCCGGCGATGTAGACGCCGATCGCGCCGGGCAGAGCCGAGGGCGGAAGCCGCAGTGACAGGTAGGCCATCGCGGTGGCCGGCACCGAGGCGATCGCCACGCCTTGGAGGAAGCGGACGGTGATGAGCAGTTCGGGGTTGGGGGTGAACGGCAGGATGAGGGCGAGGACTGCGGCGAGGATGACGCCGCCGACGATCTGCCGGGCGTGGCCGATGCGGGAGGCGAGCAGTGAGAACGGGATGAGGAAGCAGGCCATGGCGACGTTCGTCGCCGAGACCGTGAGGCTCGCGGTGGGGGTGTCGATCGAGTACGCCTCGCGGATGGCGGGGATGAGGCCCTGGGTCTCGTAGAGGACGAGGAAGACCGAGATGCCGGCAAGGAACACTGCAACGATGGTGCGCCGGTTGCTCGTCGCGTTCGGCTCACCGGTGCTCATGGTCCTCACGGTATGCCTGCAGGACGGGATCGCTCAAACCGTTCCGCAGAGCGAACCCGTGACCGCTCAGCCGTCGAAGAGCGTGTCGATGATCCCCTGGGCGACGAACTTCGCATGGAGGATGGGGCGTCGCTCCGGGTCGATCGAGGCGGGTGGCACCCACGCCGGCTGCCCGCTGGTGAGCATCACTGCGTGCCAATCGGATCTGTCGATGAGATGGTGGTGTGCTCCGCAGGCCAGTGTGAGGTTGTTGATGTCGGTGATGCCGTTGTCGATCCACGGCACGATGTGGTGGACTTCGCACCACCCCGGCGGTGCATCGCAGCCCGGGAAAGTGCATCCCATATCCCTCGCCGTGATGATCGCCGTCTGCTTCTCGTCGGCGAAGCGCTTCTCGGTGGCGACCTGCACCGTCTTGGCCGAGTCGCTCATGAGGTGGAAGAACACTCTGCCGTTGAGTCCGGAGGAGGTGAGTTCGGACATCGGCACCGGATTCTCGGTGCCGGTCTTGCCCTGGCCAGTTCTCGAGGCGAGATCCTCGGCCTTCGCCGTGACGACGAGCGAGTACCTCGCGCCCGAATTCGGGCGATTCATCTCGATCTTGCCGATCAGGGAGGCGAATCGTTCGTAGATCCACCGGCGGGCCGAGGGCTGAGCGTCGATCGTGCTCACCGTCGTGCCGTCGCTGCGCACTCCATAGGCGCTGCCGTCCGCACCGCCGTGACCTGCCATCGCAGCCGTTCCTCCCGAGGCATCGGCACTGGTGCCCGTGCCCGGAAGTCGCTGGCCGGTGCCGTCCTGAGCGAACAGCGGCGCATCGTGCCGGTCGCCGGAGAGCACCGCATCGAGCACGTCGAAGGCGCTGGGTGACTCCTCGCCGGCCGCCTCGGTGCCGGGGAACCCGCTGCTGCCGAGGCCGCCATCTCGGCTGGCATCGCGATCACTGGTGGGGTCGTCATTCCTGCCGGCGTCGCCATTCCTGCCGGCGTCGCCCTGACCGCTCGCTGCATCCGCGCCGCCCTGCTCGCCGGTTGTCCGGCATGACTCGATTCTCGAGGTCAGCAGGCCGTTGAGCAGGCCGCCGGTGATCGGGTCGAGCCGACCCGACAGCTCCCAGTCACCGTTGCGGCGAGCGCGCAGATGAACCGAGTAGTCCGACCGGTCGCGTCCCTCGGACGGCTCCTTGCCGTCGGGGTCGATGATGTCGAGCATGCGCTGGAAGATCTCGCGCAGGTCGGAGACGCGGACGTTGGGCGCTTCCTTGACCAGTCGCTCCTCGGTCTCGGCCCGCAGTTCGGCGCTCACCCAGGCAGGCAGTCGTTTCATGCATTCGGCGATGACCGCCGCCTGGTTCGCCGACAGGACTCCCTCGTGGAGGCCGTCTGCGGCCTTGGGGGCCAGCGGCGGCATCGGCTGACCGGAGAGGTCGACGCGTCCGCCGAGGTTGTTCGCCGCCTCGGTGCGCCGATAGGCCTCCTGGTCCGACAGTCCCAAACGATCCTTGACGAGTGCCTTCGTCGTCTTCGCGCCGAAGTCCGTGGGCACTCCGACTCGCTGGAAGATGGCGAGGGTGACGGCGTTGAGTGAGGCGTTGACGCGGTTGATCGCTTCGAGCGCATCGGCGAGGATCACCGCGTCGTCGGGGCCCACCGGCCGTTCGAAGGTGCGGACTTCGCTTTCGAGCCGGGTCAGGTTCGTGATGCTGTCGAGGACTTCGGGCGCGAACTCGGACAGACGGGACCAGGCCGCATCGGTGAGCAGCGGATGCCGGCTCAGCTTCCTCGTGTCCGGCATAGAGCGCGTCGAGTCAGACGTGGCGTTCCCCGTGTCGAGCGTGGCATTCTGCGAGGCGGAGATGACGTTCCCCGTGTCAGCCATGTCGGCGACCGCCGCAGCCGGGTCGTCGTCATCGATGGGTCCCGGGCCGATTACGTCTTCGTCGACCGACAGCGCCGAGACGTCGGCCGCGAGCGCTGCGCTGCGGCGATGCCCATAGTCATCGGGATCGTTGGCACCGGGAGAGTCATCGGGCTCCTCAGCGCCGGGGGCTTCCCCGGCCGGAGTCGCATCACTTTGAGCCTCGCCGATCTGAGCCTCGTCGATGTGAGCGTCAACGACGGGAACCTCGCCGACCGGATTCCCATCGAACGGAGCCCCCTCGACCGGAGTCTCCTGGATCGAAGCCTCAGCGATCGACGTCTCAGGCGACGCTGGACCCTCAGCTTCCGGTACGGCCGGGATCTCCTCGAAGAGTTCGGCGTGGATGCTGCCGCTGAGGTCGAGTCCGGCATCCCTGAGCTGGTCGAACAGCGATTCCGGAGCTCCGGTCGGTCGACTCGAGCCGCCTGCGGATGACCCCGGTCCAGATGAACCCGGCCCAGAAGAACTCGGCCCAGATGAACCCGGTCGCTTCGACGCGGATCCCCGCTTCCCCGCAGGCGACGTACGGGCACGGTCGCCGTTCCCGTGGTTCTGCCTGTCCGGGGTGAGTGTCATGACTCCTGATCCGTTCGCCAACGCTCATCGTTGTTGGTCTGATTCTACTCCGCGAGTGTGACATGCACAACAGTCTGTTCCCAATTTATTCGATCTTTTTTTCACAATGAATTCATTCACTCAGTGATTTCCGCCTGCCGACAGAAGTCGCTGGTCACGGACGTACGCGGTCGGGAATTCATCGAACTCGCAACGACTTCACCCGACATCACCGCCCCACGCCGACCGCACCCTCGGTTCGCCGCGCCGACCGCGCCCACCGTCCCGGTCCGCCGCACCCACCGCCGCGTCCGCCCCTGGGCCACCGCACTCACCCTCGGTTCGCTGCGCCGACCGCCCCGCCCCTGAGCTCCGAGCAGTTCCGTCCCGGCCTCGCCCATCTCCAGACTCCGCATCCATCCTCGACTCCCCTCCACCCACGACTCCCCGCCACCCCAGACGCCAACTCCCGACTCGCGCTCCCTCCCGACCCCAACACCGACCCCGCACCACCACCTCCGAACACCCACCGCGCAGGCCGAGACCACCCACCGCGCACACCGAGACCACCCAGGGTTCACGAAAACTCAGGTGGCCCTTTCCTGAAATCTCCGTTCCGGCGGTCTAGGCTCGGCTTGAGGCACATCTGTGCACGTCGTCCGCGCTGGCCTGCGCGGCTCGCCGCCCGCACAGAGCCGTCAGATCCGCACAGACCCATCAGTTCCCACAGAGCCGATAGTTCCGCACAGAGCCGTCAGTTCCCACAGCACCGTCAGTCCGTGCAGTGACCACCGTCGCGCACCGCCGCCTCGGTGCCTGCGCTGACGCGCAACCCAAGGAGGCGCAATGAAAGGTCAGCTCCCCATCGTTCGCTTGGTCACCGGTGAGACCACGGGACAGCGCATCGCACGGATCGCCGCAGCCGCCTCGGCGGTCGGGCTCGGAGCACTCGCCGCCTGGGACGTCACGCAGAAGAAGCACTCGATCCTCCGCAACTACCCGATCGCGGGACATGCGCGCTTCCTCCTCGAGTCGATCCGACCGGAGATCCAGCAGTACTTCATCGAACGGAACTGGGACGGCCGACCCTTCAGCCGCGACGCCCGCACGACGATCTACGAACGGTCGAAGGGCATCCTCTCCGAGCACGCCTTCGGCACCGAGCACGACGTCGACCGCACCGGCTACGAAGCGCTCATGCACTCGACGACCCCGCTGCCCAACTCCCCCACCCCGCCGCGGATCCGGGTGGGCGGCAACGACTGCACCCAGCCCTACGACATCTCCCTGCTCAACGTCTCCGCGATGAGCTTCGGCTCGCTCAGCGACAACGCGGTGCGCGCGCTCAACAAGGGCGCGGCGATGGGCGGCTTCGCCCAGGACACCGGCGAGGGCTCGATCTCCCCGTACCACCAGGAGTTCGGCGGCGACCTCATCTGGGAGCTCGGCACCGGATACTTCGGCGCCCGCACCCCCGACGGCGACTTCGACCCCGACAAGTTCGCCGCGAAGGCCCAGGACCCGCAGGTCAAGATGACCTCGCTCAAGCTCTCGCAGGGAGCCAAGCCCGGCCTCGGCGGCGTCCTCCCCGGCAAGAAGGTCACCGAGGAGATCGCGCAGATCCGCGACGTGCCCGTCGGTCAGACGTGCATCAGCCCGCCGAACCACCGCGTCTTCTCCACCCCGATCGAGCTGCTCCAGTTCATCGCGAAGATGCGCGAGCTCTCCGGCGGCAAACCGGCCGGCTTCAAGCTCTGCGTCGGCTCCCGCACCGAGTTCCTCGCGATCTGCAAGGCGATGCTCGAGACCGGGATCACCCCCGACTTCATCATCGTCGACGGCTCCGAGGGCGGCACGGGTGCCGCGCCCCTGGAGTTCGAGGACCACGTCGGCCTCCCCCTCACCCAGGGCCTGATGATCGTCCACAACGCGCTCGTCGGCGCGGGGCTGCGCGACCAGATCAGGATCGGCGCTTCGGGCAAGGTCGCGAGCGGCTCCGACATCGTAAAGCGCCTCATCCAGGGCGCCGACTTCACGAACTCGGCCCGCGCCATGATGATGGCCGTCGGCTGCATCCAGGCCCAGGTCTGCCACACCGGCAAGTGCCCCGTCGGCGTCGCCACGCAGGATCCCCGCCGCGCTCGCGCGATCTACGTCCCCGACAAGGCCGAACGCGTGCGCAACTACCACGACGGCACCGTCGCCGAGGCGGTCCGCCTCATGGCCTCGATGGGCGCGGCCCATCCCAGCGAACTCGAACCGACGATGCTCCGCCGCAACCTCTCCCCGTCCGAATCCTGGTCCTACGCCCGCCTCTACGACTGGCTCGAACCCGGCGAACTCCTCAACGGCGCCCCCGAGGACTGGGCCGCCGACTGGGCCACCGCCCGCGCGGACACCTTCCACATCGCCCGCGGCCAGAGCCGCTGACCAGGCAGGACACGCTCATGAGCCGCATCGTCCTCCTCCACTCCGCGTTCGGGCTCACCCCCGGCATCGGCCGCATCGCCGATGAGTTCCGCAGCCGGGGTCACGAGGTCCACACCCCCGACTACTACGCGGGGCAGACCTTCACCAGCGCCGAGGCGGGGGTGGCCCATTCCCGGGATGTCGGCTTCCGCACGCTGGTCGACCGCGTCGCCGAGCTGAGCAGCGAGCTGACCGGGCCGCTCGTGTTCGCCGGGCTCTCGCTCGGAGCGAGCGTCGCCCAGCAGATGGGCAAGAACGACTCCCGCGCCCGCGCGGCCCTTCTCTTCCACGGCGGTGGCTTCCCCTCCCGCACCCGCTGGCAGCCGCAGGTGCCCGTGCAGATCCACTTCGCCGTCGACGACGAATGGCGCACGCCGGGTCTGGCGGAGACCCTCTTGGAATCCGCCGCCGCTGCCGGGGCACCGGCCGAGTCCTTCCTCTACCCGGGCAGCTCGCACCTCTTCAGCGACCCCGAATCGCCGGACTTCGAGTCCGAGAGCGCCGCCCTGCTCCTCGCTCGCGCCGACCGCTTCCTCGCGGAGTTCGCGGACTGAATCGGCAGCCCCTCGGCGCCCCCTCACCGGGCCCCTCACCGGGCCACTCGCCGAGCCGCTCACCGAGCATTTCAGCCGTCGCCCGCGACGCCCCGCACACCGCGGCAGAGCCCTTTCGCGGCGGTTTCCGATACAGGCAAGCTCACCTGACAAGCCCGCCTCATTGATGACGTCATTGAAAAATCTTCTAAAAGTGGGGTTACATTCGTCACGCAATGTTCTACTCTGGAATGAAAATTCCATACCGGTGAGCGACCTTCGGAATCCGTGGTGCACGGTCACCTCCGCGCCCTCGATTCCCCGGCTCAGGCTGCGATGCCCCGTCCGTCCGCCTCCTCCTGCGAGGCTCCGACGGCGGAGCTCCCTCATCGCCAGCACTCCGATGCGCACCGGCTGGCAGCGACCACCCCACGCTGCAAGCACCGCGCACCAGGCGAACTTCGCCGCTCCCCTCCTGCGCCCACCTCTGCGAACGGATCCCCATGACCAGCACCCGCCCCGATCCGACGGCTCCCACCACGAGCCGTCGGCGGACGCAGCCCGACTCCCCTCCTGCGTCCACCCCTCGACGTACCCGGACGGCACCCCAGGACCCCGGCGCTCCCCGTGTCTCCTCGACACAGCGCCGACATCCCTCGTGCCGGTGGTCGCGATGAACGACAGTGGGACGGGTGACATCCCCATCATCGGCACCCCGGCCTCCGGGATCCCCGTCACCCCGCCCGGCCCCGACGGACCGGCCCCCTACCGGGCGAGCGACAGCGGCTCTGGCAGCCTCGGCGGATCCGGAAACGGGCACACGACCACCGGCGGTGGGGGCGAACGGTCCTACGCGATCCCGACCGGGTTCCCGAGCGTCCCCTTCGGCCAGCGCCGCCACCCGGGACGACGCCGGTGAGGTGAACCGTCGCCCGCACGAGGCAGCCGCCCGCTCAGCTCGCGGCCTCCCGAGGCGCCGGTCTGCCCGTCACAGCCGGTCCGCGCCCCTGCTCAGCCGCAGCCGCAGCGGGTCGATGCGGCTGAGGCGGTCGACGGCGGCCTCCCCCAGCTCGGCGGCGACGAGCTCGCTCACCGTCTCGACGAGCGCGAGCATCGGGGCGAGGGTGTCCGCCGGCCCTGCCGCCCGGACCTCGGCGGTGAGCACCCGATCAGCCAGCGACGCCGCCGGGGAGAGCCACAGGTCGGTGAAGACGACGACGGTGAGGCCGAGTTCCTTCCCGATCCGCACCACCTCGGTGATCGCCGGATCGTAGCGCCGGACATCGAGGACGACGAGGATGTCGCCGCGTTTGAGGTCGAGGAGATCAGCGGCCGCGAGCAGCGGATTCGCGTGCACCCGGACGACCCCCGAGCGCACCGAGCCGAGCTGCGCGTGGAAGATGTCGGCGATGTGGGCCGTGTACGTCGCGCCGACGAGGGCGACGCTGCGCTTGGGTTGGGCGAGGAGTTCGACGGTGCGCTCGAGCTCGTCGCCGATGACCGAGTCGAAGGTCTCATCGATGCCCGCGTGGAACGCGGTCCGCGCCGCATCGAACTCCGCCCCCTCACCGGGGGCGAGCGCCTGCGAGAGATTCGACTCCTCGCGCTCGCGCATCTCCGCCTTGAGGGCGTCCTGGAACTCCCGGTAGCCGCTGAAGCCGAGCGTGCGCGCGAACCGCACGACCGAGGGTCCGCTGACACCGGCGGCGTGCGCGAGGTCGGCGATCGGCTCGAGCCCGGCGAACGGGTAGGCGGCCAGGACGGCGCGTGCGATCTTCTTCTCCGCCGGAGTGAGCCGGGACATCACCGCACGCAGGCTGATGGCCAGGCTCGGCCCGTCGTCCGTCATCGGTCCCTCTCCTTTGGAAATCGCCCTCGACTCCACCGCCCAGGCAGCACGATTCCCGCAGGTCACCGCCTCAACTATCGCTCCAGCATAGCGAGGCCGAACTGGAAATGGGGTGTCAGCTCATGACATACCCGTTGTCGACGATGAGGTTCTGTCCGGTCACCGCGCGGGAGTCCGGGGAGGCGAAGAAGACCACCGCCGAGGCGAACTCCTCCGGAGTCGTCACGTGCCCGAGCGCACTCGCCTCGGCGATCCGGTCGAAGACCTCCTCCGCCGTCGCCGCCGAGGCGTCCGTGGTCCGCAGGAGACCGCCGGAGACCATGTTGACCCGCACCCCGAGCGGCCCGAGGTCCCGCGCGAACGTCCGGGTCAGCGCCAGCAGCGCCGCCTTCGCCGCGGTGTAGTCGTGATACGGCACCACCGGGTTCTGGACGAGGTTCGAGCCGACGTTGATCACCCGCCCCGAGCCGATCTCCCGGAACCCGCTCATCGCCGCCTGGACCGTGTTCATCGCCGAGCCGACGGTGCCGCGGAACTGGTCGGAGAGGTCCGCGAAGTCGATCTCGTCCGCCGGCTGTCGCCCCTCGACGTCGAACGTGTAGTCCATGAGCGCACTGTTGACGACGGTGGACACGGGCATCCCGAACTCGGCGTGGGCGGCGTCGAACATCGCATCGACGGCCCGGTCGTCGGTGACGTCGGCCTCGAGCGCCGCCGCACGTCCGCCGCGAGCGCGGATCGCCTCGGCGAGCTCCTCCGCGGCATCCGCGGAATAGCGGTAGTTGACGACGACCGCGGAGCCGACGTGGGCGAACGCCTTCGCGATCGCCGCCCCCAGGCCGCGGCCGGCCCCGGTGACGAGGACGAGCTGCTGGTCGAGCGGCATCGCCGCGGTCGAGAAGGCCTGGGCGTTGCTCATCGGGATTCTCCTTCGAAGGCCGGCGCGAGTGCTCTGCGGCCAGCTTACCCATGACAGGTGCAGTCGGGGCGGTTGCACGGCAGAGTCACAGGAACGCCGGATCTCAGGATCACCGAGTCGCAGGACCGCGCGCGGGAAGCCAATAGAATAGGACAAGACCACTGTTGTCCAATCCACCGTCAGCCCTGCAAGGAGGAGCCTATGGCCGAGATCGGCGCCAACCTCTCGATCGGAGTCCTCGCGGCCATTGTCGTGATCCTCATCTACGTGCTCGCCGCGAAGGTCGGCAAGTGGTACCCGGCCCCCGAGTACCGCGGCCCCGGCGCAGCGCAGCCCGGGCAGCCGGGTTACGGACAGCCGGGTCAGCCAGGCTATGACCAGCAGGGATATGCGCAGCAGGGCTATGGTCAGCCGCCGACGCAGCAGCGTCGTCGGGACATGCGCGCCTACAGCGCCGACGAAGCCGAGACCCGGGTGATGTCGACGACCGAGGACGATGAGAAGGCGACGACCGCCGAGCTCACGCAGAACATCGCCCACTCCGGTCAGATGATCGCGCAGAACCGGCGGGCGGCGACGGCCGGCAACGGTGACACGCTCGCGGTCTTCACGTACATCCTCGGCGCGGGTCTGCTCGCGGCCATCGCGTTCGTCTTCTTCAACAACCTCCTCCTGCCCGCCACGGTCGGCGCGCTCGTCGGTGCGATCATCTGCGTGGCGCTGGCCTCGACGTACACGATCAGGAACCTCGACTTCTGGCCGGACAACTCGACGATCACGATCATCAACCTCGGCGTCGCCCTGGCCGCCGCGCTCGTCATGTACATCGGGGCCAGCCGCACAGAACGCGACCGGATGACCCTCAACTCGATCATGGACTCCCTTGATCCGCTGCCGCTGGGCGAGGGGTTCTCCGGCTTCATCACCGCGATCGGCGACCGCGTCGTCACGTTCTTCGAAACGTACGGCTTCCTCGGCTTCGTCTTCCTCCTCTTCATGGCCATCGGCGCGATCATCGTCTTCACGCTCGCCGCGAAGTCCCTCATCGACGTCATGGACTGGCGGATCTTCGCCCAGTTCGGCCACAACGTCACCGATCGGCCCATGGCGTACTCGCGCGCCGAGCGCTTCCAGTCCTCGAAGGTCTCGCACACCGTGACCTCGATCGTGCTCGCCGGCATCGCGGTCCTCGCCGCGACCGGCCTGCTCTACGACGGGTTCACGTGGTTCACGCGCTGAGCCGCCCGCGGGCGCGGCAGCCCGGGCGCCCAGGCGCAGCAGCCCGGCACAGACCCCGGCAGCAGCCCCGGCACCTGGGCCGGAACCGCGCCGCGACGGCACTGAGCACAGTCTCAGACACCGCGCGCTAGGATAGTCCCCGAACTTCCTCCGCCCACCCTGCCCGCCAGGACGGTGGGCGCAGACGTCGACGAACGACCCGAAAAGGGATGAGAACCTCAATTGGCGAACGGCAACGCAACTTTCCGTCACTCGAATGTGGCTCTTCTCGGTCTGGCCGAGATCATCGCCCCCAACGTAGTGACCTCCCACGAATTCGACGAGCGCCTCGCCGATACCCTGACCACCCTCGGACTCCCGACCGGACTCCTCCAGCGCGTGGCAGGCGTTGACGCCCGCCGCAACTGGGATCAGCCGGCCGAGTTCGTCGCCGGTGCCGTGGCCGCCGGCAAGAAGGCCCTCGCCGAGGCGGGCGTCGAGCCGGGTGCCATCGGGCTGATGGTCAACACCTCCGTCACCCGCGAGCACCTCGAGCCCTCGGTGGCCGTCGGCGTCCATGCCGGCATCGGCCTCGGGCCGCAGGCGATGAACTTCGACATCGCCAACGCGTGCCTCGGCTTCGTCAACGGCATGACCCTGGCCGCGAACATGATCGATGCCGGGCAGATCGACTATGCCCTCGTCGTCGCCGGAGAGGACGCCTCGCGCGTCCAGGAGGCGACCCTGCGTCGGCTCACCCGCGACGGCATCACCCGTGAGGAGTACCTCAACGAGTTCGCCTCGCTCACGCTCGGCTCCGGGGCGGCCGCCGCCGTCATCGGCCCCGCGGATCGGCATCCGGAGGGCCACCGCATCCTCGGCGGGATCACCCGTGCGGCCACCCAGCACCATGAGCTGTGCGTGGGCGACCACAACGGGATGTTCACCGACACGAAGGGACTGCTCGCCGGCGGCATGGAGCTCGTCGTCGCCGCGTGGGAGGAAGCCCACGACGACGGCTGGGACTGGCGGAACATGGACCGCTACGTCATGCACCAGGTCTCCGACGTCCACACGAACTCGATCACGCGCGCCGCGGGCCTCGACCCCGAGCGGATCCCCGTGACGTACCCCGAGCTCGGCAACGTCGGGCCGGCCTCGCTGCCGATCACGCTCAGCCGTGAGGCCGAGTCCCTGGAGAAGGGCGACCGCATCCTCTGCATGGGCGTCGGCTCCGGGCTCAACACCGCAATGACCGAGATCGAGTGGTAGGACATCGATGAACCATCCCGGACGGCCGGCCGCCCTTCCCCCGACGCTGCCCGAATGGGATCCCGCGTGGTCCCGGATCGTCGAGGTCGACACCGGCGACGGCGCGCATGCGTTCCACGTCCTCGACACGCTGTCGACCCTGCGCGCCGAGGGGATCGAGCCGACCGGCACGATCCTCGCCCTCCACGGCAACCCGACGTGGTCGTATCTGTGGCGCCGCCTCGCCGCGGCCACCGTCGAATCCGCGCGCTCCGGTGGGCGCGCGTGGCGGCTCATCGCCCCCGACCAGCTCGACATGGGGTTCTCCGAGCGTCTGACCCATGACGGCCTGCCGACCCCGCACGGCCCCGAGGTGCGCCGCATCTCCCAGCGCATCGCCGATTTCGATGCCGTCGTCACGCCCCTCCTCGCCGAGGCGACCGGCAGTTCCGCGGCCGACACCGCACCCGATCCCACCGAGGCACCCGATCCCACCGAGGCGGGGCCGGAGCATCCCGTCGTGACGATCGGCCATGACTGGGGCGGTGTCCTCTCGCTCGGGTGGGCGGCCCGGAACACCGACCGGGTCGCGGCCGCGATCAGCCTCAACACCGCCGTCCACCAGCCGGAGGACGCGCCGCTCCCGGCCCCGCTGCGGGCCACGCTCGCCGGCCCCATGCTGCCGACGGCCACCGTCGTCACCGACGGCTTCCTCCGGGTCACGCTGCGCCTCGGCGAGCTCTCCCCCGAGGTCCGTGCGGCGTTCCGCGCGCCCTACGAGTCCGCGTCGCTGCGGCACGGGATCGGCGGGTTCGTCGCCGACATCCCCGTCGACGAGCACCATCCCTCGCATGCCGAACTGCAGCGCATCGGCGCGGACATCGCCGCCTTCGACCGTCCCGCGCTCCTCGTGTGGGGGCCGAAGGACCCGGTGTTCCTCGAGCGCTACCTCCGCGACCTCCGCGGGCGCCTCCCGCAGGCCGACGTCCACCGCTTCGAGCTCGGCTCGCACCTCGTCAGCGAGGACTACGACGTGCCCGGGCTCGTCCTCGACTGGCTCACCGCGCAGTTCCCGACGGCTGCGGACTCCGGGGCCGCCGCGGACTCCGGAGCGGGCGCCGGGACCGGCGCCTCCGCTTCGGTGCCGACCGCCTCGGTGCCACCCACGACACCAGCATCGGACGCGACGCAGGACGCGGTGCCGGCCCCACGTCCGGTCACCGCGATCCTCGATGCGCGCGCGGACGACGAGACGATCGCCTCGGTGGACTTCTCGCAGGATCCCGCCCAGCAGATCTCGTGGCGGCAGCTGTGGCATGTCACGACGAGCATCGCGCACGGCCTGCGCGACCTCGGCGTGCGTCCCGGTGACCGGGTGTCGATGCTCGTGCCGCCGGGCAACAACCTCACCGCCGCGCTCTACGCGTGCCTGAAGATCGGGGCGGTCGCCGTCGTCGCTGACGCCGGGCTCGGCCCGCGCGGCATGACGCGGGCGGTCACCTCGGCGGATCCGCAGTGGATCATCGGGGAGCTGCCCGGACTCGGCCTCGCCCGGGCGTTCGGGTGGCCCGGTCGCCGGATCTCCGTCTCCCCGCTCGGCCCGCTGCAGCGCCGGCTCTTCCGCACCGAGACGAGCCTCACCGAGCTCGCGCGCACCCCGCACACCGGTGCCCTGCCGACGCCGACCGGAGCGGACGACGCCGCGATCCTCTTCACCTCCGGGTCGACGGGTCCGGCGAAGGGCGTGCGCTACACGCACGCGGACATCGCAGCACTCGCCGCGGTCCTCACCCGCGTCTTCGACGTCCGGGAGGGCACGGGCCTCGTTGCCGGATTCCCGCCGTTCGCCCTGCTCGGACCGGCGATCGGGGCCACCTCGGTGACGCCGGACATGTCCGTGACGAAGCCGAAGACGCTCACCGCGGCCGCGATCGCCGAGGCGATCATCGCCGGCGACGCGACGATGGTCTTCGCCTCCCCCGCCGCGTACCGCAATGTCGCCGCCACCGCGGGCGACCTCAGCGCCGAGCAGCGGGCCGCGTGCGCGCAGGTCGAGCTCGTCCTCTCCGCCGGCGCGCCGGTCCCGCTCGATCTCATGGACGCCATCGCCGAGGTGTTCCCCGCGGCCGCGATCCACTCGCCGTACGGGATGACGGAGGGACTCCTCCTCACCGACATCGACCGTGAGGGGGTGGCCGCGGCGGCTGCCGGGGACGACCTCGGCGTGTGCGTGGGCACCCCGATCGACGGAGTCGAGCTCGCGCTGGCCCCGATCGACGACGCGGGGAACTCCGCCGATGAGCTGCTCACGGGCACGGATGCGCGGGGCCGCCTCGGCGAGTTCGTCGTCAGCGCCGCCCACCTGAAGTCCGGGTACGACAATCTCTGGCGCACGTCTGCGCAGGCGGCGCGCGATGGCCTCGGCGGGCGGTCCTGGCATCGGACGAACGACATCGGGCACATCGACGACGCCGGTCGGGTGTGGCTCGAGGGACGGCTGCAGCACGTCGTGACGACGCCGCGCGGGCCGGTGGGTCCCGGCGGGCTCGAGGCGCTCATCGACACGGATCCCGAGGTCAGCCGCAGTGCCGTCGTCGGGGTCGGCCCGCGGGGGACGCAGGCGCTCGTCGCCGTGCTCGACGCCGAGGGGACCGCGCTGTCACCGGGCCTCGCCCCGCTCGACCTCTCCGCCCGGCTGCGCGCCCGGGTCGCCGAGGTCGACGGCCAGGATCTCGCGGCCGTGCTCGTCGCCCCGGCGTTCCCCACCGACATCCGCCACAACTCGAAGATCGACCGGTCGCGGTTGGCCGCCTGGGCCGCTCGCGTGCTCACCGGCGACGGCGTTCCCCGCCGCGTGTGAGTGCGGCCACCCGGCAATCTGCGGCCACCGACCTGAGGAGTCTCATGAAGATCACCGTCACCGGAGCCTCGGGCCTGCTCGGCTCGTCCGTGGCCCGCGCCCTCGTCGCCGCCGGCCACGCGGTGACGACGCTCCAGCGGCGCCCGTCGGGGGTCGAGGGTGCCCGCGATGTGCTGGGCACGGTGACCGATCCGAACGCCGTCGCCGAGGCGGTCGCCGGGGCCGATGCGGTCATCCACCTCGCCGCGAAGGTGTCGCTGACCGGTGACCCGAGCGAGTTCGCGGCCGTCAACATCGGGGGCACTCGGACGCTCATCTCTGCGGCGCAGACCGCGGGAGTGGAGCGGTTCGTCCACATCTCGTCACCGTCGGTGGCGCACACCGGCGAGTCGATCGTCGGTGACGGTGCCGGCCCGGCCTCCCCTGATCATGCCCGGGGCGAGTACGCCCGGACGAAGGCCGCCGGGGAGCGGCTCGCGCTGGCTGCCGATGCCGACGACTTCCGGGTCCTCGTCCTCCGGCCGCACCTCATGTGGGGTCCCGGCGACACCCAGCTGACCGAACGCGTCATCGACCGGGCCCGTGACGGCCGGATGCCGGTGCTCGGGTCGGGGGCCGCGCTCGTCGACACGCTCTTCGTCGACAACGCCGTCGAGGCGATCATCGCGGCGTTGACCGCCGTCGACCACACGCACGGGGAGGCGCTCGTCGTCACGAACGGCCAGCCGCGGCCGATCGGCGAGCTGATGTCGCGGATCGCGATCGCCGGCGGGGCCGCGGAGCCGCGGCTGCGGATTCCGGTGGCGCCGGCGCTGGTCGCCGGATCGCTCGTCGAGCGGGTGTGGGACCTGTCCGACCATGACGACGAACCCCCGCTCACCCGGTTCCTCGCCGAGCAGCTCTCGACCGCGCACTGGTTCGACCAGCGCCGGACGCAGGAGGTGCTGGGCTGGACGCCGCGCGTGAGCATCGAAAAGGGCCTCGACCTCCTCGCCGCGCACTGTGCGCAGCGCGGGGGCGGAAGCGGCGCGTAGGGGCGTCGCAGCTCCGACGCGCAGAGCGTGGCACCGGCGCGTCTCGTCGGAGGTCGCGATCTCGGCTCGAATCCGCGTCACAGGTGACGACTGCACAATGGGTCCATGACTCCGACCGCCCCGTCACCGGTGATCCTGCTCGCAGGCGTTCCCGGAGCGGGCAAGACGGAGACCCTCAAGGAGGTCCGGCGGCGAGCGCCGTGGCTGCGGGTCTCCGATCCGGAGACCGTGCGCGACGGCCTGCGTCGCCTCGCCCCCTGGCTGCCGTACACGCTGGGGCGTCCGATCGTCCACACGATCGCTCATGTGCTCGCGCTCTTCCGGATCCTCCGCCGAGGCGGTCCCCCGCTCATCGTCCACGATCCCGGCACCCGCCGGTGGAGCAGGCGGCTCTTCCTGCGTCTGGCGCGGCTGAGTCGGCGCCCGGCCATCGGCGTGTTCATCGATGTCGATCGCGATGTGGCGCTGCGCGGTCAGAAGAAGCGGTCGCGCATCGTCCGCGGTCCCGCGTTCGCCAGGCATTGGCGGCGGTGGCTCGGCCTGCGTTCGCACCTCATCGCCGAGGAGGAGCCGGCGCCCGGGGAACGCTGGCCGCAGATCGTGCTGACGACGAGGGATCGCGCCGTCGACGATCTCCTCGCCCTCGTCGGCCGCTGAGGTGGAGCCGCGTCGAGTCGGCGCGCCCTCGCGGGGCGGCATCAGTCTCTGTCCCTGCCCGCTCAGCGGGATGACACCGGGATCAGCGGGACTCGCGCGGGTCCTCACCGTGATAGTCGCCGGAGTCCTCGCCCTCATACGAGCTCGATTCCTCGCCTCGGTAGCCCGAACCGGAGCCCTCGGCGTCGCGGGCATCGGCTTCGTCGTCGAGAGCGCTCGAGGAGATCCCCGGCTGCCCGACGGGCGGGGCCTCGAGGGACGAATTCGTCGCTGACTCCTCGTGGCCATGGTCCTCGAAGTCGCCGTCAGTCCCGTCGTCGGCCTGCGCCGCATCCGCACCGTCGGCACGATCCGCGCGATCGGCCGAGACTGCACCGGAGCCTCCTGCTGCCACAGCACCCGCGCGACCCGGTGAGTTCGCGCCGCCAGTGGCCCGGTCATCCGCGTCCCTCCGACTGCCGGCGCTCTCCTCCGCATCAGCCCCCGCGGGCCGCTGTCCAGCGGCGTCCGCGGGGCGCTTTGCATCAGCCTCCGCAGGCAGCTCGCCGTCGCCTTCGCTGCCCGTCTCCTTCTTCAGCCGTTCGATGTCCTCGGACTCCTCCACGGCCGCGTCGTAGCCCTCGAGACTCACGCCCGCCTCGGCGGCGAGCTGAGCACGACGCTCCGCACGGGCACGCGCGCGCTCCTCCTCGCTGAGCTTCGGCTTCGCGGTCTCGGCGTGCTGGCTCGGCCGCACCGCCTCCCAGATGAGGAGAACGGCGACCATCGTCACCCCGACGATGCCGCCCATGATGAGCGACCCCCACGGGCGGGGCATCGAGAAGAGGTCGGCGAAGATGTTGACGGCGAAGAGAAGGACGACGCCGAGGACGAGAGCAACGAGATAGCGCATCTCCCCATTGTGCCCCGTGAGCCTGAGCAGATGAGGGAGGTCGCAGGTCACGGTTCGCTCGCCCCGCCTCGGCATGACCTGCCCCCGCCTCGGCGAGGGGATGTGGTGACGGTTCAGAGGGCGTCGTCGTCGGTTTCGCCGGTGCGGATGCGGATGACGCGCGAGACCTCGGTGACCCAGATCTTCCCATCACCGATCTGCCCGGTTCGGGCGGCATCGGCGATCGCGGCCACCGCCTCGTCGAGGGCCTCATCGGTGACGATGACCTCGACAGCGATCTTCGGCAGGAACTCGACACGGATCTTCTGCGACCGGTAGACCTCGACCTTGCCGGCCTGTGTGCCATGCCCCTTGACCTCGCACACCGTCATCCCAGTGATGCCGACCTCGGCGAGTGCCGACTTCACCGGGCTCAGCGCACTCGGTTGGAGCACTGCTGTGATGAGCTGCATGTCGTTCTCCTTCTCTCTTCAGATTGCGCCTGGGCCCGCAGAACGGGTCATGAACGGATGTCGTCGACGTCGTACGCGGTCTCGGCGTGCAGGCTCGTGTCGAGACCGGCTGACTCCTGGCCGCCGGTGACTCGCACCCCGATCGTCGCCTTGAGCACCCAGACGATGACCGCAGTGACGACGAACGTGTACGCGAAGACCGCTGCCACCGCCAGGACCTGTCCGCCGAGGAGGCCGAGTCCTCCACCGTAGAACAGTCCTGCCGCTTCCGCTGGGGCCGTGGGATCGGCGAGGAACGCGATCGCCACTGTGCCGAAGATGCCGGGGAACATGTGGATGGCCACCGCGTCGAGGGCATCGTCGTATCCGAGCTTCTCCTTCAGCCCCAGCGCGAAGAAAGCGATCATGCCCGCTCCCAGTCCGATGACGATGGCCCCGACCGGCGACACCGAGTTGGCGGCCGGTGTGATGCCGACCAACCCCGCCAGCACGCCGGACATCGCGCCGAGCGACGTCGCCGACCCGCGGCGAATGCGTTCGACGAGCAGCCAGCCGAGCAGTCCCGCGCAGGCGGCGATGAGCGTGTTCGTGACGGCCACGACAGCGCTCTCATTGACCCCGAGGGACGAACCGCCGTTGAACCCGTACCAGCCGACCAAGAGGAGTCCACCGCCGAGGATCGCCATCGGCAGATTGCCCGGACGTCCCACTTGGGGGAAGTTCTGCCGTCTGCCGAGGAACAGCGCCAGCACCAGTGCGGCCACGCCTGCGTTGAGATGCACTGCGGTGCCGCCGGCGAAGTCGAGGGCACCGACCCGGTTGGCGATCCATCCGCCGATAACCGACCCGTCTTCGGAGTCGAAGGCGAACACCCAGTGCGCGACGGGGAAGTAGACGAGAGTCGCCCACACCCCTGAGAAGATCAGCCACGTGGAGAACTTCATCCGCCCTTCCACCGCGCCCCCGATGATGCCCACCGTCAAACCGGCGAAGATGAGCTGGAAGACGGCGACGAGCAGCCCCGGCACCGCCCCTTCAGGGGTCGGTTCGTCCAGAAGTGCTCCCAATCCGAAGAGTCCTGCCGGATCGCCGATGAGCCCGGCTCCTCCGACTGAGTTCCCGAGCGTGAGGCCGTAGCCGTAGAGCACCCAGAGCATCGCGGTCACGGCGAACCCGCCGAAGACGACGATGACGGTGTTGAGGATGTTCTTAGTCCGGGACAGGCCTCCGTAGTAGAGCGCCAGCCCTGGCAGCATGAGAGTCACGGCGATGGTGGCTGTGAGCATCCAACCGGTGCTGATCATTGACGTGATGTCCATCGTGGAGTCCTTCGCGTACGGTCGCAGCTGCGAGTCGTTCAGGCGACCTGATTGGCAAACAGGGGTGGTGCGGTCCAGGGGGGCGGGGGTCACCGACGCCAGTGGTCTGGGCCACCGGCCCCGACCGATTCGGGTGGTTCGCTCGCCGCACCCCGCCGTGTGGCGAAGCGCTGTCCCGACGCGCGGAAGTGCGGCTTCGGCGGCCCGTGGCGGAGGACAAGCTCGGCGACCAGCTCTCCCACGAGAGGGGCGAACTTCGCGCCCTGCCCAGAGCAGGGGGAGACGACGGTGACGGAGTCGCTGCGGTCGATGATCATGTCGTCGCCGGGAACATTCGTGAACAGGCACGTCGTCTCCGCATAGGGCTCGGAGATGAGGCCGGGAAGGCAGCGATCCACGACTTCGGTCACTCGCGCCCGGCTACGGGCGTCGACGAGTCCGTTCTGCTCGTAGCCCGAACGCAGCACCGGCCCGCCGTTGTATTCGGCGATCTTCTGTCCTCGGAAGTCAGCGTCTCTGCCCCCTGGCAGACCGTAGAGCTGGATCTCCGGGGTCTTGCAGATGAAGCTCGGCCACGAGGTGTGCTCCCCGGCCGCGGTGTCGATCGGCTCGGCGGCGTCGCGATACGGGAAGTGGAACGCCGATTCCTGCCGGACTTCGAACTCCGGCATCCTGGCACGAAAGTCCGCAGGCAGGTCGAGACTCTCGAGAAGCGCGGGCAGATACGGCCCTGCGGCCACGACCACCTGCGCAGACTCGACCTGGCGACCGTCGAACGAGGTGACGGTGAAACCGGCACCACCTGACGCCCCACCGCGGCGGACTCTGCTGACTTCCCAGTTGCTCAGCACCCGTGCCCCGGATGCGCAGGCGAGCTCGAGCATGCCGCATACCGCTGCCTCTGAGTCGATGACCCCAGCGCCCGGATGCCACAGCACTTCGCTGTCGAAGGCGAACTGCGGCCAGCGCGCCTCGGCAGCGGTGGCACAGAGCAGCTCGTGATCGATTCCCTCGGCCTCGAGCACGTCGGCCAGGGCCGCGGGGTTCCGGAGGGACCCGAAGTCGAGTGCCCCGCTCGGGGTGAGGAGGCGGCGACCGCTGCGGGCTTCGAGTTCGCCCCAGCCTCGGGCCGCCTCGGCGACGAGGCGGATCCTGGACCGATCGGGGTAAGCATAACGGAAGATGCGCGCCGAACCGTGGGAGCTGGCTGCAGCGGAGGCAGGGCAGTCGCGTTCGAGGACGAGCACCTCGGCGCCGGCCTCGGCCAGGCGCCATGCTGCCGCGGCACCCGAGAGCCCGGCGCCGACGATGACGATGTCTGCTGAGTCAGTGATCACGATGTTCCCATCGTCTGCAAGCGCGCACTGCCGACAGGAGGTCAGCGTCGGACGGACTGATCTGTTGACTGGGCGAGGTCATGTCAGGTCCGGGGTCTTCCACAGGTTGAGGTTCGTGCCCAGGCCGGCGGCCACGGCGTTGTCGTAGACCGTCTTGCCCCACGCGACGTCTTCGACGCCCATGCCGCCGACACTGAAGAGGACGGGCTGCTCATCGAAGTCACGCCCCGGGGCGGTGCCTGAGAACACGTCGCCGACATTGATCACCCGGCTCTCATCAAGCGCGCCCTCGTCGATGAGGTCCTGCCAGTAGAGGCCGATCATGCCGAACGCGGTCTCATGGGATGGAGCCGGGTACTCCTCGGCCCAGGCCTGGTAGATCTTCTTGGCGTCGACGAGCAGACGCGCCTGCCCCGAGAGCGTGTAGTCCTTGTCCATACGCAGGTTGGCGGGCAGGCTGAGGAAGGCGCCCGGCTTGATCCAATCGCCGTCGATGAACGGGTAGTTCTCGGATCCGACCAAACCGGTGACGGCCTCGGAGACGATGTCACTGTCCCGGACGGCACCTTCGACCGTGTCGCTGATCTCGATGGTGGAGAACTGCGGATAGTGCTCACGCACATAATCGGCGAACAGCTCCGCAGTGATCCGTCGGCGACCGTGGATGACGATGGAGTCCAGTGTGGGGCGAGCGATCGTCATCGCGTGCAGCGCGCTCTTGTTCATCGCCCCGGGACCGATGATCCCCAATCGCGATGCCTCAGGTGGAGCAAGCTTCCGCGCTGCCGCACCCGGCACGGCTGCCGTCCGGTAAGCGCTCTCCAGGTTGCCCGACATGATGGCGAACGGTGCACCCGTCTCCTTGTCGTTGAGCACGATGAGGTGGATCGATCGGGGAAGCCCTCGGTCACGATTGTCGACATTCGAGCCGTACCATTTCACCCCGGCAGTGTCGAAACGTCCGCCGAGGTAGGCCGCCATGGCCATGAATCGTCGATCCGAGGCGTCAAGGGGCATTGAGGGAAACGGGCTGGTGGCCGGAAAGGAGATCTGCGCGCCGTGAGAATTGGCCGAATTCCCGGCCATTCGATAATCGCCCTCGGCCACGAGGACGAGCACTTCCTCCATGACGTCCATACACGATGCCATGTCCTTGACTCCGGCCGCAATCATCTGCGGCTCGTCGAGATAGAGCATGTCGATGGCGGTGCCTGCCTCAGCGGTTCTCGCAGTCGGATTCTCGTTCGGATGATCCCTGGTCAGGTGGTCAGCGGTGGCAGTGGAGTGGGCGGTCATGTCGGCTCCTGGCAATGTGGTGCAACGGAATTCGCAACGCCTTTCCAGAACATCCCAGAAATGCATTCGCGTCCAATACAATTTCCGGGCCGATTGACAGCGAATCGCTCTCAATCGCAATAGCGGATGAGCCGTAACAGAAGCGAAACAGGGGCGAAACCCCGTCTCCACAATCTTCGGCTACGGTGACTGCGTGGAGATTCGACAATTGCGGTACTTCGTTGCTGTGGCCGACGAGCTTCACTTCGGTCGAGCCGCCCGGAAGCTGCACATGTCCCAGCCGCCGCTCAGTCTTCAGGTCGGCAAGCTCGAACGCGAACTCGGGGTGCGGCTCTTCGAGCGCAGCACCCGCAGCGTGACCCTGACCGCGGCGGGGGCGAAGTTCCTCGACAGTGCCCGCCGGATCCTCCACGACATCGACCGGGCGGCGTACGAACTGGAGGGATTCGCCGCCGGCACCACAGGAAGCCTGTCTGTGGGCTTCGTGAGCTCGGCCGGCTACACACTGCTGCCCGAGGCGGTGCCGAAGTTCAGGAGCATGCGCGACCAAGTCGCCCTGCACCTCATTCCACTGAC
This sequence comes from Brevibacterium sp. W7.2, assembly GCF_018137945.1. Lineage (GTDB taxonomy): Bacteria > Actinomycetota > Actinomycetes > Actinomycetales > Brevibacteriaceae > Brevibacterium > Brevibacterium sanguinis. Next base: position 300,601 of record NZ_CP073089.1, on the reverse strand, counting down.
CTCAGGGGAACAGCTCGCCCGACTCTCCGAAGGCACCCTCGACCTGGGCATCGTCCGCGACGAGGAGCATGGCGCCCTTCACGCACTGCCGCAGGGCAAGGCATCGCCTGGTGCCGTCACACTGCCGAACCGGGAGCACCAGTCCGGCCGAGCACCGTCCGCGACCTTCCCGATGGCACAGGTGGTCTACGAGGAACGGCTCGTCGCCTGTCTGCCGCACACCCATCCACTCGCACAGCAGACCGAAGTCACTCCGCGACAGATCAGCGCGGTGCCGATGATCTCCTACCCGCGCGAACTCATGCCCGGCTTCGTCGACCGCGTGACAATCGCACTGGGCAGCCACGCGTCACGAGTCACCGTTGTCGAGCAGGTGATCCACCAGGAGACAGCACTGGGATTCGTCGCCACCGGAGCCGGCACCAGCATCCTGCCGGAATCGATCGGCCAACTCCTGCCGCCGACCATCGTCGCCGTTCCGCTCGCCGGTTCGCCGACGACTCGCCTCATCGCGATTCCCAGCCCCCACATCCAGCAGCCGAGCCTCATCGACACCTTCATCGACCGCCTCCGCGCCGCCTCGGGGATCCCACGTGTCCCGAACGCCGCGATCGCCTGAATCGCCCCGCAGTCGCGGTCACTGGTCCTGGAGAACCCTCCCTTCTCGCCGCGGCGGGACCCTGACTCCCGGCCAGGCGGCTGGGGCCTCTGGCCCTTCGCGATCACTCCCCCACCTCGGCGCCAAGATGTGCCATGCGTCACAATGGGGACATGAACGCGAAATACGATGACGTCATCGCAGAGATCTCGCAGGACCCGGGCGCCTTCTGGCTCACGCAGGCCACGGAGCTCATCGACTGGGTGAAGGAGCCGACCGAGGCCGTCGACGACGCGAACGCCCCGATCTACCGCTGGTTCCCCGACGGCGAACTCAACGTCGCCTACAACGCGCTCGACCGCCACGTCGCCGCCGGCCGCGGGGATCAGGCAGCGATCATCTACGACTCGCCCGTCACCGACACCGTCCGCACGATCACGTACGCGCAGCTGCTCGACGAGGTCTCCCGCTTCGCGCGCGCCCTCTCCGACCGCGGCGTGGAGAAGGGCGACCGGGTCGTCATCTACATGCCGATGATCCCCGAGGCGGCCGTCGCCATGCTCGCGTGCGCGCGCCTCGGGGCGATCCACTCCGTCGTCTTCGGCGGGTTCGCCCCGGCCGAACTCGCCGTGCGCATCAACGACACCGCGCCGAAGGCGGTGATCTCCACCTCGGCGGGCGTCGAGCGCGGCCGCGTCCTCGAATACAAGCCGATGCTCGATGAGGCGATCACCCTCGCCGAGGCGAAACCCGAGTTCACCGTCATCGTCCAGCGTCCCGAACATCAGGCCGAGATGGGTGAGACCGACCTCGACTACGCCGAGCTCCTGGCCGCCACCCCCGAGGGCATCGACCCGGTGACCGTGAAGTCGACCGACGAGCTCTACGTCCTCTACACCTCGGGCACGACGGGCAAGCCCAAGGGCATCGTCCGCGACTCCGGTGGCTACGCGGTCGCCCTGGCCTACTCGATGCCGAACATCTTCGGCCTCGAACCCGGCGACACGATGTTCACCGCCTCGGACGTGGGGTGGGTCGTCGGGCACTCCTACATCGTCTACGGTCCGCTGCTCGCCGGGGTCACCTCGGTGCTCTTCGAGGGCAAGCCGATCGGCACCCCGGACGCGGGCACGTTCTTCCGCATCATCGACGACCACGACGTCAACGTCCACTTCACGGCGCCGACGGCGATGCGCGTCGTCCGCAAGGAGGATCCCGACGGGGCGCTGATGAGGAAGTACGACCTCTCCTCCCTGAGGGCGTCGTTCCTCGCCGGTGAGCGGCTCGACCCGGACACGTACGAATGGACGACGTCGAAGCTCGCCGAGGCGACCGGTCGTGACATCCCCGTCGTCGACAACTGGTGGCAGACGGAGACGGGGTGGCCGATCGCGGCGAATCCGCTCGGCCTCACGCAGTTCCCCCTCAAGCCGGGGTCCCCGACGAAACCCGTGCCCGGCTATCAGATCGAGGTCGTCGACCCCGGCGGCGCCCCGGTGCCCGCGGGCCAGGAGGGGCTCATCGTCATGAAGCTGCCCCTGCCACCGGGGACGATGGCGACGGTGTGGGGCGACGATTCGCGGTTCGTCTCCTCGTACCTCGCCGCGTTCGACGGCTACTACCTCACCGGCGACTCCGGCTACCTCGACGAGGACGGGTACGTCTTCGTCATGGGCCGCACCGACGATGTCATCAACGTCGCCGGCCACCGGCTCTCGACCGGAGTGATGGAGGCCGTCATCGCCTCCCACCCGGCCGTCACCGAGGCGGCGGTCATCGGCGTCCACGATGACACGAAGGGGCAGAGTCCGCGGGCGCTCGTCGTCCTCGGTGATTCCGCCGAGGCGGTCGATGCGGAGGCGATCAAAGACGAGCTCGTCGCGATGGTGCGCCGGGAGATCGGGCCGGTTGCCGCATTCCGCGAGGTCGACATCGTCTCTGCGCTGCCGAAGACCAGGTCGGGCAAGATCCTGCGCAAGACGATGCGCGAGATGGCCGACGGCGCCGAGAACCCCGCGGTGCCCTCGACGATCGAGGACCGCACCGTGCTCGACGACCTCGAGGCCGTGCTGCGCCGCAGCTGATGGAAGGCGCCGGGGCTGTCGGTGGCTCGGCGAGGTCAGTCGTCGCGACGCTTGCCGGCCTCGAAGCCCTTCTCGAAACCGTCGGCGAATCCCCGCTCGTAGGCATCGTCGCGTCCTCGACCGCGATCGCCTCGCGCGCCGCGGACGAACTGCGCGAAGAACTCGCGGGGGTCCCAGTCGACGTCGGGGCCGCAGCCGGAATCGGAGCGTCCGCGTCCGCGCGGTCCGCTACGGTCACCCGAACGGCTGCGGTCCGCACCGGGTCCGAACCCGTCGTGGCCTCCACGGCTGCGCCGACCGTGGCCGCCGAAACCGCGGCTCGGCCCGAAGCCCCGTGAGGGGTCGAAGCCGCGCGAGGAGTCGAAACCTCGGCGGCGGGCGAACTCGCGCATGCGGTCGCGGACCTCGCGGATGTCCTCCTCGTCGGGACGGAGTTCGTCGACGATCTTCGTCAGCGTCGCGATCATGGCTGCGACCTCGTCATCACTGAGAACCTCCTCGACGCGCGCATTGACACGGTCACGCAGCGCGCGGACCTGGGCACGGATCTCGGCTTCACGGGTGGCCTCATCAGCGGACTCGTCCTCCGCGGCATCATCGAGCCAGGCATCACCGGCCACGACGTCGTCAGTGCGCCGATTGCGGCGCGCTCGCCGCCGCAGATCCGCGACCTCGCGCGGATCGATGTCGGCATCGTCCATCGCCGAGAAGAAGTCCCGACGCAGGGTTCTGCCGACCTGACGAAGAAGATCGGCGAGCTGCGGCGCATCGTCGCTCACCTCATGGTCGATGGGCCGGTCGCCGGCGTCTGTGCCTGTGCTGTCGACATCTGTACCGTCGACGCCCGTGCCGTCGACGACGTTCGCCTCAACGGGCTCGGCAGCGTTCGCTCCGGACGAGTCGGCCTCACCACGCGCACGGTCAGTGCCCGCAGCCTCGGTGCCGTCGGTCTCGCTGCGGTTGTCACGGTCGGTGCCCGCCGCCTCGGTGCCGTCGGCGTCGCGGCGGTCGTCACTGCGGTCGTCACGGTCATTGTCATTGTCAAAGTTGTGTGGGGTGGACATGTCATCTCCTTTACTTGTTATCTGACATGTATATGTATAGTCACATGTATTCCCAAAGCATGTCAAGGGACATGTAAAATCGAGGCATGGACACCACCGACAAGATCGCCGAGGCGCTCACCAAGCTCCAGTGGAGGCGCGGCTTCCGCGGATTCGCGGGACCCGGCGGACCCGGCGGACGCTCGGGAGGTCCCGGGGGCCGCCACGGCCGACAGCACGGCGGACCGTTCGGCAAGGACGGGCTCTTCGGCGAGAACGGCCCCTTCGGCGACGGCGGTCCGTTCGGTGACAGCGGCCCCTTCGGCAAGGACGGACCATTCGGCAGCCACTTCACCGACACGGACGGCCACAGTCACGGGGAGACCGTCGGACGCGACGAGTGGCGGGAGTGGGCACGCCGCCTGGGAGGTCGCCTCGGCGGACGCGCCCAGCTGCGTCTGCTCATCGCACTCGCCCAGGTGGGGCATGCGATCGGCGTCAGCGCTCTCGGCGAGGCGATCGGCGTCGATCAGCCTCGCGCTTCGCGCCTCGTCGCGCAGGGCGTCGAACTCGACCTCCTGCGCAGGGAGGCCGATCCCGACGACGCCAGGCGCACGCTCATCGCGCTCACCGACAAGGGCCGGGCGATCACGAACCGCTTCCTCGGCGCGCAGAAGGCCAGCGTCGATGTCGCCCTCGACTCGTTCACCGACGAGGAGAAGGAGACTCTCGCGAACCTCCTCACCCGCCTCGCCGACGCCTGGCCGAAATAGGATCGCCTCGGCCAGGCGAGCTCACGGCTCAGCGAGCACCCCAGCCCGGTCACGCCTCGGCGAGGGCCTTGAGCCTCTCGAGCGAGGCACGCAGGCTGTCCGCCGTCGTCGACTGCGCCCGCGGCAGCCGCTGCGGGTCGCGCAGCTCCGTCCAGTCGTAGGTATGGCGCACGAGCACCGCCCCCTCCCCTGCCGGTTCGAGCTCCCATCTCCAGACATGCCCGAGCATCGGCTGACCCACCTCGGCGGGCTTCCACGCGATCCGCCGCCCCTCCTCGAAGTCGACGACGTGGTTCTCCCGATCGACGCCCTTCGTCAGCGTCGTGATGAACGTGCCCCCGGTGCCGGTGATGCGCTGGCCGGGCGCCGCCTCGCCGAGGTTGTCGTTGCCGTCCCATTCCGGCTGCTGGGCGGGATCGGCGATGAGTTCGAAGACCTCGGCCACGGGGGCGTCGATGGTGATCTCTGCGGTGACGACCTTGAGCGCGGGGTCGATCGTGTCGAAGACGGAGTCGTCGGCGGGTGTCGGGGAATCGGTCATGGGCGTCCTCTCGTCGTTGAGTCTGCCGCTGCGGCAGCCGCTTTCAGACTACTCCGCGGCGTCACCTCAGACCTCGGACGCGGCGTCACCTCAGTCCTCGATCGCGCGGTCCTGCCGGTCGGCTCTGGCCGCCTCGGTGCTGAAGCGGGTGAAGAGACGTGAGGAGTCGCTGGAGAGCGTGAGCAGGACACCGACCTGCAGGGCGATCGTCATGAGCGAGTAGAAGTTCGTCTCGACGTCGCTGTCGCCGGTGAAGAAGTTCGTCATCGAGACGATGACGGAGAACGTCGACAGCGCGAGGATCCACAGCCGGGCACGGTTGCTGCCGCGGAAGACGGCGATGCTCGCGATGACCTGGATGATGCCGATGAGCAGGCTGATCCCGATGAGGATGCCGGCGACGATCCGGGCGACCTCCTCGTCGGAGAGTCCGCCGGCATCGCCCTCGACGCTGGCGACCGCTGCGCGCACGCTCCCCCAGTCGGTGAAGGTGCTCGCGACGTCCCAGGCCTGGAAGATGAGGAGCACGAGGACGAGGGCGGCGCCGATGAGGGTCTGCAGCGGGCGCTTGCTCCACAGCGTCCGGGCGACGTCGGAGACCGTGTGCGACTGGTTGTAGATCTGCGTGGCGTCGAGCGCGAGATCGAGCCGATCGGGGTAGTCGGAGGAATCGGTCGTGACGCTGTCGACATCGAGGATGGGCAGATTGCCGTCGGTGATGATCGCGTCGCCGCCGCCGTTGCGCGAGTGGTATCCGGTGGAGAAGTCCTTGATGACGTCGACGGTCACCGACGGTTCGGCCTCGGTCACGGTCTTGACGATGTAGTCGCGTTCGACGTCGGTGTTCTCTTCGATCTTGTGGGTGATCTGCAGGGTGAAGAGCGAGAGACCGACGCTCTTGTCATACGTGCCCGCGGCGAGCCAGCCGACCTCGTATCCGCCGGGCAGCAGCCACCCCTTGGGCGTCTTCCAGAAGCGGACGTGGTGCCGCTGACCCGGATCGCCGTCGACCTCCTGCTGATAGGCGAAGTCCTGCCTCCGGCCGAAGAGGAGCAGAGGGGAGACCGGGGCCTCCGGATAGCTCTTCTTCGTCAGCGTCGACTTGATGATGCCCCACGTCGAGGCGGCGGTGATCTCGTCGGCGAGGGTCCACCCGGCCGCTTTCATCGCGTGATGGATCTGCGCCTCCTCCCCCTTGAACGCGAGATTGACGGGGTCGCCGAGCAGTCCGTCGGACGTCCGCGCCCGCCCGATGAAGTAGTTGGGGACGTAGATCTGCGTGAGGATCCGGTGCAGCCGGGGCAGGGTGAGGTAGGAGATGACGACCCAGAAGACGAGCAGGGTGAGCAGCTGCCACCATCCCAGGGTGAAGCCCTTGATGAGGATGAGGATGGCGAGGAACGTCGAGGCGGCGCCGCCGAAGAGGAAGAAGAAGTAGTCGAGGACGCCGGTGACGGTGTGCCGGGTGCGGCGGAAGGTGAACGCCTGCCGACGCCTGCCCCGATCATTGCTGTCGGGGGTTCCGGGCGTGGGATCCGGTGCCGCGGTGTGTGACGTCATGGGCCAATTGTAGTGAGCGCATGGCCGTTGCGGGAGACAAGGCAGCATACAAATGACGCCGAGGTGACTCGCCGTCCCGCTGTGCGTCCCGCAGCCGGTCGGCGCGCTGTTCGCTGCCGCTGTGTGCGATCCCGACCGCCCGGCTCACTCGACCTCACTGTGTGCGACGCCGGCGCAGACCCGCTGCGGCTGTCGCCGCGATGCGCGGGTCGATGTCCTCGCTCAAGCGCGCGATGAGGCCGTCGCTGAGCGGCCCCGGGATCTCGAGGAGCACTTGGAGGACCTGGAAGCGCTCATGCGGGTCGTGGGATTCGCTGCGCTCATGCAGCTCGACGAGGATCCAACCGGTCACCGAGCCCGGCGCGCTCCGCGAGTCGTGGCTGTCCTCGCCGTAGTAGCCGCCGAGGAGTTCGGCCGCCTCGACGTCGGTGTCGCCGCCCATCGCCATGTCCATGAGCGCGGACGCGACGATCGGGTCGCGCTGCCGGCCCAGGGCGAGAGTCGCGAGAGTCCTCACCTGCGAGTCGTCGTCGCCCAGGCCGGAGCGCAGTGCCGCAACGAGGTCATCGGCGATGACCGTGCCGAGGTCGTCCGCCGAGGTGGTCCTCGCGATCTCGTCGAGCGCGCGGACGGCGTTGCGCCGCACGGCAGGATCGGCTGAGTCGAGACCGCCGATGAGGTGCGGGACGGCCTCGGGACCCGACTGCGCGAGCGCCCATCGCATGGCTCCGGCGACATTGAGCACGGACTCGTCGAGGACCGCCGCGACCAGGGTCTCGACGGGCGCTCCCCCGTCGACCCCGACGCCGAGCGCGGCCTTGTGGCGCTGGATGGCATCACGGGATTCGAGCGAGCGCATGAGGTCGATCGCCGCCAGCAGACCGTCGCCATCGGTGAGACCGACCCGGTCGATCCGCTCGAGATGGTCGAGGAGGGCCTGCTCCGCGGCGATCCGGGACCGCGTCGCCGCGATGAGCCGGGTGACGAGCTCTCCGGCGCCGAACGAGGGATCGTCGAGGACTGTGCCGACGTCGGACAGCGACATCCCCAGCTTCCGCAGTCCCTCGATGTGGAAGATGCGGCCGATGTCGGCAGCGGAGTAGTCGCGGTAGCCGCTCGACGTCCGCTCACTCGGGGCGAGCAGTCCGAGCGATTCGTAGTGTCTGAGCATGCGAGCGCTCACTCCCGACCTCCGGGACACCTCACCGATGCGCATCCGCACCTCGCTTTCCCCTCAGACACGGGCTCGCGGCCGCCGGGCTCATGAGGAAGGAGTCCGAGCCGCCGGCACCGCGGGCGACACCGTGCTTGCCCCACACAGTATCGCCCGCAGGTGACCGACCCTTCCCAAAACCGGTCTATGCCGACGCCTCGGACCCCAGTGCGACCACCCGCTTGGCCTCGTTCAAGGCGTGAGCGAAACCGGCGTCGGGGTCATGGAACATCTCGACCGTCGCCAGAGCGTGTGCCCGCACTGTTTCTTCCTCTGCCTCCACACTGCCATCCACCACTGACACGACATCCTCGCCCAGGGACACCAGCGCCCTGCTCAGGCTCTTCTGCATCTCGACATCACCGCGCCCCAACTGCGTGACCAGGAACGATGCGAGCTCGTGCCGACTCTCACCCGGCACCAGCGCAACCGCGGACCTCCATGCACTGCGGGCCACCACGGCGTCGGGATGAGCGATGAGATCGACACCGATGACGGCCGGATCCATCGCCGCCCAGGCACGGCGGTCCCCGATCTTCGACAGCGTGTGCAGGGCCTGGCTCCGGGCCTGCGGGGTCTCCGACTCGAGTTCGGCGATGAGCCGGGCGACGACGAGGTGGGGCGACAGGCGCGTCAGGGCCCACGTGAGCATGTCGCGGACGAAGAAGTCGGGCTCGATGCGACTGCGTTCGAGGAGGACGTCGAGGAAGCAGTCGTCCGCCTCGGTGCCGATCGCGAGCGCGGCCTGCAGCCGCTGCTGCGCAGGGCCCGAGCGCAGCGCCCGGGTGAGTTGTGGATGGGTCGGTTGTCTGGTCATGTCATCCACCTCCTTCACTCCCCACTCAAGACCCTGACAGCGTGTCAAGGTCAAGCCCCGGCGCGACCGCAGTGCGCCGCCCGATGTCGACCCCGGCTTAGAATCAGAGGGCATCGCCCCACCATCTCCGCCTCAGACGGTCGCCCGCACTTCCGCACAGGAGCAGCCCGTGGACAAGATCGATCTCAAGAAGACCCTGCCGAGCTATCGCGCCCGCCACGGCGAATTCGACGTCATCGAGGTGCCGCCGCGGGCCTACCTCATGATCACCGGCCACGGCGACCCGAACAGCTCGCCCGAGTTCACCTCGGCGGTCGAATCCCTCTACCCGCTGGCGTATGCGCTGAAGTTCTTCAGCAAGCGCGAGCTCGGCCGCGACTACATCGTCCCCCCGCTCGAGGGACTGTGGTGGGCCGCGGACATGAGCGCCTTCACCACGGCCCGGGACAAGTCCGCGTGGGACTTCACCCTCATGCTCCTCGTTCCCGACTGGCTCGATCGCCCGCAGGTCGAAGAGGTCGCCGAGGCGGTCGAGCGGAAGAGCGCTCCCCCGCGACTGCGCGACGTCCGGTTCGAGACCCTCGACGAGGGGACGTGCGTCCAGACGCTCCACATCGGGCCCTTCGACGCCGAGGCCGAGGTGCTCGCCCGCCTCCACGACGAGGTCATCCCCGACGCCGGCCTGACGATGACCGGCAAGCATCATGAGATCTACCTCAGCGACTTTCGGCGGACGGCGCCGGAGCGACTGCGTACGATCCTCCGCCAGCCCGTGCGCCGCCGATCCGAACGACACCCACCCGTGCGCCGCTGAGATCACTCCCGCATCGAGGGTTTCGTGACCTTCCTGTGACAAAAACCACGGCGTGGTCACATTGGCCCTTAAGTTTGTTGCATTATCGTTATATTCATGCCTCGACAGACTCGACACCGCAAGGGACGCCGGTCCCCGCTCGTCGGTGCCCTGATCGGCCTCGGAGCAGCAGCGGCGGCGCTGGCGATCGCCGCTGTCGTCATCATCAACGCGCCCGTGTCCTTCGGCTCGACGACCATCAGGCAGATGCAGATGTCCTCCGTCCAGCAGCTCAACCAGCAGCAGATCGACAATGCCCGCCTCATCATCGCCGTCGGTCGCGGCGGCGGCTTCGACGACGAGGCGATCCGGATCGCACTCATGACCGCGCTCCAGGAGTCCTCGCTGCGCAACATCGACTACGGCGACCGCGATTCCGTCGGGCTCTTCCAGCAGCGGCCCTCACAGGGCTGGGGCGAGCCGAGCGAACTCACCGACCGCGTCTTCGCGACGAAGTCGTTCTACGGCATCAATCCCGAGGTCCACAACCCGGGCCTCGACCAGATCGAGAACTGGCATCGGATGACGCCCACCGAGGCGGCACAGGCCGTGCAGCGGTCGGCCTACCCGGATGCGTACGGCCAGTGGGAGACCCTCGCCGACGACCTCATCGGCACCCAGACGGACGTCGAAGCGCTGCCCTGACTACACTGGCCGGGTGAAACTCAGCACCGCATTCCCCGCCATCGCCTCTGCCACCATCGCAGCCCTGCTCGTCAGCGGCTGCTCGATCCTGCCCGGCCCCGCCGATGACCAGGCCCGCGGCAGCTATCCGCAGACGATCGATTCGCCCTACGGCACCGCCGAGATCGCCGAGCAGCCGACGACGGTCGCCGTGACCAGCCCCGTCGACCTCGACATCGCTCTGTCCCTCGGCGTCGATCCCGTCCTCGCGCCGGCCGCCGACACCGCGGTCGACGGCGGCCTCTCCCCCTGGGCTGCCGCTGCGCTCACGGACAAGGGGCTCGACGCCCCGGCCACCTACAACGCCGCCGACGGGCCCGACCTCGACGCCCTGAAGAAGGCCGCTCCCGACGTCATCCTCGCCACCGGCCTCGACTCCGCCGAGGCGGACTACGACGCGCTGTCGCAGATCGCCCCCGTCGTCGCCTCGGCGCCGGATGCCACATGGACCGATCGTACCGCCGCCGTCGCCACGGCTCTCGACCGGGCGGATGAGGCGAAGACGGTCGTCGATGGCATCGCCGCGACCGCCGAGGACATCGCCGCAAGCCACCTCGAGTTCGAGGACACCACCTACACGTTCGCGAACGTCGAGAAGTCCTCGGTCGACTACCTCTCCTACGACGGCAGCGACGACAGCTTCTTCACCGGTCTCGGGCTGCTGCCGTCCACCTCGGCGAAGGAGTACACCGCGGATGAGCACGAGGTGAAGAAGTCCCAGGTCGACCGCCTCGACGCCGATGTCCTCTTCATCCACTTCCCCGATACGGGCGAGGGCCTGTTCGACAAGGCCGACCTCGCCGACCCGTTCTATCGCGAGGTCAAGGTCATCCGCGGCAAGCACTACGCGATCCTCGACGACGATGAGTTCACCGCCCTGACGAACCTCTCGCCCCTGAGCTACCCATGGCTGCTCGATGACCTTCCCGACGCCATCGGCACGGCCGAACAGGGCGAGGCATAGGCGCTCTTCACCCTGACCGTCACGGTTCCGGGGCCGGTCAGTCCCGACCAAGAACCTCGCCGAGGCGGCCCTGTAGGGTTCACAGTGACCCAGTCACCGTGGACCCCTCAGGAGCACCATGCCCGAGCGCGCGAAATTCGACGGCCTCGCCGACGACTATGACAAGCACCGCCCTCGCTACCCGGCCGACCTCGCCGAGGTGGCATTCGACGGCCTGCGGGAGGGTGCGCGGCTCGTTGACGTGGGCTCCGGCTCGGGAATCGGCTTGGAGTGGGCTCTGCCCACGCTGACCGCTCCCGACGTCGTCGCCATCGAACCGTCGGGAGACATGATCGAGGCCGGACGACGGAAGTTTCCCATGGTGACCTGGCTGCAGGGACGCGGGGAGGACCACCTTCCCGCGCTTGCCGATGTCGACGTCGTCATGGCAGCGCAGGCCTACCAGTGGTTCGACCGGCCGGCATTTCTCCATGCCGCGCAGGGTGCGCTGCGGCCCGGAGGTCGGGTCGTCATCATCCAGAACAACCGCAATCACGCCGCGAGCGCGTTCCTCGACGCCTACGAGGGCCTGCTCGAAGCACACAGCCCCGGATACACGCGCGACTACCGCACCATCGACATCGCAGGCGAACTCGCTTCAGGTCTCGACATCGCGCTCCCTGACGTCGTCACCACCGTCTCAGACTGGGAGCGGACGATGACGGTCGACGACTTCGTCGGCATGTCGGCGAGCTCAACTCAGGCCCAACGCGCCGTTGCCGCCCAGGGCCCGAGCTTCCTCGCCGACGTTCGCACTCTCGCAGACGACTGCTCCGTCGACGGCATCGTCGCGGTGCCCTACCGCACCGAGCTCTTCGCAGCCGCACGGCGCTGAGACGCAGACCCCCGGCAGAGTCCGCGCCCTGACTGTCGCACGTCCCGACCTGTCGTCCATCCGGGGCCGCTCAGTCCCGACCAAGAACCTCGCCGAGGCGGCCCATCGCCTCGCGGTAGCCTTCCGGATTCGGGCCGGCGAAGTTGAGCCTGACGTAGGGCGCCGAGGCCTCGGCGGGGAAGAGCTCGGTGCCGCCGGTGACGAGCACACCGCGCGCGGCCGCCTCGGCGACGAATGATCCCACATCGCTTCCCTCCGGCAGTCGGCCCCAGACATTCAGCCCACCCTGCGGCACATGGTCGACCGCGATCCGGTCCGCTTCGGTGCGGATGGCCGCGAGCAGCGCATCCCGCCGCTCACCGAGGCGGCGGCCGAGGTCGCGGACATGCGTGCGCCACGCCGGGCGGGTGACGACATCGAGGGCGGCGGCCTGGAGGAGCGGACTGACGTACATCGATTCGGCCTGCACATCGGCGCGGATGCGATCGCGTGCGGGGCCGCGTGCGATGACGGCGGCCACCCGCACTGCCGGGGACACGCTCTTCGTCAGCGACCGCACGTAGACGATGTGGCCGTTCGCGTCATCGCCGATGAGCGGGACCGACGCCGCATCGATCCCGAAGTCGTGGGCCCAGTCGTCCTCGATGAGGAACGCCCGGCGGTCGGCGACGACCTCGAGGACGCGTGCCCGCAGTTCCGGCGACCACTGGACGCCGGTCGGATTCGTGAAGTTCGGCTGGGCGTAGAACGCGGTGGCGCCCGTCCGCTCGAGTGCCTCGGCGACGACCTCCGGGTCGGGTCCGCTCGGTCCCGTCGGCACCGGCACGAGAGTGACACCGGACCGGCGGGCTGCGGTGATGAGTCCCCAATAGGTGGGCGATTCGACGACGAGCGGGCCTCCGGCCCCGACGAGCGACCGCAGGATCGACCCGAGCCCGGTCTGGCTGCCGGGCACGATCGTCACGTCCGCGGCACTCGGCGGTGAGGCGGCGCCGTTGTCCGAGACCTCCGCGGCGAACCAGGCCTGCAGGTCGGGCAGCCCCGCAGACGGGCCCCGGCGCAGAGCGTCCTCCGACCGCGACGCGCGACCGAAGGCGGCGCGGACGAGAGTGCGCGGCAGCAGACCCGCCTCCGGATAGCCGTCGTTGAGGGCGAACTGGTCCTGGCTCGAGTCCCGCAGCGGTGCGGCAGTGGCCGGGACATAGTCCCGCGGTCCGAGCGTCCCCGTCTGCCAGCTGAGGTCCGGTGCCGCGAACGATCGGTGACCGCGCACGAACGTTCCCACGCCCGGTCGCGACTCGACGAGGCCTCGGCGGGCGAGGCTCGCCAGCGCCTTCTGCACCGTCACGGGCGAGGCCTCGTACTGCCGGACAAGCTCCCGCGACGACGGCAGCCGATCACCGGCTGAGGCGTCAGCGACCCACCGGGAGAGTTCCGCGGCGATCCGCGAACTGCTATCGTGTTGCATGAAGGACAATAATAGCGCTACTGATCTCAGCGACCAACCGCTACACACCGGGTCTGCGGGGCCGGGACTCCTGTGGGGCCTGCTCGGCGTCACCGCGTTCTCCTTCACCGTGCCGCTCACCCGCATTGCCGCGGAACCCGGGACCCTGTCCCCGCTGTTCATCGGTGCCGGTCGCGCCGCCGTCGCCTCCGTTCTCGCCGGCCTGCTCCTCCTCATCGCCTGGAGGCGAACCCGCCGAGGCGACTCATCGATCCGCGCACACCGCTCCGAAACGTCCGCCGCCGACGGGTCGGGAGCGTGGCCAGCGCAGGTGCCGACGCTCCCCCGACCGGGCGTGTCCCAGGGCCTGCGTCTGCTCGTCGTCGCCGGAGGCGTCGTCCTCGGCTTCCCCCTCCTCACCTCCTATGCGCTCACCCAGACACCGGCCAGCCACGGTGCGGTCGTCATCGCCCTGCTGCCCGCCGCCACGGCCGCTGCGGCTGTGCTGCGCACGAAGGAGCGGACGAGCCCGCTGTTCTGGATGCTGGCAGGCCTGAGCGCCGTCCTCGCCGTCGTCTTCGCAGTCGTTCAGGGCGCGGGTCTCGGCGGCATCCAGCCCGCCGATCTCCTCCTCTTCGCCGCCGTCTGCGCCGCAGCGATCGGCTACGCCGAAGGCGGTGTGCTCGCACGTGAACTCGGGGCCTGGCAGACGATCTCGTGGGCACTCGTCCTCTCGGCCCCGGTGACACTCACCCTGACGATCATTGCGATCGTCGCACAGCCGCCCACCGGCACCGTCGGGCAGTGGGCATCATTCGCCTACCTGTGCGTGATCAGCATGTTCCTCGGCTTCTTCGCGTGGTACCGAGGGCTGGCGATCGGCCCGATGGCGCAGGTCTCCCAGATCCAACTCGTCCAGCCGGTCATGTCGATCGCGTGGGCGGCCCTTCTCCTCGGCGAGCACCTCGACGTGCCGACGATCCTCTGCGGCACCGCGGTCATCGCCAGTGCCGCACTCACGGTGCGCACGAGGCTGCGCTCATGATCGCCGTCATCGTCCTCGGGGTCACGGTCGTCATCTTCACGATCGGGCGACTCGCCTGTCCCCCGCATGACCGGCTGCCGATGCGGTGCCTCGATGCCGCGACACTCATCGGCACCGTTGTGCGGAGTGCGCGCGTCCTCGCAGCGGCGGGCCCGCTCTCCACGCTGACGGCAGCCGACGGCACGCGCATCACGGGAGACACCCCTTCCCCTCGCCGACCGGAGGATCCCGACGCCGAGGACGATGGGAACGGGTGACGGGTCGGACGACCACCTCGGCGAGCTGGGCATGGCCGGCGGAGCGGCGGGGACGACCTCCTCGCCGAGCTGGACCGTGCCGGTGGCGCTGCGGGGACGACCGCCTCGGCGAGCGTCGCCTCGGTTGAGGGACCGCACAGCTGTTGCGGTAATCTCAGTCCATGGCTGCCTCCTCTGATTCCGTCCCGGTCAACGCCGACGTCGAGGCCCTGCTGCGCGATCCCGAGGGCAACCTCGAGGCGATCTCCGAGACCGCCGATCTCTTCAAGGCGCTCGCGACTCCGTCCCGGCTGAAGATGCTCCTCGTCCTCGCGCACGGCGAGGCGACGGTGACGCACATCGTCGACTCGACGGGGCTGTCGCAGCCGCTCGTGTCCCAGCACCTCAAGTTCCTCCGCGGGCTCCACCTCGTCGGGGTCAACCGCGTCGGCCGGGAGGCGTACTACTCGCTCAAGGACGACCACGTCGCCCACATCATCCTCGACGCCATCGCCCACACCGTCGAGGGCCACGAGCACTGAGCTGCTGTCCGGTCGCGTGAGACCTGAGCCCTCACCCGGACCCGCAGGGCCCGCGCCGACCCTCAGCTGAGGTGGTCGAGGACCCGGTCGAGCGCCTCTGCGGTCCGGTCGGCACCGACGGCCAGGGACAGGCGCACGGATCGCCATCCGTCCACGGAATCGAAGTCGTCACCCGGGGCGAAGGCGACGCCCGTGGCCTGGAGGATGTCCTCGCACCAGTCGGTCGCCGTCGCGAACCGGCCGTCCGAGCGGGCGAGGATGTCGTCGATGCGCGCATACATGTAGAACGCGCCGTCGGGCGGGGCCATATCGGTGAACCCGAGGTCATCGGTCGCGGCGAGGACGTGGTCCCGGGCGCGGGCGAACGAGGCGACAGCGGCCTCGCACTCGGCATAGGACTCGGGGTCGAAAGCGGCCAGGGCGGCGTACTGGGCGGGGGCCGGAGCGCACAGGGCGAGGTTGCCGGTGACGTTCGTCGCGGCCGTGACGAGGCGCTCGGGCAGGATCGCCCAGCCCAGCCGCCACCCTGTCATTGCCCAGTACTTCGAGAACGAGGAGATGACGATCGCCTCGTCGTCGTGGGCGAGTGCGGTCTCGCCGGGCGTGCCGATGTAGCTGATGCCGTGGTAGATCTCGTCGGAGATCACCTGGACGTCGTGGTCGCGGCACCAGCTGATGAGCTCGCCGAGGTGGTCGGCCCCGATCATCGTCCCCGTCGGATTCGCGGGCGAGGCGAGCATGAGGCCGGCCAGCGGCGCCTCGGCGTGGGCCTGTTCGAGGAGGTCGACGGTCGGCTGGTAGCCGTGGTCGGCACCGCAGTCGAGTTCGACGATGTCAGCGCCGAGGGCGGCGAGGATGTTCTTGTACGCGCCGTAGCCGGGGCGGGCCACGGCCACCCTGTCACCGACGTCGAAGCACGTGAGGAACACCGTCTGGAAGGCGCCGGAGGATCCCGTCGTCACCTGGATCCGCTCGATCGGGATGTCGACGCCGTACCAGTCCTGGTAGTGGCCGGCGATCGCCTCCCTCAGGTCGGGGATGCCGAAGATCGCCGAGTAGCCGAGGTTCGTGCCGTCGGTCAGCGCCTCGGCCGCCCGCCGTTTGACCGGGCTCGGGGCTCCCTGTGTCGGTTCGCCGAGGCACATCGCGATCGCGTCGCGTCCCTCCCGCTGCATCTGCTGGACCTTGGCGACGATGTTCATCGCAGCGAAGGGACGGACGCGGCCGGCGCGTTCGGAGACGTGGAGGCTCGGCGTGTGGTCGATGGTCATCGTCGGTTCGCTTCCTTCGGGGTCGGGGTCGTCGGCGGACGGGTGGCAGTCGATTCGCTGGGCTGACGCGCTGTCTCGGTCGGTGCGGGAGCATCCGTGTCCGCCGGCTCCCTCGAACCGGCCGTGTCGAAGGCGGCCGTCGCCTCGGTGCTCCCCTTCTCCCGCGGGGTCCGGCCCATGAGGTGGAATTCGGGGTTCGGGCGCATGCCGGCGATGTGGGCCATCCGGTTCGACAGACCGAAGAAGCCGGTGATCGCGGCGATGTCCCACGCGTCCTCCGCGTCGAAACCGTGGGCGGCCAAGGCGGCGTGGTCCTCCTCGGTGATCGTCCACGGCGCCTGCGCAACCGTCATCGCGAAGTCGAGCATCGCCTTCTGCCGGTCGGTGATGTCTGCGTGGGCGTAGTCGACGGCGACCTGGTCGGCGACGAACGGGTCCTTCGCGTAGATCCGCAGCACCGCACCATGGGCGACGACGCAGTAGAGACAGTGATTGGCCGCCGAGGTGGCTGTCACGATCATCTCGCGATCGGCCTTCGTGAGGTTCCCCGTCTCCTTCTCCATGAGGGCGTCGTAGTAGGCGAAGAACGCGCGGAACTCGTCGGGGCGACGGGCCAGTGAGAGGAAGACGTTGGGGACGAATCCCGTCTTCTCGGACACGGCAAGGATGTGCTCGCGGATGTCGTCGTCGACCTCGGCGATGTCAGCCATGGGGTATCGCATAGTGCACATGCTAGCCGTCGCCGCAGCAGTCGGCTTAGGGTGGGCGGATGGCCGCAGGCTCTACCGGAGCAGTTCCCGCTGAGACATCGCTGTGGTCCAGCCCTCTGGCGCGCACCACCAACGAAGGAGTCGGGACGATGAGCACAGATGACGCAGCAGCGGACACCGGGGCGACCGGGGAGGTGCAGCTCGACAACGGAGTGTTCCGGGTGACGAAGTGGACGATCGAGCCCGGCGGGATCATCCCGATGCACCGGCACGAACACGAGTACGTTGTCGTGCCCATGGTCACCGACTCGATGCACGTGCGCAATGCCGACGGCACCGAGCTCACAGCGGAGCTCGAAGCCGGCGTCGCCTATACGCGTGCCGCCGGTACCGAACATGAGGTCTCCAACCCGGGCAGCGACGAGGCGGTCATCTTCGTCGAGGTCGAAAGGCTGTGACGCGGTCGGGCGGGTCGCGCCTGGTGGTCGCTGGAGGGCGGCGGGGACGACTCAGCGTCGGCGCCTCTCGCGCCTGAGCTGATCTCCCGGACGCAGAGTGTCGATTCTTCCATCGCGATTCGACACTCTGCGTCCGGAGAATCGCGGACCTTCCGTTGACCCTCCGCCGCCCACTGACTTCAGGTCATTCTGGACAGATCATTCAGCCGAAAATCTGTCCAGAACGACCTGGAGTCGAGGCGTCAGGGCAAGGTGAGGGGCAGTCTGCGCAAACGCCTCACGCGGGGACGTCCCACGTATGGACGGGACTCGTGCACCAATTCAATTCCGCAGCGAAGGAGCATGCCCGTTTCAGCCATTGATGCTGTCGATCCATTCGAGAAGACGCTCCATGCGGCTGACCAAATTCTGTTCAGTAGGTTCGATCGAGGCGACGACGCTGTTCAGCTCACTGACTTCAGATCTGACGAATTCGGAGCTCGGGGCGGTCGGTAGCTCTTGTGCCATAGACCATTGTTCGAGCGTTTCGACGATCATTTCCACCGCGCCCGACACGTCGGCTTCGCGTTCGCTGAGCCCAGCGGCGCGCTCCTCCCACAATGGTGGGTACGTCCTATCGAACTGTTTGAGAATGAACACCGCTCTCGCCCGGAGGGTCTTCACCTCGGGCGGTAGAGGTCGGCGAAACACCATACGCAAGATAGGAATCTCCGGAGGACTGACTTCAGGTCGTTCTGGGCAGAATATTCAGCCGAGAATCTGTCCAGAACGACCTGGAGTCGAGGCGTCAGGGCAAGGTGAGGGGCAGTCAGCGCAAACCCCTCACGCGGGGACGTCCCATGTGTGGACGGGGCGGCCGCTCTCCTGGTTCGTCAGGTAGGCGTCCATCATCGCCTTGAGCCCCTCGTCGCGTTCGCGGGTGTTCTTCCGGCTGCCCGGCGCAAGCCGGTCGAGCATCCGCAGCTGCCACGTCGCCCCGTTGGCCTTGCGCTCAGCACGGCCCTCGATGATCGACATGTACTCGTCGATGACGTCCTTGTCGATGTTGAGGCGCCGCAGACCGCGGCGGGCCTGCGGGATGAGGACGTCGATGACGAGATCGGAGACGGCGATGTGCCCGATCTTCGGCCACGTCACCCGGGCGGTGATGCCGTCCTTCGCGCACGCGAAGAAGTTCTCGCGCGCCTCGGCGAAGGACATCCGCGACCAGACGGGACGGTTCTCTCCGACGAGGAACTCGGCGAGTCCGTAGTAGAACGCGGCATCGGCGACCATGTCGACGGGGGTGGGGCCGGCCGGCAGCAGACGATTCTCCACCCGGATGTGCGCGCCGTTGTCGCCGGCATCGTAGATCGGCCGGTTCCACCGCCACACGGTGCCGTTGTGGAGGTTGAGCTCGAAGAGCTTCGGGGCATCGGCATCGCTGAACTCGACGAAGTCCTTGATCTCCGGCAGCAGCGGCGGGAAATAGCGGACGTTCTCCTCGAAGAGGTCGAAGACGCTCGTGATCCACCGCTCCCCGAACCACACGCGCGGGCGCACCCCCTGGGTGACGAGCTCCGGGGTGCGGGTGTCGATCGACTGGCCGAAGACGGGGATCCGCGACTCGTGCCAGAGCTTGTGGCCGACGAACAGCGGGGAGTTCGCGCTCACCGCGACCTGTGCGGCGGCGATCGCCTGGGAGGCGTTCCATGCCTCGGCGAACTTGTTCGGGGCGACCTGGAGGTGGAGTTGCATCGACGTGCACGAGGACTCCGGGGCGATGTCGGAGAACTCCTGCCGGTACGTCTCCTTGCCGTCGAGTTCGATCTGCACGTACTCCCCGCGCGCGTCGATGACCGAGTTGCTCAGCGCCGCGTAGCGGTTCTCCTCCGTCATCCACGGCTCGGTCCTGAGGAACTGCGTCGTCAGCGTCGGCAGGGTCCCGATCGAGGCGATCTTCAGCCCCTTCGCCTTGGCGGCGCGCTTGGCCCGGGCCAGGCGATCGGCGACCCCGGACTCCAGGGTCTTCAGTCCGCGCCCGGCGACCTGGAGGACCGGATGGTTGAGTTCGAGGTTGAAGCCGCCGATCTCGGACTGGAACTCGTCGTCGAGGTCGGCGAGCACCTCCTTGTTCCGCAGGCTCGGCTGATTGTCCTCGTCGACGAGGTTGAGCTCGAGTTCGAGCCCGATCGTGCCCGCCGATTTGAATTCGGCATGACGGAGGTACGTGTCGAAGAGCTCCAGATTCTCCGCGAGCTTCTCGCGGTACAAGGTCCGCTCTTCCGGTGTGTACCGCTTCGAACTCACTGCCTCACCCATACGACAAGCAAACCACACACTGCAGAGGTTGTGTCCGCCCTCCCCGTGACTTCTCTCAGCGCGAACACCGCCGGACACCCCGGCCAGGACCGCCGCTCCCTGAGCACGCGATGCGGACAGGGCGGGTTACCGTCGGTGTCCCGCACTAGAATCGGGCCCATGTCGACCTCTGCGAACACCTCCACTCAGCCCTCTGACCTCGTCCGCAGCGCCGAGGATCGCCTTCCTGCCATGCTCGCCGACCTCGAGCGGGTCATCTCGCTCGAGACGCCGTCGGCCGACAAGGAGGCGGTGGCGCGCGGGGCAGCCGACTTCGCCGCGCTCCTGCGCGAGCGCCTCGGCGCCGAGGCCGAACTCCTCACCGTCGACGGCGTCACGCACGTGCGCCTGCGGTTCGGCGACAGCGCTCCCCGCGTCGTCCTCCTCAACCATCAGGACACCGTGTGGCCCCACGGCACGCTCGATCGCCTCCCGTTCTCCACCGCCGACGGCGTCCTCCGCGGTCCCGGCAGCTTCGACATGCTCACCGGGGCGATCATGAGCGTCCACGCGGTCGCGATGCTCCGCGACCGCCTCGGCGAGGAGGGCCTCGCTGGGCTCTCGATCCTCATCACCGGCGATGAGGAGGTGGGGTCGGTGACGTCGTCCGATCTCATCCGCGCCGAGGCGGCCGATGCCGCGGCCGTGTTCGTCATGGAGGCGAGCGCCGACGGTGCGCTCAAGCTCGAGCGCAAGGGCACCGGAATCTACACGCTCGTGTTCCGCGGCCGGGCCGCGCACGCGGGGCTCGAACCGGAAAAGGGCGTCAACGCGGGGATGGCGCTGGCGCTCACCCTCCCGCTCGTCGCCGGTCTCTCCGACGCCGAGGCGGGCACCACCGTCGTGCCGACCGTGATCTCCGCGGGGACGACGTCGAACACGGTTCCCGCCGAGGCGCGCGTCGACGTCGATGTCCGCGCCCGCACCGCGGCCGAGCTCGAACGTGTCGACGCGGCCATCCGGGCACTCGCCGCAGACCCGCAGCTCGACGGGTCGACGACCGAGGTGATCGGCGGGATCAACCGCCCGCCGTTCGAACCCGAGCAGTCGGCGGCCCTCTTCGACCGGGCGACGGCACTGGCCGCCGAGCTCGGGATCGCGGCCCCGCGCGGAGTCGCCGTCGGCGGTGCCTCCGACGGGAACTTCACCGCCGGCGACGGGATTCCCACGCTCGACGGCCTCGGCGCCGTGGGCGACGGGGCGCATGCCGAACACGAGCACGCACTCATCGCCGAGATCGCCCCGCGCACGGCGCTGCTGGCAGCCCTCATCGCCGATCAGCTGGGACGCTGAAGGCGGCGGGGCTGCCGCCACCGCCCGATTCTGCGCCACGTTCAGGGTGAGATTCGCGGAGATATCACCATGGACGTTCCGCACAATCGCCTTCGAATCGGCGCAGACTGCTCAAGCCCCTCTGCCGTGGCCCCGCGTCCCAGCCCAAGCCGGCCCGTTCACGCCACGGGGTACCCGTTCGCGCTCAGCTCCTCCGGGGTCTGCACCGTGAACAGCCAGTCCCGGAAGTGGGGGTCGGGGACGATGCGCTCGGAGTGGGTGAGCTCCTCGGACCCGACGAGGAAGTAGCTGTACCCGTGCGGTTCGAGCAGTCTCATGAGCTCGCCCGGCTGGGCCCGGTCGTCGAGGACTTCGCAGAGGATGTCCGGGCGCAGGGCGGCGAGGAACTCCGCCCCATGGCCGAGGACGTCGTTCTCCGCCCCCTCGACGTCGATCTTCACCGTCACCCGCGACGTGCCGGCAGGCAGTTCGGCGAGCAGTTCGTCGAGGGAGGTGAAGCGGACCTCGACGCCCTCGGCGAAGTCCATGCTCGCGGCGTAGAACGACGGCAGCGCCGATCCCCCGTCCCCTCTGGGCACGCGCATCGTCGTGCCCGGTGCGCCCACGCCCGTCGGATGGACGGTCACCCGCTCGCCGAGGCGGTTGCGCGCGATGTTCTTCTCCAACCCGGCCACGACGGCGGGGATGATCTCGAAGGAGTGGGCGACGGCAGTGGGGTTGGCGGCGAGGACGGCCATCGTGAAGACCCCGGTGTAGGCGCCGATGTCGACGAACACCTCGGCGTCGCGACTGAGGTCGACCATGAGGTCGAGGGCGAAGGCGTCCTCGGGTTCGGTGCGCCGGCCCTTCCCCCAGTAGAACTCCTTGGCGATCTCGCAGCGGAAGGGATCGACGAGGACGAAGGAGGCTCCGCCGGCACGACCGGTCACCTCGGTGAGTCCGATCGGGGCGGGCAGCCGGCCGATCCGGATGCCGGAGATGTGCGGGGCGACCGCGCGCATGAGCGGGTGGAGCAGCGGCTGTGCGAGGGCCGCCTTGACGGGGAGTTTGAGCCCGAACCATGACTGCTTGCGTGCGGTGAGACTCCGCAGGTAGTCGTTCACGGTGGGCCCCTCTTCGTCGTGTGCCCTCTTCGCCCCACCGTACCAATCCACGGCCCGGGGCACTACCGCCTCGGTGCCGGGGCATAAGGTGGTGACGATCACCTTTCCCTTTTGCGAAGCAGGAGCCGCGGCCGATGAAGCTCACGTCGATCACCCTTCACCAGGTGTCCATTCCCCTCGTCACCCCGTTCGAGACCTCGTTCATGCGGGAGACGGAGAAGGACTGCTACCTCGTCGAGGCGCGGTTCGACACCTCCAAGGGCGAGATCACCGGGTGGGGCGAATCGGTCGCGATGATCTCCCCGCTCTACTCCTCCGAGTACGTCGCCGCGGGCATCGATGTCACTCGGCGGTGGCTGGCCCCGATCCTCTTCGCCGTCGACGAACTCACGGCCGAGACGGTCGGCTGGCACCTGCGGCATGTCATCGGGCACCCGATGGCGAAGTCCGCGCTCGAGATGGCCGTCATCGACGCGCAGCTCCAGCTCACCGGCCAGTCGTTCAAGTCCTACCTCGGCGGGGTCGTCGACTCCGTGCCCTCAGGGGTGTCGGTCGGCATCCAGGACTCCGTCGAGGAGACGGTCAGGGTCATCGGCGGCTACCTCGACGAGGGCTACGCGCGGATCAAGCTGAAGATCAAGCCGGGCAAGGACATCGCCCCGGTCGCCGCGGTCCGTCAGGCCTTCGGCGACGACTTCGGGTTCCAGGTCGACGCGAACGCCGCGTACACGCTCGTCGATGCCTCCCACCTGCGCCGCCTCGACGACTACGGCCTCCTCCTCATCGAACAGCCCCTCGGTGAGGCCGACATCCGGCAGCACGCGGAGCTCGCGAAGCTCATGGAGACCCCGATGTGCCTCGATGAGTCGATCGTCTCCGCCGAGGCGGCCGCCGACGCGATCGCGCTCGGGGCAGCGGCGGTCATCAACATCAAACCCGGCCGGGTGGGCGGGTACATCGAGGCGAAGCGGATCCACGACCTCGCTGCCGCCAACGGTGTGGCCGTGTGGCACGGCGGGATGGTCGAGACCGGTCTCGGGCGTGCGGCGAACGCGGCGCTGGCCTCACTGCCCGGCTTCACCCTCCCCGGTGACATCTCCGGGTCGAATCGCTTCTTCCACGAGGACATCACCGAGGAGATCGTCATGCGCGACGGCCGTGTCGACGTCCCCGACACCGTCGGCTTCGGGGTGACGATCGACCCGGCGAAGCTCGAGAAGTTCCGGACCGAGTCGATCGAGATCCTCCCGGAGCGCTGAATTCTCGCCGAGGCGGTCATTCCTCGCCGCGGCGGTCGCCGGCAGGCCGGACCACCTCGGCGAGGGGACCTCACTGTCCGAGGCCGACGACTCCGATCATGATCGGGGCGAGGACGATGATGAGGATGGCACCGGCGATGTCGAAGGTGAACCCGGTGCGGATCATCTTCGTGATCGGCACCGCTCCGGTGCCGTAGACGATGGCGTTCTGCGGCGTCGACACCGGAAGCATGAACCCGAAGGAGGCGGCCAGTGTCGCCGCCATCGCCGGCACGAACGGATCGACTCCTGCCGCCTGGCAGAGCGGGATGACGATCGGGACGATGACGGCGGCCGCCGCGGTGTTCGACGTCGTCTCCGAGATGAGGATCGCGAGGATCACCGAGACGATCGTGATGGTGAACAGGCTCGTCACGCCCAGCGTCTCCGCGAACCCGTTGCCGATCGTCTCGGCGAGTCCGGTGTCGGCGAGCAGCGACCCGAAGATGATGCCGCATCCGAAGAGGATGATCGTGCCCCAGTCGATCTTCGCCGCCTGGCTCCACGTCAGGGTCGGCTCGCGCCTCTTCCAGTTGACCGGCAGGATGAAGAGCAACGACGCGCCGATGACCGCGACGATCCCCTCGTCGAGACGGGAGTCGAGGAACTCGTAGATCGCGGAGTCGGTGCCCGCGAACAGCGCAGCGAAGGCCGGCAGCAGCCAGAGGACGACAGTGAGACCGAAGGCGAAGAGCGTGTTCTTCTCCGCGCGGGAGACGGGTCCGAGCTCGGCGAGCTCCTTCTTCACATACTCCTCGACGCCTTCGATCCTGCGGATCTCCGGCTTGTTGAGCAGCAGCAGGAGGACGAGGGCGAGCACGATGAACATCGCCACACAGATCGGGAACGCGACGGCCATCCACTGACCGAAGGAGATCTTCTCGCCGGTGGCCTCCTCGATGAGGCCGCGCCCGATGAGGTTGGGCGGCGACCCGACCGGCGTGAGCAGACCGCCGACGCTCGCCCCGTAGGCGAGCATGAGCAGCAGCGCCGCTCCCACCCGCAGCCGCAGCGGGTCGAAGTCGGGTTTGACGATGCCGCGCGATTGGAGGAGCTCGGCGATGACCGCGAGGATGCCGAGCGCGGTGGGCATGAGCATCGCCACCGTCGCCGTGTTCGACACGAACGCGGAGAGGATGCACGTGATGAGACCGAAGGCGATGATCACCCGGTACACCGATCTGCCGACCCCGGGCAGGGAGAGCACGGTGAGCGCGAGCCGCTGGGCGATCCCGTGGTGGAGCATCGCCTGCGCGAGGATGAACGCGCCGATGAAGGTGAAGATCGTCGACGACCCGAACGGTCCGACGGCGTCCGCGGCCGGCACGATACCGAGCACGACGACGACCCCGACACCGAGGAGTCCTCCGATCGGGATCGGCACCGGCTCGGTGATCCAGAGGACGATGACGCCGAGGAGGACGGCAGCGAGCATGTGCTGCTGATATGTGAGGTCGAACGGGATGAGCGCGAAGATGATCGCGACCGCAGGAGCGAGGATGAACCCCGAGGTCATCCGGGCCCGTTCGAACCTCTCCTCCCGTGGAGAGAGCTTCTGTTCGCTCAGGCTGCGGAAGGTCTTGCCGCCGAGCAGCGCTTCGCGCACATCTGTCTTCTGAACCGACGAGCCGCCGTTGCCTCGTCCCTGCGAGATATCCACCGTCTTTGGTCCTTTCATCGCTGTGAGTCCAGCGTGACCGAGCGGACCGATATAGTCCAAGGCCTGTTTCCGATCAGACCAATAGCATGGGCCTATGGATATTCGTCAGCTCCGCCAGTTCCTCGCCGTCGTCGACACCGGCAGCTTCACGAAGGCGGCAGAGGCCATGCTCGTCGCCCAACCGTCCTTGTCGCAGACGATCAAGGGGCTGGAGCGGGAACTCGGGGTCTCGCTCTTCCATCGCATCGGCCGCACCGTGCGCCTGAGCGAGGCCGGACGTGAGTTCGAAGGTCCGGCGCGGCTCGCGGTCCGCGACCTCGATGCGGCGAAGGCGCACATCGATCGTCTGCGCGGGCTCCAGGCCGGGCGGATCGAGATCGCGGCGATGCCGTCGCCGAGCATCGAACCGCTGTCGTCGCTGATGGCGAGCTTCACGCTCGCGCATCCCAAGATCGCCTTCGCCGTCGACGGCACCTTCACCGCCGAGGAGACCCTCGAAGCCGTCCGCCACGGACGCGCCGAGATCGGCTTCCCCGGCAGCCGCGAGCCGCTGAAGGTCAAGGATCTCGACGTCCTCGAGGTCACCGCTCACCCCCTCATGCTCGCCCGCCCGCGGTCGCAGACGCCTCCCGGACCAGCGCCGGTCGACCCGAGAGCGCTGGCGGGCACCCGCTTCATCGTCTCCCACCCGGGCTCGCTCATGCGCGCCTACGTCGATGAGCTCATCGCGGAGGGGATCGACATCGACATCACCGCCGAGGTGGCGCATCGCTCATCGATCCTGCCCCTCGTCCGTGCGGGGCTCGGCTCAGCCGTCCTGCCCTCGGCCTGGCAGGTGTTCGCCGCGGCGAACGACGTCGAGATGGTCCCCCTGCGCGGCGCGCCGGCCCTGCACGTCTCCGCCGTCTCCCGTCCCGCGGGGCTCACGCCGGCCGCCGCGGCGTTCCTCGACACGGCCGCCCGCCTCGGCGACTCAGGGATGCTCCCCCGAACAGAGGAGGGGCCACTCCCCCAACCATAGGCAGAGCCGATGAATGGAATCGAGAACTCGTCTTGGACTTATGACTCGTCGACGCGCTCAATGGAATGAGCCCACTCCCTCAGACGATCGAGGACCGACATGACCGATACCCAGACCTTCTCCATCGCATCGATTCCCGGCGACGGCATCGGCGGCGAGGTCGTCGCCGCTGGACTGCGCGTGCTCGACACGGTCGCCAAGCTCTCCGACGGCGCGATCGCCTTCGACATCACCGAGTACCCGTGGAGCTCGGAGCACTACCTCGAGCACGGCCACTACATCCCCGCCGGCGGCCTCGACGAGCTGCAGAAGCACGACGCCATCTACTTCGGTGCCGTCGGTTCGGCCGATGTCCCCGATCACACGAGCCTGTGGGGGCTGCGCCTGGCGATCACGCAGCCGTTCGACCAGTGGGCGAACATCCGGCCCGTGACCTTCCTGCCCGGAGTCCAATCCCCGCTGCGCAAGGCCGATGACACCGAACTCGACTGGATCGTCGTCCGGGAGAACAGCGAGGGCGAGTACGCGGGTATGGGCGGGCGCAATCTGAGCGGTCGCGGCCCCGGCAATGAGGTCGCCCTGCAGACGAGCCTCCACACGGAGAAGGGGACCGAGCGGATCATCCGCTTCGCCTTCGATCTCGCTCGCACCCGTCCGGTGAAGAAGGTCTCGAGCGTGACGAAATCGAACGCCCAGCAGTACGGCATGGTGCTCTGGGACGAGGTCTTCGCCCGCGTCGCCGAGGACTATCCGGACGTCGCGACCGAGAGCGTCCTCGTCGATGCGATGAGCGCGAAGTTCGTCCTTCGCCCCGAGGAGCTTTCCGTCGTCGTCGCCTCGAACCTCCACGCCGACATCCTCTCGGATCTCGGCTCCGCATTGGCCGGCAGCCTCGGACTCGCCGCGAGTGCGAACCTCAACCCCGAACGCAGGCATCCCTCGATGTTCGAGCCGGTCCACGGCTCGGCACCCGACATCGCCGGGCAGGGGGTCGCGAATCCCATCGGAGCGATCTCCTCGGCCGCGCTCATGCTCGACCATCTCGGCCGGCCCGCCGAGGCCGACGCGGTGCGGCAGGCCGTCGAGAACGTCACCGGGGCGGGGATCCTGCCGCGTGACCTCGGCGGAAACGCGAACACGATCGAGATGACCGAGGCGATCGTCGCCCAGCTCGAAGCGATCCACGCCGAGGCGGCCGCACCGCTGCCGACTCCCTGACCTCCCAGCCCGGCACAGCCGCGCCCGCCGTCTCCTCGCTCAACGGGGGAACAGCGGGCGCTCTGGTTTGCGGTGCAGCCGCCTCGGTGCCGAGGCCTCAGCTGTGGGTCTGCTTCTCCTTCTCCGCGTCCTTCGCCGTGTCGAACTGGAACGTCGAGTGCTCGATCGAGACGTCGAAGTGGTCGGCCACGCACGCCTGCAGGTCCGCGAGGATCCGCGGCGCGTGCCCGTCGTAGAAGCACTCGTCGGCGAGGACGACGTGGGCGGTGAGCACGGGGAGGTTCGAGTCGATGCGGGTGACGTGGAGGTCGTGGACCGCCTCGACGTGATCGACGTCTTCGATGTGCTTCTTCACGGCCTCGAGGTCGAGCTTCTTCGGCGCGGACTCCAGCAGGATCGATCCGGTCTCCTTGAGGATCGCGAACGCGCGGGGCACGATGAGGGCGGCGATGACGAGGGCGGCGACGGCATCGGCGCGGGTCCAGTCGAAGAGCCAGATCGAGACCGCGGCGACGATGACGGCGACGGAGCCGAGCGCATCGGCGATGACCTCGAGGAATGCTGCCCGCAGGTTGAGCGAGGAGTTCTTCGACGAGGTGAGGATGAGGATCGAGACGACGTTGCCGGCGAGGCCGACGACGCCGAAGATGAGCAGTTCGGGGCCGGGCACCTCGGGCGGCGCGAAGAAGCGGCGCACACCCTCGATGAGGCTGTAGATGCCGAGGCCGAGGAGCAGGGTCGCCTGCGCACCGGCGGCGAGCACCTCGGCGCGCTTGAAGCCCCACGTCTTCTGCCCCTTCGGCGGCCGCGCGACGAGCGTCGCGGCGAACAGCGCGATGCCCAGTCCGATGAGGTCGACGGAGTTGTGTCCGGTGTCGACGAGCAGGGCGAGCGAGCCGGTCCAGATCGAACCGAAGACCTGGAAGGCGAAGATCACCAGGACGATGCAGAACACGATCGCGAGCCGCTTGCGCGACCCGGTTTCGTGCGAGTGGTCATGAGACATGAGGACTCCTTTCACACTCACATTAACATATGCGTATGTATTTATGAATATGCCTGAAGTGAATGCTCACGTGCCGGAGGACAGTGGGGGACGCGGACGCAGCGGGGATCGCGGATATGACGACGTCCCCGTTGGGTGCCCGCGGACATTACGCCACGAGGTGGTTCCCGCGGACATGACGACGGCCCCGAGGTGGATCCCGCTCGATGATCGCGTGATTATCGAGCGGGATCCACCTCGGGGGCGCAGGAGCCTCAGCGTGGTAGGTCCTCAGTGTGAAGGGTCCTCGAGTGCGGATGACCCGCAGGGGAGGAGGACCCTCACAGCGGAGGCGAGCCGCCGCTCACCGGAAGGCGAGCGGCGCCGCCTCGGTGCGGATCAGGTTCCGCTGGAGACCGACCGACGTCAGTTCGACGTCGAACCGCTGCCGGTCTCATCGTCGTCGGACGCACCGCCGGTGCCGCCCGTCGCGCCACCAGTGCCGCCTGTCGCGCCACCAGTGCCGCCGCCGGACGCACCGCCACCAGTGCCGCCGCCGGAGGGAGTCGGTCCCGACCCCGGTCCACCTGCGGGTCCCGAACCAGGCCCCGAACCGGTGCCCGCACCGGAGCCCGATCCGGCGCTGCCTCCCGCGGCACCGCCGTCGCGGCGGCGCAGCGCCTCGTCGATGTAGGCCTGGACGTCGATGCCGGTCGCGCGCTTGACCTCGTCGCCGATGTGCTGGATGTCGAGACCGCCATCCGGGTCGAGGAAGTCCTTCGGGTCGAACCCGGCCCACTGGCTGCTGTCACGCTGACTGCTGTCGCGCTGACCGCCGTCAGCGCGGCCACCGGTTCCTCCGCTGCCCGAACGGCGACCGCCGGAGCCGTCACGGGCTTCGCGCCGGGCCTCCCGGCGCGCGGCCGGAGTGTCGTCGGCGAGACGACCCTCGATGACCTGACCGCGGCCACCCGATCCACCAGAGCCCGACCCGGAACCGCCGGACCCCGGACCACCCGAGCCCGGACCGTCCGCATCGTCGTCGCCGTCACCCGAGGCCGACCCTCCGCCCTGCGCCTTGTCGACGAGGTCGGTGAGGTCGATGCCGGTCGTCCCGCGGACGACCTCGAGCACCTGGGCGAGGTTGTTCGACACCGAGTTCGCGAGCTTCGACTCGCCGTCGGTCGACACGATCGAGAGGTCCTTGATGTTCGCGTACGGAGCGACGAGTTCGCCGGCGATGTCCGGCAGCACTTCGAGCACCTTCGAGAGGACGGCGGCGT
The DNA here is from genome assembly GCF_018137945.1 of Brevibacterium sp. W7.2. Taxonomy (GTDB): domain Bacteria; phylum Actinomycetota; class Actinomycetes; order Actinomycetales; family Brevibacteriaceae; genus Brevibacterium; species Brevibacterium sanguinis. The sequence continues at coordinate 270,687 of NZ_CP073089.1, read as the reverse complement.
CATTGAACTTCTTGTACGCCTCGGCCTGTGCCTCGAGGGCTCCGGCCTCGGCCTCACCGCGTGCCTTGATGGCGTCGGCCTCGGCCTGGCCCTCGAGGCGGATGGCTTCGGCTTCCTTCGACCGGCGGTGGAGTTCGGCAGCAGCCTCGGCTCGGCCCTGGGCTTCGATCTCGTAGGCTCGGGCGTCGGCCTCGGCCTGCTGGCGGTAGCGCTCGGCATCGGCCGGGCGGCGCACCTCGGCGTCGAGCTGTTCGGCACGCAGCTCCGCGGCCTCCTTCGCCACGACCCGGTCGCGTTCGAGGAGCTTCTGCTTCTCCGCCGCGGCGGCGAGCGGTCCGGCGTTGTCGGCCGTCGCCTGTCGCTGGTCGGCCTCCTCCTTCAGCGCCGCCCGGCGCAGCGCGAGCTGCTGCTGCTGTTCGGCGATCGCCTGATCGGTCAGCGCCTGCTGCTTCTGCGTCTCCTCGTTCTGCTGCGCCTCCTCGACGGCCGCGGCGCGGGAGGCATTCGCCTCGGCGATGGCGGCGTTCTTCGCGACCTCAGCGGCCTGCGGGCGACCCCAGTCGCGCAGGTAGCTGCCCTCGTCCTCGACCGCGGAGATCTGGAAGGTGTCGATGACGAGACCCTGGTTGTTCATCGAGTGCGCGGATTCCTCCTGCACCTGCGCGGCGAAGGAGGCGCGGTCCTGGATGATCTGCTCGACGGTGAGCGTGCCGACGACGGCGCGCAGGGTGCCGGAGAGGATCTCCTTGCTGTAGTGGTCGATCTGATCCTGCTGGTCGAGGAAGCGCTGCGCGGCCTTGCGCACGTCATCGTCGGTGCCGCCGACCTTGACCTGAGCGACGCCGCGCAGCTTGAGCGCGATGCCGTTCTTCGAGATGCCGTCGATCTCGACCGAGATCTGCCGCGACGACAGCGAGAGAATGAACGCCTTCTGCACGATCGGGTAGACGACTGCGCGTCCGCCGATGATGATCCGTCCCGACCCGGACGCTCCCGAGGCGTTGCGTCCGGTGATGATGAGGGCCTCGGACGGGGAGGCGATCTTGTACGACCGGAGAATGACGACGAGTGCGATGAGCACGACGATGGCGATGGCGCCGATGATGACGGCGCCGAGTATGAGGTCCATGAGCGGGCCTTTCGTTTCCTCAACGGGGATGCAGGCGAGCCGACGCATGTAGTCGGCCCGTGCTCACCACCCTATCGGAGGCCACGACGCCTGCCCAGGCCGCAGAGGACGGAGATGTTCCAGGTCAGGAACTCGCCGAGGCGGTGGGAATCGTGCGGCGGCTCAGCTGCCGGGAGGACCGACGACGAGGAGTCCGGAGAACACCGCGATGACGACGATCGCGCCGACCCCGGCGGCCAGCCACGGCGAGCGCAGCGCCCACGCGCTCAGCTTCTCCAGCGGTCCGCGCGGCGCCCGGCCGCCACGGCCGAGCCCCCAGTCGCCGTCGAGGGCTCCGGCCTTCGCCGAGGCGATCTCGAACGGGATCGTCGCGAACGGGATGACCGCGGAGACGAGGCCCATGAGGATGCGCCCGATGCTCCACTTCTGGGAGATGCCGACGAGGAGGACGACGACGACGAAGCAGAGGAAGACGAATCCGTGGATTCCGCCTCCGATGCGCACCCCCACCTCGGTGGTCTGGGTGACGTACTTGAGGAACATGCCGAAGAGCAGGAGGGCCCACGTGATGGCCTCGGCGACGGCGAAGAAATTGAAGAGCTTCTTAGGGGTCACGGAACCTCATTGTGCCGGGCGAAGCTGGGCGGATCCTGCGTCGCCGAGCCCAGAGAAGCACCGTCACACCTGGTCAGACCGCACCAGCGCCCGTGAGATGCGGAGGAGGGGCGTGTCCGGGGTCACGCTCGCACGGTGCGATTCCCGCCGCCTCGGCGCGTGCCGGCAGACAAGGATGCGGGCCCCGGCATACGACGATGAGGTCGCCGGCAGAGAATGATCACGCGGGCCGGCGAACTTGTCCAGTCACCGGCCCGCGTGGCTTCGGGGTGGATCAGTCCGGGGCGGTGCGGTCATGACCGCGCCGACCCGGACTCACCGTCTCACTCGAGGCTGCCGGCCTTCCTGCGGCGGGCGCCCATGGTCATGACGACACCGAGCACGATGAGCGCTGCGGCCGAGGCGACGAGGGGAAGAGCCTCGTTACCGGTGCGCGGGAGGTCTCCCCCGCCACCGCCGCCGGCGCCCGGATCGTCGGCTCCGGCCGCGACGACCTCGAACGAGCCGTTGAGGGCGTCGCCGCCCTCGCAGTCGACGGTGACGTCGTACTTTCCGACGTACTCGGCCGACTTCGACTCATCGAGTCCGCGGACACCGAACTTCGCCACGCCGTCGGAGTCGACGGTCGCGGTCTGCTCGAACTTCTCGATGGTGCCGTTCTTCGGATCCACCGTCATCGTCGCCGTCGTCCCCGGCGTGCAGCCGGTGGCCGTGACCTGGACGCCGGTGTCGGAGACGAAGTCGTTCTCATCGATCGTCGTCGGATCGATCGTCAGACTCCGCTCGTCGGGAGCGTCCGTCGGCGACTCCGTCGGAGTCGAGGTCGGGGTCTCGGTCGGCGTGGAGGTCGGCGTCTCCGTCGGGGTCTCCGTGGGAGCCGGCGCGAGGTCGTAGGCGAGCGTGTGGACGGAGTAGGCGATCGCGGGTCCGAAGATGTCGATCGCGTCCCGGCTCACGTTGTCGATCGTGTCGGTGGGCTGGTGGTAGTTCGTGTCCTGCGGCTTGCCCGCCTCACCGCCGAACCACTCGACCTGCTCCGCCGTCTTGATCTCATCGGCCCCGGAGAACAGACCGCTGACCGGCACACCGGCGTCGAGGAACGCCTGGTAGTCGGAGCGGCCGGAGAACTCGGTGCCGATGTTCTTCTGGTCGTTGTCGGCGAAGTAGTCGGTGAAGACCTTCTCGAGTTCGGCCGAACCGGCGGGGACGTTGACGCCGTCGGGCACCGGAACGTCGGAGCCGTCGGAGTCGAGGGTGCCGACGACGTAGTTGTCGGAGCCGATCATGTCGAAGTTCATGTAGGCCTTGACCTTGGCGAGCTCGTCCGCGCTCAGGCTCTCGACGTACTTCGTCGACCCGACGAGTCCGACCTCCTCAGCACCCCACCACGCGAAGCGGACCGCATTGTCGACCTCGGTCGGCTGCTGGGCGAGCGCCTCAGCACTGGCGAGCAGCGCAGCCGAGCCCGAGCCGTTGTCGTTGGCGGCCGGCCCATCAGCCACACCGTCGAGGTGGGCGCCGAACATCTGCACGTTGTCCTTGTCGCCGGCCTTCGTCTCGGCGATGACGTTCCACGTCGTCGACGTCTTGTACTCGGTCTCGAGCGTGAAGTCGGTGGCCGGCGCCTCCCCGTCGGCCGCGGCCTGCACCTTCTCGAGCAGTCCGTTGCCGAGGCTGTACGTCGTGCCCACGGTGGGCGCGCCGTTCTCGATGCGCTCGCCGAGGGTGGCGTTGAGCTCCTCGTCGGGGGCGTCCTTCGTGTTGTTGTAGATGATGACGGCGGCTGCTCCGGCGTCCGTGGCGGCCTGTGCCTTTTCCCCGAAGGTGCAGGAACCACGGGCGACGAGGACGACCGCGCCATTGGCCGAATCGTCGTAGTCGCCGGCCTGGCAGCCGAGCTGACCGCCGGCGAGATCGGAGTAGTCGTCATCGACGGGCACGACGAGCGGCAGATCCGTCAGCGGCGCCGAGGTGCCCTCGGTGTAGCTCGCGGGGGTGACGGCGACGTCCTCCCCGTCGACGTTGACGGAGACGGTGCCGAAGTCCTGGTTCTCGACGTCGAAGGCCTGCCGGCTGACGTCGTAGGCACCCGTGGCCTTGAGCGTCTGCTCGACGTATTCCACGGCCTCCTCGTATCCCGGGGCGCCGAGCGCCCGGTACCCGGTGTCGGCGTTCTTCACCGAGATGTCTGAGATGTTCTGCAGCTGTTCCATCACGGCGTCGCCGGTGACGCCCATATCGGTGTGCTCGGTCGGACCTGCGGTTCCGGCGGCCATCGCCGGAGCCATGCCGCTGAAGACAAGTCCCGCGGATGCGGTGACGGCCAACGCGGCTTTCATGCGCAACTTCATGGAGTTCCTTTCGCTCCTCAGGTGCCACGCGAATCGATCTCGCCTCACGGGCCGTCGACGGTGCACGACCCCACATGCTCACCCGAGCGCGGACTGCGGACACCCGGTGTCTGTCATCCCTGGGTGCGGTGCGCTCGGGGCTGGGAGAGCCTGACTCTGGTGTTTCGCCGAGTGGTTCGCCGTTGGTAACGAATCACAAACATCTATAACGAAACGGTGACACAACTCACATGGTTCATTAACCTATCGCATCAGTAACATCCTTAGGTCACGAATGGATAACAACCCATACTTAAGCAATTGCGCAAGTGTTGAACTGAGGGGGTGGTCTCCGATAGCATCGCACCAGTGACGAACCAGCAGTCTGCGCCCGCCGCGCCCACCGACCCTCCGCCCGACCGCCGGACCATCCGGCGGTGGCAGCGCTACCTCGCCAACGAGCGCCTCGAAGAGCGCGTCTACCGGGATCTCGCCGAGCGCCGCACCGGTGAGGACCGGGAGATCCTCCTCGGACTCGCCGCCGCCGAATCCCGGCACCAGCAGCATTGGATCCGCCTCCTCGGCCCGCATGCCGCGAAGAAGCGCACCCCCGACCTCGTCACCCTCTTCCTCGCCTTCTTCGGCCGGATCTTCGGCTCGGTCTTCATCCTCGCGCTCGCGCAGCAGTCGGAGACGAGCTCCCCGTACCAGAACGACGACGCCGCGTCACCGGAGATGGCCGCCGACGAGCGGATCCACGCCGAGGTCGTCCGCGCCCTCGCCGCCCGCTCCCGGGCCCGCCTGTCGGGCAACTTCCGCGCCGCCGTCTTCGGCGCCAACGACGGTCTCGTCTCGAACCTCGCGCTCGTCCTCGGCGTCGGTGCGGCCGGAGTGCCGAACACCGTCATCCTCCTCACGGGCGTCTCGGGACTCCTCGCAGGCGCCCTGTCGATGGGTGCCGGCGAGTACATCTCCGTGCGCTCCCAGCGCGAGCTCCTCGACGCCTCGACCCCGGATCCGGAGTCCCGGCACGCGCTCGCCGACCTCAACATCGATGCGAACGAGCTCGCCCTCGTCTTCCGCGCCCGCGGCATGGACCCCGACGAAGCGGAGATCCAGGCCCACCGGACGATCTCCGAGGCGAAGACGACGAACGCCCCACAGCTGCCGAGCCTCGAATCCGGCATCGAGAGCTCCGCGCTGGGCACCGGCATCGGCGCTGCGCTCTCGAGCTTCGCGTTCTTCTCCTCGGGCGCGCTCATCCCGATCCTGCCCTACATCTTCGGCATGACGGGCCTGCCCGCCGTCTTCCTCTCCGCTGGTCTCGTCGGCATCGCCCTCCTCTTCACCGGCGGCACCGTCGGCCTGCTCTCGGGCAAGGCACCAGGACCGCGGGCGCTGCGGCAGATGGCGATCGGCTTCGGCGCCGCCGCCGTGACCTACGGCCTCGGCCTCGTCTTCGGCATCAGCACCGGCTGAGCGCGCGACGCCGGCTGAGGTGTCAGCACCGGCATGCGGCGGGGCCGACCTTCGCCCACGCCGGCGCTCGACGACATCGTCACTTGCCGGTGAGGACTCCCGGACTCGGACCGGCGACCGTAGACTGTCCCCATGACCCAAGTCCTCGTCCTCATCGATCCCGGCACTTCGACGGTCACCACCGCCGACCTCGCCTCCCCTCAGCTGCCGGTCACGGACCTGGCCGCCCACCGCGGCGACGGCATCTTCGAGACGGTGCTCGTCCGCGTCAACCCGGACACCCGTGAGGCCACCGTCGTCTCTCGCGAACGCCACTTCGCCCGCTTCCATTCGTCCGCCTCGGCGCTCGATCTGCCCGAACCCGACCGGAAGCTGTGGCGGCAGGCCGTCGACCGACTCATCGCCGAGGCGATCGCCGCGAACCCGGGGACCACGGAGTTCGCGGTCCGCTACACGCTCTCCCGCGGCGGCGACGCCCCGCGCGGGTGGGCGTTCACCGTGCCCATCGAGGATGCGATCGTCACCGCCCGCGCCGAGGGCGTGAGCGCCGTGAGCGTCGACCGCGGCTACGACGCCTACGTCGGGCGGCGCGCACCGTGGCTCCTCCTCGGCGCGAAGACCCTGTCGTATGCGGTCAACCAGGCGGCCCTGCGGTACGCGAAGGCGCAGGGAGCCGACGAGGCCCTCTTCATCTCCCGCGACGGCGTCGTCCTCGAAGGTCCGACCGCGAACATCGTCATCCGCCGAGGCGACCACCTCCTCACCCCGGATCCCGCCGCCGGTCTGCTCGCCGGGACGACCCAGCGGCTGCTCTTCGACCATGCCGGTCGACTCGAGCTCAAGGCCGACTACGCCGACCTCAGCGTCGACGATGTCCTCTCCGCCGACGGCGCGTGGTTCGTCTCATCGGTGCGCACCGCGGTGACGCTGCGCGCGCTCGATGGGAAGTCGCTGTCGCGTGACGAGGCGCTGACCAGGGAGTTCCAGAGGATCATCGCCGCCGGGTGAGCGGGGCGGGACAGCCAGTCGGGTGGGTCAGTGCTGATCGCGTGACACGCGCGTCCGCGACGGCCCGTCTTCAGCCCCGCTGCGGCGGCCCGCTTCGCAGTGCCCGGCTTCGCCGCGGCAGTTCGCATGCCGTTCGGCTGCGGGCCGGGGCACGGTGACGGCGAGGATGAGACCGAGCATCGAGGCCCCGCAGCCGATGAACCAGAGGACCCAGAAATAGGCGGCGAGCTCGGGGACGAGGCCGAGGACGAATCCGCAGATGCCCAGCACGAAGAGACTCGTGACCATGACGTTCTTCCGTCTGGTGAGCACGCGGACCTCCTCCCTGCATCGGTGGTCTCACGCTATCGGTCGACGGCGCGTCGCACATCGCACAAAAGTATGAAATTCAGGCGCCTGCGATAGTGTGGACGACGAAGGACTCCTTCATCCGACGGCGGTCGTCGCCGCGGCCGGAGCAGCGGAGGAGTCGCGCCTCAACTTCGGACGAAAGGACACGGGCATGGGAAAGCTCGCTTGGCAGATCATCGGCGTCGGAGCGCCCATCGTGGCAGCTGTCGCAGCCCGGAAGGTGCTCACCTTCGCGTGGGAGAAGTCGACTCATCGTCCCGCACCGTCGAACCCCGTCGACGAAGAGATCTCGATGTCCGAGGCCCTGGCCTGGACCGTCGTCTCCGGTGTCGGCGTGGCCATCGCCCAGCTCGTCGTTCAGCGCCTGGCCGCGAACACCGTGCGCAACAACTTCGGCGACCAGGCTCTGCCGAAGAAGTTCCGCAAGCAGATCGCCGAAGGCGTCTGAGCCGACCCCTCACCGAAACACCAGCGCCCTGCCGAGTGGTTCCCACCCGGCAGGGCGTTCGTCGTCCCCGGCGACGTCGACATGCAGGGTCGCATATCCGCACCCGCCGGAGTTCCCCCGAGGGGTGGCCTCAGCGGTCCCGCAGTGGGGTCAGGCGTAGAGCCGGTCGAGGATGACCGCGAGTTCGCCGGCGGCGATCTGTCCCGGCGCCGAGGCGGTACCCATCTGCGCGAAGGTCGAGCAGCTGCCGAAGTCGGCGCCGAGGATCCGGCTCGTCCGGCCCAGTTCCCCCATCGAGATCCCGAGCACAGGGCAGTCGAGGTCCGCGTCGGCCTCGGCGGTGGCCCGGAGCAGATCGGCGACATCGGCGGCAGTCGTCGGCATCATCGCGATCTTGACGACAGCGGCTCCCGCCGCCCGCATCTCATTGAGCGTTTCGCGCATGTCGGCGACGCGCTCGGTGTCCGCGAAGTTGTGCCGGGAGGCGACGACGGGCACGCCGACGGTCCGCAGCACCCCGATGACGTCCTGCGCCGAATCTCGGGCGATCTCGACATCGATCGCGATCGGGACAGACGCACCGGCCGCCGCGTTCGCGTCGGTCAGCGCCGCCGCGAGGCCGGCGACCACCTCGGCGTAAGCGGCATCGCTGAGCTCGGCCTCCCCGCCTTCGGCAGCGGTGCGCAGCGTGGCGAGGACCGGCAGACCGGCGGCCGTGACGTGCGGGGCGAGCTCTCGGATCGCCTCAGCCACCGCATCGACTCCACCGCCGGCGGGATCGAGGGTGTCGGCGACGAGGGGGTCGACGCGCCACTCGATGACATCGACGAGGCCGCTGTCGGCGGCTTCCCGGCAGCCGAGCGCCAGCAGTTCGGCATCGGTGTGGAGGACGGGCACGATGACCGCCGGGCGGCGGGGGTTCCGCGTCGCCGGGGTCGAGGACGGGGCGGTCGGGGCGGCGGCTCCGGGTGCGGAGTCGGACGCGGGGGCGGAGTCGAGAAGGAACGGCAGCGGCTTCATGGTCTCAAGGGTAGAGGCTCCCACGAGGTGAGGCGTGCGCAGCCGCCCGCTGGACCGGGGTCTGCGCGCAGCGGTTCGCTGCGCCGCGAACTTCAGCAGTGATGCGCACGAGAATCAGTCCCGACCGCATTGTGGAATTATCGAGTGATCAATGGCAAATGCAATCGTCGAATGGTAAAGGGAATTAGGTCATGACGTCCTTCCGCAAGACGCAAATGTAACGATCAAGTAACGCATCGTCCTGCATCATCGCAGGTCAGATACCCTGTCAACCACAACACTCCCGGTGACAGGAATATTGTTCCCGCCGAAAAGCGTGGAAAATTCTATAATGAGGTCTGAGATTTCCGTGAGCGGTGAGGCCCATGTGATCGACTCCTGTTCGATTCGACAGTCGCCGAACCGCGCGACAGGGTGAGGCCTCTCGTTCTGCGGACGGTCAGGACTCCAAGGAGGTAATCCGTGAGCGTCGTCAAGGCATCACACGTCTACAAGGTCTTCGGCAAACGCCAGAACGAAGTCGTCAAGCGCCTCGAAGAGGGCGCCGACCGTGACGAGCTGACGAAGCTCGGCACCGCCGCAGTCATCGATGCGAGCTTCGAAGTCGAGAAGGGCGAGATCTTCGTCGTCATGGGCCTGTCGGGCTCGGGCAAGTCCACTCTCATCCGCACGCTCAACGGCTTGTGGACGACGACAGCGGGGTCCGTCGAGGTGCTCGGCACCGATATCGCCAAAGCCGACGCCCGCACCCTCCGCAAGGTCCGCAGCGACCACATCTCGATGGTCTTCCAGCACTTCGCCCTCCTCCCCCACCGGACCGTGCGGGAGAACGCCGCCTATGCCCTCGAGCTGCGAGGCGTCCCCAGAGCTGAGCGACTGGCGAAGGCCGAGGAATGGCTCAAGGCCGTCGGGCTCGAGGGCTGGGGAGACAAGTTCCCCGAGCAGCTCTCCGGTGGCATGCAGCAGCGCGTCGGCCTCGCCCGCGCCTTCACGGCCGAGACCGACATCCTCCTCATGGACGAGGCGTTCTCCGCTCTCGATCCGCTCATCCGCCGGGAGATGCAGGAGCAGCTCGTCGAGCTGCAGGCGAAATTCAAGAAGACGATCATCTTCATCACCCACGACCTCAATGAGGCGATGTTCATGGGCGACCGCATTGCGGTCATGCGCAACGGGCGCATCGTCCAGATCGGCACGCCGGAGGAGATCCTCACGGATCCTGCCAACGACTACGTCGCACAGTTCGTGCAGGACGTCGACCGTGCTCGCGTGCTCACGGCGAGAAACGTCATGGAGAAGCCCCGCCAGGTCCTCTCCGACCAGAGCGGACCGCGCGTGGCCCTGCGCGCGATGCGGGACAGCTACGCCTCGGCGCTGTGCGTCGTCGATCGCGATCGCCGCCTGCTCGGGGTGGTCACCGACCGCGACGCCGTTGCGCAGATCCGCAGCGGAGCGACGACGCTCGACGGCATCGTCAATCCCCCGACGATCGTCGCCCACCCCGACGACGTCCTCATCGATCTGTTCATCCCGTCGGCCGAATCGCCGCTGCCGCTGCCGGTCGTCAACGATCTGGGACAGCTCGTCGGAGTGATCCCCCGTGCCACTCTGCTCGCAGCACTCGGCCATCACACCGGTGACGGAGAGGTGCAGCAGCCGGCGCCGCCGCTGGCGGCCAGCGAGATCGAGGACGTGCTCGGCGATGATCCGGACACCGTGATCGTCGACAACTCCGTGGAGAGGGAGGCCCTGTGATGGAGGACATCAGAATCCCGGTCGGCGCGTGGGCCGACACTTTCTTCGACTGGCTCAAGGACAATCTGGGCTGGCTCTTCGACTTCATCACCGTGGTCGTCCGCCTCCTCGTCGAGGGCCTCACCACCGTACTCGTTGACCTGCACCCGCTCGTCATCATCATCATCCTCGCGTTCCTCGGATGGCTCGTGCGGTCGTGGCAGTTCGCCATCGGCACACTCATCACGATGTTCTTCATCATGACGATGGACCAGTGGGTGTCGGCGATGCAGACGCTCGCGCTCGTCGTCCTCGCCGCCCTCGTCGCGGTCATCATCGCGATCCCCGTCGGCATTCTGGCGGCGAGGAACGACACGGTCTCGGCGATCGTCAAACCGATCCTCGACTTCATGCAGACGATGCCGGCGTTCGTCTACCTCATTCCCGCGGTGACGTTCTTCAGCATCGGCGTCGTGCCCGGCCTCGTCTCGACGGTGATCTTCGCCCTGCCGCCGGGCGTCCGCTTCACCGAGCTCGGCATCCGCGGCGTCGACAAGGAGACCGTCGAGGCCGGCTACGCCTTCGGCGCCACGCCGAGACAGATCCTGCGCGGAGTCCAGATCCCGCTGGCCACCCCGACGATCATGGCCGGCATCAACCAGGTCATCATGCTCGCCCTGGCGATGGCCGTCATCGCCGGCATCGTCGGAGCCGACGGCCTCGGCAAGAACGTCGTCGAAGCCGTCGCCACGCAGAACCTGCCGCTCGGAGTCGAAGCCGGACTCGGCGTGGTCATCCTCGCGATCTACCTCGACCGCGTCACCGCAGCTCTGGGCACGGCGAAGGACTATCCGAACTCCCTCCTCGGCGCCCTCAAGCGACGCAGGGCCACCGCCGCGAACACCCGTGCGGCGGCCGAACCGGACACTGTGGAAGAGGTAGAGATCGTCCGCACTCAGAGTTGACACACCGTTCTCAACAGACCACACAACCAGTAGTTAGGAAACCACGATGAAGAAGCGTTTCGTCACGAAGATCGCCGCCGTCAGCGCGGCTCTGGCCTTGGCTCTCACCGGCTGCTCGCAGGAAGCCAGCAACAACAGCGGCGGCGGCGAAGGCGGAGACAAGGGCACCATCACCCTCGGATTCATCCCGTCATGGACCGATGGTCTCAGCACCGCGTACCTGCTGGAGAACCAGCTGACCCAGCTGGGCTACAACGTGGAGATGGAGACGATCACCGAGGCCGCGATCCTCTACTCGGGTCTGGCCAACGGCGATGTCGACATCTATCCCTCGGCATGGCCGGAGGTCACCCACAAGCAGTACATGGACGAGTACGGGGATCAGCTCGAAGACCTCGGCGCGTACTACGACAATGCGAAGCTGACGATCGCCGTGCCCTCGTACAGCAACATCAACTCGATCGAGGACCTCAAGGGCAAGGCGAGCGAATTCGACGGCAAGATCATCGGCATCGAGCCCGGCGCCGGTCTGACCGCGCAGACCAAGGACACGATGATGCCCGAGTACGGTCTCGACGGCGAGTACGAGCTCGTCACCTCGTCGACTGCGACGATGCTCACCGAGCTGAAGAACAAGATCGACAACCAGGAAGAGGTCGTGGTGACCCTGTGGCGTCCGTTCTGGGCGAACAGCGCCTACGACGTCAAGGACCTCGAGGACCCCAAGGGCGCGATGGGTGAAGCGGAAGCCCTCCACTTCCTCGGCACCAAGGGCTTCGCCGAGGAGAACCCTGAGGCCGCCGAGTACATCAAGGGCATCAAACTCGACGACCAGCAGTACGGTTCGCTCGAGGACATGGTCGTCAACGAGTACGGAGAGGGCAAGGAAGCCGAGGCCGTGACCCAGTGGATCAAGGACAACCCCGACGCCTACTCCACCGAGATCAGCGAGTGACGCAGGGCGCCGCTGACCGTGTGATCGGCTGACCTCCGGGCGCAGCTGGTTGCGGTCTCCGCTGACCTGACCGGGCCCGTCGGTTCGCATCGCGAACCGGCGGGCCCGGTCTTGTTCTCAGCCGTGCCCCGACCGCAGAACGGCCGCCGTCGGTGGTGCCGCGTGCACGGTCGCCCGATCATCGGGCGCAGTCGTTTCGGTCGTGCCACGACGATTGAGATCGCAGGCAGGTGATAATCAAGGCATGGAGATCACCGAGGCGACCCACCCGGCAGCGGCGACCCTGACCACCCCGGTCGGGACGATCGCCGTGACGAGCTCGCGCGCGGCGATCGTCCGCGTCGAATGGGTCGACGCCGAATCCGCGCCCGCCCCGGATCACGGGGATCCCCTCCTCGCCGAGGCGCTCGGACAGCTGCGCGCCTACTTCGACGGCCGCCTCGGCGAGTTCGATCTCCCGCTCTCGCTCGACGGGATCTCCCCGGTCGCGACGACCGTCCTCACAGTGCTCGCCGAGACCGTCGGCTATGGGGAGACCGTGACCTACGGGGAGCTCGCCGCACGCTCTGGCACCGGCGTCCCGGCGCGGGCGATCGGGAGCATCATGGGGCTCAACCCGCTGCCGCTGATCATCCCCTGCCATCGCGTCGTCGCCGGTGACGGCCTCGGCGGATACTCGGGCGGGCCCCGAGGTGAGGGACTGGCGACGAAGCGCCATCTTCTCGAGATGGAGGGAGCCCTGCCGAGCCCGCTGTTCTGAGGAGGACTGGACGAGGCCGGGGGCCGGAGGGTGTGACCCTCCGGCCCCCGGCCTCGTTCGTCGCTGTCCGGCTCTCCGGTGCGCAACCGCGCAAGAGCCGGTGAGCAGCTTTCGCCGTGCCGGTGAGCAGCCTCCGCAGTGCCGGTGCTCAGCCGCCGAAGAGCGTCTGGCCGACGTATTCGCCGTCCTTCGCCCCGGGCGGAATCGCCCACACCGTCGACCCGATGGGCACGGTCCAGACGTTGAGCAGATCCACCTCGGCGAGCCGCCGCTGGATCGGCAGGAACTGCCGGTCGATGTTCGCCTGGAACGACGCGAACATCAGCCCCGACTGACCCCCGGCACCGGTCTCGTAGTTGTACGGCCGACGCACGATCTGCACCTCCGGTCCGAGCCCGTCGCGGGCCCTGGCCATGTGCGAGGCCGCCGAGATCACCGTGAGACCCCGGTCGTCGACGGCCGTGAAATCGGGCTCGTCGAACTCGTCCGTGCCCGTCGTCGGCGCCCCCGAGTCGACGAAGCGGCCGACGGAGAAGTCACGCGCCGGACGGTCCGCCTCGTCCCACGTCTCGAGGTTCATCTCGATGTCGCGCAGCACGAGCGTCGTCCCGCCCTGCATCCACGACGGCAGCGCCTCGCCGAGGTCGGTCGGCGGCTCACCCCGCGCGGAGAAGACCGCGTCCGTCCGGCCGGTCGCCCGACCCCACACGAGGCGGCTGAAGTCCTCGGACCCCATGCCCGGGTTCGCCGTGCCGTCGAGCTGGCCGAAGAGGTTGCGCTGCGTCTGCCCTTCGCCCTTCGTGCCGTAGGAGTTGCGGAACCCCGTGCGCTGCCAGGCGATGTCGGCGAACGCCCGGGAGTCCTTCCACAGCATCCGGCGGGCATGCGCGACCCCGAGCGGATCGTCACCGCAGATCTGCAGGAGCAGGTCCCCGGTCGAGCGCTGCGGGTCGAGCCGGTCGATCGAGAAGCTCTCGAGCGGCCGCAGCCACTCGGGGACCGCCTGGCCGCCCGCGAGCGCGACGAGGTTCTGGCCGAAGCCGAAGGTCACCGTCAGGCGCGCGGGATCGGCCGCCATCTCGGGTTCGGAGTCCGCCAGGGGCGCGGTGCCCTGCGTGAGCGCGGCGGCATCCGCGGTGAGCAGACGCAGCCACCGCACGACGGCCGCGGCGTTCTTCGTCTCCGGCTTCATCGTGAACGCGAGGAACTCGCCGTGGGCCTGCGGGGCCGTCTCGATCCCGGCCTGGTGCTCGCCGTAGAACGGCACCGCGACCTCCCCGTTGACGCCGGTGGTGTCGGCGCGCGGCGGCCGCGGGGTGTTCGCCTCGGTGGCGCGCCCGATGCCGAAGCCGGCGAGCGACCCGACGGCTCCGACACCGCCGGCGACGGCCGCCGAGGCTATGAGGCCCCGGCGGCTGAAGCCGCGGCGGGTCGGAGCCGCCTCGGCGCTGTCCGACGCGGCCCCGGCGGCCGAGGACGTCACGTCCTCGGGCGCCGACCCGCCCGGCGGAGTCGACGACTCCGCCGATGACGACGTCCGCTCAGCGGCGGGCTCGGTGTCGCGACCCGACGCGGAGTCCGGGTCGCGGGGATCAGTTGTCACCGGAGCCCTCATCGCCCATGCCCGACATGTCGCCCATGCCGTCCATGCCGTCGCCGCCGTCGGAGGCGGCATCGGGCTCACCGGGCGCGTAGGTCTCCTGCGCACCCGTGTACTCCTTGGCCACCGCGGTCACGGAGATCGTCTCGTCATCGGCGGTGACGAGTTCGACGGTGATCTCCTCGCCGGGCTTGATCGGGCGCGTCATGTCCATGACCATGATGTGGTCGCCGCCCGGTTCGAGGTCGAGGGAGCCGCCGGCGGGAATGACGAAGCCGCCGTCCTTCTCCTGCATCATCATCGAACCGGAGCCGTCACCGACGGTCTCGTGGAGCTGGACCATGTTCGCGCCGTCGTAGTTGGCGCCGACGAGGTTGATGTCGGCGTCGGTCGTGTTCGTCACCTTGCCGAAGATTCCCGTCATGCCCTCGTCAGCGGCCTTGACCCACGCATCGTCGAACGTCAGCGAAGCCGACGCGTCGACCGAGGCGCTGCTGCTCGAGGCCGAGGGTTCCGAGGCGCTGCTCTGGCTGCCGCTCTGACCGCAGCCGCTGAGGCCGAGGACGAGAGCCGCCGACATGGCGAGTGCGGGCATGGTGGACTTGAGAATGGTGTTCTTGCGCATTTCGTCTGCACTTTCGTGTGGTGGCGTTCGTCGGCGGTCGGGTGCGGATCATGCCGTCGCCGAGGCGGGTCCGATGCGGCCATGAGGCGATCCCTGTCAGGAGGTCCCGCAGGGCGGGAGGCTCACCGGGATGTCCGCTCTCTATCGCGCCGTGTGTCGACGCGTGGCCGTGACCGATGCCGTAGGCGTGACGGCCCGGGCACGTAACCGACACCGGTCGGCGCTGGGCAACCGCGCCGCCGGGGCTGCATGATCGCATGACTCTGCGACGAATGCCGAGGGTGATGTGGAGTGCAGCGCGTCGTCAGATCGCGCGCTGCCGGTGGTGAGGTGTCAGACGAGCGCGGGAGGACCGCGACGGTAGTTCGGACCGATGACGGCCGCTGGCACCATGCGCGGGAGTTCGCGCACATGGCGGACGACGCGCAGGCGCGCCCCCGCAAGACTGTGCTGCGCGGACGCGAGCGCGCGCAGGGCGATGACAACCGGCCCCAGTGCCAGTTGGAGGATGCTGAAGAGGAGATCCTCACCGCGCTTGAGGATGATCGCGGTGACGATGACGGCGACGATGTGGGCGATGATCATGCCCGGGCCGGCGCCGTTGGCATGGCCCATCGAATGGCCCATCGGCGCGGCCTGACCGAGGTCGAGAGACCCGGTGGCCGGGGTCATGAGCTCGTGTTCGGCTGCCGACATCGTCGGATCCGGCGACGCCGAGGCGGTTCCACCGGCAGTCCCTCGCATCATCGACGACATCGGGCCGAACCAGCCCATCGAGGCGTGCATGAGGAGCTGACCGAGGCCGAGGATCGCGGCGAGGGCGAGGTATCCGAGGCGACGTCCCGCGAGGATCATCGCCGCCCAGAGGACGAGGACGAAGACGAAGCCGGTGCCGAGGGCGGAGAAGTCACCGCCGGCGCCGACGTGCATGAGGACCGCGAGCATCGTCGTCATCACGGCCGCGAAGAGAGCACGGATCGACTTGTGCCAGCCGGTCATGCCACCTCCTCACCTCAGGGTCCATGCAGGCTCCATTTACCCACTACACAGTGTAGAACCGCGCCCGGTGGCCGTGCCAGTCAGCGCCGACGGCTCAGAGCAATGTCACACTGCCGAGGCGGGCAGGAGTCACATGTGCGGCGCCACATCATGACCGTGTGACTCGAACTCACAATTCGCCCGTCGACAATCCACTTGCGTGCGCGCCGTCCACAGTAGCCGTGCCGTTTGTGGTCACAGAACCGAGCAAAATGCGGCCGAAGTAGTTGTCATCCTCGGGTTTGTGACCACAAATGGAGCCCCTGCACCTCTGCATCACTGCAGATCACACGCGTGCGGCCGCGTCAGGACGCCGTCAGATAAGTACTCGCACCGTCTCGGCGACATTCGCTACCCACTCGTCTCCACAATCGGCTGCATAACCCTACGCTGTCCACAGGCGCCATCTCAGCCCTTTCGCTTCCACACACCCCTGGCCACGATGGTGCACATGTTCGGCTACCTCGACACTCGCCCTTCGCATCGCCTGTTCCTCACGGGCGATGCCGGCGAACACGGTGTGACGGAATGGGACCTTCGTCAACGCTCCAGCGTCCGCACGATCTCTCACGGCATCCGCGCTGACGACCTGCAGACCGTGTGGCGAAAAGTGCCCTCGTGGGCGGATGAGCAATGGGAAGCCGAGAGCGAAGCGCTCAGAGCGCTTGAACTCCGGTATCCGCTCATCGCGGCGAGCCATTCCTCGGCGGCGCGGCTCTTCGGACTGCCGCTGCCACGCCGGCTCACCGACGGCCCTCTCCATGTCTGCAGCGACGACAGAGACCTGCGCATCCGACGATCGTCTGTCGTGCGGCACCGGGTCGCCGATTTCTCCACTGTGAGCATCCTCGGCCACACCCTCGTGTCTCCGTCCGTCCTCTTCCTGCAGCTGGCGACCATCCTCGACCGCGACGAACTGGTCCGCGTCGGCGATGCGATGATCGGTCGCTGGCATGGGCCGCCGCTCTGCACCCTCGAGGAGCTCGTCGCACACCTGAGGTCACGCGCGTCGATCCGCCGCAGACGAGTGGCCGAAAGCGGGCTCGAGCTCGTCCGCCCGGGGGTCGATTCACCGCGCGAGACCGATCTGCGACTGTGGGCGATATCGGTCGGGCTGCCCGAGCCCGAGGTCCATCCCGCGGTGTTCTGCCGCCAGCTCGGTGTCGAGATCCATCCTGATCTCGGCTATCGCAGGGCGCTGCTCGGACTCGAGTACGAAGGAGACCACCACCGCACCGACAGGACTCAGTGGGATGAGGACATTCGCCGGGTCAACGCACTGAATGCCGAGGGCTGGCTGATCATCCGCGTGAATTCGCGAACCGACATGGTCCAGCTCGAATTCGCGATCCGCCAGCGGCTGACGCAGAAGGGGCTCCTCTGACCGCAGAGTCGACCAGTGCGAGTGCCCGGGCCCCGTTTGTGGTCACAGAACCGAGCGAAACGCGGCCGAAACGGCTATCGCGCTCGGGTTTGTGACCACAAACGGGTGGTGACACCGGTCTGCCGCGAAGGGCCGTGCCGCTGTGGCCGCGTGGGCTGAATCATCCCGCCCGCGCCGAGGCGGTCGGCAGTCACATGCGCAGCCAGGTGTCCTCGGTGCGCTTGACCATGGCACCCGCCTCTTCGGCCGCATCGGCCCAGGTGACGGGATCGCCGGCGGCGCTGACGACGGAGTCGGAGAGAACGATGACGTCGAAGTTGCAGACGAGGGCCGCCATCGCCGAGGCCCACACGGCCCCGGGGTTCTCATCGACTCCGGCGATGACGATCCGGTCGACGGCCATGTCGTGGAGACCGGCGGCGAGGTCGTCGACGCCTTCGAAGATGTCGGGGTTGTCCGAGCGGAGGACGAGGTCCTCCTCGTCGGGGCCGAAGACGCTGATCTCCTCGTCGTCGCGACCGGAGACCTCCTCGTTCGTCGTGGCGAAGATGAGCACTCCGCCCACCGCACGGGTGCGGCCGACGATCCCGCCGAGGGTCTCGACGGCCTTCTCGGAGGTCAGCGCTGTGTCGTCGGTGTCGATGAGGAGCAGGGCATCCATGCCGACCATCTTCCCATGACATCGGCTCTCCCGGGCAACCAGACCCTCAGCTCGGGTCCCCGATCCACACGGTCGTCACCCGCATCTCGGCGTCGAAGAGGACGCAGTCGGCGGGTTGACCCACCCGCAGGAGGCTGTGGACGTCGGGGGCGAGACGGCCGAGTGCCCGCAGGGGAGTCAGCCCCGCGGCCTGGGCGGCGGCGATCGGACTCATCCCCACCTCGGCGACGGCCCGCTGCACGGCATCGTCCATGGTCAGCGTCGATCCGGCGATCGACCCGACCGATCCGTCGGCGGACCTGACCCGGGCGACCGAGTCCTCGACCCGCACCGGCAGACTGCCGAGCACATAGTCCCCGTCGCCCATCCCGGTGGCCGCCATGGCATCGGTGATGAGGGCGACGCGACCCGGCGCGAGCCCCGTGACCAGCCGCGCGGCCGGGGCCTGGACGTGGATGCCGTCGTTGATGAGTTCGAGCGTGACGTGCGGGGCGTCGAGGGCGGCGAGGATCGGACCCGGGCTGCGGTGGTGGATGCCGGGCATCCCGTTGAACGCGTGCGTGAGGATGCTCGCGCCCGCCTCGAAGGCCCGCATCGTCTGCGCGTAGTCGGCGGCGGTGTGGCCGACGGCCACGCTCACCCCGGCGTCCGCGAAGCGGGCGATCGCCTCGGGTGCGCCGGGCAGTTCGGGTGCGAGGGTGACCTGGGCGAGCTGCCCGCCCGCGGCCTCGAGGATGGTCTCGACCGCCTCGGGGGTCGGGGCGGTGAGCACCTCCGGGGAGTGCGCGCCCTTGAAATCCGGGGAGAGGAACGGGCCTTCGGCGTGGAGTCCGAGGACCGCGGGATTCTCCCGCGCGAGTCCCGCCCCGACCCGCAGCGAGGACGCGAGCCCGGCGATCGTGTCGGAGACATAGGAGAGGATGAGGGCACGGGTGCCGTGGGCGCGGTGGACGTCGAGGATCGCGCCGAGGTGGTCGGGGCCGTCCTCGACGTTGTGCCCGCCGCCGCCGTGGGTGTGGATGTCGACGAACGCGGGGGCGAGGTAGGCGCCCTCGGCGTCGATGATCCGCGTCGCCGGACTCGCGCACTGGTGCCACATCACGCCCCGACCGCGGTCGACGACGATGCCGTCGGCGACGGCGATCCACGTGTCGGCGAAGTCGATTGAGAACGTCGCGGGATCGCTGTCGAGGATGACCGCGTTGTGGACGACGACGTCGGGGATGGGAGCCGTCACCGCGTGCCTCCTGTCGGGCCGTCGGTCGTCGCGAGGTCGACGTCGAAGCCGGCGGCGGTGAGCTCGGTGACCGCCTCGGCGCCGAGACCGTCGTCGGTGATGATCGATGAGAACACGTCCGCCCCGCCCACCGAGGCGAACGAGCGCCTGCCGTACTTCGAGGAGTCGGCGACGACGACCGCCCGCTGTGCGCGCTGCGCCATGAGCCGGTTGACGTGCGCTTCGGCCTCGTTGACGGTCATCACGCCGGCACCGGCGGAGAAGGCATGCACCCCGATGAACGCGAGGTCGAGCCAGATGCTCGCGAGCACCGCGTCGACGAAGGAGCCGACGAGCTCGAAGCTCGAGGGGTTGATGATGCCGCCGCAGACGACGACCTTGATGCCCGGGTGCACCGCGAGCTTGTGGGCGACGTTGACGGCGTTCGTCACGACCGTGAGGTCGCTGACGAGGTCGTCGCGTTCGCTGATGGCATCGGCGACCTGAAACGTCGTCGTCCCCCCGGAGAGCCCGACGGCGGTGCCGGGGCTGATCTGGGCGACCGCGGCGCGCGCGATCGCGGCCTTCGCCTCGGTGGCGGCGGCCTCCTTGTAGCGCAGGGACAGGTCGTAGTTGACGTTCTTGCGGGTCGCCCCGCCGTGGGTGCGCTCGAGCAGGCGCCGTTCCTCGAGCAGGTCGAGGTCCCGGCGGATCGTGGCCAGCGAGACTCCGAGCTCCTCGCTGAGCGCGTCGACGCCGACCGTGCCCTCCCGGTCGAGGCGACCGAGGATGCGGTCGAGGCGGTCTTCGCGCGTGCTCATAGTGCCACTCTCAAGCCTCGTGTGCGGGTTTGGCAAGCGGATCCGGTGCCGGCGCCTCGGCGAACAGTTCGAGCAGGCGGGCGACCTCGGCGGCGAAGGCCTCGCGCCCGGGCGCGAGGTACCGGCGCGGGTCGACGAGGCGCGGGTCCGCCGCGAGGGTCTCCCGCACCGCCCCGGTGAAGACGGAACCCAGGTGAGTGGAGACGTTGATCTTCGCCATGCCGGCCCCGATCGCCCGCTCGAGCTCGCCGTCGGGAACCCCCGAGGAGCCGTGGAGGACGAGGGGCACGGGCACCGCCGCGGCGAGCCGGATGATGAGGTCGAGGTCGAGGCGGCTCGTGCGCTCGAGCATGGCGTGGGAGCTGCCGACGGCGACGGCGAGCGCATCGACACTGGTCGCAGCCGCGAAGTCGACCGCCTCGGCGGGATCGGTGCGCACGCCCGGGGCATGCGCGCCGTCCTTGCCGCCGATCTCCCCGAGCTCGGCCTCGACGCCGATGCCCTGGCGGTGGGCACGGCGGACCACCTCGGCGGTCGTCGCGCAGTTCTCCGCGTAGGGCAGGTGGGCGCCGTCGTACATCACGGAGTCGAAGCCGAGCTCGAGCGCCTCGTCGACGAGGGCGAGGTCCGTCGCATGGTCGAGGTGGACGGCGATGGGCACGCTCGCGGCGGCGGCGATCGTGAGCGTCGCCCGGGCGATCGGCGCGAGGGTCCCGTGGTATCTCACGCAGTTCTCGGAGATCTGCATGATGACCGGGCGCCCGGCGGTCTCGGCGCCGGCGGCGATCGCCTCGGCCGATTCGAGGGTGATGACGTTGAACGCGCCGATCGCCGAGGCGGGGGTGGCGGGGGTGCCTGCCGTGCTGGCCTGGCCGGGGGTCGCCGAGGCGGGGGCCGTCGCGTCCGAGGTACGGCGCCCGAGTGCGGCGAGGAGATCCGTCGTCGCTGCCTTCGTCATGGTCTCGCTCCGTCTGTGTGAGGGGTCGGGGTGGTGGCCGGGGCCGGAATGTCCTCGGTGATGACCTGATGGCCGAAGTCGCGCCAGCGCGCGTGGATCTGCCCGGCCTGCGGCATGAGCACGGCGGCGGCCGATACTGCGACCGCGCGCGTGAGCAGCACGCCGATCTCCGCAGCGCCGAGGTGGTCGCCCGCGAACTCCCGCGCTGAGTCGTCCCCGGCGTCGGCTCCCCCGCCGGCGTCGGCTCTCGCACCGGCCCCGGCCTCGCGGGAGGCGAGCGTCCAGGCCAGTGCGGCGACGGCCGCATCCCCCGCCCCGGTCGGATTGCCGTGGAGGGTCCGGGCGAGCCGTGCCCGGCGGCGCGGACCGGTCGCATCGACGAGGTCCATGCCGTCGGCTCCGCGGGAGACGAGGACGTGGCGAGCGCCCGCGTCGATGAGGCGTCCGGCGCCGCGGAGCACGGGATCGCCGCACGCGGAGACCGCGACGGCCGTGTCGCTGAGGCGCGCACCGGCCAGCGCCGTGCCAGATGAGGACGCCCGCTCGATCGCCGCCGCGCACTTCGCGCGTTCGGTGCCGGCCTCGCCTGCGAAGAGCGCGCGCAGCTCCTCGTCGTTGGGTTTGACCCAGTCGGCGCCCGCCTCGGCGGCGGTGAGGAGACCGGCCCCGGACGTGTCGACGATGACCGTGACCCCGACCGCGTGGGCGGCGGCGATGAGCCCGGGCACGAGATCGGCGGGACAGTCGTCCGGGGTCGACCCGGAGATGACGAGGACCCGCAGACCCGGTGCGCGCAGTCGGGCGGTCAGACCGGCACGCAGCTCTGCCCACACGTGCGCCGGATGCGGGTGGGCGGTCTCGTTGATGAGCGTCGCGCGCCCCGAGTCCTCGATGACGGCGATGCTGCGGCGCAGCGGAGCCGGGGTGTCGGTGAGCTCCCACCGCACCGACTCCTCGTCGTCCGCGGCCGGCCAGTGCTTGGCGCCGACGGGACCGACGGCGACGGAGGGCACTCCGAGGGCGGCGAGCACCCGGGCGACGTTGACGCCCTTGCCGCCGAGCACCTCGGCGGCCGGTGCCGCACGATGCGTGCGCCCCCGGTCGAGCCGGGGGACGGTGAGCGTGCAGTCGAGCGCGGGACTGAGCGTGAGCACGGCGACCGCCGGCGCCGCTCCGTCCGGCAACGAACTGTCCGCGGTCATGCGTGCCCTCGGGTGAGCAGGCCCGCTCCGATGAGGCCGGCGACCGGGCCCAGACCGGCCCGCCGGATGTGCGGGGCACGGTGGAAGTCGAGGCGGGAGCGCAGTGCGGCGTCGACGCCGTCGAGGAGCTCATCGGCGCTCGAGAGTCCCCCGCCGAAGACGATGACCTCGGGCGCGACGACGGCGACGAGCTGGGCGCACATCGCACCGAGGGCATCGACCGCCTCGGCGAAGACCGCGGCGGCGATCGGGTCCCCGTCGTGCATCGCCTCGAGCACCCCGAGCGACCCGGAGACGTCCCGGCGGCTGCGCGCGGTGTAGCGTTTGGCGATCGAAGCCGCCGAGGCGATGTGCTCGATCGGCCCGCGGAACACGCCGTCGGCGACATCGACGGTCACCTCGGTGAATCCGACCTCACCGGCGAACCCGCCGGCGGACACGAGCGTGCCCTCGACCATGATCGCCGCGGCGATCCCCGTGCCGATCGTCACCATCGCCGCGTTGTCCGGCATCGCCTCGGCGAAGGCGAACTCCGCGCGCCCGGCCGAGCGGACATCGTGGGAGACCGTCACGGGCACGCCGAGGCGCTCGCTGAGGATCGCCGCGAACGGGACGTCGCGCCAGCCGAGGTTGGCCGAGAACACCCCGGTCCCCGTCGCCTCGTCGACGATCCCGGGGAGGACGACGGCCGCCTCGGCGATGGGATGGGCGGGGTGAGCGGTCGCGAAGCGGGCACGGAAGTCCGCGACGACGTCGACGACCTCACCGGCGGCGGTGTCGGTGCACTCGGGGGTCGGGGCGGTGATCGCGTCGACGAACCGACCCGCGGAATCGAAGAGGACGGCCTTCATCCCCGTCCCGCCGACGTCGACGGCGAGCGCGATCGGTCCGGGACCGAGGCTCCGACCGGCGGCGACGCGGTGGATCTCCTCCCGCGTCGTCATCGGTCGAGGATGACGGAACGGGTCAGCGAACGCGGATGATCGGGGTCGACGCCGAGGCGGCGGGCCTTGATGAGCGCGAGCGCGTGGAGGCGGACGAGGTCGGCCAGGGGGTCCCGGTCGGCCTCGACGAAGCGGGCGCCCGTCGCCTCGACCTGATCGGCGAGCCCCTCGGGGGCCTCACCGAACTGCCAGGTCACCCGGCCGGGCGCAGCGATCGCGATGGGACCGTGCCGGTACTCCATCGACGAGTACGACTCCGTCCACGCCTGCGCGGACTCGCGCAGCTTGAGCGCCGCCTCGTCGGCCACTCCCCAGGTCCATCCCATGCCGAGGAAGCTGTACTGCTCAGCATCGATGAGGCCGTCGTCGAGGATGTCGGGATCGACCTCGGAGAAGTCGGCGGAGATCCCGTCGAGCACGGTCCGCGCCTGGCCGATCGCCTGCTCGACGGCCGCGGTCTGCCCGGCCCACGCCCGCAACAGGGCCATCGTCGAGGTCCCGAAGCGCGTCTGGACGACGGAGCGCTCATCGGCGTAGTCGAGGGCGATGGCAGCGGTGGCCGCTCGCGCGATCGGGGTGTCGGCGCCGCCGACGATCGCCGTCACCGGCACCGCACCGTCGAGGCGGGCCAGCGTGTCGATGACCTCGGTCGTCGTGCCGGACCGGGAGATCGCGACGACGCGGTCGTACGCGCGGTCGAAGGGGTATTCGCTCGCTGTGAACGCGTCGGTCTCGCCCTGTCCGGCGGCCTCGCGGAGGTTCGCGTAGACCTGCGCGCCGAACCAGGAGGATCCGCATCCGATGACCGCGATCCGCTCGCCGTCGCCCGGGACGGCCGCCTCGGCGACGGGGAAGGACAATGTGGTCTCCCACATGTCCGGCTGACTGCGGAGCTCCTCCGCCATGAACGTGCCGCCACTGGCCATTACTCATTCTCCTGATCGTTTTTCGATTCAATCAATCATTATCATGGCATATTTCTCCACAAGTGGATAGTATTCGTGTACGGTTACCTGTGGTTCACATCTCGCAAAGGAGCAGTCACGTGGCATTCCTCACCGACCTGGGGCGGGCACCGCGGCTCGTCACGATCGTCGCGTTCGCGGCCGTCGCACTCGGCATCACCTACGGGTACGACATCTCCAACATCGCCGGCGCCCTCCTCTTCCTCGAAGGGGATCTGGGCCTGAGCAGCGCCGAACTCGGCGGTCTCGCGACCGCCGTCGTCATCGGTCAGATCGTCGGGGCGATCATCGGCGGTCCGCTGTCGAACGCGATCGGCCGCAAGAAGTCGATGTTCCTCATCGCCGCCGGCTACATCGTCTTCTCCGTCATCTCCGGCTTCGCCCCCGGCTATCTCTCCCTGCTCATCGCCCGCCTCCTCCTCGGCGTCGCGATCGGCATCGCCCTGGCCGTCGTCCCCGTCTTCATCGCCGAGTCCTCGCCGACGAACGTCCGCGGCGGCCTCCTCGTGGCCTACCAGGTGACGACCGTCATCGGCATCATCGCCGGCTACCTCGTGTGCTGGGGACTCGCGCTCATCGAATCGTGGCGCCTCATGCTCGGACTCGCCGCGGTGCCCGCGGCGATCGTCTTCCTCCTGCTGCTCAAGGTCAGGGAGACCCCGCACTGGCTCATGCTCAAGGGACGCGACGCCGAGGCGGCCGATGCCCTCCGTGCGCTCGATCCGGACCGCGACGTCGACCGGGATCTCGGGCAGATCCGCACCGAGCTCAATCAGGAGAGCGGCCGCCTCGTCGACATGTTCCGCGGCCATCTGCTCAAGGCCACGCTCTTCGTCATCGGGCTCGGCTTCTTCATCCAGATCACCGGCATCAACGCGACGATCTACTACGCGCCCTCGATCTTCGAGTCGATGGGCTTCAGCGGCTACGGCGCACTGCTCGGCCTGCCGGCGATCGTCCAGACCTTCGCGCTGGCCGCGGTCATCGTCTCGATGTTCATCGTCGACCGCTTCGGGCGGCGGCCGGTGCTGCTCACCGGCATCGGGGTGATGATCGTCTCGACAGTCGTCCTCGTCCTCACCTTCAGCCTCGGCGGCGAAGCGGGCAGCACGACCGGCGGCACGGTCTTCGGGGTCATCGGCATCATCGCGTTCACGATGGGCTATACGTTCGGCTTCGGCTCGCTGGTCTGGGTCTACGCGGGTGAGACCTTCCCCGCGAAGTACCGGGCGCTCGGCGCCTCGCTCATGCTCACCGCGGACCTCGTCGCCAATGCGATCGTCGCCCAGTTCTTCCCCGGGCTGCTCGAGCTCATCGGCGGCGCGGGCGTCTTCCTCGTCTTCGGTGCGCTCTCCGTGCTCGCGTTCCTCTTCGTCTTCCGCTTCGCCCCGGAGACGAAGGGCCGCGACCTCTCGGAGATCTCCGCCTACTGGGCCAACGGCGCGAAGTGGCCGACGGGCCTCGAGAGCTCGCGCCGGTAGGACGGTCGCTGCCCTGCGGGTCAGCGGACGGCCGCGGTCGTCCGGGGCGCCGGCAGTCGACCGTGCCGGTCGGTGCCCGGTGCCGTCGCCGTCAGCTCATTTGAAGGTCGGTGAAGGAACCGGTTCGCCGTCGACGGTGAGCGTCGGCAGCATCTTCTTGAAGTCCTCGGCGGCGGCCTCGTCGGTCTGCAGCGCGCGCATCTCGACGCTGATGTTCACGAGGCGGCCGTTCGTCTGATACCCCAGGGTCGCGCCGTACATGACGGTCGGCTCCTGGTTGATCGCGAAGATCTCGTCCTCTCCGAGCACTGCCTGGTACGTCCAGAAGTAGCCCGATGCGATCGAGCCGGTGCGCTCGGCGTTGACCGTCGATCCCTGTTCGGAGAACTGGTACTGCTTCTTCCCGTCGACGACCGCCTTGGGTGAGTCGTCGAAGGCCTCGTTGCACGAGATGATGATGGTGTCGCTGTCGGTGATCGACGTCCCCCGGCTGTAGACGATGAACGCCGGGCTGCTGCTGCCGTCGAACCAGTCGGGGCCGATCGCGAAGCTGACATTGACCGGGCATTCCGCGCCGAGGTTGTGCGACTTCATCTCCATGCCCTCGGGAACCGTGGGGCCGGTCGGCTCCTCCGTCGGCTCGCCCGGCTCCTCCTGGACGCCGACGGCGAGCGGTCCCGAGTCGCGTTCGGCGGTGCGGACCTGCAGGACGGCGCACCCGCTGAGCAGGAGGGAGGCGGCGGCGCTGACCGCGGTGACTGTGCGGACCACCGGTCTCGTCATCGCGAGTCGTTCCTCCTGCGCAGATCGCGCCGGCTCGGGAACGGCTGGTCGGCCGCACCGGGCTGTGATGGATCAGGCTGCGCCGGGCCAGGCTGAGCAGTGCCCGGCTGAGCAGTGCCAGGCTGAGGAACGCCGGACTGCGGTGAAGCCGGCTGGCTGCCGTGAGGGTGGCCGCCCTGGGGCTGCGCATTGCCCGGCTGGCCGCCCTGGGGCTGTCGATCGCCGTAGCCCGCCTGCGCGTTCGGCTGCGGCTGACCACTCACCGCCTGACGGCCATCGTGCGGCTGCGGCTGAGATCCGGGCTGAGCGCCAGGCTGGCCACCGGGCTGCGGTGTCGGACGGCGCGTGGGATCGGCGAAGCGCCGGTGCTCGGGGACACCGAACTGCTGACCGCCCTGTTGCCCCGGGACTCCGGCGGGAAGCCCTTGGCCGGACCGCTGGTGTCCTGCGCCCTGAGCGCCGGGGACGCCCTGGTGGGGACCCTGCCCGTAGCCTGGTCCCGAGCGCTGTCCGGGACCTTGGGCCGGGTAGCCGCCGGGTTGGCTGCCCACGGGCTGGTGACCGCCGGGCCGCTGCGCGCCCGGCCCCTGCGGCATCGCCGCGGGCCGACCCTGCGGAGACTGCGCTCCCTGCTGCTGCGGGATTCCCTGCTGCGGGACGCCATGCTGCTGTTGCGGAACCTGCTGCTGTGGCGGTCGCTGCTGCGGACCGCTGTCGGATTGTCCACCGCCATGAGGCACCCGCTGGGGTCCGCTGTTGGGCTGCGGCGCACCCGCCGGCATACCGCGGCCCTGCGGCTGACTGCCCACTGGCACACCACCGCTCTGGGCCTGGCCCTCGACAGACACACCACCACTGTGGGGTTGGCTGCCCTGGGGCTGGCCACTCTGCGGCTGGCCACTCTGCGGCTGGCCGCTCTGGGGCGACCGCGTCCCGGGCTTGAACTGCGAATGCTGACCGGAGTCGACGGGGAACCCGCTGCCGCTGCCGACGGACTCCCCCGTCGAGCGATCGATGAGCGTGCCGTCGACGCGTTCGAGGCGGCGCTTCGATGTCCGCCTCGGCGTGCCGAGGATCCGCCCGTTGAGTTCGGCCTCGCTCGGCTGACGCGGCGGGAGGAACCCGGGGGCGTGGCGCATATCGGGGTTCTGCACTGGCTGAACGGGATGCGAGCCGGCAGCTGCGTGGGCACCGCCCTCGGCCATCGGAGGCGCCCCGACCGGATCGGCGTCGGCGAGGACGGGAAGGACCATGCGCACCGAGGTGCCGACGCCCTCCTGGCTGAAGAGCTGCACCGACCCGCCGTGGCGGGCGACGATCGAGCGGACGAGGGAGAGGCCCATGCCCGAACCGGCGACGGCGCGCACCCGCGAGCCGCGGGAGAGTTCGTCCCACACCTGGTCCTGCTCCCCCAACGGGATGCCGCTGCCGGTGTCGGCGACCTCGACGACGACCCACCGATGGTTGTCGATGATCTGCTCGTTCGCGCGGAGTTCGACGACTTCGGCCTGCGAGGAGTACTTGAGTGCATTGCCGAGCAGATTGAGGATCGCGGTGAGGAGGAGATCCTCCTCACCGGCGACGTCGGGCAGGCGCCAGGGAGCACGCGCGACCGTCGCCACGATCATCCGATCCTCGGCGCCCGGGGCGGTCGAGGCGTCCTCGACGGCCTGATGGATGAGACGGTCGAGGTCGACGCGGGAGTACTCGATGATGCGGGTCTCGACATCGGCGAGTTTGCGCAGGTCGGCGAGCAGACGCGCGACCCGGCGGGAGGAGATGTCGACCTGCTTGGCCGAGGGCTCCACCTCGGCGAGCGTGCCGCCCTGTCGGGACACCTCACGGATCGTCGCCGCCGACGTCCGCAGGGCGGTGAGCGGATTCTTCAGCTCGTGGTCGAGGCGGATGAGCATCCGATTGCGCTTGGCGAGCGAATCCTCGGCAGCCGCGGACTCGATCGACTCGCGCAGCGCGGCCTCCCGGCGCTTGAGACGCCGCCAGCCGAAGAACACTGCCGCCGCGAGCCCCGCGAGGACGAGGACGAGGATGAGGAGGAACAGCCAGATCTGGACCTCGATGACCAGGAAGTTCGTCATATCCGTCGGAGTCCTTCCTCACCGTGGACGTCGCCGACGAAACGGTAGCCCCGGCCCTGGACGGTCGCGATCCACCGCGGTTCGGCGGCATCCTCGCCGAGCACTCGCCGCAGCTCGGCGACCCGGGAGTCGACGGCGCGGGTGCCCACGGCCTCCTCGAATCCCCAGAGGACTTCGAGGAGCCGGGCGCGGTCGATGAGTTCGTCCTGATGGACCATGAGGTATTCGAGCAGGGTGAAGCCCTTGGGCGTGATGACGAGTTCGCGCTGCCCGAGCCACGCGCGCCGGCCGACCCGGTCGACCCTCAGCCCGAAGCTCGAGACGAGCACCGGGGCGGTCGCGAGCGGCGGGCCCTCACTCCGGGTCCGGCGCAGCACCGCGCGGATCCGGGCGACGAGCTCATGGGGGTCGAAGGGCTTGTTGAGGTAGTCGTCGGCGCCCTCTTCCAGCGCCATCGCCCGCTCCACGGCCTCCCCGACCTGAGTGAGGAGGAGGACCGGCACCCAGTTCTCCTCCTGCCGCAGGGTGCGCAGCACCTGCCGACCGTCGGCCCCGGGCATGAGCACGTCGAGGACGCAGACGTCGGGCTGGTGGCGGCGGATCTCGTCGAGGGCGAGCAGTCCGTCACCGGCGGCGAGCACCCGGAACCCCGAGCGCTGAAGGAAGGGCACCACCGCGCCGAGCACATCCGGCTCGTCGTCGGCCACGAGCACCAGCGGCTGCTGGTCTCGCTGGTTGTCAACCGTCATGTTCGTCCGTTCCGAACTCTCGTCGGCGCTCACGGGCCGTCTCCCTGGCCTCCGCGCGATCGACGGCTTCGGCCAGCTCATCTCGATACAGCATAGATCGACGCAGGTGCTTGGTGCGATAGCCGGCGCGACCGACCATGTGGGTGGCGACGGGAATCGTCACGAGCTGGAACGACACGATGATCGCCAGCGTCGTCACCGTCGCCCACGTCGGGAACTGGATGGCGATGGCGATCGCGATGAGGACGAGGCCGAGCACCTGGGGCTTCGCACTCGCGTGCATCCGCGAGAGCAGGTCCCCGAACCGGAGCAGACCGACCGCGGCTGCGAGCGAGAGGAGCGCGCCGAGGAGGATGAGGATCGCGCTGATGAGATCAAGGACCATCGTGTCCCCCCTTCCCGTCGTCGTGCCGATGCCGCCCGACCGCATCGGTGGGCCCGGCGAGCCCGTCGCCCTTCGCGGCACCTGCCGCCCCGTCAGGCGATTCGCCGGCGAGCTCGTCATCGGGTCCCGCGTCGGGACCGCTGCCGGCGCCTTCTCCGCGCTCGTCATCGGGTGTCGCCGAGGCGGTCGTCGCCTCGGCGGGGCCCGGATCCGGGACGACGACCTCGTCGCGGACGGTGATCTCGACGGGTCCGTCGGGGACGTTCGAGATGCCGCGGGCGACGTCCTCGGCCCACGCCGCCTCCCGAGCGGACTGGGCGTCACCGGTGGCGGCGGTCTCGCTCTTCGGCATGTGCCAGTCGGAGGCGGAGAAGTCGCTCAGCGCCCCCGCCTCGGCGCCCGGGGTCATCGAATCGGACTTCGAGACGTAGCGGGAGACGCTCACGGACCCGACGAAGCCGAGCATCGCGAGGACGATGAGCACGGGCAGCAGGTCGGTGCGGCCGGTCACGGCCATGAACGCGCCGAGACCGCACATGATGGAGGCGAGGATGACGTCGGTGCCGATCATGCGGTCGAGGATCGAGGGGCCGCGGATGACGCGGTAGAGGGCGACGAACACCGAGGCGGCGAAGAGGATCGTCGCGACGGCGATGATGACGGTGACGACGAGGCCGTTCATCGGGTCCCTCCTCTCTCGGCGGACGCGGCGAGCGGGTCGGGGTCGACCTTGAGCGCGGCGAGGTCACGGGTCGACCCGAGCGCCTTGATGAGCAGGCCCTCGATGTCGTAGACCTGCTTCTTCGCGGCGAGGATCTTCTCGTCGGTGTCGGCGTCGAGGACGTGGAGGTAGAGGCGTCCGCGGGCGCGGTCGCTGTCGACGATGATCGAGCCGGGGATGAGGCTCGCGGTGTCGGCGACGAGCGTCATCATGAGGTCCGAGCGTGTCCGCAGGTCTGCGGCGATGACCGATCCGGCACCCACGGCCTTCGGGCGGAACGAGAACCACGCGACCTCGACCGACGCGATGACCATCGAGTAGAGGAACCAGCCGGCGAAGACCGCGGCGTGGAGGATGTTGAAGCGGCCGGAGAGGACGACCGGCGGCAGGTAGAAGACCCGGGTGACGAGGAACGCGAGGATGATGCCGGTGACGACGCTGAGCACTGTGAGCGAATCCCACAGCATCACCCAGAGGACGACGAGGAAGAAGACGAGGACGAGCTGCTGGATGATCCGGCGGCCCTTGTTCACCGGTGTGCGCGGCGTCATCAGCCACCACCTCCGAGCACCTGGTTGACGTAGTTGAGTGGGTCGGCGAGGTTCTCCGCGGCGCGCATCGACAGGTCCCACAGGGGTCCGGCGAAGATCGTCAGGAGGATCGAGACGAGGACGATCGCCGAGGTGGCCGCGAACATCGGTCCCGGCACGCCGATCCGCGAGCGCCAGGTCCCGCCGGCCAGGATCGTGCGCTTGCGCTCGGCGAACTCCTCGACGAGCTCCTCGTTCGGCTCCTCGGCGTCGGCCGGGTCGCGCCAGAACGCGAGGTTGAACGTGCGGCCGATGACGTAGAGGGTGAGCAGGCTCGTCACGGTGCCGGCGACGATGAGCGCGGTGGCGAGCCAGTTCTGGTCCTCGAAGCCGGCGGCGAAGAGCGCGACCTTGCCGATGAACCCGGAGAACGGCGGAATCCCGGAGAGGTTGAGGGCGGGGAGGAAGAAGATGATCGTCAGCGCCGGGGAGAGCACCATGAGCCCGCCGAGGGAGCGCGTCGACGTCGACCCGCCGCGCATTTCGACGAGTCCGATCGCGAGGAACAGCGCGGTCTGGACGATGATGTGGTGGACCGTGTAGTAGATCGCCGCGGCGAGCCCGAACGTCGTGCCGAGCGCGACGCCGAAGAGCATGTACCCGATGTGGGAGATGAGCGTGAAGGACACGATGCGCTTGATCTCCGACTGCGCGATCGCCCCGAGGATGCCGACGAGCATCGTCAGTCCCGCGGCGATGAGCAGCGGGACCCGCAGCGACGAATCGGAGAAGAGCAGGGTCTCGGTGCGGATGATCGCGTAGATGCCGACCTTCGTCAACAGGCCCGCGAACACCGCGGTGACCGGGGCCGGCGCCGTCGGATACGAGTCGGGCAGCCAGAACGAGAGCGGGAAGATCGCCGCCTTGATGCCGAAGCCGATGAGGAGGAGGACGTGGAGGACCATCTGCACGTCCGGCGGCAGCTGGTCGAGGCGCTCGGCGAGCTGGGCCATGTTGACGGTGCCCGTCGCCGCGTAGATGACGCCGATCGCCGTGAGGAAGATGATCGAGGAGACGAGGGAGACGACGACGTAGGTCACGCCCGCGCGGATCCGCTCGGCCGTCGCACCGAGGGTGAGGAGGACGTAGGACGCAAGCAGGAGCATCTCGAAGCCGACGTACAAGTTGAAGAGGTCGCCGGCGAGGAACGCGTTCGCCACGCCCGCGCAGAGCACGAGGTAGCTGGGGTTGAACACGGAGATCGGCGTCTCGTTCGAATCGTCGTTCGCGTCCTGGCTGAGGGCGTAGATGAGCACGCAGAGGGTGACGAGCGAGGACACGACGAGCATGAGGGCCGAGAGCCGGTCGGCGACGAGCGTGATGCCCTCCGGCGGCTCCCAGCCGCCGATCGCGACGACCTGCGGCCCGTACTGGTCGACCCCGAGCAGGACGACGAACGCGATGACCATGACCGCGGTGAGCGTGAGCACGGAGACGATGTTCTCCGAGCGCGTGTGCTTCGACAGGACGAGGGCGAGGCCCGCGCCCATGAGCGGCAGCAGGACGGGCAGGGGAACGAGGATGGGCAGGAGCTCGGTCATCGGTCCTCCCCCTTCTCCCGTGTGCTCTCGGTCGTGTCGGTGCGACCCGTCGTGTCGGTTCTTCCCGTCGTCTCGGTGCGGCCGGGGTCGGCGGTGCGGTCAGTGCTGTCGGTGCCCCCGGTGGTCCTTCCCGGCGCCGAGGCGGGGCCCTCGTCCGCATCGGATTCCTCGGCGGCCTCGGCCTTCCGCTCTGCCGGGGTGCCGTCGTCGTCGAGGTCGACGGCCCCGCGGATCGGGCTCTCGGCCTCGTCGCCGAACTCGGTGTCGTCGTAGTCGGTGCCGCCTTCGGCCTCCGAGTTGATCATCTTCGTGATCGCGACCTGGAGGTCGGCGGCGTCGTCCTGGAGGGAGTCGGCGCGCACGAGTCGCCATGAGCGGTAGATCATCGCGAGGAGGAACGCGGTGACCGCGAAGGTGATGACGATCGCGGTGAGGACGAGGGCCTGCGGCAGCGGGTCGGACATGCCCACCGTCGAGAGGTTCTTCCCGTCGGTCAGCGGCGGCCTGCCGCGCCCGGCGGTGAGGATGATGAGGAGGTTGACGGCGTTGCCGAGCAGGATGAAGCCGAGCAGCACTCGGGTCAGGGAGCGCTCGAGCATGAGGTAGACGCCGCACGCGAAGAGCACTCCCATCGCGAGGACCATGACGAAGGGCAGACTCACAGCCGTCCTCCTTCAGCGCCGTTGTCGACTTCGAGGTGGTTGACGCGGTTGAGGATCTCGGAGACCGCGTGGTGCTCGGCTTCGTCGCCGATGCGCTCGGTGAGGCCGAGCGAGGTGTTGAGCCGGTCGGTGAGGAGGAGCTCGTCGCGCTCCTGGTGGAGGTCGACCTCGGCGCCGAGGGAGCGGAGGATGTCGAGCATGAGGCCGACGACGATGAGGTAGACGCCGATGTCGAAGAACGTCGGGGTGCCGAACTTGAGCTCGCCGAGGAGCGGGAGCGTGCCCTCGACGTAGATCGACTTGAAGACCGCATCGCCCCAGAACCAGCCGCCGACCGCGGTGAGCACGGAGAGGATGAGCCCGGTGCCGAGCAGGCCCGAGGGAGTGAAGCGGGCCGCCTCGGCGAGTTCGAACTTGCCTCCCGCGAGGTAGCGGACGACGAGGGCGAGACCGGCGACGAGACCGCCGGCGAAACCGCCGCCGGGGGTGTTGTGCCCGGTGAAGAGCAGGTAGACGGAGAAGACGAGGACGGCGTGGAAGATCAGGCGCGCGGTGACCTCGAGGATGATCGAGCGGTTGCGCGGGGCGAGCGTGCGCCCGGCGATGAGCCACGAGGCCCGGCGCTCCTCGAGACCCTCATGGTCGCTGTCGGCCTCCCGGCGCGGGCCGATCTCGTCGGGCACGGGCTGGAAGCGCAGCTGACCGGCCCGGCCGAAGCCGGTGCGGTCCGGGGAGAAGCGGCCGAGGTGGCCCTCGCGGCCGCGGACGAAGATGAGCCCGGCGACTCCGGTGCCGGCGGCGACGAGGACGGAGATCTCACCGAACGTGTCCCACACGCGGATGTCGACGAGGGTGACGTTGACGATGTTCTGGCCGTTGCCGATGACGTAGGCGAGTTCGCCGAAGTCCACGGAGACCGGGTCGAACATCCGCACGCCGGCGGCGAGGAGGACGACGACCATCATCGTCACGCCGACGCCGGCGCCGATGATCGCCCGCCACGCCGGGGTGAAGCGCCCCGTGCTCTGCCCGATCCGCGCGGGCAGGCGGCGGAGGACGAGGACGAAGACGACGATCGTGATCGTCTCGACGAGGACCTGCGTGAGCGCAAGGTCCGGGGCGCCGATGAACGCGAAGAACGCGACCATGGCATAGCCGGAGATGCCGGTGACGACGACGGCGGTGAAGCGCTTCTTCGCGCGGGTCGCGGCGATCGCGACGACGATGAGGACGGCGGCGACGATGAAGTCGAGCGGACTCGCGGCGAGCTGGAAGCGGATCGGCCACGTGTTGTTCGTGATGAGCGCGAGCCCGACGCCGCCGATGAGGACGAGGTAGATGACGCTCTGGTAGAACGGCAGCGAACCGCGCTGCGTGCGTGCGGTGACCCAGAGCGCGAGCGCCTCCATGCCGCTGATGAGGCGGCGGTAGACGTTGTGGAAGTCGATGCCCGCCGGCAGAGTCGACTGGACCTTCGCGACGGTCCGGCGGAACCAGAAGAGGACGAGGCCGGCGGCCACGGTGACCGCGGAGAGGCCGAGCGCGGGTTCGAAGCCGTGCCAGAGCGCCAGGTAGTACTCGCCGTCGGCCGGGTTCGTCGTCGGCAGCACCGAGGTCCACGCCTTGAGATAGGGGTCGAGGACGCCGGCCGCGGGCCCGAGGATGAGGGTGAGAGCGGCGAGGATGATCGGGGAGATGACGAGGGTGACGTTCTCGTCGCGGCGGGCGATGTCGTCGACGCCGGGCTTCGAGGAGAACGCTCCCCACACGAAGCGCGCCGAGTAGGCGACGGTGAGGATCGAGCCGATCATGATGCCGATGAGCGCGATGACCCCGGCCTTCGTCCCCGATTCGAGCAGCGTCGAGTAGACGGCCTCCTTCGCGACGAATCCGAGCGTCGGCGGGATGCCGGCCATCGAGGCCGCGGCGATCGTCGCGCACACGGCGACGACGGGGAACGCCTTCCAGCCGCCGGAGAGCTTCGTGAGGTCGCGCGTGCCGGCACGGTGGTCGATGATGCCGACGCAGAGGAAGAGGCAGGCCTTGAAGAGGGCGTGGCCGACGAGGAGGGCGAGCGCCGCCAGAGTGAGGTCGGGTGACCCGAAGGCGGCCATGACCGTGAGGAACCCGAGCTGGGAGACGGTGCCGAAGGCGAGCAGGAGCTTGAGGTCGGTCTGCCGCAGCGCCTGCCACCCGCCGATGAACATCGTCAGGAGACCGAGGGTGAGGAGGATCTCCGTCCAGCCCGGCAGATTGTGGTAGCCGGGGGCGAGCCGCAGGATGAGGTAGATGCCGGCCTTGACCATGGCCGCGGCGTGGAGATACGCGCTGACCGGAGTGGGCGCGGCCATCGCGCCGGGCAGCCAGAAGTGGAAGGGCAGGAGCGCGGACTTCGAGACCGCGCCGACGAGGATGAGGATGACGGCGGTGGTGATGACCGGGCCGGTGTCCATGCCCAGCTGTGCGCGCTCGACGAGGGCCGACATCGACCCGGTGCCGGTGGCGGTGATGAGCAGGACCATCCCGACGAACATCGCGAGGCCGCCGGCCGTGGTGACGATGAGCGCCTGGAGGGCCGCCTGCCGGGACCGTCGCCGGGACTGGCTGTGGCCGATGAGGAGGTAGGAGAAGACCGTCGTGCCCTCCCAGAACACGAAGAGCACGAGGAGCTCGTCGGCGAGGACGAGTCCGTACATCAT
Organism: Brevibacterium sp. W7.2; assembly: GCF_018137945.1. GTDB lineage: Bacteria > Actinomycetota > Actinomycetes > Actinomycetales > Brevibacteriaceae > Brevibacterium > Brevibacterium sanguinis. The sequence continues at coordinate 234,772 of NZ_CP073089.1, read as the reverse complement.
GCCCGCGAACGCCATGAACACCGCGGCGAATCGGGCGAGGCCGGGTTCGTCGGCGGGGAAGTAGCGGGCGCAGTAGACGAGGACGAGCGTGCCCACACCGGTGACGATGAGACTCATCACCCACGAGAGGATGTCGAGGCGGAAGATGCCGGAGAGTCCGAGCGCGGGAAGCCAGTCGAGGTTCTCCACGACCGGGGCGCCGTCGGGGCCGAAGAGCGCCGAGGCGGCGCTGAGGGTGAGGATGAATCCCGCCAGCGGGACGAGGGCGAGGAGGAAGAAGGCGTTGCGGCCGAGGATCCTCACCAGCGGATAGGCAATGACAGCAGCCCCGAAGAAGGCTCCCGTCATGGCAATCACCGGCGGACACCTCCGTCTTCAAAGGGGGATTATGGGGTCATATCTGCTCAACAGTATTTTCTCATGGAACACCCCTGATCTCCCAATCAATGGGCTGTTCGCTCAGATGGGGAGATTCAGCCCCGCAGCTGCCCCGAGGTGACAAGGAACCCGTTCTCATCGAGCCCCGTGCCGTCACTGCGGGAGAGCAGCTCCGCACCGATCCGATCGACGAGGTCGGCCACCTCGGCGCGCATCCGACGGAACCGGCGGGGACGGCCGGGTCGGTACCGCAGCTGCTCGGTGTCCATCCAGTGCACGTGGTACTCGATCTGCGGCTCGGCGGTGCTCGCGGCGATGATCGGCGGCACCCATTCGGCCTCGATGACGCGGATCTCGATCTCCCCCGCCCCTTCGTCGATCTCCCCGAGCGGGATGAGGAGTGAGTATCCGTCGAGGACGACCGGTGCCGTGGCGTCGAAGAGGGGATCGTCGAGCGTGGCCTGTGCGAGCACCGCGGCGTCGGGGGTCGGCAGGGCCTGCTGGAAGGCGTGCGGGGCGTGGCGGCGCACGACGGAGAGCGCGACCTCGGGTTCGAGCCAGTACTGCGAGTAGATGTAGAGGTCGACCTTCGCATCGGGGTCGGGGACGAGGACGCGGGTGGGCAGTCCGTCCTCGTCGGCGAGGCGGACGGCGAGGTGCAGGCGGGAGGCGATCGACAGGAGGAGGCTGAGCTGTCGCTCCTCCTCGCGGTCGGGCAGTCCCTTGGGGAACGCCTCGTGGAGGCCGTCGGCGTCGGCGAACCAGTCCGGCGGCGGGGCGGGCTCCCGGTCCCGCGGGCAGTCGAGGACGACGGCGTGGGTCGCCCACTCGGGAACCTCGAGGGCGGCCGCGGTCGCCGGGTCGAGGTCGACCCCGGCGCTGAGCCGCGAATGCCGGGACAGGCGCACCTGGCCGTTGTCCCCGAGCCGGGCGGGGACATCGGGCAGGCGGTTGTGGACGAGCGCGAGGACGTCGGAGACCTCGACCTCGGCGTCGAGGAGCAGGAGGTGGAACACGCGCAGATCGGCGGCGGCCGCCGTCGGCGCGGCCTGCTCCGCCTGTTCCCGCTGCCGCAGCTCGCGCCGGGAGATCACATGGCCCTCCGGAAGAAGTTCGCGTGCGACCGGGAGGCCGTCGGGCCCCGCTGGCCCTGGTACCGACTGCCGGTGATCTGCGAGCCGTAGGGGTTCTCCGCCGAGGAGCTGAGCCGGAAGAAGCAGAGCTGGCCGATCTTCATGCCAGGCCACAGGGTGATCGGCAGCGTCGCGACGTTCGAGAGCTCGAGGGTGACGTGCCCGGTGAACCCGGGGTCGATGAAGCCCGCCGTCGAATGCGTGAGGAGCCCGAGGCGGCCGAGCGAGGACTTGCCCTCGAGCCGCGCGGCGATGTCGTCGGGGAGAGTGACGAGCTCGTGCGTCGACGCGAGGACGAACTCGCCGGGGTGGAGGACGAAGGGCTCCTCGGGGGCGACCTCGACGAACCGGGTGAGCTCGGGCTGTTCGAGGCTAGGGTCGATGACCGGGTACTTGTGGTTGTCGAAGAGACGGAAGTACCGGTCGAGGCACACGTCGACGCTCGCGGGCTGGACGAGGGAGAGATCGCACGGATCGAGGGCGATGCGGCCGGATTCGAGTTCGGCGCGGATGTCGCGATCGGAAAGGAGAGTCACATCCCCGATGGTAGTCGGACGGCCCGTCTCGCGCAGTCTCGGAGGCTGACGGAACCTGCCGACCGCCTCGGCAGGGCTGCGCTGGGGACTGAGGAATCACCTCGGCGGGGGCTGCGTTGCGGACTCAGCAGCCACCTCGTCGAGGAGCGACACGCCGTTACTTGGTCACGAAATGATAACGATCGCGGGATTTTTCCTTGAATTCCCTCCGTGTGTCTCCCCACCCGCCTGAGTGAATGCCTTAGAGTTGTGTGCTGTACGAACCCGCGCACGATGGTGCCTTCCTCTTTTCAGCCAAGGAATGCCGGGAGTTCCATCGCCTTTCGCGGGTTGAGATCAACCGAAAGGCATTACTGTGAAGACCTCGCGTCTTGTGCTTGCCCCCGCAGTAGCCGTCGCATTGACAGGTCTCGCAGGCGCTCCGGCGTTTGCGACGACGGAGTCTCCTACGGTGCCCCAGGGCCCGCTCTGCGCCTACGACGGCGCGCAGAACTCGACCGACCCCGAAAACAGCTCGGCGGTCCCCGACAGCTCCACCCCGCAGGCCACCGTGTCCGCAGCCCAGATCACCCGCGCCGACGTCGCGGACAAGACGAAGGGCATCGGCTTCTCCGGCACCGGGTTCACCGCGGATGAGAAGGCGACCGTCACGGTCGTCGGCACCGACGGCACGGAGTACACCCCGCAGACGCAGCTCACCGTCGACGAGAACGGGAAGGTCAACGGCACCTACTACTTCTCGACGACCGAGGGCGCCCAGGTGCCGGTCGGCAAGTACACGCTCTTCCTCACAGACCTCAAGACCGAGAAGGACTCCTCGAAGGTGACCTTCGAGGTCGTCGCCTCGGATGCCGACATCGACGATTCGGGAGCCGGCGGCACCTGCGAGCGCCCGACCGCTCCGGCCCCGTCGACGACGTCCCCGGCCCCGACCGAGACGCCGTCGGAGACCCAGTCGCCGACCGAGACACCGACCCAGACTCCGACCGAGACGCCCACGCAGACTCCGTCCGAGACCGCGTCGCCGACCGAGACGCCCACGCAGTCGCCGACCGAGACACCGACGCCCACGCCGACGGAGACCCAGTCACCGAGCGAGACGGCTGAGCCGTCCCCGACCGAGACGCAGACTCCTCCGCAGACTCCGACGGAGAGCCCGGCGGAGACCGAGGAGCCGTCCCCGACCGAAACCGCTCCGACCGAGACCGGACAGCCGTCGCCCACCGAGACCGGCACGCCGTCGGAGACCGGCGATCCGTCGCCTTCGACGAGCGAGGGAACGAACGACGATGAGCAGCCGGCGGCAGCACCGCAGGCCCTCATCATCGATCCCACGGAGATCACCTCCGAGGACTTCCTCAACAAGGGCGTGACCCTCGGCGTCACCGGCGCTCAGCCCGGTGAGAAGATCACGATCGTCGTCGAGCACGCCCAGGGCAAGGTCGACCGCTACACGATGTCGAAGGACGCCGACGACGAAGGCAAGGCGACCTTCGGCGTCCAGGCCAAGGTCAAGGCCGTGCTCGGCACGTACAACGTCCGCGTCCAGGCCGAGAGCTTCGACAAGCCCCAGGGCGGCAGCTTCACCGTCGTCACCAACGGCACCGACGTGTCCGAGGACGGCAACGGCTCGGGCTCCGGCGGCGGATCCGGCAGCGGAGACTCAGGCAGCGGCAGCAGCGCCTCGAACGACCTGCCCCGCACCGGTGCCGAACTGACCGGACTCGCGCTCGGCGCGGGACTCCTCGTCGTCGGCGCGGCCGCCGTCGTCATCACCCGTCGTCGCGCCGATGCGGCCGCCGACGATCCTGCGGAGTTCTAAGATCCGTTGAGCACAGAACTGTCCCTGGAGGGGCTGCACCTCGGCAGACGCCCGATCGACCTCGGTCGTCTTCGAGCAGGGACGGTTCTCGGGCTCATGGGCAGCCCGGACAGCATCACCGAGGTGGTGCTGTCCGCGGCGGCCCTGACAGGCGTCGCGCCTCCCCCACAGATCCCGACCGGATTCCGGTCGGGACGTCTGCGTGTGCGCAGATGGGTGAGAACGTACTTCCGTGCCGCCGGTGCCGATCCCGGGGAGGCGGCACTGGCGGCGGCGTGCACCGAGTTCGGGCTGCCGCCCGAGGCGCTGCGCGGACGCCTCAGCGACCTCGACGCGGGAGCGCGCGCAAAACTCGTCCTCGCCCTCGCCTGGGCGACGGGCGCGAAGTGGCTGACCTTCATCGATCCCTTCGCGGGAGTGCCCGGCCACATCCGCACCGGCCTGCGGGCCCGGCTCGCCGACCTCGCGGCCGCCCAGGGCCGCGGCATCGTCTTCTCCTCCGACACACTCACGGACTTCATCATCGCCGAGGCGGGGGTCGCCGACATCGAGAAGGGCGAACTCGTCGCGTTCGGCTCGCTCGCCTCCGTCGTCAGCGAACCGCGCGGCTCCCTGCCCGCCGAGCTCACCGGGGTCAACATCTGGTCCGGCCTGGCGCGCAAGGGCTGGCTGTCGATCGGCCACTCCGCGGTCCGCGCCCGGACCGAGCTCGACGGGAAGGTCTTCGTCACCCTCCCCTGGCGCAGCGCCCTCGTCTCGCTCGACGAGCACGACCCGGCGTTCACCTCGGCGGCGGTCTTCGAGGCCATCGTCGTGGGACTGCGCGACCGCGGCACCGCGATCCAGGCGAAGCTCTCACCCGTCGACACGGAGATGGGGCTCGCCCTCGACGTCGACCTCGCCGATCTCGCTCGCCTCGGCGGTGGCGGTGCTGATTCGGGCGGTGCCGGCGATTCCGGTGACGGCAGCGGATCTGACTCCGGTGCCGGCTTCGGGATCCTCCATCCGGGCCTCGGGGAGACGCTCGCGCAGCTGCGCGCCGCGGTCAGGGTCGGCACGCACGTCTTCGTCGAGGTCGACACCTCGGCGCTGCGGGCCTATTCCGTGGAGTGACGCGCGCTCGCGGACCCGGGCCGGGGTGAGCCCGCGCACCGGGGTCGTTCCTGCCGTGATCGCGAGCCGCGCTGAACCGCGGTCGAATAGCTCGCGCATCGGTGCCGTTCCTGCCGTGATCGTGACCCGCGCTGAACCGCTGAACCGGGCCGCCGCCTCGGCGATCTGGGTGGGATGGGCCGGGGACAGCGACAGGCCGACTGTCCACTAAACTGGATTCGACGCCGTTGCGGTCACCGGTCGGTCTCCGACACGGTCCGCCCCCATCCCCCAAGCCGACGAGGAGAGGCCATGCGCACACCGCGGACACTCCTCATCTCGGCGCTCGTCGTCATCGTCCTCACAGTCGCCTCGGTGCCGCTGCTCAATCTCGCGTTCTACACGCCCGCGCGCACCGTTGAGGCGTACATGCGCGCGATCGAGCAGGGCAACGCCGAACGCGCCTTCTCCTACCTCTCCTCTCCCACTCCGGAGTCGACGCTCGCGCTCAACGGCGACGTCCTCGCCGCGGCCCCCGACCTGCCCCGTGAGGCGAGTGCGGAGACGATCTCGACCGACGGCGACCGGGCGACGGTCAAGCTCAGCTACGTGCTGTCCTCGCAGACGCGGTCGGTCGACCTCACCCTCGTCAAGCTGCCGGCTGCCGCGGGCCTCTTCGATCGGTGGGCGATCGAGCAGGAGGCGTGGCCCACACTCGACCTCGATGTCTCGGGCTCATCGACGGCGACTGTCAACGGCTACAGCGTCTCCGCCGGCACCGTGCCCGTGCTCTTCCCGGCCACCTACCTCGTCGGCTTCGACGCGACGTACCTGACGTCGAAGTCGGAGCGCGCCGAGGTGACCGCACCCGGCGACACCGCGCAGGTCTCCCTCTCCCCGCAGCCGACCGCGAAGCTCGAGGAGTCCGTGGCACAGCAGGTCAGCGACTATCTCGCCGGCTGCGTGAAGGCGACGACGCTCATGCCCACGGGCTGCGTGTTCGGCTATGAGACGGACAACGAGATCCTCGGCGACGTCACGTGGTCGATCGTGCGCGAGCCGAAGGTCAGTCTGACGGCCTCCGGGGGCGACCTCGAACTCACTCCGGCGACAGCCGAGGTGCGGATCCAGGGCCGCTACCGCGACATCGTCACCGCATCCGAGTACGACCTCGACGAGACCCTGTCCTTCGTCTTCGGCGGCTCCGTCGTCGTCCGGGCCTCGCAGGTCCGCGTCGAACCGCGCCGCCTCGGCGAAGTCTCGATCATGTGAGATTGGCGCGTCTGACCGGCTCGTCGGCGCATCCAGGCGCGTGTGTGGTCACTGAACCGAGTGAATCGCGACGAACGACGCGAGAATCCTCGGCTCTGTGACCGCGTCAGGCTCCGCGGAGGTCGAGGTCGAGGACGGCCGGAGCCGCCTCGCTCAGCTCGATGGGGATGCCCCAGTCCTGCTGGTAGAGGTGGCAGGCGGCGTGAAGCGGGATCTCCCCGCCGGGTTCGCCGTCGCACGCGGCCGCTCGCGCGGTGACGTGGAGGACGCCCGAGGTGAACTCAGGATCGATGACGATGTCGCGGCTCAGCCCCTCCGCTCCCCCGCCGCCGGAGACGATGAGCTCGGGCGGCGTCGACGACACCTGGAGGTACGTCGGGTCGCCCCAGCGGTCGTCGAGCTTCTGACCAGCAGGGACAGTGAAGCTCACGCTGATCGCCACAGGACCGGAGGCGAGTTCGGTCGAGGGCCGCTTGCTCGTCTGCGCTCCCTCATCGACGCGCTGTGCGTCCTTGGGCAGGGTGACGCGGGTGAGCGTGTGGTTCGCCGATTCGACGACGAGGAGTTCGGCGTCGCCGGCAGCGGCGTCGCCGGTGATGGCCGAGTCCGCCTCGGCATCGCCGGCACGCCCGCCGGTCGCCGGGACGACGAGGATGTCCGAGGGCTCCCGCAGCCCGCGGGCGAGCGTCGTCACCTCGTTCGTCGCGAAGTCGTAGCGGCGGATCGCGCCGTTGTACGTATCGGCGATCGCGAGCGACCCGTCGGGCAGGGTGCGCACGCCCAGCGGATGCTGCAGCCGCGCCTCGGGGGCGGGACCGTCGCGGAACCCGAAGTCGAAGAGACCGACGCCGACGATCGTGCTCGCCTCGCCGGTGGCCGGGTCGAGGCGGCGGATCGCCGAGGTCTCCGAGTCGGCGACGATGACGTCGCCGTCGGGGTGGAGGTCGAGGCCCGAGGACTGCGCGAACCAGGCGGTCTCGGCGTCGCCGTCGACGAGACCCTCGTTCATCGTGCCCGAGAGCAGGCGGATGCGGCCGCTGACCGGGTCGAACGCCCAGATCGTGTGGTTGCCGGCCATCGCCACGACCACCTCGGCGGTGGAGGGGACGAAGAGGACGTCCCACGGCGAGGACAGCTTGACGTCGAGCGCGGATCCGTCGTAGCGCCCGAGCGCCCCGTGCGTGCCGCGGACGTTGTCGATCGCGCCGACCATGTGCTGCTCGCCGGTGCCGGCGATCGTCGTCACGGTGCCGGCCTCGAGGTCGATGCCGCGCAGGACGTGGTTGACGGTGTCGGCGACGACGAGCTGGTAGCCGACCTGGGCGGCGATGTCGTCGGGGAGGACGGTGATGCCGCCGGGCTCGCTGAATTCGGCGGTCGCGAGGTCGCCGTCGCTGAGACCGCGGTCTCCCGTGCCGATGCGGCGGACGATGGTGTGGCCGTCGGGGGCGTATTCGACGAGGCTGTGGTGGCCGGAGTCGGCGACGAGGAGGTTGCCCGACGGCAGGACCGTGACCTTGCCCGGGTAGAAGAGCTCGGTCTCCGGTGCCGGCGGGGGGACGTACGGGCCGTCGCCGGAGTGGAGGGTGCCCTTCGCGGAGTGCTCGGCGATGAGGCCCTCGATGATCTCGCCGAGGCCGGCGGCGTGCCCTTCCCCGGAGAGGGTGGCGACGAGGTAGCCCTCGGGGTCGATGACGGCGAGCGTCGGCCACGCGCGGGCCGTGTAGGCCTGCCACGTGATGAGGTCGGGGTCGTCGAGGACGAGGTGTTCGACCTGGTAGCGCTCGACGGCCTGGTCGACAGCCTCAACGGTGCGCTCGAACTCGAACTTCGGCGAGTGGACGCCGATGATGACGAGCTCGCCCTTGTACTTCTCCTCGAGCGGGCGCAGCTCGTCGAGGACGTGGAGGCAGTTGATGCAGCAGAACGTCCAGAAGTCGAGGAGGACGACCTTGCCGCGCAGGTCGGCGAGGCTGAGGTCCTTGTCACCGGAGTTCATCCAGCGGCGGCCGAGGAGTTCGGGAGCGCGCACCTTGGGTTCGCGCGGGCGGGACGGGGCGGTGGCCTCGGCGGTGGCGTCGTCCGCGGCGGTGGCCGCGGAGCTCTGCGGGCTGGAGTTCATGCGTCCATGGTCTCAGATCCCTCGCCGAGGCGGCAGGGCGGCTGTCATCGTGGGACACAGTGACCGCCGGGACGGGCCGGCGCGTGGTCGACTGCCGGCGCGTGGTCGACTGCCGGCGCGGGCGGGCAGTTCACACGGTGGGCCAGCCTAGGCGGTCGGGCGGGCGCCGAAGACGCTCGAGCCGATGCGGACCATCGTTGCGCCCTCGGCGATCGCGAGTTCGAAGTCGTTGCTCATGCCCATCGACAGTTCGGTCGCAGTCTCCGGCAGGGCACCGGAGTCGATGAGGCGAGCGCTGAGTTCGCGGAGGTCTGAGTAGCTCGGGCGGATCTCCTCCGGCGTCTGACCCGGCAGTCCGATCGTCATGAGACCACGCAGGCGCAGGCGCTGCAGCCCGCGCACGGCAGTCACCAGCGCCTCGGCGTCCTCCGGCGCGACACCCGACTTCGAATCCTCACGGGAGGTGTTGACCTGGACGAAGACATCGACCGTCCCCTCGATGACGCCGAGGCGGTTGTCGATCTTCGTCGCAAGATCGAGGGAGTCGATCGACTGGATGCACTGCGCATGCCGGAGGGTGTGGTTGACCTTGTTCTTCTGCAGCGGACCGATGAGGTGGGACTCATGGGGCAGGTCGGCGAGGTCGTCGGCCTTCGCGACGAGCTCCTGAACCTTGTTCTCCCCGATGAGACCGAAACCGTGTTCGAGCGCGACCCGGATCTTCTCCGCCGGCTGGGTCTTGGTCGCGAGCAGGATCCGCACGGCGTCGGCGTCGCGCCCGGAGGCCTGCGCGGCGGCTGCGGTGCGCTCGGCCACCTCGTCGAGGCGGGCGCGGATGTCGGCGGATTCGTCTGCGGTCAGGGTGTCGGTCGAACTCATGCTCCCAGTCTCGCACGAGCGCAGCCGAGCCGCGGCCGTCCAGTCTGTCGGCGGCAGTGCACACGTGGGCTGGTGCGTGTGGACCACCTCAGGCAGCGCGCTGGTCGCTCAGGGCTTCGTCGGCAGGCCGGGGGCCGCGGGGTCGATGTTCTTGATGATCGCCGTTGTGTCGAGCCCCTCGAGGCCTTCGTCGACGAGCTTCTGCAGCTGGGCGTAGACGAGGGAGGCCGCCGGGAGGTCGACGCCCTGGGACTCGGCGCCGGCGAGCGCGAGACCGACGTCCTTGTGCATGAGCGCGGTCGCAAAGCCGGGCTTGAAGTCGTTGTTCGACGCCGCGGTCTCCGTGACGCCCGGCACCGGATACCACGTGCGCAGCGGCCACGAATCGCCCGAGGAGACCTTCGCGATGTCGTAGAACGCCTTCGGGTCGAGGCCGAAGCGCTGCGCGAGGACGGCGCCTTCGACGACGCCCTCGAGGCTGATGGCGAGCATCATGTTGTTGACGATCTTCGCCGCCTGACCTGCGGCTTCACCGCCGGCGTGGAAGATGTTGCCGGCCATCGGCTCGATGAAGGGCCGCGCCGTCTCGACATCGGCGTCGTCGCCGCCGAGCATGAACGTCAGGGTTCCGGCCTGGGCGCCGGTGACCCCACCGGAGACGGGACCGTCGATGAAGCGGAAGCCCGCCTCGGCGGCGTCCTTGTGCAGCTCACGCGCGGAATCGAAGTCGATCGTCGAGGAGTCGACGAGGAGGGTGCTCGTGTCCGCATTCGCGAGCACTCCGTCGTCGCCGAGGTAGACGGCGCGGGCATGCTCGCCCTTCGGCAGCATCGTGAAGACGATGTCGGCACCGGCGACCGCCTCGGCGATGGATCCCACCGGGGTGACCCCGTCGGCCGCGGCCGCGGTCACGGCGTCCGGCACCACATCGAAGCCCTTGACCGTGTGTCCGGCCTTGACCAGGTTCGCCGTCATCGGTCGACCCATGTTCCCCAGGCCGATCCATCCAATCGTCGACATCGCATGCCTCCTCGCATCAACTGTTCATGTGTTCCCCTTCACATTACGCCAGCAGACGGTGCGGGGATCAGCCCGGGAAGGCACCTCTTCCGCACCCGCAATGTGCGCGCACGCAGATAGAATGAAGAGACTATGGCCGCTCACGCACCCACCGGTTCCGGCAGGCAGATCTCACCGGAGGATCTGCTCACCCTGCTCGCCGTCGCGCGGTTGGGGAAGTTCACGGCGGCCGCGCACAGTCTCGGACTCAACCACACGACCGTGTCCCGGCGGATCGCCGCTCTCGAGAAGGCGTACGGCCAGCGCGTCCTCGTCGCCTCGCCCGACGGCTGGGAGCTGAGCACCGCGGGCCGGCAGCTGCTGCCGATCGCCGAGGACATCGAGGCAGCGCTCGGCCGCATCGACGCCCACGAGACCGCCGCGCTGTCGGGGACCATCCGCCTCGCCTGCCCGCAGGCGTTCGCCCTCGAGTTCGCGGTCCCGGCGCTGACATCCCTGCAGCTGCGCCACCCCGGTCTGCAGATCGAGCTCATCACCGCCACACAGCGCGCCCGGCAGTACCGGTCGGGCGTCGACATCGAAGTCGTCGTCGGCCGGCCGGACGCCCCGCGCAGCGCCGCCAAGCGGATCCGCGACTACCGTCTCCAGCTCTACGCCTCGCAGGAGTATCTGCGCACGCATCCGCAGCCGCGCACGCTCGACGACCTCGCCGACCACCGCATCGTCTACTACATCGAGAACTCCCTGCAGGTCGACGACCTCGACGAGGCGGCCGCGGAGCTGCCCGCGGGCAAGGGGTTCTTCCGCTCCACCTCGGTGCAGGCGCACGTGCTCGCCACCGCCGGAGGGGTCGGCATCGGGATCCTCCCGGACTTCACGGCGCGCGGGAACAGCCGACTCGTCCAGGTGCTCCCCGAGCTCTTCTCCAAACGCGTGTCCTATTGGGCGTCGGTGCGCCATGAGGCGCTGCGCAGCGCTGGCGTGCGCGCGGTCCTCGAAGTGCTCTGAACCGCAGTGCTCCTCAGGCGGCGGTCCATCCGCCGTCGACGCTGTGGGCGGCTCCGGTGACGACGCCGGCCGCATCACTGGCGAGGAAGAGGGCGAGAGCGGCGATGTCCTCGGGCTCGGCGAGCCTCGGGACCGCCGCGTGGCCGAGGAACACCTTCTCGAGCACCTCGTCCTCGCTGATCCCGTTCGTCCGCGCCTGCTCGGCGATCTGCCCCTTGACCAGCGGCGTGAGGACGTAGCCGGGGTTGATCGCATTGCACGTCACGCCGTGCGGACCGGCTTCGAGCGCCGTCGTCTTCGTCAGCCCCATGAGCCCGTGCTTGGCGGCGACGTATGCGGACTTGTTCGCCGAGGCGCGCAGCCCGTGGACGGACGAGAGGTTGATGACCCGTCCCCACCCGCGTGCGTACATCGCCGGCAGTGCCGCCTTCGTCAGCACGAACGGCGCCTCGAGCATGAGGGTCATGATGAGCCGCCACTCCTCGAGCGGGAACTCGGTGATCGGGTGGATGCGCTGGATGCCGGCGTTGTTGACGAGGATGTCGACGTCGATGTCGATCCCCTCGAGCGCCGAGGTGTCGGCGAGGTTGACCACCCAGGCCTGCCCGCCGATGGACTCGGCGACGGCGCCGGCTGCATCGGCATCGACGTCGGCGACGGTGACCGCCGCTCCGGCGGCGGCGAACGCCTCGCACATCGCCTTGCCGAGACCGGAGGCCCCGCCCGTGACGAGCGCGCGCTTGCCGGTGAGATCAACAGTCATTCCTCATCCTCTTTCCTCAATCGGGGGTTGCTCGCCGCTGCGCCTCCCGGCCCCGCACGGAGCCGTGCCCGGCCGTGGTCGTCGCCCCGCCTCGGCGAGGGGAGGACGACCGACGTCCTGCCCGCTCAGCCGGCGACGACTCCGCGGCGGACCTTGTCGGCGTGGTCGAGCGAGTGGAGGTCGATGCCCTTCGTCTCGCGCGTGAAGATCAGCGCGACGAGCGAGATGAGCGCCGCCACCGCGAGGTAGATCGCGATCGGGACCGAGGAGTGGAACTCGTCGAGGAGCGCGGTCGCGATGATCGGCGCGAAGGAGCCCGCGACGATCGCCGTGACCTGGTACCCGGTCGAGACGCCGGAGTTGCGCATCCGGGTCGGGAACATCTCGGCCATGATCGCCGGCTGGCCGGCGTACATGAACCCGTGGAAGATGAGGCCCAGCAGCAGGGCGAGGAAGATGAGCCCGGGGTTGCCGGTGTCGTACATCGGGAAGGCGAAGAAGCCCCACGACGCGGTGAGGATGATGCCGATCGCGTACGGCGGTTTGCGGCCGATCCGGTCGCCGAGGGCCCCGATCATCGGCACGAGCAGCGCGTGGATCGCATGCGCGCCGAGGAGGAGGCCGAGGATCTCGCTCGCCTCGATCTGAGCGACGACCGCGAGGTAGGTGATCGAGAAGGTGACGACGAGGTAGTAGTGGATGTTCTCCACCAGCCGCAGACCCATCGCGGTGAAGACCTCACGCGGGTAGCGCTTGAAGACGGCCTTGACGCCGTAGTCGACGCCCTCCTCGATCTCCTCGGCCTGGATCTTCTCGAAGATCGGGGCGTCGGAGACCCGGGTGCGGATGTAGTAGCCGATGAGGACGATGACCGCCGAGAGCCAGAACGCGATGCGCCAGCCCCACGAGAGGAAGGCCTCTTCGCTCAGCGTCGCGGTGAGGACGAAGAGGACGCCGGTGGCGAGCAGGTTGCCCAGCGGCACGCCCGACTGCGGCCATGACGACCAGAAGCCGCGCTCCTTGTCCGGGGAGTGCTCGGCGACGAGGAGCACCGCACCGCCCCATTCGCCGCCGACCGCGAAGCCCTGGACGATGCGCAGCAGGACGAGGAGGATCGGCGCGAGGTAGCCGATCTGCCCGAACGTCGGCAGGCAGCCCATGAGGAACGTCGCGGCGCCGACGAGGATGATCGAGAGCTGCAGGAGCTTCTTGCGTCCGAACTTGTCACCGTAGTGGCCGAAGACGATGCCGCCGATGGGACGGGCGATGAAGCCGACGGCGTAGGTCGCGAAGCCGAGCAGGATCGGCGTGAGCGGGTTGTCCGACGGCGGGAACAGGATGTGGTTGAACACCAGCGTCGCCGCTGACCCGTAGAGGAAGAACTCGTACCATTCGACGACCGTGCCGGCCATCGACGCGGCGACGACCTTGCGCAGCTGCGCGCGCACCGACTTCCTCTCCGTGGGGCTCTGTGCACTCATGACTCTCCTCGATTTCTCCGATCCGCGCCGCGACTCTGCGGGCTGATCGTGCTGACCTGTCACCGTGTCCGGTGCCGCGGCCGTGGCGAGGGTCTCGGCGATGAGAGCTCTCACGGGCCTGCGCGCACCGTCCTCACCGTGATCCGGTGAGGGCGGTTCCCTCTCAGTGTGCGCCACTTCACAGGCGATTGGGATGCGCAGAGGCGCGAAAACGAGAATTTCCTGTGCATATTCGTGCACAGCGGGTGTGCGTCGCGTGCAGATGAACGCGCCCTCGCCGAGGCGGTCGGACGTCCCGTGCGACAGCGGAGTCAGGGTGGCGCGGGGCCAGCCGCGGCGCCGGAGTGCCGACGCGCTCTGAGGTCCCGTCCGTCAGCGGAGGCGCACCGCCGGCGAGGTCATCCGGTCACGAGGACCGGTGCCCCGGCAGGGTCAGCTGCGGCGCTGTTCGGCGCGGGAGTCGCTCTCGGCGATCGTCGCGAGCATGTCGTTGTACGCGCGCAGCTCGGCGTCGTTCGTCCGGGCCTCGCGGCGGTCGACCCGCTTGGCTTCGCGATCCGAGGACTTCGACCACTGGAAGGCGACCATGATCGCGAGGAACAGGGTCGGCAGCTCGCCGATTCCCCACGCGATCGCGCCGCCGCGCTGCTGGTCCTCGATCGCGGTGTATCCCCAGTCGGTGCCCATGTTGCCGAACCAATTGCCCTCGATGAGGACTTCGGAGCTGAGCAGGGAGATGCCGAAGAACGCGTGGAAGGCCATCGTGATGAGCAGCGTGAGCAGCCGCAGCGGGTACGGGAACCGCTTGACCCCGGGGTCGACGCCGATGAGCGACTGCGCGAAGAGATAGCCGGCGCCGAGGAAGTGGAAGATCATCAGCTCGTGCCCGAGGTGGTACTCGAGCGCGTAGCGCATGAGACCCGCGTAGTAGAAGACGACGAGGGAGCCGGCGAAGTTGACGCTCGCGACGACGGGGTTCGCGAGGAACCGCAGGAACGGCGTGTGGACGAGCCAGAGCACCCATTCGCGGATGCCGCGGGAGCCGTCGGTGCGCGGGGTCGTCGCCCGCATGAGCATGGTGATCGGCGCACCGAGGACCATGGGGATCGGCACGACCATGACGAGCAGCATGTGCTGGATCATGTGCGCGGAGAACTGGACCTCGCCGTAGACGACGGGGCCGCCGGAGGTGACGTAGATGAGGAGCACCATGCCGACGAGCCAGCAGACGAGGCGCGCGATCGACCAGGAATCACCTCGGCGCTTGAGATGGATGAACCCGGCGACGTACGCGATGCCCAGGCCCACGGCGATGACGAGCCACAGCGGGTCGACCGACCATTCGGTGAAGTAGCGGGAGAACGTCGGCTGCGGCGGCAGCGGCTCTCCGGAGAGGATCTCCGAGGGTGTGGGGTTGCCGACCGGCTCCTGGGGCACGGGCGGCTGCGACCGGGCCAGCGCGGCGGCCAGGCCCATGGTCGCGCCGAAGATGACGAACTCGGCGATGATGAGGCGCCAGAACTCCACCGTCACCGAGGCGACGGTGCCGAGGCGGGCGATGACGTAGCGGCGGTGCCAGAAGCCGATGAGGCCGAGGAGGACCGTGCCGATGACCTTGCCGATGATGACCTGCCCGTAGGGGGTCATGAGGTCCCCGACGGACTGGACGCGCAGGAGCGAGTTGACGACGCCGGAGAACGCGACGAGGACGAACGCGAAGAGCGCGAACGACGAGTACCGGCTGATGATCGTGCTCAGGTGCGGTGACGTCGCGAGGCGACCGCCGAGGAGGGCGACGACGAGGAGGCCGCCGAGCCAGATCGTGACGCCGAGGAGGTGGAGGCCGATGCTGTTGACGGCCTGGGTGTGGCCCGAGGCCTGCGCGGAGTGGCCCATGAGCGCCATGGGGATCATCACGCCGATGGAGATGAGCCCGGCGAACGCGATGCCCAGGTAGGACCGGGAGCCGAAGCACAGCGTCGAGGCGATGGCGATGAGGACGACGATGAGCGTCCACAGCTGACCGAAGGCGATCTGCGTGACGAAGACGCCGAGCTGGTTGGAGAAGTCGATGTAGGCCTGGGCGCCGACGGTGTCCATGAAGGTGAAGATGAGGACGGCGACCGCGGAGACGGTCCACGCCACCGAGGCGACCTCGGCGATCTTCAGGGACTTCTCCCAGAGCGCGTCGAGCGGCGGCTGGTCGGCCTCACCGGCCTTCTTCCCGCCCTTGTGCCGTGTGCGACCCTGCGTGCGCGGGAGGATGAGGAGGGCGAAGAGGAGGGACCCGATGGTCACCGACATCGCGACGTTGAAGAGGGACTTGGCCGCGGGGAGTCCGAAGCGGACGACACGGCCGGGGTCGTTGAGCAGCGTCGCCTCGGCGGCGCCGGTGTAGAGCATTGCGAGGAATGCGACGATGAGGCCGACGACCACGACGATGGGCACGGCAGCCCGCGTTGTGAAACCGACGAGCGGTGCAATGATCTTGGAGGTCACTGGTGCCTGCCCGCCGCTGAATCCATAGCCTCAAGGATATCGTCCCGGGGTTCGCCCCTGCCAATTCGCACCCGCCGAGGTGGCGCAGATCTCCCTGGGAATCCGCGCTCAGCGGCACCCGGCGTGCACGGACACGGTGCCCCGCCTCGGCGAGGGATGCCTCAGCCCGGACAGCAGAAGACCCGGACCGATGATCGATCCGGGTCTTCGTGCGCGTGAAGCGCGAAGGTCACTTCGGGGCGCCGGCGGCAGCCTTGAGCTTCGAACCAGCGGACAGCTTGACGGAGTAGCCGGCCTTGATCTGGATCTCTTCACCGGTCTGCGGGTTGCGGCCCTTGCGAGCGGCACGCTCGGTGCGCTCGACGGAGAGCCAGCCCGGGATGGTGAGCTTCTCGCCCTTGTCGACGACGTCGGAGAAGACATCGAAGACTCCGTCGAGAACATCCGAGACCTGCTTCTGGGTCAGGCCGGACTTCTCGGCAACTTCTGCAACGAGCTCACTGCGGTTCTTAGCCATAAAAGTGTCCTCCTTAGGACAAGTCGGTCGGTTACCGGTCCGTTTTTCCGATAACGAACTTCCTCGAGATTACCAGCTGGACTTCGTGATGCCCGGCAACTCGCCGTCGTGTGCCATTTCGCGGAAGCGGACACGGGAGAGTCCGAACTTGCGCAGGTAGCCGCGGGGGCGGCCGTCAACCTGGTCACGATTGCGCACGCGCACTGGCGAGGCATCGCGAGGAAGCTTCTGCAGGCCGAGGCGTGCTTCTTCACGCTGCTCGTCGGTGCTGTCGGGGTGGGTGAGCTGACGCTTGAGGGCCGCGCGGCGCTCTGCGTAGCGTTCGACGATGACGCGACGCTGCTTGTCGCGGGCGATCTTGGACTTCTTGGCCATGTGCGCTCAGCGCTCCTCTCGGAAATCGACGTGCTTGCGGACGACGGGATCGTACTTCTTGAGCACGATGCGGTCCGGGTTGTTGCGGCGGTTCTTGCGGGTCACGTAGGTGTACCCGGTGCCGGCGGTCGACTTGAGCTTGATGATCGGACGAACGTCTTGTGCCTTCGCCATCAGAGCTTCACTCCCTTGGCAATGAGTTCGGCGACCACGGAGTCGATGCCGCGCACGTCGATGACCTTGATGCCCTTGGCGGACACGTTGAGGGTGACGTTGCGACGCAGCGACGGAACGTAGTAGCGCTTCGTCTGAATGTTCGGGTTGAAGCGGCGCTTGGTGCGGCGCTTCGAGTGGGACACATTGTGTCCGAAACCGGGAACGGCCCCGGTGACTTGGCAGGTTGCTGCCATGACTCTCCTCCAGTTCACAAGTTACCGACTCTCGAAACAAGCCCGAGCTGA
Organism: Brevibacterium sp. W7.2; assembly: GCF_018137945.1. Classification (GTDB taxonomy): domain Bacteria; phylum Actinomycetota; class Actinomycetes; order Actinomycetales; family Brevibacteriaceae; genus Brevibacterium; species Brevibacterium sanguinis. Next base: position 217,414 of record NZ_CP073089.1, on the reverse strand, counting down.
ACCGGTCGACGGTCCTTAACTCGCTTGCGCCGATGTCGGAAGACATCAACAAATTCTCGCGATGCTGCTGTGCTCACGCGGGCCCGGGCAGGGACGTCGAGGGACGTTCCGGTGGGTCCGAGTCGCAAGCACGCGGCGTTCGCAATGGAAATTGTGTACGCCGAAACAGGCTTGCCCGTTCGGGCGAGATGTCTCACCAGCGCTGAAGCCGTAGCCTGTGAGAGATGGCCGAAGCTGGAGTGCAGCGGTGGGTGAGCACCATGTCGGTCATAGCAGATCCGTCGAGGACGGGCCCGTTACGACACAACAGACATCTAGTTTAGAGACGATCCGGCCTTCAGAGCAAATTCACACGCTCCCCGGATTCGCGGGGCTCGCGCCGAGGCGGCGGGCAGATCGGATCAACGACCGTTGCCGCATGGTGGCGACCGCTGCGCACCCACGTCGCCCGAGTTCGCGCGGATCCCGCGCTCCCTGCCGTGGTCGCATGGGTGTTCGCCGTCGTCAGGGGGCCGCCGACGGGCGTCTCGGCGCCGTTCTCAGGGTCCGACCGCCTCGGCGAGGAAGGGCATGCCAGAGCGCCGCGACCGTGTTGAAGGTCCACCGAACTCGTGCCAAGGTAAGAAGATGATTGCCACCACATCTGGCACTCTGGAGGACAGATGAGCGACGTTCCACCGAGGCCGCGCATCCGTCCCGCGACCAGTGATGACTGGGATTCGTCCGATCGATCCGGCCGGAGCCCGCAGCCCGGGTCGCAGGGAGCGGATGCCCACTCAGCCGATGCCGAGTTCGACGGTTCGACCTACTACGAATACATCGAACGTCACACCGGCGACCTTCCCCTATCGCGAACCCGTTCGGCCAACGTCTTCGCCCCCGCGGGCAGCTCGCCGTTCCAGGACCATGTCAATGCCGCCGGCAGCGGTACCCGTGCTCGTTCAGCCGGCCATGCCGCCGGCTATGCCCGGCACTCGGGTGCGCCCTCTCAGGGGGCCGGTGTCGGCTCTGACTCGGGCGGGGCAGGGACATTCGGGCCTGGCGTTTCCGGGGCGGGCGGTTCGAGTGCTGCCGGTTCTGGGGCGTCCGGTTCGGGTGCGGCCGGATACGGGCCTGGTGGTTATGGTCCTGGAGGCTACGGTCCCGGGGGTTATAGTTCCGGGGGTTACGGCCCGGGGGGTCCGAATTCGGGCATCGGCCAGGCCGTCTCCGACTCCGGCCCGCGCAAGGGATCGGTTACGAAGGTCGTCATCGTCATCGCCGCGATCCTCGCGGTTCTCGCGCTCCTCGGCTATTTCGGAGCGCGCTGGCTCGCCCCCGAATCCGGCACAGTGCCCGTCGACGTCGGCGGAGAGGAATCGGCCTCGGCAGCGCCGACGCCCTCGGACGAACTCGTCCAGCCCACCGGGACGCCGGAGGAGGAGCTCGACGGCTTCGTGAAGTCGGGCACCGAGGCGGCCGCGGGCCTCGAAGGCCAGTGGGTCACCCAGGTGAGCGCGAAGAAGGTCGGGCTCGAGGCCGACGGCAAGACGTGGTCGGCGCAGGACATCCTCGACGAGTTCAAAGCGAACCAGGTGAAGTATCCCGGGTCGATCCTCATCTACAGCGGCGACTGGAGTGCCTACAAGTCCGGCGACTACTGGGTGACGGTCGTCGACACCGGCTACAGCGATGCGAAGCCGGCGCTCGACAAGTGCCGTTCGTGGGGTCTCGACCGCGACCACTGCCTCGCCAAGCGACTCGTCAAGGACGGCGAGTACTCCGAGGACAACAGCGCCTACCTCGACAGCTGACACCACGGCACGTCTCGTGCACAGCGGCACGGACAACCCGCAGCGGCGCGCCCTCCGCGGAGCGTCACGGCCCGGGGAGAGGGCCACGTCCTTCGTGGAACGGCACGCCCTACGCGGAGCATCACAGACTACCCGCAGCAAGACGTCCTACGCTGCGCGGCAATGACAACCCGTGGCTTCGCACGCCCTCCGCTGAGCGGCAAACACAACCCGTGGCTTCGCTCGCCCTCCGCTGAGCGGCAAACACTACCCGTGGCTTCGCGCGCACTACGCTGAGCTCCGCAACCGTCGCGTCCACGAGGGGTCTGTGGAGCTCAGGGTAGTGGTCGGCAGAGTCCGCCTCCCCCAGGTGCCAGAATCATCAGCCCCCGGCATTCAGCGACGCACCTGCCGCGAAGCCGGCAACCCGGAACGGCTCGCCCTCCGCTGAGCGGCAAACACAACCCGTGGCTTCGCACGCCCTCCGCTGAGCTCCACATCCGTCGCGTCCACGAGGTGTCTGTGGAGCTGAGGGTAGTGGTCGGCGGAGGCCGCCTCCACCAGGCGAGCGAAGCCGCCCATCACCTCGCGCGCGGGGTGATAGGCGGCTCCAGCATCGCCCTCAGGCCAGGAGGACGCTCGGATCCTCAAGGCCGCGGCCGACGTCGGCGAGGAACTTCGAGATGATCTCGCCGTCGACGACACGGTGGTCGGCGCTCACGGACAGAGTCGTGATCTCACGCGGCACGATCTCGTCGTCGACGACCCACGGCTTCTTCCGCACCTGCCCAAAGGCGAGGATCGCGGCTTCGCCGGGGTTGATGATCGGCGTTCCGGCATCGACGCCGAAGACGCCGACGTTCGTGATGGTGATCGTACCTCCTGCCTGGTCAGCAGGCGGAGTCTTGCCCGAGCGAGCCAGGGCCGTGAGCTCCTGCATCTCCTGCGCCAGCTGCGTGAGGCCCATCGTGTGCGCGTTCTTGATGTTCGGCACGATGAGTCCGCGCGGCGTGGCCGCAGCGATCCCGAGGTTGACGTACTTCTTGACGACGATGTCATCGCCGTCGAGTGTCGAGTTGATCCGCGGGTTCCGCGCAACCGCCCAGGCCACCGCCTTCGCGACGATGAGCAGCGGAGACACCCGCACATCCTCCCCGAGGACCTTCGACGCCTTGAGACGACGGACGAACGCCATCGTCTCGGTGACGTCGACGTCGAGGAACTCGGTGACGTGCGGCATCGTGAACGCCGAGTCGACCATCGCCTTGGCCATCATCTTCACAACGCCCTTGAACGGGATCCGCTCCTCGAGGGCGTCCGCGTCGACACTCGCCGAGGCGGTCGGCCCAGCCGCGGTCGCCCCAGTCGCAGCAGGTGCCGCGGTGCCGTCGGCCGCAGCCTGCACATCGGCGCGCGTGACCTCACCGCGGGATCCGGTCGGCGTCACCGATGCGAGGTCGATGCCGAGGTCCTTCGCGAGCTTGCGCACCGGCGGCTTGGCCAGCGGCTTGCCCGCCGAGGCGGTCTCGGCCGACGCAGCCGCACCATCGGACGCGGCCGGCCCGGCTTCAGGCTGCGCGGGCGCAGGCGCGGCGGGAGCGGAAGACTGTGCCGTGCCCGAGGTCTCCGCGGCACTCGACTGCGACGGGGCGACCGACCCGCCCTTGCGCGGACGGCGCTTCGATGAGGCGGCCTTGGCGCCGTACCCGACGAGGGTGGCACCGCCTTCGTCGTCGCTGGTTACAGCACCGTCAGAGTCCGGGGCGGTCGCCTCGGCGTGCGGTGCGCTCATCGTCTCCGCGCCCGCGCCGGCGTCTTCGGCACCTCCGAAGCGGATGATCGGGGTCCCGACCTCGACGGTCTGCCCCTCCTCGACGAGGAGGGCGCCGACGGTCCCGGCCTGCGGGCTCGGGAGTTCGACGAGGGACTTCGCGGTCTCGATCTCGACGAGGATCTGGTTGACCGTCACCTCGTCGCCGGGTGCCACCTTCCAGGACACGATGTCCGCCTCGGTGAGGCCTTCGCCGACGTCGGGAAGAGGGAATTCGAACGCCATTCTTGCTTCCTTTCGTCAGTAGGACAGGGCCCGGTCGACACCGTCGAAGATGCGATCGAGATCGGGCAGGTAGTGCTCTTCCATCCGCGAGCCGGGGTACGGCGTGTGGTAGCCGCCGACGCGGATGACCGGGGCTTCGAGGTTGAAGAAGCAGCGCTCGGAGATGCGGGCGGCGATCTCCGACCCGAGGCCGAGGAACGTCGGCGCCTCGTGGGCGACGACGAGTCGGCCTGTCTTCTGGACGGACTTCTCGATCGTCGTGAAGTCGATCGGGTTGAGGCTGCGGAGGTCGATGAGCTCGACGCTCTTGCCCTCCTCGGCGGCGGCCGCGACGACATCGGCCGCGGTGGGCACGAGCGGCCCGTAGGCCACGAGGGTGACGTCGGTGCCCTCGGACACGACGCGGGCGTCGTGCATGCCGAGGTCCTTCGCCGAGGTGTCGACGTCCCCGCGCTGCCAGTACCGGCGCTTGGGTTCGAAGAACATCACCGGGTCGTCGCTGCGGATCGCCTCCTGGATCATCCAGTACGCGTCGTTGGCGTTCGACGGGCTGATGAGCTTGAGTCCCGCATGGTGGGCGAAGACGGTCTCGGGGCTCTCCGAGTGGTGCTCGGGAGAGCCGATGCCGCCGCCGTAGGGCACGCGGATGACCATCGGGATGCGCTCGCTGCCCAGGGTGCGGTTGTAGAGCTTGGCGACCTGGGTGACGATCTGGTCGTAGGCGGGGAAGATGAACGCGTCGAACTGGATCTCGACGACGGGCCGGTAGCCGCGGATCGCCATGCCGATCGAGGTGCCGACGATGCCGGATTCGGCGAGCGGCGCATCGATGACGCGCTGCGGCCCGAAGTCCTTCTGCAGGCCCTCGGTGACGCGGAAGACACCGCCGAGCTTGCCGATGTCCTCACCAATGAGGACGACCTTCGGGTCGTCCTCCATGGCCTTGCGCAGACCGGCTGTGATCGCCTTGGAAAGCGGAAGTTTCTCCATCAGGCCTCACCTGCATCGGCGAATGAGGACTGGTACGCGAGGTACTCCGCACGTTCCTCATCGACGAGGGGGTGAGGTTCGGAGGTGACGTGAGCGAACATCTCGACACCGTCGGGGTCTTCCATGGTCATGCAGTTGTGGCGGATGCGCGCAGCGAGCGTGTCCGCCTCGGCGTCGACCTCGGCGAAGAACGACTCATCGGTGTCCGAGTGCTTCTCGAGGTAGGCGCGCAGACGGGTGATCGGGTCGCGGTCGGCCCAGATCTCCTCTTCGGCGCGGTCGCGGTACTTCGTCGGGTCGTCGGCGGTGGTGTGCGCACCGCGACGGTACGTGTAGGCCTCGATGAGCATCGGGCCGTTGCCGGAGCGCACCGAGTCGAGGCTCGCGCGGGCCACGGCGTACATCGCGATGATGTCGTTGCCGTCGACGCGGATGCCGGGCACGCCGAATCCCTCGCCGCGCTTGTAGAGCGGGGCCGGGGTCTGAACGTTCGTCGGCTCGGAGATCGCCCACTGGTTGTTCTGGCAGAAGAAGAGCACGGGGGCGTGGAAGGCGCCGGCGAAGGTCAGCGCCTCCGAGACGTCGCCCTGCGAGGTCGCACCGTCGCCGAAGCAGGCGATGGCGACCGTGTCGCCTTCGAGGTCACCGGTGCCGACGTCGCCGTCCATCGACACGCCCATGGCGTAGCCGGCGGCGTGGAGGGTCTGCGAGCCGATGACGATCGTGTACGTGTGGAAGCGGTGCTCCTGCGGGTCCCAGCCACCGTGGTTCTGGCCGCGGAAGATGCCGAGCAGCGTTTCGGGTTCGACGCCGCGGGTGTACGCGAGGCCGTGCTCACGGTAGGTGGGGAAGACGAAGTCCTGGGGGCGGGCGGCGCGGCCCATGCCGATCTGGGCGGCCTCCTGGCCGAACATCGGGGCCCACAGTCCCAGCTGACCCTGGCGCTGCAGGGCTGCGCCCTCCGCGTCGACGCGGCGGACGAGGACCATGTCCCGGTAGAACCCGCGCAGATCCTCATCGGTGAGCTCTGCGGCGAAGGCGTCGTACTCGCCCGAGGCAACGCGGTTGCCGTCCTCGGTGAGCATCTGAATCATGCGAGGCTCCGCTGACTGACTGTGGGCAGTCCCGGATCCCACTGAAATGTTCGAGGTCATTTCAGCTCTCCTTATTCTCAAGGTCCATACAGCACCGGAGGTGACCGGTGGCGGACAGTGTGCTGCGGGCAACGCCTCTGGTGGAAGGAATCGCCCTCGCGTGATCTGATTCACAGGTACCCCTACGATACAGAATCCGGGGTGCCCGTGCCACCGCCAGGGTGCTGTCGGCACCGCTGCGAACCGGTGGTCCGCATCGACGTCGAAATGCATCGGTCGTGGTCAGCCTACGGATGGCACCGATGGCCTGGCGGGCGTCGCCAAAGGCCGGAGGCGGAATTGTCGATCCTCGCCGAGGTGGTTGGGAGTCCGACCACCGCACGTGAAAGAGTCGCATGTCGAAGGGTTGCCTGTCAGACGGTGTCGGCAATCCCGTGCCACTCACCTCCGCTTCCGCTTGCCCTGGTAGTCCCTCGTCTCCGTGATGTCTCCGGAGAAGAACCCGGCGTTGCGGGTGGTGAAGCGCCGCAGAGCCGGGTGTCCGGCGCCGACCATGAGGGCCAGGGAGGCCGAGTACGCCGCGGAGGAATGCGCGGCGCCGGCCGAGGAGAACATCTCGTCGAGTTCGGCGTCGGACTTGTCGGCGAGGTTCGGGGCCTTCCGCAGCTCGTCGGGGTCGTAGTCGACGGTGATCGTCGTCCAGCGGTCCCGGGCGGGGTCTTCGTTCCCGTCGAGGTCGGGCACGAGGTCCTGTTCGTGTTCGATGGCGAGCACGTCGACGCTCTCATCGATGGCGAAGTCGGAGATCGGGGCGCCGACGGTGACGAGTGCCGTGACGTTGACATCGGCGAGGAATGCCGGATCCGCGGCGAGGGAGCCGGCGGTGATGCCGCCCTGGGAGTAGCCGACGAGCATGACCTCGGCGTCGCTGCCGATCCCGGCGTCGGCGATCGCCTGCCGGACCATTTCGCGCATCACGGTGTCGTTGCCGGCCATGCCCTCGACGTTCGTCGTCAGATCGGTCGTGTTCTCCCCCGGCTCCGGCGACCAGTCGGTGGTGGCCGGCACGTAGACGATGTAGCGGGTCGTGCCGTCGGGTGACCTCACCTCCTCGATGCGCACCTGTCCCGAGTCGACGCCGCGGTGCTGCGCGGCCTCCCTGCTGTAGAGCTCGGCGACATCGGCCGGCGGCTGCGCATGGGCGGGGGTGAGACCCTCCGCCTTCCACACCTCGACCTCGGAGGGGGTGAGGAGGCCGACGAGGTTCGCCGCGGCGAGCACCCAAGCGGTCATCGATCCGGAGTCGTGGGGCCACAGGGTGGTGTCGCTGTCGACGGCGAGCAGCTGCGGCGGCAGACCGAGGAAGCCGACGACCATGCCGGGCAGGACGTGTTCGATGACGGCGCCCGTGGCGTCCGAGTTCTCGAACACGAGGCGGGTGAGATCCTCCTTGAGCCGATCCGTCGTCTGCGCGAGGTCGATCCCGAACTGCTGCTCGACGAGGTCGTCGGCACCGACCGCGTCGAGGACCGTGGCCGCGGCGTAGACGGGGATCCCGACGACGAGCGCCGCAGGGATGACGACGGGCAGGCTGATGGCGATGACGCGGCCGGTGACGTAGCCGAGTCCGTCGAGGAGGCCGCCGAAGACCTCGCTCACCCCCTTCTCCGCCTCCCGGTAGGCGAGCGCGGCCGTCCGGATCGCGAGCGTCGTGGCCTCGAGTTCGAGGAGGACGACGGTGAGCTGCTGGTGGTAGACGATCCGTGCGCGGTCGAGGTTGAGGGCGGTCAGCGGCGAGGGCACCTGGGTGAGCAGGGTGGCGAGGTCGAAGTCGGCGACAGCACCGGCGGCATTGAGATCGCCGATGCGCCGGACGATCCGTTCGAGGTCGGTGCCGCTGAGCTCGGCCCGGTCATCGATCGTCATCCGCCCGCCGCCGCGGGTGCGCGTCGCGATCATCGGGCCGCCTCCTCGGTGCGGCAGAGCTCGGCGAGGGTGGCCGCGATGAGCATCCGCACCGCCTCGGCGCCGACGTCCTCCATCTCCGCCACGGTCACCCCGGCCGTGCCGCGCTCGAGGAGCGGACGGTGCCACGAGTCGCCCTGCCGGTGGAGGAACTCCATCCCGGACCGGTTCCGCACCCCGGCATACGTGAGGGTGAGGACGCAGTCACCGGTGATGAGGTCGGTGAGCTCCTCACCGACGACGGCGAGATCGGTGATGTCGAGGCGGCGGAGGAACTCGAACCCGGCGAAGTCGGAGAAGTCCGTGCCGCGCAGGGCGAGCATCGCCAGGGCGGTGTCGGCGCAGACGGCGATCTCGAGGGTGAGGGCGGCGTCAGCGCCGCCGACGACGATGCCGAGCCGGAACCGCGTGAGGTTGAGTTCGCTCGCGAAGCCGGCGAGCCAGGCGGAGAGGACGTCGAGGTCGCGGGGTCGGACGACGTCGGTAGGATGTTCGCGCAGGCCGGCCGCGGTCGGGGTGACGACCATTCCCGCCGAGGCGGTCGCCCGGGATCCGGTGGTGCCGGCACGGTCACCGGTGGGCAGCAGCTGCTTCGGCCACAGACAGCGCAGGCGGTGGGGCAGCCGGCGGATCCGCTCGAGATCGACGGTGATCCACCGGGTGCCGAGCACGCTGTCCTTGGCCGCCGCCCGGTCGTGGTTGAGCACGTGCCGGGATGCGAGCAGCCGCTTGGCGGCGCGGTGTTCCTCGGCATCCCCGTCTGCGGCGTGCCCGTGGCCTGCTTCCGTCACGATCATCCCCTCCCTCTCACAATTGGATCCGTCCGCCGACGGAGACGACCTGCAGATGGAGGTCGTAGGCTTCGGCGAGATCGTCGGCCCGGTCGGCGAGACCCGCGATCGCCTCGGCGCACGAACCGAGCCGGTCGACGAGCATCCGGCCGGCGGGCGAATCCCACCCGTCGATCTGCCGGGCCGCGGTCGCGAGCGAGCGCAGCTCGTTGGCCCGCTGCCGCCACCCGTCGCGGCTGGCCGCGAGTTCGTCGGTGATCATCGCTCCTTCCCCTTCCCCTGTACGAGCCGTGTCCCCGTTGGTCGCGCGAGGCCAGTGCGAGCCGCGCTCCTGTCAGCGGCGCGATCACCATGCCCGTCCCCTGCACGAGAAGACCTGCACGAGCCCAGCGCCCGAACCTGTGCCGGCACCCTAGGAGACCGGAGCGCTCGTGCTGAAGACCCCGCGCCGCCCCTGTGGACAGCGACTGAGCGTCCACAGGCCCCACGCACGCGAGTCCCCGCGCCGTCCACAGGCGCCGACCCGTGAGTGAGCGGTTCCGTGCCCGTGAGCGGACGGCTCCGGGCCCGTGAGAAAATGAGGTCATGCCGACCGTTTCACTCGCTGAAGTCTCGCCCGCCATCGCCCTCGGACCGCTCGACGGCCGTTACCGCAAAGACACCGCTGACCTCGTCGATCACCTCTCCGAGGCCGCCCTCAACCGCAACCGCATCCGGGTCGAGGTCGAATGGTTCATCCACCTCACGCAGAACTCCGTGATTCCCGGCGTGCGCACCCTCACCGAGGCGGAGGTCACGGCCCTGCGGAAGTGGGCCGAGGGGTTCGATGCGGACACGATCGCCACACTGGCCGCCCATGAGGCGGTCACCGTGCACGACGTCAAGGCCGTCGAATACACAATCAAGGACGCGCTAGTGGAGATCGGCGCCGAGGACCTGAGCGAACTCGTCCACTTCTGCTGCACCTCGGAGGACATCAACAACCTCTCGTGGGCGCTCGGCATCAAGGGCGCCACCGAGGAGGTCTGGCTCCCCCGCGCCCGTGCCCTCATCGACACCCTCGCCGAGACCGCCGAGAGCCTCGCCGAGGTCCCGATGCTCGCCCATACGCACGGCCAGCCGGCCACCCCGACGACGATGGGCAAGGAGCTCGCCGTCTTCGTCCACCGCCTGCGCCGCCAGTACGAGCGGATCGCCGCGACGGACTTCCTCGGCAAGATCAACGGCGCCACCGGCACGTACTCCGCCCACCTGGCCGCGGTGCCCGGTGCGGACTGGCCGCAGATCGCCCGCACCTTCGTCGAGGGCAGCCTCGACCTCACGTTCAACCCGCTGACCACGCAGATCGAGTCGCACGACTGGGACGCCGAGCTCTTCGCCGACGTCTCCCGGTTCAACCGGATCGCGCACAACCTCGCGACCGACATGTGGACGTACATCTCGATGAACTACTTCAAGCAGATCCCCGTCGCCGGCGCCACCGGCTCGTCGACGATGCCGCACAAGGTCAACCCGATCCGCTTCGAGAACGCCGAGGCGAATCTCGAGCTCTCCTCGGCACTGCTCGATTCGCTCGCCGCGACCCTCGTCACCTCGCGGATGCAGCGTGACCTCACGGATTCGACCTCGCAGCGCAACATCGGCGTCGCGTACGGCCATTCGGTGCTCGCACTGAACAACCTCGTCAAGGGCCTCGGTCAGCTCGCGATCAACGAAGACGCCCTGGCCGCAGACCTCGATGCGAACTGGGAGGTGCTCGGCGAGGCGATCCAGTCGGTGATGCGCGCCGCCGGCCTCCAGGGCGTGCCCGGCATGGAGAACCCGTACGAGAAGCTCAAGGAGCTCACCCGCGGCAAGCGCATCCACCAGGCCGATCTCCAGGAGTTCGTCGCCGGTCTCGGTCTGCCCGCAGAGGAGACGGCCCGTCTCACCGCGCTCACCCCGGCGACCTATGTCGGGCAGGCTGCTCAGCTCGCCCGCGACGAGGTGGCCGCGTGGAAGGCGACGTCGCCCGCCGTCTGAGGGTTCAGCGCACGTCGCCCCTCACTGAGGAACCGGCAGAAGCGCACATCACCGGCCATAACGGAACCGGCACGAACGCACATCGCCCGCCACGACGGAACCGGTCGTGGCGGGCGATGATGACTGCACTGTCGTCGACGGCGGCTACAGCCACCTCGGCGCCGGCGTGATCTCTCCCGTCGATGCCGTCACTCCGGTGTCACCGCGGCCCGATGCCCAGCGGACGAGGTCCGGCAGTTCCCCGCTGACGATCGCCGGGTCCTCGGACTCGATGTCGCCGAGGCGGTCGTCCCACCCGTCGACCGCGACGACGAGGCCCACATCGGTGCCGCGGGCCCGCCAGGTGCCCGTGATGTCGCGCAGCAGGCGGGCGAGCACGGGTTCGGGGACGTCGGAGAAGCGGGCGCCGTTGGCGAGGTCGATGGCATGGAGCCAGACCTCCCGGGTGCGCATCCACACGGTCTCCCGGGCCGGGACCTCCCGTCCCTGCGCGGTGCGCACCGTCGCCTCCCACGCCGCATCCGGGCTGTCGCGCCATTCGACGTCGAGGCTGATGGCGGCGTGGTCGTTGAGGTGGCGCAGTGCGCGCACGGGCAGGGTCGCGCCGAAGTCGATCTCGGCATCGCGGGCGGCGGGCGAGTCGTACATCGGGGTCTCGACGCCCGTGTTCGCCCACTGGACGAGGCGGGTCAGGGCACGGGCGTTGTACCCGACGTGGGCGAGGAGGTGGCGCCGCGACCAGCCGGGCAGGAGGCTCGGCTCGTCGAAGTCGGCGTCGGAGAGCTCGGTGACCTTCCGGGCGAAGAACGCCGTGCCGCGGCGGACGGTGAGCAGCTCGTCCCGGAGTTCGGGATCAGTCGTGAGATCGTGTCTGGCGACCATGGCTCTTCAGCCTGCGTCGGCCGTGCTGCCTGCGGTGGCGAGACGGGATTCGCCGGCGACGCCCGGGGCATCCGCGTCGACGATCCGGTTGGCGATCTGGCCGATCCCGTCGATCGACACGGCCACCTCGTCGCCGACGGACAGGTAGACCTGCGGGTCACGGGCCCGCCCGACCCCGCCGGGAGTGCCGGTGAGGATGATGTCGCCGGGTTCGAGCGTGATCATCGTCGAGATGTAGGAGACGAGGTGAGCCGGGGAGAACACGAGGTCGCCGATCGCGTGCTCCTGCATGACCTCGCCGTTGACGGTGGTCGTGAGCACCGCCTCGGCGGGGTCGAAGTCGTCAGCGGTGGTCAGCACCGGACCGAGCGGGGTCGAGTCCTCCCACATCTTGCCCTGCAGCCATTCCTTCGTCCGGAACTGCCAGCCGCGCATCGAGATGTCGTTGGCGATCGTGTAGCCGGCGATCGCCGCGGCCGCCGCGGTCTCGTCGACGCGGCGGACCTGCTTGCCGATGACGACGACGAGCTCGCCCTCCCAGTCGAGTTCGGGGTCCTCCGGGGCGAACGGCACATCGGCGTAGGGCCCGGTCAGCGTCTCGGCGAACTTCGCGAACAGCGTCGGGTACGCGGGCAGGTCGCGCCCCATCTCAAGGATGTGGCTGCGGTAGTTGAGCCCCACGCAGATGATCTTGCCCGGGCGCGTGATGAGCTGGAGCACCTCGGCCTCGGCTTCGGGCACGGTCGCGGCGGGGTTCGCGAGCGCCTCGGCGACGGTGGCCTCCCAGTTCTCGGTGGCGAGCAGATCGCCGACGTCGGTGAAGCCGTCGATGACGAGGTAGTCATCGCCGCTGAGCACGGCGGCGGCAGAGGCGGGGTCGGTTCCGCGGGCGGTGGATCCGGTGGCGATGGTGGCAAGTCTCACTGGTGTTCTCCTTCGACGTGGGTGCGAGCGAAATTCAGGGTTTCGATGATGGGGCGGTCGTTGAACGCGAAGAGGTCGAGGCCGGTGTCGGCCTCCACGCTCACGGCCGACCACGAGGGAAGGACGACGAGGTCGCCCTTCTCCACCGCGAACGTCCGATCGTCGACGAGGATGCGTCCCCGTCCTTCGAAGACCTGGACGACTTCGGAGCCGACGCGCCTGGTCACCGGGGTCTTCGTGCCTTCGCGGAGGCGGTGGAATTCGGCGCGGATCGTCGGCATGACGTCCCCGCCGGTCGTCGGGTTGACGTAGCGGATCGCCGCATGGCCCTGGCCGACGGTCGCGGGGAAGCCCTCGTCCTCGAGTCGCAGCTGTTCGGTGAGCGCGCGATCCGTGTGCTCCCAGCGGTAGGCGCCGATCGGCGAGCTCACGGTGTTCGCCAGTCCCGAGAGCGGCCGCAGTCCCGGATGGCCCCACAGCCGCTCGGATCGGGAGATGTCCGGGGTCGATTCGTCGGTGACCCGGTCGATGCCGAACTCGAAGAACGACGTGTCGGCGTAGTGGACGAAGGGAATGTCGAGGCCGTCGATCCACGCCATCGGCTGATCGGTCTCGTTGTGGTGGCCGTGGAAGTTCCAGCCCGGGGTGAGCAGGAAGTCACCGCGCGACATCCGCACGGGATCGCCGTTGACGACCGTCCACACGCCCTCCCCTTCGACGACGAAGCGGAACGCGTTCTGCGAGTGCCGGTGCTCAGGGGCGACCTCATGCCCGCCGAGGTACTGGATCGCCGCCCACAGCGTCGGCGTCGCGAACGGTGCCCCGCCGAGGCCGGGGTTGGCCAGCGCGATCGCGCGGCGCTCCCCTCCGCGGCCGACGGGCACGAGGTCGCCGGCGCGTTCGGCCAGCGGCAGCAGCGTCTTCCACTGCCAGAGGTGCGGCACCGCCGCCGAGGCGGGGGTCGGCGGCATGAGCTCGTCGAGCTGCGTCCACAGCGGGATCATGTTCTCCGCGGCCATCGTCTGGTACATCGCGTCGAGTTCCGCGGCTTCCTCCGCGGTGGGATCGGGGTTCGTCATCGTCGGTGCAGGGCGCGTCATCGGGACCTCCTCGGCCACAGTGCTGATTCTGCGCCGAGGCTATCGATCGTCAGGGGCCGGACGGGAGCAAATTCCGCTGGACGGAATCTGCCGGGAGCGCCGAGGCGGTGGCGACGTGACGCGGGCGTGCCGACGTCACGGCGGCAGGACTTCAGGTCGATCTGGTCCGGTTTTCGGCGCTCAAATCTGACCATTTCGTCCTGGAGTTGATGGGCCTTTCCTGGAACTCTGGAACTCATGCGGCGACGGAGAGACGGCAGGGCGATCACGGCGCGAGCGCGAGGATGCAGGTGCGATCGCGGATTTCGGTCGCGCGACGGACGCCGATTTCCCCCGCGAGGGGGATGTGGACCCATCGGCGTCCTTCCTAGACTCGAAGAGACACCAGGGCCGAAGGAACTGCCGGGCAGAGCGCCACGGGCTCGGCGGAGCTGCGGCTTTCGAGGAACGAGTGGAAGGATTTCCCGATGAGCAAGAAGGGTCACACTGATCAGAGGTCGACAGCCGTCTGGTATTTCGTCGGCGCGACCTTCCTGTTCGTGCTGCCGAACCAGCTGTTCACCGATTCCGACGGATGGGTTCGCACGGTCTTCATCGTCTTCGGAATCGTCGCGATGGCAGCCGGGTTCGCACAGATGCGACGCGAGTTCGCTGGTCGCCGGCGAGCCGCTCGGAGCGGCGACGGCACATCCCGCCCTGCCGCTTAGTCTGGGGCCGACCCTCGCTCTGTCCGGCGCGGAATGCGCTCGCGACCGATGATCGCCACGCGCAACCGCGCGCGAGAGAAGCCGGCGAAACCGGAGAGGGCCCGACCGGAACGCGCCCGCGACCCCGAAGGGAGTCCGGTCTCGCCTCGATCACCGCGGCGAGACCGAGCGCGCGGGTCAGTCGTTCTCTGCTGTGCCCCCCGACTCCGGGGTGTCGATCTCCGCCGCGATGCGGGCAAGATCGGCGCAGGCGCGGCGCACGAGGTCGATCGAGGACTCCGAGATCAGCTGCTTCGTCCGCACCGCGGGCGCGCTGAGCGCCACCGCGCTCTGCGGCGGCAGACCTCCGGCACGGGGCACGGCGATCCCGAGGGCGCTGATGTCGGCCTCGGTCTGGCGGAGGTTGAGGGCATAGCCGACGCGGCGCACGTCCGTCATCTCCGCGAGCAGCTTGACGAGATCATGGGCGGCGAGCCGTTCGGCCGGGGTCCGTCCCCCGGCGTAGAGCGAGCGGATCGATGCATCGTCGAGGGCGGCGAGCAGAGCCTTGCCACCCGAGGTCAGCCGTGCCGGCAGCACGGTCCCGGTCCGCTCCCCCACGCGCAGACGCTGCCGGGATTCGACCGTCGTGAGGAACTCGACGCTCACCCCGCGGCGACGCAGCAGAGAGACGGTCTCCCCGGTGTCAGCACTCAGCTGCGCGAGGACGTCGAGGACGGGACCGGGCACGGATTGGGTGCCCTGCGAATCGGCGACGCCGAGCGCCGGTCCCGCCCGGTACTGGCGGGCGGCGCCTCGAGTGACGAACCCGCGGTAGAGCAGGGTCGAGAGCAGCCGGTGCGCACTCGAGGGCGCGACCCCGAGGTAGTCGGCGACATCGGCGACCCGCACGCCCTCCTGCGGATGACGGCGCAGCAGATCGATGAGCAGCAGAGCGTTGTCGACGGATTCGATGGCATGGTCAGGGCGTTTGACGATGCTGAAGTGCTGCGGCATAGCCCAACCGTAACCGACTCACAGATTCCGCAGAGCAGAATTGTCTCGTGATCGGATTCACACGCTCCTTACGGTGTCACCCATGACCGAGACCACGCTCAAGGCCCCGGTGCGCAGTGAAGCGCACCGCTGGGCAGCTGTCATCATCTGCTGGCTTCTCATCGTCATGGACGGGTACGACCTCATCGTCTACGGCGCCGTGCAGAACTCACTCATCGAAACCACCGATTGGGGGCTGACGCCGGGGTCGGCCGGCACCCTCGGATCGCTGGCGTTCCTCGGCATGATGATCGGCGCCGTCGTCGCCGGTCGTCTCGCCGATGCCCTGGGCAGGCGACAGACGATCCTCGTGTGCGTCATCGTCTTCGCCGTCGCGACCGTGCTGTGCGCCGTCGCCCCGAACCCCGGCGTCTTCGGGGCGCTGCGCCTCATCGCCGGGCTCGGGCTCGGCGGACTCGTGCCGTCGGCCAATGCGCTCACCGCTGAGCTCGTCCCGCCGCGCTGGCGCGGCTCGATGGCGACCCTCATGATGTCGGGAGTGCCGATCGGCGGTGCGATCGCGGCACTGACCGGACTCGCTCTCATCCCGGCCTTCGGATGGCGGTCGATGTTCTGGATCACCATCGTGTCCTTCGTCCTGCTCGCCGTCGCATGGAAGGTGCTGCCGGAGACCTCGACCGTGCGCACGCCGGTGGCGGACCGGGGATCTGCCGGCCGGGAGAAGGCCGGGTTCAGCACCCTGCTCGGTCCGCATTGGCTGACCTTCTCCATCCTCTTCGCCCTCACCACCCTCTTCACGCTCTTCGCGTGGTACGGCCTCGGCACGCAGCTGCCGAAGATCATGCGCGATTCCGGGGCCGACCTCGGTCCGGCCCTCGCCTTCACCCTCGCCCTCAACCTCGGTGCCGTCGTCGGATCCGTGCTCACCGCATGGGCCGGGGACCGGTTCGGCATCCTGCCGACGGCGACCGTCGCCGCGGGTGTCGCCGGGGTCGCGCTCGTCTCCCTGATGAGCGGAACGACGGCGACGGCGGCGATCTACATCGCGCTCGTCCTCGCCGGCATCGGCACCCACGGCACGCAGTCGCTCATCATCGGGGCGATCGCGTCACACTACCCGGAGAATCTGCGCGGCACGGCCCTGGGCTGGGCGCTCGGCGTCGGTCGCATCGGAGCGGTGCTCGCCCCGCAGGTCTCGGGCATCCTCCTCGGGATGCAGGGGGTCGCACCGTCGATGAACTTCCTCCTCTTCGGCGGGTCGGCCCTGGCCTCGGCACTCGTCCTCGGCCTGCTCACGGTGCTCAGCCGCCGGCAGCGGAACCGCGCTCCCGAGGAGGGTGCGCCGGCCACGGCCGCCGCGCAGTGACTCGCCGGCCGCAGGTCGAGGCCCAGGCCCGATTACCGGGGCGCCTCACCTCGGCGGCGAGGCCCCTGACGCCACCTCGACCGGTCCTATGCCGGGACGAGGTGGCGGTCGGCGTCGACCTCGGCGAGCGTCTTGTTCCCCATGCTGCGGGCCAGCAGCAGCGCCGGGACACCGGCGACGATGACGACGACCGTCGCGTAGATCGCCGGGGCCAGCGTGATGCCGGTCGAGCTCATCAGCGCGGTCGCGATGAGCGGGGAGAGCCCGCCGAAGAGCACGGTGGCGACGTTGTAGCCGATCGCCATGCCGGAGAAGCGGCTGGTCCCGGTGAACTGCTCGGGGATCATCGCCGCGGCCACCGCGCTCCAGCCGGCGGCGGGAATCGCGAGGAACGCCGCGCCGCCGATCGCGATGGCCGCCGAGTCGTTGCTCAGCAGCACATAGGCGGGAATCGTCGTGAAGACGAAGACGACCATGAGCCCGGCCAGCGCGATCTTGCGTCCGAACCTGTCGGAGGCGACGCCGAAGAACGGGGTGACGACGATCGCGACGACCGCGGCGACGGTGCCGAGCGCCAGCGATCCCGAGTTCGGCACCTGCGCCACCTCTTCGATGTAGGTGGGGACGTAGGTGATGTTGAGGAAGTAGCTCACCGAGCCGATCGAGGAGATGAGGAACGCGACGAGGATCGCGCGCGGCTGTTCGACGAGCGCGGTGATGAGCGGTGACCGCTGGAGGGCGACGTCCTTCTTCTCCGCCTGCTGGAGGCGCTTGAAGGTGTCCGTCTCGACCATCATCCGGCGCAGCGGCACCATGAGTGCGGCGAGCACCGCGCCGAGGACGAAGAGCACGCGCCAGCCCCACGTCTCCATCGCCTCGGTGGACAGGGTGTTGGCCAGCAGCGCCCCGGATCCGACGGCCAGCAGCGCACCGACCTCGCTGTTCGCCGCCGCCCAGGACGCGGCGACGCCGCGCTTGCCGGGCTTGGCCGATTCCATGAGGAAGACCATGATGCCGGTGTACTCGGCGCCGACGGAGAAGCCGGAGAGGCAGCGGAAGAAGACGAGGCCCACGCCCGCCCAGATGCCGATCGTGTTGTAGTCGGGCATGACGGCGATGCCGAGCATCGAGACGGCCATGAGGACGGCGGAGACGACGAGTGCCTGCTTCCGCCCGACGCGGTCGCCGAGGTGGCCGAAGACCATCGCGCCGAGGGGTCGGAAGAGGAAGCCGGCGGCGCCGACGCCGAGGGTGAGCAGCAGCGAATCGGCCTGCCCGCCGAAGAACTCCGTCGTCAGCGTCGTCGCGACGTAGAAGAAGATCGAGAAGTCGTACCATTCGACGACGGTGCCGAAGGCGGCGACGAGCATCGACCGTCGGCGTCCGCGCTCCTTCTCGGGAGTGCCGGACTCCTGTCCGGTGCCGGGGCGTGACTCAGATTCGAACTCGGACATCGCTGATTCCGTTCGCTCATGGGAAAGGTGCACTCAGGGTGGTTGCTCGCCGGCAAGTTTCCCTTACAGGTGATCCGCGCTTGAGACTATCAGCTGACCCGGACACAGGGGAGGCTTCCGCGCATTTTTTCACTGTCGTCCATGGTCAGCGGCCCAGCACCGAGGCGGTTCTCCTTGTCCGAGAGCGCCTGCAGCACAGTCGCCGGACAGTCCGGCGGTGCCCCTGCCGAGCGAGCGCGCGGTCGTCGCGGTGCCCGCCGACTCACCGGATCGCGTCGACGGCGGCGGCTGCGGCGCGGGCGATGAGACGGTCGTCCGCCTCGGCGTCCTTCTCATCCTTCGACGACAGGACGGAGATGACGATCGGCCCGCCGTCGCCCGGCCAGACGATGCCGAGGTCATTCCGGGACCCGTAGGACCCGGTGCCGGATTTGTCTCCGACGGTCCAGTCCTCGGGCAGGTCGGCGCGGATGAGGGTGTCCCCGGTCTGGGTCGCCTTCATCCAGTCGGTCAGGGTCGTCGCCTCGTCGTCGCTGAGCACTCCCCCGAAGACGTATTCGCGGAGATTGTCCGCCGAGGCGCGTGGGGTCGTCGTGTCGCGCGGATCCCCGGGCTTCGCTTCGTTGAGCCCGGGTTCGGTGCGGGAGACCGTGGTCCCGGTGTCGCCGAGGTCGTCGAGGCGGGAATCCAAGGATGCCGGTCCCCCGAGCTCGGCGAAGATGAGGTTCGCCGCGCCGTTGTCGCTCTGCGTCATCGCGGCCTCGCAGAGCTCGGCGAGCGTCATCGTGCCCCCGACTTTCGTCTCGGTCACCGGCGAATGGCTGACGATGTCGTCGCGTGAGATCGCCACGTCCTTCGACAGGCCGTCCGTCCCCACCTCGTCGAGCAGCGCCGCCGAGGCCATCGCCTTGATCGTCGACGCGTACGCGAACCTCTCATCGCCGCGCCAGGCGACCTCCCGGCCCGTGTCGAGATCGACGGCGTAGACGCCGACCCGGGCATCGAAGTCGTCTTCGAGCTGCGTGAAGGCGGAGTCCGCAGCGTCGTCTCCCGGAGACGTGGTCGCAGTCGATTCGCCCCCTGCGGTCGGTGCCGCTGCCGCCGTCGTGGAGCCGGCCGACGCCTCGTCGGACGCCGAGGTGGTCCCGGATCCGGTGCACCCGGTGAGCAGCGCGAGTCCTGCCGCGCAGGCAACCGCAGCCATCGAGCGACGCCGGACCGGAGGCCGGGGGCGCTCGCGGAGTTCGCGTGGGCTCCATGGTCGCTGCTCCCTGCGGCCGTCTGCCGCGGTCGGCAGCGGCGTGTGTGCGTGAGACATCTCTCTCCTTGTCCTCTGTGGTGCGCCGTCCTCTGTGGTGCGCCGTCTTCTGTGGTGCGGTCTTCTGTGGTGCGCCGTGAGCGCGTCGGGTGTCCTGGAGGCAGTTCTGGTGCGCCTGCGGCGATCCAGAGCGATGGGCTGCCCCGGGTCACGTCCTCATGAGTTGAGCTCCGTGAAGAAGCGGTCGGCGACGGGCACAGCCGCCTCGGCGCCGAATCCGCCGTCCTCGACGAGCACGGCGACCGCCACGTCGCCCTGGAATCCGGCGAACCACGAATGGGTGCGCGGCGGCACGTCGGTGCCGTACTCCGCGGTGCCGGTCTTGCCGTACACGGGCCCGCCGGGGACGTCAGCGAGCGCCGAGGCGGTGCCGCCGGTCACGGTCTGACGCATCATCGCCTTCACCTCGGCGAGTGCCTTCAGGTCAGGGGCGGGGACATCGCCGTCCCTGCGGTCGGGCAGGACGAGGAGGGGTTGGACGGTGCCGCCGGCGGCCACGCTCGCGGCCATCGTCGCCACCGCCAGCGGGGTGGCGAGCACCTTGCCCTGCCCGATCATCGCCGCCGCGTGCTCGACGGTGTCGTCGACCTCGGGAACCGAGGCCATGTACGAGTCCGTGCCGATGTCGACCTCGCCCATGCCCAGCGCCAGCGCTGTCTCGCTCAGCGCCGCCGGGGTGACGTCGGGCGCGGAGTCGACGAAGGCGGTGTTGCACGACTGGGCGAAGCTCTCGGTGAAGTCGACGTCGCCGAGGACGTGGTCTTCGGCGTTCTTGAAGCGCTTGCCCTCGACCGTCGTCGTCTTCGGGCAGCTGAGCGTCGCGTCCGGGGCGATGCCGGTGCCGACCATCGCCGAGGCGGAGACGACCTTGAAGACCGACCCCGGCGGGTACTGTCCGGTCAGCGCCCGATCCCAGGCCGCACCCTTCGGATCGGCGTTGGCGACCGCGAGCACGGAGCCGTCGCTCGGGCGCATCGCGACGATCGCGGTGGGCTTCGTCCCCGTCTTCGCGGCCTCGTCAGCGGCCGTCTGCACGGCGACGTCGATCGTCGTCTCGACATCCGCACCGTCGGTGCCGGCGACCTCATGCACCGGCGCCGAGGTGGTCCCCGCACCGGCGTCGGATGCCTGGCCCGGGGCGGGGCGTGTCAGCACCGTGAGCCCGGGGGTGGGCCGCAGCGTCCGGTCGTAGAGGAGCTGGATGCCGCTCGTGCCGACGTAGGACTCGGGCGTCAGCACTTCGGGTTCGGCGGCGACCTCATCGGGGCCGGCCAGGGTGGTGCTGCCGAGGGTCGCTGCGGCGAAGTCCTTCGTCCGCGACAGCGGCTGCATGCGGGTCCGGAACACCGTGCCCGGCAGGTCGAAGATCGCGCCCTTGACGAGTTCGTAGTCATCCCGACGCAGAGTGATGACGGGGACGAAGGCGTCAGGGTCGGCCGCCTTCACGCGGTCGGCGAGCTCGTCGGGATCGACGTCGAGGGACCTCTTGAGCTGGTCGAGCGTCGCTGTCTCATCGTCGAGTCTGCTCGGCTGGAGTCCGACATCGACGACCTCCCCGTCGGAGACGAGGACCTCGTCGCCCTGCCCGAGGATGCGACCCCGAGTCCCCGGCGTCCGCGTCACTGCGAGGACCTGGCCTGCCTGCAGGTCGGGGTGGACGACGCTCTCGGCGAAGTCGGCAGTCCAGGTCGCACCGCTGCGGCGCAACGGCACCTCGGTGGTGTACGACCAGGGACCATCGGAGCTCCCTGTCGGCACGGCCCACTCCCAGCGCAGCGTCGCCGTCGCCGAGCTCACCCCGCCGTCGACGGAGTCCACGGCGACACGACGGGTGGGCACCGCCTCGGCGAGGTCAGCGACGATCGCGTCGAAGCTCTGCTGCGCATCCGCGGTCGACCAGACCGGGGACTCGAGACTGCCGGAGGTGAGATCGGCGGCGATCTCCTCGGCCGCGCTCGAGGGGAGGACGGGCAGGGTGCGCAGCGCGAGCAGGCCGATGCCGATGAGGACGAGCACGACGGCGGCGCCGATGATCCGACGAGAACGGGTCTTCATGGTGCTATCGTCGGCAGGAGCATCTTCGCATGTCCAATATCACATGGAGTTCGAACTATGCACTTTCTGATATACGTCCAGGTGGAATCGGGTCGATGAACCTCCTCAAGAGCCTCGAAATGTTCCGCGCCGTCGCCGAACATGAGAGCTTCACGCGGGCCGCCGACGAGCTCTCGCTCGCGCAGCCGCCGATCTCCCGCGGTGTCGCCGAGCTCGAGAAGCACCTCGGCGTCCGCCTCTTCGATCGCAGTTCACGGCGGATCCGGCTCACCGCCGCCGGCCGCGCGGTGCTGCCCGACGTCCTCGAGATCCTCCGCCGCATCGACGGGCTCGCCGAGACCGCCGGCCGTCGCGATCGGGGGCTCGTCATCGGGGTGAGCGGGCAGCTCGACCCCGCCGTCCTCATCGCCGCCACCCGCGAGCTGCGCCTTGCCGGCGCTCCCCCGCGCTTCACGCCGGCGGAGGCCGCGGACCTCGATGACCTCATCGGCGCCGGGGAGATCGACGCGGGCCTCGACGTGCGCGGACTCGGGGCACCGGCGACGACGTCACGGCGGCGTCAGGTCAGCGACCTCGTCGTCGACCTCGTCGCCGCCTCGCCGAGGTTCGCCCCGCACTCCGAACCCTCGAGCATCAGCGCCGCGGACCTGCGGGGCATGCCGCCGGGCATGGGCTTCGGCCGGCATGCAGAGCGGGAGTCGGTGACCCTCCTGCCCGAGGACGCCGGGCTCCTCCACGACTCCGGGCTGCTCACCCCGCTCGTCGCCCGCGGCATCCACCTCGGGCAGCTGCGGGTCGCCGACTCCGAGTTCGACGCGGTCACCCACGTCTTCGCCCATGAGTCGGTGCTCCTGTGCACGCCGCAGACGGCCCGCACCCACAGCCTTCCCCACCGGAGTCTCCGGGATGTCGAACTCGCCCGCCGCGTCGAGGTCGTCGGGTCGGAGAGCTGCGATCTCGCCGGACTCATGGAGTCCGCCCCTGCGCTGAGAGCGGCGATCGCGGAGATCCTCGGGGCCCGTCCCCACCGTACGCACGCGGTGGTCCCCGACGGGGACGGCCGCTACGCCGATGAGAGGCTGTTCCGACCGTGAGCGCGACGACCGTCATCGACGAGATCAACGGAGTGTGGACCGGCCTCGGTGCGCAGGGCTTCCTCTTTGCGGAGCACCTCGGCACGCACCGGTCGCTGGGCATCCGGGAATCGGCGCGGATTCCGCTCGCCTCGGTGGGCAAGGTCGCCGTCATCGCCGGTCTCCTCGACGCGGCCGCCGACGGCGCCGTCGACCTCACGCAGCGCCTCCTCGTCGATCCGGCGCACTCGACCCCGGGCGGGACGGGGATCGCGGGACTCCTCGACCCCGTCGAGATGAGCGTCCGCGACCTCGCCGCGATGGCCCTGTCGGTGAGCGACAACGCCGCCGCGGACACGCTCTTCGACCTCGTCGGACCCGACCGGATCATGACCGTGCTCCACCGCGGCGGGATCCGGTCGTTCGAAGTGACCTCACCGATGTCCCACCTCTACGACGTCCTCGCCGAGGTGGCCGCCGGCGATGAGGCGCAGGCCCTGGCCGTCGCGGCCGCCGACGCCCGCTCCGGGCGGGTTCCGCAGCTGCCCGATTCGGCATTCAACACCGGCACCGTGCGCGCCACCGCGAAGCTCTTCGAACTCATCCACACCGGGCGGCTGCTCGGACCCGAGGGGTCGGCGACGCTGCGGCGCCTGCTGCAGAAGCAGATCTTCCGCCATCGCATCGCCGCCGGCTTCCCGATGGATGCCGTCCAGTACTACGGGAAGACGGGCACGTTCCTCAACTTCCGGCACGAGGCCGGGGTCGTCGTCGACAGCGACGGCTCCGCCTACAGCATCGCCGTGTTCACCCGGTCATCGATCGCGACGTTCTCCCAACCGGAGCTCGATGCGTCGATCGGCTACTGCGCGCGGCTCGCGATCGAGCACCTGCGCACCCTGGGGTGAGCCCGCCGCCCAGACGCACGGGCCGCGGACGTCCCGGTTCACTCCTGTTCGACGACGGTGTATTCGAGGACGGGGCGCCCGGCGGAGCCGTAGCGGGGACGGCGCTCGAGCATGCCCGCATCGGCCATCGCCTCGAGGTAGCGACGCGCGGTGACCCGGGAGACGCCGAGGCTCGTGGCCACCTCGGCGGCGGACTGCCCCGGCTTGTCCGTGAGCACTCCCCTGACCTCCCCCTGCACCCCGTCGGGAACCCCCTTCGGGGTCGCGGTCACGGTGTGCGTGCGCAGGGCCGCGATCGCGGTGTCGACCTCGTTCTGCGTCACCTCGCCGTCGGGACAGTCCGCGCCGAGGCGGAAGCGATACGAGGAGTACGCGTCGAGCTTCGACTTGAAGACGGGGAACGTGAAGGGCTTGATGATGTACTGCGCGACCCCGTAGGACAGCGCCTCCTGGACGATCTGCATGTCGCGGGCGGCGGTGACCGCGATGATGTCGACGTCGACGCGCTGCCCGCGGATCGCCCGGCAGACCTGGAGGCCGTGACCGTCGGGGAGGTTCATGTCGAGGAGGACGAGATCGATGCCGTCGGGGTCGAGGCCGAGGATCTTGCCGGTCAGCGCCGCCATCGCCTGCGTCGCGTTCTTCGCGACCCCGGCGACGTGGTAGCCGTCGATGCGCTCGATGTACTTCGCGTGAGCGCGGGCCGCCACGGCCTCGTCCTCGACGACGAGCACACCGATGCTCGAATCAGGCTGAGAACTCTCTGACATGCCGCCAGTCTAGACCGCTGTCCGACGGGCGCTGCGGGGAATGTGTTCCAGGCTCGGCACATCCGCGACGACGGCCGTCGTCGCCCGACGGCGCCGGTCGGCAAGCCTCCCTGTGGCCCGCTCCGGCGCTACTGTTCGGTAGTCCGAGTCCGCTGTGCGGCGGCCATGTCGTCGGGCAGCCAGACGGTGAGCACGGCCCCGCTGAACTCGTCTCCGTCCTCGCCGCGGCCCTGGACGTCGATGGCCCCGCCGAGGCGGCGGACGGCCTGGACGACGAGCGAGAGTCCGACTCCCCTGGTGCCCGTCTGCTGGCGGCCGCGCCCGCTGTCGGTCGTCACCCCGTCGTGCTTCGTCGACCAGCCCCGCTCGAAGATCGCGTCGAGGTCCTCCTCGGCGATGCCGGGTCCGTCGTCGCTGACCTCGATCGTGAACCCGCTCGCACCGCCCGCGCCGCTGAGGTGGACGTGGACGCGCTTGTTCTCCGGCAGCACGTCCTGCCTGCTCAGGGCGTCGAAGGCATTGTCGATGAGGTTGCCGAGGATCGTCGCGAGGTCCCGGTCATCCCCGCCGAGGCTGCCGGTGAGTCCGACCGTGTCGACCGTCATGTCGATGCCGACCTCGCCGGCCTGGGCGATCTTCGAGAGCAGGAGCGCCGAGAGGACGGGATGGTCGAAGCTCATCTGCCCGTCGCCGGTGACCCGGCTGAGGTCGTCGAGGTCCTTCGCGGCGAAGTCGATCGCCTCGTCGACATGACCGGTCTCGAGGAGGGAGATGACCATGTGCAGGCGGTTCGCGTACTCGTGGGTCTGCGCGCGCAGCGAATCGGAGAACGAGCGCACCGAGACGAGCTCACCGGTGAGCTCGGCGAGCTCGGTGTGATCGCGCATCGTCACGACCCACGTGTCGCTGCCCTCATCGGTCGGCTGCTGGTTGACGATGAGCACCCGATCGTCGGTGTAGTGGAACTCGTTGCGGGCCCAGCGGCCCGACGCCAGGAGGTCGATGAGCGCCTCGGGCAGCTCGAGGTCCGACAGCGGGATGCCGCCCTCGGGTGTCGTCGATTCGACGGCGTCGGGAGTGGTCGTGGTGGACTTCGAGCTCGCCGAGGCGGTGGTGGGTGTGGCGCTCGCCGAGGCGGTCGCGGAGGCCCCGGTCACCTCGGTGTCCGCAGTCACCTCGGTGTCCCGCTTCGCCCGGGAATCCGCAGGGGTTCCGTCGGTCGCGGTAGTTCCTGTTCCCGAGGTCGTTGCGGAGTCCGCGGTCGTTCCGGTCTGCCCACGAGTCTCGTCGGATCCCACGCCTGCCGCGTCACCGGGACCCGCGCCCGCATCCTCGGCGGACCCCGTACCATCCGCCGCCGACCCCGCACCCTGCCGCTTCGTGCCGACGCTCGGGAGGCCGAGGAGTTGGCGCGCCTCGGCGTTGATGAGGACGATCCCGAGCGACCGGTCGATGAGCAGCAGACCCTCGGAGACCGCTTTGAGCACGGAGGAGTAGAACTCGATGATGCCCCGCAGCTCGTTGGCGCCGTAGTCGCCGGTGACTCGGCGCAGACCGCGCGAGGTCACCCACGAGGCGCCGATGCCGAGCAGCAGAGTCGCGATCGCGATGCCGATGAGCCATTTGCTCTGGGCGAGGAAGCCGGCCCGGACGGCGTCGGCGGAGTTGCCGACGATGACGGCGCCGACGACGGTGTTCGGTCCCACCTCGTCGATGCCCAGATGCTTCGCGAAGACCGGGGTGACGACGTACATCGTGCCGCCGCCCTCCCCGCCGTCGTCGAGGAACCGGACGACGGAGCGCCCGCTGAGGATGCGGGTGGGGCCGATCGACGCGGCGAGCTGGTCGATCGAGTCATCGGGGATGTCACCCGAGGATGCGGTGACGATGTTGCGCTCCATCGCGACCCGGCGATCGGCGGACCCGAGCGAGGGCGGGGTGCGCAGGTAGTCGATCGGCACGACCGCTGCGGTGTCGAACTGATACTCGTTGACGACGTTGTCGAGCATCGAGCGCACGTCGGCGCGGGAGGACGGCGCGAGGAGGTCATCGCTGAGGTCGGTGTTTCCGGCGTCGACGATGCCGAGGGACAGCGAGATGCTGTCCGCGGCCGAGCGGAGGAGATCCTGCTGCCGGGCGGTGTTGATCTGCGAGAGCTGGAGGTAGAGCAGGCTCGTCGTCAGGACCATGATGCCGACGAGCATGACCGAGTTCGCGAACATGATCCGCCCGGCGACCCCGTAGCGCACCCGGCGGCTGAGCCGCACGACGGGACGCACGAGCGCGCGCGAGAGCGTCGGACGCGTCGTCTCGTCGGCCGGGGTCGTCATGGCCCCATTGTGTCACCCGGCCGTGCTGGGATCGCGTCACCCGGCCTGTCCGGCCCGGGCTGTCCGGTCCGGTCGGATCCGTCAGAGGGCGAGGCTGATCGGACCGGCGGGCACGGCCGAGCACACGAGCACCTCGTCCGCGGCGACCTGGGCAGCCGGTTCGATCGGGTAGGCGACGGAACCGGCGGCGAGCCGCACCGAGCAGGTGCCGCACGATCCGCCCCGGCACGAACTCGCCGCCTGCATGCCGCGCGCCTCGAGCGCCTCGAGGAGGGTGCCCTGGGTCGGCTCCCAGAGGAAGCTCGTCCCCGAATCGGCAAGCGTCACCTCGGCGGGAGGCCATTCGGCGATCGCCTCGGTCATCCCGGACCGCGGGGACGCGAAGGTCTCCTGGTGGACGCCGGGCACCCCGGCTTCATCGGCCGCGGCGAGGACGGCGCGCGTGAAGTCCGCGGGTCCGCACACCATGACGTTGTCGCAGCCGGTCAGCAGCGCGACGAGCTCGGCGTGGTCGGGCCGGCCGGCCACCGCAGTGTCCCGATGCTGCGCCTCGACGGGGAGACCGGTGCCGTGGGCGCGGTCGAGGAGCCGATTCCACAGGCACGCCGTGCGCTGGTCCCGGTCGACGTGGAGGAGCCTGAGCCGCTCGGCTGCGGGCAGAGCGCTGCCGCCGCCGGCGCCACCGGCCCCGACGGCGACCGGCTGACGGGTCGCCTCGCGCAGCAGTCCGAGGCTCGGGGTGATCCCGATGCCTGCGGTGATGAGCGCCGTCGTGCCGCCGAAGACGCGATCTGCCGTCATCGTGCCGTGCGGTCCTGACGCGAGCACCCGTTCCCCGGCCGGCAGGCTCGCAACGGCGCGGGACCCCTTGCCCTGCGTGCGCACGGCGATCGAGACGATGTCATCGGTGACGTCGGTGATCGTATAGGTCCGCCAGAACGGCGCCCCGAGTTCGAGGTGGACGCGCAGATTGGTCCCCGGTTCGTCGAACTCGCGGATCCAGCCGAGTTCGTCGCGCAGGGAGATCTCCACGGTGTCGTGGCAGATCTGCCGGGAGTCGAGCACCGTCATGAAGCGCGGGGTCCGCGCCGTGGGCACATGCTCCCGGGGCGCCTCGCCCTCGATGACGATCTCATCGCCGGCGGTGATCACCCCGGACTCGAGGATGCGCCCATAGACGCCGCAGTGGACGTGGCCGCACGCGGAGGCCAGCAGGCGCGGAACGTTGACGTCAACCTCGGTGGTCACCGGGTTGACGGTCGTCGCCGGGCAGCGTTCGATGGCCTGGCTGATCGCCAGCCGCACCCCGCCGAGGCGGACGATCCGGCCGATGAGACCGAACTCGGCGAACGGCGCGAGCCCGTCGAGGAGGACGTTGCCGCGGAACCGCAGCGGGTCGAGGTCGTCGCCGGCGCCGAGTGCCGCCCGTCCCTCGTCGGTGGCGCCGATGGCTGCGACCGTGGCGGGGTTGATGAGCGAGATCCCGGACTCGCGGGAGTCGAACATGCCCTGTCCGGCGACGACGAGACTGCGCGGAAAACTGCCCTGTGGGGGTATGCGGGCGCCGAGGAACTCCGCCGCCGCGGCCCGGCTCTCGAGGTCGTCGACGCGGAAGGTCGTCGCCTCCCCGTCCGGCGCGGTCAGGGTGAGTGCGGGGACCGCCTCGGCGGGTGCACTGGCCACCTGCCATCTCTGCAGGTCAGGGTCGTTTTTCAGGACCGTGAAGGCGGAGTATCGCTGCCACTGGTCGGCGGGGACGTCGAGGCTTCCGTTCGTGAAGGCGGCGACCCGGTCGCCGAGGATGCCGCGGTTCGCATCGACGACCGCCTCGGCGATCTCCTCTGCCGGGAACCCCTTGACGGGGAAGCGGAACAGTCTGACAGCACGCATGCCTCGATTCTAGGAGCACCGGGGCGACGCGGGCGGGGTGATGAGACGAATCGCACAGAGACCGCCTCGGCGGGGGTTGCGCGATACCCTATGGGGGTATAAAGTCAGGTCATGACTGAGCAACATGGATACACCCCGCAGAAAGACGCTCTGGAACGCCGGATGAAGCGGATCGAAGGACAGGTCCGCGGGATCGCGAAGATGATCGATGAGGACAAGTACTGCATCGACATCCTCACCCAGGTCTCGGCAGCCACAGCCGCACTGCACGCGGTCTCCATCAACCTCCTCGAAGAGCATATCGCTCACTGCGTCGTCGACGCCTCCGCCGCCGGCGAGGACGAAGCGCGCAAGAAGATCGAGGAGGCTTCAGCCGCCATCGCCCGACTCATCAAGAGCTGAGCGCCCCTCCAGGGCTCCGTCCCCCTTCCTCTCGGGACGGTCATCCCGCCGAGGCGGCGCTGACCTGATGAGGCACGGCGTCGATCGCCGGTCGACCGGCCGGCGAGACGTGCGAAGAAAGCAGGAGACATGACCACCACCACGATCACCGTCAGCGGAATGACCTGCGGCCACTGCGTCGCCTCTGTCACTGAGGAGATCGGCGCGCTGACCGGCGTGACCGACGTCGCCGTCGACCTCAACGCCGGCGGGGACTCCCCCGTGACGATCACCTCGACCACCGACCTGGACGACGCGGACATCCGCGCCGCGGTCGACGAAGCGGGCTACGAGGTCAAGTGATGTCGCGCGAGGTTGATCTCGACATCACGGGAATGACCTGCGCATCGTGCTCGGCCCGGATCGAGAAGAGGCTCTCGCGCCTCGACGGGGTGACCGCTGAGGTCAATCTGCCGCTCAACACCGCCCACGTCGTCATCGACTCCGACCTCACCGACGGCGACGTCACCGCCGCCGTCGAGAAGGCCGGGTACGGGGCGAGCGTGCGGAAGGCCGCCTCGGCGGGTCCCGAGATCGTCGACTACGACCCCCGCCACCTCCGGCCGCGGTTCATCGGCTCCCTCATCCTCGCGGTGCCGATCATCGCCGTCTCGATGGTGATGAGCTGGCACTTCCCGGGCTGGCAGTGGGTCGTCGGGCTCCTCGCCCTCCCGGTCGTCACATGGGGTGCGTGGCCGTTCCATTCCGCGGCGTTCAAGGCCGCCCGGGGCGGGTCGACGACGATGGACACCCTCGTCAGCGTCGGCATCATCGTCGCCAGCGGGTACTCGTACGCGACGCTGCTGCGGGCGGTCGTCGACGGGCACGGCTGGGCGATTCCCGGGACCTACCATGTGTGGTTCGAGGCGGCCGCGGCGATCACCGTGTTCCTCCTCATCGGCAAGCTCACCGAGGATCGCGCGAAGAACCGGGCGACCGCCGCCCTGCGCAAGCTGCTCGACCTCGGAGCGAAGTCGGCGACCGTGCTGCGCTCGGTCGATCCCGGTTCTCCCGGCGCCGAGGCGGGGGCAGGCGAGGGCTCATCCGTTTCCGGTCCGGGGTCTCCTCATTCGGGTGACCTGTCCGGTCATTCAGGTGACCTGTCCGGTTCCGGCGAGCGCGTCGAAGTGCAGGTGCCCATCGCGGAGCTGCGCGTCGGTGACGTCTTCCGCGTCCGTCCGGGCGAGAAGATCGCCACCGACGGGGTCATCGTCGCCGGTCACTCGGCCGTCGACGAGGCGATGCTCACCGGTGAATCCGCCCCCGTCGAGGTCGGGGTCGGCGACACCGTCACCGGTGCGACGATCAACACCTCAGGGGTGCTCGAGGTCCGCGCCGAACGCGTCGGCGCGGAGACGACGCTGGCGGCGATGGCCGATCTCGTCAGCCGCGCACAGCTGGGCAAACCGGCCGTGCAGCGCCTCGCCGATCGCATCTCGGCGGTGTTCGTGCCGATCGTCTTCGTCATCAGCGTGCTGACGTTCCTCGCGTGGGGTCTCATCAGCGGCGACTGGGCGATGGGCCTGCATGCGGCGCTCACGGTGCTCATCATCGCGTGTCCCTGTGCGCTCGGGCTGGCGACCCCGACGGCCCTCGCCGTGTCCTCGGGCCGCGGTTCGCAGCTGGGGATCCTCGTCTCGGGCCCCGAGGCGCTCGAGTCGACGCGGTCGATCGACACCGTCGTGCTCGACAAGACCGGCACCCTGACGACGGGCGTGATGACGCTCATCGGCTCGCAGCTGTCCGACGCGGACTTCGCCGTGCTCGCCCGCCTCGAAGAGCAGAGCGAGCACCCGGTGGCCCGCGCGATCGTCGAGGCGTCACGGGCGGAGCGTGTCACTGCCGGGGCGGCGACCGCCTCGGCGAGGGTCGAGGACTTCGCCGCGATCCCCGGCGGAGGGCTCGAGGCGAGGATCGACGGACGCGAGGTCATCGCCGGTCGGCCCGATCTGCTCGGCGAACGCGGGATCACGGTCGACGTCGCCCCCGACGCCGTTCCGGCGGGCGCGACGATCGTCGCACTCGCCGTCGACGGGGACTTCCGCGGGCTGACGTTCGTCGCCGACGAGGTGAGGGACGGGGCCGCCTCGGCGATCTCCGAACTCCATCGCCTCGGTCTGCGCACGGTGCTGCTGACCGGGGACAATGCCTCAGCCGCCGAGGCGGTCGCCGGCAAACTCGGGATCACCGAGGTCTTCGCCGACGTCCGTCCCGAGGGCAAGATCGCCGTCGTCGACGAACTCCAGGCGGACGGGCGCTCGGTCGCGATGGTCGGCGACGGCATCAACGATGCCGCGGCCCTGGCCGGCGCCGACCTCGGCATCGCGATGGGCTCGGGCACGGACGCGGCGATGGCCGCCTCGGACATCACGATGGTGCGGTCGGATCCGCGGCAGATCCCGCAGGCGATCCGCCTGTCGCGGCGGACGCTCGGCCTCATCAAGGGCAACCTGTTCTGGGCCTTCGCCTACAACACGGCGGCGATCCCGATCGCCGCGGCCGGACTGCTCAGCCCGATGATCGCCGGTGCCGCGATGGCGTTCTCCTCGGTGTTCGTCATCCTCAACAGCCTCCGGCTCCTGCGGTTCCGGTAGAGGGGTCCTCCGGCGGGGCGGGCCCCAAGGTTCTGCGCCGCTTCCCTGGTGATTTCAGCTCCGAAATCACCCTGGGGGCGGCGCACAATCGCCTTCACCCTTCCGCAGACCTGAGAGCCGGGCCCAGACCGGGCACTTCTAGGCCCCTTCCGCAGACCTGAGAGCCGGGCCCAGACCGGGCACTTCTAGGCCCCTTCCGGCCCCTCGCTGGTCCCCTGCGGCCCGGCATCCGGCTGCGACGGCACCCCTCCAGGCTCCCCGGACTCGCCGGACCTCCCGGACTCTCCCACCTCCCCGGACTCGCCGGACCTCCCGGACTCTCCCTCCTCCCGGGAACCCTCCCGCGCTGCGCGCGCGAGGTCCTCGGCCGGCCAGAAGAGGCGTCTCGCCCGGTCGGAGTGCGCGAGCTTGCGCAGACTGTCGATGAAGACCGAGCCGAGCACCGTCCCGAGAACGGACTTCTCGACGATCGTCGCGGGGTCGTCAGTGGGGGCGAGGCTGGCAACGTCGGCGTCGGCGATGCGCTCGGCCGCCTCGGCGTAGACATCGAGATGGCCGAGCAGATCCTCATGCCCCGTGTCGATCATCGTCTCCACTGCGGTGATGAGCGGGCCGAGCGCCGGCTCATCGGCTGCGAGATTCCAGTCGCGGTCGGCGATGAGGGCATCGATGAGGGCGGCGGCCTGCTCGCGGGCACTCGGCGTCCCACCGCCGGGATCGGGGTCGCCGGGGCGGGAGTTGACCCCGATGATCGCCTGACCGAGCGCGACGGGCACCTGCGGCTGGGGTGAATCGAGCTCGGCGAGCACCGCCCGCGCCGACGCGATCGACATGCCGCCGATCGTCACCATCGCGCGCACGAGCCGCACCCGGTGGACATGGTCGCTGCCGTACCCCCCGGGATCCTCGGCAGTGACGGTCGCCCGCGGCACGAGGCCCTCGCGGATGTAGTACTTGATCCGCGGGATCGGCACCCCGGTCTGCTCGCTGAGCTGAGAAATCCGCATCGCCCTCCCCATCAGTTCCGTCGGCGAACACTCTTGCACGCCCACTACGGATAGTCTACTATCTGTTTATGGATAGCGGACTATCTGACAATGACGTCGGACGACCCCGGGAGAACGGCGCGACCCCCGCGTCGACGGGCCGCCTCGGCGAGACCACCCTGCGTCCGGCGACGATCGTCTCCGGACTCTCCCGACTCCATCGCCCCCTCATCGCTGCCGCGGTCTTCGCCGCCCTCATCGCCGTCATCGCCATCGTCGGGTACTTCACCGACGACCGCACCCTCGTCGGCGCGCCGATCTGGCACAAGGCCGCGAAGTTCGGCATCTCGATCGCGATCTACACCGTGACGATCGCCTGGATGCTCCAGTTCCTGCCCCGCCGCAGCCGCATCGGCCGGGTGCTCGGAACGATCATCGCGATCGGGATCTCGGTCGAGCTCGCCTTCATCGTCGTGCAGATCATCCGCGGGCAGATGAGCCATTTCAACGTGCGCACACCCCTCGACGCGGGCCTGTACTACGGCATGGGCGGGCTCATCACCGTGGTGTGGCTGGCGAATCTCGTCCTCGGCTTCGTGCTCGCGTTCCGCCGACTGCCCGACCGGGGCATCGCCGCCGGCATCCGCTGGGGCACCGCGATCGGCCTCATCGGCATGGCGATCGCGTTCCTGATGACCGTCGGCGAGCTCAACGTCGTCGACATGGACGCCGCCGAGGCGCAGGGTCTGGCCGGCGCCCACAGCGTCGGGGCCGTCGACGGCGGACCGATGATGCCGATCACCGGCTGGAACACCGAGGCGGGCGACATCCGCGTCCCCCATTTCCTCGGGATCCACGCGCTCCAGATCATCCCGTTCGCCGCCCTCGGACTCGTCCTCCTCGGGCGTCGGTGGCCGCGGCTGCGGCCGGCATCGGTGCGGGTCGGCCTCGTGCGGATCGTCGCGCTGTTCTACCTCGGCGTCGTCGCCCTGGCCACCGTGCAGGCGCTGCGCGGACAGTCCGTCGCCCAGACTGATGGCCCGATGTTCGCGGCCCTCAGCGGCCTGGCCGTCCTCGCCGGTGTCGGTGCCCTTGCCGTCATCCTGCGCCGAGGCGGCTCCCGAGTCGAGCGTGTGAGCTGAGGTGAGGGCGGCGGTCGGGTGGGAACACGAGGCGGTTCGACGATCCTCGTGCCCGCCCGGAAGCTCTACTTCCCGGAAGTCCCTACTTGAGGACGGGGTAGGACTGGTCGTCGTTCTGCGTGTCGTTGCGCATCACCCAGTTGAGCACCGCGGACAGAGCGCTGACGAGGACGAATGCGATCCCGGCGTAGATGAAGGCATAACCGAACGCATCGGAGTCCTGCCACGCACGGGTGACGATGATCGAGAGGATGAGAACGGCGACGCCGCAGACCAGCCCCACTTTGAGCGCATCCTTGTAGGACACGGTGCTGGAGGACTTCTTCGCGGAGTTCGACGTTGCCATACCACCAGGGTACCGACTCGGGCTGAGAGGCGACAGCCGAGCGACCCTCGACCCGACTGCCGAACGGCCCTGAACGCGACAGCCGAGTGACTATGAACCCGATACCCGGCAACCACCGCACCCACCAGCCTCCCGCCCCCGAATCCGGCTCCCGACTATCTCCAGAAACCGACACCCGCACAGACCCCGGAACCCGGACCAAGTGGACGAGTGCGGGGGAACACGCGAAAATGACAGCGTGCCCATCCCCACACCAGTGCGCAGGTCTGCGCACGCGTCGCGCGCTGCCGTCACGGCAGGCGTCCTGACCAGAGGCGGTCTCAGGACGCTGGTCGCGTGTGCCTGCGCTCTTGCGCTGCTCGTCGCGCTCGCGGCCTGCGGGCCGGACAGGGGGCTGCGCGTCGAGCCCGCGGGAAGCACCTCGCCGACGCTCTTCGACGAGTCGAACGAGGACTCCGGGCCCGCGGACAAGCCGTATTCGCTTGCCGACATCCGCACCCTCGTCGAGGACAGCTCGGGGGTCGCGGTGACCGGTCGGGCGTCGGAGACCGCGAAGGTCGTCGCCGACTGCCAGGAGTGCATGAAGTTCGGCACCCCGTTCCTCAGCGGCGACCGGAAGTTCCAGGTCGTCACGGTGCTCAACCCGCAGCAGATGAGCGAGGTCATCGCCGGGGTCGTCGTCAGCGA
The DNA here is from genome assembly GCF_018137945.1 of Brevibacterium sp. W7.2. Taxonomy (GTDB): domain Bacteria; phylum Actinomycetota; class Actinomycetes; order Actinomycetales; family Brevibacteriaceae; genus Brevibacterium; species Brevibacterium sanguinis. The sequence continues at coordinate 182,755 of NZ_CP073089.1, read as the reverse complement.
GTTCGAGGGCGAACCGCGCCTCGAGCTCATCGCCACGGGCAATCAGCTCACGCTCAGTCCCGGCAGGAACGGCACCCTCGTGGTCCAGGAGGCGATGTACGCCGACGGTGATGAGGACTGCTGCCCGTCGGGCTGGTCGGTGCAGGTATTCCGCCTGCATGACGGTAGGTTTGAACCGGGACAACGCTTCACGCGTCTAAATGGAGAGTCGTAATGCATATTGTGCTGGTCGAGGATGACGAGGTCATCCGCGAGACAACCCAGATCGGACTCGAGCAGTTCGATTACACGGTGTCGGCGTTCGCCGACGGCCGTGAGGGCTATGAGTTCGTCGCCGCCCACGGTGCCGACGTCCTCCTCCTCGACCTCATGCTCCCGACGATGAACGGCGCGTCGATCTGCCGGGCGATCCGCGAGCGCTCCTCCATCCCGATCATCATCATCTCCGCCCGCTCGGATGCGATCGACATCGTCCAGGCCCTCGAGGCCGGCGCCGACGACTACCTCACCAAGCCCTTCGACATGCAGGTGCTCAACGCCCGCATCCGCGCCGTCGTCCGCCGTTTCATCACCGCCGGCACCGACCGCCTCGGCCACTCCCCCACCACCGAGGCGATCGACGAACACGAAACCGTCATCGGCCCCGGCGGCGTCATCACCGGCGACGGGATCCCCGAAGTCCTCGGGCCGAGCCCCGGCATGGACACCCGGGAGCGGATCAAGTCCCGTCTCGCGGCCGATGACACCTACCTCGGCGCCGGAGGGAAGTTCACGTCGTCACCGGGCCCCGACACGCACGACGTGGCGATCCCCCCGCGTCCCGCGTCCTCACCGCAGACGACCGCCGAGGCGGCCCCGGAGTCCGGTGAGCTCGGACCGTTCCGCACCCGGCTGGGATCCCTCGTCCTCGACACCGGACGGCTCACCGTCGAAGTCGACGGTGAGGAGGTCCACCTCACCCCGACCGAGCTGCGCGTCCTCCTGCTGCTCACCGAGCAGCCCGAGCACGTGTACTCGCGGGAGAAGATCGCGTTCACGGTGTGGGGCTACGAGTGGGCCGGCGACTCCCGGGTCGTCGACGTCCACATCCAGCGCCTGCGCAAGAAGATCGGGGCGAACATGATCGAGACGGTCCGCGGCTTCGGGTACCGTTTCGCGGGCTGAGCCATGTCGCTGCGCTGGAAGATCTCCCTCCTCATCGTCGCGTCCGTGATCATCGCGGTGCTCTCGTGCAGCATCATCCTGCGCCAGTCCGCGGCCCGGGCCGAGGACGACCGGATGCGCTCGACCGTGACCGACCAGCTGACGAACGCGGTCAACATCTTCTCCGAGACCGGGGTGCTCACGCTCAACGCCCGCATCGACGATCCGCAGCTGCCCGCCGATGCCCGCGCGCAGGCGCTCAGGGGCCAGTCGGTGACGATCCGCTCGGAGGTCGACGGGGAGGAGATCGTGTGGGCGGCGGCCCCGATCGAGGTCGGCACGTACACCGAGGTGATCTCCGTGCGCGCGTCGACAGCCGACAGCCAGGAGCTCATCGGCCGCATCGACCAGGCACTGCTCGTCGGCATGATCGGCTCCGCCCTCGTCGTCGGCGGTGTCGGTTCGCTCGTCGCCGGCCGCATCTCCCGCCGGCTCACCCTCGGCGCGCAGGCGGCACGGAAGATCGCCGCCGGGGACACGTCGATCCGGATCGCCGACGTCGTCGACGAATCGGATCAGGAGGTGTGGGCGTTCGCCTCGGCGGTCGACACCGCGGTGACGCGGCTGAGCGAGCGCATCGACTCCGAACAGCGCTTCACCGCTGACCTCGCACACGAGATGCGCACCCCGCTCACCGGGCTCGTCAACGCCGCGAGCCTGCTCACCGAGGATTCGCGCCCGGCCGAGCTCGTCAAGGATCGGGTGCAGCGGATGCAGGTCCTCGTCGAGGACCTCCTCGAGGTCTCCCGGCTCGACGCGGGACGCGCGAACCCGCAGTTCACCCGCATAGACATCGACCAGGCGATCCGCTCGCTGCTCGGCACGATGTCGGCCTCGGGAGCACTCGCCGGGCATGAGATCGACGCGCAGTACGACGCCCGAGGCGCCCTCCTCGTCACCGACGTCCGCCGGTTCGAGCGCATCATCTCCAACCTGCTCGTCAACGCGATCAAACACGGAGCCGACCCGATCCGTCTGACCACGAGCCCCGAGCACATCGTCGTCACCGACTCCGGCTCCGGCTACCCGGCCGACATCGTCGAGACGGGCCCGACCCGGTTCGTCTCCGCCGGCGGCGGCGGCATGGGCCTCGGACTCGTCATCGCGCAGGGGCAGGCGCGGCTGCTCGGGATCCGGCTGGTCTTCAGCAACGACCCCGACACCGGGGGTGCCCGCACCGAGGTGATCTTCCCCGATGCCGTAGCGCAGGCGATCGCCCTGCGTCAGCAGCTCGGAGTGGAGTAGGGATCCCCCACCGAGGCGGCCGCTGATGGCAGTGGGATGCCCGGACCGGATCGGTCACGGTTTCGTTCGCGGATATGACACGGTGTTATGTAACCGTTACACTCCTGTAACAGTGAGTTTTCCAGCCGTCGGGACCTCTCGACGGCTGAACTATGGGTACGACACAGGTGACTTGGAGCATGATGACGGGTGAGCTGACGGCAGCGGGAACGGTCCGGCGGAGAGACCTCCGCAACCGGCAGTCGACCCCCCAGACCCCGCCCACAGCACCCCTCCCCTCCACTCACTCCACCCCCTCTCACCTCACCCAACACTCGACTCTCTCACCCCGCCGCGCCGCGATGGCCGCGGAGGCGCGCACTGCGTCAGGGTCGCCTCGGCGCGAGGCGATGGCCAAGGAGGCCGGCCACGGAACGGTCGGTGCCGGGTACTCCGGGCACCGCGGTTCCGACGGTGCGCTGCTGCGGTCGGTGCGCCGGAAGCGCGCGACGACGGTCACGGCCCTGTCGGGTCTGTCCGTGACCGGTGCCGCGGTTGCCGCCGTGATGTTCGCCACCGCGGGCGGCGGCAGCGAGGTCAAGGTCGAGGCGACCGCCGAGGCCGGCCCCAAGCAGGTGAGCGCCGAATCCGTCGACGCCGCGATTCCGGCCTCCGACGACACGACGAGCGTCGAGATCGGCGCGCCGAGCGCGAAGCAGGACGGCGCACAGGCCGCGAGCCGCGCGATCGAGAAGAGCGCACTGCCCGGCTGCTCGGCCGATCAGAAGTACAGCGCGGGAGCGAGCAACGGCGAGCTGCCCGAAGAGTGGCTCTGCGACCTCGGCAAGGGCGGGCACCGACTGCGCGCCGATGCCGCGGTGTCATTCGCTGAGATGAACGCCGCGTACAAGAAGGAGACGGGCAAGGAGATCCCGATCACCGACTCCTACCGCGACCTCGCCGGTCAGATCTCCGTGGCCGGCCGCAAGCCCGGCCTCTCCGCCCGCCCGGGCACGTCGATGCACGGCTGGGGCATCGCCCTCGACCTCGGCGGCGGCACCGAATCGAAGACCGGTCCGTGGGACTGGCTGGTCAAGAACGCCGGGAAGTACGGCTGGGAGAACCCGGACTGGGCCAAGTCGTCGAAGTACGAGCCCTGGCATTGGGAGTACGTCCCCGCCCGCGACAGCATCAAGGGCTGACGCGGCACCAAGGACTGACGCGGCTCGATGAGCTGAGTGAGCGAATCGGCGTCAAGGTCCGACGCAGCATCAGGAACTGAGTCGGCCGGCAGCCTTCTGCGCTGCCAGGATCGCTGGGGTCGGAGAGATCCCCGCCCGCAGATCCGGAGTCGCCTCCAACCGGCTGCGCAGCTCCGTGAACCGGATCTTCCCCGCCCACGCGTCACCTGCGACATCGTCGTCGGGGTCCTCGGGCCAGTCATCGGAGATCCGCAGCGACCATTCGTTCATCGGCATCTCGAGCAGCATCGTGGCAGCCAGCTCCTTCTTCGTCGAGGGCCGCACCTCCGCCGTTCGACCGGGGATGAGCCGATCGGTCAGCAGCCTGAGCACCTCCTCCTTCCTCGCCTCCGGCACCTCCGCGAACTGTCCGAGGATGAGTGCGCTGCGGTAGAGCATCGAGGACTCGAAGGCGCTGCGTGCGACGACCACGCCGTCGACCTTCGTCACCGCGACCGCGCACGGCTCGGCGGTGAGCTGACGCATCCACCGTGACCCCGTCGAACCGTGGATGACGATGCCATCGTCGACGCGGGCGATCAGCGTGCCGAAGGTGAACGGTCTGCCGTCGCGGATGACGGACACGTGGGCGATCGCCGTGTCATCGAGGAGAGCGCAGAGGTCGGCGAACTCCGTGCTCATCATCTCGGGTGAACGCTGGGGAATGAGGTGGCTCATGGAGACTCCGGTGTCAGTGGTCACGGGTCGCGCGGCGGGCCCGCGAGACGTGCCCCGAAGGTATCACCGCACGCGGCCTCGACCGCGACGAATCCCGTCGCCGAGGCGGTTCCCCCGGGTGCCGATGCCATGGTCCGATCCGGTGCCACGGACACGGTCCCCGCGAGTTCCCGAGGTGGATCCGGCTCGAGATCGGGCGATTCTTCGAGTCGGATCCACCTCGGGAACGGCCCTGGCACGGAGATCGCCCCAGCCACGCCCGCCGCTCACCGAGCCCGCCGCTCACCGAGCCCGCCGCTCACCGAGCCCGAAGCTCACCAGGCCCGGACCTCACCGTCGTCGCAGGGCGCGGGCATAGCGCCGTCGGTAGAAGACCTGCGCGATCCGCACGAGGGGCTCGCCGAGGCGCCAGATTCCCATTCCGGCCCGTGAGGCCGAGCGGAGGACGAGGAAGACCCGGTCGTCGGGGAGACGGACGAGGAGGAACGACTCCTCGCCGGTGATCGGGTGGCCGGGCTGCGTGCCGTAGGTGAAGCCGCGGACGTCCTCCGCCTCGATGACGGCGAGCACCTGCGAGGGCTCCGGCAGACGGAACGGACCCAGACGCACCCGGATCGTCGGCTCCTGTCCCACCGCCACCCGGATGCCTGCGGGATCGATGTCGAAGCCGCTGCGGGTCTTCACCTCCCAATGGAGCAGCTCCTCGGCGCAGCGCTCAAACGTGGCCCGCCCGTGACCGACGAACGATGCGGCCTCATAGGTGCGGTGGTCTGCGGGACGGTCGAGCCACCTCGGCGAGTGCGGTCGGGTCAGCAGTGCGGAGTCGTCCATGCTCGGCGAAGTCATCTCCCCAACCTATCGAAGGGGTGTGCGGAGCGGCGTTCGGCAGTAGAGTGCGAGGGGACGGCCGTCGACGATCGAATGTCCGATAAGGGACTCGATGGCGGCCGTCGGCCTGACCACGCCATCGGATCGAAGGGGAACCCACATGCGCACACTCACCGGCATCGACGAGGTCGAGGCGGCCGTCGGCACGGAACTCGGGACGTCGGAGTGGCTGACCGTCGACCAGGACATGATCACCGCGTTCGCCGACGCCACCGACGACCACCAGTGGATCCACCTCGATGAGGAGCGCGCGGCCGCCGGGCCGTTCGGCGCGACGATCGCCCACGGCTTCTACACGCTCTCCCTCCTGCCGAAGTTCTCCTCCGAGATCTTCGCGATCGAGGGAGTGTCGATGAAGATCAACTACGGGCTCAACAAGGTCCGCTTCCCGCAGCCGGTCCTCGTCGACTCCCGACTGCGCGACACCGCTACCCTCACCGAGGTGACGCGCAGTCCGAAGGGCACGCAGCTGGTCATCAGGCACGTCATCGAGATCGAGGGCCAGGAGAGGCCGGCCTGCATCGCGGAGATGGTCAGCCTCCTCGTCGAGTGAGGCGACGCGTTCAGTCATGTGACTCGTTCAGCAAGGCAGCACGTCGAGTCCTGTGACGCGCCAAGCGCGGCGCGGGGTGCTCAGCTGGGACGGTACTCGTCGAGCATCTGGGCGACGCGGATGTAGCCGAGATGCGAGTAGGCCTGGGGGTGGTTGCCCAGGTGCATCTCGGCGACGGGATCGTACTCCTCGGGCAGCAGCCCGGTGGGCCCGAGCAGATTGTCGAGCTGCCGGAAGAGATCCCACGCATCGTCGATGCGACCGACCTTGATGAACGCCTCGATGAGCCACGTCGTGCAGATGTGGAACCCGCCCTCGAGACCGGGCAGGCCGTCATCGTAGCGGTAGCGGAAGACCGTGGGCCCGACGCGCAGCTCCCGTTCGATGGCGTCGACGGTCGCGATGAACCGCGGGTCATCGGCCTCGAGCAGACCGCTCAGACCCACGAACAGACCTGCCGCGTCGAGATCCGGCTCCCCGTAGGCGACGGTGAAGGCACCGACCTCCTCGTTGAAGCCATGGGTGAGGATGTCGCTCTTGATCTCCTCGCGCAGCTGACGCCACGCCCCCGGCAGCTGCTTGTCGAAGCGCTCGGCGATGCGCAGGGCGCGGTCGACGGTGACCCAGCACATCACCCGCGTGTAGACGTTGTGCTTGGGCGCACGCCGGGCCTCCCAGATGCCGTGATCGGCTTCGAACCAGCGTCGGCTCACCGCTTCGACCATCTGGGTCGTCAGGGTCCAGTAGGCGTCGGGCAGCTCGCCGAGGCGCTCGGTGAGTTCGTCGAGGAGCTCGGTGACCGGCCCGAAGACGTCGAGCTGCACCTGGTGCTCAGCGGCGTTGCCGACCCGCACCGGGCGCGACCCGGCGTATCCGGGCAGATGCGCGAGCACCGCCTCGGTGGTCAGTGCCGAACCGTCGACGGCGTAGAGCGGGTGGAGCTGTTCGGGGGCGACCGTGTGGGAGAGGATCCCGGTCAGCCACGAGAGGAACCCTTCCGCCTCGGCGGTCGATCCGAGGGCGAGCAGCGCCCGCGCCGTCATCGACCCGTCGCGCAGCCACGTGTAGCGGTAGTCCCAGTTGCGGACGCCGCCGATGCCCTCGGGCAGGGAGGTCGTCGGGGCGGCGAGGATGCCGCCGGTGGGCTCGTGGCAGAGTGCGCGCAGGGTGATCGCCGACCGGATGACCTCCTCGCGGTGATGGCCGGGGATGGCGAGCGTGCTCGCCCAGTTGCGCCAGAAGTTGAGCGCCCGATCTCGGACATGGCCCTCTCCGCCCTCGGCGATGAACCGGGCGTCGCCGGTGCCCGACCCGCACGCGAGGACGAGGACGACCTGGCCGCCGGGGAAGTCCGAGGGCACGACGACCGCCTCGGCGGTCTGGGACTGTCCCGACTCGACGATCTCGAAATCGACGCCGGGGGCGAAGAGCCGGATCGGCTCCGAGGTGCCGAGCACGCGCACCCCGTCACGGATCGGCGCGAGCCTGGTCGGCACGGTGGCGTAGTCGAGTCGCGGGGCGAAGCGGATCCGCGCGGGCGCGTCGCCGGTGAGGACGCGGACGACGATCGTGTCGTCGCTCGCGCCGTCGACGGGCGCGAGGTAGTCGATGCAGCTGAGCCCCGGCCACCGGGTCTCGAGCAGCGTCGAATGCGTGAGGTAGCGCTGGGTGAGCGGGTCGACGCCGGATTCGGCGCCCACGGCGAAGTAGCCGGCGGCCGCGGACCCGAGGATCTCGGAGAACATCGACGAGGAATGCGGCAGCGGGTGGGGCATCCAGCAGATGCTGCCGCCCGGGTCGACGAGGGCCGTCGACTGCCCGTTGCCGAGCATGCTGTGACGCTGGATCGGGATCGCCTCGCGCCCGAACAGCCACGACTTGCGCAGCTCGTAGATCGCGGCGAGGACGACGGAGACGACGTCGGGCGAATCGATGCGGAACTCCGCGTGGGTCTCCGTCCCGTCGTCGCCGACCTTGAGACCGAGGTCGAAGTCGCCGAGGATCTCGAGGGCGAGCTCGTCGGAGCGGTCATCGCCGATGAAGACGACGACCTCGGCACCCGTCTCCGCGCGCAGATTCGCCAGGGCCTCGGCCTTCGACGAGGGCACGACGGAGAGGTCGACGACCTGCTTGCCCCGGGTCGGGAAGATCTCGTGCTTCTCCACGAGCGCGGCGATGCCGTCCTCGACCTTCTGCCGGGCATCGTCGTCGAGGCCGCGCAGGTGGACTGCCGCACCTGCCGTCTTGTGCTCGATCACCTCGGCGGGCAGGGTGTCGACGAGGTCGCGGCGGAAGGCCGCGAGTGCCGTCCGCTGCCGCGGTTCGAGCGCCCGGTGCACCTCGCTGTCGGTCTCGCCGCCGTGGGAGCCGAAGAGGTGGACCTCGCGCGGCAGCCGTGACATCGCCGCGAGATCGCGGAGGCTGCGCCCGGAGATGACGCCCGCCGAGGTGGACGGCAGCAGGGCGAGGGCGCGGAGCGAGTCGACCGAGCTCTCGAGCGGGTACGCCTCGGCGGGATTGGCGACGATCGGCGCGATCGTGCCGTCGTAGTCGGTGGCGATGAGCAGCGACGGTGACCGTGAGACCTGGAAGAGGCGCCGGAACAGCTCATCGGGCAGGGCGCGACTGGCTTCGGCGAGATCGCCGAGGAGGCCCGACGACGACACGGACGCCGAGATCGGAGTCAGGGGGGACACATGGCCGTAGTCGTTCTCGACAGTGCTCATCTCACCTCAGGCTTCGGGTCGGAGGTCGGGTGTCGGTCGGTGGTGCGGATTATTCGGCTGCGGTGTCGTGCGCGTCGTCGGCGGCATCCGCGCTGCGGGCTGCCTGTCTGCCCTTGCTGATGCGCGAGTACCCGCCGATGATGAAGATCACCCCTGCGATGAGCGAAGCGGCTCCCGTGAAGCCGATGATCGCCAGTGCCTGGAAGTCGGTGCCGAACATGAGGATGATGCCGAGCAGGATGTGGACTGCGGCGGAGATGAGGAAGTCCGAGGCCATCGGGTGGTGGACGAGCTTGCGGTAGTTCCACAGTTCGATGAGCCCGTGGAGGACGGCCCAGATGCTCAGGGCGGCGCGCACCTCGGCGGGCTGGTCGGCCATGAAGAGGAAGACGATCGCCGGGATCGTGATGATCGCCTGACCGAAGATCGCGGTGCGCACCGACAGCGGCGAGCGCAGGGCCTGGTAGACGAGGGCGAGCGCGAGCAGCGCGAGGTAGCCGATGCTGAGCAGATCGACGATGTCGACGCCGAGGGACAGCTGCATCGGATTGGCCGCATCCCGCGGCCAGAACACGGTGGCGAAGCCGAAGAGGACACCGAGGATGCCGCGGACGATCATCGGCGCGCCCATCGTCCTGGCCTCGGCGAGCAGCTCCGAGGCGGGGGCGACGGGTTCGGTGCGGGATTCTTCAGTACTCATCACCCGTCCAGTTTAGGTCTCCGACCCCACCGAGTCCCAGCGGCTGAATATTCTGCTCTTTACGTAATTACGTAATTCGCGTATTCTCAAGCTATGAGCACCTCGTCATCCGATTCCGCGCACCTCTCGGCGACAGGGAGCACCGCCCTCGAGGCTCGTCTCGGGGCCCTCGAAGCGCGGGTGGCCGAGCTCGAAAGCACACAGGAGCTCGAAGGCTCCCGGGCGGGGGAACCGGCCACGGCGAGCAACGGTGAGCAGGCGAACGACGGTGAGCGCCCACGATCCGGGGATCGCCCGAGCACTCGTGACCAGGCACGTTCCGGGGATCGCCCGAGCACTCGTGACCAGGCACGTTCCGGGGAGCGCCCGAGCAACGGTGAGCAGGCGAGCACGCGCAGCACCGCGGCGCCCCGCTTCTCTGCGGGCGGACCGGACGACGACACGTTCTGGGTCCTCAACGGACTCGTCGACCGCCTCGGCGAGGACGCCGGCGTCACCTACGCCGGTCACGTCACGCCGCCGGGCACCGATTCCCCGGTCGCATGGCAGATGGGGCTGACCGCGGCAGCCTTCGACGAGATCGATTTCGCACAGGCCGCACCGGCACTGTCGGCGTTCAGTCATCCCGTCCGGCTCGCGCTCCTCCAGGCGATCTACACGGGCACGACGACCGTCGCCGAACTCAGCGCCGACGACCGCTTCGGCACCACCGGCCAGGTCTATCACCACCTCAAGGCGCTGGCCTCCGCCGGCTGGCTCGAGAACTTCCCGCGCGGTCACTGGCGAGTGCCCGCACAGAAGGTCATCCCGCTCCTCACCCTCATCCTCATCGGAACCCAATGACCCCACCGGCGGCGATCATCGCGCCGCCCACATCCTGACGTGCCCTCGGCACCACGACCAGCCGTCTCATCGACCGATCGTCGATCCGGCCAATCGCCGGACCGACCACCCACACCACCGACCACCCACACCACCGACCACCCGACCCACCGGATCAGCACTGCACCGGCCAGGCACCCACTCGACCCGTCTCATCACCTCCGCATCGCATCACTTCAATCACTCGATATCAGGAGTTGCCATGACTGTGACATCCGCCACTGACACGGACACCCGGCGGTCGCCTCGGCGCAGGGAAATCGCCATCACCGCGGCCGCTCTCACGGCGATCGTCGCCGTCCTCCTCACCCCTCTCCCCCGCGGATTCCAGGGTGAGGTCACCGGCGACGAAGCGCTCATGGCGGCCACCGCTACCGCGCTCGGCAGCGGGCACTGGCAGCACGTCGCCGTCGCGAAGGTCGACGGGGACACGGTGACGACGGCGGGAACAGGTGCCGACGCGACCACGGAGTTCGAGATCGGCTCTCTGACGAAGACCTTCACCGCCGCCCTCTTCGCCGATGCGATCGACCGGGGTGAGGTGACCGCGGAGACCCGCCTCGGCGAGATCTGGCCCCAGCTCGAGGGACACGTCGCCGAGGTGACGCTGTCCTCACTCGCGATGCACCGTTCCGGACTGCCGCGGGTCGAGCCGGCGCCGAGCGTCGGTGATGCGGTCGCGTCGGTCTTCGCGACCTACCTCCACCGGGATCCGTACCGCGGCAGCGTCGACGACCTCATCCGCACCCTCGGCGACACCGACGTCAGCGATACGACCCCGGAGTACTCGAACTTCGGGTTCGCGGTCCTCGGGCAATCGCTCGCGAAGGTGACCGGCCTGAGCTACCCCGAACTCGTGGAGCAGCGGATCACGCAGCCGCTGGGGATGACGCGGACCTTCGTGCCCACCTCGGCGACAAGACTCTCGCACGGATACACGGCGTCGGGACTGCCGGCGGCCCCGTGGACCCTCGGCGCGTCCGCTCCGGCGGGGGCGATCCGGTCGACCGCGGGCGACATGGCGATCTGGCTGCGCGCCACGATGGAGGGCACCGCGCCGGGAGCCGCCGCAGCACTGCCGCGGGCCGATTTCGACGCGGCCGACCGCATCGGCTTCGCGTGGATGACGACGACAGGGCGCACCCCGGCCGTCACCTGGCACAACGGCGGCACCGGCGGGTACAGCTCGTTCCTCGGCTTCACTGCGGACGCAGGCACGGGGATCGTCGTCCTCGCCGACTCCGCGATCTCCGTCGACGGCGCCATCGACCTCATCTCCACTGAGTCGGACTCGGCTGCGCCCACGCCCACCGGGACTGCTTCGGCCGGGTCCCACTTCACGGAGTCCGCCGAGGCGGGGGCCGCCTCGGCGCGCTCCGTCCCCGACCCCACCGCCCCTGTCACGGCACCCCGTTCCGCCCGGACCGAAGGAGAACGCTCATGAGCGCAGCCCTCGTCTCAACGATCGTCACGACCCTCGTCCTCGCGTACGCCGCGTGGACCGCGCTGGCCGCCGCCCGACGAGCGCAGTCGCGCCGTCAGCTGCTCGCGGGCCTTCTCCCGGCCGTCGCGTTCGTCCTGCTCACCCGTCTCATCGGGGCGTTCGGGGGATGGACGGACGCCGCCCTCTGGGTGTGGCTGGCCGCGATGGTCGCCTGCGTCTGGGCGGCGTTCCGCGCCGCCTCGGTGTGGCCGGACCTGCCGTGGAGCGCTGCCGATCCGAAGGTCGCACGCGGTGAGATGCCGCGCCTCATCATCGGAGCGGCGTTCGCCGCCGCCATCGCCGGAGCACTCGTCCTCCCGGGCCTGTTCCTGGGGTGAATGCCATCGGTCGCGACGCTGGGCACCGCCAGCCGACGGCCGCCGTTGAGAGCACGACGGCCGCCGTTCAGAGCACCGCCAACCGCCGTTCAGAGAACTCGAGAGAAGACACGCAAGAGAACACCTCAAGGAGAATGCATCATGGTCAATCGACAGCTCCCGCGTCCGAACGCATCATCGTGGACGACCGCCGTCATCGCAGCGATCCTCGGCGGGATCGTGGGATTCCTGCTCTTCGATCCGCTCTTCGCGGTCCCGTTCGCCGTCATGGGCTTCCTCGTCGGCATCGGAGGCGCCTACAGCGTCCAGTCGGCGAAGAAGCCCGACGACCGCCCCGACTCCCCCAGCGACTGAGGACGGCCGCGCCACCGCTCAGCGACGGCGCCGCGGCCGCAGTTGCTGCGCCGAAAGGTTCATCCGCTCGGCTGAGAAGGTGAGCCGCTGCGCCGTGCGGACGAGCTATTGCGCCGTGCGGTTCGGCTACTGCGCCGAGAGGTTGAGGGTCCCGCCGGAGTCGGTGACCTGGTAGGTCGCCAGCGCTTCGGTCGCCGGACCGGAGAGCACTTCGCCGCTCGTCGCCGAGTAGCGCGAGGAGTGGCACGGGCAGACGATCTCGGTCTCGGTCACGGTGCGGACCTGGCATCCCTGATGGGTGCACACGGAGGAGAAGGCATGGAACTCCCCCTCCTTCGGCTGGGTGACGACGTAGGCCTCGTCGACGACGATGCCCGACCCGACGGGCACGTCGCTCGCCGGCACGGTCGCATCCGGCGGCGCAGAGGCCGAGGATCCCGAACCGGATTCCGAATCGTCGGGGCTGCACGCCGAGGTGAGTCCGACGACCGCGGCTGTGCCGACAGCTCCCGCGGAGGTGATCATCGTGCGTCTGTTCGGTTCCATGCAGCTCTCCTCAGCTCGCCGGTGGGTCTCCCCATCCAGCCTATCGCGGCCCCCGCGCCGGCCCTGAACGCTCGCGTCAGGGTCGTCCACTAGGCTGGGCGCATGACCGCCCCAGCCACCACCTCCGCCCTCGACGTCCTCCACGATGTCTTCGGGTACGAGGACTTCCGCTGCCAGCAGGCGGCGATCGTCGACCAGCTCATCGCCGGCGGTGATGCCGTCGTGCTCATGCCCACCGGCGGCGGCAAATCGCTGTGCTATCAGATCCCGGCGCTTGTGCGCGAGGGCACCGGGATCGTCATCTCCCCGCTCATCGCCCTCATGGCCGATCAGGTCGCAGCGCTCGACAACCTCGGCGTGCGGGCCGCCTACCTCAACTCCACCCTCGACATCGACGAAGCGCAGGACGTCGAGCGCCGCCTCCTCGACGGGGAGCTCGACCTCCTCTACCTCGCCCCCGAACGCCTCGTCCTCCCACGGACGATGCAGCTGCTCGAGAGGGCGGACATCTCCCTCTTCGCGATCGACGAAGCGCACTGCGTCTCCCAGTGGGGTCACGACTTCCGCAGCGACTACCTCGGCCTCGGGGTGCTCGCCGACCGCTTCCCCGCAGTCCCCCGCATCGCGCTCACGGCGACGGCAACCCCGGCCACGCACGCCGAGCTCACCGAACGGCTGCAGCTGCGCGACGCCGAGCACTTCGTCGCGAGCTTCGACCGCCCCAACATCACGTACCGCATCGAGCCGAAGGCCTCGGCCCGCTCCCAGCTCATCAGCTTCATCACCACCGAACACCCCGGCGACTCCGGGATCGTCTACTGCCTGTCCCGGCGCGGGGTCGAACAGCTCGCCGAGGCGCTCGTGGCCCGCGGAATCCCCGCCCTCCCGTACCACGCGGGCCTGCCCGCCGAGGTGCGCGCCGAGCACCAGGCCCGCTTCCTCCGCGAGGACGGCCTCGTCATGGTCGCGACGATCGCCTTCGGCATGGGCATCGACAAACCCGACGTCCGCTTCGTCGCCCACCTCGACCTGCCCCGCAGCGTCGAAGGCTACTACCAGGAGACCGGACGAGCCGGACGCGACGGCCTGCCCGCGGATGCGTGGATGGTCTACGGCCTCGGCGACGTCGTCTCCCAGCGCCGCCTCATCGAATCCGGGGAGGGCGACCAGGCCCACAAGCGCCGGGTGATGGCCCACCTCGACTCGATGCTCGCGCTGTGCGAGACCGTCGACTGCCGCCGCGTCCAGCTGCTGCGCTACTTCGACGAGGAGTCCGGTCCGTGCGGCAACTGCGACACGTGCCTGACGCCGCCGGCGACGTGGGACGCGACCGTGGCCGTGCAGAAGCTGCTCTCGACGGTCATCCGCCTCGACCGCGAACGCGGCCAGCGCTTCGGCTCCGGCCAGGTCATCGACGTCCTCCGCGGCAGCGCCAACGACCGCTCGCGGGCCTCTGACCATGAGAGCCTCAGCGTGTGGGGCGTCGGCGCCGACCTGTCCGAGGGCGAATGGAAGGCCGTGATCCGACAGAGCCTGGCCCGCGGACTCCTCGAGTCCCACGGCGACTACGGCGTGCTCGTCCTCGGGCCCGCCGCCGACGCGGTGCTGCGGGGGCAGACCGGGGTGTCGATGCGCGTCGATCCGGTGAAGAAGTCCGGTGCCTCGCGCTCAGGATCGAAGCGCCGAGGCGGTCCCGAGGTCGCGCTCGACCCCGCCGACTCCGCCCTGTTCGAGGCCCTGCGGTCCTGGCGCGCGGGACAGGCGAAGGAGCAGAGCGTGCCCGCCTACGTCATCTTCCCCGACGCGACGATCTACGGCATCGTCGAGGCCAAACCGACATCTTTTGAGAGCCTCGGCCAGGTCAGCGGTGTCGGACTGAAGAAGCTCGAACGCTACGGCGACGCGGTGCTCGAGGTCCTCGGGGCTCACAGAGGCTGATCGGCCGTCGCCTCCGTCTGCGCGAACGCCTCCGGTCCCGCCTCGGCGGCAGCCGGGTCCATCCACATGAATTCGAGGATGTTCCCGTCCGGATCGGTCATGCTGATGCCGTACATGAACCCGTGATCCGTCGGTGGGCGGTTCTCTCCGCCACCTGCTTCGAGGATCGCGGTGCGCATCGCATCGACATCGGCCCGGGAGTCCCGGGAGAGCGCGGTCATCACCTGCGCCACGGAGTGCGGATCGGCGATCGGCTTGTCGGTGAAGGTCTGCAGATACTCCTTGGTGAGGATCATGAAGAAGATCGCGTCGTCCCACTTCACGCACGCGGCGTTGTCGTCGGAGAACTCGGGGACGATCTGCGTGCCGAGCGCCGAGTAGAAGGCCTTCGCCCGTTCGAGGTCGAGGGTGGGCAGGTTGACGAAGATCTGGGACATGACTGCTCCTTCGCAGTGGGGTGATCGCGTGGGTGCGGTGCCGCACCTCATCCTCACCGGTCGCCGACGCCGAGTCAACGGTCACGGCTGCATGCGCCCGCCTCGGCGGGTGCGGGTTGCCCGACCTCACCTCGGCGGGCGAGCTCACCCGCGGTGATGGCCGAAGACGAGGCTCGTCTGCGTGTGCGCGATCGTCGTGTCCGAGAGATGCTCCTCGATGAACGTGTGGAGACCGCGGGGGTGGCTCGCGGCGATGTGGACGAGGAGGTCGCGCTCGCCGGAGACCTGGAAGACCTCGAGGGTCTCGGGCACGTCGAGCAGACGGGCGATGACCGAGGCGATCGCGGCGCGTCCGACCGGTGTCATCCGCACGGAGACCATTCCGAAGACCGTGAGACCGAGCGCCTCCCAGTCGATGTCGGCGTGGAAGCCCCTGATGACCCCGCGCCGGCGCAGAGCGCTCACCCGGCCCGAGCACGTCGAGGGCGCGAGTCCCACCCGCTCGGCGAGCACCTTGTTCGAGATCCGGGCATCGGCGCTGAGCTCGCGGAGGATCGCGAGGTCGGTCGCGGCCAGGGGTGCACCGGGTTCGGCACGGTGATCGGCGATGAGACTCGAATGATTCACCGTTCTCCTTGAGGTTTTCCGTCGATCGTTCACTTCCGCATCGATCTTCTCGCATCTTTGGCACGATGGGAAGGCGACCCGACGAGTCACCGTCGTCGCCGCCCGACTGTGACGGACCTGCGAAGGAAGGACCCTCGATGACCGAGATCGACCGCGCCGCCTGCGAACGCCGCGACGCCGCTGACCCACTGCGCGGCTTCCGCGACGACTTCATCATCGACGAGGGCACGATCTACCTCGACGGCAATTCGCTGGGCGCACGTCCGCGCGGCGCTGCCGAGCGGGCGCAGGAGGTCATCGCCGAGGAATGGGGCACCGGCCTCATCCGCTCGTGGAACACCGCGGGCTGGTTCGAGATGCCGGCCGCACTCGGCGAGAAGGTCTCCGGCCTCGTCGGCGGCGGTGCCGGCAGCACGGTCGTCACGGACACGACGTCGATCAATCTCTTCAAGGCCGCCTCGGCGGCGCTGCGCATCCAGCGCGAGGACGCCCCCGACCGCCGGATCATCCTCACCCAGCGGGAGAACTTCCCCTCCGACATCTACATGCTCCAGGGCCTCGCCGAGCAGCTCGACGACGGGTACGAAGTGCGCCTCGTCGACGACGCCGAGGTGACCGCGGGCTTCCCCCAGTCGATGAGCGACGAGGTGGCCCTCGTCGTCCTCACCCACGTCAACTACCGCACCGGCCGGCTATTCGACATGCGGTCGACGACCGAGGCGATCCATGCCGGCGGCGCCCTGGCGATCTGGGATCTGTGCCATTCGGCCGGCGCCCTGCCCATCGACCTCGCCGGCGACGGCGCCGACATGGCCGTCGGATGCACGTACAAGTTCCTCAACGGCGGCCCCGGGTCCCCGGCCTTCATCTGGGTGTCCGAGGACCTGCAGAACCGGTTCGCCCAGCCGCTGTCGGGGTGGTGGAGTCACGCGAAGCCGTTCGAGATGAGCCCGGACTACGCCCCCGCCGACGGGATCCGCCGTTTCCTCACCGGCACGCAGGGCATCGTGTCGATGTCCGTCGCCGAGGTGGGGCTCGACGTGGCCGCGCGCGCGGACATGAGCGCGGTGCGGGCGAAGTCGCTCGAACTCAGCGACCTCTTCATCGACCTCGTCGAGCAGCGCTTGGCCGCGCACTCGGTCGAGATCGTCACCCCGCGCGACCATGCGCACCGCGGTTCGCAGGTCTCGATCGCCCACGAGGAGGGATTCGCGATCATGAGCGCGCTCATCGACCGCGGCATCATCGGCGACTACCGAGAGCCCTCGATCCTCCGCTTCGGCCTCACCCCGCTCTACCTCGGCTTCACCGACGTGTGGGACACCGTCGAAGCGCTGCGCGACATCCTCGACAACCGCCTGTGGGACACCCCCGAGTATCAGGTTCGCGGCGCGGTCACCTGAGGCCGCGAGCGACGGATCTCAGCAACCCTCAGGGCACTCGGCAATACAGTGCTCGGCCGCTCTGCGCTCGACAACACATCGCTCGGCCGCTCTGCGCCGAGTCCCTCAGCATCCGGAGTGCTGGACCACCTCGGCGTAGACGCCGAAGAAGGGCTCGCCCACACGGTTCGTCGCCCTCGTCGCGGCAAGCGTCCGCAGCAGACGGCCGGTGCGCTCCCCGGTCATCGGATCGAAATCGATGACCGCACAGCGCGGCACCGGTCCCTCGATCCGCACCCGCAGCCCGTCGACCGCCCCGCGCACGGTCATCACCCTCCCCAGCCACGTCTCCTCGACGAACGGCTCGTCGGTCTCGACGAGAAGCGTCGCCCGGAAGCGGTGGAAGAGATCAGCCACTGCGGTATCACCGATCGTCCGAGCCCGTTCACCGTCGGCCACCGCAGCATGCCCGGCTGTCCCGGTGCCGTTCTCCTCCGCACTGTCGGCCACTTCGGCGATTGAGGCTGTGGCGACGATTGTCAGCGGCTGTCCGAAGACGATCGCTCCGCGCGGGGCCTGAGCCAGGTGCACCGCCTGTCCGAGGTGGTCGGAGAGCAGCTCGCTGTGGGCGCCGGTCGTCAGACAGAGTTCGACGGAGCGTCCCCAGTAATCGCAGGTCAGCGTCTCACCGGAGAGTTGAGGCGCTTCGGCGACCGTGGTGCCGTCGGGCAGCGTCACCGAAAGCTGAGAACCCTGCAGGCGTGCGACGACGGAGAGCAGCGACGGATGCTGCACGGTCCGCAGAACCCGCCCGCGGACGGCATCGATGAGGCAGAAGCGACGATCGCCGAGCGGACCGTGCGCATCGAACTCGGCGTCCGGTTGGACGCTGTGCCGAGTTCCCTTGATCGGAGTGAACGCGACAGCGCGGGTCTCGATCACCTCGGCGCTCTCCTCTCTGCCCTATCGCTCCAGTCGGACTGCACCGCCCGATCATGCCAGTCGGACGCGGCCGACTCCACCAGCCGGACAGGCCGACCGTGGGGACAACCCGGCATTCCATCTCGCGAGCGCCCGCGTCCCACACTAGGGGATCGTTCACGTCGCGGAACCACCCCCACTAGGCTGGTCCACGGACGCACATCTGCGCACACAGCGCACCTGACCAAGGAGTCTGCTCATGCCGAAGATCACGATCGGCCTCGGAATCGTCCTCATCGTCCTCGGAGTCATCGCGTGGTTCGCCACCGCCATGGCCAGCGTGACCGCGCTCATCCCCGCGTTCCTCGGTCTCGTCATCGCGATCTGCGGTGTCATCGGCATCCGCCGCCCGAAGATCGGGATCCACATCGCGCTCGTCGTCGCCCTCCTCGGCGTCATCGGCACGTTCATGAACGTCCTGCAGCTCGGCGCCCTCTTCGCCGGCACCGCCGAGCGCCCGGCCGCCGTCATCGTCAGCACGATCACGTTCGTCCTCCTCATCATCTACATCATCCTCGGCATCCGCTCGTTCATCGCGGCCCGCCGCAGTCCCTCCGCCAACCTCGGCTGAGTTCGGGAACCGCCCTTGACCGGCGAGCCGAACTGGCAGATCATCGAAGGGATCGAGGAGGATCACATGATTGCTGACTCAGCATCCACCCCCGCTCCCGCCCGCCCCGCGGACCGGCCGGACTCCGCTCTGATCGTCATCGACGTGCAGAACGGCGTGATGGCCGAATCGTGGAAGGCCCCCGAGGTGATCGACACGATCTCGGGTCTCGTGGACCGGGCGCGCGATGCCGGCACCGAGGTGGTGTGGGTCCGGCACAGCTCGGACGAAATGCCGGTCGACTCCCCGCAGTGGCAGATCGTCGACGCGCTCGCTCCCGCCGACGGTGAGGCGATCGTCGAGAAGACCCACGGCAACACCTTCGAGGAGACCGACTTCGAGGACGTGTTGGCCAGCCGCGACATCGGCCACCTCGTCGTCACCGGCGCACAGTCGGATGCGTGCGTGCGCTCGACGATCCACGGCGGGTTCTCGCGCGGCTACGACGTCACCCTCGTCTCCGACGCGCACACCACCGAGGACCTCACCGCATGGGGCGCGCCAGAGCCGGAGATGGTCGTCTCCCACACGAACCTCTACTGGGGATTCGAATCGGGACCCGGTCGCACCGCCGCGGTGAAGGAATCCGCCGACATCGACTTCGGCACCCGGTGACACGGCGCGACCCCGCCTGACCGGCGGTCGGCGAGGGAGTAGACCGTCGTCTGCCTCTGCCTCTGCCTCTGCCTCTGCCTCTGCCATGATGGGACCATGAGCGAAGACAAGCGCAGCATCGAACTGACCCGCATCGCCCCCAACCACTACCGCGCCACTGCCCCGAACGGCGCGAGCATCGAATTCGGTCGCGGTGACGGGCTCATGACCCCCGTCGAACTGCTGCTGGCGGCGGTGGCCGGATGCTCATCGATCGACGTCGACACCGTGACGAGCCGTCACACCGACGCTGAACGGTTCGACGTCCGGGCGAGCGCCGACAAGATCGTCGAGGACGGCGCCAACCGGCTCGAGAACGTCCACCTCGACTTCGACCTCGCGTTCCCCGATGATGAGGCGGGCCGCCGTGCGGATGCGCAGATCGAGAAGCTCGTCGGACTCTCCCACGACAAGTACTGCACGGTCTCGCGCACTGTCGAGCACGCGACTCCCGTGAGCTACAGCGTCCGCCGCGACTGACCTGCGCGGGGGCGCTCACCCGCCTCAGCTTGCGAGGAGGCGCTTCTTCTCGACCTCGATGTCGAAGTCGGCCGGCGGCCACTGCGGGTCGATGCGCTCGAGGGCATCGAGGATGAGGCGCTGCACGGCCAGGCGGGCGTACCACTTGCGGTTGGCGGGAACGACGTGCCAGGGCGCGACCTCGGTCGAGGTGCGGTCGAAGACATCCTGGTAGGCCTGCATGTACTCGGGCCAGAGGAGTCGTTCGTCGACGTCGCCGGTGTTGTACTTCCAGTACTTGTCGGGCCGGTCGAGGCGCTCGAGGAGGCGGTCGCGCTGCTCGTCGGGTGAGATGTGGAGCATGACCTTGATGACGATGACGCCCGCCGCGGCGAGTTCGGCCTCGAAGTCGTTGATCGCCTGGTAGCGGCGCTCGATCTCCTCGGCATCGGCGAGCTCACGGACCTTGCCGATGAGCACGTCCTCATAGTGCGAGCGGTCGAAGACGCCGATCATCCCCGGCCCCGGCACATGCGGACGGATGCGCCAGAGGAAGTCGTGCTCGAGCTCCTCGTCGGTGGGCTTCTTGAACGCCGCGAGCTCGACGCCCTGCGGGTCGACGGACCCGACGACGTGACGGACGATCCCGCCCTTGCCCGCCGTGTCCATCGCCTGGAGCACGAGGAGCACGGCAGGGCCCGTCTCCGCGTCGTGATGGGCGGCGAACAGGCGTTCCTGCAGGTCATCGAGCTGCGCTGCGGTCGCCGCGAGCTCCTTCTGACCGGTCTTCTTGTCGCCTTCGTAGCCGGGGGTCGCCTCCGGATCGACATCGGCGAGGCGGAAGCCCTCGTCGACGCGCAGAAGGGGCTGGGGATCTTCGGTCCAATGGCTGCTCATGCGATCATCTTCGCAGGTGGGCAACCGGCCGTCCACAATCCTCGGACGCCGTGACCCGCAAGTCACGGACCCAGTGACCCGCAAGTCACGGACCCAGTGACCCGCAAGTCACGGTCCCGGCGACCTGCCGTCCCCGGACCCACAGACTCACGTATCCCCGGCCCCGGCGACCCGACGACCCCTGGGCGAGACCGCATCCCATCGCCTACCCTGGAATCACCGCAGCGGGAGGGGCGCCCCATGGAAGACGAACTGCTCATCGTCGAAGAGCTCATGCTCCTGCTCCTGGCCGATGACGGCAGCGCGATCGCCGGCTCGAAGGTCCTCCACTGCGTCCTGCCCGGCGCCGTCCTCGCCGAACTCGCGCTCACCGGCCGCCTCGAGGTCCATTCGCATCGCCGGGTCGGCGGCACCCTCATCCATGCGAAGCGCACGACCCCCGACCCGCAGATCGATCCGATCCTCGCCGAGGCGCTGCGGGCGATGGGCACGCGCGAGCACTCCGCGTACGGCCTCATCTCGGGTCTCGACCTCGACGTCCGCCAGCCCGTGCTCGACCGCTTGGCCGCGAAGGGCATCATCCTCCGCGAGACGAAGAAGGTCCTCGGCGTGCTCCCGACGACCCGGTGGCCGACGCTCGATGTGCGCGCCGAGGCGGCCCTCCGCGACCGTGTCACCGCCGTCCTCGACGACGGCCGGGCTCCGGATGCGCGCACCGCTGCGATCATCGCGCTCATCTCCGCGGCTCAGGTCTACGTCCAGCTCCAGCCGCGGATGCCGTGGAACGCCGAGGTGGCGACCCGACTCAAGGAGATCGAACGCGGACAGGTCAGCGCCGCCGAGGCGACACCGGAATCCCAGGAGATCATCGAGGAGATCGCCAGGGCCGTGCTCGCCATGACGTCGTCGGCCTCCTCGGCGCCGATCCTCTGACCGCATCAGCGACCGAGTCCGGGACGACCGGCCCAACGACCGCGCAGGTCACCGGCACAGCCCCCGTCCGCAGCGTGTCCACCGCGACCGCGGGCTCAGTCGGGGCGGCGGAACACCGCGGGCAGGCGCTTGCGCCGCGACTGCCCGTCCCTGGCGCGCAGCGACCACTGGCGCATCGGCTGCGGCACCCGCCACTGCAGTCTCCACGCGAGCATCCTGAACCCGAAGGCGAACGCCGCGATGAGCACCGAGGTGACGCCGCCGAGGAGACCGAGCCGATCGGCGAGGATCGTCAGCCCCGAACCGAAGAGGGCGGGAATGAGGTAGAGGTCGGTGCCGCGGAAGATCGCGGGATCCTCGTTCGCGACGACATCGCGCAGGAGTCCGCCACCGCACGCGGTCAGCGCGCCCATGAGGAGCGCGACGGGCGCCTGGGCGCCGGCTTCGAGCGCGATCGCCGTGCCCGTGAGGCTGAAGAGCCCCATGCCGAGCGCGTCGAAGACGATGATCCAGATCCGGGCGCGCAGCGTGCGCTGCCCGATGAGGTAGATGAGCAGGGTCGCGAGCAGCGGCGGGGCGAGGTAGATCGGGTGGGCGAGCGCATTGGGCACGCGGTCGAGGAGGATGTCGCGGATCATGCCGCCGCCGATTCCCGCGAGCAGACCGAGGACGAGGCCGCCGGTGATGTCGTAGCCGCGGCGTGCCGCGAGCAGCACACCGGAGATTGCGAAGACGAATGTGCCGAGGAGGTCGAGCACCAGCAGCACGGTCTCCGTGAATGACATGACCTCTCCTCTGCTCTCCCAATCACTGTCGCCCCCACTGTAATGCGGGCCGGGCGCTCCGCATTCCGCCACCGACGCACTCGGCCTGCGTGAGCCCCCGCCGCGGTGGCGTCAGACCACGTCCCGCCTGCGCACTACCGTGTGCCGCTAGGGTGAGTGCATGTCCGAACCCACTGTCGTCCTCATCCACGGCGCGTTCGCGAACTCGCTGACGTTCGCCCCGCTCCAGGCCGAACTCGCCGCCCACGGGGTCCGCTCGGCCGCGCTCGACCTGCCGGGCCACGGCTTCTCCGCCGTCATCCCCGACGGGTATCAGCCCCCGCAGGATCTTGGGGCGCTGGCCACTGCCCCGAGTGCGATGGCCGGGGTGAGCCTGGCCGACACCGTCGCCCATCTCGCCGAGGCGATCGGCCGCCTCCGCGACACCGGACCCGTCATCGCCCTCGCCCACAGCCGAGGCGGAATCGCCCTGACCGCCCTGGGCAATGCGCACCCCGAGCTGCTCGACCACCTCGTCTACACCTCGGCGTGGGCCCCGGTCGACCTCGAGGCCGCCGCCTACAACGCCGAACCGGAGATGGCCGACGTCGATGCCGGCGTCCTCGCGTCCCTCCTCGTCGGCGATCCGGGGCAGCTCGGTGCCCTGCGCTGCAACTTCCGCGGCGCCACCGGCGAACAGCTCGCCTCGCTCAAGGCCCTCTTCTGCGCCGACGCCACGGCCGACGAGTTCCTCACCTTCGTCGGCACGTTCCAGCCCGACGAGAACCTCGACGCCGGCGGCCCGGACGACCGCGCCCAGGCGGACACCTGGGGCACGATTCCGCGGACGTTCATCCGCCTCGGCGAGGATCGATCGATTCCCCTGCCGATGCAGGACCGCCTCATCCGGGAGGGCGATGCCCTCACCCCGGACAATCCCTACCGGGTGATCACGCTCGACTCCTCGCATCTGCGGTGGCTCATCCGTCCCGCCGAGGCGGCCGAGGCCATCGCCGGCATCGTCGCCGAGGTGCGCGCCCGGTAGCACGCGACCGTGCGCCCCCGCTCATCGCGGAGGCGCACGGTCGATGCGCTCATCTGTCCCGGCTGCGGTGCCTCAGCTGAGCTGGAAGTTGTCGGGGTTCTTGTAGTCCTCGATCTCGACGACCGGGGTGCCCATCCCCTTGAGGAGCTTCGAGATGGGACAGCGGGCGTGGGCGCGGGCGGCGTACTTCTCCGCATCCGCGTCGGAGACTCCCTCGACGGAGATGAAGGCGCGGGGCACGAAGTAGAAGCCGCCGGACTTCTCCTTGTGGAGGTCGACCTCGCAGCGCACCCGTGACAGGGCGTCGACCTCGTTGACGGCGAGGACGACCTTGAGGGTCTCGCCGAGGCAGGTGCTCCACGCCATCGCGAGGAACTGCTCGGGGTTGCTGCCGAGCTCCGTGTGCGAGGTCGGGGCGGTGGCGAGAGTCGGACCGTCTTCGACGCGCACTTCTCCCGACGTGCCGCCGAGGTTCTCCACCCGAGCGGTGTAGATCGGTGCGTTGGGGCCTTTGGGTTCGTCGTCCGAGTCGGCGGGGCGCGCCTGCGGCTCGGCGTATCCGGGATTCTCAGTCATCAATCCATGCTACGACAGCAGGGAGACGCCCGGCTGAACGTTTCGCGAATTGCGGACGCGCGGCCGGACCATCTGCCGGTCCCTCCGCTCCGAATCCCCCACATGAGACTCCGTCTGCGCTCCATCCTCGTCGGCGTCGCCGCGACGCTCCTCCTCTTCGGCCTCGCCGACCTCGTCGCCCGGCTCATCGGACCGACCTCGGCGCCGCTGCTCGTCCTCGGGCAGGCGATCATCCCGCTCACCCCGACGAGCGTCATCAAACCCGTCATCGCGCTCTTCGGCGCCAATGACAAGATCGTCCTCGTCGCCACCGTCGCGCTCGGTGCCCTCATCCTCGGCGCCCTCATCGGCTGGCTCGGCGGGACGCGACCACGGGTGGCGCTGGCCGCGTTCATCGTCGCCGGCCTCGTGCCCGCCGGTGCCGTCCTCACCCGGACGGGTTCGACGCTCATCGACGTCGTTCCCACCCTCGTCGGGCTGGCCGCCGGGGTCGTGGTGCTGTGGGTCGGCCTGCGCTGGGCCGCACAGGCCACGGCAGCACAGGCGCAGGCATCGACCACTGCCGCGCGCACCCCGCTGCTCACCCGGGACTCCCCCGCCGACCGCGCACAGCGGGCCGGTTCACGGCGGCGCTTCCTCGCGCTCACCGGGATCGCGGCGGCCGTCGGCGCCGTCGGGGTGGCGACGGGCCAATCGATTGTCGCCCTGACCAGGGAGGCGGCCGCCTCGGCGGCGAACCTCGTCCTCCCCCGCGCCGCCCGGACGGCGGGACCGATCCCCGCGGGGGCGAGCCTCGACGTCGAGGGCATCCGCCCGTTCGTCACCGCGCAGAAGGACTTCTACCGCATCGACACCGTCCTCGCCCCACCGACGATCGACCCGCAGGACTGGTCGCTGACGATCCGCGGGATGGTCGACCAAGAGGTGACGATCACGATGGACGAGCTCCTCGCGCTGCCCCTGCAGGAGCAGCACACGACGCTGACGTGCGTCTCGAACCCCGTCGGCGGGGACCTCGTCGGCAATGCCACGTGGTTGGGCTACCCCGTCCGGGAGCTGCTGCGCCGTGCGGGGCCGAGCCCGGACGCCGACATGGTGCTCTCCCACTCCCATGACGGCTTCACCGCGTCGACGCCGCTCGAGGCGATGCTCGATGACCGGGACGCGCTGCTCGCCGTCGGAATGAACGGCGAGCCGCTCACCCCCGTGCACGGCTTCCCGGCCCGACTCGTCGTCGCCGGTCTCTACGGCTTCGTGTCGGCGACGAAGTGGGTGACCGAACTCGAGGTCACCCGATTCGACGAGAAGGAGGCGTACTGGACGCAGCGCGGATGGGACGCGAAGGCGCCGATCCTCGTCGCCTCCCGCATCGATGTGCCCCGTCCCCTGGCGAAACTCCCCGCCGGGACCATCACCGTCGGCGGCAGCGCCTGGGCGCAGACCCGCGGCATCGACCGCGTCGAGGTGCGCCTCGACAACGGCGACTGGACGGAGGCCGAACTCGGCGCCGAGGCGACCGTCGACACATGGCGGCAGTGGCGGGCCGAGTTCGACGACGTCCGGTCGGGCCTCCACAGCGTCACGGTGCGCGCCGTCGACAAGGACGGCACCGTCCAGACCGCTGAGCGCCGCGAAGCCATCCCGAACTCCGCGACCGGTCACCACCGCATCCAGTTCACCGTCGAGTGAGCCGGCCGTGCCCGGGATTCGCCCGAACGCGCAGCCCCGCCCCACACCCGCATTCCTCCCCCGTCACCTCGGTGTTCTCTGCCTCCGGCTGCGGGATCCGGCGAAGAAGATCCGGAAAAGAGGAGAAAAACCCGTCCGATCACCCATCCGGAACCTCGGTCGCTGCGAACCCCCAGTAACACAGCAGGACACACCAGGCTGTGTCGACCAGAGCACGACCGTGAAAACGGAGAAACAAGGAGTAGAACGATGAAAACACTGCGCACTCGCACTGCCACCCTCCTCTCGGCCGGTGCAATCGGCATCCTCGCACTGTCGGGCTGCGGAAGCTCCGGCGGCGACACGGAGTCGGGCGGCTCGGAGACCCAGTCGAGCGAATCCTCCGAGAGCTCCGCTCCGGCATCGGATTCGTCGGCCATGGCCGGTGAAGAGCTCGTCGGACCCGGCTGCGCGGCCTACGCCGAGCAGAACCCCGATGGTGCCGGCTCGGTCGAGGGCATGGCCCAGGACCCGGTGGCCACGGCTGCCTCGAACAACCCGATGCTCTCGACCCTGACCTCGGCCGTCTCGGGTGAGCTCAACCCCGATGTCAACCTCGTTGACACTCTCAACGGTGACGAGTTCACGGTGATCGCACCGACGAACGAGGCCTTCGAGAAGATCCCGAAGGAGGACCTCGACGCGGTGGCGGGCAACGCCGATGAGCTGACGAAGGTGCTCACCTACCACGTCATCCCCGGCCAGCTCTCACCGGACGAGGTTGCCGGTGACCAGGAGACCGTCGAGGGCTCGACCGTGACGATCGAAGGCAGCGGCGACGACCTCACGTTCGGCGACGCGAAGCTCGTGTGCGGCGGCGTGAAGACCGCGAACGCGACGGTCTACATGGTCGACAGCGTGCTCATGCCCCCGAAGTGATCGGGGACCGCTGAGGCGGTGTGCTGCCAGGGGCCTGGCTCGAGTGGTCTCGGGCCGGTCCCTGGCAGCATGCTTTCTCGGCAGCACGCGATCCCGGCACTCCCCTCGACGCCCCGCCCCGCTGGCTCAGTCACCGTCGTCCCCGCACAACCCGACCTGAGGTGAGCACCACCTCGGCGAGGATGACATGATGTAATCATGACTTCCCATGATCCCGGGGCATCGCCGCCCGGTCGGACGATGCGGGCAGACGGTGAGGCGCACGCGCAGACGGACCCCTGTGGGCAGCTGCTCATCCAGGTGGCCGCCGGTGACCGTCGCGCCTTCGAAGAGCTCTTCGCCACGCAGTCGACCATCCTCATGGCGGTGATCGTGCGGATCGTGATGAGCCGATCGCTCGCCGAGGAGGTGCTCCAGGAGTGCTTCGCCGAAGTGTGGGCGAGGGCCGGCAGCTTCGATCCGCAGCGCGGCAGCGGGCGGGCATGGCTCGTGACGATGGCACGGCGACGCGGCATCGACTGCGTCCGCAGCGTCCAGTCCTCCCGTGACCGGGATGTCGCCGACGGACTGCGGTCGGCGGCCGAGGTCGGGGAACAGGTCGAGCAGACCGTCATCGACAGGGCGGAGTCCGACCGCACCGTCGCCGCCCTCAAGCTCCTGCCCGACGATCAGGCGAGACCGATCGTCATGGCCTTCTATCAGGGAATGACCCATGCGCAGATCTCCGAGACTCTCAAGGTCCCGTTGGGCACGATCAAATCGAGAATCCGAGACGGCATGAGGAAGATGCGCGAAGAATTGGAGGCGAGCCGATGAGCGCCGATCGTGACTACCTGGCCGTCGGCTTGGCGCTGGGCGGACTGAGCGACGATGAGCTCGTCGAGGCGCAGGCGCTGGCCGACACCGACCCCGAGTTCCAGGCCGAAGTCGCCGCCTACGGTGAGACCGCCGCCTTCATGGCCGCCTCCGACGCTCCGGCAGCCGTGAGCGAGGAGACGAAGAACGCGATCCTCTCCCTGCCCGACCACCTCTCCCAGGAGAGTCTCCCCCAGGGGAGTGCGGCGCCGGACACCGCCGCCCCGGCGGGTCCGGACAGCGACTCAGCCGGAACCGATGCCCCGTCCCGTGACGAGCGGATCCTCGCCGAGGCGGGAGACCGTACCGCTGACACCGGGCCCACCGAGGCAGCTGACCGAACCGCGGCCGCTGACTCCGATTCCTCCCCCAGCACTCGGGCCGGCGGCGCGGCGTCTCGTGCCGAGGAGCCCATCGATCTCGCCGCACGACGGCGGAAGCGGAGCTGGCTGCCCTGGGCGGCCGCAGCGGCCGCTCTCATCGTCGTCTGCGGATTCGGCATCAGCGCCTGGCAGATGCAGCAGCGGCAGAACGAACTCGAGGCGACCCTGGCGGAGACGCAGCAGCGACTCGATGAGACGGCGCGGCTCATGGACGCCCCGGACCTGAGGACGACGACGGCCGATCTCGCCGCGGGCGGTTCGGTCACCGTCGTGTCCTCCGAGACCGAACAGCTCATCCATGTGACCTCGCGCGATGTCACCCCGGCCGAAGGCACATCCCTGCAGATGTGGGTGATCGGCGACGACGGGCCGAAGAGCGTGGGCCTCATGGTCGGCGACGCCGAGAACATCGACGGCAGCGACTTCGCCGCCGGCAATCTCTTCGGCATCACCGTCGAACCCGAAGGCGGCTCCCCGCAGCCGACGACCGATCCCGTCGTCGCCGTCGAGCTCTGAGGGCTGAGGCCGCGGTCGCCCCCAGACAAGATCGTGGTTCAGCTCGCCGTCAGTCGTTCGAGGTCGACCGCGCCCTGCGGGACTTCGCGGAAGGAGCCGCGGACCAGCGCCGCCAGAGCGGTCGCATACGTCGACCGCAGCCGTCCCTCGCTGCGACCGGCGACGATCCTCGCCACGGCGCTGCGCGCGAGCAGCAGAGCCGCCTCGGCGATCGCCGAGGTCCCACCGGCGATGACCGGCGCGAGACCCCACACCTCGGCCACCGACGCATAGACCGCGTGGAGCCGGGCCGCATCCTCGGTGTCGATGCGGTCGAGCAGCTCCTGGATCTCGGGCGTCGGCGCGTCGAGTGCCACCGCCTGGAACCGGACGAAGGCTCGCCACCGATCCGAGCTCAGCAGCAGATCGAGCTCTTCCTCCGCGGCGCGCGCGATGAAGCGCGCGGCGCTGTCGACTCGTGACGCGGTCCCCGTGGGTGCTTCACCGAGCACTTCGCGAGCAAGGGCGAGCGCCCGCTGCTCATCGAGCGTCGCCATCGCATGACCGGCGACGCACTGCTCGAGCGCGAACGTTCCGAAGGCCGATCTGCCCGGCCAGATGCGATAGGCGGAGGCGCGCGAGACGCCGGCGGATTCGAGGATGCGCTCCATCGGAATCTCGGGCCACACCGCGATGCCGTGATGGGCGACGTAGTCGACGATCGCCTCGGCGACCAGTGTGCGAGTCTCCTCGACCGATCGGTGAGCGCGCGGCATGCGATCCTCCTTGACATGAGACATAGTGTCTCTTTAATCTAGCATCACGCGATTGATACATAATGTCTCAATCATGTCTCCCGACCTCGGAGGTCATCATGACTCGGACCCGCACCGTCGCGCTCATCGGTGGATTCGCCAGCGCAGCGGCGATCGCTGCGACGATCGTCTCGGCCGGACAGATCCGCCCCGCACTGCTCAGCTCCTACCAGTACCCCACGTCATCCGGGGTCAGCCTCGAGGAGGCGTCGTCGCTGACACTGACCTACCTCTTCGCGATCGCCGGCACCGGACTGCTCGTCGCACTCGCCTTCCTCGCCGTGCGCCCTCTCGAGCGGTCGCGCTTCGGCTGGTGGTCGGCCGCCGTGCTGACGACCCTCGGGTTCGCTGTCGCCGCCTACAACGTCACCCAGATCGAGATCCCGCCGGCAGTGCGCATCGCGTTCTTCCTCCCACCGCTCGCCGGGGCCGTATGGCTCGTCGTCTCTCGCCGCGACTCACGGGAGTGAGCACTGCCCCTCCCCCGTGCGGCGGAGGCGAATCAGCTCTCCGAGGGATGTCCCCGGCGACCTCCCTCTGATTAAGCTGGAGGAATGGCAGAGCCGATCACCGCCGCGGAGAGGCGACCGCGAGCCCGGGACTGGTACCTCGTGGCCGCACTCGGCATCGGCTCGGCCGTCTTCGCCGCCCTCTACAACGCCGGCGGTTTCTGGCCGTTCAAGGTTCCGCTGTGGGCGTCCTGCCTGGCCTCCCTCATCGTGCCGCTGCCCCTGGTCTTCCGGCGCACGCATCCGAGCCTCGTCGCGTGGGTGGTCTCCGCCCTCTACATCGCCGCCCAGTTCCTGGGGATGATGGAGCCGGGCGTCTCGCAGATCACCCTCTTCCTCGCCGTCTATTCGATCGGGGCCTGGCAGAGCAACCGCCAGGCCGCGTTCATGTCGCGGCTCCTGCTCTGCATCGCGATCTTCGCCTCGCTCATCGGCGCTGCCGTCGTTCAGCTCTCCGGCCTCGGTGAGCTCACCGTCCTGCAGTACGCGGCGAACTCCGGCATCACGTTCCTCATCAACCTCCTCTTCTTCGGCGGGGCATGGATGTTCGGCGACCGCGCCTGGACCCAGCGGCACCTCGTCGGCGAACTCCGCGCCGCCAACGACGAGGTGCGCCGGCAGGAGCAGCAGCTCGCCGACCAGGCGCTCGACCTCGAACGCGTCCGCATCGCCCGCGAACTCCACGACGGCGTCGCCCATCACATCGCGGGAGTCGGCATCCACGCCGCGGCCGCCCGGCGCAGCCTGGAGAGGAACCCCGACCGCGCTCGGGAGTCGCTGCAGACCATCGAGGCGTCGACCCGGGAGACCGTCGACGAGCTCCGCACCCTCGTCTACACCCTGCGCGACACGAGCTCCGCGACCGCTGCGGCGAACCGGACGAGCGGCACCCCCGGACTCGACGACCTGCCCGACCTCTATGCCGACGCGCGCCGCAGCGGGCAGCACCTCGACGTCGCGACGTACGGGACACCGCATCCGCTCACCGCCATCACCGAGCTCTCGGTCTACCGGGTGATCCAGGAATCCCTGACGAACTCCAAGCGCTACGCGGGCCCCGGCGCCGAGGTGGTGGTGCGTCTCCGCTACGGCCCGAGCGACCTCGAGGTCGAGGTCAGCGACACCTCCCCGACCGGCGAGCGCGCCAATCCGTCACTCGGCACGGGGCAGTCACCCGGGCAGTCGCATGGCACCGGACGGTCCGATGGCACCGGCCGGTCGCAGGGCACAGGGCTCGGCATCGTCGGGATGCGCGAGCGGATGAGCGCCCTCGGCGGCACCCTCGACGCGGGCCCGAAGTCACGCGGCGGTTGGCTCGTCCGCGCCCGCATCCCCTACACGCGCCCGGATTCGCCCGCGACAGCGGCGACGGCACCCGAGACCTCTCCATCGACCGCGGCGACCGCGTCATCGACTGCGACGCCAGAGACTTCTCCCTCACCGATGGCAGACCAAATGCCTGCGGCCGAGACCACGGACCGCGCCGCCTCGGCGCACGCCTCCCCGGAATCCACCGCACCGTCAGGGACACCCGCACCTCCGAGCGCAAAGGCACGGCACGCATGATCAGAGTCCTCCTCGTCGACGACCAGTCGATGGTCCGCACCGGCTTCCGCACGATCCTCGAATCCGAGGACGGGATCGCCGTCGTCGGCGAAGCCCAGAACGGGCAGATCGCAATCGACCGCGCCATCGAGCTCACACCCGACGTCATCTGCATGGACGTCCAGATGCCGGTGATGGACGGCCTCGCCGCCACTGCGGAGATCGTCCGGCGCGACACCGGCAGCGCCGTCCTCATGCTCACGACCTTCGATCGCGACGACTTCCTCTTCGAAGCGCTCGCCGCAGGAGCCGGCGGCTTCCTCCTCAAGACCGCCGAAGCCGAACAGCTCATCGACGCTGTCAAGGCCCTGGCCAGCGGGGACGGCCTGCTCTCCCCCGAGGTCACGCGCCGCGTCATCGAACGCTCGGTGAGCTCCCCGGCCGCATCCGCGCAGCCCTCGCCCGCGCTCGATCTCCTCACCGAGCGCGAACAGGAGGTCCTCCGCCTCCTCGCCACGGGCCTGAGCAATGCCGAGATCGCCGGTCAGCTCCACCTCGGCGAGGCCACGGTGAAGACGCACGTGTCGAACCTGCTCGCCAAACTCGGCATCCGCGACCGCACGCACGCTGTCATCTGGGCGTATGAGAACGGTGTCGTCCGCGTCGGGGAGTCCGCGCCGACGACGTGACCACCTCGGCGCCTCATCCCTCGCGGCGCCACCTCCGACGGGGCACCTCACCCCACGGACGGAGCAGGGCGCTGCTGTCCACAGCGCCGCTGCCTCCACGTCCATTGGGGATGGATCACGAGCACTGCTCATGAGGGGTGAGCGGATGGTATGCCACCGCTCGTTACGTAGCGTAACGGAATGATAAAGAACCGGCAACCCCACCCCTCTCCTCTGCTACAGTCAGAGCGAATTCTGCGACCGCACGACCGATGTGAAGGATGATCGACATCAGCACCAATCGATTCTCCGGTCGGCCACGCGACGATTCGATCGACCTCAGCATCCTCGATGCCGCGGCGCAGATCATCATCGAAGAGGGCTACGGCTCCGCGACCATCGCAGCGATCGTCGCCGCCGCCGGGACGAGCAAACCCGCGTTCTATCGCCGCTTCGCCAGCGTCGCCGACCTCATCCCCGCGCTCGTCGATCGGCGGCACCCACTCGACACCCCGGAGCCCACCGGCACTCTCGCCGGCGACCTCCGCGCCTTCCAATCCCAGCAGGCGGCGATCTTCAACGATCCGTTCGTCCGCGCGGCGATGCCCGCGTGGCTCGCCCACATGCACGACGGCCCCGCCGAGGCGGCCGATGCCTTCGTCAAGGGCTTCCTCCCGCAGCGGATGGCGGTGCTCACCGAGATCCTCGACCGTGCAGCCGCGCGCGACGCGATCGTCGTCGACGCCGTCGACCTCGACGCCCTCATGGAGACCTTCGTCGGCGCGTTCCTCATGCGCTCGCTCATCCCCCACTCCCCGCCGTTGGACGACGTCGACATCGACCGCTCCGTCAACCTCGCCTGCCTCCTCATCGAGCAGGCCCAACCCGAACCGCCTGAGCCGCGGGACTGACCGGTTCGCCGCACCGCAGGGCGACCGCTCCCCCGGCAGCAGGAGGCGGATCTCGCCCGTTCGGCTGAGCCGCGGGAACCGTGTCCCCGCATAGCGTGGAGACATGATCACGCTAGAGAACATCGCACGCAGCTTCGGCGACAAGAAGGTCCTCCACGACCTCTCGTTCACCATCGGCGACGGCCGGATGACCGGTTTCGTCGGTGCGAACGGCTCGGGCAAGACGACGACGATGCGGATCCTCCTCGGCGTCCTCGCCGCCGATGCCGGTCGCATCACCGTCGACGGCCGGCCGAT
The DNA here is from genome assembly GCF_018137945.1 of Brevibacterium sp. W7.2. Taxonomy (GTDB): domain Bacteria; phylum Actinomycetota; class Actinomycetes; order Actinomycetales; family Brevibacteriaceae; genus Brevibacterium; species Brevibacterium sanguinis. The sequence continues at coordinate 149,551 of NZ_CP073089.1, read as the reverse complement.
CACCGCCGCCGACCGCAGCACCATCGGATACATGCCCGAGGAGCGCGGGCTCTACCCGAAGATGCCGATCATCGATCAGCTCGTCTACCTCGCCCGCTTCCACGGCCTCAGCCGGCATTCGGCGAAGCGCCGCGGCCTCGAACTCCTCGAGCGGCTCGAGCTGGGCGGCAAGCCGACGGACACGCTCGAATCCGTCAGCCTCGGCAACCAGCAGAAGGTGCAGATCGCCGCAGCCCTCATCCACCGCCCCCGCGCGCTCGTCCTCGACGAGCCGTTCTCCGGTCTCGACCCGATCGCCGTCGAACGCACCCTCGACGTGCTCACCGACTTCGCCGACACCGGTGCTCCCGTCCTCTTCTCGAGTCATCAGCTCGACCTCGTCGAACGCCTCGTCGACGATCTCGTCATCATCAACCAGGGCCGCCTCGTCGCGACCGGCACCGCCGACGAGCTGCGCCGTCAGCGCAGCCGCCCGGAGTGGATCCTCGAGGCCGATGCGGATCTCGCATGGGTCCGGGACCTTCCCGACGTCGCCGTCGCCGAGTTCGACGGTACGTGGGTGCGGTTCTCCGCCCCTGACGGGGATGCCGCCGAGGCGGTCCTCCGGCAGGCGATGACCCTGTCGTCCGTGCGCGCGTTCGCCCCCCATTCCGTTCCCCTCAACCGTCTCTTCCAGGAGGTCACGCAGGCATGAGCGCACACCAGCCCATTCCCGGAACCCATCTCTCGACACCGGTGACGACGACCCGGGCGAGCTTCACCACGGCGATCGGTCTCGTCATCGAACGCGAGATCATGGTCCGGCTGAGGTCGAAGGCCTTCGTCGTCTCCACTCTGCTCGGCGTCATCCTCTTCGGCGCGGTCGTCGCCGTCTCCGGGTCGCTGCCCTCACTGTTCGCCTCGACGGACAAGGTGGCGGTCACCTCGGCGGATTCCGTGGCCGGCATCGACGGCATCGAACCGGTCGTCGTCGGCAGCACCGAGGAGGCCGAGGAGCTCGTGCGCAGCGAAGAGGTCACCGCGGCCGTCGTCGACTCCGCCGACTCGCCGACCGGGACGACGATCATCGCCCTGCGGGCGGCGCCCGAGTCGCTGAGCGGCGCGCTCAGCCTCACCCCGACCGTCGACATCCTCGACCCGAATGCCCCGGATCCGGCGCTCACGCGCTTCATCGGGCTCGGCCTCGGGCTGATCTTCCTCTCCTCGGCGATGACGTTCGGGATGACGATCGCCTCATCGGTCGTCGAGGAGAAGCAGTCGCGGATCGTCGAGATCCTGCTCGCCTCCACCTCGGCGCGGGCGATCATGTTCGGCAAGGTCATCGCGTGCTCGGTGCTCGCGTTCGCGCAGGTCGCGCTCACCGCGGTCGCGGTGCTCGTCGGCGCCGCGATCAGCGGCAACGACCTCGTCCTCGGTCGTCTCGCCGACCCGATCGCGTGGTTCATCCCCCTCTTCGTCGTCGGCTTCGTCATGATCGCCGCGCTCTACGCGGCTGCCGCGTCGATGGTCTCCCGGTCGGAGGACCTCGGGTCGACGAGCACGCCGATCATGATGCTCATCCTCCTGCCCTACATGGGCGTCGTCCTCTTCTCCGACAACGAGGCGATCATGGCGGTGCTCAGCTACATTCCGTTCTCCGCGGCCGTCGCGGTTCCGATGCGGGTGTTCATGGGCACGACCGCCTGGTGGGAGCCGCTCGTGTCCCTGGCGATCCTCGTGGTCACGACGCTGCTCGCCCTGCTGCTGGCCACCCGGATCTTCGAGCAGTCGATCCTGAGGTCGGGCCCGAAGGTGTCGTGGAAGCAGGCGCTCGGCCGGTCGTGAGCACGTCGCCGGTCGTCCGCATGGTGGTCATGTGACAGGGCAATTCACGCGCCCTTCATCCCGGATCAATCCAGTCTGCGAGTTCCCTGAGTAGGTTGGAATGGCAGATCCGCGCAATCGCGCACCACGATCCGAAAGGACAACCATGGCCAGGAGAACTCTGCGTCTCGCAGCAGCAACCGGCGCGCTCAGCCTCGCACTCTTCGGCGTCGCCGCCCCCGCCGCGGCGGCCGGCATCGACGAACCCGGCGGTGCCCGCCAGCTCGACGGCGACATGACCGACTCGATCCGGAAATCGATCGAGGACGCCGGGGCGAAGAACGTCATCCTCCTCATCGGAGACGGCATGGGCGATTCGGAGATCACCGTCGCCCGCAACTACGCCGAGGGCGCGAACGGCCGCTTTTCCGGCATCGACGAACTGCCGCTGACCGGCAGCTACACGACGTACGCGGTCGACCAGGAGACCGGCAAGCCCAACTACGTCACCGACTCCGCGGCGAGCGCCACCGGCTGGGCCTCGGGCGTGAAGACGTACAACGGCGCGCTCGGCATCGACCGCAACGGCACCCCGGAGAAGACCCTCGTCGAGATCGCCCGGGCGAACGGCCTGAAGACCGGAAACGTCTCGACCTCTGAGATCCAGGATGCGACTCCGGCCGCGCAGGCCTCGCACATCTCCGCCCGCGGCTGCTACGGCCCCGAGGAGACGAGCCAGGACTGCTCCGAGGCCGCCCTCGAGAACGGCGGGCTCGGGTCGATCAGCGAGCAGATCCTCGACACACGCGCCGATGTCACCCTCGGCGGCGGCTCGGCCTCCTTCGAGCAGACCGCGAAGGCCGGCGACTGGGAGGGCAAGACCCTGCGCCAGCAGGCCGAGGAGCGCGGCTACCAGCTCGTCGACGACGCGTCCTCACTCGATTCGGTGACCGAGGCGAACCAGGACGCCCCCGTCCTCGGCCTCTTCTCCGAGGGCAATTTCCCCGTCCGCTGGGAAGGCCCGCTGGCCACCCGCACCGGCGGCAGCGAACCGGCCGCGCAGTGCACCGACAACCCCGAGCGCACCTCCGCCGTGCCCAGCCTCGAGGCGCTGACGACGAAGGCCGTCGACCTCCTCGACAACGACAAGGGCTTCTTCCTCCAGGTCGAGGGCGCGAGCATCGACAAGCAGAACCACGCGGCGAACCCGTGCGGTCAGATCGGTGAGACCGTCGACCTCAACGAGGCCGTCACCGCGGCCCTCGACTTCGCGAAGCAGGACGGTGAGACGCTCGTCATCACGACCGCCGACCACGCTCACACGAGCCAGATCGTCGAGACGGGATCGACGACGCCGGGCCTGAGCCGCACGCTGGAGACGAAGGACGGCAGCCCGATGACCGTCGCGTACGGCACCGCCGAAGAGGGCAACTCGCAGAGCCACACCGGCTCGCAGGTGCGCATCGCCGCCTACGGCCCCGGAGCCGCGAACGTCGTCGGACTCACCGACCAGACGGACACGCACTTCACGATCCTCGACGGGCTCGGCCTCGACCCCGACGCCGAGGTGCCCGGCGACCCGGGTGACGACCCCGCCGGTTCCGATGACTCGAGCGGCACCTCCGAGGGATCCGCGGACGCCGGTGGGGACGAGTCGAACGGCTCGGCCGATGCCGGCGGTGCGGATGCCGGCGGCGATGAGTCGAACGGGAACTCCGATGAGAACGGCGCCGGTGGCGCCGGTGGTGGCAACAGCGGCTCGGGCGGCGGTGAGGGCAACGGCTCCTCCGGCGGCGACCAGGGCCCCGGACTCGCCGGCAAGGGCGGAGGCACCCTCCCGCGCACCGGTGTCGAGATCGGCGCGGCGATCTTCTTCGGCGTCGCGGCGATCATCGGCGGCACCGCCCTCGTCCGCTACGCCCAGCGCCGCAAGCTCATCAACATCTGAGCAGCGGGCCGCGCTGACGCGAGCAGCACTGACGCCAAGTCCGGCGTGAGCCGATTCGGCTCACGCCTCTCCGAACGGCACGGTCATCGACCAGCGGCACGGGTTCCCCACCGTGCCGAGGGTCGACGACCGTGCCGTTCGCGTTTCCGCCCTGCGGCACCGTCTGTGCGCACCTTGACCCGGGGGTGGCGGCGTGGTTCGGTAGACGACATGACCGACCCTGCGCTCACCGTCCGCACCGCACGGCTGCGCCTGCGCACCTACCGGCCCTCCGACGCCGAGGCGCTGCTGCCGATCTACGCGCGCGAGGACGTCTCGCGGTTCCTTCTCTGCGACCCCTGGACCGCCGAGGTGGCGCGGACCGAGATCGGCAAGCGGATCCCCCGTACGGGGCTGGGCGGGGAGGCGAAGGCACTCGCCCTCGTCATCGAGACCGACGACGATCATGAGGACTTCGCGGGTTCGACCGTCATCGGCGACATCGCGATCTGGCTCGACTCCGCGGACGAGACGAAGGCGGAGGTCGGCTGGGTGCTCAACCCCGCCGCCGGTGGCCACGGCTTCGCCTCCGAGGCGGCGCTCGCCGTGCTCAACCATGCCTTCGACGACGCGCAGCTGCGCCGGGTCGTCGCGCAGATGGATGCCCGGAACACCGCCTCGGCGAAGCTGGCCGAGCGCATCGGCATGACACGCGAAGCCCACCTGCGCAGCGACTGGTGGTCGAAGGGCGAATGGACGGACACTCTCGTCTTCGGGATGCTCGCCTCCGACCGCAAGCGGGCCTGAGCGCACAGCCGCGGAGTCAGCGCCTCCTGAGCACACACCTGCGGAGTTGCGCGCAGTTACGGGGTCCGCCGGCGCAGCGTGAGCGAGCCGACGACGATCGCACCGACGATCCAGCAGCCGATGAAGAGGATCCGCAGCCACACCCAGTCGGCGTCCTCGGATCCCGTGGCGACGGCGGTGAGCGCGTCGATCGCGTGCGACAGCGGCAGCCAGTCGCCGATGGTCTCGAGCACCTCCGGCAGCCGGTCCCGGGCGAGGAAGATCCCGCCGAGGAGGATCTGCGGGAAGACGAGCACGGGCATGAACTGAACGACCTGGAACTCGGTGCGCGCGAAGGCGCTGGCGAGCAGGCCGAGCGCGGTGCCGAGGAGGGCATCGGCGATCGCGACGACGAAGAGCAGGACCATCGACCCCTCGATCTCGAGTCCGCACACCCAGATCGCGTAGGTCCCGGCGATCGCCGTCTGCACGATGGCGAGCAGACCGAACGCGAGCGTGTAGCCGAGGATGAAGTCGCCCTTGCCGAGCGGCATCGACAGCAGCCGCTCCAGCGTGCCGCTGCGGCGCTCGCGCAGGGTGGAGATGCTCGTGACGAGGAACATGACGATGAACGGGAAGAGCGCGAGCATCGCCGGGCCGATGTCGGCGAAGACCTCGGTCTCGTCGAAGATCCACGCGACGAGGCCGATGAGGAGGCTCGGCACGACGAGGAGGAGCGCGATCGTGCGCGGGTCGTGGCCGATCTGGAGGAGGACGCGACCGGCGGTGGCGAACGTGCGCCGGGCCGTCATCGCGTGCCTCCGTCCGGACCTGCGCCGAGGAGGCGGTGGCCTCCCGTGCGATCGCGTTCGATGATCGTGAGGAAGGCGTCCTCGGCGGTCTCGGCTCCCGTCGCGGCGAGGAGCTCGGGTGGGGTGGTGTCGGCGATGATGCGGCCGTCGCGCATGAGGAGGAGCCGATCGCACCGGGTCGCCTCGTCCATGACGTGGCTCGAGACGAGGATCGTCGCCCCGTCGTCGACGAGCCGGCGGAAGATGTCCCAGAGGTCGGCGCGGAGGACGGGGTCGAGGCCGACGGTCGGTTCGTCGAGGATGAGGAGGTCGGGGGTGCCGAGCATCGCCGCGGCAAGGGAGACGCGGTTGGCCTGCCCGCCCGAGAGCGTGCGCGCCAGCTGACGCGTCTGCCCGGTCAGGCCCGTGCGCTCGATGACGCGGGCGGCATCCGCGGCCGGGGCGCCGACGATCCGCGCGAAGTAGCGGAGGTTCTGCTCGACGGTGAGATCGTCGTAGATGCTCGCCTGCTGGGTCATGTAGCCCACCCGATGCCGCAGCGCCCGCGTCCCGGCGGGCCGACCGAGCACGGTTACGGTGCCGCCGCGGGTGATCTGCATGCCGACGATCGCGCGCATGAGGGTCGTCTTTCCGCTGCCGCTGGGCCCGAGCAGTCCGACGATCGCGCCCGACGGCACGTCGAGATCGAGCCGGTCGAGGACCGTCGTGCGTCCGCGCCGGACCGTGAGGCCGCGGGTCTCGATGACATTATTCATCATACGATGAATTAGACGCCTCTTCGTCGGAGGCGTCAAGGGGAATCTGTCCGGAATCGACGCGCTCAGGCGAGCGCGAGCCGCCTTCCGCGACGACGCGCTGTTCGCCGCACGGCCGTAGAAGGGTCAGTCGCTGGGACGGTCGTCGCCCGGGTCCGGGTCGCTGACCTGCGTGTTCCCGTCGATGTGCCGCTGCACGGACAGCGAGGTCCGGGCGATGACCTCCGGCAGCGGCGCCGAGGCGAGCGGTTCGAGCGCGACGACGTGGCGGATGATGAGCACGCCGGCCATCTGACTGAGCACGAGCGAGGACCGCAGCTCCGCCTCGGCGGATTCGATGCCCTCGGCGGTGAGCTTGCCGGTGATCGCCGACCCGAGCTCGCGGACCATGAACTGCCGCAGCAGGCTGCCGGCCGCGGATCCGCCGATGACGGATTTGAGCAGGGTGATGCCGATCGGCCTGATCCTCGGATCCTCCCAGGCGGTGAGCACCGTGCCGGCGATCGATTCGCCGAGGCGGTCGAGCGGGGCGTCGAGCGCGCGCCGGACGATCCGGTCGGGGCGCACGGGCAGCCTCACCGCCTCGGCGAAGAGGGCTGCCTTCGACTCGAAATAATGGTGGACGAGCGCCGGATCGACGCCGGCGCGGCGGGCGATGCCGCGCATCGACGTCGCATCGTACCCACGGTCGGAGAACTCGTCGGCCGCGGCCTTCGCGATCGCCTGGCGGGCGTCGCCGCGCGAGGACTTCGGCGGACGGCCGCGGCGGCGCGGTGCAGGATCGGACACGTTACTCAGCTTAGTCGCCTGCCGGGAGCCGGGACGCGGGGTCCGCTCGGACAGCGCGAGCGGCTGCCCAAAGGTCTGCACTTCGGTCCGTCGGCGCGGACAAAGGTGTTCGAAACGCGCCTCTGTCTGGTCGGAAGCACTCAGGTCCGGGCCCTAGCGTGGAAGTGGCAGAAGTCGCTGGAGAAAGGCACACATGTTCAGGCAGTCGTCGAAGCTGGCCAATGTCCTCTATGACATTCGGGGTCCTGTCCTCGAAGAGGCGGAGGCGATGGAGGCAGCGGGACACACGATCCTCAAGCTCAACATCGGCAACCCTGCACCGTTCGGCTTCGAAGCGCCTGAGACGATCGTCCAGGACATCGTCGGCCACCTGCCCGTCGCGCAGGGCTACTCGGAGTCGCGGGGCATCCTCTCCGGGCGCCGAGCCGTCGTCCAGCACTACGAGTCGAAGGGGATCACGAACCTCGACACGCGGGAGGTCTTCCTCGGCAACGGGGTGAGCGAGCTCATCACGCTCTCGCTGCAGGCCCTGTGCAATCCCGGCGATGAGATCCTCGTGCCCAGTCCCGACTACCCGCTGTGGACCGCCTCGGTGGCGCTGTCCGGGGGCACCCCGAAGCACTACCTCTGCGACGACGAGAACGGCTGGCTGCCCGACCTCGAGGATCTCGAGTCGAAGATCACCGAGCGCACGCGCGGCATCGTCGTCATCAACCCGAACAACCCGACCGGTGCGGTCTACCCGCGGGAGACGCTGGCCGCGATCGCCGACATCGCCCGCCGCCACCACCTCATCGTCTTCGCCGACGAGATCTACGAGAAGATCACCTACAACGGCGTCGAGATGATCAACATGGCGACCCTGACCGGCGACGATGTGCTGTGCCTGACCTACTCGGGGCTGTCGAAGGCCTACCGGATCGCCGGCTACCGGGCGGGGTGGCTCGCGATCACCGGACCGCTGTCCGAGGCGAAGAGCTACATCGAGGGCATCACCCTGCTCGCGAACATGCGGATGTGCGCGAACGTGCCCGCCCAGCACGCGATCCAGGCGGCCCTCGGCGGCAAGCAGTCGATCGAGGATCTCGTCCTGCCGACCGGCCGCCTCGGCGAGCAGATGACCGTCGCCCATGAGGGCCTCAACTCGATCGACGGCGTCAGCGCCGAACGCGCCGACGGGGCGCTCTACCTCTTCGCGAAGCTCGACACGGAGAAGTTCGGGATCACCGACGACGAGCAGTTCGCTCTCGACCTGCTGCGCGAGCAGAAGATCCTCGTCTCGCACGGCACCGCTTTCAACTGGTCGCGGCCCGATCACTTCCGGCTCGTCACACTGCCGTCGGTCGACGTGCTCACCGAATCGATCGACCGCCTCGGCGAGTTCCTCTCCGGGTACCGGCAGCACGCGCCGACGACGTGCGAGCTGCCGATCGTCCGCGAGGTGGAGGGGGCCGCCGGGTAGATTTGGTCGTGTGACCGCACCCCGCCGAGACCGCACCCCGCGCTGGCGCCGTCCGCTTCCCCTCACGGCGACCGCCGTCGTCGTCGCTGTCCTCGCTGTGGCCGTCTGGTGGTTCGCGTGGGTGCCGAACACCCGGCCCGCGCTCGAGCCCGGTGAGGTCCACGCGATCGACGTCTCCAACCACCAGGGCGTCATCGACTGGAGGGCAGTGGCCTCCGACGACATCGCCGCGGCGATGATCAAGGCCACGGAGGGCAACGACTACGTCGACCCCCGATTCGCCGCGAACTGGACGGATTCCGCGACCGCCGGCGTGCGCCGCGGCGCCTATCACTTCTTCACCCTCTGCTCCCCCGGTGCCGAGCAGGCCGAGAACTTCCTCGCTGCCGCCCCGCCCGAACCCGAGGCGCTGGCGCCGGCGATCGACCTCGAACTCATCGGCGCCTGTCAGGAGCGACCGCCGCAGGAGGCGGTGGACGCCGAGCTCGAGGACTTCCGGCGCATCGTCGAGGAGGCGTGGGGCCGCGAGCTCCTCGTCTATGCGCGCGGCTCCTTCACCTCCGACTACTCGATCGGGACGCTGGCCGACCGCCCGCAGTGGGTGACGAACTTCTTCGTCCGGCCCGGCGGCGAGTGGACGATGTGGCAGGTCCACTACTTCGCGAACGTCGCGGGCATCGACGGGCAGGTCGACCTCGACGTCCTCCGCGTGACCGAACAGGCCCACGCCCCGCAGTCCTCGCGGTCCTCGCAGCCCTTCGACTGAGGGGAATCAACCCGTCGCGGCACGGGGCTGCACCCCCAACCACCCCGCCCACCGACGCAGTGTCACGACAGATACGCGGTGAACCGACAGTTACGCGCCGTCCCGACGACTCCTGTGCCCGCGTCGTCGTTCTCCGGACGCAGAGTGTCGATGATCGAGTCCGAAATCGACACTCTGCGTCCGGAAGTCCCTGCCTCGGGTGGCACCGGGGCCGACTTCAGGTCGCATGCGGCGCGGGTCGTTGTCGGCGTCGCAGCGCCGAGTCGCGGCGCCGAGTCGCGGGTCGCGGCGATAGTTGAGCAATGTGCGCCGCGTTCATGGCGATTGCGCGCCGGATTCATGGTGATCTGGACGCGAATTTCACCATGGACCTGGCGCAGAACACGGGGATCGCCATGGATGCGGCGCAGAACCGGCGACTTGTCGTCGCCCGCCTTACGTCCCGTCGAGAGCACGCGCGGTGCGCAGCGCTGTTTCGCCCCGCGGTGCGCACCGCAGTTCGCCCCGTCACACGCATCTGCGACTCACTCACCCGCTTCGTCTGCCGCCTCACCCCGTCACAGAAGTTCATAGTGTAGTAATTCACTCAACTTAATGAGTATTGTGTGGGAGGCACGTGAAACTGCTCAACAATCTCACTCAGCTTCGCACAACGGAGAGGCGGCCACCATGAGGCAGCTCATCGTCTTAGGCATCGTCGGGCTCATCGCCCAGCTCATCGACGGATCCCTCGGCATGGCGTACGGCGTGACGTCGACGACCCTGCTGCTGGCCACCGGCATCGCCCCGGCGACCGCCTCGGCGGCCGTGCACTTCTCCGAGATCGGCACCTCGCTCGTCTCCGGCATCTCCCACCACAAGTTCGGCAACGTCGACTGGCGCACCGTCCTCATCCTCGCGGTCCCCGGCTTCGTCGGCGCCTTCGCGGGTGCGACGTTCCTCGCCGGTCTCAACGGCGACGCCGCCACCCCGTGGATCTCCGGTCTGCTGCTCGCTCTCGGCGTCTACGTCATCTGGCGCTTCCTCGCCCTCGGCGGCGCCCGCCCGACATTCAAGGGCCGCCCCGGCAAGGGTCTGCTCGTTCCCATCGGACTCGTCGGCGGCGCACTCGACGCGATCGGCGGCGGAGGCTGGGGCCCGGTCGGCACGACGACTCTCCTGTCCTCGGGACGCCTCGAGCCCCGCAAGGTCGTCGGCTCGATCGACACGAGCGAATTCGTCGTCGCCGTCGGCGGGTCGCTCGGCTTCCTCTTCGCCCTCGGCTCCCAGGGCATCGAGTGGTCGATCGCAGGCGCTCTGCTCGTCGGCGGCATCATCGCCGCACCCTTCGCGGCGTGGCTCGTGAAGATCCTCCCGGCCAAGGTCCTCGCGATCGCGGCCGGCGGCATCATCATCCTCACGAACGCTCGGACGATCTCCCTCGCCCTCGGTGCGTCGACCCCCGTGGTCTCGACGATCCTCGCGGCGCTGGCACTCGGGTGGATCTCCCTGCTCATCCACGTCGTCCGGCTCGAGCGCAGGACCCGTCGCGCGGAGGCCGCTGCCGAACCCGTCGGCGCCGAGGCCTGAGACCACACCCGCCGACCCCACCCCGAGGTCAGCCGGGCGCGGATCAGTCAGGCTCAGTTCAGCCAGGCTCAGTTCAGCCAGGCATGGGCCAACCAGCCTCGGGCCAGCCAGCCACGGGTCACGGACAGCCTCGCGGGTCAGCACGACCCGCGAGGCTGCAGTGTCCGCGCCAACGTGAGACAGCCCGACACCAGCGCACTGCGCCCGTCGTATTCCGCACCCTCAGACGGCACGACGGGGTGCTACCGAACCGCCGTGCGCGGTAGCATATCGGGATGCGGGTCACGACGAAATCCGACTACGCCCTGCGCGCGCTCATCGAGATCGCGGGCGCTGTTGACGGCGATCCCATCAGCGCCGACGAGCTCGGACGCCGGCAGGACATACCCAAAGGCTTCCTCCAGTCGATCCTCGCCGACCTGCGTCGCGCGGGGATCCTCGTCTCCGTCCGCGGGAAGTCCGGAGGGTGGCGGTTCTCCCGCCCAGCCGCCGAGGTGACCGCCGCCGATGTCATCCGCGCCGTCGACGGCCCTCTCGTCTCCATCTACGGCCAGCGGCCCGAGGCCGTCGAATACGACGACGCCGCCGAATGCCTCCAACAGGTGTGGGTCGCCGCCCGCTTCGCCCTGCGCGATGTCCTCGAGAAGGTGACGATGGCCGACCTCGCGGTCAAGACCCTGCCCCCGGAGATCACGGACAGAGTCGCGATCGAAGACGCCTGGCAGCCGCACTGAGGCCCACCTCGCCGAGGCGCTCCGACCGACCAGCGCCGCGGGCCGCAGACTGCGGTCCACACAGCCCGCCTGCCTACCTCCAGACCGCGGTGACGGTGCGGACGTCGGCGACCACCTCGGCGACTGCAGCGGAATGGGCGGCGACGATCGGATCGTGCCGCGCGGACTTCTGCCGCGGGCCGAGCTGCGGTGCCCGGGAGACGAGGAGGACGTCCCGGCGGCGGCCGACAGGGGCATCGGCACGATCTCGATCTCGGGGTCGGTGGGCAGTGAGGACTCGGGGATCATCGCGATCGCCAGGCCCGCGGCGATCATCCTGTTGATCGCCGCGTAGTCGTCCATCCGCATCCCCACCCGGGGTTCGAAGCCCGCGGCCAGGCAGAACGCGCGGATCACCTCGTCGATGGCGTCACCGGGGTCGATGCTGAACGCCCACGACTGCGTGACGAGCGCCGCGAAGTCGGGCAGCCCGTGCGGATCGATCGGCACGGGCCCCACGGCCTTGGGCACGCAGAGGAAGAGCTGCTCGGAGTAGAGCTTCTTCGCCGTGAGGCTCGGCGGGATCCACACCTTGTCGACGTCGGTGGAGACGAGGAGCGCAAGGTCGAGGTCGCCGGCCTCGAGCCGGGAGACGAGCTTCGCATGCTCGTCCATCGTGACGTCGAGCGCAGCCCCGAGCACCGTGGCCGACGCATCATCGGCGACCTGCCACCGCGGACGCTTCTGCAGCTCGTGGTGAAGCAGCGGGATGACACGCGCGCCGACCGTGGGCACGGCCCCGATCTTCACCGGCACCGCCTGCGAATCCCGCCACAGCGCCACCTCGTCGACGAGGCGGTCGGCGAGACCGAGGATCTCCACCGCCCGAGTGACGACGAGGCTGCCGACGGTCGTCGGATGCGAACCGCGGGGGGTGCGCTCGATGAGGGTCGCCCCGAGCGTGCGTTCGAGATTCGCGAGGTGATGGTTGACGGTCGGCTGGCTCCAGTCGAGCCGCGTCGCCGCTGCCGCGACCGATCCGGCATCGGCGACGGCGCGGAGCGCGACGAGCCCGCGAGTGTCCAGAACTTCCATAGCTCTCCCTCGATGAGTTCAATACTGTCTATAGAGTAGGCGAGGAAACTTGCTATTCTCCCCAAGGCCCTCATTCCCTACCCTGAAGGCATGACCGTGCACCAGGACTCCGCCGTGCCCGCGACCCCCCACGAGGATGGTCGCGCGCGCACTCACGCCCCGTACGCCGACGCTCTCGCGAAGGCCGCCGCCCGCAATCCCCTGCTTCTCCAGACTCCCGGTCACGGCGGCAACGGTGACGGCATCTCCGCAGGTCAGGCCGACTTCTTCGGCGAGAACGTGCTCGCCCTCGACATCCCGCCGCTCTTCGATGGCATCGACCTCGGCGTCGACACCCCGAAGGACGAGGCCCTCGAGCTCGCCGCCGAGGCATGGGAGCCCGCCGCACGTGGTTCCTCACCAACGGCTCCTCACAGGGCAAACCGGATGGCGGCGCTGGCCATCGGCACCCTCGGCTCGGGCGTCGTCACGCAGCGCAGCGCCCATTCGAGCTTCATCGACGGCATCGTCCTCGCCGGACTCAATCCGCGCTTCGTCTCGCCCAACGTCGATGAGGTCAACGGCATCGCCCACGGCGTCACCCCCGATTCGCTGCGCCACGCGATCCGCAGCCACCGGAGACGGTCACGGCCGTCTACCTCGTCACCCCGAGCTACTTCGGTGCGGTCGCGGACGTCGCAGCCCTCGCCGAGGTGGCCCACGAGGCCGGCGCGATCCTCATCGTCGACGCGGCCTGGGGTGCGCACTTCGGCTTCCACCCCGACCTTCCTGCCTCCCCGGTCACGCTCGGCGCCGACGTCGTCATCATGAGCACCCACAGCTCGCCGGCTCGTTCACGCAGTCCGCGCTCCTCCACCTCGGCGACACCGAGTTCGCCGACCGCCTCGAACCGGCACTCGCCCGCGCGTTCATGATGACGGCCTCGACGAGCGAGAACGCGCACCTCATGGCCTCGATCGACATCGCCCGCCGCGATCTCGTCAACTCCCAGGACGCGATCGCGGAGTCGCTCACGAACATCCGGCACGCCCGCGCCCAGATCGAGGGGTCGTGGGCCTACCGCTGCTCTCGCCGACTTCCTCAGCTCCCGGACGTCGTCGACATCGACCCGTTCCGCATCGACATCACCGCGACCGGCTTAGGGCGCTTCGGAGTTCGTCGACGGCCATCCGGATGCCCACGAGGAAGCCCGCGGGCACGGCGGCGGTGACGGCGTCGATGACGCGCAGCGGGAAGCGCATGAGCGCGTCGAGGTCGCCGCCCCACTCGTCGCTGCGCTCGTTGAGCCAGGACGCGAGGAAGGAGTCGAGGAGGTGACCGGCGTGCATGATCTCGAGGCCGTCGAACCCGGCAGCGGCGACCCGGGCGGCCGCGGCCGCGAAGTCGGCGACGATGCGGTCCATGTCGAAGTCCTCGAGGGCCTTCGTGAACGACCGGTGCGCGGCCTCCCTGGTCCGTGACGGCGAGACGAGCGGCAGCCAGTCCCCGGCGAAGTTCGACGAGCGCATCCCCAGATGCGTCGCCTGGATCATCACCGCGGCACCCTCGGCGTGGCAGTCCTCGGCGATCGCGCGCAGCCAGGGGATCACCTCGTCGGTCGTCAGGTCGATGTTGCCGAACGCGGCCGGCGAGTCCTTCGACACGATCGCGGACCCGCCGATCATCGTCAGCCCGACACCGCCGCGCGCCTTCTCCCGGTGGTAGAGGCGGTAGCGGTCCGTCGGCATGCCGTTCTCGGTGTAGGCGGGCTCGTGCGAGGTCGAGACGATGCGGTTGCGCAGGGTGAGTCCGCCGAGGTCGTACGGCTGGAGCAGCGGGTCGTCCATTCCTCCTCCATCGCAGGAACGGGTTCCGGAGCCGGAGCGGGGTTACCGGGCTGGAACGGATTGTCGGGCTGGTATGGGTTGTCGGGGTCGTGGTTCGCGGTGCTGGAGCGGATTGCGGTGCGGGACTGGTTGCGGTGCCGGTACGGCTTGTCGGGCCGGTACTGATTGTCAGGTAATCGATTACCGACTACCTGTCTTCCATCGTGGATTCTCCGGGCTATGCTGTCAATAGTTCTGGCAGGGGAGGTCGAGAGTTCCGGCAGGGGGAGATGGCATGGACCGAGCGAAGCAGCCCTCGCTGCGCGAGCATGCGCTCTCGATCATCCGCGACGCGATCGCCACGGGTGAGCTCGCCGAGGATCGGATCTATTCGGCCGCCGGGCTCGCGAAGCAGCTCGGCATCTCGCTCAGTCCGGTGCGTGAGGCGATGATGGCGCTCGTCACCGAAGGCACCGTCGAGGCGGTGCCCAACCGCGGCTTCCGCCTCGTCCCGATCACCGAGGCCGACCTCGAGGAGATCATCCGCATCCGCGTCCTCCTCGCCGTGCCGGCGGTGCGGCAGCTGTGCGATCGGCTCGCCGAGGCGGGGCCCGGGTCTGCTGTGGGCGCTGGCGAATTGGATGACGACGTCCCCACGGGGACGGGCGGTGCGGGGTCGGCTGCCGGTGCTGGCGGTTCTGCGGCCGTCGACCTCGAGGGCGCCGACAGGAGAAGCGGTGGCGGTGCGGGTGACACCGTTCCCACGGGGATGAGAGACGGAGTCCCCACGGGGACGGGCGATGCGATCCGCGACGAGCTGCGCCGACTGCGCACCCATGCCGAGGCGACGGTGGCCGCGGCCGTTGCCGGCGACCTCGTCGCGTTCTATACCCATGACCGCCGGTTCCACGAGTCGCTCCTCGCGTTCGGCCTCGGACGCCGTGCCGCGGAGATCAGCCTGCGGCTGCGCGACCAGTCCCGGATCGGCC
This sequence comes from Brevibacterium sp. W7.2, assembly GCF_018137945.1. GTDB lineage: Bacteria > Actinomycetota > Actinomycetes > Actinomycetales > Brevibacteriaceae > Brevibacterium > Brevibacterium sanguinis. Next base: position 134,280 of record NZ_CP073089.1, on the reverse strand, counting down.
ATCTCTCGACCGTCGACGCAGGACCCAGTGATGCGGAAACCGGCAGCGCGGAATCCAGCGGTGCGGGTGGCGGAGCCGAAGCCCAAGCGACTTCGGGAGCGGGATCCACCGGTGCAGGGGCTAAAGCCGACGCCGCGGCGGACAGTACGAGCGCCTCGGTGACCGGATCCGGCAGCTCACGGTCTGTCGGGAACGTCGCGGTCACCTCGGCGAAGGAGCTCATCGACATCGTCGACCTCATCGAAGCGAACCGGCCCGACGCGGTCGCCGACCTCGTCACCCGCAACCTCTACTTCTTCAGACGCACCGAGGCCTCCGTCTCGGATGCCTCGGAGTGAACGGCACCGCTGGACCTCTCAGCAGACGACATCGCCCCTCCCGCGCTCACTGCGCGGAAGGGGCGATGCTCGATGCCGGTTCGTCGTGACTGGTCAGGGCGGCGAAGTCGGTTCAGACGCAGCCGCGTCGCCTCAGGTCAGATCACTTGCTCGGACTGTGTCACTTCCCGGCGCCGATCGGCATGGTCTCGGGGTCGATGTCGGGATTCTCGTCCTGACCCTTGGCGAGCTCGACGGCCTCTTCATGCGAGGACACCGTCGGGAACGACCCGAGCAGCGGCCGGTGCGCGGATTCGCGCATGAAGAACACGGCGACGAGCGCGATGACCGAGAAGAACATGATGTAGAAGGCCGGCATGTACGAGTTCCCGGTGAGGTCGATGAGTGCCTGGCTGAACAGCGGCGTCGTGCCGCCGAACAGCGAGACGCCGAGGTTGAACGTCAGGCCCATCGCGCCGTAGCGCGACGCCGTCGGGAACAGCGCCGGCAGGGTCGAGGCGAGGCACGCGATGTAGAACGCCGCGGGCAGCGCGACCATGAACAGTGCGATCGTCACCGCCCACATCTCGCCGATCTGCATGACGGCGAAGGCGGGAACGATGAGGACGATCGTCATGCCTGCGGCCAGCCCGAAGACGAACCGGCGGCCGAGCTTGTCGGAGAGCCGACCGATGAGCGGCAGGCAGATCGACATGATGACGAGCACCGGGATGGTGACGACGGCGGCCTGGATGTTCGAGACCTTGACCGTCTCCTCGAGGTAGGTCGGCATGAAGCTCGTCAGCGCGTAGCCCACCGTCTGCGAACCCGCGACGATGGCGATGCCGATGAGGATCTCCTTCCAGAAGTGGCGGATGACGCCGATGAGGCCGTGGCGGGCGAACGGGTCGTCCGCGCTCTTCGTCACCAGGCCCTCCTCCTGGGCGGCCTCGAAGCCGGGAGTCTCCGGGATCTTCAAGCGGAACCAGATGGCGACGACGCCGAGCGGGATGGCGACGAGGAACGGGATCCTCCAACCGCCGTCGACCATCGCGGTCTCGCCCCAGATGCTCGTGGTCACCACGCTCGTGATGGCCACCGTGCCGGCACCGGCGGCGAAGCCGAGGTAGGAGCCGACGTCGAGCCAGGCGGCCCAGTAGCCGCGGGACTTGTCGGGGGCGAACTCGGAGACGTAGGTGGTGGCACCGGCGTACTCGCCGCCGGTGGAGAAGCCCTGGATCATCTTGAGGATGTAGAGGGGGATGATCACCCACAGGCCGACCTGTGCGGCTGTGGGCAGCACGCCGATGAGTGCGGTGGCCGTCGCCATCGTCGCCATGGTGAAGAAGAGGACCTTCTGGCGCCCGATCTTGTCACCGAGCGGTCCGAGCACCATGCCGCCGAGCGGGCGGACGAGGAAGGACACGGCGAATCCGAGCAGCGTGACGAGCAGTCCCATCTGCGGATCCATGCCCTCGGTGAAGACGGCGGTCATCGTCACGGCGAGGTAGCCGTAGACGCCGAAGTCGAACCATTCCATGAAGTTGCCGACGGTCGTGCCGCCGATCGCGGTGCGGATGGACTTCGGCTCGACGACGATGCAGTCGTCGGCTTCCAAGCGCTTCTTCTTCGTCGACCGCCGCTTGATGCGGAAGGGCTTTCTGCTCTCCGCGCTCGGTTCGGTGTGGCCGGATGTCATTGCTGATTCCTCACGTTGACTGAGATGAAAACGCCGCGGCAGCGGCCGGCGGCGTCAAGGCAATGGAGTTCATCTTTGCGCTGGGCGCAAGCACTGTCAACAGCAATTGTGAACCAGATCACGCACAGCACCGGCCGCCCGATGCGGATTTCGCACCCGCGCTTCGGTGCTCTCATGCGGCAAGCGGCGCTGTGGCGCCGCGGAGATCGCCGTGATCCTATTCACGTGCAAATCGTGACGGGGGTCACATCGCGAAACGGATGATTCCGTCAGGGAATCCTGCCGCGGTTCCGGCTCCCGAAGAGTGGGAAGGCTCTTCCGCCGAGGTGGTCGCGCGGTCGACGACGACGGCGCGCACTCAGGGACTCCCGCCCCGGCGTGCGCGCCGTCAATGTGGTGGATGCTGTCGGCGTCAGACCTCGTGAATCTGTGGTTGCCGTCAGTTCTCGTGAGTGTGCGAGGGAACGACGACCCGGAAGTTCGCGAGCTCGGGGTCGACGCTGCCGCGCACGTGTCCCGAAGGGCTGGCTGCGACCGCCTGCAGGAAGTCGATCGTCTCCTGGGTGATCTCCTCGCCGGGCAGGACGTTGGGAATGCCGGGAGGATACGCGGCCAGCGAGCTCACGCTGATCCGGCCGGCCGCCTCGGCGGCGGAGACGACCTCGGACTCAGCGAAGAACGCGTCGCGCGGAAGCATGACGAGGTCGCCTGCCGTCGGCAGCGGCGGGATCTCGACCGGAGCGTCGTCGGCGGACGCGGGTGCCGCACCCTGCTCGATCGTCCCGACGACCTCAGCGTCCGCCTCGGCGAGGACGTCTGCCTCGGCGTTCTCCAGGCGCAGCTGCTCGAGGGCGTCGAGGAGACGGCTGATGTCCGGGGACTTGCCGAGTCCGATGAGCGCGACGAGGGTCGTGGCCGTGGCCATCTCGGCGAAGATCCCGAAGTCCTCGGCCAGGCGCTTGCGGACGGTGTGCCCGTCGAAGCCGGTCGCGGTGATGTCGATGGGCAGGCGGAACGGGTCGATGTCGACGACGTCCGGGGAGCTGAGGAAGTCGGCCGAGAGCAGCCGGTAGTGCCCCGACCCCTCGATCTGGGCGCGGGCGTGCCGGATGTTCGTGAGCGACTCCGCGATCGCGTCCTGGGAGTTGACGAGATCGCGGCGGGCGATGTCGATCGAGGCCATGAGGTGCGCGTTCTCGCTCGTCGAGGCCGTCATCATGAACGCGCGGGCGAGTGCCGGTTCGAGGCGGTCGGCGAACTCGGTGTCGCCGAGGTGGAGGAGCGCGGACTGCGTGAACGAGCCGGCGAGCTTGTGGGTGCTCATGATGACGACGTCGGCGCCGAGCGTGACCGGGGAGGCAGGAAGGTCGGGGTGGAAGCCGAAGTGCGCACCCCAGGCCGCGTCGACGATGAGGATCGCGCCGGCCTCGTGGGCCACCTCGGCGAGGGCTGCGACGTCCGCGACCGCACCGAAGTAGCTCGGGGTGACGAGGTAGACGGCCGTGACCGTCTCCGGGTGGCTGCGGATCGCGTGGCGCAGCGAATCGGGGGTGACGCCGTGGGCGATGCCGTTGACCTCATCGACGTTGGGCGAGACGAAGCGCGGATTGAGTCCGGCGAGGACGATGCCGTCGATGAAGCTCGAATGGGCGCTGCGCTGCGTGACGACGCCCGAGCCGAGGGTGCCGATGGCCAGCGCCGCCATCCGGTTGCCCTGTGAGGAGCCGTTGGTGAGGAACCACGTGCGGCGGGCTCCCCATGCCTCGGCGGCGAGCTCGAGGGCCTCGTCCTTCGGGGTGTCGACGCCGAGGTCGATGCCATCGAAGAGCGGCGGGATGTCGAGGGCGAGCACGTTCTCGCCGAAGAAGTCGGCCTGACCTGCGGAGATGCCGTCACCGTTGCCGCCGTGACCGGGAGTCTGGAGAAGCAGGGGATTGCGGGCGGCGGCCTTCGCGAGAGCGTCGGCGTACGGGGCGTGAGTGCGCGCGCGACCATCCTCGGGGGGTCGCGGGCACGGCGGAGTCCTGGTGCACGGTCATGCCTTCAGGGTAGGGAATGAGGGCCTTGGGGAGAATAGCAAGTTTCCTCGCCTACTCTATAGACAGTATTGAACTCATCGAGGGAGAGCTATGGAAGTTCTGGACACTCGCGGGCTCGTCGCGCTCCGCGCCGTCGCCGATGCCGGATCGGTCGCGGCAGCGGCGACGCGGCTCGACTGGAGCCAGCCGACCGTCAACCATCACCTCGCGAATCTCGAACGCACGCTCGGGGCGACCCTCATCGAGCGCACCCCCCGCGGTTCGCATCCGACGACCGTCGGCAGCCTCGTCGTCACTCGGGCGGTGGAGATCCTCGGTCTCGCCGACCGCCTCGTCGACGAGGTGGCGCTGTGGCGGGATTCGCAGGCGGTGCCGGTGAAGATCGGGGCCGTGCCCACGGTCGGCGCGCGTGTCATCCCGCTGCTTCACCACGAGCTGCAGAAGCGTCCGCGGTGGCAGGTCGCCGATGATGCGTCGGCCACGGTGCTCGGGGCTGCGCTCGACGTCACGATGGACGAGCATGCGAAGCTCGTCTCCCGGCTCGAGGCCGGCGACCTCGACCTTGCGCTCCTCGTCTCCACCGACGTCGACAAGGTGTGGATCCCGCCGAGCCTCACGGCGAAGAAGCTACTCCGAGCAGCTCTTCCTCTGCGTGCCCAAGGCCGTGGGGCCCGTGCCGATCGATCCGCACGGGCTGCCCGACTTCGCGGCGCTCGTCACGCAGTCGTGGGCGTTCAGCATCGACCCCGGTGACGCCATCGACGAGGTGATCCGCGCGTTCTGCCTGGCCGCGGGCTTCGAACCCCGGGTGGGGATGCGGATGGACGACTACGCGGCGATCAACAGGATGATCGCCGCGGGCCTGGCGATCGCGATGATCCCCGAGTCCTCACTGCCCACCGACCCCGAGATCGAGATCGTGCCGATGCCCCTGTCGGCCGCCCGCCGGGACGTCCTCCTCGTCTCCCGGGCACCGCAGCTCGGCCCGCGGCAGAAGTCCGCGCGGCACGATCCGATCGTCGCCGCCCATTCCGCTGCAGTCGCCGAGGTGGTCGCCGACGTCCGCACCGTCACCGCGGTCTGGAGGTAGGCAGGCGGGCTGTGTGGACCGCAGTCTGCGGCCCGCGGCGCTGGTCGGTCGGAGCGCCTCGGCGAGGTGGGCCTCAGTGCGGCTGCCAGGCGTCTTCGATCGCGACTCTGTCCGTGATCTCCGGGGGCAGGGTCTTGACCGCGAGGTCGGCCATCGTCACCTTCTCGAGGACATCGCGCAGGGCGAAGCGGGCGGCGACCCACACCTGTTGGAGGCATTCGGCGGCGTCGTCGTATTCGACGGCCTCGGGCCGCTGGCCGTAGATGGAGACGAGAGGGCCGTCGACGGCGCGGATGACATCGGCGGCGGTCACCTCGGCGGCTGGGCGGGAGAACCGCCACCCTCCGGACTTCCCGCGGACGGAGACGAGGATCCCCGCGCGACGCAGGTCGGCGAGGATCGACTGGAGGAAGCCTTTGGGTATGTCCTGCCGGCGTCCGAGCTCGTCGGCGCTGATGGGATCGCCGTCAACAGCGCCCGCGATCTCGATGAGCGCGCGCAGGGCGTAGTCGGATTTCGTCGTGACCCGCATCCCGATATGCTACCGCGCACGGCGGTTCGGTAGCACCCCGTCGTGCCGTCTGAGGGTGCGGAATACGACGGGCGCAGTGCGCTGGTGTCGGGCTGTCTCACGTTGGCGCGGACACTGCAGCCTCGCGGGTCGTGCTGACCCGCGAGGCTGTCCGTGACCCGTGGCTGGCTGGCCCGAGGCTGGTTGGCCCATGCCTGGCTGAACTGAGCCTGGCTGAACTGAGCCTGACTGATCCGCGCCCGGCTGACCTCGGGGTGGGGTCGGCGGGTGTGGTCTCAGGCCTCGGCGCCGACGGGTTCGGCAGCGGCCTCCGCGCGACGGGTCCTGCGCTCGAGCCGGACGACGTGGATGAGCAGGGAGATCCACCCGAGTGCCAGCGCCGCGAGGATCGTCGAGACCACGGGGGTCGACGCACCGAGGGCGAGGGAGATCGTCCGAGCGTTCGTGAGGATGATGATGCCGCCGGCCGCGATCGCGAGGACCTTGGCCGGGAGGATCTTCACGAGCCACGCCGCGAAGGGTGCGGCGATGATGCCGCCGACGAGCAGAGCGCCTGCGATCGACCACTCGATGCCCTGGGAGCCGAGGGCGAAGAGGAAGCCGAGCGACCCGCCGACGGCGACGACGAATTCGCTCGTGTCGATCGAGCCGACGACCTTGCGGGGCTCGAGGCGTCCCGAGGACAGGAGAGTCGTCGTGCCGACCGGGCCCCAGCCTCCGCCGCCGATCGCGTCGAGTGCGCCGCCGACGAGTCCGATGGGAACGAGCAGACCCTTGCCGGGGCGGCCCTTGAATGTCGGGCGGGCGCCGCCGAGGGCGAGGAAGCGCCAGATGACGTAGACGCCGAGAGCGAGCAGCAGACCGGAGATCCACGGGGTGGCGGGCGTCGCCGTTGAGACCGGCGAGGAACGTCGCACCCGCGAAGGCGCCGACGAAGCCGGGGACCGCGAGGATGAGGACGGTGCGCCAGTCGACGTTGCCGAACTTGTGGTGGGAGATGCCGGAGACGAGCGAGGTGCCGATCTCGGAGAAGTGCACGGCCGCCGAGGCGGTCGCCGGGGCGATGCCGGTGGCCAGCAGCAGGGTCGTCGACGTCACGCCGTACGCCATGCCGAGGGATCCGTCGATGAGCTGGGCGATGAGCCCGACGATGCCTAAGACGATGAGCTGCCTCATGGTGGCCGCCTCTCCGTTGTGCGAAGCTGAGTGAGATTGTTGAGCAGTTTCACGTGCCTCCCACACAATACTCATTAAGTTGAGTGAATTACTACACTATGAACTTCTGTGACGGGTGAGGCGGCAGACGAAGCGGGTGAGTGAGTCGCAGATGCGTGTGACGGGGCGAACTGCGGTGCGCACCGCGGGGCGAAACAGCGCTGCGCACCGCGCGTGCTCTCGACGGGACGTAAGGCGGGCGACGACAAGTCGCCGGTTCTGCGCCGCATCCATGGCGATCCCCGTGTTCTGCGCCAGGTCCATGGTGAAATTCGCGTCCAGATCACCATGAATCCGGCGCGCAATCGCCATGAACGCGGCGAATCGCCATGGATGCGGCGCAGAACCGGCGACTTGTCGTCGCCCGCCTTACGTCCCGTCGAGAGCACGCGCGGTGCGCAGCGCTGTTTCGCCCCGCGGTGCGCACCGCAGTTCGCCCCGTCACACGCATCTGCGACTCACTCACCGCTTCGTCTGCCGCCTCACCCGTCACAGAAGTTCATAGTGTAGTAATTCACTCAACTTAATGAGTATTGTGTGGGAGGCACGTGAAACTGCTCAACAATCTCACTCAGCTTCGCACAACGGAGAGGCGGCCACCATGAGGCAGCTCATCGTCTTAGGCATCGTCGGGCTCATCGCCCAGCTCATCGACGGATCCCTCGGCATGGCGTACGGCGTGACGTCGACGACCCTGCTGCTGGCCACCGGCATCGCCCCGGCGACCGCCTCGGCGGCCGTGCACTTCTCCGAGATCGGCACCTCGCTCGTCTCCGGCATCTCCCACCACAAGTTCGGCAACGTCGACTGGCGCACCGTCCTCATCCTCGCGGTCCCCGGCTTCGTCGGCGCCTTCGCGGGTGCGACGTTCCTCGCCGGTCTCAACGGCGACGCCGCCACCCCGTGGATCTCCGGTCTGCTGCTCGCTCTCGGCGTCTACGTCATCTGGCGCTTCCTCGCCCTCGGCGGCGCCCGCCCGACATTCAAGGGCCGCCCCGGCAAGGGTCTGCTCGTTCCCATCGGACTCGTCGGCGGCGCACTCGACGCGATCGGCGGCGGAGGCTGGGGCCCGGTCGGCACGACGACTCTCCTGTCCTCGGGACGCCTCGAGCCCCGCAAGGTCGTCGGCTCGATCGACACGAGCGAATTCGTCGTCGCCGTCGGCGGGTCGCTCGGCTTCCTCTTCGCCCTCGGCTCCCAGGGCATCGAGTGGTCGATCGCAGGCGCTCTGCTCGTCGGCGGCATCATCGCCGCACCCTTCGCGGCGTGGCTCGTGAAGATCCTCCCGGCCAAGGTCCTCGCGATCGCGGCCGGCGGCATCATCATCCTCACGAACGCTCGGACGATCTCCCTCGCCCTCGGTGCGTCGACCCCCGTGGTCTCGACGATCCTCGCGGCGCTGGCACTCGGGTGGATCTCCCTGCTCATCCACGTCGTCCGGCTCGAGCGCAGGACCCGTCGCGCGGAGGCCGCTGCCGAACCCGTCGGCGCCGAGGCCTGAGACCACACCCGCCGACCCCACCCCGAGGTCAGCCGGGCGCGGATCAGTCAGGCTCAGTTCAGCCAGGCTCAGTTCAGCCAGGCATGGGCCAACCAGCCTCGGGCCAGCCAGCCACGGGTCACGGACAGCCTCGCGGGTCAGCACGACCCGCGAGGCTGCAGTGTCCGCGCCAACGTGAGACAGCCCGACACCAGCGCACTGCGCCCGTCGTATTCCGCACCCTCAGACGGCACGACGGGGTGCTACCGAACCGCCGTGCGCGGTAGCATATCGGGATGCGGGTCACGACGAAATCCGACTACGCCCTGCGCGCGCTCATCGAGATCGCGGGCGCTGTTGACGGCGATCCCATCAGCGCCGACGAGCTCGGACGCCGGCAGGACATACCCAAAGGCTTCCTCCAGTCGATCCTCGCCGACCTGCGTCGCGCGGGGATCCTCGTCTCCGTCCGCGGGAAGTCCGGAGGGTGGCGGTTCTCCCGCCCAGCCGCCGAGGTGACCGCCGCCGATGTCATCCGCGCCGTCGACGGCCCTCTCGTCTCCATCTACGGCCAGCGGCCCGAGGCCGTCGAATACGACGACGCCGCCGAATGCCTCCAACAGGTGTGGGTCGCCGCCCGCTTCGCCCTGCGCGATGTCCTCGAGAAGGTGACGATGGCCGACCTCGCGGTCAAGACCCTGCCCCCGGAGATCACGGACAGAGTCGCGATCGAAGACGCCTGGCAGCCGCACTGAGGCCCACCTCGCCGAGGCGCTCCGACCGACCAGCGCCGCGGGCCGCAGACTGCGGTCCACACAGCCCGCCTGCCTACCTCCAGACCGCGGTGACGGTGCGGACGTCGGCGACCACCTCGGCGACTGCAGCGGAATGGGCGGCGACGATCGGATCGTGCCGCGCGGACTTCTGCCGCGGGCCGAGCTGCGGTGCCCGGGAGACGAGGAGGACGTCCCGGCGGGCGGCCGACAGGGGCATCGGCACGATCTCGATCTCGGGGTCGGTGGGCAGTGAGGACTCGGGGATCATCGCGATCGCCAGGCCCGCGGCGATCATCCTGTTGATCGCCGCGTAGTCGTCCATCCGCATCCCCACCCGGGGTTCGAAGCCCGCGGCCAGGCAGAACGCGCGGATCACCTCGTCGATGGCGTCACCGGGGTCGATGCTGAACGCCCACGACTGCGTGACGAGCGCCGCGAAGTCGGGCAGCCCGTGCGGATCGATCGGCACGGGCCCCACGGCCTTGGGCACGCAGAGGAAGAGCTGCTCGGAGTAGAGCTTCTTCGCCGTGAGGCTCGGCGGGATCCACACCTTGTCGACGTCGGTGGAGACGAGGAGCGCAAGGTCGAGGTCGCCGGCCTCGAGCCGGGAGACGAGCTTCGCATGCTCGTCCATCGTGACGTCGAGCGCAGCCCCGAGCACCGTGGCCGACGCATCATCGGCGACCTGCCACCGCGGACGCTTCTGCAGCTCGTGGTGAAGCAGCGGGATGACACGCGCGCCGACCGTGGGCACGGCCCCGATCTTCACCGGCACCGCCTGCGAATCCCGCCACAGCGCCACCTCGTCGACGAGGCGGTCGGCGAGACCGAGGATCTCCACCGCCCGAGTGACGACGAGGCTGCCGACGGTCGTCGGATGCGAACCGCGGGGGGTGCGCTCGATGAGGGTCGCCCCGAGCGTGCGTTCGAGATTCGCGAGGTGATGGTTGACGGTCGGCTGGCTCCAGTCGAGCCGCGTCGCCGCTGCCGCGACCGATCCGGCATCGGCGACGGCGCGGAGCGCGACGAGCCCGCGAGTGTCCAGAACTTCCATAGCTCTCCCTCGATGAGTTCAATACTGTCTATAGAGTAGGCGAGGAAACTTGCTATTCTCCCCAAGGCCCTCATTCCCTACCCTGAAGGCATGACCGTGCACCAGGACTCCGCCGTGCCCGCGACCCCCCACGAGGATGGTCGCGCGCGCACTCACGCCCCGTACGCCGACGCTCTCGCGAAGGCCGCCGCCCGCAATCCCCTGCTTCTCCAGACTCCCGGTCACGGCGGCAACGGTGACGGCATCTCCGCAGGTCAGGCCGACTTCTTCGGCGAGAACGTGCTCGCCCTCGACATCCCGCCGCTCTTCGATGGCATCGACCTCGGCGTCGACACCCCGAAGGACGAGGCCCTCGAGCTCGCCGCCGAGGCATGGGGAGCCCGCCGCACGTGGTTCCTCACCAACGGCTCCTCACAGGGCAACCGGATGGCGGCGCTGGCCATCGGCACCCTCGGCTCGGGCGTCGTCACGCAGCGCAGCGCCCATTCGAGCTTCATCGACGGCATCGTCCTCGCCGGACTCAATCCGCGCTTCGTCTCGCCCAACGTCGATGAGGTCAACGGCATCGCCCACGGCGTCACCCCCGATTCGCTGCGCCACGCGATCCGCAGCCACCCGGAGACGGTCACGGCCGTCTACCTCGTCACCCCGAGCTACTTCGGTGCGGTCGCGGACGTCGCAGCCCTCGCCGAGGTGGCCCACGAGGCCGGCGCGATCCTCATCGTCGACGCGGCCTGGGGTGCGCACTTCGGCTTCCACCCCGACCTTCCTGCCTCCCCGGTCACGCTCGGCGCCGACGTCGTCATCATGAGCACCCACAAGCTCGCCGGCTCGTTCACGCAGTCCGCGCTCCTCCACCTCGGCGACACCGAGTTCGCCGACCGCCTCGAACCGGCACTCGCCCGCGCGTTCATGATGACGGCCTCGACGAGCGAGAACGCGCACCTCATGGCCTCGATCGACATCGCCCGCCGCGATCTCGTCAACTCCCAGGACGCGATCGCGGAGTCGCTCACGAACATCCGGCACGCCCGCGCCCAGATCGAGGGGTCGGGGCACTACCGGCTGCTCTCGGCCGACTTCCTCAGCTCCCCGGACGTCGTCGACATCGACCCGTTCCGCCTGCCCATCGACATCACCGCGACCGGCTTCGACGGGCACACCGTCCGCAAGCGCCTGGCCGAGGACTTCGGGATCTTCGCCGAGATGGCCACGGCCACGACCCTCGTCGCGCTCATCGGACTCGGCAAGTCCCCGGACATCAGCCGTCTCCTCGACGCCCTCGAGCAGCTGCGCCTGGAGAACGCCGAGGCAGACGTCCTCGCCGAGGCGGACGCTGAGGTCGTCGGGACGATCGAGCAGGGTGCGGCACCCGCGTCCGCCGACGACGCTCCGGTCGAGATCCCGCCGCTGCCGACGGCAGGCGACCTCGTCATGCTTCCGCGCGACGCGTTCTTCGCTGAGTCCGAGGTCGTCTCCGCCGCCGAGGCGGCCGGCCGGATCAGCGTGAGCTCGCTGGCCGCGTATCCTCCCGGCATTCCCAACGTCCTGCCCGGCGAGGAGATCACCCAGGAGACGATCGACTTCCTGCAGGCGGTCGCAGCCAGCCCTTCGGGACACGTGCGCGGCAGCGTCGACCCCGAGCTCGCGAACTTCCGGGTCGTCGTTCCCTCGCACACTCACGAGAACTGACGGCAACCACAGATTCACGAGGTCTGACGCCGACAGCATCCACCACATTGACGGCGCGCACGCCGGGGCGGGAGTCCCTGAGTGCGCGCCGTCGTCGTCGACCGCGCGACCACCTCGGCGGAAGAGCCTTCCCACTCTTCGGGAGCCGGAACCGCGGCAGGATTCCCTGACGGAATCATCCGTTTCGCGATGTGACCCCCGTCACGATTTGCACGTGAATAGGATCACGGCGATCTCCGCGGCGCCACAGCGCCGCTTGCCGCATGAGAGCACCGAAGCGCGGGTGCGAAATCCGCATCGGGCGGCCGGTGCTGTGCGTGATCTGGTTCACAATTGCTGTTGACAGTGCTTGCGCCCAGCGCAAAGATGAACTCCATTGCCTTGACGCCGCCGGCCGCTGCCGCGGCGTTTTCATCTCAGTCAACGTGAGGAATCAGCAATGACATCCGGCCACACCGAACCGAGCGCGGAGAGCAGAAAGCCCTTCCGCATCAAGCGGCGGTCGACGAAGAAGAAGCGCTTGGAAGCCGACGACTGCATCGTCGTCGAGCCGAAGTCCATCCGCACCGCGATCGGCGGCACGACCGTCGGCAACTTCATGGAATGGTTCGACTTCGGCGTCTACGGCTACCTCGCCGTGACGATGACCGCCGTCTTCACCGAGGGCATGGATCCGCAGATGGGACTGCTCGTCACGCTGCTCGGATTCGCCGTGTCCTTCCTCGTCCGCCCGCTCGGCGGCATGGTGCTCGGACCGCTCGGTGACAAGATCGGGCGCCAGAAGGTCCTCTTCTTCACCATGGCGACGATGGCGACGGCCACCGCACTCATCGGCGTGCTGCCCACAGCCGCACAGGTCGGCCTGTGGGTGATCATCCCCCTCTACATCCTCAAGATGATCCAGGGCTTCTCCACCGGCGGCGAGTACGCCGGTGCCACCACCTACGTCTCCGAGTTCGCCCCCGACAAGTCCCGCGGCTACTGGGCCGCCTGGCTCGACGTCGGCTCCTACCTCGGCTTCGCCGCCGGTGCCGGCACGGTGGCCATCACGAGCGTGGTGACCACGAGCATCTGGGGCGAGACCGCGATGGTCGACGGCGGTTGGAGGATCCCGTTCCTCGTCGCCATCCCGCTCGGCGTCGTCGCCATCTGGTTCCGCTTGAAGATCCCGGAGACTCCCGGCTTCGAGGCCGCCCAGGAGGAGGGCCTGGTGACGAAGAGCGCGGACGACCCGTTCGCCCGCCACGGCCTCATCGGCGTCATCCGCCACTTCTGGAAGGAGATCCTCATCGGCATCGCCATCGTCGCGGGTTCGCAGACGGTGGGCTACGCGCTGACGAGCTTCATGCCGACCTACCTCGAGGAGACGGTCAAGGTCTCGAACATCCAGGCCGCCGTCGTCACCATCCCGGTGCTCGTCATCATGTCGATCTGCCTGCCGCTCATCGGTCGGCTCTCCGACAAGCTCGGCCGCCGGTTCGTCTTCGGGCTGGCCGCAGGCATGACGATCGTCCTCATCGTTCCCGCCTTCGCCGTCATGCAGATCGGCGAGATGTGGGCGGTGACGATCGCACTGTTCATGGTCGCGCTGCCCGCGGCGTTCTACATCGCGTGCCTCGCCTCGACCCTGCCGGCGCTGTTCCCGACGGCGTCGCGCTACGGCGCGATGGGCCTGACGTTCAACCTCGGCGTCTCGCTGTTCGGCGGCACGACGCCGCTGTTCAGCCAGGCACTCATCGACCTCACCGGGAACTCGTACATGCCGGCCTTCTACATCATGTTCTTCTCGGTCATCGCGCTCGTCGCCGTGTTCTTCATGCGCGAATCCGCGCACCGGCCGCTGCTCGGGTCGTTCCCGACGGTGTCCTCGCATGAAGAGGCCGTCGAGCTCGCCAAGGGTCAGGACGAGAATCCCGACATCGACCCCGAGACCATGCCGATCGGCGCCGGGAAGTGACACAGTCCGAGCAAGTGATCTGACCTGAGGCGACGCGGCTGCGTCTGAACCGACTTCGCCGCCCTGACCAGTCACGACGAACCGGCATCGAGCATCGCCCCTTCCGCGCAGTGAGCGCGGGAGGGGCGATGTCGTCTGCTGAGAGGTCCAGCGGTGCCGTTCACTCCGAGGCATCCGAGACGGAGGCCTCGGTGCGTCTGAAGAAGTAGAGGTTGCGGGTGACGAGGTCGGCGACCGCGTCGGGCCGGTTCGCTTCGATGAGGTCGACGATGTCGATGAGCTCCTTCGCCGAGGTGACCGCGACGTTCCCGACAGACCGTGAGCTGCCGGATCCGGTCACCGAGGCGCTCGTACTGTCCGCCGCGGCGTCGGCTTTAGCCCCTGCACCGGTGGATCCCGCTCCCGAAGTCGCTTGGGCTTCGGCTCCGCCACCCGCACCGCTGGATTCCGCGCTGCCGGTTTCCGCATCACTGGGTCCTGCGTCGACGGTCGAGAGATGGCCGATCCGGGACTGGTCGCGCAGCCGCAGGCTGATCTCCGCGGCACGGCGTCCGAGGCCGAACGCGAGGAGCGACTCGTGGAACCGGCGGTCATGGGTATAGAACGCGACGAGGTCGCCGGCAACGGCCGCGGCCACCGTCGCCTCGGCATGGGTGCGCAGTCGGCGCAGCTCGTCGCGGATCGCATCGCCCGTCCCCGTGGGGACTCCGTCTCTCATCCCCGTGGGAACGGTGTCACCCGCACCGCCACCGCTTCTCCTGTCGGCGCCCTCGAGGTCGACGGCCGCAGAACCGCCAGCACCGGCAGCCGACCCCGCACCGCCCGTCCCCGTGGGGACGTCGTCATCCAATTCGCCAGCGCCCACAGCAGACCCGGGCCCCGCCTCGGCGAGCCGATCGCACAGCTGCCGCACCGCCGGCACGGCGAGGAGGACGCGGATGCGGATGATCTCCTCGAGGTCGGCCTCGGTGATCGGGACGAGGCGGAAGCCGCGGTTGGGCACCGCCTCGACGGTGCCTTCGGTGACGAGCGCCATCATCGCCTCACGCACCGGACTGAGCGAGATGCCGAGCTGCTTCGCGAGCCCGGCGGCCGAATAGATCCGATCCTCGGCGAGCTCACCCGTGGCGATCGCGTCGCGGATGATCGAGAGCGCATGCTCGCGCAGCGAGGGCTGCTTCGCTCGGTCCATGCCATCTCCCCCTGCCGGAACTCTCGACCTCCCCTGCCAGAACTATTGACAGCATAGCCCGGAGAATCCACGATGGAAGACAGGTAGTCGGTAATCGATTACCTGACAATCAGTACCGGCCCGACAAGCCGTACCGGCACCGCAACCAGTCCCGCACCGCAATCCGCTCCAGCACCGCGAACCACGACCCCGACAACCCATACCAGCCCGACAATCCGTTCCAGCCCGGTAACCCCGCTCCGGCTCCGGAACCCGTTCCTGCGATGGAGGAGGAATGGACGACCCGCTGCTCCAGCCGTACGACCTCGGCGGACTCACCCTGCGCAACCGCATCGTCTCGACCTCGCACGAGCCCGCCTACACCGAGAACGGCATGCCGACGGACCGCTACCGCCTCTACCACCGGGAGAAGGCGCGCGGCGGTGTCGGGCTGACGATGATCGGCGGGTCCGCGATCGTGTCGAAGGACTCGCCGGCCGCGTTCGGCAACATCGACCTGACGACCGACGAGGTGATCCCCTGGCTGCGCGCGATCGCCGAGGACTGCCACGCCGAGGGTGCCGCGGTGATGATCCAGGCGACGCATCTGGGGATGCGCTCGTCGAACTTCGCCGGGGACTGGCTGCCGCTCGTCTCGCCGTCACGGACCAGGGAGGCCGCGCACCGGTCGTTCACGAAGGCCCTCGAGGACTTCGACATGGACCGCATCGTCGCCGACTTCGCGGCCGCGGCCGCCCGGGTCGCCGCTGCCGGGTTCGACGGCCTCGAGATCATGCACGCCGGTCACCTCCTCGACTCCTTCCTCGCGTCCTGGCTCAACGAGCGCAGCGACGAGTGGGGCGGCGACCTCGACGCGCTCATGCGCTTCCCGCTGCGCGTCATCGACGCCGTCACCGCCGCCGTGCCCGCGGGCTTCCTCGTGGGCATCCGGATGGCCGTCGACGAACTCCGCGACGACGGCATGCGCGAGGACCGGGCGACCGATGTGCTCGAGACCTACGCCGCCCACGGCCTCGGATTCCTCAATCTCAACGTCGGCACGATCTCCTCCGATCGGGTCCTCGCCGAGGCGATCCCCGGGATGGGCACGCCCTCGGCACCGTGGCTCGAGACGTGCCGCCGGATCCGCAAGGCCATCGACATCCCCGTCCTCCACGCCGCCCGCATTGCCGACGTCCCGACCGCGCGCTACGCGATCGAGGACGGCTGCCTCGACCTCGTCGGGATGACCCGGGCACAGCTGGCCGACCCCTACCTCGTCGCCAAGATCACCGAGCACCGCGAGGACGACATCCGCCCGTGCGTGGGCGCGAACATGTGCCTCGACAGCATCTACACGTCCGGATCGGCGACGTGCATCCACAATCCCGCGACCGGCCGCGAGGCGGATCTGCCGCAGGAGGTGCCCGCGGATTCCGTCGCCGAGGCGAAGCACGTCGTCATCGTCGGCGCCGGTCCCGCCGGCCTCGAGGCCGCCCGCGTCGCCGCGGTCCGCGGGCATCGGGTCACCCTGCTCGAAGCCGATTCCGCGCCCGGCGGTCAGGTCCGCATCGCCGCCCGGTCCGAGCGTCGTCGCGACCTCATCGGGATCGTCGACTGGCGGGTCGAGCAGTGCCGCAAGCACGGCGTCGATCTGCGCCTCAACACCTATGCCGACGCCGAGGCGGTACTGGCGCTCGCCCCCGACGTCGTCATCGTCGCGACCGGCGGCATCCCCGACTCCGGTGACCTCGCCGCGTTCGACGTGTGGGACGTCATGGACGATCACCTCCGCGGTCGACAGCGCGTCATCGTCTTCGACGACCACGGGGCGTACCCGGCCCTCGACGCCGTCGAACGGCTCGCCCGCGCCGGCCAGCACGTCACCTATGTCAGCCCGGAGCGGACGATCGGCATCGACGTCGGGTCGATGAACTCCCCGGCCTACCTGCGGACGTTCTCCGAATGCGGGGTCGAGGTCCGCCTCGGCGAGCGCCTGACGACGACGCAGCCGCACGGCACCGGGGTGCGAGCGGTCCTCACCAGCGAATACTCGGACCTCGAAACGGAGATCGAGACGGATGCCGTCGTCGTCGATCACGGGACGCTGCCCAACGATGAGATCTACCTCGAGCTGCGCGACCGGGCGTCCAATCGCGGGGAGATCGACCTCGATGCGTGGGTGCGCGGGCAGCCGCAGCCGGATCCATCCGCCGAGGCGACCGGCTCGTTCGCGCTCTACCGGATCGGTGACGCGGTCGCCTCCCGCAACGTCCATGCCGCCGTGCTCGAGGGCCTGCGGGTCGGGATGGGGGTGGGTCGATGAGCAGGACGGACGACCACCGGGGAGGGCCGCGCGACATGGGCACCGTGACGACGGTCGACTATCACACGGCCGGTGAGCCGTTCCGGATCGTCCCGGAGCCCCCGGTCGACATCCCCGGGACCACCGTCGCCGACCGGCGGGCATTCGCGACCCGCTCGGCCGAGGTCGACGGGCTGCGGCAGCTCCTCTGCTTCGAACCGCGCGGGCACGCCGATATGTACGGCGGCTTCCTCGTCCCACCCGAAGACGACGGCGCCGACTTCGGCGTGCTCTTCTGGCACAAGGACGGATTCTCCACCGCGTGCGGGCACGGCACGATGGCTCTGGGCGTCTGGGCGGTCGAGTCGGGACTCATTCAGGCCGACGATTCCGGGATCACCGAGGTCGTCATCGACGTCCCCTCGGGCAGGGTCCGGGCGGCGGTGCACACGGACGAGACGGGCGGGGTCACCTCGGTCGACTTCGTCAATGTGCCGAGCCGCCTCGTCGCCACCGGCCTCCCGGTGACGACAGCACGGGGAGAGGCCGCCGTCGATCTCGCATGGGGCGGGGCGCTCTACGCACTCGTCGACGGGGACGCGTTGGGGATCGCGGTCGAGCCGGACCGCCTCGGCGAGCTCATCGCCCTCGGGAGGGAGGTCAAGGCCGCTCTCGCCGGGCATCCGGCCACCGCGCACCCGAGCGATGACCGCCTCAGCGGTGTCTACGGGACGATCATCGTCAACCGGCTCGGCACCAGCGTCGATGGTGAGGTCTGGCAGCGCAATGTCACGGTCTTCGCCGACGGTCAGGTCGACCGCTCGCCCTGCGGGTCGGGCACGGCCGCGCGCATCGCGGCGCTGAGCGCGACGGGCGAACTCGACTCGGGGCAGACGCTGCTCCACGAATCGATCGTCGGCACGCGGTTCCGGGCCAGGGTCCTCGCCGAACTCGAGGGCAGTGACGACCACGGGGACAGAGTGGGCACTGGGGGCGCTGACGGTCTCGGGGACAGTGGAAACGGCTGGGCCTCTGCCGACAGTGTCGTCCCGCTCGTCACGGGCACCGCACACCGGGTCGCGACGTGCACCTTCGAGGTCGACCCGCGGGACGATCTCGTACCGGGATTCGTGCTGCGCTGATCACCGCTCGATGACGAGGTCGCTGAGCGGCGTCGAGCAGCACGGCAGGAACCTGCCGGCGGCGATCTCCTTCGGACGGATCCCCCCGGAGTGGCGCATGTCGACCTCGCCGCTGACGAGTGTCGACTTGCACGTCCCGCACATTCCCGCTCCGCACGACGAAGGGACGGGCAGGCCGGCGGCGGCAGCGGCCTCGAGGACGGTGGTGGCGGCATCGCAGGCGACCCGCGTGCCGTTCGACGCGAAGTCGATCGCGAACGTCGCGCCAGGCACCGGGACGACCGACTGCTCGGCCCGGTGCCTGGCCACCCGGTCTGCGGGCGCGGTGCCGAAGACGAACGACTCCTCGTGCACTCTCCGGGCACCCACCGCGGCGAGAAGCGGGCGAACGGTGTCCATGTACGGAGCCGGGCCGCACACGAAGGTCTCGCGATCGCAGGCATCGGGGGCCGCCTCGGCGAGGATCTCCCGGCCGATCCGCCCGCGCGGGCCCGTCCATCTCTCCTCGGCCGCGTCCCGGGAGCAGTGCGCGACGACGCGGACTCCGGGGACGGTGGCGAGCTGGTCGAGCTCGGTCCGGAAGACGATGTCCTCAGGCGTCGAGGCGCTGTGGATGAGGACGATGTCGACGGGATCCGGCAACTGGTTGGCCAGGAGTGCGCGGATCATCGACATGATCGGGGTGGTCCCCGAGCCCGCACAGACGAAGAGGTGCTTGTCAGCAGGGTGGAAGCTGGTGCTGAAGAGGCCGTAGGGGCCGTCGACGTGGAGGGTGTCGCCGATGCGGAGAACGTCGTGGAGATGCGTCGAGACCGCACCGCCGGGCACGCGCTTGACGGTGAGGGTGAACGTGTTCGTGCCGAACGGCGCCGAGGAGATCGAGTAGCAGCGCTCGAGACCGAGCTCGGGCACGCGCACCGTGAGGTACTGCCCGGGTTCGAAGTCTGCGGAGGCCAGCCACGGTGCGCGGAGTTCGATCGTGATGATGTCGTGGGTGACCCGGGTGATCCCGACGCATTCGGCGAGACCGGTGATCCCCTCGGCCTCACCGGCCATCGTCGCGGACGGCACCGTTGCCGTCAGCACGCCGCTCACTGCGACGGCAGCTGTGGCTGCCGTGGCGGCCGAGGATGCGGGGACCGCCGCACCCGCACCCCGCGCCGGCACGCGGAACGTCGCCTTGCTCGCCGCCGCCCCTGGCCGCGGGCCTGCCTCGATGGGAAACGGTGACCGGATGTATCTCATCGCCCGTCCATCCTCTCCCGGTGTGCCGTGAGCCTCTCGATGTACCACGTGCAGAACTCGTCGAGGTGCGCCTCGGTGGGGGCGTAGGGTCCCGGCAGGTACGCCGGGGACGACACCCCGAGCTGCCCGCGCTCGCAGAACGTCGCGTCCTGTTCGTTCGTCTTCATCCACACCGTCGTGAGGTTCTCCAGGTCGTAGTCGACGCCCTCGACCGCCTCGGCGTCGACGAGCCACGTCGTGCGCACGAGCGTCCGATCCGCGGCGAGGGGGACGAGGCTGAAGGTGACGATGTGATCGCCCATCGCGTGGAACCACATGTTCGGCTGGATGTGGAGGGAGGCGCGTCCGAGGGTGAAGGTGTCGAGGTCGCCGAGCAGCTTCGCCGAGGCGGCCGATCCGTCCATCGTGTACGACTCACCCTTCCCGTCGAGGGCTGCCCGTTCGATGCGGAATCCGGTGGGGCGTCCGCTGAGGTCTTCGACGAGGGCGTAAGGCACGCCGTTGCGGTCGCAGTTGTCGTGGAGTCGGCGCTCGGCATCGAGGAAGCGCTGGTAGGCGGGTTGCAGCCGGGCCGGGATCTCGTCGGCGGCGTATCCGTAGGTGGGGAAGAAGGTGCAGGTGAGCTCCGGGTGGCCGGCTTCGCAGTGGTAGCACTCGCGGTTGTTCTCCATGACGAGCTTCCAGTTCGAGTCCTCGATGAGGTCGACCTGGGCTGCGACCTTCGCCCCGGCGATGTCGTGGGGTGCGATGTAGGGGGCGATGACGTCGGCGACCTCGGCGATGTCGTCCGGGGGCGGTCCGAGGCAGATGAAGATCAGTCCCGCGATGATTCGGACATTGACCGGACGCAGGGAGAAGCACGCGGGGTCGAAGCCCGGTGCCTGCACACCGGCGGAGATGAGCTCGCCGCCGGGGGTGTAGGTCCACTGGTGGTAGCTGCAGACGATGTTGCCCACCGACCCGGACAGGTCGTTGAGCAGCCGGGTGCCGCGGTGGCGGCAGACATTGTGGTGGGCCCGGATCGCGTCATCGTCGTCGCGGATGATGATGACCGAGTACGTGCCCACGTCGATCGTCACGTAGTCGCCGGGTTCGGGCACCTCGGCGACGGTGCCGACGAAGATCCACGTCGAGGCGAAGATCGCTTCGACGTCGCGGGCGAAGAACTCGGGGCTGGTGTAGAACGGGGCCTCGAGGGACCAGCCGGGGCGACGCTCGTCGATGAGCCGGTCGAGCGCGCCCGGTGCGCTGAGGTCGGCGGGCGGTGCGCTGAGGTCGGAGACCGAACTGCTGAATTGGGCAGCCGGCCCTCCGGGGTGGGGGCCTGGCCCACCGGGGTGGGCGGGCGCGGCGACGTGGTCGGTCGGGGCAGCCGTTGCGGACCGGGTCCGCGGAGCCATCGTCATCTCTGCACCTGCCTTTCACCTTCTGCCGCATCGTGCTCGCCTCGGCCAGTCGGGTGATCGCCTCCGCCGACGCTCCACCACACCGGGGATCGGCCGCCTCAGCGGTCGGCGTCCCCTGTACCGCCGGGGATGCGGCCGGCGGCCCCCTGCGGCTGGCGGTGAGGCGTCTGCCGAGCATCCGACATCTCGCTGTGACTCCAGTGTCGAGGCGGCAGAAGACGAAGAAAAGCGAATCATTTCGCGGATGGTCGTGAAAGAATATTGCATGATCGATCGTCGCCTCCACGTCCTCCGCGTCCTCGCCGAGGTCGGCACCGTCACGGCTGCCGCCGAGCGCCTCGGCTTCACTCCCTCGGCGATCTCGCACCAGCTGAGAACCCTGTCGAAGGACCTCGGAGTCACCGTGCTCGAACAGCACGGCCGCACCCTCGTGCTCACGCCGGCCGGTCACCTGCTCCTCGAGCGCACGCAGGAGCTGTTCACCCGGTGGGAGGAGATCCGCGGGGAGCTCTCTGAGGCAGGGCACGCCGTCAGCCAGCGGGTCCTGCGGCTGTGCGGCTTCTCGACGGCCGCGGCGAGCCTGCTGCCGCTCACCGCCGAGCGCATCATGGCGTCGCATCCCGGTGCCGGGGCGCGGATCATCGAAGCCGATCCGCAGGAGTGCTTCGACCTGCTCCTCGCCGACCAGGCCGACATCGCCGTCGTCGTCGCGACCGATCCGCTGCCGCCGCGCAGCGATGCCCGGTTCGAGCAGTCCGCGCTCTTCACCGACCGTCTCGATCTCCTCGTCCCCGGCCATCATCGCCTCGCCGGACGCGAGTCGGTGGCTCTCGGCGAGGCGGCCGAGGAGAAGTGGATCCTCGATCGGCCCGGCACGCCCTACCACCGCCTCGTGCGCACCGCCTGCGCCGCCGCGGGCTTCGTCCCCGAGGTCGCCCATGAGTCCCATGAATGGGAGACGGGCGCCGCGCTCGTCTCGGCCTCGCTCGGCGTCGCGCTCGTCCCCCGCCTCGCTCACCTGCCCGAGGGCTATGACGCCGTGCGCGTGCCGCTGCGCGGGGATCCCGTCCCGGCCCGGAAGATCCTCACCGGGATCCGCAGCGGGTCGGCGGGGCAGCCGCTCATCGCCGCAGCGCTCACTGTCCTCACCGAGGCGGCTGACGCCGTCGCCCGACGCACGACGTGAGGATCCATCGCTCAATGCTCACGCGCGGCACCCGGGGTGCGACTCTGCGATGGCGGCCGGCACGACAGTGCGGCCCGACTCACGGACAGTGCTTCGCCCTGTGGTCGGCATCACCTAGCCTGGTGGTGACCGCCCCTGCCACCCGGTGCTCCGCTCCGTCGGATGTCCGCACACCCGATGGCCCGCAGCACCGTCGCAGCGCGAGGGGTCCGCAGTGAGGAAGGACGTGACGATGAACGATGTGACCTACCTCGACGCCGACGCGGTGGTCGCGGCCCTCACCCCCGCCGAGGCGGTCGCCGCCCTCCGCGAGGCACTGGCCGGGGATTTCGATCCGGCCGATGACATTCCGCGCACGATCGCCGACATCAGCGCCGGCAACATGATCTTCATGCCCTCCGAGCTCGGCGCATGGGTCGGGGTCAAGCTCGTCGGCGTCTCGGTCGACAATCCCGACCACGGCCTGCCGCGCATCCAGGGGCAGTACCTCATGTATGCGGCCGAAACGCTGCAGCTGCGCACGGTCATCGACGGTGCGGCGCTGACGACCCTGCGCACGCCGGCGGTGTCGGTGGCGGCGGTCGAACCGGCGCTGTCCCGGTTCACCGGTCCCGTGCGCGTCGTCGTCTTCGGGGCGGGCCCGCAGGGCGTCGGACACGTCGACACCCTGCGCGAGGTCCTCGACGTCGATCTCGCCGATGTCGCGTTCGTCGTCCGGCATCCCGACCGTGTCACCGCCGGGGTCCGTGAGCGCGGGCGTGTCATCGCAGCGACCACCGCCGAGGCGAACGCCGCCCTGCGGGAGGCCGACATCGTCGTCACGGCGACGACGGCGAGCAGCCCGCTCTTCGACGGTGACCTCGTCCGTGAGGGTGCGATCGTCATGGCGTGCGGTTCGCACGACCCGCACGCCAGGGAGCTGCCGGCGTCGCTGTTCTCCCGCTCGGCGGTCGTCGTCGAGGATGTCGGCACCGCGCTGCGCGAATGCGGGGACGTCGTGCTCGCGATCACCGACGGCGCACTCGACGCGGAGACTCTCATCACGATGAAGCAGCTGAGCACCGGCGAGGTCGTCGTCGACGACGATCGGACGCTGATCTTCAAGGGGTCGGGGATGTCGTGGGAGGATCTCGCGGTGGCCGCGAGGCTCACCGAGGAGGCATCAGCCGCCTCGGCGGGGTGAACCGCCTCGGCGGGGTGAACCGCCTCGGCGGGGTGAGCCCGAACTCAGGCCCAGTCCTGCATGGGACGCGGTGACCAGTCGTCGAACCACGGGCGCGCCCGGTGCTTCGCGGGTTTGTGCGCGGCGTCGCCGGAGAGCTCTCCGGCCGCGTCGAACGAGGTGCGGTAGCCGGAGTACTGTCCGCCGGACTGCGCCTCGACGGAGCCGTCGACGATCGAGAAGATGAGGCTGTCGAGCTGCTGGAGGAGGACGTCGGAGCCGTAGTCGCAGAAGTCGCAGCCGCAGTCGGGCACGCGGGCCAGGGACACCGCGGGATCGCCGAGGGCGATGACGACGTTCGCGACGAGGTCGACGCCGTGGTCATCGGGGACGTAGTCGTTGAAGCCGATGACGAGTTCGGGGTTGTCGGGGACTCCGCTGGTGAGCACCTCGGCGTGATCGGCGGATGCGAGGAACGGATCATCGGTCGCCCAGTCGACGTCGGCGGTCTCCCGTGCGCTGCCTCCCCGCCGGCGCAGGACGTTGATCCATGCGCGGGCCCGGGCGTGGACGATGTCGAACTTCGCGTGGTCGGTGACGTCGGCCTGATCGTCGGGGCCGTTGACCCTGCCCCATTCGAAGTCGGGATTGCGGTGAGGGTCGTCCCACCTCGGCGTGTCGGCTCCGGTGATGAGGAATTCGTCCTCGACCTCGCGGAACATCTCAGCGGCCCGATCGGACACCGGCATCGTCGCGATCGCATGGTTCCACCGCTGGTCAGAGCGGTCATCGAAGGATCGGGCAAGGTTGGTTCTCAGCTCTTGCCACCAGAAAGTCATGGTCCGATTTTAGTCCGGGTTCCGCGTCGGACCGGCGGGGCCTCGGCCGAGGTGGTTCCTCAGTCCTGCAGACGCGTCGTGCCCTCATACCCTCCTGAGGTATTCAGCTGCTTCGCGTAGCAGTTGTCGGGACCGAGACCGTTGGACGAACACCACGACAGCGCGTCCTCGGGATCGTCATAGCCGATGCCGACGATCGTCACCCAGAAATCATCTTCTTTGAAACTCGCGAAATCCCCCGACCACACCAGTTGTACGCGCGGATATTCCTTTCGCATCTGCTCGTGCTCGGCGAGAATGTCCTTCGGCTCCCACGTCTTCCCCTCCGCTTCGAGTCCGACTTTCTTCGAGCTCAGCTGGGGCACCCATTTGCCGTCGAGGTCGGCGATGACGGTCTTCCGATCCGTGGTGACGATCTGGTCGAGCGCCTGCTTCGGGTCGGCGGGAAGCGTGGGGGACGACTCCGGATCGTCGCTCGGTGCAGCGTCCTCGCTCGGCCCGGCGCTCGGAGCCGTCGAGGCGTCCTCGCCGGCCGGTGCCGTCGTCGCTGCGACAGTGGAGTCCTCGTCACCGTCCCGGTTGAGGAACATCATGGCGCCGAATCCGATCGCGGCCGCGGCGATGACCGCGAGCACGACGACGGCGGCGATGAGTCCCTTGCTGCGCCGAGGCGGCTGACCGGCGGGTGCGGCGCCGGCGGGGATGTTTCCGGGCGGCGGCTGGTTCGGGCCCGGTGGACTCGGCGGTGGCTGCGGGAATGTTGCGCCGGGTGGAGTTCCGGGCCAGGCCGCAGCGTTGGACGGCGGCGTTGCCGCGTTCGCGGGCGGGGCTCCTGGTGTTCCGGTCGCCGCGGACTGCGAGCGCGGGGGCCGCGCGGGGTTCTGCTCGGCGATGTAGGGCGTGTTCGGTTCCCCGCCGCCGCGGCCCCAGCCCGTATCGGCGCTCTGGCCCCAACCGATGTCGGTGCGTCCGGCGTCAGCGCTTCCGGTGTTGGCGCCGTGACCCCAGCCGGTGTCGGACTGCCGACCCCATCCCGAGTCGCCGTTCTGGTTCCACGCATTGTCGGCACGAGGATTCTCCGCTCGAGCGCTGCCCGCCGAATCATCGCGCGGCCATTCGTCGCCGTTGCCCTGGGGCGGTTTCGTGCTCATCGGCAGCTCCAGATCACTTGTCGGTCGAAAAGTTCTCTTCTCGGAAACTTCAATCGCCATTCTCAGCCTAATATAAGGGCATCACTACAACTGAATGGATCGGTGGAAACATCGATCTGCAGGGAAACCGCAGTCAGACCAGCGGCCACGTCAAGCGCACTGCAGCGACCGGTGTGCGAGAGCAGTCGGAGGACTCCCCATGAGCAGAACGCCCACATCTCCCCCATCCGGGCACGACGACGAGTCCGACCGTCGCCCGACCCCCGAGGACTCGAACAGCAAGCCCGGCTCCGCCTCTGCCGCCAAGGGCACCGGGAGGGCCAAGGGAACCGGCGAGGTCAAGGGCACCGGGGAGAAGAAGACTGCCGACGGCACCAAGGACACAGAACCGGCGAAGTCGACCAAAGGTGCCAAGGGAACCGGCGCGGCAAAATGGGCCGACAAGGTCAGTGCCGACAGGGCAGCGAAGCCGACCGACGGGGTCAAGGGCACTGCTGACACGACGGCGGCCAGCCAGGTCAATGGCACGGGCACAGCGAAGTCGACCAACGAAGCCCCGGCCGCCCAGTCACCAGAGGGCGGCAGGGCGAGCGCCTCTGCCACGCCTGATGCAACTGCCAGGCCTGCCGCTGACTCGCCGAATGCCGCGGACACTGACACGGCCTCCGGAACCGATGACCTCGGCGGCGAGGCGGACGTCCCTGTGAAGCCGGGAGCTCCACCGACCAATTCCGCTCCTGACTCCACCGAGGCGACGGCGCAGTATCCGCGCTTCTCTCCGGAGGCCGCAGCGGCGGCCTCCGCAGCCGGAGCCGATTCCGGCGCTGCAACGAAGCAGGCCGCCGATCCCTATGCGTCACCGGACACGCCGTCGACGACGCCAGGAGTGCAAGCTCCCACACCGGGCACACAGCCTCAGCGACCCGGAACACAGCCTCCGGTGTCGGGTGCAGCCGACGGCGCCTCAACTGCGGCGGACTCAGCAAGCTCACCGGCTGGATCGCCCTACCCGGGCCAGCCCTCTCCGCAACCGGGCCAGCCGTACGCCCAGCAGAACCAGCCCGCTGCCCAGCAGGGCTCGCCGTACCCAAACCAGGGCTCGCCCTACCCGGGCCAGCCCTCTCCGCAGCCGGGCCTGCCGTACGCCCAGCAGGGCTCGCCCTATCCCGGTCAGAGCCACCTCGGTGCTCCGAGACCGTCATCGCGCTACACCGCTCCGCTCTCCCAGGGTGCGACGTGGCGGGCGATCCTCCTCCCGCCGGGAATCGCCCTCGCCGCGGGCATCGTCGTTGCGATCATCCTTGCCGCGATCGCCGGTTCGATGTCCGACCTCGACTCATTCACCGAGTACACGGGCATGAGCACCGACAAGATCGGCTACGCGCTCCCCTTCGTCCTCCTCGCCCTGGCACTGTTCGGCTCGGCGGCCGTGCGGTTCGAGTTCCAATCCGACGGATTCGCCGCGGCCAGTGGAGACATCATCCTCTCCGGCGCCCCGCTCATCATCACCGCAGTCGTCCTCGGCACGCTGTGGTGGTTCACCCGGTGGAGCGAGCTGCGTTCCCCCTCCCCCAATCGGGGGTCGACCTGGATCCGCATCGGCATCTCGGCCCTCGCCTTCACCGCCGTGCTCTTCGTCCTCCAGCTCATCTTCGCCGCCCGCTACTCGCTCATGGAAGGCAGTCAGGGCGCCACCCTCGAGTTCTCCGCGGTCACCCCGCGATCGTTCTTCCTTCCACTCCTCGTCGTCATCGCCGTGAGCATGTGGGGTCGCATCGCCGGTCATTTCAAGGGCACCGAGGCGGTCGGAGCGCGATTCCTCCGCTGGGTCGTCCCCGCCGCGCTCGTCGCCTGGATCCACCTCATCGTCATGGTCGCGATCATGTCCGTCGTCGCCCTCTTCGTCCTGCCTCTCGGGCTCGACCTTCCCGGGCAGCTCGTCCCCCTGACCTTCGTCAACATGGGCCTCGTCCTCACACTGCTCGTCCACCTCGGCGGCCTCACCGCCTCGATGACCGGCGTGTTCGGCATGGAGTCCGGAGGCTTCTCGGAGACGCTGACGATCTTCAGCGACGATGTGCCGGGGCAGCTGTGGCTGGGGCTGATCGCGGTCGTCCTCGCGGTGCTCGCGGCCTCCCTCGTCGCCACGGTCACGCGGCGTCCGTACTGGACCGCGCAGGGCCCCGATCCCCGGCAGTGGAGCACCGCATGGCGGATCCCCCTCGCATTCGCCGTGGTGTGGGGGCTGCTCTCGGTTCTCGCGCTGCCTCTGCGCGCGGCTGTGCAGGGCTCGGCACAGGCGACGGAGGTGTTCGGCGGCATGGGCGCGGCTGAGGCCGGCATCGGCGTGCTGGCCTGGTCGTTCCTCATCTTCGCTCTCTGGGGCGGTCTCATCGAGGTGGTCTCGCGCACCCTCGGGCCGAGGCTGGCGCTGACGATGCCCGGAGTCGCGAAGTTCCTCGCCGGGCGCGCGATTCATCCGCACTGGGGACACGCCCTCGGGATGAGCGAACCGCGCTATCCGCTCATCCACCCCGATGCCGTCGCCGGCGGATCGACTCCGCCCCCGCCGCCACCGGTGGCACCCGGGTACGCGGCGCCGGGCGGTGACGCGGGTGCGCCCGGACAGTCGGGCGCGGCTTCCCCGGGAACTGCCGGCACGTCCAGCCCAGCCGGTCATTCCGGTTCTGTCGCCCCGTCCGATTCCGCCGGATCTGCTGGCCCGGTCGCATCGGCTGGATACGTCGGATCCGCGGGCGGCCCGGGGTCCGGTGGCAGCAATCCCGGAGATGCGCAGTCCGCCGCGCCGACCACCTCGGCGTCGGGATCACAACCGGCAGGGGAGTCCCCTGCCCACCCCATCGCAGGGTCCTCCCCCGGCCGTCCCACCGTGGGACAGGAGGCGTCTGCGCCCTACTCGTCTGCGCCCTACACGGCAGCGGCGGGCCCCTATACGACAGGGAACGCTGCGTCGGCATCGAGTCAGCAGCCGACCGCCCAGCAGTGGAACAGCAGTGCGGCCCCGCCGTCCGTTCCTCCGGCCGGATATCCCGCGGCCCCGCCGGCCAAGCCCTTCAACCGCAGGAAGGCGACGCTCGTCGGAGTGATCAGCGGCGCGGCGGTCCTCGTCCTCGTGGCGGGTCTGATCGTCGTCACGCAGGTCAACGGCGGAATGTTCGGCCCGGAGGCCACCGTCGAGAAGTATCTGCAGCGCCTCGCCGACGGTGACGCTGAAGGTGCTCTCGAGATCGCCGATGTCGACGTGCCCGCCGAGCAGCGGCAGCTGCTGACGAACGACATCCTCGGCGGCGCCAAGGCACTGCCGACCGACATCTCGGTCGCCGATGCCGATGTCGCCGATGATCAGGCGCTCGTGTCGGCGACGTTCGACCTCGGCGGGAGCAAGAGCACGACCGAGTTCTCGCTGGTGAAGTCGGGCAAGACCGCGGTCTTCTTCGACGAGTGGACGCTGCAGTCGCCGGAGCTCGCGCCCCTGACGGTGGACACGCCGGGGCTGAGCACGGTCAAGGTCAACGGGATCGACGTCGACACGACCGACTCGGCGCTCTCCCTGCCGGCGTTCCCCGCCCTCTACACCGTCGGGTTGGCGGAGAAGAGCGATCTCGTCTCTGCGGATCCGATCGAGGCCCGCACCTTCTTCGGCGGCAGCGTCGAGGACCAGGACCTCGATGGGGGCGATCCCGCGCTGCTCGCACCGGAGCCGACGGACGCGTTCCGCAGCGAGGTCGACAAGCAGGTCAAGACGCTCGTCGACAGCTGCGCGAAGAAGACCGTGGCTCAGCCCGACGGCTGCCCGTTCGGCTCGTACAGCGCCGAGAGCTTCGATGCCACGGATCTCAAGTGGTCGATCTCGTCGTATCCGACCGTCACGGTGTCCGACCCGTCGTCCGATCCGTACTACTACGACGGCGGAATGGGGGCCGGACCCAACGGCGGCCCGTCGTGGGCGATCACGACGGTCTCCGAGGGTGAGGCGCTGGTGACGGGCAGCTACGACTCGTTCTTCGACGACGGCGGGGCATTCGATGACACGGTGATCTTCTCCGTCGACGGCGTCGCTGAGATCGTCGACGGAAAGGTCGTCATCACCATCAGCGACGGCTACGACTTCTAGGACGACTCGTTGCTGCCGGAATGCTCGACACTCATCATGGTCGGTCGCTGCGGGAGGGAGCGCATCGATGACACCGGTCGGGATCGCTTCCGGTCGGGATCACATCCGATTCTCATCGTTCTCGGCCCCGGCCAGCTCCGGTCCTGAGCTCAGCCGGATCAGTTCTTGTCGATGTCCTCGGCTCGGTCGAGCACCTCGGCGAGATCGTTGAGCCATGCCGCATACCCGTCGTAGGTGAAGGCGCGCTTGTCATCCCAGGTGCCGGTCTGCCCGGCCTTGACCGTCGGCAGGCTGAGGTAGATCGGATTCGTCTCGAAGTCGGCCGAGGCGTCGTGGACGAGGAGGACATCGGCGGAGTAATCGCTGATCTTCTCCCACGAGACCTCGGCCCACGAGCTGTCGGCGCCGGGGTCGGGTCCCACGAGGGTCACGCCGTCGTCGGCGAGCATCCGGGCGATGCCGAGGTCCTTCGCGGTGTAGATGATGTCGGCATTGAAGTTCGCGAGGAGCACCGTGAGCCAGTCCTTGTCGGCGGTGACGTCGCGGATGCGCTGCCGTGCCGCATCGAAGTCGCGGCGCTGTGCGGTGATCTCCGCGGAGTCGGTGTCTGCACCGATCGCCTGGGCGACGGCGGCGTACTGGCCGAACATGTCGTCGGGCGTCTGGTCCTGGAGCTTGATCGGGACGAATGGGACGAGCGAGGTGACCTGCTCCCTGAGCTTGTCATCCCACCAGGTCCAGCCGTCGCCGGTCTCGTTGCCGTAGGCGACGACGATGTCGGGCCTTGTCGCGGCCAGCGCCTCGGTGTCGAGCTCCATGTCGGTGCCGACGATCTCGACGCCTGTGGTGTCGAACGACTTCCCCGGGGACTCGTTCTGCCCGAATCCGAAGACCGCGACGGGTGTGATGCCGTACGGCGCGAGCGCGGCCGCGGAGTAGAAGTCCATCGCGATGCGCTCAGCTGGTCTGTCGAGTGAGACGGTGACGCCGTCGTAGCCGGCGGGCGAGTACGAGAAGTTCTTGGCGGACGATTGAGCGGTCCCGGACTCGGATGCCTCGGTGGAGCAGGCGACGAGGGCGAGCGGAGCGAGAGCGGTGAGAGCCAGGAGCTGACGTCGGCGCATGACGACCTTTCGAGAGGGAACGGGAACGAGATCACCGTAGCATCATTGTGGAGAGGCTAACCTAACAAAGATGTTATGCTCGTCGAGTACCAGCCGGATCGCTCCTGCCTGTGCAGGAGGCAGAGGAGAACACGTGTCACGAGCATCCATCGGCGCTTTCGAGGCCACCGTCATCGGCATCGAGGACCTGAGCCCCTCATTCCGCCGCATCACCTTCGGCGGCGACGACTTGGCGGATTTCGGCACCGACGGGCACCCGCGTGATCTGCGGTTCAAGCTCATCATCCCGCCGGGCGGACTGAGCGCTCCGGAGTTCGACCTCCTCGGTTTCTTCGCCGAGCAGGTCGAGGCCGGGAACCCGTGGTACCAGGCGTGGCTGCAGGTCGATGAGGATGTCCGCGGAGCGATGCGCACGTACACCGTCCGCGAGTGGCGCAGCGATGCCCGAGAACTCGTCGTCGACATGGTGCTCCACATCGATGACGACGGCCATTCGGGTCCGGCGGCGACCTGGGCCAAGAACGCTGAGATCGGCCACCGACTGCACATCATCGGGCCGTCCCGTCACCACCAGGGCGCGTACGGCGGCATCGAGTTCGACTGCGGCGACGCCGATCAGATCCTGCTCGCCGGTGACGAGACCGCTGTCCCGGCCATCGCCTCGATCCTCGATTCCCTCAAGGACGCGACCGTCAGCGGCAGGGCTGTCATCGAGGTTCCGAGCGCTGACGACATTCTCGATCTCACGGCGCCCGAGGGCTTCGAGGTCGAATGGCTGCCGCGCGGCGACGCGGACTTCGGCGCGCTTCTCGAGCCGGCAGTGCGGGAGGCCGTGCGTGCAGAGAACAAGGCCCTCGCCGAGGTGGGGGCGTCGGTGTCCGCAGGAGGCGGAGTCGAACTCGAGGATGTCGACATCGACGAGGAGATCCTCTGGGACACGCCTACCCGGCTCACACAGGCTGCGCAGAGCAGTTCGAGTGACACCGAGCGCGGCTCCCGCCCGTTCTATGCGTGGATCGCCGGCGAGGCCGGACCGGTCAAACGACTGCGCCGCTACCTTGTGCAGGAGGTCGGCGTCGACCGCAAACAGGTCGCGTTCATGGGCTACTGGCGACAGGGCAAGGCCGAGGGCTGAGCACCCGGCGACCGGACCGACTGCACCGATCTGAGAATCTGCGGACCGATAGCGCAGCCGGCGCCGACCAGGCAGAGGACGCCGCCGACTGCTGCCAGGGGCGGCGGAACCTCGGCGAGAACAATCCAGGCAAGGACGACGACGATCGCCGGCACGAGCAGACTCGACGAACTCAGCAGGCCGGCAGGGAGCACGCGGATCGCATAACCCCACAGGTTGAACGCGATGGCCGTGGGCACAATGCCCAGGTAGATCACTTGGAGAGTGATGTCGATGGGGGCTGCGGCGACCTCGGTGAGGAGGCTCGGGGTGAAGATCAGGCAGGCGAGGGTGCCGGCGAGAATGCCCAACCACGTCACGGTCACCGAATCCTCGCCGGAGAGGAAGTGCTTCTGCAGGAGCACGCACGCGGCGTAGAGGAGCGCCGCTGAAAGGCTCAGCACAAGACCGCCGATGGTGAAGACTCCGGTGAAGCTCGCGACCGTGATGAGCACGATTCCCGCCAGGGAGACGAAGATGCCGACGAGCAGACGCCACGGCAGCCCCTCACCGAGGACGATGCCGGCGAAAACCTCGATGATGAGCGGGGCGATGTTGACGATCATCGAGGCGGTCCCAGCATCGATCGAATGCTCAGCGGCATTGAGGACGACGACGTAGGCGGCGAACCACGCCACTCCCCAGAGTGCGACGATGAACCATACTCTCGGCGACGAGGGGATGCGGGGCCTGCGGAAGACCATCCAGAGTGAGAGGACCACGGCTGCCGCGATGCAGCGCAGCAGCGCCATCGCGCCCGGGCTGAAATGAGCAGCGGCATCGCGGATGACGACGAATGACGACGCCCAGAACACCATGGTGAGCAATGCGGCGATCCACGGCAACGCAGGAATCCTGTCACTCAGGGACGGTCGCCGTTCAATTCGATTCATTCGCTCTGTTGGACGGTCGGCGTCAGGATTGTGTCTCATAACCTCGATCATTCCGTCTGCGACTGTCCATGAAAAGCGCACACTATTGCACAACTGTGCGCGCTCTCAATACGATCCGAGAATGCACTCGGTGTCGCATCTCCAGTCATTCAAGTCCGTCGCGGTCACGGGTTCAGTGCGGTCGGCCGCTCAGCACCTCGGCCTGTCGCCGTCTGCCGTCAGCCATCATCTCAAGCTTCTCGAGAAGCAGACCGGCCTCACTCTCTTCACGAGACGTGGGCGCAGACTGGGCTTGACGGATACCGGTTCGGCCATCCTCGCTGACATTGACGCCGTGCTCGAATCGACGAGCCGTTTGCAGCAGCGAATCTCTGAGCTGCAGGAGAGCCGCGTCGATCGGCTCTCGATCGCATACTTCGCTTCGGCAGGCACTCGTTGGCTTCCCGAGCTTGTCGCCTACCTCGAGCACCGTTATCCCCATACTGCCGTTCAGCTCAACCTCGCCGAAGGACCATGGACCGAACTCGAATCCGACATCCAGGTCATGATCGCCGAATCCCCGGAGCTCAGCCTTCCCTCCGGGGTCGACAGCAGCTTCCTCATCGAAGATCCGTACGTTGCAGCAGTACCCGAAGACCACCCAATGGCCGCAGCAGACTCGATTTCCCTCAGCGACCTCGCCCAGCTGCCATGGATCGACAACGACACCGGGGGCGGCCCATGCCGGACGATCCTCTTCGACGCATGCGCGCGAGCAGGGGTCCCGGTCCACTTCAAGCACGAGGCCCACAGTTTCCCCACGGCTCTGCATATGGTCAGCCGCGGACTGGGTGTGACGGTTCTTCCCCGCCTCGGAATTGATCCGCTGCCCGCCGGGGTGGCGGTCGTTCCCTTGGCCGATCCCGTTCCGACTCGTTATATCCATGCCATCAGCGATCCCGGGCATCCTCAGCAGGCCCTTCTCGCCGATGCCATCGCGGCTCTGCGCGATCTGGCCAGCGACGACGCAGAACTGGTGCCGGAAAGCCGCAGATGAATAGTCACAGATGAATGAATGTTCACAGATGAATGGTCTGATCGAGGCCGGTTCAATCATCCGAAACGCCGGTACCCGGACTGATCTGAGTCGCTCGGCCCCTCGAGTTGCGATTCCACCGCAATCGACTGTGTGAAGGCAGAGTGGTCCCCTGGCCCGGTCAGCACGGTGGTCGACTCGACCCGTTCGCACCCGACCCGCCCCCACCGGCATCATCAAGGCCGCCCGTGTCGGCGAGGTCGTCGAAGAGAGTGCTCATGATGTCCTCGGCAAGGAACCGGGGATGGAAGATCGGTTCCCGGGCAGGATCGACCGATGCCGGTGGCACCCACGCCGGGCGCCCATTGGTCATCATCCGCATCTCCCACTCCGACCGGTCCATCAGATGATGATGAGCACTGCACGCCAGTGCCAGATTATTGATCTCCGTGCGCCCTCCCCGGGCATGCGGGATCACATGATTGGCATCACACCACCCCGGAGGGGCATCACAGCCCGGGAACGTACACCCCTTGTCACGGGCCGTGACCACTGCGATCTGCTGCTTGTTGGCAAACCTCTTCTCCGTGAGTACCTGCACCGTCTTCGCCTTCTGTGACACCAGATGGAAGAACACCTGCCCGTTCAACCCGCGGGTCTGCAGTTCACTGATCGGGATCGGCGTCTCAACACCGGTGGTGCCCTCCCCGGTGCCGTGGGCCAGGTCCTCAGCCGTCGCAGTTACGACGAGCGCGTAGGGGGTCCCGGCCCCGGCCTGGTCCATGCTGATCCGCGAGACCAGAGTCGCGAACCGTTCATAGATCCACGCCCTCGCCGTGGGCTGCTCAGCAGTCAGATCGACCCGGGACCCGTCAGCACGCACCCCGACACCCACAAGGAACTCACTGTCCTCCGGCGTACCCGGAATCTCACCGGGACTAGTGTTGCTAGTGCCGGCTGCGCCGGTAGAAGTGGTGGTGCTGCCGTCGAAGTTAGTGTTCTGCGGACCGCCAGCGCCGTTGGCATCAGATGAGCCGTCAGGGTTCGTCATTCCGTTGACGCGCGAACCGTTGGGGTCGGCAGTGCCGTTGGGGCCCGAACCGTGCCCGGCGGCTACCTGGCCAACCGTCGGTAGCGGTGCGTCGAACCGGTCACCACGCAACACGGAATCGACAACGTCGAACAGAGACTCCTGACCGTCAATCACGGTGTCATTCCCAGCGTGAACTCCACCGCCATCGGCGGCCGCATCGAAGACACCATCACCAGGATTCCCGCAGGCATCCGAACCATCGGCGTCGGCGCCGGTGGGTACTCCGAAGGCATTACTGTCACTGACGGTGGGGCTGGTGTCCTGGTCTGGGGTGGATTCGGTCGCGGATTTGATCCGTGAGGTCAGCAACCCGTTCAACGCCGCCCCCGCCACGGGGTCGAGGAGACCATTGAGCACCCAGTCACCATTGCGTTTGGGTCGCATCGTCACCGCATAGTCACTGCGCGGTGTCTCCTCGACCGGTTTCTTCCCATCCGGGTCGATATACCCCAGCATCCGGTTAAAGATCGCACGAATATCAGTGACTCGAACCGTCGGAGCATAGCCGACGAGACGTTTTTCCACATCCGCCCGCTGCTCCGGGCTCACCCAGTCGGGGAGGGCGGCCAGGCAGTCATCAATGGTCTTCGCCTGCCCTGCCGACAACGCACCCGCGTGGAGGGCTTCGGAGACTTCGGGACACAAGGGTTTCAGCGCCTGCCCGGCCAGATCCACCCGCCCACCGAGGTTCTTGGCCATCTCGGCCCGCCGATGGGCTTCTGTCCGGGTGAGGTTGAGTCGGTCCTGGATGAGGGACTTCGTGTCCTTCGCCCCCGTCTCCGCCGGTGTCCCCACCCGGTCATAGACGGACAGGGCGAGAATCGACAGAGCTTCCGAGACCCGAGAAAGGGCTTCGGCACCGTCGACGAGGAGGAGTGCCTCGTCGGGGCCCATGGGTTTGTCGAAGGACCGCAGTTGGGCATCGAGAGCCATGAGCGTGGTGATGCCGGTGGTGACTTCCGGGGCGAACGCGGACAGGTCCGCCCACGCGGTGCCGGTGAAGAGAGGGTGCCTGCTCACCCAGGCGGGCACGTCGGTGTCCCCGTCCAACGCGGCAGCGGCCGCAGCGATCTCAGCGATCTCGTCGTCGACGGAATCGTGTTCCTCACCCGAGGGTGTCGATGGATCACTGGCGGCATCAGTGGTGTGGGGGCTGGCTGACTCGTGTGCGGCATCGTCGTCGACGGTGTCGAAGTAGGTGCTCTCCGGCTCGGGGCTGTGGTCTTCGGCGGGTGGGGTGGGGGTGAGGGCGGTGAAGGTGTCGGCGAGGGGGTTTCCGGTGAGGTCGATGCCGGCGTTGGTGAGCTGATCGAACAGGGATTCGGTATCCGGGGTGTCACCAGTGGATGGG
This sequence comes from Brevibacterium sp. W7.2, assembly GCF_018137945.1. GTDB lineage: Bacteria > Actinomycetota > Actinomycetes > Actinomycetales > Brevibacteriaceae > Brevibacterium > Brevibacterium sanguinis. Next base: position 98,037 of record NZ_CP073089.1, on the reverse strand, counting down.
GAGGATTCCGGCGTCGAGGACTCGCCCGTGTGCGCACCTGCGGCGTCGTTGCCGGGGGTGGGGTGCTTGCGGTTCGGGGTGAGAGTCATGGTGTCCAGGGGTCCATTCGCCATTGTCCATGTCGTGTGACCTATTATACACCGTTGCGGTGCGTGTCAAGATGTTTCTTTGTTTTTTGTTCGACTATTTTCCAAGTGTTCTAGGTTCTTCGATTCATAGCGCAAGTTGTGTTGTCTACGTGCCGATGCGTGTCCCGACATCGGTGTCGGGTTGGGTTCGTATGTGTTCCAGGGTGGGTCAACGCTACAGGCCGCTGCTGACACGACCCGAGTACTCGCGCACATACCGTAGACGACCCTGCAGTGCCCAAAGCCGAAGTACGTGTGCATCACAGGCTCATCTTCTGCATCCGGCACGCAGACCTCCACGCGGGCACCCAACCCACCAGTCCCCCGCCTCCGCTCAGAGACCGCCGAGCATCTTCCCCGGATTGAGGATCCCGAGCGGATCGAGCGCGTTCTTCACCGCGAGCTGCATCCTCTGCGCCCCAGCGTCGAGCTCCTCGCCCAGCCAGTCCCTCTTCAGGTATCCGACGCCGTGCTCGCCGGTGATCGTCCCACCGAGCTCGAGGCCGATGCGCATGATCTCCCCGAAGACCTCGAGCGCCTTCGCGGTCTCCGCCTCGTCGGCGGCATCGAAGAACACCGACGGGTGCGTGTTCCCGTCTCCCGCATGCGCGACGAGCGAGATCGTCAGCCCCGACGACTCCCGCAGCGCGTCGAGTCGGTCGCAGAACTCCGGCATCGCCGCCCGCGGCAGACACACGTCGTCGAGCAGCTGGCCCCCGCCATGCGCACCGGCGAACTTCTCGTACGCCGGCTGGATCATCCGCCGTGCGGCGATGAGGTCGGCGGAATCGGCGGGATCATCGGAGTACGCAACGTCGAGGGCACCGCACGCGTGGGCCACCTCGGCGAAATTCGCCATCATCGCCTCCGACTCAGCCGCCGCGAGATCGACCTGCATGATGAGCATCGACCCGGCCTCCCCGTCGAGGCCGAAGTCGCCGTATGCATTGAGCATGGTCAGGCTCGAACCGTCGAGGAACTCGAACAGGCTCGGCACTCCGCCGCCGGCCATGAAGTCGGCGACCGTCTGCAGGCCGCTGCGCTCATCGGGGAACGTCGCGACCGCGGTGAACGGGTCGGGCAGGGCGGGCACGAGCCGCAGGGTCGCCTCGACGATGACGCCGAGCGTGCCCTCGGACCCGATGAAGAGCTGCCGCATATCGAGCCCCGCGACGCCCTTCGCGGTCTGCGGACCGAGCACGCTCAGCGTCCCATCGGCGAGGACCACCGTGAGACTGCGGACATAATCCCTGGTCACGCCGTACTTCACGCAGCACAGGCCACCCGCGTTCGTCGCGATGTTCCCGCCGATCGACGAGATCCCCACCGACCCCGGATCCGGCGGGTACGACAGCCCGAACGGCGCGAGGTGGTCCTTGAGGTCCTGGTTGATGATCCCCGGCTGCACGGTGACCGTCCGCTCCGCCTCGCTGACGGCGACGACGTCATTCATCCGCGCCACGCTGAGCAGGATCGCCCCCGGTGAGGCGTTCGCGCCGCCCGAGATCCCCGAGCGCGCCCCCTGCGGGACGACCGGAATCCGATGTTCGGTGGCGAACCGCATGACCTCTTGGACGTCGCTCGCCGAGGTGGCCCTGACCAGGGCGATCGCGCCCTCGGCCGGGCAGAACAGGGCTTCGTCCCGGGCGTGGGCGGCGATGATGTCGGGGTCCGTCGTGAGCACCCCTTCGCCGAGGCGGGACGCGAGCTCGGCCAGGGGCGGGACAGCGACCCTGCGGGAATCACCCGCCGAGGCATTCCCGTCGGCATCCCCGACCGCAGCGCCTGCCGTTCCCATCGTGGGCTCCCCCGCACCCGTGCTTCCGGCCACTGGCGTCGCTGAATTCTGCTCGGTCATCGTCTCGGTCCCTTCACGCGGATGGCGGCCGGCGCCGCCCGTCTTCCCCGTCATCGTCGCATCATCGGCCGTCATCTCGCCGAGGTGGTCCGACGGCAAGTACGGCTCTGTCGTCACCGGAGGGCATCGCGCCATAACCACGAGCCATTCCATTGTCAGAGGCGACCCCGTCCCACCCACCTCGTCACCGGAGGGCATCGCGTCGTCACCGCAGGCAGACCTCGTCGTCACAGAGGCTACCCCGCCACCACCACAGGTCGCCTCCGTCGCCACCGGAAGTCACCGGGGTTCTGAGGAGCCGCCTCGGCGAGCTATGGTCCGCTCACCCTATCGGGCACCGGTGCTGCCCTGAGGACGAGGGTGACGATTCCGGCGGCGACCATCGCCGCGCCGACGACCCACATTCCGGCGTTCTGGGCGCCGGTGAGCTCGGCGAGCCAGCCGGTGATGTACGGGGCGAAGAATCCGGCCGAATTGCCGAGCGAATTGATGAGCGCGAGCCCGGCGGCCGCTCCCGCGCCCGCGAGGAACGTCTGCGGCAGCGGCCAGAACGTCGGCAGCGCCGCGCAGATCGACATCGCCGTGACGGTGACCGCGATCATCGTCGTGAACGGGGAGCTGAGGTAGAGGGCGATGGGGATCGAGATGCCGCCGATGAAGAGCGGGATCGCGACGTGCCACACCCGCTCGCCCGTGCGATCGCCGTGCCGGGACCAGAAGAACATCGACAGCGCCCCGAAGACGTAGGGGATGGCGGTGATGAAGCCGATCTCGACGATCGAGTACTCGGTGCCGAAGGTCTCCTGGAAGCCGGCGATGATCGTCGGAAGGAAGAAGCTGAGCGCGTAGAGACCGTAGACCATGCCGAAGTAGACGAATGACAGCGCCCACACGCGCGGCTGGAGCAGCGAGCGGCGGACCGGGTAGTGGAAGGTCTCGGCCTTGCTGTTCTCCTCGGAGTCCATCCGCGCCTGCAGCCATTCCCGCTCCTCCGGTTCGAGCCACTGCGCATCCCGCGGTCGGTCGGTGAGGTAGAAGAGGCACACGATGCCGAGGATGATCGCGGGCACCCCCTCGATGATGAACATGAACCGCCACCCGGCGAAGTCCTCGAACAGCGCATTGCCGCTCGAGATCAGCCACGACGAGAGCGGGGAGCCGACGACCGAGGAGAGCGGGATCGCGAGCATGAACAGTGCCGTCGCCCGCGCCCGCATCGTCGTCGGGAACCAGTACGTGAGGTAGAGGATGATGCCGGGGAAGAATCCCGCCTCGGCGACGCCGAGGAGGAACCGCAGCGCGTAGAGCCAGAACGCATTGGGTACGAACGCCATGAGCGCGGCGACGAGACCCCAGCTGATGAGGATGCGCGCGAGCCATCGCCGGGCCCCGAAGCGGTGGAGCGCGAGATTCGAGGGCACCTCGAGCAGGAGGTAGCCGAAGAAGAAGATGCCCGCGGCGAATCCGAACTGCGTGGCGCTGAGGGCGAGGTCCTCGGTCATGCCGCCGGGGCCGGCGATGCCGATGTTCGTACGGTCGAGGTAGTTGATGAAGTACATCGCGATGATGAACGGGATGAGTCGGACGATGACCTTGCGCATCGTCCGCTTCTCCAGCGCGGCCTCGGCGGTGGTGGGGGAAGCGTTCGCCGAGGTGGGGCCCGGGTTTCTCCGGTGACCAGGATCGTTCGCCGAGGTGGGGCCCGGGTGCGCGGCCGCACCGTCCCCGGTTCCGGGCTGGTTCGCATCGGTTGCCATGTGATCTCCTCTGATCAGGCGTTGCCGGCTGGTGCGCGGTGTTCACGAGCCGGAGAGTCCCATCGCCCGCGCGGTTGCGCACGTCATCGTCGCCGGCGACACCCACATTGGAGACATCGATCCGTGACGCACTCCGGAATGTGGGATCACATTACGCCCGGACCGGTCTCGCGCCTAGGGTTTCGCCGATGTGGTGCCGATTACCGGGACACGGCCGGCTACAGAGGGCAGGCGGCCGTGAGTCCTCACACCGCCACCCGGAGGTGAGTCGTCACCCGACTGCCCGACGGTGAATCCCACCCTGCTGCCCGATTCCAAGTCGCCGCCGCCTACGATGAACCCAACGACCACCGCCGGAGAAGAAGCAGGTGAGATGGCATGCGACCGATGACTGACCTCGACACCGAGACATTGCGCGAGTACTACCGCAACTTCTCCCGCATCGAGGCGGCCGGGACCTCACCGATCTACACGGCGTGGGCGGCAGGGGTCGCCGACGATGACCGGATTCTCGCCCTCCTCCTTGATCTCCCGCGGCCGAAACGTCAGGCGAATCTGCTCTTCGGCGCGGCCAGGCATCTCGGCTCCGGCGAGGGCGACTATGCCGAGCTGCGGCGGTGGCTGCTCGACCACTGGGACGAGACCCGCGCGCTCATGCTCGCCCGCTCGACCCAGACGAACGAGGCCGGGCGCTGTGCCGTGCTGCTGCCGGCGCTCGCGCAGATCAGCGGCCCGCTCTCGCTCATCGAAGTCGGTGCTTCGGCCGGGCTGTGCCTCTACCCGGACCGCTACAGCTACACCTACCGCACGGGTGCCAGTCCGCGCCCGGACGAGCGCGAACCCTCCGGCGCCGACTCCGACGCCGCGCAGAACGCGCGCGAGCCTTCTGGCGCCGCGCAGGACGATCCCAGGGACGGCGAGGCCCGGACAGTCGCCGCTGGGGAATCCACGGCCGCGGAACCCGCTGTCACCCACCTCGATCCCGTCGACGGGCCGAGCACCGTCGACCTGACCTGTGACATCGCGGGGGTTCTGCCGCCGACCCGGCTTCCCGAGGTCATCTGGCGCGCGGGCATCGATCTCAATCCGCTCGACATCACCGACCTCGATGAGCGGGCCTGGCTGCGTTCCCTCATCTGGCCCGAGCACACCGTGCGGCGCGACCGGCTCGAGGCCGCTGCGGCCATCGCCGCCGCGGACCCGCCGAGACTCGTCACCGGCGACCTCACGACGACCGTCGCGGGACTCATCGCCGAGGCACCCGCGGAATCACAGGTCGTCGTGTTCCACAGCGCAGTCCTCGCCTACGTCGACCCGGAGAGCCGGGACGAGTTCGTCGCGATCATGCGGGCCCACCCCGACGTCGTGTGGCTGAGCAACGAGGGCGAGCACGTGCTGCCGGACATCGGCGCACAGCTGGCCGACCACGGCGTCGACGGTGCGGACGGACGCTTCGTCCTCGCCGTCGACGGCGTCGCCACAGCCCTCACCGGCCCTCACGGTCAGAGCTACGAGGCGCTGCCGTCTCCCTGACTCGTGTCGACCATCCACGGGACACCGAACTGGTCGACGCAGGCGCCGAAACCCGGGGACCAGAACGTCGGCCCGAGCGGCATCTGCACCTGCCCGCCCGCCGAGAGCGCCTCGAAGACCTCCGTCGCCGCGTCGACATCGGGCGCGACGAAATTGAGCGCGACTCCGGTCATCGCGCCGCCGTCACCGGTCGGATCGTCGGCGCCCATGATGCGCGAGTCGCCGAAGGACAGTTCGGCGTGCATGACCGAATCCTCGCTCGCGCCGGGCATGCGCGCCTCCGGCGGCGCATCCTTCGACCGTGTGAGCGTCAGCTCACCGCCGAAGATGTCGCGGTACCGCTCGAACGCGGCAGCGCACTGACCGCCGCTGATGAAGACATGGGGAATGACTGGCATTGCTATCCACCTCGCATGATGAGTGATCGAACCTGCCGTGCCACCGCGTGGGCGACACTGCCCTGCGCGATGCCTCCAGTATGCGCTCGACCACTGACACAGTCACTCGATGCGCGCGACCCGGCGCACCGAACCCGGCACCGCCGACCCGGCACACCGAACCCGGCACCCTCGACCCCTCACGCCCACGCGACGACGAGGCGCGCCGCCTGCACCGGGATCGTCGGGTCGACGCCGGTCACCTCGGCGAAGCGGCGCAGACGGTTGGCCACGGTGTTGCGGTGACAGTAGAGGACGTCTGCGGTCCGACCGATGCTTCCGGAGTCCAGGTAGGCGCGCACGGCCTCGACGAGACGTTCGCGTTCGGCGATGCCGCACCCGGCGAGCGCGTCGTCGACGTCGGCGACGACCGACTTGCCGGTGGCGTTGAGGGCCCGGCCGGCCAGCCGGGCCCAGCCTCTGCTCCAGGTCATCGCCCCGGTCTCGCCCGGCTCGAAGACCTGGGCGAGGTCACGCGCGGTCAGCGCCGACCGGCGCAGCGACCCGAGTCCCGCTGCCGCGACCACCCCGACGCGCGCCTCGGCGAGGCGGTCCTCGATCTCGTCCGCCCGCAGGCCGCTCCCACCCGTCCGCGACTCATCGCCGCCACCGGTCCGACCGCTCTCAGCCCGACCGCTCTCCACCCGGCTCTCGCCCCGCCCGGCCGCCCCGCCGGGTCGCACTCCCTGGGCCCGGGTGAACGCGATGAGCACATCGCCGAGGTGGTGGGTGAACATCGTCCCCCCGGCGCGTTCGTGCGCGGAGACGATGACGCGCAGGGCGGGGGTGTCCTCGGCACCGGCGGCAGCGACGATGAGCGCGTCGTCGACCTCGAGGCCCAGCGCCGAGGCGATCGTTGCGAGCCGTTCGGCGGTCGGGTCGGCGTCCTGGAAGAGTCCCGCGATGACGCCCTGGCGGACCGAGGACTCCTCGGCGCGCATCCGCGCCTGCTCCGCCGTGTACGCCTGCTGGACTTGGACGATGTAGTCATCGACGGTGCTGAGGACGTCCCCGGTGTGGCGGATGACGAGTTCGGCGTCACTCGGTGCGGCGACCCTGGTGAGAGCCTCCCAGAGCACGGTGAAGTCGAGTCGGATCGCGGTCATCAGCGCTTCGAGCGGGATCCCGGCCCGGGCGCGGGAGACGCCGACATCGGTCGAGACGGCCACGGCACCGGTGAATCCGCCGGCGCGCAGTCCGTCGATGAGCGTGGCGAACGAATTCCGCCCGGTCCGCCGCAGCTCGGACAGCGGCAGCGGAGCCGGATCGTAGCCCGGCACGGCGGCGACCCTGGCGACGAAGGATTCGGTGAGCTCGTCGAGGTCGAGGGCGTCGAGAAGTTCGCCCCACCGGGCCTCATCCCCGGGCAGCGGGCGATCGTGAAGGGTGTGCGTCGCACTCATCGCCCCAGTTTAGACACGCGAGACTGTGCAGATGCACAATCCGCGGCGGTGAAACGGCGGCATTTCCTCGTGGAAACTCAGCGTTCTCCCTCGGTAGTGTCGTGAGTCACAGGAACGTCATCGCGGCGCCACCCGCGATAGCCGCGACCCACCGGTCGCACCCGACCGGCGCACCCGACGGAGATCACGCATGAGCAGCAAGCCCACCACCTCGGCGATCGAATACGACGCGACCCAGGAACTCAGCGTCAAGGACGCCAACAAGGTCGCCGTCGGCGCGCTCATCGGCACGGCGCTCGAATGGTATGACTTCTTCCTCTTCAGCGCCGCCGCCGCGCTGATCTTCAACGTCCAGTACTTCACCTCCGAGAACGCCACGGCCGCCGCGCTCGCGTCGTTCGCCACCTTCGGTGTGGGCCTTGCCGCGCGTCCGATCGGCGGAATCATCTTCGGTCGGATGGGCGACAGGATCGGGCGGCGGCGGGTGCTGATGATCACGATCGTCGGCATCGGCATCGTCACCGGACTCATCGGCATGCTGCCGACCTACGCGGCGATCGGGTTCGCCGCCCCGGTCCTCCTCGTCCTCCTGCGCATCGCCCAGGGTCTCTTCGTCGGCGGTGAATGGTCGGGGGCGATGACGCTCGTCGTCGAGAACGCCCCGCTCCACCTGCGCGCCCGCTACGCCGCGATCCCGCAGATCGGTTCGCCGATCGGCACGATCCTCTCCTCCGGCGGGTTCTTCGTCATGACGCTGCTGCTCTCGCAGGAGAACTTCAACTCGTGGGGCTGGCGCATCCCGTTCCTCGTCGCGATCCCGCTCCTCCTCGTCGCCGTCTACATCCGCAGCCGCCTCGAGGAGTCCCCGGTCTTCCGCCAGCTCGAGGAGACCGGTGAGGTCGAGAAGAGCCCGATCAGCACGACGCTGAAGAACAGCTGGAAGCAGATCATCGTCGGCATGGCCGCCGCGCTCCTCGGCGTCGGCGGGTTCTACCTCGTCACCGCGTTCTGCGTGTACTACGGCGTCACCATCCTCGGCTACGACGATTCGCTTCTCCTGCTCGGCAGCATGGTCGCCGCGTTCGTCGAGATCTTCATCCTCATCTGGGGCGGAATGCTCGGGGCGAAGTTCGGCGCCAGCCGCGTCATCCTCTGGGGCGGCATCCTCTCCGCGGTCGTCGCGGTGCCCGCGTTCCTCATGTTCTCCTCCGGCCAGCCGGTGCTCATCGTCATCGCGATGACCGTCGCCGTCGGCGCGCTCTCGTTCCCTTACGCCGCCTCGGGCACCGTGCTCACCGGCCTCTTCCCCGCGACCACCCGCTACACGGGAGTGGGCATGGCGCAGAATGCGGCGGGCATGCTCTCGGGCTTCATCCCGCTGCTCGCCACCGGCTTCGTCGCCTCGGCCGGCGACCACTGGTGGCCGGCGGCGGCGATGCTCGTCTTCCTCTCCCTCTTCACCGCGTTCGCCGGAGCCATCGCGCCGCGGCTGAGCGTCGCCCTCCCCGGCTTCAAGCACTGACCACACCCCACGCGCACAGAAGGACCCCTCGATGAACGACACGACCACCTCGGCGCCGGAGAACCTGCCTGACCGGGCCGACCGCGACGCCGACTTCCTCGCCGACTGGGCCGTCCACTCCCGCTTCGGAGCCGTGCCAGGCACGAACGGTGTCGACCGGCAGGCGGCGAGCCCCGCCGACGGCGAGCAGCGCGCATGGTTCGCGCGGCTGCTTCAGGAACACGGGTTCGTCGTCGAGCGGGACGCGATCGGCAATCAGTTCGGGCTGCTCGAACTCGTGCCCGGCGCCCCCTACGTCCTCACCGGCTCCCACCTCGATTCGCAGCCGACAGCCGGGCGCTTCGACGGGGCGTACGGGGTGATGGCGAGCGCGCACGCCGCCTTCGCCGTCGCCGAGGAGCTGCGCGCCGACCCGAGCCGGGCGCGGTTCAACCTCGCCGTCGTCAACTGGTTCAACGAGGAGGGCTCCCGCTTCAAACCGTCGATGATGGGCAGCAACGTCTTCACCGGCAAGGCCGACCTCGAGGCGGCGCTGACGACGACCGACCCGCAGGGCATCACCGTCGCCGAGGCGCTCGATGCCCTCGGCGAACGCGGCGGCTTCACGGCCCCGCCGATCGCGTCCTATGCCGAGATCCACGTCCAACAGGGCCGCAGCATGGAGGAGGACGGCGTGACGATCGGGCTCGTGGGCGCGACGTGGGCCGCCCACAAGTTCGAATTCCGGGTCCACGGCGCGCAGGCGCACAGCGGCTCGACGCTCATGGCCGATCGCCGGGATGCCCTGCTCGGTGCGGCCCGGCTCGTCGTCGCCGCCCGCGACCTCGTCGACGAGTTCGAGCCCGGTGCGCTGCACACCGCGTGCGGCGAGCTCACCGTCTACCCGAACTCCCCGGTCGTCGTCGCGAGCGACGTCGAGCTGCTCATCGACCTGCGCTCCCCCAGCGCCGAGGTGATCGCCGCCGCCCATGCCTCGCTCATGTCCACTGTCGCGACGGTCGCCGAGGAGGTCGGCGTCGACATCGAGATCACCGCGGAGCACAGCTGGGATCAGAACCCGTACCCGGCCGAGGGCGTCGAGCTCGCCCGCGCGGTCGCCGATGACCTCGGGCTCACCTCGGCGCCGGTGATGACGGTGGCCGGCCACGACTCGACGAATATGAAAGACACCGTGCCCACCGTCATGCTCTTCGTCCCCAGCGTCGGCGGGGTCTCCCACAGCCTCGAGGAATTCACGAAGGACGAGGACCTTCTCTCCGGCCTCCATCACCTCACCGAGGTGGTCCGGCGGTTGGCGTCGGGGGCGCTCGCGGGGTAAGGGGCCGTGCATTCGTCTGCAAAAAGTCGATATGTCCTCGACTAGTTGAGCGCATGTCGACTTTCGGCAGACACGACGGCGCGTGTCGCCTCGCCGAGCGTTCATCTTCCCCTCAGCTTCCGGTTCACTCGACCGATTAGCCTGAGGCCATGACCGACCGCCCGCAGACCGGCCTTCCGCACACCCGCCTCGGCGCGCTCGACGTCCCTCGGATGGGGCTCGGCTGCATGGGCATGACGATGGTCTACGGCCGCGGCGATCCCGCCGGCGGGGTCGCGACGATCCGGCATGCCCTCGACCGGGGCGTCACCCTGCTCGACACCGCCGACATGTACGCGAACGGCGCGAACGAAGAGCTCGTGGCCCGCGCGATCGCCGGGCGTCGCGATGAGGCGATCATCGCGACGAAGTGCGGGATCACGACGCTGCCGGTCGTCGGCCTGCCTCGCGGGGTCAAGGGCGACCCGGCCTACATCCGCACCAGCGCCGAGGCGTCTCTGCGTCGTCTCGGCACCGACGTCATCGACCTCTACTATCTCCACCGCATCGATCCGACCGTCCCCATCGCGGAGTCGGTGGGGGCGATGGCCGAGCTCGTCGACCGCGGTCTCGTGCGCGAGATCGGGCTCTCGGAGGTCGGGGCGGCCGATCTGCGCACAGCGCATGCCACGCATCCGATCGCCGCGATCGAGATGGAGTGGTCGATCGTCTCCCGCGAACTCGAGGACGATGTCGTGCCGGTGGCGAGGGAGCTCGGCATCGGGATCGTCGCGTACTCGCCGATCAGCCGGGGCATGCTCTCCGGCGACGCGGCCGCGCTCAAACCGGGGCTGCTCGACTTCCGCCGCTTCCTGCCGCGGTGGTCGCGAAGGAACCGCGAGCACAACGCGCAGCTCGTCGACACGATCCGGGGAATCGCCGCCCGCAACCGCGCGACCCCGGCCCAGGTCGCACTCGCCTGGCTCCTGCGCCGCGGCGACGACGTCGTGCCGATCCCGGGAACGAGCAAGCCGCATCGACTCGATGAGAACCTCGGAGCGTTCGCGCTCGATCTCCCACCGGGGGACCTCACCATCCTCGACGGGCTCACCGCCGCCGGCGCGCGCTACCGAGACGGGGGCGCAGGAGTGTGAGCGGCCGCAGGGGCCTTCCCTACCGCACGACCTCACGATGCGAGCCGTCGAGGCGCCTCGTCCAGCCGCGGCCATCGAGGTGCTCGAGGAGCGGGATGACGACCCGCCGCGTCGTGCCGAGCGCCTGCCTAGCCTGACTCGTCGTGAACGGCTGAGCGAGACCGGCGAGCAGACGCATCGCCTGCGCCGGGGTGCGCGGTGAGACGACGACACCATCGCCGAGGCGGAGCACCCTCCCCGCCTTCTCTGCGACCGCGAGCTCCCGCGCTCCCAGGCGCAGCGCCCGCAGATCGTCCGCCTCCGGCGCATCGAACGGATCGGCCGCGAGGCGACGTTCGAGTGCGGCGACCCCGGCCTCGGCGGGACCGAGATCGGCTGTGTGACCCGGTGGGCGCACCATACCGTCAGCGGTCTCGAGACCGGCCCGCCCGATGGTCGTCGCCACGAGCGCTCCACCGCCGTCCGGCAGCGGCGGATCCGTGCGTCGCAGCGCCTCGATGACGACCTTGACCGGCACGCCCGCCGCCATCGGCTGCGCGGCCAGCTGTCTCGACACAGTCTCGCGTGCCGCCGTCACCCACGCCTCGAGTGTTGGAGTGTGGACGAGCCACCCGTCCAGGGCCTCGACACCGGCCGGCAGGGTCGCACCGGCGCCACCGCCCGCGTCGGCCGCACCGGCCACACCGCTCGCATCGATGGACGAGGCCGACCCCGCACCCACCACCCCGAACCGTGCGAGCACCGCGCGCTCGACGGCTCCCCGGCGGGCCACCTCGGCGAGGACATCCCCGGTCACCGGCCGGTCGGCGAGCTCAGCGGCCCGACGCACCCCGTCGCCGCGTCGTCCCAGCTCAGGCGGATCGACGTCGAGGACGACGACGCCGGCGAAGACGTTGCGGCTGCCGGGATTGCGCAGCACGACCCGGTCGCCGAGCTCGAGCGGCAGGGGCCGGTCGAGGGTGAGCCGGGCGTGGTCGGCGTCGAAGGGCCGCAGGCGCACGGGCACGGCCGCGGTGCCGATGTGGAGCATGAGCTCATGGACGCCGTCGTCGAGGGGCTCACCCATCGTGCGGCGGACGTCGACGACCGTGACGATCGGCCACGCATCGGGCGTGATGAGGGCGTCACCGCGGTGGATGTCGTCGGCGGAGACGTCTCGGAGGTTGACGGCGACGCGGGCGGCCGGGGTGACGACCTCGGCGGAGGACTCCCGGCTCTGCATCCCGCGGATCCCCGTGCGGGCCGACGTCGACGCCCCGACGAGCTCCATGCGCTGCCCCACCCGCAGGGTTCCCGCGGTCAGCGTGCCGGTGACGACGGTGCCCGCCCCGGTGATCGAGAACGCGCGGTCGAGCCACAGCCGCACGCGCGCAGCGGGGTCGGGGGCCGGGGCCGCTGCGGTCACCTCGTCGAGGCGGGCGACGAGGTCGTCCATCCCCTCCCCCGTCGTCGCCGAGACCGTGACGATCGGCGCCTCGGCGAGCGGTGTGCCCTGCAGCTGGGTCCTCACCTGGGCTTCCGTCGCAGCTATGGTGTCAGGCGCGAGGTCCGCGCGGGTGATGACGACGAGGCCGCGGTCGATCCCGAGCGCCGTGATCGCATCCCGGTGATCGCTCGACTGGGCCTGCCACCCCTTGTCCGCGGCGATGACGAAGCAGACGATCGGCGCGGGCCCGACCCCGGCGAGCATGTTGGACAGGAACCGCTCATGCCCGGGAACGTCGACGAACGCGACCTCCCGGCCCGAGGGCAGCGTCGTCCACGCGAACCCGAGATCGATCGTCAGCCCGCGCCTGCGCTCTTCTTCCCACCGGTCCGGTTCCATCCCGGTCAGCGCTTTGACCAGGGTCGACTTTCCGTGATCGACGTGCCCGGCGGTGGCGACGACGAACATCAGGAACCCTCGCCGAGGCGGTCCGACGCAGTCCTGATCGCCGCGGCGACTGCGTCGTCGGCGGCTTCCGGCACGCACCGCAGGTCGATGAGGCACACGCCCTGGTGGACCCGGGCGACGACGGCGGGATCGCCTGCGCGCAGGGGGGCGGCGAGTGCCTCGGGCATCTCGAGCGCCCATCCGGGCAGGGGCACCCCGGGGGCTCCCCCGCCGCCGACGCGACCGTCGTGGGCGACGACGGATCCGCCGACCGCCTCGGCGAGGGTCTCCGTGCGCTCCCGCAGCCGGTCGAGGTCGATGTGGAGGGCATCGTGGACGGGGTTGCCGCGCCCGGCGATCGTCGCCTCGAGCGCGGCGAGCGTGAGCTTGTCGGTGCGCATCGCGCGGGCCAGCGGGTGGGTGGCGATGCGCTCGATGGCCGCGGTGGACCCGAGGAGGATCCCGGCCTGCGGCCCGCCGAGGAGCTTGTCGCCGGAGACGATGACGACGTCGGCGCCGGCGCGCAGGGCCGTGTCGATGTCGGGTTCGTCGGGCAGTGCCGGATCGGGGGTGAGCAGCCCGCTGCCGAGGTCAGCGATGAGCGGGAGGTCGTGCTCGTCGGCGAGCGTGCGCAGCTGCGGCAGGGTCGCCTCGGCGGTGAATCCGGTGAGACGGAAGTTGCTCGTATGGACCTTGAGCAGGCTCGCCGTCGCCGGGGTGAGCGCGGCAGCGTAGTCGGCGAGGTGGGTGCGGTTCGTCGTGCCGACCTCGCGCAGCCGCATGCCGGTGGTGACCATGAGGTCGGGGAGGCGGAAGCCGGCACCGATCTCGACGAGCTCGCCGCGGCTGACGACGATCTCATCAGGCGTGACGGGTCGGGCGGCCGCGGCCGTGCCGCTCCGCCGTTCAGTCGAATGGCTTCCCGGTTCGGCCGAGTCGCTTCCCCGCAGGGCCGTGACGGCGAGGAGGAGGGCGGCGGCGCCGTTGTTGACGACGAGGGCGTCCTCGGCGGCCGGGCAGGCCCGCAGCAGGGCCTGCTTCGCGCCGACGCCGCGTTTGCTCCGCTTGCCGGACTCGAGGTCGAGTTCGACGTCGACATAGCCTGCGGCATCGGCGATCGCCTGTTGCGCTCCTGGTGAGAGCGGTGCGCGGCCGAGGTTCGTGTGGACGATGATGCCCGTGGCGTTGAGCACCGGGGTGAGCGAGGAGGCACCCTGGTCGGTCACGGCCGCGATGACGGTGGGGGTCACCTCGGCGACGGGGAGCTCCCCGCTGCGCGCGCGGGACTGGGCATCGGCGATGACCGCGCGGATGACCGATTCGCCGAGGCGGTCGCGGGCGGCCTCGACCTCGGGAAGGGCGAGGAGACGGTCGGTGCGCGGAATGCTCCGGCGGGGGTCGGGCTCGACCATGGCTGCCTCCTCCTCGGTGCGTGCACGACCGTGCTCGGGCCGGTGCGGGCGTGTGGCGGAGGCGGACGGGAATCGAACCCGCCAGACCGAGATGCTCGGTCTCACCGGTTTTGAAGACCGGGGGGCCCACCAGGACGCCAGACGCCTCCGGATCGAACTCTACCCTGTGCTCCGGACACCGCTGACCGCGCCCTCGCACCCCTGCGGCGGTGACCTCGGAGGCACCCCGCACGGCGGTCGGACTACCACGTGCCTTGCCGTTGACGCACGGGACGACCCCGCATAGCGTGGTCACCACGGATGACGCCGCTGACGCGGCGGTGTCCCGGAACCGACAACCGCTGCTGAAGGCAGGTCCCATGCGCGCCGAACTGTTCGTCCCGCCCATCGCCTTTCATGCCGAGGGACCCGTGTGGTGGCCCGACGACGGGTCCCAGGCGGCGAATTCCCTGCGCTACGTCGATATGCTCGCCGGGCGGGTCCTCACCGCGCACGGCGCACCCGGCACCCGCAGCCAGACCGGCAGCGGCAGCCCGAGCGGTACCGCGGGCAGCAGCGCGTCCGCCGGCGCCCCGAACGGCGGGACGACGAGTGACGAGGTGACCGTCCTCGATGTGCCCGGACCCGTCGCCGCATGCCTGCGCCCCCGAATGTCCGGCGGCATCGCGGTGCTCACCGAGCACGGACTCAGCGTCTCCGACGACCCGACCGGCGGCGACTGGACGACGGTCGCCGAACTCGTCTCCGACCCCGAGGTCCGCCTCAACGAAGGCGGCTGCGACCCGACGGGACGGTTCCTCGCCGGCACGATGCGCTACGACCAAGGAGACGGCGGGGCGACCCTCTTCCAGATCAGCGGCGACGGCGCCGTGTCCACCGTCTTCGACGACGTGACGATCTCCAACGGCATCGCCTGGGCCTCATCCGGTGACCGCGCCTACTACAACGACACCCCCACCCGCAGCACGTGGGTCCTCGACTGGGATGAGGAGTCGGGGCTGACGAACCCCCGCCGCCTCTTCACCCTCGACTCCGACGACCCGGCGGGCGGTCCCGACGGACTCTGCCTCGACGCCGAGGACAATGTGTGGACGGCGATCTACGGCGGTTCCCGCGTCGAATGCCGCGACGCGACCGGCACACTCCTCGAGGTCATCGAGCTGCCCGTCACCAACGTCACGGCGTGCACCTTCGGCGGTCCCGACCTGCGCACCCTCTTCATCACGACGAGCCAGGAGGGGCTGACCCCGGGCGCCCAGCCCGAGGCCGGAGCCGTCTTCGCCGCGACCCCCGGGGCCACGGGAGTGCCGGTGGCACCCTTCGACGGCTGAGCCCACCGCCCCCGGCGCGAGCCCACGGACGGGAACAGCACCCCACCACCTCGGCGCCCCCATCCCACCGAACTGACCAGCACGGACACCCACCTGAGAGGACCATGATGAGAGCACTGAGCGTCGAACCGGGCACGGCCGATTCCCTCGCCGTCACCGAGGCGGCTCTTCCGGAGCCTGCGGCCGACGAACTCCTCGTCACCGGCCTGGCGATCGGGGTCTGCGGCACCGACCGGGAGCTCAACGGCGGGCAGTACGGGTGGGCGCCGCCCGGTCAGGAGCGGCTCATCATCGGCCATGAGTCCCTCGGCCGGGTCGAGGCCGTGCCCGACGGCTCCGACTTCGCCGTCGGCGACCTCATCGCCGGGGTCGTCCGCCGTCCCGATCCGGTGCCGTGCCCGGCGTGCGCGCACGGCGAGTTCGACATGTGCCGCAACGGCGAGTACACCGAACGCGGCATCAAGGAGCTCAACGGCTTCGGGTCCGAGCAGTGGGTCGTCAAAGAGGACTTCGCGATCCGCCTCGACCCCGCGCTCGGACAGACCGGTGTCCTCATGGAGCCGACCTCGGTCGTCGCGAAGGCCTGGGACGAGGTCTACGAGGTCGGCGGGCGCGCGTTCTTCGATCCGCAGACCGCGGTCATCATCGGCGGGGGCACGATCGGTCTCCTGACCGCCCTCCTCGGGCGTCAGCGCGGGCTCGAGGTCCATGTCGTCAACTCCTCGCAGAAGCCGAACAAGGAGAAGCTCGTGCGGGAGCTCGGCGGGCACTTCCACGTCGGCGACTTGCCGCAGATCCTCGCCGAGGTGCAGCCCGACATCGTCCTCGACACCACGGGCGACTCCCGGACGCTCGCCGACATCCTCGATGCCGTCACCCCCTACCAGGTCATCTGCCTGCTCGGGATGCACGATCCGCAGGGCGCGACCGAGCTCGACCTCGCGACGATCGGCAAGCAGATCGTCCTCGACAATGTCGCGATCGTCGGGTCCGTCAACGCCAACGTCGAGCACTGGCGGCAGGCCGCCGAGGCGCTGGCGGCGGCCGATCCGCAGTGGCTGTCCGCGCTCATCACCCGGACCGTGCCGCTGACCCGCGCCCTCGACGCCTTCGACCACGAACCCGGGGACATCAAGGTCGTCATCGACCTGCAGAGCTGAACCGAACGCGCCCCACCCCACCGGCGCACCGCCTTACCACCGGCGCACCAGCAGCCATCCCCTCACCCGCACCTTGGGAGATCAGCCCATGAACACCTCGGCGTCGTCGGATGCGACGAAGAACTGGTCGCTGCGCTGTCGAGTCATCCGGGCGCTCTACGCGCTCATCGGCGTCGTCCTCATCGGTCTCGGGGCCGCGATCCTGCAGACCGGCGGGGTCGGCGTCGACCCCTACACCGCCCTCAACATCGGGATCAGCGAGAGGATCGGGTGGAGCCTCGGGGCGTACCAGCTGCTGAGCAACGCGATCCTCTTCATCCCCGTCCTCATCTTCGCGCGCAGGTACATCGGCGTCGGCACGCTCATCAACATGACGCTCACCGGGTTCTTCATCCAGGTGTTCGCGAGCCTGCTCGACCCGCTCGCCGTCGCCCCCGACGATCACGCGATGGCCGCCCTGTTCTTCGCGATCGGGATCATCGTCTTCGCGTTCGGGGCCAGCGGGTACATCTCCGCAGGGGTCGGCACCGCACCCTACGATGCGATAGCGCCGATCATCGTCGACCGCACCGGCTGGAAGTACCAGCGCGTGCGCGTCCCCCAGGACCTCATCGTCCTCGTCGGTGCCCTTCTCGTCTCCGGGCCCGTGGGCGTGGGGACGATCATGACGGCGTTCTTCGTCGGCCCGCTCATCGCGTTCTTCTCCGCCCACGTCAACGAACCCCTCGTCGACCGGCTGACGCGGGGGCTCGGGCGCACCGACTCCCACCCCGAGGCCGGGGCTCCGGGAGACCCGACGAAACTGCTGTGACCTCGCCGAGGCGGGGCCTGGTCCCCGCCGGGTCCGGCAGTCACGGACGGGTGAGTCCCCGTTGCGAGGCCGGGGTGGCCCTCACTCGATGCCGAGGCAGCCCCTATTCGATGCCGAGGCGGGCGAAGGCGTTGCGGAAGATCGTGAGATCGCCGAGGCCCGGCAGCTTCTGCACGCGCTTGTCGAGCTTGTCGACCTCTTCGCTCTGGCCGCGGAAGAGATAGGACATCACGTGCTTGACCTCGGCGTCGTCCATCATGCCCGAGCCCACCGGCTTCCACAGCTTCCCCAGCGCAAGCTGCACGATCCGCTGCGCCCGCGGGTTGTCCTCGAGGCGCTCCCGGGCCTGGGTCGAGTAGAAGGCGACGTGCCGCGTCTCCTGCTTGGCGATGCGCTCGAGCAGCGGTGAGAGCACGGGGTGGTCCTGCATCGCCGCCATCCGCCGGTAGCCGGCTGTCGCCGACAGCTCATTGGCCGCGCCCCACGCCATGTGGACGGCGATGAAGTCGGAGCCGACCATGTTCGCCAGCAGCGACTGCTTCGCCGGGCCGAGCGCGAGCTTCCAGCCGAGTCCTGCGCGCTTGGCCTTGATCTCGTCGTAGTCGACGTGGATGCCGTGCTTCTCGAGCACGGCGGCGAGCGCCTCACCGTGCCAGAACTCCTCCCGGTTCCACATCGTCATGAACGCCGCCGGTGCGTCCTCCCGATGGGAGGGAGTGACGAGCAGCTCCCGGACGAAGCACGTCGTGTGGTACTCGACATCGCACATGTAGCGCACCGACCGCAGCGTGTCGCGGTCCAGCGGCATCTCGTCGAACACATCGAGATCGAGGTCGGACCACTTGACCGCCTCGGACGTCTCGGCGTAGTTGTCGAAGTCAAACGCCATGCTCACTCCTCACTCGAGATATCGGCGCCGAGGCGCTCGGACCGTCCGCTCGCCGCGCGGTGCGCAGGGCCGCCCGCACCTGGGTCACCGACGGCTGCGGGTCCCCGGGCAGCAGCCGGCCGATGACGGCATCGGAATCGCTGAGCTCCTGCCGGGCTAAGCTGCCGGTGAACAGACTCGACAGGGCGACCGCCTCGTCGGGGTCGGGCACGCCGACGATCCGCAGCGGCGCCCACGGCCTGGCGACGTGGAGACGCGCGGTGAGCGCTTCGGCACGGGACCGGGTGATGCGGGCGATCGCCTCGGTGCGGAAGAACCGCACGATCTCATCCCGCCGGTCGACCACCTCGGCGAGGACCCGGGCGGCCTCCCCCGTCAGGCGCGGCAGCAGTGCCCGCTCCGCGGCCTGCAGCGCACCCTCCTGGATGGCCAGCCGGGCCATGTGACCGGCGGTGATGGGCTCCTTGACGGCTCCGCCGAGGACGGGCGCGACGATCGGCAGGGCACGTTCGACCCAGATGCCGCGCAGCGTCGACGACAGGGAGCGCGGGGTGCGCGGCGAACGGCGAGCGTCTGCGGCGTCGAGGATCTCGCGCAGCGCCCGGGCCAGCCAGTACCGCTCGTAGCCCCACGCGGTGACGAAGGCGGTGATCCGCGCCTCGTTGGCCGTCCACGAGGCGAGCATCGCCCGCGTCTCGGCCAGCGCGGAGTTCTCCAGGCGCCAGAGGAACCCGAGGTCACGGGCCGCCTCGGCGGGCAGGTCGAGATGCGCGGCATCGACCGCGATCCGACCACGAGCCGCCGCGAGGTAGCCCGGGACGTCGAAGTCGGTGACGAGGACCGTCGGATGCGCGGCGTCGGAGAACAGCCGACCGTTGACGTGGCCCGGCGGATGGTCGCTGGTCACCATTCGAGCACCTTCCATCGCTTCTTCAGGGCCAGTCCGTAGAGGCCCAGGTCAGGGGTGACGGCGATCGGTTCGCCGACGAGTTCGAGCCACGCCGCATCGGCGAGCGAGTCCCCGTAGCCGGTCGACTTCCCGAGGTCGGCGCCGATCCCGCTCGCGTACTTGCGCAGCCAGTTCGCGCGGGCCTCGTCGACGAGCGGCGGCGTCGCGAGGTAGCCGGAGAGGACCCCGGCGTCGGTGACGTCCATGCGGGTGGCGACGACCTCGTCGAAGAGATCGGCCAGCGGTTCGACGAGGACCTCGAGGGCCCCGGTGACGAGCACGGTGCGGTGCCCGGCCGCGCGATGCTCATCGATGAGGGTGCGCGCCTGCGGACGGATCGAGCTGCGGATGCGCTCCCCGAGACCGCCGGCGATGACCTCGCGCAGCTGCTCGATGCGGAACCCCTTGTAGCGGCGGTTGACCATGCGGATGAGCTCCGAGCGGTCGCGGGACTCCGCCCGCAGCAGGCCCGGAACGATCCCCGCGATGCCGGCGAGCGCGGCCGGCCAGCGGTGGGGCGGCTGGGTCGCGCGGACCACGGCCGCGTACTGCCGGACGATGTTCGTCGAGATCACCGTGCCGTCGAGGTCGAAGACGGCGAGGGCGTCCGAGGCCGGGGCGATCGGGGCCGGACTCGCCTGCCGGGCGGTGGTGCGCCCGCGCTTGCGGGCATAGCTGCGGGTGAGCTCCGTGACCGCGGGCAGGTGGATGTCCTTGAAGTACCGGTCCCAGTCGATCTCGGTGACGTCGAAGCTCCTGGCGTGACCGGGCGGCAGCGCCGCCTGCAGGGCACGGGTCGCGGCGTCGTCGAAGACCATCTCCGTCTTCGTGTACTGGCGGTAGAGGTCGGCGAACTGGCGCAGCGAGCGCAGCCCGGAGTCGATGCGGCTCAGTCGCGCCGCCCACTGCCGGGTCCGGCGGGATGACGGGAGGCGGTCGACGATGCTGCGACCCGCCCGGGAGCTCAGTTCCTTCAGGCGGATCCGCTGCTCGATGAGCTCGGAGTTCGGGAAGCTCCACTCCGGCACCGGGGTGGGCTCGCCGTCGGGATCGGGCAGCGGACGGTCGAGGAAGTACTCGCGCACCGTGCGCACCATCTGGTGGAACGGGAGCGGATTGCTCGTCCCGGACACGACGTGGAAGTACTCCGGTTCCCGTGCGAGTCCGTCACCGTGAGCGGCATCCGCGTCACCGGGGTCACCATCCCGGTCGACGAGAGCGAGGATGACGTTGACGACGAAGTCGACGGGGATGATGTCGAGCACGGAGTCCGCGTGACCGGGGAACTCGGAGAGACTGCCGTTCGCGTAGGCCATGATGAGCGGGTCGGCGACCTTGAAGCCGTCGATCCACCCGGGATGCGGGTGCCGCAGCGCCGATTCGATGATCGAGGGTCGGACGAAGGAGACGCGATGGCCGGTGTCGGCCCACTCCTCCTCGGCGACCCGTTCGGCCATCGCCTTCGTGAACGTGTAGACGTCGGTCCACCCCAGCGACTCGGCGCGGGTGCGGCCGAAGTCGACGAGGCGGCTGGCGACGTGGGCCTCGCGCGCGGCCTCCGCGGCGGCGGCGACGGCCTTCGGTCCCATCCGCGAGCTCTGTGCGCGGGCCTGCCGGAGGAATCCGCGCAGGCTCTCCGGGGTCCGCGATTCGGCATCGACGCGCTCGCGCGCGAGCTCGGCGGCCGCGGACTCGGCGCGGTGGTCGACGGCGTGGCTGAGTCGGCGCTCCTGGGCCACGCCCTTCGAGATCCCGCCGACGTACGCGGTGGAGACGTGGATGACGTGCGGGTCCTGACCGGAGTCGAGCAGCGCCCGGTAGAGGT
Source organism: Brevibacterium sp. W7.2 (assembly GCF_018137945.1). GTDB lineage: Bacteria > Actinomycetota > Actinomycetes > Actinomycetales > Brevibacteriaceae > Brevibacterium > Brevibacterium sanguinis. Next base: position 76,698 of record NZ_CP073089.1, on the reverse strand, counting down.
TCTCGACCCCGCCGACGTTCGTCCGGAACGCCTCGTCGATGGGCGCGTCGAAGGACACGCTCGAGGCGGAGTGGATGACGATGTCGATCGGCTCCGGCAGCGACGGCAGGTCGGTGAGGTCACCCTCGAGGACCTCGACTCTCGTCCGCACCGCCTCGGCGACGACATCGTCCCCGACCCTGGCGCTCCACTCGGCGAAGACGGGCTTGGTCAGCAGCCTCTCCACCCGGTCCCGGCCCGTCTGCGTCCCGCGGGGACGGACGAGGACGGTGACGGTGTCCTCCGGTCGGCTCTCGAGGAGAGCCTGGAGGACCGCCTGACCGAGGAATCCGGTCGCACCGGTGAGGAGAATGCGGCTCGGTGTCATGTGCTGCCTATCGGGGTGTGAGGAAACGGTATCGGAGTCTGATTCGGAGTCGCGGCCGAATCGGATGGGACCACGGGCGAAGTCATCGCGCAGTCACCAGCGAGTATGACCCGCGTCACTGTATCGTGACAAGTATGCATGTTGCTCTCATCACCGGAGGCACCGCCGGCATCGGCGCCGCGTTCGCGCGCGCATTCGCCGCTCGCGGGGTCGACCTCGTGCTCGTCGCCCGGAATCGCGACCGGCTCGAGGAGTTCGCCGCGGATCTGCGCGCCGGCACCGGGGTCGCCGTCGAGACCATCGTCGCCGACCTCTCCGACCGGGAGGCGCAGGCCGAGGTCGCCGCGCGCATCGAGGCCCCGGGGTCGCGGCCGCCGATCGACATCCTCGTCAGCAATGCCGGGTTCTCCGTCCGCTCGAGCCTGCTCGACCCCGACCTGCGGCAGCATGATCGGGGCTTCGAGGTCATGCAGCGGGCGGTGCTCGTCCTCGGCGGTGCGGCCGCCCGGGCGATGGCGCTGCGCGGGCGCGGCTGGATCATCAACGTGTGCTCGGTGAGCGCCGGGCTCACCCAGAACAACTACACCGCGATCAAGGCGTGGACGCAGAACTACTCCGAGTCGCTGTCGGTGCAGACGGCCGGGACGGGAGTGACCGTCACCGCTCTCGTGCCCGGATGGGTGCGCACCGAATTCCATGCGCGCGCCGGCATCGCCGGCACCTCGATCCCCGATCTCCTCTGGCTCGATGCCGACGACCTCGTCGAGGAGTGTCTGCGCGATGTCGCCCGCGGCCGCACCGTGAGCGTCCCCCAGCTGCGGTGGAAGGTCATCGTCGCAGCGCTGCGCGCGGCTCCTCGTCCCGTCATACACCGGCTCTCCGCCCTGCTCACCTCGCGGCGGAATGAGGAGGAATGAGGGCATGAGCCGGCGGGATCCGTCGGGTCAGGAGCCGCAGTCGGGTCCGGGACCGCAGTCGCCGGGGCCGCCGTCGGGGGACCGGAGGAATTCTCCCGCCGAGGCGGCATCCAGAACCGCGGTCGGCTCCGAACAGCGGGTGATGACCTCCGAAACGTCACCACCTCGCACGCCGGTGTCGACGGCGAAGCACCGCTCCCGACTCCGTGCGCTGCTGCGCGCTCTCCTCCAGCGCGTCCTCTTCCGCGCCCTCGTCGTCTCGACGATCTCTCCGACGGTGCGGATCGAGCCGCGGGTCCGGGGGCTGACCGAGGGCTTCCTCGTCATCGCGAACCACACCTCGCATCTCGACGCTCCGCTCATCGCCCAGAGCCTGCCCCACCGGCAGGCGCGCTTCCTCTCCACCGGCGTCGCCTACGACTACTTCTTCACCGCCTGGCACAAGCGGCTCTTCGTCCGCAGCCTCTTCAACGCCTTCCCGGTCTACCGGGAGGGCTCGCGCGGCAGCTCCGAGGTGCCGCGGGCGCTGCTGCGCGCCGGCGTCCCCGTCCTCCTCTTCCCCGAGGGCGGTCGGCAGCAGGGCCGCGTCATCGCCGATTTCAAGGTCGGTGCCGTCAAGCTCGCCGTCGATGCCGGTGTCCCGATCGTTCCGGCCGCCGTCGTCGGCGGGTTCGAGGCGATGCCCAAGGGAGCGAACTGGCCGGTGCCGGGCAGGCCGCCGGTGCGCATCGTCTTCGGCGAGCCCGTCATCCCCCGGCCCGGGGAATCCCTGCCGGCGCTCACCGCCCGCGTCCAGAGCCTCGTCGAGGAGCTCTTCGACTCCGGAGCCGACGCGATCGGGGTGCCCCGCCTCGCGCACCGGCATGAGAAGCTCGCCCCCGGTGAGGAGCCGCGCACTCCCACCCATGCCCCGGAGCCGGACAAGCAGACCACGCAGCACCATTGGACGACCGCCCCGAGCCCCCGCCGTCATCGGCCACAGGCTCGGGGCCGCCTCGGCGAAAGCACGGATGAGAGGATGAGGAATTGAGCACACCGGTCAGAGCGGAGGACGTCAGGCGGCATCGCTGGTGGGGCTGGGGCGCCGACGGCGTCGAGTTCCGCTGGGAGACGAAGCCGGCGTTCGCGGCGATCGCGAAGGAGAAGGTCGGGCTCGACCTGTGGAACGCCCCGCGCCCGCGCACTCCGGACCTCGCCGACGTCGACGCGCCCGCGTCCCGGATGCCCGCTGACCTCCTCGCCTCCCTCGCCAAGGCGGTCGGAGCCGACAACGTCAGCACCGATGACGGGCTGCGCATCGTCCACTCGTTCGGTCGCTCCCTGCCCGACCTCTACCGGGTGCGGAACGGGATCATGCCGCGGCTCACCGATGTCGTCGTCCACCCCGGCAGCGAGGACGAGGTCACAGCCGTCCTCGACATCGTCCTCGCTCACGACCTCGTCCTCATCCCCTACGGCGGCGGGTCGTGCATCTCCGGATCGGTCACCCCGGATCCGGCGGAGACCCGCCCCATCGTCTCGCTCAACCTCGGACGGATGCGCCGGGTCCTCGACGTCGACGAGTACTCGGGGCTGGCCCGGGTCGAGGCCGGCGCCTACGGTCCCGACCTCGAAGAGCAGCTCAACCTCCGCGGTTGGACGATGGGGCACTTCCCCGACTCGTTCAGCTATTCGACCCTCGGCGGCTGGGCGGCGACCCGGTCGTCGGGGATGCAGTCGGACAGGTACGGCGACATCGAGGACATCGTGCGGGGGATGCGCGTCGTCCATCCCCGCGGAGTCGTCGTGAGCAAGCCGATCCCCGGTCGGGACTCCGGCCCGTCGGTCCACGAGATGATCCTCGGCAGTGAGGGCCGCCTCGGCGTCATCACCGAATGCACGGTCCAGATCCACCGCCGGCCCGAGGTCAGGGAGGTCGTCGCGTACCTCTACCCGGATTGGGCGTCAGGCGTCGAGGCGATGCACGACATCGCGCGCTCCGAGGTCAGCCCCACTTTCACCCGGCTCTCCGACGGGCCCGAGACGCGCTTCAGCCTCGCCATGGTCTCGCAGCCGACCTCGGTGAAGTCCAAGGTCAGCGCCCGTGGTCAGGATGCCCTGTTCGCGTATCTGCGCGCCCGCGGCTGGGACACGACGGAGGGGATGTGCCTGTCCTACGTCTGCTTCGAGGGGTCGAAGGAGCACGTCGCGCGTGAGCGGGCCGAGGTCAAGCGGATCGTCTCGGGTCGCGGCGGGATCAGCCTCGGCACCGGACCGGGAGCGATCTACGACCAGAAGAAGTTCGACACCCCCTACCTGCGCGATTTCCTCCTCAACTACAGGGTCTTCGGCGATGTCTGCGAGACCGGGGTGAGCTGGGCGAACCTCAAGACGATGCACGCCCGCGTCCACGAGCGCTTCGAACAGGTGCGCCGGGCGCAGGGCGGGCCGGGCTTCATGTTCTGCCACATGTCCCACAGCTACCACGGCGGGGCGTGCCTCTACTTCACGTTCGCCGTCCCCTACACCCGCGAGGACACCGCGCTGACGGAGTACCAGTTCGTCAAGGACGCCGTGCAGCAGGAGTTCATCGACTCCGGCGGCGGGCTCTCCCACCATCACGGGGTCGGCACCGAGCACCGGCCGTGGATCGTCGACGACATCACCCCCGCCGGGGCGTTCATCGTCGACTCCCTCTTCCGCGCGACCGATCCCGGTCGGAATCTCAACCCCGGCAAGATCGTCGCCGAGGCGGACGTCGAGTCCCCGGCCGGTGTTTCGTCCCCGGTGGATGACGGCGCGGTTCCCGCTGTCCAGCGTGACCGGAGCACCGATCCGACGCCGTGAGGCCAGTGCTAGGCTCGCGCACATGGACACCTCGGAGACGCTCGAGACCGCACAGTACCGCCTCACCGGGTTCGCCCACGGCGGCGGCTGTGCGTGCAAGATCCCGCCCGGTGAGCTCGAGGACGCGGTCCGCGGACTGACCGGGCAGACGCACCCCGAGGTCATCGTCGGTCTCGATGACGGCGACGACGCCTCGGCGGTGCGCATCCGCGAGGATCTCGCGGTCCTCTCCACCGCGGACTTCTTCACCCCCGTCGTCGACGACGCCTACGACTGGGGGCGGATCGCGGCGGCCAACGCGCTCTCCGACATCTACGCGATGGGCGGGACCCCGGTCACGGCGATCAACCTCGTCGGGTGGCCGCGGGAGACGCTGCCCATGGAGCTGCTCACCGAGGTGCTGCGCGGCGGTCTCGACGTCGCCGGGCAGGCGAACTGCCCCGTCGCCGGCGGTCATTCGATCGACGATCCCGAACCGAAGTACGGGATGGCCGTGACCGGCATCGCCCATCCCGATGCGATCATGCGCAACGACGCCGCCGAGGCGGGACTGCCGATCACTCTGACCAAGCCGATCGGGGTGGGGGTTCTCAACAATCGTCACAAGCAGACCGGGGAGGTCTTCGACGAGGCGATCGCGACGATGACGCAGCTCAATGCGGACGCCTCGCGGGCGGCCGTGGCCGCCGGCATCCGTGCGGCCACCGACGTCACCGGCTTCGGACTGCTCGGCCACCTGTTCAAGATGGGCCGGGCCTCCGGGGTCGGTGCGGTCATCGACGCGGCTGCGGTGCCCCGCCTCGGCGGGGTCGACGAGTCGATCGCCGCAGGATTCGTCTCCGGCGGCACCCGGCGCAACCTCGACTGGGTGCGGCCGCACCTGACCACTGATGACACCGTCACCGAGGCGGACCTCCTCCTGCTCGCGGATGCGCAGACCTCCGGCGGCCTCCTCGTCGTCGGGGAGCTGCCGGGTCACCCGGTGATCGGGGAGACCGTCGCCGGGTCCGGCATCCGCATCCGCTGAACCTGTTCAGCTCACCCGCGCCTCGATGCCCGCGATGAGGAGATCGAGCCCGCGATCGTAGACGAGTCGGTTGCGCTCCGTGCCGGTCGGATGGCGGGCGGCGAGTGCGGCGAGCGGGGAATCCGGGTCTCCGGGCGCGAAGATCTGATTCGGGGACAGGGCGTCGAGGGCGACCCCGAACGCGAACGCATCGAGGACTTCGAGCGTGGTGAGCAGCTCGTCCTCGGGCAGGCCGGCGCGGCGGAGGATCTCAAGGAGCGCCTCATAGAGTCGCAGGGTCTCGGGTTCGTCGATCGTCACGCCGAGGAGATGGATCATCACGCGCGGATGGTCGGCGTAGAGGCGCCAGAGGGATCCGACGCCGGCTCGCAGCGAGTCCTGCCACCCCGCATCGGCGAGGGTGACGAGGTCGTAGTCGCCGTTGAGGACCTCGCGCATCGCATGGACGATCCCGTCGCGTCCGTCGACGTGGTGGTAGAGCGAGGAGAGGGAGACGCCGAGGCGCTTCGCGAGCGGCTGGATCCTCAGCTCCTCACCGGCATCGAGCATCTCGATGGCGGCGAGCGCGATCTTCTCCCGGCTCAGCAGCGGGGACGTCGGTCGGGCCATGACGCACGCTCCTCCTTCTCGCGACTCTGCGACTTCTCACCTCGGGGACTTCTATGTCCTGCCGCGATGCGATTGACAAGCTCTCGAACCGGCAGGCACCATTCTAGGTAACCGAAAACTTTTCGTTTAGTCAATGAGTGCCGTTCCCCGCACTCCGACTCCGGCAAAGGGGCCACCACATGAGCACTGCACCCGCACCCGCTGACGATCCCCGCGTCCCGCTCGGACTGCGCAACGGCGCGGCGGTCTTCCTCGTCGCCCTCGCCGGACTCATGCTCGCCAACCTCGCCCCGCTCGTCATGGCTGTGCTCGAAGATGTGGGCTTCGACGTCATCGCCTCCGGCAACATCCTCACGTGGGCACTGCTCGCCTCGGCGCTCGTCGGCCTGGGCACCTCGCGCCCGGCGGCCGGACGCCACCGCCGCACGATCGCCGTGGTCGGACTCGTCATCGCCATCATCGGGTTCCTCGCCGCGGCGTTCATCGGCAGTCCCACGATCATCGTCGCCGGACTCATCGCCGGTGGCGCCGGAGTGGGCGCGGCGATCTCGACCTCGGGGGCTGCGATCGCGGCGATCGAGAACCCCAACCGGGTGAGCGCGACGAGCGGCGTCGTCAATCGCCTCCTCGTCATGGTCGTCCTCGGGGTCATCCCCGCGATCGGCCTCGCCCAGATCACGGTGTTCGGGGCGCTCGCGCTGCTGTCGGCCCTCAGCCTCGCCGTGACGATCTGGCTGCCGGCCACCCCCGACTACTCCTCGGCGGTCATCGCCGCCGAGTCCCCCGCCGGCACCCGTGCGCCCCGCAAGGTCGTGCTCGCCGGCATCGGCATCCTCATCGTCTTCCCCCTCTGGGGCACGAGCGAGGACTCCGTGTGGACGCTCGCTCCGGTCCTCGGCGACTCCGTCGGGCTGAGCGAGCAGTCTCTCGGCTTCGCCCTCAGCGCCGCCGCCGGGTGCGGGGCCGCGGCGATGCTCATCGTCATGCTCCTCGGCACCCGGATCGGACGGGCGGTGCCGCTGGCCGTCGCGCTCATCCTCGGCGGGGTGGCGAAGATCTGGATCGGCATGACGACCGATCCGCAGACCCTGGCCGTGCTCATCGTCGTCGTCAACACGATCTACGCGTTCGCGTTCGTCCTCTTCATCGCCACCGCCGCCGGTCTCGACGCCCGCGGCTACTGGTCGGGTCCCCTCGTCGGGGCCTACATCGTCGGGTCGAGCTTCGCTCCCCTCCTGGGCGCATGGGTCATCGACACTGTCGGCATCCCCGCCTTCGGGCTCATCATGGGCATCGTCAGCTTCGTCGTCGTCATCCCCACGGTGCTCATCGCCCGCGTCTCGACGAGCGTCGAACGCACCCTGACCCACCTCGGCGAGGATTCACCGACACCGCCCGCGGATCCGTCGACCTCGGGCACCCCCACCGAGGCGACCGCCACCACGACCGACTCCTCTACCGCCGCTGACGCCTCCGACACCGCGACGGACTCCCTTGCCGGTTCCACTGGCGGACGGGACTCCGTCACCGACGACTCCCCTACCGACTCCACCGAAAGGACATCATGACCACCGTCCTCACCAACGCCACAGTCTTCACCGGCATCGCGGACGCCCCGCTCCACGAGGCCGTCGCCTTTGAGGCGGGACGGATCCTCGCCGTCGGTGACGCGGACACCGTCCGTGCGATCGCCGGTGAGGGCGCCGAGGTGGTCGACCTCGACGGTGCGCTCGTGTCCCCGGGGTTCGTCGAGGCGCATACGCATCTGGCGATGCTCGGGCAGACCCTGGACAAGGTGCAGCTGCGCGACGCCGGGAGTCTGAGTGAGATCCAGGAGCGGCTGCGTGCGGCCCGCAGCGCGCAGCCGGAGGCGGCGTACCTCCTCGGCGCGAGTTGGATGTTCGACGCCGTTCCCGGTGGTCAGCCGACGGCGGCGATGATCGACGAGGTCATCGCCGACATTCCCGTCATCCTCGACTCGAACGACGTCCATTCCTCCTGGGTCAACACTGCGGCGCTCGAGGCGATGGGCATCACGGCGGAGACGCCGAATCCGCCCGGTGGGGAGATCGTCCGCGACGCCGACGGGCAGGCGACGGGGTTCATGCTCGAGACCGCGGCGATCGAGTACGTGTGGTCCTACCTCGATGAGATCACGACGGCCGCGGATCGTGATCGGTTCCTCGACACGGCGTTCGCGGCGTACCTGGCCAACGGGGTGACCGCGGCGACCGACATGGCGCTCGGCGAGCCTGAGCTCGCCGCCGTCGTCCGCCTGCTCGAGCGCGACGGCCGCCTGCCGTTCCCCGTCACTGCCCATTGGCTCCTCCGCCCCACTGGCGATCCCGAGCGGGATCTCGCCCAGGTCGCGCGAGCGGTCGAGGTGCGCGACCAGGTGGCGTCGCTGGACGGCTCCGAGTGGTTCCGCCTGGCCGGGGTGAAGTTCATCCTCGACGGCGTCATCGATGCGTGCACCGCGGCGATGCGGGCACCGTATGCGAACGGGACGAACGCCGAGGCGATCTGGTCGTTTCAGACCGCCGCACCGGTGGCCGTGGCCGCCGATGCCGCCGGCCTGCAGCTGGCGATGCACGCGATCGGCGACCATGCGAGCGAGATCGCGCTCGACCTCGTCGAGGAATGCGTGCGGGCGAACGGTCCGCGACTGCGCAGTCCGCGCATCGAGCATCTCGAGTCCGTCACGGATGACACGATCCGCCGCATGGCCGCGCTCGGCGTCGTCGCGTCGCTCCAGCCGGTCCATTGCGACCCGGCGATCATGGACAACTGGATGACGATGCTCGGCGACGACCGCGCGGAGTCGGGCTTCCCCTGGCAGAAGTTCCGCGACGCGGGGGTGCGGATCGCGCTCGGCACCGATGCGCCCACCGCTCCCCTCGAGGCGGCGCACAATCTCTTCATCGCGCTGACGACACGGTCGGCGCTCAGCCCGGGACCTGCCGCCTATCACCCTGAGCGGGCGTTCACCCCAGGTCAGGCCCTTGAGGGGCTGACCTTCGCGGGAGCGCTGGCGGGCGAGTTCGGTGACGGGATCGGGCGGATCGTGTCCGGTGGGCGCGCGAATCTCGTCGTCCTCGACGTCAACCCGTTCACCGGCGACCCGGACGACCTCCTCGGGGCGACGGTCCTGCGGACCTACGTCGACGGAGAACTCGTCGCCGGCAGCGCGGCGTCGACGCGCGAGTAGCTCTCGAAGGGCGCGCAGCCTCCGCAGCACGCCCGGCGTCGCAGGCACAGAGGCACCCGGCGGCAACCCCGCACCCGGAGCTGCACACACACCGCGTGCATGGGTGGTGTGTGGAGCCGAGGGTTGTGCGTACGCAGCTCCGCGGAGGAACTCACGCCCCGAGGTGGGAGTCGCCTTCCACGTAGGAACAGCGGCTGCGGGTAGTGTTCGCGCCCAGAGACTGCGCGCCCGACGGGCAACCCCGCACGCGGAGCTTCACGCACACCGCGTGCACGAGTGGTGTGTGAAGCCGAGGGTTGTGCGTGCGCAGCTGCGCGGAGGAAATCGCGCGCCGAGGTGGGTGTCGCCCTCCGCGTTGTAGCTACGGCTGCGGGTAGTGTTCGCGCCCAGAGACTGCGCGCCCGACGGCAACCCCGCACGCGGAGCTTCACACACACCGCGTGCACGGGTGGTGTGTGGAGCCGAGGGTTGTGCGTACGCAGCCGCGTGGAGGAAATCGCGCGCCGAGGTGGGTGTCGCCCTCCGCGTAGCAGCTGCGGCTGCGGGTAGTGTTCGCGGCAAGGGACGGCGCGCCCAGCGGTCTCGGATGCGGCGCACCTGAGCAGGACAGAAAGTTGACGCAGACACCGGGCACGCGGCCTGGAGACCTTCAAGTCGGCTGCACGCACCGACACCCTGCGGGGCGGCGCACCGCCCCGCGGCCGGCTACCAGCCGGTGGTGATCGAGTCGTCGGTGATGCCCTGGGCGCGGCGCTCCTCGAGGCGGGCGCGCTGCGGTTCGATGACGTAGCGCGGGTCCTTCGTCGAATCGATGCCGGCTTCGAGCATCCCGAAGCGGGTGTACGCCGAGGCTGCCGCCAGTGCCGTGCCGCTGACCACGGACAATGTCCGCAGCAGCGCGCGGGTCTTCCAGCTGCGTCCCGCCTTGTTCGCCGCGACGGTGGCAGCGCCGGAGGCGACCGCACGTCCGGCGACGCCCTTGGCCACGGCCTGCGCGGCACCCGATGCCGTGAGACCGGCGACGCCGGTGGCCGCCGTCTTCGCGACGCCCTTGACCCCGCGCAGCGCCTTGTCGCCGGTGCGGGAGCCGAGCTTCTTCGCGAAGATCCGCGCCCCCACCTCGACGACGGCCGCGCCGATCGCTCCGGCGATGAGGAGCTTCTCGGCACGGTGGAGCTTGTGGCCGGGTTCGCCCTCCTCCATCGGCTCGACCTCGACGGGGTGCATGCCCTTCTTCATCCGCGACATCGCATAGAGGTCGCCGGCCGAGCCCATGAGCGCGAGCAGACGCGCCGGTTCGGCTTCGCGCACGGGTGAGAGCGCCATCGCGGCACCGCCGGCGGCCAGCGACGCCGAGGACACGAAGACGAACGGCAGCCCGTTGCGGCCCGCGGCATTCCACGTCGGCACCGCCGTGTCGCCGAGGAGGACCGCCGTGTACGCGGCCAGCGGAGTCGCGAAGAGAGCGGACTCGAGGGCCGCGGGCAGCTCGAGTGCGTGGAGGACCTTGCGCAGCGGTCCCAGCGGCAGGATCTCCTTCGTCAGCCGGTCGACCTCGATGACCGAGGTGACGCCGGCACCGACGCCGAAGCCCGAGAGGATCCACGTGCCGAGGCTCATCGGGGAGGACACCTTGACCACGCGCATCATGTTGATGAAGCGCTCGGGGCGACCGAGGTCCTTGACGAGCGCCGCGCCGCCGAGGGCCGTCGCGCCGATCGCGGTGAGACGGGTGGCCGTGCGCATGCCGGGCCGGTCGCTCAGCTGAGCGCCGAGGCCGAGCAGCGTCGACCCGCCGGCGAGCCCGCCGAGGAAGAGGTAGAGCGAGATCTCATGACCCCATGGCGGCGGCTTGACGATCGGGCGACCGTAGTACGAGGTGAACTCGACGTCCTCGACCATCGGCATCTCGCGTCCGCCGTCGGCACCGCGGTTCTGCCAGCCCCCGCCGGAGCCACCGGAGCCCCGACCTCCGGAGCCACCGGAGCCGGACCCGGATCCCCCGCGACCGCCTCGGCGACGCTTCTTCCGCCCGCCTTCTGGCTCGGGGGGACGGTACGAATCGTAAACGGATGAGCTCATGAACGCTTGCTCCCGAGGAAGGACAGGCCGGCCGCGGCGATCATGCCGAGGGCGGCGATGCCGGCGGTGGCGAACATCGCGGGCAGGTCCTTCGTCGCGACCCGGGGATCCGGCGGCAGGCCGTAGACCTCGGGTTCGTCGAGGAGGAGGAAGACCGAGCCGGTGCCGCCGACCCCGTCGTTCGGGTTCGCCCCGTAGAGGCGCGCCTCGGTGAGTCCCTTCGCGTGGAGATCGGCGACCCGCTCATGGGCCTGGGCGACCATGTCCTCGCGGTCGCCGAACTTGATCGACGTCGTCGGGCACGTCTGCGCGCAGGCCGGGGTCTGGCCCTCGACGAGGCGGTCGTAGCAGAGCGTGCACTTGTTCGCCGTGTGCATGTTCGGGATGTCCGCGGTGTCGAGCGGGTACTCCTCTCCGCCGCGATCCGTGGGCGGTCGGATCGTGCCGTCGTCACGGCGTTCGATGACGCCGAACGGGCAGCCGGCCACGCACGTGCCGCAGCCGTTGCAGACATCGGCCTGGACGACGACGGTGTCGAACTCGGTGCGGAAGAGCGCACCGGTCGGGCACACGTCGAGGCAGCCGGCGTGCGTGCAGTGCTTGCACACGTCGGAGGACATCAGCCAGCGGAAGTCCGCGGTGTCCGGCGGGGTCGTGTCGACACCGTCGAAGTCGACGGGGTCGAGCGCGCCGGGGGCGAGGAGGTCGACGTCGAGCTGCGGTGACGACGGCAGTCCGCCGCCCACCGGCTGCGGACCCGCGGTCTCGTCGGTGCGCGGCCGGATCGAGGGCATGCCGAGGTTGACGAGCTTGCGCCCGGACTCCCTGGCCGCTTCGATCTGCTCCTTGCCCTGTTCGACGAACGCTACGTGGCGCCACGTGTTCGCGCCGAGCTCACCGGTGTTGTCATACGACATCCCGAGGATCTCGAAGTTCCCGTCCTGCGGGTTGTGGTTCCACTCCTTGCACGCGACCTCGCAGGCCTTGCAGCCGATGCAGATCGAGGTATCGGTGAAGAATCCCTTGCGATTCTGCGTCGTGTCATGCCAATGGCCGTCCGCGACGGTGCCGGAATCCAGCGTCGGTGCCGACATCAGTTCTCCTCCTCTTCCTCTTCTGCTCTCCTGCGCGCGTTCTTCTCGTACTCCCACGCGTTCGCGGGCTGTTCGGGATCGACCGGCTGGTACGGCTTGCCGTCGGCGTCGTAGCCGAAGTGCGGGTCGCCGTCGGTCGGGTCCCCGTCGACGGCGTAGTTCGCGTCGACCCGCTTGTCCGGCTGCTCGCCGCCGGACTCGCGATCGCCGGCATCCTCGGGCGCGCCGCTGTCGCCGGCTCCGCTGCCTGCGGAGTCCCCGGAATCCGTGGGTGCGCTGTAGCCCTTCGCCGAGGCGGTTCCGGAGTCCTGGGATTCGTCGGCTCCGTACGTGCGACCGGGGGTGACACCGACCGCGGAGTCGCCTCCGCGCTCGTTGTGCCCGCCCGTGTGCGCCGGGGAGCTCGCCTCGGCGGCGCGGTCGACGACCTCGGGCGGGACCGTGACGAGTTCGTTGCCCGACTCGGGGGTGAGACCGGCCTCGCGCTGGTACTTCTCGACGAAGTCGACGAGCTCGGGCCCGCGCGGCCGCCTGCCCGGCAGGGCGGTGCCGGCGACGTACTTGCCGTTCTGGATGAAGACGTTGGGGTCCATCGTCACGCCGAGGAGGTCGTTGGCCGAATCGCCGTCGACCCACGCGCCCTTGCCGCCGACGCCCCAGTGGTAGGGCAGGCCGATCTGGTGGACCCACTTGCCGCCGATCTTCAAAGGCGTCATCCGCTCGGTGATGAGGACGCGGGCCTCGATCGCCGCCCGGGGGGAGACGAGGGTCGCCCAGCCGTAGGGTTCGAGTCCGACCTCTTCGGCGAGCTCCGGTGAGACCTCGCAGAACATCTCGGGTTGGAGCTCCGAGAGGTAGGACAGCCAGCGGGACATGCCGCCGGCCGTGTGGTGCTCGGTGAGCCGGTAGGTCGTGAACACGTACGGGTAGACCTCGGAACCGGGGAACCCGGCACCCGGGGCCGACAGGTTGTCCTCCCGGCGCATGATCTTGCGCAGCGGATTGTTCTGCTGCGTGTAGAGCGGGTTGCCGATCGTCGATTCCTGCGGTTCGTAGTGCGTGGGCAGGGGTCCGTCGACCATGCCGCCGGGGGCGAAGAGCCAGCCCTTGCCGTCGGCCTGCATGATGAACGGGTCGTCGCCGTCGAGTTGGCTCGGACCGCCGAAGGGCACATCGGAGTGTGCTTCGGGGTTGAGCTCGACGGGGAAGTCGGGTTCGTCGGCGCCGACCCAGCGGGCCTTGTCCGTGTCCCACCACACGAGCTTCTTCCGCTCCGACCACGGCTTGCCCTCGGGGTCGGCCGAGGCGCGGTTGTAGAGGATCCGGCGGTTCGCCGGCCACGCCCATGCCCATTCGGAGGCGATCTCGTCCTGCTCGGTGCGCGGTTTGCGCCGGGCGGCCAGGTTGACGCCGCCGGAGTAGATGCCGGTGTAGATCCAGCAGCCGCCGGCGGTCGTGCCGTCATCGCGCATCTGGGTGTAGACGTCGAGCGGCTGCCCGTCCTTCTCCCCGCCGACGTAGTAGCCGTTGACTTCGGCGAGGACCGCTTCGGGATCGACCTCGCCGTCCTCGTCGAGCGGGTAGTCCCACGTCAGGTCGAGGAGCGGGCGATCGCGCGGATCGTCGGAGTCGGCGAGCTTCGCGCGGATGCGCTTGCCGAGCTCGTAGAAGAACTCGAGTTCGCTCTGCGCCTCACCCGGCGGGTTGACCGCCTTGTGCCGCCACTGGACGAGGCGCTGCGTCTGGGTGAACGTGCCCGCCTTCTCCGTGTGGTTGGCCGCGGGCATGAAGAAGACCTCGGTGTCGATGTCCTCGGTGCGCAGCTCACCGGTCTCGATCTCCGGGCCGTCCTTCCACCAGGTGGCGGATTCGATGAGGCTGAAGTCGCGGACGACGAGCCATTTGAGGTGGCTCATCGCCATCCGCTGCATGCGCCCGTTCGCCGACCCCACGGCCGGGTTCTGGCCGAGGAGGAAGTACCCGTCGACGCCGTCGTTGAGCATCCGCACCTGCGTCTGGTAGGTGCCGTGGGCGCCGTTGATCCGCGGCAGGTAGTCGAACGCGAAGTCGTTCTCCCGCGTCGCCGCGTCACCCCACCAGGCCTTGAGCAGGTTCGTCGCGTAGCTGCGGCCGTTGGCCCAGTAGCCCTTGTGGGTCTCGGGCGTGCCGACGGCGGCGACGTAGTCGTCGAACGTGTCGTGGACGCCGGCGCTCGGCATCGGCAGGTACCCGGGCAGGAGGTTGAACAGCGTCGGGATGTCCGTCGATCCCTGGATCGTCGCGTGTCCGCGCAGCGCCATGATGCCGCCGCCGGGGCGACCCATGTTGCCGAGCAGGAGCTGGAGGATCGAGGCGGTGCGGATGAATTGCGCGCCGAGGCTGTGCTGCGTCCACCCGACCGCGTAGGCGAAGCACGTGGTCCGTTCGCGACCGGAGTTCGTCGTGATCGATTCGAGGAGGTATTCGAAGTCCGACTCCGAGATCCCGCACGATTCGGCGACCATCTCCGCGGTGTAGCGCGAGTAGTGGCGCTTGAGTATCTGGAAGACGCTGCGCGGGTCGGTGAGGTTGGGGTCGCGCAGGGCGACGCCGGCCTCATCGGTCTGGTACGACCACGTCGAGTTGTCATACGAGTTCGTCGCCGGATCGTAGCCGGAGAACAGTCCGTCGAGGTCCTCGGGGTCGAGGTAGTTGTCGCTGATGAGGTTCGTCGCGTTCGTGTACGACCGGACGTACTCCTCGAAGTAGAGGCCGTCGGTCAGCACCCGGTTGATGAGCGCGCCGAGGAGGACGATGTCCGAGCCCGCCCGGATCGGGACGTGCTTGTCGGCCACCGCCGTGGTCCGGGTGAACCGCGGATCGACGTGGATGATCCGGGCACCGCGGGCCTTGGCCTCAGTCACCCATTGGAAGCCCACCGGGTGGCATTCGGCCATGTTCGACCCCTGGATGACGATGCAGTCGGCATTCGCCATGTCCTGGACGGGTTGTGTGGCGCCGCCGCGCCCGAACGAGGTTCCCAGACTGGGAACCGTGGCGGAGTGTCATATGCGGGCCTGGTTCTCGATCTGTATCGCGCCGGCGGCGGTGAAGAGCTTCTTCGCGAAGTAGTTCTCCTCGTTGTCGATGGTCGCCCCGCCGAGGCTGGCGATGCCCATCGTGCGCCGCAGGGGGTGGCCTTGGTCGTCGAAGTCCTCCCAGTGGTTGCGGCGGGCTTCGAGGAACCGGTCGGCGACCATGTCGATCGCCGTGTTCAGGTCGAGCTTCTGCCAGTCCTTGGCCTTCGGGGCGCGGTAGAGGACCTCGGTCTGCCGGGAGGGGTTGTTGACGAGCTGTTCGCTCGCCGCGCCCTTCGGGCAGAGGCGCCCGCGTGAGATCGGCGAGTCGGGGTCTCCCTCGATGCCGACGACCTTGTCGTCCTTGACGAAGATCCGCTGTCCGCAGCCGACGGCGCAGTACGGGCAGACGGACTGGACGACCTTGTCGGACGTCGTCGTCCGCGGGACCATGTTGCGCGTGTGCTCTGACACCACGGACTCGCCGCGTCCGGTCGGATCGGACGAACGGAACTGCCGCAGCACCGGCCACTCGAGAAAGCTGAACCGTGCCATGGCGTCATCATACCCCCGCACTCTCTACGGCGTGTAGTGAAGAATGCCTAAACTTTCCTTGCCACGAGAATGCCGTCGTCGAGCTCGGTTTCCGTGCCATCAGGCCCGGTCACAGGCCGATTCCGCGTCTCGGCGAGAACACACTCCCATGGTCGACTTCCGCCGGCGGTCAGCAGTGTGAAGTCCTCCTCGGGGAGTGCTGAAGTCGCCGTCGAGCCCGTGCTCGTGCCCTGCTTCCCCATGCTCTGAATCCTCGCGGGCTGCCCAGGGCGGAACCGTGGCGTGGGAGATGAGGATGAGCGTCTCGCCGGGACTGACCAGCTCGCCGAGGTGGCGCATGAGGTCCGCACGGGTGTCGGGCAGGCGGGTGTGGAGGAAGCACCCGGTGACGAGGTCGTAGGCGCCGCGGTGGTCGTCTGCGGCGGCCCAGTCGACGAGGTTGGCGACGGCGAAGTCCGCGTCCGCTCCTGCCGTCTCCGCGGCGACCCGGGAGCGGGTGATCGCGGTCGGGGAGAGGTCGATGCCGGCGGCCTGCCAGCCTCGACCGGCGAGCCAGATGGCGTCGGCGCCCTCACCGGAGCCGACGTCGAGACTGCGACCTGGGGTGAGGTCGAGGTCGGTGACGACGTCGACGAGGGCGACGTTGGGACGGCCCGACCAGACCGCCTCGGCGCCGGAGTAGCGGTTCTCCCACTCCTCGACGGAACCGGGCACCTGACCGGACTCGGATGCCTGCCCGGTCTCAGGTGCATGCCCGGACTCGGGTGCCGTGTCGGGGGCGGACACGGACGCGGCCCGGGCATCTGGCCCGGGCCGGTCGGTGCGGCTGTGGTGCTCGGTCACTGTCCCTGACCGGGCGCGCCCTCGGCGGTGGAGTCGGCACCGTCGCCGGCTTCGCGCTTGGCGATCTCGGCGCGGACCTCGTCCATGTCGAGGTCGTTGACGGCGGTGATGACCTGCTCGAGCTGCGGGGCGGCGAGCGCACCGGGCTGAGCGAAGACGACGATGCCGTCGCGGAACGCGACGAGGGTGGGAATCGAGGTGACGTTGAAGAGGCCGGCGAGCTGCTGCTGGTCCTCGGTGTCGATCTTGCCGAAGGCGATGTCGGGATACTGGGTCGAGGCCTGCTCGAAGACCGGGGCGAACTGGCGGCACGGGCCGCACCATTCTGCCCAGAAGTCCAGCAGGACGACGGAGTTGTCGGTGATGGTCTGCTCGAAGTTGTCCTGGGTGATCTCGATCGTAGACATTCGGGCAGTCTAACGACGATTCCTCCACTTTGCCTGCATGTTTCCCTGTCGTCCCGCGCAGCGGGACCCAGGGTCCTCCGCGGCGCAGCGCTGCCGCCTATCCGGCGGGGTCGACGGGTCTGAGGGCCGTGCCCGAGGCGATCTGCGTGGCGAGGACGGCGGTGAGCGCGCCGGCGAGCATGAGGGAGGCGAGGACGACGATCTGGAACTGGGCGGCCTCGAGCGGGGAGGCGCCGCCGAAGAGCGCGCCGACGAAGGCGCCGGGCAGGGTGACGAGGCCGGTGTTCTTCGTCTGGTCGAGGTTGGGCAGGAGGGCCTCGCGGACCGCGATCTGCCGCAGGCGCTTCGTCGCCCGGCGCGGATGCGCTCCCACGGCCAGCCACGCTTCGACCTCACCCCAGCCGCCGCGCAGTTCGCCGTCGTAGCGGCGCATCGCGAGCGTGGCCGCCGTCATCGCATTGCCGGAGACGATGCCGGCGATCGCGATGACCCGCTCGAACTGGAGATCGACGAGACCGAGGGCGAGGACGAGTCCGAGCGTGACGAGGGTGCCGACGACGACGCCGACGACGGCTCCGAGCGGCCCGCGCGGAACTTCGCGGGCCCGGCGCAGCGAGGTCAGCGAGGCGGTCGTGAGCATGAGGCCGATGAACGCCGCGACCGCCCACCACGCGGTGAGCGCACCGGAGAGGAGGAGGGCGACGAGGGCGAGCTGGACGACGGCGCGCACGATCGCGACGACGGGCAGCCAGCCGAGCCCCACCTCGGCGATGCGGAGGATCGTGACCGTGAGGACGACGAGAACGGCGATGCCGGCCAGGAAGGGGAGAACCTCGGGGAGCGTCACCGTCTCAGTGTAGGGCTGAGGCGAGACCCCACGGCCGAATTCGGGCAGGGATCATTGCATCCGATTCGACGCCGGACCGGGACGAATCTCTGATAGACTGGCACCATCGCTTCAACTCCCTCCCTCTTCATTTCGTTCGCGTCCTGTGTCGACGCGTCCCCCAGGTTTTCGTCGGTTCCGCAGCGCACTCGCCTGTGCTCCGACGGGAAGATCACACCTTTGGGCCACCGAGCGATCGGCCCCCGCCGTTCGCAGAGCGGCCGACTGTGTGTGACAAGCCGGATCCACGTCGGATCCGACCATCAAGACCGCTCCGGCGGTCGCAGCTGAATAAGGAAACAAGGAATATGACCACAGGTACCGTGAAATGGTTCAACGCGGAAAAGGGCTACGGATTCATCCAGCCTGACGACGGTTCGGCCGATGTGTTCACGCACTTCTCCGCCATCGAATCGACCGGTTACCGCGAGCTCACCGAGGGCCAGAACGTCGAATTCGAGTCCGAGATGGGACAGAAGGGCCTCCAGGCCACGAGCGTTCGCCCCCTCTGAGCTCAGAGCCCAGAGACTTCTCACCGCGACTGACGCCGCACTGGCGTCGACGGCGGTGAACTGATCGGCAGCGGCCGGTGACAGTGATGACCACTGTCACCGGCCGCTTCGCATTCATCCGGGTACGTGAGCCGCCGCGCTTCTCACAAAGTGGAAACATCCTATTGCCAGGCGGAAAAACTGTGATCTAAGATTCTTCGTACTTGCCTATGGCGAGTTCAAGGTCGAACTTGGGCTATCTACCGGGCGCTGCAGAAAGGACTGGTAGCCCCGTGTTGGATCGCCTCAACGCCTATTCGTCGACCGTGGAATCTCCCGACCGGTGGGCCGTTGCCACCGTCATCGCCGTCTCCGGGTCCGTCCCCCGCCCCATCGGCACGTCGATGGCCGTCCGCGACGACACCCTGACCATCGGATCGATCTCCGGCGGCTGCGTCGAATCGGCGATCGTCGACGCCGCCCTCACCGCGATCACCGGCCAGCGGTCGCTGGTCTGCGAGTTCGGCTTCAGCGACGAGTCCGGACTCTCCGTCGGCCTCATGTGCGGCGGCGACATCAGCGTCCTCATCGAACCGCTCACCTCCCTCGCCGAGGCGGTCACCAGTCTCATCGACTCCGACCGCGACGACGCCGGTGCCCTCATCCGCGAGATCCCCCTCGACGTCGCGATGCGCGGCGGCGAACTCGTCGCACCCGAGCCGCGGGCGGTCCGCGCGCCGCTGCCACCCGTGACGCTCGGCCCCGGCGATCCCCTGCCCCAGGCCTTCGCCGAGGCGGTCGGCACCGCCGCTGCCCCCGTCGCGGAGATCGTGCGCCGCGGCGGCTGCGGGATCGTCGCGGTCCGCGACGAGACCCGACCCGACTGCCCGACCGTGCGCCGGCTCTTCGTCGAATCCCGCCGCCCCCGCGCCCGCGTCCTCATCTACGGCGCCAACGACTTCTCGACCGCGATCGCCCAGGCCGCCTCCTTCCTCGGCCTCCACGTCACGGTCTGCGACGCCCGTCCCGTCTTCGCGACCCGGGCCCGCCACCCCGGCGCGCACGAGGTCGTCGTCGACCGTCCCGGCGAGCACTTCGCCCGCGAGTGCGCGGCCGGCCGCGTCGACTCGCGCACCGCGGTCATCGTGCTCACCCACGACCCGCGCTTCGACCTGCCGGTCCTCGACCGCGCCCTGCGGATGGATCTCGCCTACGTCGGGGCGATGGGGTCGCGGACGACCCACGAGAGGCGAGCGCAGGAACTCGTCCACGGGGGCCTGCCGCAGACCGCGTTCGACGCGCTCCACTCCCCGATCGGCCTCGACATCGGCGCCCGCACCCCGCAGGAGGTCGCCGTCGCCGTCCTCGCCGAACTCATCGCCGTGACGACGGGCCGGGCCACCTCGGCGGGCATCCCCGAACTGCGCCACACGAGCGGACCGATCCACGGGTCCCGCGGCAGCGACAGTGCTGCACCCAACTCCGACCACGGGGCACCCAGCGCCGGCCCACCAGCACCCGGCCCCGACCCCACGACACCCCCACGGGAGGAACCCGCGGCACCCCCGCATCCCCTGCACCGCCTCGGCACTGCGCTCACCCGAGGGGAGGCGATGATCTCATGGATATGAGCTGCGTCGACGAGGTGCTCACCTGCGCCGATCCCGAACGGTGGCAGCCCGGTGACAGCTGGCTGGCCGGGGGCACCGTGCTCTTCTCCTACGGCACCGACATCACCCAGGGCCCGCCGCGGCGCCTGCTCGACATCACCGAGTCCGGCTGGACGCCGACGCTGTGGCGCTGCGACGCCGCCGGTGAGCCCGTCGAGCTCGAGATCGCCGCGACCTGCCTGATCAAGGACATCTTCGAGTTCCGCACGAGCGGTCCGCGCGTGCCCGGCCACGGCGATCGGGCGCTGCCCGGCCTCGATCTCTTCGCCCCGGCGTGCGACTCCTTCGTCGCATCGTGGAAGATCTGGAACGCCTCGACGATCGGCGGCAACGTCGCCACGGGACTGCCCGCCGGCCCGATGATCTCCCTCCTCTCCGGCCTCGACGCCGTCGCCCTCCTGTGGGGTCCGCGCGGGTCGCTGCGGGCCCTGCCCGTGGCCGAACTCGTCGTCGGGGAGGCGCAGACGACGCTCGAGCCCGGGGAGCTCATCCGCAGCTTCCACATCCCGATCGCGGCGCTCACGCAGCCGTGCGCGTTCCGCCGCATCTCCCTGACCGAACGCGGACGCACCGCGGCACTGATCATCGGCCGCCGCCTCGGCGCGGGAGCCCTGCGCTTGGCGATCACCGGGTCGACCCGTCGCCCGCACATCATCGACCTCGGCCCGGACGCCGCGCATGCGGCGACGCATGAGGGACTGCAAGCGGCGATCGACGAGGCGGTCGCCGGGGTCTGGCACGACGACATCCACGGCACCCCGCAGTGGCGGGAGGCGATGACGCACCGCCTCGGCGCGGAGATCCTCACCGAACTGCTCGACCCTGCCGAACCGCACCCGCGCTTCGCCGCGCGCACGACCGGAGACATCACGATGACGAGGAGCACGCGATGACGACGACCGCACACACCCCACCCGCCACCGCGCCAAAGAGGCCGTCGGCCACCGTCGACGGACGCACCGTCGCCGTCTCACCCGAACCCGGCCAGTGCCTGCGCACATGGCTGCGGGAGCAGGGGTCGACCGGGGTGAAGAAGGGCTGCGACGGCGGCGACTGCGGAGCGTGCACCGTCATCGTCGACGACGAGGCGATCCACTCGTGCCTCTATCCCGCCCACCGGATCGCCGGGAAGTCGGTGACGACGATCCAGGGACTCGGCACCCCGGAGGACCTGCACCCGGTGCAGGAGAACTTCCTCGCCGCCGGCGGCTTCCAGTGCGGGTTCTGCACCGCGGGAATGATCTGCACCGTCGCCGCGATGACCGAGGCCGACAAGAAGGACCTGCCGCGCAGTCTCAAGGGCAACGTGTGCCGGTGCACCGGCTACCGGACGATCGAGGATGCCGTGGCCGGCCACCGCAACGTCGACCCCGGATTCCGCGGCATCGGGGCGAACACCGGGGCGCTCGCCGGCCCCGGCGTCGTCACCGGCACCGTCCGGTACACGATGGACATGCAGCCCGACGAGCTGCCCGCACCCCTGCTCCACGGCGCGCTCGTCCACGCGACCCGGGCGCACGCGCGGATCCTCGCCATCGACACGGCGCGGGCGCTCGCCGAACCGGGCGTCATCGCCGTCCTCACCCACGAGGATGCCCCGGCCAAACGGTTCTCGACCGCACAGCACGAGATCGTCGAGGACGACCCCAAGGACACCCGCGTCTTCGACGACGTCGTCCGGTACTACGGACAGCGCGTCGCCGTCGTCGTCGCCGAGACCCAACGGGCGGCCGAACGCGGGGTCCGCCTCGTCGACATCGAATACGAGGACCTGCCGGCGGTCTTCGACGTCGAACTCGCCGACGCCCCCGACGCCCCGGCGATCCACCCCGACGCCGGACCGGACGCGGGCATCGCCCGCCCCGGTGACAACGTCCTCGCCGAGGTCCACCACGAGATCGGCGACGTCGAGGCCGCACTCGCCGCCTCGGCGGTCACCCACGAGGCGACGTACCGCACCCAGCGCCTCTCGCACATGGCGCTCGAGACCCACGGGGCGATCGCGTGGACCGACGACGAAGGCCGATTCGTCGTCCGCAGCAGCACGCAGGTGCCGTTCCTCGTCCGCCGGGCGCTGAGCGAGATCTTCGACCTCGACCCGGATCGGGTGCGGGTCTACTGCGAGCGCGTGGGCGGCGGATTCGGCGGGAAGCAGGAGGTGCTCTGCGAGGACGTCGCCCTGCTCGCATCGATGGCCACCGGTCGGCCCGTGCGCCTCGAGCTCTCCCGCAAGGAGGTCTTCACCGCCACCACCGTCCGCCATCCCTTCCGGATGCGGATGCGCGCCGGCGCCGACGAGACCGGGACGCTGACAGCACTCGCCGTCGACGTCCGGTCGAACACCGGCGCCTACGGCAATCACGGTCCCGGCGTCCTCTTCCACGGGGTCGGGGAGTCGGTGGCCGTCTACAACGCACCGCACAAGAAGGTCGACGCGATGGTCCTCTACACGAACACGATGCCCTCGGGAGCGTTCCGCGGCTACGGGCTGAGCCAGATGATCTTCGCCGTCGAGTCGACGATCACCGCCTTGGCCGACAAGCTCGGCATCGACGAACTCGAGATGCGCCGGAAGAACATCATCGGACCCGCCGACCCCATGCTCAGCGCCCACGACGAACCCGAGGAGGACCTCCTCATCGGCAGCTACGGTCTCGACCAGTGCATCGACCTCGTCAGCTCCGCCCTCGACCGGGGCCGCACCCGCTGGGCCGAGCACGTCGCCGCCGGGCACGGGGAGGACCTCGGCGAGGAGTGGAACATCGGCGAAGGGCACGCGATCGCGATGATCGCCACCGCCCCACCGCGCGGCCACATCGCCCACGCTCACATCACCCTCGGTGAGGGCGGAACGTACGAGCTGCGGGTGGGCACCGCGGAGTTCGGCAACGGCACCTCGACCGTCCACGCGCAGCTCGCCTCGACCCTGCTCGGCACGACGACGGACCGGATCACGCTCCGGCAGTCCGACTCCGATGTCGTCGAACACGACACGGGGGCCTTCGGGTCGACGGGCACGACGATCGCCGGGAAGGCCAACGATCTCGCGACGAAGGACCTCATCGCGCGCCTGCAGGCACTGGCGGCGCCCCACCTCGGCGCCCGGCCCGAGGAGGTCGAGATCGCCGGTGACTTTGCGTGCGTGCGCGTCCCGGCCGACCTCAATGCCCGCTTCGCCCAGGTCGTCGGACCCGCCGGCGGCAGGCGCGCGGTCCACCTCGATGAGCTCCTGCGCGAGTCGCTTGCGACCACCGGGGAGGCCCCGACGGGGTCGGGCTACTGGGGCGGGGAGCCGCGGTCGGTGGCGTTCAACGTCCACGGGTTCCGGGTCGCGGTGAACATGAGCACCGGTGAGGTCCGGATCCTCCAGTCCGTCCACGCCGCCGACGCGGGCGTCGTGATGAACCCCCACCAGTGCCGCGGACAGGTCGAGGGCGGGGTCGCCCAGGCGATCGGGGCCGCCCTCTACGAGCGCATCATCGTCGACGAGGAGACCGGCAGGCCCGTCACCGACATCCTCCGCCAGTACAAGGCCCCGAACTTCGCCGACATCCCCCGCACCGAGGTCCACTTCGCCGACACCCATGACGCCGTCGGACCGCAGGGGGCGAAGTCGATGAGCGAGTCCCCGTTCAATCCGGTCGCTCCCGCACTCGCCAACGCGATCCGCCATGCCACCGGCGTCCACTTCACGACGACCCCTCTGACGAGGGATGCCATCTATGCGGGACTCGCCGAGGCGGGGGTGCTGCAGCGATGAGCGCGACCGTGCCGCACGCGCGCAGGCCCACGACGTCGGGTTCCGGGAGGTCGGCGATGACGGGCCGGGGTGTGGCCCTCATCCTCGCCGCCGGGTCCGGGCACCGGCTCGGGCTCGGCCCGAAGGCGCTGCTGCCGTGGGAGGACTCGGTCCTCGTCGTCCGGGCCGTGAAGGTGGCCGTCGCCGCCGGGCTGAGGCCCGTCGTCACCGCCGGTCCCGGTCGCGGAGAGATCGAAGCCCACCTCGCCGAGGCGGGGCTCGGGGACGTCGCCGTCATCGACGTGCCCGACGCCGAGGTGGGGATGTCCGCATCGTGGCGGGCCGGGATCGCGGCGATCGGTCGGGAGCCGGGGACCACCTCGGCGACCCCGGTCCTCGTCATGCTCGTCGACCAGCCCGGGATCGGTCGGGCGGTCCTCGACCGACTGATCGGCGCGTTCGATCCCGGGCGCATCGCCCGCGCGGCCTGGTTGGGGTTCCCCGGCCACCCCGTGCTCCTGCCGCTCGACCATGCGCGGGCCGCCGTCCGGCGAGCGTGCGGCGACGAAGCGGGACGGGCGTGGCTGCGGGGGCACGCCCACCTCGTCGACCTCGTCGAGTGCTCGGACCTCGGGGACGCCTCCGACATCGACACCCCCGACGATCTGCGGGCATGGCGGGAACGGGAGCCGACGAACCGGTAGCGTGGGAGACCAGACCATCCACCCACCAACGCCGAGGCGGTGCGCCGATGACCGAAGCTTCCCACGACCCGATCCCCGCCGGTGACAGCGGGACCGGGGTCGCCGTTCCCACGACCGTCGTCTTCGACCTCGGTCAGGTCCTCGTCGGATGGGACCAGTCCGGGCCGCTGGCCGACCGGATGAGCCGGGCCGAATGGGACGCCTTCGCCGCCGAAGCCGACTTCGCCGCCCTCAACGTCTCCGCCGACAACGGGGCGACGATCGCCGAGGTGGTGGAGCGGGCGAGCGCGACCGATCCCCGCCACGGGGAGATCGTCGCGACGTACTACGAGCGGTTCGACCGGTCGCTGACCGGTCCGATCCCCGGCATGGCCGAGATCGTCGCCGACCTGGGAGCCGAAGGCGTGCGGCTCCTCGGCCTGTCGAACTGGTCGGCCGAGACCGTCCACTTCGCGCCCGTCGCGGCACCGGCGATCAGCGAGCTCGAGGACATCGTCGTCTCCGGGCGGGAGAAGCTCATCAAACCCGACCCCGCGATCTTCCGCCTCCTCCTCGACCGCTTCGACCTCGATCCTGCGCGCACGGTGTTCGTCGACGACCTCGCGGCCAATGTCGAGGCGGCGCGCGGCCTCGGGCTCATCGGCATCGTCTTCACCGGTGCTCAGGACCTGCGGGCCGACCTCGAGCGGCTCGGCCTCCTCGGCGCCCGCAGCAGCACGTGAGTCGACCGGCTATCCAAGGTCGACGCCCTTCGCCGTCGCGAGCGCCTGGAGCTTCTCGCGGTCGTCGGTCTGCACGCACACCGTCGCCCGCAGCCCTTCGCTCTCGCGTCGCAGCAGGTAGTGCGCGACACTGTCGGTGAGCGGCTCCCCCGCGTCGTCGACGAAGTCCCAGCGCACCTGGACCATGACGAGGTCAGGGGTGAGATGATCCTCGCCGAGGAGGTCGTACCCGACCGAGGCGAGCCCGAGCTGCCGGTAGAGCGGGTAGGACTGCTCGAGCCCCGCGGCCATCGCCTCCCGCGATTCGAGCACCCCGGAGAACGCATCGTCGACGATCATTCCCGGCATCGACCACAGACGGCTCGCCGCCTCGGCGTCGAATTCGCTCAGCGAGCGCGCGTACTCATCGAGGTAGGCGGTGATCTCGGTCGTCTCGATCGTCATGTCCCCACCGTACCTGCGGTGAACAGGTTCACTCCAGTGCCTTCCGGGCGGCCTTGAGCGCGATCCTCCGGGGCAGCAGACCGGCACCGGCGGCGAGCACCTTGTTGCCGAACCCCGAGATGACGCTGCGCGGCTGACGGTGCTCGAGTGCGGCGAAGGCGACCGCGACGACCTGTTCGGGGGTGTCGAAGCGTCCCGTGCCGGCGAAGTCGCTGCCGGCCACGGCGAAGAACTCCGTGTTCGTCGGACCGGGGCTGAGCGCCAGCACCCTCAGCGGAACCGACCGCGTCTCCTCGGCGATCGCCTCGGTGAGGGAGAGGACGTAGGCCTTCGTCGCACCGTACGCGGCCATCCCGGGCGTGGGCTGGTAGGCCGCGGTGCTCGCGATGTTGACGAGCACCCCGGTCAGCTGCGGCAGCAGCGCGCGGGTCAGCCGGGTCAGTGCCACGACGTTGACGGCGAGCATCTCATCGATCCGCTCGGGGGCGGTGTCGGCGAAGGGTTCGGCGATGCCGAACCCGGCGTTGTTGACGAGCGAGTCGACCGCGATGCCCCCGGTGGTGAGATCCGAGAGGAGCCCGTCGACCCCTGCCGCCTCGGCGAGATCATGGACGAGAACATGGGCGGTGATGCGGTGGGCGGTCTCGAGCTCTCGGGCGAGCTCCTCGAGCCGGTCACGGCGGCGGGCGACGAGGACGAGATCGGCACCGCGGGCGGCGAACTGTCGGGCGAACTCCGCCCCGAGGCCCGAGCTCGCGCCGGTGATGAGGACGGTGGTGCCGCGGACGTCGAGTGCGTGCCGACTCACGCCGTCGGCCCCGGTGCCGCGCGTCGGCCGTCGACGTCGGCGATGATCCGGGAGGCGAGCGCCTCGGCGGACGCGGGATTCTGCCCCGAGTAGAGGCTGCCGTCGACGACGATGTGGGGACGCAGCGGAACCACGCCCTTCTCGTAGTGGATCCCGGCGTCCTTGACGGCGTCCTCGAGGAGCCACTTGGCCTTCCACGCGAAGGCGTTGAGACGTTCCTCGACGTTGGACAGTCCCGTCATCGTCCGTCCGGCGAAGGCGTTCGACCCGTCCTCGTTCTTCGCCGCGAGCACGGCGACCGGCGCATGGCAGAGGAGGGCGAGCGGCCTGCCGGAGTCGAGGCGCCGCTTAAGGAGTGCGCCGGAGACCGGATCGACCGCGAGGTCCTCCATCGGGCCGTGCCCTCCGGGGTAGAAGACGACGTCGTAGTCGGCCTCGTCGACGGTGTCGAGGGCGACGGGATGGTCGAGGGCGTCCTTGATCGAGTCGAGGTAGGCGCGGATCTCCCGGCGCTTCTTCGGTCGACCCCCGGCGATGCCGAGGCTGAGCTCGTCGAGCGTCGGAGGCACTCCCCCGGGCGTGGCCACGGTGATGTCCCACCCGGCCTCGGAGAAGAGACGGTAGGGTTCGGCGACCTCCTCGGCCCAGTAGCCGGTGGGATGGACGGTACCGTCCTCAAGCGTCCATCCGGTGGCGGCGGTGATGACGAAGAGAACCGATGTCATGAGGGGACCTTTCCTAGAACGACGAGGACGCTGTGGGGAGGACGCTTCGATTGCTAAAGTTAACAGTGTCCACACTGAAAAAGTACGGGGGAGGATCGACTGTGTCAACAGCGTCCGCGGAGAAGCCGCGGCATCATCATGGCAACCTGCGCCACGCGCTCATCACCGCCGGCGTCGAGATGCTCGAGACGGGCGAGGCCTTCTCCCTGCGCGCCGTGGCCCGCCGGGTCGGCGTCTCCCAGGCCGCGCCGTATCGCCACTTCGAAAGCAAGCAGGACCTCGAAGCCGCGATGGCCGCCGACGGCTTCGCCGAGCTCCAGACCTCACTCGAAGCCGTCGTCGGCGAGCACGGGGAGGGCGACACCCCGCTCGTCGAGCTCGCGCTCACCTACATCCACTTCGCCGAGGCGCATCCCGCCCTCTACGCACTGATGTTCGGCCAGGAGCTCAGCACCGTCGACGAGGTCAGGGTCGCCTGCGCGGCCGTCTTCGCCCGCATCCAGGAGGTCGCGATCGCCACCCACCCGCAGCGGGACCCGCACGGACTCGCCACCGCCGGCTGGGCACTCGCCCACGGACTGGCGACCCTCCACATCGACGGCACCCTCGGGGCCAACGACGACGTCGACTTCGACACCCGCGTCCGCGCCGCCTTCGCCGCCCTGCTCACCGACTGAGACCCACGCAGCGCCGCTGAGACCGGGAACACACCCGGAGGTCGGGAATGAATCCCCGCATCGCCATGTTGACACTGTTAACTTCGTCAGCCTACTCTCAGTTCGAGAGTCCGGAATCAGATGTGGAGTGAGAAACATGACCGAGACGAACACCGCCCCGACCACCGAAGTCACCTTGGGCTCGCGCACCCTCCAGGTGCCCGCGGGCGGTCTCTTCGACCGCTATCGCATGCAGCCCGACCTCGACGAGGTCGCCCGCGACCCCCGCGTGACCAGCGTCGACTTCTTCCGCAATCAGCCCAAGGTCGAGGTGGAGTCGCGCATCGGGCGCACGTTCACCCCGAACTTCTACTACGCGATGTCGAGCGCGCGCCTGACGATGCTCGCGCCGATGAGCGCGCTGCGCGACCGGCTGCCCGCACCGCTCGATCCGCTCGAAGCCGTTCCCGGCTTCGGTCTCGCCTCGGTGCTGCTGTTCCGCTACGACGTCGCCGACATCGACTTCTACACCGAGGCGGCCGTCGGCATCGCGGTCAAACCGCCCCACCACGGTCCGCTGGGGGCGATCGACCTGCTCGCGGCGCTGAAGAACAACCACCTCGACTCCTATGTGCTCTCCCTGCCCGTCAACACCGAGATCGCCCAGGTCCGCGGGCACGACGGCTACGGTTTCCCCAAGTGGGTGACCGACATCGATGTCGACATCACCGCGCAGTCCGTGACCGGACGGGTGCTCAACGACTCCGGCGGCACCGATTTCGAACTCCGGGCCCTGACTCCCCGGCAGAAGCGGCACCGGTCGGGCACCGCGGTGTCCTCCCTGACGTCGTATACGCATTTCGACGGAGGATGGCATGCGACGTTCAACCAGACGAACGCCCTCGTCTCGGGAACCGCGCTGTTCCCGCGCCATGTCGAGACCCGCCTCGGCGAGGGACGGATCTCCGATGACATCCGCTCGCTGCGTCCGACGCGGACCCTGATGTTCGATGTCATGACCCACGGTCAGGCGGCTCTCCACATGCCGCGCGTCATCTCGCTCGACTGACGACGTTCATGTCACTGACCTACACTCCCAGCCAATCGCTCCATTCCCGACACACGACCACAGAAGGGCAGACCATCGTGTCCACATTGACCGCGGATGCGCGGATCACTCCGAGGATCACCGCCGACCGACTCGCGGCGCTGAGCCGCCGCGTGCGGGTCGCCGACCCCGACGCCACGCAGGACGTCACCAATGCGATGACCGGTGAGGTGCTCGGCACTGTTCCGCACGCCACCCCGGCCGATGTCGTCGCCGCGGCCGCACGGGCCCGCAGCGTCCAGAAGGAGTGGGCCGCCCGTCCGATTCGGGAACGGGCGGAGGTGCTCATGCGCTTCCACGACCTCGTGCTGCGCCACCAGGACGAAGTCCTCGACCTCATCCAGCTGGAGAACGGCAAGGCCCGCCGGCATGCGTTCGAGGAGATCATGGATGTCGCGTTGAACGCCCGCTACTACGCGCACACGGCGGAGAGGTACCTGCGACCCAAGCGCCGTCAGGGTGCGCAGCTGGCGCTGACGAAGGTGTGGGAGCTCCATCATCCGAAGGGCGTCGTCGGCATCATCTCGCCGTGGAACTATCCGCTGACGCTCGGCATCAGCGATGCCCTGCCGGCGATCATCGCCGGCAATGCGGTGGTCACGAAGCCGGATGCGCAGACGCCGTTCGCTGCACTGTGGGCCGTGGAGATGCTCGAGCGGGCGGGCATGCAGCCCGGTCTCGTCGAGGTCGTCACCGGGTCTGGCGCCGAACTCGGTCTGCCGATCATCGAGAACTCCGACTTCCTCATGTTCACCGGGTCGACCGCTGTGGGACGGACGGTGGCCGCCCAGGCCGGGGAGAACCTCATCGATGCGTCGATGGAGCTCGGCGGGAAGAACGCCCTGCTCGTCCTCGACGATGCCGACGTCGACAAGGCCGTGTCCGGGGCGATCCGGGCGAGCTTCTCCAACACCGGGCAGCTGTGCATCTCGATGGAGCGCATCTATGTCCCCGACGTCCTCTGGGACGACTTCACTGCGAAGTTCGCCGCCGCTGCCCGGGCGATGACGCTGACCGCCGGGATCGACTACTCCGCGGACATGGGCTCGCTCGTCTCGCAGAAGCAGCTCGAGACGGTGATGCGCCATGTCGATGATGCGCGGGACAAGGGCGCCACGGTGCTCGCCGGCGGTCGGCGCCGTCCCGAGCTCGGCCCCTACTTCTACGAGCCGACGATCCTCACCGATGTCGACGAGTCGATGGAGGTCTACGCGCACGAGACCTTCGGTCCGGTCGTCAGCCTCTACCGGGTCGCCGACGAGGAGGAGGCGATCGCGAGAGCCAATGACAGCGACTACGGCCTCAACTTCAGCGTGTGGACCTCCGACGAGGACCGCGGAGTCCGCGTCGCCTCCCGGCTCGAGGCCGGCACCGTCAACGTCAACGACGCGTACGCCGCGGCGTGGGGGTCGATGGATGCCCCGATGGGCGGCATGAAGGCCTCCGGCCTCGGCCGGCGGCACGGGGAGCACGGCATCCTCAAGTACACCGAGTCGCAGACGATCGCCGCCTCGCGGCTGTTGCCCGTCGGTGTGCCGGACAACGTCGATCCTGCGCGTTACGCGCGCATCGTCACCGGCGCGCTGCGCGTGCTCAAGCGGATACCGGGTGTGAAGTGAACCCGACCAGCGAACGCAGAGACGGAATGCAGACCATTCTCGGTGCAGGTGGGCCGATCGCCGACGAACTCGCCCGCGCCCTCCATCGCGACTTCACTCAGGACATCCGGCTCGTCAGCCGGCACCCGAAGCAGGTCAACGGCACGGATGAGCTGGTCGCCGCCGACCTCATGGACCCGGCGTCGACCGAGCGTGCTGTCGCGGGCAGCGCGATCGCCTATCTCACGGTGGGTCTGCCGATGGATTCGGCCCTGTGGGAGGAGAAGTTCCCGACGATGATGCGCAATGTCATCGATGCGTGCATGGCCCATGGGACGAAGCTCGTCTTCTTCGACAACACGTACATGTATCCGGGCACCCCGACCCCGCAGATCGAGTCGACGGGATTCGCCCCCGGTGGCCGCAAGGGGCGGGTGCGGGCGGAGATCGTCACGATGCTCCTCGATGCGATGGCCGCCGGTCAGATCGACGCGCTCATCGGTCGGGCCCCGGAGTTCTACGGGCCGGGGAAGACGAAGAGCTGGTCGAACATGCTCGTATTCGACCGGATCAGGGCGGGCAAGCGTCCGCTCGTGCCGGTGAGTGCGACGACGAAGCGATCGCTGATCTGGACGCCGGATGCCAGTCGGGCGCTGGCGCTGCTCGGCAACACCCCCGACGCGTACGGGCAGACCTGGCATCTGCCGATCGACGAGCATCGCCGCACGTACCGTGAGCTCATCGCGATCGCCTCCGAGATCACCGGGCGGAAGATCGGCTACACCGTGCTCCCGCTGTGGGTGTTCAAGTTGGGCAGCCGGTTCAATCCGATGCTCGCCGAGGCGGCCGAACTCCTTCCCCGGTACCGCGGGGACAACATCTTCGACACGTCGAAGTTCGCCTCCCGCTTCCCTGACTTCGCTGTGACGACCTACCGGCAGGGCATCGCCGACATCCTCGGCCAGTGAGTCCCGCGGCGCCCGCACCGTACGCGGTGCGGGCGCCGTACGTCGATCAGACCCTCTCTTCCTTCCCCATGAGGGCGTCGTAGCACGCCGCCGTCTGGTGCTTGAGCGCTCTGGCGACCGCGGCGACGGCGGGACGGCGCATGGAGTCGGGCCGCAGCACCATCCAGTACGGGAGGTGTTCGGTGAGGTCGTCCGGGAGAAGTCTGACGAGGTCGGCATGCCGGTCGGCCATGAAACAGGGCAGGAACCCGATGCCGGCGCCGGCACGCGTGGCTTCGACATGGACGAAGACATTCGTCGAGGTCACACCGTCTTTCATCGACGGGACGAGGCGCCGGGGTGCGTCAAGGTCGTCGACCTGGAGCATCGAGTCGACGAAGTACACGAGCTGGTGCTCCATGAGCGCGTCAACCGTCGTCGGGGTGCCGTGGTCGGCGAGGTAGTCCCGCGCGGCGTACATTCCCAGCGCATAGTCGCCGAGGTGGACCGCCTCGGCGCGATGGACCTGCGGTTTGCCGACGACGACTTCGATGTCGAGGCCGGACCGCTGCTGCAGGGCCTGCCGTGTCACCGTGATGATCTCGACGCTCAGACCTGGATGGGTCCGCCGCAGCGCCGCGACGGCCGGTGAGGCCACATAGGCGCTGAATCCGTCCGTCGCCGACATCCGCACGACACCGCTGACGGGATCGGGAGTCTCGCCCGACTCACCGAGGCTGCCGACCGCGAGCTCGACCTGCTCGGCGACGCGCACCGCCTCGGCGCCGAGCTCCGTGAGCTCCCATCCGCTGCCGGACCGGGCGAGCACCCGGCCGCCGAGTGCCTTCTCCAAGGCCGCGATCCGTCGTGAGATCGTCGTGTGGTTGACCCCGAGCGCATGGGCCGCCGTCGCGAACTTCGCCGAGCGGGAGACCGCGAGCAGCACGAGCAGATCGTTCGGGGTCGTGTCCATGCCTGCCATCGTACAAAGCGACGTGAGGGCACCGATCCGGGCAGGCTCGCTCCTGTGGCGGGAAACCTACTGCGGCATGTTGACGAACCGGGACTTCGCGCCCTGGAAGGCCACGGCGATGTCACCGGTCGGTCCGGCTCGGTGCTTGGCGACGATGATGTCGGCCTCGCCGGCGCGTTCGTGCTCCTTGTCGTACATGTCCTCACGGTGGATGAGGAGGACCATGTCGGCGTCCTGCTCGATCGATCCGGATTCGCGGAGATCGGAGATCATCGGTCGCTTGTCGGTGCGCTGCTCGCTGCCGCGGTTGAGCTGGGAGAGCGCGATGACGGGCACCTCGAGCTCTTTGGCCAGCAGCTTGAGCGAGCGGGAGAACTCCGAGACCTCCTGCTGGCGGGATTCGACGCGCTTGCCCGAGCTCATGAGCTGGAGGTAGTCGACGCAGACCATCTTGAGGTCGTGCTGCTGTTTGAGCCGGCGGCACTTCGCGCGGATCTCCGTGAGCGCCATGTTCGGCGAATCGTCGACGAAGAGCGGCGAGTCGTTGATGCGCGCCTCGGTGGCGGCGAGGTTCGTCCAGTCGTGGGGGCTGAGCTCACCGCGGCGCAGGTTCTGCAGCGGGATCTCCGACTCTGCGGAGAGGAGCCTCATGACGAGCTCGTTCTTGCCCATCTCGAGGGAGAAGAAGACCGCGGCCTGCTTGTGATGGATCGCTGCCGAGCGGATGAAGTCGAGGGCGAGCGTCGACTTGCCGACACCGGGTCGGGCGGCGATGACGATCATCTGCCCCGGGTGGAGGCCGTTGGTCAGCTGATCGAACTCCGTGAACCCGGTCGGCACCCCGGCGGTCTGCCCGTCGGTGTCGCCGTTGCGCTCGATCTCGGCTGCCACCTCGCCGAGGATGTCGGCGAGGATGACGTAATCCTCCGTCGTGTGCTTCTCCGTGACCTGATAGATCTCGGCCTGCGCGTTGTTGACGACGGCGTCGGTGTCGCCCTCGGCGTCGTAGCCCATCTGCACGATCCGGGTGCCGGCCTCGACGAGGCGGCGCAGCACCGCGCGCTCGCGGACGATCGTCGCATAGTATCCGGCGTTCGCGGCGGTGGGGACCGAGGAGATGAGCGTGTGGAGGTAGGCAGGTCCGCCGATCCGGGAGAGATCGCCGGACTTCGTCAGGTAGTTCGCGACCGTGACCGAGTCGGCGGGTTCGCCGCGGGAGTAGAGGTCTAGGATCGCCTCGTAGATCGTCTCGTGCGCGGGCTTGTAGAAGTCATCACGCGACATCGATTCGACGCAGTCGGCGATGGCGTCCTTCGACAGGAGCATGGCACCCAGGACGCTCTCCTCGGCTTCGATATCCTGCGGAGGAGTTCTGAGTCCGTCGTACCCCAGATCGCTGCTCACTCCCACGTCTCCTCCTCTGTGCCTACGCCTGCCCGGCCCGGGTGCAGTGCCATCCCACTTTACCCGTGCCGCGCGCGGACCCGACAGCGATTCACGTCACCGCCGGTGCCGCCCCGATCTCGCCGAGGCGGCGCAGCGGCCCAGCGTCACAGCCGTGCCCGGCCGGCGGTGGCGACCGCGGCGAGAATCGGCTTCGCCACCTGGAGTCCCTGCCTGATGACGACGATACCGACGACCACTGACACGAGGATCGTGAGGAACGTGACGGGCTTCATCACCAGGGCCGCCCCGGCCAGCGGGAGCACGAGGACGAGTCCCAGACCGCCGGCGAGCAGCGACACCCAGATGACGGGACCGAGGACCGCGCGCACCATCCCCGCGTGCATCGTGTCGACGTCCATGCCTGCGGCATAGAGGTCGGAGAAGGTGTCGGCCCGGTCGTAGACGTCGGCGACCTGGTTGATGAGCGCGGAGACCGCGATGAGGACGATCGAGATCCCCATGACGAGCAGCACGCCGGTGAACAGGTCCTGGTAGAGGGTGAGGTGCTCCTGCGGCATGTCGACGCTCGGGTCGTCGGAGATGTCCGTGGCGAACTGCATGAGCGCGATGCCCGTGCCGCCGACGGCCGCGACGAACGCCGTCATCGCGACCCCGGAGACGCGGCGCCAGAACCGCTTCGGCTCATCGGAGACGAGCCGGGCGGCGATGAGCCGGGCCGGCGTCAGCGCGCGCTTGCCCGCCAGGTGGGCGAACCAGCGGACGAAGAGCCCGCCGAGGAGGTCGACGACGATGAGGCCGATGACGAAGACCGCGAGCATCGCCGAGATCATCACCCCCATCCCCAGGCTCGCCGACTTCGACAGGCTGACGACGACCGGGAGGACGAGGATCGCGACGATGACCGCGATGACCCGGGCGACGGGGAACTTCCGCTCGAGCGACTTCGTCCGGACTCCCAGCGGGGAGATCGCGACCTTCCGCAGCCCCAGCAGCGCCGAGACGACGCAGACGAGGATGAGGAAGACGACGACCGCGGCGAGCAGGAGCGGGGGCATGAGCATGTTCGCGTACCCGATCGGCTGCCCGAGGAAGTGGATGTGACTCACCGGCCACGCGAGCCCCAGGTAGCCGAGGACGCCTGCGACGATGCCGATGACGGCGGGCACGAGCGGTTCGGCCACGGCGATCGCGATGATCGACGAGCGCTGGGCGCCGAGCAGGGACATCGTCGAGAGCCGCTCGTCCTGCCGCCTGGCCGACAGCGTCGCCGAGGCGGAGGCCAGGGTGCTCGCGGGGATGACGAGGAGGATCGTGGCAAGTCCCGCGAAGAACTTGTAGGCGACATCGAGTCCTTGGGTGTTCGGATCGGTGCTCGGCGGGATCTGGAAGAACATCCAAGCCCCGGCGGCGACGGTGAGGAACAGCGTCGCGCAGGCGAAGAACGAGCTCATGACGAGCAGCGAGCTCGGTGCCGTCACGGTCTTGCGACCGAGGACGAGGGGGACGATGCTGGCGGGTGCGGACATCACTGACTCCTGATCGAGGCGGGGCCTCAGGCGGTCACCGCGGTGACGCGCCGGACGAGCGGACGGGTGAACTGCAGTCCCAGCCACACCATCGCGATGCCGCCGAGGAGGACGGAGGCGACGACGGCGATGGTCATCGGATCACCGAGGTCGTTCGCCGAGGCCATGGCGATCGCGAGAAGTCCGCCGAGGACGAGCGAGACGAGGGTGACAAGCACGATCGGGGACATCACGGCGCGCACGGTGACCCCGTGCATCATCGCCGGTGACATGCCGGCGGCGTGGAGCTCCCGGTAGGTCGAGGCGCGGTCGAGGATGTCCGCGGCCTGATTGATCGTCGCGGACACGACGATGAGGACGAAGGCGATCGCCAGGGTGAGGATGAGGCCGGTGAAGACGTCGTCGCCGGTGTACTGCAGCGGTCCCATGAGCTCGCGTTCGGCCGCGCTCATCTCGTCGCCGCTGCCGCGCATCATCGCCGCCCCGGTGCCGCCGACGACGGCGATGAACGTGATGAGGGCGAGCCCGGCGACCCTCCGCCAGTACTGTGCGGGGGCGTCGGCGATCATCGCCGCGGAGAGCATGCCGGCCGGGCGCCGCGCCGTCTTGCCGCTCATCCAGGCGTGGACCCGCATGACGAGGACGCCGAGGACGTTGATGAGGAGGAGGGCGACGCCGATCGTGAGGATGCTCGCGATGATCGCGGTGCGCTGCGACTGTCCGTCCTGGAGGGAGAAGACGAGGGCGGCGACCATGCCGATGGCGAGGACGACGACGGCGATGATGCGCAGGAGGGGGAACTTCCGCCCGAGCGACCGCGTCCGCACGCCGAGGGGCGAGACGATGACCTTCCGCAGACCGACCAGTGCGGCGAGGAGGCAGATGAGGAGGAGAGCGGCGACGACCCCGGCGAGCAGCCAGAGGGGCATGAGGAGGGCGGAGTAGCCCAGCGGCACGCCGGTGAAGACGATGAGGCTCAGCGGGTAGGCGAGAGCGAGGTATCCGACGATGCCGGCGAGGATCCCGGCGGCAGCGGGGATGAAGGGTTCGGCGACCGCGACGAGCCGGACGGTGCCCTTCGAGGCGCCGAGGAGGGAGAGCGTGGAGAGGCGCTCATCCTGGCGTCGGGCGCTGAGCTTCGCCGAGGCGACGCCGAGGCTGATCGCCGGCACGACGAGGAAGACCGTGGCGAGGATCGCGAGCATCCGGTAGAGGTCGACCACCTCGGCGTAGCGGGGCACATCGGGGCGGTCGTTGAACGCCCACGCACCGGCGGCGACGGTGAGGAAGAGGGTGGAGCAGGCGAAGAACGCGATCGCGACGAGGCGCGCGGTCGGGGACGTGAACGTCTGCTTCGACAGGACGAGTGGGAGGACCTTCATGATCGGCCTCACCCGTTGTTCGCCGCATACTGCGCGGCGGAGTCGGAGACGATGCGGCCGTCGGCGAGGCGGACGACGCGGGAGCAGCGGGCGGCGACGTTCTCGTCGTGGGTGACGACGACGAGCGTCGAACCGCGCCCGGTCGTCGAGGCGAGCAGTTCGGAGAGGACC
Source organism: Brevibacterium sp. W7.2 (assembly GCF_018137945.1). GTDB lineage: Bacteria > Actinomycetota > Actinomycetes > Actinomycetales > Brevibacteriaceae > Brevibacterium > Brevibacterium sanguinis. The sequence continues at coordinate 39,750 of NZ_CP073089.1, read as the reverse complement.
TCGGTCGAGGTGCGGGAGTCGAGCGCGCCGGTCGGCTCGTCGGCGAAGGTGACGACGGGCTGGGTGACCTGCGAGCGGGCGATGGCCACGCGCTGGGCCTGTCCGCCGGAGAGCTGGCCGATGCGCTTGGTGAGGTGCTCGGCGAGGCCGAGGCGCTGGAGCCACGCACGAGCGTGCCTCGTCGCCTCGGCGCGGTTCATTCCGGCGAGCATCGCGGCGAGCGCGACGTTGTCCTCGGCGGAGAGCTCGGGCAGGAGCAGACCCTGTTGGAAGACGAACCCGAAGACCTCCCGGCGCAGCGCGGTGCGGCCGGCCTCCTTGAGCGAGGTGATGTCCGCGGCGGCGCTGCGGTCGGTGGGCAGGAGACGGATGTGGCCCTCGTCGGGACGGAGGATGCCGGCGAGGCAGTGGAGCAGGGTCGTCTTGCCGGAACCGGAGGGTCCCATGATCGCCAGGGACTCGCCGAGGCCGATCGTGAGGTCGACGCCGGCAAGGGCGTAGGTCTGGTTGTAGTGCTTGGTGACAGAGGAGGCCGTGATGATCGCAGGCATGTGTGTTGTGGTCATGACTCAATGCTTTCGCAGGCCGCTGCCAGCGGCCATGCAGTCCTCCCACGACTGGCGCGAGGAAAACCCGAGAGTCGCGGAGGGAAATCGCGACCGAATGTGACCTGCGTCCATTGACATGCAAGTCAGTACTTGCCTATGGTGTCGGTGTGGCCGACCTCTTCAAGGCGATCGCCGACCCGACCAGGCGGACGATCCTCGACGAACTCGCCGAACGCGATGATCAGACTCTCTTCGAGATCTGCTCGCGTCTGGCCAATCGGCATGGTCTCGGGCTCTCACGCCAAGCGGTGTCCCAACACCTCGAGGTGCTCGAATCCGCCGGTCTCGTCGTCACCCGCCGCGAGGGGCGCTACAAGTACCACACACTCGATCCCGCGCCGCTGCGCACAGCGTTCGATCGCTGGACCGGCGGGACGCGAGACGCCCGACCACCGGACACCGACCCACCCGCATCACCCCAGGCACCGCCTGAGTAAGGAGACACCGTCATGAAGGCCCAGTGGATCAGCATTCCCGTTGACGACCAGGCGCGCGCGCTCGACTTCTACACCGACAAGCTCGGATTCCGGCTGAAGTTCGACGTTCCCGTCGGAGACGCGCGGTGGCTCACCGTCGTCTCGCCCGAGGATCCGGAGGGAGTGGAGATCGTCCTCGAACCGAAGGGTCATCCGGCGGCCGGGGACTACACGGCAGCGCTCATGGCCGACGGGATCCCGATCAACCAGTTCGCCGTCGACGACGTCGAGGCCGAATACCAGCGCCTCAGCGCCCTCGGAGTAGAGTTCACACAGAAGCCCTTGTCGATGGGACCGATCACCACCGCGGTTCTCAACGACACGGTGGGCAATCTCGTTCAGCTCATTCACCAGGAGGACTGACCGCGGTTCCGCGTGCCCGGCGCCGGCCCGACGACCCGGGCAGGCGCGGTGGTCGCGCCGACCGCTGCACGGCCATGAAGAGGATCGCCGAGTACATCCGCGGGACCCTGCGTCTCGAACCCACCGACGACGATCGGCGGGCACCGCTCAGGGTCGGTCTCGGCGTGGCGATTCCCTCCCTCGTCCTCCTTCTCCTCGGGTACGAGCAGTTCATCATCTACGCGGTCTTCGGGGCGTTCTGCGGGATGTACGGTCGCGGTGAGGCGCACCAGCTGCGCCTCATCCACCAGCTGCAGGCCGCAGTGCTGCTGCTCTCGGGTGTCGTCATCGGCGTCATGCTCGCGATGCTCGACACCCCGGTCTTCGCCCTCATCGCGATCGAGGCGTTCTTCGCCGCCGTCGGGTCGATCATCGCCGACCGCGCGCGGATGCGTCCGGGGGGACCGTTCTTCGGCATCTTCGCCCTCGGGGCGTGCGCCTCGGTCGAACCGCTCGCACCGCCGTGGATCCCCATCGGGATCAGCGTCCTCGCGGCGGCCTTCGCGATCACCCTGGGCTTCCTCGGATGGTTCCGCACGCGGACGTGGCGGGCGGGGTCCCGACGGATGATCACCCCGTTCCGCGGTCCCCACGCTCTCGCCATGCTCAGGCATGCGGCCACGTATGCGGTGGCGGTCGCCTCGGCGGGTCTCATCGGGGTGCTCATCGGTCTCGACCATGCGTACTGGGCGATGGCGTCGGCAGCGGTGCCCCTGGCCGCCGCGGAGCTGCCGGGCCGCATCGCCCGCGGCGTGCACCGGGTGCTCGGGACGTTCTCCGGGCTCATCGTCACCGCGCTCATCCTCTGGCCGGACCCGTCACCGCTGTGGCTGGCGATCCCGGTCATCCTCCTGCAGTTCCCCACCGAGTACCTGATGATGCGCAACTACGGGTTCGCGCTGACGTTCTTCACACCGATGATCCTACTCATGACGCAGCTCGCGCATCCGATCCCGCGGTCGACGCTCATCATCGACCGCGGGGTCGAGACGCTGCTCGGGGCCGTCGTCGGCATCGCCGTCGTCCTCGTCGTCGGGTACGTCGGCAGGCGCCGGGCGCGGACGCGCGGTGACACGGGCGGCCGCGCCGAGGCGTGAGGTGACCCCTCACCCGGGTATGAGGACGATGACCGTGTGGAGGAGGATGCCGACGAGGGCGCCGATGACGGTGCCGTTGATGCGGATGTACTGGAGGTCGCGGCCGACGTAGAGCTCGATGCGGTCGGCGGCCTCCTTCGCGTCCCAGCGTTCGATGGTGTCGGAGATGACGCTGGCGATCTCGGGTCCGAAGCTCTCGGCGAGGTCGCCGGCGGTCGTGGCCACGCGGTCGTCGATCGTCTCAGCGAACTCCGTGTCCGTCTGGAGGCGCTGGGCGAATTCTCCGATGAGGTCGGCGATGCGGCCGCGCACTTCACCGTCGGGTTCGATGATCGCCTCGCGCAGGAGCTGCTTGAGCGAGGTCCAGATCTCGAGGACGGAGTCGACGACGCCGTCCTGGGTGAGGAGGTCGTTGATGATGTCCTCGGCCTTGTCGGCCAGCGGGGTGTCGGTCGACAGGTCGGTGGAGAGGTCGACGAGCCACGCGTCGAGGGCCTGGCGGGCCTTGTGGTAAGGGTTGTCGCGGACGTCGACGAGCCAGCCGAGGATCTCGCGCTGCAGGCGGTTCGCGAGCTGTTCGTTGACGAAGTCGGGCACCCACGACGGGGCGCGGTTGTGGACGATCTCGTCGATGACCTGCGGGTTGTCGCTCAGCCATGTGTACGCCTCGGCGACGACGAGGTCGACGAGCTTGTGGTGGGCGCCGTCGAGGACGATCTGGCGCAGCAGCTTGCCGAGCACCGGAGACTTCCGGGTGGCGATGAGGCGCGGGAGGATGACGTTCTTCGTCAGGGCGACGATCGACTTGTCGTCGATGCGGGAGAGGACGTATTCGAGACCGGCGGCGGCCCGGTCGACGACGAGGTCGCGGTTGGCGGCCTTGCTCAGCCACTCGCCGGCGCGCTGTGCGACGTGGGCGGAGCGGATCTTCGTCGACACCGCCTCGGCGTGGAGGAAGTTCGCTGCGACGAAGGCGGAGAGGCTCGCTCCCAGAGCGTCCTTCTTCCGGGGGATGATCGCGGTGTGCGGGATCGGCAGGCCCAGGGGATGCCGGAAGAGGGCGGTGACGGCGAACCAGTCGGCGATCGCGCCGATCATCGCGGCCTCGGCGCCGCGGGCGACGAATCCCCAGACGCCGGACAGATCGGTGAAGAGGTTCGTGGCGAGGAAGATGAGGGTCGCGAGGATGAGCAGTGAGAGCGCCAGCGTGCGCATCTTCCGCAGGCCCCTGGCCCGTTCCCGGTCCTCGGGTGTGAGTTCGTTCGGGCCGTCGAAGCGCGGCACCGGCTCGGTTCTCTCGATCGTCATTGTTACCCCCTGGGCACTGACTTTAGCGAACCTCGGCGCAGGTTCGATGCCGACCGGCTGGACTGCGCCTGGGAACGCGCCCTGCCGCGTGCAGCCCCTGTGAGTGCTGCGGCCGGCCGGAGTACCGTGGAGGCATGATCCGAGCACTGACCGACCTCGAGAGGGACACAGCGCTCCTCCTCGTCTTCGACGAGGGCGTTCCGAGTTGCCTCGAGCCGGCCCCGCTCAACGAAAGCGTCGTCTGCACCCGGTTCCCCCCGGCTGAGCGCATCGGCTTCTGAAGGAGATCGACATGGCACACGAATTCTCCGTCGGCGATCACGTCGGGTGGAACTCCGAGGCCGGCGAGGTCTCCGGCCACATCATCAGGGTCCACACCTCGGACTTCGACTACAAGGGCCACACCCACCGCGCCTCGGAGGCCGACCCGCAGTACGAGATCAGGAGCGACAGGACCGATCACATCGCCGCGCACAAGGGCAGCGCGCTCCGCCTCATCGACGACGAATGACCGCCGACGAGCCGGACCGGGAGATCGCCCACCAGCCCGCCCGCGGCGGGCCCGCCTCGGTGCCGGACTTCCTCACGATCGGCCATTCGAACCGCTCCCTGAAGGAGTTCATCGACCTGCTCCGCGACTCCGGCGCCGAGGTGGTCGTCGACGTCCGCAAGCTGCCCGGGTCGAACGCGAATCCGCAGTTCAACGAGGATGTGCTCGGCGATGCGCTGGCCGCGGTCGGCATCGAGCTGCGCCGGCTCGACGGTCTCACCGGGCGGCGACCCGTCAGCCGGGACGTGCCGTTTGAGGTCAACGCGTGGTGGGAGAACCGCAGCTTCCACAACTATGCCGATCACGCCCTCGGCGCGGAGTTCGCCGCCGACATCGCCGTGCTGCTGGACTGGGGCGATGAGCGGCGGTGCGCGGTGATGTGCTCGGAAGCCGTGTGGTGGCGCTGTCATCGGCGCATCATCGCCGACTATCTGCTCGCGCATGACCGTGAGGTTCTCCATGTCCTCGGTCCCGGTCAGACCGCCGAGGCGGAGCTCAGTTCCGGTGCCGTCATCGAGGGCGAGCCCGGTGGCAGCGCCGGATCCATGCCCGCGGATGATCGCGGGGACTCCGCCGACGTCCGCATCACCTACCCGGAGCAGTGAGACACCCCCGCACCTCCGCACACAACCCTTGACCCCGCTTGCGAGGTGGATCCCGCTCGAGATCGTGCCGGAAATCGAGCGGGATCCACCTCCGGAAATCCGTCCGCACTCAAAACGCGGCGGCTGTCCGAACCGGCATTGCGGGTTGATCGCGCGGCTAAGATGCGCAGATGGAGCCTTTCGAGAACCGTGCACGGGCCGAATCCTTCGGTTCGGTCGCCGAGACCTATGATCGCGTCCGTCCGCGGTATCCGGGCGCTCTCCTCACTGAGGTGCTCGGCGAATTCCCTGCTGACGTCCGGCCGACGCGTGTGCTCGATGTCGGAGCAGGCACTGGAATATTCTCAGCACAGCTCACAGCTTCGGGTTGTGAGGTGACTGCGGTCGAACCCGACCCCGAGATGGCGGAGGTCGCCCGAAGCAAAGGGTGCCAGGTCGAAGTCTCCACATTCGAGTCCTGGGACGCTGGCGACAGGACGTTCGATCTTGTCACGTTCGGGCAATCGTTCCATTGGGTGGATCCGGCAACCGCGTTGCCGAAAATCCGACAGATTCTCCGTCCGGAAGGTCGACTCGCCCTGATGTGGAATCGAATCGAGCCCGTTGACGGCCGCGCAGCGGAGATTGCCGGCGTCTACGAACAATTCCTTCCCCGTGCCGTTCCGGAACCAGAACCAGACGATGCCTCTCATCCAGATGTCGCCCGGCTCGAGGCTCACGACTTCGAGGTCCGCGAGATCACTTGCGACGAACCGCGGTGGTATGCGGCTCACGAGTGGCTCTCGATGGTCTCCACACACTCTGACCAGCTGACCATGTCGCAGGAAAGTCGATGTGAAATGCGGCGCGCGCTGGCCGAGGCCGTCGGAACCGCCGATCTGCAGACGCGCAATCGCGCGCTGCTTTTGCTGGCTTCCCCTAGCCCTCGGTGACCGCGACTTCCACTGACAACCGCATCACCTACCCGGAGCGATGAGACACCCCTGGGCGGCACACACAACCCTTGGCCCTGCTTGCCAGGTGGATCCCGCTCGAGATCGAGCCGGAAATCGAGCGGGATCCACCTCCGGAAGCCCAGCCACAGTCAGCGCGCGCAGTCTGAACCGACGACCCCGTGGCTCCGGCCGTGCGCACCCCGGCCATGCGTCCGCACCGCAGCCCTGCCGACCGCGGTCGCGCTCTCAGTTCGAGAAGACCCCGACGACGAGGTTGATCGCCGTGGCGAGGATGACGGCGTTGAAGACGTAGGACAGGAGGCTGTGGCGCAGGACGACGGCGCGGATCTGCGTATCGGAGACCGAGGTGTCGGTGACGCCGAAGGTCATGCCCACCGCGTAGCCGAAGTAGAGGAAGTCCTTGTAGTTGGGCACGCGGTCGGAGTTGAAGTCGATGCCGCCGGGAGTGCCGTCCCCGAAGTACATGTAGGCGTAGCGGGCGCTGTAGAGGATCTGCAGGCCGGCCCACGACATGAAGACGCCGAGGAGGGCGATCGCGGCTTCCCAGTTGCCGGCCTGCGATCCGCCGACGACCTGGAGAAGGACGATGCCGCCGAGGCCGCAGAGCTGGGCGATCGTGATGACCACCTCGTCGAGGACGGGGTTGAAGTCCTCGCGGCTCGCGTTCGACTTCGTCTCCTCCGACGACATCGGCCACAGGGCGGCGGTCCCGACGAGCACGAAGAACGTCGTCGCCGTGGAGATGCCGACGAGGAAGCCGTCGCCCGTGGTGGTGAAGGCGCCGACGATCCAGCCCACGACGACGCCGATGACGATGGACGCGATGAGACGACCCGTCGCGCTGATGAGGAACTGCTTCATCGGTGGGTGCTCCGTTCGAGTGAGGTCGCAGAGGGACGGTCCGATAATGCCGGTTGAGGCAATGCGGCTTACGAGAACACTCTGCCACAACACAGCCGGATCTCACCCGTCTCACAGCCAGCCAATTCGTCGGGCCGACGGCAGTGACGGCCCCGGACTCAGCCGCGCACCGGCCCGGAATCGACGATCGGCCGCCTTGGTATTCTGGTCGCATGGCTGATGTGCTGGGTACCGACCTCTGCACCTCGACCGACCGTGCGTGGAGGGTGCTGGGAAAGCGCTGGAGCGGGCTCATCATCGACCTGCTCCTCCAGGGTCCCGCCCGCTTCAGCGAGTTGGAGCGCGGCGTCGAGGGCCTGTCGAACAAGGTCCTCGGCGAACGGCTGCGCGAGCTCGAAGCCCTCGGACTCGTCGAACGCCAAGTCGACACCGGCCCCCCGATCACCGTGACCTACGCGCTCACGCCGCGCGGACTCCGTTTGCGCCCGGCCTTCGATGCCCTCCGCACCTGGGCGCAGGAGATGGACGCCGATCCCGACGAGCCCTGAGGGCTCAGCGCCCTCAGCGCCAGTCCACGGTCGAGACCTCACGACGGTCCAGACCTCACGACGACGGAGCACCCCGAAGATGACGGAGCGGCTGGTCATCCGACCGGCCGCTCCCTCACGTCAGCGAGCCAACCCTTGCTTCAGGGCGACAGATCGCACCTTCCTCACTTCATGGAGTCAGCAGTCTCCTGCGTGCGCTCGACCTCCTGGGCCTTCGCGTAGCTTTCGATGAGCAGCTGGTACTCGGGGAAGATCTGCGTGTAGGCCTGTGCCCATTCGCCGCTGTCCTCACGATTCCACGTGTGCTGCAGCTCGGACGCCACGGCCGCGACATCGATCGGCACGACGCCGGCCTGGACGATGCGCGCCAGGGTGATCTCCTCCGCCATCTTCGAGTAGGTGCCCGAGGTGTCGACGACCGCGAAGACCTGGAAGCCGTCGGCGACGGCGCTGATCGCCGGGAAGGCCATGCACACACTGGTGATGGTGCCGGCGATGATGAGCTGCTTCCTGCCCGTGGCCTTGACGGCCGCGACGAAGTCCGGGTTCTCCCACGCGTTGATCTCGCCCTTGCGCCCGACGTACTGCGCATGGGGTGCGTTCTCGTGGATCTCCGGGATCAGCGGACCGTTGGGGCCCTGCGGCACCGAGGCGGTCGTGATGACCGGGATGTCAGCGAGCGAGGCGATCTTCGCCAGCGCGGCCGCATGACGGCGCAAGGTAGTCATGGGCATGTCCTTGACCGTCTGGAAGAGTCCGCTCTGATGGTCGATCATGAGCAGGACGGCATTCTCGGGATCGATGACGGGACGAGCGCCGTTGAAGTTCGCGGGACCGATGTCGGTCATGGTGTTCCTTTCTCCTGGGGTTACTTTTTGTCACCCCGTTATAGATTGAAACCATGATCGCCCGAGAATATTCCCTGCCCGTGAATGCGCGAACGCCGGGTGCCCCCTTACGGGAGCACCCGGCGCTCGTCGTGTCAGGACTCAGCTGACCCGGAGCAGAATCACCCGACACCAGCGGTCCGACCCGCACACAGCGAGCGCGGACCGCCGGCAGCGGACTCAGCCGCGGTCGGTCAGGCCTTGCCGATGACGTCGAACTTGGCGTTCGCGGTGATGTCGTCGTTGACGCGCACGACAGCGGTGTAGCTGCCGGGCGTCTTGACATGACCGGTGAGCGCGACCTGACGACGATCGAAGTCGTGTCCGGTTGCGGTCTGGAGCGCCTCGGCGACCAGGGCGGGGGTGACGGCGCCGAAGAGGCGACCGTTCTTTCCGGCCTTGAGCTCGATGCGGGCGCTCGTCGTCTCGAGCTGCTCCTTGACGCGGACAGCTTCGTCGTGATCGGCGATCTGCTTGGCCTGGCGGGCCTTGCGGAGGGCGACGATCTGCTTCTCCGCACCCTGGGTCCACGGGGTGGCCCAGCCGCGGGGAACGAGCAGGTTGCGCGCGTAACCGGCGCGCACGTCGACGATGTCGCCGGCGGCACCGAGGCCGTCGACTTCCTGGGTGAGAATCACTTTGCGGTTAGGCATGTCTGTTCTCCTCCGATCAGCGAGCAGAGCTCGAGTAGGGCAGGAGTGCCATCTCGCGGGCGTTCTTCACGGCCTTCGCGATGACGCGCTGTTCCTGCACGGTCACGCCGGTGACGCGACGTGCACGGATCTTGCCACGGTCAGAAATGAACTTGCGGAGCGTTGCGGTGTCCTTGTAGTTGATGTTCGCCGCTTCGCCCTTTTTGAGCGGATTCGCCTTCTTCTTGATAGGCTTCCGGATCTCTGGCTTTGCCATGAGTATCTCCTGTGTGAGAAATGTCTGTGCGTGGATCAGAACGGCGGTTCGTCGGCGCCGGGGTTGCCCCAGCCGCCGTTGTCGTTCTGCGGACTCGATGATGCCCACGGGTCGTTGCCCGGACCGTTGTTCCCCTGGTTGTAGCCGCCCTGGCGCTGGCCACCCTGCTGCTGGTTGCCCTGCTGCGGGTTGTTGCCCCAGCCCGACGACTGCTGCTGGTAGCCGCCCTGCTGGCCGCCACCCTGCTGGTTGCCGCCGTAGCCGCCACCACCGGAGAATCCGCCTCCGCCGCGTTCGTTCTTCGAGACCTGGGCGGTGGCACGGCGCAGGCTGGGGCCGACTTCGTCGACGTCCAGCTCCATGACCGTGCGCTTCTCGCCTTCCTTGGTCTCGAACGAGCGCGACTTCAGTCGGCCCTGCACGATGACCCGTGTGCCCCGCTGCAGCGATTCGGCGACGTTCTCTCCCATTTCACGCCAGACCGAGCAGCGCAGGAACAGGGTCTCCCCGTCCTTGAACTCGTTGGACTGACGATCGAAGATGCGCGGCGTCGAGGCCACGGTGAAGTTCGCGACTGCAGCACCGTTGGGTGTGAAGCGCAGTTCGGGATCGCTTGTCAGGTTCCCGACGACCGTGATGACTGTTTCGCCTGCCATTGAATGCTCCTGTCAGCGAGGTCGCGTGACGCTTACTTGGCGTCCGGGCGGAGGATCTTGGTGCGCAGAACGGACTCGTTGAGTCCGAGCTGGCGATCGAGTTCCTTGGTCGTGGCCGGCTCCGCGTGGAAATCAACCACGACGTAGTAGCCCTCGGACTTCTTCTGGATCTCGTAGGCGAAGCGCCGACGTCCCCAGATGTCCACGTTGTCGACGGTTCCCTTCTCGGCCGGGACAACCTTGATCAGGTTGTTCACGGTGTCAGCCAACGTCCGCTCTTCGAGGTCGTTGTCGAGAATGAGCATGAGCTCGTAATGACGCATGTGTCACCCACCTCCTCTGGTCTCAGCGGCCATGGTCGGTCCATGGCAGGAGGGTAAATGCGTTGCCGTTCCGCCTTCGCACCGGTGTGCGAAATGAGAACAGACCTTACTATTCTACGGGACGTCCCCGCAGGCTGTCATGTCGATGGTCCGTGCCCTGGCTTACGCTCTGCCGGTTGATCTCCGCGCCGAGGCGGCTCCCCGTTCCCGGCGACCGCGGGCTCCGGCCGGGGATCGTTCGCGTCGCTGCGCCGAGGCGGCTGAGGGTCGCGCAGCCGCCCGCGGATGCGCCGCCGGTGGAGGTTCTCCCCGGCGAAGACGATGACCATGATGAGGACGAAGAGCCGGAGCAGGGCGAAGAGCGCGATGAACGAGGGTTCGAGGGCTTTGTCCGGCTCGCTCGCGGCGATGTCGCCGAGCTGGATCGCGACGGCGAAGACCGCCTCGACGAGCGCCCAGGCGATGAGCACCCACCAGCGGGAGACGGCGAGGGCGAGGAACGGCAGGATCCACAGCGAATCCCACGGCATGAGCCCGGGGGCGAACACGAGCGCCGAACCGATGAGCAGGCACGCGGCCACCGCGGGATCGATGCCGCGCCGGGCGACGACGACCATCGCCGCGCCGACGGCGAGGACCGCGAGTCCGCTGACGACGATCCACACCATCGCCCACGTCTCCGCGTTCCCGATGCGGGCCATGAGCAGGATCGAGGCGAACGAGCCGCCGTCGATCGCGTCGGTCGTCCAGTGGACGATCCGGCTGAGCGCGGTGCCGTCGGCGATGAGGAGGAGCGCCGAGGTGATCGTCGCGGTTGCGATCATCATCAGCGGGCTGCGCGGGGCGAGCCGCCCGGCCGGGTGGAGCCCGGAGAGGGTGAGGGCGGCGAGGACGAGGAGGGCGAGCGGGTTGATGAACGTGGCGATGCCGAGCAGGATCCCCGCCAGCCACGGCTGCGGTGTCACCGGTGCGGGGGCGACGACGAGGACGACCGCCCAGAGGCTGAGCGCCAGGGCGAGCGGGTCGAGCGTCGAGCCGAGGGTGAAGAGGATCGCCGGTGAGGCGAAGACCGCGACGAGCCAGGCCCGCTGCCGGGCGAGGATGAGGAGGGCGACACCGCTCGCTGCGACGGCGAACACGTTGATGAGGAGGACGAACGTCATGAACACGGAGACGTCGTCGGTGACGAGCCGGAAGAGACCGACGAGGCGGGCGTCGATGACGGAGAGGTCGGCGAGTCCGCCGTCGGCCCGGCCCACCGCCTGCGGGTTGAGCTGACCGAGGAACGATGCGGAGAGGGGACCGGCGCACATCCTCGCCGCGGCGCTCGGCTGCTGGTAGCCCGAGCTCAGGCACGGCGCCTGGAGGGCGAGCGCGAGGAACGTCGTCACCCCGAGGACGCCGGCGAGGACATAGGCCTGAGTGCGCCGGTACACCGCCGAGGCGACACCGCGGTGAATGCCGTCCGGACCGCCGAGCAGGGGCTCGGCGATCCGGGTGGCGTGGTTCGAAGGCATATTCAGAGGTTACCGGTCACGGCTTCCCCGAGCGGAATCATCCGCCCGGTGCGACCGGCGCGCGAGTGGAGCCGCCGTTTCCGCTCCCGCCGCTGGAGCCGTTGCCGCCGCCGGTGTCGCCACCGGAACCGCCGCCTCCGCCGTCACCGGAGCCTCCACCGCCACCGGAGCCTCCGCCGTCGCGGGAGCCGCCTCCGCCGGTGCTCGTGCCACCGCCGTCTTCGTTGCCCTGGTTACCGCCGCCGGTCGACGACCCGGTGTCGTTTCCGGTGTCTCCGGTGTCCTTCGAGCCTTCGCTGTCCTTCGACCCGTCGGCGGACTCGTTGGAGTCGGACGACGAATCGGCGTCCTTCTCCTTGTCCTTCTCCGAGTCCTTGTTCTCGTCGTCGGCAGGCTTCTTCGTCGGTTCGTCGACCGGCGCCTTCTTCTTCGTGTCCTCACCGTCGTCCTTCGGCTGCGGACGCGGGGCCGGAGGAGCGTTCGTGTTGACGGGCTTCTTCACCTCGGGCAGGGTTCCGCGCTTCGGGAACTTCTCGACCTCGGTGCCCTCGAGGGCGGCCTTCATGTAGTCGGTCCACACCTGGATCGGGAACGATCCGCCCGTGACCTCGCCGCGACCGCCGTAGGGTCCGATCGGAACCGACTTGCCGTCGACCTCACGGTAGAGGACGACCGAGGTCGCCAGCTGCGGGGTGTAGCCGGAGAACCAGGCGGACTTGTTCGACGTCGACGTACCGGTCTTGCCGGCGGCGGGACGGCCGAGGTTCTGCGCGTAGCTGCCCGAACCGCCGTTGACGACCTGGCTGAGCGCGTAGGTGGTCTCCGCGGCGACGGCCTTGTCGAAGACCCGCTCGCCCTCGGTGTCGGCCTTGTAGACCTCTTCGCCGTCCTTCGAGATCGACTCGATCGAGTGGGTCTCGTGGCGGACGCCGTTCGACGCGAACGTCGCGTATGCCGTCGCCATGTCGACGACCTTGACGCTCGGGGTGCCGAGCACGTTCGCGGCGTTCGGCGTGAGGTCGATCGTGCAGCTGGCTGTATCGCCTGAAGCCATCTGCTCCTTCGTGCAGTTGGGGCTCAGACCCGCCCGCTGCGCGACGTCGACGGTCTTGTCGGGACCGACCTGGACGTTGAGCGCGGCGTACGCGGTGTTGATCGAGGACTGTGTGGCCTTGAGCAGCGTCACCGGACCGTAGCTCGAGTTGCCGAAGTTGCTGACCTCCCACGGCGTGCCGTCGTTGTTCAGCGTCGTCGGGCTGCCGGGATAGCGGTCGGACAGGCGCACGCCGTTCTCGAAGCCGGCCACGAGAGCGAACGGCTTGAACGTCGAGCCCGCCTGCGCGTGACCCTGGGTCGAGGTGTTGAACGCCTGGTCGAGGTAGTTCTTGCCGCCGTAGAACGCCTCGATGCCACCGGTCTTCGGGTCGATCGAGACGAGTCCGGCCTGGAGTCCCTTCGGCTGGTTGCTCGGCAGCGACTCGATGGCCTTCTCGGCTTCCTTCATCCGGTCTTCGTCGAAGGTCGTGACGATGTTGTAGCCGCCGCGGTCGAGCTGCGACTCATCGATGTTGAGCTTGGCCATCGCCTCCTTGCGGACGTACTCCCACATGTAGCCCTTCTGGCCGCTCAGGGAGTCCTCCTTGCTCGGAGGCTGGACCTCGGGCATCTCGACCTGGTCGGCCTGCTCCTGGGTGATGAAGCCCTCGTCGACCATCGACTTGATGACGTAGTTGAAGCGGTCCTCGTAGGCACCCGGATCCTCTGCGGGGTCCGCGGCGCCGGGGCGCTGGATCATCGCGGCGAGCAGCGCTGACTCGCTGACGTCGAGGTCCTTCGCCGACTTGCCGAAGTAGTTCTGGCTGGCGACCTCGATGCCGTACGAGCGGCGGCCGAGGTAGATCGTGTTGAGGTAGTTCGCGAGGATCTCGTCCTTGCTCTGCTGCTGGTCGATCTTGAGCGCGATGAACATCTCCTTGACCTTGCGGTCGAGGGAGTGCTCGTTCGTGAGGTAGAAGTTCTTCACGTACTGCTGGGTGATCGTCGACCCGCCGCCCGCGTACTGGTTCGTCGCGACGCCGACGACGGCGCGGGAGAGACCCTTGACCGAGATGCCGCGGTTCTCATAGAAGGAGGTGTCCTCCGCGGCGATCGCCGCCTTCTGCATCGGCTCGGAGATCTCGTCGATCGGCACCGACTTGCGGTCCTCGATCTTGTAGTGGCCGATCGGCGTCTCGCCGTCGGCGTAGTAGATCGTCGACGTCTGCCCGGTGGCCTCGAGGTTCGGCTCGGGGATGTCGGTCGTCGCATAGCCGATGGCGAACGCGATGCATCCGAGGATGACGGCGCTGAGGCCGCCGACGACGAGGATGCGAAGACTCGGCAGGAAGCGCGTCCAGCCGCTCACGCCCGCACGCGGGTAGTTGAGCAGATTCTTCGCCGTCCTGCCTTTGGTGTTCGTGGGATTCTCAGCCTTGGCCATCCACAGTCCTCCAGGTCTTCTCCGTGCGCCGCAGCGGAGTCGCGACGGGGGTGGAAAAAGGGTCACAAATGGGTTTCAGTTTCGCACGCGTTCATTGGAACACCGTGAAAAATGCGGGATTACGCGCGCATTCAACTACTCTGCGGTAGAGCAGACAGCGTACCGCACCCCTGTTCACCTGGGGTTATACCTGCGTTTGCGTAAAGCAAACACTCAGACTGCGTGATTCCTCACATTCAGGCAGAGCGGCACCTCGGTGCCCATCCTATGGGGTCGTCCCCGGTGCCGCCGAATCCGCGATCCGCTCACCCCTTGAGGTCGAAGTCCGTGTCGGCGTATTCGGTCCCCTCGACGACCGGTTCGCCGCTGAAGGGGTGGAGCTGATCCTCCCGTGCCCGCAGCTCGACGCGGCGGATCTTGCCGGAGATCGTCTTGGGCAGCTCGGCGAACTCGAGGCGGCGGATCCGCTTGTACGGGGCGAGGTTGGCGCGGCAGTACGCGAGGATGTCCCGCGCGGTCTCCGCGTTCGCCTCGTATCCGCCGGTGAGCACCACGTAGGCCTTCGGCACGTTGAGCCGCACCGGATCCGGGGAGGGGACGACGGCCGCCTCGGCGACGGCGTCGTGCTCGATGAGCACGCTCTCGAGTTCGAACGGGGAGAGCCGGTAGTCGCTGGCCTTGAACACGTCGTCGGCGCGCCCGACGTAGGTGATGTAGCCGTCCTCGTCCCGCTCCGCGACGTCACCGGTGTGGTAGACGCCGCCGGCGAACGCCTCGGCGGTCTTCTCCGGATTGTTCCAGTATCCGGCCGTCAGCCCCAGGGGCGGAGGATCGAGGAGCAGGCAGATCTCGCCCTCGCTGCCCTCCTCGCCGGTCGCGGGATCGATGAGGACGACGTCGTACCCGGGCAGGACCTTGCCCATCGACCCGGACTTGAGCGGCTGGTCCGGCGAGTTGCCGATCTGCAGGGTCGTCTCGGTCTGTCCGTAGCCGTCGCGGATGAGCACGCCCCAGTCGCTCTTCACCCGGTCGATGACCTCGGGATTGAGGGGTTCGCCGGCCCCGAGCGCCTTCGTCGGCGGGGTCTTCAGCTGGGTGAGGTCGGCCTGGATGAGCATCCGCCACACGGTCGGCGGGGCGCAGAAGCTCGTCACGCCCACCCGGTCCATGGTCTCCATGAGGGCGTTGGCGTCGAAGCGGGAGTAGTTGTAGAGGAACACGCACGATTCGGCGATCCACGGGGTGAAGATGTTCGACCACGCGTGCTTGGCCCAGCCGGGCGAGGCGACGTTGAGATGGACGTCGCCGGGGGTCAGGCCCATCCAGTACATCGTCGAGAGGTGGCCGACGGGGTAGGAGACGTGGGTGTGGGCGACCATCTTCGCCTTCGACGTCGTCCCCGAGGTGAAGTAGAGGAGGAGCAGGTCGTCGGCCCGGGAGCGGCCGTGCGGGTCGAACTCGGTGCTCTCCTCATCGGCGTCGGCGTAGTCGTAGTCCTGCTGCCTGGTCGGCTCGCCGCCGACGACGATGCGGATGACCTCGGCGTCGACGTCGTCGAACTTCGCCGCGTCCTCGGGGCCGGCGACGACGAACTCCGCCTGCCCGCGCTCGACCCGGTCGTCGAGGTCGATCGGTCCGAGCTGCGTGGTCGTCGGCATGAGCACGGCGCCGAGCTTGATGCCGGCGAGCATCGTCTCCCAGAGCTCGACCTGATTGCCGAGCATGACCATGACGTGGTCGCCGCGCTTGACGCCTGCCCGCCGGAGGAAGTTCGCCACCTGGTTCGAGCGGGCCGCGAGCTCGGCGAAGCTCCACTTGCCCTCCGTGCCGTCCTGTTCGACGATCCACAGCGCGGGGTTGTCGTTGTCGACGGCGATCTGGTCGAACCAGTCGATGCCGAAGTTGAAGTGCGTGAACTGCGGCCACGCGAAGTCGGCCCGCGCGGCCTCGTAGTCGGTGCGCAGGTCGATCAGCCGGTCCCTGGCGCTGCGGAACTCGTCGGTCACGGTCATCACGGTCTCCTCGCGTGCTCGCTCACCGTCGCCTGTGACGACGGACACATGGTCTCGAGACCGAAGTTACCAGGTGCCCTCCCGCTGCGACACCGGCAGGGGTGGGGTGACCTGCGCTCTCATTCCGCGGGAGCGTTCTCCGCCCACCAGGCCCGCAGCTCCGCCTCGGCGCGCTCAGTCCCCAACGGCCCGTGCTCGAGACGCAGCTCGAGGAGGTGCTTGTACGCCTTCCCGACGAGCGGGGAGGGTTCGATGCCGAGGATCTCCATGATCTGCCGCCCGTCGAGGTCGGGGCGGATCGCAGCGAGCTCCTCCTGTGCGGCGAGCGCGGAGATCCGGTGCTCGAGATCGTCGTAGGCGAAGGCGAGCCGGTCGGCCTTCTTCCGGTTCCGCGTCGTGACGTCGGCGCGGGTGAGGATGTGGAGGCGGGTGAGCAGGGACCCGGCATCGGTGACGTAGCGGCGCACCGCGGCATCGGTCCAGCCGGCGTCGCCGTAGCCGTAGAAGCGCAGGTGGAGTTCGACGAGGCGGGCCACGGCCTTCGTCGTGTCCTTGTCGAAGCGCAGGGCCTTCATCCGCTTCGCGGTGAGCTTCGCGCCGACGACATCGTGATGGTAGAAGGTCACGGCCCCGCCGTTGACGAAGTTGCGCGTCGCGGGTTTGCCGACATCGTGCATGAGCGCGGCGAACCGGACGACGAAGTCGGGTTCGGGCAGGTGCTGCGGGTCGTCGGCGCTCATGTCCGCGCGTCGCTGCCGCGCCGCGTACTCTGCTTCGAGGTCGACGGCCTGCCGGAGCACGGTGAGGCTGTGCTGGTAGACGTCCTTGTGCCGGTGGTGCTCGTCGGTCTCGAGCCGCAGGCCGGAGACCTCGGGGAGCACATGGTCGGCGAGCCCGGTGCGCACGAGGAGATCGATGCCGGCGGCCGGGTCCGTGCCGGTGATGAGCTTGACGAGTTCGACCTGGATGCGCTCGGCGGAGATGATCGCGATCCGTCCCGCCATCGCCTCCATCGCCGCTTCGACCTCGGGGTCCGGGTCGAGGCCGAGCTGGGAGGTGAACCGGGCCGCCCGCATCATCCGCAGCGGGTCGTCGGAGAACGAGTCCTCGGCCGCCCCGGGGGTGCGGATGCGCCCGGCGAGGAGGTCGTCGAAGCCCTGGTGGGGGTCGACGAAGGTCTTCTCGGGCAGGCGGACGGCCATCGCCCCGATCGTGAAGTCGCGGCGGACGAGGTCGTCGTCGAGGCTGTCGCCGAACCGGACGACGGGTTTGCGCGATTCGGGCTCGTACGCCTCGGCTCGGTAGGTGGTGATCTCGATCTGGACGCCGGACTTCATCGCTCCGATCGTGCCGAAGTCGCGACCGATGTCCCAGTGGGCGTCGGCCCAGTCGGAGATGAGGGCGAGGATGTCGTCGGGCCGGGCGTCGGTGGTGAAGTCGAGATCGGGCATCGGCCGACCGAGAAGTGCGTCACGCACGGACCCGCCGACGAGGGCGAGTTCGAAGCCGGCGTCAGCGAAGCGGCGGCCGAGGGGCTCGAGGATGTCATCGAGGTCGTCGAGCCTGTCGTACAGCCGGACGTGCGCGCTCTGCGGATCCACCGAACTCCTTCTTCTCGATCGTCAGGTTCCCTGCCGGAGGCAACCTCCAGCCTACCGGGAGCGCGTCGGACGAAACTTCCAAGAATCGACCATTAAGGTAGGAGAATGACCACACCGATGCCCAAACCTGGACCCCGGGCATCCCGCCGCACGACGGTCGAGGAGACTTCCGCCGGGGGCATCGTCGTCGACTTCGCCAGCGATGATCTCAGTGTGGCCGTCATCGCCCGGCTCAATCGGGCGGGCAGACTCGAATGGTGCCTGCCCAAGGGCCATCTCGAGGGAGCGGAGACCGCCGCCGAGGCGGCCCGCCGTGAGGTCGAGGAGGAGACCGGGATCTCCGGCCAGGTCATCTGCCCGCTCGGCACCGTCGACTACTGGTTCACCGTCACCGGCATCCGGATCCACAAGCTCGTCCACCATTTCCTCCTGCGCGCAAGGTCGGGCACGCTCACCGTCGACAACGATCCCGATCAGGAGGCCGTCGACGCCGCCTGGGTGCCGTTCGACGACCTGCGATCGAAGCTGTCGTTCGCCAACGAGCGCCGCATCGTCGCCGCTGCTCGTCCCATGGTGCGCAGGTGGGAGCTGTGAGAGCGGTGTCCCGGTGGACCGCCGGATGAAGTCAGAGGACCTGTGATCACGCGCTTTCTCTTCGCGCTGCTGAGTGCGACCCTGCTGCTGGCAGGGTCGGTCTTCGCCTACCCGCTGACCGCCTCGGCGAGCCAGTCGGGCACCGCCTCACCGACGCGCTCGAGCGGCAGCGGGGCCGCCGACGGCGGTGACACCGACGGCGGGGAATCGGGAACCGGCGTCTCGATCGCCCTCACCGAGGTGACCCCCTGGCTCAACGGCAGCGGCACGCTCACGGTCCGCGGGACGGTGACGAACTCGACGGATGCCGCGATCTCCGACCCCACTCTGCGGTTGGGCATGTCGACGCGCAACCTCGACGCCGAATACCGCATCGAGGCGTGGAAGACCGACCCGTCGATGCACCGGGTCATCGCCGATCTCGACGACAACGGACCCGATGCGCGGAACCGCAGCTCCGCCGACAGCGACCCGGTCACCGCCGTCGATGCGACGTTCGCCGACCGGCTCAGCCCGGGCGCCACCGGCGAATTCACGATGACCGTGCCCGCCGACCAGCTCGGCCTGCCCCGGTCCTCGCCGAACACCTCGTGGGGCCCGCGCGGTCTCAGCGTCCAGCTCAGCGACACCTCGGGGGCGCTGGCGACCGGCGTCGCATTCACGACGTGGTACCCGGATCCGAAGTTCGATCAGACCCGGATCAGCTTCCTCGCCCCGGTGACGCTGCCCGGCTACACCGGCGACGGACTCATCAGCGCCGAGGAGCTCGATCGGGCCATCGCCGCCGACGGCCCGCTCACCGCGGTCAACGGAGTCCTCCAGACCCCCGGCGTCGCGATCGCCCTCGACCCGCGGATCATCGCCTCGTTCGAGGCTGCCGTCGCCGAACCGCCGCCGCCCGGCGACGACGGAGACCCCGCTGCCACCGAGGAGCCCTCGGCTCCGGCGACGGACGCCGGCACCGCGCCGCCCGAGGACGATCCGGGCGCGCAGAGCCCGGAAGAGGAGAGGGCGGCAGAAGAGCGTCGACAGCGGCTCGACACGTGGTACCGGGACTTCCTCGCAACCGCCGGCTCCCACACCGTCATCGCGCTGCCCTTCGGCGATCCCGATCAGGCCTCGCTGGCCGGCAGGGAGCTCGACGACCTCGGCCGGTTCGCGCAGGAGGAGAAGCGGCTCGTCAAGGACGTCCTGCCGAAGGCGCGGACCGACATCGGATGGCCGATCGCCGGGACGGCGACCCGCGCCGATCTCGCCGCGCTCTCGGCGGCCGGCAACAAGACGATCATCCTCGACGACGTCCAGCAGCCGCCGCTGTCGGGCATCCGGGAGAGCGCGCACTCGCAGACGCGGACGAACTCCGACGGCAGCGCGATGGTCGAAACGCTCATCAGCGACTCCGCTCTCACTGCCGCCAGTGCCGACGTCATCGCCGCCGACCGGCCGGCCGCGGCGATGAGCGAGCTCGTCGCGACGACCGCGGCGATCCAGTCCGAGGCCCCCAACCGGTCCCGCCACCTCCTCGTCCCGTTGCCGCGGACGACCGCCTCGGCGCAGTGGGAGCAGGTCGTCTCCACGGTCGCCGGCTCCCCGTGGGTCGACGCCGCCAACCTCGACAGCCTGCTCAGCAGCGACATCGAGCCGCGCGGACTGCTCCAGAAGGCGCAGGATCCCGAGCGGATCGCCACGAGCACGCTCGAAGGGCTCGCCGACATCCGTGCCCGGCAGACGCAGTTCAACAGCGTCTTCACCGATCCTGACGCCGCGAATCGCCGCACCGATCGTGCGCTGCTCGGCTGCACCTCGGTGGCGTGGACGCTCGGCGGGGACTCCGCGACGTGCCTCGACCAGGCGCAGCAGACGAGCCAGGCCCAGCTCGACAGCCTCTACCTCGAGAAGGGATCGTCGGTGCTCCTCGTCACCGGGGAGAAGACGACGATCCCCGTGACGATCGTCAACGACTCCGGCGCCGAGGCGACGCTCAAGCTCTCGATGAAACCGCAGACTCCGCAGCTGCGGGCGCAGACGACGGAGACCGTCGTCGTGCCCCCGGCGGAGACGATGCGCGTCGACGTGCCCGTCGAGGGGCTCGCCAATGCCGACGTGCCCACGCGCATCGAGATGATCTCCGAATCCGGGGTCGTCCTCCCGCAGAGCACCTCCCTGCTCGTGCGGGTGCGCGCGGACTGGGAGAACATCGGCACCGCGGTCGTCGGATTGGCGCTCGCGGCGGTGTTCGTGATCGGCTTGGTCAAGTCCGTGCGCCGCGGACGCAGGAAGATCCCGGAGCAGCAGCTGGCCGCAGCGGTCGCCCGGGCGAAGAACGACAACCCCGAGAGGAAGGGACAGTAAGTGGCGTCATTCTCCTCGCTCGCCCGCTCGTCGGCGATCATGACGGCAGGCACCCTGACCTCGCGGATCCTCGGCCTCGTCAAGGCCTCCCTGCTCGCGACCGCGATCGGCATCACCGCAGTGCAGGCCGACGCCTTCGACGTCGCGAACAAGGTCCCGAACACGCTCTACATGCTGCTCGCCGGCGGTGTCGTCAACGCCGTCCTCGTCCCGCAGCTCGTCCGTGCGGCCAAGCGCGACGACGGCGGCCAGGACTACACGAACCGCCTCCTCACCCTCTCGTTCCTCCTGCTGACGATCGTCACCGTCATCGCGACGCTCGCCGCGCCGATCCTCGTGTGGCTCTACTCCTCGGGATGGAGCCCCGAACAGCTGGCACTGGCCACGGCCTTCGCCTACTGGTGTCTGCCGCAGGTCTTCTTCTACGGGCTCTACACGCTGCTCGGCCAGGTGCTCAACTCGAAGTCGTCGTTCGGTCCCTACATGTGGGCCCCGGTGCTCAACAACGTCGTCGCGATCATCGGCCTGCTCATCTTCATCGTCGTCTTCGGCACGAACACCGCCTCCCCGCACACCCTCGACACGTGGACGCCGGACAAGATCGCCCTCCTCGGCGGGTCGGCAACGCTCGGCGTCGCGGCGCAGGCGCTCATCCTCATCTGGCCGCTCAAGCGCATCGGGTTCTCATACCGGCCGACCTTCGGATTCCGCGGAGTCGGCCTCGGCACCGCCGGCAAGGTCGCGTTCTGGACGTTCGCGGCGATGCTCGTCGGACAGCTCGGATTCCTCATCATCTCCCGGGTCGCCGCCGGCGCCTCGGTGCCGGGGGAAGGGAACGCGTCGAACGCGGCGTACACCAATGCCTACCTCGTCTTCATGCTTCCGCACTCGCTCATCGCGGTCTCCCTGGCCACCGCCCTCTTCACGTCGCTGAGCAGGAACGCCGCCGACCACGACACGGCAGCGGTGAAGTCGGACTTCTCAATGGGCGTGCGCACCGTCGGGCTCATCAACTCCTTCGCCGTCGCCGCCCTCGTCGTCCTCGCCTCGCCCGTGGCGATGATCATCGCCGGCTCCGGCCGGGAACAGGCGACGGCGGTCGGACTCGTCATCATCACGATGGTCTTCGGACTCATCCCGTTCAGTGCGAACTATCTCGCCCAGCGCGTCTTCTACGCCTACGAGGACGCGCGCACCCCGTTCTTCATCCAGCTGCCCCAGATCATCTTCCAGTCCCTTGCGGTGCTCTCGGCGTCGATCTTCCCGAAGTCCGTGACGGTGGCGATCATCGGCCTCGTCATGAGCCTCGGGTACCTGTTCGCGATGATCCTCTCGTTCGCGATCCTGCGCCGCCGCCTCGGCGACATCGACATCAGAGCGATCGCGAAGGCGCATGTGAAGTTCCTCATCGCGGCGCTCGCGGCCGGCCTCGCCGGATTCGGAATGCTCCTGCTCTTCCCCGACTTCGCCCTGGCCGGCCGATGGCAGGCCTTCGTCACCACGGCTGTCGTCGGATCGGTCATGCTCCTTGTCTACATCGGCGCCTGTTTTCTGCTCCGTGTCAGAGAGTTGCATTCGATTATTGGGCTCGCAGCTGGAAAACTGAAGAGATAGCCTGCCCAATCCCCGCCCCCGGAGGTGATCCCCCTGATCGATATCGAACCCGGCATGGTCGTAGCCGGTCGCTATGTCGTATCAACGGTCGACCGCCCCTGGCTCGAGGACAAGCCCGCTGTCGGCACGGTGTGCACGGCTCTCGATGCGATCCTCGATGAACCCGTCCTCATCCACGTCGCCGACGCCGAGGCCTCCTCCGACGTCCTCGAAGCCGCCCAGCGCGTCTCGATCCTCGGCGACCCCCGCATCGCCCCGACCCTCGACGTCGGGCATTCGAACGGCCTCGACTACGTCGTCTCCCAGCGCATCGCCGTCACCGCGCTCGGACAGATCCTGCCGAAGACCCCGTTGCCCGTCGACGCGGCGAAGGCGCTCATCGGGGAGATCGGCACGGTTCTCGTCACCTCGGCGCGGCGGGGACTCTTCCACATGTTCCTCCGGCCGAGCGTCGTCGGGATCACCTCGTCGGGCGGCATCCTCGTCTCCGGCATCGGCATCGACGCGGCCCTGGCGCTGGGCACCGGGGTCATCGACCCGGACGACTACACGCCGACGAAGGCCTCCCGGCAGGACGCCCTCGACCTCATCCGGCTCTTCTATGCGGCGGTGACCGGCTACTGGCCCGCCGAGGAGGGCATGAGCGGAGTGCCCGCGGCACCGCGGGAGAACTCGCGGATCGCCCGTGCGAAAGCGCTCAACCCCGAGGTGCCCGCAGAGCTCGACGACTTCATCAGCGGCGTGCTCACCGGGCAGGACCCCGGTCCGGGATCCGTCGCCGAGGTGCTCGGCTTCATCGACGAGTGGGACGCCGAGCTGCTCCGCTACGTCAACCGCACCCCGGCGGCCGAGAACGACAAGCTCTTCGACGCCTCACCGGCGAGCTTCGAGGAGGCCACGAGCCTGCCGACGGCGGGGACCCCGACGATCGGCGGAGCGACGACACCGGCGAGCGAGGACCAGGTCAAGGCCGCGCTCGTGCGCATCGGCATCACCCGGCCGGGGACGAGGGGACTCGCTGCCGGAGTCTCCGGTCGCACCACCGGACGATACGCCGATCGGATGCAGATGCGGAAGGCATCGAGCTTCCCGATCGGGGCCGAGCAGATCGACAATGCCGCGAAGGACTGGGACGAGTGGCAGCCGGAGCAGACCTACTCGGAGTACTCGGGCTACTCGGCCCACGAGTACGACGAGAACCTCACCTCGCCGATCCTCAACCGCGACGAGCCCGAACCGGACACTCAGGCCCTCGACATCGTCGCGATCGACGAGGAGGAGGACGAGAACGACACCCGCGTCATCATCGACGACGAGGACGACGGCTCGTGGTTCCTCGGGGGGATGTTCGAGACCTCGGAGCAGCAGCGCGAGCATCAGCTGCGCGAATACGAGCGTGAGCGCCGGATCTCGAAGGCCAAGGAGGAAGAGGCTCGCCGGCGTCTGGCAGCGCTCGAGGCGTCCTCGGCGGCCCGCCAGGAGGAGGCCAATGCCGCGACTCCGCCGAAGCAGATGCGCCGGCTCTCGCCGGAGACCGTCGACGAGCGCCCCACGGCAGCCGGCCTCGGGGCCGGTTCCGGCTCGGGCGGCGGCGGCTCCGGGTCCGGCGGCGGTTCGGGTGCCGCAGCGGCCGCAGGTGCGGGAGCCTCCGGCGCGGGCGGTTCACCTTCGAACAGTCGCACTGCCGTCGCCGGAGCGGCTGCGGGTGCCGGAGTGGCCGGTGCAGGTGCTGCCGCTGCAGGTGCCGGCGGCGCCGGTGCCCAGCCACCCGGAGGCACGGGCGCACAGTCACGTGCGGCCGGGGGGCGGGGCGGCAACGGCGGAGGCGCCGCGGCGAGCTCCCGGGCGGTCGCCGCTGATGAGGATCCGCAGGCGGCGAAGACGCGCACCCGCAAGCCCTTCGCACTGCTCGTCCTCGGTCTCCTCGTCATCGCCGCCGTCATCATCGGCATCATCGTCGTCAACCTCAACTCGGGCGGGGACGAGCCGACCGCCACACCCGCCTCGACGGCTCCGAGTCAGCCGGCCGAAGAGCAGCCCACGGAGGAGCCTCAGGCTGAGCCCCCGGTGATCGACAAGGTCACGGCGCTCGACCCGCAGGGCGATGACACGGAGAACGACGATCAGGCCAAGGACGTCATCAAGGGCGAGAAGGGGTCGTGGCGCACCGACCGGTACAACTCGGCGGAGTTCGGCAACCTCAAGGACGGCGTCGGCCTGCTCTTCGAGTTCGAGAAGACGGCACCCGTCAGTGAGGTCACCGTCGTCTCGTCGACGTCGGGCGGAGCGTTCGAGATCCTCAGCGGCGCAGACCCCGAGTCGGCGAAGAAGGTCGGCGAAGGGGAGTTCGACGATGCGAAGGGCGGCGTCACCGTCACCCTCGATGAGGGCGTCGACACCGACAGCCTCATCCTCTGGGTCACCGAGCTGCCCCGCGACGACGGCGGATACCGGGCCGTCATCAGCACCGTCGACATCGCCTAGCCACTCCGTCGGAGGACAACCGAACCCCGTCGGGCGGTCAGCACCGATCGACCGCCTCGGCGAGGAATAGTCACCGAGTATGCTCGGTTACCTAGAGAGCACCCAATCAGCGCCGCTGCGGCGCGACATGACAGAACACACAACAGGGACAGGGAACGCACATGACTGACACTCAACTCGTGATCATCGGGTCGGGACCGGCCGGGTACACGGCCGCGATCTACGCCGCCAGGGCCAACCTGTCTCCTGTGGTCATCGCGGGCTCGGTGACGGCCGGCGGCGAGCTCATGAACACCACGGACGTCGAGAACTACCCCGGCTTCCCGGCCGGCATCCAGGGCCCCGAGCTCATGGAGAACATGCGCGAGCAGGCGGAGCGGTTCGGGGCGCAGGTCGTCTACGACGATGTCGAGACGCTCAAGCTGCACCCCGGTGCCCATCAGATCGAGACCGCTCTCGGGTCCCGCTACACCGCGAAGGCCGTCATCCTCGCCACGGGATCGGCCTACCGCGAGCTGGGGCTGCCGAACGAGAAGAAGCTGTCGGGCCACGGTGTGAGCTGGTGCGCGACCTGCGACGGCTTCTTCTTCCGTGACCAGCACATCGCCGTCGTCGGCGGCGGCGACTCGGCGTTGGAAGAGGCGACGTTCCTCACCCGCTTCGCCTCGAAGGTCACGCTCATCCACCGCCGTCAGGAGCTGCGTGCGTCCCAGGCGATGCAGGATCGGGCGAAGGCCGACGAGAAGCTCGAGTACATGCTCGACACCGAGGTCGAGGCGATCCACGGCGAGGACGCGCTGACCGGGATCACCGTGCGCAACACGGAGACGGGAGAGACCTCCGAGCTGCCGGTGACCGGTCTGTTCGTCGCGATCGGCTCGGATCCGCGCACGAGCCTGTTCGCCGAGCAGCTGCCGCTGCGTCCCGATGGCTACCTCGAGGTCGAGGGCCGCTCGTCGAAGACCGCTGTCGAAGGCGTCTTCGCCGCCGGCGACGTCATCGACTCCGTCTACCGTCAGGCGATCACCGCTGCCGGGTCCGGCTGCGCCGCGGCCCTCGACGCGGAGAACTATCTCGCGGATCTCGACGCCTCCGATGTCCTCGAGGCCGAGGGTGACCACGAGGCCGCCGTCGAGGTGATGAACGCCTGAGCCGGTTTCCCTGAGGAGCCGACTTGCCTGAAGGACGGAAATCCCTAAGGGACCGAATTCCCTGAGGATCCGAGAATCCTCGGTCCAGCGGGCCGCGGCCTCGGGGAATGAAACCCGCGTGCACGCTGTTGCCGCTTATGACACTCACCAGCAGAAAGGGAGATCATGTCGACCGACGTCACTGACGCTACATTCGAAGACACCGTCCTCAAGTCGGACAAGCCCGTGCTTGTCGACTTCTGGGCACCCTGGTGCGGGCCCTGCCGCATGGTCAGCCCCATCGTTGATCAGATCGCCGACGAGAACGCTGACAAGCTCACCGTCGTCAAGGTCAACACCGACGAGAACCTCGAGACCGCGAGCAAGTACGGAATCACCTCGATTCCCGCTCTCTACGTCTTCAAGGACGGTGAGGTCGCGAAGACCATCATCGGCGCCCGCCCGAAGCCTGCCCTCGAAGACGAGCTCAAAGACTTCATCTGATCAAGTTCCAAGGCGCCTGTTGTAATATCAACAGGCGCCTTCGGCGTACATCCCCGCAGTTTCACATCCTCAGCACAGCAGATTGGCACGACATTGAATCACCAGGAACGACCGCAGTTCAGAAGCGGAGACGCTTCAGAGGTCCTGCCGGCGATCAAATCGCAGATGGCGCGTCTGGGTCTCAATGTCGGAGATCCCCGCGGCGAGGACTTCGATCGGCCGTTCGAACTCGCCGTTCGGCAGTTCCAGCAGACCCGGGGGATCCTCTGCGACGGTGTGCTCGGCTCTGAGACGTTCACAGAGCTTGATCGTGCCCGTTTCCAGCTCGGTGACCGTGTACTCCGTTTCGACCCCGTCAAGGTCCTCACAGGCGATGATGTGCTCACCCTCCAGCGCAGTCTCTCGGGTCTCGGTTTCTATGCCGGCCGAATCGACGCCGAGTACGGCGCTGCCACCGAGGCGGCCGTCAAGGAGCTGCAGATGGGTCTGGGAGCGAAGGTCGACGGCATCGCCGGCCCGCAGACTCTCCGTGGACTCGACGCCGTCGACCGCAAGCACACGACGGGGAACCTCTACGCGCTCGAGGAGACGGCACGCGTCGCAGCATCCGGGACCTCGTTGGCCGGTCGGACCTTCGTCATCGAAGCGGCCACCACGACCACCGATTTCGTCACGCTGCCGATGAACGAGTGGCAGAAGAAGCTCGAACGCGATGTCACTACAGATGTAGCCGGACGTTTGGCCGGCCGTCTCGAAGCGGTCGGGGCCGGAGCCATCGTGCTCGACGGCGACGCGGCAGAGATCAACGCCGCAGATCAGCTCGGTGCCTCAGCGGTCATCACCGTCACCGCCGACGTCAGCCGCTCGCCCGGGGCGAACGGTCTGGCGACGTTCTACTTCGGGCATGAGGAGCACCCGGATCTCAACTCGCCTGTCGGGAAGCGACTGGCCTCTCTCATCCAGAGCGAGATCACCGCGCGCACGGGTATGCTCGACTGCCGCTCGCACGGACGCACGTGGTCGTCACTCAAGCGACTCCGGACACCCAAAGTCCATGTCGTCACGGGGTACCTCACCAACGCCGACGATCGCCGCAACCTCGAGGACCCCGCGGTGCGCGACGCCATCGCCGACGGCATCGCGGCGGCATTGCAGCGCCTTTACGTGAAAGAGGATGCCGACCCGGCAACCGGCACGCTCAGTCTCGCCGAGATCAAAGCCTACGGCTGACGCCGAGGCGCACACTCAATCAAAGCCTACGGCCGACGCCGATGCGTACACACGCTGGCGCATGCATTCACTCGCTGGCACAACCGCTACCGAGACGGGTCCTGAGAGCTCTCATCGATTCTTCGCCAGAAAAAGTTAGGACCGGCGAGGATCTTCATCAGACCGACCGGCCTTTTGAGTTGGAATTCTCGTGGGACGGACCCAAGTTATCCAATTGCCAAACCGGCCGCGAAACATACTGCGCTCAGTCCTTACGGTTTACGGTCCGCTCGCCGACGAGGTCGTCCACTGAGTGCGGATACACAACCGTCCAGCGCTGACACCAATGACTGTACGGCGATCGCTGCGATGGACCGGCATAACGACGTTGGCTGAGGTTTCACGTGAAACAATGACGAACCCTCGATTGCGCGGTTAGCAGAAGGGAACTAGCACGCTCGCCCGTCACTCATTCGCGGAAAAGCCGTTCCCCGTGAAACACACCGACCGCTTCACTCGGAACATGTCGAGACGCCTTCGGGCGGGGACTTCCGAGATTGAGAGACGCGACTTGAATCGGCTCGCTATTGAACGCTTTTCCAGCGCCGCGGCCACCATGCAAAGTGCCCAGTTTCAGGCGACTGACGGATGAATTCGCCTCGGCGACGACGGCCTACGCGTTTTACAGAAAGGCCGAAACCTCAATACGATGCAATGACCGAGCCTTCATGAGGCGGCGCGGAGAAGTTTGATAGTTCAGGCGCCGATCCACTGTAGTCACGGTAGCAAACGCCCGATCCGTTCCACGTGAAACAACCGACTCACCGTTCCACGTGAACCACCCACGTCTGTGTTCCACGTGAAACACCCGATGCAGAGGGAAGGCAAGAAGATTTGACGCCCGGCAGCTAAACAGACGGACAAGCGCCCCGAATAGCTGTATCCGCAATGCACTATCGACCATTCTGCGACGACGCGAGGCAGAAGGTCATGCTCTACGGTCCTTTGGGGAGGCTAGTACGACTGTCGACAACAGCGCCTGCAACACTGCATCTTGAACCTTGAAGGACCGGGCAGGCCGTTTCACGTGAAACACCTACGCATTCTCAACCATGCTGGCAATGCCTCACACGGGACTCGGCTGCGTCGGCAATAATGGTCTCCGAGTGGCCCTGTTTCACGTGAAACGCCGAGCTCTATCGAACTGCGGGGTAATATTCTGTGAATCAGGCGCACCCTGGCATCTCTCTCCCGGATTCGACTTCATCGATCCAGTGCTGTCGGAGATAGCAGATCAAGCGCTACGATCGATTCTGCTCCAGACGCTCGGCAACACGAAGACACAGACGCGCCATCTGATTCGTCCACATAGCCACGAACCCCAGGAAGTGAACAGAACCCAACCATTATGGACGATCGCGAGGGGGGCACAGGAGGAGGGCAGCCCCGGGACATCAGACAGAAGCACATGCTCAACCACTGTCTACGCTATACGGACCACGACGAACCGCAGCTGTGCCGGTTGAGGGTAATCTAATCGTTTCGCTAAAACGTCTGTTTCACGTGAAACAATACCCGCCAACCGGCTCGTAGCTTGTAAAACCACGACGAACGACGAGCTTGCAGGTGGGAACTACGAGAATCCCTACGCCACCGCGTCCGTTTCACGTGAAACCGTACTTAGCAGCCAGCGTGTGGCTGGCTGTAACCACGACGAACCACGAACCTCCACGTTAGAATCACGAGAATCCCAACGCCACCGCGTCCGTTTCATGTGAAACCATCCTCGCGGACCAGATTGTGGCTGCAGGGCGAGGTCAAATCTGACGCTCCGACTACGATTCTCAGCACCGATTGGCTGAATCTGATGATGGTGTTTCACATGAAACCACAGGCATTTCGTTCCAACGAATTCTCACCGGATGGTCATTCTCAGAACGCACGTCATCGCAACAGTAGGTGTCCGTCGCTAACTACCGTGCGAAAGTTCCAGAATTTCCTGGTTTCGCGTGAAACATACTCATCCCCTGAAGTGCGATTGGCCGGTCTGCGAATGGACAAGAGACGGCGCCGCGCCGAACTTGGCTCGAGCCGGTCTGTGCTTGCGTAGGGGCCAGCCGATAGTCGTTCTGCGAGCGATCTGTGATCGGCATTGCGGGGAGCCCTAGTTGTCCATTCCTTCAACGGTCATGCAACTTGGCGAATCACGCGACGGCAGCGACAACGAAACGGCGCTGTCACGGGGAAATGATGCTGGAGCACCGTCGAATCGCAGACTGCACAACCGTTCACCTAACGATTGTTGGCCTGACGCTATCTGAACTGTCCGGCAGCGCGGCCGCTGAACAACGGGTGCAACGGGGACGCGGTACTCAGAAGGCGCGATAGAGGTGACTGTCCCCCGGGTGCGGCAAAGACACCTGCCGAGAAGCCGGGTGCCGTTCCGTTTCACGTGAAACCCATCAAATAAGGGCCGATCACCCACGGAGATCAGCCGTTCCATGGAGTTCAGCCATTCCACCGAGCCTGCAGACCGCAGCCACGACGAACGGAATCGTCTGGGGACGTCGTACCAGCAACGGTTCAGACACATTCGACGAACGGGCGAAGGAGAGCTTCTGGATATACCCGACGACGACTTCAACCCCGAACTGACGGCAACCGAACACGAACTCATTGATTGAACAGTATCGTTTCACTCACGAATCGCACCAAGGCCCCGCTAGCTGTACTGCCCAGCGACGTTGGTTAAGCGGCTGATGGGTGGCTGGTTCCCGATGGCGGTGTGGGGCCGATGATGATTGTACTCATGGATCCATGCCGGTAGGGCCTCGCGGCGCGCGGTCTCGCTGCCATAGAGCCTGGCGTAGGCCCATCCGTCGTTCAAGGTCCGGTGGAAGCGCTCGATTATGCCGTTGGTCTGGGGCCGGTAGGGCCGGGTCCGCTTGTGCTTGATGCCCAGGTCGGTGCAGGCATCACGCCAGGCGTGCGAGCGATAGGCGGAGCCGTTATCGCTCAAAACGCGCTCCACCTCCACGTCCCGGGCCGCGAACCAGGCCACGGCCCGCTCGAGCACGGCGATGGCCGTGAGGGCCTTCTCGTCGTTGTGGATCTCCGCGTAGGCGATCCTTGAGTGGTCATCGATCACGGTGTGCACGAACGCGGTACCCAGCCTCGGATGCCCGCTGGAAGTGCGCTGGCCGGTGCGGTTCGCCGTCGCCCGTGAGTTCTGTTCCCCGGCCTGCCGGCCCAGGAACCGATGTCCGCCGCCATCGGGGACATTGCCGAACTTGGTGACGTCCACGTGGATCATCGCCCCGGGATACGAGTGTTCATAGCGGCGGATCGGCTCGCCGGTGATCCTGTCGATGTAGCGCAGCCGGTTGATCCGGCACCGCACCAGCACCGCATGCACCGTCGAGGCGGCCAGGCCCAGGTGGAAGGCGATCTGGACCGGGCCCATGCGCTTGCGCCAGCGCAAGGCCACGATCTTCTTCACCATGGCCTGCGGGGTGCGGTTCGGGCTCGAGCGTGGCCGGCTGGGCTTGTCGGCCATGCCGTCCTCACCGTGGGCGCGGTAACGGTCCGCCCATCGTTTGGCCGTGGGCCAGGAGACCATGTACTGCTTCGCCGCGGTGGAGACACTCCAGCCCTCGTCGACGATGAGACGGGCAATCTTCAGACGTGCTTTTGGGGTCAATGCTGCATTAGCGTGGGACACGAAGGCCTCCTGTTTGTGAAGCGGTTTCTTAGACAGCTCCACTCCACATCAGGGGGCCTTCGTCATACCATCAATTCAGATCGTGTCGTCGCAAGAATTCAACCAACCTGCCTGGGCAGTACAGCTAGCGGGCCAATCGACCTCTGCTTGCTGATGTTTCACGTGAAACCAGCGGGAATGGCGCCATTCAAACCGTCCAGCTTGCGAAGGATTCGCCTATCCACACGGGGAAATCAGCTCAACTCAGTCAGCTCTGGGTGCTCCGACTGATGTGACTCGTTCACAACAGGGCGGATGCACGATCGCATGCCCACAACCAGCGGAGGGGGCAACGAGAAGGTCAGCGGAGAAGAGAACGGGCGACTACTCGGTGGACTTCACGCCAAGCAGCGACAGGATTCGATCGAGATCCTCCTGGTTGGCGAACTCGACGCTCAGCTTGCCCTTGCGCTTGCCGACCGTGATGTTGACCTTCGTGTCGAGACGGTCGCCGAGTCGTTCGGCGACCTCGATGAACTCAGGCGCGACTCGTGACGTTGCACGTGAAACATTCACGGAGTCCCCACGATTGAGGAGGACGACGGCTTCCTCGGACGCCCGAACGGACAGTCCCTCTGCGACGATGCGCTGCGCGAGGACTTCCATCTGCTCGGGATCCTTGAGCCCGAGAATCGCCCGAGCGTGGCCGGCGGAGATCACGCCGGCCGCCACGCGACGCTGAACGAGCGGGGGCAGACGAAGCAGACGCAGGGTGTTGGAGATCTGCGGACGCGACCGACCGATACGCTCCGACAGCTCCTCCTGGGTGCAGTTGAAGTCCTCGAGCAGCTGTCCATAAGCTGCAGCCTCTTCAAGCGGATTGAGTTCAGCGCGATGGAGGTTCTCAAGCAGGGCATCACGGAGCAGATCGGTGTCATCGACGAAACGGACGATCGCGGGAATCGTGGCGAGGCCGGCTTCCTTCGTCGCTCGCAGGCGACGCTCACCCATGATGAGCTCGTAACGCTCGTCAGCGCCCGGCTTGCGTCGGACGACAACCGGCTGGAGAACGCCGATCTCACGGATGCTGTGAACGAGTTCAGCGAGTTGATCCTCATCGAAGACCGTCCTCGGCTGACGAGGGTTCGGGTCGATGAGTTCAACCTCGATCTCGCCGAACGCGGTGTCGGGGATCGAATCCATACCGGGTCCGTCGTCGAACTCGGGGCCGTCGTTCGAGGAGCCACCCGTGGAGTTCACTACTTCAGTAGTGTCAGTGGCTTCGACCTGCTTCTCACTCTGGTCAATGGTCTCATCCACCGGTTCGGTGGCGTCCACATCGGCGTCGTCATCGTCGAGCGAACCGCCCTTCGAGGTGTAGACCCCGGGGTGCTGCTCACGGACATCATCAGCCGTCTCAACGTCGTCGATCGACCGAGAATCGCCGATGGACGCAGAGCTCTCAACCGACGCAGAACTCGCGCTCGAACCGGCAACATCGTCAGGCGCGACCGACGGTACAGTCGTCTGCTCGTCGACTACAGCCGATTCATCGTTTGCGGAGTCGGAGACAGGAGCAGGCTTGACCGCGGTCCGCTTGTCCGCGGACGCCGGCACCTTGCTGGTCGCGGTCTTCGGAGTGGCAGTCTTCGCAGTGCCGGTCTTGGCGCCCGATGATTTCGCTGTCGACGCCTTTCGGGTCGACGACTTGGCCGAAGAGGACTTCGCCGTCGACTCGGTCTTCGCTCCGCCCGTCTTCGCACCGCTCGACTTCGACGCCGACTTCGCTGCACCTGATTTCGCAGAGGTGCCGACCGTGGCGCCCGTGCCCGATTCGGCCGCAGTCCCAGCTTTCGCAGCGCCCTTCGCCGCGCTCGTTGTGGCCGCAGACGCCTTGGTGCCGCCCTTCCGGGATCCACCCGCGGAAGAGGTCTCCGTGGCGTCCGCCTTCGGCTTGCGACGACGTGACGACTGCATCGACGCCGCAGGGTCGGTCCGCCGGGTCCGGGTCGACTTCGAGTCCTCGGCCGGGGCTGAACCGCGCGACTGCTCCTCGGCACTGCCGCCGGAGAAGAAGACATCGACGGGACGATCACTCGTCGCAGCGTCGGGGATGAGCGCGCCGAGACCCCGTCCCAACCCGCGCTTCTTGCGTTCAGCCACGTTCCACTCCTCGGTTCGCGATCTCTTCAGCAGCTTCCAGGTAGGACAGAGCGCCGCTGGAATGGGGATCATAGGTGATGACAGTCTGACCGTAGCTCGGTGCCTCAGAGATCCGCACAGACCGCGGAATCGCCGTGCCGAGCACCTGCTCCGGGAAGTGGGTCCGCACATCCTCGGCCACCTGGGCGCTGAGGTTCGTGCGACCGTCGTACATCGTCAACAGGATCGTCGAGACCGACAGCTGCGGATTGAGATGCTTCTGGATGAGCTGGATGTTCTTGAGCAGCTGGCTCAGCCCCTCGAGCGCGTAGTACTCGCACTGGATGGGGATGAGAACCTCACGGGCCGAGACGAAGGCATTGACGGTGAGCAGTCCGAGGCTCGGCGGGCAGTCGATGATGACGTAGTCGACCCGATCACCGGCAGCCGCCCGCTCCTCGAGGTAGAGACCGAGCGAACGCTGCAGACGCT
Source organism: Brevibacterium sp. W7.2 (assembly GCF_018137945.1). GTDB lineage: Bacteria > Actinomycetota > Actinomycetes > Actinomycetales > Brevibacteriaceae > Brevibacterium > Brevibacterium sanguinis. Next base: position 5,734 of record NZ_CP073089.1, on the reverse strand, counting down.
GCTCACGGGCGACGAGGGACACGAGTTCGATCTCCGCGCCGGCGAGATCGATCGTCGCCGGCACACAGACGAGAGTGTCGAAGTCCGGCGCCTGCGCGACGGCGTCGCGCATCGGCACATCATCGATGAGCACATCGTAGATGCTCGTGACATCGGAGTAGTGATCGATGCCGAGCGCCGTGCTCGCGTTGCCCTGCGGATCGATGTCGATGACGAGGACGTTGAGGTTCTGCTTCGCGAGCGCTCCGGCGATATTCACCGCCGTCGTCGTCTTCCCCACACCGCCCTTCTGATTGGCGATCGTGAAGATGCGAGTGGAATCCGGCTTGGGAAAACTGACCTGCGCAAGGCGGTCGGCACGACGATTGTCGCGAGCGATCGCGGCACCTATCGGAGACGACTCGTCCATGATCGGCATTCGGCGCACTCCATCATCCATCGGGTTCACAAAGCTACTGACAGCCTAGACCACATTTGGTTCGTTCTATTTCTTCGCTATTTCCACGACACGACTGGGAACCTCGAGGATTCCGCCGTCCACGACGTGGATCGTCGGCTGCCCGAAGCGGTAGCGCTTGAGCAGCTTCTTCGCTTTGACGAGCTCACCCTCGACCGACTCACCCTTAAGCGCGAGGATCCGGCCCTCGGGCCCGATGACGTCGTGCGTCCACTCGACGAGTGTCGTCATCGCCTTGACGGCCCGCGCAGTGACGACGCTGAACATCTCCTCGTCGACGAGGTCCTCGACTCGGGCCCTGACGATCCGGACGTTGCTCAGACCGAGATCGTCGACGACCATCTTCAGCCACTCGACTCGGCGCTCCATGGGCTCGATGAGCACGACCTTCGCCTCCGGGCGCATGAGCGCGATCGGAATCCCGGGCAGTCCGGCTCCGCTGCCCACATCCCCGACGACGTCGTCGGAGGACACGAATTCAGCGACGACCGCACAGTTGAGGATGTGCCGCGTCCACAGTCGGTCGATCTCCCGCGGTCCGATGAGACCCCACTCGATGCCCGTGGTCGCCAGATGCTCCGCGTAGCGCTGGGCCAGCGGGAACGCCTCACCGAAGTACTCCTCGGTTCCCGCCGGGGGAACCTCGAGCGCGGAGAGATCAGTCATCTGCGGGGCGGACGACGACGTGGCGGCCCTCGCCTTCGCCTTCGGATTCCGACACCAGACCGGCCTTGGCGACCTGGTCGTGGATGATCTTGCGCTCGAAGCTGTTCATCGCCTTGAACGCGAACTCCTCGCCGGACTCCTTGACCTGTTCGATCGCGGCCTCGGCCTTGTCGATGAGCTCATCACGGCGGTTCGACCGGTAGCCGTCGATGTCGAGCATGAGCCATGAACGCTGACCCGTGCTCGTCTGCACAGCGAGTCGGCAGAGCTCCTGCAGAGCGCCGAGCGTCTTGCCGTCGCGACCCACGAGAGTGCGCAGGTTCGAGTCGTCCTCGTCCTCGCACACGATGGACAGCTGCGCACGCCCGTCGGCGACATCGATGTCGATGTCACCGTCGATGTCGGCGATGTCCATGAGCTCTTCGAGATAATCCGCCGCGATCTCGCCCTCTTCCTCGAGGAGCTCGGCACGGGTGGGCTTCGCAGCCTTGTCGTCGATGACTTCTTCTGACATGTCCTACCTCAGCGCTTCTTGTTCTTCTTGCGGTTCTTACTCACAGGCTGCTGACGCTGCCCGGACGACTTCGGAGCCTCCTCGGCAGGGACAGCGGCGCCTTTGACCTCTGCCTGCGGAACGGTCTTGCCCTTGCGCGCCTTGCGCTCGAGCATCTCCTTCTCCGCCTTCGACCCCGGTGCGGGCATGTTCCTGATGACCATGTGCTGCTGGACCATCGTCCACGTGTTCGACACGAGCCAGTAGAAGAGCACACCGAGCGGGAAGTAGATGCCGCCGATGCCGAAGACCACCGGCATGATGTAGAGGAGCATCTTCTGCGACTGCATCATCGGGTTGGCCATCGCGGCCTCCGACATGTTCTTCGCCATCATCTGCTTCTGCGTGATGAACATCGTCGCAGCCATGATGATGATGAGGACCGCGGTGAGCACCTTGACGGTGATGCCCGGATCCATGAAGGTCGCCGACAGCGAGACGCCGAAGACGGAGGACTCCTCGGCCTGCTGTGCGAGCTCCTGGGTGAGACCGCCGATCGCGTCGATGCGGCCTTCGGCCACGGCCTGCATGTTGTGGATGACGCGGAAGAGCGAGAAGAAGATCGGCATCTGCACGAGCAGCGGCAGACACGACGCCCACGGGCTCGTCTTGTTGTCGCGGAAGAGGCTCATCTGCTCTTCGGCCATGGCCTGGCGGGAGTACTGGTCCTTCTTGCCCTTGTACTTCGCCTGCAGCCGCTGGATCTCGGGCTGGAGGAGCTGCATCTTGCGCTGGGCGCGGATCTGGTAGACGAAGAGCGGAATGAGGAGAGCACGGATGACGACGGTGAGGCCGGCGATCGAGAGGACCCACGTCCAGCCGTTCGCGGCGGGGAGTCCGAGTGCGGTGAAGATGTCGTGGAAGATCGCGAGGATCCATGCCACTACCCACTGCAGGGGGTAGAGCAAGCTGTCGATCCAGTCCATTCAGTTCTCCTCGTTACAACGACTCGTGCGCGTCGTTCATTGTGCCATTGTTGTCAGTCGGTCGCGACATGGGCGCGGACCGGTGCGTCCCGCGCGGGACGGGCGATCACGAGCGCTCCTGCCCGTGTCCGGAGCCGGTGGTCCTCATCGCCGCAGACCGAGCTTCGCGAGCGGAGCCGGGAACGTGATCGACCCCGCCGTGGGAGAACGGATTGCACCGCAGTATCCGCCATCCAGTTAACACCATTCCCTTGAGAACTCCGTGTATCTCGAAGGCCTCGAGCCCGTACATCGAGCAGCTCGGATAGTACCGGCAGACTTGTCCGTAGAGCGGGGAGACGACGATCCGATACGCCCGGATGAACCAGACGAAGGGCATCCGGGGCGCGATGCGCAGGAACCACCACACCCCCGGCCAGAATCCGGCCGGGCGGCGCGGCACCTCCGACTCATGTCTGAGGTCGTGTTCGGCGTCCACGATTCTGCTGCTTCTTCCGGGCCTTCTCGATGAGCACGCCCACTTCGGTCTCGAGGTCGGCGAAGGCCGCCTCGGTGGCATTGGGCAGTGCTCGGATGACGAACAGGCTGCCGGTCTCCATCTCCGCCAGCCTCGGGTGCATGATCTCCCGCAGCCGGCGCTTCACCTTGTTGCGCTTGACCGCGTTGCCGACGGCCTTGGATACGATGAAACCCACGCGCGGGGCGTGGGAATCATCTGCCTCTGACAGGCTGTGCGCCATGAGGTGGTCCGAGCGCACCCGAACGCCGGCTCTGAAGACTCGTCTGAAGTCCTCGCCGCGCCGGAGCCGGTGCGCATCCGGGATCAAAGGTCAGGCCGAGACTTCGGAACGTCCCTTGCGACGACGCGAAGCCAGGATGGCGCGACCGGCACGGGTCCGCATGCGCAGGCGGAAGCCGTGCTTCTTGGCACGCTTGCGGTTGTTCGGCTGGAAAGTACGCTTGCTCACTTGAGGTCTCCGATTTCTGGGTTGCGGGTGAACGCCTGACGCGTTCTCACAAAAAACGGCGGTGCGAGTCTCGACCGCCGAGCACTCCTGTGCATAAGAGCTAGAACAGAATCGGATGCAGCCCGGTACACAGGACACTCCATCTTAGCCAAGGCCGGAGAGGCCGGTCAAACCGGCCGATCATGTTTCACGTCACCGTCTCGGCCCATTCACTCACGTTCATCTCCGCGTCGACTGCCGTCTTCCACAAGTCACAATCATGTAGTTTTCCACACGCTTATCCACCCGTGTGGAGGATTGCCCGGTCGACTCGTCAGTCCTCCACAAACTGTGGAAAACTGTGTGGAAGTCATGCACAGGTGTGGACTGTGGGACGACCGCGAACGACAACAGAGAGGATCGACGGTGTCGAATTCCAAGAACGAGCTCATCAGCCAATGGCGAACGGTGGTCTCCAACCTGGATCAGGACGCCGACCTCACGAAGCATCAGAAGAGCTTCCTCTACCTCGCGCTGCCCAAGGCGATCGTCGACAATGCCCTCGTCCTCCTCGCCGTCCGCGACGAGCATTCCCGACGCACCATCGAGACCCGCCTCCGAGAACCTCTGACCAGGGAATTCTCTCGGGTCATCGGCTTCGACGTGACCTTCGGGTTCGTCGTCGATCCCGAACTCGACGTCCCGATCCGCTTCGAGGAGCTCATCGACGAGACCGACTACGTCGCCTCCGCGCCGACCACCGGCACGACGCCGGCCGGCCAGGGATCGACGACCGCCTCGGCACCCGCCGGCCAGACCGCCACGGCTCCTGCTCACGAGCACTCCGCCCCGGCCCCGGTGGAGACTCCGGTGGCCGAGCCCGCCCCGACCCCGGCGGACCGACCCGAGACCGCCACCCCCCGCCCGGAGACCGCGGCCCCTCTCCCCGAGGCGGCGCCGGGCGTGACGGGGATGCGGGAAGCGGAGATCGCCGAGGCGACCGCTGCCCCGGCTCCGCCCGTCGACGTTCCCGGCGTCGCCCAGCTCAACCCGAAGTACACGTTCGACACCTTCGTCATCGGCGCCTCGAACCGCTTCGCCCACGCCGCCGCCTTCGCCGTCGCCGAGGCACCGGCGAAGGCGTACAACCCGCTCTTCATCTACGGGGACTCGGGACTCGGCAAGACCCATCTCCTCCACGCGATCGGGTTCTACGCGACGCAGCTCTTCCCCGAGATCCGCGTCAAGTACGTGTCGAGCGAAGAGTTCGTCAACGACTTCATCAACACGATCGGCTCATCACGGACGTCGAACGCGCTCCGTCCCGCCTTCCAGCGGCGGTACCGCGAGGTCGACATCCTCATGATCGACGACATCCAGTTCCTCCAGGGCAAGGACGCCACCGTCGAGGAGTTCTTCCACACCTTCAACGCCCTGCACAACGAGGCCAAGCAGGTCGTCATCACCTCCGACCAGCCGCCGAAGATGCTCAAGGGCTTCGAGGAGCGGCTGCGCTCTCGCTTCGAATGGGGCCTGCTCACCGACGTCCAGCCCCCGGACATGGAGACCCGCTTCGCGATCCTGCGGCGCAAGGCCGCCGGCGAGCAGCTCGACGTCCCCGACGAGGTGCTCGAGTACATCGCCTCCCGGGTCTCGTCGAACATCCGCGAACTCGAGGGCGCCCTCATCCGCGTCACCGCCTTCGCCAACCTCAATGATCAGCAGGTCGACGTCTCGCTCGCCGAAACGGTGCTCAAGGACTTCATCACCCAGGACGACACCCCGGCGATCACCGCTGCCGACATCATGGGCCAGACGGCCGCCTACTTCAGCCTCACCCTCGACGACCTCTGCGGCACCTCGCGCTCCCGGACGCTGACGACGGCGCGGCAGATCGCGATGTACCTGTGCCGGGAGCTCACGGATCTGTCGCTGCCGAAGATCGGCCAGGCCTTCGGCGGCCGCGACCACACGACGGTCATGCATGCGAACAAGAAGATTCGAACGCAGATGGCCGAGCGACGGGCCGTCTACACCCAGGTCACCGAACTCACAAACCGCATCAAACAACAGCACCGCCTATAGAAGACGCTATGCACACCTGTGGATAAGTCTGGGGACAATCCGATCACAATGGGGATAACCCTGGGGACGAAGGCCGTCGAGCACGTGGACCGCTGTGAAC